>CAVORL010000001.1:0-256644 GCA_963698595.1 uncultured Chloroflexia bacterium
CGGGGCGTCCCGGCTCGAGCCGGGACGCGGCGAGGGGAGGACGACGGCGACGAACACGCGGCAGGTGACCTCGGGGAGCCCGCCGGGCGGGCTGATCTCAGGCGGGGACGAGCTCGTGGTCGTCCGTGTGGAGCCCGTCGCAGAGGCCGATACGCGGGGGGTCACCCGGGACGGCGATGGGGCGCATGAGCTCGCGGACGGCGGAGCGGCGACAGAAGAGGTGGCCGCGCTCGCGCATCCAGGCGCGCGCGCAGGCGGGCTCGGGGTGGAACTGGTACGGCCCGGGGTTGATGGGCGTGGCGCCCGCCCACGACGCGGGGGCTTCGGTGGCCACGATGTCCATCACGCTCACCCGGAAGGGTGTGCCCTCGATGACCTCGCGGCACCCGCGACAGCGGATGGCGACGTAGTCCTCCTGGAGGGTCGGGATTTGGATGCCCATGACGTCGAACGGCACGGGCGGAGGATACCAGAGGCCATTCGGCTGTCGTCGTTCGCAGCCGTCCAGGGGGACGGACGCGGACAATCGAGGGGTGCCCGGCACAGCCCCGGTTCACGTCCCATGGCGGCGTGGGCCGCGGGTCACCAGGCCGGGACCACCTGGGCATCGAGGAACGCGGAGGGATCCAGTCGCGGCCGGATGAGCTCCACGCGTCCGCCCCGGGACGCCACCTCCGCCGGCATCGGGTGGGACAGGAACAGCGGCATCGACTCCGTGAACCCATAGGCGCCGACGTCAAGGACCGCCACGAGGTCACCCGGGTCGGGCAGGGGCATCGCCGCGTGGGCCGCGAAGACGTCCAGGCCGGAGCAGAGGGGCCCCGCCACCGTGACCGGCCACGCCCGCGGACCGCGAGCCCGGGGCCCGAGGACGCGGACGCGATGCTCCTGCCCGACGAGGGCCGGCCGGATGAGATGGTGGACCCCGCCGTCGAGGATCGCCACCTCGGCCTCGCCGACGCGCTTGCGATCGACCACGCGGGCGAGGTACGCCCCCGCGGGTCCCACGAGGAAGCGTCCGGGCTCCAGGAGCAGCCGCATCGCGCGGGTGTCGGGCGTCTCCGCCCACCCTCGCGCCAGGCGGTCCAGGTGGTGGCCGAGGCCGACCAGGTCGAGCGCGTCGTCGTGCGGGTCGTAGGGGATGCCGAGCCCACCGCCGACGTCGACGAGGCGGAGACGCTACGCCGGCCGCCGCGGCAACCTCCCGCCCGAGCTCGACCGTCTCGGCCAGGTGCGCCGCCAGGAACGCCGCGTCGAGGACATTCGACGCGCCGAACCGGTGGACCCCCAGCAGGTCGAGATGGCGGGACGACGCCGCGGCGCGGGCCGCGAAGCGCAGGTCGGCTTGGTTCATCCCGAACTTGCCCGCTCCGTCGTCACCCACGAGCCGGACGCGCTCCGGGCGCGAAGCCTCGGAGGAGGATGCCCGCAGGAGGACCGGGACGCGCGCCTGACGGGCGGCGGCGATCGCCTCCAGGCGGGCCAGCTCCCCGGGGCTCTCCACCGTGACCGCGCGGACGCCGGCATCGACGGCAGCGGCGAGCTCATGGTCCTGCTTGCCCGGCCCGGTCATGACGATTCGATCAGGTGGGATGCCGGCGCGGCGCGCCGTCGCCAGCTCCCCGCCGGAGGCCACGTCCGCACCAAGGCCGAGGCTCCCCAGGAACGCCACGACGGCGAGCGCGGGATTTGCCTTGACCGCGTAGGCCACGTCGACGGCCGGGGGCAGGACGCGGCAGAGCGCCGCAACCTGGCGCGCGACCACGTCGAGGTCGTAGACGTACAGCGGCGTTCCGAACCGGGCCGCGATCTCCTCCGGCAGCAGACCAGCCAGGCGCCCCCCACGGAGGATCTCGTTGCGGCCCGGGGGGCGTCCGCGCCGGGGCGCGCCGTCGGCATCTTGCCGGGCCGTCGCGAGGATCGGGGGCGGCGTCCGGCCGACGATCACCGCAGCGCCTCCTCGATGGCCACGCGGGCGTCGGTGGCGGGGTCCCGCCGCTTCACGATCAGGGCCGCGGTCGCCGCGAGGCCGTGCTCGGCCGCGAAGGCCCCCGTGAGCGTCCGCGAGCCGGGGACGACGACCGACCCGGCCGGCACCTCGAGCGGCGCATCGCGGGTGCCCACGAGCACCCGCTCCTCGACGAGGTCGTAGAGCCGCGACGTGCCCGTGAGCGTCACGCCCGCCCCGATGACCGCTCCCGCCCCCACGAGCACGCCCTCGAGAAGCAGCACGCCGGCACCCACGAAGGCGTCGTCCTCGACGATCACCGGGCGTGCGCCGGGCGGCTCCAGGACGCCGCCGACGACCACCCCGGCGGCGAGGTGGACCCGTGCTCCCACCTGGGCGCAGGAGCCGACGAGCACGTGGGAGTCGACCATCGTCCCTGGGCCAACCCAGGCGCCGACGTTGACGAACGAGGGTGGCATGACGACGGCGCCGGGGGCCAGGTGAGCACCCGCCCGCACGCTCGTTCCACCGGGCACGATCCGGACGCCCGGGTCGTCGAGCGGATGGAGCGGCAGGCCCGCGCGGTCGCGGAAGCGGAGCGGCCCGGCCGCCGTCTCGGTCGGTGTTCGGTCGGCGAAACAGCGCAGGATCGCCTCCTTCACGGCTTGGTCGACCCGCCAGCCGCCCGCCGCATCCGGGTCCGGGTGGGCCGCCCGGAGCGCTCCACCCTCGAGGGCCGCCAGGAGCTCCCGGCCCTCGAGGGCCGGGTCCCCGCCTGCGAACGCCACGGCCGTCACGCCGCTCCCTCTGTGAGTGACGTTGCCGCCAGGTCCCGGAACCGCCCGCCGTCGAGCTCCAGCAGCCCGAGCTCGCGCACGACACCGGCCAGCCGGTCACGCGCCACAACGTCGAGGGACAGCAGAGGGGCCCGCAGGCGGTCGGTGATCAGCAGGCCCATGAGGGCCAGGGCTGCCTTGACCGGGACCGGGTTGGGAGCACCCTGGAAGTTGGCGAGGAAGAGTGGCAGCCAGCGCTCGTGCAGACGTCGCGCCTCATCCCAGTCTCCTCCCTGACCGCCGCGGCAGAGGGCCACCATCTCGCCCGGGATCTCGTTCGATGCGACCGACACCACGCCGTCGCCGCCCATGCGCGAGGATCGCGAGGGTCCACGCGTCATCACCGGCGAGGACCGCGACGTCCGTGGCCGGTCGCGGCAGATCCTCGGCGATCTTCTCGAGGTTGCCCGACGCCTCTTTGACGGCGACGACGCGTGGATGCTCGGCGAGTCGGAGGAACGTGTCGGCCTCGATGTTCGTGCCCGTGCGCGACGGCACGTTGTAGACGACGATCGGCAGGTCGCCGTCGTCGGCGACGGCGCGGAAGTGGTCCTCGAGCATCCGCTGGTCCGGGCGGTTGTAGTAGGGCGCGACGACGAGGGCGGCGTCGGCGCCCGCGCTCGCCGCTCGGCGGGTCGCGCGGATCGTTGCCGCGGTGTCATTGGTGCCGGTCCCCGCGATGACGGTCGCCCGGGGAGGTCCCGGCCGGACGTCCGCGCAGCTCCGACGGCGATCGCGATGAGCCGCTCGCGCTCGGTCGGCGAGAGGGTCGGGCTCTCGCCGGTCGTGCCGCACGGCACGAGGCCGTCGATGCCGGAGAGGATCTGCCAGGTCACGAGCGGCGGAACGCGGTCTCGTCGACGCGTCGTCGTCGGTGAACGGGGTGACGAGGGCGGTGAATGCACCGCGCAGGCGCGGGCCGTCGGGGGCAGGGCGGCCAATGGCGGGGGTCATCAGAGTCTCCTTCGACAGTGGGGGGCTGAGGCGGCGGGAGCCGGTCGGTCGGCGGTCGATCAGCGGGCGGTCATGGCGCCCTCCCGCGGAAGACGAGCAGGTCGTCGACCACCGCCTCGAAGGAGTGCAGCCCCGGCACACGGGGTGCGGCGACCAGCCAGTCCGCGGCGGCGAGGGCGCCGGTGGCGTAGGCGGTCCGGTCGCGGGCGACATGACGAAGCTCGATCGCCTCTCCCGGGCCATCGAACCCGACGAGGTGGGACCCTGGGTTCGCCCCGGCGCGGATCCCGACGATCTCGAGGGTCTCCGGCTCCGACGCGCCGGTCGGCCCTTCGGCGACCCGGGTGAGGCGCGGGTGAGCCGCGACGATCCGCCCGGCCAGGTCTCGTGCGGTGCCGGAGGGTCGGTCGGCCTTGCCTCGGCGGTGCCACTCCACGAGGTACGGGTCGAACTGCTGGCGGGGCTGAGGAGCGCCACCGCACCTCGACGAGCCGGCCGAAGAGGACCACGCCGAGGCTCAGGTTCGGCGCCGCGACGGCCGCCGCTCCGAGCGCCTCGAGCAGGCGCGCAACCCGGGGACGAGCATCATCCCAGGCCGTCGTCGCGATGACGATCCGCCGAACGCCGGCGTACGAGGGCAGCCCCAGGTTGGCGTGACGGCTTCGCCCGGCTCGCCTCCACCACGACTCGCGGTACCGCGAAGCCAGCCGGGTCGTGGCGGCCGGCGGCCGGTCGGCCGACCAGCGCGCGCCGCGCCGCCCCGCTCGACGAAGGCAGCCGCGATCGACCGGCCCGAGCGCACCGTCGCCGAGGATGACCGTGTCCATGTGAATGTCCCTCGCGTTCCAGGTGGAGACGCAGGGCCGGTCGGGGTGGAGGTCCGTTCGCCGGCGGGCGAATCGAAAAGGCCGCGGTCACCCGGTGGTGTCGCGGCCCTCGGAGCCTCCGGTCCCTGGAGGCCCCGGTCGCTTCGTTCAGTCGCGCACCGTCAGAGCCCCAGGGCCCGTGCCTCCCGGCAGGGCCGCCAGAGCTTCTTCTTCGACTCGGCCGAGAAGCTGCGACAGTGCATGGGGCACACCTTATCGGCTGACGTCAACCCGCGCAACCATTTCCGCCTGCGGCCATCGCCGCGCGGATGAGACTCGATCGGGTCGTGGTCGCGAGAGTCGGGGGTGCGACCGGCCGTGGGAGAAGATCGGCTGGACGCCGCCGCCATGAGCTTCTTCGCACGACGGGATCTGGTACCCCCAAGGGGATTCGAACCCCTGATCTCCACCTTGAAAGGGTGGCGTCCTAGGCCGCTAGACGATGGGGGCCCGGCCGGTCGAGTCTAGCAGGGGACCGTACCCTGGCAACGCGGAACGACCGCGCCCGGCGGCCGGCTCCGGAACCGAGGCGGCTCAGGCAGCGCCCGACAGCAGCGCCATGACGGCCGCCGCCGCGAAGCACCCGAAGGCGATGATGCCGGCGGTCCCGCCGAAGACGGCGGCCACGACCGATCGACCAGGCCGATCCGCTCGCGCCGCGCGCAGTGTCTCCACGGCCCCGGCGATCGTGAGGGCCATGAAGACGATCCCCAGGACGGCGGCCCCGGATGCGAGCATCGGGATCTGGGCTGCGTCGCGCACCGTGATTGCGTAGGCGAAGTAGCCGACCGACCCGACGACGGCGACCGTGAGGATGACGCGCGTCGGCGTGATCCTGAGCGGGCCG
This sequence comes from uncultured Chloroflexia bacterium, assembly GCA_963698595.1. GTDB lineage: Bacteria > Chloroflexota > Limnocylindria > Limnocylindrales > CSP1-4 > CTSoil-043. The sequence continues at coordinate 5,452 of CAVORL010000001.1, forward strand.
AGCCAGAGGCCCTCGCGGACCCGCCTCCCGTCCGGGCCCCGCCGCACGACGTGGCGCTGGTCGCTCATGCCGTCGTTCCCCTCTTGCCCGGTGAAGCCGTGCCGTGGCGCCGGCGATGATAGATGGCGAGATTCCACGACACGCGAGGCCGGCGCAGCGCCTCTCCGAGCGCCAGCCCAGGCGGGCCGAACGCCTCGCCCAGGAACGAGCGGGCTTCCGCGAGCGCGGCGAACGTCCAGAAGCAGTGGATGACGCGGATCCGGAACGCGCCGTCGCGGAGGAAGGGGCCGTCGCGGCGGCTCCAGGACGAGTACTCCGCGGCGTCCGCCGGCCGCAGGGCACTCACGTCGTCCCGGCCGTAGTCATGGACGACGATGAGGTTGCCCTCGTCGCGCAGAGCCCGGTCGACCTCGCGGAGGGCGTCACCGTCCACACCGCGGAACGCCGACCAGCAGGCCACGATCGCGTCAAGGCTGGCGTCGGGGGCGTCGAGCCGGAACGGCTCGGCCAGGGGAACGCTCCGTGCGCGGACGCCGACGTCGCCCAGGCGTGCCGCCTGCCAGCCGTCGGGATCGTCGAGGACGACGACATCGCCGTCCTCCGGCAGCCCGAGCGCGCGCAGGGCGCGCGGCAGCCTTGCTTCCACGTCGACGGCGCTCCGCAAGCGTGCGGCCAGGGGTGCCGGGAGAGGGAATGGGAGATCTGCCACAAGGAACCGAGGATACGCGGGCGTGGACATCGCCGTGGCCGTGCCGCGCCCGGACCCCGGCGAACGAAGCTGTCGCTCCTCGCTACGCCTCCGTCCTCAACAGGCGCCCGGCGCGCCCCGGGATCTCGATCTCGACCCGGCCCTCGACCACATCGAGGGGGCCGGCCGCCGCATCGCCGGGCAGCGGCACCGGCACCAGCCGCTTCCCAGTGACCTCGGGGACGCGCAGGACGAGCCGAGCCGGGGCGTCGCCGGCGTTGAGGGCGACCACGAACGCGGCGTCGTCCGACCATCTCAGGTAGGCCATCGCCATCCCCTGCGCCCGGAGGCTCCGGAACGCGCCGCCCCGCAGGACCGGGTTCGCATGGCGCAGAGCCGCCGCGGCCGAGCAGTAGGCAAGGAGGTCATGGTCCCACGTCTCAGGGGCCTGCCACGGGAAGGTGCGCCGGCAGTCCGGGTCCGGGCCGCCGGCCATGCCGATCTCGTCGCCGTAGTAGATCGAGGGCGCACCGGGCACCGTCATCTGCACCAGCGTGGCCATGCGGAGCGACGCGGCGTCGCCGCTCGCCATCGTCAGGAAACGCGGGGTGTCGTGGCTGCCGAGGAGGTTGAGCTGGACAGCGACGACTTCCGGGTCGTATGCCGTGAGCATGTGCTCGAGCCGGGCGGCGAAGGCGGGTCCGTCGTCGCGCCGGACAAGGCTGCGGAGGGCGAGGTTCGAGCCGATGACTCCGACGTCTTGGTGATCGGCCGCCACGAACGAGAGCACGGCGGCCATGAGCGGGTAGTTCATGAGAGCGTCGTACTGGTCACCCCGGAGCGCCTCGGGCCGCTCCTCCCAGATCTCGGCAACGATATACGCGTCCGGATTGACGGCCTTGACCCGGCGCCTGAACTCGCGCCAGAACCCGACGTCTCGGATCTCCTCGGGCACGTCGAGGCGCCAGCCGTCGATGCCGAAGTGGAGCCAGTGCTCGGCCACTCCGAAGAGGTACTCGCGGACCTCCGGGTTGCCGGTGTTCAGCTTCGGCAAGGCCGGCAGGTCCCACCACGCCCGGTAGCCGAACTCGCGCGGGGAGCGCACCTCCTCCATGCGTTCTCGCGGGGTCTCCGTCAGGTCCAGGATGTCGGTCCGGACGTCGGGGAACGCCCGGATCTGGCGACCCGCCTTGAGCGCCTCCTCGTCGAAGTGGAACCAGTCGCGGTACGGTGAGTCCCAGCCGGTCTCCATTACGTGGTTGAAGGGCCAGAACCCGCGGCTGGCGTGGTTGAACACGCCGTCGAGGACGATGCGCATCCCGCGGGCGTGGCACGCGTCGATGAGCTCGCGCAGGGCGGCGTCCCCGCCGAGCAGCGGGTCGACCTTCAGGTAGTCGTAGGTGTGGTATCGGTGGTTCGACGCCGACTGGAAGATCGGGTTGAGGTAGATCGCCGTCACGCCCAGCGCCTGAAGGTGGTCCAGGTGCTCCACCACCCCCAGGAGGTCACCGCCCTTGAAGCAGGTGGCCGTCGGCGGCGTCTCCCACGGGGCCAGCGTCCCGGGCTTCTGGACCCGTGTGCTGGACGCGAAACGGTCGGGGAAGACCTGGTAGAAGACGGCGTGGCGAACCCAGTCCGGGGTTTCGATGGACACTGGCTGGACCTCAGGCGGGCTCGCTCCCTGGACCGTGTGACTGACGCAGCTGCTGCCGCCGAGCCGCGATGGGGCAGACGTGCAGAAGGTAACGCGGACGGCTGAGGACGCCACCGTCGTCGGCGACTCTCGCCTCCACCGCCGTGGCCGGGATCTCGCCGCAACGCTACCGCGCGCCTGCCGGCCCCGCAGCCTCACCTTGCCGGATCGGCGCATGTCGGCCCCGTCTCGGCGCCGGGTCCCACGCCATGGCGCGCTGCGCCTCCAGGACCTTGTGTCACTCGTGCTCGCCCGCCCTGGCACTTCCATGCGCCGAGCGGGGTAGACCAGCCCGATCGCCGGACCTCCGCTACGCTGAGGGCTCGGCGCCGCCAACCGGGCACTCCGCGAGGCATCCACCGGTGTCGATGCACTGCCACCGGTGGCGCCAAGACCGCAGCCCCCGGAGGTTCGACCGCATGCGACTCGTGGCCTACCTTGACGACCTCGGGCTCCCCGTGGGCGGCGTCCTGCTCGACGGCCGGGTCCTGACGCTCGATCTCCTGGCCGAGCACGCCGGCCTGCGCGAGGAGCTCGCCCTCCTCGACCCACGCGGCCTGCTCGCCGAGGACGAGGACCTGGCGGAGACGCGCGAGGCGGTCGCGCGAGCCCGCGCGCAGGGGCTCACGGGGGTGCCGGCCGCATCGCTGCCCCCCGCGGCTCCGCTCGACCCGGGCAAGATCATCTGCGTGGGCCAGAACTATGCCGGCCATCTCCAGGAGCAGGGGCTTCCGCTCCCTGCGCGCCCGATGCTCTTCGCCAAGTTCGCCAATGCCGTCGTCGCCGACGGCGAACCGGTGATCCACCCGGACACGACCCACGCCCTCGACCTCGAGGCGGAGCTCGGATTCGTGATCGGGCGGCGTGCCCGCCGCGTCGCGGCGACCGACGCGCTGGCCCACGTCGTCGGGTACCTGGTCGCCAACGACATCTCGGCCCGTGACCTCCAGGGCAGCAAGCCCGCGCTGCCCAACGGCGACCGGGGCGACGGGCAGTGGCTCCGGGCCAAGGGCTCCGACACGTTCCTGCCCCTCGGGCCGTGCCTCGTCACCGCCGACGAGCTCGGCGACCCGGGCAACCTGGTCGTGCGCGGCTACCACACGCCGTCACGGGGACCCGACGCCGGCCGCGAGCTGTGCGTCCAGGACGGTCGCACCTCGGACATGGTGTTCGGGGTCGCCGACCTGGTGGCCTTCATCTCGGCCAGCATCACGCTGGAGCCGGGCGACCTCGTGATCACCGGCACGCCCGCCGGCGTTGGCGTCTTCCGCGATCCCCCGGTCTTCCTGGAGCCCGGCGACGTGGTCCGCGTGGAAGTCGTGGGGATCGGCTCGCTGACGAACCCGATCGTCGACGCCGCTGGAGATGCGCCCGCCGGCTCGCCCGCGGCGCGCCTCGTGGCGGCCCGCCGCGCCGGCAGGCCGGGCGGCCCGGTCGAGCCGGCCTGACACGGCCAGGCCCGCGACGTCGCGCCCTGTTCCAGGAGGGCGCAGAATTGGAGGGTCGACGGGCCACCCCGGCGGTGACCCGGGACGCGGTGCGCGATTCGGCCACTTCGGTCGATCGAAGGAGGCGTCGATGCTCGCCCTCGTGAAGACGGCCCCCGGCCCCGGCCTGGAGCTGCGGGAGGTCCCCGTCCCCGCGATCGGCATCAACGACGTCCTGATGCGTGTCCACCGGACCGGCATCTGCGGCACCGACCTGCACATCGCAACGTGGGACACGTGGGCCGCGAAGACGATCGTGCCGCCCCTGATCGTCGGCCACGAGTTCGTTGGCGAGGTCGTGGGGGTCGGGTCCAACGTCGTCGACTTCGCGCCGGGTGATCTCGTGAGCGGTGAGGGACACGTCGTGTGCGGGCGCTGCCGGCATTGCCTTGCCGGGCGGCGTCACCTGTGCCCGAAGACGATCGGGCTGGGGGTGGGCCGCGACGGCGCCTTCGCCGAGTTCGTCGCCCTTCCAATGACGAACGTCTGGCAGCACTGGCCGGGAATCGACGAGGAGGTCGCTGCGGTCTTCGACCCCTTCGGCAACGCGGTCCACACGGCGCTCGCGTTCCCCGTCCTCGGCGAGGACGTCCTCGTCTCGGGGGCGGGCCCCATCGGCCTCATGGCGACAGCCGTCGTGCGCCACGCCGGCGCGCGCCATGTCGTGGTCTCCGAGCCCAACCCCGTCCGCCGCGAGCTTGCCCTGCGCATGGGCGCGACCGTCGCCGTGGATCCCGGTGAGCGCAACCTTGCGCAGGTCGCCGCCGATCTCGGCATGGTCGAGGGCTACGACGTGGCCCTCGAGATGTCGGGCATGCCGGCGGCCCTGCGGGCGGCGCTCGCGGCCATGGCCCACGGGGGCGGTGTCGCGATCCTCGGCATCCCCACCGAGGAGATCTCCCTGGACGTGAACCAGATCGTGTTCAAGATGCTGACCGTGCGGGGGATCTACGGCCGCGAGATGTACGAGACCTGGTACAAGATGACGGTGATGCTCCAGTCGGGGCTGGACATCACGCCGGCGATCACCCACCGCTTCTCGTTCCGGGACCACGAGGCTGCCTTTGCCGCCGCACGCTCCGGCGACGCGGGGAAGGTCATCATGGAGTGGACCGCGTGAGACGCGGACCCGCGAGGAGGTCGAGGCAATGACCACCGGCACCCACTCGCTCGCCCACCTGTCCGCCGAGCTCGACGGGCTCCGGGCCGCCCACCTGTACCGACCCCTCCGCGTGATGAGCACGGCGAACGCCACGCGCGTCACCGTCGACGGCCGCGTGGTGATCAGCCTCGCCTCGAACAACTACCTGGGGCTCAACACCCACCCACGCCTCGTGGAGGCCGCGGCGGAGGCAACCCGGCGGTACGGGGTCGGGTCGGGGGCCGTGCGCACGATCTCCGGCACGATGACCCTCCACGAGGACCTGGAGGCGGCCCTCGCGCGCTTCAAGCACGTCGAGGCAGTCCTGACGTTCCAGTCCGGCTACACCTGCAACACCGGGGTCATCCCGGTCGTGGCCGCCGAACCCGACCTCATCGTCTCGGACCAGCTCAACCATGCTTCGATCATCGACGGGATGCGCCTCAGCAGGGCGCCGCGCGTGGTCTACCGTCACAAGGACGTGGCCCACCTGCGGGAGCTGCTGACGGCAGCGCGCCGGGACGGCCGCCCGGACGGCCAGCCGTACCGCTCGATTCTCGTCGTCACCGACGGCGTGTTCAGCATGGACGGGGACATCGCGCCTCTCCCGGCAATCGTCGAGGCGGCCGAGGAGCACGGCGCAGCGGTCTACGTCGACGACGCCCATGCTTCCGGCGTCCTGGGACGCAACGGGCGCGGCAGTGTCGACCACTTCGGCCTCCATGGGCGCGTTGCCATCCAGGTCGGCACATTGAGCAAGGCGGTCGGCGTCCTTGGCGGCTATGTGGCAGGCCCGCAGGAGCTCCGGGAGCTGCTGGTTCAGCGCGGACGCCCGTTCCTCTTCTCCACGTCGCATCCGCCCGCGGTGGCAGCGGCCTGCCTCGCCGCGATCCATGTCCTCGAGGAGGAGCCTGAGCTCATCGATCGCCTGTGGGTCAACACGGTGCGCTTCAAGGAGGGGTTGCGGTCCCTGGGCTTCGACACCGGAGCCTCCGCGACGCCGATCACGCCGGTTCTCGTCGGCGAAGCCGCCACCGCCATCCGCTTCGCTGATCGCCTGCTCGAGGAGGGTGTCTGGGCGACGTCGGTCGTCTACCCGACGGTGCCCCTCGACGGCGCCCGCCTTCGCGCGATCGTGACGGCCGGGCACTCGGACGACGACCTCGATGCCTGCCTTGCGGCTTTCGGGCGCGTCGGGCGCGAGCTGGGGCTCGTGGCCGGGTGACGGGCGAGGCTCGCGGGCCGGAACCGGCCAGCCCGGCGGTGGCCGGGCCGGCCGTCGATCGGGACCTCCCGCTCGATTCCCACCTCCACACGGACCTCTCACCCGACAGCGACGTCCCGCTCGACGTCTACTGCGCCGCGGCGGTCGAGCACAGGATCCCCGAGATCGCCATCACCGACCACCTCGACTTCGATCCGCGGGCGCCGGCGTATGCGTTCTCCGACGTCGGCCGCCGCGAGCGCCTCGTGCGCGAGGCCGCGGAGCGCTGGGCGTCCAGCAGCCTGGCCATCCGCTTCGGCGTGGAGATCACGTACGAGTCATCACGCGAAGCGGAGATCCGCGAGCACCTGGCCCGCCAGCCCTACGACTTCGTGATCGGCTCGGTCCACGTCATGGCTCACTCGCCGTACTCCGGCGGCCGCGTTGCCGGGTGGGTCGCGGGGAAGTCGTTCGAGGCGATCGTGGCGCCGTACTTCGACGAGGTCCTGGCCGCGATCCGGAGCGGGCTCTTCGACACCCTCGGCCACCTGGACTACGTGAAGAAGTACCTCGCCGGGCACATTCCGGCGGACGCGTTCGCGGAGGCCCCCGAGATCTACGAGCCCGCCCTGAGGGCCCTCGTCGAAACGGGCACCGGCCTGGAGGTGAACTCGTCCGGTCTGCGCCAGGCGCCCCGGGAGACATATCCACCGGCGTGGGCGGTGACGCGGTACCGCGAGCTCGGCGGCCGGACCGTGACGATCGGCTCCGACGCCCACCGCGCCCGCTCCTTTGCTCATGGGCTGGCCCATGCCTACGGCGTCGCGGCCGGCGCGGGATTCGAGGACGTGGCGATCCGGCGCCGCCCGGGCGAACCGCGCAACCTTGATCGCGTCGCGATCCCGGAACGCCTCCGTTCCGGGCTCCGATCAGCGGCGCCCTGACGTCAACGCCGTGGCAGGAGAGCCGGCCGCGGCGCGGCGCAACGATCGGGCGACGCCCAGTGGGTGTCGCCCGCGGGGCTGACCCGATACTCTGCCCTGCGATGGAGCTTCTCATCGCCGGGTCCGGCGCTGCCTATCCGGATCGCCCGGGCACGGCTTCGAGCACGTACGTCATCGAGCACGCCGGAGAACGTCTTTGCCTGGACCTGGGGCAGGGCGGGTTCGCGGGGATCGCCGGCCGTCTGGAGCCGAGCACGCTCCTGGCAGTCCTGGTGAGCCACCTCCACCCGGATCACTTCGTGGACCTCGTGGCGCTGCGCCACTACCTCCGCTACGAGTTCTCTCCCCCGCGACGGGTGCGGGTCCTCGCGCCGGGCGGGCTCGCCGATCGGCTTGACGCACTGCTGGCCGAGCCCGGGTTCACGGCGGCGTCGCTCGACGTGGAGCCCCGTCGCCCGGGGATCGAGCGGCTCGGACCCTTCCTCGTGGAGAGCTCCCTGGTCACGCACACGGCCGAGAGCTACGCCGTGCGCATCTCGGTTGCCGACGATCAGGCCGCGCCGGCCCTCGTCTACTCGGGGGACTGCGGCCGGACCGCCGACATCGCGCCGCTCGTGCGTCCCGGCGACACCCTGCTCACGGAGGTGGCCTTCGGGGCGGGCCGGGTGCCCGTCGGCGACCTTCACCTGGACGGGCCGGCCGTTGGCGCCCTTGCGGCGGCAACGCGACCCGGCCGCGTCCTTCTCACGCACCTGCAGATGCATCGCGACCCGGCCGCGACGATCGCATCCGTCCGGGCCACCTACGGGGGGCCGGTCGCGCTGGTCGCCGACGGCGAGACCTGGCCGGTCTGAGCCGGTCCAGCCGTGAGCTGACCCGAAGTCCTCACCGCCCTGCCGGCCACGTCGTCCGAGCGACGGGAACAGAGACGCCGAGACCCGACGAAGCGGGCCCCGGCGTCCGGGTGCGTCTCGGGACGGCGAACCGTCCTAGCGGCGGCGGCGGGCCGTCGCCGGCGTCGTGGGGGTGACGAGCAGGAGGGCGGCGAAGAGGCCGGCGAGCGCGAGGAGCGCGATCCGCCAGCTGTCGTTGCCCGGCGTCCCTGGCGTGGCCGGGAGGGTCGCGGTCGGGGGCGGGGTGATCCGCGGGGTCGCGGTCGCCGGCTCCGTGCCACCGCTCGTGTTGACGAACAGGCAGACGACGGTCTCGCCGTCGGCGATGGCGACATCGGTCACCTCACCGTCGCCCACGCTCCCCCGGGAGCCCGCGAGCTCGTCAGCGAGAGCCTCCAGGCGGAGGTTGCCGTCGACCTGGGCATCCAACGGGACGCAGGCCGCGTCGAGGAAATCGTACTCAGGCTGGAGAACCTCGGCCACGCTCAAGCTGGCGCCCTCGGCGCCGGGGACGATCGTGAAGTCGACCTCCCCGAACTCGTCGGTCGTGCCTCCGCTGGCACTGGCGGTGCCGTTGCTGACGTCAAGCACGAAGTCCCAGTCGGCACCCTCGACCCAGTCGTCCCGCGTGTCGAGGCTGCCGTCGATGTCGAGCGCCTTGAGGACCACGAGGTTCGCCTCGGGAGTCGGCGTCGGAGTGGGCGTCGGAGTGGGCGTCGGCGTGGGCGTGGGCGTGGGCGTGGGCTCGACGCATGCCGGCATCGCCAGCTCGAGGGTCCCGGCCCAGCCGGCCGCACCGGTCGCGTCGTCGTCCCACGTGGTGATGACGACCACGGCCGTGTGGGGGACCGTGAGCGGGGCCACCGGCCACTCCTCGGTGAATCGAGTCTCGAAGCTGAAGGGGGAACCCGCCACGGCAACCCCATCGATCGAGACGGCGACGGTGTTGGGCGTCTCACCGTCCGGGCTGGCCCGATAGCTGGTGAGCCAGACCTTGAGGTCACCCCGGTCGCACGTGAGCGTCACGTCCCGCGTGTGGCCCAGCGCCGTTCCCGCGAACGGAAAGAGGGCGAGGACGACGAGGGAGGCCACCATCAGCCAACCCCCGCGCCGGAAGGTGGAGGCGCGCCGTCGCGCCCTGGGCGGTGTCGAGAGGTTCATTGATCCAGTCCCCGAGCGTGCGGCCGGGAGAGCCGCGGATGAGTCCGTTCGATCGGGCCCCCTAAGGCGGCTGATAGCGCCGCTCGCCGACCGACCATCCGATCATGAGGGGTCGGGGTGGTACCCGTCTAGTACTCACGTGCCATGGTCACCCCCGCAGACCGCACCGGTGCGCACCGGACCCGAGCGTCGGACGGAGCCAGCCGTTGCGCGGTCGCACCGCGTGGACCAGTTGCCGCCTGGTACCCGTGGGCCACGCCCGGTCGACGGGAGCCGGTCCAGAACGCGCACATCGCACGACCGCACCAGGCCGCACGCTGCGCCCGGAGTGGCGGCGCGCGCTCGCAACGAGCGGGGCAGTACCAGCCGGCACCAGCGGGCCGGTGGGGGCCAATGCCGATGGCCGGCAGCGAAACCAGCTGGGGCGCCCCCCTCGGCTACGATGACGATGTGCAGTCCCCCGATCCCCGCCTGGTCCCCCTGCGCTCCCGCGTGCGAGAGGCCGTCGCTGCCGCGTGGGGCAGGGCCGTAGCCGCCGGTGCGCTCCCGGCGCCCCCGGCGGGGGTGGACCTGCCGGCCGTCGAGATCGAGCGCCCGGTCCACGCCGAGCACGGGGACCTGGCGACCGGCCTTGCCATGAAGCTCGCGCGCCCGTACCGGATGCCGCCCCTGCGAATCGCCGAGGCGATCGCCGCGGAGCTGGCGCCGCGGCCAGGGGCGGCCGGCTCACCGATCGCCGCGGTCGCCGTCGCACCGCCGGGGTTCCTCAACCTGCGCCTCGCCGACGACGCCCTCACCGGGGTGGTCGCCGGGGTGCTCGCCGATCCGGCGTCCTGGGGCCGGGTGCATGCCGCGAGGCCACAACGGGTGAACGTGGAGTTCGTCTCCGCGAACCCGACCGGCCCGCTCCACATGGGCAACGCCCGCGGCGCCTTCGTGGGCGACCTGCTCTGTCGCGTGCTCGAGGCGGCCGGTCATGCCGTCACCCGCGAGTACTACTTCAACGACTTCGGCGCCCAGGTCCGGAACCTCGGGGCCTCCGTTCTCGCGATCCGGCGCGGCGACGCGATCCCCGAGGACGGCTACCGCGGGGCCTACGTCCACGAGCTCGCCCGGGAGATCCCGCCCGACGTGTGGGGGGCCGCTGAGACGGCCGGCGATGCGTCCCCCGACGGCTTGGTCCACGACGCGGCCCGGATCGTCGGCGCGTGGGCGTCGGAACGGGTCCGGGCCGGAATCGAGGCCTCGCTGGTGACCCTCGGCGTTCGCTTCGACGTCTGGAGGAGCGAGAGCTCCCTCCACCGCGAGGGCTGGGTGGAGCAGGCGGTCGAGCGGCTGCGGGCCGGCGGCCACCTCTACGAGGCAGACGGGGCGCTCTGGTTCCGCTCGACCGACTACGGCGACGACAAGGACCGCGCGGTCCGCAAGTCGAGCGGCGACTACACGTACTTCGGCTCGGACATCGGCTACGTCGTCGAGAAGCTCAGCCGAGGCTTCGACCAGCTCGTCTACATCTGGGGCGCCGATCACCACGGGACGGTGGCGCGACTCCGGAACGCGGCGGAGGCGATGGGCTTCGACCGCGGGGCCCTCCAGATGCTCCTCATGGCCTGGGTTCGCTTTGTGCGCGACGGCGAGGAGATCTCGATGTCGAAGCGAGCCGGTGAGTTCATCACGCTCGACGCGCTGCTGGCAGAGATCGGGGTGGACGCGGCACGCTGGTTCGTCGCCGCCCGCGGGTACACCTCGGGCATCGACTTCGACATCGAGCTGGCGAAGAAGCAGTCGAACGAGAACCCCGTCTACTACGTGCAGTACGCGCACGCCCGGATCGCCTCGATCCTGCGCAAGGCCGCCGAGGCGGGACTGGCGCCGGCGGAAGGCGTCGAGCCGGGCTCCGTCTCACCCGAGACGCCCGAAGGGGCGCTCGTGCGTGCCCTCGTCCGCTTCCCGGAGGTCGTCGAGGACGCTGCGGCCGCGCAGGAGACCCAGGGCCTGACCGCCTTCGCGACGGACCTCGCGACGCACTTCCACGCGTTCTACCGGGATGCGCGGGTCGTCGACCCGGCCGAGCCGGCCCGCTCGCGCTCCCGCCTCGCGCTGGTCCGGGCGGCGCAGCTCACGCTCGCCGGCGCGCTCGGCTTGCTGGGGATCTCAGCCCCCGAGGAGATGTAGCCCTTCAGTCGGGCAGGTTCACGCCCGCCGCGTCGACCGCGGCGTTCAGCGCCGCGCCATCGCTGGCCAGGATCACGACGACCTCCGCGGACGAGGTCCGGATGACGGTGCCCGGGGCATCGCCGTCGCCCACGACCGTCCCCGCGGCCTGGACGAACTCGGCGGCGTCGGTCGCAGAGTCCCAGGCGGTCCGCCAGACGAGGGCGTAAGCCCCGTCCGGGCCGCGCAGGTAAGCGAGGCGGTCCCCGCCCCAGCCGGCGGCGGCGTCCTGCGCCGGGAGGGCCTTGATCCCGTTCTCGCGCAGCCAGATCGTGATCTGGAACTCGCCCAGGGTGTCCTCCGGCGGGGCGTTCCATCCCGGGCCCAACGCCGTCGCGAGCGCGGCGGCGTCGAGTGGCACGTCGACCGGCTTTTCTCCGTCCTGGTACTTCGCCGGGTGGAGCACCTGCTCGGTGGACTCGGGGAGGCGTCCGTACGCGGCGTTGACGGCGCTCCACCCTCCCTGCGCCCAGATCCCGGTCACGAAGGTCGCGCCCTGCTGGTACGGGAAGAGCAGCGTCTCCCGCAGGATCGCCGGCATCGCGGCGAGCTGCTCCTGGGACTCCGGGTCGACCACGAGGAGCTCCTGGATCTCGGCGGTCGTGAGGTGCTCGACGAGCCAGCGGGTCATGAGCAGCGTCGCGTCGCCCTCGACGAGCGCGAGGCGAGCGAGGGACCGGTCGCCCTGGCCGACGGCGTCGACGTCGATCCCCTCCAGGCCGAAGCTCTGATCCTGCAGCGCGTGGGTGAACTCGTGGGCGAAGGTCACCTTCTCGGTCGCCCCGATGGCGCCGGATCTCGAGACGACGACCATCTCCTTCGAATCGGGATCGTAGAATCCGGCGACCTGCGATCCCAGGAGCTCCATGTAGAGATCTCCCAGCGACGCGTCGGGCGGCAGGAGGTGGAGGGCCTTGAGGGTCCCCTCCGCAACGGCGATCTCGTCGGGCGGGTTGTCCTTCTCGAACTGGGTCGCGAGCCGCTGCTTCACCTCGTCCTTGGAGAGGACGCTCGGGACGAGGCGCTGCTTCGCCGGCAGCCCACGCTCGGCGACGACCTGGTCCTCGATCTCGGCGTAGAGGGCGGCGCCGGGATCAGAGGGCGTTGGCGTCCCGGTGTCGGTCGCCGTCGGGGTGGCCGACGACGGCGCGGTGGGGGTTCCCGTGGAGGCAGGGTCACCGCACGCGGCGATGGCGAGGAGGGCGCCCAGCACCAGCCCGGCCACGGCGCCGGAGCGGGCGGGCGGGCGCACGTGGCCGAAGGGGCCGGAGATGTCGGGGTTGCCGGAAGGACCCCTGGGCCCCGGGCGACAACGGTGGCGGCTCATGGCCGACATTCTGGCACGCGGCCTTCGGATGGCGGTTTCTTAACCTCTCGAGGCGCCGCGCCTGAACCTGCGCGTCCTAGGCTTCGCCATGGACCTGCGGGCACCGAGTCGAATCCCTCCGACTCCCACAGATCCGCCCTCCCTCCCTCAGACCGGAGGCGCCGATGGGCAGGCGCCTCCGGTCTTCTCGTTTCCGACAGCCCGACATGCCACTCCTCCGCCCCTTCGCGGGCCGACCCCTCAGCGGCCATGCCGCCCTCGCCACGCCGGGCGTGCCGCACGGCCCGGTGCTCTCCGGGCATCCCGTCGCGACCGAAGCTCCGGGCAGGGCCGCGCGTGGCAGAATCCCCACATGGAACTGACGTGGTTTGGGCGCACCTGCGTCCGGCTCAAAGGGCGGGATGCCGTCGTGGTCGCGGACCCTTACCAGGCGGTGGTTGGGCCGACCGGGCGCGGGATCACCGGCGACATCGTGACCTTCAGCCACCCCGACGACGCGCCGCTCGCCAAGGCGAAGGGCCGGCTGGGCCGTGACGGATCGACACACCTGCCGGCGAGCCTCGAGGAGGCGTTCGTGCTCGACGGGCCCGGCGAGTACGAGGTCCGGCACGTCCTCGTCCACGGCGTGCGAACGTTCCGCGACGAGCGGCAGGGCCACGAGCGGGGCCGCAACGTCGCGTTCGTGTTCGAGATCGACGGAGTCCATGTCGTCCACCTCGGCGACATCGCCCACACGCTGACCGAAGAGAAGGTCGGCGAGATCGGGGCGGTCGACATCGCCTGCGTGCCCATCGGCGGCCGGCTGTCGCCAACGAAGGCGGCCGAGCTCGTGGCCCAGCTCGGCCCGACGATCGTCGTGCCGATGCCCGTCTGCGAGACCGACGAGGCCTGCGACCCCCTCATCGCGCGCTTCCTCCACGAGATGGGCTCCACCGCAACCGACCGCCAGCCGCGGCTCTCGATCACGCCGGGTGGCCTCCCGGAAGAGACGACCACGGTCCTCCTGGAGTCGCGCGGCAAGGTCTAGCCACCGGGACCCGGTGGGCCGCCGCCACGACCCTGCGGCAAGTCGACGACCTACCCCCTGGCCGAGGGCGAGGCCTCCGCTGCCCCGGCCACGATGGTGCCGCGGGAGATCACCGCCCGAACAAGATCGGCTCCGGCCCAGTACGGGACCTGGCGATGCGTCGGCACGTCCCAGGCCACGACGTCGGCCCTCGCGCCCACCTCCAGCCGTCCACGATCCGTGAGGCCGAGGGCAGCCGCCGCGTTGACGGTGGTCGCGGCGAGCGTCTCAGCCGGCGAGAGGCGCAGCGTCACCGCGGCAATCGTCATCACGAGGGGCAGGCTCGTCACCGGCGAGGTCCCGGGGTTGAAGTCCGTGGATAGCGCCACAGGGACGCCGGCCTCGATGAGCTCCCGGGCGGGCTCGCGGTCGGCCAGGCCCAGGAACCAGGGAACGGTCGGCAGCAGGACGGCGACGACCGGGCGTCCGGCCTGCGCGACCGCGGCGAGCGCCGCGATACCTGCCGGGGATGGCGCCCCGAGATGGTCCGCCGAGATCGCCCCGAGCTCGGCGGCAAGCTCCGCCCCGCCGGAAGGTGCCAGCTCGTCGGCGTGGAGCCGGAGGTCGAGGCGAAGAGCGCGGGCCGCGAGCAGGATCCGGCGGGCCTGGTCGACCGAGAAGACGCCGGCCTCGCAGAAGACGTCGCACGAACGCGCCACCCCCTGGGCAGCCACCGCGGGGAGCTGCTCGTGGATGACCGCCTCCACGTAGGCCTCGGTCGCGGCGGCAGGGTCGCCGGGATGGGCGGCGCGGACCTCCGGCGGCACGGCGTGAGCACCCAGGAAGGTGGGAATCACGTCGACGGGCCCCTCCACCGCGAGACGGCCCGCGGCGGCCAGCAACCGCAGCTCCGTCGCCGTGTCCAGGCCGTACCCGGACTTGGCCTCGACGGTCGTCGTGCCGGTCCGCAGCATCTCGCCCAGCCAGCGCCGGCCATGCGCCAGGAGCGCTTCGTCCGAGGCGGCGCGCGTCGCGCGGACGGTCGACAGGATTCCGCCGCCGGCCGCGAGGATCTCCAGGTACGTGGCGCCCCGGGCCCGCAGCCCGATCTCGTCCTCGCGTGATCCAGCGAAGAGGAGATGCGTGTGGGCGTCCACCAAGCCCGGTGTGAGGGTGGCGCCGCTCGCGTCGAACCGGTCGAACGCGCCGCCGTCGCGCCCGGCGCCTTCCAGAGCCGCCGCCAGGGCCTCCTCGGCCTCGGCCTCCGGCGCCACCGCGACGATCTGTCCGTCGAGGATGGCGACCGCGGTACCCGGCGGGGCCACGGCGGGGTCCGCCTGGGCGGCTCCGCAGCGCGTGCCGCCGGCCATGGTGACCACCTCCGCGGCGCCCGCCACGAGCAACGCGTGCGCCGCCGACCGGCCGGTCGCCCGGCTCATCCGGCGGCCCGCGCCAGCCGGAGCTCGAGCGCCATGAGCGGCGAGACGTTGCGCAGCCGGAGGTGGCGCCCCGCGGCCAGGACGCGATCCTCCGGTGAAGCGTCGCCGGGCGCGCCAGCCCGCTCGGCCACGGCGGCGAAGGCCGCGAGGGGAGCCAGCCCGACCAGCTCCGACTCCGCGAGCTCGACGCCGTCCTCGGCCGCCTCCGCGTGCACGAGCTCCCAGGCTGCCCAGAGCGGCGTGCGGCGGAAGTCGAGGATGTTCATCGAGACCTGGGCGCATCCAAGCTCCTCGATGAAGAACCCCTTGGCCTGAACGGCCGGCAGGCCGCCCGACGACTCGCGGATCCTGTGGGCAATCCGCCGCGCGAGCTCCAGGTCGTCCGAGGCGAGGTTGATGTTCCAGGCGATGAGGAAGGGCCGCGCGCCCACGCACGTTGCGCCGCCGCGGGGATGAGTCCGGGCCGGCCCGAAGTCGGGCTCCCGGCCATGGGTGGCGATCTCGGTTCGCAGTCCCTCGTACTGGCCGCGCCGCACGTCCGCCAGCTTCACGCGGTCGGGTCGCGTGGCGGCGGCCGCGTACAGGTAGACCGGGAGCTCGAAGCGATCGGCGATGCGTTGCCCGAACGCGCGGGCCAGGACCACGCATTCGTCCAGCGTCGTCTCCCCGAGCGGGACGAACGGGACGACGTCCACGGCGCCGATCCGCGGGTGCTCCCCGGTCTGGCGCTCCATGTCGATCTCGTCGACGGCGACTCCGACGAGCCGCTCGAGCGCCGCGGTGACGGCCGCGCCTTCCCCGGCCAGCGTGAAGACGCTGCGGTTGTGGGACGGGTCGCTGGTCCGGTCGAGGAGGTGCGCGCCCGGCACCAGCTGCAGCGCGGCGGCCAGCCGGTCGACGACCTCGAGGCGGCGGCCCTCGGACACGTTGGGAACGGATTCCACGAGCGCCATGGCGCTATCGTGGCACACCGATGAGCGTCCCCGGTGCACCCGCCGCCGTCCCCTCCCGCCGTCCATCGCCTCCGTCGTGGCGGCTCCGGTCCCCTCGCTGCGCCGAGCGCATCGGTCGGCACGCCCGAGTCCGGTGGAGGGTGGTTGCCTAGCCGCCGTCCCCGCGCTCCGCGCCCTTTGCCAACGTGCCCCCGGGCTCCCCGGCCCGGTCCCGCATCGGGATCCGCACCCCGCGCTCCCGCGCCACGTCCACGGCGCGCTCGTAGCCTGCGTCCGCATGGCGAATGACCCCCATCCCGGGGTCGGTCGTGAGCACGCGCTCCAGCTTCTGAGCCGCGAGGTCGGTGCCGTCGGCTACGACAACCATGCCGGCGTGTTGGCTGTACCCGATCCCGACGCCGCCGCCGTGGTGGATCGAGACCCATGTCGCCCCGGCCGCGGTGTTCACCAGCGCGTTGAGGAGCGGCCAGTCGGCGACCGCGTCGGTGCCGTCGGCCATCGCCTCCGTCTCCCGGTTGGGCGAGGCGACCGAACCCGAGTCCAGGTGGTCGCGCCCGATGACGATCGGCGCCTTCACCTCGCCACGACGCACCAGCTCGTTGAAGGCGAGCCCGGCCTTCGCCCGCTCGCCGTAGCCCAGCCAGCAGATCCGCGCCGGGAGCCCCTGGAACGGCACCCTCGCCTGGGCCATCTCGACCCAGCGACGAAGCCCGGCATCGTCCGGGAAGAGGCGGAGTATCTCTGCGTCGGTCCGGAAGATGTCCTCCTTGTCGCCGGAGAGCGCCACCCAGCGGAATGGGCCGCGGCCCTCGCAGAACTGGGGCCGGATGAAGAGCGGGACGAAGCCGGCGAAGTCGAAGGCGTTCTCGACGCCACCCCGCACCGCCTGGGCCCGGATGTTGTTGCCGTAGTCGAAGACGACCGCGCCGCGCTCCTGGAAGAAGAGCATCGCCCGGACGTGGGCCGCCATCGCCTCGAGCGCCCGGCGTTCGTAGACCTCCGGCTGGGTGCGCCGCAGGATCAGCGCGTCGGCCAGCGTCATCTCGGGCAGCACGTAGCCGCCGAGGGCGTCATGGGCAGAGGTCTGGTCGGTGACTGCATCGAAGCGCTCGCCCTTCTTCGCCCAGGCCGGCTCGATCTCGGCCGCGTTGCCGACCAAAGCGATCGACAGCGGCTCCCCGTTCGCGGCCGCGAGGCGGGCCATCGCGAGCGCCGCCTCCGGCGACTCGGTCAGCCGGTCGACGTAGCCGATCTCGTGGCGCCGGCGGGCCCGTGCCTCGTCGACCTCGATCGCGATGACCACCCCGTCGTTCATCGTCACCGAGAGCGGCTGGGCGCCACCCATCCCACCGAGGCCGGCGGTCAGGACCACGCGGCCCCTCAGGGTCCCGCCGAAATGCTGGCGGGCGAGCTCGGCGAACGTCTCGTACGTGCCCTGCAGGATCCCCTGGGTCCCGATGTAGATCCAGGAGCCGGCCGTCATCTGGCCGTACATCATCAGGCCGGCGTTCTCCAGCTCGCGGAAGTGCTCCCACGTCGCCCACGTCCCGACGAGGTTCGAGTTCGCGATCAGCACGCGCGGCGCCCACGGGTTCGTGCGGAAGACGCCCACGGGCTTGCCGGACTGGACGAGGAGCGTCTCGTCGTCGGCGAGTGCCCGGAGCTCGCGGACGATGGCGTCGAAGGCCTCCCAGGAGCGGGCGGCACGGCCGGTGCCCCCGTAGACGACGAGGGCGTCGGGGTTCTCGGCGACCTCGGGGTCCAGGTTGTTCATCAGCATCCGGAGGACCGCCTCCTGCTGCCAGCCGCGGCAGGAGATGTCGGTGCCGCGGGGGGCGCGGACGGGGCGGGCGCCGGGGAGGGGCTGGGCGTCATGGGCGCCGGGCGTGGTGGTCATGGCGAGAGTGTGCCGCGCCCGGCGGCCCCCGTACAGCGTCGCTCCCCACGTTCGAGCGCGTGGGGTCGCGACTGCGATGACGGGGATCAGCCCGAACCGGGGCGGCGCGAGAACCGCCGCGGCCGCCCGAGAGATGCCGTCGGGAGAGGTGCGGCCGCGTCCGGCGACCCCGATCCGCTAGGCTGGTGGGACGATGCCAGTCCTCGCCGTCCGCCGCTGGGCCGACCTCGACGCCGCCGAACAGGCCCGCCTTCTTGCCCGCTCCACCGCCGCCGTCTTCGAGCCGGGCCTCCAGGCCTCGATCGAGGCGCTCTTCGAGGGCGTGCGAACCCGTGGCGATGAGGCCGTCCTCGATGCCACGGAGCGCTTCGACGGCGTCCGCCTCGCCGCCGCCGACCTCCGCATCCGGCCCGCGGAGCTTGCCTCTGCCCACGCCGGCGCCGACCCCGCCCTCCTCGGAGGCATCCGTGAGGCGATCCACAACAGCCGCCTCTTCAACGCCGCCCAGGTCCGCGCGACCGCCCTCGGCTGGCTGGCCGAGGTGCGTCCCGGCTTCGAGCTCGGCGAGCAGGTGAGCCCGATCCCGTCGGCCGGCCTCTACGTCCCCGCCGGCAAGGGATCCTTCCCTTCGGTCCTCGTCCAGATCGGCGTCCCTGCCACGGTGGCGGGCGTGCCGGAGATCGCGGTCCTTGTCCCGCCGATGCCGGGCACCGGCGAGGTGGACCCGGCGACCCTTGCGGTCGCCCACGAGCTGGGCCTGGCCAACGTCTACCGGGCGAACGGGCCCGCCGGGATCGCCGCGCTGACGTTCGGCACGGAGACGTTCCCCCGGGTGCGCAAGATCGTCGGACCCGGCAGCCCGGCTGTAACCGCCGCGCAGGTCCTGGCCCAGCGCCACGGGACCGCGACGAACATGCTGTGCGGCCCCTCGGAGAGCCTCCTGCTGGCCGACGCGGCGGCCGACCCACGGCGCCTGGCGCTCGACCTCGTCAACGAGGCCGAGCACGGCACCGACTCCGCCGCGCTCGTGGCGACCGATGCGCCCGAGCTGGCGGCCGCCCTGGAGGCCTTCGTGGCCGAGCAGGTGGCCGCCCTGCCGGAGCCGCGCCGGACCTATGCGACGGCGGTGCTGGGCGACCTGGGCGGCGTGCTGCTCTTCGACACGATGACCGAGGCGATCGCCTTTGCCAACGAGTACGCCGCCGAGCACATGCAGGTCGCCACGGCGGACCCGGAGATCACGCTGCGGGACCTGCGCTACGCAGGCGAGATGCTCCTCGGGCAGGACACGCCGATCGGCGCCAGCAGCTACTCGATCGGGATCCCCGCGACACTCCCGACGGGCGGCTTCGCGAAGGTCAACGGAGGGGTGACGGCGCGGACCTTCCAGACAACGACGTCGATCGCCCGGCTGTCTCCCGAGGCGCTTGCTCTCCTCGCCGGCCCCACGACGGCGCTCGCCGACCACGAGGGCTTCCCGGCGCACGCGAACGCCTTCCGCGGCCGCGGGCTCGGCTGACCCGGGCACTTCAGTTTGCGTGTCCGACCGACACGGTCGGCGCCGGCCCGGGTGGCGTCAGAGCTCGCGGCGGACCACCGGGTAGCGCTCGTCGGGGACGACGACGGCGAACCCTGCGCGCTCCCAGAAGAGGCCCGTCGCGGCGGATGTCGCGTCGGGCTTCGGGCCGATCTCCGGGTACGCCTCGACGGCGGCGAAACCGCGCCCGGCGAGGTCCACGCAGATGGCCTCCACGAGCGCGAGGGCGTGGCCCCGGCCCCGGGCATCCGCCGTCACGGCCACACAGGTGATGATCGCCGGAAGCGGCGATTGAGGGAGGCGCGGGTACAGCTCCCGGAGCCGCAGGGCGCGCGGGTAGGCCGAGAGCGGGCCGAACTGGGCGTAGGCGACCGGGCGTTCCCCGGTCTCGGCCGCGTCATCGGGAACGAGCAGCACCTTGGCATAGCTGCCGAAGACGGCCAGGCCGCGCCCGAGCAGAACGAGCTTTGGCGCCGCGCCCGGGCCGACGGTGGGCCGGGCCGCCCGCTTCGGCGCGAATGGGTTGTCCGCCGGGGTGGCACGCTCGTCGAGGGCGAAGAGGTTGGCGGGGGCTTCGCGCTTCAGGGCGAAGGGGTTGTCGTCGCGCGCCTCGAGGTCGGCGAGGAACGGGTTCGATGGAGGCCGCCGCGGGGGCGTGGTGGCGTCGGACCCGGGGGTGTCGCCCGTCCGGATCCAGCTGGCGCGATGGGCCCTGGAACCCCTGTCGGCGTCCTCCCAATAGTCGCAGCTCCGGTGGTCGAACGACGGGTCGGCGCACGGCGGAAGGAGGCCGAAGGTCGCGGCGCCGGTGACATCGACGATGCGGATCCGGTCCATGGCGAGAGGGTACCGCGGTCCGTTCACCCGCGGAGCGCGGCCGAGAGCTGCCGAGCTGCAACCGGACGCTCCAGGGGCGCCCTGCCCTGCACCCGGGTTGGACGCTGGGGACCCGAGTTGGATGCCGGGAACGGGCTCACCATCCGCTCGTCAGGCGACGCCGGACCTCCTCGAGGAACTCCACGGACGTCATCGGCTCGAACACCTGCCCCACGTGGAGCGCCCACTCGTGGAGGAGCTTCAGCCCGGTGAGCGCGGCGAGGACGATCGCGAGGTTGCCGCCCGACCAGCGCAGCGGCCGCGCCCGGTGGTGGATCGCGGCCACGAAGAGGAACCAGAGCTCGAAGACGTTCGGGAACAGGAGCAGGACCGCCCGATCGCCTGTCACGAGGAAGACCGCGGATCCGATGAGCCGGTACAGGTACAGCGCCACGGCGACGCGGCGCTCCACCCCCTCCCAGCGCAGCGCGACGACCAGGAACAACGCGAGGTAGATCTGGTCGAGGGCCTTGTCGAGGAGCTGGTAGTCGCCGACCCCGCCGAGATCGACGACGTCGCGGACGAGCAGGTCGGTGAGATCGCCGCCGATTGCCAGGAGGGCCCCGGCGAGCGGCCAGCGCAGCACGGGCACCGAGGTCGCGACCCGAAACGCGACGAAGAGCAGGATCTCTAGCGTCACTCGACCGTCCACTCGGCGGGCGCGCCATCGTGATGCGCCCTTCCCCAGCCTACTCCGCGGCCGACGCGCTCCCGTCGACCGTGGCACCGAAACGCGGAGTCCCGGGCGGGCGCGTCAACCGCGCGACGTTCGTGGGGCTGGCAACGAGTGCGGCCTCACGGCGACTGCCATCGGCGCCGCGCAGCCGGGCGGCATCGCCGGTACGGTCCGGAGGGCACTGGCGCGCCGCTTCGCGGGGCGGCAGGCTCCCAGCATGAGCACGATCGCCGAGCCGAAGTCCACCGCCTCTCCCACCGGCGTCGCCGAAGCGGAGATCCCGCCGCTCCCTCCCCCGCCCGTGATGCACGGCGCCGCCCGGTCGATCTCCGCCGCGAGCCGGGTCGTCTTCAAGTACGGAAACCGGTACGCGATGGTGCCGTTCCATCGCGCCGGCCTCGGCGCGTGGCTCGGCAACCCCTTGAGCGGTTGGCAGTGCCTCCTCACGACGACCGGCCGTCGCACCGGCCTGCAGCGGCCGACGCCCCTCGGCTACCTCGTCGCCGACGGCGCGGCGTGGGTGCTGGCCGGGTACGGGCCGGCGACGCTCTGGTACCGCAACATCCTGGAGGAGACCCGCACGACGCTCTTGCTGCCCGGGAGGCCGCCGCTGGCGACCCTCGCCACCGAGGTGCGGGACCCGGGCGTCCGGGCGCGAATCATCCCGTCCCTTGCGCGCTCGATGGCATTGCCGGGCACGATGATCGGCTGCTTTCCGCCGACCTCGACGGACGAGCGGATCCTTGAGCTCCTCACGTGGGTCCCCCTCGTGCGGATCGCCGCGGCCGACGGGACGTCCCTGGCGGCCGGCCCGGACGACCCTGGCGGCCTGGGCTGGACCTGGCGCCAGGCGCTGGCCATCGGCGCGACCGTCCTCGCACTCCGCCTGCTCGGGCGAGCGCTGCGGCGCTGAACGACGGCGCTCCAGTCGATCGCCGTGGATCCGCGCGCCCGACGGCGCGGGCGCCGGTCAGGCCGGCAGCACGTCCAGCAGGCGCAGCCCATCGACCGCGAGGCGGGCGGCGAAGACGAGGAGCAGTCCGCCGAGGACCATCATCACGGCGCGATAGCCCCGCCCGCGGAGCCGCCCTCCCGAGCGCCCGGCCACGACCGCGATGACCATCTTCGCCCCCACGAGGCACGCATAGAAGCCAACGAGGAAGGCGCCGGCGGCCGGTGCACCATCCGACCAGGCGCGGATGAGGATGGGCGCCCCGACCGTCACCCAGAAGAGGTACGGGTGCGGACTGAGGGCGTTGACCACGGCGCCGCGGGTCCACGAGCGGGGCGCTTCGTCGGGCCGACCGGCATCGAAGCCCCGGGCTCTGATCGAGTCGAGGCCGAGGTACGCGACGAACGCGGCCCCGGCCAGCGAGATCGAGCCGAGCAGCCCCTCGGCCGACCCGGCCGCCGTCGCCGCGAGCAGCGTCGCCAGCGCGACGATCGGGATGTCGGTGACCAGGGGCGCGACCGCGACCTTGAGCCCCTCGCGAGTCCCGAAGCGAAGGGTCTGTCCCATCACGAGCGCCATGAGCGGTCCGGGAGCGACGCCGGCGGCGAAGCCGAGGAGAACGCCCGACACCAGGAACTCCAACGTCATGCCGCCCGGACAGACGCCACGGTCAGGCGTCGACGAGGTCGGCGACTGCCCCGCTTCGCACGAGGAGCGTCACTGCGGCGATGTCGGCGCCCATCTCCCGGTCGCCGGCCAGGGCAGGGACGGCCTCGCGGATCCTCCGGTGCGCCTCCGCGACGCCGGCGCCGGGGAAGGGCGCCGCATCGGGGTCCAAGCCGAGCGCCGCAGCGACGGCCCCCCGCCGCAGGTCCAGCGCCTGGGCCGCGACGAGGAGCTCCAGGGCCAGGATGCACTCGACGTTGTCCGCGACATCGCGGGCGTGGCGAGCCGCGGTGGCGCCCATCGAGACGTGGTCCTCCTGGTTCGCCGAGGTTGGGATCGAGTCGGCCGAGGCGGGATGTGCCAGCACCTTGTTCTCCGACGCCAGGGCGGCCGCGGTGTACTGGAGCAGCATCATCCCGGAGTTCAGGCCGCTCACCGGAGCCAGGAACGGCGGCAGGCCGCCGTTGAGGCGGGCATCGAGGAGGAGGGCGATCCGCCGCTCGCTGATCGCCCCGAGCTCCGCGATGGCGAGCTTGGCGAAGTCGAGCGCCAGGGCCACCGGCTCCCCGTGGAAGTTGCCGCCCGAGATCACGAGGCCGCCGCCCGTCGCCGCCGCGTCGATGTCGGCCACGCCGCCCTCCGGAAAGATGAGCGGGTTGTCGGTCGCGGCGTTCATCTCGATGTCGAGCACGCGGCGCAGGTGGTCGAGGGCATCGCGCACGGCGCCGTGGACCTGCGGGACACAGCGCAGCGAGTACGGGTCCTGGACCTTGTGCATGGAGGCGTGGTGGTGGGTCATGAGGTCGGACCCACGGAGGAGGTGGCGCATCTCCGCTGCCACGGCCACCTGTCCCGGGTGCGGCCGCGCGAGCTGGTAGGGCGCGGCGTAGGCGACGTCCGTGCCGAGGAGCGCCTCGACGGACTGCGCGGCAGCCACGCTGGCGGTGCGGGCCAGGCGGTCCGCATCTGCGAGAAGGAGCGCCCCGATGCCACTCATCAGCTGGGTCCCGTTGAGGAGGGCGAGACCCTCCTTCGCTTCGAGCACGAGCGGGTCGAGGCCCGCCTCCCGGAGAGCAAGCAGAGCGGGCATGACGTGGCCCCCGAGCTCGACCTCCCCGCGCCCGATCACCGGCAGGGCAAGGTGGGCCAGCGGCGCGAGGTCGCCGGAGGCGCCCACGCTGCCCTGGGCGGGCACCACGGGGTGAATCCCCAGCTCCAGGAAGCGGAGCAGGCGGTCCACCAGCTCGGGACGACAGCCCGAATGCCCGAGCGCCAGCGTGTTCGCGCGCAGCAGGAGCATCGCCCGCACCACGTCGCGCGGGAGCGCCGGGCCCACGCCGACCGCGTGGCTGACCAGGAGGTTCTCCTGGAGCCGGCGGGCGTCGGCCGGCGGGATGATCGTCGTGGCGAGATCGCCGAAGCCCGTCGTGATCCCGTAGACGATCTCGCCGGCCGCCACCAGGCGCTCGACGACGGCCCGGGCCTCGTGCATGCGGCTCCGGGCACCGTCGTCCAGGGTCGCGCGGGAGCCGCCGCGCGCGACGGCCTCCACGGCGGCAACGGTCAGGTCGGCCCCGGTCAGGAGGACCGGGCCAGCCACAGAACCGGGGGCGGGACGCCACGGCTCGACAGGCGTGCCGCCGAGGAGGTCGAGGGGATCGGTCGGTGGAGCCATGCGCCTGCCAGCATAGTGCGGCGGGCCAGCCGCTAGACTCCGACCGTGTTCGACTTCCTCAACGGCCCGGTCCGTGACCTGGTCACCCAGATCTACGAGGCAGCCGGGTACGTCGGGGTGGCGCTCTGGGTCGCGATCGAGAGCGTCATCATCCCGATCCCGAGCGAGATCGTCCTCCCGTTCGCCGGTTTCCTCGTGGGAACCAGCGACGCCATCGAGCCGATCTCGGGCCAGCCCTGGAGCTTCGCCCTGACCGTGGTCGCAGGGGTCGTCGGATCAGTCGTCGGCGCCTGGATCGCCTACGCGATCGGCTACTTCGGCGGGCGGCCCCTGATCGTGCGCTGGGGGCGCTACCTCCTCTTCGACGAGGACGATCTGCGCCACACGGAGACGTTCTTCGCGAGGTACGGCGCTGCCGCCAGCCTGATCGGGCGGGTCGTCCCGGTCGTCAGGTCGCTCGTGTCCTTCGCAGCCGGGGTTGGCCGGATGCCGCTCCTGCCCTTCACGGTCTACACCTTCGTCGGCTCGGCGGTCTGGGTGACCCTGCTCGTCGGGACCGGCGTCTTCCTTGGTGCGGGCTGGGAGGAGATCGGCCCATGGCTGAAGCGCTATGAGTACGTGGTCCTCGCCATCCTGGCCGCCGCGGTCATCGCGTTCATCGTCTGGAAGGTGCGCTCGCGCCGCTCGCAGGGCACGCCGCCGGCCTAGCCCGTGGGCGGCGCCCGTCGCGTGAACGGCAATCGCCGGGGAAGCTGGAGGCGTCGGGTGGCTCGCGCAGCCCCGCCGGGTGCCGCTCGGGAAGCCGCCCTGCCTGGCCCGAACCCCGCGCAGCGGTGCCGCTCAGGCGCCCGGCGCCGGCTCCCACGGCGCCTGCCCCGCCGACGCCACGTGCGAGACGTCGTTGACGGTCAGGATCCGGGCCTGCTCCGGGGGCGCGCCGGTCGGCCAGCGCAGGACCGTGAGGTTCGCCTGGCCCTGCGTGAAGCGGCGCCGGAACTCGCGGACCGGGATGCCAACCGCAACGCAGAGGAGCAGCCGGTTCAGCGTGCTGTGGGCCACGGCGAGCACGACCGAATCCCTGTCCGGGCGGTCGGCTGCCCACGCGAGGAGGTCGACGAGAAACGAGCGGGCACGCAAAGCCACGTCGGCCCCCGACTCCCCGCCCGGGCAGGCGAGCGCCTCGGGGTCGGCGACCCATCGGGCGCGGTGGGCGGCGTCGGTGGCGTCGATCTGCGCGTAGGTGAGGCCCTCCCACGCGCCGTAGTCCATCTCCATGAGGCGCTCGTCGGGCTCCACGGGCCGCCCGCGAGCGACCGCCTGCGCCGTCTCCATCGCCCGACGCAGCGGGCTTGCCACGATCCGGTCGAAGCGCTCGTCGGCGATCCGCCCGGCCAGCGCGGCGGCCTGCGCGGCGCCCGCCGTGGAGAGCCCGATGTCGATCCCGTGGCCGAGATGCTGCTCAGGGTCGGAGCGGTCCGTGAGACCGTGGCGGGTGAGAACGAGCGTCAGCATGGTGCGAGTCTATGGGGCGGGCGACCCCGGGGCGAGGGCGCCGGCCGGGGATCACGGTTCGTGCCGTCTAGAATGGGTGACGCCATGAGCGAGACGACGCACGACGAGCACCCGCCCGCCCACGAGCCGGACCACGGGTCGCACGGTCATGCCGGCCACGACGAGCACGCGGAGCACGCCGAGCCGCTTGGCTCCATCGACTGGGCGGCCTGGGGGGCCGGGATCCTCGGCGTCGGGGCCGGGCTGACCGTGGCCGTCTGCCTGTACGTCTCGACGTCGCTGTAGGCCAGGGTGGGCCGACCGAAGGGGCGCTTCGGCCCCAACGCCGTCGCCGCAGAACGGCTGCTCGACGACCTTGAACGCCTGCCGACCGGGGAGGTCGCCGCCCTCGCGGCGGCCGGCGGCGTCACTGGGACAGCCCCCGATGATCCCGACGTAGCCGCCCGTGCCGAGGTGCGGGCGCGGCTTCGCGAGATCGCGAAGCACGGCGGCCGCCTCGACGCGATCCGGGCTGCTGGGGACGAGGTGGCGACGTGGGCGGCCAGCGCGAGCCACTGGTTCCCGGCCGGCGTCGCCGGGGCGCTCGACTCGACGCGGGAGATCGGCCCGCGCATGGCGGCCGTCCCGATCGTGCTCGACGCGGCCTACGCGGTCGTGCTCGAGGACCTCCTCGCCGACTGGGAGCTCGACCTGCTCCTCGCGCCGTGGGAGGACGTCGTCGGCTCTCCGTTCGGCGGCCGCGTCCGGCGCTCGGCCGACGGCGTCGTACCGGACAGGAATGGTTCCGTCGCGCCGGGCGAGGACGACGCGTCGCGCCCCTGATCCACGCTGTTGTTCAGCCCCGCCCGCGCAGGTAGACGAGCCAGTAGATCGCTCCGACGAGGATCGTCCCGCCGACGATGTTCCCGATCGTCACCGGCACGAGGTTGCCGACGAGCCCGGCGACATCGACCGGCGCGTAGTCGGCGGGGGCCGCGTCGATCGACGCCCAGAACGCGTCCGACCCGAACGCCCGGATGAACAGGCCGGCTGGGATGAAGTACATGTTGGCGACGCTGTGCTCGAAGCCCATCGCCACGAACGCGGCGATGGGCGGGATGATCGCGAGGATGCGATCGGTGGTCGTGCGGGCCGAGTACGTGAGCCACACGGCGAGGCAGACGAGGCCGTTGCAGAGGATGCCGAGAACGAACGCCTGGAAGGGCGCGTAGCCGACCTTCGCGGCGGCCGTCGCCAGCGCCACCTCCCCCACCGAACCGTGCCCGAACGCGTACTGCCCAGATGCAACGACGAGCGCGGCCGTCCCCACGGCGCCGACGAGGTTCCCCGCGTACACGACCACCCAGTTGCGGACGACGGATCGCGTGGAGATCCGCCCCGACGCCCACGCCATCGCGAGGAGGTTGTTGCCGGTGAACAGCTCGGCCCCGCCGACGATGACGAGGATGAGGCCGAGCGAGAACGCGAGCCCCGCGAGGAGCCGGACGACACCGTAGGGGATGGCGCCCGCCGTCCCGGCCGAGACCGTCGTGGCGAACGCGGCGCCGAGCGCGATGAAGGCTCCCGCGAGGATCGCGAGGACGAACATCGGCACCACGCCGAGGGCGGCCTTGCGGACGCCGATCTCGGCGGCCCTGGCCGCCATCTCGGCCGGCATGAGCGCGTCGAGGCGAGCCTCGGTCACGGCCGGTCCGAGGTGAAGGGCAGGCGCCGACGGGTCGAGGGGCGCGTGGGTGGCCGCCGACGAGGCCGGCACGGGATCACCGGGCGACGGCATGTGGGACGCCGCCTGGCCCGGACCGGTCATCGATCGCCTAGAACAGCCCGACGACGTTGCCGTCGGCGTCGATGTCGATCTTCTCGCCGGCCGGGTGGCTGGGCAGCCCCGGCATCGTCCGCATGTCGCCTGCCAGTGGGTAGATGAAGCCGGCGCCCGCAGCGAGACGGACGTCGCGGATCGGAAGGCGGAAGCCCGTAGGGCGGCCCTTCAGGTTCGGGTCGTGAGAGAGGCTGAGGTGCGTCTTGGCCACGCAGACCGGCAGGCTGCCGTAGCCCAGCGACTCGTACTGCGCGAGCGCCTTCGCCGCGGCGGGGGCGAAGTCAACCCCATCCGCCCCGTACACCCGGGTCGCGATCTCCTCGATCTTCTCGCGCAGCGGCATCTCGTCGGGGTAGAGGAGCCGGAACTCGCCGCCGTCCGACGCCGCGGCATCCCAGACGGCCGCCGCGAGCGCCTCCGCGCCCGCGCCGCCCTCGGCCCAGTTCTTCGTCACCACCGCGTCGCGGGCGCCGGCCGCCAGGGCCACCTCGCGGATGACGTCGTACTCGGCGGCCGTGTCGGTCGGGAAGGCGTTCATCGCCACAACGACCGGCACGCCGTAGGAGCGGACGAGCTCCACCTGCGCGGCGAGGTTCGCGCACCCCGCCCGGACTGCCTCGACGTTCTCCGTCGTGAGGGCAGGGTCGAGCGGCTTGCCGGCCACGATGCGGCCCACGCCGCCGTGCATCTTGAGGGCACGCACCGTTGCCACCACGACCGCCGCGTCCGGCCGCAGCCCCGAGGCGCGGCACTTGATGTCGAAGAACTTCTCGGCCCCCATGTCGGCACCGAAGCCTGCTTCGGTCACGACGATGTCGGAGGTGGAGAGGGCCACGCGGTCGGCGATGATCGAGCTGTTGCCGTGGGCGATGTTGGCGAACGGGCCACAGTGGACGTAGGCAGGGCCGCCCTCGAGCGTCTGGAGCAGGTTCGGCTTGATGGCGTCGCGCAGGAGGACCGTCATCGCTCCCGCCACGCCGAGGTCCTCGGTCGTGACGGCCCTGCCCTCGCGGTTCGTGGCGACCACGATCCGGCCGAGCCGAGCGCGCAGGTCGAAGAGATCCTTCGAGAGGGCCAGGATCGCCATCACCTCGGAGGCGACGGTGATGACCCACTCGGCCTCGCGAGGGACGCCGTTCTCCTTCCCGCCGAGGCCGATCACCGCCCGCCGGATCGCCCGGTCGCTGATGTCGACGACGCGCGGCCAGCGGATCGAGAAGAGGTCGATCCCGAGCGCGTTCCCGTGGTGGAGGTGGTTGTCGAGGAAGGCCGACGCGAGGTTGTGGGCTGCACTGATGGCGTGGATGTCGCCGGTCAGGTGGAGGTTGAAGTCCTCCATCGGGATGATCTGCGAATAGCCGCCCCCGGCAGCCCCGCCCTTGATCCCGAAGACGGGGCCGAGCGACGGCTGCCGGATCGCGACGGACGCCTTGCGCCCGATCCGGTTGAGCCCCTGGGCGAGGCCGACCGTCGTCGTCGTCTTGCCCTCGCCCAGCGGCGTCGGCGTGATCGCCGTCACGACCACGTACTTCCCCCGCGGGCGCTCCCGCTCGACGCGCTCGACTCCCGCCAGCGTCACCTTGGCCTTCGTCGGGCCGTAGTACTCGATCTCGTCGGGCCCCAGGCCGAGGTCGGCGGCGACGTCCCCGATGGGGCGCGGCGTGACCGAGCGCGCGATGTCGAGGTCGGACGGGAGCGACATGGAATGCCTCCGGGGGCGCTCGTGCCGTCAGCCGTCGGGCTGCGGCGTGGGGCTGGGCGACACGGGAACCGACGCGCGCAGCGAGGACGCGCCGGGGGCCGTGCGGCCCTCGGCCTGGTTCCGCGCGGCACGCACGAGGTGGGTCAGGAGGATCGCGTTCGTCAGGGGTCCGACTCCACCGGGGACGGGAGTGATCGCCGAGGCCACCCCGACCGCCGAGTCGAAGTCGACGTCGCCGACGAGACGTCCGTCGACGATGTTGATCCCGACGTCGACGACGACCGCGCCCGGCTTCAGCATCGCGCCGGTGACGAGACCGGGTTTCCCCGTCGCGACGACGACGACGTCGGCCTCCGCGACGATCGCCCCGAGATCGGCCGTTCGCGAGTGGCAGATCGTCACGGTCGCATGCTCGCGCAGGAGGAGGAACGCGGCGGGCTTGCCGACCACGTTGGAGCGTCCGACCACGACGGCGCGGCGACCCGCGAGCTCGATCGCCGAGCGCTTGAGCAGCTCGACGGCGGCGTGGGCCGTTGCGGGCAGGAACCCGTCGTAGCCGAGCGCGAGCAGGCCGGCGTTGAGGGGGTGGATCCCGTCGATGTCCTTCGCGGGGTCAAGCGTGTCGATGACGACCCGCAGGGGGATCGTGGGCGGGAGCGGCTGTTGGACGATGATCCCCGCAACCTTGGGGTCGGCGCCGAGGGCCTGGATCTCGCGGCCCAGCGCCTCCGCGGTGCAATCGTCGCCGAGCTCGACCAGGCGGTCCCGGATGCCAACGAGGCGGCAGCCGTCGAGGATCTTGTGGAGGTAGACCGTGGAAGGGGCATCGCGCCCGACGATGACGACGGCGAGCTCGGGCGTGTAGCCGAACTCCGCCTCGAACGCCACGACATCGACCGCCACCGAGGCCCGCACCTCGGAAGCCACGGGGCCTCCCTTTAACAGCCGGGGGCCCACGTCGCCCTGGAGCGTCACAACGCGGGACCCGACGCCGGAGCGTCGACGGACCCTCCCGCCTCCGGGTCCCGGAGCTCGCGGCGCTCCACGTGGGCGCGCGTCGCCTCCGCGAGGTCCTCGATCTCGACGAGGAGCGCCCCGACGCGGCCGCGCATCTCGTCGGCGCGGCCCTCGTTGCCGAGCGACGGAAGGTTCACCAGGACGTTCTCGGCTGCGCCGTGGGCGGCTGCCTCGGCCAACCGGGACGCCACGGCGAGATCGCTCGCGGCGTTGAGGTTGCTGCGGCCCGCCAGCGCCTCCGACGCGACGACGACCGCCCGGCAGGCCTCGACGGTGCGCAGCGGCACCTCCGCCGCGACGAGCGCCGACGAGCGGATGGCGGTCGTTCGGGCGGCCTTTTCGTCCTCAGTGTCGCGCGGCAGCTTCAGCGCGGCCGCGAAGACCGTGTAGGCGTCGGCGTCCTCGTCCGCGAGGGTGAGGAGGCGCGCGGCAAGCTCGCGCCCCGCCGCCCCATGCAGGGCATGGCTGGCGCTGTACGCCGCGTACTTCGGGCGGTCGAGCGAGAGGGACGCGACCATCGCCACGAGGGCCGCCCCGCACGAGGCGGCGACCGCCGACGCGGCCCCACCTCCCGGGCTGGGAGTCGCCGAGCCAAGGAGCTCGATGAAGCCGTCGAGAGACATGGACCCGAAGCGTGCTGCGGTGGACTGCTGCATGCGGTCGATTGTAGGAGGAGGGTCATCGCCCGATAGAGCCGTCCCGCCCCGGGCCCCGGGTCGCGCGACCCGTCGGCCCGTGACCAGCGGCCCGAGTGTTTCGCGTCCGCGGAGCGTACGAGGCGGCCCGGGCGCGATTGCCAGGCGGTGCGCCGACGCACGGCCTTGGGCCGCTCGCCGGGCCGACCCGGAAGGCCGCGGCAATGGCCGGGCCCCGGGGCGAACGCGGTACCGGCCGCGCCCACCCCGGGGCCCGAGGGAATGTGGCCGCCGGGAGGGCGGCAGGCCACGCGGCGCCGCGTGGAGGTACCGGCGCCCTGCGAAGTGACGGGCCGCCCGCGACGCGGGCTGCTCAGGCGGCCCGGCCGACCTCCGGATCGAGGCCCTCGACGAGCCAGCGGCGGCCGCGGTGCCGGAAGGTCAGCGCCAGGCGGACCTCGGGCGTGTCCACCTCGAACGTGGTCCGCGGGCCGACGCTGGACGGATAGGCCGAGCGCTCCCGGCATACCGATGCGATCGAGGTGACGGGGATGATCTGATCGCCCCACCGGATCTCCCGGGGGCGGCCGGAGAGCCAGTCGGTCCGGACACGGACTTCGACGGGCTCCACACGGGTCATTGCCATGGTGCCTGCTCCTTCTTCGGCGGCTTGGCGTCACCCGGGGGCACTCCGGAGACAGAACACCTGTTCGACTACGTGGGGGGACTCTAGACCGAACACCTGTTCGATGTCAATCCCTCGGCGCGGAACGTGCCGTGAGGTTCTGCCTGATCCGTGCCATCTTGTTTGGCACAGGCGTTCGACAGGGCGGGCGCCACGTGGATCGACGCTGGGGCGCCGCCGCAGACGGGTCGCGGGTCGCCGGTGGGGCGGCGGATCCGGATGGCCGGCGCAGCGCGCCACCGGGGCAGGGGCATGACTCGATAGTACGGATGCCGCTCGCGCCGGGGCGAATTGGCGCCTGCGCGGTGGTGACGCCGTGTGCGATGCTGGCAGGGCAATCATCCCTTGCACCGGAGGTCCACGCATGACACGTCTGTACGTGCTGATCACGTCGCTGTTCGACCGTGATGAAGAAGGTCAGGGTCTCGCCGAGTACGCACTCATCCTCGCGCTCATTGCGATCGTCGCGATCGTCGCCCTGATCTTCCTTGGCGGCCAGGTCTCAGATTCGAGCACCGTCGGGAAGTCCGTCTAGAAGCGGGCCGGCGCCCCGCGCTCCCCGTCCGCGGGCCGAGCCCGCCCAGCCGACGTGACGTGGTGGCCGCGGCAGCTGGGTGCGGTCGCGACCGTCAGCTCGGGCTGCTCTCGCCATCGGCCTCGCCCGGTCGCGCCCGTCCAACCTGCCGTGGCTCGAGCGGCTGCAGCGGGTCGCGCCCCCCCGGGTCGGCCAGCGCGTCCCCCAGCAGCCGCGCGCGCGTCAACGCACGGCTGCCGTACCTGCGGCGGATCGCGTCCTGGGCGGCGACCGCGGCTCGCCGCCGCGGATCCTCGGTCGCGAAGAGGCCCATCTGGGCGGGCTCGCCCAGGCCGTGGGCACCCACGCCGAGGAGGCGCACACGCCGGCCGCGGATCTCGGGACGCACCAGTTCGAGGGCCGTGCGGTAGATCGGGTCGGCGAGGTCCGTCGGCTCGGGGAGCGTGCGCTGGCGGGTCACGGTATGGAACGAGCTGTCGCGGACCTTCACGGCAACCGTGGCGGCCCGCGCGCCGCCGGCCCGCAGCCGGGATGCCACGCCCTCCGAGAGCGCGAGGAGCGTCCGCTCGATCACCTCCGCATCGGCTGTGTCGACGTCGAAGGTGTGCTCGTGACTGACCGACTTGGCGGCGATCTCGCCCGTCACCGGCGATGGGTCGATGCCCAGCGCCCGCTCGTGGAGCGTCGCGCCGTGCGCCCCGAGCCGGCGCACGAGGACGTCCACCGGAAGCCGCGCCAGATCACCGATCGTCCGCACGCCGTGCTCGGCCAGGGCGATCCGCGTCTTCTCGCCGACACCCCACAGCCGGGCGATGGAGAGCGGCGCCAGGAAGGCGGCCTCCTCGCCCGGCGGCACGACCACCAGGCCGTCGGGCTTGCGCAGGTCGGACGCGACCTTCGCGACCAGCTTCGTGGTGGCGGCGCCGACGCTCGCCGTCAGGCCGACCTCCGCGCGGACTGCGGCCTTGATCTTCCGCGCCATCTCCTCCGGGGGACCGAACAGCGCCTCCGATCCTCCGACGTCGAGGAAGGCCTCGTCGATGGAGACCTGCTCGAGGAGCGGCGTGAAGCGACCCAGGATCTCCATGACGCGGCGGCTCTCGCGACGATACTTCGCCCCATCGACGGGCAGGAAGACGCCGTCCCGGCAGAGCGCGGCCGCGGTCCGCAGCGGCATCGCGGAGTGGACCCCGAACGCACGCGCCTCGTAGCTCGCCGCCGAGACCACCCCCCGTGCGCCGGGATCGCCGCCGACGATGACGGGGCGGCCTCGCAGCTCGGGGCGGTCGCGCTGCTCCACGGCAGCGAAGAACGCGTCGAGGTCGACGTGGAGGATCGTGGGGCTGGTGTGCACCCGTCTATCATCGCGGCGACGTGAGCCCCGCCGATAGCCCCTTCCGCGCCGTTCTGTCGCCCGCGACGGGACGCCCGCTCGGGGTCGCGGCGGTCGGCACCCTCGGCCTCCTCGTCGCGTGGTTCGCGCCACCGCTGGCGGTGGTCGTCGCCTGGCCGTTCCTCTTCGTCGTCCCGGGGTGGCTCCTTGTCAGCCGGGTCGTGCCGCGGCTGGGGGTCGCCGGGCGGCTCGGCGTGGGGATCGTCATCTCCACGTTCGTCGCGGCCCACCTGGCCAACGTCCTCGGCCTCGCGGCCGGCGAGTTCGCGCGTCCCGTCGCCTTCGCCACCGTCGCCCTGCTCGCCGTGGCGAGCCTGGGCCTCGCCACGCTTCCTGTCCCCGGACTCGCGGAACCCCCGGCGCTCGACCTGCGGCGGGCCGTCGTTGCGGCCCGCCGGGAGCGGGCCCCGCTCGCCATCGGTGCGCTGGCGGCACTCGGCGTCGGCGGGATCCTCACCGCCAACGCCTGGCACGAGACCGCGGCCGGCTGGGTCTCCGGGGGCTGGAACTGGAGCGACTTCCTCGTCCACGTTGCCATCGGCCAGAGCATCGTCGAGGGCAACTTCCCACCCCAGGTCCCCTACTTCGCCGGCGCCCCGCTGACGTACCACTGGTTCGCCGACTTCCACGGCGCGATCGCGGCCACCGTCGCCGGCCTGCACGTGATCCCGGTCTTCATCGTCTCCAGCGCGCTCCTGGCGGGCACGCTGGCCCTCGTCGCCTGGGAGCTGGCGCTGCACATGACCGGCAGCCGGCGGGCGGCGACCCTCGCGACCCTGCTCGTGCTCCTGGGCGGCGGGATGGGCTGGATCCGGCTCGCCCTCGACGTTGGAGCCGGCGGGGGAACGGCGTGGGAGCTGATCCGGGCCAACCCGTACGACAACACCTGGGACCCCGGCTGGCCGTACTTCCGGATCGCCTCGATCCTGGGGACCGGGCTCCTCCCGCACCGGGCCACGACGTTCGGCCTGCCGGCGCTCCTGGCGGTGCTGCTCCTCGTCCGGGTGTCGCTGGGCCGCCGCCCGGCCGGGATCCTGCTCGCCGGCTTCCTCGCGGGGCTCCTGGCCCCGTTCCACTTCTACTTCTTCCCGGCGACCTATCTCCTCGTCGGCCTGTACGCGCTGGCGCGGCGGTGGTGGTGGCGCCGGGGGTGGCTTCGCGATGCCGCGCTCTTCATGGCCCCGATCGCCCTGGCCCTTCCCTTCATGGTCGGCCCGCTCCTGCAGCAACAGGCGAGCGGCGGGATCCGCTTCGTGGTGGGCTGGGAGGAGGCGCCCATCGAGAACGGGCTCGGCGCCGTGCTCTTCTTCTACGCGACCAACCTGGGCCTGCCCCTCCTTCTCGGGGCGCTCGCACTCCTCGTCGGGCGCCCGCCCGGCCGGACGTTCCTGGCGGCCTGGGCGATCGCCCTGTTCGTCGTGCCGAACGTCGTCGTGGCGGGCGCCGTCGAGTTCGACATGAACAAGTACTTCCAGCTCGTGTTCGTGGCCCTCGCCATCCTCGGGGGGTGGCTGCTGCGCCGCAGGTCCGTGCTCGTCGCCGGCATCGTGATCGCGGCCGCGGCGATGTCACCCGTGCTCGTGGGGACCTGGCACCTCGCCTCGGGATGGGTCGCCCTGAGCCCGGGCCAGGAGCGCGCGGCGCGCTGGATCGCCGCGGAGACGCCCCAGCGGGCGGTGTTCATCACCGACGCCTTCATCAACAGCCCGGTGGACTACGCCGGGCGGCTTCGCGTCACGACGTTCGGCCCGTATGTGGCGAACCTCGGGTACGACCCGGCACCGCGGGAGGCCGACGTGACGGCCGCCTACTGCGCCGGCCCGGAGATCGCGGCGGAGGTCATGGGGCGGTATGACGCCACGTACGTGCTCTCGCCGGGCGGTGACCCGGGGTGCGGGGATGCCGGGCCGACCAGCTTCTCGGGCAGCCCCCTGTTCGAGACGGTCTACGACGCGGACGGCGTCCAGATCTGGCGCCTCCGCGCGGCGTCGCCCTGACGGGCGGTCGTCAGCCCTTCGGCTCGACGACGATCGTGACCTCGGAGGTCATCCCCGAGTAGACCTTGACTGCGACCTTGTACGTGCCGAGCGACTTGAGGGGCTGCTCGAGCTCGACCTTGTGCTTGTCGACGGTGATGCCCCGGCGGCCCAGCGCATCCGCGATGTCCTGGGTGGTGATGGAGCCGTACAGCTTGCCGCCCTCACCCACCTTCACGCCCATCGTGAGCGTCGTCGAGGCGATGCGAGTGGCCGCGATCTCGGCCTCGCCCCGCTCGCGCTGCCGCTTGTCCTCACGGCTGGCGATGTCGTGCTGCCAGGCCCGGTAGGCACCCCCGGCGGCCGGCACCGCGAGCTTGTTCCGGATCAGGTAGTTGCGGGCGTAGCCGTCGGCCACGTCCTTGAGCTCGCCGCTCTTGCCGAGCTTGGCGACGTCGTTGGTCAGGATGACCTTCACGCGGGAGAACCCTCCTTGTGGATCAGGGCCCGGACGCGCATTCCGAGCTCGGCCTCGCGGGTGAGGCGGGCCCCGAGCTCGAGCGCGGCGGGGAGTCGATGGACGATGCGGCGCAGGGGGCGAGGCACGAGCCGCCGAACCCGGAGGAGGTCCTCGTCGAACACGGCCCTGGGCAGGCCGGCGGCCTCGAGCCGCTCGTCGAGGACCTCGTTCGGCACCCCGTCCAGAAACGAATCGACCGCGAGGGCCGCTACGACAAGGTCGTCGAGCATGCCGACGAGCGGGATCCGGTCGGGAATGACGCTCACCGGCGAGACGGCGTAGCCGAATGCCCCCGCGAGCAGAGCCTTGCGGGAGGCGGGAACGCGGGGATCTGCGAGGAGCCCGGCCAGGACCCGGAGGTGAACGGGCAGGCGGCCCGTCAGCGGGAGCAGCGCGAGGAGCGTGATCGTCCGCATGATGAGCGCCCGCCGGCGCGCGCTGCGCCGCCGGGGCGCCGCCGCTGCCGCCTTCCTGTTTGCCATCGCCGTGCCGGGCGCTCCAATCCCTCAACCGTCCGCGTGCCGGGCACGGACGAAGGGGAAGTCTAGCAGCCCGGATCGGGAAGGCCGGGGGCCGCCGACCGCGGGCCGGGCGCCTCATGGCCTCCCGATCCACTTGACAATCGAACGGACGTTCGGTACCCTTCCCCCGAGGACCGGGAAAGGAGCACGCGTGACCAGGCACGACGCCGAACGCAAGCGCAAGATTCTCGATCACATCGCCGCGATGATCAGGGCCAATGGCGTCCCGCCGTCGGTGCGCGAGATCGCGCGTGCCGTGGGCCTCGCCTCGACCTCCGCTGTGCACCACCACCTGCGGGCTCTCGAGGAGGACGGCTACCTCGACCGCGGGGCGACGCAGTCCCGGATGATCCGCCTGACGCCGAAGGCCGCCCTCCTCATGGGCCTCGCCGCGGAGCTCACGCCTCAGTCGATGCCGCTCGAGGCGCACATGCTGCCGGTCATCGGCGAGATCGCCGCCGGCGGTCCGATCGAGGCCTACGCCAGCGCGGACGAGTACCGGGCGGTCCCGGACATCCTCGCGCCATCAGGGGACGCGTACCTGCTCCGGGTTCGTGGCGATTCGATGATCGAGGCCCTGATCGCCGACGGAGACTACGTGGTCATCCGCCCCCAGCAGACTGCGCGCAACGGGGACATCGTCGTTGCCCAGGTCGAGGAGAACGCGGTCACCCTGAAGCGCTTCTTCAAGGAAGATGGGCGGATCCGCCTCCAGCCCGCGAACCCGCAATACCCGGCCCAGTTCTATGACGACGTCCGGATCCAGGGGAAGCTGATCGGGGTCATCCGCCGCCTCGACTGACGCCCGGCGAGGGCATCATCCA
Source organism: uncultured Chloroflexia bacterium (assembly GCA_963698595.1). GTDB lineage: Bacteria > Chloroflexota > Limnocylindria > Limnocylindrales > CSP1-4 > CTSoil-043. The sequence goes on from CAVORL010000001.1 coordinate 43,020, forward strand.
CATCCCGTCCACAGGATCCGCCACCTCGTACCCGGTCGGCGTGGAAGAGAGTGGCGCTTCCGTGGACAAGCCACTCGCGCCCCGCCCCGCTGGGCGGCACCATGTCCTGGATCCTCGATCCCCACCCCGGAGTCCCCGTGTCCGTCGACCGCCTTCCCCCGCAAAGCCTCGAAGCCGAGCAGTCCGTGCTCGGAGCCCTGCTCATCGACCGCGACGCGATCATCGAAGTCGCCGACATCCTCCAGCCGGGCGACTTCTACCGCCAGGCGAACGGGACCATCTACGGGGCGATGGTCGAGCTCTGGGAGCGCCGCGAGCCGATCGACATCGTGACGGTCGCCGAGGCGCTCGAGCGCACTGACAACCTGGAGGCCGTCGGCGGGCGCGGGTACCTGTCGTCCCTTGCCGAACAGACCCCGACCGCCGTCTTCGCCGCCCAATACGCCCGCATCGTGGAGCGCAAGGCGGTCCTGCGGAACCTCATCGCAGCCGCCGGGCGGATCGCCGGGATCGGCTACGAGGACTCCCCCGAGGTCCAGGAAGCGATCGACCGGGCCGAGGCCGAGCTGTACGCCGTGTCCGAGCGGCGCCTGGCCGCCGGGTTCAGCCCGCTCAAGGAGCTGCTGCACGACGCGTTCGACCGCCTCGACTATCTCCATACGCACCGCGGCGAGATCAGCGGCGTGCGGACCGGCTTTGCCGACCTCGATGCCCTGACGACCGGCCTCCAACCGTCGGATCTCATCGTCCTCGCGGCCCGGCCGTCGATCGGCAAGACGAGCCTGGCGCTCAACGTGGCGGAGTTCGCGGCGATCGGCAACTCCCCGGCGAAGTCGGTCGGGATCTTCAGCCTGGAGATGAGCAAGGAGCAGCTCGTCCTGCGCCTCCTGTCGTCGGTCGGCGGGATCGACAGTCAGCGCCTCCGGACGGGCTTCCTCGACGAGATGGACTTCGTCGGCGTGTCGAAGGCGATGACGGCGCTCTCCGAGGCGCCGATCTACATCGACGACACGCCCAACATCAGCACGATGGAGCTGCGTACCAAGGCTCGCCGGCTGCAGGCGGAGGTGGGCCTCGACCTCGTCATCGTCGACTACCTCCAGCTGATGCAGTCCTCGACCACGACGAAGGACGCGAACCGCGTCCAGGAGGTGTCGGAGATCAGCCGCGGCCTCAAGGCCCTCGCCCGCGAGCTGAAGGTGCCGGTCATCGCGGTCTCCCAGCTGTCGCGCCAGCCAGAGATGCGCGAATCGAAGGAACCTCGCCTGTCTGACCTCCGCGAGTCGGGCGCCATCGAGCAGGACGCCGACCTCGTGATGTTCCTCTGGCGGGAGAAGGAGCGGGCCCAGGAAGAGCACGAGGCGGACGGCGAGGTCGTGAAGCTCCGGCTCGCCAAGCACCGCAACGGGCCGACGGGGGAGATCGACCTCTGGTTCAAGAAGGCCCAGACACGCTTCGTGAGCTACGCGGGTGAGCGCTTCGGCGGCGCAGCCCCGTAGGCCGGGGGCCTCCCTCCGCTCTCCCCCACAGCAACGCGGCTCGTCCGGCTGGTGCGGGCGCAATCCCTGCCGCGGCCCGTGCCGCCACACGCCGCTCGTGCAGGTCACGCCCTCCCCTAGACTCTCCGCGGGCTGCCGCAGAACGTGCGGCCCGTTCGGAGGGTCACCCATGGGCGTCTTCATCATCCGCGAGATGGTCGGCACCAGCTCCACGTCGTGGAGCGACGCGGCACGCCAGGCGGTTGCGACCGCGTCTCGCACCGTGCGCAACATCCGGACCGCCGAGGTCGTGAAGTCGAGCGCGGTCGTCGAGAACGGCGAGATCGTCGAGTATCGGGTCGAGCTCAGGATCGGGTTCGAGTACGAGGGCTGACGCTGCTGGACCGCGCGGCGGAGGAGGCGGTTCCCCTGGCGCGGCACGGTCCGACAGCGGATAAGTGGCCGGTGAGCCCGCTGCGGCAGCATCCGCCGCATGGGACGCTCCCAGGCCGGATCCACCCCCGCTCGCACGCGCCCGACGGGCGCCGCCCTGCCCGGCGGCGCAGAACGACCCCAGGCTGCCGATGATGCGCCGGGCGAGCTGCACGCGGTCGGGCCGGGCCGGCGCACCGGCGCGCCCGACCTCCAGGTCATTGGGGTGCCCGGCGGCGGCGTGGGGACTGCGGCCAGCCCCGGCCCGGACGCGCTGATGAGCGAGCTCGATGTCTTCGGCTTCCCGGTCCAGATCGGGAAGGTCCAGCCCCCACTCCTGCCCTCCGAGACGCTGGATCGGGACCGACTGCTGGAGTGGATGGCGGCGAAGATCCACTCGCGTCTCATCCTCATCGTGGCCGATGCCGGCTATGGCAAGACGACTCTCCTCGCGGACTGGAGCCGCCGAACGCGGGTCCGCGTGCTCTGGTACCGCCTGGATGAGACGGACCGCGACTGGGTCGTCTTCGTCAACCACGTGGTGGCCGCCGGGCGCGAGATCGACCCGGGCTTCGCCCCCAACACGATGTCGCTGATTGGCGAGCTGGGCGCCGGCATGGGCGATCGCGCCTCGATCGTGCGCACGTTGGTGACCGAGATCCGCAGATGGGTCACGGGCGGCACCGCGCTCCTGCTCGACGACTATCACGTCGTCGACGAAGTACCCGAGGTGAGGGAGATCGTCAGGGAGCTCGCGCTGAGGGGCCCCGATCGCCTCGCCGTCGTCATCTCGACGCGTCGCACCCCCCTGCTGCCCCTCGCGAGACTCCGGGCGCTCGGCGAGGTCGCGGAGCTTACGACCGCCGACCTCCGGTTCGACCGCGACGAGATGGAGCGGCTCTTCCGGGACGCGTATGGACACCCGCTCGATGCGGACCTTCTCGACGACCTCGCCCGCACGACGGAGGGCTGGGCGGCGACGCTGCGCCTCGTCGAGAGCGCCGTGCGCGGACGCTCGCGCGACGAGGTCCGGGCGGTGATCCAGAGCCTCTCGGCCAAGCACGGTGACCTCCACGACTACCTCGCGGAGGAGGTGGTCGGCCGGATGCCGGGCGAGCTCCAGGACTTCCTGGAACGCTGCTCGCTCCTGCGGGTCGCCACGCCCCATCTGGCCGCCGTCGCGGGGGGCGTCTCGCTCGGCGACGCCCGCCGGCTGCTCGACGTCACGGAGGAAGCCGGCCTCCTCTCGCGCCGCGGGCGCACAGGCCAGGCCGGACGCCTCCTGCACCCACTCGTCCGCAGCTTCCTCGAGGGCCGCCTCATCGATGCGGTCGGGGCGGATGGGGTCGCCGCGATCCACGCCCGCATCGCGGCTGCCGCCGAAGCCAACAGCTGGTGGCTGGCAAGCCACCACTACGCTGCAGCCGGCCGGGGCGACGACGTGGCGCGCGTGCTATCAGGGTCTCTCGAGGCGATCCTCGGGTCGGGAGGTGCCCAGGCCGCCGTCGAGCTCATCGCCGCCGGGGATGTCTCGTCTGATGGGGGTTGGGCACAGGCGCTTCTCGCCAGGTCGTACATCCGGGAAGGCAGAGTCGCGCCTGCCCGCGAGGCTGCTCGCGCCGCCTTGCAGGCGTCATCCCGCGGTGATCCGACCATCCCGTTCAGGGTGGCATTGTCGACACTTACAACAGTCGAGTACAACGCCGGTCAGTTTCGTGTCGCCGTTGGCCATGCCAAGCGACTCCGCGAAGCTGCAGCTGGGACGGTCTACGAGGCGATCGCTGAGTCAATCCTCGCAGTCGCCAACACCATGATCGACGGTTCGATCCCCGCAGCGGAAGGAGTCCTCCTCCGGACCGCCAGCCTTGCCTCGCGACTTGGTCACGCCCATTACTTCGGCATCTCCCACCTGAACCTCGCCTGGCTTGGGCGAGCTACCGGAGATGCCAGCCGTGTCCTCGCTAGCGCCCGCCTCTCGATTGAGGCGCTCGCCGAGACTTCCGCCGGCCCAGAGATGGACACGGTACATACGGCGGCGGCATGGGGTCTCGCCCACGAGGGAGACCTGCAAGCCGCGCAGGATGAGATCGACAGAGCTCTCGGCTCCCGGTTCGCGCGGGGTCGCTTCGAAACCCTGCTCGAATCGGCCGATGTTGTGGGTTGCTACATCGATCCGATGGGCGGCCAATCGCTCGTTGAAGAGGCTGAAGCGATCGGGGCCGCGACAGAAGCCGAACGGATCTACCTTCGGCTGTACCAGGCCGAGGCCGCCAACCGGACTGGGCGGCCCGCTGAGGCGCGACGGCTGCTTGAAACCATCCCCCCGGGCCAATACACCGGGTACCCGGGCTTCTACGCCCGAGTCGACCTCGCGCTCGCCACGGCGTTGCTGCTCACTGGATCGTCCGACGTGTCGCAGGCGCTAGCATCGGCGCACCAGAGCGCGGAAGGGCAGGGAGCAGCGGGGATAGTTAGATCCGTCAGATTGCTGGAGACGCTGCACGAGGCTCGACCTACGGCAGCCCGGGCGGTGACTGCGCTGTTGTCGGTCGAGCCGGGGATGGTCTCAGCGAATGCTGAGGTGATTCTCCGGTGCATCGGGGTGCTCGATAGTTCAGGCCTCGAGGCCGTGCGCGCCGCTGCAAGTTCGAATCCGAGCCGCTGGCTGCTAGGCCTTCGCGAGTTGGTTCGCAACGGCGACATGCGCGCAAGGTGGGCGGCTGGGCACATCCTCGAGTCGAGTGGCGACAAGAGCGATGTGCGCGGACTGCGTGCGCTTAGCCGGGAGCTTAGGGGCGAGTTCAGCGCGCCATCCATGGGTCGCGAACTTGCCCGACGAACCGCGGATCGAGTGTGGGTCGAGGACCAAGGTCGAGTCGTGATTCATATCGGCGACCGCGAAGTCGCGGGCTCCGAAATCCGTCGCAAGCCACTCGCGTTGCTCTGCTACCTTCTGGCGCGACCAGGCCTGTCGGCCACTCGAGATCAAGTTCTCGACGCGCTTTGGCCCGACACCGACCCCGATCAGGCCGTCAATTCCCTGCATCAAACCGTGTACTTCCTTCGTCGCGTGATCGAGCCGTCCTACTCCGACGACGCGTCTCCTGGATACGTGAACCAGGACTCGGAGCTCGTGTGGCTGGACTCTGGGTTGATTGGAAGCAGAAGCGTGCGATGCAAAGCGCTTCTCCTCGAACTCGGACCAGAACCAGACGTCGCTTCAGTCAGCCAGCTGGCCGGTCAGTACCGTGGCAAGTTCGCTCTCGATTTCTCATACGAGGACTGGGCATCGGCTCATCGGGAATCTCTCCACGCACGCTACCTCGAGGCAATGGAGAGGGCGATTGCATCCTGCACGGCGAACGGGCGCGCCAACGATGCGATGCTCCTGGCGCGCGCGATCCTAGAGACGGATCCGACACTCGATCACGTGGAAGCGAGCCTCGTGAAGATCTACCGCATGCTCGGGGCGCACGCGGCCGCCGCGGAGCAGTATCAGCACTACACGTCCGTCATGCGCGACGAGCTCGGAACCGAGCCACCCCCGCTTGACGAACTCTGAGCGCAGGCGGATCGTGTGTGCTCTGGTGTGGATAGGGAACGTTGCTTATTGACCGTCACGCACGATGGGGCCTAGAGTCCCGTCGCCGACTGGTACCGAGGTACTAGGAAGCAATGTCAAGTTCGGACGCGCAGATGCTTCACCTGAAATGGGCACTTAGGGTGGAGCGGAGCGAGTAGTGCAACCGACCGACGTCCGTCAGTCCGGTTTCTGTGTTCATCGGAGCGCGGGAACCATTGGAGGGCACGTGATGGTCCCGGTCTACGGCATCAAGGGCTGGTAGTCGCGAGGAATCCGGGGTATCGAACGATGAAGTCCCGGCTTGTTCGAACTGCCGCAATCCTGGCAGCAGTCGCTTCGGCTGTGCTTGCCGGGGGAGCATCGCTGAACGGCTTTTAGGTACTTCCGTCCCATACGGTCCTGAGTCGATCGAGGCTACATTAGGCCACGAGTCGATAGCGGCTCTGTGAGGGACATGAACCGAAGCCTCAAGGCGTACATCGCGGGGCTCGTGACGGTTTGCGCTGTGGCGCTTGCCGTCACGAGTTTTGCGATTCCCGTCGACGAGCAGATCCGATTGCGCGTCTTCGATGACGCGCAGCTCGATGTTGCAGCCGGGATCCTGTTTTGGATCGCGGTAACAATCATGGCCTCCGCCATGCCAGTCCAGATGCCTCGTGGGTCGATCATCAGCACCTCGATCGCGCCACTGGTGGTCGTACTGAGTCTGGGCGGGCCCATGGCAGCGGGATGGGTGGCGATGCTCGGCACCACGGACCTGCGTGAGTTGAGGCGGGAGATTCCCTGGTACGGGACGCTCGCGAACCACGCAGGGTTGGCGCTCCCCGCGATGCTTGGCGGGATCGTCAGCATGGGCCTTGCGACCGATGGCGCGGCCCCGATTGTGAGCTTCGCGGCCACAGCGGCCGGAGCTACGGTCTTCTTTCTCAGCAACCTGCTCATCGCAGCCGTGATGCTCAGTCTCCGCAGCGGCCATAGCGTCGCCCACGTGATCCGAGGCGACACTCCCACCTTCGTGGGCACATTCCTTGCACTTGTACCGCTCGCCTGGTTGATGAGTCAGGTGTACGTCCTCACGGGCGTCGGGTGGTGGGCAATTCTTCTAGTCATCCTCCCGGTCCATTTGATCCGGTTGTCTCTAGGCCGCTACATCGAGATGCGGCAGATGTTCACCCAGACGGTGGAGAGCCTGGCGGAGGCGGTTGACGCGAGGGACAAGTTCACGGCGGGCCACAGCCGGCGCGTCCAGCAGATCTCGGTCGACATCGGGCGGGTGCTGCGCCTGTCGGCGGGCGAGCTCGAGGCCCTCGAGTGGGGCGGTCTCCTACATGACATCGGGAAGATCGGCGTCCCCGACGACGTGCTGAACAAGCCCGACAAGCTGACCAAGGACGAGCGCGCGATCATGAACGCGCACCCGGTGATCGGTGCGAACATCATCGCCCCGGTGACGAAGCTGGCGCCGGAGCTGCCGATCATCCGCCACCATCACGAGTGGTACAACGGCTCCGGATATCCGGACCGGCTGATCGGCGACGAGATCCCGAAGCTGGCCCGGATCCTCCACGTAGCCGACGCCTTCGAGGCGATGACCGCTGCCCGGCCGTACAGGATGAAGCCGCTCACGTACGACCAGGCGATGGCCGAGTTGCGCAAGTTCTCGGGGATCCAGTTCGATCCCGTCATGGTCGACGCGTTCGCACGCACACACTGGGCCGAGGGCATCAACGATCCGGATCGCCCCGGGGAGCCAGGGCCGCCGGTTCCCCTCATCGCCCAGGCCGGAGGCCGGATCTCCCGGTCGTCCGCGCCGGCCGGGCCCAGGCCTGCCGGAGCCGGTCAGAGCCGTGGCCGGAGTGCGGCCGCCGTACCTCCCGGCGTGGCGGCGATCGCGCACCCGAGCCCGGGCGGCGTCGCATCGGTCGTACCCTTCCTGGGCTCGACGGTGGGCGGGACCTCCGCGTCGACTGGAGCCCTCGGGCCCGGCCAGGCGACGTCCCGCGCGACAACCTCGTCCCCCGACGTCGTGTCCTGACTGACTCCCGGGATGCTCCTTGTCGGGATCGTCGTCGGGCTGATCGCGGGGCTTGCCGCGGGCGGACGACTCGACAACCTCCTTGCGATCCGCCTTCGCTGGACCCTCCTGATCTTCCTCGCACTCGCCTTCCGCCTGGGCACTGAAGCAGCCCTCGTCCGCGGCATCGCGCCGGCCGATGAGTTGCGGGTGCCTTTGCTGGCCGCCGCATACGGGATCCTGATCGTGGCCCTGTGGGTCAATCGGCGGCGGCCGGGAATCAGCCTCGCGCTCGTGGGGACCGGCCTCAATGCCGCAGCGATCCTCGTAAACGGTGGCTACATGCCGGTGTGGGACCAGGCCCTCGCCGCCGCCAACCTCAGCGCTGTCGACATCCTGTCGCCGATCCACTTCTTGGTCTCCGCGAAGGACCCGATCCCCTTCCTCCTCGCGGCGGGGCCACTCGGCGACGTCCTGCCCATCCCCTTGCCTTTCATCAGGAACGTGCTGTCGGTCGGCGACGTATTCCTGGCGGGGGGGCTCGCCTTCTTCGTCTTCGCGAGCCTGCTGCGCGAGCTGCCGGCCGCTCCGGCACCCACCGACGTGCGCACGCGCCCGGCTCCAGCGCCCGGGTTCCCGGGCGCAGTTGTGACGGTCGCGAGCGCTCCCTATCCCGGGCACCGCGTGCAGCCCGCGACCGGGCTCGCATCGAACATGGCCTCGACGATCGCACTCGACCGGCCCATCGTCCTGGGCGGCTCGGCGGCCGGGGTCGCGGCCCCCGCGCCGACTGCTTTCCCGAATGCCCCGGGCGGGTATCGTGACGCTCGGCGCAGCGTCGTCGCGCGCGCCCTGGGGCACCCATACGTCCGCCTCGCCCAGAACGGCTCGTTCGGCGCCCTTTGGGCAGGCCAGCTCGTCAGCCTTTTCGGGGACCGGCTCCACCAGCTGGCCCTCGTGGCGCTCGTCGGGGAGGCGACGCAGAACGGCGCCTTCGCGGTCGCGATGGTCTTCTTCGCCGCGACGGTCCCCAATCTGTTCTTCGGACCCCTCGCAGGCGCGTTCGTCGATCGCTGGGACCAGAAGCGCGTGATGATCGCGTCCGATCTGCTCCGCGCCGCCATCGTTCTCCTGATCCCGGCCGCGGCGACGCTCAACGTCCTGTACATCTACCCGCTCGTCTTCGCCCTCACCACGGTCTCGATCTTCTTCCGGCCGGCGCGGACCGCCGTGATCCCGCGGATCGTGAAGGAGGACGAGCTGGTCGCCTCCAACTCGGCGATCTGGCTGGGCGATTCCCTTGCCGACGTGCTGGGCTACCCGCTCGCCGCCCTCTTCGTTGCCTTCCTGGGCAGCTCACTGGCCCTCGCGTTCTGGGTTGATGCGGCGACGTACCTCGCCTCGGCGGCACTCCTCGTCACGATGGTCATCCCGCCGGTCGCGCGCTCCGTCGCGCAGGCCGCGACGGGCCTGCGCGGCCTGCGCGACGACCTGGTCGCCGGCTGGCGCTTCCTGCGGGGCGAGCCCGTTCTTCTCGTCAACACGCTGCAGGCGGTCGTCTGCCAGTTCTCGATCGGCGTCACGATCGGGATCATGGCGATCTACGCAACGGATGCGCTGTCCTCGACGGCCGTCGATGCCAGGGCACGCTACGGATTCATCGAGATGGCGATCGGGATCGGGAACCTGATGGGCGGCTTCATGATCGGGCTGATCGGGGCACGGGTTGCCAAGGGCCGGATGGTGATCATCGGCTACGTGGTCTACGGCGCCTGCGTCGCCGCGCTCGGTCTCACCGGCAACTTCGGCGCGGCGCTGGCGCTGGCCCTCGGGATGGGTGTCGCCAACATGGTCTTCGTGATCCCCACCCAGGCCCTGTTCATGGAGCGCACGCCGAACGAGATGCTGGGGAGGGTGATCGCGTTCCGGTTCTCGGCGGTCTTCGGCTCGATGACGATCGCGATGGCGATCGGCGGGCTCATGAGCGAGGCACTCGGTCCGTCCCTCGTGTTCGGGGTCTTCGGTCTGCTCACGGTGGCCGCGGGCCTGGCCGGGCTCTTCAGCCGCCCGCTGCGGGACGCGTGACGCGCCTCTGGGCGGCGGTGGCGGGTCCGAGTCCAAGATCGCGCCCGATAGGTCGGGCGTGCGTGCGGGCCTGCGGCCGCGACATCAACGGACGGCACCGCCGACCCTCCGGTACACTCGCCGGCGGAGCGCGCACGCGAGCCACCGGGCCCCGCGCGCTCGGCGCCGCCCGCCGCGGCAACAGGGAGTGACGACGCAACGATGACCGAGCGGGAAGGGCGCGCCCCCGAGGAAGCGAACGAGCCGGGCGACGATGCGGCCGACCGGCCGGGCGGGGAGATGACCGACGAAGCCGGGACGGGTTCGCCCGGGGCCGGGTCGACCGGCGGCGAGGAGCACGGCGACACGTCCGACCAGGAGACGTCGGACGAGGAGGGCGCCGAGACCACGGGCGAGGACGACGGCGACGAGAGCCCAACCGAGGTCGTGGCGGCCGCGGCCCCGCTTGCCGACAAGGCCGGGGTCGGGCGGCTCGGACGTCGCGGACCCGCCACTCCGGAGCACGTCCCGACCGCGTCCGAGAAAGCCGTCCACATCGACGACCGGATCTCGAAGGTCTTCGTCGCAGGGATCGCGGTCGTCTTCGGCCTGATCTTCCTGTACGCCCTCCTGCTGGGTCGCGGCGGCCTCCTGGCGCCGAAGCGGACCCCGGCGCCACTCCCAAGCGCCACGCCCGCGGCGTCGTTCAGCCCGGCCCCCTCCGGCTCCGCGGGACCGTCGCTGTCACCCGCACCGAGCGAGTCCGCGGTGCCGAGCGCTACACAGGAGCCGAGCGCGAGCGCGGCACCGACCGCGTCTGCGGCTCCCAGCGAGACGCCCCCCGCGACGGGCACGCCGGGCGCGAGCCCAACCCCCCAGCCGAGCGCAACCCCAGCCCCGTAGCCAGCCTGGGGCAGCGGCAACGCCGCGCCAGTTCGGGCGGCGGGACGCCGGGCGTATCCTGCAGGCGTGGGCCCGCGCGACGATGATCCAGCCACGGGCGACGGCCTCCGCCCTCCCGTCGGTGACGGCGATCCCTTCGCGGCTGCCCGAATCGCGATGGTCGAATCGCAGCTGCGCGCGCGCGGCGTGCGCGATCCGCGCGTCCTTGCCGCGATGGCGGCCGTTCCCCGCGAGGCGTTCGTCCCGGGTGGCCTGGGCGAGCTGGCATATGCTGATGAGGCCCTGCCCATCGAGCACGGCCAGACCATCAGCCAGCCGCTCATGGTGGCCCAGATGACCGAGCTCCTCGACACGGGCCCCGGCGATCGCATCCTCGACATCGGCACCGGGTCCGGCTACCAGGCGGCGGTCCTGGCGGCGATGGGCTGCGACGTCCTCGGGATCGAGCGGATCGCCGAGCTCGCGGCGGACGCCCGCGTGCGCCTCGCGGCTCTCGGCTATGGGGAGGCCGTCGAGATCCGCGTCGGCGACGGCAGCCTGGGGGCGCCCATGGACGGCCCTTGGTGGCGCATCGTCGTGGCGGCGGCAGCACCGGCCGTCCCGGAGGCGCTCACGGCTCAGCTTGCCGACGGGGGCAGGCTGGTGATCCCCGTCGGCCGGCGCTGGGAGCAGGACCTCGTGCTCGTCGAGCGGCACGGCCCGCGCCTGCGGACGACGAGCCACGGCGCGTGCGTCTTCGTTCCGCTGGTCGGGGCGGGCGGCTTCGCCTGACATCCGGGGCGGCCTCCGACGCCGGTCCGGTGGGTAGACTCGCCAGGCCATGACGCACGTCTTCGTCGCCCCGCACCCGGACGACGCCGCACTGTCCTGCGGCGGGCTCATCGCGAGCCTGCGCGCGACGGACCAGGACGTCACCATCCTGACCGTCTTCTCCGGGAGTGGAGCGGACGTCAGCCTGACCCCGTACCAGCGCGAGGCGCTCGGGTTCGGGAGCAAGGCGGAGTGGCGGGCGGCGGAGGCCCTCAACCGGGGGGGCGTCCGGGCCGACGGCCCGCTCGACGCGGGGTGCGAGCCGCTCATGGATGACGTGCCCCGGCGGGAAGCGGTACCCCGGGCCGAGCTCGACGAGGCGAGGCTCGCGGGCGACCTGATGGCCACCAGGCGTCTGGAAGATGAGCGCTACGCTCACTTCTCAGGGGCCTCGATCGTCTTCCTCGACCTTCCGGACGCCGTCTTCCGGGGCTACGAGGGCGACGAGCAGCTGCTGGCGGCGCCGCGCGCGGACGATCGCGCCCCGGTCGACCTCCTGGTGCAGGAGATCACGAGGCTCGAGCCCCAGAAGCTCTACCTGCCGCTCGGCATCGGTGACCACGTCGACCACCAGCTCACGCGCACGGTTGGCGTGACGCTCCTCCAGCCGCGCCGTCGACGGCTGATGCCCGGCCCGGAGTACGCCGGGAGCATCGCCTACTACGAGGACTTCCCCTACGCATGGTGGAGCGACTTCCGCGGCCTCGGGGACCTCCCGGCGGGTGCGTTCGATGGCCTCCCGCCCGACGTGGGCCTGACGCCCGAGTACGCCGACATCACCGACGTCGTGGAGCGCAAGGTCCTGGGCCTCGGACTCTACGGGAGCCAGATGGACCGGCTCTTCGGTGGCAGGGACCTGATGGGCGATGCGGTCCGCGGCTACGGCACGAAGGTCGCGAGCCTGGGCGGTCAGCCGGGGTTCGCGGAGCGCTACTGGGCCTCCTCGAGGCTCTGAGACGCGAGGCCGACGGCCGCCGCTCGAACGGCGCCCGAAGCCGCCTTGGTCCGCCGGGTCAGTCCGCCGGCAGGAACAGCAGGCCGTCAGCGTCCTCGTACGCGAGGCGCCAACCCGAGCCGGTCGTGCGGAGCGTCAGGCCCAGCGCAGATTGCGTCGCCGGATCGACGACCACGACCGAGGCGCGAATCCGGCCGAGCGTCGCCATCGACTCGTCGCCACCGCCCACGATCGACGCGTAGTCGGTCCAGGCCGACGCCGGGACTACCTCGACCCGCGAATCGACCATCACCGGCACGCTCGGTGCCGACCACTCGAACCAGGACGCCCAGGGCTGGGGGACCACCGCCCGATCCGACGGGCCGGCCACGCGCGCGAGCGCCTTCGCGAGGCCAACTGGCGCGTCGCGGAGGACGCCCTCGGGTCCGCCGGGTGGATCTCCACCGCGCCAGATCGGCTGGACCGCGACCACGGTGACCGCCAGGACGGCCACGATCGCGATGTTCAGGCGACGCAGGAGTCGGGGCTCGGGGCGGGGCAATCCCGGGTCGGGCAGGAGCGCCGCGACGGGCGGCGCCAGCGCGATCGGGGCGCCGAACGCCCACCAGGCGACGCCTCGCTCCGCGTAGGCGCCGAGGAGCGCGAGACCGGCCAGCCAGGCGAGCGCCGGCCAGGACGGCAGCAGGTACCGCCCGCGCGCCAGCCAGGCCAGCGCTGCGGCCCCGGCGACCGACGCGTAGAAGACGGCGCCGGTAGGTGACAGGGGCGACGTTCGTTGCCATTCCGTGATGAAGCGCGTGACCTCGCCGTTCGTTGCGATGCCCAGGGCATAGCCCCAGACCGACGGCCCGTAGGGCGTGACACACGACGCGGCGAGCGAGAGGGCGAGCACCGCCAGCAGGCGCCCGACGACCTGGCGTCGCACGAGAAGGTCGGCGGCGAGGGCCACGGCGACCGCCGCGGGGCCCAGGAAGAAGCTCCCGTGGAGGTTCGCCCAGGCGAGGACGAGGAGCGGCACGAGCCAGACCAGGCGCGGCCGCCGGTCGCGCCAGGCGAGGATCGCGAGGACGCCGGCGAACAGGACAATCCCGAACAGCTGGGCACGGAGACCAAGCGAGGCAATCCCGACGACAAGGCCGACGAGGGCGAGAAGGGCTGCCTTGCGGGCGGCGAGCCAGCGCATCGCGCCGATCGTCACGAGGCCGACCGCAGCTGCCACGAGCATGACCCGCAGCACGACCAGCCCGCCCCAGCCGGTGACTCCATGGACGAGGGCGAGCACAACCCCGGCGCCCCATTGCTGGTTGAGCCACGGCTCGCCGAACGCGGTGAACGTGAACGGGTCCTCGCGGACGATGGCGAGGGAACCGAGCATCAGCTCGCCCACCCGGACCTGGTACGCGAGGTCGACCGCGGACATGGGCGCGATCGTGGCCGCCAGGGCAGGCAGCAGGATCGCCAGGGCGATCCAAAGCCTCTGGCGGCCAAGCCCTCCCCCGACATGCTTCACGGGTGGATCGTAGAGCCTGGGAGGACGCGCGAGCACCCCCAATGGTCAGGGTGCGAGCCGCACGCGCGTGTGCGACGATCGAGGCCGTGTTGGTCGAACGCGCGCCCACCAACCCCGTGAAGCGCCGGCGCTGGACGTCGCTCCAGATCCTCGGTCTCGGCATCGGGTTGCTCGCAGCGGCGGCGCTGCGGCTCGTGCTGCTGCCGACCGTCGGGCTGCGCGACGACACCGACCAGTTCGCGGGATGGGTCCACCGGTTGGCCACGGACCTCCCGCTCGGTCAGGCCTATCGCCTCGACCTGACCTTCGGTCCGGTCATGACCTACCTGTTCTGGCTGATGGGGCTCCTCCAGCCTGCCTTCCAGTCCGCAACGGATGCCTCGGATCCCGCGGTCCGGGCGGTCATCAAGCTCCCGGCCAGCGCCGCCGACCTGGGGATCGCCGTGGCGGTCCTGTGGGTCCTCCGCAGCCGGCCTCGGGTCGCGACCCTTGCGGCGCTGGCGATGGCGATGGTCCCGGTCGCGTGGTTCGTCAGCGCCTGGTGGGGCCAGTTCGAGGCGATCTACGCTCTGTTCGGGCTCCTGGCCGCCGCGGCTGCGATCTCGGGACGTCCACTCCTCGCCGGGGTGGCGCTCGGGCTGGCCGTGTCCACGAAGCCGCAGGCGCTCCCGTTCCTGCTGCCCCTGGGGGCGTGGCTGGTGGGCCGGTTCGGGTGGCGGGCCCTGGCCCGGGCGGCATTCGGGGCGCTGGTGGCGTTCGCCCTGGCGTGGCTGCCCTTCATCGTCGACGGAGGACCCGCCGCATACCTCCGCAACATCGCCTCATACCAGGACGCTGACTTCGCCGTCATGTCGCTGCGCGCGTGGAACCCATGGTGGATCCTCCAGTCGTCCGCGGCCGGCGACGCCTTCCTCCCGGACACGGCACCGCTCCTGGGCCCACTCTCCGCCCGGATGATCGGGTATGGGCTCGCGGCGGTCCTGAGCGCGGGCGTCGCGGCCCTCGTGCTGCGGGCACGGACACCTCGTGGCCTTCTGCTCGGCGCCGCCGCCGGCGTGCTCGTCGCCTTCCTGGCCCTCACGACGATGCACGAACGGTACTCGTGGGCTGCCATCGCGTTCCTCGCGCCACTCCTCGCCGACAGGCGCGCAGCCGCGCTGTGGGCCGTCCTCGTCCTCGCGACCTTCGCGAACTACCTCGCGGCCATCCCGATCGTCCCGGGCAACCCACCGATCCTCCCGATCGACGGTCCCCTGGGAATCGTGGGCTCGGCGGCGATCACCGGCGTCGGGATCGCCGTGATCGGCCTGCTCGTCGAAGAGGCAATCAGCGCCCGGCGAGTCAGCGCGGGGCGCGCCGCGCCCGACCGAGGCGCCCCCGGAACGCCGCCGAGTACCAGCGCAGGTAGTGAGGCAGCCACTTCCGCAACCTGAACCGGCTCTCCCCGTCCGTGCGGTCGCGCCAGGTGGTGGGGAGCTCGGCCAGCTGGCGACCCTGGAGGGTGGCCTTGACCGACAGCTCGATCGCCAGCTCGAAGCCGGCCTCGCTCTCGATCGTCGTCGCGTCGAGGAAGCGCTTCGAGTAGAGCTTGAAGTTGTTCGTGGCGTCGTGGATGGGGACGCCGGCGAACCAGTGGAGCGACAGGCCGGCCGCCCGCGACAGGAACCGCTTCAGGCGAGGTCCGCCGACCTGGCGGCCGCCGCGCATGTAGCGGCTGCCGGCCACGACGTCGGCACCGCCCCGGGCGAGGGACACCATCGCGTCGACGTCCTCGTACTCGTCGGAGCCGTCGGCCATCGTGACGAGGACGTAGGGCGCGCCCGCCGCGGCCATCCCCGATTTCATCGCGTTGAGCACACCCGGGCCAAGCGTGTTGTGGTGGGCGCGGAGACCCAGGATCGCCGCGCCGAGGCGCTCCACGACGGGGACGGTCGTGTCCTCCGGCGTGTCATGGACGACGAGCAGCTCGAACGGCGTCTGCACGGCCGCGGCGAACGCGCGGATCGTGGGCACCACTCGCTCGCCCTCGTTCCAGACCGGCATCACCACGCTGAGCTCGGGGGCGGCGCGAGTCGGCGCGGGCACCGCTGGACCGTCCACGCCGGTCAGATCGCCCCGGCCGCGTCCTCGGCGCGGATCCACGGGATGACCTCATCGAGCATCCCGGACAGCGAGGTGGTCGCCTCGTAGCCAAGAACCTCGCGGGCCTTCCGCACATCGGGGACGCGGTGCTGGACGTCGTGCTCGAACGGTGGGTCGGAGACCCAGGCGAACGGGCGGTCGGGCCCGTGGATCTTGCCCCAGATGACCCCCGCCAGCTCGAGGACGGTCGTGCTCGACGGGGTCGAGAGGTTGAAGTCCTCGTTCACCGCGGCCGAAGACTCCATCGCCAGGCGGATGCCGTGGGCCAGGTCGCCACCGTAGGTGTAGCAGCGGACCTGCGTGCCATCGCCCAGGAGGTGCAGCGGGTCCTGGCCGCGGAGCACCTTGAGAACGAGGTCGGGGACAACGTGGGAGAGCGCGAGCTTCACGTTGCCGCTCATGATGTCCGTGTCGCGCAGGGCGCGGCGCTCCCCGATCCCGACGCAGTTGAACGGCCGCAGGATCGTGTACGGGAGGCGGTGCTGCTGCCATGCTCCCTTCGCGAAGTACTCGGAGGCGAGCTTCTGGAAACCGTACGTCGAGATCGGCGGCGGCGAGGTCAGCTGGGCGCCCTCCGGCGTCGGGAAGAGGGTCGCGGACTCGTAGACCATCGAGGAGCTGAGGACGACGATCCGGTCCAGCTCCCCGCGGGCGTGCGCCTCGATGGCTGCATCGAACGTGGCGGCCAGGATCCGCTCGTTCTCGGCGAGCAGGTCGTAGGCGAACTCGTGGAAGTAGCTGATCCCGCCGATCATCGCGGCCGCTGCGACCACCTGGTCGCACCCACGGACCAGCTCGCGCAGCAGCGGCAGGTCCTTGGCGTCGCCCTCGACGAGCCGGTAGCGCGGATGGTCGTCGTAGCTGCGGCGCGTCGGGCCGTACTTGCTGAAGTTGTCGACGCCGACGACCTCGTGGCCGGCATCGAGCAGCTCCGGGACCAGGTAGCCGTTGATGAACCCGGCGGCACCGGTGACGAGGACTCGCATCAGAGCGCGATCCCGCGGCCGAGAGCACCCCACACATCGACGACTTCGCGATCGCCGAGCTCAAGGTCGCGATAGGCCCGGTGGGGGGCACCCAGGACCAGCGTGTCGGCCTCGGCCAGGACGGTCTCGAGCGCCACGAGCCGGTCGTCCTTCACGTACGGGTCCGTGCAGAGGACCCGGGCGCCGGCCCACGCGAGGAGCTTTCGGAGCTTGTAGCTCAACGACGCGCGGCTGTCGTCGGATTCGGCCTTGAAGGCCATGCCGAGGATCCCGACCGTGCGTCCCCGCAGCGTGCCGTGGCGCCGCTCCAGCGCGCTCACGATGTAGGCCGGCATCCCCTCGTTGACCTGCATCGCCGACTGGCCCATGGGGAAGTGGTCGCTCGTGAACGCGGCCAGCTGCATCGTGTCCTTGAAGAGGCACGGGCCGGCAGCGAATCCGGGACCGGGCAGGTCCGCGGCGCGCGGGTAGTCCCGGCGGATCGCGTCGAGGACGTTCCCGTAGTTGACCCCGGCCTGGTCGGCGACCATCAGGAACTGGTTCGCGATCGCGAACTTCATGTAGCGCCAGGTGTTCGTGAAGAGCTTCGCGAGCTCCGCCTCCTTCGAGGTCGCGCGGAGGATCTCGCCGCCCAGGCGGGCGAAGAGCGCCGCCGCTCGATCCCCGACGCCGGGATCGTCGGCACCGACGATCTGGGGCAACGTCCGGAACTCCTCCAGGGCGTGGCCTTCGGCGATCCGCTCGGGGCAGAAGGCGACCCCCACCCGGGTACCCCGGTCGGCGAAGGCCTGCGACACGTAGGCCGTGGTGCCCGGGTAGACGGTGCTCCGGAGGACGACCAGCGCGCCTGCACGCAGATGCGGGGCGACCTGCTCGACGGTCCGCTCGAAGAGGGTCATCGAAGGACCCAGGAACTCGTCCACCGGGGTGCCGATCACGATCACCAGGACATCGGCGCGACCGACAACCTGCGGGTCGGCCGACAGCTCGAGCCGGCCGGTGGGGAGGACGGCTCGCAGCAGGTCGTCCGCGCCGTTCTCCCTGAAGGGCATCTCGCCGCGGCCGATCGCCGCGAGGGTGGCGTCGTTCGTATCCAGGATCCCCACCCGCAGCCCACTCTCGGCAAACGCGAGGCTCAGGGGGAGGCCGACATGACCGCCGCCGCCGAGGACGACGACATCGAGATCGCTCATGGTCGTCGAGAGTAGCAGCGCGAGCGCCGGGTCCACATGACCCGATGGTCCACGTCGCTGCTCGGCTGGTGATGACCGGCAGCCCTCTCGCATACGCGGGTCAAGCCACCGGCCGGACTGCTCGATCGCGCCTGACAGGAGCAGTATGATCGACCCGCATGGCTCGCCCATACGCTGCCGCGCTCAGGCGGCTGTCTCCATGGCTCCCATGGTTCCTCGCGGCGTGTGGTGTGGCCATTCTCATCGCGGCGGCGTTCCTGTTTCTCGGCAGCGTCGGGTTCGGCTACGACTACGTGGCCTACGATGCCGCAGCTCGCCGGCTCGCCGAAGGCGCCGCACTCTACCCGCCCGGCACGGCCGCGGCCTACAACGCGGGCGCATATGCCGGCCTGTACCTGTACGCGCCACCGCTCGCGGTCGCCTTGATCCCGGTGTCGGCCCTGGCGGTTGACGCGGCGACGTTCGCCTGGTTTGTCGGGCGCATGGTGCTGCTGGGGGTCGGTTGCCTCCTGCTCCCAGTCAGGCGGGACGTTCGGCTCGCAGTCTGGTTCGTCTCGACTATCTCGTTCCCAGTCCTCTTCGACCTCAATCTCGGCAATGTCAGCGTCGCCCTCTTCGCGCTGAGTGCCGTCATCTGGCGCTGGAATGGCAGGCCGCTCGGCGGCGTTGCCCTGGCTGTCGCACTCACGGTGCGCTACTCGTTCGGCCTCGTCGGGGTCGCGTGGATCCTGACGAAGCGCCCACGCTCGATGGCCGGCGCGATCACGGCCGGTGCCGTCATCGCCGTCGCAACGCTGCCCGTCGTCGGGATTGCCGGCTGGACGGACTACGTGACCATGCTCCGAGGCCTGGCGGACGTCAGCACCGGGCCGCACAACTTCACCCTCGGAAGCCCGCTCGCTGCGCTCGGAGTCGGTGCCCCGTGGGTCACGCTCGCGACGCTCCTGGGGGTCGCCCTCTCGGTCCTCGCCGTGACCGTCGCCGCCCGCCGGCGCGACCCGGAGCTGGCCGTGGTCGTCGCCCTCGCCGGGACGGTCCTCTTCGCGCCGTTCTTCCACCCCCACTATCTCGTGGCGCTCCTGGTCCCGGCCGCGTACGTTGCGAACCGCGGTCACCGTTGGGGATACTTCCTGCCGCTGCTGGGCTGGCTGCCCGCCGAGCTCCTCGGGGTCGCGGCGCTCATCGGCCTCGTCGCGCCCCTCCTTGCGCAATCTGCCGCGGATCAGCTCGCGGCCGAGGCGCCCACCAGCCGGACCGCGCGGGCGCCCTCGTCGTAGACGTCCTCGACCGCGGCGACCATGAGCTCCACGCAGAACCGCTCGTGGACCAGGTCGTGGCCACCCTTCGCCAGCAGGTCCGCGTAGGCGTGGTCAGTGAGGAGGCGGGTGATGGCGGCAGCCAGCGCCTCCGCATCGTGGGGCGGGACCAGGAGCCCCGTCCGGCCGTCCTCGACCACCTCGAGGATCCCGCCCACGGCGGAGGCGACGACCGGGCGCGACAGCGCCATCGCCTCCAGGATCGTGAGGCCCTGCGCCTCGCGATAGGACGGCAGCACGGCGACGTCGAGGGCGGCAGTCACGGCCGGGACGTCGTCGCGGCGGCCGGTGAAGACGACCGTGTCGGCGATGCCAAGGTCGGCGGCATGGGCCTCCAGCTCGTCGCGCCGGCTGCCCTCGCCCACGACGAGAAGGCGGGCGTTGGGGACCCGTCGCAGGACCTGCGGCCAGGCCTCCAGCAGCGTCGGGTGCCCCTTCTCGCGCTCCAGGCGGGCCACGATGCCCACGATCTGGACCTCGGCCAGCAGCCCGTATTCCTCGCGCAGGGTGCAGCACGGGTCCGTGTGGTCGTAGCGCACGAGATCGACGCCGTTGTAGATGAGCGAGACGGGCACGTCGCTGGGGCGCTCGTCGGCGATCTTGTCCTCCATGGCGCGGCTCACGGCGATGAGGCGGTCCATGCGCGGCGTGAGGACCCGCAGCATCTCGCGGTCCTCAGCGGCGCGGACCCGGCTCGAGTGGACCGTCCCCACGATGAACGGCCGGGGTCGACCGGCCTCCTCCAGGCCGAGCGCGGCACGAGTCCCGATGAGCTCGGCGCGGTACATGTGGTTGTGAACGACGTCGGGCTGGACTTCTGCCAGGAGCGTCGCGACGGCGCCCACGGCGATCGCGTCGTCTGGCTCGTCGATCACGTGGACGGGGATCCCCAGCTCGGCGATCCGCCGCTCGGCGCTGCCCTGTGAGAGCGAGATGACGGTGGGTTCGTAGCGGGACCGATCGAGCCGTGAGAGGAGGGAGTAGACGTGTTCCTGCGCGCCGCCGTTCGTGCCGGTCGCGAGCACCTCGACGACGCGCACCGGGCGCCCACCCGGAACGGGCGGCCGGTCCTTTCGCTTGAGGCAGGGGTCATCAGGAAGCGGAGCGCCCATCTACTCGCTCGTTCGCACGACGAGCAGGCGCTGGATTGGCTCGTCCACAGCTCCCCACTCGTACTTGTATGGCTCGTCGCCCCGGAGGTAGTCGAAGCGCCGACGCCCGGCGGCGATCGCAGCCTCGATCGCCTTGGCGCTGAGGAGGACGCCGGGCGAGAGGTCGCGAGCTTCCGGCTCGACGCCGGCGTTGTAGAGGTACCAGGCGTCGCCGTCATCGAACCAGATGCCGGCCGCGATCCGGCGTCCCGCCACGACGAGGAAGTGGAGCTGCAGCGTGCCGTCCGTGCCGGCGAGCTCGAAGAGCCGACGGAACCAGACCCGGCTCTGCTCGCCGCCGAGGGTCGCTGGGAAGAGCCCCTGCTCACCCCAGCGCTTCTGGTGGAGGTCGATGAAGGCCACGAGGTCGGCCACCGGGTCGGTGGATTGCTCCAGGCGAACCTCGCCGGCAGCCTCGGCCCTGCGGAGCTTGCGCCGGACCTCGTGGCGCTCCTTCTTGCCGAGCGTTCCCAGATATGCCTCGAAGTCCGCGCCCGGATCGAAGGTCACGACGGGGCATACCTCCTCGCGTTCCCGAACGACGGTCCACCCGTCCCCCGTCCGGGCGCCGAAGGCCTCGGCCAGGGCGTCCACAGCCGGGTCGCCGCCGCGCAGCCGGCGGAGGTCGATCACGTCCCACGGATCAGGATGCTCCGCATCGTGGGCGCCCGACGTCGCGGACAGGGCGACGACGACGGCCTCGGCGACGGCGGGCAGGTCGGCCGGCCGTGCCAGGAGCGTCGCGTAGTCGGAGTGGTAGCTGGCGCCGAAGAAGACGGCCTTCGCCGTCGGCACGACGTGCGTCAGGGGCAGGTGCTGGTCGCCCCGCAGACGCGTCCGAAGGATCGCATCGTCCGGCTCCACCTCGTGGCGGTGCATGAGGGGCACGATCGCGACCAGAGCGTCGGGATCGGAGCCGGACGGGTCCACCACGACGAGGGTCTGCTCGTGGGCATTTGCGCCATACGCGTCCCACCACGCGCGGTGGACGGCCCAGCGAGCGAATGGGGTGGCCCACGGCGTCGCCCCGGCGAGGGCGTCCCAGGCTGCTGGGTCGATTGCGTCGAAGGGACGGCGGAGGGCACGCAGGGATCCGGGGACCGCCGGGGGACGCGCGGGGGCTCCGGCTGCGCCCGCCTCGCCGGCGGGCGCGGGGAGACAGGGAGGGTCGAGGTCCGAGGAGGCCGGGGTCATCGGCGCCGAGAATAGCACCGGTCGATTGTGGGGCGGCCAGACGCCGCGCCGAGAATGCGAGAGGGGCCGTGGCGCCGCCGCACCGGACCATCTGGCAGGGGTTACCTGTACCAAGCGGCGGGTGACGGGACCGCGCGACGTCGGGCACCCTGTGCCGCAACACCTGTGGGGCATGCCGGATCCGCCCCGCCTCCTGTCCCCTGGCGGGGTGTCCCCATCCCGTTTCCGGCACCGCATCACCGTCGCCGCGCTCCGGCGCGGCGTTCTGGCAGAGAGGAGCCTCATGTCGGTCGACGCCAGCGTCGCCCATCGGGCGGCCGCCGAAGGGTCCATCAACCGCCCCGTCGGGGCGCGCTCGTCGCGTCACGGACCCCTCGTCCTGTTCCTCGCCGCGTTGCTCGCCGTCGGCTCGCTCGCCACCCCCGCTCCTGCCTCTGCGGCCACGATCAAGGTCGCGATCGTCGTCGGCCCTGCTGGCTCCCTCACGAAGACCTACAAGTCCCACGCGAGGTCGTATGCCGCGCTGGCCCGCTCGTACGGCGCCACCGTCGTCGAGGTCTACAGCCCCAAGGCGACGTGGGCGCGCGTCAAGGGCGCCGTCCAGGGCGCCAACCTCCTGATCTACCTGGGCCACGGAAACGGGTATCCGAATCCGTACAGCTCGACGCTCGACCCGAGGAAGGTGAACGGGCTGGGGCTGAACCCGAAGCTCAACAGCGGCAACACGAAGACGAAGTACTACGGCGAGTACTTCGTCAAGAAGGCCATCAAGCTGGCCCCGAACGCGGTGGTGCTGCTGAACCACCTCTGCTACTCAGCGGGCAGCTCGGAGCCGGGCCGCAAGAACCCGTCGCTGAAGACGGCGAAGAAGCGCGTCGACAACTTCGGCGCCGGCTTCCTGCGGGCTGGCGCGCGGACGGTGTTCGCGGAGACGCTGGGCAACGCGTCGTACGTCATTCGCTCGCTCTTCACGACCGGCGACACGATGACGGAGATCTTCTGGAGCTCCCCGAACCGGACGAAGACGCACCAGGTCTCGTTCTCCTCGGCACGGACCTCGGGGATGGGCGCTCTGATGGATCCGCGGAAGCCCGGGCAGTACTACCGGAGCGTGGTCGGCAAGCTCTCGATGACGGCGGCAACCTGGCGGCCATAGCAGCTCCGAAGCCGTAGGCGGTCAGGCGCGCCGCCGCGCCACCTTCCGGTGCAGGAACGGCGTCCGGAACAGGTCCCAGGCCACGCGCAGGCCGAGGCGCGGGCCCGGGTGCATCCGCGAGCCCCGCTTGTCGAACCACCGGATGGGGACGACCGCGATCCGGTAGCCTCGCCGGCGCGCCAGGTAGATCAGCTCGACGTCGAACACGATGCTCGTGATCCTCTGCCTGTCGAAGAGGTCGTGGGCGGCCTCGCTCGTGAAGCCCTTGAAGCCGCACTGCGTGTCCTGGATGCTCCCCGCCGCCCACACCGAGGAGAGCCCATGGAAGACGCGGCCAAGGAGGCGCCGGAACCCCGGCTGCGTGTGGCGCATGTCGCTGCCGTCGGGCTGGATCCGGCTCCCGAGGACAACATCGTGGTCGCTGAGCGCCTCCACCAGGAGCGGGAGCTGGTCGGGCGGGGTGGCCATATCCGCATCGGCGAAGATCAACAAGTCGGCGACCGCCGCCAGCATCCCGGCCTTCACCGCGGCACCCTTGCCCCCATGCGGGACCGAGAGGAGCTCCAGGAGCGGGGCGCCGCCGGGCGTGCTGGCGGTCCGTTCCGGCCGGGCGCGGACGAGTGCCGCGGTGCCGTCCGTGCTTCCGTCGTCGACCACCAGGACGCGCACATCACCGGGAAGTCGCGCCGCCCCGGGAGCCCCATCTCGACCCTGCTCGCCGTGCCGGCGAAGGTAGCCGAACAGCTCGTCGAGGGCCGACCCGAGGCGAGCTTCCTCGTTGTACGCGGGCAGGACGACGGTGAGGCTGAGCGCGGGCATGAAGCTGAGTCTATACGCGCTCACGCAGCCGTCTGCCCGACCGCCGCACCAAGCGGGAAGTACCATCCGACCATTGCATGGTGCCACCAAAGATCGGCAGGTTAGCCAACATGACAGCAGGCCGATCATCGGGGGTCTTCCCCTTGTCCGTCGCTCAACCGCTCGTCGCCGTGATCATCCCCGCCCTCAACGAGGCGGGGAAGATCGGGCGCGTCCTCGACAAGATGCCCCGCGACGCACGATTCGAAGCGATCGTCGTGGACGATGGGAGCACCGACGGGACGGGCGAGGAGGCGCGCGCCCACGGCGCCGCCGTCGTGATCCGGCACGACGTGCGCCGCGGCGTCGGGGCAGCCATCCGCGACGGATGGGCGGCCGCCCTCGAGCGCCAGCGCCCGTATGTTGCTCTGATCTCCGGCGACGACCAGCACGAGCCGGCGGAGCTCGTCCGGGCACTGGAAACCCTGCTTGCGACCGGCGCCGACTATGCCCAGGGTTCGCGATGGATTCGCGGCGGCCGGGTGGTCGGCCCGACGGGAGGCCGTGGGCTTGGGACGCGCATCTACTCCGCGGCCTTCAGCATCCTGGCCCTGAGGCGCGTCACCGACGCCACGAACGGGTTCCGCATCTTCTCGGCCCGGATCCTGGCCGACCCCGGACTGGATCTCGACCAGGAGTGGCTGACCAGCTACGACCTGGAGCCCTACGTGCTCTACAAGACGATCCGGCGCGGTTATGCGGTCGTCGAGGTCCCGTGCACCGTGCGGTATCACGCAGGCGAGGGGTACACGAAGATGCGGGGCTTGCGGGATTGGTGGCGGCTCTTCCGGCCGGCGGTTCTCCTCCGATTCGGGGGTGAAGCGGTGACGTTCTCGACCGATCGTGCCCTCGGGGGGCGGCGCATCCTCGTGACCGGCGGTGCCGGCTTCATCGGCGGTGCGGTCGTCAACCGACTCGTGGCGATGGGCGCTCGTGTGACGGTCCTCGACGACCTCTTCACGGGGCAGGCGGAGACGATCCCTGCCGGCGCCCAGTTCGTCGAAGGCTCGGTGACCGACGAGAAGCTGGTACGCGAGCTGGTTGCCCAACACTCCCTCGTGTTCCACATGGCGGCCCGCAACATCATTGCGAGCACCAAGAACCCTCGCGACGACTACGAGACGAACATCGGCGGCACCCTTAACGTCCTCATGGCCGCGCGTGAGAGTCGACCGGACCGGGTCGTGTACACCTCGTCGACCTCCGTCTACGGAAACCCCCGCTCGATCCCCATCAACGAGGATGACGGTCTCGTGCTGCTTTCGCCGTACGCCGTCAGCAAGCTCGGTGGCGAGAACTACTGCACGGCCTTCTACGAGAGCTACGGGCTCCCGGTGGCAGTGGTCCGCTATAGCAACGTCTATGGGCCGGGACAGCGGCCGGAGAACCCATACTGCGGCGTGGTCAGCAAGTTCTTCGCCTCAGCGATCGCCGGTAAGCCCGTTGCTCGTCCACGGGGACGGCGAGCAGACGCGCGACTTCACGTACGTGGAGGACGCTGTTGATGCCACGCTGCTGGCCGCGGTCCACCCGCGCGCGGAGGGCGAAGTTTTCAACGTCGGGACGGGGATCGAGACGTCGATCAACGGTCTCGCCGCCGCTGTGGGACACGCAGCTGGGACGCGACGTGACGATTGACCACGTCGATCGTCGCGACATCGACAACATCCGCCGGCGCGTCGTCAACATCGAGAAGATCCGGCGGATGCTCCACTGGGTCCCGGCGACCACTCTCGACCACGGTCTCGGCGCCACGGCCCAGTGGCTCGCGGGCGCCGTGGATCGACAGGACGAGCCGGCGGCAGCCCGACAATCGCGACGGCCCTCGCAGGCCGGGTCCGCCTGAGTCGCAGAACGCAGCGACCGCGCGGCGGTCGGCCTTCACCGCGACCGGCCTGCCGATGCCGCGATCCCGCGTGAGATCCCAGGGTCCGCTGTGGCCGCCCTGCTCAGCGCGGGTCGGCAGCGGGCCGGTGCGGGACCGGCCGTCGACCCTCGCCGTGCGCCTGCCTACCGGAATCCTTGGGTCCGTCCGTTCGATCTCGCGCCCGGCAGAAGCGGCGCGGCACATGCGACAAGGAGGGCCCAAGTGTGAACCGCCGCCACCGGCGATCCGAGGGGCACCAGCGTCATCGAGAGCGCGAACGCCACGCCACCATGCCGCGACCCAAGGAGCATGACCGCAGCGAGCCCGACCGGGATGGCGAGCAGAGCCCACGTGCGGCCCGACGACGACGCGCCCACAACCACCCTGAAGTAGTCAAGGAAGATCCCGGGGCCGAGGACAACCGCGGTGGCGGCCGCAAGCACCGCGGCCGTTGTCGCGGCCGCGGCCAGTGCTCCCCAGCGGCGGGTGGAAAGGAGCCAAACGAGAAGCACAGCGGGAGTGAGCTTGACTGAAACGAGCAGGCCGACGAGGACCCCCGCCCAACGGTCCTTGCCCGCCGTCGTGAGCATCCAGGTGCCGACGACGCCGGCGAGCATTGCCGCGTCGACGTTCCCGACACCGATCAGGAGGGTGATCGACGGCACCAGCGGCAGGACCAGCAATCCTGCGAGGCCACGGGTGCCGAGGAGGAGAACGGCGATCGCCCAGATCCCGAGCCCCGCCATCAACAGCCACCAGGCGACCATTCCCGTGGCACCGGGCATGGCCGCGAGCACGATCCACGGAACAGCGATGAGGGGCGGCGAGTAGAGCCCGTACGGGCGGATATCGAAGACGAAGGGATCATCCGGGCGGACTGAGTAGAGGTCGTGACCCACGTTGATCCTCGTCCCCGCCAGCCAGTACGTCAGCGTGTCTCCGGCGAGGAAGCCGTTGCTGCACCACCATGCGATGCCCGCGGCCACTGCAACGCCGGCCACCACCCCAATTCCGGCAACGAGCAGCCTCACGGTCGGGCGCCTCGCGAAACGTTTCCAGGCCTGCCTGGGCCGCGACCAGTCGGAAGCGTCGTGCGCGGGCATGGAGCGGAGTCTACCGGCGGCGACCACTGTCGGGCGCCCGGAGCGCCGCGAGGAGCGTAACGAACATGTAGGTCAGGAGACGCGGCGTTGCAAGGACGCTGAGCGCGACTGCCGCGGCCATCCCCACCACTTCGGGGCGAAACGGAGGGCAGCGAGCCCGGCGGCGCCGACGAGGATCGCCCACAGGACAGGAGACAGGACGTACGGGGAGAGGTTCTAGACCTCGCCGACCTGATCCAGGGTCGCCTCCCACAGGAAGTCCAGCGTTGCCTGCGGGGCCACGATGAGCTGGAGGAGCATGAGCCCGTCACCCAGCCCGCGAACCGGGCGACCGTGCGCCACCCCCGTCTCCCGATCCACCAGAGCGCGACCGGCGCCGGAAAGGGCTTCAGGTTGTCGCAAGGGCGATCGACCACGTCGCAAGAAGCCCCTCGAGGGCCCAGCTCGGGAGACGGGCGGGAGGCCTCATCCAGCGCGCGGCCACCCCGGGCGAACCACCTGGAGCTCGGGCCGCCGCTGGAGGACCGGCCACAGCGCCGCGAGCACGGCCAGGCCGCTGGGCCACAGCACGGGCAGCGCCAGCGTCGCCGCCACGGGCACCGTCCAGCGCCGGTCCGTGTGGGCGCCCCAGGCGACCACGAGCAGGGCGGTGGGGACGCGGAGCCAGAGCGGGATCTGAATGGCGAACTGGTTGAGCGGCGCGCCGGTGGCGGTCGCACCGAGGCTGTCGGTGACCCAGCTGCGCCAGGCTTCGGGGTCTGCGGCGAACGAGACCCCGGCCAGGATCCCGGTGACCCCGAGCGCGATCCCCAGGGAGCGCCACTCGCGTCGCACGAGGAACCAGGCGAGGCCGACCCCCGGCGTCACCTTCGTCAGCACGATGAAGGCCCATGCGGCCGGGTAGCGGAAGCCGAGCGCGATCGCGGCCGCCATGAGCAGGTGGACGTTGCCGTGGTACAGCTCGAGCGCAACGGGTGGGAACGCGAGGACGGCGAGGATCGAGCGCACGGACCGTCCGCCAAGCCAGGCCGCGGTCCCGACGAGGATCGCGGTCCACGCCCACAGGAACTGCCAGAACGGCACGCCGGCAAACGCAGCGAAGGCCCAGGCCATGACGGGGGAGTACGTGAAGGCGCCCAGGCCGCCTGCCGTTGCGCCGTACGGGTCGCCTGGGTCCACTGCCCAGTAGGCGTAGGCATCGAACCCGAACGTGCCGGCGGCCGGGCCGACCACGAGGAACAGGTACCCCGCGAACAGCAGGCCCGCGACGATCCCGCCGTCGACGATGGCGCGCCGAGGGCTCCGGCTCCCGCGGCCCGGTCTCATCGATCCCACCGGATCACGGAGACGAGGTCGGAGAAGTCATCCGTCCACGGTCGCGTGGACGAGGAAGGTGGCTCCTCGGTGGCGATCGCTCCGAGAGCAGTCTCGAGGTCGCCGACGTCGAGCGCGCTCGCCACCCAGCCCGAGACCTCCTTCACCGGTGCAGGGGGAACGCCCGGGTTCGCGTCGGCGGGGATCGCGATCGGCAGCCCGCGTGCCCTGAGCCCGGCAACGATCACGGCCTGGATGTCGACGTACCGGTTCGAGACGTTGATGAGGAGGAGCCCCTCCGGGGCGAGCGACCGGGCGTAGAGGTCGATCGCCTCGACCGTCAGCATGTGACCCGGCGGTGCGTCGCCGCTGAATGCGTCCAGGACGAGCACATCGAATGACCCGGGTGGTTCGCCGGCCAGGGTGAGGCGCCCGTCTCCGAGGACGACCCGGACCGGATCGGGAGCCCCGGACAGGAACGTGAAGAGCGAGGCATCCTCGGCAATCCGGACCACCTCCGGATCGATCTCGAAGTACGTGTAGGCATCGCCAGGGCGCGCGTATGCGACGATCCCGCCCGCGCCGAGGCCGATGATCCCGACCCGGACCGGCCCGGGTCTGCCAGCCAGGAAGGCCTGCATTGCCTGGCCGAACGGCCCGCTCGGGTGGTAGTAGGTCAGGGGCTCCCGCGCCCGGGCCGGATCCTCCAGCTGGCCCCCGTGGGTGGTGGTCCCGTGCACGAGGAGCCGGATCCCGTCCTGGACGATGACCCGGTTGACCCCGAAGAACCCGCGGTCCACGTACAGCGCGCCCTGGCCAACGAGCAGGGGGATCATGAGAATGCCGCCCATCGCCAGGCCGAACCGAACCGGGCGGCGGGCGAGGACGAGGAGGCCCACGGCGATGGCCGCCAGCCCAACGGCAAGCCCCCGCGGCTCGACGTCGAGAACGCGCGACAGCACCACGAGCAGGGCGAGGGCGGCAACCAGGACGAAGGCCGGCACGGCCAGGTCCAGGAGACGCGCCCGCCGTTCGGCTGCCGGGTCGGCCGATCGCCGTGCCGGGCGGAGGAGCAGCGCCAGCGTCACCGCCAGCGGGTATTCCAGGACGCTGTCGAACAGCGCAGGCGCAACGAGGGCGTTGAAGACGCCTCCGAGGGCTCCTCCCACCGCCAGGAGCATGTAGAACTCCGTGAGGTGACGGGCCGCCGGACGATCGTTGGCCAGTCGGACGTGGGCCAGGAGCGCCGCGACGAAGAAGGCCCCGAGGTTCAGCGCCACCAGGCCCGCGAGGGGCATCTCGGCGGCGCCGACCAGCCCGATCGAGAGGAGGACGATCACGATCGGGAGGATCGCCGCCAGCCGCGAGACGGTGAGGGGGTTGCGCGGCGAGAAGGCGACGATGAACGTCACGAGGTAGAGGCTGAGCGGCAGAACCCACAGCAATGGGACGGCGGCGACGTCGGCCGAGATGTAGGTCGTGACACCCAGCATCAGGCTGGATGGCACGAACGCCATGGCGACCCACATCAGCCGGCGGCGAAGCGACGGTCGATCCGCGCTCGTCGACGGGCTCTTCCCTACGACGGGCGGCAGGGTGGATGACGGGGAGGGGGCGGCGGCGGCGACAACCCGCGTCCGACGCAGGATCAGGGCCGCGGCGAGGGCCAGAGCCAGGAAGAGCACGTACCCGGCGGACCAGAGCAACGCCTGGTCCCGGAGGGAGAGGTTCGGCTCGATGAGGAATGGGTACGCGAGGAGACCGATGAGACTCCCGGCGTTCCCCATCGCGTACAGGAAGTACGGGTCGGCTGCATGCGGGTGGCCCGTCGCCGAGAACCAGCGCTGCAGGACCGGGCTGGCCGTGGTGACGGCCACGTAGGGCAGCCCGACCATGCCGGCGAGCACCAGGAGCAGCCACAACGCGGGGTCTGCGTCGGTCGGTGGCGCGGCCCATCCGGGCAGGGCGATGGGAAGACCGGCGAGGGGGACCAGGAGGAGGAGGACCTGGGCCCATGGCTGGCGTCGAAGCCCAAGGCGCGTCGTGGACGCGTGCGCCCATCCATAGCCGAGGAGAAGGGCGACCTGGAAGAAGAGGATCGACGTCGTCCACACGGCGGGACTCCCGCCGAAGCGCGGAAGGACCAGCCGCGCGGCGAGCGGCTGCACGAGGAAGACGAGGGTCGCGCCCGCCAGGATCGCAAGGGCGTACACGGCGAGGATCAGCGCTGGCGGGACGGGCCGGGAGGTCATGACCGGCATCGTAGGGCCCGTGGGCGATCTCGGAACCACCCGACTGTGGATCAGCGCTGGCCCATCCGTACCACCCCCTCCGTACTGGTCCAAAGGCCCCCGGGCCGGTGCTACCGTGCACCACCGTGAGGATCCCGTTCGCGCTCTTCGCCTTCGCCCTCCTCGTGCGCCTGGTCCTGATCGCGCTGTTCCCGGATGGCGCCTACCCGGACTCCTACTACTACGTCGACGTCGCGCGCAGCCTCGCGGCGGGTCACGGGTTCACCATCGACTTCATCTGGATCTTCGTCGAGGTGGGAGGCGCCATTCCGGCAGACCCGGTTCTCCCGGTGGCGTCGAACGCCCACTGGATGCCGCTCGCGTCGGTCGTCCAGGTTCCCTTCATCTGGCTCCTGGGCCCGACGGCGTTCGCCTCGGCGCTCCCGTTCGCGCTGCTGGGCGCCGTCACCGCGCCGCTCGCCTGGGCGATGGCACGCGATGTCGGGGCGAGCGCTCGCGTCGCGCTCGGCACCGGCGTCCTCGTGGCGATCCCGCTGCTTGCGACGCCGTTCATGGCTCAGCCTGACAACTTCGCGCTGTACCAGCCGCTCGTCATGGGCGCCATCTGGGCCGCGGGCCGCGGCCTTCGCGGGCACGCCACCAGCTATGCGCTCTCGGGGGCGCTGGTCGGGCTGGCGATGCTGTCGCGCTCCGACGGCATCCTGGTCGGCGGCGCGGTCGGCCTGCTCTTCATCTTCGATCGCCTCCGCGCCTGGCGCAGCGGTGGCGCCCGGACCCCGCACATTCCGATGTGGGCGGCGGTGGCCTGCGCCGGCCTGTTCCTGCTCGTCGTGGCGCCGTGGGTCGCCCGCCAGCTCGCCGTGTTCGGCGCGATCTCACCCTCGTCGTCCACCGGCAAGGTGCTCCTCATCCGCGAGTTCGTGGAGTGGAACTCGCTCACGATCCCCGCCACGTGGGAGCACTTCCTGGGCCAGGGACTCGGCCCGCTCGTGGCCAGCCGCGTCGGCGGCCTCGTGGCGGCGGCGGGCATCTTCACCGTGCTCGTCGGAGGGGTCCTCCTCCTCCCGTTCATGATCGTCGGTGGCTGGGCTCGCCGTCGCTCGCCGGATTTCGCCCCGTTCCTGCTGTACGCCCTGATCCTCTTCGCCGCGAACGCCGTCGTGTTCGCGGTCCACGTGCCGGGCGGCACCTTCATCCACTCGGCGATCGGGCTCGCCCCGCACGCGTACGTGCTGGCCCTGGAGGGGATCGCGCTGGTGGTCGCGTGGACCGCACGCCGGCGGCCCGCATGGGACGTGGAGCAGGCGACACGGTTCTTCACGCTGGCCGCCGTCGCGTTCGCGCTCGTAGCGGCGGTGGGGGGAACGATCACCACCCACGCCGCCTGGCGGGCGCGCGCCGATGAGCACCGGTTCGCCGCTGGGGCGCTCGATGCCTCGGGCGCCGCGAGGACCGACCGCGTGATGTCGATCGACGCGTCGGGCACCCTCTACTGGTCGGGGCGCGGCGGGGTCGTGCTCGTGAACGACCCGCTCGACACGATCGAGAGGGTCGCCCGCGCGTACGGGATCCGCTGGCTCATCCTCCAGAGGGACGACAGCGTGCCGGCCATGGCTGGCGTGCTGGACGGACGGAGTCGACCGACGTGGATCGGCCCACCGGTCGCGACGCTCCCTGCCGCTCCCGACGGGGCGCCGTCCGTGGGCCCCGTCGACGCTGGCGTCTACCCGGTCTGCCTCGAGCCCACCGACCTGCGCTGCGCCGGACAGTCACGATGACCCGGCGCGAGGCGTGGCTCAGCGCCGCGCTCGTCTTCGCCGTCGCGCTCGGGGTGCGCCTGTGGGCGGCAGCCCAGGTCCCGTTCCCGATCCCGGAGGACACGACTTACTACTGGGGCGTCGCCCGCAACCTCGCGGAAGGCCACGGCATCGTCTCGAACACGATCTGGAGCTACGCGACGCCCGCTCGCGACGCGAGCGGCGTGTTCGGCTTCTTCTTCCCGCGCCCTGCCTTCGAGATCTGGCTGCCGCTGCCGAGCCTCCTGGGCGTCCTGCCGATGCTCGCAACCGGCGCCACGGACTACCCGACGACGACGATCGTCCCCGCGGCACTCGGCGCGCTGGTCCCGGTGGCCGCGTGGCGTATCGCGGCGGATCTCGCTGAGGAGCTCGCCATTCCTCCGGAGCGGGCCCGCACGCTGGCCGTGGGCTCGGGCCTGGTCGCGGCCGCCTGGCTGCCCCTGGTCCTCCCGTCGATGCTGCTGGATTCGACGGTCCCGTTCGGGCTGCCCGCACTGGCCGCCTGCCTGGTGATGGTCCGCCTCGTGCGCCGACCGCCTGACCGCCTGCTTGATCCCCGGCTTGTCGCCCTCGGCCTCGCCATCGGCGTCGCCGCCCTCGCCCGCAACGAGGCTGTCTGGCTGGGGCTGGCCTGGGCCATGCTCGCCTGGGCGGCGCTCCACCGTGCCGGACTCGGATCGGTCGCTCGGGCCGTGGCACTCCCAGGCATGGTCGCGGTTGCAGTCATGGTGCCGTGGCTCGTGCGCGACTGGCTTGTCTTCGGGAGCCCGCTGCCGGGGCAGGCCGTCACGAATGCGTTCTCGCTGAGCGGCTTCGACATCTTCGCCTGGAACGACGCGCCGACGCTCACCCGGTACCTGGCCGCCGGGCCGCAGGCTTGGCTCGGTCATCGAGTGGACGGGTTCCTCCACAACCTCTTGAGCGTGCTCGCCGTACCTGGGTTCCCCGTCTCCGTCCTTGGCATGGCAGGCCTTCTCGTCGTCGGCCGCGCGGCCGCTCTGCGCCCGCTCCTGGTCGTCGGCCTCCTCACGTTCTGGATCACGACCGTTGCCTTTCCTGTCGCGACGACGTGGGGCACCTTCCTCCACGCGTCCCTGCCGGCGCAGGTCCTGCTGCTGGTCCCCGCACTGGCAGGTCTCGACGCCGCCCTTGCCTGGGTCGGAAGGCACCGCGGCTGGACCCGACCGGTCGCCTGGCTCGGGCCGACCTTTGCCGGGCTGAGCGCCGTGCTGTTCACCATCCTGGGAGTCGCCGCGTACGGGGCACAGTCGACCGGCACGCAGGCGGGCTACGCGGACGTGCTCGCGCGGATGGACCGGGCCGGCCTCCCGGTCACCGGCGCACAGCCGATCATCGCAAACCACCCGATGTGGGTCTCGGAGGTCGGCCGAATCCCTGCGCTCGCCCTCCCGAACGAGACGCCGGCGGACGTGCTGGACCTGGCAAGGACCTTCGGGGCCGAGGTCGTGATCGTCGACGGCGACCACGGGTCGTGGCCCGCGATCGTCGACGTCGGCGGCCCGGACGCGGCCTGCTTCGTCCCCGTGGATCTCGATCCGCCCGCGGCTGGCGAGGATCCGTTCCGGGTATACCGCGTGGCGTGCCCGTGATCCTCACAGCCACGCCACGGGCCGCCCGTATACTGGCCGCCAGATGAGCGCGGACATCGGCACCGGCAGCGCGGCGACGGATCAGTTCGGCACCCTTCACGCGGAGGCGAAGGGTGCCCTCGCCTACGCGGCGAACACGCTGCGCTCCGTCACCGAGCGCTACCGCGAGACGTTTCACGAAGAGCTCGCCGGCTGGCACCTCGATCGCGACGCCCTCGACACCGCTGAGCGCCGGGACCGGCCCGTCGTGTACGGCGCGGGCCGCAGCGGCAAAGGCGGCGGCCCCCTGCTGGGCGACGATCCCGCCGCTCGCGCGGAGACCGCGGCCGAGGAAGCGCGCTCCGCCGAGCTGGGCCGCCAGGTCACGCTTCGCACCGCGACGCTCGGCGAGCGACACACGGAGCTCGCCCGCCTCGAGCTGGCCGTGCGAGGCCTGGAGCGAACCTGGCTCTTCCTGGAGCGAGGCGACGCGTCCCTCCTCGACGACCCGACGCGGCCCGACCTGCCCGACGACCTGCAGATGCGCATCGTGGAGGCCCGCGAGGCAGAGCGGACGCGACTCGCCCAGGAGGTCCACGACGGGCCGGCCCAGGCGCTCGCCAACGCGATCTTCGGAGTCGAGTACATCGAGAAGATCCTGAACCGTGACCGGCCGGCGGCCCAGGTGGAGCTCCGCCTCCTCCGCGAGCGCCTCCGCCGCGAGCTCGGCGACGTGCGCGCCTTCATCAGCCAGCTGCGACCGCCGATCCTCGACGAGGTAGGCCTCGAGGGCGCGATCCGCGAGGCG
Source organism: uncultured Chloroflexia bacterium (assembly GCA_963698595.1). Classification (GTDB taxonomy): domain Bacteria; phylum Chloroflexota; class Limnocylindria; order Limnocylindrales; family CSP1-4; genus CTSoil-043. The sequence goes on from CAVORL010000001.1 coordinate 77,497, forward strand.
GCGGACACCTTTCACGCCCTCAGCGGTGCCACGGTCGACCTGGACCTCGCCGCCTCCCCGGCGGCCCTCGATGACGCCCAGCAGGTCGTCGTCCTGCGGGTCCTCCAGGAGGCCCTCCAGAACGCCAGGAAGCACGCCGGAGCACGCCGCGTCGCGCTCGTGACCAGGCACCAGGGCGACCGGTGGGCCCTGGAGGTCCGGGACGACGGGCGCGGCTTCGATCCCGACACGGTGCTCGACCCCGGGCGGCGCACGTTCGGGCTGCAGTTCATGCGCGAGCGGGCCGAGCTCGTCCGCGGCACGTTCGAGATCCGTTCGCGGCCGGCGCACGGTACCGTGGTGGTGCTCGACATTCCCGTCGTCGACAGAGGAGGCAGCAGATGAGCTATTCCGGGCCGGATCGCCGGCGCGGGGGCCCCGACCGGCGCGCCGAGGGCGAGCGGATCCGGATCCTCCTCGTGGACGACCATGCGCTCGTCCGCGTCGGGATGCGGGCCATCCTGGAGCGCGAGCCGGACTTCGAGATCGTCGGCGAGGCCGACGACGGCCGGTCGGCTCACGACACCGCCCTCGAGACCGATCCCTCGATCATCCTCATGGACCTCACCCTCCCGCCGCCGGGCGGGATCGAGGCGACCCAGCGCATCAAGCGCGACCTGCCGGCCACCGGGATCATCATCCTGGCCTCCGACGAGGACGAGGAGGCGCTCTTCCAGGCGATCCGCGCCGGCGCCGCCGCGTTCATCCTCAAGGACGTCGGGCCCGACGACCTCGTCACGATCATCCGCCGCGTGGCCGCCGGCGAGTTCCTCATCAACGACAAGGTGTTCGCCAAGCCGGCCGTCGCCTCGCGCGTCCTGAAGGAGTTCCGCGAGCTGGCGATCTACGGGCAGGAGGCGGCCCCCATCTTCGCCCCGCTCTCCCCGCGCGAGGTGGAGATCCTCGACAACATCGCCCAGGGGATGACCAACAAGCAGGTCGCCTACCAGCTCTCCATCAGCGAGCAGACGGTGAAGAACCACATGAGCTCGATCCTGCGGAAGCTGGCCGTCAACGACCGGACCCAGGCGGTGGTGTACGCGATGCGCCAGGGCTGGATCCGGATGCCGGAGGACTGATCTCCCGCATGGCCGACGACCCGGTCGCGTCCCCTCCGGCCAGGGAGCCGGCGCCCCCGGGCACGCCCGCGGCGCTTGCCGACCTGCTGGCCCACGAGCTCGCGAGCCTGGCGAGCGAGCTCGCGGAGATCGAGCTGCTCGTCGGCCAGTCGCGGACGGAGGCGGGGCGCCACGAGCAGAAGCGCTCCGGCGCGGCCGAGCGGCTCAAGGGACTTGGCGGGAGGGGCTCCGCGGCCGAGCTCGCCGAGGCGAACGCCCAGCTCATGACGCTCACCCGACGCGCCGCCGTGATGGAGGCTCAGCTCGACGTCCTCGCCGGGAAGCAGCGCACGCTGGAGCGCTACCGCGACGGGCTGACCCGGGTCCGCGAGAGCGTCGCGGCCCTCGCAGACGGATGGGGCCCGCTCCACGAGGATGCCACGGCGGACCCGTCGGACGCCGCGCCCGGGTACGCGCCCGCGGTCAGCCGGGTCGTGCTCGGCGCCCAGGAGGACCTGCGGCGCGACATCGCACGGGCGATGCACGACGGGCCGGCCCAGAGCCTGACGAACATCGTGCTCCAGGCCCAGATCGTGGAGCGCCTCCTCGACCGCGACCCTGCCGCCGCGAAAGACGAGGTTCGCGAGCTCAAGGCGATGGTCCAGCGGACCCTGGAGGCGACGAAGACGTTCATCTTCGACGTCCGTCCCATGGTCCTCGACGACCTGGGCCTGGTGCCCACGCTGCGCCGCGTGGCCCGCGACCGGAGCAGGCGCGCCCAGCTGCCCGTGGAGTTCGAGTCGCTCGGGACGGACCGTCGCTTGCCGATGGGCCAGGAGAGCGCGGTCTTCCGTGTGGCAGACGAGGCGGTGGCCGCTCTCGCCGGCGGGCAGCCGGAGAAGGTTGCCCTCACGCTCGACTGGGGCGACGAGCTGGAGCTGACCGTGCGCGCGGTCCACCCGGAACCGGTCGAGGCGCCCGAGGAGGAGCCGCGTGCCGACATGCCGGCCGCCCTCCGCGAGATGGTGGACGACCGGCGCGCCCGGGCGTCGGCGAGCGCGAGCGTCGCCGTCCTGACGGGGGCGATCCGCCGCGGGATCGCGGACCGGACGGCCGCCGCCGGGGGACGGGTCGACTTCGCGGCGGACGGGAGGAGCCTCGTGGCGGTCTTCCCCTTGGCCGCGCCCGCGGACGGGTGACCGGCACCGGGGCCGGCGTGGTGCTCGTGCGCACCCGATCCCGCGAGGCGGGCCAGGGGTTCGTTGAGTTCGGGGTCATCCTCGCGCTCGCCGCACTCGTCGCGGTGGCGATCCTCGTCCTCCTGCGCCCGCAGCTGGCATTCGTGCTCAGCCTGATCGGCAGCGAGGTGGACAAGGCGGGCTGGCTCGACCTGTCGTATCTCGTGTGAGTTGGACCGGGTACTACTCGGGCGGCTGGTACTAGTTGGTGAGTGCCCAGCGCTCGGCCGTCCCGTAGGCTCGGGGGTGCCCCGTCTGGGGTGTGCGCACTCATCAGGGAGGCCTTCATGGCGCTCATCGACTACGTGCTTGGCATCATCCATCGGGACGAAGAGGGGCAGGGCCTCGCGGAGTACGCGCTGATCCTCGCCCTCATCGCGATCGTCGCGATCGTCGCCCTGATCTTCCTGGGCGGCCAGGTCTCGACCATCCTCAGCACGGTCGGCAAGTCGGTCTAGCGACTGCACGCCAGTGAGAGAAAGGCCGGGCCCTCGGGCCCGGCCTTTCGGTTCTTCGGCCGGCGCCGATGCGCACCACTGACCGCCCTGCGGGCCTTGACACGAGCGAACACCGCGGCCTACGGTTCCGGTCGCCGCTCAGGGCGGGTCGCAGCAGCAGCGGCGGCCGGCAGCCACCAGAGCGCCCGGATCTCAGGATCCGTCAGCTCCCGTGGAGCACGGGGGACTTCCAAGGGAAGGAGGCGAACCACCAATGACATTCCTCACCGCACTCATCGATCTCTTCCGCACCGACGAAGAGGGGCAGGGCCTCGCGGAGTACGCGCTGATCCTCGCCCTCATCGCGATCGTCGCGATCGTCGCCCTGATCTTCCTGGGCGGCCAGGTCTCGACCATCCTCAGCACGGTCGGCAAGTCGGTCTAGCGACTGCACGCCAGTGAGAGAAAGGCCGGGCCCTCGGGCCCGGCCTTTCGGTTCTTCGGCCGGCGCCGATGCGCACCACTGACCGCCCTGCGGGCCTTGACACGAGCGAACACCGCGGCCTACGGTTCCGGTCGCCGCTCAGGGCGGGTCGCAGCAGCAGCGGCGGCCGGCAGCCACCAGAGCGCCCGGATCTCAGGATCCGTCAGCTCCCGTGGAGCACGGGGGACTTCCAAGGGAAGGAGGCGAACCACCAATGACATTCCTCACCGCACTCATCGATCTCTTCCGCACCGACGAAGAGGGGCAGGGCCTCGCGGAGTACGCGCTGATCCTCGCCCTCATCGCGATCGTCGCGATCGTCGCCCTGATCTTCCTGGGCGGCCAGGTCTCGACCATCCTCAGCACGGTCGGCAAGTCGGTCTAGCGACTGCCGGTTCTCGACGGGCCGTCGGCGGCGCCGACGGCCCGTTCTCAACTCCGGCCCGATCGGGGCCGCATCGGGGGACCACCGCCATGGATCCGGCACCACGCCAGGGCCGGCGGGTCACAAGGGAGCACTCTCAGGTCGGCCAGGGCCTCGTCGAGTACGCACTCATTCTTGTCCTGATCGTCATCGTCGCCATCGTCAGCCTTGCATTCCTTGGGACTTCCGTATCCGGCTACCTGAGCACCATCGGCACATCCGTCTGACCCGAGACCGGCCCTCCGCCACGGAGGCCGGTCTCGGCGATCCAGCAGGCCACTCGGAACGTGGGGGGCCATACGCTCGGGACCTACTTCGCGTGGCGCGGTGAGCAGGAGATCCTGCCATTTGTTGCCAACGGTCCTAGCCCTTTTGTGTAGTCGCGCGGCCCCTGACCGATGTTAGAGTGGTGCCGCCTGTCACTCGGCAACGGGGAGACCTACTTTGAAGCGCAGCAATCGCCTGATCCTGTTGATCGGCCTCTTCCTGGCGGTGATCGCCTTCGTCGGCATCATCCTGCTGCTCGGCGGTGGGGGAACCGGCACGGACCCGGATTCGGACGTCGGGAAGACGACCATCGTCGTCGCCGCAGCGGACATCCCGCTCGGAACGACCATTACCGAGGAGCTCGTCACCACGAATAGTGTGCCGGAGGCTGAGAAGCCCGTCGGTGCCTATACGTTCACGAGCGAGGTCATCGGTCAATCGACGACCACCACGATCACGAAGGGCCAGCTGGCGAGCTCGGCCTGGTTCTCCACCACGACGACGGATGCGGCGCAGATCGCTCGCAACCTCGCCACCGGCCGCCGCGCGATGTCGGTCCAGGTGGACCAGGTCTCGGGCGTGGGAACGCTCATCAAGCCGGGCGACCGCGTGGACGTGGTCATCGGCATCGCCGGCGCCGAGAAGTTCCCGGTCGTGACGACCGACCCCGCGACCGACCAGATCGTCGTGATCCCGGGAGTCAACGCCACGTCCGTGAAGGCGATCATCCAGAACCTGGAAGTCGTCGGCACACTCCTCCCGCCGGCGCCCGACCAGGCCGCGCAGGACCAGGCCGGACAGGACGGCATCGCGCCCGCGCTCAACGGTCAGGCGCAGATCGTCATCCTCGCCGTCTCCGCCCAGGAGGCCGAGGTGCTGCGCTTCGGCCAGATCGACGGCACGATCACGCTCGTCCTGCGGTCGCCGGATGACAACGATGCGCCGAGCGACGTGACGACGGGCATCACCCTGCGCCAGCTCGTCGACGCCTGGGCCGTGATCCCGCCGCAGATCGTCGAGACGACCCTCCCGAAGAAGTAGCTCCGCGCGCCGTGGGTCGGGCCGCTCGGCTCGGCCCCGGCGCGAGCCACGCGATCGTGTCCACCACCCGAAGTCCGAGGCGAAGGCCCACCGGCTGATGACCGACCAGATCCGCGTCCTGATCGTGGACGACATCCCGGAGACCCGCGACCACCTGGCGAAGCTTCTCGGGTTCGAGAAGGACATCGAGGTGGTGGGGGCCGCCGCGTCCGGCGCCGAGGCGCTGGAGATGGCGGCGAAGCTCCTCCCGGACGTCGTTCTCATGGACATCAACATGCCGGAGATGGACGGAATCGCCACCACCGAGCTCCTCACGGCACGCGTGCCAACCGCCGCGGCCGTCATGATGTCGGTACAGGGCGAGGCGGACTACCTGCGCCGGTCCATGCTGGCGGGGGCCCGCGAGTTCCTGGTCAAGCCCTTCAGCTCCGACGAGCTCACGGCGTCGATCCGGCAGGTGCACGCCCGGGAGCGCGAGAAGTACGGCCGGATGGCAGCCCCCGCAGCCGAGGCCCGCTCGCCGTCGAGCGACCGGGAGCCCGGGCGCGTCGTCGCCTTCTTCAGCCCGAAGGGCGGAGTGGGCCGCACGACGATCGCGGTCAACACGGCCGTCGCTGCGGCGTCCGAGCCCGGCACCGAGGTGGTCCTCGTGGACGGCTCGTTCCAGTTCGGCGACGTCGGCGTGCTCCTCAACCTGAACCCGCGCAACAAGTCGATCGCCGACCTGGTCCCGGAGCTGGAGGCCAGCGGCGACCCGGAGTCCATCGAGACCTTCGTGGTCACGCACTCGACGGGGGCGAAGGTGCTGCTGGCCCCGCCATCGCCCGAGATGGCCGAGCTTGTGACCCCGGCGGCCATCCGCCGGGTGCTCGACCTCCTGCGCGCGAAGGCTGACCTGGTGGTCGTGGACTGCTCCGCGGCGTTCAGCGACTCGACGCTCGCAATCCTCGACGCGGCCGACGTGATCCTGAACGTCCTGACGCTCGAGATCACGAGCATCAAGAACATGCGGCTCTTCCTGGAGGTCGCCGACCAGCTGGGCTACCCTCCGGGCAAGATCGAGCTGGTGCTCAACCGGTCCGACTCCGCGCTCGGGATCCGCGTGGCCGACGTGGAGAAGTCGATCGGGCGCAAGGTGGACCACATGGTCGTCAGCGACGGCCGGAGCGTGGTGTACGCCCTCAACAAGGGCGTGCCGTTCTTCGTCAGCAATCGCGAGGCGCAGGTGTCGCAGGACGTCCTTCGCCTTGCCCGAGCCCTCCTCGGGGCGCCGGAAGCCGTGGCCGCCGTGGCCCGGAAGACGGCCCCCAGGAAGTCGATGTTCGCATGGCGGTAGCAGGTCGTAGGAGCTCCCCTCGGGAGCGTGAAGGGGTGGTGGGACGATGTCCCTGCTGAAGCGAATCGAGAGCGCTCGTCCCGGCGGGGCCGGGCCGGAGCCTGTGCCCGCCGGGACCCCGGCGCCCGCCGCTCCCGGCGGGCCTCCGAGCGGCGGCAAGGTCCTTGTGCCGGCCCAGCGCCTCCTGCCCACGGCCCCGGTCCGCGAGTCGTTCCGCGACGTCAAGTTCCGGATCCAAAGCCGGGTCATCTCCGACCTGGACCCGAAGCTCGACCTTTCGAACCAGGTCGAGGTCCGCCGCCAGATCGAGGAGATCTTCGGCAAGGTCATCGACGAGGAGGGCCTGGCCCTGACCCGCGCCGAGCGGGTCAGGATGCTGGAGCAGATCACCGACGAGATCATCGGTCTCGGGCCCCTGGAGCCGCTCCTCCGCGACGAGTCGATCACCGAGGTCATGGTGAACGGCCCGCGCCAGGTCTACATCGAGCGCAACGGCAAGCTCGAGCTGACGAACGTCGTCTTCCAGAACGACGACCACGTCATGCGCATCATCGATCGGATCATCGCCCCGATCGGTCGCCGCGTCGACGAATCGTCGCCGATGGTCGATGCCCGCCTCACCGACGGCTCCCGCGTGAACGCGATCATCCCGCCTCTCTCGCTCGTCGGCCCCGTCGTCACGGTCCGGAAGTTCGCCGCCTCCCCCTTCACGGTGGACGACCTGATCCGGTTCGGGACCGCGACGCCCGAGATGTTCGACTTCCTCAAGGCCTGCGTCGAGGCGCGCCTCAACGTCTTCGTCTCGGGCGGAACCGGCTCGGGCAAGACGACGACGCTCAATGTCCTCTCGTCATTCATCCCGAACGACGAACGGATCATCACGATCGAGGACGCCGCCGAGCTGCAGCTCCGCCAGGAGCACGTCGTGACCCTCGAGTCACGGCCGCCCAACATCGAGGGCCGCGGCGCCATCCCGATCCGGGAGCTCGTCCGCAACGCCCTCCGGATGCGGCCCGACCGGATCATCGTCGGGGAGTGCCGCTCGGGCGAGGCCCTCGACATGCTGCAGGCCATGAACACGGGCCACGACGGCTCGATGTCCACCGGCCACGCCAACAGCCCGCGCGACATGCTGTCGCGCCTGGAGACGATGGTCCTGATGGCCGGCGTGGATCTCCCGCTTCGCGCGATCCGCGAGCAGATCGCCTCAGCCGTCGACCTCATCGTCCACCAGGCCCGCCTCAAGGACGGGACGCGCCGCATCACGAACATCACCGAGGTCCAGGGGATGGAGGGTGACGTGATCGTGATGCAGGACGTCTTCATCTTCGAGCAGACGGGCGTCGTCGAGGGCAAGATCCAGGGCCGGCTGAAGCCGACCGGGATCCGCCCCAAGTTCGTCGAGAAGTTCGAGGTGCAGGGGATCCACCTGCCGCCCGGACTCTTCGGCTTCACGTACTAGGCGCGGGAGGGCACGCCGTGCCGGATGGACTGACCATCGGCGTCGCCGTCGTGGCGGCGCTCGCCATCCTTCTCATCGCCGTCGGCGTCGCTTCGTCCGGCGGGGGAACGGGCGTCAGCGCGCGCCTCGAGCGCTACGCCTCCGGGCGCCCGGAGGCGACGAAGTCGAACGCGTCGAGCGCGTCGCTGGGCGACCTGATCTCCCAGAGTGCCGCGATCGCGCAGCTGAACAAGGCCGTCGAGCAGCGCGACTTCGGGACGACGATCGCCCGCGACCTCGCGCGCGCGGACCTCAAGCTCAAGGTGAGCGAGTACCTCTTCATCTGGGGCGCCGCCATCGTCGGCATCCCGGCCTTCATGTTCGCCGCGGGCTTCGCGCTCCCGGGGCTGCAGAACCCGATCGCGCTCCTCGTCGGCGCGGTGATGGGATTCTTCTTGCCGCGCTGGTACGTGCGGCGCCGCCAGGGGAAGCGCCTCAACCAGTTCAACAAGCAGCTGCCCGACACGATCACCCTGATCGCGAACGCCTTGCGCGCGGGCTCCTCCTTCCTCCAGGCGATCGAGCTCGTGGTCCGCGAGGCGCGCCCGCCGATCTCCACGGAGTTCGGCCGGGTCATCCGCGAGGTCAACCTGGGATTGCCCTTCGAGCAGGCCCTGGAGAACCTGGTCCGCCGCGTGAAGTCGGAGGACCTGGAGCTCATGGTCACGGCCATCAACATCCAGTACCAGGTGGGCGGCAACCTGGCTGAGATCCTCGACTCCATCGCGTTCACGATCCGCGAGCGCGTTCGCATCAAGGGCGAGATCCGCACGCTGACCGCCCAGCAGCGAATGTCCGGCTACGTCGTCGCGTTCCTGCCGATTGCGCTCGCCGGGTTCCTGTTCATCATCGCACCCGGCTTCATGGAGCCCATGTTCGACCCGACGGTCGCGGTCCTCGGGATCCCTGCCGGGGTCATCCTCATCGCCACGGGCGGAATGATGATGTTCATCGGCTTCATGTTCATCCGCCGCATCGTCGACATCGAGGTGTAGGGCATGGACACCCTGATGGTCCCCATCGTCGTTGCCGGTGCCGCCTCCCTGGCGATCCTGCTCATCACCCTCGGGCTGGCAGGCCGAACCTCGATCGACCCGGTCCAGGCCCGCCTCACCCAGCTGGGGACGATGCAGGCCAAGAACCTCGAGGAGCTGGAGCTCCAGCAGCCGTTCCTGGAGCGGACGCTGCGACCCCTTGCTTCCCGGCTCTCCGGGACGACGGCCCGCTTCACGTCGACGTCGTTCACCGCCCGGACGGAGAAGAACCTGGCCCTCGCCGGGAATCCCGGCGAGATGCGCGTTGCCGACTGGCTGGGCATCAAGGCGATCTGCTCCATCGTCTTCGCGATCCTCTTCTTCCTCGTCTTCACGTTCCTCCTCAACACCGGGATCGTGATGGGAGTCGGTCTCGGCGCGCTCGGGGTCGTGGTCGGCTACATCTTTCCGGAGTTCTGGCTCGGCCGCCGGGTCAAGGCCCGCCAGAAGGCGATCCTCATGCAGATCCCGGACGCGCTCGACCTGCTCACGATCTCGGTCCGGGCCGGCCTCGGCTTCGATGCCGCCCTCGGCAAGGTCGTGGAGAAGATGCAGGGCCCGCTCGTCGACGAGTTCCGTCGTGCGCTGGCCGAGGTCCGCGTCGGCAAGGCGCGCCGCGACGCCCTGCGCGACATCATCCCCCGGACCGAGGTCCAGCCGCTCACGAACTTCATCGGCGCCATCATCCAGGCCGAGCAGCTCGGCGTGGCGATCAGCAAGGTCCTCCAGGTCCAGTCGGAGCAGCTCCGCATCGAGCGGCGCCAGCGGGCCGAGGAGATGGCGGCGAAGGCGCCGATCAAGATGCTCTTCCCGCTCGTCGGGTGCATCTTCCCCTCGCTCTTCATCGTCATCCTGGGCCCGGCGATCATCCTCATCATCAAGACGCTCGTCATCGAGAACCCGGTCGGATAGCCGGTCCCTGGCGTCCAGCCGGCCCGTGACGGCGGTGACAGCCCTCCGCGCGCGCAACCGATCGCGCGAGTCCGTTCTTGGCACGTCGCTGGAGGCCGCCCTCTCCTACGGCGGGCGCTTCATGGGCCTCATGGGCCGGCCACCGCTGCCGGAGGGCGGCGGGATGTGGCTGCGGCCGGCATCGAGCATCCACATGCTCTTCATGCGCTTCCCGATCGACGTCGTGTTCCTTGGAAAGCGGCAGGCAGACGGCGGTCGGCCCGTGGTCTCGCTGAGGCCCCGCCTCCGTCCCTGGACGGGCGTGGTCTGGTGGGCCCGGGGAGCCGACGGCTGCCTCGAGCTGCCCGCGGGAACGATCGCGGCGTCCGGGACCGTCGTGGGTGACGTCGTGGTGCTCGAGGACGCGGCGGGAGCCGCCGCCGACGACGCGCCGGAGCCCCGTCCCGCGTAAGTGCCGGCGAAGCGGCTGCCACCATGCTGCAGGCATGGAGGCGCCGATCACCCCCCGCGACGTGGTCGGCCGCACAGCCGGGCGCCTTCTCGACCTCGCGTTCCCGGCCGTCTGCGTGGGCTGCGGCGCCGAGGGCGACGCGCTGTGCGTGACCTGCGCCCGGGCGCTCACGGCGCGGCACGGACTGCCGGCCGGCGCACCCCTCGGGATGCCCTCGGACGTGCCGCTCCCGCTGATCCAGCTGGAGTGGTGCGCCCTGTACCGCGGCGTCGTGCGGGACGCGCTCCACGCCCTGAAGTACGGCGGGGAGCGCCGGTTGGCCGTGCCCCTCGGCGCGGCAGCGGCAGAGCGCTGGACGCACGCTGCGATCGGCGGCGACGTGCTGGTCCACGTGCCGGTTCACGCCGCGCGAAGGGCCGTGCGGGGCTACGACCAGGCGGAGCTGATCGGGCGCGCGGCGGCCGAGCGCCTGGGGCTGCGTGCACTCCCGGCCCTCGGGCGCATGCGGGCGACCGTCCCGCAGTTCGAGCTCGGCCGGGAACAGCGCCTGGAGAACGTGGCGGGCGCGTTCGCAGTCGAGGCACGCCACGCCTCCGCAGTCGCCGGTCGGTGGGTCGTCCTCGTCGACGACGTTTCGACAACAGGCTCGACGCTCGTCGCGTGCGCCCGGGCGCTCCTGGGCGCCGGAGCGGTGGCCGTCTCCGCGCTGACCGTGGCCCGCGAGGCGTGACCGGCCCATCGGGCGGGACGGCCCCCGGAGATCGGGTCGCTCGCCGGTCGATCAGGCGCGGGTGGGACCCTATACTCGCCAGATCGAGCCGCCGCCGACCGCCGCGTCCCGCGGTTCGGTCCGGCCGAGCACACCGTGGAGGTATGCCGTGAGGACGATCGTCAAGGGCAAGAACATGGATGTCCCCGACGCCGTGCGGCGGTACGCCGAACGGAAGATGGGACGCCTGGAGCGGTTCCTCGACGACCGGACCGACGCCATCATCGAGCTCTCCGTCGAGCGCCACCGGAGCGCCGACGACTCGCGGATCGCGGAGATCACCCTCGTCATCGACGGCCAGGCGCTGCGGAGCCGCGCCGACGCCTCCACGTACGAGGCGGCGATCGACGTCGTCGTCGACAAGGTGGAGCGGCGCGCGGTGGACCACCGCGAGAAGCCTCGCGTCCGCTCCCGCGGGCCGCAGGAGAAGGAGATCCTGTCTCGTATCGCCGACGGGACGGCGGACGAAGACCGCGAGCGGCGGGTCGTCAAGACGAAGCGCTTTTCGATCAAACCGATGTTCGAGGAGGATGCGATCGCCGAGATGGAGTCTCTCGGCCACGCGTTCTTCGTCTTCGTCAACGCCGACGGGGAGCGCGTCAACGTCCTCTACCGGCGCCACGACGGCGACTACGGGCTCATCGAGCCGGTGGTCGCCGGGGGCTACACCTCCGGGCGCGATGCGGGGATGGGCTCCGGTCGCTGACGGGCCCGGTTGCTGACGGCCCCTCCGGGGAGGCCGGGCACTGCGGAGGCCTCCCGGGACGGTACGATGCCGCTCGATGCCGTCGCCACCTCGGTCCTCCCCTCCGGCGCCGCCCGCCGATGCCGCCCCGGTCGAACGCCCGGCGCTCCCGGACGGGCGTCCGCTCGGCGCCCACCTGCCCCTTGCCGACGGCATGGTCCGTGCCGTGGAGCGCGCCCACGCGATCGGGGCTGACTCGATCCAGGTCTTCGCCGACAACCCGACGGCCTGGAAGCGACGCGCCGAGCCGCCGGCCGAACTGGCGGCGTTCCGGTCCCGCTTGGGGGAGCTGGGGATCGGACCGATCGCGATCCATGCTCCATACCTCGTCAACCTCGCAGGTCCCGACGACGAGCAGCACGAGCGGTCCGTGGCGCTCCTCGTGAACGAGATGGAGACGGCTCCAGGCTTCGGCGCCCGCTTCGTGAACGTCCACGTGGGGAGCCACAAGGGGTCCGGCGTGGAGGCCGGGATCAGCCGCCTGGCCGACGGCGTGGCTCGCGTCCTCCAGGAGACGGAGGGCGGCCCCGCAGCTCCCCTCCTCGTCCTGGAGAACTCGGCCGGCAGCGGAGACGCCCTGGGGACGACGGTCGAGGAGCTTCAGCGCATCCTCGAGGCGACCGCCGCGAGAGGCGTGCCCGCGCAGCGCCTCGCTCTCTGCCTCGACACCGCCCACCTGTGGGGAGCCGGCCTTGACGTCGGTTCGCCCGAGGGCGTCGATGCGCTGCTCGACGACGTCGCCAGCCGGATCGGGCTGGGGCGGCTGGTGATGGTCCACCTCAACGATTCGAGGGTTGCTCGCGGTTCCCGCCTGGACCGCCATGAGCACCTCGGCGCCGGCGAGATGGGCGACGGGGCCGGCTTCGCGCGGCTGCTGACCCACCCTGGCCTGGCCCACGTCGCCTACTACCTGGAGACCCCGGGCATGGACAAGGGCTACGACGCGGTGAACATGGCACGGGCCCGCGATCTCGCTCGCGGCGTCCCGCTCCTTCCGCTGCCGGCGGAAGCGTTCGCGCTCCGCGGGGCTCGGGCACGCACCCCGGCGCCGGCGTGACCGAACTGGACGTCGCCGCGATGCGCGGGACGCCAGGCAGCAGGCTGCGCGGCGCGCCCGGCGGCCTCCTCCTGGATGTCGTGGCTCTCCTCGGGCTGCTCGTCCTGGCTGCCGCGCTGCGCCTCCCGGACCTGGCGACGCGGGGGACCTTCGACGGCGACCAGGGACTGGACGCGCTCGTGGTGCGGTCGTTCGTTCGGGATGGGATCGTGCCCCTCCTGGGGCCACACACGTCTGTCGGGGCGTTCCACCACGGCGCCGCCTACTACTACCTGCTCGCGCCTGCGGGGTTGGCCTCCGGGGGCGATGATCCGGTCGCGCTGGTTGCGCTCATCGCGGCCCTCGGCATTGCCGCTGTGGGCGTGACGTGGTGGCTTGCGCGGTCCATCGCCGGCGCGGGAGCGGGACTCGTGGCCGGCCTTCTTCTCGCGGTCTCGGCGACGGCGGTCGAAGGGTCGACGTTCATCTGGAACCCGAACCCCATCCCGTTCTTCGCAGCCCTGTCACTGGCGGCGGCATGGCGCGCGTCGACGGGCGGAGGGCGCGGCTGGTGGCTCGTTGCGGGTGCGTCACAGGCCATGGTGGGCCAGCTCCACGTGCTGGGCATCCTGGGTCTCGTGCCCCTGGTCAGCCTATGGCTGCATGCCCTCTGGCGCTCGCCCGGCGACCGCCAGCGCCTGCTCGCCCCGGGCCTGGGGGCGCTCGCGCTCATCGCGGTGGGCTACCTTCCCCTCCTCGTCTACGACCTGGGACACGACTTCTCCGAGACCCGCGGGGCAGTCGCGTGGATCACGGGCGCAGGTGGATCAGGGTCGGGTGGACCGGGCATCCTCTCCCGGATCCTGTTCGTGCCCCTCCGCGTGATCTCCTGGCCCTTGGCAGGGCCGATCCTGGCGGCGACCGGGGCCGCCGTCGTGGCGGTCGCTGCCTGGGCAGCGTGCGTGGTGCTGGCGGCGATCCGCGCTCGTGCGGCAGAACGGCTGGCACTCGTCTGGCTGGGCGGCTCCGCGGCCGTCGGCGCCATGCTGCTGGCCGTCCTCGTGGATTCGCTCGGGGTCGTAACGCCGCTCCCCGCCGACCACTACCACGCCTACCTGTGGCCTGCCATCGCGGCGGCCGGTGGCATCGCCCTGGCGGTCATGTGGCGCGCTCCCTCGAGTTCGATGCCGAGAGCCGTCATCGCGGGCAGGACGATCCTCTTCTCCGCGCTGGCCGTCGCCGTGGGCTGGAACCTCGCCACCCAGCCCCCGCGGGTGGCCAACGATGGGGGCTGGCCATCTGGCCGCGAAGCGGCTCGCCGCCTCGTCACCGCGACCCGTGGCGAGCCTGCCGTGCTGGTCGGCGTGCCCAGCTACAAGGGAACGGCCGCCGTGGGCTATCCATTGACCGTCCTGGGCGTTCCTCCGGTGAGCGCCGAGGCAGCCGACGCCGCCATCGTCCTCTGCGACGGGATGTTCGAGGAGGTTGTCGGGGTCGCGTGCCGTGGTCCCGCCGAGTCGGCCCGACTCGCGGAGGTCGGGATCCCCGAAGGCCCTCTCGTGCTGCGCTTCGAGGCCGCGCCCGGTCGCTGGATCTCGGTCTACGAGGTCGCCGGCCGCTGAGCGCGCGGGACGCCGGCACCGCGTGGCGCTTGCGCGGAGGCCACGGCCGTGCTGGCACCGCGTCGCGGCGGCGCCGCGCGGGTCCGGTCGCCGGAGGCTCCGGCCGCGGACCCCTGCCCGAGCGCCGACGGGACGCCGTCGCAGGACCCCGGGGAACGAACGAACGCCGGCGCCCCAGTACGCCGGCGTTCGTTGTCCCGAGTCCCGGGAGAGGAGGGTGCTCCCGGGGAGGTGTTCAGTTCAGGGCCTTCCGGGCGGTCGCCTCCCGAGCATGGACGGGGGTCGAACGGTGCTGATCCGTCGGTCCGTGGGCAGACCGACGACCGACGCCAGCGGCGTCGAGGCCGACCGCGCCACGAGCCGATCGGGCAGTCCCGGCCGTGGGGCCGGTGCCGGAACGGGTCGGGAGAACCGGCGCATCCGGACAGCGAGGTAGTACTCCATGATCTGGCGGACTTGCGGCTCGCCCAGGGCATCGTCCGCGCGGAGCGCGTACTCGACGCGGGCCGTCGGGTTGACCGTGGCGCCGCTCGAGACGAGGCCGAGGTACTGAGGGGCGTCCGCATCGTCGCGGAGCTCGCGCAATCCGCGGGCGAGCTTGGTCGCGGTCCCCAGGGACGGGGTCCGGTCGCCGCGAACGAGGCGCGAGATGGTCGAGTGGTCGACGCCCGATGCCTGCGCCAGCTGGCGTTGCGACATCCTCTTGGCCTTGAGCTGTGCGCGCAGCCACTCGTTGAAGGGGCGGCCGTTCTGCTCGGTCATTCGCGGTGGGTGCTCCATGGGTCCGCGGTACGTCCGCGCGAGGCCCACTATCGAGAGTGGCGCATGCGGGAACCATGACCCGTTGGTACCCCGGGTCATGCTCTTCCGGAGGGCGGAGTACCGGATGCCGCGAAGGGGCGCGCGACCCTCAGGTTGGGGCGACGACGGCCTGGCGCGCCGCCGGGATGCGGCCCTCGCCGCGGGGCTTCGGCGAGAGGGCGTAGGCGATCGACCCGAGCACGATGATCGAGAAGACGCTGATCACCCGGTCGAGCAGGGCGATGGCGGTCGCCTCAGCGAGGGGGACACCATAGACGAGGGTGAGAACGCCGACGATCCCGGCCTCCACGATCCCCAGCCCTGCCGGACTGAGGGGCACTGCGGTGAGCAGCGAGCCGATGAGCGCCACGAAGACGGCGCCCGAGAGGCCGAGGGAGACTTCCGGGAACCCCAGCGCCTGGACGACGAGCCAGAGGCGGGCTGACTCGGTGCCCCACACGAGTCCCGTGATGACGAGCAGGCGCGGCAGCGCTCTCCAGCCGATCGCGCCGAACACGCCCTGCTCGAAGCGGTCGTACAGCTCCAGCACCTTCCCCTTCCGTGGCAGCGGCAGCGCCGCCAGCACACGGTGCCCGGCATTGCGCAGGAAGAGGAGCCCGATGGCAAGCAGGACCATGACGCCCACGCCGATCCCCACGACCACCTGGATCTCCGGCGGAAGACCGCCCCGGAAGCTCCAGAAGCCAGCCGCGAGTCCGAGGATCACGATCGCGAAGAGGTCGAGCACGCGCTCGATGAAGACGGTGCCGAAGGTGCGCGAGAGGGAGGCGTCGCTATTGAGCTTGAGGAGGTAGGCGCGGTACACGTCGCCGAGCTTGGCGGGCACGATGCAGTTGACGAGCCACGACAGGAAGATGATCTCCGTGGCGTCCTTCGTCGGGCAGTGGAAGCCGGTGCCCCGGAGGAGCAGGGCCCAGCGGAAGCCGCGCAGCGGGAAGCCGAGGTAGAAGATCCCGAACGCGGCGAGGACGAGGAGCGGGCTGGCCTTCAGGATCAGCTCGGGCACCCGCTGAAGCTGCTGCCAGTTGAGCCCCACGAACACCACGATGACGGCGAGCGGGACGAGGATCGAGACGATCGTCCGGGGCTGGCGCAGGCGACTGCCCAGCGAGACCTGCTCCGCGGTGACCTCGCGCTCTGGCTCCCGGCCGTTCTCTGCGAGCACCGCGTCCGACGGCGTGCCCGTGGCCGGGGGCGTGACGCTGGACTCGATCGGCGAGCTGTCCGACTTCTCCCTCACGGCCCGCTCCGGGCCGGGGGCCGGACCCGGCCGTTGCCGCGCACGCGCTGGACCATCTTGGCCAGGGGTGTGATCGCCCGCACGAAGTACGTGGCCCGGCCCGGCACGACCCGCGCCGTGGGAAGGGCGGCGAGGAGCCCGGCCGGCGTGGACGGGTCGCCTTCCATTCGCGTCGCGGCCACGCCAACCTCCAGGATGGAGTGGGCGTCGGAGACGGCGACGCCGGGGATCCCTGCCGAGCGTGCCAGGTCTGCGGCTCGCTCGTTCCCCCGGCCACCCACGACCCGGGCGTTGTACGCCTCCACCCAGTCCACCAGGCCGATGAGCGCACGGATCTCTTCCTCTCCGCGGCCCAGCGAGCCCCGGGACTGGTCGAACGGGTGCGGGATGCCGACGAGGGCACCCTGCTCGCGGGCAAGCGCGATCGTCTCGGCCGGAGAGAGCCCCGGCGGGATCGTCTCGCGGAGGAAGACGCAGATGAGATCGCCGCCGGTCGTCTTCACCTCCTCGCCGACGAGCACCGTGATTCCCTCGATGCCGGCGTCGCGGGCGCGAAGAGCGCCGTCGATCCGGTCGTGGTCCGTGATGGCGAGGTGGGTGATCCCGCGGTCGCGCGCCGCGCGGACCACCCTGAGCGGGTCGGCGAGGGAGTCGAAGCTGGCGTTCGTATGGCAATGCAGGTCGACGAACGCGATGCTGGTCTCCGTCCCCCGGCCCTCTACCTCGAGCATGGGGCGATCAGACCTGCTGGACCAGGGACTTCTTGAAGAAGTCGAAGTGCTCGAGCGCGAGACCGGTCCCCAGGGCAACGCAGTTGAGGGGGTTCTCGGCCACGTGGCAGGGCACGCCGGTGACCTGGGTCAGGAGCTTGTCGACGTTGCGCAGAAGGGCGCCCCCACCCGACATCACCATCCCCTTGTCGATGATGTCCGAGGAAAGCTCCGGCGGCGTCTGCTCCAGGACCCCGCGGACGGCCGCGACGAGCTGCTGGAGCGGCATCTCGATCGCCTCCATCGCCTCGGACGACGTGATGGGGATCGTGCGCGGCAGGCCGGCGATGAGGTCGCGGCCGCGGACCTCCATCTGGAGCTCACGCTCGAGCGGCAGGGCGGTCCCCACCGCGATCTTGACCTCTTCGGCCGTGCGGTCGCCAACCATGAGGTTGTACTTCTTGCGGATGTAGCTCGCGATCGCGTCGTCGAAGCGGTTGCCGCCGACGCGGAGGCTGTTGCTGACGACGATGCCGCCGAGGGCGATGACGGCGATCTCGCTTGTGCCGCCGCCGATGTCGATGATGAGGTTGCCCGAGGGTCCGCTGATGGGGACGTTGGCCCCGATCGCGGCGGCCAGGGGCTCCTCGATGAGGAACGCCTCGCGGGCGCCCGCCTTGAGCGCGGCGTCGCGGACGGCGCGCTTCTCGACGGAGGTGACCCCGGCGGGGACGCTGATCATCACCTCCGGGCGGCCCAGGGAGAATGACCCCTTGCGGGCGCGCCCGATGAAGTAGCGGAGCATCGCCTCCGTGATGACGTAGTCGGCGATGACGCCGTCCTTCATGGGCCGGATGGCCTGGATGTTGCCGGGCGTCCGGCCGATCATCTCGCGGGCCTCTTCGCCCACGGCCACGATCCGGTTGTCCTCGCTCACCGCCACCACCGACGGTTCCTGGATGACGATGCCCCGGCCCTTCACGTAGACGAGGACGTTGGCCGTGCCGAGGTCGATGCCGATCTTCATGAAGGCGTGCTGCTCACCTGTTCGGGGAGGCGCTCGATGCGGGCGCCAAGGTCGTTGAACTTGCGGTCGATGTTCTCATAGCCGCGCTGAACGTGGTGGGCGCCGTGGATCGTGGACGTCCCGTCCGCCCCCAGGGCTCCCAGGATGAGAGAGGCGCCCGCCCGCAGGTCGCCGATGTTGACCTCGGCGCCGCGAAGGCGGGCAGGCCCCGTGATCTCGGCGTGGCGGGCATCGAGGATCGCCACGGCCGCGCCCATCTTGCGCAGCTCGCCGAGCCACTCCAGGCGGTCCTCGAAGATCGTCTCGTGGACGCGGCTCGTGCCGGCGCAGCGGGTCATGATCACGCTCGCGGGCGATTGGAGGTCAGTCGCGAATCCCGGGTAGGGCGCGGTCTCCACGTCCACCGGGCGGTAGGATCCATCCCCCGGCGGGTAGCCCTCCACCTCGATCGTGTCGCGCCCGCAGGCGACCTGGACGCCCATCTGGCCGACCGTCTCGAGGAAGCCCCCGAGCACGTCGCAGGGCGCTCCTTGCAGCGTGATTCGCCCGCCGGCCACGGCCGCGGCCGCGACGAACGTTCCGGCCTCGATACGGTCGGGGATGACGGCGTGATCCGCCCCGCGCAGGTGTCGCCGACCCTCGACGACGATCGTGTCGGGCGCGGTGCGCTCCACGGAGGCGCCCATCTTCTGGAGGAACGCGATCAGGTCGTCCACTTCCGGTTCGCGTGCGGCTGGGCGGATCACGCTACGGCCCTGGGCCAGGGTCGCGGCCAGCAGAGCATTCTCCGTGCCCATGACCGACACGAATGGGAACGTGATCTCGCCGCCGCGCAGGCGGCCGGGCGCCTTTGCCAGGTAGTAGCCGTTGCGGTACTCGATCTCGGCCCCGAGCGCGCGCATCGCGTCCACGTGGAGGTTGACGGGCCGCCGCCCGATCCGGTCGCCACCGGGGTTGCTGATGATCACGCGACCGAAGCGCGCGAGGAGCGGGCCGAGCAGGATGAAGCTGGCCCTCATCTTCGCGGCGGCCTCGAGCGGCACGAACTGCCAGTCGACGTCGCCTGCCGCCACCTCGTAGATTCCGTGGCCCGGGTGGTCAACGACGACCCCGAGGTCGGCCAGCGTCTCCACCATGACCCGCACGTCCTCGATCTCGGGCACGTTGGCAAGCCGGCATCGCTCCCCGGTCAGGACGGCCGCGGCAAGGAGCTTGAGGGCGGCGTTCTTCGCGCCGCTGATCCGGACCGTGCCGGAGAGGGGATGGCCGCCCTCGACGCGGAACACCTCCGGCACGACCGGCGCCGGGGTGTACTCCCAGTGGAAGGGGCGGGCGTCCGCCATGGTCGTCGCCGGAGGCCGTGCCGCGCTAGCCGCGCCGGCGCGGCCCCTCCCGGTGGCGACGCTCAGCGACCCGGATGCGGAGGAGGGCGACCTTCAGCTCGGCACGTGCCTGGGCAAGGTCGGCAGGCTCGACGAGGCCCGCCTCGAGAGCCCGCTCGGCGTCGCGGCGGGCCTCCTCGGCGCGCTCCAGGTCGATCTCCGCGGCCATGTCGGCGGTCTCGGCCATCACCACGACCTTGTCCGGTCGCACCTGGACGAACCCCCCGACGATCGCGAACGACTCCTCCGTGCCCTCTTTGCGAAAGCGCAGCTCGCCCGCGCCCAGCATCGAGAGAAGCGGGGCGTGGTGCGGCAGGATGCCGAGCTCGCCCTCGCTCCCGGGCAGGACGACCGCGTCGACGTCATCGCTGTACGCCAGCTTCTCCGGGGTGACGATCTCGAGCCGGATGGGCATCTTCGAATCCTAGCCTGCCAGCCGCGCGGCGTTCGCCCGCACGTCGTCGAGCGTGCCGGCAAGGAAGAAGGCCTGCTCCGGCAGGCCGTCGGCGTTGCCCTCCAGGATCTCCTTGAACGAAGCCACTGTGTCGCGGATCGGGACGTAGACGCCCGAACGGCCGGTGAAGACCTCGGCCACGAAGAACGGCTGGCTCATGAAGCGCTGCAGGCGGCGAGCTCGGGCCACCGTCGCCTTGTCCTCCTCGGAGAGCTCGTCGATGCCGAGGATGGCGATGATGTCCTGCAGGTCGCGGAGGCGCTGCAGGACGCGCTGGGTCTCGCGCGCGACGTCGTAATGCTCCTGTCCCACGACGAGCGGGTCGAGGACCCGCGACGTCGAGGTGAGCGGGTCCACGGCCGGGTAGATGCCAAGCTCGGTGATGCTCCGCTCGAGGCGGATCGTCGAGTCGAGGTGGGCGAACGTGGTCGCCGGCGCGGGGTCGGTGTAGTCGTCGGCCGGCACGTAGACGGCCTGGAGGGAGGTGATCGACCCCTTCGTCGTCGAGGTGATTCGCTCCTGGAGGGCCGCCATCTCGGTCGCCAGGTTGGGCTGGTAGCCGACGGCCGAGGGCATCCGGCCAAGGAGCGCAGAGACCTCAGAGCCGGCCTGGGTGAAGCGGAAGATGTTGTCGATGAACAGGAGGACGTCGCGGCCTTCCTCGTCGCGGAAGTACTCCGCCATCGTCAGGCCTGTGAGGCCCACCCGCTGGCGCGCTCCGGGCGGCTCGTTCATCTGGCCGAACACGAAGGCGGTCTTGGCGATGACACCCGACTCTGTCATCTCCTTGATGAGGTCGTTCCCCTCGCGCGAGCGCTCGCCGACGCCGGCGAAGACCGACACGCCGGCGTGCTCCTGGGCGACGTTCCGGATGAGCTCCTGGATGATGACGGTCTTGCCGACCCCCGCGCCGCCGAAGATGCCGACCTTGCCGCCCTTCTTGAACGGGCAGATGAGGTCGATGACCTTGAGGCCGGTCTCGAAGACCTCGACGTCGGTCGTCTGCTCGTCGAACGGCGGCGGCGACCGGTGGATGGGCAGGACGTGCGTCCGGTCGACGGGGCCCTTGCCGTCGATCGAGTCGCCCAGGACGTTGAAGATGCGCCCCAGCGTCGGCGCGCCGACGGGCACGCTGATGGCAGCGCCGGTGTCGTGCACGGCCGTGCCGCGGGCGAGGCCGTCGGTCGTCGTCATCGCCACCGCGCGGACCCAGTTGTTCCCGAGGTGCGACTGCACCTCGCAGACGAGGGGCTCCTGGTCCGGGCGCTGGATCTCCACCGCGTTGAAGATGGATGGGAGCTGGCCGGGCGGGAACTCGATGTCCACCACCGGGCCGGTGATCTGGATGACCCGGCCGTTGGCTGCGGGTACGGCGGTCGCCATGGGTTCGTTTGCCTCCTGCCGGGTCATCAGCGCGCCTGGGCGCCGGACGCGATCTCGATCATCTCGCGGGTGATGTTTGCCTGCCGGACCTTGTTGTAGGAGAGCGTCAGATCCTCGATGAGATCCTCGGCGTTCTCCGTCGCGTTCTTCATCGCCACCATCTTGCTGGACATCTCCGAGGCGGTCGTCTCGAGGACAGCCTGGAAGAGGCGGGTCGCCACGTAGCGGGGGAGGATCTGACGCAGGACGGTGGTCGCATTCGGCTCGAAGATGACCTGGTTCCCGGGGATCCCGCGGGTGTCCTCTGCCGGCTGGATCGGGAGGATCTGCTCCAGCTGGGGACGCTGGACCAGGGTTGAGACGAACCGGGGAAAGACGAGGTCGATCCGGGTGCTCGTGCCGGCGAGGAAGTCGTCCGTGATGAGCCGGGTGAGCGGGGTCACGTCGGCGAAGGTGGGTCGATCGCCGAAGCCGGCGAAATGCGCCTCGAGGGGGACGCGGGCCCGGCGCAGCGCGTCGCGCCCCTTGCGCCCCACGGTGACGACCGCCAGCTCGCCCTCGTGCTCGAGGATCTCCTTGAGCGCGAACCGGACCGTGTTCGTGTTCAGGGGTCCGGCCAGCCCGCGATCGGTTGTGATCACCACGAACAGGCGCTTGCCCTGCTCGTGACGCGAGAGAAGGGGATCCTCGCTCGCGTCCAGCACGGCGGCGAGGTCGGCGATCACCTCGTCGATCTTCTCGGCGTACGGCCGGCTGGAGAGCGTCGCGTCCTGGGCGCGCTTGAGCTTCGACGCGGCGACGAACTGCATCGCCCGCGTGATCTGCTTGATGTTCCGGACGGCGCCGATGCGTCGCCGGATGTCGCGCTGGCTGGCCACGCTGCTACCCCGCCCTGCGCCCGGCTACGCCAGGAAGGTGGCGCGGTACGCCGCCACGGCGTCGTCGAGGGCTGCCGCGGTCTCGTCGTCCAGCGTCTTCGTCTCGCCGAGCTTCGTCAGCAGCTCCGGGCGCTCCGCCTCGAGGAAGCGGTAGTAGCCAGCCTCGAACTCCTTCACCCGGGGGGTGGGGATGTCGTCGAGGGCTCCCTTGGTGGCGGCCTGCAGGATGGCGACCTGCTTTTCCACCGGGAGCGGCTGGTACTGGGGCTGCTTCACGATCTCGGACAGCTTCTCGCCGCGGGTCAGCTGGTCGCGGGTGGCCTTGTCGAGATCGGAGGCGAACTGGGCGAACGCGGCGAGAGCGCGGTACTGGGCCAGATCCAGCTTGAGCGGCCCGGCTACCTTCTTCATCGCCTTCGTCTGCGCCGCCGAACCGACCCGGCTGACCGAGATGCCGATGTTGAGCGCCGGCCGCTGGCCCGCGTTGAAGAGATCCGTCTCGAGGAAGATCTGGCCGTCCGTGATCGAGATGACGTTCGTCGGGATGTAGGCCGACACGTCGCCGGCCTGCGTCTCGATGACGGGGAGGGCCGTGAGCGAGCCGCCGCCGTTCTCGTCGTTGAGGCGGGCAGCGCGCTCCAGGAGGCGGCTGTGGAGGTAGAAGACGTCGCCGGGGTACGCCTCGCGGCCGGGGGGCGGCGCAGCAGGAGGGCCATCTCGCGGTAGGCCCAGGCGTGCTTGGAGAGGTCGTCGTAGACGCACAGGGCGTCCTTCACGAGGCCCGGCTGGCCGGGGATCTCGACGCCCTCCTCCATGACCTCCTCGCCCATGGCCACGCCGCTGTACGGGGCGAGGTACTGGAGCGGGGCGGGGTCCTCGGCGCCGGCGACGACCACGATCGTGTGCTCCATCGCCCCGTGCTTCTCGAGCGTTGCCACGGTCGAGGCAACGGTCGAGAGCTTCTGGCCGATGGCCACGTAGATGCAGACGAGGCCCTTCCCCTTCTGGTTGATGATCGTGTCGATCGCGATGGCGGTCTTGCCGGTCTGGCGGTCGCCGATGATGAGCTCGCGCTGGCCACGGCCGATGGGGATGAGGGCGTCGATCGCCTTGATGCCGGTCTGGACCGGCGTGTCGACCCCCTGGCGGGTCATGACGCCGGGGGCGACGCGCTCCACGGGCCGGGTCTTCGTAGCCGCGATCGGGCCCTTGTCGTCGAGCGGGCGGCCCAGCGGGTCGACGACGCGGCCCAGGAGCTCCGGCCCGACCGGCACCTCGACGACCCGGCCGGTCGTCTTGACGGTGTCGCCCTCCTTGATCGCCGTGGCTCCGCCGAGGATCACCGCACCCACGGTCTCCTCTTCGAGGTTGAGGGCCATCCCGAAGACGCCCCCGGGGAACTCCAGCAGCTCGGAGGCGAGGGCGCCGGCCAGTCCGTAGACCTGGGCGATGCCGTCGCCGACCTCCACGACCGTGCCGACGTTGCGCGTCTCCGCGGTCGCGTCGAAGTTCTCGATCGAGGACTTGATGATGCTGATGATCTCGTCGGATCGGATGGCCATTCAGGTGCTCCAGTCGGTGGCGGCGGGCCGGCGGGCGACCGGCGCGGCGCGGGGCGGGTCAGCGGGCTCCAGCGACGATGCGATCGCGGAGCCGTTCAAGGCGTCCCCGCACGCTGGCATCGATGAGTCGGTCGCCGATGCGGACCGTGACGCCCCCGATGAGCGCGGGGTCGATGACGGTCTCGATCACGGCCTGCGCTCCGGTCATGGTCCGGACACGGGCGCCGATCGCCTCGAGCTCGGCGGGCTCGAGCGGGGTTGCGCTGCTGACGAGGGCTGGCGTGATGCCGCGCTCGCGATCCACGAGGCGCCGGAACTCGGCGGCGACCGCCGGCAGGATCGAGAGCCGGCCTCGCTGGGATGCGAGAACGACCAGGTTGTAGGCCGGCGGCGCGACTCGCGCCCTCAGCAGCTGCTCCAGGATGTCGCGGCGCGCCTGGAAGGCGACCGCCGGGTTGTCGGCCACCCGGGCCAGCTCGGGCCGCGCCACGAGGTCAGCCGCCGTGCGGAGGTCGTCGGTCCACTGATCGAGCGTCCCGTCGCGCCGGGCGATCTCGAAGGCGGCCTCAGCATAGCGTCGGGCTGCGGTCGACGGCCGGGGCATCAGTGGGGCGCCTCGGGGGTATGCGTCTCGGCGAGGAAGTCCGCGACGAGACGACGCTGGCGCTCGCCCGTCATGGACTCACCGACGATCCGGCCGGCAGCGGCGATGGCGAGGTCGGCGACCTCGGCCCGCAGGTCCGCGATCGCGCGGCCCTTCTCGGTCTCGATCTCGGCGACGGCGCGCACCCGCATCCGCTCGAGCTCCTCGCGGGTGGCCGCGATGTCCGCATCGCGCGCCTCCTGGGCGAGGCGCGTCGCGCGGTCCACGATCTCGCGACCCTCGCGGCGGGCCACGGCGATCTCGTCGGCTGCCTTGGCGGCGGACGCCTCGAGGGCGACGCGCGCCGCCTCCGCATCCCTGAGGCCCTGGTCGATCCGCTCCCGGCGATCGCCGAGCATCCTGGTCAGGGGCTTGAATGCGAAGGTCGAGATGATCGCGAAGAACAGCACGAAGTTGAGGGCGCTGACGATCACCCAGAAGAGGTTGATCGTCAGGCCCCCGCCGCCCTCCTCGGAGGCCAGCGCCGACGCGGAGGCGCCGAGACCGGCCGCGACAGCCAGGATATCCACGTCGTTGCTCCGTCCCGGCTCTGTCTAGCCGCCGGTCGCGGGGCGGATGATCAGGGCCAGGATGCCCACGACGATCGCGAGGACACCAAGGCCTTCGGCGAACGCTGCGAGGATGATCGCCAACCCGCGGATCTGGCCCGCGGCGTCGGGATTGCGGCCGATGGCGGCGGCGGACATCCCGGCCAGGATGCCGATGCCGATGCCGGGGCCGAAGACGCCGAGGGCGGCGAGGCCGGCGCCGATGTTCTCCATTGTGTCGTGTCTCCTCTCCTGTCCCCGGCCGATCGACCGGGGCCCGTGGGGCCGAAATGAATGGTGGCCGGGCCGATCAGGCGGCGGCCGGGCTATCGATGGACTGCTGAGCGGGTCCGGGCTGGACGGCCTCCCCGCCAATCTCCTCCTCGTCGGGGTGGTGGCTCTCCACCGCCGTGAGGATGAACAAGAGGGTCAGGACGCTGAAGATCAGGGCCTGCACCGTGGTCAGCAACAGCTCCAGGCTGTACATCGCGACGGGGATGACGCCGAGGGTCAGCGCGATGAGGACTCCCAGGGCGACCTCACCGCCGTAGATGTTGCCGAAGAGACGCATCGCCAGCGTGACGGGTTTGACGAACTCCAGCATCAGCTCGATCAGGCCGACGAAGACCGCGACGACGCCGGCCCCGACGCCGTGCTTGAACTCGTAGAAGGGGAAGAACCTCGAGAGGTAGCCCAGGCCGTGCGACCGGAACCCCTGAAACTCGAAGTAGCCGAAGCTGACGAGGGCCAGCCCGATGGTGATGTTCATGTCCGAGGTCGGGGCGCGCAGCTCCTCGACCCGTCCGACCGGCGGGATGAGGCCGCTCCAGTTGCAGAACAGGATCAGCAGGAAGAACGCCGCGTAGATCGGGACATACGTCGTGGCGGCCGCGCCCCCCAGCCCGACGGCGAAGTCGTGGAGCGACTCGTAGGCGAGCTCGACGATGTTCTGGAGCCGGCCCGGCACGTCGCGGAGGCGGCGTGCGGTGAAGATGGCCACGGCCAGCAGCACCGCCATCACGATCCACATCGTGAGGATCGTGCTCGTGATGCTGGCGTTGAAGCCGATGACCAGCTGGCCGGTGGGCAGCGGGTCGGGCTGAATCTGCCAGACGACGTGCGGGGGCGGGAACTCGAGCGTGCCGTTGATGAAGCAGACGGGATACGCGCAGGGGTCACCTGCCTCCCCGCCCTTTGGGAACGGGGGAACAACGAGAAGGGCGATGACGTCGAGGACGATCACGGCGACGACGAGCCACACCAGGGGATGAACGCGACGCCACGCGGGGCGCGCGCCGGTCACGGCAACGCCGACGGTATCGTGCTCCTGATCCTGCGCCACGGTCGCTCCCAGCAGGCGGAGGGCGGCGGTCCTGTCGCGCTCCGCGAGGCTCAGTCTTCGATGTCGGCCAGGAAGCGGCTGATCAGCCGGTAGACCCCGCGAGCCCCCGCGGCGAGCCCCACGAAGAAGCCCACGAGCAGGAGCAGCGGCAGTGTCCCGAGTTGCTGATCGGCCCAGTACCCCGCGAGCGCCCCGACCAGGATGACCACCAGGAGGAGGACGCCGATCTCCGAGAACAACACGAAGTAGGCGAACGGCCGTCCGGGCATGGGGCTGCGGGGGTCCCTCCGACGTCGCGCGAGTATAGCAACTGGTTTCGTGGGCGTCGGGTGGATCACGCGGGGAAACGGATCGCCAGCCGGACGACCCGAGCAGGCGACTCGCGCCGCCACCTACCCGGCCGGCGGCGTCGGAGGTGGCGGGACGATCGGCACTGGGGTCGGGGTGGGCTTCGGGGTGGGCTTCTTGGTTGGGCGCGGGGTCGGCTTCGCGGTCGGCTTCTTCGTCGGCTTCGGAGTCGGCTTCACGGTCGGCTTCGGAGTCGGCTTCGCGGTCGGCGACGGTGTCGGCGTCGGGCTCGCGGTCGGGGCGGCGGCCGGGCTCGGCGTTGGAGTCAGGGTGGGCGTTGGAGTCAGGGTGGGCCGGGCCGTCGGCGTCGGTGTCGGGATCGCCGTCGGCCGGGGCGTGGCCGTCGCCGCGAGCACGCCGCCCTCGGGGACCGTGGACGGCGGGGCGATGGCCAGGACGGCGAACGCCGCGAGGACGCCGACGAGGAGGACGGCCGACGTGTCGCGCCAGAGTCGCCGCCGCGGCGAGACAACCCAGGTGTCCCTCATCGGCATGGCCTCGGCGCCCGGCGACGCCTCGCTGGTCAGCAGTGGCACCGGCGGCGCCTGGGGTGGCTCGGCGGCGCGCCCGGTGAGCCATGCCAGGCGGTCGAGCGCCATCTGCTGGCTCGCGAAACGGGCTGCCGCACGCTCCCGGCGACGAGCCCGGATGCGTCGCGCGAGATACAGCGCAAGCCACGGGAAGACGCCTCCGAGGGCAGCGATGACGAGGGTCTCGGGTGCCAAGCTCAGCTCCCCGAGGCCCCGGCCGCGGCCTCGCCACGCACCACGCGGAGCGTGAAGCCACGCAGCTCGTCACCTGGCTTCGCCATCGCCCGCATCCGGCTCCTTCCGCTCGTCGCTTCGGAGATGAGGTGCTCCGTCACGGGCCCCACCGTCGCGACGATGAGGACGAGCCCGTGCCCGATGCGATCATCGTCACGACTCTGCCGGCCACGTCAAGGTCCCGGGCTTCCCTGAAGCCGACAGTGGTGACCGTGATCACCGCCATGTCGGTCGCGTCGAGATGGCTCCATCCCTCGAGGACCACGAAGCCGGCCGTCGCGATCGCCCCGACCACGATCATGATCCAGGTGCGCAGCCCGGGAGCCGCGAGCAGCTCACGAGCGACCTCACGCACCCTCCCGTCCGTCCGGAAATCGCCACGCGGCTCCCTCCGTCGCCCCTCGCTGGCTTGTGCGGGGCCATCGTCAGGGTAACGCCGTCACCCGTCCTCGGGCGAGCGGCGCTCGATCGCCCGGTTGAGGACGAGGATCGCCACGCCGAAGAAGAGGAATGCGCCGAGGAACGCGTACAGCTGGCCGGTGCCCGAGAGGAGCAGCGAGAGCGCCCCTAGCCCCGCGCAGATCGCGTAGATCAGGAGGACGGTCTGGGTGTGCGAGAGGCCCAGGTCCAGCAACCGGTGGTGGATATGGCCGCGATCCGCGGAGAACGGCGAACGGCCCGCCGAGGCCCGCCGCACGATGATGTAGAACGTGTCGATGATCGGCACGCCCAGGACGAGCAGGGCGACGGCGACCTTGGCGCTGCCGAGGATGGAGAGGATCGCGAGCGTGTAGCCGACGAACATCACGCCGCTCGTGCCAATGAAGATCGTCGCGGGGTGGAAGTTCCAGCGCAGGAACCCCAGAAGAGCTCCCGCAAGCGCGATGCAGAAGATCGCCAGGACGGGCTCCGTCGTCGCGCGGGTGAGGCTGATGAGCCCCAGCGTCAGGGCAGCGACGAGGGCAATGCCGGAGGAGAGGCCATCGAGGCCGTCGATGAAGTTCATGGAGTTGATCATCCCCACGATCCAGACCATCACGAAGAGGGCGGCGAAGACCCCCTCGAAGCGGATGACGCCGGGCCCGAACGGGTTGGCAATGAGGCCCACGCTGATCCCGAGGCCGACGGGGATCACGGCGACGAGCAGCTGGCCCGCGAGCTGCCACCGCGCCCGGAGGTTGTAGCGGTCATCCAGGAGGCCCAGCAGGACCGCCACGACGCCGCCGATCACGAGTGCCGCGATCCCCTGGACGCTCGGTGCCTGGAAGGGTTGCCAGATCCCGACGGTCGCCTGGAGCGCCAGCAGCGCAAGCACGACGACGAGGAACGCTCCCGCCACCGCGACGCCGCCGCCGCGCGGGATCAGGCCGGTGTGGACGCGGCGTGCATCCGGCTGGTCGATGGCATCGACGCGGTGCGCGGCGCGGCCCACGAGGGGTGTCAGGGCCAGCGCGAGGAGCGCCGCGACGACGAATGCCCCGGCGGCGGCGAGCAGGGTCTCGGCGCCGGTCACGGCATCGCCATGCCGCCGCCGCCCCTCACGCCTCGGGAAGCCCGGGGACCGGGAAGCGGCCGCAGATGTCGCGCACCTCCGCGCGGATGCGGGAGTGCTCGGCCGGCTGATCGCGGTTGGCGATGG
The DNA here is from genome assembly GCA_963698595.1 of uncultured Chloroflexia bacterium. Classification (GTDB taxonomy): domain Bacteria; phylum Chloroflexota; class Limnocylindria; order Limnocylindrales; family CSP1-4; genus CTSoil-043. The sequence goes on from CAVORL010000001.1 coordinate 106,633, forward strand.
CGTCGACGAGGAGTCGGCCGATCAGGCGCATCTCGTCGGGCCCGAAGCCGCGGGTCGTGGTGGCCGGAGTACCGACGCGGATCCCGGACGTGACGTTGGGCGGGGCCGGGTCGCCGGGGATCGTGTTCTTGTTCACGGTGATCCCGACGTCGTCAAGGAGGCGCTCCGCCTCCAGGCCCGTGGTCCCGAAGCCCCGCACATCGACGGAGAAGACGTGATTGTCGGTGCCGCCGGAGACGATCCGGCCGCCGCGGCTGGAGATCTCGCCGGCGAGCACCTGTGCGTTCTCCACCGTGCGACGCTGATCGTCCCGGAACTCCTCGGTCGCCGCGAGGCGGAGCGCCACGCCCTTGGCCGCGATGACGTGCATCAGCGGACCGCCCTGGATGCCGGGGAAGACGGCCCGATCGGTCGCCGTGGCCAGCTCGGGCGTCGCGAAGATGAGCCCACCGCGCGGGCCGCGGAGCGTCTTGTGGGTCGTGGTGGTCACGAGGTCCGCGTGCGGGAAGGGCGAGGGGTGGACCCCCGCCGCCACCAGCCCGGCGATGTGGGCCATGTCGACGAGGAGGTGGGCACCGACGTCGTGGGCGATGGCAGCAAGGCGCTCGAAGTCCAGGATCCGCGAGTACATGCTGGCGCCGGCGATGACCAGCTTCGGCCGAACCACGGCCGCCTGGCGCTCCAGTGCGTCGTAGTCGATCCGCTCGGTGGCGGGATCCAGGCCGTAGTGGTGGGCCTCGAACCACTTCCCGCTCAGGTTCACCTTGAGCCCGTGCGTGAGGTGGCCGCCATGGTCCAGGCGGAGACCGAGGATCCGGTCGCCGGGCGCGAGGACGGCGAAGAAGGCCGCCTGGTTGGCCTGCGCGCCGGAATGCGGCTGCACGTTCACGTGGGCGGCACCCGGGAAGAGCGCCAGAGCCCGCTCCCGGGTGAGCCGCTCGGCCACATCCACCCATTCGCAGCCGCCGTAGTAGCGTCGGCCCGGGAGGCCCTCCGCGTACTTGTTCGTCAGCCAGGAGCCCTGGGCCTCCATCACCGCCGCGAACGTGTAGTTCTCGCTCGCGATCAGCTCGATCTTCCAGCGCTGGCGGTCGGCCTCGCCGCGCATCGCGGCCCAGATCTCGGGGTCGACCTCGGCGACCGACGCCCAGGCGGAGCGCAGCGCGTCCGTCATGCCCACTCGTTGCTCCTTCCCGCCGTCGACGGCCCGCTCCGACCGGCTCCATTCTGGCCCATGCAGCGACGGGGTGTCCGGCGGCGCCAGGCTTCCCTCCGGCCCATTCCCGGCCGGGCGACGTGTCGGGCGGCGGTCATCCCGCCCGCCGGCCTCCGAGGATCAGCTCCTCGAGGATCACGGCAGCCCCCTCCTCGGCGATCGGCGGCGCCACGAGCCGGGCGACCGAGCGGAGCGCCTCGGGGGCGCCTGCCATCGCGACCCCGATGCCCGCCTCGCCGACCATCTCCAGATCGTTGATCTGGTCGCCGATGGCCATGACATCGCGCAGGTCGACGCCGAGCCGGCGGGCGAGGAAGCGCACGGCGCGGCCCTTGTTGACACCGGGCGCCATGAACTCGAGGAACAGCGGGTGGCTCACGGTCGGGTCGGCCCGCCCGGCGAACGCGGCGCGGGCCTCGTCGAACACGCTCTCGGCGAGGGGTGGCGGGCCCACGGAGATCACCTTCGTGACAGGCCGGCGGACCCACGCCTGGAGGTCCGCCACGAGCTGCACCCGCCCGAACGCCCAGCGCGAGTAGTCGTCCGCCCGCTGGTCGTCGGCCGCGATGACCATCCGCTCAAGGTGATTGACATGGGCTGCAAGGCCCGCGTGCTCGCACCAGGTCATCGCATCCCGGGCAACGTCGGCCGCGAGCGGGCGGTGGCGGAGGAGACGGCCGAGCCGCGAGCTCCCGGGCGCCGGCATCTCCCGCACGAGCGCCCCCTGCAGGCCGACGAGCGGCGCCCGCAACCCCATCTCGCGGGCATACGGCAGCGCCGAGGTGGTCATCCGGCCGGTCGCGAGGGCGACGTGAACGCCCCGGGCAACGACGGCGCGAACGGTGGCCGCCGTACGTGGCGGCAGGCGGAGGTCGTCGCCGACGAGCGTGCCGTCGAGATCGAGCACGACCAGGCGGATGCGCCGCGGGCTCACGCCGGCGCGTCCAGCACGGCCACGCGCGGCCTGCCGGCGAGGTCGGGCTCCACGCGCACCTCCCAGGCCGGAAGCCGCTCGCTCGCCGCGGCGTGGAGAGCGCCTCCCTGGCTCGAGCCGATCTCCAGGAGCGCGACGCCGCCGGGGACCACCCGCTCCGGGAGCGCTTCGAGGAGCGCACGCACGGCGTCGAGCCCGTCCAGGCCACCGTCGAGCGCCTCGCGAGGCTCGAAGGAGGCCGCGACGGGGAGGCCCGGGAGGTCGGCGCCCGGGATGTAGGGCAGGTTCGCGCAGACCATGTCGAAACGCTCCGGGACCTCCAGCAGGCCGGCGCGCCTGCCCGCGGGAGGCAGCAGCTCCGCGAACGCGACGCCGACCCGGTCCCCCACCCCGTGGGCCACGGCGTTCTCGCGGGCGAGGTCCGCTGCTCCTTCGGACGTGTCCGAGGCGACGATCTCGACCTCGCCAAGCATCCCGCGACGGCGCAGCCCGACGGCCAGCGCGATGGCGATCGCGCCGCTGCCGGTGCCGACATCGGCGATGGTGAGGGGTGGCGTGCCCGCCGGGCGCGGGGAGCGAGCCAGGCGTCCGGCGATCTCGCCGAGGGCGAGGTCGACGAGGAGCTCCGTCTCCGGCCGCGGGATGAGCGCGCGGGCGTCGACGGCCAGGGCGATCCCGTGGAATTCCTTGATCCCGCGGATGTAGGCGACCGGCTCCCCGGCTTCCCGCCGTCGAACCGCGTCCGCGAACCGCGCCGCGGGCTCCGGGCCCACGGGGGCCTCGGGATGGGCCACGAGCGTCGTCCTGTCGACCTCGAGCACGTAAGCCAGGAGCAGCTCGGCGTCGAGACGAGGGCTCTCCGAGCCGCTCGCCCGCAGGCGCTGGACTCCGGTGCCGAGGAGCTCACCGATCGTTGCCATCAGGGATGCCCCGCGGGCTCGGGCGCCGGCCCGCCGCCCTAGGCGGAGCCGGCCTCCTCGGTCACGCGCTGGAGCTTCTCTGCCTGGTCCGTCTCGGCCAGGGCATCGATGAGCCGGTCGAAGTTCCCGTCGAGGACGCCCGGCAGGTTGGAGAGGTCCACTCCGATCCGGTGGTCGGTCACCCGGTCCTGCGCGAAGTTGTAGGTGCGGATCTTGTCGGCCCGGTCGCCGGACCCGATCATGGAGCGCCGGGCCACCGAATCCGCCTCGCGCTGCTTGCGCATCTCGATGTCCTGGAGGCGTGCGCGCAGGACTGCCAGCGCCTTTGCCTTGTTCTTGTGCTGGCTCTTCTCGTCCTGGATCTCGACGACGAGGCCGCTCGGGAGATGCGTGATGCGCACGGCCGAGTCGGTCGTGTTCACGGACTGGCCGCCCGGACCGGAGGCCCGCTTGACCTCGATGCGGAGGTCGCGCTCCTCGTCGATCGCCACCTCGGTCTCCTCGACCTCGGGGAGGACGACGACCGTGGCCGTTGAAGTGTGGATCCGGCCCGACGATTCGGTGGCCGGGATGCGCTGGACGCGATGCGTCCCGCCCTCGTACTTGAGGCGGCTGTAGGCGCCGTCGCCGTGGATCTCCACGAGCGCCTCCTTGACTCCGCCGATGCCGGTCTCGTTGAGGCTCATGACCTCGGCCCGGAAGCGGTGGCGCTCCGCCCAGCGGAGGTACATCCGGAGCAGGTCGCCGGCGAAGAGCGCCGCCTCCTCGCCTCCGGCGCCGGCCCGGACCTCGAGGATCACGTTCTTGTCGTCGGCCGGGTCGCGCGGGACGAGAAGCGCCTTGAGCTGCTCCAGTGACGCGGCCTCGGCCGTCTCCAGCCGCTCGACCTCATCGCGAGCCATCGCCCGGAGCTCCTCGTCGGCATCCGTGTCGCGCAGCTCGCGGGCACCGGCCAGCTCGGCGCGGATCTCTTCCAGGGCCTGGAAGGCCGCCGTCACCGGCTCGAGGCGCGCCAGCTCGCGGCCGAGGCGACGCAGCGCGTCAGGATCGGCGGACGTCTCCGGGCGGACGAGCTCCTCCTGGAGCGCCTCGTGCTGGGCGACGACCGCGCGCAGCTTCTCGTCGAGGGAATCCACTCTCAGGGCCCGGGTGCGGGGGCGGGCGGAGCGCCGGAAAGGACGAGCGGCGTCCGCTCGATGGTGCCGCCGCCCGCGGGCAGCGCCTCGCCGTCGGCGGCCAGGGCCTGCTCCATGCTGACGATCGCGACCTCGATCATGTCGTCGGTGGGCTGCTTCGTCGTGATCCTCTGGACCCAGATCCCCGGCTCGAAGAAGACGCGCACGAGCGGGTTGCCGCGGTGGCGCGCCCCGAAACGGAGCAGCTCGTAGCTGATCGCGGCGATGACGGGGATGAGGATGATGCGGCTCAGGATCATCGCCGGCAGCTCCAGCCGGCCGACGATCGAGAAGGTCACGATCGAGACGAGGATCACGACAACGAGGAACTCCGTGCCGCAGCGCGGGTGGGCCGTCGGGTACTTGCGGATCGCGTCGACGGTGAGGGGATCGCCGGCTTCGAGGGCGTGGATGGTCATGTGCTCGGCGCCGTGGTACTGGAAGGTTCGGCGGACGTCGGAGGTGCGGCCGATGAGGATGAGGTAGCCGAGGAAGATCGTCACCTGCACCAGGCCCTCGACGGCCCGCTCGACGATCCCGGGCTGCCCTCCGGCGACGAACCGGGCGATGAGAAGCGGGGCGAAGAAGAACAGGCCCAGGCCGATGACGAGCGTCAGGCCCAGCATCAGGGCGATCGAGCCCTTCCCGAGGTCCGCGCTGTCGGCGGCGCGCCCGTCGGCAGTCGTCGCTGCAGGGAGGTCCTCGGCGGCCGCGACGCCCGCCGAGCGGACGAGCCAGCGCGTCCCGATGACGAGCGTCTCGTACAGGACCACGAGCCCGCGCACGAGCGGCATCCGGGCCCAGGGCGTGCCGCGGAAGCCCTGGCTGAGCTGCTCGTCGGACCAGACGATCCGGCCGTCTGGATGGCGGAGCGCGACCGCGATCGCGTCGCGCCCGCGCATGAGGACGCCCTCGATGAGGGCCTGGCCGCCGTAGGAGAAGCGAGCCACGGGGAGTACCCTACCGGCCGGAAATCATGACGGCGGGCCGAGCGGCCCGCCGTACGAGGACATGGGTGCCGGCCGTCGGTCGATCCGTGGTCAGCGGCCGGTCTGCGCGCGGTCGAAGCGGCGCTGGAAGCGCTCCACCTGGCCGGCGGTGTCCACGATCATCTGTTTCCCGGTGAAGAACGGGTGGCAGTTGCTGCAGACGTCGACGCGCAGCGACTCGCGGGTGGAGCCCACCTCGAACTCCGTCCCGCATGTGCCGCAGTGGACCTTGGCGTTGTGGTACTTGGGGTGAATGCCCTGCTTCATCGGAACCTCGGGTCGGACGCTCAGGCGCCGGCGGGGGTGGCTGCCGCTGCCGCGGGAGCCTCGGTGGTCAGCACGGCCTCTGTCGTGACTGGCTCGACGCGGACGCGCTTCTTGCTGCGGGTCTGGTGCTCGAAGCGGACCCGGCCGGTGACGGTCGCGAACACGGTGTAGTCGCGCCCGAGCCCGGTGCCGGTCCCTGCGATGAACGTCATGCCCCGCTGGCGGACGAGGATCGAGCCGGCGGGCACGAGCTGGCCGTCGCCGACCTTCACGCCCAGGCGCTGGCCGACCGAGTCGCGGCCGTTCCTCGAGCTGGAGCCTGCCTTCTTGTGGGCCATCGTCAGTCGTCCTTCTTGGGCGCGCGGGTGCGCTTCGGCTTCGCGGCGGCTTCCGGCGCGGCGGCGTCGACGGGCGCGTCGGCGGCGTCCGGCGCCGGGGCGTCGCCGGACGCGTCAGCCGTCTCGGTCGCCGCGCCCGCGGTCTTCTTCGCGGCACGTGGCGCGGCCTTCGCCGAGCGCGTGCGGGACTTCTTCGGGGCCTCGCCCTCCGCGGCCTCGCCCTCCGCGGCGGCGGCCTGGGCGGCCTTCTCCGCGAGCGTCGCGGCGAGGGCGGCATCGGCGGCAGCCTGCTTCGCCGCGGCCTCCTCCAGGCGCTGGCGTTCGCTCTTCTTCGCCTCGGCGGCTGCCCGGGCTGCGGCGGCGGCGCTCTTGCCGTTAAGAACGACGTCGGTGATCCGGAGGACCGTCTGCTCCTGGCGGTGGCCCTTCTTCACCCGGCTGCGCGCCTTTGGGCGGTACTTGAACGAGATGACCTTGTCGGCTCGGTCGTTGCGCAGGACGGTGGCGCTGACGGTCGCCCCGTCGACGATCGGCCGGCCGATCGCCGCCTCGTCGCCGTCCGCCACGAGGAGGACACGCTCGAGCGTGATCTCCTGGCCCGGCTCGACCTCGAGGAGCTCGACGGCAAGCTCGGTGCCGACCTCGACGCGGTACTGCTTCCCGCCGGTCTCGATGACTGCGTACATGGGTCTCCGGTTGGGCCGGCGCGCGGGCGCGTGGCCGCAGGTGAGGGCGGCCGACGGGCCGCAGGTGGCACGGTGAATTGTCCGGCCTTGCCGGGCGCGAATGAGGAGTGTACGGCGAGCCAGGCGATCCCGCAAGCGCTGCGGTTGACGGGGCGCGCGTCTCTTCGCGTGGGAACGTTGGCTCGAGCCGGCTCGATCGGCCCTTCAGGCGCGGGCCACAAGATCGCGGCCCACGGCGAGCACCTCGTCGACGAGCGCATCCGCGTCGACGAGCGATGTGCGCGGATTGATGAAGCAGGGCCGGATCGCAAAACGGCCGTCCACGCGCGTGCCCGACGTCACCGTCCGGCCGCGTGCCCGGACCTGGCGCAGCACGTCCTCGTTCAGGGCGTCAAGCCGATCCCCGTCGGACCAGCCGGGTGGCCGGAAGCGGAAGCAGCAGATCGAGAGGACCGGCTCGGCGAGCAGCTCCAGGTCGTCCGTGGTCCGGGCGCGCTCGGCCACGCGGCGGGCGCAGTCGTCGTGGCGGATGATCCGCTCGCGCAAGCCATCTGCGCCGATCTCCCGAAGTATCGCCCACACGGCGACGCCGCGGGCCGGCGCGGAGAAGTCGACGCCCCAATCGGGCGTCCCAAGCCCCAGGTGGTCGAAGGGCGACCCGGGATCGTCGGAGCTCGGCGGAACGTGGCGCTCGCGGTCGTAGTCGCCCGTCTCGATGGTGAAGGCCCGTCCCAGGATCCCCTCGTCCCGGACGATCGCGGCACCCGTGCCGACAGGCGCGGCCATCCACTTGTGGGGGTCGATCGCGAACGAGTCATAGCTCGCGACGTCGCCATAGCGCTCCCGCACCCGGTCGTCGAGGAGCCCGAACCCGCCGTAGGCGCCGTCGACGTGGAGCCAGATGCCCCGGTCGTGCGCGATCCGGGCCAGGTCGGCCAGTGGATCGACGCGCCCCGTGTTGACGTCGCCGGCGCACCCGACGATCGCGACCTGGGTGCAGCCGGCGACGTGGTCCTCGTCGAGCACGGCCTGCAGGTGGTCCAGGTCGATCGTGCCCGCCCGGTCGAGCGGGATGGAGCGCAGGTTGGCGCGACCCATCCCGAGGATGCCGAGCGCACGGCCCACGACATGGTGCGTCTCCGTGCTGGCGTAGACGCGTGGCTCCGGCATCCCGGTGATCCCGTCGAGCGACGGACGCAGGCCGAGCCGCTCGCCTGCGTGCTGGCGGGCCGCCCCGATGCCGACGAGGTTCGCCGTCGAGCCACCCGCCGTGAACGTCCCGACCGACGAGGCCGGGAACCCGAGCAGGTCGATGAGCCAACGCATGGCGAGATCGTCGACGAAGTTACCCGGCGTGGACCACCAGCGCTGCGCCACGGCCACCGCCTGTGCGAGACCCGCCGCCGCGCCGACGTCGGTCGGCATCGTCGTCACCCATCCGGAGAACCCGGGGTGGCCGACCCTGAGGCCGCTCGCGACGACGAGGTCGGCAAGCTCGGCGAGCGCGGCGTCCCTCCCGATGCCGGTCGACGGGAGCGGCCGGTCGAGCGCCGGCCGCCAGCGTGAGCGCTCGCGTGCCGGATCCGGGCCGACGAAACGCAGGAACTGCTCGAGTGACGGGACGACGGCAGCGATGGCGCGGCCGAGGTCATCAGTGGCGGCTGCGTCGCGTCGGCGGTCCATGGAGCGACAGTCTACGGCCCGACCTGTCGTTCGCCGCTGGCAGGCGTGTTCGGGGCGCGTGCACGCCAGTCATCGCGACAGCGGCCGGGGGTGGCCCGACGGACGCGCGTGATCGCGGTGCGCTGCGCGACGCAGCTGGTCTGCGGCGGGCCCGTACCGGCGCCCCGCCCGGGAGAGGCTGACCTCAGGCAGCGTGGGGCGCATCCGGATCGCCGGTGAGGACCACCCGTTCCCGAACGATGGAGCGGACCTCGAGCGGGGCCGGGAGCGGGGCAGCCGGCGGCTCGCCCAGCGCGGCGATGACTTCCTCGGGACGCCCCACCGCGTCGGAGCCATGGCGGAGGCGCATCCGGAGGGTCACCCCGGAAGCATCCCCTCCGCGCACGCCCAGGTCCAGGACGAGCGGCCGCAGGTCGTAGGCCGTCGTCCGCTTCTCGCGGCGGCGCTCCCGTGGCAGCGCCGGAGCGCCGAGGAGGGCCAGGATCCCGCCTTCGATTGCCCAACGCGACGCGCCCGCGAGCAGGGCCCGGTAGTCGGCCGCGACCACGGCCGCCGCCGCCGACGGGGCGCCCGTCCAGATGTCGTGAACGTCGGCGAGCCTCCATCCGGTCGGAAGCGCGGCCGTGATCGCGGCCCGCACCTCGACGAGAGGCAGACGCTCGGCCAGGTAGACATCGACGACCTCGCGCTCCCCGGACATCCCGAGCGGGAGCGGCGCCGCGACGGCGACCCGCGCCCGCCCGGCACCGTCCTCGACCGCGGGCAGCCTCGTCGCGGCCACGATCGCGCTCCACGTCCGTGTGGACATGGTGAGCTCGCCCGGTTCGGTGGCCGCTCCCACGCCGACGATGAGCCGCCAGCGCTGGCGGGCCGGTCGGGGGGCGGTCACGCTATCGCGCGGTCGCTCGGTCGGGGACGTCACGTCTGCTAGTCTGCCGGAAGCATGGAGGCCCGCGCCACGCCGCCCGCCCTGACCGGTCTGCCCAGCCCGTCGCGGCGCGTGCTCGTCCTCGTCGGTGGCGGGATCCTTCTCGCGTCTCTGCTCTGGATCGGCCGGGACATCCTCGCGCCCTTCGTGGTGGGCCTCCTCGTGGTCTACCTCCTGGACCCGATCGTGGAGCGGCTGGCGCGGATCCGGATCGCCGGCCGCCGGGTCCCCCGGGCCATCCTGATCCTCGTCGTCTACGGCCTGGCGATCGCCCTCCTCGTCGAGCTCTTCCTGCTCCTCGTCGGCCCGCTCCTTGAGCAGATCCAGGCGTTCGCCCGGGATGCCCCCGGCTACGTGGAGACACTCAGCCAGCGCCTTGGGGAGCTGTTCACCTGGTGGGATCGCCTCGCCCTTCCGGCCGACATCAAGGAGGCGGTCGACGGGGCGCTGCAGGACGTCGTCGTCAACGTCGGTGCGCTGGCTCCGTCGATCGTGCGCCCCATCTTCAGCTCGTTCGTCGGCCTCGTCGGGTCGGTCTTCGGCTACCTCATCATCCCGGTCTGGGCCTTCTGGATCCTCAAGGACCGGCCGGCCATCGTGCGGGCCTTCGACCGTGCCGTCCCCGCCGCGTGGCGGGCTGACACGTGGGTCGCCGTCGGGATCGTCCGTCGGGTCTTCGGCTCCTGGGTCCGGGGCCAGGTCATCCTGGGGCTCATCGTCGGGATCGGGACGTTCTTCGGCCTCCTGGCCCTGGGGGCGTGGGTCGACCCGGTCTTCAGCCGGTTCGCCGTTCTCCTCGCCGTGATCGCCGGCGTGCTCGAGCTGCTGCCGATCATCGGCCCGATCATCGCCGCCGTCCCTGCCGTCCTCCTGGGCGCCACGGTGGGCGTCCCGGGGATCGTCGCGGCACTTGCCCTCTACGTCACGATCCAGCAGGTCGAGAACACGATCCTCGTGCCGAAGATCCAGGGCGACGCCACGGCTCTCCACCCGGCGCTCGTCATCTTCGCGCTGATCCTCGGCGGGGCCATCGCCGGCCTCCTCGGCGCAATCCTCGCGCTGCCCGTGGCCGCCACGCTGCGCGACCTCTACGTGTATGCCTTCCGCCGCGCGGACGGGCTCAGCGCCGTCGAGGCGGCGACGGGCATGGCCCGGGCAGCGGCAGGCGCCGGCCCGGCGGGCATCGATGGGGCGGAGCATGCCGGCGGCACGGCCGATGAGCAAGGCACTTCCGACGACGTGGCGACGGGCGAGGACACGGGACGGGAGCCGGGCGCCGCCGTCCCCGGACCGGCCGCCGATCCCGGACCGGACCGGCCGCCGGCCGGCTCAGCCTAGGGCCGCTCCTCCCCGCTGCCGGGAGCTCCGCCCGGCCTGGGGCCGCCCGTCCCCGCTCCCGGTCGTGCGGGCGCGGCCTCGGCCGCGGCGCGCTGTCCCGCGGCGGCGCGCTCCTCGTCGACCGCCCGCTTGATCGCTGCGGCGTACTCCTCGGCGGCCGCGCGCGGGATCACGAGGTTGAGCAGGAAGGGCGCAACGACCGTCGTGAGGACGACCGCCACGAGCACGACGCTGAACTGCGACGCCGTCAGGAGGCCCAGCGTGAGCCCAAGACCAACGACGACGATGCCCACCTCGCCGCGGGGCGCCATCCCGACCCCGACCGTGAGCGCGCTCCATCGCCCGTAGGGCCAGCCGCCGATCAAGCCGGCCAGCACCTTGGTCGCCACGCCAAGCAGGGCGAGCACGACGGCCGCGATCGCAAGCTGCGGATCGAGCAGCGCGCCGAGGTCCAGCTGGGCGCCCGTGACGGCGAAGAAGAACGGCGTGAAGATCGTGGCCAGCGGCTTGATCTCGTGCTCGATCTCGTCCTGCGCCTCGGTCTCGGCAATGATGAGGCCCGCCACGAATGCGCCGATGATCGCGGCCAGCCCGATGAAGGCGGCGAGGATCGCCAGCCCGAGCATGAGCAGGAAGGCCATGACGAGTGGCGTCTCGGCGAACAGCGGCCACGTGAAGACCTCGCTGCGAACCCCCCGCGCGCGACGGGCGATCGCGAAGCCGAGGATCACGAAGCCCAGGGCAGCGACCACGAGGCCGAGGGTCGCGATCGAGAGATCGCCCTCCGCCGCTCCGGAGACGACGGCGATCAGGATGAGCGCCAGGATGTCGTCGATGACCGCGGCCCCGATGATGATCCGGCTGAACGTCCGGTTGATCACACCCAGCTCCGCGAGGACGCGACTCGTGATCCCGATGCTCGTCGCCGCGAGAGCGAGGCCCACGAACGCGGCGGTCGCCGGCGAGTCGCCCGTGGCCAGTGCATACCCGCCTCCCGCCACCATCGGGAAGATCACGCCCAGCACCGCCGTGATGGCCGCCGGCCGCCCCACCCGCAGGAGCTCGTCCGTCTTGATCTCGAGTCCGACGGCGAAGAGGAGGATCACGACCCCGATCTCGGCGAGGACCGCTGCCGCTTCGCCCGGCACGACGAGCCCGAGTGCGTACGGCCCCACGACGAACCCGCCCGCCAGCTCGCCGACCACCCCCGGCTGACCAAGCCGCCGGAAGACCTCCTCGCCGACCTTCGCTGCCACGATGAGGAGGAAGAGCCCCACCAGGATGTCGAGCATCGCAGCCGAGCCGGCGGCCGGTGGGGACGGCGGGAGGAGGCGCGCGGGATCAAGCCCCAGGAAGATGTCGCTCATGCGTCACCGAGGATAGCGGAGCCACCGATCCCGGAGGGATTCACGCCTGGCGAGCACCCATCCGGTGGTCTCGAGCGACCAACGGCGACCAGCACCCTGCGGCGGCAGCACGACAGCGCGCGGGGTCGAGGGTGGCGACGGTGGGTGGGAATGCTGTCCCCCTGGTCGGGCAGGCCGGGCCGGCGCGGCACGCCGCCGGACCCGCGGACACCCGCGCTTCCGGGTCCTACCAGCGCGTCACCACTCGGCCCTCCGCTGGCGGATCGCGATGCTCTGCAGGATCCCGAGGCCGACAGCAAGGCTGACGAGCGACGATCCACCGTGGGTGATGAAGGGGAGCGGGATCCCGGTGATCGGCATGATCCCCAGGACCATGCCCACGTTGACCGTGAGCTGGAACAGGACCATCGACGCGATCCCGGCGCCGACCATCAGGCCGAACGGGTCCCGCGAGCGCCAGGCGATCGCCAGGACGCGCCAGATCAGCGCTGCGAAGAGCAGGAAGACGACGACGCAGCCGATGAACCCGAGCTCCTCCGCGAGGATGGCAAAGACGAAGTCCGTGGTCTGCACGGGCAGCAGGTCGGCACGGTTCTGGGCGCCGTTGGTCAGGCCGGACCCAAGCAGCCCGCCGGACGACACCGCCTGCTGCGCCGTGAGCAGCTGGAAGCCCGCTCCCAGGGGATCGCGGCCCGGGTCGAGAAAGCTCGTCAGGCGTTCGCGCTGGTAGTCGTGGAGGACGTACGCCCAGACCAGGGGCATGATGGCAAGGCCTGCCGCCGCAAGGGCGCCGAGCCAGCGCAGGCTGGCTCCCGCCATGAACAGCATCCCGCCGACGATGGCGATGAACACGAGCGAGGTGCCCAGGTCCGGCTGCAGCAGCACGAGGATCCACGCGGGCGCGACCAGGAGACAGGCCCCCAGGATCGAGGCCAGCGAGTCGATCCGCCGCTCGTGATCCGCGAGGTACCGCGCGAGAACGAGGATCATCAGGATCTTGGCGATCTCGCTGAACTGGAACTGGAAGCCGAGGACGCTGATCCAGCGGGCCGAGGCGGCGTCCGAGTCGCCGAGCGCCAGCGTCAGTCCGAGCAGGCCGAGGTTCATCGCGTAGATCGGCCAGGTCAGCGTGCGGAGCCAGCGGTAGTCGAAGGCGGTCGCGACGGCGAAGATCGCGACGGCGATCCCAGCCCACACCAGGCCTCGGGTGAAGGTGGCTCCGGCGACGAGCGCCTCGCCGAGCTGGGCGGTCGTGTTGCTGTACGCCATCGCGAGCCCGATCGCCGCAAGGAGCACCGCGTACACGGTGAGCTGCACGTCGTAATCGCGCCAGGCGAGGCCGGACGCCTTCGCGGCGATGCCCGAAGCCGCCGCGCGCTCCACTCGCAGCACGCCCATCAGGTGCGCCCCTGGTAGAAGTTCGTCCGCTTGAGCAGCTCGGGCAGCCGGAAGTCCTCCTTGATCCCGAAGTGGAGCTGCAGGTAGTACTTCGCGACCTCCGTTGCGACATTGCCGAGCGTCCGTGAGTCGTAGGTGAAGACCGCGAAGGCCAGCTGCGAGTCAGGCTTGGCGACGCTGCCGGTAGGGTTGTCCTTCTTCCACGCCTGCTTCGGCACGAAGCCGGCGAACCAGTGGCTGTAGGGCAGGACGCCGTTCTTGTCGCGGAGGCCGAACTCCGCGGTGCCTGTCTTGCCAGCGACGACGATGGGCAGGTCCACCAGGTTGTACGTGTGGCGGCTCGTCACGACGCGGCGGGAAGCCTTGCGCATCGTGGTGAAGATGGACTTCGGAGCGTTGACCTCGTGGAGCACCTTCGGCTCGAACGGGCGGACGACCGACCCGTCGGGGCCCAGGATCTCGCGAACCACCTGGGGCTGGTACAGCGTGCCGCCGTTGGCGATGGCGGCGTACGAGTTCGCCACCTGGAGGACCGTGGCGAGGTCATAGCCCTGGCCGATCCCGGCCTGGAGGACCTCCCCCGGGTAGACCGGCTGGCCGAAGGTGTCCATCTTCCACTGGTTCGTGGGGACGAGGCCGGCCGCCTCGTTGGGGAGGTCGATCCCGGTCGGCTGCCCGTAGCCGAGCTGTCGCGCCCAGTAGGCGAGCCGCGTGATCCCGAGCCGCTCCGACAGCTGGTAGAAGAACGTGTCGCTCGAGTGTCCGAACCCTTCGTAGATGTCGAGCGGGCCCCAGCCGAGACGGTTCCACTCCCAGAACTTGGTGGTGCCGATCTGGACGTACGGCTTGCTCATGAGCGTCGACGTGGGCGTGATGATCTTGTCCGCGAGGGAGCCGGTCCCCGTCACGACCTTGTAGGTGGATCCCGGCGGCTGGATGTCCCCGATTGCGTGGTTGATGAGCGGCTTGTTCGAGTTGTCCAGGAGCTTCTTGAACTGGGCATCGGTGATCCCGCGAGTGAAGAGGTTGGCGTCGTACGTGGGATACGACACCATGGCGAGCACCTCGCCGGTCTGCGGGTTCAGGACGACCATCGCCCCTCGCTTGAGGTTCGCCTTGTTCAGCCCCCACATGAGGGCCTTCTCGGCGAGCCGCTGCTCGTTGCTGTCGATGGTCAGGACGAGCGAGCTCCCGGCGGTCGGCGGAGTGTCGGTGCCGACCACGCGAACGGTGCGTCCCGTCCCGTCCTTCTCTACCCGCTGCGCGCCGTACACGCCACGCAGAGCCTCCTCGTACACGAGCTCGACGCCGGCCTTGCCGACCCGGTCGTCGGGAAGGTAGCCGGAGCCCTTGAGCTCCCCGTACCCCTCCGCGGAGAGTGCACCCGTGTACCCCACGACCTGCGTCATGAGCGTCCCGGAGAGGTAGTCGCGGCGCGGCTCGACCGTGACCTCCACGCCCGGCAGCGTCAGGCCATCCTCGGAGATGAGGCGGGCTGTGGCCTCGGGGACCTCGCGGGCGATCGGGACCGCATCGAACCGCGAGACGCTCCCCGAGTCGAGGGCCGTGTTGATCGCCGCTGGAGTCGTGCCCAGGAGGCCGGCGAGCCGCTCCACGACCTCGGGGCGTCGCGTCAGGGGGAGGTCGGCCGGGCGCACACGGACGGTGAACGTGGGGACGTTCTCGACGAGCGGCCGTCCTGCCCGATCGTAGATCAGCCCCCGCGTCGACGGGATCGGCACGAGGTCGGTGATCCGGCTGTTCCCGATCGGCGCAGGAACCGCGCCGTTTGGCCCGGCGGGCCCCCCGGACCCGGTGAGCTGCATGGACGAGAGGCGCAGGGTGAGGCCGCTGAGCACGACCACCACGGCCAGCGAGAACACGGCGAAGCGGCCCGGCCGGCGCCGGTGGCTGAGGGGCTGCTCGAGCGTGCTCACCAGTCCGCCCGGCCCGCCTCGGCCACACGGGCACGCCTGCCCACGGCGAGCAGGGGGGGCGCGACGATTGCCGCGGCGATCACGGCGAGGATCCCGGAGACAGCGATCCCCGATGTCGGATCGACGCCCGGCGGCACGTCGCGGAGCGCCCCGTAGAGCAGCACCGTGGCCGGGGCCGCGGCGGCGGCGAGGGCACCCGCCATCGCCACGATCACCGGGTAGGCCCCGCGCACGAGCATCCGGCCGACCACCCATGCGGCGCCGACAGCCAGGAGATCGATGAACGCGGTCAGCCCGAGCGGCCGCATCAGCAGTACGTCGATGACAAGCCCTCCGAGGAAGGCCCACACGAGGCCACCCTCGAGGCCCAGCGTCATCGTCCACACCACGGCGATGACGAGGACGAGATCGAGAGCCCCGCCGTCCGTGACGGCGAATGGAACGATGGTTGACTGGATGAGTGCAGCCACTGCGGCGCCGACCGCGGCGAGAACCAGGCTCAAGACGGTCGTTCCTCGGTGCGCCCGTGGACGCCGGAACATCCCGGCGCAACCGCGGGGTCTGCGCAGCGCAGTATACCGACGGCATCCGGATCACGATACCGACGGCATCCGGATCACGACAACCACCGCGCGCCCGCCCCGGATCGGGCCGGGCCGATCCGGGGCGCCGTTCGCCTGCGGGTGCGGGGCTCCAACCGGACCGCGGCAGCGAACCGCGCGAATGAGTGGCTCGGGCCGCGCGCGGCCCAAGGCAGGCCTGCGCACGCCGTCGATCTCTCCCGCCGGCTCGCAGGGCGCCCTGGCGGCCGACGCGGGCGGGACACCTGGGGCGCGCCGGCGCGATCTGTTTCACGTGAAACGGGAGGGGTTCGCCTGATACGAGGAGCCGCCGCCTGCTCGCCAGGGCAGTCATCGTGCGGGCGGAGGTCCCCTGCACCGACGCACGACGGACGCCGACCCATCGCCGGGCAACGATCAGGTAGCGGTAGGCCAGGGGTGAGGCGTCGGTGAGCCGCGGCCGGCACACTCTCCATTCGGCCGGTGGGCCTCACGTCGCGCCGGCGACATGTCACCGAGAGCCCCCAGTGCCAGGTCCGTCGCGCCCGGCCGGCGACGGTCGCGCGTCGCTCCAGCGCCACCCGAGCCAGAGAAGGATGCCGCGTCCAATGCTAGAATTCGGAGCGTGATTCCCGGTCAGGCTGGTCGGTAGGTGGGCCAGACGATTGCCTGCGCCAACCAGAAGGGCGGCGTCGGAAAGACCACGACCGTCGTCAACGTCGCGGCCTACCTCGCGGCCGATGGCGCACGCGTCCTCGTCGTGGACCTGGATCCCCAGGGCAACGCGACGAGCGGTCTCGGCGCACCCCGCGCCACCGACGGCTTGTCCGTGTACGACGCCCTCGTGAACGACGTCCCGCTGGGCGAGCTCGTCCGTCCGACGGATGTCCCTGGTCTCCACCTCGTGCCATCGACGATCGCTCTCGCCGGCGCGGAGGTCGAGCTGGCAGGCATCGGCCAACGGGAACGCCGGCTCGCGCGCCTCCTGCCCCCTGTCGCCGCCGAGTTCGATTACGTGTTTCTCGACTGTCCGCCTTCTCTTGGCCTCCTCACCGTCAACGCCCTCACGGCGGCCGACGCGGTGCTCGTGCCGCTGCAGTGCGAGTACTACGCACTCGAGGGCCTGAGCCAGCTCATCGCGACGATCCATCTTGTTCGCGACCACCTGAACCCCGGCCTGGCGGTCAACGGCATCGTCCTCACCATGTTCGACGCGCGCACGAATCTCTCGGCGGAGGTGGCGTCCGAGGTGCGGCGCCACCTTGCTGACGCGGTGTACGAGACGGTCGTCCCGCGGAGCGTGCGTCTTGCCGAGGCGCCGAGCCACGGCAGACCGATCTCCCAGTACGCCCCCGAAAGCCGCGGGGCCGCCGCATACCGAGCGCTTGCCACCGAGATCCGGGGACGAAGCGTGAGCGCCCCCGTCGGTGCCCTGGCATGAGCGCCCGACCCGCGCGTCCCGCCTCCCTGGGTCGCGGCCTCTCGGCCCTCATCCCGCAGGCCGTCACGTCGACGCCCGGGCCGGTGGAGATCGCTCTCGACCGGATCGAGCGCAACCCTTACCAGCCCCGCGTCACGTTCGAGGGCGAGGCACTTGCCGAGCTCGCCAGGAGCATCGCCACCTACGGAGTGCTCCAGCCCATCCTTGTGACCGAGACCCTCCAGGGCTACCGCCTCGTGGCCGGAGAGCGGAGGTTCCGCGCCGCCCAGCAGGCCGGGCTCGAGCGCATACCCGCGGTGATCCGCCAGGCCGACGAGCAGGACCAGCTCCAGCTGGCGCTCGTCGAGAACCTGCAGCGCGCCGACCTCAATGCGATGGAGGCGGCGCGCGCCTACCGCCAGCTTCACGATCAGTTCGGCCTGACCAACGAAGAGATTGCGGCCCGCGTCGGTAAGTCCCGTCCGACCATCGCCAACACGCTGCGGCTTCTCGACCTGGAGCCGGAGGCGCAGGCAGCCATCGAGGCGGGGCGCATCGGGGAGGGTCACGGGCGTGCCCTGCTCGGCCTCACGGCGACCGCCCAGCGCGAGCTGCTCGCGCTCGCGGTGGCGCGGGGGCTGTCCGTCCGGCAGGTCGAGGAGCTCGCCCGGCGCCTTCGCGATGGGAGCGCGGCCCCGTCGACGAGGGGTGCTCCCGGGCGGTCGGCCGATGCCGAGATCGAGCGCGTCGAGGACGACCTCCGGCGAGCGCTCGGCACGAAGGTGCGCCTCGCGCGGACGCGACGAGGGGGGCGGATCATCATCGAGTGGTACAGCGACGAGGAGCTCGGACGGCTCTACGAGCGGTTGACCGGAGGGAACGCGTGACGGATCGAGCTCCAGCGGGCTCCGGGGCTGTGTCGGCGGGCGGCGGGCGGCGCCGGCGCGGCGACGCGCCCGGGGACTACACCGCCGCGAGCATCCAGGTCCTCGAGGGCCTCGAGGCTGTCCGGCGACGGCCCGGCATGTACATCGGCTCGACCGACTCGCGGGGCCTTCACCACCTCGTATGGGAGGTCGTCGACAACTCGATCGACGAGGCGATGGCGGGCCACGCGACGCACATCGAGGTCCGGATCCTTCCCGACGCGACGGTCATCGTCACGGACGACGGGCGCGGGGTCCCCGTCGGCAAGCACGCCACGGGCAAGGACGCCATGGAGGTCGTTCACACGGTCCTCCACGCCGGCGGCAAGTTCGGCGGGGGCGGCTACAAGGTCTCCGGCGGCCTCCACGGCGTCGGCGTGAGCGTCGTCAACGCGCTCTCGGAGTGGCTGCGCGTCGAATCTGCCCGTGACGGCCACGTGTGGGCCCAGGAGTACGCCCTGGGCAAGCCGACGATGCCCGTCACGAAGGTAGGGCCGCAGGGCGCGCGTCACGGTACCCGGACGGCCTTCCGCGCGGATCCCGGCACGTTCGAGGACGCCGAGTTCAGCTTCGACATCATCTCCCAGCGCCTGCGCGAGTCGGCATACCTCAACAAGGGCCTCTGGATCAGGCTGATCGACGAGCGTGCCGATCGCGAGCGCTCGTTCTACTTCGAGGGGGGCCTCGTCTCGTTCGTGCGGCACCTCAACCGGCACAAGGAGGTCCTGCACGCGCGTCCGATCGCGGTCGAGAAGCGCGACGGGGCGACGACGATCGAGGTCGCGCTCCAGTACAACGACTCATTCACGGAGAACGTCTTCGCGTTCGCCAACAACATCAACACCGTCGACGGGGGATCCCATATCACCGGGTTCCGGGCCGCTCTCACCAGCTCCCTCAACGATTGGGCGCGCCGCGCCGCGATCCTCAAGGACAGCGACGCGAACCTGTCCGGCGACGACGTCCGGGAGGGCCTCACGGCCGTCGTGTCGGTGAAGCTCGTCGAGCCCCAGTTCGAGGGCCAGACGAAGGCGAAGCTTGGCAACGCCGAGGTGAAGGGACAGGTCCAGGCGGCCGTCGCCGAGGGGATCGCCCAGCACCTCGACGAGAACCCGGCCGACGGGCGCCGCATCATCGAGAAGAGCCTGACGGCCGCGCGTGCGCGCGAGGCGGCCCGCAAGGCCCGGGACCTCGTCATCCGGAAGGGCGCCCTGGAGGGCATGTCGCTGCCCGGCAAGCTCGCCGACTGCCAGGAGCGCGACCCGGCCAAGAGCGAGCTGTACATCGTCGAGGGCGACTCGGCGGGAGGCTCCGCGAAGATGGGGCGTGACCGCCGCTTCCAGGCCGTGCTGCCCCTGCGGGGCAAGGTGCTCAACGTCGAGAAGGCACGCCTGGACCGGATCCTGTCCAGCGAGAACGTGCGGCCCCTCATCATCGCCCTGGGGGCCGGGATCGGGGAGACCTTCGACCTGGCGAAGCTCCGCTACCACCGGGTCATCATCATGACCGACGCGGACGTCGACGGGGCTCACATCCGGACCCTCCTCCTCACCTTCTTCTACCGGCATATGCCCCAGGTGATCGAGAACGGGCACCTGTACATCGCCCAGCCTCCGCTCTACCGGGTCAGCACCGGCAAGCAGACGCTCTACGCCCAGACGGAGAAGGAGCGCGAGGCGGCCATCAGGCAGCTCAACGTGAAGAACCTGAGCGTCCAGCGCTTCAAGGGCCTCGGCGAGATGAACGCCGACCAGCTCTGGGAGACGACGATGAACCCGGAGACGAGACTGCTCCTGCGGGCTGACGTCGAGGACGCGGTCGTGGCCGACGAGATCTTCACGATGCTCATGGGCGAGAAGGTCGCGCCTCGCAAGGAGTTCATCAAGTCCGAGGCACGCAAGGTCCGTAACCTTGACGTCTGAGGTTGCAGTGCCGTCCGGCCGCGTCGAGGTCTCGCCGCACGCCTGCTTCGCCTGTGGCGAGCTCAACGAGCACGGCCTCCACCTCGTTCTCCACGTCGCCGGTGACACCTGCTGGACCGAGCTGACGCTGGGGCCCGACTTCCAGGGCTGGGAGGGGATCGCCCACGGCGGGATCGTGGCCACGATCCTGGACGAGGTGATGGCCTGGGCCCTCTCGAACGCGGAGGCGTGGGGCTACACGGCGCGCATGTCGATCGACTACCGCCGCCCGGTGCCGATAGGCGCCCGGCTTCGCGGCGAGGGGCGCATCGTGGACCGCCGACGGCGCCTGATCACCACCACGGGGCGCCTCGTCGAGCAGGCAAGCGGAGAGGTTCTAGCGACGGCCGAGGGCCTCTACGTCGCCGCGCCGGCGGAGCACCGGGACGAGCTGAAGGCCCGCTACCGCTTCCGGCTCATGCCCGAGGACTCAGCCGCCGGGGCCGCGGCGCCCGGGGCCGGGACATTCGGGACGCCCGGGGCGCCCGGGGCCGGCACATTCGGGGCGCCCGGGGCGTCCGAGGCTGCCACGTGAGCGGCGCGAGCGGCGCATCCGTGGCCCGGAGCGCCCGCGGCGGGGGCACGGTCGGCGCCACCGCGCCTGCGCTCCAGGCGAGCCCGACCACGGCCAGGGCGCGGGCATTCGTCGCCGATCACCTGCCCGCGGCGCGCGCCCTGGGCGTGGCGCTGGCCGGGGAGATCGATGACCCGGGGGCATTCGTCGCGGCTGCCCGAGCCGGTCTCGCGCGCCTCGCCGACCCCACCTACCTGACGGGCCAACGGCTCGTCGCACCGGGGATCGGGCCGACGCTGGGCATACGCTCGCCGCTGCTCGACGCCGTGGTCGGGGGCCTCCGCGGACCGGTTCGCGGCCTCGGATCGGGACGGCTTCTCGTGGTCGCCGACGCGCTCGCCCGCCAGGAGCTTCGCGAGCTTCGCTGGATGGCGATCCACCTTCTCCGCTGGATCCTCCCGGACGACCCGGAGCGCGGATGGCAGGTCCTCCGGCGGCTTGCCAGCGAAGCCGACGACTGGATCACGGTGGACACGCTGGCCGAGGCGGTGGCGGAGGGCATCCTCCGCGAGCCGTACCGGTGGGCAGAGCTGGAGCAGCTCGTCTTCAGCCCTGGCCGCTGGGAGCGGCGGCTCGTCGGGTCGGCGATCGCCAACCTTCCCCATGTCGACCACGGGTCCGGGCGTACCGTGGCCGTTGCCACCCGCGGTCTCGACTTGGTCGCCCAGTTGATCGGCGACGCCGAGCCGGACGTTCAGAAGGCGCTCTCGTGGTCGCTTCGCGAGCTCGCGCGCGTGGAGCCGGGGCTCGTCGGAGGCTTCTGCCGGAAGGAGTCCGTGCGCGCCGCAGAGGGGGCCGACGGACACCGCGCCTGGGTCCTCCGCGAGACCGCCCCGAAGCTCCGGCCAGACGACGCGGCGGCGGTCCGCCGTGCGCTGGCCGGGATCCGCCGCACCTCGAGCGCGCCGTCGACCTCGACCGCGGCGGCGACCGCCGCCGCCTTCGCCGCCGCGGGTCCCGGGGCCCGGGACGCGGCGCACGCTGACATGAACCGCCGTACCGCCGCCCCGCACCGGAGACCGCGACCGTGACCGACAACCTGGGCGACGTCCGCTCGATCCGCATCGAGGACGAGATGCGGACGTCCTACCTCGACTACGCGATGAGCGTGATCGTGGCGCGCGCACTGCCGGATGTTCGCGACGGCCTCAAGCCGGTCCACCGGCGGATCCTCCACACGATGGGGGAGATGGGCCTCTCCTCGACGAGCTCGTTCCGCAAGTGCGCGGCGATCGTCGGCGAGGTGATGGGCAAGTACCACCCCCACGGCGACTCCGCGATCTACGACGCCCTCGTCCGGCTGGCCCAGGACTTCTCGATGCGCTATCCGCTTGTCAACGGCCAGGGCAACTTCGGCTCGGTCGACGGCGACTCGGCCGCCGCGATGCGCTACACGGAGGCGCGCCTGACGGCGATCGCGGCCGAGATGCTGGCTGACATCGACAGGGCGACCGTCGACTTCGCGGAGACCTATGACGGCCAGCACCGCGAGCCGACGATCCTGCCGGCGAGGCTGCCGAACCTCCTCATCAACGGCTCGTCCGGGATCGCGGTCGGGATGGCCACCAACATTCCCCCGCACCATCTCGGCGAGGTCGTCGATGCGACGATCGCGCTCATCGACGATCCGGAGCTGACGTCGGACGGCCTCTGCGCCTTCGTCAAGGGCCCCGACTTCCCGACCGGCGGCTCGATCTTCCGCTACGAGCAGCAGAAGAACCCCATCACGGGCGTGCCCGAGACGGTGGATGCCATCCGCCAGATGTACGCCCACGGACACGGCCGCGTCGTCATGCGTGCGCAGGTCGCCTTCGAGGAGACCCGCCGCGACCGCATCGCGATCATCGTCAGCGAGCTTCCCTACCAGGTGAACAAGGCGACGCTTCTCGAGAAGATGGCCGACCTGGTGAAGGACAAGCGCATCGACGGCATCGCCGACCTGCGGGACGAGTCCGACCGCGACGGGATGCGCATCTACATCGAGGTCAAGAACGACGCCAACCCGCACACGGTGCTGAACAACCTCTTCAAGCACACGGCGATGCAGCTGGCCTTCAACCTCAACATGCTGGCCCTCGTCGATGGCCAGCCCCAGACGCTGCCGCTCAAGTCGGTCATCGCCCACCACGTCGAGCACCGGCGCGAGATCGTCCGGCGCCGGACCGAGTACGACCTCGGCAAGGCGCGCGAGCGCGCCCACGTCCTCGAGGGGCTCAAGATCGCCCTCGACCATCTCGACGAGGTGATCCGCACGATCCGCGAATTGGCCGATGTCGACACGGCGCGCACG
Source organism: uncultured Chloroflexia bacterium (assembly GCA_963698595.1). Taxonomy (GTDB): domain Bacteria; phylum Chloroflexota; class Limnocylindria; order Limnocylindrales; family CSP1-4; genus CTSoil-043. The sequence goes on from CAVORL010000001.1 coordinate 129,540, forward strand.
AACCTCATCGAGGGCTTCGCGCTCTCCGAGGTGCAGGCCCAGGCCATCCTCGACATGCGCCTGGCGCGCCTCGCCGCCCTGGAGCGCAAGAAGATCGAGGACGAGTACCTCTCGGTGATCCAGCTCATCGCCGAGCTGGAGGACATCCTCGCCAACCCCGCCCGCGTCCTCGCGATCATCAAGGACGAGCTGCTGGAGCTGAAGCGCAAGTACGCGGGCGAGCGCCGCACCCGCGTCGTCGACGACTCCAGCCGCGAGATGACCGACGAGGACCTCATCGCAGACGAGGACGTCGTCGTCACGATCAGCCGCCGCGGGTACATCAAGCGCCAGCCGGTCGCGACGTACCGGCGCCAGGGCCGGGGGGGGAAGGGGATCATCGGGCACGTGACCCGGGAGGAGGACGCCGTCGACAGCCTCCTCGTCGCGAACACGCACGACTGGGCCCTCTTCTTCACCAACCGGGGCCGCGTCTTCAGCGCCAAGGTGCACGCGGTCCCCGACGCGAGCCGCCAGGCGAAGGGGATCCCGATCATCAACCTGCCCGGCGTGCAGGTGGAGGCCGGCGAGGTCCCGACGGCGACGCTCGTCGTCCCCGACTTCGGGGCCGGCGGGTACCTCGTCATGGCGACCCGGCGGGGCATGATCAAGAAGACGCCCCTGGCGCAGTTCGACAAGGTCCGCTCCTCCGGAATCCGGGCGATCACCCTCGCGGAGACGGACGAGCTGGCGTGGGTTGACGTGGCCAGCGGCGCCGACGACGTCATCATCGCCACCGCGCTCGGCAAGCTCGCCCGCTTCAAGGAGACCGAGGTCAGGTCGATGGGCCGCGACGCCGCCGGCGTCATCGGCATCCGCCTGGCGCGGGCCGGAGACGAGGTCGTCTCGATGAGCGTGGTCCAGCCCGAGCGCGACCTTCTTGTCCTCACGGAGACCGGCTATGGCAAGCGCGTCGCGCTGACCGAGTTCCGGCGCAAGCACCGGGGCGGGCAGGGAGTGATGCTCATCCCGCTGGAAGGACGCAAGACCGGCCGCGTCGCCGCCGTGCAGCAGGTCACCGAGGTCGACGACGAGCTGCTCCTGATCAGCGCTGGCGGCCAGGTCGTCCGGACCCTGACGAGCTCGATCAACCGCTACTCATCGGGGGCCCGCGGGGTGATCACGATGCGCCTCAACGACGGCGACCGGGTCGTCGGCATCGCCGCGTTCGGGGAGGGGCTGGCGGAGCGCGTGGGCATGGGCGACAATGGCGACCCCGAGGCGGGACCGGGACCAGGGAGCGGCCCGGCCCCCGCGTAGGGGGTTTTGGCCGGAGGAGGCGCCGTGTACTCCGACTCGTTCGACGTCTACACCGGGAACGCCAACCCCGGCCTCGCTCGCAAGATCAGCCGGTACCTTGGCGTGGGCCTCGGCCAGGCCGAGGTCTTCTCGTTCGCGAACGAGAACATCTTCGTCAAGATCCTGGACAACGTCCGCGAGAAGGACGTGTTCCTGGTACAGCCGACCTGCCGGCCGGTGAACCAGTCGATCATGGAGCTCCTCGTCATGATCGACGCGTTCAAGCGGGCCAGCGCGGGCCGGATCACGGCCGTCATCCCGTACTACGCGTACGGCCGGTCCGACAAGAAGGACCAGCCGCGGGTCCCGATCACGGCGCGCCTCGTCGCCGACATGATCACCGTGGCCGGCGCCGACCGGGTCCTCTCGATGGACCTCCACCAGGGACAGATCCAGGGCTTCTTCAACATCCCGGTCGACGAGCTGACCGCGGTCCACCTGCTCTCGAACTACTTCCGCCAGAAGGACCTGGAGGACCTCGTCGTCGTCACGGACCTGGGGTTCGCGAAGCGCGCCCGTACCTTCGCCGAGCTCCTCGACGCGCCCCTGGCGATCATCGAGAAGCGACGGGTCGGCAACCTGGACCGGGCCGAGGTGATGAACGTGATCGGCGACGTCCGCGGCCGGCGGGCGATCATGGTCGACGACGAGATCGACACCGGGGGGACGCTCATCGAGGTGACCCGGGCGCTCCAGCGCGAGGGCGTCGAGGAGATCTACGCATGCGCCACCCACGGCGTGCTGTCGGAGCCGGCCGTCGACCTGATCGCGGCATCGGGCCTGAGGGAGGTGGTCCTCACGGACTCGATCCCGCTCCCCCTCGACAAGCGGCTGCCCCAGATCACGACGCTCTCGGTCGCCCCGCTCATCGGCGAGGCCATCCGGCGCATCCACCGCGGTGAGTCCGTCGGTGCCCTCTTCTCGTCGGAGGTGGCACTCACCCAGGAGATGATCCTCTGGGAGGACGGGGTGGAGCAGACGCTCGACGCGCGCGCGGGCGCCTCGCCCGCGGCCGATCGCCCCTCGGCCGGGCTCCGCGACCACTCGGACGAGCCCGCTCCGCCGGGTGCGGCCCCGTCCCCCTCCGCCGGCACTCCGTATTCCGGCGCTGCACCGGCTCGCAGCCCGGGAGACCGATGACCCTCCAGCTCCACCGGCCCGACGGGCAGGGCGGCCTCGAGCCGCAGACCGACACCCCGAAGGACTGGCGCGACCAGCTCGCGTCGCCGCGCTGGGACCTGCCGCCCCTCCGCAACCCGGAGATGAACCCCACCCGCACGTGGGTGGCGGTGCTCTTCTGGCTGGGTCTCGGGGCGCTGACCTTCGTTCTGCTCCTCGCCGGGTACGGCACCGGCTTCTGGACCTAGCCATGCCCGAGGAGAGGCCGGAGCGGCGACGGCGCGGCCGTTCGGGCGGCGTCGCGGTGATCGCCGGCGGGCTGCTCCAGGACCTGGAGGATCGCGTTCGTCGCCGCCTTGCACCGATCGAGGAGCGGGTGCGGCCCGGCACGGAGACTCGCGACCTGGCCGGGACGGCGAGTGGCGCGCCCGACGATCCCCTGGTGGTCGTGCTTCCTGCGTCCCGCGAGGACGCGGATCGGCCGGGCTGATCGGCGGCTTCCGAACGGACCCACCCCTATACTGGCTCGGCCATGGTCATGGGTTTCCTTTCCCGTTTCGTCGATTCGAACGACCGCGAGGTCAAGCGGATCCATCCCCTCGTCGAGGCGGCCAACGCGCTCGAGCCCGAGCTCGAGCGCGAGTCCGACGCGGAGCTCCGCGCCCGCGCGGACGAGATCCGCGCCGAGCTCGCGCAGCTGCAGGCCGAGTTCGGCCCAACCCAGGACGAGCACGACCAGGACGAGCCCGAGCGGCGCCGGGACATGGAGAGAGCGCGCCGGAAGAAGGAGAGCGAGCGGCTCCAGGCCGCGCTCGACGAGGTCCTGCCGGAGGTGTTCGCCAGCGCCCGGGAGGCGATGCGGCGTACGCTCGGGATGCGTCACTTCGACGTCCAGCTGATCGGCGGCACCGTCCTCCACCAGGGCAAGATCGCGGAGATGAAGACCGGCGAGGGCAAGACCCTCGTCGCGCCGCTGGCCGCGATCCTCAACGGCTTGACCGGACGCGGCGTCCACGTGGTAACCGTCAACGACTACCTCGCCCGGCGCGACGCCCAGTGGATGGGCCCCGTCTTCCACTTCCTGGGCCTCAGCGTGGGAATCATCGTCCACGACACCGCGTACGTATTCGAACCCGGCTATCCCACGACCGACGAGCGCCTCATCAACCTGCGCCCGGTCACACGGCGCGAGGCGTACGCCGCCGACATCACGTACGGCACGAACAACGAATACGGCTTCGACTACCTCCGCGACAACATGGTCACGGAGCTCGACCAGCGGGTCCAGCGGGAGCGCTTCTTCGGGATCGTCGACGAGGTCGACAACATCCTCATCGACGAGGCGCGCACGCCGCTCATCATCAGCGGCCAGGCCGAGGAGTCGGCCGACCTCTACTACACCTTCGCGCGCCTCGTGCCGAAGCTCCAGGCACGCCCCGAGGGCGCCCAGGAGGGCGGGGACTTCTTCGTCGATCTCAAGGACCGGGCCGTCTCGCCGACCGAGGACGGCGTGGACAAGATGGAGAAGCTCCTCGACATCCCGAACCTGTTCGATGCCGACCCGCGCCTCGCCCGCCACTTCGAGCAGGCGCTCCGGGCCCACGCCCTCTACCGTCGCGACAAGGACTACCTCGTCAAGGACGGCGAGATCGTCATCGTGGACGAGTTCACCGGGCGCCAGATGCCGGGGCGGCGCTGGAGCGAGGGCCTCCACCAGGCGATCGAGGCGAAGGAGGGGCTGCGAGTCCAGCGCGAGTCGGTCACCCTCGCCACGATCACCTTCCAGAACTACTTCCGGCTCTACGACAAGCTGGCCGGCATGACCGGCACCGCGATGACCGAGGCCGAAGAGTTCCACAAGATCTACAAGCTCGAGGTCGTCTCGATCCCGACGAACCAGCCCATGATCCGGGACGACGACGCGGACCTCGTCTACCGCCAGGAGAACGGCAAGTTCAACGCGGTCATCGACGAGATCGAGGAGATGGCGGAGGCCGGCCGGCCCGTCCTCGTGGGCACCGTCTCCGTCGAGAAGTCCGAGATCCTCGGCGAGATGCTGCGCCGCCGCGGAATCAAGCACGAGGTCCTCAACGCGAAGTTCCACGAGAAGGAGGCCGGCATCGTCGCCCAGGCGGGGCGCAGCGCGGCGGTGACGATCGCCACGAACATGGCCGGCCGCGGGACCGACATCGTCCTGGGCGGCAACCCGGCCGGGCTCACCTCGGACCTGCTCCACCAGCGCGGCCTCAACCCGGCCGAAGTCGACCGGGAGACCTACGACGCGGTCTTCCGCGAGGCAAAGGCGCGCTGCGACGAGGAGCACGACCGCGTCGTCGCCGCCGGCGGGCTCCACATCATCGGCACCGAGCGCCACGACAGCCGCCGGATCGACAACCAGCTCCGCGGCCGCGCCGGGCGCCAGGGCGACCCGGGGTCCTCGCGCTTCTACCTGTCCCTCGAGGACGACCTCATGAAGCGGTTCGCCTCGGAGCGGGTCGCCAGCCTCATGGAGCGGCTGGGCCTCGAGGACGACGTGGCGATCGAGTCTCGCCTGGTGTCCCGGACGATCGAGAGCGCGCAGTCCCGCGTCGAGGGCTTCAACTTCGACATCCGCAAGCGCGTCGTCGAGTTCGACGACGTCATCAACAAGCAGCGCGAGACGATCTACGCCGAGCGCGACAAGGTCCTCCACAACGAGGACCTGACCGACACCGTGCGGGCCTTCCTCGACGAGGAGATCGAGGTGCTGCTGGACCTGCACTGCTCGAGCGAGCACTCCGACGACTGGAGCCTGGAGGCGCTGGCGATCGCGCTTCGGGGCCTGGGCCTCGACGGGGCCGGCACCTCGGAGGACGAGCTGTGGGAGATCGGCGGGCGCGACGCGATCGGGTCGCACCTCCGCGAGCTCGCCGACGCGAAGCTCGAGGCAAGGACCGCCGAGGTGGGCGAGGTCGACTGGTCGATGGTGGAGCGCCTCGTCCTGCTGCGCACGATCGACGCCCTGTGGGTCGAGCACCTGACCGAGCTCGACGACATGCGGCGCGGTATCGGCCTGCGGGGCTATGCCCAGCAGGATCCCCTCAACGAGTTCAAGAAGGAGGCGTTCAGCCTCTACGACCAGCTCCGCGCCCTGATCCGGAGCCAGGTGGCGACGACGATCTTCCGCGTGCAGGTCGTGAAGCAGCCGGCCGAGCCGACCGCCGATGAGGCGCAGCTCGCCAAGAGCCTCGCGGCCGGCGCGGCCGTGGTCGCCGGCTCTCCGGCCGTTCGCTCGCCCGCGACGACGGGCGGCACGGCGGCGCGGCCGGCCACCCGGGGCGGGGAGGGAGCCGGCGTCGTGGCCCGCGGCCTGCCGACCGGCCCCGCCATCAAGGCCATGCAGCAGCAGGTGGGTGATCGGGCGGTCGCGCCGGCGTCCGGCGGCGGGCCGGGCGCGAAGCTCGGCCGCAACGACCCCTGCTACTGCGGTTCGGGGCTCAAGTACAAGAAGTGCCACGGCCGATGAGCCCGTCCGCCCGGTCGTCGGCCGGCCGGACGCTCGCGGTCGTCGGGGCCGCCGGACTGGGCGGTGCGCTTGTCGTGGCCACCTACACGACCTTCCGGATCTGGCGGCGGGGTGACATCGACGACGCTGCGCGGCCGGTTGTCGTCGACGCCATCGTGGTCCTCGGGGCCGCCCAGCACGACGGCCGCCCGTCGCCCGTGTTCCGGGCCCGCATCGACCACGCCGTCGACCTCTGGCGGACGCGGGCCGCGGGAAGCCGGCGCGTCTTCCTCGTGGTGACGGGCGGGCGCCGGGCAGGCGACCGCACGACCGAGGCCGCGACCGCTCGTGCCTACGCCATCGAGCGGGGCGTTCCCGAAGACGCCATCCTCATGGAGGAGCGCGGCCGATCCACCCTGGAGTCGCTCCGCGGCGTCGCCCCGATCCTCGACCAGCGGGGCCGCGGACCGACGCTCTTCGTCTCGGACCGCTCCCACATGCTGCGGGTGATCCGGATGGCACGGGACCTAGGGATCGACGCGCTGGGCTCGCCGGTGCCGGCGTCGCCGCTGGAGGCGTCCGTCGGTGGGCGCCTCGATGCGCTGCTCCACGAGCTGGCGGCGCTGGCCTGGTACGGCGTCACCGGACAGCCCGGCCCGGCGAGGGAGCTGAGCGCGGGCGAACCGTCCGGGGGTAGGAAAACTCCCTCTTGGCCGGTCGGCGTTCCACGCATATACTCCCCTCGATGCTGCGCACGCACGCGGCGAGCGCACCGGTGACCCCAGAGACCGGGCGCCAGGTTGGCATGTTCCCGGACCGGCCGCAGCGAGGGAGTGGTGAAGCAGCTCGAGGACGCGACATTCGTCGATCTCATCGCGTGCGAGCGCGACTGCCGATCGTGCAGCTATGCCGCCGCTCTCGACTGCGACGGCAACTGCGGCGTCTGCCCCCACAACGCGTACTGTCCCTGCGTGAACCCCGTCGTCGCCCGCAGCAAGACGGCCCTCCGGCTGATCGAGCTTCGGCCGATCCTGCTCCAGGACGCGAGAGGCCGGATCTAGGTGGATCGGTCCGAGCTCCGCGACCTCGTCGAGAGGATCCACGCGACCTCGGGGCGTCTTTGACCTCGCCGCTCGCGAAGCCCGCCTCGCCGAGCTCGAGGCGCTGACGTCGGAGCCCGCCTTCTGGGAGGACCAGCGCGCCGCGCAGCGCATCCTCCGTGAGGCCGACGGCCTGCGCACCGAGATCGAGCTGTGGCGCGACCTGGACGGCAGGGCCCGGAGCCTCGACGAGCTGTACGACCTCGCCGAGGACGAGGGCGACGACGAGGTGCTCGACGAGATCGGCCGGGACACTGCCGACCTGCGGACCACCTACGAGATGGAGCGGACGGCGCTCCTCTTCTCCGGCGAGTACGACAACGGCAGCGCCCTCATCTCCATCAGCGCCGGGGCCGGCGGGACCGAGGCCACCGATTGGGCGGAGATGCTCCTCCGGATGTACCTCCGCTGGGCGGAGCGACACCGCTTCAAGACGGAGATCGTCGACCAGACGGAGGGCGAGCAGACCGGCCTCAAGAGCGTGACGGTCGCGGTCGACGGCCGGCGCGCGTACGGCTGGCTGTGCGCCGAGCGCGGCGTCCACCGGCTCGTCCGAATCAGCCCGTACGACGCCCAGAAGCGGCGCCAGACGACCTTTGCCCTGGTGGAGGTGCTGCCCGAGGTCGAAGACGATGTGGCCATCGACCTCGACTGGGACGAGATCCGGGTCGACACCTTCCGCAGCCAGGGCGCCGGCGGGCAGCACGTGAACAAGACGGACTCGGCCGTCCGCCTGACGCACCTCCCCACCGGGATCGTGGCCCAGAGCCAGAACGAGCGCTCCCAGACCCAGAACCGGGAGACCGCCATCAAGGTCCTCAAGGCCCGCCTCCTGGAGCGCGCGCTCGAGGAGAAGGAGGCTGAGCTCCAGCGCCTGAAGGGCGAGCATGTCGAGGCCGGGTGGGGAAACCAGATCCGGAGTTACGTCCTGCATCCGTACCAGATGGTCAAGGACCACCGGACGGAGGCCGAGACCTCGAATACCGCCGCCGTCCTCGACGGCGATCTCGACGCCTTCATGCAGGCCGAGCTGGAGCGCGCGGCGACCGGCGCCCCGATCGAGGGTGCTCCCCGCGAGCTCGCGTGAGCCGCGCCGCCCCGGACGGCCTCGCACTGCGCCGGGCGCGGCCCGACGAGATGGCAGCCTGCGCGGAGATCTGGCGCGCGGGGCTCGACGGGTACGGCGAGCGCGTCGGCCGGCCCCCGACCCTGGCCGCGCCCGGACCCCTCGTCACGCTCCTCGGCCACCTGCGTTCCACGGACCCGGAAGGCTTCCTGGTCGCGACGCGCCCGGCACGCGGGGACGCCGGCGTAGTGGGGTTCGCCTCCGCGATCCGCCGAGCGGGCGTCTGGTTTCTCGGCATGCTCTTCGTGCACCCCGACGAGCAGGCCCGGGGCGTCGGACGGGCGCTTCTCCATGCCGTCCTTCCGGAGCCCGGCGACGACATCGTGCGGGCAACCTGCACCGATGCTGCCCAGCCGATCTCGAACGCACTCTATGCGCGCCTCGGGGTCGTCCCCCGCGTGCCCGTCCTCGAGCTCGTCGGGCGGCCAGATCGCGCGCACCCACCGCCTCTCCCCGAGGGCGTCCGCGGGGTGCCCTTCGAGGTCTTCGCCGCGGGGCCGCCCGACGGGCCGGGGGCCCAGCATCTCGCGGCGACCCTGGCGACGCTCGACCAGGCGACGCTCGGGTATGCCCACCCGGAGGACCACGCCTTCGTCGCCGCGGCCGGCCGGCTCGGGTATCTCTACGAGGACCGCGCGGGCGACGTGCTGGGCTACGGCTACACGTCGGCCGCGGGCCGGGTGGGTCCCGTCGCGTTGACGGAGGAGGCGCTCTTCCCGGCAGTGCTCGGCCACCTCATGGCCGTCGTGGAGCCGGCCGGAGCGTTCTCGGTGTGGGTGCCGGGGAGCGCCGGACGGGCCGTCACCGCCCTCCTCGAGGCCGGCCTCCGGATCGAGGACTTCCCCGCGCTCCTGTGCTGGGACCGCCCGTTTGCGGACTTCTCCCGCTACGTGCCCATCACGCTGGCGGTCCTCTAGCTTCGAGCACGGAGGACGGCGCGCGGCACACGCCGCCCCGACGGACGTGATCGGCCCCGCGGTGGTAGCCTCGCGACGACCGTGACGAGCGCCACCCTCAACCCCCCGGCCGCCGATGCCGCTCCGGGCGCCGACGCGGCGCCGGGCGCAGCCGCGGCCGCCCATCCCGTGCTCGCGCTGCGCGGCGTCGGCAAGACCTACGCCAACGGGAAGGTCGCCCTGCGCGACATCGACCTGGCCCTCCGCGAGGGGGAGTTCGTCTTCCTGGTGGGGCCCTCGGGCGCCGGCAAGTCCACCCTGCTCAAGCTGCTGATCCGCGACGAGCTGCCGACGGCAGGTTCCGTCGCGGTCGACGGCCGGGATCTCGCGCAGGTCCCCCGGCGCCGGGTGCCCGAGCTTCGGCGCCGGATCGGCATCGTCTTCCAGGACTACAAGCTCCTTCCCGCGCGCTCGGTCCGCGAGAACGTGGCCTTCGCGCTGGAGGTGACGGGCACGCCCGGGCGGCGGATCCGGCCGGCGGTCGATCGCGCCCTTGCCGTGGTCGGCCTCACCGCCCAGGCCGACCAACTCCCGACCACGCTGTCGGGCGGCGAGCAGCAGCGGACCGCGATCGCCCGGGCCCTCGTGCACGAGCCGCGTCTCATCATTGCCGACGAGCCGACGGGCAACCTCGACCCGCTCATCTCCTGGGAGATCATCCAGCTCCTGCTGCGGATCAACGAGCTGGGGGTCACCGTGCTGGTTGCCACCCACAATGCCGAGGTCGTCACCTCGCTCCGACGGCGCGTCGTCGCGCTCGAGGAGGGGAGGATCGTCCGGGACGGGGTAGGCGGCTACCACCGCGAGGATTGAAGGCCGGCGCGTGAGCACCCTCCTCGGTTTCCCGCGCTTCCTCGCCTTCAGCATTGGCCGGGCGCTGCAGGGCCTTCGGCGGAATGCCCTGATGAGCCTCGCCGCGGTCGCGACGATGCTTCTCATGCTCCTGCTGCTGGCCGGATTCTGGCTCCTCCAGGCGGGCCTCGAGGCGGGCGTGGCGTACGTCGAGGAGAAGGTCGAGATCGTCGCCGACCTGCGAGACGCGCCCGGCGCGGACCCGGTCCTCGTGGTGCGCGCGGCAGAGCTCGCCGCTGACGTCGCCGCCCTGCCGGAAGTCCGAGCCGTCCGCTTCGTGTCGAAGGAGGAAGCGCTTGCCCTGTTTCGCAATCGTCTCCGCGAGCGCGGCCAGGTGGACCTCACGGGCTATCTCGACCGCAACCCCCTCCCGGCAAGCCTGGAGGTCACGCTCGTCGACGCCCGCGAGTACGCCCCCGTCATCGAGCTCCTGGCATCCCGCACCGACGTCGTGGACGACGTGGTCGAGGTCCAGCAGCTGATCGAGCGGCTGACCTCGGTGACGGATGTGCTGCGCACCGGCGGCATCGTCGTGCTCGTGCTCGTCGGGATCGTCGTCCTCTTCATCATCGTGAACACGATCCGGCTCGCCGTCCTCGCCCGACGGGAGGAGATCGAGATCATGCGCCTGGTCGGCGCGTCGGACGCCTTCATCCGCTGGCCGTTCATCTTCGAGGGCGCCTTCGTCGGGCTCCTCGGGGCCGGCCTCGCGGTCGGCGCCCTCGCGCTCGCGGCGGCACCCCTCGGCGACCTCATGTACGGCTTCTTCCGCGTCCTGCCGCTCGAGCTGGGCTCGATCGCGCGCGACGTCGTGGTCCTGGTCGTGGGAACGGGACTGGGTGTCGGGATCCTCGGGTCCTGGCTCTCGGTGCGCAGCTACCTGGCTCGGTGACTCCGTCCGAGGGGCGCCGGGAGGCGCGGGGTGGGCCCGGAAGCCGCACGGGCACTTCCTTCGAACGGCCGATGTACGCTTCCCGCCCGCGCCGCCCGCGGCGCGCCAGCCAGGATCCCCGATGACCCAGCCCCGCGACCCCGACCAGCCGATGACCGAACCGTCAGCCACCGGGCGGATGGAGACGCCGGCGTCCCGGCGCGGTGTCCGCCCGCTCCGGTTGGCCCTCGCCGTCGTCGCGCTCATTGCCGGGGCCGCCCTGTTCCTCTCCGGGTACTCCGTCGGGGCACGCACGGCGGCGACGCCGGGGACGCCCGCCTCCGACGCGGAGCTCTTCGTGCCGTTCTGGGACACTTGGGATTCGATCACGAAGAGCTACGTGGGCGAGGTCGACCGGCAGCGGCTCGTTCAGGGCGCGATCGACGGGATGATCGGGGCGCTCGACGACCCCTATTCGTCGTACATGAGCCCGGAGGAGCTCCAGCGGGCGCGCGAGGTGATCGGCGGGGAGTTCACGGGCATCGGCGCCGAGGTCACGACGCGCCCGGCGGACGCCAGCGTCGAGTCCTGCGCCACGATCGGGCCGACCTGCCGGATGGTCGTTGTGGCACCCATCGACGGCTCGCCGGCCGAGGCAGCAGGGCTCCTCGCCGGCGACGTGATCGCGGCTGTCGACGGCCGCACGGTCGACGGCGAGACGATCGACGAGGCGATTGCCCGAGTTCGCGGCCCAAGGGGAACGGAGGTCGTCCTGACGCTCGTCCGCGACGACGGAGGTCCGTTCGAGATGCCGATCGTCCGGGACACGATCGTCTCGCGCCAGGTCACGACGCGGCAGCTGGCGGGCGGGGCGGTTGTCTACCTGCGAGTCTCCGGTTTCTCCGATCATGCCGCGCGCCAGTTCGAATCCGCGCTCCGCGCCGCGCGCGAGCGGGGCGTGACGAAGTTCGTCGTGGACCTCCGCGACAACCCGGGCGGCTTCGTCACCGCTACTCGCTCCATCGCGAGCCAGTTCATCGCCGAGGGCCCCATCTTCTGGGAAGAGGCGGCGGACGGGAGCCAGGTTGCCACGAACGCCGAGCCGGGCGGTGCAGCAACCGACCCCGCGATCCGCGTGGCCGTCCTCGTCAACGGCGGGAGCGCCTCCGCGAGCGAGATCGTCGCCGGCGCCCTGCAGGACACGGGACGGGGCACGCTCGTGGGTGAGACGACGTTCGGCAAGGGGACGATCCAGCAGTGGATCGACCTGACGGCTGAATCGGGCGGCTTCCGGCTGACGATCGCCAAGTGGCTGACGCCCGCCAAGCGCTGGATCCACCAGGTGGGGCTGGAGCCCGACGTCATGGTCCCCGCCACCGGGCCGGGGGCGAATGAGCCCGGGCCGACGGGGGATCCCTACATCGACGCCGCTCTCGACGTGCTGGGCCGGGCCGCCTCATCGGACATCCCCGCGGAGCTGGATCGCGCCGCGTAGCCGACCCGGGAACGCGAGTCGGCCTCCGTGGGCCGCCGGCGGAGTCCTTGCCAGATCCCGCGGCGTCCTGTACGGTGCCCGCGACCGAAAGGAGGTGATGTGCAGTGACAGACAGTAGTCGGCGTCGTTGCACCACCTCGCAGGAGGCGGCCGCCTGACGGACGCCACCCGCGGGTGGGCAATGTTGAAACGCGTTCGAGCGCCGGTCCGCATGGACCGGCGCTCGTGCTTCCGGCGCACGGCTGAGGCATGATCCTCCGGCTGCCGTGTTGAGCCACGAGACGAAGGAGTCCCATCCATGGGCGAGGCCACGATCGCCCTCAATCGCAAGGCCCGCCACGAGTTTCTCATCGAGGAGACCTTCGAGGCGGGAATCGTCCTGACTGGCACGGAGATCAAGTCGATCCGCGCCGGCCACGTCAGCCTGCAGGAGGCTTACGCCCGGATCGAGCGCGGCGAGGCCTGGCTCATCGGCGCGCACATCGCTCCGTACGCGGGGGGCAACCGCCTCAACCACGAGGCGAAGCGGGCCCGCAAGCTCCTCCTCCACAAGGACGAGATCCACGAGCTCCTGGGCACGACGAAGTCGAAGGGCCTCACGCTCGTGCCGCTGCGGCTGTACATCGACAACCGGGGCCTCGCCAAGCTGCAGATCGGCCTCGCGCGCGGCAAGCAGCTCCACGATCGCCGACGCGACATCGCCGAGCGCGACGCCAAGCGCGACATCGCCCGCGAGCTGGCCGATGTGAGCCGCGGCAGGTAGCCGCTTGGGACCGGCACCCGAGGGCGGGATCCAGATCGACCGCCGCCTGGGACCTCTTGCAGCCCCCGAGCGCGTCTTGCGCGCACCACGGGACCGCGAGGCCCCGCAGGGTAGAATGGACGCTCGCCGGCGCGTGCGCTGGCGCGGAACGGCCGGTGCGCCGCTCCGATCGGTGGGGATGCGTGGTCTCGACGGGGCCCCGCAGCCCGGGAACGCGAGCCGAGGATGCCGCTCTGGCCTCGTTAAAAGGCGGCAAACCGAAGTAACTGCCAACAAGCAGCCTGCTCTCGCCCTCGCCGCTTAGGCGGTAAGGTGAGCGTGGAAGCGGCCTTCCCTCCGTGGGCCGTGGAAGCGTCAATCAGCGGAGGTGCAACCCCGGCAAGCGCCGCGTAGCCGGGAGCCAAGCCCGATCTAGGGACACGCAGCTGGGCCGGTCATCGTTCCTGCCGATGGGGGCGGGTCGGTCGAGATCAAGCATCGGACACGCTCGTAGTGGTCCCGGGTCACGGGTTCCGGACGGGGAGTTCGACTCTCCCCCATCTCCACCACCTTCGCCCGCGTCGCAGACGGCCCGGCGTCACGGCCCGGGCGGGCCGGCCCGCGGGGCCGTCGCTACGGCACCGCGGGCGTGGGTGCGGGGGTCGGGGCCGGGGTTGGCTTCGGCTTCGGGGTCGACGGCGGCGATGCCTTCCCCACGAGAACGATCCCATTCACCCGCTTGTAGTCCGAGTACCACGTGTCGCTGTGGACGACCTTGCCGTTCTTGTCGCGCACGGTCCGGGTGACCCACACCTGCATCCCGTTGACCGGGTACTCGATGCGCTTGCTCTGGCCGGCCGGCAGGCTCGTCGTGCGCTGCACCGTGTCGATGGCGCGGACGACGTTCCGGATCGTCGGGTTCGAGAACGTCACCCTGCGGCCGGTCGGTGGGCCCCAGATCTCGAAGCGGACGTAGTCCTTGCCGGTCCAGCCGCGGATCAGGATGGGGAACTCCGTGTCGTTCCGGAAGCGCATGCTCTGCTGAGAGTTCCCGCTCTGCCAGACCGTCGCGTCGAGGCCAGTCGGGTAGCGGTCGATGTAGTAGTAGTGGTTGTCGCGGTCCAGGATCTCGAGCCCGGCCCGCGCCGCGGCGTTGAAGAGCGTCGTGGAGCACGAGCAGATCCCTCCCGCCAGCGCTCCCGTGGGCTCCGTGCGCCCGTTGAGGATCGCGCCACCGTCGCGGTAGCCACGCTCATACGTCACCGGGCCGAGGGCCGCCCAGAAGTCGAAGACCGCACCAGGCCGCACCACGTAGCCGTTGATGTCGGCCGTCGGGATCGAGATGTTCACCCCGAAGCCGTTCGCCTCGTAGCGGTGGAAGTAGGTCGTCCACCCCGCGAGGCGCTTCATCAGCGGGGCCGCCTTCTCTGCCTCCTCCGTGGTCAGCTTGGGCTGCAGGACCGCGAGCGCAAGCGCTACGGGCGGCGGCTTGTCGGTCGTGATCGTGCCGGCGCGGGCGTTGACGGCGGCGGCCACGGCGGACGCCGACGTCTCGACGTCCACGGAGCGCCCCTGCTTGGCGGCCTTGACGCCGACCACGGTGGCACCCTTGCCGACGAGGAACGCGGCGTCGACCGGCTTCTTGTCGACGCTCTTCGCGAGGTTCGTGAGCGCCTTCACGGGGGCCGAGACCGAGACCACGGGACCGTAGCCGCCGACGGCGGTCGGCTCGAAGGTGATCCACTCCCGGACCGTCGCAGCCTTGATCGTCCAGGCCTCCTTCGCATGCTGCAGCGTGACGTCGCGGGCCATCCGGGTCGCCGCGAGGACAGCGTCGGCGGCCTCCGCGTCGGTGACGGACGGCTCTACGGGGGTCGCCGCGAAGGACAGCTCGAGAGTGGCGGGAGCCGCGGGGTCGACGAGGCGCGTGACGAGAGCGTCGGCGATCTCCTGGCGGGGCAGGGCCAGGCCGGCTGCGGCCCCGGTGGCCGCAAAGCCCGCCTTCGACGCGGTCACGGTGGCGTCCACCGGGGCGTGGTCGATCCGCGGGGCGATCCGCTCGACGGCGCCGGCGACGAGGGCAGGGTCGAGGACGACGACCGGCGTGATCTCGGTGCCGTCGAGAAGGCTTCGAGCGCTCTGGGCAGCCCGCCCCAGCGGATCCGGGTTGCTGCGTCCGACGGACCACGCGAGATCGACGAGCAGCGCCACGTCCGCCCGGCGTCCGAGGGCCGCGTAGGGAATCGTGAGCTCGGTCCCGTCCACATCGACGACCGCCTGCCCGTCGCCATAACCCGCCAGCGCCTCCTCGATCGCGGCGGCCGCGCTGTCCCGGGTGAGGCCGGCGACGTCGATCCCGGCCACGCTGACGCCCGGATACATCCGATCCTCGTACTGGCCTTGGTACGCGAGCAGGGCGCCGACGCCGAAGCCGAAGGCAAGGACGAACCCGGCGAGCACGCCGAGAACCAGCTTGCCGAGCGGGAATCGCCGCGCGGTGGCGCCGCCAGGGGGAGGAGACGAGGTCATGGGCACGCTCATCGGGACAGAGAATTTAGCAGGATCCCGCGAGAATGACGCTGGGGGCCGGTCGGCGTGCGACGAAGGCCCCCGTGCGATCAGCTCGGCCGGGGGATGACCACGATCCGGCGAGTCGGCTCTTCCCCGATCGACTGCGTCCCGACCTGCGCATGGCCGCGGAGCGCAAGGTGCACCCACCGCCGCTCCAGCGCCGGCATGGGCTCGAGCTGCAGCATCTTGCCGGTCTCCACGACCTTGTCGGCGGCGCGCAGGGCGATCTCGCGGAGCTGCTTCTCGCGCCGCCCGCGATATCCCTCGACGTCGACGAGCACACGTGTCCACTCGCCCATCTGGCGGGAGAGCATGAGGTTGACGATGTGCTGGAGCGCGGATAGGCGCTCCCCCTTGCGGCCGATGAGCGCGCCCAGGGCCTCGTGCTCCTCGTCGTCGGCGCCGACGACGTTGAGCCGGTTCGTCTCGCCCGTCTCGACGTTGACGGTGACTCCGAAGCCGAGGTGCTCCATCAGCTGCTCCAGGATCGCCTGGCCGGCAGCGAGCGCTTCCGGGGACGCCTCGGCGGCCTGCAGCTCCTCCCGCTCGCGGGTCAGCGAACGGGCGACCTGCACCATCTCCTCCTCGACGGACGTCACGATCGTCCCGCCACGCGCGGGTTCGTCGCGACGCGACGGTCGGTCCTGGCGTGCCCCTTCGTCGCGACGCGGCGGTCGGTCGTCGCGACGCGGCGGTCGGTCGTCGCGACGCGGCGGTCGGTCCTGGCGTGCCCCTTCGTCGCGGCGCGGCGGTCGGTCGTCGCCGGGGCGCTCATCGTGGGTTCCCTCTTCGCGGCGGGGCCCGCGGTCCTCGCGGGGAGGGCGGACGGGAAGCGGCGCGGCCTCCGCGGCAGTGCGCTTCGGGGCGGCGCCGCCGAGGGCGCTGCGCGGCGCAGCGACGATCCGGGCCGGCTCGGCGCCCATTCCCAGGACTCCCCGGCTGCCGGGCGTGAGGATCTCGAAATCCAGCTCGTCGAGGCCAACCTCGAACGCCTCGCGGGCGTTCTTGAGGGCCTCTTCGACGGATCTGCCGGTGAACTCTCGGTATTCGCTCATGGTGTCAGCGCTTTCTCCCTCGGCGGCCCTGGCGGCCTCGTTCGCGCGGGCGCACCGTGGCCGCCGCGGATGCGTTGCGGTCAGCCTCGGTGCGGGCGGTGGGGCGTGGTTGGGTGGCCTTTCCCGGCTTTCCATCGTCCGGGGGTGCGGCCTTGAACTTGGGTGGCTCGACGGGGAACCTCGGCCGGTGATCCCGGGCGAAGGCGGGCGACCAGCGCAGGAACGGGAACATCGAGCCCCAACCCACGATCAGGTACTGCTGGGCAATCCCGAAGACCGTCGTAACGATCCAGTAGACGAAGAGGCCGGCGGGGAGGAACCCACCGTACACGATCGAGATGAGGGGCAGGAAGAGGACGAGCTGCCGCTGCATCCGGCTGTTCTGGTCCTGGAAGGCCGCGTCGGCCGGCGGCATCGTCATGCGGCTCTGGACGAGCTGGAGCCCGGCCGAGATGAAGGCGAGGATGCTGAACCCGCCGATCAGCGGTAGCGCGAAGAGGACCTGTGGCTTCGACACATCCATGTTGCCAAGCCAGGCGACGGTCGTGTCGATGCACGGCTTGTAGGGATCGTAGCCCGCCGTGCCAAGCCCGTTCACGCAATTCGGGTCGAGGATCGTGGTCCCGAACACGGTGAACATCGCCGTCGGGTCCGGGTTCGTGAGGCCCTGGCTGATGACCTGGTAGATGATGAGGAGCAGGGGGAGCTGGAGGAGCAGGGGGAGGCACCCGGAGACGGGGTTGACGCCCCGCTCCTTGTAGAGCTCCATCTGCGCCTGGCTGAAGCGCGCCCGGTCTCCCTTGTAGCGCTTCTGCAGCTCCCTGAGCTCGGGCTGGAGGAGCTGCGTCCGCTTCATCGAGACGATCTGGCGGCGGAAGAGCGGGATGAGCGCGGCCCGGACCACCAGGGTCATGACGATGATCGCGATCCCGACGTCGCCGGTGAGGTGCTCGATGCCGGCCAGGAGGATGATGAGCCCCTGGAAGAGGGGGTTCAACGCCCAGGCCAGGAGGCTGACGGGGTTCGCCCCCGGCGAGGCCGGCGTCAGCGGGGGGTGCGGAGAGGCGGTGGCCGCGGGCGACCCGGAGCCAACCGGCTCCACGCCGGGGGCCGCGCACGCGGCGACCGCCAGGACCACGAGCACGAGGAGGCCCAGGACGATCAGCAGGTCGCGCCGGGTGCGGGAGACGGTCACGTGTGCCTCAGCTTCAGCGGACTGGATCGTAGCCGCCCGGGTGCCAGGGATGGCAGCGCGCGATCCGCCTCGCGCCCATCCAGCTGCCCCGCAGCAGGCCGTATCTGGAGATTGCCTGCTCGGTGTAGTGCGAGCAGGTCGGATCGTAGCGACAGCTCGACGGAAGCCACGCGAAGACGAGCCGGTACAGGTGGATGAGCCCGATCCCGATCCGCTTCACGCCTCCACTGGTCCTCCGAGCACGCCCCCCCGGGAGAGGACCCGCTCCAGCGCCTCGACGAGCGCCTCGTGGTCCGCGTCCACGAGGGCCGGTCGGGCGATGATCAGAACGTCCCAGCCCGGCTGGAACGAGGGTGCCATCACCCTGAGAGCCTCGCGGAGCCTGCGCCGCACCCAATTCCGGACGACGGCTCCGCCGAGGGGGCGACCCGTGGCGAGCCCGAATCGGACGCCGCCCGAGCCCGTCTGAAGGAATCGGGCGCTCATGAGCGGGTGGGACCGGGTGGTCCCGCCGGCCTGGATCGCCGAGAAGTCCGCCGGGCGGGTGAGCATCGCGAGCCGCCCGCGGAGGCGACCCGGATCAAGCGTCAGACTGCCAGCCGCTTGCGACCCCGAGCGCGGCGGGTAGCCAGGACGCGTCGGCCCCCGGGGGTCCTCATCCGGGCGCGGAAGCCATGCTCCTTTGCGCGGTGGCGCTTCTTGGGCTGATAGGTCTGCTTCATCGGGCGTCGTGTCTTCCTCTGCTGGTCCGGCCCCCGGTCGGAGTCGCCACGCGACGCCGAGAGGCACGTGAACGCGCCGGGCGCGGGTGCGCCGGGCGCGTGAACGCTCGCCAAGTATAGGAACGGGCCGACGAGGGTGTCAAAGCACGCAGCCAGCCGACCGGGGCACGGGTCGGTAGGCGGGGCAGGCTGATACTCCCAGGGAGTATCAGCGATTCAGGCCCGAATCGTCTTGCGGCTGCGCCTGCGGCGGTGCTACCATGCGTCGGCCCACAGCGCCGGGGGCGCCTGCGGGCATTCCCCGGGGAGGCTCCGGGGGCGCCCCCGATCGCCTGCCGCCCGCACGCCGGGGGGCCGGCTCTCGGGTCCGTCCAGGGTCCTTTCACAGCCTCGCGATCCACGGTCAACCTTGTCCACCGCCGGCGCCGCGGCGCCGGGCCACCAGGGTCCACATGGACGCCAAACAGATCTGGCGCGCCGCTCTCGGGGAGCTGCAGGTCGCGCTGTCCCCCGCGAACTTCGAGACGTGGCTCCGGCACACCGCGCTCCTCGACGTGGACGAAACGCGGTTCCGCGTGGCAGTCCCCAACGGGTTCGCGAAAGACTGGCTGGAGACGAGGTATCGGCCCCTCATCTCGCAGACCCTGGCCCGGATCGTCGGCTACAGCGTCCAGGTCGAGTTTGTCGTCCGGGCGGACGCCGGCCAGGCGGCCGAGCCGGCGGCAGAGCCCGCCGCGCAGGCCGTGCGCGTCGAGCCCACGCGCGTGGGCGCCGACGGCGGCGCGAGCAGCATCAACGCTCGCTACGCATTCTCGAACTTCATCGTCGGGTCGGCAAACCGCCTGGCCCACGCGGCGTCGCTTTCCGTCGCCGAGCGCCCGGGGCACGCCTACAACCCGCTCTTCCTGTACGGCGGGGTGGGGCTCGGCAAGACGCACCTGATGCACGCGATCGGGAACGCGGTCATCGTCCGCTTCCCGCGCAAGAAGGTCGTCTACGCGACGAGCGAGAAGTTCACGAACGAGTTCATCACGAGCATCCAGCAGGGCCGGATCGACGACTTCCGCGCCCGCTACCGGCGGATCGACCTCCTCCTGATCGACGACATCCAGTTCATCGCCGACAAGGAGCGAACACAGGAAGAGTTCTTCCACACGTTCAACGCGATCCACGAGGACGGCAAGCAGATCGTCCTCTCGTCGGACCGGCCCCCCAAGCAGATCACGACCCTCGAGGAGCGCCTGCGAAGCCGGTTCGAGTGGGGCCTCATCGCCGATCTGACCGCCCCCGACCTCGAGACGCGGATCGCCATCCTGCGGGCCAAGGCCGAGGAGACGTCGGTCCCGATCGGGTCCGACGTCGTCGAGTTCATCGCCCGCAAGGTGGTCAGCAACATCCGCGAGCTGGAGGGGGCCCTCAACCGGGTCGTCGCGTACGCCAGCATGGGTGCGATGCCGATCACGATCGAGCTCGCGCAGGCCGTCCTCTCGAACGTCCTGTACAACCCGAAGAAGCGCCAGGTCACGCCCGAGAAGATCGCCAAGGTCGTCGCCGAGTACTACGGCGTCCCGATGGACGCGATGCGCGGCCAGAAGCGCGACAGGGCGATCGTTACGCCGCGCCAGATCGCGATGTTCCTCATCCGCGAGGAGACCGACGTGTCCCTCCTCCGCATCGGCGCCGAGCTCGGTGGTCGGGACCACTCGACGGTGCTTCACGCCTGCGACAAGATCGGGCGCGAGGTCACCGTGAACGACGAGCTCCGGCGCGACATCGCATCGGTCCGTGAGCTGATCTACGCGGACTGACGCGGCCGGCAGGGTGGGGCCAGTGGATGGTCCGAGGGATTCGGTGGACATCCCCTCTTCCATGTGGACAGCCGGGCGTGCCCGGGCCGTCCGGCTGTGGTCTCCCGCGACCGTTGGGGGCCCCGGGCGGTGGCGTTCGGCCGGCCCCTCTGTCCTCTCCACAATCCGTCCCCAGTGCCGTTGCGCCCGGCGCCAATTCGTCCACGCGCGCGGCGGGTTCTTCAACGCGCCGACGCCGCACGGCCGCGCACGGCCGTCCACGGAATCCACACCATGATGAGTACGGTGATGATGTTCGTGCGAAGATGACGTCCACTAGTAACCCACCGGCGGCTCCGGCCTTGCGCCGCCCGCCACGCCGCCCGCCCGTGTACCCGGAGTGAGACGTCCGTGAACCTCTCGGTCATCCAGGAGAACCTCGCCCGCGGCCTCTCGGTCGTCAGCCACGCGGTCTCGAGCCGGAGCACGCTCCCGGTGCTTGCGAACGTCCTGCTCCGGACGGAGGACGCGGGCCTGAAGCTCACCGCGACGAACCTCGAGATCGGCTTCACCTACTGGGTGCCGGGCAAGATCGAGACCGATGGCGCGATCACGGTCCCGGCACGCCTCCTCACGGACGTTGTCAACTCGCTGCCCAATGAGCGGGTCGACCTGGAGCTCCGCGACGGCGACCGCCTTCACCTTCGCTGCGGCCGGTTCGAGACACACCTCCGCGGCATCGACGCCGATGAGTTCCCCGCGATCCCGGCGGCCGGCGAGCGGCCCACGACGAGGGTCAGCCAGCGCGTCCTGCGGCGCGCCCTCTCCGAGATCACGTTCGCGGCAGCCAGCGACGAGGCGCGCCCGATCCTCACGGGGGTCCTGACGCGGTTCGAGGGCGACCGGATCACGCTGGCTGCGGCGGACAATTACCGGATCGCCATCACGACGATCGCGAGCATGGACGCCGTCGAGGAGACCAGCGTCGTGGTGCCCGCGCGCTCCTATTCAGAGCTGGCCCGCGTCCTGGCCGACACCGACGACCCGGTCGAGATCATCCTGTCTGCCCAGAAGAACCAGGTGCTCTTCCATGTGGAGGGGATCGACCTCGTGAGCCGCCTCATCGATGGGCAGTTCCCGAACTACCAGCAGGTGCTGCCGGCGACACACGCGACGCGCGTGGAGCTCGATCGCGACGACCTGCTCAAAGCCGTCCGCCTCGCCGCGTACATCGCGAGTGCGTCGGCGAACATCGTCAAGCTCCAGGTGGCGCCGGACGGAGCGCCCCAGGTGACCGTGGGGGCCGCGGCCGACGTGGGCGACCACCAGGGCGTCGTGGATGCCGTCATTGAAGGCGACGGCACCACGATCGCGTTCAACGCGCGATACCTCGGCGATGTCCTCCAGAATGTCGATGCGGACCGCTTCTCCATCGAGCTCAACGGGCCCCTCTCGCCCGGGGTCTTCCGACCGGCCGACGGGCGCGACTACACGCACGTCGTGATGCCGGTCCGGACGACCTCGTAGGCCAGGGACGGGTGGCCGGGACCCCCGGCCCGGCAGCGCCCTGATCACCTCGCTCCACCTGGTCGGCTTCCGCGCCTACGACACGCTCGAGGCATCCTTTGGGCCGGGCCCGCACCTCGTGTGGGGCCCGAACGCCGCCGGCAAGACGAGCCTCCTGGAGGCGGTCGTGGTCCTCGCCACGGGGACCTCGCACCGTACGACCACCGACGCCGAGATGATCCGCTGGTCGGCTGCGTTCGCGCGCGTCGACGGCCGCCGCGAGGGTCCCGGCGGCAACCGGGCCGAGGTCGACGTGACGCTGGTCCGAGAAGGGCCGGCGGGGGGACGGAAGCGCATCCGGGTGAACGGTGTCCCGCGCCGGACGGGCGCCCTGGCCGGCGTCCTCCGCGTGGTCGTCTTCGCCCCAGAGGAGATGCTCCTGGTCGTGGGCCCGCCGGCCGTCCGCAGGGCGGAGCTCGACGCGCTGGCGGGCCAGCGGTTCCCCGCCTATGCGGCCGACCTGTCCGTCTACGGCCGGACGCTTGCCCAGCGCAATCACCTGCTCCGTGCGATCCGCGACGCGCAGGCCGGCCGCGACGAGCTGGCCTTCTGGGACGCGAAGCTCCTGGAGGCCGGGGCGGCCGTGCTCGAGTCCCGGCACCGCCTCCTCGCGGAGCTGGCCGCCCCGCTGGCTGCCGCCCACGCGGAGATCGCGCCGGGGGAGGGTCGGCTTTCGCTCGCGTACGTGACGAACGCGCCGGCGTCCCCGGGGGAGACCGCCGCCGAGGCGCTCGCCCGACGCCTCCGCGAGACGGCCGACAAGGAGATCTGGAACGGGACGACCCTCGTGGGCCCGCACCGCGACGATCTCGGGTTCGAGCTGGACGGGCGCCTGCTCGCGACCTTCTCGTCGCGGGGCCAGCAGCGGACGGCGATCCTGGCCCTCAAGCTGGCCGAGCTGGACCTGCTGACCGACCTCGACGGCAGCCCCCCGCTGCTGCTCCTCGACGACGTCTTCTCGGAGCTCGACCCGGCCCGTCGAGCGCACCTCGTGCGCCGCATCGCGACCCTGCCGCAGGCGTTCGTCACGACGACCACGCTCGACGACCTCGACCCCGCCCTGCGCGCGGCGAGCACCACCTGGCGCGTCGCCGCCGCCGACCCGGAGGGGTCCGCAGGGGCCCGCCTCGTGGAGGGGGCGGGGTGACGCCGGCGCGGCGCTTCGACGATCCCCGCGTCCCGTCCCGCCGCCCGGTGCGTCGCGTGGGCCTCCTCCTGCCGGACGCAGCCCGCGAGCTCGGTCTCGAGGAGCAGCTGCGCTGGGTCCGTGCGGCGGCGGCGTGGGACGCGATCGTGGCCGACCGCGTCCCGGGCGCCGAGGGCGGGTCGCGTCCCGTCCGGGTCGACCCCGACGGATCGCTCGTCGTCGAGGCTGCGGCCCCGATCGTCGGTCAGGAGCTTCGGATCCGGGCAGATGAGCTGCTCGCCGCGTTCGCCGCCGCCCCCGGGGGCATCCCGGCCGAGCGGCTGCGGGTGGTGGTGGCCCGGGGTATGATCCGGACGCCCCGCGCCGGGTGAGCGCTCCAGGCTCGCCTTCGCCGGGCAGCCGGCGTCACGCCGGCGTGCCGTCCTCCGTCGTGTGAGCCAATGGCCGTTCGACTGCAGATGAAGCTCGGCGTGGTCGCCGAGGCAGAACGCCTGGAGGACTCCCCGGACACCGTCTCCGTCGTCGAGCCGACGATCGGGGCGACGTCCCGCTCGAAGGGGAGCCTCTACATCGTCGTGTCCGGGATCGGGCGCGCGAGGCGCCTCCAGGAGGCGACGCGGCTCGTCGCCGACACGGTGCAGGGCGAGTACTACTACGACGAGTCGGCCGGCCTCACGGTGTGCCTCGAGAAGGCGATCCGGGCCGCCAACCGCAAGCTGCTGGCACAGCGCGACCGCCTCGGCCTGGGCGGCGGGGCGACGGGCCCGGTGGGGTTCGGCGTCGCGGTCGTCCGCGGCGGCGAGCTGTATGTCGCGACGTCGGGGCCCGTCGAGGCCTTCCTGATCCACCAGGCGCACATCCTCACCCTCCCGGACCCGAACGCCGGCCGCGGGCTCCCGGCGGAGGACCTGGCGCCCCAGATCTGGCGCGGCGAGGTGGCCGCCGGCGACACCGTCATCCTCGTGTCGCGGAACATGACGGCGACGGTCGGCACCGACGAGCTCAAGGACGCGGTAAACACGCTCCACCCGCAGGCGGCGATGGAGCAGCTCCATCGCCGCTTCGTCGATGCCGGGGGCTCGGGAAGCGACGGGGCCCTCGCGATCGAGGCGGCTGAGATCGCGGCGACGAGCCAGCGGGGGCGCCTCGTGCCGGTCCGACCCCCGGAGCCGCTCGCGGGGACCCCCAACCGCTCGCCCATCCCACTCGTCGACACCGTCGGCGGCGGCGTGGCCGCCGTGAGCTCGGGAGCCCACCGCGCCCGCTCGGCCGCCGGGAACGCGATCGGCGGCTTCGTGACGGGCCTCCAGGAGCTG
Source organism: uncultured Chloroflexia bacterium (assembly GCA_963698595.1). Lineage (GTDB taxonomy): Bacteria > Chloroflexota > Limnocylindria > Limnocylindrales > CSP1-4 > CTSoil-043. Next base: position 153,982 of record CAVORL010000001.1, read on the forward strand.
CTGCCGCGCCGTGGCCCGCGGTACCGGCGTGTCACGCCGGCCGCCACCCGGCTGGAATCGCAGCGCCGAGCGGGCGTGGCGGTCCTCGCGTTCGTGGCCGTGACCTCCGTGCTGGGCCTCGCGCTGTGGGTCGTTGGCGCACCCAGCTCCGGCTCGATCGACGAGGTGACGGCCGGAGAGAAGGCGCTCGCGGCGGTGAAGGAAGACCTCCGTCTCGTGTACGGCAATGGCGCCGACCTCGTCGTGGACGACCCCGGGAAGGCCGAGGAGCTCCTCGCCGACGCCCACGACGAGCTGGGGGTGGCGGCCGCGAACGGCGTCCCGGCGACGACCCTCGCCCCGTTGCGGGCAGACGTGCTCGCCGGGCTCGACGACCTGTACGGCGTGGTGGACATCCGGGCCCAGACGGCGTTCTCGTTCTCCGGGCAGGAACAGCAGTTCGACCTCATCGGCCTGGTCCTGGGCCCCGACGACGTTCCCTACGTCCTTGACCGGACGACGAGCACCGTCTATCGCGTCGACCTGGGCGCGAAGACGGCGACCCCCGTCATCAGGGCGGGCACGAGTGCCTCCGGGGCGAAGGTCGGCGAGCTGCGTCATCTCGCCGTTGGGGGCCCCGACGTTCTCGCCCTCGACGCGAAGAACGCGCTCTGGCGCTGGCGGCCGGCCGACCGCAAGGGCAACGGCACGCTCGCCCGCATTCCCGTCGCCGGCTCGTCCACCTGGGGAGCCGACATCCTGGGCTTCGGGACCTTCCTCCGCGACCTCAACACGGGCCTCTACAACCTCTACGTCATTGACCCTTCGGAGGAGCAGGTCCTGCGCTACACGCCCGCCCAGGACGGAAGTGGCTTTCCGGGCTCGACGGGCCGCTACCTGACGACGCCGCAGGACGTCTCGAGGGCCACGTCGATGTACATCGACGGGGACCTGTACCTGGCAGACGCCGGCCTCGTCGAGCGGTTCGCCGGCGGCCGCGGGAGCAGCTGGGCGCCCGCCGACCCACCCGACGCGCTGCTGCGCCCGGTGCCGGCCTACCGGCTCATCGCCTCGCCGTCCGGAAAGGGCGAGGGCACGATGTACGGCTACGATCCCGCCAGCGACCGTATCGTGGCCTGGGACAAGGCGCGGGGGACCTACCAGGCCCAGTACCGCATCGTCGACGGCGGGCTGGACTGGGCTGATGTCCGGGGCTTCTACGTCGTGGCCCGTGCCGTCGGGCAGGCGCCGCTCATCTACTGGATCGGGCCCGACCGGATCGGGACGGCGACGCTCGAGGAGGCGGCCCCGCAGCCGTCGGTCGCTCCGTCCGGCGCGCCGGCGTCTCCCGAAGGGACTGCGTCGCCGACGAAGAAGCCCCGGAAGACCCCGGCGCCGACGACGCAACCCTGACCCGGGGCCCCCGGGACGGCCGCCTCGGCGGCGCCAGAACGCCCCATGGGCCCCGGCGCAGCACATGGGATAATCGGGCCATGGCTGGCCGGCTCGTCGAGATGACCGTCGAGAGCGTGCGGGTCCACATGCTCACCACGCAGCACGTGGTGATCCTCAAGGACCTGGAGCGGGAGCGCTTTCTGCCGATCTGGATCGGCCCCTGGGAGGCGAACGCAATCGCGATGCGACTCCAGGGCCAGACGCCGGAGCGCCCCCTGACGCACGACCTGATGACCGGCGTCCTGGAGCACCTAGGAGCGACGATCCGCGAGGTGGTGATCGCCGACCTTTCCGGCGAGACGTTCCACGCGCGGATCCTCCTCGAGGCGGACGGTCGGCTCCACGAGATCGACTCGCGCCCGTCCGACGCGCTGGCGCTGGCGATCCGGGCCGGCGTCCGGATCTACGCCGCGGAGGCTGTCCTGGAGCGCGCCGGCATCGAGGCCGAGAGCTCGGACGACGTCCCGGTGGACGAAGAGCGGCTGTCGGTGTTCCGGGACTTCGTCAACTCGCTCGACGTCGAGCCGGGAATCGACGGTCCGCGCGAGGGCCCGCCGCGGGAGTAGGCCCGCGTTGCTGCTGGCTGCCGGGTGGCGGCGTGCAGCCTCAGACGTCTCCGTCGGGCCCGACGATCGGCTGGCCCCGGCGCAGCGCGGCTTTCCGGCTCGCCCACATGAGGAGCCGCAGGCGCCAGAAGTCCTTGACCGCGCGCCAGATGACCGCGGGCTTCGCCCCGCTGGGGTTGCCGGCCGTTCGTGGGTAATGGGGCACGCCGACCTCGGAGATGGAGCGGCCCTCGGCGCGAAGCTTGATGAGGAGCTCGGCCGAGAAGAACGCGCCGCCGGACTCGACCCGGAGGTTGCCGAGCGCCGCCCGACGGAACAGCTTGCAGGCGCAATCGATGTCGCGGACGCGGACGCCGAACCAGACCCGGTTCGCGAGCCGGTAGAGGCGGGCGTACAGGGCCCGGATCGGCGGATCAGCGCGCCGGACACGGTAGCCCGCGACGACGTCGGGTGCGTCGGGCGCCGCGAGCCGGGCCGTCAGGAGCCCGAGGTCCGCGACCCGGAACTGGCGATCGCCGTCGGTGAAGCAGACGAGGTCGTAGCGCGCCGCGCGGAAGCCGGAGCGGAGCGCCGCCCCGTATCCTCGGTTCGTCGGGTGGTGGATGGCGCGCACGACGGGATGCTTCGCGGCGAGGCGGTCGGCGATGGCCGGCGTGGCGTCTCGAGAGCCGTCGTCGACGACGATGACCTCGAAGCGCTCGGCAAGATCGGGCAGCGCGGCGAGGGCCTCGTCGACGAGCGCCTCGAGGTTTGCCTCCTCGTCATGGGCGGGGAAGAAGTACGAGAGGGAGGGGACGCGAACGGGGGGCGGGAGGCTCATGTCCGCATCCTAGCCCGGTCAACCCCTCGACTTCGTGACGGCCGTGCCGGAATGCGCTCCCCGGACCAGGTAGAGCGGCTGCAGGCCGAGGGGGTCGGGGATTTCCTGGAGCATCCAGGACAGGCCCAGCCCCGCCGTCTCGGCCGGCAGGCGCACCAGGTACACGGGCCGGGTCCCGAGGTTGGCGCGGATCACGGCGTCGACGCTCCCGAGACCGTCGTCGAGCCGGTCCCGGTCATCGATGACCCGGACGTCCGGCCGCTCGCCGAGAACGAGGGTCCGATACCAGAGCGGGGTCGAGTAGCTCCACCAGCTCACGATGACGGCGTCCCGCCCGACGGTCGCCAGCGCCCAGCGGCTCCAGTCCCGGGCCAGGGTGTTGCCGCCGAGGTCCACGCGGGCGGCGGTCGCGGGCGCCGCGCGCGCCGCCGGCAGCACGAGGCCGACGGCGAGGGTGACGGAGAGCACGGCCGCCATGATCGCCCGCCCGCGGCCGGCGCCCGCCCGGCCTGCCTCCGGCGCCGCACCGGCCGGCCGGGCGCCGAGGGACTCCTCGACCGCGTCGAGGGCGAGCCCGGCTGCGACCCCGAGCCACGCGATGACGATGAGCACCGGGCCGAGGTAGTAGCGCTCGATCGAGGCGTTCGTGTACGACGCCGCGAACCAGCAGGTCGCCAGCAGCCAGGCTCCGGTCAGGAGGGCGAAGCGGGGGCGGCGGACGGCCACGAGCACGAAGGCCGCCGGCACGAGCGCCACCAGGATGCCGAGCTGGTCCGCCGCGAGGCGCCCCAGCTCGGCGAGCTTGTGCCCCATGTCGCCGAGGGGGTCGATGATGTCGCCCCTGAACTGCTCGGCGAACATGATGTAGAGCAGGCCCTCGAGCGTGTCGGGTCTTCCGTAGACGAGCGGCGCGCCCATCGCCGCGCGGATCGGAAGCTCGAGATAGAGGGCGATCGTCGTCCCGAGGAGGACCGTCGCGCACGTCGCCACGAAACGTAACCGGCGCAGGACCCCAGGCTCGACGGCGAGCACGTAGAGGGCGATGCCCGGCGCCAGCAGGACGGTCAGCGTGTGGTTGCCCAGCATGACCCCGTAGAGGGCTGCGGCGGCGAGCAGCCAGCGGTCGGCGCGGTGGGCGTGCGCTCGCCGGGCTCCCTCCCAGCCCACGAGAAGGACGAGGAGGCCGGCGACCAGGGCCAGGTGGAGGGTGTGGGGGTCGGCGAAGGCGCCCATCTGCCAGGGGATCGGCGTGAGGGCCAGGAGGAGTCCCGCGGCGACGGCCACGCCGGTCCGGCCCGTGAGCCGCCGCACGAGCGCGACGACGAGGGCGGCTGCCGTCGCGAGGAGGATCGCCGAGAGCAGGTTCATCCGGAGCGCCGGCTCTCCGGCGGGCGCCAGCGCCAGGGAGGCCAGCCAGCCGAGGAGGACGTAGCTCGGGTAGCCGGTCGGGTGGGCCGTCCCGAGGACCGGCGCGACGGCCTGGAACTCGCCTGTGTCCCAGAAGCCCTGGCCCGGGAGGAGGACGCTCCGGGCGAGGCCGAACGCCACGACTCCGACGAGAACCGGCGCGCCCGCCGCCAGGAAGGCGAGGGGAGCGCGCCGGGCGCCGGCGCCGCTCACCAGCCGAGCGTCCGGGCCCAGGCGATCCCCCACGCCTGCACCGCGATCGACGCCCCGACCAGCGCCGCGGCCCCGGCGATGCGCCATGCCGGCCGTTTTCCCCGGGGCCCCACGAAGCGCTGCGCCCCGAGCGCCACGGCCACGAGGAGGAATGGCGCGAAGTCGAGGCTGAAGCGATACCCGAACTGGACCCAGCCCTGGCTGAAGTGCATGAGGTTCACGATTGCGATCGCGAGCGTGGCGATCAGCGCCCCGGCGACGCGCCGGTCACGCATGAGGGCCAGCGCAGGCAGCGCGAGCAGGTAGGCCGGGCTGGTGAGGAGCAGGCTCGTGCCCCGCCGGTCGGGGACGAGCCACGAGCACGCCTCGGCGCTCCAGGGCTCGCGCGGGACGCCGGCGGCGCAGGCTGGCAGCAACTCGGGGAAACCGAACAGCATGACCCCCAGGCTCTGCGGGATGTAGTGGACGTCCTGGAGCGACCAGGCGCTGTTGTAGCCGAGCTCCGGGTAGGCCAGCACCTCGTACTGGTAGAGCGCCTCGTAGACGGGGTTGAACGGCGATCCCGTCGCCGCGAGCGTGTACGCGAGCAGGCCCAGGATGGGGATCGCCACCCCCAGCGCCGCCGACGCGCTGCGGCGAGGCCAGCCCCCGCCGCCCCCGACGAGGAAGAGGAAGGGGATACCGAAGACGACTGTGAGTCGGCTCGTGGCCGCGAGCCCGAGGAGCAGCCCCGCGACCACCTGCCGCGCGTCGAGGATCGCGCGCGGGGCGGCCGGGTCCCTCCTCGCCTCGTGACCCTCGGCGTCGAGCGCGACTCCCACCGCGGCGAGGGTGAGCCCGACGGCCACCACGTGGGCGAAGTACCAGGTGGACCCAAGGGAAGCCGCGTACCAGAGCGCCGTGCCGGCACCCACGAAGACCGTGAGGAGGTTCCGCGCCGCGGCGCGGATCGGCAGGCGCCCGAGCACCCAGAAGGCCAGGGCCACGTCCAGGGCGCCGATCACCACGGCGAGGAGGAGCTGGTCCGTTGCGAGCCCGAAGAGGGCGACGAACGGGAGCAGCACCACCGCCGGCAGCGGCGGGAAGGGGATCATGCCGCGCCCAGTCTCGGCTCCCGCCTCGTCCACCACGGGGATGACGTCATTGAAGTACGCGTTGCCCGGGCCGTATGCCGACTCGAGCACCGGGTAGCGGATCGAGAGCTCGCCGTCGAGCCAGGCCTCGGCCTGCCAGGCGAAGTGGTTGTAGATCGTCTGCTGGGCCGGCCGCGTCAGCTGGTAGAGCGCCAGGCACGCCAAGACGAGCCCCAGGCCGACGACGAGCGCCGTCCGGGCCGTGGGGGCCGCGGGTTCGAGAAGGGCGTCCCCGGCGTCCGAGGACGGGCCCTGGGCTATACTCCGGTCCACCTCAGCGCCTGTTCCAGGAGGCCGAACGAACAACCCGTGACAGGCCCCGCTGCCGGCGAGAGCGCGCGGGCCGGCGAGCAGGCCCGGGTGCGGATGCGGGACGCGATCGTCCCGCTCGGCGTGCTCCTCGCGCTCGGTCTCGCCCTCCGGCTCATCATCGCATACGTCCTCCTGCCCGGCTCCGGGTTCGGGGTGGACCTCGCGAGCTTCAACGGGTGGGCCGTCGAGCTTGCCCGGAACGGCCCCTGGGGCTTCTACGGCCGCGACATCTTCGTCGACTACACGCCGGGATACCTGTACGTCCTGTGGCTCCTCGGCCACGTGGCCCAAGCGGTCGGTGGCCCCGGGGCAGCGCCGGGAGAGCTCCTCAAGGCCCCCGCCATCGTCGCCGACCTCGGCCTGGCGCTCGCCGTCTTCGCCCTGGCTGCGGACCTGGGAGCGTCGCGGGGCAAGGCGCTCCTCGCGACAGCAGTCGTCATCTTCGTCCCGGTCACCTGGTTCGACAGCGCCGTCTGGGCCCAGGTGGACTCCGTCGGGACGCTCGTCCTCGTGCTGGCCGTCCGCGAGCTCTGGCGCGGCAGCTCCGAGCGAGCGGCCGTTCTCACGACGGTCGCCGCCGTCATCAAGCCCCAGTTCGGGATCCTGATCCCGCTCGCCGCCGTGGTGATCATCCGGCGCCACTGGCGCGAGCGCCCCGACGACGGGAGCCGCCTCGGCGGCGGCCCGGTGCGGATCGCGACGACGACGATCGCCGGGCTCGTCACCGCGACGCTCGTCTGCCTCCCGTTCGGGATGACGATCGGGGGGCTGCTGCAGCAGATCGTCGAGACGGCCGGCGGCTACCCGTATCTCACGGTGAACGCCTACAACCCCTGGGCCCTCGTCTCGATGGACGGATCCGGCCTGGCCTCCGTCGGGACGTGGATCCGCGACGCGCCGAACCCGCTCGACCTCGCGGACCCGTTCTTCGCCCCCCTGGGGATCCCGGCGGTGGCCCTGGGCAGCACGCTCGTCGCGGCAGCGATCGTGGCCCTCATGGCGGTCCTGTGGCGGCGCCACGGCGATCGGCGGGCGCTCCTCGTCGTGCTCGCGGTGATGGCCGTCGTCTTCTTCGTCCTGCCGACGCGGGTCCACGAGCGGTACCTCTACCCGTTCTTCGCCCTGGGGGCGATCCTCCTCGCCCTCCGCCCACGCTGGGCGGCGATCTACGCGGTCCTGGCCACTGCGAACTTCGCCAACATGTACGGTGTGCTCACCCAGCCCTTCTACGACAACCCCGGCTTGGCGTCGATGCTGGGGGCATTCGGCGGCTTGGGGGCGAGTCTCGGCGAGGCGATTCGCTCACCGCTGGGGGTGACGGCGGCCGCCGTCGCGCACGCCGGAGGGGCCGTCGCCGCGGTCGCCTTCCTGGCGCGCCCCGTGGCCGGAGAACGCGATCGGCTGTTGGAGGACGAGGGCGTGGGGGACGCGGGCGCCGAGGTGCCGGTGGAGGAGCGGGGTGGCGCTGCGGCGCCGAGTGAGGCTCCCGACGCCGCTGCGCGTGGCCCCGGCATGGGTGGCGCGTCGGCGGTCGCTGTCGCGGCCCCGCGGGGCGGCCCGGCTCCAGACTCCGAGCCCGACGCGGCGCCAGGGACGATCCCCGCCGAGATCCTGCCGCCGGCGCCGTTCGACCGCTCCGCGCGACTCGCCGGCGAGGGCGGCGGGCGCCCCGGCCGTCTCGACATGGGGATCCTCCTCGTCCTCGTCGCGGCCGCCCTCTGCCTGCGGACGTTCGGCCTGGGCGAGCCGATGCGGATGCACTTCGACGAGGTGTATCACGCGCGGACCGCGACCGAGTTCCTGCAGGACTGGCGCTACGGCGAGCCGCACGGGATCTACGAGTACACCCATCCACACCTTGCCAAGTACGCGATAGCCGTCGGTCTCGTGCTTGCCGGCGACGATCACGTGGTCGCCGAGAGCGACCTCGGTGCGCCGGTGCGCGACGTCGCCATCGAGCCGCGCTGGGACGACGCACTCGCCGCAGAGACGGAGCCGGGGGCCCCGGGGCGCGGCGGCGAGCGGCTCTACGTCGCGACCGGCGACGGACTCGACATCTACGACCTGCGGACGCGCCAGCGGCTCGCCTCGTTCGCGTTGCCCGGCGCGTCGGCCGTCGCCGTCGACACGGAGGCGCACGAGGCCTTCGTCGGGACCGACGCCGGCGAGATCCTGGTCCTCGACACGGCCGTTCCCGCCGACGCGCTCCAGGCACAGGACGAAGGTCCCGTGTCCGGCGGCCCCGAGCCGGTCTCCTTTGCCGACGTCGGGGCGCCGATCGAACGGCTCTGGTCGGCCGGCGACGCGGACTACGTCATGGCGGCGCTGCCCGACGGCGGCCTCGTCACGCTCGACGCGGCGACCGGGGAGGAGCTCTCCCGGCTCACCCTGCCGGGTCGCGCGGAAATCGTCGACGCGGGACGCATCCCGGCGCTCGTGGCCGACCCGGCCGAGGTGCCGGACCCTGTGGCGGCCGCGGCCGAGGTCGCGGCGCTCGCGGGCGGTGACGAGGCCGCCTATCGAGTCCGGCTGAGCAGCCAGGCCGGCACGGTCGTCGTGGCCGCACGTCTGGCGGAGAGCCGCGAGGCGATCGACGCCGCGATCGCGGACGGGCGGCTCGCGGGACTGCGAATCATGGACGTCCCGCGTGTCGCGATCGCCGAAGAGGCGGGGGTCACGCTCCTCGAGCCAGCCACCGGCGAGGAGATGGGACGGGTGGCGCTCGACGAGCCGGCGACCGGGATCGTCGAGGTCGAGGGCCTCGATTCGCCGATGCTCTACGTCGCGAGCGGCAGCTCGTTGGCGACAATCGAGGTCCCCGCGGATGACGCTCCGGCGGCGGTCGACGCCACCGTATGGATGCCTGGCCGCGTGGAGCGGGTGACGGTCGACGCCGCCAGCCAGCTGGTCCACGCACTGGGCATGACTCCCGATGGCGACGCCTCGACCGTCTACGTGGTCGAGCCGCGGGGCAACTCGGTCTTCGCTGACGCCGTCCTCCCCTTCGCGCCGGTCGCCTGGGCCACCGACACTGCCCAGCCGTATCCGAGCACGGATCGCCAGCAGCTCCTGGTCTTCGGCGCCGACGGCGCAGGTGCGGCGGTGAGCATCGGCCAGCACGCCTTCGCGTGGCGCCTGCCGGGCGTCGTCGCCGGCGCCCTGATGATCGCCCTGCTCTATCTCCTGGCCCGGATCCTCTTCCGCCGGCGCTCCATCGCCATCCTGGCCGGCCTGTTCGTCCTGGTCGACGGGATGCTCTTCGCCCAGTCCCGGATCGCGATGAACGACACGTACGTGGCCCTCTTCATCATGGCCGCCGTCACCCTCTTTGCCGCGATCTGGACCGGGGCCTGGCGCTGGCGCGGCGCGTTCTGGGTCGGCCTGCCACTCGTCGGCGTCCTGCTCGGCCTTGCGCTCGCCTCGAAGTGGGTGGCGCTCTACGCGATCGGCGGGATCGGCCTCTTGGTCCTCCTTCGCTCCGCGCTGGGGCGGTGGCTCATCGTCCTCGGCCTCGCGGCGATCGCAGCGAGCCTGGGCTACATGGCGATCGCCACCGGGCCCGAGACCACGACGGGCGGCAACGTGGTCTTCCTCCTCCTGATGATCGGCCTGACGCTCCTGGCTGCAGCCGTCGCGGTCCTGCACCCCGTCGCGTGGACGGTCGAGGAGGTCCGAATCGCGGTGGCCGGGCCGACCGCCGCGGGCGCGCTCCTGGGCCTGGCCTCGATCCCGCTCGGCCTCGGCCTGATGGCGCAGGGGGTGGCCGTCGGGCTCATGGCCCTCGGGGGCGCCGCGGTCGGGTCCTTCTGGCTCGCCGGCCGGCTGGGCCTCGGTCCGCTGGCACCGCCGCCGGCACCCGACGACCCGGCTGCGCTGCTGCCGCCGGCCGACCCGGCCCCGATCGGGTGGCTCAGGCCCGGCTGGCTGGGTGGCATCCCGATCCTGTGGGCGGGGCTCAGCCTTGTGGCGATCCCGCTCGCCGTCTACGTCGTGTCGTACCTGCCCTGGGCCGCCCTCGGCAACCAGATCGTGCCGGGGTTCCCGCCCGGCAACGACGGCCAGACGCTCCTCGACCTCACCCGAGGCATGTACGACTACCACAACAACCTGCGGGCGACCCACGCCGCCGCTTCGCCCTGGTGGGCCTGGCCCGCCGACCTCAAGCCGGTCTGGTTCTACCAGGAGAGCTTCGCGGGCTCCACCGTCGGCGCCATCTACGACGGCGGCAACCTTGCTACGTGGTGGCTCTCGATCCCGGCCATGGCGTTCGTCGCCTGGCAGGCGTTCAGGCGGCGGAGCCTGGCGCTCGCCTTCGTGGCCCTCATGATCGCCGCCCTCTGGCTGCCCTGGGCGCGGATCGACCGGGCGACGTTCCAGTATCACTACTACACGGCGCTCCCCTTCGTGCTCCTCGCCCTCGCCTACTTCGCGGCGGAGATCTGGCACGGGCCTTCGCGACGGACATGGCTGCTGGCTCGCGGGGCGGCCGCCGGCGCGATCCTCGCCCCGGTGGCCTTGTGGCTGTTCCGGGGCCCCATCTGTGCGCTCATCGATGTCGAGCGCGCGAACCCCGGCTCGCAGGCCTGCTCGAGTGCCGCTTCCCTGTCCCTCTCGCTCACGGCGCAGCTGGCGGGGGTCCTTGGCGTGCTCGGCGTGGCGGGCGCCCTGCTCGTGTGGCAGCTGCTGCTCCTGGATCGGGCGGCACGAGCTCCCGACAGGCACGATCGGGCGGGAGCGCGCTTCCTCGGGATCGGCGCCACGGTCGCGGGTGCCCTCGTCGCCATCGTCCTCGCCTGGCTCGCGCTGCCGGTCACGCCCCTCGCGGTCTATCCGAATGTGCCCGGCGAGATCCTCGCCCTCGGCCTCCTCGTCGTCCTCGGCCCGCTTGCCTACATCGTGTGGGGCGCCACGTCACCGCGCCGCTTCGTCGTCGGGCTTGTCCTCGTGGCGGCCTCCGTCTTCGTCCTGTTCTACCCGAACCTGTCCGGGCTGCCGCTCCCGACCGGGCTCTACAACTGGTATCAGGGGCTCCTCCCGACCTGGCTCTACCCGTTCCAGTTCCCGGTCAACACGGATCCCCCGGTGACGGTCTCTCTCCTCGGAGCATGGCCGCTCGTCCTCTTCGTCGCCGTTCTCATGGCGGCCGGCTTCGTCGCCTACAGCGCGTGGATCTGGCGTCTCACGCTGGCCGAGCGCGAGGCCGAGGACGGCGCCGACGCGTAGCGGCCGGGGCGGAGGGCACGACGCGTCACGGCCGGAGCGCCCGCCGCCGACGGTACCGGCCCGACCCGGCCGCCCGCCTTGATCAGGCCGCGGGGCCGTTCAGTCGCGGGTCCGGCGGGACGGCGGCGGTGAAGTCGGGCGGGAGCGTCCCCTGGGCAGCGAGGCGGCGGATGACAAACCCGTAGTAGGCCTCCACGCGGGCCGCGATCCGGTCCCATCCGAACGCCTGGACGCGCTCCAGCCCGCTGGCGCTCATGCGCTTCCGCAGCTCCGGGTCGGCGATGAGGCGGAGGATCGCCTCGGCCAGCGCGCGATGGTCGCCGGGAGGCACGAGGAGCGCCTGCTCCCCGCGCTTCACGACGCCCTTGTAGCCGTGAATGTCGCTGCACACGATGGCGGTGCCCGCCGCCATCGCCTCGAGGAGCACGATCCCGAAGCTCTCTCGCCCGGTCGCAGGCGACACGTAGATGTCGGCCGTCCTGAACAGCTGGACTTTCTCCTGGTCCGATACGCGCCCCAGGAACTCCACGCCGGCGAGGCGGCGGGTCATGACGTAGCGCCGCGCCTCGCGCTCCAGCGGCCCCGACCCGACGACGAGGAGACGGCAGTCGCTTCCCGTCTGGCGCACCAGCCGGAACGCCTTCAGGAGGTGCAGGAGGCCCTTGCGCGGCTCCAGGCGGCCGACGAAGAGGATGTTGGGCCGTCCGTCCTGCCATCGAGCGAGCGGAACGGCCTGGGCGAAGCGTCGCACGTCCACGCCGTTCGGGATCACCTTGTAGTCGCCCGGCAGATAGCGGTCCGCGAAGTGACGGGCGGCCGCGCTCACGGCGATCCGGCCGTGGAGGCGGTTCGCGGCGACGGGGCCGAGCATCCGTCCCCCCAGCTGGTAGCCCGGTGCGTAGCCGGCATAGGCGTGAAAGGTCGCGACGTTCACGCAGCGGGATTCGCGCAGGGCGACCAGGGTCAGGAACGGCACGAACGGCTCGTGGAAGTGGAGCAGGTCGAAGCGCTCCCGCTCCAGCACGCCCTGCACCAGGGACCGGTAGCGCGGCGAGACCGTGAGCGTGCCGACGGAGCCATTGGCCGGCACGGAGAACCCCTTGCCGATCCGGATGACATCGCCCTCCGAGCTGCGCTGGAGGCCATGGCTCGCCGTGATGATGCGGACGTCGTGGTTGCGCGCCCGCAGGTTCTCGTACAGCTGGCCGACATGGTCGTTGACGCCGCCCGGGAGCGGGTAGACGTAGGGGGTGACGAGCCCGATCTTCATGGCGCCCGCTCTTCCGGCGCCCGGAGCGCCGACAGGTCGAGAACGGGCGGGCGGCGGGTGCCGCCCGGATACCCGAGGTCGCGGCCGGTGCCGTCGCGGCGGACCCGCCCGAGAAGCTCGTCTCGGGCGTCACGCCCGTACTTTCGCAGCTGGCGTCCGAATGTCGGCAGCTGCGAGGTCGTGCCGTGGAAGGTGCCGTGCCAGCCCGTCGTCCCCTCGAGGATCGCGATCCGGACATCCTCGGCCGACCGTCCGGGGAACGCCGTCCAGCCCGCACCGATGCTGGCCGCCTCGTGCGCGTCGCTGTTGCCGACGACTGCCAGGCCGTGCTCGGCGGCGAACGCGACGACGCGACGGTGGACCGGGCGCCCGAACGTGGTCGGGTTGAAGGCCTCGATGGCGTCCGGCCGGACTCGCGGGTCGCGCGCCGCAAGGAGGCGCCGGAGCACCCAGCCCTGGGCGCACATCGGGTACGGGAAGAGCGGGTGCGCCGGGATCGCAAGGCCCCCCTGCTCGTGGACCAGCCCGATCAATTCGCGAAGGGACCGGAACGGCGGGACCCGCTCCTCGAGGAAGAGGGCGAGCAGGTGCCCCCCGCGTGTGGAGATCTCCTCCCCGACGATGACCTCGACCGGGAGGTCGCGGGCCCGGGCGATCGCCCGGGCCGCGAGGGCGGCGTCGACCCGCTCGTGATCCGCGATGGCGATGACGTCCAGCTGTGTCTGCGCCATGACGTGGTCGAGGATCTCGTCGACCCCGGCCACACCGTCCGAGGCCAGCGTGTGGATGTGGAGATCGGCGCGGCCGTGGGGCTCGTCGGGGTGCGGCCCGTGCGTGGAGTGCAGCATTCCGCTCATGGTACGGGCTCCCCCCCGCCCGCAGCCCCCCCACTCGCCTCGGGCCGCGTGGGCGCGTCGGCCTGCCGCGGCCGCGGGCCGACCGCGTCCCAGATGGGAAAGAAGACCGTCCACCACTGCTCCGGCGCCAACGCGACGAGGTCCTCGAAGGCAGCCGCCTCGTCGGCCAGGAGGCGCTCGACCCGCGCCCGCCGGGGCAGGTCCGCCGGTGGGGGCAGGAGGGTGACGAGCCGCCCCGCGTAACCTCCCCGAACGCGCCGCACGGCCGCGACGTGGAGCGGCGCCCCGCTCTCTACCGCCAGAAGTGCCGGGCCCATGGGCAGTGACGCGGGGAGGCCGAAGAGCGGCGTACGGAGGCCGCCGCCCGCGATGTCCCGGTCGGCGACGAGCCCGACGGCCTCGCCGCGGTCCAGCGCGGCCCGGAGCTCGCGGCGCGCTCCGGAGAGCGGAACGAGCCGGGCCCCGCCGCGCTCCCGGGCCTGCTTCACGATGCGCTGCATCTCCGGGTCGGCCAACGTCTCCATCGGCACGGTCACCGGGACCGTGATCCGATCGGCGAGCACCACCGCAGCCGCGTCCATCGAGCCGAAATGGATCGACGCGAAGATCATCGGCCCGCCCGCAGCGAATGCCGCGTCGACCCGCTCCAGGTGCTCAAGGACGATTTCGGCCTCGTACGTCGCGATCGGTTGCCGCTCCGCGCAACGTCTCCACGTAGGTCCTCACGGCATGCCGGAAGGCGAGACGCACCAGCCTCTCGAGGGCCGCCGGGTCGTCGGCCGCGGCTCGGGACAGGGTGGGCCCGCGCCCCTCCGTCGCGAGCCAGGCCGCGACATGGGCGAGGTTGCCCCGCGCCACCGCCGCGCGGCCCGGCGCGACGCGATACCACAGCTCGCCCAGGGCGTCGCTCGCGCCTGCCACGACGCCGGACGGCATGTGCCCGAGCAGAGCACCGGCCGTCTCGAGGAGCGCGGCCCGCCCGCGCTGGAGCAGGGTGCCCCGGGGCACCCTGGCCTCGCCTACCTCGGGCGCGGTCATCCCGCGACCTCGGGCGCGGTCATCCCGCGACCTCGGGCGCGGTCATCCCGACGACCTCGGGCGCGGTCATCCCGCGACCTCGGGCGCGGTCATCCCGCGACCTCGGGCGCGGTCATCCCGCGACCTCGAGTGTTGCCGGATCTTCGCCGGATGGCTCGCGACGGGCTTCGCGGGGAGAGACCCGACGCCCCCCGCCGCCGGCCCGCGCGGCGAGAGCCGCCTCCTCCGCCGGGTCCTCCGGCCACATCGGCTTGAAGACGCACCATTGCTCGGGACCCTCCAGGATGGCCACCGCGAGCGCGTCCGCGATGTCCTGTGTGGCCCGGGCGATCTCGGCTGGCTCGGTCGAGGCGACCCGGATCGGCTCCCCAGCCTCGCCGGTGAAGGTGCCGTCCCGGCGGCGCAGCGTCCAGAAGGGCAGGATCGTCGCCCCGGTGCGTGCAGCAAGTACGGCGGGCCCGGAGGGCAGAGTCGTCCACGCGCCGAGGAGGCGCACCGGCTGACCGTCCGGTCGGTAGCCCCAGTCCACGAGCAGCCCGAGCATCTCGCGGTTGCGCAGCACGCGGTAGACCTCGCGCAGGTTGCGCCAGCGGATGACCTCCACGCCCCACGCCCGACGCTGGGCAGCCATGCGCTCGAACAGCCCCTCGTACGCGGTGTCGTCGGCCAGCACGTGGAACGGCCACCCGCGGCCGGCAAGGGCCGCTGCGGCCGCCTCGCCGTTGCCGATGTGGAGCCCGACGAGGATCAGGCCGTCGGACGCCTCCCAGGCGGCGTGCACCCGGTCGGCCGCGGGCGCGTCGAACCGGGCGACGTGCTCCTCCCGCGACGACCTGACCAGGTGCATCCCCTCGATGACCCAGCGGACCTGGTTGCGAAACACCGCCCGTCCGAGCCCGGCGACGCGCCGGTCGTCGGCAGGAAGGTCGAGGATCCGCGCAGCGTTCGCCCTCACGTAGCGACGCTTCTCCGGCCAGGCCCACCAGACGAGGTCCGAGATCCAGCCCCCGACGCGCACGGTCGGCCCGAACGGGAGCCGTCCGAGCACCCACGAGCCGACGCCGTACGCGCGGACGACGAATCGCTCGCGCAGGCGCGCCCCGGCCGTCTCGCGCCGGTGGGGAGCTCGGAAGTGCCCCCCGCTGCCGTTCCCGCCTCCGGCCGCCCCGGGCCCCGGTGTCGCGGCCGACGCGGTGCCGCCCGCGGCTCCGGGATCCAAGGTCACTTCACGGCCACCCTGGCCGGCGCCTTGGCGAGGGTGCGCAGCTTGCGCTCGGTCGCCTTCTCCGTCCCGACGAGGGTCTCGTTGTCCTCGCCGCGAATGAACGCCTCGACGCGGTTGAAGGCGATGTCGTCGTGGATCTGCTGCGGAGGGCTCTTCATGAAGTAGCTCGAGGGGGCGACGAGCGTCCCCCTGAGGCCCCGGTCGAGGCCGAGCTTGAGGCAGCGGATCGCGTCGGTGATCACCCCGGCGCTGTTGGGGCTGTCCCAGACCTCGAGCTTGAGCTCGGCGTTGAGCGGCACGTCGCCGAAGGTCGTGCCCTCCATCCGGATGTAGCACCACTTGCGGTCGAGGAGCCACGGCACGTGGTCCGACGGGCCGACGTGGACGTTGTCCGCGTCGAGCTCGTAGTCGAGCATGGAGGTGACGGCGTTGGTCTTGCTGATCTTCTTGCTCTCGAGGCGCTCGCGCTCGAGCATGTTGAGGAAGTCGGTGTTCCCCCCGAAGTTGAGCTGGTAGGTGCGGTCGAGGCGGACGCCGCGGTCCATGAAGAGGCGGGTCATGACGCGGTGGCTGATCGTGGCGCCGACCTGGCTCTTGATGTCGTCGCCGATGACGGGGAGGCCCTCATCAGCGAACCGGCGCTGCCAGTACGGCTCGCGGCCGATGAAGACCGGGATCGCGTTGACGAAGCCGACGCCGGCCTTGAGGGCCTGCTCGACATACCACTTCGTGGCCTCCTCGCTCCCGACCGGGAGATACGAGACCATGACGTCGACCTCGCGCTCCCTGAGGATCCCGACGACGTCGGCCGTGGGGCCGGGCGCCTTCTCGATGACCTGGCTCAGGTACTTCCCGAGGCCGTCGTGGGTCATTCCCCGGTCGACCCGCACGCCGAGGTGCGGGACCTGCTGGAAGACGTAGGTGTTGTTCGGCTTCTGGTAGATCGCCTCGGAGAGGTCCTTGCCGACCTTGTTCTTGTCGATGTCGAAGGCGGCCACGTACTCGATGTCGCGGACGTGGTAGCCACCCAGGCTCACGTGCATGAGCCCCGGGACGAAGTCAGCCTCCTTGGCGTTCTCGTAGTAGTAGCGTCCCTGGACGAGGCTGCTGGCACAGTTGCCGACGCCGACGATCGCGACGCGGATCTTGCCGTCCTTGCGCTTCGAGCCGGCCCACGTGCCGGCCGGCTTCTCGCCGTTGCCGTTGCTGCTCATTCCGGAGCTCCCGTTCTTCTTGGCCATCGCTACGTGATCCTCGCTGCTGGGGTGCGGGTGGGGTGAAGGGTTGGGTCTGATCAGCTCTTCCGGGTCGCGGCCCTCGTGGTCGTGGCGGCCGCGCGTGCCTGGCCGCGCGTGTGGAGGATGCGCTGGACGACGGTGATCGTCGCGCCGACGGCGATGATGGCGAGGGCCGCCTCGATGACGAGAACACCCGGGGGGGTGGTCGCGCCACCCGCGTCCGCCGCGGAGACGAGCATCTCGGTGCCGAGCAGCGCGCCGAGGACGAGGCCGCCGCAGAGGAGGACCAGCCGGATCTCTCGCGGCATCACGCCCACCGCGGCCATCCCGGTGCCGGTCGAGAAGCCGAGCCCCTCGGACTTCGCCCGGGTGTAGCTGACCATGAAGGCCGCGGCCATGGCCGCGGCCGCGAAGATGGGGGCATTCGGCCACCCGCTCGCGGCAAGCCCGGCGACCAGGCCGACGTAGACGAGCGCCTCGCCCCACCGGTCGAAGACAGAGTCCATGAACGCGCCCAGCCTGCTCACCCGGTCCGTGGCCCGCGCCAGCGTCCCGTCGAACATGTCGAAGACGCCGCCGACGAAGACGACGAGGCCACCGGCGAGCCAGAGCTGGCCCCAGAGGAGGGCAGCGCCGACCGCGGTGATCCCGAACCCAATGAGCGTCAGTGCGTCGGGGGTCAGGCCGAGCCGGCCGAAGAAAAGGGCGATCGGCTCGCCGACCTTCTTCACGCGGTCCCGTGTGTCGTTCGAGATCGTCACCGCTCAGCTCATCCCGAGGATGGCCCGCTCGCGCTCGGCAACCTCGCCGAACGCCTCCGGGCGCAGGGAGCAGATGGTCTCGCGGCCGGCGCGGCGCGACACGACGAGCCCGGCCTCGCGGAGGCGCCGCAGGTGGTGGCTGACGAGCGGCTGGCTGAGGCCCACGTGGTCGATGAGCTCCCCGACGCTGGCAGGGCCGTCTGCCAGGCGGCGGACGATCCGCAACCGGTTCACGTCCGCGAGGGCCTTGTGGAAGATGCGGATCTCGCGGAGGTCGTCGGGCTGGTCGACGATCGACGCGATCGTGGAGCGGAAGCGGGCGGGCGAGGGGCTCAGCAGGGGGCTCCGATCGGGGGCTGGCATCGGGGAGCGACCCGGTGACCGCCCGGCGCGATGCGCAGCAACGCGAATTTATATAAAGCAGCGTTGATGGTAGGCAGGGCCGCTCGCCGTGTCAAGGCCCGCGACGGCGACGGCGATGGCTCGGCTAGCCGCCGGCCGACCGCCTCGCGGGGTACCTGAACCGCCGGCGCCGCGGAGGTCGGGCGAGGACGAGGAGCCCGGCGACCGCCGCGACCACGCCGACCAGGATTGCGCTCGGGCCCGCTCCGGCCGATGGCGGGACCGCCGTCGCCGTCGGTGGGAGCGCCGGGACGCGGACGCCGAGGACGGCCGTGGCCTGGTCGTTCTCGCCGTCCACCCCGTTGTCGGGCGTCGAGTTCGGGTCGCGCTGGTCCACGGCCTGGACCTCGGCGCGGTTCGCGATGGCCCCCGACTTCGTGACGCGGACGGTGATCCGTAGCGTGACGGACCGTCCCGTCTCCAATGTGCCGACCGTCCACGCCCCGCTGCGGGGGTTGTACGCGCCACCGCGGTGCGAGACGTAGTCGACTCCGCCCGGGAGGCGGTCGCGGACGACGACGTTCGTCGCCGTGTCCGGGCCGCGGTTGGAGAGGCGGAGAGTGTAGGTCGCGGTGCCCCCGATCGCGACGATCTTCGGCGCCACCCGCTTCGTCAGCGCGAGGTCGGCGATGCCGCGGCCGTTGATCGTGGCGCTCGCGAGATCGTCCTCGCCGTCGGCCCCGTTGGCGGGCGTCGAATTGGGGTCGGGCAGGTCGGAGCCCGAGACTTCGGCCGTGTTCGTGACCTGCCCGACGGTTTCCACCACGCCGATGATGTCGAGGGTCGCGCTCGCGCCGACCGCCAGGTCGCCGACCGCCCAGGCCCCCGTCGCCTCGGCATAGGAGCCCTGGCTCGTGGCGGCCGAGACGAACTCGAGGCCGGCGGGGAGCTGGTCGCTCACGCTCACGCCCGAGGTTCCGTCGGGCCCGTGATTGGAGACGGTGATGCGGAAGGTGACCTGATCGCCACGCTCCGGGCTCGGATCGTCGACCGACTTGAGCAGGCTCAGGTCTGCGGCCGGCGGAGCGACGAGCGTGGCCACGTCCCGGTCGTTGTCCGGGTTCGGATCACGCTGAAGGAGGCGGGCAACCTCGGCGGAGTTGTCGATCGTGCCGGAGCCCACCACGAGCGCACGCAGCGTCATCGAGGCCGAGGCATCGACAACCAGGCTCCCGACCGACCACTCGCCGCTTCCGGCGTCATACGCCCCCTGGCTCGCGGTCGCGTCGACGAAGACGAGTCCGGCCGGCAGGACGTCGCGGACGACGACCTGGGAGGCCCGGTCGGGTCCCTCGTTCGTGGCCGTGATGGTGTACTCGACGGTGGCGCCAACCGCGGGCACCGGGTCGTCAACGACCTTTTCGACCCCCACGTCCGCGATCCGCGTCGTGAGGAACGCGTCGTCCGTATCGTTGGACGGATCAGGGTCGTGCTGGTCGCGCGCCGACACGGACGCCGTGTTCGTGATGTCGCCCTCGGCGAGGACGGTTGCCCGGATGACGAGTGCCGTCGAGGCGCCGTTCCCGAGGGTCCCCACGGACCACGTCCCGGTCACCTCGTCGTAGCTGCCGGCCGAAGCGGCCGCGTCGACGAACCCGAGCGCCGCGGGCAGCAGGTCGCTGAGCGCGACGTTCGCGGCCGCGTCCGGACCGAGGTTGTCGAGCGTGATCGTGAACGTCACCGTATCCCCGAGGTCGGGGCGCGCATCGTCGACCGCCTTCGTGACGGCGAGGTCCGCGATCTGCGGGGTGATCGTCGCTCCCGCGTCGTCGTTGGCCGTCGACGCCTGTGGCTCGTCCACCGCGTGCACGGTCGCCGTGTTGGTGACCGGGGACGGATCGACGACGTGCGCCTCGACCCGGAGTGTGGCGGCACCGGCCGGGGCAATCGTACCCACGGCCCAGGCGCCGCTCGCGCCGTCAAAGGTGCCATGGTCCGGCGTGGCCGCCACGAGTGCGAGGCCCGCCGGGAGGAGGTCGCGGATGACCACCCCGTGTGCGGTCCCGGGCCCGAGGTTGGTGACCCCCACCGTGAAGGTCACGGTCGAGCCGACGTTGGGCGCGGCGTCGTCGACGGACTTCGTCACCGCGAGATCGACGAGCTGGTCGACCGTGACCGCGTCCGAGTCGTTCGCGGGCTCCGGGTCGAACGGGTCGCCGCTGACGGTGGCGACGTTCGAGGTCGAGCCGGGGCTCGTGACGGTGGCGGTCAGGTTGAGCGTCGCGGTCGCGCCGACGGCGAGGCCCCCGATCGTCCACCTGCCGGTCGCGTCGTCGTACGAGCCGACGTCAGCCGTGGCGGAGACATACGCGAGGCCGGCGGGCAGCGGGTCGTCCACGCGGACCCCGGTCGCGTTGTCGGGGCCGTGGTTGGTCGCGATCAGCGTGAAGGTCACGTCCGTCCCGGCGTCGGGGTGCGCGACATCCACGGCCTTGGTGATGCCGAGGTCGGCGATCATCGGGACGATCCCCGCCGTGGCTCGATCGTCCTCGCCCGGAGCGCCGTTGTCGGGCGTCGAATCGGGGTCGGCTTGGTCGGCCCGGGCCACCTCGGCGACATTTGTCACCGGGGTCGCGTCAGTCACGCGGGCCCGGACCTGCAGGGTCGCCGTGCCGCCCACCGGCAGGCTCCCCGCCGTCCAATCTCCCGAGGCCGCGGCGTAGGCGCCCTGGCTCGGCGTCGCGCTGACGAAGGTCAGCCCGGCCGGCAGCGCGTCGCGAACGACCACGTTCGTCGCGATCGCGGGCCCCGCGTTCGAGAGCGTGACCGTGAACGTCACGACCTGGTTCGCGCCGGGTCGAGGAACGTCGACCACCTTGGCGAGCGCCAGGTCGGCCTGGGGGATCATGTCGATGTCAGTCGTGCCATTGTCCGCCGGCGTTGGGTCCACGCCGTGCGTTCCGTCATCTGCGATCGACGCCGAGTTCACCACGAACGACGCTCCCGCCGCCAGCGGATCGACGACGCGCACCGCGAACGTCACGCTTCCCGACCCGCCTGCTGCGACGGTCCCGATGGTCAGGGTGCAGGTGGTGCCGGCGCCCGCGCCGTCGGCGCAGGACCAGCCGGGGCTGCTCGACGCGGCGACGAAGGTGGTCCGGCCGGGAACGGTCTCCGAGATCTGCGTCCCTGCGGCCGCGACGTTACCCGCGTTGGCGTAGTCCACGACGTAGGCGAGGAGGGCGCCAGCCGTCGCCGTCGTGGCCCCGTCGGTCTTCGTGATCGAGAGGTCGACCCCCCCGACGGTGACCGTCGCCGCCGTCGCGGCCGCGTAGTCATTCAGCCCGGACCCTGATCCGTCGACCCCCGTCCGCTCCGACGCATCCGCGCCGGCCAGCGACGTCCATGTCGCGGCCGCCCGGTTCACGAGCGCCTGGCCGATGGAGGCGCCGCCTGGCCCGGCGACGGTCGCCCGGTAGGACAGAGTCGAGCTGCTCCCGAGCGGGAACCCGGTGAATGCCGCGCTGATCGTGCCGCCGCCCTCGTCGAGAGCGTCCGGCGCCAAGCCGGCGGCATGCGTCAACGAGCTCGCCACGTACGTCATGCCGGCCGGGAGGACGTCGTCGAGCGTCACGTCGAATGCGTCGGCGGAGCTACCTGGCGCATGGTCGACGACGAGCGTGTAGGTGACCACGTCGCCGAACCGCGGGTTCGTCGGCGCTGCCGTCTTCGTGATGCGGAGCGTCGGTTCGAGGATCAACACCGAGCGCGGGGTCGGCGCCGGCACGCTCCTCGTCCCCAGGACTGGATCGACGTAGCGCACGCCGGCCGTGTTGACCAGTGTCCCGCCGGCCTGGTTTCCAGTCACGTTCGCGACCCGCGCCAAGACGCGGACCAGGAAGCGGTCGTTGGCAGCGCTCCCGTCGGCGGGAACCAGCGTGTCCCCGAAGAGGAGCGTGACGGCGCCGCCGGCCGCTCCTGCGGGGAGTGTCGTGATCGGGGCGGCCAGGCTCCCCGAGAAGTCGGCCGTGATGCGGCCGTCGCTCGAGGCAGCGCCGGTGACGACCGTGGCGCTCACGGCAGCCAGGCCGGCGGGCAGCGTGTCCACGACCGCCAGCGAGCGAGTGGTCCCCTCGGGCAGCGTGACGACGAGGTCGAACGTGGTGGTGGCGCCGATCGTGGCGCTCGCGGGGGTGGGCCCCAGCTTCTGGATCGAGGGCGCGGCCAGGGTGACCGGGCCGCTCCCAGAAGCGGCGTAGTCATTGAGGGCGCCCCCGACGCCGTCGGCGCCCGTGCGCTCGCCGGTCGGGCTGCCTGCCAGGCCGGGGGTTGAGGATCCGGTGCCGTTCGGGTCGGTCCCGGACAGACCCGGAAGGCTCGACCAGGCAGCCGGGGCAGTGTTCGGAATGCGCAGGCCGGCGTCCGCGGTGTCACCGACGGTGGCGTTGATCGTGATGATGACGCTGGTGCCCGGGTCGAGGCGGGTGAACGTGACGTCGACATGGGCCGGCGTCGAGGCGTTGGACCAGGTGCCCGGGCCCGCGACCGTGACGGTGCCCGGAACGAGCGCGGCGTCCAGCACGTCCTGGACGCGCAGCTCGTGGGCGGGGCTCACGTTGGCGCCCGCCGCGTTGGCGAGGGTGATGGAGTAGACGATCGGGTCGCCCGCGTCGACCGGCGTCGTCGTGACGACCTTGGTGAGCGTGACGCTCGGCTCGGCCACCGTGAGCGTGAGCGCCCCCGACGTGGCGAGCGTCACGCCATTGCTCCGGATGGTGGCCCGGTCGGCCAGCGCCTGCCCGGCCTGGTTGATCGCCACGTTGTCGGTGAGCGCGTTGAACTCGAGGACCACGAGCTCCTGGTTCGGGTCGCGGTCCGCGTTCGTGAGGGCCCCCAGTGCGACGACGGGATCGCTGCCGTCGACGAACGGGCCGCCCGAGATGGCGCCAGCTGGCACGCCGAACGTCGGTGTCACCCCACCGACCGTCGTCTCGTCGCCGGCGACGACGAGGCCCGGGCCGGCGAGCGTGCTCGAGGTGAGGCCTCCGCCCGACACGAGGGCGAGCGTTGCGGTGCCGTCGTCGAGGAAGCGCAGGCCGGCGGGGAGCGTGTCGGCGAGCGAGACGGCGGAAGTGACGCCCTCCGGGATTCGGACGACGACGCGGAAGCGGGCGATCTCGCCGACCACGACCCGCGTCCCGGCCGTGCCTGCCTCGGACGTCGTGACCAGCGTCTTGACCGGGGCAGGCTGCGTCACGCTCACGGTGACGGAGCCAGTCGCGCGGTAGGTGTTGGCGGTGCTGCCGGGGTCGGTGGTCGATCCCGTGCGCTCGGTCGAGACCGGGCTGAATGGGCTCAGGGGCGTCCTGGCGTCGCCGGGCAGGCCAGTCCAGGCCGCCGATGCCGTGTTGACATAGCTCGATCCCGAGGAAACGCTCGCGTCGAAGGTTGCCCGGAAGCGCAGCACGGCAGTCGCGCCGTCGGCGAACGACGCCCAGCTGGCCGCCATGACCGGCACTCCTGCGTCCGAAAGGGTCGTCGTCGCCGGGCCGGAAACCTGCTGCAGGGATCCCGCAACATAGGACATCCCGGCCGGGATCGGATCGCTCCAGATCACGTCGAACGCCGACGTGCCGTTCGCGTTGGCCGGGTTCCTGATCGTGACGTCGTACTGGATCGTGTCTCCGGCATCGCCCGAGGTTGGGGAGGCGGTCTTGGCGACCGTCATGACCGGCTCGACGACGCGCACGTCGGGGGCCGAGGCGGGCGCCGCGTTGCCGCCGGTCCAGCCGAGCCGCGCGCTGTTGTGGAGCAGCGTCCCGCGGATGTTGGTGCCGACATTGAGCACGGCGGCGCGGTACGCGAGGGTGACCGTCTCGGCGACCGCGTTGTCGCGGTCCGCGTTCGTGAGGGTCCCGAGGCTGAACGTAACTGTCGAACCCGCCACGGCGGGGTTCGTGCCCGCCGCGCAGGCTGCCGCAAGGTCCCCACCGAGCGTCGTTGACACGCCCGGCGAGCCCGTGACCGAGACACAGTCGACGAGCGCCAGCCCGGTCGGCAGCGTGTCGGTCACCGTGGCCCCGGGCAGGGTCCCCTCCGGGATCGTAATTGTCACCTCGTAGGTGATGATCTCCCCGACGGCCACCGCCGGCAGCGTCGTATGGGCCTGGTCCGAGCCGGTGATGGACTTGGTCGTCGTCGGCGCCGGGATGGAGACGCGCGCGTCGTCCGTGAGCGGCGCAGCGAGGTGGTTCGCTCCTGCGGGAGCGTTGGCGTAGAACAGCAGGCTCGCCGTGTTCAGGATCGTGCTCTCCGGCACGGCCGTCGCGCCCACCTGGAGGGTGTACGTGACCACGGCCAGGTTCGTGCCGCCGGCGTTCGATGTCCCGTTTGCCGCGACGCCCGCGGCCAGGGAGCCGTCGGCGTCGTCCACGAGCTGGATGCCCTGGTCGAAGAGGCCGGCCCCGCCGCCCACGTCGATCGTCGCGAGAGGTGCCCCCGCGCCGTCCGTGACGCACAGGCCGGGGCCCCCCGCCGGCACGCTGAAGCCCGTGGGCAGCGTGTCCGCGACCCGCACGCCAAAGGGCGTGGCATGGCCCGAGTTCTCGATGACGATCGCAAACTGGACAAGGTCGCCCGCGTCGACGCCCGACAGATCGCTGTCCATCGGCTCGGCCGCAAGCCCGGACGAGGTGATCGGCCCACCCAGCCAGGCGGGACAGCCGACGCTCGCCGGGTTCGTGAACGCGACGGGTCCGGGCGTCAGGGGCGCGAAGGCACCGCTCGGGCTGGTGGTGGCGACGACACCCTTGGCGATCGCCAGGACGGGCTGGTTGAGGGTCAGCTGGACGATCGCGTCGGCCGTTTGGAGGGACCCCGCCGCGTTTCGCGTCTGGCTCCTGGCCTGGTTCGTGAGGAGCAGCCCATCGGCGAACGGGTCCGAGGACACCCTGACGGTGAAGAGCAGGTCTGCAACGCTGGCCGTCGGCGGGAGGGCGGCGTAGTCCCCGTAGGAGAACTCCACGCTGTTGGCGGTTGCATGCGTGGTGAGCGTCGGGCCGGGGGCCCCGGCGAGCGCGTGGAACGTGTCCGACGGCCCGTACTTCGCCGACCCTACGGGGGGCGCGGCAGCCCCGGACGTCGGGTCGAAGGTGGTGACGCTGGCTGCCGCGAAGATCGGGAGGGGCAGCCAGTCCGTGATCCTGAAGTCGTTCGTCCGGCTCGACGGGAAGGTCTGGGTGAGGCGGTACGTGACGTCGTCACCGGGCGCCACGCGGACCGGCGTGGCGAACGTCGTGCTCCCGTTGATCGCGTAGACAGACTTCGAAAGGGAGCCTCGCGGGATCGCGATTGACGCGCTGCTGCCGGGCGTGGCGACCGCGGCGCTGCCGTCCCCGATGGAGCTGCCCGTCGGCGTGAACGTGCCCGTGCCGAGCACAGTGCCGGTCACCGCGGTCTGGTTCGCGAGGGCGTCGCCCTCCACCACCTGCGCCCCGTCGATGTACGTGGCCTGGACCACGGAGCGAAACACGATGGTGGCCGTCGTGGCACCGTCGTTGAAGGCCGCGCAGGACGGCGTGGGGCTGCCGGCGACCGGATCGACGCAGCCCCCCACGAGACGCGGGTCCAGCGTGCGGGCGGCCAGCTCGTCGGACACTCGGAAGCGGAGGGCGGTGACACCCTGCGCGTCGACGCTCCCGATGGAGTGCGTGGCAAGGGCGAACGGCGCGGCCGGGCTCACGAATCCGTTGCCGGCGACCGCCAGCGTTGGCGCGAAGGTGGCGTCCACCCGGGTGCCGTCGAGCAGTCGATCGTCCACGACGACGGTCGCGAGGGCGAAGAAGTCGGAGACCTGGGTCCGGAGCGTCCACTCCAGGATGTCGCCCGGGCTGACGTTCGCCGGCCCGGTGTCGCCCACGAGCGCAACCGACTTCTGGATGGCCACGGACTTGTCGGTGAGGATGTGCGTGATGGGTCCGGCGGTCACCACCGTCGGAGCATCGCGCGGGTCGAGGGGCGTCCAGAAGCCGGTCGCGGTGACCGAATCGGTGGACGTCGTGAATGCCCCCGTCGCCGGTGCCAGCACGGAGGTCCCGGCGGCGGACGCGCGCGGGACATTGAAGCGGAACGGCACGCTGGCGTCGGCGCCGCCCGTTCCCGTCACGCTCGCGAAGTGCCGCGCGAGGGTGCCGCCCGGAGCGGCGGTCGAAGGCGTTGTCACTGCCGCCGAGGCGGGCGAGGTCGGGTCGAGCCCGACGAACTGGATCGTTTCGGGGAGCGCGTCGGAGATCACGAGCGCCGTCACGAGCTGGCCCGGGGCAACGGTCGCGGTCAACGTGTAGCTGCGTTCGAAGTTGGGGCCGGTGGCCGTCTCGTTCTCCGGCCCGCCATAGGTCTTGGCAAGCCGGATCGGCGTCGGCGTCAGGCTCGTCGTCGCAACGGCCCCGACGACGCTCGGGTCGTCTGCCGGGTTCGCGAGGGGATCGCTGCCGAACTGGAAGCCTCCGCTGGCCCCGACCTGCAGCGCCGTGCCGGCGTCGGCGAGGGGGCTGAGCTGGCCCGCCACGACGACCGTTGCGGCGGGCTGGCCCGGGGTGAAGGACCCGAATGGAAGGCGCAGCACGACGAATGCCTGGCCCGGGGCCAGCCCGCAGACGCGGACTGCCACGCCGGAAGTGTCAACCGCGTACGGGTGGGTCACGCAGCCGGTGCCGTCCGCGGTCAGCCCGACCACTGTGACGGGAGCCCCGAGGTAGGTTGCGCCTGTGAGCGCGATCCCATCGTCGCCGTCCGCCCCGAGGGGCAGGCGAAGGTCGATGTAGGGGCCGTAGCCAGGCTGCGTCGGCAAATCGTTCGTGAAGGTGACGCTGAGGGCGACCGAATCCCCGATGAGCGGTGACGCGGGCGCGGCGACGCTGACCGAGGGGATCGGCGGGTCCGCTGCAAGCGCGGGCGACGACGAGAAGGCCGCCGCGGCGAGGATGACGACGAGCGCAGCGACGAGTCGCGCGCGCAGGGTGGACGTAAGCACGGTCTTCAGTGAGCTCCATGCGGCGAGCGGGGGGGGCGCTCAGCCATCCTAGGTGCCCGGACGCACCGGGTCGGCGGTACGAAGGTCCCGAGAGGGGGGGCCCCTTGCGCGATCGGCCGGCGCAGCTCCGCCGGCGCCTACAGCGGTCGGTCGGGACGGCGGCCCGGGTGGCCGCGCTTCTTCGGTGGTGGCTCTCCGACCTCGTCGTCCGCCTCGCCGCGCGGACGAACCTCGCCCGGGGCCGGCCGCCGTGCCCGCCTCACCTGGGCGTCGAGGACCTGCTTGAACTGCTTCGCCAGGCCGGTCCGCATTCCGGACCGCGCGTCAGCGCCCGCGTCGTGGTCACGTCGCCGTGCCCGCGCGGCCTCGCTCGGCGGGAGCTCGTCGGGAGCGTCGTCCGGACGCTGAGGTGCCATCGGGGCGAGGGTGCCCCCTGCCCCCGGCCCCGTCAAGGGGGGAGCGGTCGCCCGTTCGCTCGTGGCGCGCGCTGGGGCGTCGGGCCGCAGGGCGAGGCGGTAGTTGGCGTAGGCGGGCTCGAGGCTCACCTCGCGCACGACGAGCGCCGCGATGGAGGCCGGGAGGTCCGGCACCTCGTCCGGGTCGTCGAGCTCCACCTCCAGGAGCACGAGGCCGGGCGGCTCGCTGAAGACGTCCAGCTCGAGGGTCCAGCGGCCGTGGCGGATGACGTGGCGGACCTTGCGGATGATGCGGCGCGCCGGGTCGGCGTCGGCGAGGAGGCGGCCGTACTCCTCGGGGGAGATATCGGCCTCGATCTCGTCGCGCACGATCCCTTCGCGGTCGCGCTTCCGGGTGAGGACGTACCGGGAGCTGCCGTTGACATCGATCCGCCGCACGCGACGCACCCAGCCGTCCGACGAGCGCAGGTACGCCTGCTCGAGCCGGGTCGGTTGCGCGCCGAGGGCGGCGAGGTCCGCCCCTGGCGGCGGCCCGCTCAAGAGGTACTTGCGTTCGATCTCGAGCCCGCGACGGCCCATGGGTCCTCCCCTGCAGGAAGAGTATGCAGCCCCTCCCGGCTCGGGGGTCCGCGGATGGGCCGGGTCGCCCCGCCGGCGCGCTCGCCTACACTCCGCCCATGGACCGCCGGGTCGCGCTCGTCCTGCTCGCCGTCCTGGGGACCGGGGTCTTCCTCTCGGGCCTCGAGCTCATGATCACGGCCGTCGCCCTGCCTGCGATCGTGGTGGACCTGGGCAGCTGGACCGAGCTGCGCCACGCGAGCTGGATCATCAACGCCTACCTCCTCGTCTACGTGGGCACGATGCCGCTCGCGGGCCGCCTCGCCGACGTGTGGGGCGTGCACCGGCTCTTCCTCGGCGCCCTCGTGGCCTTCACGCTCGGCTCGCTGCTCGCCGGCATGGCTCAGACCCTGGACCAGCTCATCGCCGCGCGCGCAGTCCAGGCGCTGGGCGGCGGCGCGCTGGTCCCGGTGGCGACGGCGGCTGCGTCGCACCTCTTCGAGGGCCATGCCCGCCCGCGGGCGCTCGGGGTGATCGGCGCGCTGACGTTCCTCGGGATGGCTGCCGGGCCGTTTCTCGGGGCGGCGATCCTCGGCCTCGTCCACCCAGACGCGATGCTCGCCCAGCTGGGCATCCTCGGCGGGCCGGCAGTCGATCTCCTGGCACCCGCGTGGCGCTACGTCTTCTACGTCAACGTGCCCATCGGGATCGTTGCGCTGGCCTTCGCCTGGGCCGCCACTGCGGGGTGGGACACGCCCCGCGCGCGGGCCCGGGTCGACGCTGCGGGAGCGCTCCTCTTCACCCTGGCCCTGGGCGCGATCCTGCTCGGGGTCACCATCCTCGGCGAGCAGGCCGGCTCGGTGGACGCCGCCGGCCTCGACCCCACGACCGCCTCGGTGGTGCTCGTCGGCGTGGGCCTCGTCGCCGGCGTGCTGGCGGTCCTGCTGGGCCTGCGGCGGCCCGACCCCTTCCTGGACCCCCGCCTCTTCGCCGACCGGGTCTTCTCCTCGGCGGCGCTCGTCAGCCTCCTCACCGGCTACGCGTTTGCGACCGCGATCGTCGGAGCGGCGGTCTTCGTGGACCGGGTCCTGTACGGCGGCCCGGACGAACAGCGCCTGGCCCTGGGTGCCCTCGCCGGCGCAACAGCCGTCGGCGCGCTGGTCTCGGGATGGCTCGTTCGCCGCTGGTCCCTGCGGGGCGTGACGGCTCTCGGCCTGGGGGCCTCCATCGCGGGCCTGGCATGGATGGGCACCTGGAACGCCGCGGTGGCCTACCCGGTGATCGCGGCCGCGGGCGGGCTCTTTGGGCTGGGCTTCGGCCTGACCGTCACGCCCCGCAGCACGGCCGCAGTGGAGACGGTCGGGCGGGCCCGCTTCGGCGCGGCCTCGGCGACGGTGACCGTGGCCCGGATGATCGGGATGGCCATCGGGCTCGCCGTCCTGACGGCCTACGGCTCGACGACGATCGACCGCCTCTCCGCCGAGGTCTTCGGCTCGCCCGACGCGTACAAGGGGATCGTGCCCCCGGCCCTGGCGGACCGGCCGCTGCGCGACCCGCTCGTCGTGGGCGTGCTCGAGGCGTGGGCTGCGGAGCGGGCGGCGGAGACGATGGTGGGGCTCTTCCTCGTTGCGGCCGGGGTGACCCTCGCCGCGGTCCCGGCCGGCCTCACGCTCGGATCACGGCCGCGTATGCTCCACGGCGAGACGGCCGGCGGCGCTCACGCCGCGGCGGGAGGTGGCGATGGCGACGGAGCCCGGACCGACGATGAGGCCGAGCCGACCGTGGCCCTCTGAGGCCCCGCCGGCGAACGGCTCTCCGGACGCAGCCGGACTCGACGAAGCGGCCCTCGCGCGCGAGGCCGAGGCATCCCTCCGCGTCGAGCACTGGCAGGACGCGGAGCACCGCTCGAGCACTGGGATCGGCGCCCTTCAGCGCGCCGTCCGCGAGCCCGGCGCGCGCTATTGGATCGATCTCACCGACCCGTCGCCGGGCCTCGTCGCCTGGGTCGCGGCGGAGCTGGGCCTGCACCCCCTGATCGCCGAGGACGTCCTCGAGCGGAACCAGCGGCCGAAGCTGGAGCTCACCGACGGCTCCGCCCACCTCGTTGTGTTCGCGGTTTGCTGGGAGCGCGAGCTCGTCGTCGAAGAGATCGACGTGGTCCTGGAGCGTGAGTTCATCCTGACCTCGCACGACCGCGGGTGGGACCCTCGGCGCGCACCCCACTTCCGGGACGGCGTGGCGCCGGTTCTCGCCCGCGGAACGGACTACCTGCTGTGGGCGATCCTCGACTACGTCGTCGACGACTACTACCCGGTCTTCGACCGGATCGAGGACGTGATCGACGACCTCGAGGACCGGATCGTGAGTCGGCCGAGCACTGACACCCTCGACCAGCTCTTCTCTCTGAAGCGCCAGCTCGTCGAGCTTCGCCACGTCAGCTCACCCCAGCGCGAGGTCTTCAACCAGCTCACGAACCGGCCGTTGCCCTTCATCGCACCCGAGCACGTCGTCTACTACCGCGACATCTACGACCACGCCGTCCACCTGTCCGACGAGTACGACGGCTTCCGCGAGCTCGTGACGGCAGCCCTCGATGTCTATCTCTCGACCGTCAACAACAATCTCTCGCTGATCATGAAGCGGCTGACCGGGATCACCGTGATCCTCGCCGGGATCGGCGCCTTCGCCGGGATCTTCGGGATGAGCGAAGCGGGCTCGGCCTTCAGCCTCTCCGAGGCGCCGGGCTTCTGGATCGTCACCCTCGGGATCACCGCGCTCGCCCTGGTCATCGCGGTGATCCTGCGGCGGATCGACTGGATCTGAGACCGCCACGGGTCGTCGACCGCAGAGCGTCCGCGTCTGCTGACGTAAGCAGGCACGCACCAACTGGATCGCGAGCGGCCGGCGCGCCGCGGCGGGACCGCCCCGCCTACTCGCAGACGATCGGCTTCGGGATCGGGTGAGCGACGTCCTGATCGGCCGGGCTGACGCTGAGCGGCCGGGCGACGACGATCGTCTTCCCGATGGTCCCCCGCGGACCCTCCGACGTCTGCAGCATGAGCTGCTCGTCGGTGACCGCGAACACGAAGTCCAGGTTGCTCTGGTTGCGCAGGACCCGGGTGATCTCGTAGAGGAAGACCTGGTTGTCGTCCGTGTAGACCTGGACCAGCATCCCGAGCATCTTGCTGTCGGCCGTCTCCAGGAGCGGGAGGAACATCCCCGTGCGGGCATGGGCGTAGAGGTAGGTCACACCAGTCCGGCCGGGCTGGCTCAGCTGCGGGATGTACTCGGCAACGTCGCAGTAGGGGAAGTGGTCCGGGTCGTCCGGCGGCCGCACGACCGGCAGGTCGATCCGGAGCGCAGGCACGGTCACGCGCGTCGCGCTGCTGGTGACGCCCGGGCTGCCTGACGGCCTCGCCGAGCCGGCCGGCACGAGCGACGGCAGCGGCAGCAATGTGGCGGCCGGCGGATCGGAGGTCGGCGGGGCCGGGACGGGCGTGGGGGCGCTGGCGACGACCTCGGGCGGGCCCTGGTATGAGAGAAGCCCCGTCGCGATCAGCGCGACCCCCGCCGCCGTCACGAGGGCGGGCAGCAGGCGGCCGCGGATCCAGTCGAGGAGAGCACGCATCGGTGGGGTCATCCTAGCAACCAGATGGAAGGAGCCCGCCCGGTGGTGTCGTCCCGCCCTCTGGCGCCGGGGATTCCGGCGCTGTTGCGCGGCACGCCGAGCCCCGGGCCATGCAGCTCGCGGCCGTCACCCACGCGCCCGTCCTGCGGCCCGATCGTGGGTGCCCGGGCGGGGCGGATCGGGCAGACGACGCGGGACTCCGGTACGCTCCGAGCCGATGCGCACCTTCGTCGCGGTCGTCCTCGGCCTCGTCGTCGGCGTCTGCGCCGCCGTGGCGCTCGCCGTCGCCGTCTATCTGCTCGTGCCCCGCGAGCCAGCCCCCGCCGCGTCGGCCGGCTCGACGCCGGTCGTCGCCTTCCCCACGTCCGTCCCCGCGCCGACCCCGACACCCCTCGACTCCGGCGATCCGGAGCCGAGCGCGACCCGGAGCCCATCGGCCTTCCCGCTCGTCGCGAAGCCGGCCCCGCCGCTCGTCGCGCCCGGGCTCGACGGGGTCGAGCTGGACTTGGCGGCATACCGCGGGAAACCGGTCTGGCTGGTGTTCGGGGGGACCTACTGCCCGCCCTGCCGCGACGAGTACCCGCTCATGAACGGGTTCGCCGCCCGCTACGCCGACGCCGGCCTCATCGTCATCGCAGTTCACGTCAAGGAGGACGCGGCAGCCGTGCGGCCGTTCGTCGAGGAGCTGGGCGTGACGTTCCCCGTCGCGCTCGACGAGGACGGCAGTCGCGCGGCGACGTGGGACGCGATCGCCCTGCCGGTTCACTACTGGATCGACGAGGCGGGGGTCGTCCGCGACGCGGCGATCGGTGCCCTCGGGCCGGACCAGATGGCGCGCAGCCTCGGCACGATCATGCCCGGCGTGACGATCGGCGAATGAGCCGCGACAGGCGCCCAAGCGGCATCTCTGGCACCGCCCGCGGTCGTGGTCCCGAGGTGGCGACCGCGACCGCCGCTATGGCGGCCCTCGCGGACGCGGAGGGCACGATCCTCGTCGTCTGCGACTTCGACGGTACGCTCGCGACCATCGACCCGGACCCGGCAGGGGCGTCGCTCCACCCTGAATCGCGGCGCGCCCTGCGGCACCTCGGCCGGATCGCCCGCGCGCGCCCCGACCGGCTGGCGCTCGCCATCCTCTCGGGGCGCACGGCACTCGACGTTGCCGGGCGGGTCCGGATCGGCGGCGTCTCGTATCTCGGGGATCACGGGCTCCAGGGGGGTGACCTTCCTCCCGGGGTCGCCGCCGAGCGACTGCGGGTGGCCGACGAACCCCGCCACGCCGGACATGCGGAGGCCTCCCGCCGTCTCGGCGACGACGTCGGGCGGCTCCTCGCAGACGCGGAGTGGCTCTTCGTCGAGCCGAAGGGGCCTTCCGTGGCCTTCCACTACCGGACCGCCGACGAGCCGGCCGCGGCCAGGTCGCGGATCCTGGAGGCGCTCGGCGCTGCCCAGGGCGCGCTGCCGCCCGAGCTCCGCGAGGCCCGCTTCACCCGCCACGAGACATGGCGGATCGTCGAGGTGCGCCCCAAGGACGCCGGCATGAAGGGCGAGGCGGTCACGGAGCTGATCCGGCGTCATCGCCCAGCGGCCGTCGCCGTTCTGGGCGACGACCGGTCCGACGCGGCCGCGTTCCGCGTCGTGGCGGGGGAAAGGGCTGCAGGGCGCCTTACCGCTGGGCTCTCCGTCGGCGTCCGCCGCGACGAGACGCACGCGGAGGTGATCGCCGCGGCCGACGTCCTCCTCCCGGGGCCCGAGGCGACCGGACTTGTCCTCCGTGCGCTGGCGCGGCGGCTCGAGACGGAGGACCGCTCCGCGCGCTGATCCTGGGCGCCGGCGGCCCCTCCGTGGCACCACCCGGACGCTATGGCAGGGCGGTGGCAATCGCCCGCGCGGCGTCCCCGATGCCGTCAAGGAAGGGGCTCGGGAAGAGCCCCAGCGCGATGGTCATGACTGCCGTGATGACAAGGCCGACCCGCAGGAGGGCGCCGTGCGCGACGGGCGGCGGCTCGTTCGCCGGTTCCCGCATGTACATGTAGACGATGACGCGCAGGTAGTAGAAGGCCGCCGCCGCGGCGTTGAGGACGGCGATGACGGCGAGGAGCGTGAGCCAGCCGCCGCCCTGCACCGCCGCGAGGATCACATATGCCTTGCCGAAGAAGCCGGCCGTCGGGGGGATTCCGACCAGGGAGAGCAGGAAGAGGACCATGAAGGCGCCCAGAAGCGGCTCCCTGCGGCCGAGTCCGGCGAAGGTCTCCAGGCGGCTCGTCACGCCGGGCCGCTTCTGGAGCGCGGCGACGACGGCGAAGACTCCCAGGTTCATGAACGTGTAGGCCGCAGCGTAGAAGAGGAGTCCCTCGAGGCCCTCGATCTGGCCGCCCGCGTAGGCTGCGAGGCCGACCAGCATGTAGCCGGTGTGCGCGATCGAGGAGTACGCCAGCATCCGCTTGACGTTGTCCTGCGTGAGTGCGACGAGGTTGCCCAGGGTCATCGTCAGTGCCGCGAGCACGAAGATCACGATGAGCCACTCGTCGCGGAGCGGCCAGAGCGCCTCAGCGAAGACGCGCAGGATGAGCGCGAATGCGCCGATCTTCGGGCCGACCGAGAGGTAGCCGGTGACCGGGGTCGGGGAGCCCTGGTAGGCGTCCGGCGTCCAGTAGTGAAACGGCACCGCCGCGATCTTGAAGGCGACACCGGTCGTCAGGAATGCCATGCCCATGGCCAGGCCAGGCGACAGCGTCGCCCGGCCCTGGACGACCCTGTCCAGGGTGCCCGCCACGTCCTCGATCCGCGTGGAGCCGGTGAGCCCCCATATGAAGGCAAGGCCGAACAGGAAGATCGCGCTCGAGAACGACCCCAGCAGGAAGTACTTGATCGCTCCTTCCGTGGAGAGTGCGTCGCGCTTGTGGTAGCCGGCCAGCATGTAGCCGGGGATGACCATGAGCTCCAGGCCGAGGAACAGGACCAGCAGGTCCGCCGACGCCGCGACGACCATGGCTCCCGAGAGGGCGAACACCAGGGTCGCTGCGAACTCCGCGACCGGCAGCCCGCGCGGCACGAGGTAGTCGGGCCCGAAGAGGATCGTCAGGGCCGCGATCGCGACGAAGACCAGGTGGAGGAAGGTCGTCAGGTCGTCCACCCGGTAGGAACCGCCGAAGGCGGTCCCGGGCGTGGCCCCGGTCCAGATCGCGAGCGCGGCGACGATACCCAGTCCCAACAGGGCGGTGCCCGTCGCCGCGATCGCGTCGCCGGGCCTGACGATGTCGACCAGGATGATCGCCGCGCCGAGGACGATCATGGCGGCGAGCGGGGCGATGACGGTGAGGTCTGCGATCGCCATCGACGCGGGCCCCGTCAGTTCCCGGTCGCCGTCGCGAGCGACGGGTCGACTGCGGCGAGGACGACTCGCACCGGACCCGCGATCAGGTCAAGGACCAGGGCCGGGTAGAGGCCCAGGATCACGGTCAGGGCACCCAGCGGCGCGAGAGTGAGGATCTCGACCGGCCGCATGTCCGTCAGGCGGTCGCCAAGCCCCTTGAGGAAGTCGGAGAGGGGCCCGAAGAGGACCCGCTGCTGCATCCACAGGAGGTAGGCGGCCGCGAGGATCATCACGAAGGCGATCACCGCCGCGATCCACGGGTTGAAGACGAAGGCGCCCTGGAAGACGAGGAACTCACCCACGAAACCGGCGAGGCCGGGCAGGCCGACGGAGGCGAACACGAAGAATCCGAGCGTGGCCGCGAAGACCGGGACGGGGCCGCCGAGCCCGCCCATCTTCGCGATCTGCCGGTCGTGGGTTCGCTCGTAGATGACGCCGACGAGCAGGAAGAGTGCCCCGGTGATGAGGCCGTGGTTGACCATCTGGAGGATCGCCCCCTGGAGTCCCTGCTCCTGGAAGATGAAGATCCCCAGCGTCACGAAGCCCATGTGGCTCACGGAGCTGTATGCGACGAGCTTCTTGAGGTCGGGCTGCACGAGCGCCACGATCGCACCGTAGATGATCGCGATGATCGAGAGCACGATGATGAGCGGCGCGAACGCCTGGGCCCCCTCGGGGAAGAGCGGCAGCGCGAACCGGATGAACCCATAGGCGCCGAGCTTGAGGAGGACGCCAGCCAGGATCACCGAGCCCGCCGTCGGCGCCTCCACGTGGGCATCGGGCAGCCAGGTGTGGAACGGGAACATCGGGACCTTGATCGCGAAGGCCAGCGCGAACGCGGCGAAGGCGAGCAGCTGGAAGGTCCCGTCGAAGCCGAAGGATGCCAGGTTCTGGACGTCGAAGGCGCCTGCCCACGATCCCGTCGCGGCCTGGTACGTGAACGCTGTGGCCAGGATCGCGACGAGCATGAGGAGCGAGCCGACCAGCGTGTAGAGGACGAACTTGATCGTCGCGTAGATCCGGTTCGCCCCGCCCCAGATCCCGATGATCAAGTACATCGGGACGAGGACGACCTCCCAGAAGATGTAGAAGAGGAAGAGGTCGAGGGCGACGAAGACGCCGAGCATCCCCACCTCGAGGACGAGGAAGGCGATCATGTACTCCTTCACCCGCTCCTTGATCGGCGCGAAGCTCGCCAGGATGGAGATCCAGCTGAGGGTCGTCGTCAGCACCACCATCGCCACGGACAGCCCGTCGACGCCGAGCTTGTACTGGATGCCGAAGAGGGGGATCCAGTCCGCCTGCTCCACGTACTGGAAGACCATCGCCGTTCCCGTCTCGCGGTCGGGCAGGAAGCCCAGGAGGAGCCACAGGCTGGCGACCCAGGACGCGAGGGCGAACAGGAGGGCGGTGCCCCGGATCGCGCCGACCCTGGCGCGCGGGATGATCGCGATGACGAAGGCGCCGGCGAGCGGCAGAAACGTGATGAGGCTCAGGATCGGGAGATCGCCGATGTCCATCGTGCTCCTCCCTACCTGACCGCGATCACGAGGTAGACGCCCGCCATGACGAGGAGGCCGATCGCGATGCCCAGGGCGTAGTTCTGGACGTGCCCGGTCTGGATCTGGCGCAGGCCGCGACCGGCGTCGACCGTCAGTTGCCCGATGCCGTTCACGGTGCCGTCCACGATCACCCGGTCGAACCACCACGCGGCGGCGGCGACTCGCCCGCCGATCACGATGAACAGGAGGTGGTTGAGGTCGTCGAACCACCACTTGCTGAACGTGGCGCGATACAGGAAGCGGGTGATGCCGGTGCTGGTGGTTAGCGCCTCGACGCGGGCCCGGTTACCGGTCCGGCGGAATGCGCCGAAGAGCCAGATCGCGACGAGGAGGCCGAACGTGGCCGCGGCGACGCTGACGAGGATCAGGACGCCGTCGATCCCCAGCAGCTCGAACGGCTTCGCCGGACCGTGGAGGATCTCCTCGGACTCCGCGAAGACTGGCTCGAGCCAGTGCTTGAGCACCGAGTCGCCGAAGGGCAGGCCCAGGGCCAGCCCGATGAAGGCGGCCGGGATCGCGAGGAGGACGAGCGGCAGGGTCATCGTCCACGTCGACTCGTGGATCCTGTCCCAGATCCGCGCCGCATGCGCCGAGGGCTCCCCGTAGAACGTCTTGCCCATCAGGCGCCACATGTAGAACGCGGTCATCACGGCGACCACGAGGCCGATCCCCCAGACCCAGTAGAACCCGAACTTCCAGCTCTCTCCGAGGATCTCGTCCTTGCTGAAGAAGCCAGCCAGCGGCGGGATGCCGGCGATGGCCAGGGTGCCGACGAGCATCGTCGCGTGGGTGACCGGGATCTTCCGCCACAGGCCGCCCATGTTGTTCATGTCCTGCTCGTCGTGGACGGCGTGGATCACGCTGCCCGAGCCGAGGAACAAGAGGCCCTTGAAGAAGCCGTGGGCGATGAGGTGGAAGACCGCCGCCACGAAGGCGCCGACCCCCAGCGCGGCGAACATGTAGCCAAGCTGGGAGAGCGTCGAGTAGGCCAGGACCCGCTTGATGTCCGTCTGGGTGAACGCGATCGAGGCGGCCAGGATGGCCGTGAAGATGCCGATCGCGGCCACGACGACCATGACGCCGGGGGCCAGGGCGAAGATCGGGTTGGCCCGCGCGACGAGGTAGACGCCCGCGTTGACCATCGTCGCGGCGTGGATGAGGGCGGAGACGGGCGTCGGGCCCTCCATCGCGTCGGGGAGCCAGACGTGGAGCGGGAACTGGGCGCTCTTGCCGACGGCTCCGCAGAGGACGAGGAGGGCGATCACCGCGACCGTCGTCCCGTCGAGGCCGGCGATCAGCTCGAAGGACTCCCGGATGTCCAGGGTTCCCGTCGAGGCCCAGATGAGCATGATCCCGAGGGCGAACCCGACGTCCCCCACGCGGTTCACGATGAACGCCTTCTTCGCGGCGAGTGCCGCCGACCAGCGGGGGTACCAGAAGCCGATGAGGAGGTAGGAGCTCAGGCCCACCAGCTCCCAGGCGGCAAAGACGGTCAGCCAGCTGTCGCCGAGGACGAGCAGCAGCATGCTGAACATGAAGAGGTTGAGGTAGGCGAAGAACCGCCAGCGGCCGGGATCGTGGGCCATGTAGCCCACCGAGTAGAGGTGGACGAGCATGCCGATCGTCGTCACGACGATGAGGAGGCACGCCGTCAGCTGGTCGACGAAGAGCCCGAACTCCACCTGGAACGCGCCCGCCGGGATCCAGGTGTAGAGGGTGAGCCCGGCCCCGTGCTCGCCGAACCCGCCCGCCAGCGCCTCGTAGACCACCACCATCGCGAGGGCCCAGCTGGCCACCACCAGGAGGAGCGGGACGACGAATGCAAGACGCCCGATCCGCCGCCCGAAGAAGGCCGTGAAGACGAACCCGGCCAGCGGCAGCAGGAGCACGACCGGCACCAGGTTGATGAGATCGCTGGCGGCCGCCAACGTGCCGGGCTCCGCGGCGGCGAGCAGGGGGGCGGCGCTCGGGATGAGGGGTTCGAACACGCGGGTCTCTCGGGCTCCTCGCGCCTACCGGCGCATGGCGTCGTACTCGTCGACGAGCGGCGTCCGGCGGTTGCGGTAGATCGCCATCACGATCGCCAGGCCGACGGTCGCCTCCGCTGCCGCGACCGCCATGACCATGAGGGCAATCACCGAGGCGTCGACGTTGAGCGCGGGGACGAACGCGCCGAAAGCGACGACGGCCAGATTCACGGCATTGAGCATCAGCTCGATCGACATGATCATGCTGATCGCATGGCGTCGTGCCAGGAAGCCGAACGTTCCGATCGCGAAGAGGATCCCCGACAGGACGAGGTATGCGTCGAGGGACTGGCTCATGCGTCGCGGTCCTCGCGCCGGGCCAGGAAGACGCCGCCGATGACGGCCGCGAGCAGCAGCACGCTCACGATCTCGAACGGCAGGATGTACTGGCTGAACAGCAGGCGGGCGAGCTTGTCCGTGGCCGTGGCCGTGGCGGCCTGGCCGTCCACGTCGCCCCAGCCCGTCGCGGTGACCGTGAGCGCGACCAGGACCGCCAGCACGATCGCCAGGACCGCGGCGGGGATCGCCTGGGTCTGGAAGACGAGGCGCGACGTGGCGCTCTTGGCCTGCGTCAGCATGACGGCGAAGAGGATGAGGACCGCGATCGCGCCGATGTAGACGATCACCTGGGCGGCGGCCACGAACGGTGCGCCGAGCATGACGTAGAGACCGGCCAGCGCGGCGAAGGCGACGATCAGCGCCAGTCCGCAGCGGATGATGTCGCGGAGGGTGACGACGAGCAGGGCGCTGCCGAGCATGACCGCCGCGAGGACCAGGAAGAGCACGTCGTTCCAGCTGATCCCGAGGACGGGCACGGTATCCGGTATCGGCACCTTGTTCCTCTCTCCGCCGTGGTCATCCGGGCCGGCACCGGGCATCCTTCCTCGCCCGCGCCGGCTCGGCCTAGCCTGGGGCCCGTCCCCGCCGCGAGCGGCGGACCCGTGCCCATTGTTGCCGCTGGAGCTTGTGGCCGCGTGGCCGCTGCCGCCGGCGGGGCCGTCCCCGCCCGTCGGTCCGCCCGCCATGGACGCCGGCAGGACGGGCAGCCTGCGTGGCCCGATGTCGCGGCCCGACGCGAGGGCCCGCTCGGCCCAGTCGCGCTCGCGCCGGATGTAGGTCATCTCCGTCTCGCGGTCCACGGCCGCGATCGCAATGAGGTCGATCATCGGCTCCTCGCGGCTGGTGTGG
This sequence comes from uncultured Chloroflexia bacterium, assembly GCA_963698595.1. Lineage (GTDB taxonomy): Bacteria > Chloroflexota > Limnocylindria > Limnocylindrales > CSP1-4 > CTSoil-043. The sequence continues at coordinate 193,607 of CAVORL010000001.1, forward strand.
GCCAGCTCGAAGTCGGGGCCGCAACGCAGAGCATCGTACGGGCACACGTCCACACAGATCCCGCACAGGATGCAGCGGCTCTCGTCGACCTCGTACTTCTCGAGGATCCGCGGCTTCGGCATGAGGGCTCCGGTGGGGCAGGTCTCCGCGCAGCGACCGCAGGAGACGCACGGCGTGTCGTTGAGGCTCATGTCGAGCGGCGTTGTCACCAGCGTGTCGAATCCGATCCGCATGAAGTCGTAGCAGGCCGCCCCGACAACCTCGGCGCAGACCTGGGCGCAGCGACCGCAGTCGATGCACCGAGAGGGCTCGCGCAGGATGAAGGCGTGGCTGTCGTCGCGGATGTAGTCGTGGTTGTAGCCCGTGAAGCGGTTCTCCGTCACGCTCCGGTAGCCGGCGCCAAGGTTGAACTGGGGCTCCAGGGTGCGCAGCGTCGTCCCGTACTCGATGCCGAGGCGGCGCAGGTCGCAGAAGCCGAGCGCCTCGCAGGTGCACTGCAGGCAGCGCGTGCTCTCGGCCACAACCTCCTGCGGGGTGTACGGGATCTCGTACTCCACGTACGAGGTCCTCCGCTCCTCGGCCGGCATGCTGCCGAGGCGGTGACGAGACTCCTTCACCTCCGAGGTGAAGGGGACGATCGAGAGGAACTCCGGCTGCGGCTCGGCCAGCGTCTGGCGGGTCCGGATGGCGCCCATGTCCATTCCCTGGAGGTAGGCGTCGACCGCGTACGCGGCGCGCCGTCCGTCGGCAATCGCCTGCACGACCGTCGCCGCGCCGGTGCGCACGTCGCCCGTCCCGAACGTGCCCGGCCGGCCGGTCTCGAACGTCACCGGGTCGACCTTCAGGCGCCACTGCTTCGTCTTCTCGAGTCCGTCACTGCCTGCCCCCAGCCAGGCCAGGTCCGGACCCTGCCCGATCGCGAGGAGGACGCGGTCGCACTCGATGACGAACTCCGTGCCCTCGGCCGGCTCGGGCCGCCGCCGCCCCGACGCGTCCGGGGCACCCAGCTGCATCCGGATGAACTCCACGCCCGACACCTTGCCGGACGCCTCGTCGACGAGGACGCGCGTCGGGCCGGCCTGGAAGATCGTGGTCACGCCCTCCTCGATGGCCTCGTGGACCTCGCTCGCGGCCGGCATGTCCTTCATGTCGCGGCGGTAGACGAGCGTCACCTCGGACGCCGCCTGGCGGACGGACGTGCGCGAGCAGTCCATCGCCGTGAAGCCCCCGCCGATGATGACGACGCGGGTCCCGGCGTGGCCCGGGTAGGTGAGGCCGAGCGTGGCGATCTTGAGGTACGCGAGGCCGTCGATGACGCCGTCGGCATCCTCGTTGGGGATCCCCAGCTTGTTCGTGTCGTAGCAGCCGATCGCGACCACGACGGCGTCGTAGCCCTGGTCCGTGAGGTCGTCGAGGCTGAAGTCGCGTCCCAGCTCCTGGCCACACACGAAGCGGCCGCCAAGGCGCGTGACGCTCTCGTACTCGGGGTCGAGCACCTGCCGCTTCGGCAGCCGGTACTCCGGGATGCCGTAGCGGAGCATGCCGCCGGGCGCCTCGTCCCGCTCGAGGATCGTCACGTCGTGCCCGGCGATGAGGAGGTAGTAGGCAGCCGACGCGCCGGCCGGCCCGGACCCGATCACCGCCACGCGCCTGCCCGTCTTCGGCTGCAGCTCGAACGGCAGGGGCGGGTCGATGTCCTGCTCCTGCATCTCCCGCAGCACCTGGTCGCCCGCGTAGCGGTGGCTGTCGCGAATCGCGATCGCCTCGTCGACCTCGTCGCGGCGGCAGTGCTCCTCGCAGGGTGCGGGGCAGACCCGTCCGAGGATCGAGGGGAACGGGATCGTCCGCTTGAAGATGCGGGCCGACTCGCGGAACTCGCCCTCGGCGTTCGCCTTCAGGAAGCCCGGGATGTCGATGTGGCTGGGGCACTTGTTCTGGCAGGGCGGCAGGCAGTAGGCGTTGTGGTCGGAGAAGATGAGCTCGAGGTTCGTCCGCCGGAGGCGCCGGACCTCCTCGGTCTGGGTCCTGACCACCATCCCCGCCTCCGCGGCGCGGGAGCACGAGATCGGGGGATGCTCCTCGCCCTCGACCTCGACGACACACATCCGGCATGCGCCGAAGCCGGGCAGCTTCGGCTCGTAGCAGAGGGTCGGGATCTCGATTGCGTTGTCGCGGCAGACCTCCAGGATGGTCTGGCCCTCGCGCCCCTCCACGATCCGGCCGTCGACCTCGAGCCGAATCATGGGCGTCGATTGCGGTCGCTGCGGCGCCTGGGTCCGGAGGAGGCGCTCCGCGAGGCTGTCCACGACCGGCTCGGGGCGGGTCGAGGAGGCGAGATCAGCGGGGCGGGAGATCAGGTCGGCCATCGGGCGGTCGTCGCCTACCTCCCCCTCGCGGCGCTGGCCAGCCGGATCGGGCTGCAGACGCCGGCGGGGCAGCGTCCCCGCTGGATGTGTTCCTCGACCTCGGGACCGAAGTATCGCAGCGCGGTCCGGAGCGGGCTGGGGGCCAGCCGCTCGTGGTCGCACAGGGCGCTCGCCGCGCAGTCGTCCGCGAGGTCGACGACGAGCTGCGGATCGGTGGGCCGTGCGGTCCCGTCGGCGAAGCGCTGGCCGATCTCGGCCAGGCGCCGCAGGCCGATCCGGCAGGGGATCGTCTTGCCGCACGCCTCGTCGGCGCTGTAGCGCACGAGGAGCCGGGCCAGGTCGACGATGCAGGCACGGTCGTCGACGATCACCACGGCGCCGGACCCCACGTGGGCGCCGGCCTCCCGCAGGGCGGCGAACGTGTAGGGAGTGTCGAGGAGGCGCTCGGGCAGGAGACCGCCGGTCGGCCCGCCGACGAGCACCGCCTTGAGGGCACGTCCGCCGAGGACGCCCCCGGCGAGCTCGAGGAGCGCGCGCAGCGGCGTCCCGGTGGGGACCTCGGCGATCCCCGGGGTCGCGACGGCCCCGGAGACCTGTACGAGGAGCGTGCCGGGCGCCTCCGGATCGCCGATCGCCCGGAAGGCGTCGACGCCGTGGGTCGCGATCCACGGGACGCTGGCCAGGGTCGCCACGTTGTGGACGAGCGTTGGGTGGCCGAAGAGGCCGCGTTCCGAGGGATACGGCGGGCGCTGCTCCGGCTGACCCCGTCTCCCCTCCAGCGCCTTGAGGAGGACCGTCTCCTCCCCCAGCATCGAGGCGCCCTGGACGGTGCGCACGGTGACGGTCACGTCGCGGCCGGAGCGCAGGACGTCCGTCCCGAGGTAGCCGGCCTCCTCCGCCGCGGACGTGGCGGATTCGAGGGCGCGCACGGCGCCGGCGTACTCCGCGCGGACGGCGATGATCGCCTCGCGGGCGCCGACCGCGAGGGCCGCGATCGCGACGCCCTCCACCACCGTGTGGGGCCGCGTCTCCATCAGCAAGCGGTTCGTGCCCTGTGCGGGGTCGGCCTCGTAGCCATTCGCGACGACGTACCGGGTGGCGTCCGTCGCCATGGCCACCGCGCGCCACTTCTCCCCAGCCGGGTATCCGGCGCCGCCTCGCCCGCGGAGCCCCGAGGCGGCGATCGTGGCGACCGTGGCAGTCGGGCCCAGGTTCCCGACGACCGCCCGCAGCGCGGCGTACCCGCCCGCGTCGACGGCCGCGGCGAGGTCGGTGGGGTCCGCGGCCGGAACGTCCCCGAGGATGGGTCGCGGCCCGGCGATCATGGACGAGAGGAGGGTCGTCATCGGCTCAGTGGACCGTTCGGGTGGCCGGGTGCTCCCCGGCGAGGGCCCGCGCCCAGGCGGCGGCGTTGGCCGGTCCGACCTCCGGCTGCGGCTCGCCGTCGAGCGCGACGAGCGGCGCCGGCGCGCCGGGGACATGGGTGGAGAGCCATGCGTACAGGATCCGCCCGTCGGGGGTGGCGCGACCGAGCTCGGCCCGGAGACCCGTCGCGATCGCCTCGGCGAGCTGCCCGCCGCCGGCCATCAGGCAGGCCGTGCAGCGGCAGACGGCGACCTCCTCCACCGTGCGCTCGAAACGGAGGTGCCGGTAGTAGCTCGCGGTGCCGTAGATCATCGCGTACCAGGCGCCGGTCCGGTGGCTGATCCGCTTGAGGGCTGCGACCGGAAGATGCCCGAACTCGGCCTGGACGGCCTCCAGGATGGAGAGCATGAGGTGGGGGTCGTGGTCGTGGTCCTCGAGGATCGCGTCGACTGCGGCGAGGTCCACGGGCTCGAACCGCGTGTACTGGCTGTCGGGCACCTCTCGCCCGGCCCGCCGCAGCGCGCTCTCCTCGCGCCGCTCGCCGTAGGTCTCGGCTGGGCCCCAGTGGACGGCGAAGCGGCCTTTCGTGTCCGTCCCGCCCATGTCGATGCACTCGATCGGACAGGCCTGGGCGCACTGGAGGCATGTCTCGCACTTCAGCGTCCCGTGCTCGTCGTACAGGAGCTGGAGACGGCCGCGGTTCTTGACCGCGATGTCCGGGTCCACCTCCGGGTACTTGATCGTCACGGCGGGCTGGAAGAAGCGGCGCAGGGTGAGGGCCATGCCCCGCACGAGGCCGAGGCCCGGAACGCGGCTCACCGCGACCTCCTCACCGGTTTGCCACGAGGGAGACCGCGATCGCGGTCGCGAAGATGTTGAGGAGGGCGGCCGGCAGCAGCCACTTCCAGGCGAAGCCCATCAGCTGGTCCACCCGGACCCGCGGGAACGTGGCCCGCATCTGGACGAAGATGAAGACGAAGAAGTAGCACTTGGCCATCATCCAGACCAGGCCGACGACCCAGTCGAAGCTGATGAAGGCCCACCCCACGAGCGCCGCGCCGGCGAGCAGGTTGAACAGGACGAAGCCGATCACGAGTGCCTGGGGCGTGGAGATCCTCGACCGCGCGAGCCGGAACGGCAGCCCCAGGATCAGGGTCCCCACGACGGGCGCCAGCCCGACAAGAAGGACGAGCCCGATCCCCAGGCTCGCCGGTTCGAGAGCCACCGCGACCGGGAAGGGCCAGTCGAACGGCGCGTTCCAGCCGCCGAAGAACAGGACGACGGTCATCGCCGAGACCACGAACACGTTGACGTACTCGGCGAAGAAGAAGAAGCCGAAGCTCATCCCGGAGTACTCGGTCGCGAACCCGGCAACGATCTCCTGGTCGGCCTCCGTCATGTCGAACGGCGTCCGGTTGGCCTCGGCGATCGCGGCGATGAAGAAGATGAGGAGGCCCAGCGGCTGCTTGAAGGCGTTCCAGTCCAGGAGGGTACCGGCCTGCTGCTCCACGATCGAGTTGAGGCTCATCGTCCCGGCCAGGATCACGATCCCCACCACCGACAGGGTCAGTGGAATCTCGTACGAGACCGCCTGGGCCGCCGCCCGCAGGGCGCCCAGCAGGCTGTACTTGTTGAAGCTGGCCCAACCAGCCATCATCAGGCCCACGACGTTGAGGCCGCCGATCGCGAAGAAGTAGAGCAGGGCGATGTTGAAGTCCTGCGCGAACAGCCCCGGGGCGAACGGGATGACGAGGAAGGTCATGATCGTGGTCAGGAAGACCGCGACCGGGGCCAGGGTGAAGACGAGGACATCGACGCCGCGCGGCGTGTAGTCCTCCTTCGCGAGCACCTTCAGGCCGTGGACCACGCTCATGGCCAGGCCGAACGGGCCCACCCGGTCGGGACCGACCCGCAGGTTCATCCGGGCAATGACCTTGAGCTCCATGAGGATGATCACGAACGCGGTCGGGATCGTCACGAGGATGACGACGGTCGCGGCGACGAGGAAGCGGACGAAGTCGAGGTTCGCCCCGAGGAAGTCGAAGAGCGGCGGCAGGACGAGCGCCAGGGCCACCGCCGCGACGCCGCCGGCCACGAGGAGCGTGGGGATCGCGACGAGCAGCACCCGGGAGGGGACGGAGAGCCGGTTCCAGTAGCTCGTGACGGCGGTCATCGGGGGGCGCTCACTTGTCCGCGCCGCCCATGACGGGGTCCAGGCTGGCCATGATCGCCATCGTGTCCGGGAGCAGGTTTCCGGGAAGGAGGAGGCCCATGAGCTGGAGGTGCAGGAAGCTGGGGTCGTGGATCCGCATCCGGAACGGCTGGTCGGTGCCGTCGCTGATCACGTAGGTCGAGTACTGCCCGCGCGGCGCCTCCACCGCAGCGAAGGCCCGCCCGGGCCGGGGCCGGAGGAGGCGGGGTAGGCGCGCCGACACGGGCCCGTCGGGCATCTGGTGCAGGCACTGGTCGATGATCCGCAGGCACTGGCGGACCTCGTCCATGCGCAACAGGTAGCGGGCCAGGGAGTCGCCCTCGCTGCGCGTCGGGATGTCGAAGTCGAGCTCCGGGTAGATGCTGTATGGGTGCGCCCGCCGGAGGTCGAAGGGGACCCCGGAGGCCCGCAGGTTCGGGCCGGTCACGCACATCCGGAGCGCAGTCTCGCGGTCGATCGCGCCCAGGCCCCGTGCACGCCGGACGAAGATCTCGTTCTCGTTGAGGAGGGTCATCCCCGCCTCGAGCTGGCGTCCGGCGCGGCTCATCCAGTCCCCGAGGCGGCTCATGAACTCGTGGTTGAGGTCGCCGTTGACGCCGCCGATGCGGAAGTAGTTGAAGAGGAGCTTCTGGCCCGTCAGGGCCGCCAGCATCTCCACGATCTCGTCGCGCTCGGCGAAGCTCCACAGGATCGGAGTGATCCCGCCGAGATCCAGGGCGAACCACCCGAGGAAGAGCATGTGGCTGGCGACGCGGTTGAGCTCCGCCGAGAGGACCCGGATGTACTCGGCCCGCCTGGGGACCTCGACATCCAGCAGCTTCTCGAAGGAGAGGACGGCACCCCACTCGTTGAACAGCGAGCTGACGTACTCGAGGGGGTCCACCTGGCTGATCACCTGGTGGTAGTCGGCATTCTCGCAGAGCTTCTCGACGCCCCGGTGGAGGTAGCCGAGGACCGGGTCGATGTCCGTCACCTGCTCGCCGTTGATCTTGAGGACCACGCGCAGGACGCCATGGGTGGAGGGGTGCTGGGGACCCATGTTGAGGAGCAGCTCGCCGTCCTTCAGGGCGTAGAATTCCCGTTGGCGCTCCGTTCGGGCGACCGGGATCGCGTCGAAGATGCGGCTGTGGTCGATCGGGATCGTCAGCGCGGGGTCGTCGAGGCTGGGGCGGGAGGGGGTGCTCATCTCGCGTTCCCTCAGGCGCCCCGCGTCGTGCGCCGGAGGGTGGTCTCGTCGGCGTCCTGCGGTGCCGCGTGGCGCTCCATCGGCCGGACGCCACCGCCCGGTGAGCGTGCCGCGTCATCCGGCAGGTGGAAGTCCTTGCGGAGCGGGAAGCTCACGAACTCGTCGGGCAGGTAGATCCGGCGCAGGTCGCGGTTGCCTTCGAAGACGAGGCCGAACATGTCGTACGCCTCGCGCTCCATCCACTCGGCACCCTTCCACAGGAAGGCCAGGGACGGGACCCGCGGCTCGTCGTACGGGATCCCGTCGGCAATGACTCGGAGCCAGTCCGGGGTCACGTCGCTCCACAGGTGGTAGACCACCTGGAAGGTCGTGCCCGTGTCCACTCCGCACAGGTCGGCGAGGTACTCGAAGCGCAGCTCGGGGTCGTCGTGCAGCGCGCGCATGACCTGCGGCACGTCCCCCGTGCGGACGCGCACCTCGGTCTGGTCGTGGTGCTGTCGGATCGGACCCTCCAGCCACGTGTTCAGCTTCTGCTCCAGGATCGCCCTGAGCGCCCGGTCCATGCCTAGATGCCCTCCGGGACGGTTGGGCCGATGTTCCGCTCGGGCCAGTGGCCGCGTCGCTGTCGGACGAGCTGCTGGAGCTTCATCATCCCGTAGATGAGACCCTCCGGCCTCGGCGGGCAGCCGGGAACATAGACGTCGACCGGGAGGACCCGGTCGATTCCCTGGATCGTGCTGTAGCTGCGCTTGTAGCGCCCGCCCGAGCACGTGCAGTCGCCCATCGCGACGCACCACTTGGGCTCGGGCATCTCCTCCCACAGGCGCACGAGCGGCTCAGCCATCTTGGTGGTGAGGGTGCCGGCCACGATGAGCACGTCGGACTGCCGCGGGCTGGCCCGGAACGGGAACATCCCCCACCGGTCGATGTCGTGGCGGCTCGTCGCGGTCGACATCATCTCGATCGCACAGCAGGCGAGCCCCGAGAGGAGAGGCCAGAGGCTGTTGAGGCGGATCAGGTCCAGGACGTAGTCGGCCTTCGTCGGGACGATGTCGAGGGCGCCCCACCGGCCGTCGTTGCGGCGCCCCTCGCCAGTCTCGTCGTAGCGCTTGACGGCGAGCGCCGGGGCCTGGCCGACAGGCACGCCCCCGTAGGCCTCCGGATCGTCGGGCGTCCACAGGGCGTTCGGGACGACGACCGCCTCCGCGAGAGCGTCCTCCGGCGTCGTCGCCGGGACGGGCAGGCGGGCTCCCGGCGCGGCCGGCATCGCGGGCCGGGCGGGCCCGGTGTCACCGGGGGGCCGGGTCAGCGCCACGTCAGCACGCCCTTGCGCCACGCGTAGGCGAGGCCGAGGAGGAGGATGGCGATGAAGATCCCCATGGAGGTGATGACCCCGGGGATGGGGTCGCGCACGACGAGCGCCCACAGGAAGATGAAGATCACCTCGATGTCGAAGGCGACGAAGAGCAGCGCGTAGATGTAGTACGAGACGCCGAACCGTCCGTGGGTGTCGCCGTACGTCGGGATGCCGCTCTCATACGGCAGGCCCTTGAGCGGACTTCCCTTCGTGCGGTGGCTGATGAGCCACGATGCGCCGATCGTCAGGAACACGAACGAGACACCCGCGACGGCGAAGCCGACGACGTACCAGATGCCTTCCATCGCACCTCTCTGCGACCGGCGGACCACGGGTTCGTGGTGGGCCCGCCGGTCCGGCGGGGGGCTCGGGTGAGACGCACACATGCACGCGCCGTTGGCCGGAGCATGCGCCCGCATCGTAGCAGGGGTTATGCCGGAAGCGCCGTCCGGCAGGCGTCCGGGGGCCGGTGCCCCCCGCCTCACGCTCCGCCCGGCATCCGGTAGGCGAGCCCGCGGAGGGGTGGCTCGCGGGCGATTCCCCGGCCCGCCAGGATGGCCCGGAAGCCGCCGAGGTGCCGTGGGTCCAGGAGGCGCAGGACCGAGCTCCGCAGCTCCAGGGCGTCGGCCACGCGGGACGTGGACGCCTGGGCTCGCTGGAAGAGCTCCTCGAGGCCGCACCCGACGAGGAGCTCCGCCTGGCTTGTCTCGCCGAGAACGTCGAGCCGGGCCGCGATCAGAGCGGCGGCGAGCGCCGTCGTGTCGACATGCGCCGTGATATCGCGCTCGCCGACGTCGTGGTACGGGGCGCCCGGCGCGCCGTCGGCAGCGTGGCCGCGATACGTCATGAGCGATCCCGCGCGACGTCGCGGCCCGTACAGGTCGCTCGCGGGAGCTCCGTAGTCCACGACCAGGACGAGGCCGCCGGCCAGCCGTCGTGCGACCTCCTCCGCCCAGGGTCCCACGGCGGGTCGCACCTCGAGACGCTGCCCCTCGGCCAGCTGGATTCCCGCCTCGCGGAGCGCCGTCAGCCGCTCCGCCACTTCGGGCCCCGACACCTCGCGGAGGGTCTCCTCGAACGCCCCGTCACAGCCGACCGCGACGTAAATCTCGCGCGGCCGATCCTCGTGGATCTCGACCGTGTGTACCGGCAGGGCATCCAGGAACTCATTGGCCAGCACGACGCCCATGGCGGGGCGTTCATCGAGCCCCGCCGGGTCGTCGAGCGGGAGGCCTGCAGAGTCCGCCCCGGCCCGCAGCTCGGCACGCCGATGTGCGTTCAGCTCGACCGGTGCGTAGCGCAGGCACCCCGCCAGGGGATCCTCAGCGGCCCGAAGGCTGGCCGCGATCGCCAGCCCCAGCGTCCCCGCGCCGGCACCGTATTCCAGGAGCGTGAACGGAGCTGGGCGGCCGACGCGCTCCCACGCCTCGGCGACCTGGCGCGCCAGCGCGGCCCCGAAGATGGGGTGGAGCTCGGGAGCCGTCAGGAAGTCTCCGGCGCGCGTCGGCCGCGGCGCGGCCGCCGTGTAGTAGCCCCCGCCGGGATGGCCGAGCGCGAGACCCATGAAATCCGCGAACGGGATCGGGCCACGCCGGGCGATCTCGGCGCGGATCGTCTCCTCGGCCGCCGTCGTCACGGCAGGCGCTCCGCAAGGAGCCTGAGCCCGGGTCCGACGAGCGTATGCCCGCCCAGGATCACTGGGATCGGCGCCCTCGCCGCCGCGGCGGTGAGGGCGCGCAGCCACGGGTCGCGGATCCCGGCCGGCAGGAGGAGGTCCGATGCAAAGCGGTCCTCCGCGACCGGCCACCAGCGCTCGTCGACGCCGAAGCGATGGGCGAGCAGGACCCGCCCGTCGATCACTGCCGCATCGCCCAGCCGCGCCAGGAGTTCGCCGAGTGCCGCCGGGCCGTCCCGATCCAGCAGAAGCCCGAGGGTCGATGCTGGCCGGCGCCGGATGGCAGGGCCGTCTGCCCGTGGTCCACGGTCAGCCGACGGCGCTTGCGCCAGGTGCGACGCCGCGCGGAGGCCGCGCTCCTCCACGAGCGCCCGGATCCGGCAGGCCGTCCGTCGCTCGAGGGCGGCGATGGTTGCCGATGATGTGCGCCCCGCGACGGTCAGCTCGGCCCGACGGTTCGCCATGACCGATCGAAGGGCGCCGAGGCGCGCCGGCAGCGGCGATCCGTCGGCGCCTGGCGGGAGGGAACCGCCGAGCAGCACCGCGTCGGCCGGGGAATCGAGGTCGAGGGCAAGGCGCGACCGCCGCCGGAGATCATCGACGGGCAGGCCTGCGACCTCCTCGAGCCAGCGCGGCAGGGCGTTGTCGGCGGGGAGATCCGGGAGGGTAGCCAGGAGCCCGGCGCGGGAGACGGCAACCGCGTCGGCCGAGTACCGGTTGTTCGCGAGGACGCCCGGCGCGTCGGCCGCGGCCGCAGCCACGAAGGCCCGGTAGTCGGCGGGCCGCGCGAGAGCCATCGCACCCGACCCGAGGACCACGAGCCCCGGCGTGTCGATCGCGCCGGCGAGGCGGCGGAGCCGCGCGCCGAATGGCTCCGCGACTGGCTCCTCGACAAACGCCACGGTTGCAGCTCCGGCCGCCCGGAAGCCCGCGGCATGGCGTCGTGCGAGGTCGCGGCGCGCCACGTCGAGGGCTGCCGCCAGGGGTCCCCCGTCACGGGGGAGGGGCGGATGGAGGATCAGCACGGTCACGGTGCCCACGCGCGTATTCTCGGCCCATGACAACACCACGACGCGGCCGACGTGCCCCTCGAGTTCGAGCGTACGTCGGCCTCGGGTCGAACCTGGGCGACGCCGCGGCGACTCTGGCCGCCGGGATCCGTGTCCTGGCGGCGCTGCCGGGCGTCCGGCTCGTCGCCGTGTCGCGTCTCTACGCGACCGCGCCCGTGGGAGTCGTCGACCAGCCCGAGTTCCGAAATGCGGTCGTCGCGCTCGACGTGCCCGCCGGTCCCGGTCCCGCGACCGGCGCGCTCGCGCTCCTCGTGGCCCTCAAGGGCCTGGAGCGCGCCTTCGGCCGCGGGGCAGGCGAACGGTGGGGACCGCGCGAGCTCGACCTCGACATCCTCGTCCTCGGCCGCCACGCCATCCGCGTGGAGCGACCGGCGGCGGCCAGGAGTGACGAGCCGGCCAGGGCCGATGCCGGGTGGCTCATCGTCCCCCACGCCGCGGCGAAGGAACGGCTCTTCGTCCTCGCCCCGCTGGCCGACCTGGCGCCGGGGCTCCGGCCGCCCGGCTGGGGCGAGACCGTGGCCACCGCCTGCGCCCGGGCGGAGGGCTCCGAGGGCCCGCAGGCGGTCCGCGCCATCGCGCACTGGGACGCGCGCGATGGGGCATGGACGGCGCTGCCCGACGCGACGTCGGGCACTCGAACTGCGTGACTGCCACGACGTGGGTGCGACGGAGCCTGTTCGCCGCCCATGCCGTCGTTGCGGCACTCCTCGTCGCCGCGGGCGCCTGGCTGCTCTGGGCGACGGTCAGCTACGCACCTGATGAGATCGACCCATGGCCCGTCGGGCCGGGTCTCATCGAGATTTCGCTCGCAGCCGTGAGCCTCGCGGCCGCGCTGCTCGTCGCGTACGGCATTCGAGACTGGGCGCGGACCGGGCGGCGAGCGCCGGTGGCGGTCGGCGATCTGGTCGTTGGAGTGACGATCATCCTGAGCGTGGTCTTCGTGCCCGAGGTCCTTGTCATCGGCGAAATCGTCGCGCTCGCTGGGGCGGGTCTCCTTCTGGTCACCGCCGGACGTGCCGGGCGCGGGTCGCAGGCCGACTAGGGTCGTTACAGGCGGACAGCCGGCGGCCGGCTGCGGTCGAACATGTGGACCGTGTCGACGAAGCGGACCTGCTTCTCCCGGTAGGCCATGACGAGGGAATGCGTCCGCGCCCCGCCGCCGAAGAAGCGGACCCCCTCGAGGAGGTCGCCCTTCGTCACGCCGGTCGCCGCGAAGACGACGTTCTCGCCCGACGCGAGCTCGTCGGTCCGGTAGATCCGCGCCGAGTCGCCATGCCCCATCCCCTCGGCGCGCTCTCGCTCGGCGTCCGAGCGGAAGACGAGCCGAGCCTGGATCTCGCCGCCCAGGCAGCGCAGGGCGGCCGCCGTCAGGACCCCTTCGGGTGCGCCGCCGATCCCCATGACCGCATGGTCGCCGGTCCCGGAGACGGCGCACGAGATGGCTGCCGAGAGGTCCCCGTCGCTGATGAGCTTGATCCGGGCGCCCGCGGCTCGCACCGCCGCGATGAGATCCGTGTGGCGCGGCCGGTCCAGGATGACGACCGTGATGTCGTTCACGTCGCGGTGAAGCGCCGCCGCAATCCGCCGCAGGTTCTCCGCCGGCGGGGCGCTGATGTCGACCTCCCCGGCGACGAACGGCCCGACGCACAGCTTCTCCATGTAGCAGTCGGGGGCGTTGAGCAGGCCTCCCCGCTCGCTGGCCGCCAGGACGGTGATCGCGCTCGCCTGGCCGCCGGCGACCAGGTTGGTTCCCTCCAGCGGGTCCACCGCGATGTCGATCTCGGGCGCGTCGCCCTCGGCGGCCGTCGGGTCGCCGACCCGCTCGCCGATGTACAGCATCGGCGCCTCGTCGCGCTCTCCCTCGCCGATGACGATCCGGGCATCGATCGGGATCTCATCGAAGGTGCGGCGCATCGCCTCCACGGCGACGTGGTCCGCGGCGTCGTTGTCGCCCCGGCCCATGAGCCGGGCGGACGCGAGTGCGGCCGCCTCGGTGACGCGGACCAGCTCCAGCGAGAGCAGACGTTCCATCGCTGTACCCCCTCGTGCCTGGTGCGGGGTTCGGGCTGTGGCTCTCCGCCGGGAGCGAGCTCAGTGCCGGAAGTGCCGCCGCCCCGTGAAGACCATCGCGAGATGATGCCGGTCCGCCACCTCGATTGCCATCTCGTCGCGGCGCGACCCGCCCGGCTGGATGATCGCCGTCACCCCCGCGATCGCCGCGAGAGCGATGACGTCGGGGAACGGGAAGTAGGCGTCAGACGCCATGACGGCCGTGCGCGCCCGGTCACCCGCGCGTCGCAGCGCGATCTCGACCGCGACCTGGCGGCTCACCTGGCCGCCGCCGATGCCGACCGTCTGGAGGTTGCGGGCCAGGACGATCGCGTTCGAGCGGACGTGGGCCGCGGCGCGCCAGGCGAACATGAGGTCGGTCAGCTCCTCCAGCGTCGGCCGGCGCTGGGTGACGACCTTCAGCTGGCCGCGGTCCAGGGCCGTCGCGTCGAGGGCCTCCACGAGCAGCCCGCCGCCGATCCGCTTGAAGTCGAGGGCGGCGATTCCGTAGTCGCGCAGGCCGTCGGCGGGGTTGGGCGGGACACGGAGGACTTCCAGCTCCGGACGGGTGGAGAGGATGCGCAGCGCCTCGTCCGAGTACCCGGGCGCAACGATCGCCTCGAAGGTCCCCTCCGCGATGGCACGAGCGGTGGCCTCGTCGACGGGCCGGTTGACGCCGACCGTGCTCCCGAACGACGCCGCCGCGTCGGTCTCCAGCGCGCGCTGCAGGGCATTCTCGAGGACGTGGTGCGAGGCGATCCCGACCGGGTCCGTGTGGCGCACGACGACCGCGCTCGGGGAGGCGAAGTCGCCGGCGATCCGCCACGCAGCGTCTAGGTCGAGGAGGTCGTTGAACGAGGGTTCGCGGCCCTGGAGCCGGGTGGCGTCGGCCAGGGTCCCGTCACGATGGGTGGTCTCGCGGTAGAAGGCCGCTCGCTGGTGCGGGTTCTCGCCGTGCGGCAGGTCGGCCACCTTCTCGAGGACGACGCCGATGTGGGGCGGGAACGCGGTCCCGGTGACCTGGTTGAGGTATGCGGCGACTTCGGCGTGGTACGTGGCGACGACGGCGAACGCCTCGGCGGCCAGGCGCTGGCGGAGCTCCGCCGACACGCTGCCGCGGGTCTTCAGCTCGGACACGACCTGGGCATACGTGGCCGGGCTGGAGACGGCTGCGACGCCCGCGTGATTGCGGGCCGCCGACGCGAGGAGCGCCGTTCCGCCAACGTCGATCATGTCGAGCGCCTCGTCGAGCGGGACTCGCCGCTTGCCGACCTGCGGGGCGAAGGGCACCACGTTGACGACGACGAGGTCGATGAGGCCGATCGAGTGCTCGGCAAGCTCCGCCAGCTGCTCGGGCCGGTCCCGGCGGGCGAGGATCCCCGCGTAGATCGCAGGGTGGAAGGTCTTGACGGTGCCCCCCATGAGCGGCGGGAGCTTCGTGAGGGCCGTCACGGGGAGCACGTCGATGCCGTCGGCCGCCAGGTGCTCGCGCGTCCCGTCGGTGGCGTAGACCTCGACCTCGAGGGAGAGGAGATTTCGGGCGAGGACGGCAAGGCCCTGGCGGTTTGCGACCGAGAGGAGGGCACGCACCCGGCTGGACCTCCGTAAGGGCGCGCCGGGAACCACGCGCGCTCCGACAGCGCCGCCCGGGGGCACGGGGCGGCGTTCACGTTCGTGTGGCCGAGTATAGCGTGCGACCGTGGCATACTCGCCCTGGCCGTCCCAGGTGGCCGCCCAGGGACGACGTGAGCCGGCGCCCAGCCGGCCGCGCACCCGTCGCTGCGGCCCGCCGGCCCCGCCACATTGTTCGAGGAGGCTCCGCGACCGTGACGCTCCCGCCCTGGGAATACCTCTTCCTCGAGTTCAACGACACGAACTTCCCGGATCTCTTCAACCCGATCTGGGTCTTCGCGGTCGTCGGGATCGTCGCGACCGTTCTCCTCTACAACGTGCGCACGCGGCAGCTCCGCCGCCACGCGATCTACCTCGACCTCTACGAGTGGCTCCTGTGGGCCGGCGTGATCTTCTTCTTCCTGCTTCTCGTCTGCGCCCTGTTCCACTTCGACTTCATCTTCGTCGTCCTCTCGACCCCGGTCGGCGCGGGAATCCTCCTCTGGATCCGGTTCGTGCGGTTCCCGCCATACCTGGCCGCGTACGAGACACAGCTGGCCCGCGCCCGCTACTACTCGAAGCAGAAGTTCGCCCACCCCGAGGCGACAATCCGGCCGAAGCGCGCGCCGCGCTCCGCCCGCACGTCGCGGCGGCGACGCTAGTCGGAGGCCCGGGGCGTACGAGCCGGCCAGGGAGGTGGTTTCGATGGAGATCCGCCGCTTCGGCGTCGGACACCGGCGACCGGACGGGCCGCCCGGCACGACGGGGATCAGCAGCCAGGTGATCCACGGTGACGCGCGCGGCGTCGTCTCGGAGCTCGCCTTCGGCCGTCGCGCGAGCATCGAGCCGCACATCAACCCGAACACGACGTGGCTCGTCGTCATCGAGGGCGGCGGCTGGGTCCGCGTCGGCGAAGAGCAGGCGCGTGTTGCGGCGGGCGAGGCCGTCCTCTGGCCCGCCGACGTCGTCCACGCTGCGTGGACCGAGCTCTCAGAGATGCGCGCGCTCGTCGTCGAGTTCGCGGGCGCAGACGACGCCGAGGCGCGCGGGGTCCTCGGCGGGCGGGCACTCCCCCTGGCGCCGGGCGGCACCACTGGAGCCGACGCTCGCGCGGAGACGGCCGACGGCCAGCTCGCGGCCTCGCCGGCGGATGCCGCCGACGCGGCAGCCGAGGGCGAGCCGCTCTAGTCCCAGCCGGCGCCTCCCGACCCGCCCGCCGGGCGCTGCAGTCGCTGCGGGCGCCTCACCTGGTGCACCCGTTCGGCCCGAATCGCCCTTGGCCCGGCGCCGCGGGTGCGGCAAGATGGCCGGACGGCGCACGGCGCGCCCCAGCATGGGGGACCCGGTGGACGAGTGGCTCGACGGGCTGCACGACGACCCTCGTCGCTGGCTGCTGGACGAAGCGAACCCGGCGGTTCGGCACCTCGCGCTCGGCCAGCTTGAGGACCGGCCCCGGGACGACCCGGAGGTGGGGGCTGCCCGCGCCGCGGCCATGGTGGCCCACCCGATCGCCGCGATCCTCGCGGCCCAGGACCCGGCGGGCTGGTGGGGAAAGCCCGGATCGGGATACGGCCCGAAGTACGCGTCGACAGTCTGGTGCGTCACCTTCCTCGACCAGCTGGGTGCGGACGGCGACGATCCGCGGCTCCGGGCTGCCTGCGCGTACGTGCTGGATCACGCGCAGACCAGCAGCGGCGGGTTCGGAGCGGCCGCGGCCGGCGAGCGGAAGCCCGCCCCGTCGACTGCCGTCCACTGCCTCAACGGGAACCTGCTTCGGGCGCTCATCGGGTTCGGCTGGCTGGACGACGCCCGGGTGCGGCAGTCGATCGACTGGCAGGCCGCCGCGATCACCGGCGAGGGCGACATCCGCTTCTACCGCTCCTCCGTGCCCGGGCCCGGCTTCCGCTGCGGCGCCAACGATGGCGCGCCGTGCGCCTGGGGCGCGACCAAGGCCCTCCTCGCCCTGGCCCGGATCCCACCCGCGCACAGGGCTCCCGCGGTCCGGCGCGCGATCGACGCCGGCGTCGAGCTCCTGCTGAGCAGGGACCCGGCGACGGCCGACTACCCGATGGGCTACGGGAACACGAAGCCGAACGGCTCCTGGTTTCGCCTCGGCTTCCCGTCCGGGTACGTGACCGACGTGCTCCAGGTCCTCGAGGCACTCAGCGAGGCGGGTGTCGCCGGCGACCCGCGCCTCGAGCCGGCCATTGCGTGGCTCCTCGCCCAGCAGGACACCCGTGGTCGGTGGACCAACCGCTACGCCTATGCCGGGAAGATGGTCGTGGACATCGACGCCCCGGGCGAGCCGAGCAGGTGGGTCACGCTGCGCGCCTGCCGGCTCCTCAAGGCCGTCGCCGAGAGCCGGAGGGCAGCGCCCGTCGGCGCCTGAACCGGCTCAGCGGGCCGGCGGGCCACCCAGCAGCGCGCCGAGCTGGCCCAGGATCGCGGCGGTCGCCCCCCACACGATGCGTCCGTCCACCCGGTATGCCCCGTAGCGGAATGGCCTGCCCCACGGGTCGGGGTCCACGATGAACGGGGCGACTCCGGGGAGGAACGCGGCGACGGGCGATTCCAGGATCGCCGCGACCTCGCGCGGATCCGCCACGAACGCGGGACGGCGGGCTGCGACGGCGACGATCGGCGTCACCAGGAAGTTGCTGGGCGGGATCCAGAGCGGGTCGAGGCGCCCGATCACCTCGACCCCCGCCGCCTCGGGGTCGAGACCGACCTCCTCCTCGGCTTCTCGCAGCGCCGTCGCCTCCTCGTCCCGGTCGCCGGGATCGGCCTTTCCCCCGGGGAGCGAGACCTCCCCGGAGTGGTGGTCGCCGCCGTACTCCACCCGCTCGGTGAGGACGAGGTGCGCCTGGTTGCCGGGCCCGGGGTAGAGGAGGACGAGCGCGGCCGCGAGCCGGGCCTGCGGTGGCGCCGCCGGGCGCTCGAAGGGAACCCCGTCCGGAAGGTGCACCGGACGCAGCCAGGCGGGCGGCGGCGGGAGCGGTGGGCGCGCGGCGGCGATGCGAGCACGGGCCTCGGCGGGGGTCATGGCCGCAGCCTGTGGGGGCGGCGCGACGGCGCCCGCGCGCTGGCGTCGTCTCAATTCAGCAGCTCGTCCTCGCTGTCCTTGTCCCTGGTCGGTGATTTCGTCGTCGGGGGGAGGTCGAGGATCGACGTTCGTCCGCGTCGTGGGGCGGTGGCGGCCTCCCCGCCGCCATCCCGTCGCCGACCGGGCATCCCGTCGCCCGGAGGCCTCGGCGACGACCGTCGCCCCTTCCTGGGCGAAGATCAGCGTGCCGCCGACCGGGTCCGCGTCGACGCGGATCAGCGCGCCGGGCCGGAACTCGCCGCGAAGGAGCGCGCGCGCCAGCGGGTTCTCCACGAGCCGCTGGATCGTCCGCTTCAGCGGCCGTGCCCCGTACGCCGGGTCCGTCCCCTCCCGGGCAATGACCGAGCGGGCCGCCGGCGTCACATCGATCGCCAGGTCGCGCGCCGCGAGGCGCCGCCCCAGCTCGGCTACGAGCAGGTCCACGATCTTCGCCAGGTCCTCGTCGGTGAGCGCATGGAAGACGATGACCTCGTCGACCCGGTTCAGGAACTCCGGGCGGAACGTGCCGCGGAGCATCCCCAGGACTTCGCGCTTCATCGCCTCGTAGCTCTCCTCGCCCACGGCCGGCCGGCCGGCGTAGGCCGCGATCGAGGCGCTTCCGACGTTGCTGGTCATGATCACGACGGCGTTCTTGAAGTCCACCGTGCGACCCCGGCCGTCGGTGAGGCGCCCGTCGTCGAGCACCTGGAGGAGCACGTTGAAGACGTCCGGGTGGGCCTTCTCGATCTCGTCGAGGAGGATCACCTGGTACGGCCGGCGGCGCACCGCCTCCGTTAGCTGGCCACCTTCCTCGTACCCGACGTAGCCGGGCGGCGCGCCGATGAGGCGCTGGACGGAGAACCTCTCCATGTACTCGCTCATGTCGAGGCGGACCATGGCGTGCTCGTCGTCGAAGAGGAACGCCGCCAGCGCCCGTGCCAGCTCGGTCTTGCCGACGCCGGTGGGGCCCAGGAAGAGGAAGGAGCCGATCGGACGGCGCGGGTCCTGCAGGCCCGCCCGGGCTCGCCGCACTGCGTCGGAGACCGCCTCGATCGCCTCGTCCTGCCCGACCACCCTCTCGTGGAGCGCCTCCTCCATCCGGATCAGCTTCGCCATCTCGCCTTCCATGAGGCGGCTGACCGGGATCCCGGTCCACGCCGCCGACGATCTCGGCGATGTCGTCGGCGTCGACCTCCTCCTTGAGCAGGTGCGGCGCGTCCTCCGTCGCGGCCAGCGCGGCCTCCTGGGCCTGCATCCGCTCCAGGAGCTCGCGGAGGGTGCCGTACTTGAGCTCGGCGGCTGTCCCGTAGTCGGCCTCGCGCTCGGCCTGCTCGATCCGGAGCTGGACCTCCTCCAGCTCCTCCTTCGTCGAGCGCAGGCCGCCGATGGCAGCCTTCTCCGTCTCCCAGCGCTGCTTCATGGCGCCGGCCGCCTCGGCGATCTCGCCGAGCTCGGCCTCCAGAGCCTCGAGGCGCGCCTTCGAGGCCTCGTCCTTCTCCTTGCGAAGCGCCTCCCGCTCGATCTCCAGCTGGATCCGCCGACGCTCGAGCTCGTCGAGCTCGACCGGCATCGAGTCGATCTCCATCCGCAGCCGGCTCGCCGCCTCGTCCACGAGGTCGATGGCCTTGTCGGGGAGGAAGCGCTCCGTGATGTAGCGGTTCGAGAGCGTCGCGGCGGCGACGAGCGCGGAGTCGGTGATGCGCACGCCGTGGTGGACCTCGTACCGCTCGCGGAGGCCGCGCAGGATGCTGATCGTCTCCTCCACCGTCGGCTGGTCGACGAGGACCGGCTGGAAGCGTCGCTCCAGGGCAGCGTCCTTCTCGACGTGCTTGCGGTACTCGTCGAGCGTCGTCGCGCCGATCGCATGGAGCTCGCCACGGGCGAGCATGGGCTTGAGCAGGTTGCTGGCGTCCATGGCGCCTTCGGCGGCGCCCGCGCCCTACGACCGTGTGGAGCTCGTCGATGAAGAGGATGATCCCGCCCTCGGAATCCTTGATCTCCTTGAGGACGGCCTTGAGGCGCTCCTCGAACTCGCCGCGGTACTTGGCCCCCGCGATCATCGCGCCGAGGTCGAGAGCCACGACGCGCTTGTCCTTGAGCGTCTCCGGCACGTCGCCGCGGACGATCCGCTGGGCGAGTCCCTCGGCGATCGCGGTCTTGCCGACCCCGGGCTCCCCGATGAGGACGGGGTTGTTCTTGGTGCGCCGAGAAAGGACCTGGATCACGCGCCGGATCTCGTCGTCACGGCCGATGACCGGGTCGGGCTTGCCGGTCCGCGCCTCCAGGGTGAGGTCGCGCCCGTACTTCTCGAGCGCCTGGTACGTGCTCTCGGGGGTGGGCGAGGTCACGCGCTGGCCGCCCCGGATCCCCTGCAGAGCGCCGAGGAGCGGCTCTCGCGCCGCCCCGTGGCGCTCCAGCATGGCCTGGCCCTCGCCCCCCACGTCCACGATGCCGAGCAGGAGGTGCTCGGTCGAGACGAACTCGTCGCCCAGCCGGCGCGCCTCCTCGGCTGCGCGCTCGAGGACGCGCCGCGCTCGCGGGTCGAGGGTCAGCTGCCCGCCGGCGACCTTGGCGCGGCGGGCGAGGAGGCCGGCCAGCTCGCCGCGGAGCGCCGCGAGGTCGACGCCCACCCGGCGCAGGGTCTGCGCCGGGATCCCTTCCGGGTCCTCCACGAGGGCGGCGAGCAGGTGCTCGGCATCGAGGACGGGGCTCTGGAGGCGCTCCGCCGACGCCTGCGCGCCGGCGATCGCCTCCTGGGCCTTCTGGGTGAAGTGTTCGAGGTTCATGGTCGGGACGGTGCTCCGGTGCGGCGGGCTCAGGCGCCCTGGCGGGGGTCAGGCTGGTGGATCGCGTCGAGGAACTCGACGGCGGCGGCTCGCGCGTGCTCTTCGACCACGGGAAGGGCGACCCTCACGCGCACGAGGAGGTCGCCCCGCTCGCCAGTCTTCAGGCGTGGCATCCCCTGCCCGGCGAGACGGATGGTGCGGCCGGGCTGCGTGCCGGCGGGGATGGTCAGGAGGAGCCTCTTCCCCGCGAGGGTCGTAACCGGGACCTCCGCGCCGAGGAGCGCCTCCCGCAGGGTCACCGGGAGCTCGCGGGTGAGCGTGGCTCCCTCCCGTGTGAAGGCGGGGTGCGGCCGGACCGCGACGACCAGCACGAGGTCCCGCGCGCCGGCCCCGGCCCCGGCCTGGCCTCGGAGGCGGATCCGGCTGCCGTTCTCGACACCGGCGGGGATGGTGACCTCGAGCCTCCGGCCGGCGATCTCGACGAGGCGCGTGGCGCCGTTGAATGCGTCCTCCAGGCTGACCTCGATCGAGGCCTCGACCGCGGCCGGGGTGGCCGGCGGCCGGATATGGGCCCGGGAGGCGTTGCGAACGGCGTCACCGGCGCCGCCGAAGTCGACCCCGCCCATCTGGGACAGGATCTCGTCGAGGCTCGTCCCACCGCGGCCGTCGAATGTCGTGCGACCTCCGCTGCGACCGGTCGCAGCGCCGGCCGGCTGGCCCCGGGCGGGCCTGGCTGCGCCGGCCATCCCGCCGGCGAAGAAGGTGCGGAAGAACTCCGAGAAGTCGTCGGGGTCTCCGGCGAACTCGAAGCGAATCCCGCCCGGCCCGCCGGCAGCCCCGCCGGCCGCTCCCGCCCGCTGGAAGCCCGCGAACGGCCCGCCCGGCCCGAACGGGTCGGCCCCCGGCCGCCCGCCCATGTTGGCGTACTCCTGCCAGTGAGCGCCAAGCTCGTCGTATTGCGTGCGCTTGGCCGGGTCCACGAGGACGGCATGGGCCTCGTTGGCCTCCTTGAAGCGTCGCTCCGCCTCCGCATCGTCCGGGTTGCGGTCAGGGTGGTGCCGCCGTGCGAGCTTCCGATACGCCTTCTTGATCTCGGCGGTCGTGGCCGTGCGCGGCACCCCCAGCACGGAGTAGTAGTCCTTGTAGTCCACGGGTCAGCCCTCCCCGTGGCGCCCGGCGGCGGGCCGGGCCGGGTGCGAGCGAGGTGCGGCGGGCACCCTCACGCCGGGCACCCGCACCGGGAGCGGGGCCGCGTCGAGGCCCCGCCCGACCGCAGCGGTCGCGACGGAGGCTCGCATCGGGAGTCCCTCAGCGGTCCAACGCGAGCGCCGGCGGCTGCTCACGTGGGAACCCGGGCCGCGGCGCCGGAACCGCGGCGGGCTCGTCCGCGCGACGGCCGCCGCCGGGCGAGCCCGGCGACTTCACGACGAGGGTCCTCGGCTTGCGCCGGAGGGCCGCGTCGAGGACCTGGTCCATCGAGTCGACGAGGACGAGCTTGATCTGCTTGCGGATCTCGTCGGGGATGTCGCGGAGGTCCTTCTCGTTCTTCCTCGGCAGGATCACGATGCGCGCCCCGGAGAGATGCGCCGCCAGGATCTTGCTCTTCAGGCCGCCGATCGCCAGGACCCGCCCGCGCAGGGTGATCTCGCCGGTCATCGCGACATCTTTCCGAACCGGGATGCCGGTCAGGGCGCTCACCATGGCGGTCGCCATCGTGATCCCGGCCGAGGGGCCGTCCTTGGGGATCGCCCCCGCCGGAACGTGGATGTGGAGCGTGTTCTTCTCGAACACCTCCCGCTCCACGCCGAGCCGGGTGGCGTTGGCGCGGATCCACGAGAGCGCGGCTCGTGCCGACTCCTTCATGACGTCGCCGAGCTGGCCGGTGAGGATGAAGTCCTCGCGGCCCTCCATCCGCGTGACCTCGACGGCGACGACGTCGCCGCCGACCTCCGTGACCACGAGGCCCGTGGCCGCCCCGGTCTGGTCCTCGGCCTCGAGCTCGCCGTACTCGAAGCGCGGCGGTCCGAGGAACTCGAGGAGGCGCTTGCCGTCGACGATCGTCTTGCGCTTGCGGCCCTCGGCAACCCGCCGGGCGACCTTGCGCATGACGTTGGCGATCTCGCGCTCCAGGTTGCGGACGCCGGCCTCGTGGGTATACGCCTGGACGAGGGTCACGAAGGCCTCGTCGGTGAACGCGATGTGCTTCTCGGTGAGGCCGTGGTTCGTCAGCTGCTTCGGGACGAGGAAGCGCTTCCCGATCTCGACCTTCTCCTGCTGCGTGTAGCCCGGGAGCGGGATGACCTCCATCCGGTCGCGCAGGGGTGGCGGGATGGGGTCGAGCAGGTTGGCCGTCGTGATGAAGAGGACCCGGCTCAGGTCGAAGGGCACCTCGAGGTAGTTGTCCTGGAAGCTGTTGTTCTGCTCGGGATCGAGAACCTCCAGGAGCGCCGAGGACGGGTCACCCCTGAAGTCCATGCCGAGCTTGTCGACCTCGTCGAGCATGAAGACGGGGTTGTTCGTCCCGCCGGTCTTGATGCTCTGGATGACGCGGCCGGGGAGGGCCCCGATGTACGTTCGGCGATGGCCCCGGATCTCGGCCTCGTCGTGGACGCCACCCAGGCTCATCCGCACGAACTTGCGGCCCATTGCCCGGGCGATGCTCTTGCCGAGCGAGGTCTTGCCGACGCCGGGCGGGCCCACGAAACAGAGGATCGGGCTGCGGATGGTGTCGGCCAGGGCGCGGACCGCCAGGTACTCGAGGATCCGTTCCTTGATCTTCTCCAGCCCGTAGTGGTCGAGCTCGAGGGTCGTGGCCGCCTCGCGGATGTCGAGGTTGTCGGTCGTGGCGGTGGTCCATGGGAGGGAGACGAGCCAGTCGACGTAGGTCCGAATCACGCCCACCTCCGGGGAGGCAGATGGGATGCGGCTCATCCGGTCGACCTCCTTCAGGGCGCGCGTGCGAACCTCCTCGGGCATCCCGGACGCCTCGACCTTGTCGCGCAGCTCGTGGATCTCGGCCTGTTGCGGGTCGTCCTCGCCGAGCTCGCGCTGGATGGCCTTCAGCTGCTCGCGGAGGATGTACTCCCGCTGGGTCTTGTCCATCTCGGACTTGACCTCGCTCTGGATCTTCCCCTTGAGCTCGAGAACCTCAACCTGGCGGGCGAGGAACGCCGAGCAGACTCGCAGGCGTTCGACCACGTCGATCGTCTCGAGGAGCTCCTGGCGCTGCTCGGTGGTCATGTCGGGCGTGTAGGCCACCATGTCGGCGAGCAGCCCGGGTTCCGTGATGTTGCGGGCCGCGACGGCGGCCTCCGGGGGGACCGGCGCGCCGGACTGGACGTACTGCTCGATCTGGCCCTGGACGGTCTTCATGAGGGCCTCGACCTCCACCCCGGTGGGGATGGAGTCGGTGAGCTCCTCGACCCGCGCCAGGAGGTACGGGCTCGTCGAGGCGAACCCGTCCAACCGCAGGCGGCCCTGGCCCTGGACGACGGCGCGGACCGTGCCGTCCTGGAGCTGGACGACCTGGGCGATCTTGGCCAGCGTGCCGACCTCGTACAGGTCGGCCGCGTCGTCCACCTCTTCCTGCTCCGCGCGGCGCTGGGTCACGAGGGCGATGAGGCTGTTCCCCGCCACCGCGGCGTTCAGGGCGTTCACGCTCTTCTCCCGGCCGACCGTGAGGGGCACGATCATCTCCGGGAAGATCACGGTTTCGCGAAGGGCGACGAGCGGAAGCTCACGGACCTTGGGGGCGGACCGACGGGCGCTGGTCTTCGGCTTCGGCATCTGGGTCTCCTGGGCCTCGGGCCCGGCGGGTCTCCGGTTCGTGGAGGCGGCCCGCTGGGTCCGCCCGGTTCGTGGCTTCGTGGCTGGCCGGCTGGATGCCCGGCCGGGCTGCGTGGACGCGGCGGCCGGGGCCTCCGCGGCGGGATGCCCCGGCTGGTCCGGCCGCTTGGGATCAGCCACGCGACGCGGCCCCCTTGACCGTGGCGCCGCCGTCCTCGCGGCCCGCACCTGTTCCTTCGCGGTAGAGCGCTTCGAGGATGCGCACGCCGAGTCGCTCCTCCAGCTCGAAGAGGATGCGGATCCCGGCGAGGTTGACCCCGAGCTCCTGGGTGAGGTGCCGGATCCACAGGATCCGGCGAATGTCCTCGTCCGAGTAGAGACGGATGTTGGTCGGCGTGCGGGCCGGCTCGATCAGGCCCTCGTCCTCGTAGATCCGGAGCGTCCGCGGATGGACCGAGACGATCCTCGCTGCGACCGAGATGACGTAGACGGGGCGCGTGGGGTCCTGCTCGGGCCGGCCGTGGTGCACGGGCGTCGGGCCGTCAGCCGGCCGAGCCGGAGCCGACGAGCTCGCGCTCGGGCTGCGCGTCGCTGGTCGCCGTGATCTTGATCTGCTTCGGCTTGACCTCCTCGGCCTTCGGGATCCGAAGGGTCAGGATGCCGTGCTCGTGAGTCGCGGTCGCCCGGTCGCCCACCAGCCCGTCGGGGAGCTCCAGGGTTCGACTGAAGCTGCCACGCCGGATCTCGTTGAGGACCCAGGACTCCTCCTCGCGACGGGCCTCCTCGCGCATCTCGCCCGAGATGGTGAGGGTCGATCCGGTGAGGGTGATGTCCACGTCCTCCGGCGACCATCCCGGAAGGCTCGCCTTCACCATCAACTCGTCGGGCGTCGTCGTGATGTCGAGCGCCGGCTCGGCGCCGAGCGTGACGGGTCGCCAGACACGGGGCCGGATGGTCTCGTCGTCGAAGAGCCGGTCCATCGCCCGGCGGAGCGAGAAGAGGTCGTCGAACGGGCTCGTTCGGCGGATGATCGTCATGGTGCCTGTACCTCCGCGTGAGGCTCGCCTGGTGTCTCTCGCGCACTGTCGCGCGGGGTGCCGGGTCACCTGAGCGGCACTCGCCTGGCCTTCCCTTCTTGGGTGCATGGCTGTGACGCTTCCGGACACAACGACAGTATGGAACCATGCCAATAATGTTGTCAAGAGTTCTGGCTGTCAGAGTGACGCTCGGCCGCGCCAGGGTGGGCGGCGGCAGGCGAGCCATGCGAAGCAGGGCAGGGTGCGGAGCCCGACGCGCCACGACGCGGCCAGGAAGTGGCCCCCGTCAGAGCTCCGCGGAGGTTCCGATGAGGGTCTCGTGGAGGGCCGGCCCACACTCGGGGCGGCCCGTCGCGATGACCTTGTCGCCGGCCTGGAGGATCGTCTCGGGGTGGATCGCGTGGGCCGCCTCGTCGCGCACGATCGCCACGATCGCGCATCCCTCGGGCAGCTCGATGTCGCGGGCGATTCCGTCCGACGACCGGCGACCCTTCGTCGAGGTGCGCCTCGATGAGCTCGAAGGAGCTCGACAGCGGGGCCAGGTGGAGCAGCTCGCGGACCGGGATGTCCTGCTCGATGTTGCCGAGGATCATGCGAGTCGGCGAGATGATCTCGTCGACGCCGAGGTGGTCGAACAGGAGCTCGTTCTTCGGGTTGTTCACCCGGGCGATCGTCTTCGGGACTGCGAAGTGGTGCTTGGCCATCTGGCAGATGACCAGGTTGTCCTCGTCGTCGCCCGTGACGGCGGCCACGACGTCGGCCCGGTTCGCCCCGGCCTCGGCAAGCGCGGTGCCCTCGCAGCCATCCTTGGCAACGACGATCGACCCGATCTCGTCGGCGATCTGGTCGGCCCGGACCCGCTCCTTCTCCATGAGGACGACCTCGTGGCCCGACTCGCTGAGCTCCTTGGTCAGGTAGTACCCGACCTTCCCGCCGCCTACGACCAGCACGAACATGGCTCAGGCTCCCCTGGGTCGCCGGCTCACCGGCGGCGTGGCCGTGGGTGCGCCCCTCGCGGATCGACGGTTCGGAGCTGGCGCGCTCGCCGAGGGCGGTCAGCAGGACATCTGCGATCAGCGTCGTCCGGCAGATCGTGCCGATCCCCAGCTCGGCGTAGGCCTGGGCGCGCACTGGATCGTTGATCTTCGCGTACACGCGGGGGATGTCGAGCACCTCCAGGGCGAGCTGCGCGGCCATGATGTTCCTGTTGTCCCCCTCGGTCAGGGCGAGGAAGACGTCTGCGCCCTCCGCTCCGGCGCGGCGAAGGATGTCCTCATCGACGCCGTCACCTCTGACCGCGTTGCCACGGAAGGCCGCGGGCAGGCGGTCGAAGGCACGCGTGGACCGGTCGAGGATCGTGACGTCGTTTCCCCCGGCCTCGAGCATCTGCGCCATCACGGCGCCGACGCGGCCGCAGCCGACGATGATGGCTCTCATGGGCGGTATTCCTCGGGCATCGGCTCGCGTGCCACCCAGACGGCGCACGGAGCGTTCTTCAGGACATAGGGCACGGTTCGGCCGATTGCGAAGTCGCCGCCGAACTTCGTGCGGTACGGGAGACCCACGACGAGCAGGTCGGCGGCACGCTCCACGGCCTCGTCGACGATCGCGGCGCCGACGTCGCGCGCCTGGACCAGGACCGACTCGAGCTCGTGGCCCGCAGTCTCGGCCTGGGCCTCGGCCCTGTCGAGGACTCGCTGGGCATCCTCGCTCATCTCGGCGATGTTGGCGTCGAGCGGCTGGGTCCAGTCGATCTCGACGACGTGGACTGCGACGACCTCCGCGCGGACCGGCACCGCGAGGTCGAGGACGAGGCGCAGGATCTGCTCGTCGGACGTTCCGCCATCCAGCGCCACGACGACGCGGGTGAAGGCGGGAGCTGGCTTGTCGGGCACCGGACGCCGTCGTCCTCCGGGTCATCGCGGTCCGCCCTGGCGGCCCGGCGTCGAAGGTGACGCGGGCCGCGGCGGGCTGGTTCAGCGCAACGATAGCACCGCCGCCGTCGCCACCGCGGCCGCCACGGGCCGTCGCCACCGCGGCCGCCACGGGCCGGCACAGCCCGCCCCCACGGGCCGGCACAGCCCGCCGCCGCCACGCTCGGATCAGGGCGGGGCGGCAGGTTCGGGCGGCGCGGTGCCCCTCCGCCGGTACGGCACGTCGAGGAGGACCGTGCGTTCGCGCCCGACGAGCGCCGCGCGGAGCCTCCGCGCCGTCTGGTTGTAGAGCACGCCGTCCCACCAGTGGCGACCGACGTACTCGGGCAGCACGACCACGGTCGTGGGAGCCTCGGTGTCCGGCGACCAGCCGTGCTCCAGGACGTCGAGGTACGCGACCATCGGGCCGATGAGAGCCCGGTACGGCGACTCGACCACGACGAAGGTCACGTCCGGCAGCTGGCGCGTCCAGCGATCACGGAGCGCCTCGCCGGCCTCCGGGTCATCGGTCACGTAGACGGCGCGCACGTCCTGCGAGAGCGCGCGCCCCACGTTGATTGCCTGGACCACGGCCCGGTTGATGCCGTTCACGGGCACGACGACGCGCTGCGCCCGCCGGGGTCGTGGGATGTCGACCTCGGGGCTGACGAGCATCGCGGCCTCCTGCGATCGGTACTGGGCCCGGACCCATTCCATGACCGCGACCAGGAGCGGGATGGCCACGAGCGCGATCCAGGCGCCGCGCGGGAACTTGGCGATGGTGATGACGACCCAGACGATGCCCGTGGTGAACCCGCCGAGGAGATTGAGTCCGGTTCGCCACTGCCAGCCGGCGGTCCGCTCCCCCAGCCAGTGGACAACCATCCCGGTCTGGCTGATCGAGAACGACAGGAAGATCCCGATCGAGTAGAGCGGGATGAGGTCGGTGACGGAGCCGTCCATCACGAAGAGGAGGCCGGCCGACGCCGCGGCCAGGGCGACGATCCCCCAGGAGAACGCGAGCCGGTCGCCGAGGATGGCGAGCTGCCGCGGCGCATAGCCGTCCGCTGCCAGGATCTGGGCGAGGCGCGGGGCTCCGTTGAAGCCGGTGTTCGCCGCGAGGAGGAGGATGAGCGTGGTCACGACCTGGAAGCCGACGTAGCCCGGACCGTCGCCGATCACGGCGCGCGTGATCTGCGAGATGAGGGTCTCGCGTTCCGCTGGGTCCGGTGCAATCCCGAAGGCGGCCGCGAGGAAGGACAGGCCCACGAAGATGACCCCCAGCACCAGCGCCATGCTGAGCATCGTCGTCGCCGCGTTGCGGGCCTCGGGTGGCTTGAAGGCCGGGACGCCGTTCGAGATCGCCTCGGTGCCGGTGAGCGCGACGGACCCGAATGCGAACGCCCGCAGGATCAGGAGGATCGTCAGTGCCTCGAACCCACCGGGCGGGGCCTCGACGACAGCCGTCGGGAAGGACGCCGCGGGGGCCCCGGACGCGACCTCGGCGATGCCGAGCCCGATGATGGCCAGTGCCCCGCCGATGTACAGGTAGGTCGGGACCGCGAAGATGTTGCCGGACTCGCGGAGTCCGCGCAGGTTCGCGAGGACGAGCAGGAAGATCGCGGCAACGCCGAGCTCCGCGCGCCACGGGAGCAGCTCCGGGGCGAACGAGGTGATGGCCGCCACGCCGGCCGCCACCGAGACCGCCACGGTCATCATGTAGTCGAAGAGCAGCGACGCGGCCGCGACGAGCGCGATCCGCTGCCCCAGGTTCGCCCGGGCCACCGCGTAGGCTCCGCCGCCACCCGGATAGGCGCGACACACCTGGCGGTAGGAGACGGCGACGATGAGAAGGAGCCCCGCGATCGCGGCGGCGATCTCGGGGCCCAGCGCGAGTGCGGCGCCGCCGGCCAGGAGGAGGATCCGCAGGATCTCCTCGGACGCATACGTCGAGGAGCTGATGGCGTCCGAGCTGAAGATGGCGAGGGCCTTCGTCTTCGAGAGCCGCTCACCGATCTCCTCGTCCGATGCGAGCGGACGCCCGATCGCGACGGCCTTGATCCGGAACCAGGCACGTCCGAGGCCCGTTGTCGGCGCGCTGGCAGCGGGCTTTGCCGTCAGCTGGCCAGGTCCCGTGTAGCGGAAGTAGGCGCTGTGGGGCCGGTCCACGCGCACCCGGCGGTCGCCGACCTTGCGACCGCTGAGTGGGCGTCGACCTCCGATCATCGTGCTACAGGCCGAGCGGGAGGCGCTCGGCGAGGGCCCGCGGGAGCCCCGCGGCGCGGATGTCTGCCTGGACCGCCGCGATGGGGTAGGCGACCCGGCGCCACGTCACGGTCCGGGCGGTCGTGTCGAGCACGAGGGCCCCGGCCCTGGGATCGCCGTCGCGAGGCTGTCCGACGCTGCCCGGGTTGAGGAGCAGCCGCCGCCCGTCGAGCGAGAGCGACGACCCGTCGGACGGCTCGAGAGCCTCGACGCGGCCGTCGTCCTCGCGCCAGGCGATGGGCACGTGGGTGTGGCCGTGGAGCGCGTAGGGCGTGGACAGGCTGGCCATGCTCGCCCGGGCGACGGGCGTCGTCGTCACGTACTCCCAGATCGGGTCACGCGGGCTGCCGTGGACCAGCGTCATGTCGTCGATCTGCGAGGCGCTCGGGCAGGTCGGCGAGCCAGGCTCGCGTGGCCGGGCTGATCCGGCGCTCGGTCCACTCGATCGCCCGGCGGGCGTCCGGGTTGAACCACTCGACCTCGGGCCCGCCGAGCGCCGCCGCGTCGTGGTTGCCGCGCACGCCGATCGCCCCGATGTCGCGGAGACGTCCGACCACCTCGTCGGGATGCGGGCCGTAGCCCACGACGTCGCCCAGGTGCCAGCAGGCGTCGATCGTCCCGAGCGTGGCGAGGACGGCGTCGAGCGCCGGCAGGTTGGCGTGGATGTCGGACAGGACCGCGATTCGCATCGACGCGGAGCGTATCGCGGTGCCGGGCGGCGCGTGCGGCGGGTCGCGCCGCCCCGTGGACGCAGGTCGGTGATCACCACGGCCGTCGCCGTCGCTCGGCGGGTGGACCGGGGCCAGCCGTCGCCGGTGCGGCCCTCCTTGTGAACGACGACGAGAACGTGGTCGCGAGGCCGGGGACGCTGCGGGGCGGCACGACGACGTCGACGACGCCCCCGCCGAGGGCGGCGATCGCCGGGATGGCGCGCGCCAGCTCGTCGTCGATCGGCGCCCGCTTCCAGGCGACGAGGATCCCGCCCGGAGCCAGGAGCGGGAACGCCAGCTCGACGAGCTCGGGCAGGGGCGCGACCGCACGGACCGTGACTGCCGGCCAGCGCTCTCGGTGGTGGCGATCGGCGGCCAGGGCCTCGCCGCGGACCGTCGCGACGGCCACGCTGCGGTCGGCGCCCGCCGCGCGGACCGCCACCTTGAGGAAGGCAGCCTTCTTGGCGATCGAGTCAACGAGAAGCGCCCGTTCCGCCGGCAGCGCGAGGGCCAGCGGAAGGCCCGGATACCCCCCGCCGGAGCCGAGGTCGACGAGACGACGCACGCCGAACTCCCGGAGATAGGGCAGGGCGGCGAGGCTGTCCAGCAGGTGGCCGGTCACCGCCGCCCCGGGGTCGCGGATCGCGGTCAGGTTCACCGAGGCCGTCCAGGCGAGCAGGAGCCGGAGGTGGCCGAGGATCGCCTCACGGGCTTCTCCGGGGAGCGGGGCGATCCCGAGCGCGGCACAGCCGTCGTCGAACCGGGCGATGGCGTCCCTGGGGAGTGATGGGCAGAGGGCCGGATCGGCCGGGAGCGGCGCCCGGTCGCGCACCATGGAACCCTCCATCGCATCGTGCGGGGTCCCGTCTCGCGTGGACCACGCCGCTCCCGGCAGGTGATCAGCTGGCACCCCACCCCGAACCTCGCGGACGGTCTGCCGGCACGCGTCCGGTTGTCGTGGCCGGGTCTCCCCAGGGCCCCTCGCGAGTGCCGTCCCCCGTCACCGGGTCCGCTATCGATGCGGACCCCGATCCTTGGGCGACCGACCGCGCCGTCAACCGGGTTATCCACCGGTTTGTCCACGATCGGTCGCGCAGCGCCCCGATCGTGTGGACAACGTGCCGGACCGGGCCTCCTGCGCACCTCCGGCAGCTGCGCGACGGCGAACCAGGAGCGGCGACCGGCCCCGGCTTGCATCGACGGCAGGCTGCCGTCGCGGACAACCCGGAGGACGGTGCCGCCGCCCATCCCCGGGGCGTCGCCCCGGCCCCCCTGGAGCACCGCGGGCCGACCTCAGTTGCGGCGGCCTTGCCTCTGCCTCCGTCCCGGGACGGGCAGGGGAGCTCCGTGCAGGTGAAGGAGGCGGACCCTCAGGTCCGCGGGGCGCTGCGTGCCGGGCGCCCGAGCGTCCGGCGCACGACGTCGAGGACCTCCTCCGCATATTCGTCGGCCTCGCCGCGCTCGGCTGCCGTCCGGATGCAGCCCTTGATGTGGTCCTCGAGGACCAGCACGGACACCGCGTCGATCGCTGCCCGCAGCGCAGCCGTCTGCTGCAGGATGTCCACGCAGTACTCCTCGCGCTCGATCATCCGGGCGATGCCCCGCACCTGGCCTTCGATCCGGCTCAGACGTCGAAGGAGCTGCGCGCGGTCGCGCGAGTAGCTGTGGCGGAAGGTCGACACCGGCTGCGCGACCTCGACGGCTCGCTCGGTCGCTCGCCGGGGGCGTGCAGCTCGCGGTTGCTCCATGGACATGCTCGATCGTCCTCCCGGCACCTGGCCTCGCCTCGCATGATACCCCCCATGGGTATCCGGGGCCAGCCATCCACCGCCGCTTCCGGGAGGCCCGCCGACCGGCTAGACTGGCCCTGATGGACCTCCTGGCGCAGCAGCCGGTGCGGCTTGGCCGCCGCGACTCGGCTTCGGATCACGCCACCCGGGGAACCGAGTCCCGGTGACCGGCTCCCGTCCCCGGCCCGGCTTTGCCCACGCGAGCGAAGCGGAGCTGGCACGGATCCTCGACTTCTACGAGGTTGCCTGGGAGTACGAGCCCCACACGTTCCCGGTCGCCTACGACCAGGCTGGGACGGTGCTCGAGAGCTTCAGCCCCGACTTCTACCTTCCCGAGCTCGACCTGTACGTGGAGATCACGACCCTCAAGCAGCGCCTCGTCCGCAAGAAGAACCGCAAGCTGCGCCGCCTGCGCGAGCTGTACCCGGACCTGCGGATCAAGCTCCTCTATGCGCGCGACTTCAGGGCCCTCCTTCTCAAGTACGGTCGGATCACGCTCGCCGATGCGCTGAGCGGAGAGGTCGGCCAGGCGACGCCGCCCCGGCACGGCGTCATCCGCGCCGGGGCCGTCGACGCGCCCGCGGCACAGGCTCGGGCCGCCACGCACGTCTCCGCCCGCAGCCTCGGCAGCCCGGTCTCGCCGGGCACGCCGCAGTCGCGCCCAGGCGCGGGACCGCGCGACCGCGAGGCTCGCCGGCGCCGCTTCTGGCGCGGAGACGGTCGCATGAACGGCCGCCCCGACCTCGTCGCCGACGTCGCCGAGGTGCTGATCACGGAGGGCGAGATCCAGGCCAAGGTCGCCGAGCTCGGCGACCGTGTGTCGGCGGACTATGCCGGCACTGAGCTCACGCTCGTGAGCGTCCTCAAGGGCAGCCTCCCCTTCATGGCCGATCTCATGCGATCGATCACGATCCCGGTCCAGATCGACCTCATGGAGGTCTCGTCGTACGGCGGCAGCGCGACCGAGACGTCCGGCCTGGTCCGCATCCTCAAGGACCTGTCCTCCTCGATCGACGGCCGCCACGTCCTCATCGTCGAGGACATCATCGACACCGGCCTGACCCTCAACTACCTGGTGCGCTACCTGCGCGGCAAGAACCCCGCGTCGCTCCGGATCTGCACGCTCCTCGACAAGCCGGCACGCCGTCTCGTCGAGATCCCCATCGACTACCGCGGCTTCGAGATCCCGGACCAGTTCGTCATCGGCTACGGGCTGGACTACGGGGAGCGGTACCGCAACCTCCGTTTCGTGGGGGTCCTGCGCCCCGAGGTCTACGCGGGCCCCGAATGACCTTCCATCGTCGCCCCCTCGGGCGAGGTCGCGTCGTCGCTGCCTTCAGCGCGATCCTCATGCTGGTCGCCTGCGTGCTGCCCTGGTTCCGCGCCGGCGGGAGCGACGGGATCCCGGCGATCACGGGCAATGCATTCGAGGGGCCGGGGATCGTCGTCTTCCTCGCAGCGCTCGCCACGCTGGCGCTCGTCGCCTTCCCCTACGCGACGGGCGACCGGCCGATGGCCCTGGACCGCTGGTGGGCCTATGCAGCGGCCGCCGCGGCCGCCGCGGCCGGTCTCCTCGCGCGCGTCGCCTCCATTGCCTCGGAGGCCGGCGGCCTCGCCACGATGCTCCCTGACCGTGCGCCGGGGCTCTGGCTGGCGGCGGCCGGCGTGCTGGGCGTGATCTTCGTCGTGGCCGACCTGTACGGCGAGCGACGGGAGTAGCCCGGCCTCGGATCAGCCGGCCGGAGGCTGCGTCCCGCGGACGGTCCGCGGGCCCTCAGATCTCGCCGAGGTAGGCCCGTCGCACATCCTCGTTCGCGGCGAGATTGGCGGCCGTGTCGGCGAGGATCACCCGGCCGGTCTGGAGGACGTACCCACGGTGGGCCACCTCGAGCGCCTGGAGCGCGTTCTGCTCCACGAGGAGGACGGTCGTCCCCCCGGCATTGATCTGCCGGATGATCTTGAAGATCTGCTGGATCAGGATCGGCGAGAGGCCCAGCGACGGCTCGTCGAGCAGGAGGATCTCGGGCCGCGTCATGAGAGCCCGGCCGATGGCCAGCATCTGCTGCTCGCCGCCGGACAGGGTTCCGCCCTTCTGGCCCGCGCGCTCGGCGAGGCGAGGGAAGAGCTCGAACACTTCCTTGAGGGTCTCGGCGATCTCGCCTCTCGTGCGGGTGTAGCCCCCCATCTGCAGGTTTTCCGTGACCGTCAGCCGCGAGAAGATCCGCCGGCCCTCCGGCGCATGGCCGATGCCTTCTCGCACGAGCATGTGCGGCGGCGTGTGGCTCACGTCACGGTCGTGGAAGCGGACGGTGCCATGGCCCGGGTGGAGGAGGCCACTGATGGTCTTGAGGGTGGTCGTCTTGCCCGCGCCGTTCGCCCCGATGAGGGTGACGATCTCGCCCTGGCGGACCTCGAGGCTGATGCCCTGCAGCGCGTGGATCTTGCCGTAGTACGTGTGGACATCCTTGAGCTCAAGGAGGAGCTCGTGGTGGGGCGCCGTCGCGGCGGGCGGGGACGCCGTCGCGGCGGGCGGGGGCGAGGACGCCGGGGCTTCAGTCACTGGTTCGCTCATGTCGTCGCCGTCCCGAGGTAGGCCTCGATGACACGCGGATCGCGACGCACCTCGTCGGGCGTGCCCTCGGCGATCCGCTCGCCGTGGTCGAGGACCAGGATGTGGTCGCTGATGCCCATGACGACGCGCATGTCGTGCTCGATCAGCAGGATCGTCAGCCCGAGTTCCGCCCGCAGGTGGCCGATGAGCTCGGTCAAGGCGGCCGTCTCCGCCGGGTTCATCCCGGCGGTTGGCTCGTCGAGCAGGAGGAGGGCCGGGTTGTTGCCGAGGGCGCGGGCGAGCTCCAGCCGTCGCTGGTCGCCATAGGGCAGGTTCTTGGCCAGCTCGTCCTCGCGGCCCGGGAGGCCGACGAGATCGAGCAGCTCGCTGGCGCGCTTCGCGGCTGCGCGCTCGTCCCGACGCTGGCGCGGGGTGGAGAGTCAGGTGGTCGTGAGGTTGGAGCGGAGCTGCAGGTGCATGCCCGACGAGCACGTTCTCGAGCGCGGTCATGTTCTGGAACAGGCGGATGTTCTGGAACGTCCGGCCGATCCCGGCCGCGACGATGTCGTTTGGACGGCCGCTGCGCAGGATCCCGAAGCGTTCGGATGAGCTGGATGTACCAGGACGGGACGGATGATCGCCAGGCAGGAGTGTCGCCGCCAGCACACCGACGATGAGGATGCCGGCGATCGACACCGTCGTCTCCTCGCGCTCCGCATCGCCAAGCGCGAGCGCGATGAGGAGCAGGATGGCCGCGGGAGTGACCCAAAGGATCGGCTCGAGCCAGATGCGCGCGTCGGGCGCGAGATGAGGATGCGGCCCCGGAACGTGACCACTCCGTCCGTCGGGTTGCTGATCCCGGCCACGACATTGAAGAACGTCGTCTTGCCGGCGCCGTTGGGCCCGATGATGCTGACGATGCTGCCTTTCGGGACGTCGAGGTCCACGTCGCGCACGGCGACGAGGCCGCCGAAGCGCTTGGTCACCCCTCGCGCCTCGAGCAGCACGTCGCGACTCGGCGCGGCGATCGAGCGGGCGGCAGTCGCCGGCGCCGGGGTCACGGCTGCCGAGGCGGAGGTGCTCATTCTGGTGCCGCTCCCATCGGGTCCCCGTGTCGCCGAACTCCTGGTCCTCCTCAGCGTGGAGCTCGCGCCGTCGACGGCGGTTGGGGAAGAGCCCCTCGGGACGAATCAGCATCATGCCCGACGAGGGCGATGCCGTAGAGAAGGAACTGGTACTGCAGGAAGTCGAGGTCGCTCAGGATCGGGACCTGCACGTTGTCGAAGAAGATGTTGAGCTGCTTCAGCACGACGCTCTGGATCATGAACAGGACGAAGGCCCCGATCGCCACGCCCCAGATGTTGCCCATCCCGCCGAGCACGACCATGGCGAGGACGGTGAACGAGACGTCGAAGCGGAAGAGGTTGGGGGTCACGGTCTGGAGCTTGCTGGCCAGGAAGACGCCGGCCAGGCCGGCCGTCGAGGCCCCGAGGGCGAAGGCCAGCAGCTTCGTCGTCACCGTGTTGACCCCGTTGGCCGCCGCCGCCAGCTCGTCCTCGCGGATCGCCATCCAGGCGCGACCCAGCCGCGAGTCCTGGAGCCGGTAGATCAGGATCATCGAGACGGTGATGATCGCCAGCATCGTCAGGTAGAACGGCCATGGGTTGCCGGTCGTGGGGAAGACGATGTCGACGAGCTCGGCGGGGAGATCCCGCCGATGCCGTTGGGGCCGTCGGTGTACTTGCTCGAGTTGAGGATGACGATCGGCACGATCTCGCCGAAACCGAGCGTCACGATGGCCAGGTAGTCGCCCCGCAGGCGCAGCGTTGGCGAGCCCAGCAGGATCCCGAACGTGGCCGCCATGAGGGCTCCGACCAGGAGCATCGGCCAGAACGGGAAGTCGTTGCCCGTGAAGGGCGACGCGGCGAACGCGTACGTGTACGCGCCGATCGCGAAGAAGGCGGCGTAGCCGAGGTCCAGCAGTCCTGACAGCCCGACGACGATGTTGAGGCCGAGCGCCAGGAGCACGAAGATGCCGGCCACCGTGAAGCCGTCGACCCAGACGTTCAGCACGCTGAAGCTGCTCAGGGGCGGCAGGACCGCAAGGACCGGCAGGATCACCGCGACGAGGGACATCCCGACGAGGACGCTCAGCGAACGGTGGCGCCCAGAGAGGTCGGCGAGTCGCCGGCGCAGGCCCGGCCCACCGGGCAGCGAGCGGAGGGGGCGGTCGAGCGTGGCGCTCATGCCCGCTCCCCCACCTGCTGGCCGAGCAGGCCCGACGGCCGGAACACGAGGGTGACGATCAGCACGGCGAAGACCGCCGCCTGGCCCCACACGAAGAACCCGAGCGCCGCGGCCGTCACCTCGACGAACCCGATGAGGAACCCGCCGAGCGCCGCACCGGTGATGTTGCCGATGCCGCCGAGGACGGCCGCCGTGAAGGCCTTCAGCCCGGCCTGGAAGCCGAGCGTGAACTGGATGTTGCCGAAGTAGAGGCCCTGCACGACGCCGGCCGCTCCGGCGAGGGCCGACCCGACGAAGAAGGTGATCGCGATCGTCCGGTTGATGTCGACGCCCATGAGCTGGGCTGCCTGGCGATCCTGCGCCGTGGAGCGCATCGCCCGCCCCATCCTCGTCCGACTCACGAACAGCTGCAGGGCGAACATCAGGAAGATCGCGATGGCGATGACGAAGAGGTTCACCCAGCCGATGCTGAGCCCGAACACGTCGATCCGTGCGTTCGGGTTGATGATCTGGGGGGTGTTGATGGGCGACGGCCCGTAGATGATCTGGATGATGTTCTGGAGAATGAAGGAGACGCCGATCGCGGTGATGAGCGGCGCCAGGCGCGGCGCATTGCGCAGGGGGCGGTACGCGAAGCGCTCGATCGCCGTTCCCAGCAGCCCCATCACAGCCATCGTGATCGAGAAGTTGATGAGGAGGATGACCGCCAGGAACGCGGGGCTGTCGGCCGGCCCGGTCTGGCCCAGCGGGATCGTCAGCACATACATCGACGTGAAGGCGCCGACCATGAACACGTCGCCGTGGGCGAAGTTGATGAGCTCGATGATGCCGTAGACCATCGTGTAGCCGATCGCCACGAGGGCGTAGATGGCGCCGATGGTCAGCGCGTTGACGAACTGCTCGGGCCCGATGAGAAGGTACGAGGCGAGCGCGAAACCGAGCACGAAGAGGTACGGCCCGAGGTGAAGCCGTCCGAGGCGCTCGAAGGCGCTCGACGGTGCAGTGGGCGCGATCGTTGTCATGGCGGCTCCGCGGCCTCCCCTCCCCGGAAGGGGAAGCCGGGGGACGTGGTCCCCCGGCTTCCGTGAGTCGTCGACCTACTTCGTGCCGAAGTCGATCTGCTCCTTGAAGACCCAGTCGCCGATCCCGTCCTTCGCCGCCGGATCGACGGTGTAGTACGAGATGAACGGCAGCGTGGTGTCCCCGTTCTCATCGAACGACTCGGCCCCGAGGACCGTGTCGAAGGAGTGCGTGGGATCGGTGGCCCAGGCGCGGGTGCCCTCGCGGATCGCCGCGAGGTCGGCGTCCGGGTTGGCCGCCAGGAACTCCGCGAGCGAGCCGAGGATGACTGACGCGCAGGCGTGGGCCGGGCCGCTGTACGCGCCCGGGGTGCTGAAGTCTGCGTCGTCCTTGAAGTGCTCCTCGAAGGCCGCCGTGAAGTCCGCCTTGCCGGGGAAGTCACCGATCGCTGCGATGGTGCCGTAGGAGCCGGCCGCGTTCTCGACGCCGGCGATGCCGATGAGCGAGCCCTCGGCGTCGCCGGGCCCGTTGACGATGCCGTCGGGGCCGGTGAACGGGATGGTCAGGCCCTGCTGGCGCATCTGCTTGAGCAGGAGCCCGGCGCCGGAGGTGACGACGCCGCCGTAGTAGACGCCGTCCGGGTTCTTGCCCTTGGCGGCCGTGATGATCCCGTTGAAGTCGGTCGTGTCGGGGCCGGCGCCGACACGGTCGGCCACCGTGCCGCCGAGCTCCTCCCACTTCACCTGGAAGTTGTCGGCGACGCCCTTCCCGAAGGTGGTGACGTCATCGACGATGAGCATGTTGCGGAGGCCCAGGTTGTTGTAGGCGTACGTCGCCATGGCCGGACCCTGGATGTCGTCGGTTGCAGCGACCCGGATGTAGTTGATGCGCTCCGGGAAGTTCTTCCGGTAGTCGAGCGCACCGAACTGCGGCTTGGTCAGGGACTCGTTCGTGTTGGCCGGGCTGCACTGGAGCAGGCCGGCGTCGTTGCTGATGGGGATCTGGACCTTGCCGACCGCCGAGTTGTAGGGGCCGACGACGCCGATGACCGCGGGCTCGCTGGCGAACGTCTGCATGTCCTGGGCGGCCTGCTGCTCGTTGTACTTCCCGTTGACCGCGTGGTCGAGTGGAAGCAGCTCGAGCGTGTAGCCGCCGATGCCGCCGGCCTCGTTGGCCTGGTCGACGGCGAGCTGGGCGCCCTTCATCGTGGGCTGCCCGTCGGCGGCCGAGCCGCCCGACAGCGGGAGCGTGACTCCCAGCTTCAGGGTTCCCTTGGATGCCGTCCCACCGTCGCTGGGGGCGGCCGAGCCGGGGGCGGCCGAGCCGCCGCCGCTGCAGGCGGCGGCCACCATCACGACAGCAGTCGCGAGGGCACCGATCTTGGCGTAGCGCATACGAGAGACTCCTCCTCCGCAATTCCTCCCGCGCGGCCCGTCCGGACCGCGCGACCTCCCGATCCGATCGCAGCGCGGGGCCACGATCGCCTCCTCGACCCGGGGGACATGGCGCGCCCCATGGGGGACGCGACCGCGGTCGAGTGTCGGTTTGACGCTCGCCGCGTTGGCAGCGGAGCGAATGCCGTATATTAGGCGATGGCGGCCCGAATGCAATACGGAAGTCGCAAGCCCCGGCGTGGCCGGGCGAGCGCAACACGCGCTCGCCGCCCCGGTGCGGCGCGCGACCGCAGGAGACCGGTCGATCTCGACCGCAGCTCCCAGACTCGGATCAACCTCGCGGGTCGCCCTCCAGCAACGAGGTCAAGCCCTCGGAGTGGAATACCAGGTTCGGGCAGCACGGATCACCGACGTGGAGCGCATCGTGGCGCTCGTGGCGGTCTCCGCGCCCGCGGCGTCAGCCGTGACCCTCGACGCTGCCGATCTGCTTCGGCAGCTCGTCTACCTTCCGCAGGCGAGCGTGCTCGTGGCGGAGTCGTTGCGGACGATGGCCGGGGTTGCTGTGCTTGCGCTGCGCCCGTCCGTGCGGTCGAGCGGTTACATCGGCACGATCGACCTCCTGGTGATCGACCCGAGACACGATCGGGACCGCGTGACGGAGCTCCTCGGCCTGGAGCTCCTCCGCTCGGCCCGCAACAAGGGATGCACCGTCGTGGAGGCGGCCTCCCCTGGAGAAGGTGAGGCGTCATCCGCCTGGGATCGGCTTGGCTTCCGCCCGGCGGACCAGCGCATCGAATGTCGAATCACGGCGGATCGGGCCTCCGCCGGCACCAGGTGAAGGCCGGGGCGCGCTGGAGTCGCGACCGGCGGACGGGCGGCCGAAGAACCGGCGCCCGAGCCAGCTACAGCTGAGGAGTCATTGTGAGCAAGAACGTCGCCGTCTTCGTGGACGTGGCGAACATCTTCTACGCGGCCAAGGCGGCCGGCGTGGACATCGACTACGTCCTCCTTCTGAAGGCGGCCAGCGCCGGACGTGACCTCGTCCGCGCCTATGCCTACACGGGGCTGGACCCCGAGAACGAGAACCAGCGCAACTTCCACTCGTTCCTGGCCCGCAACAACTACAAGGTCGTCAGCAAGGACATCCGCAAGTACGGCGACGGGAGGGTCAAGGCGAACCTCGACATCGAGCTCGTGGTCGACCTCATGAAGACCTCCCGCAACCTCGACGTCGCGGTCGTGGTGTCCGGCGACGGCGACTTCGCGCCGGCGATCCGGGCGGTCCAGGAGACGGGCGTTCGCGTGGAGGTCATCAGCTTCCGTGGCAACACGAGCTCCGACCTCATCGAGGTTGCCGACCGCTTCACGGACATCACCCAGCTGGCGAGAGTCGAGCGCGACTCGACCGCGTCGGGCCGGCGCGTCGCGTCGGACGAGGAGGACCTCTCGATGACCGAGGTCCCGGACAAGGAGTCCGAGGGTGCCGGGCGGAGCCGCGGCCGCGGCCGAGGCCGGGCCCGGCCCGAGCGCGCGGTC
This sequence comes from uncultured Chloroflexia bacterium, assembly GCA_963698595.1. Lineage (GTDB taxonomy): Bacteria > Chloroflexota > Limnocylindria > Limnocylindrales > CSP1-4 > CTSoil-043. The sequence goes on from CAVORL010000001.1 coordinate 234,615, forward strand.
GCCGAGGCGCCTGCCGCCCGAGGGCGCGGGCGGGCACGTCCCCGTGCCGCCGAGCCGGAGCCCGAGGCAGGCGCTGTCCCGGCGGGCGGCCCGGCGGGGCTCGTGGCCCTCCCAGGGGAGAAGCTTTCGAAGGCAGCAGCAGCACGACTCGAGGCCGCCGACGTGAAGGCGGACGTTGCCGTCGAGGAGGACGAGGAGGCCGCGGCCATTACGCCCGTGGAGGGCGAGACCGAGGCCGAGGGCGAGGAGCGCAGCCACCGCCGCCGACGCCGCGGCGGCCGCGGTCGGGGACGCGGGCGTGGCCAGGAGGCCGTCGCCGGCCTCGACGGCGCGCCATCCGTCGACGGCGAGGTCGAGGTCGAGGGCGCCGGCGAGGACGAGGTCGCCGGCGAGGACGAGGAGCTCGTCGAGCCGGCGCGGCCGGCGGTGCGCCCCGCTGCGTTCGGGTCCGTCTGGGACTCGCAGATCGGCGTGCCGAGTGCCCCGCGATCCGGGTCGCCCCTCGAGGACGAGGAGTACGACGACGAGCCCGCCATTCCGGAGTACCTGTTGGCCGAACGCCAGCGCGGTGCCCGGGGCGTCCAGGGCGGCGTCCAGCGCGGCAATCGCGGTCGCGGTGGCGCGTACGCCGCCGCCGTGGATCGCGAGCGCTACGGCAGTCGCGGCACCAGCCGCCTTTCCGAGCCGGCCGCCCGGGGCGGCCAGCGGCCGCCGCAGCGTTCCGGCCCGCGCCCGGCGCGCCCCGCGCAGCCGGCCCACGCGAGCCATCGCGCCGCGGAGCGACGGAGCTCGGACGAGCCCTGGAGCGAGGTTCCGCCGGAGCTCGAGGAGCTCCTGCGCACCCAGCTCGCGTCGAAGCTTGCCCGGCAGGCTCCGGCAGGCGAGGCGGCCCCGGCCGAGGCGCCGGTCGAGGTCAAGGCCCCGTCGAGGACGCGCCGAACGCGCACGCCGGCCGCAGCGACGCCGACCGAAGCTCCGGCAGGCGAGGCGGCCCCGGCCGAGGCGCCGGTCGAGGTCAAGGCCCCGTCGAGGACGCGCCGAACGCGCACGCCGGCCGCAGCGACGCCGACCGAAGCTCCGGCAGGCGAGGCGGCCCCGGCCGAGGCGCCGGTCGAGGTCAAGGCCCCGTCGAGGACGCGCCGAACGCGCACGCCGGCCGCAGCGACGCCGACCGAAGCTCCGGCAGGCGAGGCGGCCCCGGCCGAGGCGCCGGTCGAGGTCAAGGCCCCGTCGAGGACGCGACGAACGCGCACGCCGGCCGCAGCGACGCCGACCGAGGCTCCGGCCCCGGCCCCGGCCGAGGCTCCGGTCGAGGCGAAGGCTCCGACGCGGACCCGCCGCACGCGGACCGCGAAGCCGCCCGCGGGCGCCTGAGCTCGAGGCGGCGGACCGCGGGGGGGCTGGCAATGCCGGCACAGCGTCCCCGCGCCCGCCCGCCCGCACCTGAGGCCGACCGTGCCCGGTCGGCCCCGCGCTGGCGCGGGCCGGCTGACGGGCGGTTTGCCACTCGCGGCCAGCCCACCGCGCTCGCCGCCGTCGAGCGAATGGTCCGGGCCGGCGCCCCCCAGGCCCTCGTGCTGGCGGGCCCCGCGTCGGTGGGCAAGACGACCCTCGCCCTCGACCTGGCCGCGGGACTGCTCTGCCACGCCGAGGACCCGGCCGACCGTGCGTGCGGTAGCTGCCGATCCTGCCGGCTTCTTGCCGCCGGAGCCCACCAGGACCTGCACCGCCTGGCTCCGGAGGGACCTGGCCAGCAGGTCCGGATCGGCGATCCCGAGGACCCGGAGCCGGGGACGGTCCGGCATCTCCTGCACGAGCTTGCGCGGCTTCCAGTCGAGGGGACGCGCCGCGTCGCAATCGTCGAGGCGGCCCATCGCCTCAACGAGGACGCCCAGAACGCGCTCCTCAAGACGCTGGAGGAGCCCCCTCCCGGCGCGACGCTCATCCTCTGTGCGGACGAGCCGGCGCGGCTGCTCCCGACGGTGCGCTCCCGGGCGGCGGTCTTGCGCCTCGGCCCGGTGGGCGCCCGGGCCATGGAGGGCCTGCTCGCGGAGCACGGGGTCGACGCCCCGCGTGCCGCGCGGCTGGCCCGCCTCGCCGACGGGCGGCCTGGCGTGGCCATCGCCCTCGCCGGCGCCCCGGATGCCGTGGATGCCCGCGAGGAGCTGGCCCGCGCGCTCCTCGATCTCGTGGCGATGGGGACGGCCGACCGGCTCGCCGCGGGACGCGACATCCTCGCCCGGGCCGCGGATCTCGCCCGGGTCGGGCGTCTTCCCGATGAGGCAGGCGCCCTGGTTGCGACGCCCGACCCACCCGCCCCGGGCGGTGCGACCGGGGCGGACGCTCGTCCGGCCCGCGGCAGCCCCGTCGAGCGCCGCCGGGCCGCCGCGACGCTGCTCGCGGTCTGGACGTCGGTGGCGCGCGACCTCGCCGTTGTCGCCGCCGGATCACGCGGCGCGGTCAACGATCCGGCCCTCCTCGAGGAGCTCGAGGCGGTGGCCGGACGCGTCGCCGTGACGGCGCCGACCGCCTTCCTCGGCCGTCTGACCCACGCAGCCGAGCTCCTGGAGGCGAACGCGAACCCCGAGCTCCTCGTCGACGTCCTCGTCCTCGCCTGGCCGCTCCCTGCGGCGGCAGACCGGTGACGGATCCTCCGTCCCACCCTGATCCGGGTGCGTTCGCCCGCATGGACGCGTTCGTGGTCGGCCATGTCCAGGGGGTCGGCTTCCGCTGGTTCGTGATCGAAGTCGCGCGGCGCCTCGAGCTGCGGGGCTGGGTGGCAAACGAGGCGGACGGGTCCGTCCACTGCGTGGCCGAAGGTCCGCGCCCGGCTCTCGAGACCCTGCTCCGGGAGCTCGCGCGCGGCCCTCGCGGCGCCCGTGTCGACCGCGTGATCCCGCGCTGGGAGGCTGACACCGGCGCCCTGGCGCCATTCGGGATCCGCGTCGGTTCGCACCCCGGCGACTGATCGGGGATCGTCCGGCAGCTGGCGTGGGAGTGTCGCCCTGCCACGGCGGAGCGTGGCCGCGAGCGTGCCGGTTGCACGGATCGCCGCGGCCCTGGTACGAACGGGGGATGGCCCCCGCTGACGCCGGGACCCAGGCTGCGGCCATGCCCCCTGAATCCACGATCGCCGAGCTCCTGCCTTGCATCTTCCGGTGCGTCCTCGACGCGCTCGACGCGCTCGAAACAGCCGGCGCCAGCCGCGAGGCCGCCCGATATCGACAGGCGGCCATCCGGACGTACTCGCACACGTGGAATGAGGCGTGCCACCGACGCCTCGAGGAGATCCTCTCGCGCGCCGAGGCGACGGCTCGCGACCACGAGCGACGGACCCGCCTCCGCGTCGCCTGACTCCATCCGGCCGTCCGCATCGCCGTCGACGGCGCTCTCCGCCGCGGTCGGCCCCCCAACCGACGCGATCCCGTCTGCCGCACCCTGCCCCGCCGTCGGGGCGGTACCCTTGGCACGCGATGCCCGACCCGTCGCCCGCACTCCCCCCTGTCCCACCGTCGACCCGCGGCGAGGCGCTGAATGTCGCCCTTGCCGCGCTCGATGTGCTTGCCGAGCTGGGTGAGACCGTCGAGGACGAGTGGAGCTACGTGACGGCGCTTGCCGAGGCGGGCCGGGCCCGGCTTCGCGCCGCCGCAGGCGCCGGCGCCCCAGCGCTCGCTGTGTCCCTCCCGGCCGATCGGGCCGGCGCCGTCGCGGCCGTCGCGGCCGAGGTCGCGCGGATCGGGGATCCGCATCGCGCCATCGACTGGCTCTCGATGCTGCCCGCGATCGTCGAGCTGGCCCTGGGCGCTCCGGCGCCCGCCGGGGCGGCCTGACGCATGCGCTTCCAGGATGCGGCGAAGGACGCCCGGTCCGTCGTGTACGCGGGCGTCCAGGCGGACCCGCTCGTGAAGCGCCTGGCGACCCTCGCGGAGGAGGCGACGTACGCCCAGCGGCTCATGGCCCGGGCAGCGATGAACGGAGAGTCCACGGATCCCGAGACGTGGCGGGCGATCTTCCCGGGGGTGCTCGCTCCCGATGCGCCCGAGCGGGAGCGTGCCGAGGCGCTCCTCGCGGCCAGCCTGGAGGTCGCCGAACGGGGTGAGCAGGTCCGCTCGCAGCTCCGCGGCGCCTTCGTGGAGGAGCTCACGGAGCGCCTCGTGCGGCGCCGGGCCGGGTCTGCTGCGGGCTCGGCGATCCGGCGCGAGCGGCGGATCCTCTTCGACGGTGTCGCCGCCGAGATCCACCCGTACGATCTCACCGTCGAGCTGCCCGGGCGTGCCGAGGCGTGGGACTGCAAGTGGGGTGCCCGGGGGATCAACGCGGACGTCCTCAACCAGCTCGACGACGCCCGCCGCCATGCCGCGGCGGAGGAGACCGCGCTGCGCGTCGGCCTGGTGGTCTACGACCTGCGGACCAGCTGTGCCGTGCGGCTCGCCCAGCAGACGACACCCCGGCAGGGCACGGTCGTCGTGACCCTCGAGGCGCTGGATGCGCTCGCGGGGCGGAAGCCGGGGTGAGTGCGTCCGACGGAGACCGGCCGCTCCCCGGCAAGACCGACCCGGTCCTCCCCATGCGCCACGCCGCGACCTACCGGGTGCGCTTCGACGAGGCGACCCCCGACGGATTCCTGCGCGGCTCGGCGCTGCTGGGCTACGTGCAGGACGTCGCGTGGCGGCACTCCGAGGCGCTCGGCTTCCCACGCGCCTGGTACCAGGAGAAGGGGGTCGCGTGGCTCGTTCGGGCAGTGGAGGCGCAATTCCTGGAGCCGGTCGCCGACGGGGACGTGGTCACCGTGACGACCCGCCTCACGGGCTACCGGAAGGTGATGGCTCGCCGCGAGACCGAGATCATCGGGTCCTCCGGTGACCTACGTGCGCTCGTCCTCATCGACTGGGCGATGACCGACGGGCGCGTCCCCGTCCGCATCCCCGCCGAGTTCAAGCACGCTCCGATCGACGGGCCGGGGCCGTTCTCCCCGCTGCGCGTGGACTTGCCGGTGGGCCCGCCGGGTGCCACCGGTCTGCGTTTCCGGCCGCGCCTGCGGGAGCTCGACCCCATGAACCACGCCAACAACGGGGTCTACCTCGACTGGCTCGACGAGGCGGTGGCGGCGGTGGGCCTGCGGGGGCGCGAGGCGATCGCCCACTTCCCACGGGCGTACCGCCTGGAGTACCTGCGGCCGGCCGGCCCCGATGCCGCGCTCGTCTCGACTGCCTGGCCGGACGATGCGGGCTGGGCGTACCGCCTGGCGGACGGCGTGGGCGGGGAGGACCTGCTGCGGGGAACGCTCCGCGTCTCGGTCGGGAGCCCGGTCTAGGCTGATCGAACGTCGCGCCGGGCGAAGGCGACGATCCCGACGATGGCGAGGATCACGGTCGGGACCGTCAGGGCGACGTAGCGCCACGCCTCCGCGGGGTTGACGAGCGGATCGCCTCCCAGCGCCCACTCCCAGGGCGAGATGCTCCGCCAGGCCGCCAGCACGTCGCTGAGCGGGAAGAGCGCCGCGACGACGTAGCCCGCGAAGGCGACCCCGAAGCCGATCGACAGGATGAGGCCGGGCCGGGCGACGGCCCCCGCGAGGGCGAGGCACAGGCCGGCGTGGAACGCTCCAAGCAGGGCACACAGCAGGATCGTGGAGACGACCAGCGACGTGTCGATCTCGAGCCCGAACAGAACGTTCGACCCGAGCTGCGAGACGAGCGTCACGATGGCGAGCACGAGAAGCCAGCCCAGGACGGCGATGCTCCGACCGACGAGGAACGCAGTCCGCGACACCGGCTGGGCGAGGAACAGGTCGAGGCGGCCGGCGTCCTCCTCGGCGGCGGTCGCAGTGGTGGCGAACATGATTCCCGCGGCGGCCAGCAGGAGCGGCACCACGATCTCGTACAGGCCGCCTCGCAGGTACCCCGCCGGCGTCCCGAAGCCCTCGAGGCCGAAGGCCTCGAGGAGCGGCCCGGGAAGCTGATCGATGGCCTCGGTGATGCCCGACGATCCGCGGAAGGCCGGCCAGAAGGCGACCGTCGCCACCACCAGCAGGGCGATCCCGATGCTCCAGCCCAGGCCGGCCCGCCACGAAGCGACGAAGGGCCCGAGCACAAGCTCACGCCAGCGCCCGCTCACGCCGATCCCTCGTAGAGATCGAGGAAGGTCTCTTCCAGGTCGGGCTCCTCGACGAGCATGCTTGCCACGGGATGGCGCGCCAGCACCTCGACGAGCGGCTGGATCGAGCCCGAGAGGACGGCCATGAAGCGACGACCCTCGGCGACCTGCTCCACGATGCCCGGCACGGCGAGCAGCTCGGTTGCCGGAGGCTCGCCCTCGAACCAGATCTCGACCCGTTGTCGTGCCCTTCGTCGCAGCTCGTCCACCGTCCCCTGGGCGACGATCCTGCCCGCGCGCAGGACGGCGACCCGGTCGGCGGCCCGCTGGACCTCGCTGAGGACGTGCGACGAGAGGAAGACCGTCGCCCCTCCCTCGCGGGCCTCGGCGACGAGGCGCAGGAATTCGCGCTGCATGAGCGGGTCCAGCCCATTCGTGGGCTCGTCGAGGATCAGCAGCTCGGCCTCGGCGAGGAAGGCGAGGAGCAGGGCGACCTTGCGGCGGTTGCCGCTGGAGAGGTCCCGCATCGGACGGCCGAGGTCGAGGTCGAGCCTCGCGGCCAGCTCGTCACGCCGCCCCGCATCGAGCCCTCCGCGGAGGCGGCCGATCGCCGCGGCCAGGCCTCCCGCCGTCATCCGGTCGGGCAGCCGCAGCTCGCCGGGCACGTAGGCGACCCGGCCGCGCAGCTCGATCCCGTCGCGCCGCGGGTCGAGCCCGAGCACCTCGACCTCGCCGGCCGTCGGGCGGAGCAGGTCCAGAAGGCAGCGGATCGTCGTCGTCTTGCCCGCGCCGTTCGGCCCGAGGAACCCGAAGACCTCACCCCTGCGGACGTCCAGGTCGATCCCGCGAACCGCGTGGACCTCCCCGAAGTCCTTCACCAGGGCGCCGATCCGGATTGCCGGCTCGTCGATGGTCATCGGTGCTCCGCAGGCTGCCCCAGATCCCTGCTCAGCCGTCGGCTGTCCACGCTTGGAGCCTAGCATCCGAGACGGAAGACCGGCATCGGGAACGTCGGTCGACACCGATCGAACCGTCCAAGCCGGTACGGCGAATATCAAGAGGCCAGGGTCGGGGTGGCATGGCGCGCCCGACAGGGCGGGAGCCGATCGATCACCACGTCGATTGGACACTGTTCGCACGCTCGACTAGCCTTCAAGTCCGCCGTCGAGCGTGACCTCCGGCTGGGCAGCGGCCGAAGGGAGTGACATTGTGGAACCGGTGACCGATCGCCCCACGCAGACCGACGCCGCGGCTCGCTACGCCGCGGGCGTGCTCAAGTACGCCGACATGGGGTACTGGGATGCCGAGTACGAGCCGAAGGACACGGACGTCCTGGCGCTCTTCCGGATCACGCCCCAGGAAGGCGTGGACCCGGTCGAGGCGGCCGCCGCCGTGGCCGGCGAGTCGTCGACCGCGACCTGGACGGTGGTCTGGACCGACCGCCTCACCGCGGCCGACACCTACCGCGCGAAGGCCTACAGCGTCGAGCCCGTGCCGGGCTCGGAGGATCAGTACTTCGCGCGCATCGCCTACGACCTCAGCCTGTTCGAACCGGGCTCGATCGCCAACCTCACGGCGTCGATCATCGGCAACGTCTTCGGCTTCAAGCCCCTCAAGGCGCTCCGACTCGAGGACATGCGGTTCCCCGCCGCTTACGTGACCACCTTCGACGGGCCGTCGACCGGGATCGTCGTCGAGCGCGAGCGCCTGGACAAGTTCGGCCGGCCTCTCCTGGGGGCGACGACGAAGCCGAAGCTCGGGCTGTCCGGTCGGAACTACGGCCGGGTGGTCTACGAGGCGCTCCGGGGCGGGCTCGACTTCACCAAGGACGACGAGAACATCAACTCGCAGCCGTTCATGCACTGGCGCGACCGCTTCCTGTTCTGCATGGAGGCAGTCAACCGGGCGTCGGCGGCGACCGGCGAGGTGAAGGGCCACTACCTCAACGTCACCGCGGCGACGATGGAGGACATGTACGAGCGCGCCGAGTTCGCCAGGGACCTCGGCAGCATCGTCGTGATGATCGATCTCGTGGTCGGCTACACGGCCATCCAGTCGATGTCCAAGTGGGCGCGCAGGAACGACATGATCCTGCACCTCCACCGCGCGGGGCACGGCACCTACACGCGGCAGAAGGCGCACGGCATCTCGTTCCGGGTGATCTCGAAGTGGATGCGTCTCGCAGGGGTGGACCACATCCACGCGGGCACGGTCGTCGGCAAGCTCGAAGGCGATCCGAACATGGTCCAGGGCTTCTACGACGTCCTGCGCGAGCCGCACAATCCCGTCGATGTTCAACGCGGGATCTTCTTCGAGCAGGACTGGGCCGGTCTGCGCAAGGTGATGCCGGTGGCCTCGGGCGGCATCCACGCCGGCCAGATGCACCAGCTGCTGACCTATTTCGGCGATGACGTGGTGCTCCAGTTCGGCGGCGGAACGATCGGTCACCCGATGGGCATCCAGGCGGGCGCCACGGCCAACCGGGTCGCGCTGGAGGCGATGGTCCTGGCCCGGAACGAAGGTCGCGACATCTGGAACGAGGGGCCGCAGATCCTCGCCGACGCTGCGCGCGACTGCCGGCCGCTGAAGGCGGCGCTCGATACCTGGGGCGAGATCACCTTCGACTACACGAGCACCGATACGCCCGACTTCGTGCCCACCGCGACGCCGGCCTGAGGAGAACAGGAATGAGGCTCACCCAGGGAACGTTCTCGTTCCTGCCCGACCTGACCGACGAGCAGATCCGCGCCCAGGTCGAGTACTGCCTGGCCCAGGGCTGGGCGCTGTCCCTCGAGTACACGGACGACCCGCATCCCCGCAACACGTACTGGGAGATGTTCGGGATGCCGATGTTCGACCTGCATGACGCGGCAGGCGTGATGGCCGAGGTCGAGAGCGCCCGCAGCACGTTCGCCGGGCACTACATCAAGGTCAACGCCTTCGACGCGACGCAGGGCGTGGAATCGCTCCGCCTGTCGTTCATCGTCAACCGGCCGGAGCGCGAGCCGGGCTTCGCCCTGGTGCGCGAAGAAGCCGCCGGCCGGGCGATCCGCTACACGATTCGCTCGTACGCGGTGGATCAGCCCGAGGGCGAGCGCTATCGGAGGCCATGATGTCGATGCCGGGAGGTCGCCGGCCGGACGCGGCGAGCCCGGAGGTGGCTGCCCCTGTGCCTGACCCGGCTGCCGCGCTCGCGGACTCGGGGGTGGACGAGCTCCTCGCCACGCTCGACGCCGAGCTGGTGGGCCTCGTCCCGGTCAAGACGCGCATCCGCGAGATCGCCGCGCTGCTGCTCGTCGAGAAGCTTCGCGCGAACGACGGCCTGTCGGTCGGGCCGCCGTCGCTGCACATGAGCTTCACGGGGAACCCGGGCACCGGCAAGACGACGATCGCGCTGCGGATGGCGGAGATCCTCCACCGCCTGGGCTACGTCCGGAAGGGCCACCTCGTCGCGGTCTCGCGGGACGACCTCGTGGGCCAGTTCATCGGCCACACCGCGCCCAAGACCAAGGAGGTCCTGAAGCGGGCGATGGGCGGCGTCCTGTTCATCGACGAGGCCTACTACCTGCACCGTCCCGAGAACGAGCGCGATTACGGCCAGGAGGCGATCGAGATCCTGCTCCAGGTGATGGAGAATCAGCGCGACGACCTGGTCGTGATCCTGGCCGGCTACAAGGACCGCATCGACCGGTTCTTCGGGAGCAATCCCGGGCTCAGCTCGCGGATCGCCCACCACATCGACTTCCCCGACTACACGCCCGAGGAGCTGGTCGCGATCGCCCAGCTGATGCTGGAACGGATGCAGTACCGCCTGTCCGAGGACGCTCTGCCGGCGCTTGCCGAATACGTCGCCCTTCGGCGCGAGCAGCCGAACTTCGCCAACGCCCGGTCAATCCGGAACGCGCTCGACCGCGCCAGGCTGCGCCACGCGAATCGCCTGTTCGCCCGGCGCGGCGCGTCGCTCACGCGCGATGACCTGATGACGATCGAGGAAGGGGACATCCGGGCCAGCCGGGTCTTCAGCGGTGCCGAGGAGGGGATCGACTGATGCTCGCTGCGCCCATCCGGGACGATGCCGTGACGCCCGCGGGGTCCCTCGAACGCGTCCCCCTGGCGGGAGCCGCGCACGGAGCCGCGCACGTGGCTCGGCGCGCGAGGGGATCATGACGCGCCGGCCCGCTCGGGCGACGACGCCGCCCGCGAGCCCCGGGCACGCCGGCGGCACCCAGGGGCAGCCGGGACCGATGACGATCGTCCACGACAAGACGCTCACCGAGTTCATCATCGGGGAGCAGCGCAAGATCCCCCACGCAACGGGCGATTTCACCGCTCTCGTCAGTGACCTTGGCCTCGCCTGCAAGCGCATCGCCTACCTCGTCGGCAACGGCGCGCTCGCCGGCTGCACTCGGCAGGGCGGGCACGACCAACGTCCACGGGGAGGAGCAGGCGACGCTGGACGTGCTGGCCAACGAGATCTTCCTGCGAACGAACGAGTGGGGAGGGTCCCTCGCCGGCATGGCCTCGGAGGAGCTCGACGAGCCGTACCGGATCCCGGACGAGTTCCCGCGCGGCCGCTACCTCCTGTCCTTCGATCCCCTCGACGGCTCGTCGAACATCGATGTCAACCAGTCCGTGGGGTCGATCTTCTCGGTGGTCCCCGCTCCCGAGGGTGTGACCGAACCCGATGATGCCGCGTTCCTCCAGCCGGGCGTGCGCCAGGTGTGCGCCGGCTATGCGATCTACGGCCCGTCGACAATGCTCGTCCTGACCTTCGGACGCGGCGTCAACGGCTTCACGCTCGACCGCGAGATCGGCGAGTTCATCCTGACCCATCCGAACCTCACGGTGCCCGAGCAGACGAACGAGTTCGCGATCAACTCGTCGAACGCACGCTTCTGGGAGCCGGCGGTCGTACGGTACGTGGACGAGTGCCTCGCCGGCAGGAGCGGTGCCCGCGGAAAGGACTTCAACATGCGCTGGGTGGCCTCGCTCGTGGCCGAGGCGCATCGCATTCTCATGCGCGGCGGCGTGTTCCTGTACCCCAGGGACACGCGGGAGCAGGGACGACGGGGCAAGCTCCGCCTGCTGTACGAGGTGAACCCGATTGGGTTCCTGATCGAGCAGGCCGGCGGGCGGGCGAGCACGGGCGACGGACCGATCCTGGAGATCCAGCCCGAGCGGCTGCACCAGCGGACGGGCGTCGTCTTCGGTGCCAGGGCGGAGGTCGAGCGGATCGAGCAGTACTATCGAGACCACAACGAGCCGGCGCTACGACGCCCCCCTGTTCGGCTCGCGCGGCCTCTTCCGCGACGAGTCGTAGGGGGTCACGGTGTCGACACGGCATCCCATCATCGCGGTCACCGGGTCATCGGGCGCCGGAACCACCTCGGTCTCGAAGGTATTCGGGCAGATCTTCCGCCGCGAGGGCCTCCAGGCGGCCTTCGTCGAAGGCGACGCGTTCCACCGCTACGACCGGACCGAGATGGCCCGGCGGATGGCAGAGGAGGCAGCCGCCGGCAACCACGCCTTCAGCCACTTCGGTCCGCCTGCGAACCTCTTCGAGGAGCTCGAGACGCTCTTCCGCGACTACGCCGTTGATGGGACCGGCCGCCTGCGCAAATACCTGCACAACGAGGAGGAGGCCGCCCCGCACGGTCAGCCGCCGGGCACGTTCACGCCGTGGGAGGACGCCCCGGCCGGCACCGACCTCCTGTTCTACGAAGGGCTCCACGGCGGGGTCGTGACCGACGCGGTCAACGCCGCCCAGCACCCCGACCTCCTCGTCGGGGTGGTTCCGGTCATCAACCTCGAGTGGATCCAGAAGATCCACCGCGACAAGTCCGCGCGGGGCTACTCGACCGAGGCCGTGACCGACACGATCCTTCGGCGGATGCCCGATTTCATCAACTACATCACGCCCCAGTTCACCCGGACGCACCTCAACATCCAGCGCGTGCCGGTCGTCGACACGTCGAACCCGTTCATCGCCCGCACCATCCCCACGCTGGACGAGAGCTTCCTCGTCATCCGCTTCCGGCACCCGGGCGGCATCGACTTCCCCTACCTGCTCTCGATGATCCACGACTCGTTCATGTCTCGTGCGAACACGCTCGTGTGCCCGGGCGGGAAGATGGATCTCGCCATGCAGCTCATCTTCACGCCCATGGTTCTGCGGCTGATGGAACGCCGGAAGAAGGCGCTCGCCCAGGACTAGGCTCGGCAATCTCGATCAGGAGGTTGCCCCGGTGGAATGAACCGCGGGTCTCGTGCAGCGCGACGCGATCCGCGGGTCGGGCGCCGCGAAGGTCGCCGTCGCGACCTCCGGGAGCCTGCTCTGGCGCCCGGATGTGCGCGACGGGCTCGCGGCCGCCGATTGCGTCGGCTCGAAGATTGGCTCCCGCTCAAGCCGCGCCCGGTCGGTCGCGCCAACCTGGAAAGACACACGAATAGGTGGACGTCCTGGGCGGGACGTTGTTGATCCCGAGGCTCCAGCCGAGCCGGCGCGAGCGAACGGGCCCGAAGGCGATCGGGAGGCGGATGGCGGCCGGACGGTCCTGCAGAGCCTCCGCCGGGGAGGGCGCCCTCCCCGGCGCCCCCGGCTACTCCGCCGGGACCTCGCTCGACGGCTTCACGAGGTCGTCGAGCGCGGCTTCGACGCGCCGAAGCTCGTCGCGCAGCTCCTCGAGCCGTGCCTCGAGCGACGCTGCGCGCATCTCGCGGTCCTCGGGCCGGACACGCCTCCGGCGGCGCATGGGCCGGCGCGCGTCCTCATACCAGTCGCCCTCGTCGACGGGGCCGTACCAGCCCCGTGGCGCGGGCCCCGGATACCCCGGGCCACATCCATGTCCGTAGCCATGTCCATGCCAGCACCCCATGTCAGCCTCCTTCGCCTCGTCCGAGGCGTGCTTCGCGAGCCAGGAACTCGTCGATCAGGCGGCCACGCTCGCACATGACCGTGGCCCACTCCGCCAGGGCCGCTCGACCGTCGGGCGTCAGCTGGTATTCCCGCCGCGGCGCACCGTCCTCGGTGACCCACGTCGAAAGCACCAGCCCCTCCGCCTCGAGCTCGCGCAGCGTTCGATACGCCATCCCGACGTCGACCCCCTCCGGCGCAACCCCGAGCGCGTTGAGGTGCCCGATGAGCGCGTACCCGTGGGCCTCGCCCTCGCCCACGAGGAGCAGGAGGAAGGGCTCCAGCCAGCGTCCCCGGCGCCCGCCCGGGCGCATCCAGCCACGTCGGTCGTGATGGTGTCCGTGGTGATGTTCAGCATTCATATGCCAATAGCATATAGGGAGGCCGCGCCTCGGCAAGGGCCGAAGGTCATCTCGCCACTTCCGGATGGCGGACGGGCGCGATGACATGGCCGCGTCATCCCGAGGAGCTCCGGACCCGATCTGCCCTCGCGGGCGGGCGCCGGTCCGGGCGCCGGCTCACCTCGATCGGACGTCGGCAGGCCACCGCCTGCTACGTCACCCGCCCCTCTGGGCCCAACCTACGCCGGCCCGCAGGTGAGGGGACCGTCGTCGTATCCTCCCCTGCGAGATGGACCAAGCCCTGGCCGACTGGCTGCTCGACTCCGACCCGGCGCTGCGCTGGCAGGTCGAGCGTGACCTGCTCGGCGCCCCGGAGGAGGCCTGGGAGGCGACCCGCGCTCGCGTGGTGACCGAGGGATTCGGCGCCCGGCTGCTGGCGCTGCAGGACCCGGACGGCCAGTGGGCCGGCGGCGCGTTCTTCCCCCGCGGCTTCGACTTCACGGGGCCGGAGGCCGCGGAGGGCGCGGGCCAGCCGTGGACGGCGACGACCTGGTCGCTGAGCTCGCTCCGGGAGTGGGGGGTCGACGCGTCCGTGCTGACGGACACGGCCGAGCGGCTCGCAGCGAACAGCCGCTGGGAGTACGACGATCTGCCGTACTGGGGCGGGGAAGTCGACGTCTGCATCAACGCGTGGACACTCGCCAACGGCGTCTGGCTCGGCGCTGACGTCGAGGGGCTTGCCGCCTGGTTCGTCGAGCACCGGATGGCCGACGGCGGCTGGAACTGCGAGTGGGTCGAGGGGTCGACCCGGTCGTCGTTCCACTCCACCCTGAACGCGCTCACGGGCCTGCTGGCCCACGAGGCCGCGACTGGCGGGACCGACGAGACCCGCGCCGCGCGCCGCGCCGGCGAGGAGTACCTGCTGGAGCGGGGGCTCATGCGGCGCCGGTCGACCGGCGAGGTGGTCGCCCCGTGGGTGACGCGCTTCGCCTACCCGTTCCGCTGGTTCTACAGCGTGCTCAGGGCCGGCGACTACTTCCGCGCCGCCGCCCACCTGGACGGCACTGGGCCCGACCCGCGGCTGGCGGAAGCGATCGAGGCGATCCGCGCGCAGCGCCAGCCCGATGGAACCTGGCTCCAGGCGCGACGGCACCCAGGTCGCGTGTGGTTCGAGGTCGACGTGCCGGCGGGGGAGCGGTCGAAGTGGCTGACCCTGTCCGGCACGCGCGTCCTCGAGTGGTGGGCCGCGGCGCGCCAGGCCGCGGCCGACACGGCCTGAGGTCGCGCCTTCCGCCGACGTCTTCGACCTCGCCGGAGATCACCGCCCTCACGCTCGGCCGCGGGCCTGCGCCACTGCCCGATCCGCTCACCCGGAACCGCATCGGCCTTCGCTCCGTCTGTCGGTTGCCAACACGATCCATCGATCGGAGCCAGCGTCCAGCCGGTCGAATCAACAGGAGAGCACGCACGTGTCGCATCTTCCGTATCAGGCGAAGCTCCGCTGGATGGTCGGGCTGATGGTCATCGGGCTGGTGGCCTCGGCCTGTAGCTTCGCCGTGGCCAGGACCGCCGAGCTGGGCGCCAGCTGCGACCAGTTCAGCAGCCAGAGGAACGTCAGCGAGCAGGCCGACCTGGTCGTCGGCGACGTGCTCACGGTGACCCTCTGCTCCAACCCGACCACGGGCTTCTCCTGGCAGGAGCCGGCGATCTCCGACGCGGCCGTCATCCGCCTCGTCGACAAGACGTTCAGCGCTCCCGCTGCCAGCGAGACGGCTCCCCTGGTCGGCGCCGCTGGCAGCGAATCCATCAGCCTGAAGGCGACCGCCAAGGGCACCAGCACCGTGGTGCTGGAGTACAGTCAGCCATGGATCGGCGGAACCTCGGGCGAATGGACCTACACGCTGACCGTCACCGTCAGCTAGCGGGTCACTCGGCGCGTTGCTCCGCCCGAGCATGGCCCCGCGGCTCGCGGTTCGGGTGCCGACTGTTCGGCGCTGACCCTCTCGCCGAACGAGCGTCCGTCAATAGTCGACAGACGGTCGGCCTACGCGGGCCGGGTCAAGACATCAGGTCGATTGGAGGCAGAATGACGACGCCGCGCCCCGCCGTTCGGCTGGCGACCTTCGAGGATGCCGGACCGATCGCCGACCTGCTCGCCGACGCGTTCCTCGACTACGAATGGTCTCGCTGGGCCGTTCCCGCCGACAACCGCCGTGAACGCCTCCGCGGCCTCCACCTGCTCTACGCCGGGCTGCTCGGCGCCGAGGCGGGCAGCACCTGGGTGACCGACGACATCAGCTCGGTCGTCAATTGGGTGAAGCCCGGCCGGACCCCGATCAGCGACGACCTTCGGGCCCGTCTCAACGACGAACCGGCCGCCCTGTTCGGCGACCGGCTCGAGGCGGTCGACGCCCTCGACGCGGAGACGGCGCCGCTCCGCCCCGCCGGGCCGCACTGGTACCTCGCGACGGTCGGCACGCGACCGGACCGCCGGGGCCAGGGCCTGGCCTCGCTTGTCATCCGCGCCGGCCTGGCCGCCTGCGACCAGGCCGGCCTCCCGGCGGCGGTCGAAACCTCGAACGAAGCGAACTGCCGCCTCTACGAGCGCCTGGGCTTCCAGGCCGCCGGCGACCGGACCGCGCCCGACGGCGGGCTGCGGGTCTGGGTCCTGGTCCGGCCGGCACAAGGCTGAGCAGCGGCCCCTCGCTCTCCTCAACGCCCTCGGCCCCGCCTCCGTCCACGCTCTGGACCCGCGACACAGGGCGTCCGGCGTGGCGCCCCACCGCGATCAGTGTCCGGCGGCCACCCTGATCCGCTCGAGGCCGTCGAGGATCAGGTCCAGCCCGAACTCGAAATCGACCGAGGCGCCGCCCGGGATCGTCGCCGT
Source organism: uncultured Chloroflexia bacterium (assembly GCA_963698595.1). Taxonomy (GTDB): domain Bacteria; phylum Chloroflexota; class Limnocylindria; order Limnocylindrales; family CSP1-4; genus CTSoil-043. The sequence continues at coordinate 250,852 of CAVORL010000001.1, forward strand.
CATCTCGGCCATCGCGAGGAGATTCGGATACGCGCCCGCGGGAAGGCTTCGCGCAAAGGCCGCCGCCATCTCCGGAGCGTTCTCGGTATCGAACGACCAGGCCATCTCCTGGAGCACGAAGCCGTACGTGTGGCTGTCCAGCGCCATGATCGCGCGGATGACGACCGGCATCGGGAACCCCGCTGCAGCGAGGACGCCGATGGTGGCGTCCAGGTAGCGCAGCCTCGCGGGACCGAGGGTGAGGCGCGACTCGATCAGGCTGCCGGCCCAGGGGTGGTCCCGCAGGACCTGGTGGGCCGAGATCACACTCCTCCGGATGGCCGTCTTCCAGTCGACGTCAGCGGAAGGCACCTCGAAGTCGCCCGTCACCAGGTCGGCCACCCCGTCGAGGATGTCGTCCTTGTTGGCCACGTGCCTGTACAGCGACATGGCCTCGACCCGGAGCACCTGGCCGAGCTTGCGCATCGAGACGGACCCGAGGCCGCCTTCGTCCGCCAGGCGGATGGCCGCCCTGAGGACGCGGTCCCGGCTGAGCGGTCTCCGACGAGCCGAGGTTCGAGCGGGCGGCGTCGGCGGCTTCGTCATCCGATTCTCCACCTCTTGACGGGCTTACGGTGTAGTCGTAGGCTTACATCGGCAGCTTACAGTGTAGCAGGCTGCGACACGATGAGGAAGCACCGATGTTGATGCAGCTTGCGACCCTCGCGGGTGCCCTGATCCTGGGACTCGTGGCGATCGCGCTGGTTTATGTGCTGGGGATGCGCACGAAGTCACCGCTCGTCCTCAGCCCCCTCATCCGGCTCCAGCGCGCGATGATCAACCCGAGGCAGATGGGCTCGGCGGGCACGCCCGGAGCGTACGCTTCCGTGATCCGGCATCGCGGCCGGGTCTCGGGCCAACCCTACGAGACGCCGGTCGGGGTGGTGGCCACCGACGACGGGTTCGTGATCGCACTCGTGTACGGGTCACGCACGAAGTGGCTCCAGAACGTGCTGGCAGCCGGGTCCGCCACCATCGTGCACGAGGGGCAGACCTACGAGGTCGACCGGCCGGAGCTCATCCCGATGCCGGAGGTGGCCGCCCGGTTCACGGCCGGCGATCAGCAGGGCTTCCGCGTTCTTCGCGTCGACCAGGCGCTCCGGGTCCGGCGGGTCGAGCCGGACGGAGCCGCCCAGCGGTTCGGCGACGCAGCACCAGGCGAAGGCGCGGAGGGCCCCGCGGTCGACACCACCCGGTCGATCGAGGCCCAGCATGTCGCCTGAGCCGCGCACCGTGGTCAGGGAGGGCCCACGGAACCAGGCTGGAGCGATCCGCAGCGGGTTCTCCGAGCTCGTGGAGAAGGAGGCAAGGGGTGCCGACCCGTATGAGGATCGCGGCCTGTCGATCGGCATCGTCGTGGTTGGCGTCCTGATCGGGTCATTCCTCGTTGCCCATCAGACGCAGTCAACGGGCTTCTTCACTGCAGCCTTCGGTTCGCTGGAGATGCTCCTGCTGTACGGGACTCTGCTCTTCTGGATCGTGACGTCAGCCCTGATCGTGGTTGGCCAGAAGGACCTCTCTCGCGACCTTGACCTCGGGGGGCTCTTCTTCGCCGCCGGCGCCGCTGCCTGGCTGTTCGTGGTCTTTCCGTTCGACTTCGCCCACGTTGCGGACGTGCTGCCGGAACCCCTCAGGTTCCTGGCGCAGTGGATCTCCAGCGACATCGCCCGAGTGCTGATGGTGCTGAGCTTCGTGGTGCACCTGGGCCTGGCACTCTTCTCGGCGACAATCCGCGTGTCCGTCTACAGGACGCGTGCGCGAACGCCCTCATGAGCGCCGCGGCCATGCCGTGGCCGAAGTGGTGCGGATGACCGGCGACTGGTCGATGGTCACCACGAAGCGACCGACGGCCACGACGCCAGGCTGCCGTCGTCGGGTGGTCAGGCACTCTGCAGGGCCCGCTCGATGCCGTCGAGGATGAGGTCGAGCCCGAACTCGAACTCCGCTCCGTAGTCGAAGCCGGACGCGAGGAGCTCGGCCCCGACGCGCACGAAGCTCGGGTACTCGTCGGCCGGCACCTGGGCGAGCAGCTCCTCGCCCACCGCCGCCAGCTCCTCCGCGTTGCTGAACGGAAAGCTCGTCTCCTGGAGGGCGAACCCAAGGACGTAGCTGTCGACGAGGTTGGAGGCGTGCGTCGCCATGGCCGCGGAGAACCCAGCGTCGAGCAGGACGGCGAGCATCTCATCGTGGCTGCGGAGGTTCGACGGGCCGGGTGCCATGCGCGACTCCATGAGGGTGATCGCCCAGGGATGGCGCCGCAGGGCGGCGCGGGTCGAGATCGATCGCGCGCGGAGCACCAGGCGCCAGCTCGAGCGATCGGCCGGCAGCTCGATCTCGGCGAAGACGAGGTCGACGATCCCGTCGAGGATGTCGTCCTTGTTTCGGACGTGACGGTAGAGCGACATCGCCTCCACGCCGAGCCGGCGTGCCGATCTGCTGCATCGTCAGCGCCCCGATGCCGCCTTCGTCGGCCAGCTCCATAGCGGCGACGCAGCACGCGGTCCCGGCTGAGCGGCGCGCGCTTCCGCGTCGTGCGGCGTGTCATCGACGTTCTCCTCGACCTTGCCTCCCTGGTGTCACCCCTTCCAGTTCACCAGATTGCCGTGCAGTCGATCCAGCGCCGGCGTGGCGACCGCGGTCGAGCGGGCCAGCGCCTGGAAGTCGCCCGAGACCATCTCCATCTCGTCGAACGCGGCCAGCGTATGCCGGGTGGCGATCGTGTCGAAGTGCCTGGTGCGCGCCCATAGACGCAGGGCGGCCACCAGAAGCGGCCGCGGGATCCATTCGAACGCCTTCAGCTTCCGAGGCGTGACCGGGACGCCCATCGCTCGCAGCACGGCGAAGCCGTCGCGGATGGCCTGGACCCCGAGCCGCACGACGTCCGGACGGTGCGCGAGCGCTTCTCCGCTGCCGCCCGCCATGTACAGACTGTTGGCCAACGCGCTGACCCAGGCCACGTGCGTCTTCTGCCATGCGTCCATGTCCTTGCAGACGGCCGTCGGGAACCCGGCCTGCTTGAAGACCCGCGCGAGCTTTTCGACCCGGTCCGTCACGCCACCTTCGGGCTCGCCGAGAGTCGTGGGCTGCAGGAGCGGCGAGACCACGTGGTAGTAGACGACGCCATCCACCCGCGTACCGCCTGCGCCGGCGAACCCGACCAGCAAACGCTCACCGCCGACCGCCTTCAGCCACTCGTCGTATCCGAGCGGGTTGTTGACCATGGAGAGCATCAGCGGCGACTTCCTGTTCGCGGCCAGCGTGGGGAGGACGTCCGTGATCTGGTTGCGCCGCATCACAACCAGGATCAGGTCGTAGCAGTCGTCCGGTTTCAGGTCCGTCGTCACGTCAACGGGAGTGACGGTCCGGGTCCCGTTGAGCGCGTGCTCCAGCACGATCCCCTGCGCCGCGATCTCATCGAAGCGCTTGCCGCGCGCCAGCACGGTCACGGCATGTCCGGATTCCCTTCAGCCGCGCAGCGTACAGACTCCCCAGCACGCCGGCGCCGTATACGAGTAACTTCATCTCGCCTCCTTCGTCCTTCGTGTGTCGAGCTCCTGCGATCGGTTGGGGAGCCCGAGCGCATGACCCACCTCGAGAGCGCTTGACGCCATCCTAGCTTATGGCATATGCTTATGTCATAAGCTTACGGTGACGAACAAGCACGAGGAGAGATCGGGTGCAGGCAATCGTCCAGGAACGGTACGGCGGGCCGGAGGTGCTCGTCAGCCGAGAGATCGAGCGGCCCGGGATCGGCGACCGGGAGGTGCTCGTGCGGGTGCATGCAGCGGGGCTCCACATCGGTGACGCGTTCGGCGTCCGGGGCTCGCCATTCCCGGTTCGGTTCACGAGCGGCCTGCGCGGCCCGAAGTTTGGCGTGCCGGGATCCGACATCGCCGGGACGGTGGAAGCGATCGGCAGCGCGGTGACCCGGCTCGCGCCCGGTGACGAGGTCTTCGGTTGCTGCACGTGGCCGTCATCCGGCGCCTGCGCCGAGTACGCGCGGGCCGACGAGGACAAGCTCATCGGCAAGCCGTCGGGCTTGAGCTTCGAGCAGGCTGCGGCCCTCCCGACCTCGGCCTCCGCGGCGCTCCACGGCCTTCGCGATGCGGGCCGCCTGCAGGCCGGTCAGAAGGTCCTCATCAACGGTGCGTCAGGCGGCGTGGGCACGTACGCCGTGCAGATCGCCCGTGCCTTCGGCGCCGAGGTCACCGGCGTCTGCGGCCCGACCAACGTGGATCTGGTCCGCTCGCTTGGCGCGCACCACGTCATCGACTACACCCGGGAGGACTTCACCCTGGGCTCCGAGCGCTACGACCTGATCCTCGACAACATGGAGAACCACTCGCTCGCGGACTGCCGACGAGCGCTGACGCCCAACGGCACCCTTGTCCTCATGAGCGGCACGGGTGCGAGCGGCCTCGGGCTGCTGGTCCGACTGATCCGACCGGTCGTCATGTCGCCGTTCGTGAAGCACAGCCTGCGCCGACCCCTCTCCACCCCGAACCGCGAGGATCTCGAGGTCCTCACGTCCATGGTCGAGGAGGGGACCCTCCGGCCGGTCATCGAGGCGACGTATCCGATGCCTGAGACGGCAGCGGCCATCCGCCACATCGAGACGGGGCACGCCCGGGGAAAGGTGATCGTCGCATGGCCGATGTGAGGGTCATCCTCTCCGGGCTGTGGGTGGCCGTGATGCTGACCTACCTCCTGGGGGATGTCCTGCGCCTGTTTGCCGGTGACATCACACCGGGTGAGATCGAGGGCCGGAAGGCAAGCCAGGGAATGTGGCTGGGGATCGCTGTGATCATGCTGATCCCGATCATCATGGTCGTCCTGTCCCTGACGTTGCCGTACCCCGCGATCGGCTGGGTCAATATCGTCGTGGCCGTGCTCGTCGTCGTCTTCAACTTGTTCGGCTTGCCCTACAAAGGCCTCTACGACAACTTCCTGATCATCGTGAGCTTTGTCTTCAGTGGATTGATCGTCTGGTACGCATGGACGTGGGTCTCCGCGGCTGCCTAGCCTCGCCGATCGGGAGCGCCCTGGGCACCCGTTCGACATCTCCTGGAACCCGCCTCCGGCCGAACCCTCGCGGCCAGCGAAATGCGATGATGTAAACGATAGTTGACATCATGTTGGCTATCTTGTACATTGCCCATGTCAACGAGTCTTGACATGGAGACGCCAATGACCTTCCTGGAGAAGAGCAACTGGGTCGTGCTCGTCGTCGTGGTGCCGACGCTTCTCGCCTACGCAGCCCTGGTCGTGCCGCAGGTGCTCGGCAGGCCGATGGCCGAGGTCGCCTGGGTCCAGCCGATGCTCTTCACGATCATCGGCTTCATCGTGGCCAACGTCCTGGGCAACGTCGTCGCCGCGGCCTCAAACCCCGCCGAGGCGCCCAAGAAGGACCAGCGCGACCGGGAGATCGACCACTTCGGCAAGCGGGTCGGCAACTGGCTGGTCATCGCGGGCTCGATCGCCGCGCTCGTCCTGGCGATGTCCACGGCGGACCACTTCTGGATCGCCAACGCGATCCTGCTGGGGGGCATCGCGGGAGCCATTGTCAGCTCCGTCACCAGGATCGCGGCCTACCACGGGCCCTTCCAGCAATGGTGAAGCCGACCCGCGTCACCAACTCGATCCGATCCCTGCGGTTCGCCAAGGGCGAGATGACCCAGGCGGACCTGGCCGATCGCGTCGGCGTGACCCGCCAGACGATCATCGCCATCGAGCAGGGCAGGTACTCGCCCACGC
>CAVORL010000002.1:0-221721 GCA_963698595.1 uncultured Chloroflexia bacterium
TGAGGCGCTCTCGACGCACCGTGCGGTGGCGCCGATACTGCGTTCGCGGCCGCATCGACGCACGCGACCGGCCGGGCAGCAGGTCCACAGCGCGGGAGAGGCAACAGCATGGATGTGAGTGGGGACGGCCCGGGACCTGGTCGAGCGGCTGTCAGACATCGGTGCGCGGCACCTGTGGATCGTCTACCACAACTACTCCGCGTTGGCCCAGGCGAAGTCGGTCCCCGGGACGAGGTTCGGGGAAGTCGCCCGGACGGGTGTCTCGTTCGCCCGGGCGAACTGGGACTTCGCGATCACCGATGAGCAGCTGCCGCACCCTGGGTTCGGCGCCGACAGCGGCGACTTCCGGGTGGTGCCCGATCCCCGGACGCTCATCGCGCTCCCGCACCGACCCGGGGTTGCGCAGGCGTACGGCTGGATCGTCGACGACGACGGGCCCTGGACGGGTGACCCACGCGCTCGGCTGCAGGACCAGGCGCAGCGCCTCGCCCGGATGGGATTCGAGGTCCGCATGGCATACGAGGCGGAGTTCATCCTCCTGGATCGTGAACCGGGAGGCGCCCTCGTGCCCGCTGACCACGGGAGGATGTTCACGATCGACGAGGTCGAGGCTCGCTGGGAGTGGAGCACCGGCGTCCTCAACGCCCTCGACGCCGCGGGCGTGGCCGTCCATCAGCTTGCGCGGGAGTACGGCCCGGGGCAGTACGAGGTGAGCCTGTTGCCCGCGGCGCCGCTGGCCGCGACCGATGCGTTCCTGCTCATGCGCCAGCTCGTCCGAGCGCTTGCCCGGGACGACGGTCGCGTCGCCAGCTTCATGCCGAAGCCGGCCACGGGGCTGCCGGGCAACGGGCTCCACGTCCACCTTTCGCTCGTCGGAGACGATGGAATTGAGGCCATCCCGAATGCAGCCACCGACGGCCTCTCGTCCACCGGGCAGCACGCGATCGCCGGCCTGCTCGAGCATGCCGACGGCCTGGCAGCGCTGGCGGCTCCCACGCCCAACTCGTTTCGCCGCCTGCAGCCCGGCTCCTGGGCCCCGGCGCACCGCTGCTGGGGGTTCGGCAATCGCGCCGCGCTCGTCCGGGTCCCGGGTCGCGGCACCGGTCGTCACCTTGAGTTCCGGCTCGCGGATGCCAGCGCGAATCGATACCTGCTCGCGGCCGGTCTCCTCGCATCCATCGGCGACGGGCTCGAGCGCCGGCTGGCGCTGCCGGCCCCCGTCGAGATCGACGTGGGACACCTGGCCGACGCGGAGGCCGCTGCCGTCGGGGCAGCGCGACTGCCCACGGATCCCGAGCAGGCGGTGACGGCACTGATGTCGGACACGGTCCTCCTCGACGCGCTCGGCCCGGTGATCGCCGAGCACTACCCGGTGATGAAGCGCTTCGAAGCCGAGCGCTGTCGCGAGGCTGCGCCGCCGTCGAGCGACGCCGGCACGGTGACCGAGTGGGAACGCGACGCCTATCTCGAGCACGTCTGATGGATGCAGCGGATGTGACGAGGCCCCGCTCCGGGAACGGGCCACCATCCCCGACCGCTTCGCTTCGTGGTTTCCCGGGGAGCGGCTGCTCGTCGTCGATCGAGCGGTGGAGATGGCCACCCGGTTCGATGCGCTCGGCCCGCAGCGCCCGGCCACTTGCGGCGCGTACGCCCTGTCGTACCTCCTCCCGGCGGTCGGCTATCCCGCGCACGACGGGGTCGACCTCGCCGCCGAGGACTACCTGGCGCATCTCGCGGCGACGGTCGTGGAGGCGTACGAGGTGGGCCCGTCGGCGGAGGTGGCGCGTCGCATCGCCGCAGGCGAGCTGACCGAGGAGGAGGCGCTCCGCCAGCATGGAGACAGCTGGTACCGGTTCGCGGTCCGGGCATCCGCGGACCCGGTCGAGTCGGGCACGAGCCCGACCGGCATCGCGCGGGCGGTGTCCATGGGGACGAAGGGCGCGCTTGTCACCCTCCCGCTCACGGCGCGGGACGTGGACGGGGAGGTGCAGCTGACGCCGGAGCGCTGGGAAGAGCTCCTGCGGGTCCTCGCAGATCACCTCGTCGAGTGGCGCTGGCACGCCGTCCTGAACTACGAGGTCAACCAGGTGCTCCGTCCGACCGATCCCGCATACCGGCCGGAGAACCTCCGCGAGGCGCACGCCGCGGCCCTCGTTCCGCGCGACACCTGGGGAGTCGGCCACTTCGCCGGCCTGCTCGGCCTGTGGCGCCGGCGCGTCGACGACGCGTGGTGGCTCGTCCTTCTCGACACGTACAAGGAACGCGGGTTCGACGGATACCAGCCGCAGCCCGCAGAGCTCGTTCGCCACGCGCTCGTCCGCGAAGACGGTCGGGAGGGTGGGATCCTGCTCGTCCTGCCTCGGACGGCGCTCGAGCCGGCATCCGCCGCCATCCGGGAGATCGGCCTCGTGCCGCGGATGTGGTCCAACGGCTCCCTGGAGCCGGCTGACTGGGCGTGGAAAGCGGGCGCCTGAGGGCGGGTCCCGCCGCCGCGCCGGCGGCGGCGGGCCTGCCGCGTCAGGCCTCCGTGTCGCGGTAGGCGAGGCGCCCGCCGGCGATCGTCAGGAGGACCCGGCCCGGGAGCTCCCGACCCAGGTGGGGCGTGTTGCGGCCGCGCGAGCGCAGGGACGCCTGGGTCACCGTCCAGGTGGCCGCCGCGTCGAAGACGACGAGGTCGGCCACGGCCCCCTCGACGAGACCGCGCACCGCGCCCCGCCGGCCCGGCCGCTCGCCCAGCACCCGGGCCGGCCCGGTGGTGAGCGCCTCGATGGCGCGGGCCAGCGGCAGGCGCCCCGCGGCCACGGCCGCGAGGAGAACCCCGAGCGCCGTCTCGACGCCGCTGATCCCGTTGGCCGCCATGCCGAACTCGGTCTCCTTGTCCACCTGCGTGTGCGGGGCATGGTCGGTCGCGACGGCGTCGGCGGTGCCGTCGACCAGCGCCGCGAGGACGGCGCCGGCGTCCTCGGCCGCCCGCAGCGGCGGGTTGACCTTGCAGGCCGTCGCGTACGGGTGCGCGACGAGCGCGCCGTCCGCCCACGGATCGCGCGCGACGCCGTCCTCCCCGAGGGCCTCCCACGCCCAGCGACGCGCCCCGGCGAGCCACTCGTCGGTGAGCCCGAGGTGGTGCGGCGTCACCTCGCAGGTGACAGGGAGCCCTCCCGCCTTGGCGCGGCGGACGGCGTCGAGCGCACCCGCCGTCGAGAGGTGCGCCAGGTGGAGGCGGGCCCCCGGGGCGTCCGGGACGACCGCTTCGAGCACCGCGATGGCGCGCTCCACGGCGGACACCTCGGCAGCGACCGGCCAGCCCTTCAGGCCGAGGATCGTCGCGACGTAGCCGTCCGTGGCTTCGGCGCCCCGGGTCAGCGCCAGATCCTCGGCATGCTCCACGAGCGGCACGCCCAGCATCCCCAGGTAGAGGAGCGCATTGCGCAGGATGACGGGGCTCGACACGGGCGACCCGTCGTCGGAGAAGCCGACCGCGCCGGCGTCGGCGAGCTCGCCGAGCGCGGCGAGCCGCTCCCCTCCCCGCCCCACGGTGACCGCCCCGTGGAGAAGCAGCTCCACCGGCGATCCCGACGCCAGCCGCGGCGGCCCTGACCCGCGAGAAGACCCCCGGCTCGTCGGCCGCGGGCGTCGTGTTCGGCATCGCGCAGACGCTCGTGAAGCCGCCGTGCGCGGCCGCGGCCAGGCCCGACGCGACCGTCTCCGCGTCCTCGTTGCCGGGCTCTCGGAGATGGACGTGGATGTCGAGGAATCCCGGGGCGACGACGACTCCGTCGGGCCCGATCCCGTCGGCGTCCGCACCCTCCAGCCAGGTCACCGCCTCCAGGAGGCCATCCCGGACCACGATCTCGCCCGGGCCCTCGCGCCCGACGGATGGGTCGACCAGCCATGCCCGGCTGATCTCGAGGAGCTCGACTGACTCACCGATCCGCATCTCAGCCACCGAGCGGGCCCTCCTGGGCGTCCGCGTGGACGCCCGACAACAGGTAGAGGAGCGCCATGCGGACCGCCACGCCGTTGGAGACCTGCTCCGTGATGACGCTGCGGTCCAGGACGGCGACGTCGGGCGCGATCTCGACGCCTTCGTTCATCGGGCCCGGGTGCATGACGAGCGCGTCCGGGCTCGCTCCGGCCAGGCGCTCGCGGGTGAGCCCGAACCGGGCCGCGTACTCGCGCAGGCTCGGCAGGAGCCCCGCATCCATGCGCTCCCGCTGGAGGCGGAGGGCCATGACGGCGTCGGCGCCGGAGAGCGCCGCGTTGACGTCGGACGTGACGGTGAAGCCGGCGTGGCCGGCCGGCCCACGGCCGTTCGCCCAGCGCCGGGCCCAGGCGTCGAAGCCGCGCAGGATCGGCGTGGGCCCGCAGATCCAGAGATCGGCTCCCATCGCCGTCAGCGTCCAGATGTTGCTGCGGGCGACACGCGAGTGGAGGACGTCGCCGAGGATCACGACCTTCTTCCCGCGAAGATCGCCCAGGTGGGCCCGCATCGTGTAGAGGTCGAGCAGGGCCTGGGAGGGGTGGGCATGCCAGCCGTCGCCCCCGTTGAGGACGCTGCCGGAGAAGACCTCGGCAGCCAGATAGGGCGCCCCCGAGGTCCCGTGGCGCATGACGATCATGTCGGCGCCCAGCGCCTCGATCGTCCGGATGGTGTCGACGAGCGACTCGCCCTTCGTCACCGACGAGGCGCTCGCGGCGATGTTCACGACGTCCGCCGAGAGGTTCTTGGCGGCGACCTCGAAGGAGACGCGGGTCCGGGTCGAGGCCTCGTAGAAGATGATCGTCACGCTCCGCCCGCGGAGCGCCGGGACCTTGCTGATCGGGCGTCCCAGGATCTCGTTCATGGCGTCGGTCGTCTTCATGACGAGCCCGATGTCCGCGGCCGAGAGGGTGTCGACGTCGAGCAGGTGGCGGTGATGCCAGGGGTGCTCCGTCGCGGGCTCGATCGGGGCGGCCGGTACCGCCCCCGTCCCGTCCTGCGGCGCGCTCATGCCTGCCCCTCCCCGCGCATGATGCGGACTGCGTCCTCGCCGTCCGTCTCGACCAGGTAGACATTGACCCGCTCGGCCCGCGACGTCGGGACGTTCTTCCCGACGTGGTCGGCGCGGATCGGGAGCTCGCGATGACCACGATCGACGAGGACGGTGAGGCGGATCGCGCGGGGTCGCCCGAAGTCGGCGAGGGCGTCCATCGCGGCCCGGATCGTGCGCCCGGTGTAGAGGACATCGTCGACGAGGACGACCGTCTTCTCGGTGAGGTCGACCGGGATCTCGGTGCCCTTCACGATCGGCTGCTGCGCGATCAGCGAGAGGTCGTCCCGGTAGAACGTGATGTCGAGGGCGCCGACGGGGAGGGCGACGCCCTCGTGCTCGTTGATCGCGGCGGCGATGCGCTGCGCGAGCGGCACTCCGCGGCGCTGGATCCCGACGAGGACGAGGCCGTCGGTTCCGGCCTGTCGCTCGACGATCTCGTGGGAGATGCGGACGATCGTCCGGCGGACCTCGTCCGCGGTCATGATCTGGGGTGCGTCCATCAGGCGACCGAACCTGCGGTCAGCCCGCTGCACCCGCCGCAACGTGGCATGTGCATCCTCCTTCCCGGCCTCGCTGGACCGGTCGTTAAAGGGTCGCGAGAAGTCTACACCGGGGCGGGGCGCCCGGTGGGACCGGGGCTCAGCGGACGACGACGACGGGCTCGTCTCCGGAGTCGGGCAGGCTGTAGACCTGCCCGGCGAACTCGCCCCGCCAGGCGAACACGGTGATGAGGCTGCCCTGCCCGTTCCGGCCGGGCGGGGTCGACCAGGCGAGCCGGTCCGCGTCGAGCGAGAAGCCCGGGAGCGCGGCGGCGCCGGAGAGGAGAACAGACCCGAGCGACCCGTTGTCTTCGACCGCGACGAGGGCGATCCCTCCGGCGCCCGGGGTCGCGGGGTCGGCCACCCAGACGCCGAGACGACGTCCGGCGGGATCGAAGCGCACCTCGAAGTCACTGACGGACTCGGCCGCGTCCCGCGGCAGCGCGTGGGGTCGCAGATGCGCCTCGGCGTCGATGAGGTCCGCCCAGCCGGCGACCACGAGCTCACCGGCGACCGGCGCCCACGACACGTCGTTGCTGCTCCAGCCGAGGGTCCCGGTCCAGTAGACGACGACGCGGTCGGTCGGGTCGACGATCGGGCGCCACACGTCGTCGCGGGGGATCTCCGTGATCGCGCCCGTGGCCGGGTCGACCAGGAACGACCTGGCCACGACCGTCGCGGGATCGGAGCCAGCCTCCGGGACGACGCCCTCTCGGTCCGTGCCAGGCGCATCGCGGAGTCGCGCCCCGCTCGCGAGGATGGCGTTGTCGAGCCAGCCCGAGAAGACCGAGCCGTGGTCGGAGGTGAGCGGCTGCGCGCGTCGCTCGCCGACTCGCCACGCGTACAGGTCGGGGCCGTGGGAGCCGTCGACGGGCCGCGCGGAGAAGGCCACCCAACGGCCGTCGGCGCTGTAGGCCGGCAACGTGCCGACGAGCACGACGTCCTCGGCGATGGCCCGGATGCTCTCTGCGGTCGGGGCAGGTGTCGGCAGCGGCAACGTCGGGAGCGGCGTCGCGGGCTCCGGCGTCGGCACGGGCGTCCCGGGCGCCGCCGAGCCGCCGAGCGCGGCGCTGGGCACCGGCGTCGGGGTCGGCGCGGTGACCGGAGTGACCGACGGGGCGGGAGAGTCGGCAGGAGGAGATGCCGGCTCCCCCGTCACCGCCGGCGATTGGAGAGGCGTGCTGGTTGGTACCGAAGACGGGCTGGGCTCCGGAGTTGTGACGGCCGGCAGGGGAATCACGGCGATCGTGTAGACCCTGTTCTGTCCGACGACGACAGCCGGGCTCCCGTCACGCGGCAGGACGACGGACGACGGCCGCATCTGGAGCGCGACGAGGTCGGTGGCGCTGCCGTCAAGCGTCCCGCATGCCGACGCATCGACGCCGGGGCAGACCCGGTCGACGGGAGCGCTGGAGATCACGTACGAGCCGTCGGGCGTACGGCGCACCCACGCGACTGGCTGGGTGGCGACCACGAGGGGCGTCGGGTGGGGGGCGAGACTTGCGTCGGGCGACGGGCTCGTCTCCGGCGCGCCCTGCGGCAGGGCAGTCGGCAGGACGAGGATCGCAATGAGCGCGGCGGCCGCAAGGCCGGCGAGAGCGGGAGCCGGGCGGAGGGGACCCCTGCTGCGACCCGATCGTCTCAATCCACCCGCGAGACGGCGGCCTCGGCGGCTCGTCGCTCGCCGCAGCTCCTCGTCGAGGGCCACCGAGACCCTGGCGCCCAGGTCCCGTGGGAGCGGCAGCGGCACATCGCGCAGGCCGCGGAGGATGGCCGCATCAGCAGCGAAGCCGTCGACCGTGACACGGCACGCGGCGCAGGTGGCGAGGTGCGCCTCGAGCCAGGTCGCGTCGACCGGCTCGAGGGGTGCCAGGAAGGCGTCGGAGGCGAGGTCGTGGGCGCGCTCGTGGGGATCGTTCAGGCGATCCGGGTGGCTCGTGGCTCGCCGCAGTCCGCTCAACGGCGGGCCTCGCGTGGCGGCCGCCCCGTCCGGGCTGCCGCCGTCGTGGCGGCGCGCTCGAGCTCGGCGACCTCTTCCTCGACGAGCGCCCGGCGAAGGCTCTCTCGCGCGCGGGTCAAGAGCGCCCGGGCCGCGACGTGCGTGGTTCCCAGCGCCGCCGCGAGCTCCAGGCCGGTCAGCTCGTGCACCTCCGCGAGGAGGAGCGCAGATCGCTGCCGTTCGGGGATCCGCCTCAGCGCCCGCTCGAGGTTGCCCGAAAGGCGGAGGTCCATGACCAGCCGCTCGGCGGACGGGGCCGAGCCCCGCGACTCGCCGGTCCACGGGACAAACCGGATGATCTTGCGGCGCCGGATCTCATCGAGGGCAACCCTGTGCGCGATCTGGTACAGCCAGGCACGCGCCTTCGACGGATCGTCGAGGTCCGCATGCGCGCGATAGGCGCGCACGAACGCATCCTGCGTGAGGTCTGCGGCGAGCTCCGGATCCCGCAGCATCCGGATGAGGTAGGCGTGGATCTCGCCGTGGTGGCGCGCGTAGAGACCTTCCACGAAGACCCGGGCGGCGACGGGGTCCGCCGGGAGGGCGGCGGCGCTTGTGTGGTGGTCTCTGGCCGTCCCACCTCCATGCGGCCGGGCCGGCTCGGGGGGCTCTCGCCGGTCTTCGGGCTCGGGCTGAGGGAGATCGCGACCGGGGATCATCGGGCGCGCTCCCCAGCGGAGCGAGAGATCGACGAGCACGTGGCCTCCGGATCGATGGTGCGGCGCACGCCGGTGGCGGGCTCCGGCCGAAAGACGACGGACGCAGGGAGCATGTGACGCGCGAGGAGGCGTGGATCGGACGGCGGGATCATGGGCGTCCCTCCGGTCGCCCTGGGCGGGGGTCCGGCCAGTCCCCGTCCGGGTGACGACCCAGGTGGCGGACAAGCTGGTCCGCGGCCTCTTCGGGGCTCACCGAGTTCACCGGGAGACCGGTGCCGAGCTCGAGGCCGGCGATCTCGCGAAGCCGAGGGTGGATCTCCCAGTGCCAATGGTACGTGGCGTCCACCTGGCCGGCGACGGGCCCGGTGTGCAGGACGAGGTTGTAGGGCGGCCCGCCCAGGACGTCGAGGCGCCCCAGGACCTGGCGCAATGCCTCCGCCGTGGACGCGATCTCGGCGTCGGATGCGGCGCCGAAGTCCGATTCGTGCCGGCGCGGGACGATCCAGGCCTCGAACGGGGAACGGGAGGCGAAGGGGGCAAAGGCGACCGACGCCGTGTCCTCCCAGATGAAACGGGTCCCCCGCTCGCGCTCGACGCGTACGGCCCGGCAGTACGGGCACTCGCTCTCCCGGATCACGAAGCGCGCGGCGCCGCCGATCTCCTCCGCGACCTCGTGGGGGATCTGGGGCAGGTCGTAGAGGTCCAGGCACAGGTGGTTGGTCCGGGCTCCCGCCTGACGGCCCCAGTTCTGGAGGACCTGGAGATAGGCAGTCTGCCCGGCGCGCCCGGCCTCCGCCACCGCATCGCGGGCGGTCGAGAGCAGCTCCGTGATGAGCTCGATCCCGACAGAATGGAGCGGGCGGTGCTCCCCCGGCGGGGCCACGATCGTCCGCCAGCTCCCGGCGGCGCGGGCCTGGGCCAGGGCGATCTGGGTGACGCTCTTCTCCAGCTCGCGGGCCTCGGCCTCGGTGCCGACAGTTCGGAACGCGAAGTCCTTGAGAACCCGGGTCCGAACGCCGTCGCCCGAGGGAATCCGGCAGTTGAAGCAGTCCCCGTGGTCATCGATCGGCTCGGCGTGCGTGACGAACCGTTCGAGGTCGAAATCGCGATCGACAAGGATGGCAACCCACCACCCGGTGATCGCGTCGCGGCGCAGCTCGAAGAGCCCCGGGGCCATCAGCCGGCGACCGCGAGCCGAGCCGGTCGCGCTCCGGATGCGAGATCGAGCCGCCCGGCGATCGCTCCAAGAGCGCGCCGCTCGTCGGCGGCGACGGCGGCCGGCGGCAGATCGCCGGCCAGGGCGAACCCGAGGCGGCGGGCGAGCGCGGCGGCGAAGTCGGTCGCCGCGAGCGCGACGCTGTCCGTCGTCGGCGGCGCATCCGGGGCAGCGAGGCCGAGGCGCCCCCGCTCACGGGAGATCGAGGTGGACCGAAGCCCGGGCATCCCGCAGGGATCGATGAGGTCGAAGTCGGCCAGATTCGTCGTGACGTTGAGGGCGATGCCGTGGAAGCTGACGCCGCGGGCGACGCGGATCCCCAGCGCCCCGATCTTGCGGGGAAGCGGTCCGGCGGGATCGACCCAACAGCCGGGATGGCCGGGCCTCCGGCCGGCGACGACCCCGGCGGCGGCGCAGGTGTCTGCCATGGCGTCCTCGAGCGCCTCGACAAAGGGCCGCACACCGACCGGGCGGGCGCCTTCCAGCTCCGGGCCCGTGGCCGCGCCGGGCCGTGCGAGGGCCGCGATCGGGTAGGCCACGAGCTGACCCGGCCCGTGATAGGTCACCTCGCCGCCGCGCTCGACGCGGAGGACCTCGATCCCCCGGGATGCGAGCAGCTCCGGGAGCGCGACGACGTGGTCCGCGCTCGCGTTGCGCCCGAGGGTCAGGACGGGGTCGTGCTCCAGGAGCAGCAGCTGGTCCTCCGCGAGCAGGCCATCGCCCCGTGCCGACGCCAGCGCCTGCTGGAGGGCCCACGCGTCGCGATACGCGATCCGGCCCAGCCAACGGGCGCGGATCCACCGGGGCGCCGCTTGCTCCTCCGTCGTCACGCGCTCCACGTGCGCACGATAGCAGCGCCCGGTGCATCGGCGATCGGTTCCGGCGGGGATCACGCCCTCCGGGACGGCTGCCAGAGCATTGAGAAACCCCAATCTTCGTTTCAGAAACGCTTCAGGGTCAGGTGGCTGAATCTCACCACGGAGCTCGGCTCCCTCCCCGAGGCTCCTCCGCCGGATGACCGATCTCCTCCCGGTCCCCGGCACCGAGATCGGACTCGAGTCGCCCTTCCTCTGTGGGGCGACCCGGGTCCGACTTCGCGTCCCCAGGATCCGGCCGCGGAGCACGAGTGCGGGCTGCGCCAGTCAGCGCACAGCGCGCTCGGCAAGGGCGCGGACCATCCCGCGGAAAATCAGGCCGTGGATCGGGTAGAGCCCGTACCAGTAGGCGAGGCCGGGCAGGCCCTTCGGCTCGAAGAAGGCGGTCTGGAGGAGCCGGGTGCCGCCGGGTGCGTCGATCACCTCGTACTGGAGCCAGGCCCTGCCGGGCACCCTCATCTCGGCCCGCAGGCGGAGAAGCTCCGGACGCCGGACCTCCTCGACCCGCCAGAAGTCGACGGCGTCGCCGACCCTGACCCGGTCGGGGTCGCGGCGCCCCAGGCGCATCCCGGGGCCCCCGGTGGCGCGGTCCATGAGTCCTCGCACGCGCCACAGGAGGTTCGCGTAGGGCCACCCCGCATGGCCCCCGACGCGCTCGACCTCCGCGAAGACCCGCTCGGGCGGGGCCGCCACGGCCCGGCTCCGGCGCTCGACGATCATCCCCTCGTGCGATGCCAGCGAGGCGAGGCTCTCCCGGCCGGAAACGTCGACGGAGTCGAACCAGGTGGACTCCACAGCGTGGCGATCGGTGCGATCGATTGCGTCCTGGAGGGCCTCCTCGTAGGGCAGCGGGGCGAGCCCGAACGCGGCGGCTGGTCCCGGGTCCCGGACGACGACCTCGTTGCGGAGCCCCTCGATCAGCGGACGCGCGATGCCCGACGGGACGGGTGAGACCAGGCTCACCCAGTAGGAGCTGAGGCGCGGCGTGAGGACGGGCACCGGGATCATGAGGCGGCGGAGGCCGCGCAGGCGCGCATAGGTCCGCATCATGTCGCCGTAGGACAGGGCGTCGGGCCCGCCGATCTCCACGACGCCCGTTATCTCCGGGTGATCAAGGGCCGCGGCAAGGTAGTCGAGGACGTCACGGATCCCGATCGGCTGGCAGCGGGTGCCCACCCAGCGAGGCGTGATCATCACGGGCAGGCGCTCGGTGAGGTGGCGCAGGATCTCGAACGAGGCGCTGCCCGAGCCGATGATCACGGCCGCCCGGAGCTCCGTGACCGGCACGCCGTGCGCCGCGAGCTCCTCGCCGGTCTCGTGACGGCTGGCGAGGTGGTGCGAGAGGTCGGCGTCGTCGTCGCCCAGCCCGCCGAGGTAGACGATCCGCGAGACCCCCGCCCGGGCAGCGGCCTCGGCGAAGTGGCGTGCGGCACGAAGGTCGCGCTCGGCGAAGCCCGCCTCTCCCGCTCCCATGGAGTGGGCCAGGTAGTAGGCGACGTCGACGCCCTCGAGCGCGGGCACCAGGGTGGGCGGGTCGAGCAGGTCGGCGCCGACCACTCGAGCATCCGGGAAGCGCGACGCCAGCGGCCGCGCGTCACGGCTCATGAGCACGAGGTCATGGCCCCGCGTGGCGAGGAGCGGGACGAGTCGCCCGCCGATGTAGCCGCTGGCGCCGACGAGGAGGATTCTCACCGGGCTGAGTATGCGCCCGATCCGCGATCGGCCCCGCACGCGAAGAGGAGAGGTGATGGCGTGTCGCTCCGGCACGCACCGGCCGCTCACGTGAGGCTCACATGTTCCGCCACTCCGCCGCTCGCGGCAGCACGCCCCCCGTCTCGCCCTGGCGGGCCCGCTACGACCGCCTCGACCGCCGCATCACCACAGCCCTGGCCGCCGCGGCGGTGCCCCTCCTGCGGATGGCGCTCGGCCTGGTCTTCCTCTGGTTCGGCGCCCTGAAGTTCGTTCCCGGGCTGAGCCCGGCCCAGGACCTCGCCGCCCGGACCATCGAGCAGCTGACCTTTGGCGTCGTCCCCGCGACCGTCGCCGTGCCCGTGCTCGCGACCTGGGAGGTTCTCATCGGGCTCGGGCTGCTGAGCGGGCGCTTCCTGCGGGCTACGCTCCTCCTGCTCGCGGTGCAGATGCTCGGCGCGGTCACGCCGCTCGCGCTGTTCCCGGCCGAGACCTTCACGGTCTTCCCGATCGCCCCCACGCTCGAGGGCCAGTACATCATCAAGAACGTGGTGCTCGTGGCGGCCGCCATGGCGGTCGGGGCGACGGTTCGCGGCGGCCGGCTGCAGGCCGAGCCAGCTGCCGTCTCCGAGGGCACCGATACGCCGGGGGTTCCGCCGGTCGGGGCGGACTCGTGACAGGCGCCCGCCTCGGCAGGATCGGGTCGCGATCGTCCGGGCCCGGGAGGGAAGCTGGATCGGGACCCGGGAGGACGCGCTGGCCGGGCTGCGGGGTCGACGAGACGCCTGACGAACGCGCCATTCCCATCCGCCGGGCGCCGCCTCCCGAAGAGATGGTGAAGGTCGACCTCGCGTGACCCTCGAGACACCGCAGGCGACCCAGATCCAGAAGAACCACGACACACCGAAAGGATGTCCATGAAGCGCATCTTCCTCGTACCGCTGGCCACCATCGCCCTCGTCGTCGCGGCGTGCGGCTCCGCGGCCACGCCGACCCCGGCGCCCACCCCCGAGCCGGCCGCCGCGGCCGAGATGAACATCGTGGAGACCGCGCAGGCCGCGGGCTCGTTCTCGACCCTCCTGACCGCAGCCACGGCCGCCGGCCTCGTCGACACCCTGACGGGCGAGGGACCGTACACCGTCTTCGCCCCGACGGACGCGGCGTTCGCGGCGCTTCCAGCGGGCACGCTCGACGCCCTCCTTGCCGACCCCGAGGCCCTCAAGCAGGTGCTCCTCTACCACGTCGTTGCGGGCACGGTGACCTCCGACCAGGTCGTCGGTCTCACCTCGGCCGACACCGTCGAGGGCTCGCCCATCTCGATCGCCGTGGTTGACGGGGGCGTCGTCCTCAACGGCAGTGCCAATGTCGTGACCGTCGACATCGCCGCCTCGAACGGCGTGATCCACGTCATCGACGCAGTGCTCCTGCCGCCCGAGATGTAGACCGCGCACGGCCTCGCACGAGGCCCGCGTCGCGAAGGGTGGGTCCGTCCAGGACCCACCCTTCTTCGTGTCCGGCGCATGCCGGGCGCCCACGCCCCATGGGCACGACCCGTGGTGAGCGACCGGGACCCCGGCTGGTCGGGCTCAGCGCCCGGCGCCCGGCCCTCCCGCCGACGCCACCGCCCGACGCGCCCGGGCCGGGCCGGGATCCGCGCGCAGCTCAGCGCCCAACGCGGCCGCCGCCGTCGGCGCGGGGCCGGCGAGGACGGCGCGAGCGGCGTCCGCGATCTCGGCCACCGTCGCGCCGTTCGGGTCGAGCGCCCGCCCCAGGCCCGTTCGCTCAAGGTCGGCGGCAACGGCGAACTGGTCGGTCGAGAACGGCAGCACGACGAGCGGCACGCCGGCCGCCAGCGCCTCCGTCACCCCGTTGTTGCCCGCGTGGGTCACGGCCAGCGACGCGTGGCGGATGAGCGCGACCTGCGGCAGGAACGGTCTGACGAGCCAGTCCGCGGGGAGCGTGCCGAGCGCCGCGGGTCCGGTGGAGCCCGTGGCGAGGGCGACCCGCACCGGGAGCGCGCGGAGCGCCGCCACCACCCGCGCCAGCACGTCGTCGCGGGCCGAGAGGAAGCTCCCGAACGAGACGACGACGAGCGGACGCCCCGCGTCGCGGGCGAGCCACGCGTCGGCCCCCGGATCGAGCGTCTCGTCCCGCACCGAAGCACCGAGGAACGCGCAGGGGCGAGGCATGGCGGGGGCTCGCCGCGCGTCGTGCAGCTCCTCGGGGTAGCTGAAGAGGACGACGTCCCCATGGACACGGAACGCGTCGGCGACGGGCGCCCCTCCCGGGTCGAGCGTGCGCAGGGCCGTGTTCCAGTCGTCGGTGAACCGCCGGCCGACATCGGCCGCCAGCCCCCGGAGGTCGGCCAGGTCCGCCGGGTCCGGATCGAACGCCACAGGCCACGCCGGCGGCACCCCGTACTGCTCGTCCCCGACCGGCAGCGCTGTCGGGTGGCCCAGGACGACGTCGACGTAGGAGGTGCCGGCGGCCCGCAGGCCCAGCACGGCGCCGAACGCGAGGTGGTCAACGAGGATCGCGTCCGGGGCGATGGCTCGCACGACCTCGATCGTTGCCCTGGCCGCCTCCAGCGGCCGCCACAGGAGGTCGTTGCGGCGCAGCTCGGCCTGGAGGCGGAGGGTCGGGATCATCCCCGCCCGCGTCGCGGAGAAGAAGGCGCGCAGGTTCGCATCCTCGCCGGACGGCTGCTCGTCCGCCCGTGCGGTCCCGGCGTTCGATCCGCGGCCCAGGACGACCTCCGCTCGCTCGAAGCCGGCACGCTCGACGTGCGTGGCGACTGCAGGGCCGGTCGCCACGACGACGCGGTCCCCGTTCGCCGCCCAGGCACCGGCCAGCGCCAGGAGCGGGAAAAGGTGCGACGCGTAGTCGGGGCTGATGACGAGGAGGGTCACGCGGTCTCCGGGCGCCGTCCCGGACGGCCTCGCGGGCTCCCGTCGTCCGGGGCCGATCAGGCGGAGGCCGCCACGGGCTCACGGCTTGCTACAGCGTAGATCGGCACGAGCGTGTCGGCCATGGCCCGGATCGTGAACCGCTCGGCGATGAGCGATCGAGCCCGGTCCGCCCGTTCCGGTTGGTCGGCGAGGTCGAGGGCGTCGTGGATCGCGACAGCGAGTGCCTCGCGGTCGAGGGTGTCCACGAGTCGGCCGGTGATCCCGTCCTCGACGTATGACGGCGGGCCGCCGTCCTGCGGCGCGACGACGGCCAACCCGGTCGCCAGCGCCTCCACGATCGCCAGTCCGAACTCCTCCTTGCGGCTGGCGCAGACGTACGCGCCACCCGAGGCGATCTCCTCGCCGAAGCCATGCTCCGCGAGCGCAAGAACCCGGAGGACGTCGTCGTGGGGGCGATGGCCGAGCTGAACGAGCGCGCGCGCCGTCGCCGGCGCGTCCCGCAACGCGCCCTCGATGCGGCCGATCTCACCGCGTTCCTCTGGGGTCGGGTCGTCGAGGTCGCCCCCGACGATCACGAGGTTTGCGCGCCGCCGGAGGCCTTCGTCGCCCGCGAAGGCTTCCACGAGGCGCGCCATCCCCTTCACCTCTGCGAGGCGGCCGACACTCACGACGAGAGGGAGGCCGCGGCGATCCGCACCCAGGGCGTCGACGGCGGAGCGGAGCTCGTCGACGACCGTCCGGGGCGCGCCGCTCGCGGGGACCGGCTCCCGGTCGCTCGACCGCGCCCGCGGGTCTCGCGGAGCGGCGGTGCGGGCGGCCGCGCGACGGGCCGCGAGGACCGGCGCCGGGTCGATCCCCTCCGCGACGACGTGGTAGCGACCGGGGTCGGATTGCACGTCGATGCCCAGGAGGTCGCGGATGCGCTCGGAGAGGCCCACCCGTGGGAACAGCACCACCTGCTGCGCGGTGTCGGCCAGGTGGCGCACGAGGCCGGCCCGGAACCACAGGGCGCCGGCTGCATCGGCCGGCCCGAACGCGGCGCGGTCGAGCTCACCCGCCCGCTCCATCTCGCGGATGACGGCGTGTGGGTCGGGGGCCAGCGTGAAGATCGTCGGAAGGCCGCGCCGCCGGGCAAGCCGAGACGCGGCAAAGGTGCCGACGTCGGCCATTCGCAGGTGCAGTAGCGTCGCCGGTCGGTGGGCGACGACGCGCCGAATCGCGCGCTCGGCGGCGATGAGGGCCGGCCACTGGCCGGCGAAGGTCGCGTCCTCGTGCCGTCCCAACGGCGCGGCGATGACCGAGTGGGGCGTACCCGCCAAGCCGAGCGAAACGACCGCCTCCGAGACCGACCCGCGGCCGATCGTCGTAACACTGTCCACGCGCGGGTCGGCCGCGAGCGCGTCGCCGAGCTGGACGACGAGCGTCGCGATCCCCCCGGTGCTGCCCTCGCCCGCGTGCGCCAGGGCACCGTCGAGGTGGCCGCCGAGGTGGACCTGCGCGACATGCAGGCCAGGGGCGCCTTCGGGGGCATGCTGCTCCGCGAGCCGATGATCGAGAAGGGCGAGGCGGGCGACGGGCGCCAGCGCGTCGTCGGCTGCCGAGATCTGCTGGAGCGCCCCGCGGTCGGCGCCGGGTCGGTCGCCGAGCGCCGCGATCGCTGCGGAGCGCACCTCGTGTGCTTCCCCGGCATCCAGCGCGATGGGGGCCAGCCGCGGCTCCACGCCCCCGGCCAGCTCCGTGCCCACGGCCACGCCGAGCGTCTCGACGAGGCGTCCCCGGGCGCCTGGGGTGACGCTCCGCCCGAGCCGGTCTCCGAGCGCCTGCGCGATCGTCCGCGGCGAGACCGCAGCCCACCGCAGGAGCGTCTGCTGGGCGAGCATGCCGCCCAATCGACCACGTTCAAGCAGCCCGATCAGCGGGTCGACGAGGGGCTCGACCGGCGCACGATCCGCGAGCGACCACGCGATGTGGGGTGCCAACCAGCCGCCCGCTGCCAGGATCTCGGCGAACACGTCGTCGACGGCAGCACTCGGAAGGTGGGCCAGCGCATGGGCCGCCGCGATCGCGGTCGGCGCGTCGGTCTCATCGAGGACGGCCTCCAGCAGCGCCTCGCGCCCGGAGCCTGCCTCACTGCCGCCGGCGGCTCCCGCTTCAGCGACGAGCTGGCCGACGAGGGGGATGACATCGAGCACCGAGGGTGCCCGACGGATCTGCCAGAGCGTGGTCTTCACAGTCTTTGTTCGAAGGTGGAGTCCCTGCGGTTTGCGTCGCCGGTTCGAGAGCACGAGCGCCTGCGGCGTCCACCGCTCGGCTGCCGCAACTCTCGACGAGCCTTCCTCGTGCGCCCGTCGGGAAGTCGCCCCGCGAACGGGTGGCCCGGACCGGTCCCCTTCCCGGCCGTGGCGTGGGTCCCTGCGTGCCGCCGCCAGCGCTCGCGTCCGGGCGTATGCTGGACTCGTGGAGTCGTACGAGCTCAGCACAGCGGAGTGGGAGGCGCTCGTCTTTGCGCCGCTCTGGGTCTACAGCGCCGTGGCCGGCGGCGAGGGACCGCCCGAGACGAGCCAGTTCCGCCGGTTGACGGACGAGCTCGATGACGCCGTGACGAGATTTGGGGGGAGCGGCGCGGGTCACAGCGCGGTCGAGACCCTGCGGGGAAACCTCGACGCGATGTGGGCGGCTTACCAGGCGGCCGCCGTCGACCCGCGGAAGGGCTTGAAGAGGGCCCGTGGAGTGCTTGGACGCGTGCCGGAGTCGGAGGGAAGCGCGTTCATCGCCTGGCTCGTCGAACTCGCAGTCCGCATCGCCGAGGCCCGCCATACCGCCGGTCAGCCAGCCGTCAGCGAGCTCGAGCGGCGGGCGATCGGGAAGGTCGCCTCATGGCTGGGCACGGATCCGCCGGATCTCAGCGAGGTCGCGGGCGCCTGATCTCCCGCCCCGACCGACCCCCGGACGGTCCGGACGCGTGACAGACCAGCAGGTGATGCCGCCGGTCGGGACGGCCCCGACCGGAGGGACGGGTACCATCCGGGAATGCGGACCGAGCGCATCCCGGTCGCCGATGGCGTCGAACTCGCCCACGTGATGGCGTCGGCGACCGGCGACGGGTCGTCGCGTGACCGTGCGTGGCGGGGGCCGTCGCGTGAGCGCGCGCCGCTGGGGAGCCCCATGCGCGCACCCCGGATCCTCGCGATCATGGGCTCGGGCGAGACGGCGCCCACCATGGCGAAGGTCCACCGCGCCCTGTTCGAGCGCCTCGGCGCCACGGGCGCGTCCGCAGCGAGGCCCGTGCCGGCGGCCATCCTCGACACGCCCTACGGGTTCCAGGAGAACGCCGACGAGCTGAGCGTGAGGACGGCCGAGTTCTTCGCGACGAGCGTGGGCCGACCGGTGGCCGTCGCGTCGCTGCGCTCACGCGACGCCGACGCCGTCACGCTGGCGACGGCGCTGGCCCGGATCCGCGAGGCACGCTATGTCATGGCGGGTCCGGGCAGCCCCAGCTACGCCCTGCGCCAGTGGGCCGGCGGGCCGATCCCCGGCGCGCTGGCTGCGAAGCTCGTCGACGGCGGGATCCTGACGATGGCGAGCGCGGCCGCCCTCACGGTGGGCCTCGTCGCGATCCCGGTCTATGAGGTCTACAAGGCGGGGGAGGAGCCGCGCTGGCTCGAGGGCCTCGACCTGTTGGGTGCGGCCACCGGCCTGCGCGCCGCCATCGTCCCCCACTACGACAATGCCGAGGGCGGAACCCACGACACACGCTTCTGCTACATGGGCGAGCGACGCCTGCGAATCCTCGAGGCGGTCCTCCCCGAGGACGCCTTCGTCCTTGGCGTCGACAGTCACACCGCGCTCGTGCTCGACCTCGAGGCCGGGACGGCGTCGGTATCGGGCCTCGGCGGGGCGACGGTCCGGGTGGGCGGCCGCAGTGCCGTCTTCCGGAGCGGGACCGAGGTGCCGCTCACGGCGCTCGGCGAGGCCGCCCGGGAGCTTGCGGCCGGCCAGGCAGTCGACGTCGACCGCGAGTTCGTAGGAGCACGCCCGGGTGGCACGGCAGCCCGGCCGACACCGGTCGCCGCCACCCTCCGGGACACGACGGCGGACCTCGAGGGGACCTTCATCGAGGCACTCGGCCGGGGCGACCTGCGCACGGCTGTCGGGGCTCTCCTCGACCTCGACTCTGCAATCTCGGCGCGCGTCCGCCAGGGCGAGGACAGCCCGGACCTGGACAACGCGGACGCCACGTTCCGCTCGCTCATCGCGCGGCTGGGCGAGCAGGCGGAGGTCGGGTCGCGCGACCCGCGGGCCACGGTCGCGCCGTTCGTCGAGGCGCTGCTGGAGCTGCGGGCGCGCGCGCGGGGGGCGAAGGACTGGGCCACGGCGGATGTCGCGCGCGAGCGGCTGGCAGCGGCCGGGATCGAGGTCCACGACGGGCCCGATGGCTCGACGTGGGTCCTCACGGAGGCGCCGGAGGGCTGACGCGGGACACCGCCGGGGCGGGGGGGCGGACGAGCCGGGCGAGGTGGCACAGGTCGGCGAACGAGCCGGACCGACGTCCCGGGTCGCCTGATCGCGCCGACCACGACGTCGCCGCGCCGTGCGGCCCGTGGGATCACCGCCTCTCGGTCCTGCGAGCCGCAAACCTACCCCGGGATAGGCGACGCCGGAGCGATCGAGATGGCCTACTGCTCACGCATGCAGCGAGGTGAGCCGGTGACCAACGCGAATCCAGCAGCGGGCAGCCGTTACGAGATCGTGCTCCAGACGCGGCTCGGAGGGCGGTCAGCCCGGCTGTTCGAGACCTTCGAGCAGGAGGAGATCCCGGGTGACGGGATGATCCTGCGGGGCCATCTTGCCGACCAGGCGGCGCTCCACGGCGTCCTCGGACGGATCCGCGATCTCGGGGTCACCCTGGTGGCAGTCCGCGTGCTTGACGAGGCCCCCGCGCACGAGGGCAGACCAGCCTCCCGAGATTGACCCGCTCTGCGACCGTCAGGCAAGACCCAGCTCGCGGGCTCGCGCCACGAGCGTGACGCGGTTGCGGGCGCCCAGCTTCCCGATGACGTTGTGCACGTGCCACTTCGCCGTCCCCGTGGACACGTACAGCTCGCGACCGATGTCGTCGTTCGACAGCCCCGCGACGACGAGGCCGAGGACCTCCAGCTCCCTGGCGGTCAGCGGCTCGACCAGGCCGCCGCTCGCAGCCCCTGCGCCGGCCACCGATGGCCTGCCCGCGGGCCCCGGCGCCCCCATGCCCTGCCGGAGCGAATCCGACGAATGCCGGCGCGCGGTCCCGCACGGCAAGCAGGAGGTCGCCCAGGGGAAGCACGGGGTCCAGGAATGCCCGTCGATAGCCCTCGGCAGCCGCCGTCGACAGCGCCTCGTCGAGCGCCTCGACCGCGCCGCTCCCATCGCCGATGGATCGCCGTGCCCAGGCGGTGGCCGTCAACGTCGCGACCAGGCGTCCGTTGCGGGAGCCGCCCCGCTGGTCTTCCGCGAGCGGCTCGAGCACCCGGAGCGACTCGTCGGGTCGGCCGTCGGCGGCCAGCACCCGCGCACGGGCGAGGCGCTCCCGATCGCGCACCGTTCCGAGCACCGATGGCGAGACGACCGGGAGCGACGCGAGCCGGCGCTTCGCACCAGCCGGGTCGCCCTCGAGCAGGAGCAGCTCCGCCCCCAGCATCGTCATCGCCAGGGCGACACGCTCGATGCCGGCCCGAGACGCGTCCCGGCCGATGGCTTCCAGCCGGTGCCATGCTCGCGCCGGCTCGCCGAGCAGGTGCAAACCAAGCACCTCGTACCACTCCGCGGCACCCAGCATCGTGGTCCGAAGCCCAGCCCGCTCGCACAGCTCCTGCCCCGTGGCAATGTGCTGGCGCGCCGGGACCAGGTGGTCCGCCTCGAACAGGGAGACGCCGAGCACCAAGTGGACCATCCCGATCCACGTGGGGATCGGGCCGCCGCGCCGACCGAGCTCATCGATCGTCCGGCGGCCGAGGGCCTCGGCGGCGCTCCGCTGCCCCCCGATGATGCGGGTGCTCGCGAGGGAGTAGACCGCGCCTGCCAGCAGCGCCGACGGTCCACCGGCGACCGCGTACCGGTGCGCCTCTTCGAACGCCTCGAGGGCGAGGGCCGCGTCCCGATGGACAAGCGATTCGCCGAGCGTCGTCCAGGCCAGGCTCCCGAAGACGGCATCTGACGTCGGGATCCCCGCGATCGCGCGCCGCGCCAGGGCCTCCGCGTCGGGCCGGTCTTGGCGGTTGGCGAACCACGCCTCCAGGCAGGCGCGCCGCGCCCGCGCCAGCGAGTCCAGCGACTCGTCGTCGTTGACCTCCGCGATGGCCCTCTCGGCGGCTCCGATCTCGCCCTGGAAGAAGAGGACCCAGGCCCTGCCGACGCGAAGCGCGGCATGCGCGGCGAGAACCTCCGGAGGGAGGGCCTCGCACCAGCCGAGGATCGTGCGAAGCTCGCCGTGGGCCAGGCGCCCTTCGATGGCTCCCTCGATGTGGCGCGCCGCCATCCCGGGGTCCCCGGCGGCGAGCGCATGGCGGATCGCGTCGGGCGGCAGATCGTGCGCTGCGAACCACGCAGCCGCACGCCGATGGAGCTCGACCCTTCGCGCCTCCGGCACGGTCGACGTCACCAGGTCGGCAAACAGGCGGTGGTACCGGAACCACTTGCCGCGCTCGTCGATCGGCGCGACGAACACGTTGGCGTCGCTGAGCGCCGCCAGCATCGCCGAGCCCCCGGTCGTCCCGGTCAGCGCGTCGCAGAGTGGCCCGCTCAGGCGGCCCAGCACACTCGTCGCTTCCAGGAACTCGCGGACGGCGACGGGCTGGCTCGCCAGCGCCTCGTCCATGAGGTAGTCGAAGATGTACCGGTCGCTCGCCCCGAACGCCTCGACGAAGGCCTCGGTGTCGGGGGCCGCCCTCAGGGACAGGGCTGCAAGCTGGAGTCCGGCGATCCACCCTTCCGTCCGGTCGGTGAGACGACGGACGGCCGACTCGGTGAGATCGATCCGCATCGACTCGGCCATGAACCTGGCCGTCTCCTGCGCGCTGAAGCGGAGGTCCGCTGCGCGGACCTCCGTCACGTGGCCACGCACCCGCTGGCGAGCCAGGGGCAGCGGCGGATCCTGCCTGGTGCAGATCACGACGCGGACCGTCGGGGGAAGATGGCGCACGAGGAAGGCCGTCAAGGCATGCGCCGCATGGCTCGTGACGAGATGGTAGTCGTCGAGCACGAGGACCGGGGGGACGTCCAGCGCGGCGAGCGCGTTCACGAGCGGCGCGAGCGAGGCCGGATCGACGGTGCTCCCCAGGGCGCGCTCGACCGCGTCCGGGAGAGCCGGGACGGCGCGCAGGGCGGCGGTGACCAGATAGGCCGCGAAGACCGCGGGATCGTCGTCGGACTCGTCGACCGTCAGCCACGCGACCGGCACGTCCTCGGTGTCGAGCCAGCTCGATACGAGGGTCGACTTGCCATAGCCGGGTGGCGCGGAGACGAGCACCAAGCCGCGGGACGCACGCAGGCGTGCGATCAGGGCAGCTCGGCCGATGACGTCGTGGGCCGGGCCGGGGGGGCGCGTGGACTTCGTGGCGAGGAGGTGGAGGGAGGCGGCGATGCGGTCGGTCTCCGTGGCGCAGGTTGACGCGCGTCCAGTGTGCCGCACGGGGTCGGCGGCCGGGGCGCCGAACCTACCGCCGGGTAGGCGACATCCCTACCCGGCCGAGGGTTCACTCCGGGGAGCGACGGGCGTCCGCATCCGAGGACGACGACACGACACGACCGGCGTGTCGCGCCCCGTCCACCTGGAGAACACGTTCGATGACCGTCATGGACCACCCAGCCACTGCGGGACCCGACGCCCGCGCGTACGGGGGCTTCTGGATCCGGCTGCTCGCCTTCATGGTCGACGGGCTGGTGATCGGTGCCCTCGTGGCATTCGTGACCCTCCTGGCCTTCGGGCGCGACGCGGCGCAGACGTGGGCGCTGCCCACCCTCGAGACGGCCGTCGGGTTCGTCTACCTCACCACGTGCTGGTCAGGCATGGGCGGCGGCCGGACGCTGGGGATGCGGCTCTTCGGGCTGCGCGTCGTCCGTGCCGACGGGGCACGGGTCGGGTACGCGTCCGCGGTCGGACGCTGGATCGGGATCGTCCTGTCGGCGTTCACGCTGCTTCTCGGCCTTGCCTGGATCGCCGTCGATCCTCGCAAGCAGGGCTGGCACGACAAGCTGGCGGGCACCATCGTCGTTCGCGACCCGCCGTACGTGCAGCCTGACGGGTCCGCAGCCACCGCCGCCTCGACCGGCGTGACGAGCCGTGCGACCGCCCGTCCCGTCACGCGCGCGCTGACGGTGGTGTTGGGCATGATCGGGTCCGGGCTTGCCGCTGCCGGCGTCATCCGCGCCGTCCAGGGTGACGCCGTGCTCGACCCGGACGCCAACGTCCTCATCATCGGCGGCCTCGCTGCGACGGCCCTCGTCGGCGCGCTCCTCGCGTGGTTCCGGCCGGGCATCTCGTCGATCCTGTTCGCAGCGACGGCGGTGGTGCTCGGGCTTGCCATGGCGCCGCTGGTCGGCCCCTGGTACGACGGCCTGCTCGCCGCCACCGCCCTGGGCCCGACCTCCGAGAACGCCTACTGGTTCTCAGCTCCGGGCATCGCGATCCTGTTCCTCTCGGGCATCGTCCTGCTCATGGCCAGCGTCGCGGCGCTCGCCGGATCAGGCGGCGACGGCGAGGTGGCGGCATGAGCACCACCCGGCGCTCGTTCCGCGGGATCCACTTCCCGATCCGGCTCGCTTCGACCCGGCTGCGCGGCGTGATCACCCCGATCGCGATCGGGGCGGCGTTGGCGGTCGCGAGCAGCATGCTCCTGCCGCGCGGCCCGGTCACCGGCGGCCAGGCGCTGCTGTGCATGGGCGCGTCGGTTGCTGCGGGCCTGGCCGCTGGTCGCGTGTCGCGGTCTGGATGGTCGGCCCTGCTCGCGCCACTCGGGTACGTCGTCGCGTACGAGGTCGCGCGGTCGATCATCGGGATCGCCGGCGCCACGTTCGGCCCGATCCGGCTCGACAACACGTACGGGATCGTCGCCCTCGTCGCGGGGCGTGGCGCTCACGGCCTCCTGACCCTGCTGCCGATCGCGGCCGGGGCGAGCGTGGGCGTGGTGCTCGCAGGGTCCCACCGCCGCCGGGTGTGGATCGCCGGCGGGCTCCTGTCGGCGGCGGTCGCTGCGCTTGCGGTCGCGGTCGCCGTTCCCGCCTCGGCCCCACCGGTGACTGGCGAGGACGGCCAGCCCGTGCCGGGGAGCATTGCCGAGCTCTCAACCGTCACCCTCGGTGGCGTCGAGCAGGCAATCTCCGTCCGCGCCGCCGACCCGGCGAAACCCGTCCTGCTGTACCTGTCCGGGGGTCCGGGGCAGAGCGACATCGCGTTCGCCCGAGCCCTCCTGGAACCCCTGACCCGGGACTTCGTGGTGGTGACCTGGGACCAGCGTGGCAATGGCAAGTCGTACGCGGCGCTCGAGCCGGTCGCGACATTCACCCTGGACCAGGCCGTCGACGACACGGTCGAGCTGACGGAGCACCTCACCGAGCGCTTCGACGAGCAGAAGGTCTACCTGCTCGGCGAGTCGTGGGGCAGCACACTCGGGGTGCTCGCCGCCCAGCGGCGTCCCGACCTGTTCCATGCCTACATCGGCTCCGGCCAGATGGTCAGCCAGCGGGCGACCGACCAGCTGATCTGGCGCGATCTCCTCGCCCGCGCAGAGGCCTCCGGGAACTGGGAGCTGTATGACCAGGTGCTGTCGCTCGGCGAGCCGCCGTACCGTGACACGCCGTGGGCCAACAGCATCGTCCTCGGCCTCTACCCGATGCTGGAGGAGCCGTACGTCCCGCCTCAGGCGTACGTCACCCGCGGCGAGGCGAGCGGGGTGGGCATGTTCGGGCTGATGGGCCGCGAGTACGACCTCGTCGACAACGTCAATCTGCTCCGCGGCCTCCTGGATACGTTCTCCCTGCTCTATCCACAGCTCCAGTCCGTCGACTTCCGCACGGACGTGCCCCGCCTCGGGGTGCCCGTCTACCTCCTCGACGGCGCGCACGAGCTGCGTGGCCGCCGGGAGCTCGCGAAGGAGTGGTTCGGTGGCCTGGCCGCGCCCAGCAAGCAGCTGATCACGTACGAGGACGCCGGGCATGCCGTGGCGTTCGAGCAGGCGGATGCGTTCCACCGTCTCCTGGTCGATGAGATCGTGCCGGCGACCTACGGGAGCAGGGAGGGCTCCTGACCTCGATGCGGCGAGCGTTCAGGGTGCCCCAGGGGGTCGGTCGCGCGATCGACGAGCGCGATCTCGTGAGCCGCGGGCCGCCACCCGCGGGAGGCCACCGGATCCGGGTCGCTGAGCGTCAGTCGTCAGCCAGCGCGCGGCGCAGGCTGGCCCGCCAGAGCGCCCGCCCGTGGAACGAGACGTCGGGCCCGATCGCCGGCAGCCCGCCGTACCAGATGAGCGTCTTGAGGAGCGGGATCACCTGCAGGCCGTAGGCCTCCATGCAGGCCTCGGGCTGGACGCCCGGCCAGGAGTAGCAGGAGACGACCGTGCGCCGGTTGTCGGTCGGCACAACGGGGGGCAGGCGGTCCCAGGCCGGGTCGTCCGGGCCGAACTCCCACTGGTCCAGGTTGCCCTGGGGGATGCCCTCGATCCCGCGAACCACCGGCGGATCGTCGTCGAGGAGGTAGGGATCGACGGCGAGGTCGCAGACGATCGCGTGCTGGGGCAGCCAACCGAGCCAGGCATTGGGGAACAGGGGGCGCGACGTGTCGCGGCGCGCCGTGGAGTCGACGAGGATGTCGGTCTCGGCCAGCCGGCGCCGGAAGTAGGACTCGTTGCCCGACAGGTTCTGCTCGGCCACCACGACCTCGACCCCGGGCAGCCCTTCACGCATGAGCCGATCGTTGCGTGCAGCGTCGCCGGCCCGGGCGGCCCATTCGATGGCGTGCTTGCCGACCCCGCCGGCGCCCAGGATCGTGACGCTGACGGGCTGACGCGCCGGCGAGAGCAGCGCCGGCCAGCGCCGCTCGAGGGCGTCGAACGCCGCGGCGAGCCCGTTGCGGGCGACCTCCTGCAGGTTCTGGACCAGGCGCCGCCCGTCGTCGCCGGTGACCATGTCGAGCGCGATCGCCTCGATGCCCAGGCCCCGCAGCAGCTCGACGCGCTCGGGCCGCGTGGGGAAGTGGAGCATCGAGAGGAGTATCGCGCCCGGGCGGAGCAGCTCGTAGCGTCCCTCGGGGGCCCGCAGGACCACCACCACGTCCTGGCGGTACGCCGTGGCTTCGTCGACGATGTGCACTCGGGGCGACACCGCGCGGTAGTCGTCGTCGGAGTACCCCATGCCAATCCCGCTTCCGGCCTCGACGAACACGTCGAGGTTCATGCTCGTGAGCAGGTCCATCAGGGCCGGCAGGAAGGCGCGCCGCTCACCCGGCTCGTTGTACATGCGCGGGAAGCCGAAGGTCAGGTGCCGATCGCTCGTCATGCCGTGTCCCTGTCGTGTGGCCCTCGATGGATCGGGCGCCTGTGCCCGGGGCGCTGGCGACACCCGCTCGCGCGATGGCGAACGGCTCCGCCGTGTCCACCCATGAGGATCGCACCACGGACACGGGGATGCTCGGCCCTCGCGCGGAGCCGTGGGACCGCGCCCACGAAGGCGGCGCCCGAGCTGCTCGCCGACGCGGGGCAGGCGCGACCGACGCGCAGAGCCCTGGGGCTCCCCGCAGAACGTCATTCCGGGGCATCATGGTCGGGCGGCCACCCGCCCCGGGCGCGTCCCAGCCGCGAGCTGCACCGGAGGACGCACGTGGTTCGTCGCATGATGCTCATCGCCCTCGTGTCGCTCGGGCTCGTCGGCTGCGGCGCCGGCGCGTCGCCGTCGAGCGACGTGTCCTCGCCGGGCGCGTCGCCGCTCGGCGGGGAGGCAGGCGATCCGGCCGCGGTCGGGCGTGCCTTCGTCGATGCCATCGCGGGTGGCGACACCGCCGCCGCCGAGGCCCTCGAGGACGACACCATGCGGGCGGCCGCGCCGGCCGCATCGCTTGACCAGCTGTGGCAGCAGCTCGTCGGCCAGTTCGGGGCCTTCCAGCGGCTCGGGGCGACGGAGACGTTGGCGCAGGCGCCCTACACGCTCGTCACGATCGAGGGCATGTTCGAGAACGCCAACCTGCCCCTCTTGGTCACCGTGGACTCCGACGGCCGTGTCGCTGGCTTCCACCTCGGTGAGCCGAGCGCGCCCGGCTCACCGGGACCCTCCGCGCCACCAGCTTCCTACGTCCGGCCCGACACCTTCACGGAGCGCGATGCCACGGTCGGTTCGGCGCCCTGGGCGCTTCCCGGCACGCTCGCGATGCCGGATGGCGACGGCCCGTTCCCGGCGGTCGTGCTCGTGGCCGGCTCGGGCCCCCAGGACCGCGACGAGACGATCGGGCCGAACAAGCCCCTCCGGGACCTCGCCTGGGGCCTCGCGTCGTCCGGTATCGCCGTCCTGCGCTACGACAAGCGGACCCGCACCCACGGGGCGACCATGGCGAGCGACCCGTCGGCGATCACAGTCCGCGAGGAGACGGTCGATGACGCGGTGACCGCGGTCGACCTGCTGCGCCGGACGCCGGGAATCGATCCCGGGCGGGTCTTCGTCGTCGGGCACAGCCTCGGCGGCTTCCTCGCGCCGCGGATCGCCGCCCAGGCGGCGGGGCAGGTGGCCGGCATCGCCCTGCTCGAGGCGAACAGCAGCTCCCTCCTCCAGCTGATCGTGGAGCAGTCCGAGTACCTTGCGGGCCTCCAGGGAAGCCCCAGCCCGCAGGTCAGCGACCAGCTGGCGGCCCTGCGCGCCCAGGTCGCTCGCGCCGAGGCGCCGGACCTCTCTCCGTCGACGCCCGCGTCCGAGCTGCCGCTGGGCGTCCCGGCCCCCTACTGGCTCGACCTCCGGGCATATGACCCCGTGGCGACGGCCCGGGGACTGGACATCCCGATGTTCTTCTCGCAGGGCGGGCGCGACTACCAGGTGCCGCCGCGCGAGCTCGCCGCGTGGCGCACGGCCCTGGCGGGTCGTGAGGACGTGGCCTTCCACGAGTACCCGGAGCTCAACCACCTGCTCTTCGCCGGGACCGGCGCCAGCACGCCCGCCGAGTACACGACGCCCGGGCACGTCGCGCCGGAGGTCGTCGCCGACCTGGCCGACTGGGTCCTCGGCGCGTGAGCGGGCCGGGCGCGGACGTCGGCGGCGAACGAGATCCGGGCGGCAACATCCAGCCCGCTGCCCGGGCGCCCGAGTCTCACGCCCCGGGGCGTGAGACCGGCGTCGCGAAGCCGGCCGCCACTCGCGCCGCGCCGGCGAAGCCACCGCGGAGCGCCATCCTCGAGGCCGCCTATCGCCTCGACAACGAGCAGACGATGCTGGTCCGCATGGTCGCCCTCGTCTCGCGGATCGGGTCGCGGTGCTTCGCGCGCGTCCAGGTGGATGGTCTCGATCGGATCCCGGCCACGGGCGCCGTGATCCTGGCCGCCAACCACATCTCCAACGCCGATCCCATCGTCGCGGGCGCCTGGATCACGCCCGCCCTGCAACGCCGCCGGATCCACTGGCTGGGCAAGCGCGAGCTGTTCGACTGGCCGGGGTTCGGCTGGCTGGCGGCCCAGTGCGGGGTGCATCCGGTCGACCGCGACAACGCGGACGTGGAGGCGTTCCGACTGGCCACCCGGATCCTCGAGGTGGGCCACGTGCTGCTCGCCTTCCCCGAGGGGACCCGCAGCCCGAGCGGCGAGCTCCAGCCCGCCAAGGACGGGATCGCGATGCTGGCCATGCGCACGGGCGCCCAGGTCGTCCCGATCGGGATCAACAACACCGACGCGGTGTGGCCCAAGGCCCACCGCCTGCCGTCGCCCCTCCCGAGGCACACGATCACGGTGCGGGTGGGCGAGCCGTTCCGGGTCGCCGCCGTCCTGCCCGCGGGCGTCGACCGTCGCACCGCCAAGGGCCTCGCGACGCGGGAGATCATGAGCCGCATCGCCGAGCTCCTGGAGCCTCGCCACCGCGGCGTGTACGAGGACCCCGGCGCCTCGGACCCTCCGGGATCGTGAGGTCGGCCGGCAGCGCCGGTCGCTAGGGCGACGTGCCGGCCGCGCGGCAACGACCGCGCGGCGGCTACACCCGCTGGTCCGTGCTGGGCTTCTCCCAGAGGTCGACCCCGCCCTCGACGGCGTGGCGGTCGATCTCGGCCAGCTCCTCCGCGGAGAACGAGAGGTTCGCCAGCGCCCCGACGTTCTCCCGGATCTGCTCCGCCGAGCTCGCGCCGATGAGCGTGCTCGTGACTCGCGGGTCGCGGAGGACCCAGGCCAGCGCCATCTGGGCCAGCGACTGGCCGCGTCGTCGGGCGATCTCGCTGAGGGCTCGCACGCGGGCCAGGTTCTCCTCCGACAGCATGTCGCGGCTCAGCGAGTCGCCGCCGGGGCGGTTGACCCGCGCCTCGGCCGGGATCCCATCGAGGTACTTGTCGGTCAGGAGGCCCTGGGCAAGGGCCGTGAACGTGATCATCCCGGCGCCGACCTCCTCGACCGCGTCGAGCAGATCGGGCTCGATCCAGCGGTTGAACAGGTTGTAGGCGGGCTGGTGGATGAGGAGGGGGACGCCCTCGGCCTGCAGGAGGGCCGCCGCCTCGCGCGTCTTGCCTGCCGAGTACGACGAGATCCCGACGTAGAGCGCCTTGCCCTGGCGAACGGCCGAGGCGAGGGCGCCCATGGTCTCCTCGAGCGGAGTGTCGGCGTCGAAGCGATGCGAGTAGAAGATGTCGAAGTAGTCGAGGCCGACCCGGCGCAGGCTCTGGTCCAGGCTTGCCAGGACGTACTTGCGCGACCCGCCGCCCTGCCCGTACGGCCCCGGCCACATGTCCCAGCCGGCCTTGCTGCTGATGATCAGCTCGTCGCGGTGATCGGCCAGGTCCTCGCGCAGGATCCGCCCGAAGTTGACCTCGGCGCTGCCGTACGGCGGGCCGTAGTTGTTGGCCAGGTCGAAGTGGGTGATCCCCAGGTCGAACGCCGCGTGGACCATGTCGCGTTGCTTCGACAGCGGCGCCGTGTCGCCGAAGTTGTGCCACAGCCCCAGGGACAGCAGGGGGAGCTGGAGGCCGCTACGACCGCAGAAGCGGTAGGTCATGGCCGAATAGCGGTCGGGCGCGGGAACGTAGGTCATGGGACGGGCTCCGGCGTGGGGGCGGGCATCAGCGTCCATCATGACGCGCCCACGCCACACGGGGGCGGCCGCATCTTCACCATGGTCGCCCGGGAGGGGCTCGCAGGTCACCTCGTCGACCGTGCACGACCACCACGGGCTGCTGCGGACCATCGAGGACATCTTCGGCCTGCCGTGCCTGGGACAGGCCTGTGGCGCCGCGCCCCCGACCGAGTTCCTGCCGTGAGCAGCCGCGCCTCGTCCCGAGAGCGAAGCATCCCCCAGCCTCAGATGGCGACCCCGGCACCGCCCGCGTCCGGCGCGGCCACCGCCACGGATGTCATGTCGAAGGGGCGGATCAGCGTCGTCAGGGCGAGCACGACGAGGACGATCCCGGCGAACGCCAGGAAGCCGGCGGCGAAGTTGCCGGTCGCGTCGAGCAGGGTGCCGACCAGGGGCGGGCCGAAAACGGCGGTGAGCAGGCCGCCCCAGCCGACGACCGACTGGGCCGAGGCCGGGCTCGAGCGAGCGCTGGCCGCCGCCCCGTTGAACACCGCTGCGTACGGGAGGCCGACGCCCAGGCCCGTGACGACCAGCCCGACGATCGCCATGACGAGAACGGGCGCCAGTGCCAGCGTCGTCAGGCCCGCGATCGCGAGCACGAGCCCAGCACGGATCAGCCGCACCGGTCCGAGCCCGCGCTCAAGGATGGCCCCTCCCGAGACGCGGGCCACGATCCCGGTGACGAGGACCAGGGAGCCGACGAGGCCGGCGGCAGCGATGGGCAGCCCGAACGCGTCGACCAGGTAGAGGGTGACCCACGTGCCGACCACGATGGCCATCCCGAAGCCGCACATGTGGCACAGGGCCAGCAGCCACGTGTTGCGCACGCGGAGAGCATCGGCGAACGCGGCCCAGGCGCGCGTCGCGACGGGGATGCGGGGCTCGCCCGGGGCGACGAGCGTCCACGCAACCCACACTGCGGCCACGGCGAGGGCCGAGATCGAGAAGGCCATCCGCCAGTCGCCCGACGGACCTGCCAGGACCGGGATGTAGGCCAGGGTGATGCCCGACCCCAGCAGGAACGACGCCCCATAGAGGCCCTGGGCGAGGTGGCGGCCCCGGTCGTCGAAAATCGAGCTCGTGTAGGCGGCGCCGGCCGCGAAACCGAAGCCCGACCCGAGACCGCCGAGGACGCGCCAGGCCAGCAGGGCCGGGAAGCTGGGTGCCAGGAAGCCCGCCCCCAGGCCGCCGACCGTGACGAACAGGAATCCCAGCGTGACCGCGGGCCGCGGGCCGATCCGGTCGCTGATGGCACCGCCGGCGAGCATCGTGCTGGCTGCGCCGGCGAAGAACGCCGTGGCGATCAGGCCAGCGTCCGCCGATGTGAGGGCGAACTCGGCCCGGATGAACCCGAGCGCGGGGCCCTGGATCGTGTAGTTCGTGGCGATGGCGATCGCGACAGCGCAGATCAGGATGAGGGCCCGGCGACGTGACGAGGCTTGCATCCCGGAAACTCTAGCGGCCGAGGACGGAGGCGATCGCCTGGCGCTCCGGTCGCGGGGCGCTCGACCCGCCGTCCCCCCGGCTCGGGGCGCGCCGACCCCGTGGCCGCCGACCCGTGGCCCGCCCGCGCCCTACCCGCCGCAGGTGGCCGGGTCCAGCGGCTCCACCCGGAGGATCGGCCGCCCGACGGTGGGGGCGCCCGGCCCGCCGCCGGCCACCTGGACGGTCATGAACGGCTCAAGCTGGAAGGCCTCACGGGTCACCTCGAGGTCGCCGTCGGTCGGTCGGAGCACGAATACCGGCCGCTCGCAGATGAGCGACGCGATCCGGTTCTCGACGCTGCCCCATCCCTCGTACACGATGTTCGTGTCGTCGACGATCAGGACATCCGGCCGGCCTCCCTGGACCCAGCGTCCATGCCAGAGCGGCGTCGAGGCGCCCCAGTAGGAGAGGATCGCGGCGTCCGGGGGCAGGGCCTCGAAGACCGCGTCCACGAAGTCCTGGCCCGATCGGTCGCCGCTCCGGTCCGAAACCGACCAGTTGAGCGTCACGAGGGCGACCGCGAAGGCCAGGCCGACGGCCGCGACTGCCACACCGGCGTCCACAGCCGGCATCGGGCGCGGCAGGCGTCCCCGGAGCGCGGCGAACGGACGGCGCGCCAGGGCGGCCTCCATCCACTGGAGCGCCACCGCCAGGCCGATGGCGATCATGAGCCACGGCACGAGCAGGTAGTGCTCCAGCCGCAGATAGTTCGCCCAGAGGTAGGCGCCCATGACGAGGATGGCGACGCAGAGCAGGCCGAAGGCCGGTCGTCGGCGAACGAGGATGACGAGCCCGGCCAGGCCGAGGAGCGGCAGGATCGGGGTTGCTCGCGCCACGAGGAGCTCCCCCAGGGCCGGCAGCGCGGCGACGAACTCGCCGGGGCCGGCGAGCGAGAGGAACTCGAACTGGCCCCGAAACTGTGTCCCGCTGACCAGCCAGAACACGTCGTCGAACGTGGTCGGGTGGTTGTAGGGCAGAGGCGGCGACTGGGCCGCGGCGAGCGGGATGTACAGGTAGGCGGTCAGCCCCAGCACTCCGGTCGCCAGTGCCGACAGGAGGATCCATGGCCGCGCCAGGAGCTCGTGCCGCCCGACCCACAGCACGAAGACCGCGACGAACGGCGCAATGAACAGGGTGAGCAGGTGGTTCCCCAGGGCGAGCCCGACGAGGAGCCCGCCGAGGGCGAGATCGGCGGCTGACCGACGGGCCTCCCAGGTGAGCGCGCGGTGCAGGATGAGGGCGATCAGGAGGAAGTGGAGCGGGTTCACCTCGGCGACGGTCGCGGCGGCCCACACCGTCCCCGCGGCGCCGAGGGCGAGGGCACCGGCGCCGGCGACCAGCGGGCGGGCGCCGAGCCGGACCGTGATCAGGGTGACGGTGGCGAGCGCCGTGGCAACGCAGACGGCCGACAGGAGGTTCGCGCGGAACGCGATCTCGCCGATCGGCACGAGCTGGGCCAGCCAGGCCAGCAGGATGTAG
This sequence comes from uncultured Chloroflexia bacterium, assembly GCA_963698595.1. Classification (GTDB taxonomy): domain Bacteria; phylum Chloroflexota; class Limnocylindria; order Limnocylindrales; family CSP1-4; genus CTSoil-043. The sequence continues at coordinate 33,157 of CAVORL010000002.1, forward strand.
GTGGGGTAGCCGGTTGGGTGCGCGACGCCCAGCACGTGCGGCACCGTCTGCATCTCGCCCCAGTCGTCGAACGCGATGCCCGGCATGAGCGTCCGCGCGTAGACGACCAGCGCCACCGCGCCAACAAGCGCCGCGACGAGACGGGCGGAGCGCGCTGGGTAGCCGTCGTCGGTCGGTTCCGGGCCGGCGTCACTCGACGGGCCCTGGAGGTGCGGCTGCGGCTCAGCGTACGCCATTCCCGGCATGGTATCCGCCGCGGGGGGTCACGCCTCCTGTGCCCCCGGGGCGTGGCCGGCTGTATCGGGGGTGTCCATCCCCGCCGGTCAGCCCTCCGGGTCGAGCTCCAGCGCCGCCGAGTTGATGCAGTAGCGGAGGCCCGTCGGGTTGGGGCCGTCGTCGAAGACGTGCCCCAGGTGCCCGCCGCAGGTGGCGCACAGGGCCTCGGTCCGGGTCATGAAGAGGGATCGGTCGGTTGTCGTGGCGACGGCCGTCGGGTCGGCCGGGGCGAAGAAGCTCGGCCAGCCGGAGCCCGAGTCGAACTTCGTCGCGGATCGGAAGAGCTCCGTGCCGCATCCGGCGCACCGATAGGTGCCCGGGCGGTGCTCATCCCAGAGCTCCCCGGTGAAGGCTCGCTCTGTGCCCTTCTGGCGGAGGACCTTGTACTGCTCGGGGGTCAGGATCGAGCGCCACTCGGCGTCCGACCTGGCGGGTGTGGTGGAGGGTCGAGTCGTTTCGTCGTTCATGGCCCCACGCTACGCCGCCACTGTGGCGCTTCGATGACAGGGCGCCCCTACGGTGGTCGGCCTGGCGACAGGTGGCGCCCATGTGACGGAAGCCACGACAAGCGCCAGCGTCGTCGTCTACAGTACGCGGATCGTTTCGAGCCCATGTTGGGCGGATGGATGCCGTCCGTCCACTCGCGTGGTGAACCGCGAGCTCATGGACAGGGCCGGGGGCAAGGCACAGCCCTGCACCCTGGCCGCGCATAGACGAGGTGGCCACAGACGTCGAAGGCTACGAGGGCGCGGCCCGCGTTCGGCAGGCCGCGAACGGTGCCCCATTGCGCGCCTCGTTGCGCAGCCCCGGCGGTCGAAGGCCGCAGTCAGTCCACCCACAATGCTGGAGGAACACGTGAGACTCACCGTCGCACTCGGCGGCAACGCCATCAAGCAGGCCCATGAGGCAGGAACGGCAGCTGAGCAGTTCGCCAACTGCGGGGTCACCGCCGACGCGCTGGCCAAGGTGGTCGGCGAGTTCCGGGAAGGCGACGAGCTCTGCATCACCCATGGCAACGGGCCGCAGTCGGGCAATCTGGACGTGCAGCAGGTGGCCGGCAAGGACAAGGTCCCCGCGCAGCCGCTCGACGTGGTCGGGGCGATGACCCAGGGCCAGATCGGCTACATGTTCATGAACACGATGCAGAAGCAGCTGAAGGTGCAGGGCGTCGATCGGGACGTCATCGCCGTCGTCAACCAGGTCGTCGTGGACCCGAACGATCCTGAGTTCAAGGGCGACGACGCATCCAAGCCGGTCGGCAACTTCTTCACCGAGGAGGAGGCCCAGGCGCTCAAGGCCGCGCACCCGGACTACATCGTCAAGCACGTCAAGCCGTCGGCCGAGAAGGGCTGGCGCCGCATCGTGCCCTCGCCGATCCCGTCGCGCAACGCCGAGATCCGGGCGATCAACAAGATCATGGACGCCGGAATCATCGTCATCTGCTCCGGCGGTGGCGGGATCCCGGTGATGGAAGACGCTGACGGGAACTTCCAGGGTCTCGAGGCGGTCATCGACAAGGACCGGGCCGGCGAAGTGCTCGCCGAGGGCGTCGGGGCCGACACCCTGATGATCCTGACCGACGTCGAGTTCGCGATCCTGAACTACGGCAAGGAGAACGCGAGCCCGGTCGGCAAGGTCAGCCTCGCGGACATGAAGAAACACGCCGCCGAGGGCCACTTCCTCGCGGGCAGCATGGGCCCCAAGGTCGCCGCGGCCATGAAGTTCGTCGAGTGGGGCGGCCAGCGGGCGATCATCACCTCGCTGGACAAGGCCGTCGACGCGCTCGCCGGCAAGACCGGGACGATTATCACGAGCTAGGCACAGCCTACGGGATGTGGCACCACATCCCGGTCACCTCGGCTGCTTCCTGCGAACCCCCGCGGATCACCTCCGCGGGGGTTCGTGCGTGCAGGGGCGCCGGTCTGTGGCCCGCGGGCCGTCGCCGAGAGCCGGTTCAGCCCGGGCGGGCAGCTCACGAGAGGCACAATGAGAGCACATCGAGATCCTCGGGAGTCGTTGGATGCGTAGCGGACCGATGGGAGCGTTTCTGCGCCGCCAGCAGCGTGACTGGGTGGTCACGGTCGTCCGTACCTCGCTCGACCGGCTGGCCTACCAGATGGTGTTCCCCTACCTCTCCGTGTACATCGTCGCCCTCGGGGCCTCGGCGACGCAACTGGGCCTCGTGAACAGCCTGGGGATGCTCGTCGCCGGGTTGGCTGGACCCCTCACCGGTTGGCTCATCGACCGCCATGGCCCTCGGACCTTCTACCTCGTGGGCATCGGCTTGCTCGCGGTGTCGTACCTGACCTACGCGCTGGCCCACAGCTGGCAGCTGACGATCGTGGCGATGATGGCCTACTGGCTGGGATACTCCATCAGCAATCACAGCTGCGCGACCATCTGCGGCAACTGCCTGACGAACCGCGACAGGGCGACCGGGATGACCCTGTGCGAGACGGTCGGGGCGGGACTGCTCGGGATCCTGGGCCCGATGCTCGGCGCGTTGATCGTCGTTTCGTCCGGGGGCGTCGACCCCGATGGGATCCGGCCCCTGTTCGTGATCGGGCTCGGCATCACCGTCACGACGTTCGTGGTCGTCCTCACGCAGCTCTCGCGGCAGCGGTGGGGGGCGGGTGGGACCGGTCGTGCCGTCCTCCACGATCTACGCGAGGTCATGCGGGAGGGGCAGTACCTGAAGCGCTGGCTGGTCATCGCCGCGCTCGGCCAGCTGCCGATGAGCATGGTCCTCGCCTTCTCGCAGGTGTACGCCTACGAGGTCAAGGGGGCCGATGCGCTCGTGCTGGGTGGCATGGCGACGGCCACCGCGGTCGTCTCGATCGCCCTGGCCATCCCCCTCGGCAGGTTGGCCGACCGGATCGGCCGAAAGCGGGTCCTCTACGTCACGATCCCGCTTTTCTGCCTGTCCAACCTGGTGCTGATCTGGGCCCCGGGGCCGGCCTTCCTCATCGCGGCAGGAGCGCTCCAGGCGTTCTTCTTCATCGGCGGCCCGATCGCGGGGGCGATGGAACGGGAGCTGGTGCCCGCTGCGCACATGGGCCGCTGGATCGGCATCGCCAGGATCGTCCGGATGCTGCTCGGCGCGGTGATGGTCCTCGTCGCCGGGTTCATCTGGGACCACGCGGGGCCGGAGTACGTGTTCCTGGCGTACGTGGCGATCGAAGTCTGCGTTCGACTGCCGCTGCTCGCCAGCATGCCGGAGACGCTCGGGATCCGCTTCGCGCCACGACCCGTCGAGGTTCCCGACTGAAGGGCTCCCGCAATCCCTAACGAACAGCGGCCACCAGCAACGTCAGCACCGGCGCGATGGCGAGCGCCGGGAGCATGTCGCCCACGGGCACGGCGCGGATCTTCATGAGACGCAGGCCCACGCCCAGCAGGAGCACGCCGCCCGTCGCGGTGATCGATGCCACCGCGGCCGCGGGCATGAGCGCGCCGAGCAGAACGGCCAGGACTGTCAGCGAGCCCTGGTAGATCCCCACGGGGAGCGCGGACGCGGCGACGCCCCACCCCAGGGACGCGGCGAAGGCGAGCGAGGCGAACCCGTCCAGGGTCGCCTTGAGGGCCAGCTGGTCGATGCCGAGCCCGAGTCCGTCGCTGAGCGCGCCCAGGATGGCCAGCGGCCCGATGCAGAAGACCAGCGAGGCGTCCACGAAGCCCTCGACGAACTTCGCCCGTGACGGTGCCGCACCCCCGGCGAACCTCGCCTGGAGCCAACCGCCGAGGTCCTCGAGACGATCCTCGATGCGAAGGAGGGATCCGGCGATGCCGCCGGCGAGCAGGGCCACCAGCACGACCAGCAACGTGAGGTCGTTGCCGACCGCCGCCACCAAGGCCGCATCCTGGAGGGCCACCACGTTGATGCCGCCGATGACGAGCACGACCAGGCCGAGGATGTCGGTGACGGTCCGGCTCGTGCGCTCGGGAAGGCGATGCCCGAACCAGACGCCGAGGGCGGAGCCCACGAGGATGGCCACCACGTTGAGGACCGTTCCCAGGCCGACCATCCGTCCACTCACCTCCGCGCTCCTCCCAGCGCGATCGCGACGGGCGAAGGCGAGCATACACAGTCGCCGACAGGACGGAGGGGCGACTCCCCTCCCGGTCGTCCCCGCTGCCCACAGACCAGCCCGGGTGGTCGGCCCGTGGCTCGCACACGAGTGACGCGGCCCGGGGCCGTCCCTCAGCGACGGCCGCGGGCCGCGTTCTCCGTGATCCGCGCCCTGACGATCTTCTCCACGAGCGCGGCAGGAAGGCGCTCATCCGGGCGGAACTGGATCGTTCCCTTTCGCGTGACGTAGGGCTTCAGCTCCTCGTCGTGGTCCTCGACGACCTGCCCGCTCAACGGGAAGAGGCTGCAATGGTCCCTGAACGCCGCATACGCCACGAGTGACGAGCCTTCGTGCTTGAACGTCGGGACCCCGTAGGTGATCGTCTCGGTCGCACCGGGGACCACCGTCCTGATCTTCTCCCGGAGATCCTCGAGTGCTGCCCGGGACGCTTCCGAGCAGGCGGCCAGGTAGTCCTCGACCCTGGTGGGAGCGGCCATGTCACCCTCCTTCCCGGGATGCTCGGACACGAGTCCTCGCGGTCGGACGTCCTTCATCCAGCCTCGCGGCGATCGCGTAACGGAAGTAGATCACGCCGGAGCCAAAGACACCCGAGCCAGGGGTGGACCACGGGTGCTGCTGCTTGCCACGGGCAAGCGCGTCGTTGCCCCGGAGTTCGACAACCCCTCCTGCGCGGGCGCCGAGAAGGCCAGCGCGGGCCTGGTCCGCCTGATGCTCGACGAGGCATCCGGACCCATGTCGGGGCCGGACCCAATGGCGTCTCCCTTGCGGTACCGCTAGAATGCGGTGACTCCGAGCGGGAGTAACTCAGTTGGCAGAGTGTCAGCTTCCCAAGCTGAATGTCGCGGGTTCGAACCCCGTCTCCCGCTCCACCATCCCCCTCTGCTCGAACCTGGTTCACCGCGTCTGCTTCCAAGCTGAGGGTCGCGGGTTCGAACCCGTTTCCCGCTCCACCCTCGCTCCGTGGACACAGGCAGGTGCGCCGCCGACAGTCGCGCGTTGTCGCGGACCCTCGAGACGCGGACAGCCTGCCGATGTCGATTCGCTGCTAGGCGTCGTCGCCGGACGGCAGCTCCCGGCGGCCTCGGGGCGAGAGGCCATACACGCCTCGGTCGACCCGCTCGAACCAGCCGTAGACGTTGTCACGCAGGATCCGACCCGCGTTCGGCACGTCCGCGGCTGCGCGCATGGCGCGGAGCGACATCGGGCCCGTCACGAGGAGCGCGGCGCAGCGCAGCGCCTCCTGGCGGTATGCCGTCATGATGGGCCGCCGCACGCTGCCGCCTTCGTTCGGGTCACCGACCCGCCTTCGGTACTCGCCCAGCAACGCGGTCGCGCGGCGTCGGCTCCGGCGAGGCTGGTACGGCAGGGGGTCGAGCACGATGTCCGCCTTCCCAGCGGTGACGACGATCAGGCCCAGGCCCAGCCGACGGCACAGGCGACGCGTCTCGGCCTGTCGCCTGGGCCAGGCACCGACGGCCAGGTACACGGCGTCGGTCATCGCGAGCCGGTCGATGCCCTGGAAGACGAGCCCGAGTCCGAAGGTGCGCTTCAGCTCCACCACGACCATCGGCTCGTCACCGCGGATCGCCACCACGTCGCAGCCGTGGACCTCGCCCTTGACCTCGTAGCCCTGCCCTTCCATCAGCGCCTTCACAGGCGCGTAGAGCACGGTCTCCGGTGCGTCTGGGCTGCCGGCACGCAGCACGGGGCTGCCGATGACCCTGGAACCCGATCGGCCGGGAGCCACCACGGCCCGGGGCCGACCCGGTCGCTCGTCGGCGGTTCCGTCGTCAAGGGTGCGTCGTGGTGTCATCCACCGGAAGGCTAGCTCAGCCCGACGGCCCGGAGTCGGGCTGAGCCGTGCGTCCTGCTCTCGAGCACCACGCCGGGATGCTACGGCCGCTGTCCGACACCACGGCAGCGGCCGACCGTGCCGCGGTCACCGAGCGAACAGAGCGGACTCGATCGAGGTCCAGGATGCGTCGTCGGGATCGCCGTGGCCACGGGCGAGGATGGCGCCCTCGCGGGTCACGACAAGCGCCTGCACTTCACCGCTGCCGGGGATCGCAGCCGACCGCTGAAAGGCGGCCACGTTTGCGTAGACCGTGATCGTTCGGGCGAGCACGTCGGGGTCGCCGATGCCTGCAGTCATCCCGCCATCGATGAAGCGGCGCACCGGCCGCCACCTGCCTGACAGGACGGGAACCTCGACGACGGCGACCGGCATGATCCCGGCCGTGTCCCGGATCGTCGCCGGTACGCCCGCCGCAACCGCACGGGCGATCCAGCGGTCGACCCCGGCCTGCTGCCGCTGCTGGAACGCCACGACCACCAGCGTCCGATGCGCCGGCAGGTCGCCCGGCAGGGCCAGCTCGACCCCGAGGAGCGAACGACCGGCCACGGCTGGGAACCGTGGCGCAGCTCCAGCGTCGATCCTCGCATTCACGTGGTCGCTCCTCCCATCGCACCGGCACGGGGTCCTCAGCGAGGACCGGTCAGGCCATCCGCGTCCACCATAGAGGCACTGGAACGGGTCTTCCCGGGCCGAGACGTCCCGGACGGTCCTCTCCCGGGCCGAGCACCGAGGGTTCGAACCCCCGTCTCCCGCCCCGCCGTTCCCGACATCCTCAGCCGCCTGGCGAGCTGAAGCCCCTGGTCACGGTGCCGGCGTGGCCGTGGGGGCGGGTGTCGGCGTGGGGCTCGAGCCCGGGCCTGATCCCATCGGGTCGACGGACGCAGGGATGGCGACCGTCACGATCCGGCTCCGCCGCAGGACCCGGCCGTTCTCGCGGAGGGCGACGACCATGAGCCGAACCTCCGCGACGCCGGCCGGCACGCGCAGCCGGAGCACGCGATCCGGCGGACCAGCGAACTCGCCGATAACCCGCGAGCCGGGGTAGACCGGGTCTGCCGCAGCACCGGACCGCGACATGGTCGCCACCAGCACGTAGGTCGCGGCCCCGCTGGTCTCCGTCCAGCGGATCGCGATCCGCGATCCGTCGACGAGGCGGGAGCGGAGCCTCGGACGAACGACCGCCGGGGTGGGCGCCGACGTGGCCTTCACGGTCGCCGGTGGCTGGGTGCGCGAAGGCGGCGATGGCTCGGAGGTGGGTGCCGGCGGGCCGGTGCGCTGCGGAGCCGGCGACGGGGCGCCACTCGGCGAGGGCACGGGCGCCCCCGTGGCGGGACGCGGCGTCGCCTCCGGCCGGGGGGTCCGGGTGGGCGTGGGGCTCGGCACGACGCCGGTCGGCGGCTGGCGCACCTCGAGGCGGCCGTTCTGGACGGTGGCGACATCGCCCGGGCCGAGCACGGTGTCCCCGACCCGCGCGGAGCCCGCCTCGCCCACGCTGACGACAGCCCCCTCGGGCAGGAGCAGGCCGTCGGGGTCCTCGAGGATCGTCCCGTTGACGAGGACGACCTCCACGTTCACGGGCCCCTCGAGCGCCGGGCCTGGCGTGCGGTCGGGGTCCGGAAGCCCGAGGCCGATCCCGGCCACGGCCACGACGATGGCCGCGAACATGGCCGCCGCGAACCACCTGCCCGCCGCCGGCCGGCGGCGGGTCGGGAGCGTCGCGGCGGGCGGCGCGCTCGCCGCGACCGCGCGGAGCCGAGCCTCCAGGGCGTCGGCGAAGGAGGGGTCCGGCGGGGGGACGGGGCGGCGGCCTGCCTCGTCGAGGCTGCGACGGACGTCGTCGCTCACGAGCGCGCCTCTTCCTCGAGGGCGCGGCGCAGCGCGCGCGTCGCCCGGTGGACCACGACCGCCATGGTGGCCCTGGACGTGCCCAGGGCCGCAGCCGCCTCGTGGGGCGTCAGCCCGGCGAAGTAGCGCAGCTCGAGGGCCTGCTGGTAGCGGGGGCTCAGGCGGTCCATCGCGGCCAGCAGCCCGGTGGCCGCATCGCGGGCGACCAGCTCGTCGGCAGGGTCCGGCGCTGTCATGGCATGAAGGTCCGCGGCTGCCGCGGTCGCCCGCGCCGAGGCCGCGCGACCGACCCGGCGATAGTGATCCGCCAGCTCGTTGGACGCGATCCGGAACAGCCACGGCCCGAAGCCGCCGCCCTGCCAGCGGAAGGAGCCCAGGTTGCGCAGCGCGCGCTCGAAGGCCGCCGAGGTGATGTCCTCGGCGACCTCCACGATGCCGGTGCGACGGTAGGCGAAGGCATGGACCCGCGGGAGGTAGCGCCGGTAGAGCTCGGCGAAGGCCGAGGAATCGGTCCTCGCCCGCTCCACCAGCGCCCGCTCATCGCTCTCTGCATTCGCCCGCCCGTCCACCTGCACCAGTGTGCCGCTATTCGCCACGCTGGTGGCGGCAGGGCCGTGACGGGGCCGGCGCTAGGGCACCAGGACCGCGTCGACGCGGCTCACTCCCACCACCCGGCCATGGGCCGCGAGGGCGACGACCGCGTAGCGGATCCGCTGCCCGCTGGCGACGTCGGTGTCGAGGAACCCCCGGCGGCCGTTGAGCTTGGTCCGGTAGACGGCCTCGCGGGCGGCGCCGTCAACGGACCGGAACAGCACGTAGCGGGCCGCCGCGGGACGGGTGGACGCCGCCCAGCGGCAGGCGACGCCGGCGACGGCGGAGTCGAGCTTGTAGAAGCAGTTGAAGCGCAGCGTCGCGGCCGGCCGGCCGACCCGCACGGAGACCCGCGCGCTCACCCCGAGGCGGGTGCCGTCGGCGGCGCGTGCAACGATCCGGTACGTGTAGGTGTGGCCGCGCCGTACGGCGAAGTCGGCGTGGCGGAGCGGGTCGGCGGGAGCGACCGTGGCGACCAGCCTTGCCGCTCTGCCGTCCACGCGCCGCCAGACTCGATACTCGGCCACGGCGGCACCCTCGAGCTCAGACCAGCGACACACGATCCGGGACCTGGCGCTGATGGGGGCCGGGACGACAAGAGCGCAGCCCAGCTTGATGGCCGGCGTGCCGAGGAGACGAGGTGCGGCGACGTCGACAGGAGGTTCGGCGACGTCGACCGAACGTGCGGCTCCGCCAACGGCGGCCGACGGCACGAGGAGCGCCGCCATCAGGACGCCGCCGAGGATCGTGACCAGGCGTGATCGACGCATCGAGAACCTCCGCTGTATGGGGTGTGGCACCCCTGATAACGCGGATCCTCGACCTCGATTACACCCTGGGACCCACCCAGGCGCCGGACCGCCTCCCGCCTCGGCCGGGTGCACGTAGAGGCTCGGCCCTCAGCTCACGGCCTTCGTCACGAGCGCGCCGATCCGCGCCTCGTCGGCGGCGGTCAGCTCGGTCAGGGCGAAGGCGGTCGGCCACATGCACCCGTCGTCGAGGTTGGCGTCGGGCTGGAAGCCGAACGTCGCGTACCGCACCTTGAACTTCGAGGCGGCCTGGAAGAAGCAGACGACCCTGCCGTCCCTCGCGTACGCGGGCATCCCGTACCAGGTTCTCGGCACGAGGGTCGGCGCGCTCGCCTTGATGACGGCATGGAGCCGCTCGGCCATGCCGCGATCAGGTTGCGGCATCTCGGCGATCTTCGCGAGCACGTCGCTTTCCCCGTCCGCCTTGTCCGCGCCCGGGCTGCGTCGCCCGGCCGCCTTCAGCTCCTGGGTGCGCTCCTTCATCGCGGCGCGTTCCTCGTCCGTGAACCCCTCGGACGTCCTGTCGGGCGCCGTGGCGCTCCTCGCGGACTTCTGCCGTTCCTTCATTGCAGGCCCCCTCTCTGCGAGTCTGGTGCGACCGACCCTGGTGCCGGAGAGTGCGGTGGTGGCCCATCCAGGAGTGCTCGATCGCGTCGCCGCCCCCGCCAGACGACAGCCCCCTGGATCGCCGCTCAGCGCGTGCGATCCGGCGATGTCTTGATCCCCTCGAGATACCGGACCCGTCCTGTCGCGAGGTCGTAGATGGCGCCGACGATCATGACGCTCCCTCCGGGCGCACCGGGCTGGCCCTCGAGCGCTGCCAGCCGCTCGACGGAGGATCGCACGTTCGCCTCGACCGCCCGTGCGAGCTCATCCCCGGGCGACAGCGAAGGGTGGGGGTCCGGAAGCCCTGCCACGATGGTGTCGACGAGGCCCTGGACGTGTGACGGGAACCGTGCGCCATCGCGCCGCGTCGCGAACGCTGCTTCGAAGGCACCACACCCCTCGTGCCCCAGCACCAGCAGGAGGGGAGTCCCGAGATGCGACGTCGCGTACTGGAGGCTTCCCGCCACCTCGGCCGACAGCACGTTGCCGGCCACGCGGACGACGAAGAGCTCTCCCACGCCGGCGTCGAAGACCCACGCGGGTGGCACCCGGGAGTCGCTGCAGCCGAGGATCGCTGCGAACGGCCGCTGTCGATCGACGAGCTCGGCCAGCGACTCGCGCCGGAACGCGCCGGAACGCGTCGCGCCGGAGACGAACCGCCGGTTGCCCTCGGTCAGTCGTGCTAGGGCTTCGGACGCCGTCGGCGTGCCCGTTCCTCCATCTGCGACCATGCATCCTCCTCGTCGGTGCTGCGCCGTCTCCTGCGGGCCGCCGCGTGGCGCATCCCGGGCCGACACCCGAGCATCTGCGCCGATCCCGGTCGTTGCCGCGCCTAGGAAGGGCCCGGCCGCACCCCCGTCGGCACGGCACGGGATGATCTGACCGGCTCGAGCGTGATCAGCATAGGACCGCATGGTCGGCGAAGGCGCCGCCGGGACCCTGCGGACACCGAAGGCCGACGGGGGCCTTTCGTGGCTCGGAGCGGACGAGCCTGAACGCCCGACGGAGGTGCAGTCGCGATGAGGGATCGCCGGAGCCCGCTCGCGGACGTCGGGCCCGTGGTGCCGGCCCAGGATCAGACGGGGGCGCCGCCGCGCGGTGTGTGATTCCTCGAGAGACGCCGTCCGTCCGGGGCCCGCCCCCAGGCCGCGGCCAGCTCGACGACGAGGGCGTCGGCCACCTCGTCCGGGGTGCCGGCCCGCTCTGCCTCGTCGGACCACTCGAAGGCCGCGAGGTAGTCGTCGGTGCCGGCGAGCCCCTCCCGCATCGTGATGCGGCTGATCTCCTGCATGAACCAGCGCGGCATCGCCCGGTCGACGCGCGCGCCGGTCTTGTCGGTCACGCGAAGCTGGGTCGGGATGTCGCGCCAGGCGAGGACGCGGTAGCGGGCCATGCGGATCTCCCTGCGGTCGGGACCGGCTCGGGGGGCCGGGCCGCCGGCCCGTTCCCCGTCGGCGATCATGCCATCCCTCTCGCGCGGACGGGAATCCGCGGGGACGTGGCGCCGACGGGGACGGGAGCGGAGCCTACCCGCCTGATAGGCTCGCCGGGTGATCGATTCCGACTACTGGGCGCGCTACTACGCGGTGACGGCCGAACGCCCAGCCTGGCTGACGGTACGGCGCGCCATCGACCTGTTCGCGGCTGATTCGCTGCCGCTGCTGCGGCCGCGGCTGGCTGTCGACCTGGGCTGCGGGGCCGGCCGCGACACCCGCGAGCTCCTGCGTGCGGGATGGCGAGTGCTCGCGATCGACCGCGAGCCCGGGGCGATCACCGCCCTGGAGGCGGCCACGGCGGCCCACCGGGGGGATGCCGTCGAGACACAGGTCGCCGACCTTGCAACTGTCGACGTGCCCACCTGCGATCTCGTCAACGCGAGCCTGAGCCTCCCGTTCCTCCCGCCCCACGCGTTCTGGGCCACGTGGCAGCGCATTCTTGCCGCGCTGCCTGTCGGCGCCCGGTTCGCCGCGATGCTCTTCGGCGACCGCGACGGGTCCGCGTCGGATCCGTCGATGACCTGCCTCGCGCCCGCGGATGTTCGAGCGCGCCTGGGCTCGTTCGAGCTGGAGCACTGGGACGATCGAGAGGAGGACACGACGACGGCGCTCGGCGAGCCGCATCACTTCCACATGGTCGAGTTCGTGGCGCGTCGGGTGGCCCCCGGCTGACGGCGCGGCCGCCGCCCGGTGGTCCGGCGGTCCGCTCGCACCCCCCGTGGATCGATGCTCCGGGCGGGCCGAGCGGCCCTCTACGACAAGCTCATCCTGGCTACCGGAGCCACGCCGCAAGCTGCCGCCGATTCCCGGCATTCGCCTCGAAGGGGTCACCGCGCTCCAGTCCATGCAGGATGCCGACTTCCTGCGGAAGGTCCGCGACGAGAAGAAGACAAGGAAGGCGGTGATCGTCGGCGGCGGCCTGATCGGCATGGAAACCTGCGAGGCGCTCAGAAGGGCCGACATCGACATCACGGTCGTCGAGCTCCTGCCGCAGGTCCTCACCTTCCTCGACTGGCAGCTCGCGAAGCTCGTCGAGCTGCACATCCGGAGCAAGGGCGCCAACGTCATCCTCGACAACGGCGTCGCCGAGTTCCTCGGTGAGGACGAACGGCTCGTCGGAGTGAAGCTCGCCAACGGAACCGAGCTCGAATGCGAGCTGGCCGTGGTCGCCATCGGCGTCGTCCCCAACTCCAGGCTCGCGAAGGACGCGGGGCTGCAGGTCGGGAAGACCGGCGGCATCGTCGTCGACGAGCACATGCAGACCTCGGACCCGGACATCTACGCGGTGGGAGACTGCGTCGAGGTCACGAACCTCATGACCGGCGAGAAGACATACGCGCCGTACGGCGACCTGGCGAACCTGGAGGGGCGCGTCGCCGGCGAGAACGCGGTCGAGGGCAACATCGCGACCTTCCCGGGCACGATCAAGACGGGCATCTGCAAGATCTTCGACTACGCCGCCGGCACGACGGGCCTCTCGGAGAGTGCGGCGCGAGCCGCTCACCCGGATGGCGTGGAAACGGTCGTCAACGCGGGACTGGACACGCCCGGCTTCATGGGCGGGAAGCTTCTCGTGACGAAGCTGGTGGCGGAGCGCAGCGGAGGCCGCATCCTGGGGGCCCAGTGCATCGGGCCCGGCGACGTGAGCAAGCAGATCGCGATCTGGGCCATGGCCATCAAGGGCAACCTGACGGTCGACGACATGGCCAACGCGGACCTGCCGTACGCGCCGCCGTTCTCGCTCGCCATCGACCACAGCGGTCGGCGGCCACCAGGCGTCGAGCGCGAGACTGGTCGCGGTGATGACCGCTCTGATTCGGCCACTTCCGGGGCGCCGACCGGGTCGCGTCAAGCCCCATGCGTCGCCGGTGCTGCACGCCATCAACTGCCTGCTGGGCGACCTCGACCGCTCGCACCTCACCACGCTCCGCGCCCTCGGCGGCCTCCAGTCCTGCCCCGGCCGCACGAAGGATCCGGACCGGTTGTCGCGGGAGGCAGAATGGTGGCGGGGAAGGCAGCCCTCGCCATCTGGCCGAGCCCGGCCGCTCGTCCGACGGTGGAGCCCCAGGGACCGTACGCATCGAGGACCTGATGGACAAGACCGATCCGCCGGCCACGCCGGGCTTCCCGGAGCCGGGGGCCGCGATGACCCACATCCTCGTCGTCGAGGACCTCGAGCGCGCGCGCGCGTGGTGGACCTCGGTCCTCGGGGCCGAGCCCTACCGGGACTACGGCGGGACCTCGGCCGTGCTCCAGTTCGGAGGCGGCTGGCTGCTCCTCGTGACCGGGGGCGGACCGACCCCAGACAAGCCGGACGTGATCTTCGCTCCGCCGGGGGACCGGACAATGGTCAGCCACGCCATGACGATCCGCGTGGCCGACTGCCACGCCGTATACCGGGCGCTGCTCGCTCGCGGGGCAGCGTTCCTGACGCCGCCCGCGGTCAACGGCCTCGAGACGCGCTGCTTCACGCGCGACCCGGATGGCCACCTCGTGGAGCTCAGCCAGTACGGGTGACCCGCAGCCTGGCCGCCCTCCGTGGCCGCTCATGGAAGAGCGCGACTGAGCGCGGCCGCCCTGGCCCGGAGACGACTGTGTTGAGGCCGGTCCTCCCGTCAGTCGAGCACCGCCAGCGGCTGAAGGCCGGCCGGGTAGCCGTCGGGCCTCGGCTCGCCCAGCTCGGGCTCGGGGCCGCGGTCCGGCTGGCGGGCAGCGAGCTCGGCGTCCAGCTGGGCGATGCGTCGAGCGCCGCGTCCTTGCCGTGCATGTGCTGGTTCGCCGAACCGAGCCCACGCCATCCCCGGGGCCCCCTTGAGCGTGACCTCCGTGACCCAGGGCTGCCACGTCATCCGCTTCCCGGGTTGGCGAGGCGCTTCCCGGCCGCACCGGGGGTCACCTCGCCAGGGCCGTGAGCGCCAGCGGGCACCCACCGGGCACGCGGAGTACCGTAGGGATCGCTTCGCCGTTCGCGAGCATGGCGCAGGACGCCACGAGGTCACGCAGTCAACTCGCGACCGCAGGGGGGACGGCATGCCGCTCTTCATGGATCGCCACGATGTACCCGGCGCCACGGCGGCGGACATCGCCGAGGCCCACGTGCGGGACCTCGCCATGGAGGCCCGCCACGACGTGCAGTTCCTGACGTACTGGTTCGATCTCGAACGCGGAACGGCGTTCTGCCTGGCCAAGGCGCCTGCCAGTCGCAACATGATCGAGGTGCACCGGGAGGCGCACGGCCAGATCCCGAACGACATCATCACGGTCTCCGAGGACAACGTCCTCCGATTCCTCGGGACGATCAGCGACCCCGTCGACCACACGCAGCGCACAAGCTCCTTCCGGGTGATCCTGTTCACCGACCTGGAAGGTTCGACGTCGCTGCTGCAGGAGCGCGGCCAAGCGTCGTTCATGGTCCTGCTCACCGAGCACGACCTGATCATCCGGCGGGCGCTGGTTGCCTTCGGCGGGCACGAGGTGAAGCACACCGGCGACGGGGTCATGGCCGCGTTCGACGAAGTGGGACCGGCCCTGGAGTGCGCGCTGGCGATCCAGGACGGGTTCGACGCGAGAACGACCGCCGGCGGATCGCCGCCGCTTCGGGTCAGGATCGGGATGGCCGCCGGCGAGCCCGTCGATCACAACGACGACCTGTTCGGATCGTCGGTGAACCTCGCCAGCCGGATCTGTGACGCCGCCGAAGCGGGACACATCCTCGTCTCCGACGTCGTCCGCGACCAGGGCCTCGAGAAGGGGTTCCCCCTGGCGGACGCCGACGCGCGAGTCCTCCGGGGCTTCCCCGAGGAGACGCGGGTCTTCGAGCTCGTGCGTAGCGGCAGCCGCTGATCTCGGTCATTCGCTCGCGGTGAGCGCCGGGACCAGCCGGGCTAGGACGCGGCGACCGCCGCGGGGATCCTGGCGCGGATGAACTCCTCGACCTCGGCCAGGGCCCGGTCGGCAGCCGGGAGCATCCCGGCATGCACCTGGAACACGTGCCAGCAGCCCGGGTACACCTGGAGCGTTGCGGACACGCCCGCTTCCGCCAGCGCATCACGCAGGCGATAGGCACCGGGGAGGAGCAGCTCGTCGGATCCCGCCTGGATGAGCGTCGGCGGCAGGCCGCCGAGATCGGCAAGGACCGGCGAGGCCAGCGGGTCGTCGGCGGCGGCCTCGCCGAGGTAGGCCCGCGCGCACTGGCGCAGCCAGCCCCTGGTGAGCACGATCTCGGCGCGAGGCGGTCGATCCAGCCCGGCCGGCGTGAGGTCCACCCAGGGGGAGAGCAGCACGAGCGCGGCGGGCTGCAGCAGCCCGAGCTCCCTCGCGCGCAGGGCTGCTGCAACGGCCAGTCCCCCGCCCGCGGAGTCGCCCGCGAAGACCGTCTCCTCGGGCAGGGCCCCATCCGCGAGCAGGCCGCGCCACACTGCAACCGCGTCCTCGATCGCCGCCGGGAAGGGATGCTCGGGCGCCAGCCGGTAGTCGGCGGCGACCACGCGGGCGCCGCAGTGCACCGCCAGGTGACGGGCGACCACGCGCTGCGCCGCAAATGCATCGAGGCAGTAGCCGCCGCCGTGGAGGAAGAGCACGGTCGGTCCCCTGGCTGGCGCCGTGCCACGGGCAGTGATCATCTCCCCGCGGACACCGCCTGTGACGACGGCCCGGTGCTCGGCGTCCGGTGGCGCAGGGATGGCACGGCTGATCCGCGCGATGCGCAGGCGCTGCTCGTCGAACGGCAGGCGAGCGGAGACGGCCCACCGCATCATGACCCGGACGCCGGTGCGGAGGGCGGCTGCGGCCAGCCGCTGCCGAGGAGACATGCCCTCGATGGCGACGAGCTCCGGCGCCGCGACGTCGGGCATGCCGTCAGCTGTTCGGGGCAACGCCGCGATACGCCGATCCCGCCTCCCGATCCGGCTCGGTCAGCCAGGCCTCGTATCGGGAGGTGAAGAGTGCCGGGACGCCACCCGTCGCCAGGAAGACGATCGCCCTCGCCCGCGACAGCCCCGCAGGCCCGAGGCTCAAGAGCCCGGCCAGGGCCTTGCCGGAGTAGACCGGGTCCAGCAGGAGGCCCTCCGACCGCGCCGCCAGGCGGATGGCCTCGCGGCAGACCGCAGTCGGAGCGCCGTAGCCCTCGCCAACCTGGTTGCGCAGGAGCCGCGGCTCGCCCCCGGGCATCGGGAGTCCCACGAGAGCGGCCACGTCGCGCGTCAGCCGGCGGACGACCGGCTCGACGTCGGCAAGGGCCCCGACATCCACGCCGATCACCCACTCGTGGCCCAGGCGCGCTGCGAGGCCGGCGTGCGTGCCACCGGTACCGGTCGCCGTGACGACCAGGACCTCGTCGTGACCGAGATCAGCGACGATCTCGTCGGCAGCGCCGACGTAGGCGCTCGCGCCGAGCGGGCTCGAACCGCCGACGGGGATGACGTACGGCCGGCGGCCGGCCGCCCGAAGCTCCGTGGCGATGCCTTCCACGACATCGTTGAGATCGTCCATGGCGAGCGGCCCGACGAACCGGACGTCCGCGCCGAGGATGCGATCGAGGAGCTGGTTCCCCTCGGTCCGCGAGGGCGCGTCCCCGTTGAACGCGAGGACGCATCCCAGGCCGGCACGAGCGGCGGCGGCGGCGGTCGTGCGGGCGTGATTGCTCTGGAGGCCGCCGGCGGTCACGAGAACGTCGCAGCCCTTCGCCTGCGCGTCGGCGACCAGCAGCTGCAGCTTCCGCGCCTTGTTGCCGCCCGTGGCGAGCCCGGTGCAGTCGTCCCGCTTCACCCACAGGTGCCCCGGGACAAGCCCGAGCGCCCGACCGAGCCGGTCGACGGGCTCCAGCGGCGTCGGCAGGTGCGCCAACGTCGGGCGCTCGACACCGGCGTCCACGAACGGGCTTGGATCGTCAAAGGGCCGCACAACCGGAGCGTACCCTTGGTTGGGGAGCGCCGTGGGCCGACGGTGCCGCCCACCGGACCGCCGCACGCACGGTAGGCTCCCGATGGGCGGTGAACAAGAGCGTGGTACGCCCACATGCCACTCGGCGCGCCTGGCGCACCGCGCACCGCGCACCGCGCACCGCGCACCGCCACGAGGAGATGCACATGCAGCGAGTCAACGGCATTGGAGGCGTCTTCTTCCACGCCCGGGATGCGGTCGCACTCCGGGCCTGGTACCAGGCGCACCTCGGCATCGACATCAAGGAATGGGGCGGCACCGTGTTCGCCTGGACGGACGCCGAGGGCCGTCCCACCGCCGGCTCGACGGTCTGGTCGATCGGGGCGGCCGACAGCGACCACTTCGCCCCGAGCCGCGCCCAGTTCATGGTCAACTACCGCGTCGCGGATCTCCATGCCCTCGTGGAGGTCCTGCGAGACGAGGGTTGCGACGTCCTCGACAAGACCGAGGAGTCCGAGTACGGCAGGTTCGCCTGGGTCATGGACCCCGAGGGCAACAAGGTCGAGCTCTGGGAGCCGCCGCCAGGGCAATGAGCGGCGCGGGCGATCGGCGGGCCCGGGCGGGTCGGGAACCGACCTGATCACCGACGGCAGGTGACCGCCGACGCCGCGCACATGGAATCGGCCGGCGCCGCCGGCGAGAGCTGCGACGGCAACGACCCGGTGCCGATGATCAGCCCGGCTGTCCGAGCTTGACCAGCTTCCTGACCGTGTTGAGGTTCCGAGCGGTGATCGTCACGCGGAGCGCCCGCTCGAGCACGTCGATCGCAAGCTTCGATCGCGCCGACCCATCGGGGTAGGTCACGAAGATCTCGCGTCCGTCGAGCACGACCCGATCCGGGTGGTACGCGCTCGGGTTGACGGTGGTGATGGCGTCCGGGGAAGGCACCGCCGAGAGGAACAGCACGGGCAACAGCTTGGGGTCGATCGACCCGTCGGCGTCCGGGTGACGACGGGCGGCGCTCGCCATCTGGTCGACCGTCCGAAGCACGACGGGGACGGTGAGTCGATGTCGAGCGGCGATCGCCGTGGTGATGACGTCGACGAGCGCCCCCTCGTCGAGATGGGCAGCGCGGCCGGTACCGACGTCGAAGACGACGTTGCCGCTCTGGATGTATGTCACCACGTCGCGCAGGTCGAGCGAGCAGAACGTCGCCCGTAGACCGGCCATCGCGATCGTGTTGGCGCCACCCACGTTGACGCCTCGCAGGAGGGCGACCCATCGCGTGGCGGCGGGGTTCACAGGCGCGATCACCGGTCCGCTCGAACTCATGTCCCCACCTCTCGGCTCGACACCGGCAGCAGCGCGGGGGGCTGCGGTCGCGGTGACGGGATCATCGGTGATCCCCTCCAAGGGATCGAGCATGAAGCCGGCGCGCGGACACGCCGTGGAGCCGAACGGCGCGACTCGGCGACAGCCCGCGCGGTCCGTGCCCGCCTGCGACGATCGACCTCCCGTGGCACGATTCTCCCATGCCGACGACGACAGACACCCCCGTCCGCTTCGACCGCATCGAGCGCGCCCAGGCGCTCATGCGGGAGCAGGGCGTTGCCGCGATCGTCGTGATGAACCACGACGACTACCGCTGGTTCTTCGGCTTCGACCGGGCGCAGCCCCGCGCGATCATCCCGGCCAGCGGGGCGCCGGCGCTGGTTGCGTTCACCGCCGAGGAGGAGGAGCTCCGGGAGCTCATGGGCGGCGGGCCGGTACTGGTCTGGGGATCAGTGGGTGGCCAGATCAACGACGTCGTCAGCCGCCTCCGCGAGATCGCGGCGGAGGCCGGCACGGAGGGGGCCCCCGGGTCCCGCCTTCGAGTTGCGATGCAGATGTGGTTCGACACGCCGGCGTTCCTGGTGGACCTCTTCCGCAAGGTGAACCCGGGGGTCGAGCTCGTCTCGTCCGATCCGATCATGGATCCCCTGCGCGGTGTGAAGGAGCCGGCCGAGGTCGCGACCATGACCGAGGCGCAGCGGGTTGCGGCGATCGGCATGGATCGCGCGCGCTCGCTCCTCTGCGATGGCGCCAGCGCCCACGAGATCGCGACGGAGGCCCTGTACGCGATGCTCAGGGCCGGCGCGCAGCGGACGAGCACGCCGATCTACGTCAACGTCGGCCGCGAGACGTGCATGCTCCACGGCTGGGTGAGCCCGAACCCGATGCGGGCGGGGGAGCTCGTCGTCATCGACCTCACGCCGATGGTCGACGGGTACTGCGCGAACCTGGCCCGCACGTTCGTCCTCGGCGAGCCCGACGCGCGGCAGCGCTCGCTGCTCGACGCGTACGAGGCGCTCATCCCGGTGGTGCGCGACGCGATGCGCCCGGGGGCGACCGTGGCCCAGCTCGATGCGAAGGCTGGGGCGGTGCTCCGGGAGCGTGGCCTGGCAGAGCACCAGGTGAAGGGGATCGGGCACGGCCTGGGACTCCGCTTCGAGGAGACGCCGGCCTCCACGATCATCCCGCCCCATCGCAACATCCCGCTCCGCGAGGGCATGACCGTGACGATCGGGCACACGATCCTCGCGCTCCCGGGGTTCGGCGGCGTGCGCCACGAGGACGTCTACCGCGTGACGCCGGCCGGCGGCGAGATCCTGGTCCCCTACCCGATCGACCCGGTCATCACGGCCTGACGCCCGACACAGGCGGCGGCCGCCCGCCGCGGCCGACGAGTGCGGCACCGACTCGGCCTCGCCCGCCGACTCCGCCTCGCCCGCCTACTCGGCCTCGCCGGCCTGCACCGCCTCGCCGTACGTCCACGTGTCCATGTCGGGCGGCTCGATGCCGAGCTGGGTGAGGATCGTCGCGACGTGCGTGCGGTGCTCCTTGGCATGGTCGATCACCTGGCCCAGCACCACCCAGGCCGGCCACCGGCGCGGCTCTCCCTCGACCTCGTACTCCAGGACGCGGTCGTCCGGGGTCGTCGCGGCCAGCTCGACGAACCGGGCCCCGGTCGCGTCGAGGACGCTCGCGAGCGTTGCGACGGGCGGGACCGGGTCCTCCTCGTCGTCCCAGGTGAACCGGCTGGCGCCCTGGTCGAAGCGCCAGGCGTAGCCGGCCTCGGCGGCAGCCAGGTGGGCCAGGGTCGCGTCGAGGCGGCCGTAGGTGCCTTGGACGCTCGTCCCCAGCTGCGCCGGGTTGAGGTCCCGGCAGGCGTCCGTGATCAGGTGGTTGGCCCACCGGTTGTGACGGAAGAGCCGCACCAGGTGCTCGTTCGGCATCATGACACCCCCTGCGCTGGTCCACCGACGACGGTCGGCACAGCGGCCGCGGCGCCTGCGGCGGCCGTCATCATCGTCTGCCGCGACGATCCACCGCCGGCCGACAGGGTACCGGCGCGGTCAAGAACGGATATCCCACGCTACCAGCGCTCGTACCGGACGAGCTCCTCGAGCGGGCGGCGCTCCGCGTGACGCGGCGACGGGGACGCACCGTCCGCCGGGAAGCCGAGCGGCGTGAAGAGCATCGGCTCGGCCTCATCGGGGACTGCCAGGACCTCGCGCGCGGCCGCCGGGTCGAACGCCGCGATCCAGCAGGTCCCCAGCCCGACGTCGGCGGCGGCGAGCACCAGGTGGTCCATGACGATGGCGGAATCGACGTCGGCGTGGCTCCGCCCGTCGTACATCGAGCGCCGCCAGGCCTCGCCGCGGACCGCGCAGACGCACAGGACGAGCGGCGCCTGGACGAACCAGGCCGGATCGTAGATCCTGCGCAGCTCCTCCTCGCGGCCCGCGGTGTGGACGACGAGGATCCGGAACGGCTGCCGATTCGACGCGGTCGGGGCCAGCCGGCCCGCCTCGAGGACGGATGCGAGGAGGTCGTCGGGCACCGGGTCCGGGCGGTAGGCCCGCACGCTGTAGCGGCGCCGGGCCAGGTCGAGGAACGTCATCGTGCGCCTCCGAGAGCCCCCCAGGGGACGAGTATGGCCCCGCACAGGCCATCGCGGTGCCGCGTGCGCCGCGCGTGCGGGTCACGCCGGCGCGTGCGGGTCACGCCGTCGCGTGGCCGGCGCCGCTCACTGCGGACGGAGGGTTCCGGACCAGACCTGCCACGCGAGCAGCGACTTGGCAACCAGGCTCAGGACCATGTAGGTCTTCTCGCCGACAAGGTAGTCGCGCCAGGCGCCGATCTTGCGGTACTGCAGGACCATCGTGATCGCGAAGATGTTGAACGCCACGAAGAGGCTTGCGATGATCACGTAGACAAAGCCGGGGATCTGCGCCTCCGCCGGCAGCCCGGCCTGCGCCGAGTACGCCCACAGGATCGAGAAGATCGCGATCCAGGGGACGATCCCGGCAATGCAGCCGAAGATGAAGTGCTTCCAGTCGACGCGCTCGCGACCCTCGTTCGCGGCTTCCATGCTCCACCCGAACAGGATCATCGCGATGTTCGTGCCGGCGATGGCGACGAGCGCCGGGAAGTCGGTGATGAAGCTCAGGTACGCGATCGCCACGATCATGACCGTCGACGAGAACGCGTACTCCACCCAGCGGAGCGGGTTCATCCCGCGGGCGAGCCAGGCCTCGTAGCGACCGCGCAGCACCCAGCCGGCGGTGGCGTGGGCCATGGCGCTCATCAGGAAGAAGCTCGCGATGAGGTAGGCGAAGGGAAATGAGACCAGCAGGACGCTCGAGGGCTCGATCCCGCTGAACGTTCCGTCGGTGATGATCGGCCGGACCGTGGGCACGTCGGGCTCGAACAGCACCGTCGTCCGGGAGATCGCGACCATCAGCACGAACTGGGCCCCGTGCGCGAAGGTCAGGAAGCGGTTCCAGCGGCGCAGGGAGCGGGCACGCTCCTCGGGGATCGGGGGTGGCGCGGCCGTTGTTCCGATGGCTCGGGTCATGGACATGGACTTGATCCTCCCTTAACCGTGTCGAACCCTCTTCTTCTTACACCCTTTTCGAATCCAGTGACGGCCCGGATGGCCCCGGTCAGGTCGGGGCGACCTCGCGGGCCAGCAGGACGACGGAGCGGGGGCCGGCGCGGTACGCGCGACCGTGGACTGCGGGTGCGGTGGCGTGCTGGCGCACGTCGTCGGGCGAGGTGAGCGAGGTATCCACGAGGGCGCGCCACGGGGGCGCGCCCGGGTCGAGCGGCGGAAGCTCGCAGTCGAGCGCCTCCCAGTAGGCATTGAGGACGAGGTGCAGAGCGCCGGGCTGCCCCGACATCGTGATCGCGATGGAGTGCGAGTCACCCGCCGTGTCGGGCTCGCCGGCGCGGACCCCGCGGAGCTGCACGTTCGCGGCCTGCAGGAACTCCGCGAGGGACAGGCCGTCGGAGCCGCCGAACAGGGACCGGACCTGGCGACGGCCCCGGGTGAGCTCCTGGACGAAGCGCAGGAGACCGGCCCCGCGGGTCGTTGAGCGCCGCCGGCCCGTCGACGCGGTACCCGTACAGCTTCCCGTGGCCGACCCCCGCCACGAACGCATGCCAGTAGCCGCCGGTGAGGTGGCGGCGGGGATCCAGGCGGACGACGCGCGTCGGTGCGGCATCCTCGGCGCCGTCGAAGAGCAGGAGGTCGACACTCGTGGCGCGCTTCGCGTCGAGGCTGAAGTTCGTGCCGTCGCCGCGGATCGTCGGGCCGGGCGGGAAGCTGGATCCCGGCCGGGACGCCTGCGCGGCGTCGGGGCCGGCGCCGCTCGACCCGCCGGACCTCGGATGCATCTTCGCTCCCCTGTCCGCTCAGTGGTCGTCATGGTAGCGAGCCGCCGGCTCGCGGCTGCAGACGCCGGCGTGCGGCCTCCCGTCCGTCCGGCCGGGGCAGCCGGCCTCGTTCACGCCGCCGGCGATCCAGCCGCCAGGCCCGCCAGGAGGCGGAGGAGCGGCAGCGCGGCGGCAAGGTCGTCGGAGATGACGTCGGGCAGGTCCGCCGAGAGCACGTCTTCGTCAGCCAGGCGTCGGCCCACGGTGATGTCCTTGAGCTTGAGGAGCTCCGCGTCGGGATGGTCGGCCGCGAAGCCCGGGGGCACCCGCTTGAGCCGCTCGCCACCCACGCTCCCGAAGGCGCGCACGAAGCCGGGGTCCCCCAGCGCCGCATGGACCTCCGCGGATCGTTTGCCGACCGCCTCTCGCCAGGCGTTGAGGACCGGGCGCTCCGGGTGGTAGATGCCGCCCCCGACGTAGATGCTGCCCGGAGCAAGGCTGAAGTACCCGCCCGGCCCACCTCCCTGCCACGGGAAGCTCGCACTGACGTGCGTCTTGTACGGCGACTTGTCCTTCGAGAAGCGCGTGTCGCGGTAGATCCGGAACGGCGAGCGCGCGGGGTCGGCGACGAGCGGGATGCCGCGGGCCTCGAACCGCTCGCCGAGCGCGACGCACAGCGCCTGGAGCGGCTCCTTGAGGAGGCGCTCGTAGTCGGCCTTCCGCGGCTGGAACCAGGCCCGCTCGTTGTTGACGGCCAGGTCGGCGAGGAACTGGAGCGCCTCGCGAGTGAAGCCGGGGAACACGCTCACGCCTCCGCTCGCCTTAGGGCGGCGGTCACCGGGATCGCCGGATCGTCGCCCGGCCGGTCCTGGGGCTCGCCGACGCGGACGCGCGCAACACGCGAACGCGTCGCGCCCGCGGCCGAACGCCGGGGCGCGACGCGGCCCCGCGATCTACTTGTCGGACTTGACCTGGCCCCGGGCGAAGTCACCCTGGAGGACGTTCGGATCGGGCGGCTCCTTCTCCTGGCCCTCCGCGAAGTCGCCCCGCGGCTGGACCGTGCCCACGCGGGGCTCCTCCTCCTGGCCCGCCGCGAAGTCGCCCTTCAGCGTGCCTGGCTTGACGTGCTCCTCTTTCTCCTGGCCTTCCGCGAAATCGCCCAGGTGATCCTTCCTGTCGGCCATGACGCGTACCTCCATGCGAAGCGTTCTTACGTGATGATTCTACTCCTGACCTCGCTCGGACCCCCTCGGCGCGAACGGGCAGGCCGCTTCGTCAGTCGCTGACCAGCCGATCACGCCCGCTCACGGCTCGATCCCGGACCAGAGGCCCCGCCCGGCCCCGCGGGCGGCGCGCTGGGCCACCAGGAGAAGGTCGGCGTACCGCACGTCGGGCGGATACGTGGAGACCTGCGCATACCCCTCGGCGACGAGGGCCAGGTTGACGAAGGTCCACGCGCCGTCGCGCTCCACCCAGACATCGCGCAGGAGCCGGCCGTACCGGTCGCGCTCCGAGACGTCCCGCTCGAGGACGAGTCGACCTCCGGCGAGCAGCCGGGCGTTGACGTCGGCCGCGGCCTCCGCGTACGGGTCCGGGGTCGCCGAGGTGGTCGAGTTCAGCTCCGGGGTGTCGATCCCGATGTAGCGGACGCGCTCCTCGACGCCGCCGACCATCACCCGGATCGTGTCCCCGTCCACGACGCGGACGAGGGCCGCATCCTGGGTTGCCCCGGCCGGCCGCTCCGGAGCGCCGGGGAACGGGGCGGACGTCGCGGGCCGGCTGCCGGTCGTGGCTGCGGGCCCGCCGGCCGCGGGCGTGCCACCTGCCGTTCCCACGGGCCGGCCCGTCGCGAGCCCGCCGCCACACGCGACCATGGCGGCTCCAAGCAGGACCACGAGCACGAGCGCGAGCCGGGCGACGAGCGCGGCAGGCAGACGTGGGATCATGGCGTCAGTGTCGCGGCTGCCGCCCGTCCCCGCACGGCCGCAGGCGCCTTCCGCACCGGGGCACCCCCGGGGAGGAGGACCCGCCGCTCGGTCATCCCTCCGCGTAGGAGTCGACCTCGACGTCGAAGTTGATGGCGGCGTCGCACTCCCAGCAGATGGGCGGGTCCCAGACCCCCGCCGGCGGCAGATCGGTCCGGCCGCACTGCGAGCAGACGAACGCCTCGTCCCCGGACACGCCGGCGACGAGCGCGAGATCCGCCGGGACGTCGGCGTCTGCTGCGGCGGGGCTTCGAGCGCCGTCCCGCGGCGCCGGGAGCTGGCGAGCGCGTCGGAACCATCTCATGCGGCCATCCCGCCTCGAGGTCGTGGTGTCACCGGCGCATCATCTCCGGTTTCAATGGCACCGCACCATGTGCCATCCGGCCCTCTCGAGGGGTGCGGCGCCGCCTTGCGCCGGCGGTCGGCGGGGGTGCACGCTCCCTGCAATGGGGGAGCGCTGGAGGGAGTCCGGCGGGCTGCCCGGTCACCGGCGCGCACCCGTCCCCGCCCCGCCACAAGCCCCGGCCCCGAGCCCGAGGGCTCCTCGTCGCCGAACACGTGCACCACGACCGCGCCCTGGGAGGCGAGCTCCTCGTCTCGCTCCGCTGGACCGACGACGTCGGGCCCATCGTGAGCGTCGGCGCCGGCGGCATCCACACCGAGGCCCTAGCCGCGGACCTCCGGCCCGGGCGCGAGATCGCGATCGTCTCCTCCACCCTGACGCCGCGCGACGAGCTCGGGGCGATTCTCCAGGCGAGCACCGCCGTCCGGCTCGCCACGACGCCGCAGCGCGGCCAGCCCGCCCGGCGGGCGCTCGACCGCCTCGTCGCGCTCGTGGAGCGGTTGCTGGAAATCGGCGCCGCGCTCCTCCCGGCCGACCTCCTCGAGCTGGAGACGAACCCGGCCGCCGTTGCCACAGGCGAGCTCGTCGCGCTGGACGTGCTGGTCCAGCGAGTGCCTCGTCGTGATCCCCGCGTGGTTCGAGGAGAAGCAGGGCGGCAACGAGCGCGCGTCGATCGCCGAGCGCCTGGGCCGCCTGGCAGGCGACCACGAAGCCGTGGGTGCTCGTCGCGGACGTCGGGCCGCAGTACGACCGGTTCGTCGAGCGGCTCGACGCGGCCGGCATTCCCACGTTCCGGGCGGCCGACGCCGCCACGCGCGCGCTCGACGCGTGGTGCGACGCGCGGCTGGGCCGGAGGCACGCCTGAAGCGACGCCTGGCCGCCCGGGTGCAACACGGGGCGGCGCGCCCTCGGGGCGTGGCCGGCCTCAGGCCTCCTTCGGCAGCTGGCCGAAGAGCCCCGCGAAGAAGCGCATCACGCGGTGTCCGCCGTCCGAGGTGGGCCCGTACATCAGGGGGCAGCCTCCCGCCAGCGAGGCGATGCCGTTCGCGCGGCAGAGCTCGTGGGCCTCCGCCGAGACGCTGCCCGCACCGAACGAGCGGTGCATCCAGACGCGGGTGATGCCGAGATCCCTGCATTCGCGTGCGACCGATGGCGCGACGTCCGGGGCGGTCGCGATGACGACGGCGTCGACGCCGCCGGGGATCGCGGCGAGGCTGCGGTAGCAGGGGTCGCCCTGCACGGTATCCGCGTTCGGGTTGACGGCGAAGACCTCGTAGCCCCGGTCCTTGAGGCGCTGGTAGACGACGTTCCCGCCGTGCTTGCCACCGGGCTCGCGCGAGATGCCCGCGACGGCGATCCGCTTCTGGGCGAGGAAGTCGTGGATGGCCTGGTCGACGGTGGGCATGGGCTCCTCCCGGGCTGGGGCCGCGTGGCCGATCGGGCTCCACCCATCTGCCGGCGGGCCCGCGGACCTCCATGCTAGGCCCGGCAGGGTTGCCGTCGGCAGTGCCGTTGCGACCACGATGCGGCGCTGGATCGCCCGCCCTCGACCCCTTGACGCGCCGAATCGAGCACCTCGGGCCCGATCCGGGTTGGACCGAGGCCCGACGACGACCTCAGCCGAACCAGTGGAGCAGGTCGACTGCCGAGATCGTGGCCTTCGACCGGGGCGTCGATCCCGGGATCCTCCTGTCACCAGCGCCGGGAGGCTGCGATCCCGGTGCCGCCCGATCCCGGCGTGCCTCGTCATCCCGGGGAGCGGGTCGAGCGCGGGCCAGGGCGTCGGGCGTCGGCGTGCGCCTCACCACGGCGGCGGCATCGCGAGCGTTCGAGCGCAGCTCCTTGACCATGCCGCCAATGTGAACCCGCGAGGTGAAGGCCGAGTTTCCGGCATGTTGTGGTTGGTACACCTTCACCCGCGAGCGCCAGGTGGGCGCGGCTCAGCTCGTCGGGCTCCAGCCTGCGACGACCAGAAGCAGAAGCGCGACGTCGATCCCCATCCCCAGGAGCAGCTGCGGGTCGAAGGCGACCGCGAGCAGCACAAGCGAGGCGGCGGCAGCGGTGACGACGAGGGCCGGCCAGAGCGAGGTCGGAAGGACGATGCCGATGAGCGCGAGGGCGGCCAGGACGGAGGTCCCCGCGACGATGCCGATGAGCGCGATGGCGATCCGCCGGGACCGGTCCGAGCCGGCGCGGCGCGCCAACCACGACCGGCTGAGGTCGAACGGCCACCGCGGGGCGCTTCGCCTGGCGGGCGGGCTTGGCGGCGGCACGAGGTACAGCACGTGGACCAGGCCGTGGCCGATGAGCACGAAACCGAGGACGCCCCTCCCCAGCATGGGCTGCCGGTCCACGAGCAGCAGGATCGCCGCCGCACCGATCGCGAGGACGATCCCCCAGGGCAGCAGTCCGGCGAGCCCGCGCACGTTCATCCGCGGATGAGACGCGGCGCAGGCCGGCGCCCGCACGGGCCGAACGTCCCGATCTCGGTGGCCGGGACGACCCGCGGCCGAGCCACCATCTCGGGAGCAGGCACCGACGCCATCACCGAACGGCGGCGTCCGCGGCGGCCAGGGCCTGGATGTCCGCGGCAGCGGCCTGCAGCACCTCGAGGTCCGGACCTCGCAGGATGAAGCCCTCGTCGCCGATCGCCGGCGCGAAGACCGGCTCGACGCGGGCATGGAGCAGCAGCAGCTCCCCGGCGCGCGCCAGTGCCTCGTGATGAGCGAGGCGATAGGCCTTGCCGTCCTTGCGGCCGGCCCACAGGCAGGCGAACGGGCGCTCCGTCGAGACCTCGGTCGTCCCGTGGACGACGACCCTGGCCCAAGCGCGGTAGATGTCGATCCCGTTCGCGTAGTTCCACATGTCGACGGTGAGCCCGCCCGGCTGGCGCATGTTCACCTCGAGCGCGACCAGGCTGCCGTCCGGACGCCGGAAGTACTCGAAGTGGAAGGGCCGCTCGCGGACGTCGAAGGCGGCCAGCGTCCGCCGCCCCAGGGCACGCAGGTCGTCGGGGATGCTCCGGGGGATCCAGTACGCCATGTCGCCCCCCTGGACGACGTCGAGGACCGACGTGGCATACGTCAGCGTCGACTCGAACACAACCCGGCCGTCGCGATCGACGAGGCCGTCGTAGGTCTGGAGGCAGCCCTCGATGGCCTCCTCCACGATGTAGTCGACGGGCGGCTTGTCGGCGAGGTACGCCTCGAGGCTCGCGCCATCCCTCAGGCGATAGGTGCGGGCGGCGCCCACGCCCACGTCGGGCTTCGCGATGACCGGGTACCCGACCTCGGCGACGAACCGGCGCGTTGCCGCCGGAGTCCGGCAGATGCGGCCGCGGGCCGTCGCGATCCCCGCCCGTCGGAAGACGCGCTTCATGACCGACTTGCGCTTGACCCGATCAATTGCCGTCCCCTTGATCCCGGGGACGTTGAAGTCGGTCCGCAGGCGAGCGTCCGTCTCCAGCCAGTGCTCGTTGAGCGACTCGATCCGGTCGATCCGCCCGTGGCGGTGGGTGAACCAGCCGAGCGCCCGGACCAGGTCCTCGTAGCGCTGCATGTCGTCGACCCGGTAGTAGCCGGCCAGGGCCTCCCGGAGTTCCGGGTGGAGGTGGTCATCCGGCTCGTCGGCGAGGCCGAGGACGGTGGCGCCCTCGTCGCGCAGGCGCATGCAGAACTGCCGGGTCGGCGGCGGGAAGTGCGGCGAGAGGAAGACGATGTTCATCGTGCGGCGGAGTGTAGGGTCGGGTCGCCGATCCCGTCCTCGTCGCGGGTCATCGGCGACGTCCTCGCCGGAGATCAGGCTGCGCCGGGCAGCACCGTGCAGACGAGGCAATCGCCGTGGAGCACCTCGACGCCGTCCGCCCGGCGCGCTAGGCGGAGCCGGGGCGGCGCGCGGACGATCCCACCCGCCTCGCGCCCCGCACGTGGAGGATGATCGCAAGGACCACGAGCGCGCTCGACCAGGCCGGGATCGTGCGGGCGACCACGTCGGGCAGGAAGATGTCGGAAACGCTGCCCCGAACGGCACCGTGGCGCTCGGCGAGCGGCGTCAGCGGGCAGACGCCGCGGTTCAGGACGAAGACACCTGACTCGACGGCGACGAGGCCGGCCGCCAGCGCGACGCTCCGATCGCGGCGGTTCGCGAGCCCTGTGAAAACCAGCCACAGGATGGAGCCCAGCTCGACGAGAAAGATCGCCGAGTGGACGGCCCGGATCGAGAACAGGAGTTGCCGGGAGGGGCGGGCGTCCCGCTCGGGCGGGGTCGTCGAGGGTCCGGCTTCCATGGCTGGCAAGGATGCCGCACGGACGGCCCCGTGTCTCGGCCATGGCGCCGCGGGACAGAGGCTCGTCGGGCGCCTCCGAGGAGGGCCATGGGGAGAAGACAGAGCCTGGGGACCTCCGGTGGTCGAGCAGCCTTCGACTTGGCCGTGGGATCCGACGCCAGGCTGGTCAGCCGGTCGCCGCGCGAGCCGCCAGGTCCGTGCCTGATGGGCTGATCGGATGGCCGCGGCGGACGTGCGGTCGTCACCCCGGGTCGGGTGGGCAGGTGCGACGGCGAGCCCTTCGGGACCTTCGGCCATACACCTGCCGGCTCGCGGAGCCTACGGTGGTCCACCCAGACCGGAGGACCAAGGATGAGCCTTCCCCGCGTGACCCACGAGCACCATGGCCGGCTCCACGCGATCGTCGACCAGTTGAACGCACTCGGCGACTGCTCGAACGGCGACTGCCTGGACAGCAACCGGCTTCGGGACGCGCGACCGATGGTCGAGGAGATCCATCGCGGGCTCATGACACTTCTCATCCCCCACATGGAGGCGGTCGAGGCCGCCGTCTACCCGACGCTCGAGCGGCTGCTTGCCGACCGCGCCATCATCGTCCCGATGCGCGGTGATCACGCCGAGATCCGGCGGCTCACGTCGGTCATCGGCCGGTTCGTCGACCACCCGGAGGCGCGCATCGACCGGGGGACCGTCCTGCTCATGCGCCGGACGCTCCTCCGCCTGTACGCCATCCTCAAGGCTCACCTCATCGAGGAAGAGCTGTATGTGCCGATCCTCGAGGACAGGCTCACCGCCCAGCAGGCCGAGGAGCTGGCGACGGCGCTCGACCACGCGGCGGGCGCAGGGATCTAGGCGCGGCGCGCCGGCACTCCCGTCGATGTCCGCTCCCCGGCGCGCTGCCGGCCGGCGCCGGCCTGAAGGCAAGGAGAGGGAGCTGATCCACGACGCGCCGATGCGCCGCGGGGGTGCCGTCGTAGGACCAGCCGACGAGCCGGCCGATCGCGGCCCGCACGAACGGGGCCATGAGGCGGTGGCGCCGCTCGGAGTCCGCAAAGACCCGCTCCGCCAGATCCGGGCTCAGCACGCGGTGCTCCGGCATGTAGCGATCGCGGCCGGTCACGACCTCGAGCGCGAGGCCGGCCTCCACCTTGTGGAGCCAACCGGTCCGGCGGCCCCACCCGGCGGCGACCGCGGACTCCCTGGCCGCCGCGTCGCGCCAGACGACCTCGGGGTCTCGGCCCTGCGCTGACGATCGACGTCTCCATCATGCGTCTTCGGACACTCGGTGGCGTCCGGCGGAGGCCGGGCCGCCCGCCGGCCGCGTCGCGACGACCGCCTGGGCGCGGAGCCCCCAGAGCGGGATCGAGGGCGAGCGTGCCACCTCGAAGCCTGCCGACTCGAGGGCCTCGCCGGGACGGATCGGGCGGCAGTCGAGGGTGGCCGGGAACCGGTCGTGGAGCCGCTCGTAGAGGCGCGTCGGCCAGCGCACCGGCTCCGACCGGGACAGCGAGACGACGCCGATCCGGCCCCCGGAGCGCAGGACGCGGCTGCATTCGTCGAGCAGGCGGGGGATCTCCGGCGTGTCGAAGAGCTCGAGCGTGAACGCCGCGAACAGCGCGTCGAAGGTCGCGTCGTCGAAGGGCATCGACATCGCGTCGGCGGCGACGAGCTCGACGCGGCCGGGGAGGCCGGCCCGATCCAGCCGCGCCTCTGCCTGCCTGAGCATGCCCGGGGAGAGGTCGAGGCCGACCAGGCGCCCCGCCGGGCCGACGGCCCGCCCGAGGGCCACGAGCGCGCCGCCGGTTCCGCAGCCGATCTCGAGGACGCGCTCGCCCCTTCGAACTCCGAGGAGATCGAGCCCGATGGCTCGCGCCCGCCGCTCGAACGGCTCCCCCGTGAAGCGATACCAGCGACTTGCCCGGTCGTACGCCTGGCGCGCCTCGGCGCGCGGCCTGCGGACCCGGCGCAGCCCTGCTGCCCACTCCGGGACCGGATCGCGCCTGGCTTCCCCTGCAGTCACGAGACCTCTCTCTGCGGCTCGCCGGCCGCCGACGGATCCCTCACTCGTGATGATAGCCACATCGCCCGACCGGCCTGCGCGCCGTCGCCGCCGAGCTCGAGCGCTTCGCGTGACGGCGGCCGCCGGGCAACGCCTCGACGCCGGGCCGCGCACGGGCGGCGCTACAGAGGGTCCGGCGAGGCCACGGCTCGGCGCTCCAGCAGGAAGGTCGCGATCGGGCGGCGCCGCGTCGGCTCCTCGAGCCGGAGCACGCTGAAGTCGGCGTGGAACAGCCGCTCGACCTCTCCGGGCAGCAGGCCGGGGAACGCGCGGGACGGGCCGCGGAAGCTCATCCGGGGCAGGTCCTCGGGGCGCCCGGAGAACGCGTAGAGGAACATCCTCGACCCCGGGCGGGCCAGCGACGCAGCGAGGGCGGCCATCGCCTCGCGCCCGGAGCGGGGCAGGTCGTCGAGGGTCCCGTAGTCGACGAGGAGGTCGTAGGGGCCGGCCACCCCGACGACCCGGCCGGCGGTGAGGTCACCCTGCACGAAGCGGACCCGGTCCTCGCCGAGACCCCGCCGCCCGGCGAGGCGGCGTGCCTTGCGCAGGGCCACCTCGGAGAAGTCCACCCCGGTGACCTCGAAGCCTGCTTGAGCAAGCTCGCAGGCGACGCCACCTGCCCCGCAGCCGAGGTCGATGGCCCGCGCCGACGGCGTGCCGGGAAGGCACAGCGTTGCGGCCGAGCAGCTGCCGTTCAGGACGAGCTCGCGCAGCTCCACCCGGTCGGCACCCTCCCAGGGGGCGCCGAAGCGGTACATCAGGTCATACGCGAACGCCTTCACAGCACCGGCACCGTCTCCCCGGGCGATCCGGCGAGCGGACGGAGCCGCTCCCAGGTCTCGACGCGCCACACGCGCCCTTCGTGGCCGGCGACCGGGGCGAAGCCTGCCGCCCGCAGGATCTTCGCGACGACCGGCGCGCGGTGGAGGCGCATCCGGTACCCGTTCGAGCCGCGGAACATCAGCGGGTTCGCCACGGTGACCGCGGCGCGTATCCACCACCGGTCGCGCGGGTACACGAACCCGACGCGCCGGCGTGCGAGGGAGGTCGCCGACGCCAGGAGCGACGCCACGTCCGGATAGCAGCAGATGACGCGATCGAGGGCGACGAGGTCTGCCGGCTGGATCGCCGGGGCGACAGCCGTGAGATCACCCAGGACGAAGCTGACCCGGTCCGCGACGCCACGGCGGTCGGCCTCCTCCTGCGCGGCGGCGAGGTACGAAGGCGAGCCGTCGACGTCGACGGCCCGCGCAGCGCCGCGCTCGAGGAGCCCCAGGTAGACCGCGCCGACACCCGCGCCCACGTCCAGGACGCTGGCATCTGCGAGGTCCACACCAGCTGCCAGCTCCGCGATCAGCTCGCGCGTGGCCCATGGCGGGCCGCGACGGCGGTACTGGCGCAGATCAGCCGCAGCGACACGCTGGTCGAAGACGCGCTCGCAGGACCGAATCCCGTCGCCGCAGCATGCAGTCATGTCCCCCCCCCAGGCTCACCCATTCTCGGCCGTCGGCGCCTGACGTCAAGTGCGGGCGGGTGGCTTGATCGTGACGTCCCGCTCGGCGGGCGGTCGATCGCAACGGGACGCGACGCGCTAGGGTGGCCGAATGCCGACCCTGGATGCCGACGCTCTGCTCGCCGGCCTCGATCCCGCCCAGGTGGAGGCCGTGCGGATCACCCGCGGCCCGCTCGTGATCCATGCCGGCGCCGGGTCGGGGAAGACCCGGGTCGTCAGCCGCCGGGTCGCCTACGCCGTGGCGACCGGGGCCGTCAACGCCCGGAGGGTCCTCGTCGTGACCTTCACCGACAAGGCAGCCCGTGAGATGGCCGAGCGCCTTGACACCCTCGGCCTGCCGGGCGTCGTCGCCCGCACGTTCCACGCCGCGGCCCTGGCCCAGCTGCGGCACTTCTGGCCCCTCGTTCACGACGGCGAGCCCGCCCCGGCAGTGCTCGACTCGAAGGTCCCGATCGTGGGTCGCCTGGCGCGTGGGCTGCCCGGTGGCTATCGCTTCACGGCGGCGAAGGACCTCGCCGACGAGATCGAGTGGGCCAAGAGCCGGCGCCTCCAGCCGGCCACCTACGCCACCGCGGCTGGTGACCGGACACCGCCCGTCCCGGTCGAGCTGTTCGTCCGCCTGTGGACGGCGTACGAGCGAGAGAAGGATCGAGCAGGGCGCCTGGACTTCGACGACATGCTCACCCGGACCGTCGACCTCCTCGAGTCCGACGCCGAGGCGGCCGGGACGGTCCGGGCTCGCTACGGCTGGTTCAGCGTGGACGAGTACCAGGATACGAACCCGCTCCAGCAGCGCCTCCTCGAGCTCTGGCTGGGCGAGCGGGACGACCTGTGCGTGGTGGGCGATGAGGACCAGACGATCTACACCTTCGCCGGGGCGACCTCGACGTTCCTGACCGGGTTCGCATCTCGCTTCCCGGGGGCCCGGACGGTGACCCTGGACCGCAACTACCGCAGCAGCCCCGAGATTCTGGCGCTCGCCAATCGCCTCCTTGCGGCGGAGGGGCGTCCCAAGCGCCTCGTCGCGACGCAGCCCGCGGGGCCCAGGCCCACGATCCGCCGCTGCCCCGACGGCGACGCCGAGCTCGACCTGCTCGTGGCCACGATCCGCCAACTCGCGGGAGAGCGGCACGTCGCCCGCCGAGATCGCCGTCCTGGTCAGGATGAACGCCCAGGTGCCCCCGCTCGAGGCCGCCCTCACGAAGGCCGGGAGTACCGTTCCGCGTCCGGGGACAGCGCTTCTTCGAGCGACCCGGAGGTCCGCCAGGCGCTGCGGCTCCTGGGCCGGCTGCCCGCCGAGCTGCGCGGACCAGCGCTCGCCGACGCCCTCGAGGTGCGCCTGCGGGCAGACCTCGGGTTCGATCCCGACGGGAGGACACGGCGGGCGCCGAGTCGCGTGAGCGCACAGCCGCCCTGTCGCTCGTGCTGGAGATAGCCCGGGAGGTCGCGGCGCGGGACCCGGGCGCTGCCGAGACACCCGGGCCGGCGGGTGCCGCGGGGCCGGGGGCCGATGCGGCGGCCGAGGCGGGCGCGCGACGGCAGTCGACGTCCGGGCGCTGCTCGCCGAGTTCGAGACTCGGGCCGCGGCGGAGGCGGCGGGCCGCCGACGGCGTGAATCTCCTCACGCTGCACCGGGCGAAGGGGCTCGAGTGGGACGCCGTGCTGCTGCCCGGACTGGAGGAGGGACCCGCTCCGTCCGCCAGGTCGACGATGACGAAGCCGTCGCCGAGGAACGACGCCTGCTGTACGTCGGCCTGACGCGTGCCCGCCGCCACCTCGCCCTCTCCTGGGCCGAGCGGCGGCACGGTCCCGGCGGACGCGAGTCGCTCG
Organism: uncultured Chloroflexia bacterium; assembly: GCA_963698595.1. Classification (GTDB taxonomy): domain Bacteria; phylum Chloroflexota; class Limnocylindria; order Limnocylindrales; family CSP1-4; genus CTSoil-043. The sequence goes on from CAVORL010000002.1 coordinate 68,321, forward strand.
TCGGCCGAGCCGGTTCTTGCGTTCTCTCGAGCCGGAATGGTGGACGGTCGGGGCCGCCCACACGGGGGTCAGCGCGGGGGCGGGCGCACGGTTCCGGCCGCCCGGAGCGCCCTCACGTCCTGCCGGGCCCGCCGCGACCCGACGCGGACGCCCGACCGACGATCCGCTGATGGCCGACCTGCGTGCCTGGCGATCGGCGCGATCCAGCGCCGACGGGGTGCCGGCATACGTCGGTGGCCCACGACGCGCTGCTGCTGGCGATCGTCGAGGAGCGACCGGCGTCGCCGCCGGCGCTTGCGACGGGTGAAGGGGATGGGCCCGGCCAGGCTCGACCGATACGGCGAGGAGATCCTCGCGATCCTGGCGCGCCACTGACCGACGTCGCCGGGTCTGCACGCCGGTGGCGGGACTGCACGACGGCAGGGACGTGGCGATGCCCGCCGGACGTCGCCTACGACGCCTTCCGGCGACGGCGTTCGTCGAGCACACGGCGCGTGACGGGGACGAACACGGTCGCGACACCCGCCTGGAGCGCAACGATGAGGATGACGAGGAGGCCCGGCAGGCTCAGGAAGAGGCCGGGCACCAGCCATGCGAACATGCCGATCGTGCCAACGGCCTGGATGTCATCGAGGTTGACGGTTCCGTTGCCGGGGAGCGCCCGGACGTCAAGGCCCTTCGCATCAGCGTGGGCAAAGCCTCCGCCATCCGGGCGGGGTGAGGCGGAGCCCGCGACGACGGGAGCCCAGATCGGCAACTCCGTGGGTGCGGGCGTCTCCGGCGAAGCGCTCACGAGGGCCGGTTGCGGCGAGGACGAAGGGGCGGTAGACGCTGTGGCCGTCGAGTCCGGCAGGGGTGTCGAAGAGGGGGCGGGCCCGTCCGTGGGCGACGGCGTGGATCCCGGCCTCGGGGTCGACGTCGGGGTCGGTGCGGGCGTGGGTTTCGGGGTCGGCGCGGGCGTGGGCTTCGGGGTCGGGGTCGGCGCGGGCGCGGGCGTGGGCTTCGGCGTCGGCGAGGGCGTCGGTGTCGGCGTCGGCGTCGGTGTCGGCGCCGGCGTCGGTGCAGGGAGGATGATGAACGGGGCGGGGGGCGGAACGGGCCCGACGATGAGCTTGTCGGGATCGAGCGTGAACTTCTCGTAGGCGCTGGCCTCCCAGGCGCCGAGCGGGCTTCTCTTGGCGATCACCCGGATCTCTGAACACTCCGATGCGATCGTCCTTGAGACGCCACGAGTCCTTCGTCGTACAGAAGACCACAAGGGTCGGGCCGGATCCGACCACGGAAGCGGTCCAGACAGCCCCGGCGGGCACGCTGATGATGCTGGCTGCCACCACGTCGAACCCCGACGGGATGTCGATCGCGATGCAGCCGACGTCCTTGTCGCCCGGCGTCACGGTCACCTCGACGGCCGTCGCCACATCCTCCGTCAGGATCACCGGCGAAAGGTGAATCGACCACGACTCGCTGTCGGCTCTCGCCGACTCGGCGCTCCCAAGCGTCCCGCCCCCGAGAAGCCAGCACAACGCCAGCGCCAGTGCGACGAATCCTCGGCGCGACGCCATCAGGCGACCTGGCGGCCGGGCACGATGAGCGGTCGGACGTCCCGGACCAGGGCCGGACCGCCCGGCAGCGGCGCGTCGGCCACCGTCCAGATCCCGCCCAGGAAGACGTCGACAAGGTGCGGGTCAAGCTGGCTCCCGGCGGCATCCTCGAGCCTGCCGAGCGCCTCCTCCACGGAGAGGGCCTTGCGATACGGCCGCGTGGTGGTCATGGCCGAGAAGGCATCCGCAACGGCGAGGATGCGGGCGATAAGCGGGATCTCCTCTGCGGAGAGCTCGTGCAGGTAGCCGCGCCCGTCCCAGCGCTCGTGGTGGTGGCGGATGCCGGCTCGGACGAGGTCGATGTCCGGCAGGTCGCGGGTGATGGCGTCGCCCAGCGCCACGTGCTGCTTGACGACTTCGTACTCGTCGTCCGTCAGGCGACCCGGCTTCCGGAGGATCGAGTCCGGGATCCCGATCTTCCCGACGTCGTGGATCAGCCCCGAGGTGTGGATGGCCCGCCGCGTATCGCCCTCGAGGCCCAGTAGCCGCGCGATGAAGTCCGCGTACCGGGCGACGTCCTCCGAGTGGCGGCGAGTGTAGCGGTCCTTGGTGTCTACCGCGATCACCAGACCCTGCAGGATGTCCAGCGTCTTGATGAAGCCGGGCGCGTTCGGGCGTGCATCCGTGACGCGGATCGCGTCACCGCCACTGGCCTTGGCCTCGTCGAGGGTCATCGCGGTCACGGAGAGGAGGGTCGTGACCGATTCCCCGTTCGTCGGATAGGTGCAGATGCCGGCGCTGAACGTGACCGGGAGTCGCTCCGAGCCCTCGAACTGCAGAGTCAGGCCCGCCAGGGAGGTCCTGAAGGCCTCGACCGCTGGCTCGAGGACGGCCGCCGCGCCGGGCTCGGTGATGACGAGGAACTCGTCGGGCCCGTAGCGGCCCCACATCGCGCCGGCGGGCATCCACTCGTCTAGGAGCCTCACGAACTCCATGAGCACGTGATCGCCGGCGGGATGTCCGTACGTGTCGTCGAGGAGCCCGAAGCTGTCGAGGTCGAGAAGGGCGACCCCGATGGTCGCGTCGCGGTGACGCGCGTCTTCGACGCGGGCCGCCAGAGCGTCTACGAGCGCGCCATGGTTGAGGGCGCCCGTGAGGGGGTCGAGCCTGGTCGCCTCGATCAGCTGAAGAGCCTGCCGCGTCAGGCGTCGCTGCGCGGTGCGGAAGATGAAGTAGAGGAGGAATGCGCTGACGAGCGCAGCCGCGAGCGTGATGACCACGACGTGGGCTCGGGCGGCGTCGAGCTGGGCCAGGATCGGCGAGGCGTCACGCCAGATGGCGACCGCTGCGCGGACCTCGCCGCTCTCGACGATGGGGAAGTACTCGCGCAGCACCGCCTCGGTCTCAAACGGGGCGAGCGCGCCGGCAGCCTCGGGCCGCACGATCGCGGCGTCGGCCCGCTGGTAGCGGACCGCATCGCTGAGGCCCTCGGTGGGTGTCACGCGCGTCCCGCCGCTGGTGCCGTCGTCGCTCGCGAGGACCGTCCCGTCGGGTGCCAGCAGGGCTGCATGGACGATCCCGCCGCGTTCAGCGAGGAGGCGCAGGCCGTCCTCCAGGGCAGCCTGCCGGTCCGCCGGCAACCCGCCCGGCTCGAGATCGGACCTGGCCAGGTTGAGCCCGACGAAGCTGCGCACGACCGCCGCGTCGGCGCCGACCGTCGCGTTCAGCAGCGTCGTCGACGAATCCGCGGTGACGAGGGCCGCCTGGCCGCTCGCCGTCGTACCGACGATGACCAGGAACGCCCCGAGGACGAGCAGATGCAGCGCCGGGCGGGCCGCGCGGCGTCGGATCGACGAGCCCCTTCCGGAAGGCTCGGGCGCCCGGGTGTTCATGACCCCGGTAGCGTGCATCCCCCATGAAGCGCGCGGTATAGGACGGAAGTGCTACGCGGCGGCACGTGCGTCTCACTGACCGCGTGGCGTCGAGGCATCGGGTTGGGACCGAGGGTCCGCTGTGCCCGCCGTGGACCCTCGCGTGCGTGCTCGGCGCCGGCAGGCCGGGCCACGCCCGGGAACGGGCCGGGCCGGGAAGGACGCGTACACTCATGCTCGATGGGCCGAGCACCCGACCGAAGGAGCGCCGAGGGATGACCGCACAAGTCGAGCACGAGCCAGGCCCCTTGTCGCCCACAGAGCTCGCCCGGATCGACGCCTACTGGCGAGCCGCCAACTACCTGACCGTCGGCCAGATCTACCTGCTCGACAACCCGCTCCTCCGTGAGCCGCTCCTGCCGGAGCACGTCAAGCCGCGCCTGCTGGGCCACTGGGGCACGACGCCGGGGCTCAACTTCATCTACGCCCACATGAACCGGGTCATCCGGCTCTGGGACCTGGACGCGATCTACGTCATCGGGCCGGGCCACGGCGGACCGGCGACGGTCGCCAACGCCTACCTCGAGGGAACCTACAGCGAGGTCTACCCGAGCATCACCCAGGATGCCGAGGGGATGCGCAAGCTGTTCCGCCAGTTCTCGTTCCCGGGCGGCATCCCGAGCCACGTGGCGCCGGAGACACCGGGCTCCATCCACGAGGGGGGCGAGCTGGGCTACGCGCTCTCGCACGCCTACGGGGCCGCCTTCGACAACCCCGACCTGCTCGTCTGCTGCGTCGTCGGCGACGGCGAGGCGGAGACCGGTCCGCTGGCGACGAGCTGGCACTCGAACAAGTTCCTCGACCCGGCCCACGACGGGGCGGTGCTGCCCGATCCTGCACCTCAACGGCTACAAGATCGCGAACCCCACGGTCCTGGCGCGCATCCCCCAGGAGGAGCTGCAGGCGCTCATGGAGGGCTACGGGCACGAGCCGCACTTCGTCGAGGGCGACGACCCGGCTCTCGTGCACCAGCAGATGGCCGCGACGATGGACACCGTCGTCGAGGAGATCCAGGCCATCCAGCGGGCGGCCCGGGAGGGGGGCGTCACCGAGCGTCCGCGCTGGCCGATGATCGTGCTCCGGACGCCCAAGGGCTGGACCGGCCCGAAGGAGGTCGACGGCCAGCCGGTCGAGGGCACCTGGCGCTCACATCAGGTCCCGTTCGGGCGAGGTCCGCACGAACCAGAAGCACCGCGCCCTCCTGGAGACGTGGCTGCGGAGCTACCGTCCCGAGGAGCTCTTCGGCCCCGACGGGTCCCTCGTCCCGGAGCTCGCCGCGCTGCCCCCGAAGAGCTACCGGCGGATGAGCGCCAACCCGCACGCCAACGGCGGGGCCCTCCTGCGGGACCTCGTGCTGCCCGACTTCCGCGACTACGCCGTCGACGTCCCGTCTCCCGGCGCCACGACGAGCGAGGCCACCCGGGTCCTGGGCACGTTCCTGCGCGACGTCATGGCCCGCAACATGCGGACCTTCCGGGTCTTCGGGCCCGATGAGACGGCCTCGAACCGCCTGGGCGCCGTGCTCGACGTCACCGACAAGACGTGGATGGCGGAGATCCTGCCGGTCGACGAGCGCCTGGCGCCCGACGGACGCGTCATGGAGGTGCTCTCCGAGCACCAGTGCCAGGGCTGGCTGGAGGGCTACCTCCTGACCGGCCGGCATGGCATCTTCAACTGCTACGAGGCCTTCATCCACATCATCGACTCGATGTTCAACCAGCACGCGAAGTGGCTGAAGGTCACCAGGGAGATGCCGTGGCGCCAGCCCATCGCCTCGCTCAACTACCTCCTGTCGTCCCTCGTCTGGCGCCAGGACCACAACGGCTTCAGCCACCAGGACCCGGGGTTCATCGACCACGTCGTGAACAAGAAGTCCGACATCATCCGGGTCTACCTGCCTCCCGACGCCAACACGCTCCTCTCGGTCGGCGACCACTGCCTGCGCAGTCGCCACTACGTCAACGTGATCGTGGCCGGCAAGCAGCTCCAGCCGAACTGGCTCTCCATGGACCAGGCAATCCTCCACTGCACGCGGGGGATCGGGATCTGGGACTGGGCGAGCAATGACCAGGGCGGCGAGCCGGACGTCGTCATCGCCTGCGCCGGCGACATCCCGACCCTCGAGGCGCTGGCGGCCGTCGACCTCATCCGGACCCACCTGCCCGACGTGAGGGTCCGCTTCATCAACGTGGTGGACCTGATGCGCCTTCAGGACGAGAAGGAGCACCCGCACGGCCTCTCGAACGCGGAGTTCGACGCGCTGTTCACGACGAACAAGCCGATCGTCTTCGCGTACCACGGCTATCCCTGGCTCATCCACCGGCTGACGTATCGGCGCACGAACCACGTCAACCTCCACGTCCGCGGCTACAAGGAGGAGGGGACGACGACGACGCCGTTCGACATGGTCATGCTCAACGACCTCGACCGGTTCCACCTCGTCATCGACGTGATCGACCGGGTGCCGGGGCTCGGCCCGCGAGCGGGCCACGTGCGCCAGCTCATGGTCGACAAGCGGATCGAGGCCCGCGCCTACACCCGACTCGAGGGCGAGGACGCACCCGAGATCCGGGACTGGGCGTGGCCGTTCGGCTCGTGAGCGCTCGGGCCACGGCGCCCGGCGGCGGTCGGATCCTCGTCGTCAACGCGGGCTCGAGCAGCCTCAAGCTGCGCGTCCTCGAGCCCGACGACAGGGTCGCCGCAACGGCAGACCTCCCGGCGCCGCGCGGGGCGGCCGACGCGGGGGCGATCGCGAGTGCGATCGCCGGGTTCGGGTCGATCGAGGCGGTCGGCCACCGGGTGGTCCACGGCGGGACGCGCTACGGGGGACCGGTGCTTCTCGACGCCGCCGTCGAGGAGCACCTGGCGGCGCTCACCGACCTGGCCCCCCTCCACCAGCCGAAGTCGCTCGGCGCGCTCCACGCGGTGCAGGCGGTCCTCCCGGATGTGCCGGCCGTGGCCTGCTTCGACACCGCGTTCCACGCGACGATACCGCCGGCCGCGATCACGTACGCCATCCCGCCCGAGTGGCGCAAGCGCTGGGCGCTCCGCAAGTACGGCTTCCACGGGCTCTCCCACGCGTACGCGTCGCGCCGCGCCGCGAGCCTCACCGGGCGGCCCGTCGAGGAGCTCCGGACCGTGATCTGCCATCTGGGGGCGGGCGCCTCGCTCGCCGCGGTGGCCGGCGGTCGCTCGGTCGATACGACGATGGGGTTCACGCCCCTCGACGGGCTGGTCATGGCCACCCGCTCAGGGGCCATCGATCCGGGCCTCGTGCTGTGGCTCGCCGAGCACGTCCGCATGCCGCCGGCCGAGCTGGCTGCGACCCTGGAGCATCGCTCCGGGCTCATGGGCCTCGCGGGCACGGCCGACCTGCGGGCCATCCTCGCGGCCGAGGCGGCCGGCGACGAGGCTGCGGCGCTGGCGGTCGGCGTCTACCTGCACCGGCTGCGGGGTGCGATCGCGGCCATGGTCGCGGCCCTCGGCGGCCTCGACGTCCTCGTGTTCACCGGGGGCGTGGGCGAGAATGCCCCCGCCATCCGGCAACGTGCCGCGGCCGGCCTGGCGTTCCTCGGCGTGGCCGTGGACCCCGCGGCGAACGACGCGGCCCGCGGGGACGGGGAGATCGGGGCGGCCGGGTCAACGGTGCGGACGCTCGTCATCACGGCCCGCGAGGACCTCGAGATCGCCCACGAGGTCCGGGCGGTGCTGGGACTCCCCGGCGCAGGCGGTTAGCGCACGCGGGTCGCGCCACCGCCGGGAGCGCACGCAGCCGTGCAGGGCGCGCGCGGACGCGCAGGGCGCGCAGCCGGTCAGGGGATCGGCGCGACGTCGAGCAGGGTGCTGAGCGCCAGCGGATGGCCCGCCGGGCGCTGGGCGTTGAAGACCGCGATGAAGACGCCGCCCGAGACGGTCTTCGTCCCGGCCGACCCGATGAGAGTCACGCTGACGAGCCGCCCTGAGACACCGCGGTCCCTGAGGTCGAGCGCGCTGAGCGTGCCGACGTCGGTCCGGCTGTCCGCAGCGAACATCGCGGAGAGAGCGGTCAGCGGGTACGTGGTCGTCCGCCAGGTTGCATACGGGGCCGCGGCGTCGTAGGGGACGCCGTCCGGGTCCCGGTCGGAGGAGCCGCGGAGGTAGGCCACCCGGCCGGCCACCTTCGATCCAGTCGTGGTGGTGAAGACGTTCTCGTTGTTCTCGGTCGCCCCGCCCCCGGTCGAGTGGAAGAGAGCATTGGCGATGCCGGTGCCGATGCGCAGGACCTGGCCGGCTGTCGCGGAGATCACGGCGTCGGCGGCTGCAGCCTCGCGTCGCACCCCCAGGTAGACCTGGGATCGCGTGTCGTCGAAGACGTCGAACGTCCCTACCCCGGGGCGGAGGCGATAGGCGGCGTAGGAGCGGGCGGCGATGGTCTGGGCGGTGCGGGCGGCGACCGGCCAGGACACGGGCATCTCGGCCGACACGACGCCCCGCAGGTAGCTCTCCAGCGGGAGCTCGTTGATGACGTCGACCTTCGCACCGACGACGATGACCCGCAGGGTCCCGCGGAAGACGTTGTACGTCTTCGAGCGAGCCGGGAGCTTGAGCGTCGTAGCGGCCTTGGTCCCCCGGACCGTGAGGTCCGCCCGGGCCGCACGGTCCAGCAGGACCGCTCCGGCCCTGTCCTTCACGACGAGCCGCCAGCTCATGGTCGGGTCGGAGGCGTTCGGAATCAGGCTCAGCCGGGCTCCGTCGGGGAAGACGGCGTCGATGCCATCGATCGACCACGGTCCCCCGAGGCCGCGGACCCTCAGGGGCTTCGAGGCAGTCGGCGCGAGGTCGTCGAGGAGCAAGACACGGACCGACATGTCCGCCTTGATCGTCCCGACGGTGGTGCCCTGGTAGTAGTGGGCAAGGATCGCCGCCGCGTCCTGGCCGGCGAGCGCCCGCCCGCGCGCGCCGTACTGCGACAAGCCGACACCGTGGCCCCAGCCGCGGCCGTGGAACGTCACGCTTGCACCCAGAACGGTCGGGGCGGGCGTCGCGGCCGGAGCGAGCACCGGGACGAGGATGCGCGAGGCCGCGTAGAGGTAGTCCACGCCGTACAGGGAGCGGACGCTCTTGCCGTTGACGTGGCTGATGCGGAACCACTTCGAGCCGGACTTCGGGCCGTCACAGATCGTGCTCCAGGCGGTACCCGTGACCTTGGCCACCACCGTGACCCGGTCCTTCGTCGAGAGACGGGCCTTGGCGGGGCGGCTGGTCGCGGTCCCGGTTCGGAGGTTCACGCCGGCACAGGCCGGGGCCATCGGGGTGGAGGCTGTTTGCGCAGGAGCCGGGGTCGGGCTGGGAGTCGGCGTCGGGGATGGGGCGGGCGCCGGCGTCGCCTTGGGAATCGGCGAGGGTGTCGGGCTGAACGTTGCCGACGCGCTGTCCGAGAAGAGGCACGCAAAGTAGGTCCGCGTGGAGCCGGCCGCGCGCGCCGTCCCGCAGCCGAAGCGCGCGTACGAGGCAAGCTCCGAGGACCGGTGCGGGGCGGAGCTCATGAAGCTGCGCTGCGCCACTGCGACGCGCTGAGGGGTCGTCGTGGTACCACCGGAGCAGCCGGCGCCGGCGATGTCGCAGCCCAGCTTGTAAGTCGTCGCGGCCGTCCCCGCGGTGTTCCAGTGGAGGATCTCGCTGCGCGCCCGCGCATAGCCGAAGACGGATCGGACGATGTCGAGCGATCCGTAGCGCGTTGTCGTCCCGGCGACGAAGCAGCCCTTGACAGTGTGGGCGAAGTAGTCGCGGGCCGCCAGGTCGGCGGCGCGCCCTTGGATGACGAGGCCGGGATTCGTGGGACACGTGAACGAGGCGTCACGCGCGATCGCCGCCAGGCCGGCGTCGACCTTGAGGGCCGACTTGCCGAGGGCCGCGCGATCGAGGTTGACCAGGCGCATGAGCTCGTTGCCGAGCGGGTCGCCGGATGCGGCGGTCGGGGCGGGCGTCGCGGCCGGAGCGAGCACCGGGACGAGGATGCGCGAGGCCGCGTAGAGGTAGTCCACGCCGTACAGGGAGCGGACGCTCTTGCCGTTGACGTGGCTGATGCGGAACCACTTCGAGCCGGACTTCGGGCCGTCACAGATCGTGCTCCAGGCGGTACCCGTGACCTTGGCCACCACCGTGACCCGGTCCTTCGTCGAGAGACGGGCCTTGGCGGGGCGGCTGGTCGCGGTCCCGGTTCGGAGGTTCACGCCGGCACAGGCCGGGGCCATCGGGGTGGAGGCAGCGCGGGTGGCCGGCGGGGCAAGGACCGGCAAGAGCAGCAGCGCGGCCGCGAGCACCATCGCCACCCGGGCGGCGGGCAGGCGGCCCCCGAGGGGGCGCGAACGGACAGCAGGCACTTCATCCTCCGTAGTGCCGCCAAGCCTGATCGACCGTCTCCGCAGCGCCCACAACCCAAGAGGGCCACGTGGCGCCACCCAGACGGACTACGGCGCGGTCTGGAGACCGGACGGGTGCTGGCCGTGCGGGTGCCCCTGCCCGAAGCGCGACCTCGCGACGAGCCTCGACATCACGAGCGCCGAGCAACCTCCCCGCGAGATCCGCTTCCCGGTCGGCGGTCCCGCGACGCGAAGTGCCCCCGCTCGTGGAGCCAGCGGCGCGTGCCTCGTCGGGCTAGCTGAGACCCGGAACACCGGCCGGGAGGACAACCCGCAGCCAGGCGAACGCGGTCAGGCAGACAGCCGCCAGGGACACTCCGAGGGCGAGGAGGCCCTCGATTCGTTGGCGACGCCGCGTCCGTATGGCGCCTCGACCCTCGAACGGATCGTGATGCCCCGGCAGTCGTCCGCTCATCCGTCCTCCACAGCTGGCCGCAGTGACGGCCGGTGAAGCAGCAAGACTGGCGGGCGGCCAACCCGGTGGCAAGCCTGACGATCGGACCGACCTCCCCGTACCGCCGCGATGGGCACACGGCGTCTCCAGGACGCTCCGCTCCCGATCCTGACCCGGCGCCGCCTCGCTCATCGCCTGCATCGGGATCGTCGCCGGCCTCGAGCGCGCGAGCCGGCAGCCCGGCGACGCGCCCGCGAGGTCGCTGTCACCGGCTGACGCGCCCCGGCCGTCGTACCCTCCGGCACGGGGGGTCCTGCCGGCAGGGATGTCAGCCCTCCGCGCCGTTGCCACTCCCGGCCGCCGCGGCGGCGAGCTCCTCCATCCGCTTCGCGGTGTAGGCCGGGCCCTCCTCGCGGGTGAGCTGGCCGAGAACGTCCATGGGCAGCTCGTTGAGGATCGCCCCGTTCGAGTTGAAGAGGAGGTGCTCGTCGACCATGAGGCCGAACGTCGCCCCTTCCTTCACCGCCTGGTAGAGGTTCCGTGGCCGGATCGCGTCACCGACGTTGACGACGTTGACGCCGGCCGCCCGCAGGTCCCCGAAGAGGGAGGTCAGAGGGCGGGTGTGGCAGGTCACGACGTCGTCGACGTCGATCGTGGTCCGCCGGAAGTCCTTGTCGCGGAGGACGACCGTCGTGCCGTCGATCGACTCGACCGTGGTGCTCGTGATGACGGTCACGGGGTGCTTGTAGGGCCGTGAGCTCAGCACCTCGGCGTCGCCCTGCGCGAAGCGCTTGCGCAGGACGTACATGTGGATGACCTCGCAGTCGGCCGCGAACTCGCGGTTCTCCGTGACGATCGTGAGCTCCTTGCCGATGTCGGCCAGGAAGGCGGCCGTGTCGGTCGCGGCGTAGCTGTCGCCCCACAGGAGGACCCGCTTGCCGATCTTGCGCATCCTCCGTCCGCCGGGATGGCACTCGCAGGCGATCTTGGGGCAGGCCATCGCCTCCTCGAAGGGAACGACCCGCGAGGCGTCGCCGGCAACCTCCGGCACGTACGAGCGCGCCCCGGTCGCGTTGAGCACGATGTCGAAGCCGCGCAGCTCGTCGACCGTCGGCGAGTGGCTGAGCCGGATCTCGACGTTCAGCTCGAGGAGCTGGTCCCGGATCCAGTCCAGGTACCAGCGCATCTTCTCCTTGCCGGGCACGAGGCAGACGTAGAGCATCGCCCCGCCCAGCTCGGCGTGCTTCTCGAAGAGCGTGACGTGGTGGCCCCGTTCGGTGGCGACGCGGGCCGCCTCCATGCCGGCGGGTCCGCCGCCGACGACGGCGACCTTCACGGGCCTCGAGGTCGGGCGCATCTTCGCGAAGGCCGGGTTGCCGCAGGCGGCGTTGATGGAGCAGGCGATCTCCTTCTTCGCCATCAGCGACTCCTGCCAGCAGCCGCCCAGGCAGGAGATGCAGCGCCGGATCGACTTCACCCTGCCCATCTTGGCCTTCACCGGCCAGTACGGGTCGGCCAGGATCTGGCGGCCCAGGCCGACCAGGTCGGTCTTGCCCTCGGCGAGGATCTGCTCGCAGTACTCCGGGTCGCGGAGCGAGTGGCTCGTGATGACCGGGATCTTCACGACCTTCTTGGTGGCCTCGGCGGCGTACGTCGCCCAGCCCTGCGGGTAGGGCGGCGGGTCGAAGCCGGCGCCGGGGCTTTCCTGCATGCCCCTGCGACAGGTCGATCGCGGCGCAGCCGGCGCGCTCGAGCACGCGAGCGGTCTCGAGGCCCTCCTCCAGGTCGCGGCCGCCCGGGCACCACTCCTCGAACGAGTAGCGGACGAGCACCGGGTAGCTCTTCCCGCACTTCTTCTGGATCGGAGTCGATGACGGCGAGCGGGAAGCGCATCCGGTTCTCGAAGCTGCCGCCGAACCGGTCGGTGCGCATGTTGAGGTACGGGCTCATGAACTCCGAGAGCAGGTAGCCGTGGGCGGCGTGCAGCTCGACGGCGTCGAAGCCGGCCTGCTTCACCCGCCAGGCCGCCTCGCTGAAGAGGTCGACGAGCTCCAGGATCTCGGCGATCGAGGCCTCCCGGATCTCCTTGCCCTTCTCCTCGGCGTTCTCGTAGATGATCTCGTGGCCGGCCGACCAGGGGAGCTTGAGGACGCGATCCGTGGCCCCCAGGGTGTTGTAGCGCGGGATCGCGCACTGGCGTCCCGGGTGCTGGAGCTGCACCGCGCACAACGCGCCGTAGCGGTGCATCCCCTCGGCCAGGCGGGCCAGGCCCGGGATGTAGTTGTCACCGTCGGCGACGAGGCAGGTGACGGTTGGGCGGCCGGTCTTCATGTCGGGCGTCGTGGCGCCCACGATGACGAAGCCGGTCCCGCCCCGCGCCACGTCGGTGTGGTGGTGGATGTCGCGCTCGCTCACCTCGCCGTCGGCATGCGACGAGCTGATGTCCACGGGGACGTGGACGATCCGGTTCGGGAGCTCGAGGTTCCCCATCTGGAGCGGGCTGAAGAGGTGCGGGAAGGCCATCGGAGGATCTCCTGGGTGACGCGCCAGATCTCGACGTCGGATCAAGGCAGATCTTGACACCTGATGCTTGCCCGGAGGGGCCCGCCGGGGCAATGCCAGAGCGGGCCGATGAAGTGGCAGAACCGGCTGCGCGTGCCGTCAGACGCGGGCGAATCGTTCCATCTGGCCCTGTTGGATACGGCTGTCGGGCCCGCAGCATCGGCCCGTGATCACCCTCCCCCGCCCCGCTGCTGGCGCCTGACCGGGACCCGGCATGGCCGTCTACGTCTGGAACCAGGAGCTCGACCCGGACTTCCCGCTCGCGGTCATCGAGTACGCGACGCAGGGCGACCGGGACCGGATGCACTGGCATGACCACCTGGAGATCGCCCTGGTCCTCGAGGGGCGCGGCGCGTTCCTCTTCGGCCGCCGGGCCCTGCCGGCCGTCCCCGGGGACGTCTTCTTCATCGACAACTCACAGCCCCACGTCGCCATCGCCGACCCGGGAGGTTCGCTCCGGCTGCTCCTCGTCCTGTTCAGGCCTGAGCTCGTGGCCGGGCCGGGCTGCCGCGAGATGGACCTCGGCTACCTGGCTCCGTTCCGGGTCGACGGGCGGACGGCCTCGGCGCGAATCTGCGGGGGATCCGGGCTGGCGGCCGACCTGGCACCGATCCTGCGCGACCTGCGGGAGGGCTGGGAGCGCCACGACCCGGCCGAGCGGCATCTCCTGGACGCGACGCTGCGCCAGGCCCTGGGGCTCGCGATCCGGGACCGGGGGACGGTGGCCGCCGATGCCGCCGCCCGCGCCGCCGCCGACCGCCGCGAGCAGATCCGGCCGGTCCTGGCCTACGTGGACCGCCACTGCCGCGAGTCCATCACCCTGGAGGACGTCGCGGAGGTCGTCCACGTCAGCCCGTCGCGGGTGCGCCACGTCTTCAAGGACGTCACCGGGGTCGGCTTCAAGGAGTACGTGACGAACGTCCGGGTCGCCGAGGCGAAGCGCCTCCTGCTGGGCACGGACCTGTCCGTGGCGGAGGTCGCGCGCGCGGTCAGCTACACGAACCTCCACCAGTTCTACCGCGTCTTCAATCGCTCCTGCGCGATGTCGCCGGGTGAGTACCGGCGGTACTACACGCCGGCCGGGATGAGCGGGGACGCGGGCGAGGCCGCGGCGAGCACGGGCTGACCGAAGCGGGGGGAACCGGCGCGAGGGCCGCGGTCTGGCGGACTGCTCCCATCCCCGGGTCGCGCCGGATTCCACGCATGCTCAGACGCGTGGTCACGCCGGCGTCATCGTTGCCCTCCATGCTGAGAGGCGCGATGATCACCTTCGTGCCCGCGCGACCGACCGCCCCTATCCTCGTCGTCGACGACGATCCGAAGATCGTCGCCCTCGTCCGCACGTACCTCGAGCGCGAACGCTTCCCGGTCGTCACGGCAGGAGACGGCCGCGCCGCGCTCCGGGCGCTCGAGGAGCACGCGCCGCGCCTCATCGTCCTGGACCTCATGCTCCCGGAGATCGACGGGATGACCGTCATCCGGCGGGCGCGCGCGGACGGTGACGTCCCGATCCTCGTCTTGTCGGCCCGCGGGGCGGTCGGCGACCGTGTCCTGGGGCTCAGCGAGGGCGCCGACGACTACCTGCCAAAGCCGTTCTCACCGGCCGAGCTCGTGGCCCGGGTCCGTACCATCCTCCGACGCACGGGGCGGTCGGGCGACGACGAGGAGCCGGCGGTCATGGCCCTGGGCGACCTCGAGGTCGACGTGGCCCGTCACCAGGTCACCGTTGGCCGGCGCGACGTGGCGCTGAGCGCACTCGAGCTCAGGCTCCTCGCCGTCCTCCTGGAGGCGGATGGGCGCATCCTCAGCCGCGACCGGCTCCTCGACGCCCTCTACGGCCACGCGGAAGGCGACGTGACCGACCGGGCCATCGACGTCTACGTGAAGCGCCTGCGCGAGAAGCTGGGCGATGACGCAGACGTGCCGCGCTACGTGGCCACCGTGCGCGGCGCAGGGTACCGGGCGGCCGGCCCGGTGGAACGCCGCGGCGAGGCGCGCGGGAAGCGCCGATGAGGGTCAGCGGCATCTCAAGCCGGATCCTGGCGGCCTCGCTCGTCGTCGTCGGCGTCGCGCTGGGGATCGTCGCGGCGGGCGTGCTCCGGGTGGGTGGCGACATCTTCGAGTCGCTCATGATGGCCGCCGGGGATTCTGCCGATCACGCGCGGGGGATGTTCGACGAGAGCGTCACGGTCGTGTTCCTCGTCGCGGCCGCTGTCGCAGGCGTCGTGGCCCTCCTGCTCGCCGTCGTCTTCGCACGGCGCCTTGCCCGCCCCATCGAGCGCCTCGCTCGCGCTGCAGACCAGATCGCCGAGGGCAACCTCGCGGCCCGCGTTCCGGAAGCCGGCCCGTATGAGCTGCGCTCGCTGGCGGCCGCCTACAACATGATGGCCGAGAGGCTCGCCGAGCAGGACGCGATCCGCCGCGAGTTCGTCGCAAACGCTTCCCATGAGCTGCGCACCCCGCTCACGAACCTGCAGGGCTACCTGGAGGCCCTGAGGGACGGGGTGCTGCCGCCGGATCCCGCCACCTTCGACTCGCTGCGCGAGGAGGTCGACCGCCTCACGCGGCTCGCGGCATCGCTCGACATCCTGGCCGGTGGGGAGGGCGAACGTCCGCTTCCGGGGCCCGTCGATCTTGCCGGGATCGTCCGGACCTCGGCTGACCTCGTGGGCCCGGCCCTGGCGCGGCGCTCGATCGAGCTGGAGGTCTCGGTCGACGCGTCTCTCGCCGTGCGAGGCCGCCCCGACGAGCTCACGCAGGTCCTGGGGAACCTCCTGCAGAACGCCGTGCGCTACACGCCGGAGGGGGGGCGCGTGCGGGTGGAGGCGAGCCGGAGCCCGGAGGGGATCGTCGTCCAGGTCTCGAACTCCGGGCCGGGAATCCCGTCGGACGATCTCCCCCACGTCTGGGAGCGCTTCTACCGCGTGGAGAAGTCGCGGGACCGTGCCCGCGGCGGCGCCGGCGTCGGCCTGGCGATCGTGAAGCAGCTCGTCGAGGGCGCCGGGGGACGCGTGGGCGCCATGTCCGACGCCGGCTGGACCACGTTCTGGGTTCGGCTCCCGGCCTGAATCCAGCGCGGCCGGACGCCGCCTGCGGGCGGGCGCGACGCACGTCACCGCCGGCGGCTCCCATGTGAGCCCGCGCCCGTAATCCCTCCGCAAGGATCATGGCGCGAAACTCGCGCCATGACCACCGACGATCGGCTCGGATGGCGCCGATAATGGCCGGCATGCGGCGCTCCCCTGGGACGGCGAGCCGTCCACCTGCCCGGCCCTGACCGGATGCGCATTCTCGTGGCTGAGGACGACGCCGGCCTGCGAGAGCTCCTCGTCATGGGGCTCGAGCAGGCCGGCTACCGCGTCGACGCGGTGGAGCGTGGCGACGACGCCATCGACCAGCTGCGCTGGTACGAGTACGACGTCGCGGTCCTCGACTGGAGGATGCCCGGCGCGGAGGGGATCGACGTTGTGCGCTGGGCGCGCCGCCACAAGCGACCCACGGCGATCCTCATGCTGACCGCGCGCGACGCGCCGGGCGACCGGATCCAGGGCCTCGACACGGGCGCCGACGACTACCTCGTCAAGCCCTTCGACTTCGGGGAGCTCCTCGCCCGGGTGCGAGCGCTCCAGCGGCGCCCACGGGGCGTGGATGGTGAGACGATCGACAGAGGTCGCCTCGTGCTCGACCCCCTGCGTCGCGAAGTGGCCCTCGACGGTCGCACCGTCGCGCTGACCGGCACGGAGTACCTGATCCTGGAGCTGCTCATGCGCCGCGCGCCGGCGGTCGTCGACCGGAAGGCCATCGCTGAGCATGCCTGGCGCGACGAGACCGACCCGCTCGGATCCAACGCCATCGATGTCCAGATGAGCCGCCTCCGGGCGAAGCTGCCCGGCGCCGGCGTCCGGATCGTCACCGTGCGTGGCGCCGGCTACCGGCTGGAGGAGACATGACCGGCCCGGGACGGGATGTCCGCGCGGCGTCCGTCCGCGTTGCGCTGGGGGCGACGGCGGTCGTCGCCGCGATGTACCTCGCCGTCGCCGTCGGCGTCTTCGTCGTGGTCACGAACGTCCTTACCGCCCAGCTCGACGAGCGCCTGGCCCGCGACCTTGCCCGCATCGAGGAGGCGCCCGGCGGGCTCCCGCCGCCCGGTGGGTTCGAGGCGCCCCCTCCCGATCGGCCCTTCGGCCCGACCCTGCTCGTCTGGACCATCCTCCCCGACGGGACGGTCCTCGCCAACACGGCGGGCGCGGAGCTCCCCTCGGACGTCGTCGCCGTGACCACGCCCACGACGGTCAGCATCGGCGGCGAAGACGTGCGGGTGTCCGGGGGGACGGCCGGCGCGAACCACGTGGTCGTCGGCCAGCGCACGGCGGAGGTCAGGAGCACCCAGCAGACAGTTCTCCTCGCCGAGCTCGTCACTGGCCCGGTCCTCCTGGTCCTCGTCTTCCTCGGGGCGGTGACGATCGGTCGGCGCGTCGCCGCGCCGATCGAGCGAGCCCGCCGGCGCCAGCTCGAGTTCAGCGCGGACGCCTCCCACGAGCTGCGGACGCCGGTCTCCGTGATCGAGGCCCAGACGAGCCTCTCTCTCGCCGGCGCACGTGACCCGGAGGGCGACCGCCGTGCCTTCGAGCGGATCGACCGCGAGAGCCGCCGGGTCCGGCGCATCCTCGACGACCTCCTCTGGCTGGCGAGGTTCGACGCGCTCCGCGGCGCTCCCGGTGCCGAGCCGGTCGACGTCGCGGTCATGGCTTCGGCGACCGCGGACCGCTTCGGTGTCATCGCCGAGGCGCGCGGCATCGCGATCAGCGTGGAGGCCGGCCGCGGCAACCACATCGTCGCGGTCCCGCCCGACTGGCTCGACCGCCTCCTCGGGGTGCTCGTCGACAACGCCTGCAAGTTCGCCCCCGATGGGAGCGCGGTCCGCATCACGGCCGGCGACGAGGGTGGGCGCGTGACGGTGGCCGTCGAGGACGCCGGACCGGGCATTCCCGCCGAGGAGCGCGACCGGGTCTTCGATCGCTTCCACCGGGCCGGCGCGACGGGCGGCGGCGCGGGCCTCGGGCTGGCGATCGCCGACGGGATCGTGCGCGCGACGCACGGCCGCTGGACCGTCGGAGGGAGCTCCCTGGGCGGCACCCGGATGGCCGTGAGCTGGCCGCGGGCGCTCGGCGAGTCGAGAGGGGACACGCGCCCGGCGTCGTAACCGGTTCGAAAGGGTCCCCGCCGGAGACTGCCGGCATGGACACCACTCGACCCGAACCCCTCGATCTCGCGACCCGGGACCGGGCGACCCGACGCCTCAACAAGCTCACAACCGGCGTCGCCCTCGCGGCGACACTGACCGTCGCCGTCTTCGGCGCCGTCGCGGCGGCGACGGACGGCGGATCCACTGCGACGACCACCACGAGCGTGTCGACGGGCGTCGACCTCTCGACGAGCGGCGCGATCACCCCGTCTCCAACGCTCGGGAGGGGCGTGGCCCCCCGGGCCGCGTCGGGTCCCGCCGAAGCCACCAGGGGCGGCTCGTGATGGCCGTCGCGACCGCGCGGCGGGGAACCCTCGCATTCGCCCCGACCGCCTCCACCCTGCGCCAGGTCGCCTCGTTCGCGGCGATAGGGGTCGTCAGCACGGCCGTGTACGCGGCCCTCTACTACGGACTGCGCACGGCCCTCGACCCTGCAGCGTCCAACGCGATCGCCCTCCTCGTCACCGCGGTCGGGAATACGGCCGCGAACCGGCGCCTCACGTTCGAGATCCGCGACCGGGCCGGGATCCTCCGCGACCAGCTGGGCGGGCTCGCCGCGCTCGGGGTCGCGCTCGCCATCACGACGCTTGCGGTGGCGGCGCTCGGCGCGGTCGCCCCCGCTGCCGGAAGGGCCGTGGAGCTGACGGTCCTGGTCGCCGCCAACGGGTTGGCCACGGCCTGCCGCTTTCTCCTCCTTCGCCACTGGATCGCCGGCCCGCATCGCGAGTCGGCGGCCACCCAACACCGCGGGCCCGCGCCCGATCACCGCGGAGCCACGGCGTGAGCAGCCTCGCGCGGCCCTCGCCCACCCAGGCACCCGGGATCCGGTCGGGCGCCGCCCGCCTGCTGGAGCGCACGCGCGCGCGGGATGGCGCCGATGCCTGGGCGCTGCCCGCGCTGGCGAGCGTGGCCGGGCTCGCCGCGGTCGTCTACCTCATCAACCTCACCGTCAGCGGCTATGCCAACACGTACTACGCGATGGCGGCTCAGGCAGCGTCGCAGAGCTGGTCCGCCTGGTTCTTCGGCTCCCTGGACGCAGCAGGCTTCATCACCCTCGACAAGCCGCCCCTCGCCACGATGCTGATGGGCCTCTCCGTCCGCCTGTTCGGCCTCTCCTCGGGGAGCATCCTCCTCCCGCAGGCGCTCATGGGCGTCGGGTCGGCCGCCGTCCTCTTCCTGGCCGTGCGCCGCTCGTTCGGGACGGTCGCGGCGACGATCGCGGGCGTCGTGATGGCGCTGACACCGGCCGCGGTCCTCATCTTCCGCTACGACAACCCCGACGCCCTGCTGACGCTCCTCCTTGTCTCGGCGGCGTGGGCGCTCCTCCGCGCCCTCGACGCCGGGCGCC
Organism: uncultured Chloroflexia bacterium; assembly: GCA_963698595.1. Taxonomy (GTDB): domain Bacteria; phylum Chloroflexota; class Limnocylindria; order Limnocylindrales; family CSP1-4; genus CTSoil-043. The sequence continues at coordinate 87,743 of CAVORL010000002.1, forward strand.
TGCGCTGGCTCGCGCTGGCCGGCACGCTCGTTGGCCTCGGCTTCATGACCAAGTTCCTGCAGGCGTGGATGGTTCTCCCGGTCTTCGCCCTCGTCTGGGTCGTGGCGGCGCCCGGCGGCTGGCGCCGCCGTCTCGCGGGGCTCGGCGTGTCGGCCCTCGCCGTCGCCGTCGCAAGCCTCGCCTGGCCCGTCGCGGTCGAGCTCATCCCGGCAGCCACCCGTCCCTACATCGGCGGAAGCACCGGCAACTCGGTCTTCAACCTGATCCTGGGCTACGACGGCCTCGGCCGGATCTTCGGCCGGGGAGGCGGAGGCGGAGGGGGCAGCGTGTTCGGCGGGGAGTCCGGGATCCTGCGGCTCTTCAACGAGCAGTTCGGCGGCCAGGTGGCCTGGCTCATCCCCTACGCCCTGGCCGCCGGGGTGAGCGGGCTCTGGCTGCGACGCCGCGCGGGTCGCACCGACCGCGCGCTGGCCGGCTATCTCCTGTGGGGTGGCTGGCTGGTGGTCCATGCCCTCGTCTTCAGCTTCATGTCCGGCGTGATCCACCCGTACTACAGCGTCGTCCTCGCCCCCGCGATCGGGGCGCTCGTTGGCGCCGGCACGGTCGAGTTGTGGCGGTGGCGGTCGCGCTCTCCGGTCGGCGGCTTCATCCTCGCGGCGACGCTCGTCGCGAGCGGGGCGCTCGCCTGGGCGCTCCTCGAGCGGACTCCCGACTTCGTGCCCGGGCTCGGCGTCGCCGTCCTGGCGATCAGCGCCGCGGCGGCGCTCGTCGTCGCGATCCCGTCCAGGACGATCTCAGCGGGCCGCCGGTCACTGGCCGGTGCGGCCGTCGTGGTGGCGCTCGCCGCGCTCCTCGCCGGCCCCGCTGCCTACGCGGTCGACACGATGGCCACGGCATACGCCGGTGGCGACCCGGCAGCCGGTCCGGCCGTCTCCACCGGGCGCGACGGAGCCGGTTTGCCCCGCCAGGCTCCCGGCGACGGCGCGCTCGCCGGCGTCCCCGGCGGCCTGGGCGGCGGAGCGGCCGGCAGCACACCGCCGACCAGCCGCGCGCAGCCGGTCGGCGGAGCGACGGGCGGCGCTGACGTCGACGGGGCACTGGCCGCCTACCTCGTGGAAGACGCGGGCTCGGCACGCTGGATCGTGGCGGTCTCGGGCTCCAGCACGGCGGCCGAGATCCAGCTCGCCACGGGCCTCCCCGTCATGACGATGGGGGGCTTCAACGGCTCGGACACGGCGCCGACGCTGGAGCAGCTCCAGGCGTACGTCGCCTCCGGCGAGCTCCGCTACGTGCTCCTGGGCAGCGAGGGCGACGCGGGCGGTGGCCCCGGAGGCGCTGCCGGCCCGGGCGAGGCCTCGACGACCGGCGTCGGCGCCTGGGTAGCCTCGGCCTGCACCGTCGTCGACACGGGGTCGTCGGCCGGCACCCTCTACGACTGCGCGGGTGCGACGGGCGGCTAGCCTGAACAGTCCCCGAGATCTCCCGACAGATGGGAGATCCGCCGCCGAGTCACGCAGCGCCCCGCTCCCGGCACAGTGGTCGGGACGCGGGGCGTGTTCAGCTCCACCCCTGTCGGTTGTCGCGCGGCCCGTCCGTCGCCTTGATGAGAGCGGCAACAGACCGCTCCCGCGACGGTCCCCGGAAGGAGCCCACGATGGCGTTGTTCTCGCACCATCACACCCGACGGCACCGTCAGAACGGAGGCCCCACCATCCCTGGGCGGCGACACCGTGATCCAGGCGGGCGGCCTCGACGCGGGCGTGCCTGCGTCTGTGGCGGCCCCGCTACGTAGAATTGCGCTGACTGCTTCAGCCAACCCGAGGACGCGCGGATGCAACCGACGCACCAGCAGCCCGCGCCGTGATGCGCGGCCAGGAGGCCCCGACGACGCGGCGTGTCGACTTCGTCGCATACGCAGGCTTCGCCGTGATCGGGTGGTCGATGCTCCTGGTCCCCTCGCTGGTCCGCGCCATCAAGTCCGACTTCGACCAGACCGACGCCGGGCTCGGGCTCCTCTTCTTCGCGACCGCGCTCTTCTTCGCGGTCGGCGCCTTCCTTTCCGGGGCGCTGGCAGGGCGGCTCGGCCGGAGACGCATCCTGCCGGCAGCGGCACTCCTCCTCGGCGCCGGGCTGGCAACGGAGGCTCTCGCACCTTCCTGGACGGTGTTCGTGGTGGGGGCGGGCCTGGCCGGCGCAGGTGCCGGGACGCTCGATGCAGGGCTCAACGGCGTGGTCATGGATCTGTCGGTGACGGGGCGCGGGAGCGCCCTGAGCATGCTCCACCTCTTCTACAGCGTCGGCGCGCTCACCGCCCCCCTCGCTGTCGGAGCGACCGTCGGCGTCGGCGTCGACTGGCGCGTGCCCATGCTCCTCACCGGCCTCATCGCGGTCGCGCTGGCCGTCCCGATGCGCATCGCAGGCGCCGTCCCGGCCCGCCCGCGGCGCCAGCCGCGAGGCGACACCCTGCCCGCAGGTACCGGCGGCCCGACTCTCCGCCTTCCCCTGGTGGCCCTCGGCGTCGCCGTGGCGTGCTACGTCGCGGCGGAGGCGGGCGTGTCGAGCTGGCTCGTGGTGTTCCTCGCGGAGGAGCCCATCGGCGCGGCGACGCTCGCCCTGGGGATGTTCTGGGCGGGGCTCGCCGTCGGCCGCCTCGTGGCGGCGCGGATCGCGGATCGGTTCCCGGCACTGCCATTCGCTGTCGCATGCGTGGCCATCGCGGCAATCGCCCTCCTGGGCGGCATCGTCGCGCCCCCCGGGGCCTGCCGGATCGCACTCTTCGCGCTCGCCGGGTTCGGGCTCGGGCCGATCTACCCGATGGTCATGACCGTGGCGGGAACGTACTACCCGCACCGCGCGGCGGCCGTCAGCGGCATGCTCACCGCCGCGGGGGTCGGCGGATCCGTCGTCTATCCGCCGCTCATGGGCGTGGCGTCCGGGGCTGTCGGGCTTCGGGCGGGGATGCTCGGCGCGGTCGTGCTCCTGCTCGCCACCGGCGCGGCCGTCGTGATGGCTGGGCGGCTCGCTGGCCGCCTCGATGGAGTCCGGGCCGAGCCAGAGCCCACGACCACCAGCGAGGCGCGGGACTAGGGCGATTCCCGGCCCGAGGGTCCTGTCGGGAGCCGGGACCATGCAGCCGTTTGACGGATCGCGGCCCGGGGGCGAAGGTTGGCCTCCGCTCGGCCCGTGGCCGGGCGACTCGTGCCACGCGACCCTAGAGAGCCACGCCGTGACCCGAACGCGTCCCTTCCGAGCGATCCCTGCGGCCCTCCTCGCGCTCCTGCTGGCTGCCTCCGCCGCGTCCGCCGCCGAGCCGCCCGTGCCCGCGCCTGTGGATCTCGGGTCGGCCGACCCAGCCGCCGCGGGGCCGGACGACCCGACGCCGGAGGGCCGCGTCATCGTCGTCCTGCGCGGAGGCACGAACACGGAGACCGCCGCAACCCGTGCCCGCGGACTGGGCGCCCGCGTGGACCGCACGTTCCACAACGCGATGCGTGGCTACGCGGCAACGCTCAGTCCCGGCCAAGCCCGGCGACTCGCGCGCGACCCGAGTGTCCTCGCGATCGTGCCGGACGAGCGGATCACCGGGGAGGACACGCTGGCGGCCCAGACAAGTCCGACGGGCGTGCGGCGAGTTTTCGGCAAGCTGAGTGCGGCCGCGCGGATCGACGGCATCGACCAGCGCGTCGACGCCGACGTCGCCATCTATGACACCGGGATCGACCCGACGCACTCCGACCTCAACGTCGTCGGCGGTTACAACTGCACCGGCTCGAACCGGGCGAACTGGATGGACCAGCACGGTCACGGGACCCACGTCGCCGGCACGGTGGGCGCGATCGACAACGGGAACGGCGTCGTGGGTGTCGCTCCCGGTGTCCGGCTGTGGGCCGTGCGGATCCTCGACGCGAAGGGCGAGGGCTACCTCTCCGGGTGGCTGTGCGGTCTCGATTGGATCGCGGCCCAGGCCGACCCTGCCGACCCATCCCGCCCCCTCATCGAGGCGGTCAACATGTCGGTCACCCGCTGGGGCAGCGACGACAGGAACTGCGGCGCCACGAACGGCGACCTGCTCCACCAGGCGATCTGCAGGGTCACCCAGCGCGGCATCACCGTCGTGGCGGCGGCGGCGAACGACAGCGGGCCCTCCTCGAAGCGCGTGCCGGGCGCCTACAACGAGGTGATCACGGTCTCGGCGCTGGCCGATACCGACGGGAAGCCGGGTGGCCTTGGCGGAAACCGCTGCTGGAGCTGGGGCAGCTACGACGTCGACGACACGTTCGCCAACTTCTCGAACTACGGCGCCGACGTCGACCTCATCGCCCCCGGCAAGTGCATCTGGTCGACCACGCGCGGCGAGTCCTACGGCTACTCGTCCGGGACTTCCATGGCAGCCCCGCATGTCACCGGTGCCGTCGCCCTCTACCGGGCCTCGCGGCCGGGTGCCACCAACTCCGAGGTGAAGTGGGCGCTCAAGTACCTCGGCAACCGCGACTGGAGGTCGTCGACCGACCCGGACGGCACGTCGGACATCCTTCTCGACGTCGGGCGGATCGCCCCGCTCGCCGACTTCACGGCGACGGCATCCCCACCGGCCGACGGCCTGATCGCGAACGAGGCGGGGGCGACGTGGTCGGTTCCTCTCGCGCTGACACGCGATCCCGACTTCATCGAGCCGGTCTCGCTCTCCGTGGTCGGCAACGAGAGCCCGCTCGGCGCCGCGATCACCGGCACCTCCACCCTGTGGGGCGCGGCGTCCGCCGGGACCCTCGCGGTCACGGTCCCTCCGGCCACGCGCGCCGGCACCTACGAGATCGTCGTCCGCGCGGCGTACCGGACCCTGCGCGTCCACCTCGTCGGCGTGTCCGTCCTCGTCGAGAACGAGCCGCCCGTCGCGTCGCCCCCGACCGCCTCGCTCGACCGCGGCAGCCGCGCCGGGAAGTCCGGCGTCCCGCTGCGTCTTGCGTGGGCGCCGGCCACCGACGCGTCGCCCATCGCCGGCTACCAGCTCGGAGAGGTCAGCGGTCTCCAGGCGATGGCCGTCGCCGCGACCACCGGGACGACACGGACCACGACCCGCACGATCCCATACGCGACCTCGCGCTCCTATGCGGTCAGGGCGAAGGACGCCCCCGGGAACACGGGGCCCTGGTCGGCAGCGTCGACGGCGCGCGTGATTAGGGTCCAGGAATCCAGCCCGGCGGTCCGTCGAAGCTCCGGCTGGACGAAGGTAAGCGCGACCAGCGCGCTCGGGGGCAGGTTCCGCTACGCGACGAGTGCGGGCTCCTGGATCCGCACGACGTTCACCGGGTCGGGGATCGCCGTGGTCGGACGGAAGGCACCCAACCGCGGCCGGGCCGAGATCCGGATCGACGGCGTGCTCGTGCGGTCGGTGGGGGCGCATGCGAAGAAGCTCCGGACGCGCATTCTCCTCTACGCGGGCAAGGTCGATCCGTCGCGCCCGCACACGATCGAGGTCCGCGTCGTCGGCACGGCGGGCCACCCGCGGTTCGACGTCGACGCCTTCCTCGTGCTCCGCTGAGGAGCCGTCCGGACCTCCCTACCCGCCGTACCCCGCCACGAGCCGGCCGATGACGACGCCGGCGATCGCCGCGGCGGCGGCGATCGCGAGGGTCTGGAGCACGGTGGCCGCGATCCCGGCCTGCGCGACGCGCGCACGCCCGACCCCGAGTGCCACCAGCAGGAGCGTCGTCACGACGATCGACACGGCCCGGGCGTCGTCGAGCGGCAGGAAGACGAACGGGAGGACCGGAGTGGCGGCGGCCACGAGGTCGGCCGCGAACATCCACGCCGCGTGGACCGATGGCGACTCGCGTGGGGCGGCGCCGATCCCGAGCTCGATCGAGCACACGAACTCCAGCATGGCTTGCGGGTTGCGGCTCAGGGCGGCGCCGGTCGTGGCTGCCTCGGCCTCGCTGAACCCCTCCGCGCGGAGGCGCTGCTCGATTCGCCGCCGATGCGCTTCCGGATCCGCCGCGATCGAGCGAGCGGCTTCCGCGCGCAGAGCGATCGCCCGGTCACGGGTGGATTGCACGTCGAGGTAGGTCCCGGCCATCATCGCAACGGCCCCCGCCGCGGCCCCGCTGGCCCCCGCCAGCAGCACGACCCGCGCGTCATTCGTGCTGGCGGCGACGCCGAAGACGAGCCCGGCGATGGAGACCGCGCCGTCCTCCATGCCGAAGGCGATGTCGCCGATCGAGGCGTGCAGGCTGGCTCGCAGGCGCTTGAGGGCGGACGGAGACGGCGTACCGGACATCCGGCCCAGTATCCCCGCCACGGCGAGCGCCTGCGGCGCCCCCGCGCACAGCGGGTGAAGCCAAGCGACCGATGCATGCCGGGGCGCCCCGACGGCCCGGCGACCGAGAAGGTGCCTGCCTCGGCCCGCTCGGCGTGCGATCAGGCAGCCGGCGGTTCCGAACCCGGGAGGATCACCGGCTGGTCCGGCGCAGCTCCTCTGACCTCCAGCGTGACGCCTCGGAGAGCCCACAGCAGGCTCGCCGACGCGAGCAGAGCGCCCGACGCCTGCACGGCCATCGCGAAGAAGAAGGCGCGCGGAGCCTCGACGGCCTCCGCGAGGCTGCCCGCCGGCCCGCGGGTCGCCCAGGCGTAGGCGAGGAATCCCAGCGCGGCGAGGAAGAGGACCATCGCTCCGGCAAGTAGGAGGCGCGCGATGAGCCGCCCCGAGCCCGTGTGCCACGAGCGTCGTGGCATCGCGCCTCGCGTTGCCGCGAGGAAGGCCGCGACGAGGCTTGTCCAGGCCAGCGCCACGAGGATCGCCCCGATGCCGTCGCCGAGACGATGCCAACCCGCGGTGAGGGTGCTGATGCCGACGATGCCGACATAGGCCGCGCCGCCGAGCGCAGCGAGGGAACGAAGGCGCCGTGGCGCGACAAGGAGCGCTGCGAGCGCCAGCGAAGCGGCCAGCGTCACGTGACCACTGGGAAAGCTGTTGCCGTACGCGTACGCGTCCGGCCCGACGAGGTTCGGACGCTCCAGGATGGTTTCCTTGAGCAGCTGGGCGGTGAGGTTCGCCCCGGCGATGGCGGCCACGACGCCGCCCGCGAGGAGCGGCCGACCGACCGCGAGAGCGATCCCGGCGAGGCCGAGCGTCGCCGCGACGGCGACGGCGAGGTTGAGAGTGCCCAGCGCACGCCAGGCGAGCTCGATCGCGGCGACACTCCGGGGGCGCCCGAAGAGGACCAGGTCATCGAGCGCCTGGCCCACGGGCGTCAGGACCGCCACGACGTAGAGGGCGCCGACCAGCAGCGCGGATAGAAGGGACAGCAGGACGAGCCGGCGCGCGCTCTGCCCGACGGTGGCGACGGGCGTCGCGGTCCCGCGAAACCGCGGACGCTGAAGTCGCAACGCGAAACGGCGGACCATGCGCAATCCTAGGCCGACCGCGCTCCCGCGGCGCGGCCACGCGCAGCCCGGGCCGGCCTCGCGCGGGGGCCTACCTCGCCCGGACCCGGTTGTTCCGCGGCTGGTGCTCCAGCTCGACGAGCCCGAGGGCCTCGAGGAGGGGTGGGAGGTACATCCCGAAGCGACCTCGGTAGCCCTTGCGCAGGCCGTACCAGCCGCTCACGGGATTGTCCGAGGAACGGCCCCAGGCTTCCACGGTTCCGACGGCAGCATCCTTCTTCTCGTCAGCTGCGCCGAGCGGCATCCAGTCCCCGTGCGCCTTCAACATGGCGTGGAGATCCTCGATGGCGCTGAGGTGGTAGCGCAGCTGGGTCGACCCGACCTGACAGACGAGGGTCGGCGGGTCGGCCGCCTCATCGCGCCACATCTGGTACTCCGATCCCCCGCTCGGCGTCTCCAGCACCCATGGGTCCTCGCGCGTGCCGTTGCCGCGTGGCATGTCCGACATGGCTCCCTCCTCGACGTTGATGCGCACCCCCGGCGCGGACGCTCGCACGAACCATACCGCGGACGCTCGGGCGAAGCTCCAGGTCGCGGGCGTGGCGAGGGGTCGGCCTCGCGCCCCAGGCGAGGGTGCCGGCCGGCCGTCGGCGTCCCGGGCGAGCCGCAGTACCATGACGCCCGATGGAGGTGCGACGATGACGACGCTGCACGACCCAGCCGAGGCGATCGGGACCATCACCCACTACTTCGGCCACCTCAACGTGGCCTCGGTGAGCCTGACCGCACCGCTCGACGTGGGCGACCGCATCCATGTCCTGGGCCACACCACGGATCTCATCGAGACGATCGCCTCGATGGAGATCGACCACGCGGCGGTGACGCGGGCCGAGCCCGGCGACGACGTGGCGATCAGCGTGGCGGGGCACGTTCGGGAGCACGACCGGGTCTTCCGCGAGCCCGCCTGACCGGGGCCTCGGCGAACCGCCGTCCGCATGCGCCGCGCCCTGATGGGCGCCCGGCCCGCGTCGCGACGAGCGACTACCGGAAGTCGCGGTCGAGCCGAATGGGCAGAGTCCGACCGCGGATCGTCGCCCCGCGCAGGGCGCGCATCACGGCGTCGACGACGTCCCCCGCCACGTCGACGAGGGAGAAGCTGTCCGCGATCTGGATCGCCCCGATCGCGGCCCCCGGCACGCCGGCCTCCGCGGTGATGGCGCCCACGAGGTCTGCCGGCCGGATCCCGGCTCGCCGGCCACCGCCGACGTAGAGGCGGACCCACGGGCCGCCGGGCGGCGGGCCCGGTCGCGTGACCCGTGGCGGAACCGCGCGCCCCCCCGGAAGCGGGGGCGGACGATCGCGGCCGGACGAGCGATCGGGATGCGCCACGCGGTCCGGGCGAGCGGGGCGCGGCGGCCGATCCTGGGGCAGGATCGCCGGCGAGATCTCCACGTCCGCGTCGTTGCCCGTCGCGCCGGCGTCGAGCAGCGCAAGGGCGCCGAGCGCGATCTCGACGGTGTCGTACTCGTCGGCCAGCGCCTCCACGACAGCTCGATACCGCTCCAGGCTGCCCGGCACGGCAGCCCCACCCGAGGCCCCACTCGCCGCCTCGTCCCCGCCCCCCGTCAGCCGCTCACGCAGGCGCGTCAGGAGGAGCTCCAGGCGGCGCTCGCGGAGGTCGGCCACGCTCGGCACGCGCGCGCGCTCGAGACGCGTCCGCGTGGCCACCTCGATGTTCCCGAGGAGCCGGTGCTCGCGGGGCTCAACGAGCGTGATCGCGGTCCCCTCGCGCCCGGCCCGTCCGGTCCGCCCGATCCGGTGCACGTAGGCGTCGGGCGAGGAAGGAACATCGAAGTTCACGACGTGAGAGACGTGCTCGATGTCGAGGCCGCGGGCGGCCACGTCGGTGGCGACGAGGACGTCGAGGGCACCGTCGCGGAAGCGCCCCATCACGCGGTCGCGTTGCTCCTGCGACAGGCCGCCGTGAAGAGCCGCCGCGTCGTGACCGCGCCCGCCCAGCGCCTCCGCCAGGTTGTCGACCTCGAAGCGCGTGCGGGCGAAGACGAGCGCAGCCGTGGGATCCTCCACGTCCAGAATGCGGCCGAGCGCCGCCAGCTTGTCGGCGCGGCGGACGACGAAGACAAGCTGCCGGACCTTGGCCGGCGCCTCCTCCGTGACCCGTTCCGGGCGGACGGACACGCGGACCGGCTCCCTCAGGTGGCGCGCGGCGATCCGGGCGATCGTGGGGCTGATCGTGGCCGAGAAGAGCGCTGTGAGGCGCTCCGCGGGGGTCGCGGCGAGAATCGTGTCCAGCTCCTCGGCGAAGCCCATGTCGAGCATCTCGTCGGCCTCGTCAAGGACGATGGCCTCGACGGCATCGAGACGCAGGCTGCCTCGCGTCAGGTGATCCACCGCCCGCCCGGGCGTCGCCACGACCACGTCCAGGCCGCGCCGCAGCCCCCGCAGCTGCTGGCCGATCGGCTGTCCGCCGTAGACCGGCAACACGCGGGCGCCGAGGCCGCGACCGTACCGGTGGATCGCCTCTGCGACCTGCATTGCCAGCTCGCGGGTGGGCACGAGCACGAGCACGAGCGCCGTGCCCGCCGCGGCCCTGCCCAGGCCGCCGGTCGTGAGTCGCTGGAGGATCGGCAGGGCGAACGCGGCCGTCTTGCCCGTCCCCGTCGGGGCCTCGGCCAGCAGGTCGGACCCGGCGAGCAGTGGCGGGATCGCCTCGAGCTGGATCGGCGTGGGCTCCTCGTACCCGAGGGCCGCGAGCGTCTCGAGCAGGGCGGGCCCCAGTCCGAGGGCGGCGAAGGTCGGGAGAGAGTCCGGGAGGGCAGAGCGTTCCGGGTCGGCGCCCGGCAGAAGCGATTCGGTCATGCGCGCAGCGTACTCCGCGTCGCGTCGTCGGCCTGCCGCAGCCTGTTCGGCGCGTGGCGCGTCGTCGCCACGTCGGGCCGGACGCGCCCACATCCCGGGGCCGGGCGGTGCCACCGGGCACCGAACGAGACCAACGCCGCCCGTGGCCGGTACCACCAGAGTGTCGCGGGAGCGCAGCACGCCCCTATCGTCGAGGTGTGGCGCAGCCGCTGGGGGAGTGCGCCCGCGTGGAGTGCACCGGTGGACCTCGGGACCCAGTTCTGCGAACGGTGCGGCCGGGACCGAGACTCGTTCGCCTCCGGCAGGAATGCATACCTCGATTGCCCGGCGTGTGGCGCGGCCTGCTGCGCCGACTGCTGGAACCTTCTCGAGCGCGCGTGCCTTGCCTGCGCCCCATTTCGCCTCACGGACGCCACCGCCCGGCCGCGGATCGTGATCCCGGCGACCCCGGCAAGCCTCCCGGCCGCTGCCGGGTCCGATCCGTACGCTGACCTCCGTATTGACACAGCCGCCATGGACACGTGGTCGTTGCGACCCGCGGCGCGGCGGCGCGCCCCCGATGCACCGCCCATCGGTGACGCTCCCTCGCTGGCCCCAGACGCCTGGCGCGCGGCCGTCGCACAGCCCGACCCGCCGCCACGAGGCCCGCGCCGCCGCGCCCGAAGGATCGGTCTCGCGGCCTCGGCGGCCTGGCTCGTCGTGGGGGCGCTCGCGGTGGCCGCCCTCGGGGCATCGCCGGGAAGCCTCCCGCCGGCAGCCGTCGAGATGGTCGCTTCGCCCACGCCCACTCCCACGGCTGCTCCAAGCCCGACACCACGGCCAGCGCGCAAGCCGCGAACCGCCACCCCGAAGCCAGTCGTCGTCCCGGGAGTCGTCACACCGCCCACTCCGCGACCGACACCGAAGCCGGTCCCGAGGCCGACCCACCGAACACCGAAACCGGTCGTCGTCCCGCCGCCACCGGCGCCGACTCCCGACCTGGGCCCCGAGACGACGCCGGGCTCCTGAGCTCGTCGCGCGGGGCACGCCCCGCGGGTGGCGTGGCCGGACGGCCTCAATGCCGGGCCCCGACCCGCGCCCCTCAGGGCAGCAGCTGTCGCAGCGCGAACCCAACGTTCGCCGGCCGCTCCGCGAGCCGGCGCATGTACCACGGGTACCAGTGTCGGCCGTAGGCAATCAGCGTGAAGGCAGGGAAACCGGCCTGTTGGAGGCGCCGCAGCTCTCCAGCCCGGATCCCGTAGAGCATGTGCACCTCGAGCTTCTCGCGAGGAACCTCGGCCGCCTCCGCGAACGAGGCGATCCGCTCGATCAACGTGCTGTCGTGCGTCCCCAGTCCCAGGCGCGCCCTCCCGTCGCGTGCCGCCTCGGCCAGCACGAGGGCCGCATCCTGGAAGGATCCGTCCACGTCCGTGCGCCGCCGCCACGCGACGTCGGCCGGCTCGTCGTAGGCTCCCTTCACGAGGCGGACGGCCGGCTCCAGCGGCAGGAGACGACGCAGGTCCGCCGGCGTCCGGCGCAGGTAGGCCTGGAGGCAGATCCCGATGTTCGGGTACGAGCCCCTGAGACGCTCGTACAGCGCGAGCGTGCGGTCCACGTAGGCCGACGCCTCCATGTCGACCCAGAGCCACGACCCTGTCGCCTCGGCGCGGGCTGCCAGCCCCTCTCCCAGCCGGAGGCAGGCCTCGGCATCGATGTCGAGGCCGAGCTGGGTGGGCTTGATCGAGAGCTCGATCGGGCGGGAGAGGCGCGCTCCGCGCTCGAGGATCTCGTGGTACTCGGCCGCGACCTCGTTGGCTTCGGCGAGCGCCACGAGGTTCTCGCCGAGCCGCGTGACGAGAATCCCCTGCCCCGCCGCGGCGAGACTCGTCGCCGCGGCGAAGGCGGCGTCGACGTCCTCGCCGGGCATGAAGCGGCGGACCGCCTTGCGCACGAACCGCAGGCGCGGGAGGCGCTCCTTGAGCCAGGGATTGCGGGCCATCCAGAGCAGGATTCGTCGCACGAGTCGTCTCACCTTCGCGAATTGGGGCCGTCGGATCGTGCCATGCCGGGCCGGCGCGCGCTCTTCGTGCGCGCCGCAGTGGACGACGGACCGAGTCGCACGCGCCCCGCGCGGTCAGTCCCCCAGAGGCCTCCGCGGCCATTCGAGCGGACTGCGGCGGACGGCCGCGTACCGGAGGACCTCGGCGATCCGCCGGGCTCGGGTCTCGGGCCGCTTGGCCGAAGTCACCCAGAAGAGGATCTGCTTCCGCATCGAGGCGCCCAGGGCGTCGAAACCCGCGCCTGCGAGCGGGTGCCCGGCGAGCGCGGCGGCGAGGTCGGCGGGGACGATGAGCGCGTCGGCGTCGTCGAGAGCGAGCCACGAGCCGTCGGCTTTCGCGGCTTCGATCGGCAGGAGCCCTGATGGCGTCATGCGGCCTTCTGCCACGAGTCGCTCTACGCGTGCCTTGTTCGACCGCGACCAGGAGCTGCCGACCTTGCGCGGCGTGAAACGGAGCATCGTCCGCTGTTCGTCGAGCCTGTCGGCACGGCTGTCGATCCACCCGAAGCAGAGCGCTTCCTCGACGAGCTCGTCGTACGTCACGGTCGTCCTGCCGGCAGAACGGCGGTACGTCACCGCCCGGACGCCGCGGGCGGTCGCGTGGTTGGCCGCAAGCCAGGCGCGCCACGCGGCACGGTCGACCGGCTGAAACTGCTCTTCCTCCGCGCGGGACACGGGTACGAGGCGGCCGGGTTCTTCATGACTGGACATCGGGACGACCTCGAGCTCGACGGTGCGTGCATTCTGGCGCGTCGGCCGGCATCCAGCCCGCTTGGTATCGGCGCCACGGGTGAGCCGCTGCCGGTCATCCCCGCCCGGCAACCGGAGCGGCAGGTGCTCGACGTGCTGGTCGGCGCTGGGGTCGTCCGCAGCCGGAGCGTCGGCCCGCCCCGCGCGGGCCCTCCGGCACTTGGCAGGGCCGGGCGAACCGCCCGACAATCGACCGTGCACGACCCGGCGGATGCTCGGCGTGATCACCCCGCAGGCCGGGTCGCGCCCGGGAGGTCGCGACCGTGGCGACTCCAACGCCCGGGCGGCGGAGTCTTGTCGTCCTCGTCGCTCTTGCGCTGCTGACATCGAGCTGCTCGGCGCCGGCCGGCCGAACGCCTGGCCAGGCCGGGGGGAGCCCACCGGGCGCGACGGGGACGCCGCTGCGGCCGGCAGCGCCCGGGAGCGCACCCCAGCCGATCGATGCCGGCCAGGCTGCGCTCGACACCCTCTCCAGCCCATTGTTCACCGCCCGCGTGACGATCCGCGGCACGGAGAGGATCCTGCCCGGCGGCCCGAGCGTCGTACCCGTCGTCTCGCGGGCCTCGCAGGGGTCGTCGCGACCGGCCGTCCGCGAGTACGCAGGCCAGGCCTATGTCTCGCGCGGCGACCACCTCGTCAGGATGCGCGTCGACGGCCGTCCGCCGACGGTGATCGCCGAACTGCGCCGTTCGGGGCGCCTGTGGCAGCGCACCGGGGACCAGCCCTGGCGCGAGGTGGCGCTGGGGGCCGACGACCCGGCCACCCGGCTCTTCGACATGATGGCAGGGATCACCGGTCTTGAGCCCGCGGGCAAGGCCGTCGATGGCTCCGTGCCGCTGCTCCGGTTCGTCGCTCGCGACGTCCTGCTCGACCCCCCGGCCCTCTGGCTCCCCGAGGCGGCCGCAGGGGGTCGACGGGGGTCGATCGAGATCCTGTCTCTCCAGGATGGCACGCCTGTCCGGCTCCGCGTCCGCGTCGCGACCACGGACATCGACGATCCGGCGTCTGTCCCGCCCAACCTGGCGGTCCAGCCGCGCTCCTACGCCTTCGACTACGAGCTGTCCGCCGTCGGCGAGCCGATCCAGCTGCCCGACATGCAGCCGTCCGGGACGACTCGCTCGTCGGGCAACGTGGGCATCTCGCTGAGGACGCCGGAGGGATGGGAGGTCGCCGAAGACGAGTCGTGGGAGCGCGGCGGGGGGGTGACGGAGATCAGGGGCCCGGGGCCCACGAACGGCGAGCTCGTGATCGTCCGGATCATGCGGGGATTGGAGCCGGACGGCTCGCCGGAGGACGCGGCCGAGCTCCTCGACGCGTTCGCCACCTGGGCCGTGAGCGACCTCGTGGCGGACGTCGGCATGACCCTCGTGTCCACCGAGCGGACGATCGTGGCGGGCCGGCCGGCGTACGTCGTGGCCCTCCTGCGGGAGCCTCCGGATCTCGCGGCCTACCTGCACCAGGAGGCGCTCTTCGTTCGCAGGCCGTGGCTCTACGCGGTCTCCTACCAGAGTCTCCCGGAGGGGGCGCTCGTGGCGCGCTTCGAGTTCGACCAGCTGCTGGCCTCCATCAGGCTGGAGGAGTGACGGCGGCCTGACTCCGCGGCAGTCGCCCGCCTCCCGTGACGGACTGCGCCGGGGAGCCGGGTGGCCGGCCCGTCCGCCGGCGAGGCTGGATCAGTTGCCGGTGGTCGTGACGTATCCGGCCGCGGCCCACTCGTTCATGCCGCCGGCCATCGACGTGACCGACGGGAACCCGGCGCCGAGAAGGATGTCGCGACCCTGGGCGCTCCGGTTGCCGGAGCGGCACACCACCACGACCTGGCGGTCCCGCGGCACCTCCGCCACCCGCGCCTGGAGCTCGCCGAGCGGGAGGAGGGTCGCGTCCGGGATGTGACCGGCCGCCCACTCGTCGGGCTCGCGGACGTCGAGGACGAAGGCGCCCGCATCACGCAGCCGACTCGCCTCGGCCACCGGGACCTCTGCCGGGAGTGCGGCAACGGATCCTGCCGGCACGCTGGCGGGGGCTGCGGTCGGGCTGTCCGCGGTCGGCGAGCAGGCCGCGAAGAGGGCTGCGGCGCCGATGACGAGGACGGCGAGGGAGCGGCGGGCGAACGGACGTGTCATCGAGGACTCCGGGTGCTGGGCCTGGGTTTCGCGCGCGGGCGGGACGGCTTCGATGGAGGAGGGACATTATCGCGCATTTGCGCAAGCGCGCAAGTGCTCTTCAGTCCTGCTGCCCCGAGCACGACGGTGCGCCGGCCGGTTGCCTGGGTCAGCGCCCGGTCTCGATCACGCCCCGAGCGGGTCGAACGGCTCCGTGCGCTCCACGACTGCGTCGGCGCCCAGGCCGTCGTGGGTCGAGCCGGCGAGGGAAGCGCCGAGGACGGACTGCCATCCCTCGTCCGCGAGGCTCTCGAGCGTCGCCTCGGCTGCGGCGAGCTGCGCCTCGGCCTGGGCGGCCGCGGCAGCCCGCCCGAACACACCGTCCGGCGTCTCGGCGATCTCCGCGGCGAGCGCCGCGGCGGCGCGCGTCGCCTCCGCTGAGCGGATCGCGCCCTCCCGGTCGATGGCGCGGCGGAGAATGACCGCCGCCGGGCCGGCGACGGGAAGCGCGAGGGCGACCAGGTACGGCCACCGCGCACCGACAGGCCCGGGAAGGTCAGGTTCCTCGAACACCAATGGCAGGCCGGGCCACGCCAGGCGGCGCAATGCCACGGCGGTCAGCGCCTGGATCGCCGGCTCGCGCTCGTCGGCCAGCCACGGGACAAGCGTTCCCACCGCCAGCTGCCCCGCCCCAAGCCCGTCGCCCCGGGCGAGCGCGACCGCCAGCGCCTGCATCGCGAACGCGCGTCCGGCCCGTGTGGCCGGGTCGGCCGGTATCCCCCGCGCCAGGTCCGGCGCAACGATGAGCGGGCCCGGTCCGACGAGGACGATGGCCCCCGAGCGCCGGAGAAGACGGTGGCCGAACACGTGGTCGGCGATGGCCCGGTCCGGGTCCACGCCGTCGGTGACGATCTCAGCGATCGGGTCGGCCTCGACGACGTCGACGCGCTCGAGCGCGGCGACGAGGGCCTGCTCAGGTGATGCCAGCGCCGCCGCGGCGGTGCCCAGACGAACGTACCGACCGGCCTCGGCAGCGGCTTCGTCGATCCGCGCTCGAAGAACGGCCAGGGCGCGCTGGCTACCCGCCGGGGCGGTTGCCGGGTCCTCGAGGTCGTCGTTCCGAGCGGCGCCGCGGGGATGCCAGTAGGCCGGCTCCAGCCCACGATCGCTGAGGCGGAGTGCGAGCTCGCGCCCGGCGGGCACGCGGATCCGGACGAGGTCGGCTCCCGCGGCCACGAGCACCGCGGCGTCATCGGCCGCCCGTGCAAGGGTTGGACTGGCGAGCCAAAGCCCGAACCAGGGCCGCGGGGCGTCTCCGAGGACACCGAGCAGCTCCAGGCGTGCGGTCCGGTTGGCGTCGATCCGGTCGAGCGCCAGCCCCGCCAGCCGGCGGGCCTCGGCCTCCGCCGCGGCGCGACGCTCGGGCTCCGTGAGCAGCTCGGCCTCGAAGGCGAGGTCAACCGCTCCGCTGGCGACATCGAGGGCTAGCTGCTGGGGCGCGAGGTCGTACTCGAGGAGCGCAACCGCAAACGGCAGGGCGACCCCGGCGGCGAGGCGCTCCGGCGACCCGCCGACGTGGCGCTCGACGACGGCCGACGCGAGCGGGACACCCGTCCGGTCCAACCCGTCGACCCCGAAGAGGCGGAGCAGAGCCCGTTCGCGAGCCGGAGTCGTGGACGCCCGGGCACGGGCCCCCCAGGCGCCGGCGAGGTCGTCGGCGCGTCGAAGCACGGCCTCCAGGCGAGCGGCGATGGCGCGCGACGGCCCGCTCATGCCCCCGGAGTATGCGCGAGCGGCCGGCAGCCGGAGAGGCGAACAGCGAGCTGCGGCGCGATCGTGGGATCGATCACTCGGTCGGGTCCGTCCGGGCCACCTGGCCGATCCAGACGTGCCCGTCGGCGAAGCGCTCGGCCTTCCAGATCGGCGCCCGCGCCTTCGTCTCGTCCATCGCGAGCCGGGCCGCGTCGAAGGCAGCCTCGCGGTGCGGCGCACAGGCGACGATCACCACGGAAACGGCCCCCAGGGGCACCTCCCCGGTTGCGTGCACGATCGCCAGGCGCTGAACGTCGAAGCGGGCCGCGATCGCGTCCGCGATCTCGTTGAGGACCCGCAGGGCGAGTGGCTCGAACGCCTCGTACTCGAGCGCCAGGACGCGCCGGCCGGCGTGGCGCCGGGCCTCGTCCTCCTCGCCGGGCGCGGGCGTTCCGGCAGTCTCGCGGGTGCGGCCCTCGAAGATCACCACCGCGCCGTCGGCAGCGGTCGCGAGCCGGTCGGCGAGCTCCAGCCCCAGGCCCACCGGCAGCGGCGCCGGTGCCAGGCGGAGGACCCGCTCCGGCTGGGCGACGCGCCCCACCTCCCCTTCCCCGCCACTCACCGGCGGGATGCAGGCGACCTCGTCGCCGTTCGCCAGGGACGTCGCCGGGTCCGCGTACTCCCCGTTGCGAGCGAAGCGGACGTAGGGCCGCCCGTCGGCCAGGCCCGGATGCAGGCCGGCGAGCACCGTCCAGGCGTCCTCGATCGTGCCCCCGTCGGCGACCTCGATCTCGACCTGCCGCGCCCCCGCGATCTCCCGCTGGCGGGCGAACAGGCGGACCCGGATCCACATCGACTCCCCTCCTCTAGACAGCGGGCCCGCGCCTGGACAGAGACCGGCCGCCGGCGAAGACCGTCCGGCTGATCCACGCGGGGTTGCGGGCGACCTGCGATGCGGGCACGCTCCCGAGTTTAAGCGTGTCCGGCCCGGCCGGCCGCACGGCCCTTGTCGGGGCCCGGCGGGCCGGAGTCCCAGGCGAACGACCGCACGCCCGCTGTCGTGGCGCCACGGCCGCACAATCCGGGGTCCCGGTCGGGCGCAGCGGCTGTTCCCGCGACCACCAGGCGCCGCTAGGATGGGCCACGGAGGTGCGACCCGATGGCACTCGATCCCCTGACGACCATCACCTGGTATGGCCACGCCTGCGTGGAGGTCGTGAGCCCCGGCGGGAAGACGATCCTGTTCGACCCGTGGTTTGGCAACCCGTCGAGCCCGAAGCCGGCTCAGGAGGTGACCGCCTGCGACCTGCTGCTGGTCACCCATGGCCACGGCGACCATCTCGGCGATGCCGTCGCGCTGGCCAGCCGCCTGCGGCCGACCTGGCCGTGCATCCACGAGATGAGCCTGTGGCTGGCGCGACGACTCCCGGCCGGCGGGGACGCCGTGATCGGGATGAACAAGGGCGGGACCTTCAAATTCGGCGACATCACGGTCACGATGACCAGCGCCGACCACTCCGCGGGCGACTGGAACCCGGGCGGCGACACGACGCTCTACCTCGGCGAGCCGGCCGGATTCATCGTGCGCCTCGAGAGCGGCTACACGATCTACCACGCCGGCGACACGAACGTCTTCGGCGACATGGCGCTGATCCGGGAGCTGCATCGGCCCGACCTCGCCTTCCTGCCGATCGGCGGTCACTACACGATGGGCCCGCGCGAGGGGGCACTCGCCGTCGACCTGCTCGGCGTGAGCGACGTCGCGCCGATCCACTGGGGGACGTTCCCGATCCTGGCGGGGACGCCGGCGGCGCTGCGCGAGGAGCTCGACGCCCGCGGGCTGTCCGGGGTGAAGGTGCACGCGTGGAAGCCGGGGGAGACGTTGCCGGGGTAAGCGGCCGGGAGGCATCCGGGACCACCCCGCGACCGATCGTCCCATGGCCCCCGTTCGCGGTCCGTGGCATGCTGCCGGCGTGACTCGCCGCGGCCGCGCCATGCTCGTCCACGTTGCCCTCGCCGGGGCGCTCTCCGTCGCGGTGGCCATCCCGGTGCCGGCGGCCGCCGCGGACCCCGGACTCCAGGTCTCGCCGTCACTGCAGGCGCTCCCGACGAGTCTCCTCGTGACCGTCCGGCCGGGGGCGTCGCTCGGTCCCGTGGACGCCGCGGCGAGTGCGCGAGGGCTGGTCCGCGTCGCCTGGAACCCGACCCTGCGGACGGCGCAGTACGTTGCGACGACTGGACCGCTCGACGGTGCCGGTGCCGGTGCCGCGGGTGATGGCGACACCGCGTACGGGCCGATGCATCCCAGCACGGTGCGCGTCGCCGACCTCCGCGGCGCGGGTCGCGTCGACGCCCGCCAGCGGTCCCGGCTCGCTCGCCTCGGTGCCGAGCTGCGGTCGAGTCCCGGCGTCGTCGCGGCAGCTCCGCCAGTCGAGCTCCATCTCCTCGAGGATCCGCTCCCGCCCGACCCGATCCCGATTCCCGTCCCGACCCCCGTGGCCCCGCCGAACGACCCGTTGTGGCGCGACCAGTGGGGCCCGGATGCGATCGGGGCGCGCGGAGCGTGGGCGCTGACCCCGGGTCGCCCCGAGATCGTTGTCGCGGTGGTCGACTCCGGCGTCGACCTGGGCCAACCGGACCTCGCCGGGCGGCTCATCCCGGGCACCGACACGGGCTCCGGAGACCGGGATCCGAGTGACGAGGACGGCCACGGGACACACGTAGCCGGGATCGTCGCCGCCGGGACGGGCAACGGGCGGGGCATTGCCGGGACCGCGCCCGGCGTCGTCGTGATGCCGATCAAGGTGATGAATGACATCGGCAGCATCTGGGAGATGGCTGTCGCCGAGGGCATCGCATGGGCAGTGGCGCGCGGGGCGCGGGTCGTCAACATGAGCCTCGGCGGGTCGAACTCCAGCGCAGCGATCAACGCCGCCATCGACAACGCCCGCGCCCGCGGCGTCGTGGTCGTGGCCGCCGCCGGCAACCACGACGCGCACCTGCCGGACCCCGGCGTCTCACAGCCTGGGGCGTACGGGCCCGTTCTCGCGGTCGGCGCCCTGGCCGACAACGGCGCCGGCCTGGGAGACCCCGGCGACCCCGCGCGCTACACGGTGGCGACCTTCAGCAACACCGGGCCGCAGGTCGATCTCGCGGCGCCCGGGACGTCGATCATGTCCACGCTGCCACGCTGGGCATCATCGCCGTACGGCTGGGGATCGGGGACGTCGATGGCAACCCCGTTCGTGTCCGCCGCGGCTGCCCTGGTCCTGTCCCGCGATCCCTCGCTGACGGCCGAACAGGTCGAGGCCACGTTGATCTCGACGGCCGTGGATCTCGGGCCGGCGGGCCCGGACCCGGCGACGGGCGCCGGGCTGGTGCGGGCGGATGCCGCGGTCGCGTCGATCGCCGGCCCTCCATCCGACGGGACCGCTCCGACGGTCATGCTCGTCGGCATCGCCGACGGCCGCGTGGTACGGGGGACCGTGACCGTGGCGGCCATGGCAGCCGACGCGTCGCCGATCGTGGCGACGCGGGTCTACCGCGACGGCCGGTATGACCGGATTCGTCGCAGCGGCATGGTCGCCGTGAGCTGGCGGTCGACGAAGGTCGCCGACGGCCTCCACCGCTGGCGTGCGTACGCGACCGACGCCGGGCTCCAGGTCGGGTCGGCGAGTGCGCGCGTTCTCGTCGCGAACGATCGTCGCGTTGGGAGGGCGAGGTCTTCGCTCGTGATGACCACGAGATCCCGATCGATCAGGCAGTCGATCGGCCTCGCTCGTCGGACGCCGCTCGTCGTGCGTCTCAGGGCCCCGGCGGGGACGATGCTCCGCGTGCGCCTCGTGAGCTCGTCGGGCCGGGTGGTCGCCGAGGTGAGCGGATCGGGCACGCTGGTCATGGCCCGCACGACTCTGCGCGCCGGCCGCTACACGGTCAGGGCACGCGCCACGGCGCCGGCCGGGGGCAGCGAGCTCCACCTCCGGACCGCCTGGCTGCGCTGACCTCCGCGTATCAGCCCGGGCACGCCGGGCGCGGAGGGGGCGACGCTGAGTTGCTCCCCGCCTGGACCGGCGGCCGCGACATCGCCGTACGCCAGCCCGCCCTTCTATCCCGCCGAAATGCCGAAGTGGCGGTACTGCTCCAACCGCAGCGCGTCCGCGAGCCGGCCCGGGGGCAGCTCCACGTCGTCGGACCGGACCACTTCGTCCTGCCGGATGTCGCGGCGAAGGACGCAGCCCTCGACGAGGCCCTCAGCCAGGTACCGCTCGCTGGCCATCTCATCGGTGTTGACCGCCTCGCCGTAGGTCATGTAGCCGCCGTAGCCATCGAGGGTCTCGCCACGCAGGAGGTCGCGCTTGGCGACGGCGCAGACCTCGACGACCGGTCCGCCGAGCGGCTGGGCGAGCGGGTCGCGAAAGAGTCGCACGCGGGCGATCGCGTTGGGCACCTCGAAGTGGACGAGGTGGTAGGGAACCCAGAACGCATAGAGAGGCCCGGGGCCCATCTTGTACAGCTCCAGGTAGTGACGCTGCTTCGGATCGGCATGCTCGGCCAGCACGTACACCTTCGTGCCGATCGTGCCGACCGTGTAGTCGATGATCCCCCCGAGGTCGCGGATCACATCGAGGATCGGCATGTAGAGCTCGGGCAGCTTCTCGGGGAGCTCGCGGAACTCCCGGCCGCGGGACATGCCGCGCTCGAGCACGCGGAATCCGGTCGCGTTCGCGACGATCGCCTGCTCGCAGCTGATCTTCGTGCCGTCGGCGAAGCTCGTGACCATCGACGGGTTCTGCCCCCAGCGCTCGGCCCAGCCCTGCTGGGTCGTCGGGTTGCGGTAGGGATCCTGCAGACCCTTGACATTGCCGATGACGCGCGGGACCAGGCCGAGGCCCCGAACCCAGCGGACAAGGTTGAGCTGGACCCCGGGCTCGTCGCCGTCGCACGCCGACATGATGACGCCGTGCTCGCGGGCCTTCACCTGGAGGAGCGGACCGATCGTCGCGTCGAGCTCGGCGTTCATCAGGACGACGTCCTTGCCGTGGCCAAACGCCTCCAGGACGACGTGGGTCGCGTACTCGACCGCTCCGGTCGCCTCGACGAGGACGTCGATCTCCGGCGACCGGCACAGGAGGAGCGGGTCCGCCGTGACGGCCGTGCCACCGGCCGCGATCGCCCGATCCAGCGAAGCCTGTGTGTCGGCCCTCACCGGCTCCACGCCGGCATACCGTGTCACGCCCGCCGCGCGCTCGACCCGGCGACCTGCGACGGCGGCCAGGCGCATCCCCGGCACGCTGTTGACAAGCTGGTTCGCGAGGCCCTGGGCCATGAAGCCGGCCCCCACGACGCCGACCCGGATCGGCGTGCCGGCGGCCTCCAGCTCCCGGAGCGCGGCGTCGACGATGATCATCGGCTCAGGCCACGGTCATGCGCCGCCGGAGGTCGGCCTCGATGTCGGCGAGGAGCGGCCAGGCACCGTCCTTCGGGGACATCTCCCCCGCCGGGAGCGGCCAGGCGATGGCGAGCCGCGGGTCGTCGAAGCGGAGGCCCCCCTCCAAGTCGGGTGCGTAGAATTCGCCGACCAGGTAGCTCGTCTCGGTCTCGTCCTGCAGGGCCTGATAGCCGTGGGCAAAGCGGCGCGGGACGAAGAGCGATCGTCCGTTGTCGGCGGTCAGCTCGACCGCGACGTGCTCGAGGTACGTCGGGGATTCGGGGCGCATGTCCACGATCACGTCGACGATCGCGCCGCGGGTGCACCGGACGAGCTTCGTCTCGGCCGCCGGCGGGTACTGGAAGTGCATGCCGCGGAGCGTGCCGCGCCGCCGGTTGAATGCGACGTTGCCCTGGGCGATGACCGGCTCGAGACCGTGCTCGCGGAACTCGTCCTGGCAGAACGCCCGGGCGAAGTAGCCGCGGTCGTCCTCCCGGCGCTCGAGGTCGACGATGAACGCGCCCTGGAGCTTCGTCTCGGTGAAGATCATGTCCCTCTCCGGCCTGCTCGTGGCGACATCCCGGATCGCCTGGTCCCTCCCACCAACCACTCGGCGACGGTCCTTCCCGTGCCATCTTGATGGTACTGTGCCCGGGACCGGCGACGGTGCGCGGCCTTCATCCCCGGGAATCGATCGGTGCGCGCGCGCAACGGGTCGCCCGGAGGCCCGTGACAGGCGACGCCGTGGTCAGCGACACTGGGCCGGTTCGCTGACGATCGAAGGGAGGGGACTTCGCTCATGAAGGTGGTGCTGTTCTCGGGCGGACTCGGGCTCCGCGTTCGCGAGTACCCCGACGTCGCGCCGAAGCCGATGATCCCGATCGGCGTGCGACCCATCCTCTGGCACATCATGCGCTACTACGCTCACTTCGGGCACCGGGACTTCGTGCTGTGCCTGGGCTACCGCGCGGATGTCGTGAAGTCCTACTTCCTCAATTACAGCGAGGCGATGTCGAACGACTTCGTCATGAGCGACGGAGGACGCTCGCTGGAGCTCCTCCAGACCGACATCCAGGACTGGCGGATCCACTTCGCGGATACGGGCCTCCACACGGTCGTGGGCCAGCGGCTGCGCGCGGTTCGCCGCTACGTGGACGGCGAGGAGATGTTCCTCGCCAACTACGGTGACACGCTGACCGACGCACCACTGCCGGATCTCATCGAAGCCTTCAGCCGAACGGACAACGTGGCAGCGTTCCTGGCGGTCCGTCCGACGTACTCGTTCCATCTCGTCGAGTCCACGCCCGACGGAACGGTGCAGGCGATCAACCACGTGCGGGAGGCCGAGACGCGGATCAACGGCGGCTACTTCATCTTCCGTCGGGAGATCTTCGACTACATCCGCGAGGGCGAGGAGATGGTCGAGGAGCCGTTCCGCCGCCTGATCGCCGAGCGCAAGCTCATGGCGTTTCGCCACGACGGCTTCTGGGCGCCCATGGACACGCTCAAGGACAAGCAGGACCTCGACGAGCTGTACGAAGGCGGCTCGGCCCCCTGGGCCGTGTGGCTCCCGCCGGCGTCGGGCTGAGGATGCCCGGCACGCCCGCCGGACCCCGCGGGCCTGCTGTCAGCGCGCGACGTTCGCGCCGCGACGGGGGCGCAGGTCGGGCCCGAGGGACCCGTCCGCGAGGCGCTGGCGGATCCGGGCGATCCGCTGGAAGCGGGGCCCCTCGACCTCGTCGAGCGTGAGCCCGGTGGCGGCGTATGCCGCGGCGAGCTCGGCCGCACCGCGACGGGCGTCCCAGGCCGCCTCGAACCCGACCGCCTCGGAGAACCGGTCGCCCCGGACCCGGTAGTTGCGGACGTCCGGCGACGCATCTGGGGCGAACTCGACGGCACATCCCGGCACGGCGTCCGCGACGATCCTCGCGAGGTCGCGGACCTGGTAGTTCTCGGCCGTGGAGACAACGTTGAACGCCTTTCCCCCGACAGCCTCGCGGGGTGCAGTCAGCGCGAGCAGGAAGGCCTGGGCGATGTCGCGGATGTGCACGATCGGGCGCCAGGGCGATCCGTCACTCTTGAGGCGGACGACGCCGGTCGTGTGCGCCCAGGCGACAAGGTTGTTGAGGACGATGTCGCACCTGAGGCGGGGCGAGACGCCGTAGGCCGTCGCATTGCGGAGGGACACGACCGTGAATGACGGTCCGTCGAGCGCGGCGATGTCCCGCTCGACTCGGACCTTCAATTCGCCGTAGGGCGTGACCGGCCGGAGCGGCGACTCCTCGTCCAGGAGCGATCCGCCGGCGGCCCCGTAGTTGCTGCAGGACGAGGAGAACAGGAACCGGCCCACCCCGGCCTCGCGGCCGAGGCGGGCGAGGCGGACGCTGGCGAGATGGTTGATGTCGTAGGTCAGCTCCGCGTCGAGGTCGCCGAGCGGGTCGTTCGAAAGCGCCGCCAGGTGCACGATGGCCTCGATCCCGGCGAGCTGCCGCGCCTCGACGTCCCGCAGGTCGGCGTCGACCACGGGCACCTCGACGAGGGCGGTGGGGTCACCGAACGTGCCGCCGCGATAGAGGTCGCTGTCGAGCCCGATCACCTCGTGGCCCGCTGCCTGGAGGACGGGCACCACGACGGCGCCGATGTAGCCGAGATGACCGGTGACGAGAACGCGCATGAACAGGAACCCTCCCTCGTGGATGACGGGTCAGACGACGATCCTCGGGCAGACGAACGCCTCGGCGAGGCCGCCAGGGGCGCGGCACTCGATGCCGCGCAGGCGCAGGATCGCGTGGAACGTGTCGGCGCTGAACCAGTCGTGCCCTTCCTGGGACCCGAACGACGCCAGGATGTGGGTGACCTTGGCGACGCCCTCGTCGGGGCGGAGGGGCACGTACAGGTTCGCCTGCCCGAGGTCGCCGTCCCACTTCGGGATCTCGTACTCGAGGACCGTCGCCGCGCGAAAGATCTGCGGGACGAGCTCGGCCACGAGCCGGTGGTCCTGGTGGGCATCGTCGCGCCGAGGGCCCAGCACCACGTCGGGCGCGAACGCCTGGTGCGCTGCGAGGGCCTCCTTCGGAGCGGCTCCCAGGAACGGCAGGTAGCCGTCGCGCAGGTCGCCGACGATCACCCGGTGCTCCGTCCCGGCCAGGAGGCTCTCGGCACTCGCCCGCGCCTCGTCGGCCCGCCTCGGGTCCGGCGCGGCGAGCACCACCCAGGTGACATCGGCGTCGGGACGCTCCGCGACGAGCCGGGCAATGGTCCCGCCCGCGCCGATCTCGGCGTCGTCGGGATGCGCCCCGAGGACGAGGATCCGCGGGTCGCGATGGGCCGGCAGGCCCAGTCGCTCCGACAGCGGCCGCACGGCCGCGGTCCCGGGTGGCATCTGCGTTCTCATGGTCTCCTCGTGGGGCCGGGTCCCGGGCCGGGGCGGGCGCGACCCCCTCCGGGATAGCCGGGAGCCCGCGAGCGCTGATCGAGCTGCGTCAACCCGGTGCCACTGATCGGCGAACCCGGAAGCGCCGGAGCCGACGCGCGATGATGCGGCGCGTGAGCATCGGGTAGTAGCGCAGCTCCTGGCTGCGCGTGGCCCGGGTCAGGGTCTGTCGCGCGGCGCTGTCCAGTGGGACCTGCTGGATGATCCTCCGCAGATCCGCGTAGTACTGGTGGACGTCCCGGGCCGAGGCGGCAACCTTGGGGAACCGGGCCAGGCCGAATCGCCCGTTGTGGCGCGTCCAGCGAGGATCCGAGTCGCCTCCCAGGACCAGGTCGCGATGGAAGAAGAGGGTCTCGCCGGCGACATGGAAATCCCCCTCGAACATCAGCCGGAAGACGGCGAGCAGGTCGATCGCGTAGTAGCCGCGGTTCGGGTTCCGGATGGGGCCGGGCGGCGCGAAGCCGAGTCGCTGCATGACGGGCGTTCGCATCAGCCCGTAGATCAGCGTGGCGTGCCCACCCCCCGGCGGCGCTTCGATGAACCGCAGCGCCCGGGCGACCGTCGTGCCCGCAGGGTAGACCGAGGCGACGTCGTAGTCGCACTGCCGGGCGCCGTATTCGTCGATCGAGGCGGCGTTGCTGCCGGCGAGGATCACCGATCCACGGCCGCCCAGGGCCTCCACCATCGTGGCGAGATAGGTGGGGTCGAACCGGTCATCGTGGCACGCCCACATGAAGCTCGGCGCAGTCGCGAGGTCGAGGAGGCCGGCGAAGTTCGGTTGGAGCCCGATGTTGTGGGCCTGCCGGTGGTAGTGGATCCTGGCGTCTCTCCGGGCGTACTCCTCGCAGATCGCTTGCGTCGCATCGGTCGAGGCGTTGTCCGAGATGTGCAGCTCGAAATCCCCGAAAGTCTGGCCGAGGAGTGACTCGATCCCTTCGCGGATGAACTCCTCGCCGTTCCACACGGGCATCCCGATGCTCACCGCGGGCCCCCGTTCCCGACGGCCGCGAGACGCGTCCACGCTGCGTGCCATGTCCTCCCATTCCCTACGTGCATGCCGACGTGCGCGGGCACCACTCGTCACCGGCAGGCGTGCACATTCTGCCTCACGGGCTGGGCCGACAGGAAGATGTGGTCCGCGGCGCGGTGCGCCGAGGCACCGGCCGACGCCGGCTTCCCCACCGCACCGTCAATCGGCAGCCGGCACCGCGACTCGAGAGCGCGCTGAGAGGTTCCGGTTCAGCCCGCAGCCAGGGGCCCCCGCGCCGCTGACCTTCGTGTTGCCCGCCGGCGTGGCCTTCAGCCGGCCGCCGGTGACGAACCGACGCGGGGCGGGACCCCGAGTCCAAGCACGCGGACGCCCGGCGGGAACGTGGTGTCGCCGAGACCGTTCCTTCCGTCCAGCACCACCTGGAGGTCCGGGAACCAGGTCGCGTCGAGGGACCGGAAGACGGCGTCGGCGGTCTGGAGGACGATCGCCCGGGCGGTGCTGGGTGCTCCCCACGTCCACGGTTCGGCTCCGCAGCGCTCGATCTCGTCGGTCGAGAGCAGCGGATCCCAGGCTGCCACACGTGCCCCCTCCTCCGCGAGCCGCTCGATGAGGGGGATGGCCCGCGAGTAGGCAAGCTCCCTCACGCCCTCCCGGTAGGTCAGGCCGAGGACCACGACGGGAACGTCCGCGAGCGATCCCAGCGCGGCGAGGAGCGCCCGGACGGCGACGTCGACCTGCCCGTCGTTCACCTGGCGAGCCAGCGCCACGAGCTCCATCTCCGGGGCGCGCGAGAGAAGGAAGTGCGGGTAGACGGGGATGCAATGGCCACCCACGCCCAGCCCGGGCTGGTGGATGTGGCTGTAGGGCTGGCTGTTGGCTGCCCGGATCACCTCCAGCACGTCGATGCCGATCCGGTCCGCGTAGCGGGCAAGCTCGTTCGCGAAGGCGATGTTGAGGTCGCGGTACGTGGTGTCGGCGAGCTTGCTCAGCTCAGCTGCCTCCGCGGAGCTCATGGCCACCACCTCCGCGTCGAGCACGGACGCATAGAACTGCGCGGCCAGCTCCGTGGAGGCCGGCCCCACGCCGCCGACGAGCTTCGGGTACGTGGCAAGATTGCGGAAGACCGCTCCGGTGAAGAGGCGTTCCGGGGAAAAGGCGACGAAGAGGTCGCGTTCGGCCACGAGCCCGGTTGCGGCCTCCAGCATGGGCACGTAGCGGTTCCGCGTATCGCCCGCGGGCAGCGTCGTCTCGAAGATCACCGTCGCCCCGGCGCGCACGCCGCGAGCGATCGTGCTCGTCGCCGCGTCCATGTGGCGGTAGTCCGGCTGCTGCCCGGCGTCGAGCATCACCGGGACGATCAGGACGACGACGTCCGACTCGGCCGCGGCCGCCGCCCCGTCCGTCGTCGCCCGGAGCCGGCCCGCCGCGTGAGCCTCGGCGACGCGCTCTGCAAGGCCGGGCTCCTCGGCCACGTGGGCGACGCCCTCGTTGATCGCGTCCACGACCGCCGTGTTGACATCGACGGCGAGGACGCTCCAACCATGGGATGCGAACTGGGCGGCCAGGGGCAGGCCCATCTTGCCCGCGCCGACCACGGTGACCGTGCCGGCCGTCCCGGGCTCCCCAGCCCACGGCGTGACGATGCGCGCCGGGGCGTGGCGACAGGGATGCTCCGGGAGGGAGATCGTCCCACCGATGACGCTCGCCGAGCTGGAGGGGCGGTTGGTGATCGTCATCGCGCCGGGATCCTCGCGGCGAGGCCGGACAGGTCGACCGGGCGGCCCTCGGCGGCGGCCTGCAGCAGGCTCGTGGCGATCGCCACGGCCCACAGCCCATCCGTCCCGTTGACGATCGGGCGACCACCGTCGCGGGCCACGGCAAGGAACGCGTCGAGCTCGGCGGCGAGCGGCTCGCGGCTCGCCACCTCGATGATCTCCACCTCGCCGGGGAACGTCGTCGCGTACCCACCGATGAGCGTGGGGTTGGCCGTGTCGGCCCGCGTGAAGGTGAGGCGCTGGGTGAGGTAGTCGAGCTCGAACATCCCTGCCTCGCCGACCACCGCGAGCTGGCGTCGCTTCGCCGGGGTGAGCCAGTTCACGTCGAGCATCCCGATCGCGCCCGAGGGGAAGTGGAGGAGCCCGAAGAGGAGGTCCTCGCGCGTCGCGTCGACCCGCTGGGCAAGCTCGGCGAAGACCCGGGTGGGTCGCTCTCCGGCGATCCAGGACAGGATGTCCGCGTCATGGGTCGCGAGGTCCACCGTGACTCCGACGTCGCGGATCCGGGCCGGGTATGGCCCGGCCCGGCGGCTCGTGACCGAGTAGAGGGCGCCCAGCCATCCGTCGGCGAGGCGCCGGCCGAGCTCGAGGACCGCGGGGTTGAAGCGCTCGACGTGGCCGACCTGGACGGGTACGCCGCGCTCCTGGGCCATCCGCACGAGGGCGAGACCCTCCTCGATCGTGGCCGCCAGGGGCTTCTCGACGAGGACCGGCAGCCCCCGCTCGATCGCTGCCTCGGCGAGCGACGCATGAGCCGTGGTGGGAGCGGCCACGACCACCGCGTCGAGGGCTGCCTCACGGATCATCGCGAGCGGGTCCGGGTAGCCGGCGGCGCCGGTTGCGGCGACGGCGTCGGCGAGCGCCGCCTGGTCCGGGTCGCCCACGGCCGACAGGCGGCAGTCCGTGCGCGAGGAGAGGTGGCGGAGGTGGTTGCGGCCCATCGAGCCGAGGCCCGCGAGGCCGACGCGGAGGGGCGCGGCCATCAGTCGCGACCCCTGGCGGCCGGGGCCGCCTCGACAGGCGTCGCGACCTCGCGGATCGCGGCGATGACGTCATCCACCTCGTCACGGGTGAGGTTCGGCCTCACGGGCACCGACAGGACCTCGTCGGAGAGCCGGTTCGTGACCGGGAGGTGGAGGTCAGCTGCCCCGGGCACGAACGCCTGGAGGTAGGCCTGCCGGTGGATGGGGACGGGGTAGTAGATCAGGGTTCCCACGCCCCGCTCCGTGAGACCCCGGATCACCTGCTCACGCTGACCGGGGAAGCGCATCGTGAACTGGTGCCACACGTGCTCTCGTCCGTCCGGTACGCGGGGCACGAGGTAGCCACGGAGGCCCTCGCCGAGCCGGGCTGCGTTCTCCCGACGCCGGGCGGTGCGCTCGTCGAGGCGGGACAGCTGGGCCAGCCCGATCGCCGCCGCGAGGTCGGTCGGCTTGAAGTTCGAGCCCAGCGCCTCGTGGTGGTAGCGCTCGCGCATCCCGTGGTTCCGGTAGAGCCGGATCCGGTCGGCCAGCCCGTCGTCGTCGGTCGTCGCGAAGCCGCCCTCGCCCATCATGAGGTTCTTCGTCGCGTACAGGCTGAACATGGCCGGCCCGAACTGCCCCGCCCGCCGGCCGCGATACGTCGCCCCGTGCGCCTGCGCCGCATCCTCCACGAGGGCGATCCCGTGCTGCTCCGCGATGGCGACGAGGGGATCCATGTCGGCCATGAGACCGTACAGGTGGACTGGAAGGATCGCCCTCGTGCGCGACGTGATGGCCGCCTCGACGAGGTCGGGATCCATGCAGAAGTCGTCCGGGCGGACATCCACGAACACCGGGCGCGCGCCGGCCTGCAGGATCGCGCTGACCGTGGCGTTGAAGGTGAAGCCGACCGTGATCACCTCGTCGCCCCGGCCGATCCCGAGCGACCGCAGGACCGCCTCCAGGGCCACCGTTCCGTTCGACATGAGAACCGCGTGCCGAACGCCGCAATAGGCGGCCCAGGCCTCCTCGAACTCGGCGGTCCGGCGCCCCATGGCCAGCATCCCGGACCTGAGGACGTCGAGAACAGCCTGCTCC
The DNA here is from genome assembly GCA_963698595.1 of uncultured Chloroflexia bacterium. Lineage (GTDB taxonomy): Bacteria > Chloroflexota > Limnocylindria > Limnocylindrales > CSP1-4 > CTSoil-043. Next base: position 118,332 of record CAVORL010000002.1, read on the forward strand.
TCGGCCGGACCGACGTCGGGCTTCGAGATCGGGATCATGGGTCCTCCGTAGTGCTCGCGACGCAATCGTCGCCGTCGATGTCGTAACGGGTGTGGCAGGCGAGGCAGGCCACCGGGCCGGTCGCGTCGGCACCAACGGGTGCGCCGGCAGCGCCGACGAGCCGCCTCCCGCAGGCGCAGACCCAACCGATCCTGCGGGCCGGGTTGCCGGCGACGAGGGCGTGATCGGGGACGTCCCGCGTGACGACGGCCCCGGCGCCGACCGTCGCGAAGCGCCCCACGTCGCGGCCGGCCACCACGACCGCGCCGGCCCCGATCGAGGAACCGGTTCGCAGGCGGATCGGGCTCACCGTCCAGTCGTCGGCCCGCGCAAGCTCCCCTGCGGCCGTGATCGCGCGAGGGAACCGGTCGTTGGTCAGGATCGCGTTGGGCCCGATGAACACACCGTCCTCCACGGTGACGCCGTGGTAGACGAGCGCCGCGTTCTGGATCTTGACCCGGTCACCGATCTCGACGCCCTCGTCGATGAAGGCATCCCTGCCGACGACGCTCTCGGCGCCGATCCGCGCCCCGGTCCTTACCTGGGCGCGATGCCAGATGCTGGTGCGGGCGCCGACGCTGACGTCGGCCTCGAGGTCGGCCGTCGGGTGGATCCGCGCGGTGGGGTGTATCACGGCGGGGTTGGGCTCCATGCTGGGCGACGAGCACTGGTAGGTGCCCCGGCTGCCTCGCGCGACAGTAAGTCACACTTTCTCGGTGAGTGCACGGCGTGGCTTGTGGCCGGATCGTCGGGGCTCCGACGCTTCGGTGCCCGTGTGCACCGCGGTGCGTTGATCGATCCGGCCCCAGCACACCTCATCAACTACGCTTGCGAGCTGAGGGCTCATCCTCAGCGCCGAGGGGGCACCTGGCCCGACCCCGCTGCACTGGACGAGGACGATGTCGCGATCGCAGGTGCGTTCGCCTGGTGAGACTGGCACTGCCGGCGCGGTTCGCCTGATCCGCCCTGACGATGCCGCGTGGGACGCTGCCCTGGCGCAGGTTCCCGGGAGCGCCTTTCACACTGCCGGGTACCACCGCTTTGCGCGCTCCAGGGGCTTGGGTGAGCCCTTCCTGGCGATCATAGGCGACGATGCACGAGGCCTTGCATGGCCGTACCTTCTGCGCGACATTGGGGACGTTCCCGGGCTCGAAGGGTGCGATGCGACTGACGTCAGCTCCGTGTACGGGTACCCCGGCCCGGTCGCCTGGGGAGGCACCCCGGGGGACGGGTTTGCGCGCCAGGCCTGGCTCAGCCTCGTCGACACCTGGCGCCGGCAGCATGTGGTGAGCGTGTTCACGCGGCTCAATCCGCTGCTCCAGAACGCGGCCATCCTTGGGCGGATCGCCCGCGAGCTGGGTGCGGATGCCGACGGAACGGCGCTCGCCGGGGCCACCGTGTCGGTGGACCTCACGAGCGAACCCGAGGCGATCGGCGCTGAGTATCCTCGCGACCTTCGGCGTGCCATCGCGGTTGGCCGGCGCAACGGATTGACGACGTCGCACGACGAAGCCTGGGCCCACATCGGTGCGTTCTCGCTCCTGTACCGGGACACGATGCTGCGCCTTGGCGCATCGCCCGACTACCACTTCCGCGACGAGGAGCTGCTACGCCTGCGCGCAGAGCTCGACGGCCGGCTGCACCTCCTCGTCACGCACGTCGGGGCGTTCGTCGCAGCCGCCGGACTCGTCATCGAGCACGGAGGCGTCGTCGAGCTGTATCTCACGGGTTGGAGCGACCTCTGTCGCGACATCTCGCCTGGCAAGGTCCTCGTGGACGACGCGATCACCTGGGCCCGCCAACGGGGCAACTCCGTTCTCCACCTCGGGGGCGGACGCGGCGGGCATCAAGACTCGCTGTTCCGGTTCAAGAGCCGGTTCTCGTCGCGCCGCCACTCGTTCCACACGTTTCGCTGGATCCTCCAGCAGGATCTCTACGAGCAGCTCGAGGCACGGCGCTGCGTCTCGCTTCCCGCGCCCGATCGCATCGACCCGGGCTTCTTCCCGATCTATCGCGCCCCGCAGATTGCGGATCCCCGCCGGGAGCCCGCCGGACTCCGCTGAGAGCGCCTGGGAACGCACCAGCTCCATCTCGTGTGTCGCTGACACGCCGTCCCTGGCGGGCGCCTGGACCGCCCGGGCGAGGATGTCGAGGTCGCGATGAAGGATCCAGGTGACCGCGGGCTGAACGTCGGGCTCGTGGCCATCCTGGAATCGCGAGGGCTCTGGCGCACGGTGGCATACTCACCCCGCGGCGTCCTGTGGGGATCGCCGGCGGCCGTGAGGCGCCGCGCGCGAGGATGTGTCGAGGTGCGAATGGAGGGTCGGGCAGGGCGCCGGCACGAGGGCATTCGGTCCGGTCGCAACGCAGGCGGGACGGGATCGCTGACTGTCGTCGGGTCCCGGGACGATGAGGCATGGGCGAACGCCCTCGCCGGGGCACGCCAGCACGACTTCCATCATCTCGCCGCATACCACCGGGTCGCCGAGTCTCGCGGCGAAGGAACCGCCGCCCTGTTCGTGCACCGCGCGCGCGAGTTCACGATCGCCCTGCCGCTGCTCCTCCGACCCGTCGACGCCGCCGACCCGGCAGGACACCAGGACGCCACGTCCGTGTACGGCTACGCGGGACCAGTCGCATCGCACCAGCGCATCCCGAGCGACGTCCTCCGCGCATTCCACGCCGAGCTTCAGGAGGAGCTCGTCAGCCGCCGGGTCGTCGCCGTCTTCTCCCGCCTTCACCCCCTCATCGAGCAGCGCGGGTTGCTGGCCGGCCTGGGTGAGATCCGCCGCTTGGGCCGCACCGTGTCGGTCGATCTCACGCTGCCCCTGGAGGACCAATGGGCGGCCTACAGCAAGACGTGTCGACGGACCGTCAGGAAGGCCCAGGTCGAGGGGGTCGTGTGCGTGCACGACCGCGAGATGGAGCGCCGGTCTGAATGGGTGGGCATGTACCAGGAGACGATGCATCGCGTCGGCGCCGCGGCGTCCTACTTCTTCGACGAGGCGTACTTCGACCTCCTCGCGGCCGAGCTGGGCGAGGTGCTGCACTTGTTCGTGGCGCTGTACGAAGAGGAGGCCATCGCCGCCGGGCTGTACACGATCTGCGACGGCATCGTCCAGGCGCACCTGGGAGCGACGCGATCGGCGTACGCGAAGCTTTCTCCGACGCGGCTGCTCGACGACACGGTGCGTCGCTGGGCGCACGAGGCCGGGGCGCGGGTCTTCCACCTCGGGGGGGGCGTCGGCGGGCACGAGGACTCCCTCTTCGAGTACAAGGCGAGCTTCTCGAGCCGTCGGCACCGGTTCGAGACCTGGAGGTGGGTGGTCAATGCCCCAGCCTATCGGGAGCTCTGCGCGCGCAGCGGACGGGCGGATGCGATGGCGGTCGGGAATGACGAGTACTTCCCGGGGTACCGGCTGCCGGCGCCGGACCTCACCTGATCCGCGTCGGCCGGAGCACCCGGGCATGGACGGTCGCACCGTCGAGGATGCACGGGAGCGGGTCGCGCTGGCAGGAGCCGGCGTCGCCGTCGCGGGTCGCCGGGGCCGACACGACACCGCGTCGCCGCCGACGAAGTTGGTCGGCGTGAACACGAGCCATCATACTGGCGGCCGAAGCCAGGACAGGTGAAGACCCCACCCGCAACGAGGGGACCGTTGGACCGGCCAGACGCTGGGCACGCGCAGACGACGAGGGCCGCCGCGCTTGCCCTCAAGCGCATGATCGACGCCGTCGGCGCGGTCGTCGGCCTGGTGGCGCTCGCGCCCGTGCTGGCGTGGACCGCGCTCGCGATCGGCCTCACGAGCGGGCGGCCGATCTTCTTCCGCCAGCTGCGACCGGGCCTCCACGGGAAGCCCTACCTGATCCTCAAGTTCAGGACGATGCGGTCACCCCGCCACGGCGAGGCCTGGTACGACAGCGACGACGAGCGTCTCACGCGGCTCGGTGCGGTTCTGCGGGCCACGAGCATCGACGAGCTGCCGGAGCTGTGGAACGTGCTGCGCGGCGAGATGAGCCTGGTCGGCCCCCGACCGCTGCTCGTCGAGTACCTGGACCACTACACGCCGGAGGAACGACGGCGCCACGACATGCGCCCGGGAGTCACCGGCTGGGCGGCCGTCAACGGCCGCCACACGGCACGATTCGAGGATCGCCTGCTCCTCGACGCCTGGTACGTCGACAACTGGAGCCTCGCGCTGGACGTCAGGATCCTCGCGATGACCATCGCGCAGGTGCTCCGGCGCGAGGGGGTGGCGGTGACCCAGGACCAGGCGAAGATCGAGTTCCCGGCACGATTCCAGGCCGCCCTCCAGAAGGGCGACACCCCCTCCACGCCCCGGGATCCGCGCCGGGACTGACGCTCGACCGGCTTCTGCGTCCCGCACTCGGCACGAAGATGCCGCTCAGCCGGCGACCACCTCCGCGAGCACGTCCGCGACGTACTCGACCTCCTCGTCCGAGAGCCGCGAGGAGAACGGCAGGGCCAGCGTGGACGCGGCAACGCGTTCGGTCACGGGAAAGTCTCCCGCCTGGAAGCGGAAGCGCTCCTGGTAGAACGGCTGGAGGTGCAGCGGCTGGAAGTAGGGGCGGGCCGGGACACCCCGCTCTGCCAGGCGGGGAATCAGCGCATCGCGGTCGATCGCCTCGTCGAGCCTGACCACGTAGACGAACCAGTCCACGCTCTCGTCGACACCGGCCCGTGGAAGCCGGATCCAGGGACGCCCGCCAAGGGTTCGCTCGTAGGCGGCCGCGACGCGCGCGCGGCCCCCGCGAAGCTCGGCCAGGCGCTCGAGCTGGGCGACGCCGACCGCTGCCGACAGCTCATCCAACCGGTAGTTGAAGCCGAGGCGGACGTGCCGCAGCCACGTGCCGTTGGTGTCGCGCCCCTGGTTGCGCATGCTGCGCATGACGTCGGCGAGCGCCGGGTCGTCGGTCACGACCATGCCGCCTTCACCGGTCGTGATCTGCTTGTTCGGGTAGAAGGCGAAGACGGCGACATCTCCGAAGCTGCCCAGCGGGCGTCCGCCGACCCGCGATCCCAGCCCCTCGCAGGCGTCCTCGACGACTCGCCATCCGTGCCGCCGGGCGATGGCGCCGAGGTCGTCGATCCGGCACGGGCGGCCGAACACGTGGACCGGCAGGATCGCCCGCGTCCGCTCCGAGGCCGCAGCCTCCACGAGCGCCGGGTCGATCCCGAGGCTGTCCTCCTCGATGTCGACGAAGCGCGGGACAGCTCCCTCGTAGAGGACGCAGTTCGCCGAGGCGACGAAGCTGAAGGGAGTCGTGATGACTTCGTCGCCCTCGCCGATGCCGAGCGCGCGGACGCCCAGGTGGAGCCCGGCCGTGCCGCTCGAGCAGGCGATGCCCTGCGTCCGCCCGGCGAGCGCCGCGATGCCGGCCTCGAATCGCGGAGCGAACGGTCCGAGCGCCAGGATGTCACTGCCCAGGACCTCCGTGACCAGCTCCAGCTCGCGCTCACCGATGTCGGGGCGCGCGAGCGGGATGCTGCGGCGAGCGCGGCCTGTGGACATGGTCAGTGAACCTCCGGGGATCGCCGCATGCCGTCACCGTCCCCGACGGGAAGCCGCCGGGCTCGCTGGAGCGTATCGATCAGCTCGACGTTGAGCCCGTCGCCCGCGTAGAGGAAGGCGATCGACGCGCCCTCGAACGCTTCACCGGGCTCCGGTGGCGCGAGGACCCGCAAACCGAGGGCCTCCAGGCGGACGAGCTCCGTGGCTACGGACGGACAGCGGAAGCAGAGGTGATGAAGCCCACCGCCCCGCCGCACGAAGGCGTGAACCGGGGAGCTCTCGTCCGACGGCTCGATGAGCTTGACGGGGAGGGAGCCGTCTTTCTCGAGGAAGACGACGCGGACCCGCTGCCGGGTGTTGAGGACGACCTCGGTCGCCTGCCGGTAGCCGAACGCCGCCTGCCAGTGCTCGATCGACGACTCGAGCGAGCGCACGGCGATTCCGATGTGGTCGAGCACCACCGTCGCCTACCTGTTCCTCAAGCTGCCGTGGCCTGCTTGCGGCCCACGAAGTCGGCGATCCGCCCGATGGTCTCCAGGTTGTCGGGGGTCGTCTCCCAATCCTCGACGCGGAAGCCGTACTCGCCCTCGATGAAGAGGATGACCTCGAGCATGCCCGTCGAGTCGACGAGCCCGCTATCGATGAGGGAGAGGTCGTCCGTCAGCTCAGCCGGGTCGCTCACGTAGAAGGACTCCAGGATGAACTCCCGGACCCGGTCATGGACGGTCATCACCGCTCGCTCTCCACCCTGTGTTCCATTGGGCCGCCCTCCGGCGGCGACTCGGCCAGCCGATCGACGAACGTCGAGTACTCGACGGCGCGATCTCGGTCCGGGCGGCGATCCAGGAGCTGCTCGACGAGCAGGCCAGTCGACAGGACGCCAACCAGAGCCATGTTATCGGCGTTCGAGAATTGCACATCGCCGCCCGTGGCACGGCACTTGCGCCAGAGACGTTCGACGGCCGCCGGATCGAAGACGCCGGCCGCTGCCACGTTGCGCGGCGACACCACTTCCTCGACCCAGGCCGGTGCGTCACCCACGAACGACAGCGCATCCGGGGCGCGGTACGGCTGCTTCGCGCGGCGCAGGATCGCCTCCGGGACAATTCCGGCTGCGGCACGCTTGAGGACGTGCTTCTCTGCGAGCCCACGGAGCTTGAACGAGGGGGGCAGGCGGTTCGCAAGCTCCACGACTCGGGCATCGAGAAACGGGAAGCGCCCTTCCACGCCGTGGGCCATCAACATCCGGTCGCCCTGCGCCGACAGGAGGTAGCCGGACAGGAGGGTGCGCGTCTCGAGGTACTGGTCCTGGGCGAGGAACGGCCAGCGGCTGAAGGTGGCCGGCAGCGAGGTGAGCAGCCGCGTGGAGACGTCGACCGTGGTGGCCGCGCGACGGACGTCGGGTGTGAACAGGCGGTACAGGGCCGCACCGGCGTGCCAGCGAGTCCGATGCGCGAAGCCTGGCTCGGCCCACTTCTCGCGGCCGCGGCCGAAGAACTCCTCCGCCAGCGCCCGGTTGGCCGTCGGCGAGCGCGCCAGGTACGGGTAGAGCCGGAGCAGCAAGCGGGGGCGCATCCGGGATGCCGGGAGGCGCCCCCAGAACCTCAGGACCCGCCCTTCGCGGAAGAGGTCGTAGCCGGCGAACACCTCGTCGGCGCCCTCGCCCGTCAGGACCACCTTGATCCCGGACTCGCGGACCAGCCGGGAGAGCAGGAAGAGCGGTGCGGGCGCGGTCCGCAGGAGCGGGCGTTCGGCATGCTCGACGACCGCGGGGAAGACCTCTGCGATGGCACGCCGGCTGACGGTGATCTCGTGGTGATCGCTGCCGAGCTGCGCGGCCATCAGCCGCTGGTATCCGGACTCGTCGTACTCGGCGTCCTCGAATTGGATCGAGAAGGTCGCGAAGCGCTCGCCCGTTGCGCTGAGGCCCAGGGCTGCCACCAGCGAGCTGTCGAGGCCGCCCGAGAGGTAGCTGCCCACGGGAACGTCTGCGCGGAGCATCCGGAGGCGGACCGATTCGGTGAGGGCCTCGAGGACCTGCTCCGCGGCCTCCTCCACGTTGCCCGCGAACTCGCCGTCGCCGTCCAGCGGGTAGCCCGGCTCCCAGTAGGCCCGATCGAGCACCCGGCCGCCCCGGATCGTCCGAACGTGACCGGGTTCGAGCTCCGTCACGCCCGCGAAGACGCTCTGCGGCGCCACGGTCGTCCAGAAGGTGAAGGTCTCTGCCAGGCCGATCGGGTCGAGCCGCCGGGGGATCGACGGGTCGCCCGCGAAGATCGCCTTGACCTCGCTCGCGAACCAGAGACGCCCGCCATGCTCGCAGAGATAGAGCGGCCGCACGCCGTGCCGGTCGCGCGCGAGGACGAGCGTCTGGTCAGCAGCATCCCACAGCGCGATCGCAAACTGGCCGTTGAAGCGCCCGAACGCCCCGTCGGCCCATTGCTCCCAGGCGTGGACGATGACCTCGGTGTCGCTTCGCGTCCGGAAGTGGTGCCCCAGGGCAGTCAGCTCGTCCCGCAGCTCAAGGTAGTTGTAGATCTCGCCGTTGAAGACGACCCAGGTCTGCCCGTCCTCGCCGGCGAGCGGCTGCTGGCCCGTGGCGAGATCGATGATCGAGAGGCGCGCGTGCCCCAGGGCCGCGAGCTGATCCCGGTAGAGGCCGGACTCGTCGGGACCGCGGTGCCGCAGCGCCGCGACCATCGCCCGGAGGTCGTCCAGAGCCGGCGGCGGCGCCGAATCCCGGAGCGCCACGACGCCTGCGATACCGCACACGGTCAGCCGGGCCGCAGGGGCGTGGGGACGTGATGGAGGTAGCGGCTGACGCGTCGCTTCGCCTCGATGTCGCGGAAGACCCGCTCCACCTGCTCCAGCGTCAGGCCGATCTCCGGGGCAACCTCGGCTGCCGGGACAGCATGGTTGACGGCCCACAGGCAGAGATCCATCTCGGCGTACGGGAGGGCGAAGTAGAACTCCTCCTGGGTCTGGCCAAGGGAGTACGTGTCCGTCGTGGGCTCGCGCCGGCGAATCTCCTCCGGCACGTCGAGTGCCTCGGCAAGCGCGAAGACCTGGGACTTGTAGAGATGGGCGATCGGCTTGATGTCCGCGGCGCCATCTCCCTGTTTGACGAAGAAGCCCTGGTCGTACTCGACGAGATTGGGCGTGCCCGCCACCGCGTAGGCAAGGCGGTCGGCGTGGTAGTAGGCGAACATCATCCGCGTGCGCTGCTTGAAGTTGGTCGCGGCCACCATCTGCCGATAGGCGGCCGGGGGCATGCGACTGCTCCGCTCGTTCCCGTCCGGGTCGGCGGCAACGAGCTGCGCGACGTTCAGGCGATCAGCGTCGAGCAGGGAGGGAAGCACGATCTTGCAGCGCCAGCCGGGTCCGTACGCGGGAACGACCATCCGTGCGGCCTCATCCTGGCGCTCGTAGCAGCCGAGCGCCTCCAACGTGGGGGTGAGGTCCTCGACCAGGTACGTGATCCCGAGCTGCTCGGCCTGCAGCCTGCCGAGCCTGAGGGCGTCGCCCGAGGAGTCGCGGTCGGGAAGCAGCAGGCCGAAGACCCGATCGGGCCCCAGGGCCCGCGCGGCCAGGGTCGCCACCACGGAGCTGTCGATCCCGCCCGACATCGCGACGACGATGCCGCGCCTCCGGAGGTCCTGCAGGACGGCGGCCCGGACCTGTGCCTCGATTGCCTCGGCTTCGCGGTGCGGATCGATCTGCAGGACGTCCCGTGAGAACATGCTGTGGGCTCCCGAAGCGGACGCGGGTGAATGCCGTCGCGCTGCCGTCCCGGCGGCACGGTGGCGGCTCCACCGTGAGTCTACGGCAGGCAGCCGACACACTGGATGGAGGCGATGGGCGTCACGGATCATGCTTCTCCGGCCGGCGTTGACGGGGACACACTCCCGCCGACGTCGTTCCCCGGCGACTGGCTCGCCTTCCACGCTCGACGGCGTCCCGACGCGCCCGCCATCGCGAGCCGCACCGCACGCCTTACCTACGGGGAGCTCGCGGAGAACGTGTCCGCCCTCGCCGGCGCCCTGGCCAGGCACGGCGTCGAGCCCCGAACGAAGGTGCTCCTCGCGCTGCCGAACTCGGCGGCCACGGTGGTGGCGGGACTGGCGATCAACACGCTGGGTGCCACGTCGGTCGAGGTGAGCCGCGAATGGAGCGCCGACGTCCTCGGCGACATCGTGGCGCGCAGCGGAACCCGGCACGTGATCATCGCCGGGCGCGACGCGACCACGTGGGGCGAAGCCCTCGCCGGGCAGCCGGTCGATCGCGCCTGGGTGGTCAGCGACGGCTCCCGCCCCGGCGCCCCGGACGGAGCCCTGGGAACCCTCCCGGTGACGCTGCTGCGGGAGGACGGCCGGCTGGATCCGGTCCCGGAGCCGCGGTCGCGGCCGCCCGTGGTCCGCCCGGAACCCGACTGGGCGGCCCTGGTCCTCTTCACCTCGGGCAGCACCGGCCGGCCGCATGGCGTGATCCAGACATTCCGCAACGTCGATGCCAACAGCCGCTCCATCGTGGAGTACCTCGAGCTGACGGCGCGCGATCGTGCCCTTCTCAGCCTTCCCCTCTACTACTGCTACGGCCGCAGCGTCCTCCAGACGCACCTCCTGGCGGGCGGGTCGGTCGTCCTCGAAAGTCGGATGGCATTCCCGCGCCTGGTGGTCGAGACGATGGCTGCCGAGGGCTGCACGGGATTTGCCGGCGTGCCCCTCACGTTCGAGATCCTCCGCCGGCAGGTGGACGTCGCCTCCATGCCGCTGCCGCACCTGCGATACGTGACCCAGGCAGGCGGCGCGATGGCACCGGACACGATCGCCTGGGCCCGCGCGACGTTCGCTCCGGCGCGCCTCTTCGTGATGTACGGGCAGACGGAGGCTACCGCGCGCCTCGCCTACCTGCCGCCCGAGCGGGGAGAGGAGAAGCACGGGTCCGTCGGGATCCCGATCCCGGGCGTCGAGCTGCGCGTGGTGGACGAGGCGGGGAACGACATGCCGGCCGGCGAGGTCGGCGAGCTCGTCGCCCGCGGCGCGAACGTGACCCCCGGCTACCTCGATGAGCCGGCTGAGACGGCGGAGATCCTGCGCGACGGGTGGCTCTGGACCGGCGACCTGGCCGAGCGGGATTCGGACGGCTTCGTCTACCACCGTGGTCGCGTGAGAGACGTCCTCAAGATCGGCGGCCGCCGGGTGAGCCCGATCGAGATCGAGCAGGTCGTCGCGCGGCACCCCAGCGTGGCCGAGGCCGCCGTCGTCGGCCGGCCGGACGACCTCATGGGTGAGGTGGCGGTGGCCCTCGTCGTCCTCCGCGCGGGCAGCCGGGTCGACGCGGCCGACATCGTCGCGCACTGTCGCGGGCATCTGCCCGCTCCTCTCGTCCCGGTGGCCATCCGGGTCGTCCACGCGCTGCCGCGGAACGAGGCAGGCAAGCTCCTTCGTGCCGAGATTGCGGCCTGGTCCCTGCCCACGTAGGACGCGGCCCAGCGGCAGCGACGGGAGGCACCCGGTGAGGGCGTACACTGTCGGGCGGCCCGGCGGGACTGCGAGCGGCTCCGGCATGGCCCCGGGCTGGAATGGCGCAGGGGAGCTGGCGAAGCGGGAGGCGCCGGGTGTGGCTGGAGGCCGGCAAACGATGTCAACCGGGATGACGAGGCTCGTGATCGTCGGCGCCGGTGGGTTCGGGCGCGAGGTCCTGGAGCTCGTCGAGGACATCAACGCGACGCGCACGACCTTCGAACCCCTCGGCTTCCTCGACGACGGCGACGTCAACCCGTACATCCTGGAGCGCCTCGGCGTCCCGCTCCTGGGCCCGTCGACGCACCTCGTGGAGCTGGACGCCAGCTACGTGATCGCGATCGGCTCGGGCGAGGCCCGGCGCCGGATCGACGCCCTGGCGCGCGCCGAGCGACGTGCGGCCGGGGCCACGCTCGTCCATCCGAGCGCCACGCTCGGCAGGGATGTCGTGGTCGGGGAGGGTGCGATCATCGGCGCCGGCAGCCGGCTCACCGCGCATGTCGTCGTCGGCCGGCATGCACACGTCAACGTCAACTGCACGCTCGGCCACGACGTGATCGTCGAGGACTTCGTGACCCTCGCTCCCGGCGTCCTCCTGGGCGGTGGCAGCGTGATCGAGGAGGGCGCGACCATCAGCCTGGGGAGTGTCGTCCTCCCCAGCGTCCGGGTGGGCCGTGGGGCAGTCGTCGGCGCCGGCGCCGTGGTGGCGCGCGACGTCGCGCCCGGTGCGATTGTCGTCGGGCCTGTCGCCCGACCGACGCTCCGGACGCGGTTCTCGCCGGAAGGGTACTCGCCAGCGGGCGACCCAGGGTAGACGTAGAGCCGCCAGCCGCGCGCTCGCAGGGGGGTGGCGACGCCCCGCGTCACCGACGCCGGCGCTCCGAGCGAGGGTCAAGCTCCTCAAGCGCCCGTTTGCCCATGCGCCAGAGGCCGGCGACGAAGGGGGCCGGGTCCGTGAGCGAGAGAAGGTCGTAGACGTCCCACGGCCGGAGGATCGCGGGCAGGCGGGTGGCGGATTCGCGGTCGCGGCGCGGCGCAGCGAGCCAGCGGGCCTCGAGCGTCGGACGGTGGAACCGGCGACCCAGCGGGTAGTCGAGCGGCGGCAGCGGCTCCTCCCCCAGTGCCGCCAGGACGGCGCGCTCCGTCGGTCGCAGACCGAGGAGCTCAGGAAGCCAGGCCGAGCCCCACACCCGGGGGTTCACCTCGATCAGGCACAGCGACCCGTCCTCCTGGCCGTACAGCTGGACGTTCGCGAGCCCCTCGAAGCCCGCCGCATCGCACACCCGCTCGGCGGCCTCGAGTGCCCGCGCTCCGATCCCGCGCCGCGGGTCGATGGTTGCGATGGCGGCCGCCTGGCCTCCCCGGGGCGGATACTCGAGGAAGACCCGGTAGGCGATCCGGAAGCTCGTCCGGCCACGGTGGCGCACGATCGCAACGCTGACCTTGTGGGCCCGCTCGACGCGTTCCTGGACCATCGGCTCGAGGTCCGCGGCCTGCAGCACGGCGACCGCCGCATCCTGTTCGGCCTGGTCGGCGACCACGAACGCTCCTGTCCGGCCGACCACGCGACCCGGCCGCTCCATCGCCGTGCGCCGAGGCTTCACGATCCTGGGCCAGCCGGCGGAGGCCGGGGCAGGGAGACCCGGCATCCACGTGGCGGGATACGCCACCCCCGCTTCGGCACACGCCGCCGCCAGGTCCACCTTGTCGATCACCCAGTCCAGGGCGGCATCCATCCGCGGAACCGTCGGCACATCGATGTCGAGATGCCGAAGCCTGGCGATGGTGGAGTCGGAGACCGCGACGATCGCCTGGCATCCGCGCCTGCGTACGACGGCGGAGAGGGCCGCCTCGAACGGGGCCGCCTCCGCGTAGGGATCCGGGAGGCGCTCGTAGGGGCCGACGGCGTACTTCGACAGGGAGGCGAGCGCATCAGGCCGCCGTTCTGCGCCGGCGACTACTACGTCCCAGCCCGCGCGCCCCAGCCCACGGACCGCGGCCACGGTGTGGCGTCCGACGGGATCAAGGACGAGGATCGGGCCTGCCCGAGTCCTCGGGTGCGGGTGGGCGCCCATGCGGTGATCGTAGTGGCACCGGGTCGCAGACGCCTGCTGGGGCGCCGGGCGACGCGTCCTGCCCGGCGCTCGCGGCGCGTCCAGGCACCGCCGCGCCTGGTCCCAGGCACCCTCGTGGCGCCACCAGCGGGTGGACCGGAGGCGTCGAGGGCGGTGCGGATGCCTGAGTCGTAGTCCGTTGGCCGATCCGGTCCCGTACGCATGCGCCTCTGGCTCGACGCCCCTCACGTCCCGTAGTGTCCGTTGCACGCAATCAGGTGCCGCGGTCGGCGCTCGCCCACCCCGGCTCCCCGAAATAGCACACCCGTCGCGAGGCGGGGCCGCAAAGCCACGGGACTCACGCAGTCAGCCGGGTTGCCGAATGGAGCCAGATCGATGTTCTGGGATGGCTCGCGCTGGGTCGACGAGCGCGCTCACTCTGCCACACCGCCCCTTGACACCACGTCCGCCCGACGCCGCCCGCGGCGCTGGCTGACCACCGCCGCCGTGCTCGTCGGCCTGGTCGCCCTGACCGCGCCGTCGTCGGCGCCGGTCAGTGCCCGCTACGCGACCGACCAGCTGACGGCGGCATGGGGCGCCGAGTATTCCATGGAGGTCGCGCAGGAGTCGGCCCGCCTGTTCGACGTCCAGGGCCTCTGGCATCGTCGGGTGAACGAGAGATTCCTGAGTGGCCGCGCCCTCACGTCGTGGCAGCGAGGCGCGCGCGTCAGCGTCACCTTCTCGGGCACGGGCATCGCGATCATCGGCCCGGCCAGCGTCAACCGCGGAAAGGCCCGTATCTACGTCGACGGGCGCTACGCGAAGACCGTGAGCGCCCAGTCGGATTCCTACCTCCCTCAGCAGCCACTCTTCGTCGAGACCTGGGAGACGGAGAAGACGCGCACCGTGACGATCGCAGTGGTCGGGACGACGAGGGACGCGAAGTTCACGGTCGACGCAGTCGCCGTGCGCGGCCCGAAGAAGCCGAAGACCGATGGCCGCGCGCCGGCACCCGCGCCCACGCTCGCGCCGGTCCCGTCGCTCGCGCCGGTCCCTTCCGCCGCGCCGGTCCAGACGCAGGCACCCGACCCGAAGCCGGCACCCGCCGCCCCTGCGGCGCCGGAGCCCACGCCGAGGCCGACCGCAGCACCGACCGCAGCACCGACCGCAGCACCGACCGCAGCGCCGACCGCAGCACCGGCGCCGACCCCGGCTCCCACGGCGGCTCCCGCGCCGGCATCCTGCGGCTCAACGCTCCAGGCCAAGGTGGACGCGGCCCCGTCCGGTGGCACGCTCAACCTGACCGGCTGCTCCTATGGCGCCGGGGCGACGATCAGCAAGCCGCTGACGGTCGTTGGGGCCCGCCTGAGTGTCCCGGCCAATCAGCGCGGCTTCATCGTGACGGCGTCGAACGTGACCCTTGACTCGGTTGTCATCACGGGCCCGCAGGCCACGACCTATCGCTGGAACGAGGTCGGCGTGCTCACCACCGGCTCGATCTCCAACCTCATCGTGCGCAACGCGACGATCCGCTCGTTCGGCAACGCCGGCATCTGGGTTGGCACGTCTGCCAACTCGCGGATCACCGGCACCACGATCGAGGACACCGTCTATGCGGGAATCATGGTCATCGCCGCCTCGGGCGCCCGGGTCGACGGCAACGTCGTACGCCGGGTCGGGGTGAACGGCGCCTCCGCGAACGGCAACAACGCCTACGGCATCGCGGTCTCCAACGAGGGCGGGGCGGTCTCCAGCGACGTCGTGATCGACGGGAACACCGTCGCGACCGTGCCCACCTGGCACGGGCTGGACACCCACGCCGGCGTGCGAGTCTCGTTCACGAACAACACGGTCAGCGGCTCCCCACGCGCCCTCTTTGTCACGAGCGACAGCTACGGCCGCAATGCCGCGGACATCACCGTGACGGGGAACCGGTTCCTGAGCCCGTCTCCGGCCACGACGAACCTCTCCACCATCACGACCTATGCCGCCAGTCGCGTGACGGTCACCGGCAACACCTCCAGCGGCTGGGGAAGCGCGTCGTTCTTCTACGACTACCAGGGGAAGAGCAGCGGGCTCGTCGTCTCAGGGAACTCCATCACGCCGTAGCAGGCCGCGGATCACCACCGTTGGGAGTCGGCGCCCCCCATCTGCGGCGCCGACTCCGGATCTGGGCGATACTGCGCCAATCCCGGGGCTGACCCACGCGTACTCCGGCCGGCCGTGACGCGCCCCATGGCGCCGTCCTGTGCGGACCGGCGGCCCCTACCCGACGCGATCGGGCATCGCCGGGCATTTGAGGACCAACCGAGGAGCTTCACGGCGGCGATTGCCACCGTGACCGCGACAACGCCGCCGGCTCCCCGGACCGGCACGCGGCGCACGTGCACCCGTCCTAGCATGGTCGACCTGGACTCGGCTCACGCAGCACGGGCTCGGCGCCGCGTCGCGGCCCGCGCCATCGGTGCTCTACGCAGAGGAGACACGAAGTTGCCCCATCCTGATGACAGCCAGCTGACGCCCCGGCGACCACGCCGCTGGCTCAGCCCCGGCGCCGTCGTGCTCGCTGCGATCGTCGTCGCCGGGTCACTCGCCGCCGTCGATCCAACGCCGGTCGCGGCAGCGAAGTGCGGGCGATCCCTCCAGGCCAGGGTCGACAGGGCCCGGTCGGGGGCCGTGCTCGACCTCACCGGCTGCACCTATTCCGCGGGAGCCACGATCAGGAAGGCCATCACGCTGGTGGGGGCCCGGGTGAACGTCCCGGCCAACCAGCGCGGCTTGATTGTCACGGCGTCGAACGTGACACTCAGGCGCCTCGTCATTCGAGGCCCGCAGGCCACGACGTACCGCTGGAACGAGGTGGGCGTGCTCACCACCGGCGCCGTCGCCAACCTCAAGATACGCAACTCGAAGATCCGCTCGTTCGGCAACACGGGCATCTGGCTTGGACGGTCCAGCAACGCGCGGATCACCGGCACGACCATCGCGGACACTGTCTACGCCGGGATCATGCTCATCTCGGCGGCCGACGCTCGGGTCCTCCGCAACGTCGTGCGCCGCGTCGGCGTGAGGGGCGCCGCCGCGCACGGCAACAACGCCTACGGGATCTCGATGTCGAACGACGGCTCGACAGTCTCTTCGGACGTGACCGTCAGCGGGAACACGGTCGAGGACGTCCCCACGTGGCACGCGCTCGACACCCACGGCGGCATCCGGATTGCATTCACCAACAACACCGTCCGGCGGTCGATGCGCGGGATCTTCATCACCTCCGACGGCAGCGGCCGCCGATCCAGGAGCATCACGGTAACGGGCAACAGGCTCCTGAGCCCTCCCGCGAACTCCCAGCAGGCCGTCACCACCTACAACGCGGTCGACGTGACCGTGACCTCCAACAAGGCCGTCGGCTGGGGTGCCAGCCAGTTCTTCGGCGACACCGGCGGCCTCAGCACGGGTCTCGTCGTCAAGAACAACACCGTGACCCCGTAGGAGTCGGCCGGCATCCCCGGCCGGCCCGACGATGAGGCGCGGAGGGGCTCGGAGGCGGCCGCCCAGCACCGGCTCGACATGAGCCGGCAGACACGGGATACTCCGGCACTGTGAACGCGCCGCTTCGATCCCTGGTCAGGCTCGGCGGCAGCCCACGTGGCGCCATCGTTCAGGTCGTCGGCGCGCTCGTCGGCGGCCTCGCCGCCGGGCTCGTCGCCGCCACGATGGACCCGCTTGTCGGCGGGATGCTCGCCGCCGGGATCGCGCTCGTCCTCCTGAGCGTCCGGTGGCCGCTGCTCCTCCTGTTCGTGTTCGTCGCCCTCATCCCGATCGAGGACAGCGTCAACATCACCGGCTTCGGCACGCTGAGCCGCTGGGCCGGCATTGCGTTCGCGGGGGTCTACGCCATCCCAAGGCTGGGCCGGCTCGTTCCCGGGGCCCTCCCCCTGGCTGGATGGGCCTACATCGGCTGGGCGGTGCTGAGCGTCGCGTGGGCCCTCGATCCGGACACGGCCCAGGGCCAGCTGCAGACCCTGGTCCAGCTCGCGGTCATCGGCTTCCTCGTGGCCGACGTCGTGCTCCACGAGCCGACCGTCGTGCGGCCGCTCCTGTGGGTCTACTCGCTGTCGGCCGCGGCGACGGCGGCGCTCGGAGTCTCCGTGTTCATCCTCGGCGGCGTGGCTGCCGACGGCCGCGCCGCCGCGATCGCGGGCCAGAACCCTGCCCAGTTCGCATCGCTTCTCCTCCCCGCGCTGATCTTCAGCCTCTACGAGGTGCTCCACGGACGGAGGGTCGCCGCGAGCGGCCTCGCCGCCCTCCTGTGCACCGCCGGGATCGTCCTCTCGGGCACCCGGAGCGTCTGGCTGGCCGCGGTCGTCGTCATCTTCTTCTTGATGATCCCGCGGCTCGGGATCCGCCGGGCCATCGTCGCGCTCGGCGTCGTCGGTCTCCTTGCCATCGCGACCTTGCAGATCCCCGGTGTCGGAGGCCTCGTGGCGAACCGCGCGGAGACCGCCACGTCGAGCGGGGGCGCCGGTCGGACGGACATCTGGGCCGTCGGCTTCGAGATCTTCGAGGCGTCGCCGGTCATCGGCGCCGGCTACGCCAACTTCCCGGTCGCCTTCACGACGTCGGTGCTGCGCTCGGCGAACGTCGGAGTGGACGTCGGGACGGGACGGGCGCCCCACAACATCGTCGTCGGGACGGCGGGCGAGCTGGGCCTCGTCGGACTTGCGCTGCTCGCGCTCTTCATCGTCCCGCTCGTCGTCCGACGCGGCTGGGGGCCGGACGGCACCGTCGTCCAGGCGGTCCTCGCCTCCCTCATGCTGGACGCCCTCTTCCTCGACATCGTCGCGAACCGGAAGCAGGTCTGGGTCGCCATCGGTCTGGCGGCAGGCCTTGCCTACCTCGCCGGGCAGGCGCGCCGCCGCGGGGACGTGCCGGCGATGGGCACGCCCGCGACCGTGCGGCTCGGCACGTCCGGCTCGGCCACAACCGGCTCGTTTCCCGCACCGCACCGCGGCAGGGTTCGAGGAGCGTCCCCGGCCCCCGACACCAGCGCGTGACCGACGTTGCCTGGCTGACCTCGTCCTACCCCTGGGCGGACGACCCGGTCGGCGGCATCTTCTTTCGTGCTCAGGCCCGCGCGCTGGGACGTGCGGGCCTCTCGATGACCGTCGTCGCCCCGGTGCCGGCCGTCCCGTGGCCGCTGGCCCATTTCCGCGCGAGGTGGCGGGCGCACGCCCTCGCCCCCCACGAGGAGCGAGACGGGTCGATCCAGGTGCTGCGGCCGCGGTACCCGAACGTGCCGGGTCAGCCGAGCTGGGCGATGCCCGATCGCTTCATCGCCGACGCAGCGTGGCGGACGCGAGACCGATGGCCCGACGCCCGGCTCATCCACGGCCACTACTCGATCATCGGCCTCGCGACCCGGCGCCTCGCCCTGCGGGCCGGCACGCCGTACGCCCTCACGTTCCACGGCAGCGACATCAACACATGGCCCGACCTCCACCCCGAACGCCTTGCCGACCTCCGGGTCGCCGTCCGCGAGGCGGCCGCGGTCTTCGCGGTCAGCGGAGCCCTCGCTGATCGCGTGCGCTCACTGACCGGCGTCGAAGCCATCCACCTGCCGATCGGCAGCGACCATCGCGCGATCGCCGCCGCCCTCGTGCCTCGTTCGGAGGCGCGTCGCCTGCTCGGCCTCCGGGACGATGACCTCATCGCCCTGTTCGTCGGACGCCTCGTCCCGGAGAAGGGGGTTCGAGAGCTGGTCAGTGCCGTCCTCGAGCTGGGGAGCCCCTTCTCGGCCGTGCTCGTCGGGTCCGGACCGGAGGCCGGGTTCGGGGCCGACCAGCCGAGAGCCGCAGGTCGACTGCTGTACGCGGGGGCCCGATCGCACGAGGAGGTGGTGCGGTTCATGGCGGCGGCCGACGTCCTCGTCCTCCCCTCGCGCAGCGAGGGCCTGCCCACGGTCCTCGTCGAGGCGGGCTCCGTCGGCCTCCCCGTGATCGCGAGCGGCGTCGGCGGCATCCCAGAGCTCCTCGACGAAAGCCGGGGGGCCGTGATCCCCGAGGTGTCAGGCGCGGGTGTCGCCGCCGCCCTTGCCGCATTCAGGGCGTCGCCGGAGCAGGCGCGCGAGGCCGCCGATCGGCTCCATGCCCACGTGCTCGAGGCCTACGACATCGATCGCAACGCCCAGCTCCTGGCGGCCCGCTATCGCGAGATCGCGGAGCGGCGCTGACACGTCACGACGGCGCCGGCCCCGCAGACCCGGGCAGGCCCCGGCGGCCCTCCCGCCAGAGCCAGCGCACCGTGTGAGGGGCGAAGCCGGTGCGCTCCTTGAAGAACACGAGGCCCGACGAGGCACCCCAGAACGTGTCGTACACGAGCCACGTGGGAGTGCCGTCTGATCGCCGGGCGTCGATGCAGTGGCCCACGACCTCGCCCATCAGCAGGTACATGATCCCTTGCTCGAGGTGGTCGGCATGGCCGATCATCGCCGAGAAGGTGTACGCGTCGCCCGCGTCGATCACGACGGCATAGGCGCGAAGATGCCCTGCGGCATCCAGAATTGCGTGGATCGCGGGATGTGCCCCGACGGTCGCGGCCAGGTAGTCGCGGTCCCGGAACTTGGCGACCATGGGTCTCCCCTGGCGGCTCGGCGCTGATCGATTGATCTCGAGGATGTCGTCGAGGTACGGGAGCGGCGCCACGGACGCATAGCGGTACCCGGCGCTCTCCGCATGCTTGCGTCGGCGCCGCGGGAGACGGGATCCCGACCGCAGGTACGCCTCCCGGGACTCGGGCAGGCGAAGGAGGGCGACGCCCCACCGCTTGGCTGCCGTGAACCTGAAGCGCGGATGGCGCGCCGTGAAGGCAGCGAAGACGGCGCGCGCCTCGTCGGCCCCGTGGAGCACGATGGTGACCCGCGGAGCGCGCAGCACCTCGACCGTGCGCTCCCACCGCGCCCGGAGCGAGCGGCCCGCGCTCCCGCCGCCCGGCCCGTCCGGCGGTGCGCCTGCCGCGGTTCGCGTGGTCCCGGAATCGTCGCTCATCGCCGAGGCCCCCGGCGGGGGCGCTTCAGGGGAGGCAGCGAGAAGGCCGCACCCTCCCACAGGCGCTGCAGGTTGTCACGGGCGTTGACCAACGGGGCTGACCTCCAATGGCGAGGGTGGACGAGCGCGTAGACGACGTCCTCGCCTCGCCCGATCGCGGCGAGCGGGCTCTCCGGGACCCAGCAGCGTGGTGGCGCGGAATCGGCGGATCGCCTCGGCATGCGGCCCAAGAGGTCGTCGTCGTAGGCTTCGAGGTCGATCCCTACCTCGCGGCGGTACTGGCGGTCCGCGAGGATCAACCAGTTCGGCACGCCGAGCCGACGATTCGTGAAGTCGCCGTGCGACGCGGCGACTCGCAGGGACAGGCTCGTGGCCGCGCGCAGCCGCGCGAGGTTGGCCCGGAACAGGGCGCGCGCCTCCGGAAGCGCGCCGAGGGCTGCCTCGCGAGTCCGCAGGTGTCGCGTCTTGGCGATCGTTGCCAGCTCCTCGTAGTGGTACCCGACCTCGCTGCCGTCCTGCGAGATCGCGGACATCAACGCGCCGTCACTGGTCGAGAGGCGGAAGAAGTAGCTGCTCGAGATCCCCATGTCTCGCTCGATTCGCCACATCTCCTCCGCGGTCCGGGGATCGGTGTCGACGTCGTGGCGCAGCACGAAGTACCTGTTGTCATCGAGCCCGGACGACTCGGAGGCGAGGCGCCAGAACTGCTCGATGCCGACAACACGGTACCCTGCGGCGAGCGTCGACTCCAAGAAGCTGGCGTACTCGCCGAGGCGCGACGCCATGAGGAAGTCGGCGCGGATCCGGTACCAGACGATCACGTGGGCTGCTCCGGGCGCCGCGCACATCTGCCCGTGCACTTGCGCGGGCACCTGGCGGTGGCCGTCCAACGAGACGGGCATGGGGGATTCTAGAATAGGCTCGCCCGATGGGCCCGATGCGAGTGGAGTGCCGATGCGCGATGGACCGACACGCCAGCGCCGCCTGATCGCCGCCGTGGCGAGCCTCGAGGCATCCCGTCCTTGATGCACCCTGGGCTGCGCGTCGCAATGGCGGTGTACGGCGACATCACGCACGACAGCCGCGTCCAGCGGGAGGCCATCGCCCTCGCCGACGCCGGCCACACCGTTTCCGTCTACTGCCTCGGGTGGTCGAGCGATCTGGCGCCCCGGTTCGATGACCGCATCGACGTGGTCGTCCTCGTGCCGGAACGCTCGGAGGTCACCCCGGGAACCGTCAGCCCGTTCCTCGAGCGCTCGTCGCGCTCGATGGTGCGCCGCCTCGGCGCCCGGGCCGGCTGGCTCGTCGGCTACGTGCGAAATCTGCGGGCGTGGGGCCGGATGGCGCTCGTCCGCGCTGACCGGGCGGACGTGTGGCATCTCCACGACTTCGCCGCGCTCGTCGCGATCGCATCCCGCGTCGAGGGGGGGGTCCCCATCGTGTACGACGTTCACGACATCTTCGCCGAGACCGGCAGCGGGCGCCACCTGCCGGGCCTCCTTCGTCGCGCCGCGAGAGCATACGAGCAATGGCTCGTCCGTCGCTCGGCGTTCATCGTTGCCGTCAACGGTGGCATCGCCGCCGACATCGAGCAACGTTCGCGGGGGCGCAAGGTGATCGTCGTGCACAACGCTGCACCGCGGTGGGTGGTGCCAGATCCCCGGCCCGACCTGATCCGCCAGCACGCCGGGCTCTCTCCGGGGACTCCAGTCGTCCTCTATCACGGGCTCCTGTCGCGCCAGCGCGGACTCGAACGGCTGTGCGAGGCCATGCTCGAGCCCGAGCTCAGGGAAGTCCACCTCGCCCTCCTCGGCTACGGCCCCCTGCAGGACACGCTGATCGAGATCGCCGGTGACCCCCGGTACCTCGGACGGATCCACGTGCTCGATGCCGTCGCCCCCGACGCGCTCCTGCCATGGGTCGCATCGGCCGACGTCGGGGCGATGGCCATGCCGCCGGCGACGAAGAACCTGGTGCTCTCCACCCCGAACAAGCTCTTCGAGTGCCTCGCGGCCGGCACCCCGCCAGTGGTGAGCGACTTCCCCCTGATCCGCCGGATCGTGATGGACGATCCGGGCGGGCCCCTCGGCGCGATCTGCGATCCCTCCGACACGCGGAGCGTCGCCCTCGCGCTCGCGGGGATCCTGCGCCCCGACCCCGAGATCCGCATGGCGCTCAGGCGACGATGCCACGCGGCGGCGGACGAGCGCTGGAACTGGGAGGCGGAGGCTGGCCGCCTCGTCGCCGAATATGGCCGGCTCAACAGGGCGACCGAGCCCGCGCCGGTGCCGGCGGGGCATGCGCCGTGAGAACGCCGCCACCCGGATCGACGCCGCGGTCCCGCATCGTGGTGACCGGCGGCGCGGGGTTCATCGGCAGCCACCTCGTCCACCGGCTGACAGCCGACGACAACGAGGTCCTCGTGCTCGACGACCTCTCGACCGGGCTGGAGGCGAACGTGGCGCCCGGGGCGACGCTCGAGCGGCTGGACATCTCCGGGCCGGGCGTCGCTCGCCTGGTGCGAGCGTGGCGGCCCGCCATCGTCTACCACCTCGCCGCGCAGGCAAGCGTAGTGCGCTCGGGCCTGGATCCGCTGCGCGACCTGCGCGTCAACGTCATGGGAACGCAGCGGGTCGCGGCCGCCGCGCGGGCGTGCGGGGCTCGGCGCCTCGTCTTCGTCTCCTCGGGCGGAGCCATCTACGGGGAGTCGGCCCGGGCGGCAACAGAGCGCACGCCACCAGCCCCCACGTCCCACTACGGCATGCACAAGCTGGCGGCCGAGGGCCACGTGCGCCTTGCCGGGCTCTCCCACGCGATCCTCCGCCCATCAAACGTGTACGGCCCGCGCCAGGCCTCCGGTCTGGAAGGTGCGGTCGTCGCCGTGTTCATCGCGCAGGCGCTCACGCACGGCGCCCTCGAGATCCACGGTGATGGCCGGCAGACGCGCGACTTCGTCCACGTCTTGGACATCGTCGAGGCCATCGTTGCCCTGGGCCGGCCCTCAGCGGGAGACGGCACCTGGAACGTCGCGTCCGGGAGGAGCATCCAGATCTCGACGCTTGCCGATCTCGTCGAGCGCGCCGTCCAACGGCCGCTCGTCCGCTCGTTCGGCCCGCCCAGGCCGGGTGACGTGAGGGTCTCTGCCATCTCACCCACCGCACTCCGGCGCCTCGGCTGGCGGCCGAGGGTGCGCCTCGAGGCCGGGTTGACGGACCTCGTTCGGGCGGCGCGCCCCGGGGCCTGACGGACGGGGCACGCCGGTCACTGCTCGATGGTGTTGTCCTCGACAACGACCCGCGTGCTCAGGTCCTGGAAGTCGACGAGGAACCGGTTCTTGCCCCAGCCGGTCGCGGTGTTCCCGACCACCGCGACGATATCCGCGTGGTACAGGGTCACTGCGGCGAGGTTCGTGTCGATCGGGGCAGGGCTGAGCAGCAGGTTCCCGAGGATGGCGATGTCGGTCGGGTAGTTCCCGGCCCCGTCGCTCGTGACGAAGATGGCACGCATCGATCGTCGGACCGTGTTCTCCTGGAACACGATGCGCCGGCCTCCGTGCGTGTCGAGGGCATGCCAGGTGGGGACATCCTCGACGGTGTTGCCGCGGACCAGGAAGTCCGCGGTCGGGAGGCTCGTCTCCCTGGGTCGTCAGCACGATGCCGTAGGCATTGCCACCGCTCGCCTCCGCACCCTCGACGCCGATGCGGCGGACCACGTTGTCCTCGATGGTGCCCACCGCGCCCGACAGCACCATGAGGCCCGCGTACACGATGTCGCTCACCTCGTTCCGCTCGAGGTGCACGTCGGCGACGTTGCGCAGGTAGGCGCCGAAGCCGCCGAGGGAGGCGATCCGGCTGTCCCGGATCGTGAGCCGGCGGACGGGGTTCGACGGGGTGGCGCCCACGTACACCCCGACCTCCTCGAAGACGTAGGACGTCGACTGGGCCCCGGTCACCGTGAGCCCGTCGAGCGTGACGTCGTCGGCAGCGACGGTGATCCCGACCCCGCCGGCAGGCACGAGGACCGTCGCCCCCACGAGCGTGATCGGCTTGGCGATCGTCGCTCCCGCTGGGTAGACGCAGCCTCGGAGGTCGAGGGTTGCGCCGACCGGGGCGGCGTCAACCTCGGCCTGCAGCGTGGGGCCGCACGGCTGATCGCTGGGGCGAGCCGGGTACGAGGGTCTCTGCGTGGTCGCAGCAGTCGGGTCCGGGGTCGCCCCCGGAGGCGACGCGGCGGTGCTCGTGCCGAGGAGGGTGACGACTCCCGCGACGACAAGGATCGCGCCGGCCACGCCAACGAGGTCGCCCCTTCGCACGTTCGCCGCCCATTCTCCTTCGAGGCCGGATGCGTGCCTCGATTATGATCCGCGTCCGTGGCACCATCGGCCTGTCGGACCGGGGTTCTCCACGCATGCTGATCGCCCCGAGCGTCCTCCCGCAACCCTAGCCCACGGAGAGAGATGCCGCTTCGCAGACACGCCGGCGATCGAGCGGGGTCCCGCCGCCGATGACCCAGGTCGCTCGCAGTGGAGGGTTCTCCGAACGCGTCGTCACCCTGTTCGCCGCGCAGCTCGTGACGGCCGTCATCGGGATCTTCAACTCGATCTTGTTCGCCCGGCTGCTCGGGCCCGAGGCGAAGGGCGACTACTACCTCCTCGTCCTCGTGCCGAACACCGTCCTGGTGCTGGTGCAGCTGGGGCTTCCCACGGCCCTGGGCTTCTACGCGGCCCGGGGTAGGACGACCGAGATCGTGCGCCGCGCCGTCGCCCTGGCGATCTTCCTGTCGACCGTGTCGCTCCTGGCGGTCTTCCTGCTCCTCCCTACGCTCGAGAGCGCGCTCTTCCGGGGCGTCGATCGCACGCTCGTCGTCGTGGCGGTGTGCGTCATCCCGGTGCTCGTCGTCACCACGTTCGTGTCGAGCATCGTGATCGCGCTGAAGTCCGTGCGCTGGTATGCCGGCGTCCTGATCGGGCAGTCACTGACGTCCCTGGTCCTGCTCGTGGTCATCGTGGGCTTCATGGGCTACGCGGTCGAGGGTGCGCTCGCCACGTACCTCGTGGCCGCGCTGTTCGGGGTGACCGGGTTCCTCGTCGGGGCTGTCCGCGCGGTACGGGGCGTCCACGCCGGCCCCGCCGTCACGTGGTGGGAGCTCGTTCGGTACGGCGTTCCCCTCTATCCCTCCAGCCTCACGTCCTTCTTCAGCTCCCGTGCCGATGTCTTCCTCATCGCGGCGCTGGTCTCCGACCAGTCGGCCGCCCTCGGCTACTACAGCATGGCCGTCACGCTCGCGGAGATGGCGACCTACCTTCCGAATGCCGTCTCGTCCATCTTCCTCCCGCACGTCGCCGGCATCGCGCGCGAGGATGCCGACCGCCACGTGACGGCGGTCGCGCGGAGCACGATCCTCCTCACGGGCGCCACGGCGCTCCTCATCGTGCCGGCGGGAACCATCCTGATCTCCGTCGTCCTTCCGGCCTTCACGCCGGCCCTCCCAGCCCTCTACATGCTCCTGCCGGCCGTGGTGTCGCTCGCGATCGCGAGGGTGGTGGGCGAGTACGTCTCGGGGCTCGGACTGACCGGGCGGACGTCGGTCGCCACGGTGATCGGGTTCGCCGTCAACCTCGTCGCGAACGTCATCCTCATCCCCGTCTACGGGATCGTCGGAGCGGCGGCGTCGTCGCTCCTCTCGTACACGGTGACAGCGCTCGTCATCACCCTGATCGCTTCGCGCCTGGCGGGGGCTCCGCTGCATCGTTTCTGGGTCCCGGGCGTCGCCGATGCCCGCTTCATCGCCTCGACGGCCGCCGCGCTCCTGGGCCGCGCGCTGCGACGATCGGGCAGCCGGCCCTCGTGATACCGTCCCATCCGATGGACCAGGAACGAGCCTCGGGCCTGCCTGTCGCGCGGCGCGTCTGGATCGTCAATCACCACGCCGCCCTGCCCGACCAGGCTTCTGGCACGCGCCACTTCTCGCTGGCCCGAGAGCTCGTGCGGCGGGGCCACTCGGTGACGATCTTCGCGGCGAGCGTCGGCCATCATCACAGGGGCGCCGACCGGCGGCTCGGTCCCCGCGACCTGTTCCGTACCGAGCAGGCCGACGGCGTGGAGTTCGTGTGGCTGCGCACGACCCCGTACCGCGGCAACGACTGGCGGCGCCAGCTGAACATGCTCTCGTTCCTGGTCGTGTTCCTCGTCGTCCAGGCCCGGCGGCGGCGGCCCGACTTCGTCGTCGGATCGACGGTCCATCCGTTCGCGGCGCTCGGGGCCTGGCTTGCGGCGCGCCTTCGCGGCGGGCGCTTCGCCTTCGAGGTGCGTGACCTGTGGCCGCAGACCCTCGTGGATCTTGGGGCGATGCGCGTCGGATCACCCGGCGAGCGGCTCCTCCGCGCGCTCGAGGCGTTCCTCGTCCGGCGCGCCTCTGCGGTGATCACGCTCCTGCCGGGGATGGGCGACTATCTCGCGGGACGAGGCCTGCCGACGGACCACGTCGTGTACATCCCCAACGGCGCCGACCTCGCGGCATTCGCGACGCCCCAGGCCTTCGACCTACGGCCGGCCACCGCGGAACGGGCCCTCGGTGAGATCGCCCGGTTGAGGGCCGAAGGGCGCTTCGTGCTGGGGTACCTCGGCGCCTTCGGACGCGTCAATCGCGTCGACCTCCTGGTCGAGGCAGCAGCCCACGCCGAGACCACGGCGCCCGGCAGGATCGGCGTCGTCCTGGTGGGTGACGGCCCGGAGCTTCCGGCCGTCGATCGTGCAGCACGGGGGGTGACGTCCGTCGCCGTGGTCGCCCCGATCCCGAAGCAGGCCGTGCCGCTCGTGCTGCGGGCGCTCGACGCGACCGTGGTGCACACGACCTATACCCCCGTCTACCGGTACGGAATCAGCTTCAACAAGCTCTTCGAGTACATGGCCGCAGAGCGGCCGGTCGTCTTCGCGTGCGAAAGCGCCTACGACCCGGTGGCGGCGACGGGGGCGGGCATCAGCATCCCGCCGGACGACCCGGATCGGCTCGCGGAGGCATTCCTCGAGATGGCGGCCCTTTCGCCGGAGGCCAGGGCCGCGATGGGCGATGCCGGACGGGAGTACGTCGCCCGGGAGCACAACTTCGAGCGGCTCGGGGCGCTACTCAACGACGTGGTCGAGGGCCGGCTGCCAGCCGACCGGTGACGGATCCGGCTCCCCGGGACGGCCGCACGCGGGTCGCCCCGGCCCCGCAAGCCGGGGTGTGGCATCAGGGAGTCGAGCGCCCCGGGGACTCCTCAGTGCCGCGCTTCGCGGGCCTGGCGTCCGAGGCGTAGTTGCCGCCGTACTGGTCCCCGTAGTCGGCTCGAGCGCGCTCCGGGACCCGGTTGAGGACGGCACCCACGACGCTGGCGCCGGCACGTGCGAGCACCTCCCGACCCAGGCGGACCGCGCTTCTCCGGCTGTGCGCGGCGTCGACGACGAGGAGCGTGCCGTCCGCCAGCGACCCCAGGATCGCGGCGTCCGCGACCGCGTGGAGCGGCGGGCTGTCGAAGACCAGGAGGTCGTGCCCATCCTTCAGGCGCTCGAGGACCGCGAGCATCCTCTGCGACCCGAGCAGCTCGGCGGGATTCGGCGGCAACGGGCCGGTAGTGACCACCCGAAGGTTGTCCTGCTCGGTGGCCTGGGCGACAGCGTCCAGGCTCACGTCGTCGCTCCGCAGGAGGGTCGTCAGCCCGCGCGCGTTCGGCAGGTCGAAGACGAGGTGGACGCCGGGCTTGCGCAGGTCGGCGTCGACGAGCAGGACGCGACGACCCGCCTGGGCGAACACCACGGCGAGGTTGGACGCGGTCACCGTCTTGCCCTCGCCCGATCGCGCGCTGGCGACGAGGAGGGTCCGCAGCGGGGCGTCGATCGAGGCGAACTCGATGTTCGTCCGGAGCGTCCGGTACGACTCGGCGATCCCCGAGCGCGGGTGCAGCAGTGCCGCTAGCTGGTAGATCTCGGGGCGACGGCCACTCCCCTTCATGCGGGGGATCGTGCCCAGCATGCTCACGGCGGAGACTTCCTCGAGGTCATCCGGGCTCCGGATCCCGTCGTTCAGGTGTTCAGCGAGGAAGGCGATCCCCAGCGCGATGGCGAGGCCGAGCACGGCCGCGAGAAGCGTGTTGAGGAGTGGCCGCGGCGAGATCGGGCTGGGTGCCGCAATCGCTGGCTCAATGACGCTGAGCAGGTTTGCCGCACTCCCGGACGAAAAGGAGAGCAACGTGGCGTAGCTCGCGCGGAGGCTGACCAGCCGGCCTTCGAGCGTCGCCAGCTCGGCTTCCTGCGCAGCCGTCCGCAGGTTGATCCCGGTGAGCTTCGTCACCCGCTCCTGGGTCGCCGCGAGCTGCGCCTGCGTCGCCTTGAGGTCGGCGTCGATCGAGGCCTGCAGATCGGCCTGGCGGCCCTGGATCGTGGGGGAGGCTGCGATGAGCTGCGCCGCAATGGCGTTCGCGATCGCGGAGGCACGGTCCGGGTCCGTGTCCTGGGCGGAGATGGTCAGGAGCGTGCTGTCGGCCGGCGCCACGGCCAGCACGCTCAGCGCGAGGTCGTCCGGACTCATGTCGAGCCCGAGGTCCTCGATGACGGCCTCCAGGATCGGCCGCGTCGTCGCGACGACGGCATACGTGGTCGAGAGCCGCTGCGACGTAAGGAGCTGGTTGTAGTCGGGGTTCACGCCGGACAGCGACTGACCGACGATCAGCGTGGCTTTCGCCTCGTAGACCTTCTGCTCAAGGCTGCTGATGACGTAGGCGGCGCCGGCGGCCAACACCACGCTCGCGATCAGGAGCGGGAGCCACGTCCGCACGATGCCGATCTGGCGTCGGAGGTCCACGAAGTCTCACTCTCTGCCCCGCATGGAGGCCTGGGCGCCGCAGTAGGGGCGACGCAATGCTGGCTGATCATCGAGCACGACGCTCGCAGGCGTCAACCGCCTCGCCCCGGCGGCGCCATCCGCGGGTGGGCGTGTCCGTCGGGTCGCCTGCAAGGCTGGTCGTTTTCGGCGATGATCCTGGCGGGAGTGTCGGAAAGCTGGCCCACGCCCCGGAACACCGACACTGCATCCGACCGCGCGAACGGCCCAGGGGGGGGCGAACGGCCCAGGGGGGGGCGAACGGCCCAAGGGGGCGAACGGCCCAAGGGGGCGAACGGCCCCGGTGCGTCCATGCACCGCCCTGAGCACAACGGAGGCGAGGGGTGGGGTCTGTCGTACTAGGCGCGGGGGCCCGATTGTCCTAGCCTTGGTGATCTTGGAGAGTCGCGAGGCGCGCCCGCCGCGCGGGTAGTGTCGGCGGATGCTGAGCCGCGGGGGGTGGGGACCCACGTTCGGCCTTCCGCCTCGCGGCACAGAGAGCCGCACAGTCAGGAGCAGGCAATCGTGAAGGGGGGAGCGCCGACCGCCACATGAAACGATCGCCCGATCGCATCAAGCGCGAACCCGACGCAGCGCGCCCGAAGATCAAGGTGTCGATCGCCAGGGGGCGTCGCGCGCCGGTGGCACGGCGTTTCGCTCGTCGCATCAGGGGCCGCTACCTCTTCGCGTTTGACCTCTTCGGGATCGCGGTCGCCGCGTACCTGGCGCTCGCCCTCCGACTCGACCTCATCACCGGGCCGATGCTGGTGCCCGCGTTCCCCGTGGTCCTGGGATTGCTACTGGCGGTCCGCACGATCACCAACATCCAGCTGGGCCTGTACAGCCGCCGCTGGCGCTACGCCAGCTCCTCCGACCTCGTGACGATCGTCGCCGCGGTCGTGACGGGATCGGTCACGACGATGGCGATCTTCTACGGGTCGTCGTACCTGTCCGCCGGGTACTCGGCCGACGGGTTCCCCCTCTCGTTCTGGCCGATCGAGTTCCTCCTCAGCGTGGCGATCTTCGGCGGAGTCCGCTTCGGCATCCGCATGACGTCCGATCTCGGTCAGAACGGCACCGTCGACGAGGCGGCCAATGGACACGCCACCCTGCTCTACGGGGCCGGGCGGGCCGGCGTGCTGACGGCCCGCTCTGCGGTGTGGTACCCGGGCTCCGGCGTGCGGCCCGTCGGGTTCCTCGACGACGACCCTGATCTCAAGGGTGGGTTCGTCGCCGACCTGCGCGTCTTCGGGAGCCTCGAGGAGCTGCCCGAGGCCGTCAGGGCGACGAACGCCAAGACGCTCCTGATCACCATGCCCAGCGCACCGGGAAGCACGATCCGCAGAATCCTCGAGGCCGCCCAGGCCCTGCAGCTCGACGTGCGCACGGTGCCGTCGATCACGGAGCTCCTCGACGGCAGCATCGATGCCCGCCGCGTCCGCCGGGTCCGCGTCGAGGACCTTCTGAAGCGGCCGATCGTCACGGAGCACGCGGCAGGCGTCGAGGAGATCATCCGGGATCGCGTCGTCGTCATCACGGGCGGCGGCGGGTCCATCGGGTCCGAGCTGGCCCGGCAGGTGTACGCGCTCCGCCCGCGGCGCCTCGTCCTCGTGGACCGGGCCGAGAGCCCGCTCTACCTGGTCCAGCGTGAGCTCGAGGCGCACCACCGTCGCGGGCGCGGGGACGGTGAGGTGCGGGTCCACCTGGGGAATGTCGCCAGCCGAGCGGCGATGGAGCGCCTCATCGCCGACGAGGCCCCCGACGTCATCTTCCACGCGGCGGCCTACAAGCACGTGCCCCTCATGGAGGAGCACCCGTCGGACGCAGCCCACGTGAACATCGGTGGGACCCTCGCCATGCTCGACGCCGCGGTTGCCGCCGGCGTCGAGCGCTTCGTCCTCGTCTCGACCGACAAGGCCGTCCGCCCCTCCAGCGTCATGGGCGCCAGCAAGCGCATCGCGGAGATGCTCGTGGCGGACACCGCGCGTCGCACGGGCCGGCCCTACGTCTCGGTCCGCTTCGGCAACGTCCTCGGCTCCAACGGGAGCGTCGTGCCGATCTTCCAGGAGCAGCTCGAGAACGGCCAGGCGCTCACCGTGACGCACCGGGACATGACCCGCTTCTTCATGGCCATCCCCGAGGCTGCCTGGCTCATCCTGGACGCTGCGGCGCTCGGCCGGACCGGCGACCTCTTCGTGCTCGACATGGGCGAGCCCGTCCGCGTGATGGATCTCGCCCGGGACCTCGTCAGGCTCGCCGGTCGCGATCCGGACAGCCAGCCGATCGACGTGGTCGGGCTGCGCCCCGGCGAGAAGATCCACGAACAGCTCTTCTACGAGGCCGAGGAGGTCGAGCCGACTGCCAGCGCGAAGGTCCTGCGCGCGGTCGCGCCGCCGCCGCCGGAGAGCGTCCGCGACGACGTGTGGCGGATGCTCGCGATGGCGGGCGGCGAGGACGAGGCGGAGCTCCGCGAGATGCTGCTCGACTACGCCGGTGGGATGAGCGAGGGTCCGGCCGGGACCGAGGCGGCGGACGACACGGCACGGCCCCAACGCGTTGCGTTCGAGGTCGCGCCCGCTGGGCGGCGCGACGACCAGGTCAGCGCGGCAGGGATGACAGGGCTTGGCCGCGCGGGGGGCATCTGACATCGACCGCCGGTCGCCGCACGTCGCGCATGGCGCGTCGCGGTGGTCCATCCGCGCCGCTGTTCGGGTCCCGCGCCGACCGGCACGCTGGGGGGCACCCATCGTGATGGGGGGCGCGGCCCTCGAAGGCGCCGACGAGCCGCACTTGATCTCGGGCGACGCGGCGATCCTGCCGTGGTTCGTCCCCGGGGCGGCGATCTCGGTCGTGGTCGCCCTGCTCGTCGGCGGGCGGGTCGGCCGGGTGCTTGGCGCCCATCGCGCGGTCGCGACGCTGCTGATCGTGGCGCTGGGGATCATCCTGTCGGCCACCCTGACCCCGGTGACTGGCACCCTCGATCTCGGCGCTCTCGGCGCCCGATCGTGCGACTTCTCGAGGCTCGGCCTTCCGCCGCTGGGCCTGTTCCGGTCGCTGAACGACACGAGCCTCAACGTCCTGCTCGTGGCACCGCTGGGCCTGGCGATCGCGTTCCTGCCCCGCTCGCGCCGGACGGCGGTCGTGCTCCTCGCGGCAATCGTCCTCCCGTTCGCGATCGAGATCACGCAGCTGCTGGCGCCGGCCCTCGCCAGGGGCTGCGAGAGCGCCGACGTCATCGACAACCTGCTCGGCCTGGCCGCGGGCCTCGCCGCGGGCATCCTGGCGCGGGGCCTCCGATCGCCGCGCGCGCGCGCTGATCGGCAGCCCCTGGGCGGGGACGGCACCAGACGCCGGCCGGCCGCCCGGTCCCGCGAGGGACCTCAGTCGGCGCGGGCGCAACTCCCAGGCCACGGCGTCCGCGCCGGCGGGGAGGTCGACGTCGGGCGGGATGAAGAGAAGCCCGTTGGCGACCGCGAGCGAGAAGATCATGTGGGAGCCCTGGCCACCGGAGGAGCGGGCGAGCAGCCCGTCGGGGCGGTCCGGATCGGGCGCCAGCACGACCCGCGCCACGGTCAGCCGGCCGGCCGACCCGCGCATCGGCTCGGCGAGGCGAGCGCTGCGCTCGGGCCGGCCGAAGGCCCTGGTGTGGCCGGCGAGAAGGCGCAGCACCGGGCGCACGAAGAGCTCGAACGTCACGAAGACGCTGACCGGGTTGCCGGGCAGGCCGAACAGGCGGACCGGCCGGCCGTCGACAACGGCACTGGCGAACGCGAACGGCCGCCCCGGCTTGATCGCGACCCGCCAGAGGTGGAGCGTCCCGAGGTCGGAGAACGCGGCCTTGACGTGGTCGTGGGCCCCCACGCTGACGCCGCCGCTCATCACGACGACGTCTGCCCAGGCCATGCCCTCCCGGACGATCGCGAGCAGGTCCGGCAGGGTGTCGCGCGCGATCCCCAGGCGTCGCACCTCTGCGCCGGCATCGGCGGCCTGGGCCGCGAGCGCGAGCGAGTTGCTGTCGTGGATCTGGGCGGGACCGAGCGGGCCGCCCGGCGGGACCAGCTCGTCACCCGTGGAGATCACCGCGACGCGCGGCCGGCGGTGGACCGCCGCCGACGCGTGCCCGGTCGCCGCCAGGAGGGCGATCGCCGCGGGATCGAGCGCCCGACCGGGCTCGAGCAGCAGGGCTCCCTCGGCGACGTCCGTGCCGGCGAGGCGCAGGTTCGCCCCGGGGCCGGCCGCGACGCGGACCTCGACCGCCTCGGGGATCTCCGATTCGCCGGCCGGCGCGTCCGTGTCCTCCACGGGGACGACGGCGTCGGCGCCAGGGGGCACCATCGCCCCGGTCATGATCCGGAGCGTCGTACCTGGGGCGACCTCCAGGTTCGGGGCCCGCCCGGCGGGCACCTCGCCGAGGACCGGCAGCACGACCGGGGCGCCGGGACCCGCCGCGGCCACGTCCGCGGCACGCACGGCAAAGCCGTCCATCGCGCTGTTGGCCCAGGGAGGCACCGTCAGGGCGGAGCGGACCGGCTCGGCCAGGACGAGGCCGGCGGCGTCGGCGAGGTCGACGATCGCGGCCGGCAGGGGGTCGACATCGCCGAGCACGCGGCGCTGCGCGTCGTCGAGCGGGATCAGGTCGGGCAGGTCGGGCATGCGGATGCTCCTGGCTGGGACGGCCCGCACGGGCGAGCCGGGGCGGCGGTCCCCTACTCCGGCTGGGCGACGACGAGGATCCGGATCTCCGTCATGTCCTCGATCGCGTGGCGCAGACCTTCGCGACCGAGGCCGGAGTCCTTCACGCCGCCGTACGGCATGTGGTCGATGCGGTAGGTCGGCACGTCGTTGAGGATGACGCCCCCGACCTCCAGCTCGGTGAAGGCCGTGAACGCGTGCGCCAGGTCGTTCGTGAAGACGCCCGCCTGCAGGCCGAAGGACGACGCGTTCACCCGCCGCACCGCATCGTCAAAGTCGGAGAACCGGAACAGGACGACGACCGGGGCGAACATCTCGTCGCTGCAGACCCGCGCCTCGACGGGCGTGTCGGCGAGGATCGTCGGGGCGAAGAACGTCCCATCCGCCGTCCCGCCCAGGAGGACGCGGCCGCCCATCGCGACGGCCTCCTCCACCCACGCCCGGGCCCGCAGCGCCGCCTTCGCGTCCACCATCGGCCCGAGATCGACCTCCGGGTCGAGCGGGTCACCCAGGCGCAGGGCACCGGCGGCGGCCGTGAACCTCTCGACGAACGTGTCGAAGACGTCGTCGTGGACGAACAGCCGCTGGACGCTGATGCAGACCTGCCCGGAGTAGCTGAAGGCGCCGACGGTGATCCGCTTCACGGCCCACTCGAGGTCCGCCGTCCGGTCGACGATTGCCCCGGCGTTGCCGCCCAGCTCCAGGACGACCTTCTTCTTGCCGGCTCGCGCCTTCATGCCCCAGCCGACGGCAGGGCTCCCCGTGAACGTCAGGAGCCGGAAGCGGTCGTCGGCCACGAGGCGGTCACCGATCTCGCGGCTCATGGGCAGGATGCTGACCGAGCCCATCGGCGCGCCGGCCTGCTCCACGATCTCCGCCACGGTGAGCATCGTCAGGGGATCCCTGGAGGGCGGCTTGAGGACGATCGAGCAGCCGGCCGCGATCGCCGGGGCGAGCTTGTGGGCCGCAAGGTTCAGCGGGAAGTTGAAGGGACTGATCGCAGCCACGGGGCCGGCCGGGAAGCGGCGGGTGATCCCGACACGACCCTTGCTGCTGGCCATGAGGTCGAGGGGTATGAGCTCGCCCCCGATCCGCTCGGCCTCCTCGGCGCCGAGGCGGAAGGTGAGCGTGGCGCGGTCCACCTCCATCAGCGCGTCGCGGATCGGCTTGCCGGCCTCGAGCGCAATGAGCCGACCCAGCTCCTCGCGGCGTGCACGGACCCCGGCGCTGATGCTGCGCAGGATCGCCGCCCGCTCGTAGGCCGGGAGCCGGCGCGTCACCTCGAACGCCGCCACCGCCGCGTCGGCGGCCTCCTCGTACTGCTCGGCCGTCGCCTGGTAGGTCACACCGGCCGGCTCGTCGGGACGGGCCGGGTTCGCGATGGTCAGGAGGTCGGGCGAGTCCACCCAGCGCCCGGCGAGGAAGATCCTGTGGGGGACCGGGTCGGTTGCGACGGTCATCGGGGCGCTCCTCGAGTCGTCACGGCGGCCGCGGGCGCCCGGCGGGGCAGGCTGGCGCGACGTTGCCCGCATCATAGCGGTGCCGGCGGGGCCCTCCGTCGCCTGTCCGCTGGCCGGGAGCTCCTCCCTCGCGGCGAGCTCGTCGGCCCTCGCCCCGTCGCTCACCCGAGGGACCGCGGAGCGGTCTCCCTGGGCGGCTGTCCACCGCCGGCGAGCGCGGCGATGAGCTCAGTGCCCAGAAGTACCAGTGGCCGCCCGCCAATCGGCAGGCTTCCGTCGTCGCCAGTCCTGGTGTGTCATGCAGGGCGACGTTCAGGGGCCGTGGATGCCGAGCTGAGCGCGACCGGACCGACGGTAGACCTGCGGTCCACGCATCGGGCGAGGACCCGAGGGGAGGTACCACGATGAACGAACACCGCGCTGAGCCCCGGAGGCGAAGACTTCTCGGTCTGGCGGTGATCGGCCTGGCGGCGACCAGTCTGGGGGCCGGTGCGATGTCCCTCGCGCTGTTCACCGACACCGCGGCCGTCACCGGGAACGCGTTCACTGCCGGGACGATCGACATCTCGACGACCCCGACGTCCGCGCTCCTCACGCTCGATCCGATCATGCCGGGCGACACCGTGAACGGGAGCCTCGTCGTGAGCAACGCGGGGACCGCCGACCTCCGCTACGCGATGACGAGCTCCAGCACGGACGCGGACAACCTCCACCTGGCCGCCCAGATGACGCTCGAAGTCAGGACACTGGGAGCCAGCTGCGCCGCGTTCGACGGCACGGTGGTCTACAGCGGGACGCTGGCGAGTGCGGCGTTCGGTGACGTGACTGCCGGCGCCCAGAGCGGTGACCGGGGGCTTCTGGCGGCGACGAGCGAGACGCTCTGCTTCAGGGCTGCGCTCGACATCGCGACCGGCAACTCCTTCCAGGGTGCGGTCACAGCCACGACCTTCACGTTCTCGGCCGAGCAGACCAAGAACAACCCCTGATCGCCTTCGCGCTCTCAGCTCTGAGGGCGGCGACCCCGGGGGGTCGCCGCCCTCTGCCGGGTCTAGGAGGGACCGTATGCGGCTGAATGCAACGGTCGTGGTGCGTCGGAGCATCATCACGATCTGGCTCGTGCTCCTCGCATCGCTCCTCGCGCTCGTCGGCCTGAGCCGCATCGCGCCGCTGGTCGACCACGAGCTGATCGTCATCCGCGGGGCGTCCATGACACCGGCCATCCCGCTCGGCTCCCTGGCGGTGGTGCGCACCGTGGGGCTGGAGCAGATCGAGCCGAGAGACGTCGTCACCCTGCGCCTCCAGAACGGCGTCCTGGTGACGCATCGCGTCCTCCGCGTGGCGACCCTTGCGGACGGGACATACGTCCAGACGAAAGGTGACGGCAACGCGGACCCGGATCCCGCCCTCGTACCGATCGCGTCGGCGGTCGGCATCGTCGCGTTCCACGTCCCGTACGCGGGCTTCATGCTGGCATTCCTCTCCCTTCCGTCGGGGATGCTGAGCGCCGTCTCGATGCTGGCCTCGCTGCTCCTCGCCGCATGGCTCTTCGAGGACGACAGGAAGGCGCGGCCGCGGGTGCCGGTCGGGACAACCGCCTCGCCTCGCCCGTCTCCGGTCTGATGCTCGGACGAGCGGCCGCCGGCCACGCCGAGCTGCCGAGCCGTGCAGGGACCCGCGAGCGCGACGTGGTCCACCGCACGGGACCGCGCGAGCACGCCATCATCCGGCGCTCTGGAATGGTGGCGCTTCTCCTCGCCGCGGTGACGACCCTGGGCGCCGGGCTCGATGCGGGCGTCAGGCTCAGCGCCGCCCTGTTCACGGCGGCGCAGCCGGTCGGCGCGAACACGCTCCAGGCGGTTCGCATCTTCCCGGGCACCCGGACGACGCCGGCGTTCAGCGTCACGGACGCTTCGTCGGGGACCGGGGTCGACGCCTCGGCGCCCCTCGCGTTCGCGGCCGATGGCCTGACCGTGACCACCAAGGCATGGGACACGACGTTCGCAACCGGCCGCTACCTCGACGTCGACCTGAATGCGCCGCTGCCTGCCGGCCTGGCCGCGAGCGGCGCCACGTTCGCGATCGACATGGCGACCGGCGCCGAGGGCCAGACCGCCTGCCTGTACGTCGACGTCCGTCGGATCTCCACCGGCTCCGTCCTGGGGACGTTCGGCAGCCCCGCCAGCCCGATCGGCTGCGTGACGGGCACCTCGGTCCAGGAGGTCTCCACCTCGATCGCGAGCGTGGTCGCGACGACCGACGTGCTGAACGACCTTCGCGCGCGCGTCTATGTGCGGAGCTCGGGCGCAGACGCGGTCTCGATCGACCGGGCGGTCGTGTCGGGCTCGACACCGTATGTCGCCTTCACCCTCTACCCCGTGACCTTCACCGACGCGGCGGACGGCGCGCCTGTCGTCACCCCATGGAACCTGGCCGGCCCGTAACCATGCGGAATCCCGGTCGTCCTCTGTCTCGCTCGAGGGTCATCGCCGTCGCCCAGGCGTTCGTGCTGATGGCGTCGCTGGTCCTTGCCCCGGGCGCAAGCGCCATGCCCCATTCGACGGCGTCGCAGATGGCTGCCCCCGCCCTGGATCCGGCTCCAGCAGAGGCGACCCCGGAGGTCGACCCGAGCCCCGACCCAACGGTGGAACCGACAGCCGAGCCGACGATCGAACCGGGCCCGACGCCTGAACCGGGCCCTCAGCCCGAGCCGGGCTCGACAGCCGAACCGGGCCCCACGCCCGAGCCGGGTGCGACAGCCGACGCGGGCCCCACGCCCGAGCCGGGTGCGACAGCCGAACGCGGGCCCCACGCCCGAAGCGGGCCCCACGCCCGAGCCGGGTTCGACAGCCGAACCGGGCCCATTGCCCGAACCGGGCCCCACGCCCGCGACGACGGACTGGATCGTCACCTTCGCCCCTGGCGCCAGCGCCCAGGCCCAGTCGGCCGCGCTGGCCGACGCCGGGGCCGAGGTCGTGTCGTCGATCGCGCCGCTCGGGATGCACGTCCTCCGGGTGGAGGACGGATCGGGGACGATCGACCGACTCCGTGGCGACGGGAACGTGGCCCGGGTCGACAGGGACAGGGTCCGCTCGACGGACGCCCAGCCGAACGACACCGGGTACGCGACCCAGTGGGCCCTCCCGAAGATCGGGTGGGACGCCCTGTTCGGCAGCGTCAGCCCGACGGGCACCTCGGTCGTCGCGCTCCTCGACACGGGCGTCGACGCATCCCATCCCGACCTTGCCGGTCAGCTCGTTTCGGGCACCAACGTCCTGACCGGCACCTCGGACACGAGTGATCCCAACGGCCACGGCACCGGCCTCGCCGGGATCATCGTCGCCTCCACTGACAACGGCACCGGCATCGCCGGCGTCGGCTACGCGGGGGTCTCGGTCATGCCGGTCGTCGTCCTGGACGCGACGGGGCAAGGCAGCGACTCCGACATCATCGCCGGCCTCGTGTATGCCGTGGACCACGGCGCCGACGTCGTCAACATGAGCTTCAGCAACCCGGGCTACTCGGGCGCCCTGCAGGCCGCCATCGACTACGCCTGGGCGAACGACGTGGTCATCGTCGCAGCCGTCGGCAACGATGGCTCCGACACCGTCAGCTACCCGGCCGGCGACCGGGGTGTCATCGGCGTTTCGGCGACCGACGCCGCCGACGGGCATTGGCCGGCAAGCAACTCCGGACCTGCCGTCTTCCTGGCAGCGCCCGGTGCAGCGATCCTCACGACGGCCGTCGGCGGTGGATACGCTGCGATCAGCGGCACGTCCGCAGCCGCGGCCTATGTCGCAGGCGCCGCCGGCATGCTGGCCGCGCACGACGAGGGCCTGCCCAATGGAGTCATCGTCGGCCGGCTCGCGCGCACGGCGGCGGCGGTCGGCGCTCGCTCCGAGATGGGCAATGGTCGGCTCGACCTGGGCCGCGCGTGGTCGGATGCCAGCCAGGAGGCAATCGAGCCCGCCGGCGCTCGCGACGGCGAAGGTGGACCGTACGTCGCGACTGAACCGCCATCCACCGCTCAGCCGCCCGTCCAGCCGTACGTGGCGGCTGCGGCCACATTCCGCTCGGCCACCCAGGCCGGCGTCGACAGCGGCGTGACCGACCTGACGATCGCCACGCCGGCCGGCGTGGTCGCGGGGGACGTGCTCGTGGCGGCGATCGCCGTCCGGCCCGACACGGCCACGGTGAGCCCGCCCACCGGCTGGACCCTCGCCCGCAGCCGGGTCGACAAT
The DNA here is from genome assembly GCA_963698595.1 of uncultured Chloroflexia bacterium. Taxonomy (GTDB): domain Bacteria; phylum Chloroflexota; class Limnocylindria; order Limnocylindrales; family CSP1-4; genus CTSoil-043. The sequence continues at coordinate 157,770 of CAVORL010000002.1, forward strand.
TCGAGCGGGAACGCCAACTCGCAGGTCATGTACTACCGCTTCGTGGACGGCACCGAGGGCGCCGACTTCACCTGGACGCTGGGCTCGTCGCCGACTGGCGCCGCCGGCGGCATCGCGGCGTTCAGCGGCGTCAAGCCGTGCACGCCGATCGACGTCGACGACGGCCAGCCGACGGTGAACAGCCTGACCCACTCGGCCCCGAGTGTCACGACGACCCAGGCCGGCGACCTGCTCGTGACCGCCCACAGCTTCACCTCGGCGGCAACCTGGACGCCGCCATCCGGCATGTTCGAGGCAGTCGACGTGGCGTCGGTGACGGCGCCCCAGATCGGCGGCATCTCGCTCGAGATGAACTACGAGGAGCTCGCCGCTGCGGGGCGCGACCGGGGCACGCGACGCCGTCGCCGCCAACGATGCCGACACGGGCGTGGGCCAGACGCTGGCCTTCCGGACCTCGTGCGCGGTCGACCTGCGGGCCGCGTCCCAGGCCGGCGTCGACAGCGGCGTGACCGACCTGACGATCGCCACGCCGGCCGGCGTGGTCGCGGGGGACGTGCTCGTGGCGGCGATCGCCGTCCGGCCCGACACGGCCACGGTGAGCCCGCCCACCGGCTGGACCCTCGCCCGCGGCCGGGTCGACAACTCAAGCGGGAACGCCAACTCGCAGGTCATGTACTACCGCTTCGTGGACGGCACCGAGGGCGCCGACTTCAGCTGGACGCTTGGAGGCTCGCCGACTGGCGCCGCCGGCGGCATCGCGGCGTTCAGCGGCGTCAAGACGTGCACGCCGATCGACGTCGACGACGGCCAGCCGACGGTGAACGGCCTGACCCACTCGGCCCCGAGTGTCACGACGACCCAGGCCGGCGACCTGCTCGTGACCGCCCACAGCTTCACCTCGGCGGCAACTTGGACGCCGCCATCTGGCATGTTCGAGGCAGTCGACGTGGCGTCGGTGACGGCGCCCACCGCGGGCGGCATCTCGCTCGAGATGAACTACGAGGAGCTCGCGGCTGCGGGGCCGACCGGACACCGCGACGCCGTCGCCGCCAACGATGCCGACACGGGCGTGGGCCAGACGCTGGCCTTCCGGACCTCGTGCGCGGTCGACCTGGGTCTGTTCGCGGACGCGGGCGACATCGGCGGTCCTTCGATCAGCGGGTCATCGGGCCACAACTCGGGCACATACACGGTCGCCGGATCGGGCGCCGACATCTGGGGCACGGCGGACCAGTTCCAGTTCGCCTATCGGCAGATGACCGGCGATTTCGCCATTACGGCGAGGGTGGTGAGCATCACCAACACCGATCCGTGGGCCAAGGCCGGCGTGATGATTCGCGAGACAACGGCCGCCGGCAGCACCCACGCCTTTTCGGCCATGACCCAGGCCAACGGCATGGCTTTCCAGTACCGGGCGACGGCCGATCAGGCGTCGAGCAACGCGAATCAGACCGGCCTGACGGTGCCCTACTGGGTCAGGCTTACGCGCTCCGACAACAGCTTCATCGCCGAGCGGTCGTCCGATGGATCGACATGGACCCAGCAGGGCACGAGCCAGACGATCACCATGTCGAACTCGGTCTACGTCGGGCTGGCGGTGACTGCCCACACCAACGCAGCCCTCAACACCGCCGTATTCGACAACGTCAGCCTCAACGGCGCCCCAACGGCCGTCGGCGACAGCTACACCGCCCGATCCGGCACACAGCTCAGCGTGGCGACCGGGCAGGGCGTGCTGATCAACGACACGGATCCGGAGAGCGGTCCACTCACCGCCTCGACGGTCGCCCCTACCACCAACGGCGCACTCACGCTCAACACCGACGGCTCGTTCAGCTACACGCCGAATGCCGGCTTCGCCGGCACCGACTCGTTCACCTACCGCGCCCACGACGGCGACCTGTACTCCACGAGCGCTACGGTCACGATCGACGTCTACACGAGCGTCGGCTTCCAGGCCGAGGACTACGTCGCCGCCAGCGCCACGGGAGCCGGCTTCACGACCGCCGATGAAGGAGCCGCCCTGGGCGGCCAGGCGATCACGACCAACGGCAACGACACGAACGGTGCCGGGCCGCCGGTCGAGGCAGTCCGCTACGACGTCTACTTCCCGAATGCGGGCGCCACCAACAGCTACCGCGCTGTACATCCGGTATCGAATGCTGGTCGATCAGGTGGAGGACGACAGTGGCTGGGCGTTGTGGCCGCTCGACGCCGACCCGGCCGTCGGCGCCAGCTGGGACATGATCAACGACCTCTCCGTCCACGGCGACACGACGTACCGCTGGGTGGACCTGTCTGCCACGGCCGGCATCGACGGAGTGGCGACCTATCGACAACGTCACGGCCGGGCTGCACAGCTGGTGGTTCGGAGGGCGGGAGGACGGCTTCGTCCTCGACGCCGTGGTCTTCAGCACGGGCGTCGACCTCGATACGACGCCCGAGGGCCAGGCGATCCTCGAGGCAGTGGTCAATGACCGCCCGGTGCCGTCGACGACAGCCACTCGGTCGACGAGGACGCGACGCTCAACCTGAGCGCGCCGGGCGTGCTTGCGAACGACAGCGACCCGGAGAACGATGCGCTGACCGCATCGCTCGTGTCGACGACCCCGGACGGCGCGTTGACGCTCTATGCGAACGGCTCGTTCGACTACACGCCGAACCCGGACTTCTACGGCACGGATACGTTCACCTACCGCGCCAACGACCAGATGGTGCCGTCGGCGAGCGCGACGGTCACGATCACCGTGAACCCGGTCAACGACGTGCCCTCGTTCGTCAAGGGGGCCAACCAGGCGGTCAGCGAGAACTCCGGCCTGCAGACGATCGCCGGCTGGGCGACCTCGATCAGCGCGGGCCCCGCCAACGAGTCGGCGCAGGTCGTCGACTTCATCGTGACCAACGACGACAACGGCCTGTTCAGCGTCCAGCCGGCGATCTCGGACACCGGGACCCTGACGTATACACCCGCCGCCAACGTCGACGGCAGCACGACGGTGACCGTACACATCCATGACAACGGCGGAACCGCGAGTGGTGGCGTGGACACCAGTGCGGCGCAGACGTTCACCATCACCGTCAACGACACCGCACCCTCGTCGCGCACCTGGACGGGTGGCGGGGCGGACAACAACTGGACCACGCCGGCCAACTGGGGCGGCACGGCACCGACGGCGGGTGATGACCTGGTCTTCCCGAGCGGGGCCGCCCGGCTGAGCAACACGAACAACTACACGGCGGCGACCGGCTTCGGATCGATCACGATCTGGGGCACCGGTTACACGCTCGCCGGCAACCAGGTCACCCTCGGTGCCGGCGGGCTGACCGCCAGCGGCGTGGCGTCGACCAACACCGTCGGCCTGCCCCTGGCGTTCGGCGCGACGAGGATGATCTCCGTCGCCGATGCCGACGCCACGCTGACCCTGGGCGGCATCGTCAGCGGTGCCGGCGGGCTGACCAAGGATGGCAGCGGGACCCTCACCCTCGGCGCATCGAACACCTACACGGGCATCACGACCGTTTCGAGCGGTGCCGCTCTCGTGCAGAGCAACGCCGCCCTCGGCACGACCGCCGGCGCAACGACCGTCGCCGACGGGCGCGTCGGTGCGAGTCAACGGCAGCGGGCTGACGATTGCGGAGCCGGTCACGCTCAACGGATCCGGCCCGACCGGGCAGGGCGCGCTCCGGAACCTGGCCAACAACAACATCTGGTCGGGCGCCATCACCCTCGGATCGGACAGCACGATCGGCTCGAGCGCCGGCACGCTGACGGTCAGCGGAGCGATCGCCACGGGCGGGTTCGTGCTCACTGTCGACGGCGCCGGCAACGTGACCAAGACCACCGGCGCGATCTCGGGGACCGGCGGCCTGACCCAGACCGCCGCCGGAACGCTGACGCTGAGCGTGGCCAACACGTATTCCGGTCCAACCACCGTCAGCGCCGGGACGATGAAGGCGGGGGTCGTCAACGTCCTGGCCAACGGCAGCGCGCTGACCGTCGACTCAGGCGCGACCTACGACCTGGGCGGCTTCAGCGACACCATCGGCTCGCTCGCCGGCGCAGGCAACGTGACGACCACCGGTGCGGCCTCGATCACGCTGACCAGCGGCGGCGACAACAGCAGCACCTCCTTCTCGGGCGTCGTCCACGCGGGCAGCGGCACGCTCGCGCTGGCCAAGTCGGGCACCGGCACGCTGACGCTGTCGGGCGCCAACACGTACACCGGCGTGACCACGGTCAGCGCCGGAGTGCTGCGCGTCCAGGACAGCGCGGCCCTGGGCGGAACCGCCGCCGGCACGACGGTCGCCTCCGGCGCCGCGATGCAGGTCGACGGCTCCGGGCTCGTCATCGCGGAGCCGATCACCAGCCTCACCGGAACGGGCATCCTGGTCACCGGGGCGCTGCGCAACCTGGGCAACGCCAACACCTGGTCAGGCGCGATCACGCTGGCCGGCACGACGCGCATCAACTCGGACGGCGGCACCCTCACCCTCTCGGCCGGGATTGGCGCCGGCATCCGTGCGCTGACGATCGGTGGCGACGGCAACCACGTCGTCGACGGCATCACCGGCACGACCGCCACGCTGACCAAGGATGGCGCGGGCGATGCCCTCATCAGCGGCGTCATCGGAACGACCACCGGCACGGTGACCAAGAACGGCACGGGCGTGCTGACGTTGTCGGCCGCCAACGTCTATACGGGCGTCACGACGATCAACGCCGGCACGCTCAGGCTCGGCGTTGCCGATGCGGTTGGGCCGAGCAGCGCGATGACGGTCGCCTCCGGCGCGACGTTCGACATGGCAGGCTACAACGACACGATCGGCTCGCTCGCGGGCGCCGGTAACGTGACCAGCTCGGCGCCCGGCGCGGTGACCCTGACGACCGGTGCCAAGAACACGAGCACCAGCTTCTCCGGCGTGCTGTCGGACGGCGGCGGCACGCTGGCCCTGGTGAAGGAAGGCACGCTCATCCAGACCCTCTCGGGGGCCAATACCTACACCGGTGGCACCACGATCAACGGTGGCACGCTCTCGATCGCCGCCGACCACGCCCTCGGCACCGCCCCCGGCTCGCCGACCGCCGGGCACCTGACGTTCAACGGCGGCACGCTGCTGACGACGGTCAACCTCACGCTCGACGCGAACCGGGGAATCGCCCTGACGGGGCCGGGCACGTTGAACGTCAACCCGAGCAGGACGCTCACCTATGGCGGCGTGATCGATGGGGCGGGCACGCTGACCAAGGCGGGCACCGGCACGCTTACGCTGTCCGGCGCGAACTCGCACACCGGGGCGACGCTCCTGACCGCGGGCACGCTCTCGATCGCCGCCGACAATGCCCTCGGCACCGCCCCCGGCTCGCCGACCGCCGGGCACCTGACGTTCAACGGCGGCACGCTGCTGACGACGGTCAACCTCACGCTCGACGCGAACCGGGGAATCGCCCTGACGGGGCCGGGCACGTTGAACGTCAACCCGGGCCTCACGCTCACCTACGGCGGCGTGATCGACGGGGCGGGCACGCTGACCAAGGCCGGCACCGGCACGCTGACACTGTCCGGCGCGAACTCGCACACCGGGGCGACGACCCTGACCGCGGGGACGCTCTCGATCGCCGCCGACAACGCCCTCGGCACCGCCCCCGGCTCGCCGACCGCCGGGCAGCTGACGTTCAACGGCGGCATCCTGCTGGCGACGGCGGATGTGACCATCAACGCGTACCGCGGGATCGCGTTGACCGCAGCGGGCACGTTCAACGTCAGCTCAGGTTTGACGGTCACCTATGACGGCATCGTCGCCGGCGCGAGCACGCTGACCAAGTCGGGGGCGGGCACACTCGTCCTGTCGGGCGCCAACACGTACACCGGCGTGACCACTGTCAGCGCCGGAGTGCTGCGCGTCCAGGACAGCGCCGCCCTCGGCGGGACCGCCGCCGGCACGACGGTCGCCTCCGGCGCCGCGATCGAGATCGACGGCTCCGGGCTCCTCATCGCCGAGAACATCACCAGCCTCACCGGAACCGGCATCCTGGTCACCGGGGCGCTGCGCAACCTGGGCAACGCCAATACCTGGTCAGGCGCGATCACGCTGGCCGGCACGACGCGCATCAACTCCGACGGCGGCACCCTGACGATCTCGACGGCGATCAATGCCAACACGCGCGCGCTGACGATCGGTGGCGACGGCAATCAGGTCGTCAACGGCATCACCGGCACGACCGCCACGCTGACCAAGGACGGTGGGGGCACGCTGACGTTGTCGGCCGCCGGCACCTACACCGGCGTCACGACGATCAACGCTGGCACGCTGTCGATCGACGCCGACGACAGACTCGGCACGCCGCCGGGCACGCCGACCGCCGGCCGCCTGACCTTCAACGGCGGCACGCTGCAGGCGACGTCCAGCTTCACGCTCAGCACGAACCGGGGGATCGCCGTCAGCAGCGGCGGCGCCGCCTTCGACGTGGCGACCGGCATGACGCTGACGTACGGCGGGACCGCGACGGGGGCGGGCGGCCTCACGAAGTCGGGCGACGGCACGCTGAACCTGGGTGGCGCGACGGTGACGATCGGAAACTTCACGATGGGTGCCGGTACGGTCGCGGCGCCGAGCGCAAGCACCTTCTCGGTGTCGGGCGACTGGACCAACGATGCCTCGGCGGGCGCGCTCAACGCAGGCTCGGGGACGGTCACCCTCAACGGTGCGAGCGGCCGGTCGGTCGGCGGCGCGTTCCCGACGAGCTTCAACGGCCTGAGGATCAACGCCCCGACCGGCGTCACGCTGACCGCCGACATCGCCGTCGGCGGCGTGCTGACGTTCACGGCCGGGAACGTCACAACCGGCACGCAGGTTCTCTCGATCGCCCCGGGTGGCTCGGTCTCGCGCTCGAGCGGACACGTCGTCGGCAACCTGCGCAAGCACATCCCCAGCGGCGACCCGAGCGCAACCTTCGAGGTCGGCGATGCAACCAGCTTCACCCCCGTCGCGGTCACGTTCGCCGGCGTGACCTCAGCCGGCAACGTGACCGTGCGAACCAGCACCGGCGATCATCCGGACATCGGCAGCTCAAGCCTTGATCCCGCGCTGACCGCGAACCGCTCCTGGAGCCTGGCCAACGGCGGCGTCGTCTTCGCCAGCTATGGGGCGACGTTCACGTTCGTCAGCGGCGACGTCGACGCCGGAGCGAACACGGATGACTTCCTCGTTCAGCGCTTCGCGATCGGCGCCTGGAGCGCGGAGGCCACCGGGGCGCGCACCTCGACGAGCACGCAGGCGACGGGCCTCACGGGCTTCGGCGACTTCGCCGTCGGCGTCCCGAGGCAGAGCGCGGTCGATCACTTCGTGGTCACGACGCCGGCCAGCGCGACGGCCGGGGTCGCCTTCGATGCGACGGTCACCGCCGTCGACATCGCCGGCAACAGGGTCTCCAGCTACACCGGCACGGTGACCTTCTCCAGCAGCGACGAACACGCGAGCTTCGCCCCACCCAGCTACGACTTCCTGGCGGGTGACCGGGGCACGAAGACGTTCACGGGCGGCGTCACCCTCAAGACCGCCGGAAGCCGGACCGTCAGTGTGTCGGGATCGTCGAAGGTCGGCACCAGTCAGTCGATCACGGTCAACGCAGGGGCGTTCAGCAAGCTCCAGCTGCTGGTGCCCGGCGAGACCCCGGATCCGGGCTCGCCGACCGGCAAGACCGGCAGCCCGAGCACCCAGACTGCCCTGCGGGCGTTCAACGTCACGGTCAACGCGGTCGATGCCCACTGGAACGTGGTCGGGACAGTCACCGACACCGTCGCGGTCACCTCATCCGACTCCGACGCGATCCTGCCGGCCGATGCCGCCCTGGTGGCGGGCACCGGGGTCATGACGATCACGTTGCGCACCATCGGATCGCACACGGTCACCGCATCTGACGTCACCGACCCGGGCAAGTCCGCCAGCACGAGCCCGTCGATCACCGTCGAGAGCGTGACGTACACCTCGGATGCCGGCTGGCCCACCTCGTTCGCCAGAGGTCGCTACCTGAGCTTCGCCATGCCGGCCTACGTCCCTGCCGAAGCCGTCGTGACCGGGGCGACGTTCGACCACCGGTATCGCTCCGCGTCGCCCGGCACGACGACCTGCTACTTCTTCGAGGTCTACAGCAGCGTGACGCTCCTCGCGACGCATGGCTCCCCGGGATCTCCGGCCTCCTGCACTTCGGGCACGGCCTACCAGCTCGATTCGTTCAGCCTGCCCGAGATCGACAGCGTCGCGAAGGCGAACTCCGTCGTCGTCCGTCTCTACGTTCAGGACTCCGGCGGAGCACAGTCCCAGCACAACCTGGCCACGCTCGGGCTCGACTACTACCTGCCATAGCCCGGGCGCACATTGTCCGGGCTGGGCACCCCGATCGCGGTGGGCGCGGCGCCGCCTGTCGGCCGTGCCGCTCGGCGACGATCGGCCTACGATGAGGCGACGGGCGACCCGGGGACCGGGCACCGAGGACGGCTCACGGGCGGCAGGAGGACGGCGATGGCCCCGAAGAAGGACGTCCAGCGAAGCTTCCGCTCGCTGCTGGCGGTCAAGCCCGGCTCCCGGATCGATCTCCGCGACTTCGATGCGGGCGCGACCTTCGGCCGCGAGAAGGAACAGGCGGAGGAGGACCTGCCGACGGTCCTCGCCCGCCTGGCCGACCTCCAGGCCCGCCTCTGGGCCGAGGGCAAGCAGCGCGTCCTGATCGTCCTGCAGGGGATCGACGCGGCCGGCAAGGACGGCACGATCCGGGTGATCGCCGGCGCCTTCAACCCGCAGGGCACGCCCGTGTCGTCCTTCAAGGTCCCCTCGCCCCTGGAGCTTGCCCACGACTACCTCTGGCGCGTCCACCAACGGGTCCCCGGGAAGGGCGAGATCGGCATCTTCAACCGGAGCCACTACGAGGACGTCCTCGTGGTGCGCATCCACGAGCTGGTGCCCGAGGAGCGCTGGCGCCGCCGCTACGGGCACATCCGCGACTTCGAGCGGATGCTGACCGACGAGGGCCTCACGATCGTCAAGTTCTTCCTCGCGATCGACCCCGACGAGCAGCGCGAGCGGTTCCAGGAGCGGGTCGACGATCCGGCCAAGCGCTGGAAGTTCAGCTTCGGCGACCTCGAGGAGCGCAAGCGCTGGGACGACTACCGGGCGGCGTTCGAGGAGATGCTCGCGGAGACCTCGACGGAGGTCGCGCCGTGGTACCTCGTGCCGGCAAACCGGAACTGGCTGCGCAACCTCGCCGTCGGCGAGATCCTGGCCGACACCCTCGACGACCTGAACCCGGCCTACCCGCCGGCAGCCGAGGGGGTGGAGGGCACGAAGGTCGAGTAGCCGGGCCGTCCCGGGTCAGCGGCGGGGCAGGGCAAGCGGCGGCACGCCGCCCAGACCGTCAACGGCGGCGCGCCGCGCACCCGGTCAACGGCGCCGGCGCCCGGAGCTGCCGAACAGCGTCCCGAGGACGCCGCGAATGAGGGTCCCGCCGACATCCTCGATCATGTCCTGCTGGCGCTTCGCCGCCCGTTCCGCTTCCCGGCGTGCCGCAGCATCCTGCTTGGCCCGCTCGCGCTGGACGGCCTTGGCCTCGCGCTCCGCGTCGCGCCGGATCTTCTCCAGCTCGCGGGCCCGCGCCTCGATCGCCCGCCGCTCCTGGGCGGGCGTGAGACGCGGCTCTCCCGGGGCCGTCGTCGCCCCGGCGACGGCCGCCTTTGCCGCCGCGATCCGGGCCGAGAGGATCTCGTGGGCGCTCTGCCGGTCGATGGGCTCGGCGTACTCGGCGTACAGCGCGCCGCTGCTGATCCGGGCCTGCAGCTGGTCCGGCGGGAGCGGAGCCATCAGCGAGTCCGGAGGGATGAGCCGCGTCGGCGCCAGGGGCGTCGGGACGCCGCGCGGCGAGAGGACCGTGACGAGCGCCTCGCCGATCCCCAGCGACGTGAGCGTCTCCCCGGTGTCGAAGAAGTCCGTCATCGGGAAGGTCCGGACGGTCTTCTTCAGCCGGTCGGAGTCCTCGGGCGTGAAGACGCGCAGGGCGTGCTGCACCCGGTTCCCCAGCTGGGCCAGGACCGACGAGGGCACGTCGGCCGGCGTCTGGGTCACGAAGAAGACGCCGACGCCCTTTGAGCGGATGAGCCGGACCGTCTGCTCCACCTGGTCGAGGAGCGCATCGGAGGCGTCGTCGAAGAGCAGGTGCGCCTCGTCGAAGAAGAAGACGAGCTTGGGCTTCGGGAGGTCGCCGGCCTCGGGCAGCGCCTGGTAGAGCTGGGCCAGCATCCAGAGCATGAACGTGGAGAAGAGCTTCGGGCGGTCCATCACGTCCGAGAGCTCGAGGAGGTGGACGACGCCCTGGCCGTCGGGCCCGGTGCGCAGGAGATCCTCGACCTCGAAGGCCGGCTCGCCGAAGAACGCGTCGGCACCCTGCTGCTCCAGCGTGATGAGGGATCGCTGGATGACGCCGAGCGTCGCGGTGGCGATCCCCCCGTAGTCCTCCAGGACCGCCTTGCCCTCGTCCGAGCCGAGGAACTTGAGCGTCGTGCGCAGGTCGGGAAGGTCGAGGAGGGGCAGGTCGTGGTCGTCGCAGTACTTGAAGACGAGGGACAGCACGCTCGTCTGGGTCGCATTGAGGTCGAGGATCTTGGCGAGCAGCAGGGGCCCGAACGACGAGACCGTGGCCCGCACCTGGGCGCCGAGCTTCCCGGAGAGCGACAGGAGCTCCACGGGATGGCCGAACGGCTCGTAGTCGATCCCGATCTGGGTGGCCCGCGCCTGGGTCTTCTCGTTCGTGGCGTCACCCGGGAGCGCCATGCCGGTCAGGTCGCCCTTCACGTCGGCGATGAAGGTCGGAACGCCCGCCCGCGACAGCTGTCCGGCGATCCCCTGGAGGGTCTTCGTCTTGCCGGTGCCGGTCGCGCCTGCCACGAGGCCGTGGCGATTGAGCATCGCGAGGGCGACCTGGACCCGGACGCCCGTGAGGGCCTCCGTTCCCTCGAGGGGGGCGCCGAGGTGGAGGGCAGGCTCCTCGAGCTCGTACCCGGCGAGCATCGCCTCGCGGAATCCCTTGGCCATGTCGTGCTCTCCCTCGCATGCCGCCGCCCGCCGCGCGAGCCCGGGGGCCGGCGCGGGGGAATCTGTCCGGACCCTATGATCGCGCACATCCCCGCCGTCCGGAGCGGGACGGCCCGTGCGAGAGATGGAGGGCCCGCGTGTCTGAGTTCCGAGAGTTCCTGCTCAAGACCAACGCCCTGGCCCTGGCGATCGGCGTGATCATCGGCACGGCGCTGGGCACCGTCGTGAGCTCGCTCGTGAACGACATCATCATGCCGCCCATCGGCTACGCGCTCGGTGGCGTCGACTTCGGGACGCTCAAGATCGTCCTGGAGGAGGCGACCGGCGGCGATCCCGCCACCGAGGTCGCGATCCGCTACGGGCTCCTGGTCAACTCGATCATCGTCTTCGTCGTCGTCGCCTTCGTCGTCTTCTGGATCGCCAGGACCTTCGTCAACGAGGCGCCGCCGCAACCGTCGAAAGGATGCCCCTTCTGCAAGGAGGCGAACGACGTCGACGCCACGCGCTGCCGGGCCTGCACCTCGGCGATCTGAGGCCGATGGCCCGGGCTACCCGCCGGCACCCCGCGGGTAGCTGCCCAGGACCCGGAGCGAAGTCGTTGCCCGGGCAAGGTCGTCGAGCGCCTCGCGGGTGGCCACGGCGCCGGTGTCGGCATCGAGGTCGACCCAGAAGACGTACTCCCAGGGCCGGTCGCGGACGGGCCGGCTCTCCAGCTTCGACAGGTTGACGTGGTGGTCCGCGAAGACCGCGAGGGCGCGGAGCAGGGCCCCCGGCTCGTTGCGGATTCCCATGACGAGGGTCGTCCGCGACGCCCCGGAGGGGTCGGCGGCGCCGGGGAGCGCGGGAGGCAGGGCCGCCCCGGGTGCCGCCAGGACGAGGAAGCGGGTCCGGTTGGCCGGGTCGCCTTGGATCCCGTCGGCCAGGACGGTCAGTCCGACGAGCGCCGCCGCGCGCGGCGAAAGGACGGCGGCCGCCCCCCGCTCGCCGAGGTCCGCGATCGCCTTGCCCGACCCGGCCGTGTTGTACGTGCTCAGCAGGGTCCATGGGCGGCTGCGCAGGAAGGCGTCGGCCTGGCCCAGCGCCTGGACGTGCGAGTAGACGCGTTCGATGCCCTCGATGGACTCACCGGGCAGCGCCGCGAGGCAGAGCCGCACGGGAACGACCACCTCACCCCGGATCTCGAAGTCGAAGTCCAGCAGCAGGTCGTAGTTCTCGCGGACCGTGCCGTTGACCAGGTTCTCGATGGGCACAACGCACGCGACCGCGTCCCCGGACGCCACGGCCGCGAAGGCGCCCCGGAAGCCGGCGACCGGGAGCGTCGGAACGGCATCCCCGAAATACGCCCGCAGGGCGTCCTCGGCGAACGCGCCGGGCTCACCCGAGTAGGCGACGAGCGGCGGGCTCAACGCGCCGCGGGACGCTGAACGGGGAATGCGCCGAGGTCCCCGCGCCGGCACGCCGGGAGATGGACGTCGGCCGCGCCACGGGACGCGTGCTCCTGCTCCGTCATGTAGCGAGGATACGCCTCCCGCTACCGCCCGAAGAGGCTGCCCCCGAGGTCCTCGGCCGGCGATTCGTCGAGCTCGGGGAGAGAAGGCCAGGCCGCGGCCGCTGCTTCCGCGATGTCGCCCTGGGCGATCGCATCGTCGTCACGGGCGCCGCAGGATGCGGGATCTCGCCCGGGGCTATCGAACACGCGTCGTTCACGGTCACTGCTGCCGTGGCCGCGTGCCGCGGGCGAACCACCGGGCACGAATGGGCGCCCCGCCAGGCCGACCCAGCCGGCCCTGGCACCGAACGGCCGTTCCCGCCGCGCGCCGCGCCACCCGGCCACGCCGCGCCACCGGCGAGGAGGCCCGCCCGGGCGCCGGGCCGATCAGCGAGCGCCACCCGGCGCCGGTGCTGTGAAGTGGCGCTCGTCGCGCCGGCGCAGCTCGCCGCCGGACTTCCAGATCACGTACTCCAGCGAATCGACCAGCGCCGCGGCCGACGCGGCGATGATGTTCGTGTCGGAGCCCATCGTGCTCCACGTGCGCTCGCCGTCCGCGGAGTCGATGACCACGCGGGTCCGGGCCGCCGTGGCGGCGTTGCCGTCGAGGATGCGGACCTTGTAGTCGACGAGGTGGACAGGATCGAGCTGCGGGTAGAACGCCCGGAGCGCCTTGCGCAGGGCCGCGTCGAGGGCGTTCACGGGGCCATTGCCGTCGGCCGCGGTGTGCAGCACCTCGCCGGCCACCTCGACCTTGACCGTCGCCTCCGCGAGGAGCTCGCGGCCTTCGCGCTGCTCCACGAGGACGGTGAAGTCGACGATCCGGAACGGCGCAACGTATCCGGCGGCCCGACGCCGGATCAGCAGCTCGAAGGAGGCCTCGGCACCCTCGAAGGCGAGGCCGTCGGCCTCCATCTGCTTGATGACCTTGCTGAGCTCGCGTGGGTCGACCCCCTCGAGCTGGTGGCCCAGCTGGCCGGCGCGAATCGCGGTGTTCGCCCGCCCCCCGAGCTCGGAGACGACGAGGCGACCCTGGTTGCCGATGAGGCCCGGGTCGACGTGCTGGTAGCTCCGCTCCACCTTTGCCACCGCCGCCCCGTGGACGCCGCCCTTGTGGGCAAAGGCGCTCCGGCCGACGAAGGGCTGGTAGTCGTTGGGGGCGACGTTGGCGATCTCGGCAACTGCCCGCGAGAGCGACGTCAGCTCGGCGATCTCTCCACCGCCTGCCGGCAGGAGGGGCAGCCGTGTCTTGAGCGCGAGGTTCCCAAGGACACTGACCATGTTCGCGTTGCCGCAGCGCTCGCCGTAGCCATTGATCGTGGCCTGCACATGGCGGATGCCGGCCTGGACCGCGGCGATGGAGTTGGCGACCGCGAGCTCCGCGTCGTTGTGGGTGTGGATCCCCCACGTGACCGGCGGCGCCGCGGGATCGCGCTCCAGGGACGCCCGGGTGTCGGCCACGATCGCAACGAGCTCGTCGGTGAGCGTGCCCCCGTTCGTGTCGCACAGGACGAGGCTGCGGGCCCCGGCCTCGCGGGCTGCCCGGAGCGTGGCCAGAGCGTAGTCGCGGTCGGCCTTGTAGCCGTCGAAGTAGTGCTCGGCGTCGTAGACGGCCTCGCGACCCCGGTCGACGAGGAAGGCGATCGACTCCGCGATCATGTCCAGGTTCTCTGCCGGGGTGGCGCCCAGGACCTCCGTCACGTGCAGCAGCCAGCTCTTGCCGAAGAGCGTGACGACCGGAGTCTCGGCCGCGACGAGCTCCCGCAGGTTGGGGTCGGACTCGGGCCGGTTCGCCCGATGACGCGTCGACCCGAACGCCGCCAGCTTCGCCCGCTCCCAGCGGATCGACTTTGCCGCGGCGAAGAAGTCGACGTCCTTGGGGTTGGAGCCGGGCCAGCCGCCCTCGATGTAGGGCATGCCGTACTCGTCGAGCATGCGCGCCACGCGAAGCTTGTCGGCGAGCGACAGGATGATGTTCTCGCCCTGCGTCCCGTCGCGCAGCGTCGTGTCGTAGAGGACGACCGCGACGGGCGGGTTGGCGCCGGGGCCGGTCCGGGCGTCTGTCGCCGTTCCGGGATCGACGGCGGTGTCGGGTGTGGTCTCGGGAGGGGTCACGGGTCGGTTCCTTCGCTGTGCGTTCGGGTCGGGAGGGTCCGGGGCGAGGCGCTCGGCGACCGCCGTCAGGCGGCCGCCCCGGTAATCCCCCGCGGCCCGAGTCGGGCGACGATCGCCTCGGCCATCCCCACCGTCCCGACGCGGATGCAGCGCTCGGCGGCAGCAGGGTCGTGCGGCCAGAGGTCGGCGGTCCGATACCCGTCGTCCAGCGCGCGCGCCACGGCCGCCTCGAGCGCGTCTGCCGCGTCGGCGCGCCCGAGCGACCAGCGCAGGAGCATCGCGGCGGAAAGGATCGTGCCGATCGGGTTCGCGAGGTCGCGGCCGGCGATGTCGGGCGCTGAGCCGTGGATCGGCTCGTAGAGCCCGTGGAGGCCGTGTGCGGTCCGCCGCATCCCGATCGACGCCGACGGGAGCATCCCGAGGGAGCCCGCCAGCACGGACGCCTCGTCCGAGAGGATGTCGCCGAACAGGTTCTCCGTGACCAGGACGTCGAAGGACGCCGGGGCGCGGACGATCTGCATGGCGCAGGCGTCGACGAGCCGATCGTCAAGGGTGACATCCGGGTACGCTGCCGCGATCTCGTGGACGACCGTCCGCCACAGGCGGGACGTGGCGAGGACGTTGGCCTTGTCGACGCTCGTGAGCCGCCTGCGGCGCCCGCGTGCCAGCTCGAAGGCCAGGTGCGCGACGCGCGCAACCTCCGACTCTGAGTAGGGCAGCGTGTCGCTGGCGGACCGCGCACCCGGCAGCCCTGCGGCTTCGCTGCGCTCGCCGAAGTAGAGGCCGCCGGTCAGCTCGCGCACGATGAGCATGTCGACGCCCTCGAGGAGCTCCGGTCGCAGCGGCGACGCCGCCACGAGCGCGGGGTGGACGCTGACCGGGCGCAGGTTCGCGAAGAGCCCCAGGCCGCCGCGCATCGCGAAGAGGGCCTGCTCGGGGCGCACGGCCGCCCGTGGATCGTCCCAGCGCGGTCCGCCGACCGCGCCGAGGAGGATCGCATCGCTCGCGGCACAGGCGGCGAGATCCTCCTCGCGGATCGCCACCCCGTAAGCGTCGATCCCGGCACCGCCGACGACGAGGTCCGTCCACGCAATGTCGAACCCGAACCGGGCCCCCGACGCGGCGAGGGCCGCCCGGGCCGCGGCCAGCACGTCCGGCCCGACCCCGTCGCCCGGGATCGCCGCCAGCGCGTACATCGTCACGGCCGGCTCCTGCGTGGCGGCCTGGCCCGGCGCGGCCGGCCGGGTCCCGGACGAGCCCGGAAGCCCGGCCTCCGCGGTCACGGCAGGCGCTCCGCCGGGCGACGCATGGGGATCACGGTCCCAGCCTCCTCCGCTGCGCGGAGCTTGTTCGCCGCCAGCAGGTACGCCTCCAGAGACGCCTCGATGATGTTCGTCGAGAGTCCGTGGCCGGTCACGACGTGGGCGTCATCACCCTCGTCGATGGAGCGTCGACAGCGGAGGAAGACCCGGCCCTGGGCGTCCTCGCCCTCGGTGACCGCCTTGATCTCGTACTCGACGAGCGTCGGCTCCCAGCCGAGGATCGGGCGGATCGCGTCGTCGACGGCGCGGTAGAGGGCGTTGACCGGGCCGTTCCCGGTCTCTTCGCCGGAGCGCTCCTCGCCGTCGAGCATCACCCGGACGCTCCCGGTCGAGCGGCCGCCGTGGGATGAGGTCACGCTCCAGCCGTCGAGCACGATCGACGCGGGAACGTCGGTGCCGCGCTGCTCGACGAGGGCAAGGAGGTCGGCGTCGGTGACCTCCTTCTTCACGTCCGCGAGGGCGATCGCCTCCCGATAGACGAGGTCGAGGGAGTCGCCGCTGATGTCGTGCCCGAGGTCATGGAGCTTCTTCTGGAGGCCCTTGCGACCGGACAGCTTGCCGATCGTCAGCTGGCTGCCGGTCAGGCCGACGGACTGCGGGGTCATGATCTCGTAGGTCAGCGGGTTCTTGATCACGCCGTCCTGGTGGATCCCGCTCTCGTGGGCGAAGGCGTTGGCCCCCACGACCGCCTTGTTGGGCTGGATCGTGAAGCCGGTCAGGTGGCTCACGAGGCGGCTGGCCGCCGAGATCTGCTCGGTCTGGATGCCGCTCGCCACGTCGGGGAACTGGGTCGGCCGCGTTCGGAGGGCCATCACGACCTCCTCCAGCGACGCGTTCCCGGCGCGCTCCCCGAGGCCGTTGATCGTCACCTCCACCTGGCGCGCCCCGGCCTGTACGGCGGCAAGCGTGTTGGCCGTGGCAAGGCCGAGGTCGTTGTGGCAGTGGACGGAGACCGTCGCCTGGCTCCCGACGCGTTCGTAGACCCGCGCGACGAGGCTTCCGAACTCGGCGGGAATCGCGTAGCCGACCGTGTCGGGGACGTTCACCGTGGTCGCCCCGGCGCCGACGACCGCCTCGTAGACGAGGAGCAGGAACTCCGGGTCGGTGCGCGAGGCGTCCTCGGCGGAGAACTCGATCTCCGCGTCGCGCCCCAGCTGCTCGCGGCCGTGGCGGACCCAGCGGATGGCCTCTGCGAGGGCCTCCTCGCGGGACAGCCGGAGCTTGTGCTTGAGGTGGATGTCGGAGGTCGCGATGAAGACGTGGAGGTGGGGTCGCTGGGCGACCTTGATCGCCGCGATCGCCCGCTGCGGGTCGCCGTCGCGGCACCGCGCGAGGGCGGCCACCGCGACGTCCTTCGTGTCCTTCGCGATCCGGTGGACGGCCTCCCAGTCGCCGGGCGAGGCGGCCGGGAACCCGGCCTCGATCACGTCGACCTTGAGGCGGACGAGCTGGCGCGCGACCTCCAGCTTCTCCGCCGCGGTCAGGCCGGCGCCGGGCGCCTGCTCGCCGTCGCGGAGGGTGGTGTCGAAGATACGGACGGATCCCGCGGGGACGAACGGGCCGGAGGGTACGGGTGCTCCCATCAGTGTGTGCTCCCCTGGCTGCCGCCGGCGGCCGCCTGGGCCTGGCCGGCACGTACGGTGACGGGGTTGAGGAACGGCATGGCGGCACGCAGCTCGGCGCCGACCTGCTCGATCTGATGATCCCGGTCCTGCGCGCGGAGGCGCTCGAACTCGGGACGCCCGGCGTCGTTCTCGGCGATCCAGCGCTGGGCGAACGTGCCGTCCTGGATCTCCGCGAGAACCTCGCGCATGGTGGCCCGGACCTGCTCGTCGATGATCCGCGGGCCCGAGACGTAGTCGCCGTACTCCGCGGTGTCGCTCACGCTGAAGCGCATGAAGTTGAGGCCGCCCCGGTACATGAGATCCACGATCAGCTTCAGCTCGTGCATCGTCTCGAAGTAGGCGAGCTCCGGCTGGTAGCCCGCCTCGACAAGCGTCTCGAAGGCCATCTTCACGAGAGCTGCGGTGCCGCCGCAGAGGACGCTCTGCTCGCCGAAGAGGTCGGTCTCGGTCTCCTCGGCGAACGTCGTCTCGAGGACGCCGGCGCGCGTGTTCCCGAGCGCGCGCGCGTAGGCGAGCACCCGAGCGCGGGCCGTCCCGGTGGCATCCTGGTGGACCGCGAAGAGCGCCGGCACGCCGCCGCCGCTCTCGTAGACCGAGCGCACGAGATGACCCGGGCCCTTGGGCGCGACCATGCCCACGTCGACGCCCTGCGGCGGCGCGATGCGGTCGTAGCGGATGTTGAAGCCGTGGGCGAAGAGGACGAGGGTCCCCGGCTTCAGGTTGGGGGCGATGTCGGTGTCCCATGCCGCCTTCTGGGCGGTGTCGGGGATGGCGATCATCACCACGTCGGCGGCGGCCACCGCTGGGCCGGTGTCGAGGACCGGCAGGCCGGCCTCGGCGGCGATGGCCCGGCTCATCGATGTTGGCGGCAGGCCGACCACGACGCGGACACCCGACTCGTGGAGATTCAGCGCGTGGGCGTGGCCCTGGCTCCCGAAACCGATGATCGCGACGGTCTGCCCGGCGAGCGCCGAGGGGTCTGCGTCGGCGTCGTAGTACATCTTCGCGGTCATCGCTTGGTGGCCTCCTCGATCGACTGCGAGCCCCGCGACATGACGACGGTCCCTGTCCGCACCAGCTCCTTGATCCCGTAGCCGCGGAGGAGCGCGATGAGGGCGTCCACCTCGGACTCGACGCCCGTCGTCTCCACGATCACCGACTCGGGCGCCATGTCGACGATCCGCGCCTTGTACATCTCCACGATGGAGATCAGCTCGCCCCGCGTCCGGTCCGTGGCCCGGACCTTCACGAGGGCCAGCTCGTGCTGCACCGTCGGCTCGTCGGTCACGTCCTGGACCTTGAGCACGTCGATGATCTTGTAGAGCTGCTTCGTCGCCTGCTCGACGAGGACGTCGTCCGCGCGGAGGGTGATCGTCATCCGGCTGATCTCGGGGTTGTCGAGGTGGCTGACGGCGAGCGACTCGATGTTGAAGTTGCGGGCGCGCATGAGGCTCGCGACGCGGTTCAGCACGCCGGGCCGGTTGTTGACGATCGCCACGAGCACGTGACGACGCTGCTCCCCCGTGCCCGGCAGGGTCCGCGCGGGCGGGGCGGCGTGGGCCGACAGCTCCGATCCGTCGGGGCTCATTCGTCCGCCCCTCCCCAGGTCTCGATCAGGTCGGAGAGGCCCTTGCCTGCCGGCATGATCGGGAGAACGTTCTGCTCTTCCGCGATCTCGAACCAGACCAGCGACGGGCCGTCGACTGCGTTCGCGGCCTCGATCGCCGGGCGGACCTCCTCCGGGGTCCGGACCTTCCAGGCCGGGATACCGTACGCGTCCGCGAGCTTGAGATAGTCGGGGCCCAGCATGTTGGACGAGTGGTAGTTACCCGAGTAGAAGATCTCCTGCCACTGCCGGATCATCCCCAGCTTGTGGTTGTCGAGGAGCGCGATCCGGACCGGGATCCGGTCCTGGACCAGGGTGGCCAGCTCCTGGATCGTCATCTGGAAGCCGCCGTCGCCGCAGACCGCCCAGGTCCACTTGTCGGGCCGGCCAAGGGCGGCGCCCATGGCGGCCGGCAGGGAGTAGCCCATCGTCCCGAGACCGCCCGAGGAGAGGTGGCTGTGGGGCCGCCGATAGCCGGCGTAGCGAGCCATCCACATCTGGTTCTGGCCGACGTCGGCGACGAGCGTCGCGTCGTGGCCGGTCACCTCGCCGATCTGGGCGACGACGAAGTCGGCCGACAGGAGCCCGTCACGCCAGGCGCCGGAGCCGTGCCAGCTGGTGCCCTCCGATTCTCGGCGCCACTCGGCCAGCTGGTCGAGGTAGGCGGCGCGGTCGGCCTCCGGCACGGCCGCGACGAGCGGGAGGAGGCCGCCGAGGACGCGCTTTGCGTCGCCGACGACGGGGATCTCGACCGCCACGTTCTTGCCGATCTCCGCCGGGTCGATGTCGACGTGGACGATCCGGGCATACGGGGCGTATGTGCGGACGTTGCCCGTCACGCGATCGTCGAAGCGCATCCCCACGGCAATGAGGAGGTCCGACGTCTGGATCGCCCGGTTGACGTGCTTCCAGCCGTGCATCCCCATGTACCCGTACGCGAGCGGGTGGGTCTCGTCCATCGCGCCGATCCCGAGGAGCGTCCAGGCGACGGGGATGCGGGCCTTCTCGGCGAGGGTGCGGAGCTCCTCGGTGGCGTCGGCGATGAGGATCCCGTGGCCTGCGAGGATGACCGGCCGCTGGGCATGTGCGATCTCGTCGGCGATCAGCTTGAGCTGGCGCGGGTGCCCTCCCAGCGTCGGACGGAAGCCTGGCAGGCCGGCCGCGACCTCCTCGTCGGTCGGGTGCGGTGCGTCCGTCTCCGCCTGGAGCGCGTCCTTCGTGATGTCGATGTGGACGGGCCCCGGTCGCCCCGTGCGGGCGATGTAGAACGCCTCGGCGAGGACGCGCGGGAGGTCGTCCGCGTCGCGAACGAGGTAGTTGTGCTTCGTCATCGGCAGCGTGATGCCCGTGATGTCGATCTCCTGGAAGGCGTCCTTGCCGAGGAGAGCAGCCGTCACGTTGCCGGTGATCGCGACCATCGGGATCGAGTCGAGCTGGGCAGTCGCGATGCCGGTCACGAGGTTCGTCGCGGCGGGGCCGGACGTCCCCAGGCAGACGCCAACCTTGCCCGTGGCGCGCGCGTACCCGTCGGCGGCGTGGGCTGCGCCCTGCTCATGGCGCACGAGGACGTGCCGCAGATCCGGGTGGTCACCCAGGACGTCGTAGAGCGGGAGGATGACGCCGCCCGGGTACCCGAAGAGGACGTCGACGCCCTGGCGCAGGATCGCCTCGACGACGACGTCGGCGCCGATCCGGGCGCGCCGGCCACGGCGCTCCTCGGCCTGCTGGCGGGAGCGACTGCCGTCGCTGAGCATCTCGCGACGCGCCTGCTCGACGGCCTCGGCGACCGCCGTCCCCTCGCCAGGGATGTGGCTCCTGCGCGACTTCGGCCGAGCCGGTGGACCCACCGGACCCGTCGCTGATTGGCTCTTCGTCGTCGCCATCGCCTGCCAGACCTCCCTGGTCGATGCTCGCCGGGCGCTGCGCGTAGCCCGGCGATGCCCGCCATTCATGCAAAAGCCCCCGCCGGTCTCCCGGCGAGGGCCCTGGTGTTCCGTTCGTTCGTCGCGCCTAGCGCTCCGTCCGCCGTTCCCCAGGCTCCTGCCGGGAGCCGCCAATAAGGCCCAGAAGGGAGAGGACAATGGATCGCAGCGATACGGGAGCGGCGGTCGGCTCGAGCTCATCGAGGGGGACATGCACGCGGCGGCCGTCACTCGTCACGACGACGGCGACGGGGCGACGATCCTGCCGGTTCGAGAAGCCCATGTTGATGTGCGGCTCCCTGCGCGCCTCATCGCCGGCTGCGACGAGTGGTGCGGAGTGTAGCAGGGATCGGTAGACCGTCAACGGACGCTTCCTGCAGCCGGTGGCCCCGCGTCCCGGCCAACCGGTCAGGCGGCCGGCTCGTGGCGGCGCCGGCCCGCCCGCACGTCCCGTGGCGGCCCACCCACCGCGCTCAGGGGTCCTTGCCTCGATGGCGATGACACTCGGCGCGGGCATCCGATGGGGCTTCGTTTCGCAGGCCCTCGAGAGCTTCCTGCCCTGACGATGAACGAGCGAAGTCCGTACGCGGGCGATGCTCGGGCATCGAGGGTCGAGCATCCCATCGGACCAGAGGCCGGGCAGCGCTGGGGGTAGCCCCGGCGCCGAACCTCGGCCACCACTAGGACATCGGCCGTCGGGCCTCGCCCGGCGGCCGTGCCGATTCCTCCGCATCCGACGGCGCCGAACGAGAGCGCACGGCGGACCGGGGCGCGTCCTCTGGTACGCTTCGGCCTCCGTCCCCCGCCCCACCCGGAGCCGCAGAACCGTGTCCGATCCAAGCCCCGGGGCGCCCGACCCGCGCCCTCGCACCCTCGTCGAGAAGATCTGGGATGAGCACGTCGTCTCCGAGGACGACGGGGCGCCCGCCGTCCTGGCCGTCGATCTTCACCTCGTCCACGAGGTCACCTCGCCCCAGGCCTTCACGAGCCTGCGCGCGCGCGGGCTCCGCGTCCGGCACCCGGAACGGACCGTCGCAACGGCCGACCATTCCACGCCGACGGCGCCGCGGGGACTCCCGATCATCGACCAGATGGCGGCCGCCCAGGTCCGCCAGCTCGAGGCCAACTGCGAGGAGTTCGGGATCCCGATCCACGCCTATGGCAGCGACACCCAGGGGATCGTCCACGTCATCGGCCCGGAGCTGGGGCTCACCCAGCCGGGGATGACGATCGTGTGCGGCGACAGCCACACGGCGACCCACGGGGCCTTCGGAGCGCTCGCGTTCGGGATCGGGACCAGCGAGGTTGAGATGGTCCTCGCGACGCAGACCCTCCTCCAGCGCCGGCCGAAGACCTACGAGGTGCGTGTCGACGGGCGGCTCCGGCCGGGCGTGGGGGCGAAGGACATCATCCTGGCCCTCATCGCGCGGATCGGGATCGGCGGCGGCACCGGCCACGTCTTCGAGTACCGGGGAGAGGCGATCCGGGCGCTCTCGATGGAGCAGCGGATGACGATCTGCAACATGAGCATCGAGGGCGGCGCCCGGGCCGGGCTCGTCGCACCGGACGACGCAACGTTCGAGTACGTGCACGGACGTCGGCACGCCCCCCAGGACGCGGCGTGGGACGCGGCCATCACGCGTTGGCGCACGCTCCCGACCGACGATGGGGCCGTCTTCGACACCTCGCTGACCCTCGACGCCAACACCCTGGAGCCGATGATCACGTGGGGCACGAACCCCGGGATGGGGATCCCGATCACGGGGCGGGTGCCGCACCCGGACGACGCCGCAGACGCGTCGGGCCGGCGGGCCCTGGAGCGGGCGCTCGAGTACATGGGCCTGCGGGCGGGCCAGCCGATTGCCGGCCAGCCGGTCGAGGTCGTCTTCATCGGCAGCTGCACGAACTCTCGGATCAGCGACCTGCGCCTCGCGGCGTCCGCGCTGAAGGGCCGGCGTGCGGCGGACGGCGTCCGCCTCATGGTCGTCCCCGGCAGCCAGCAGGTGAAGGCGCAGGCGGAGCGCGAAGGCCTCCACGAGATCTTCCGGGCCGCGGGCGCCGAGTGGCGCGAGTCCGGCTGCTCGATGTGCATCGCCATGAACGGCGACCAGCTCGCGCCCGGCCAGTACGCGGTCTCAACGAGCAACCGCAACTTCGAGGGTCGCCAGGGGAAGGGCGGCCGCACCCTCCTGGCCTCGCCCCTGACCGCCGTGGCCAGCGCGATCGCCGGGGTG
This sequence comes from uncultured Chloroflexia bacterium, assembly GCA_963698595.1. Lineage (GTDB taxonomy): Bacteria > Chloroflexota > Limnocylindria > Limnocylindrales > CSP1-4 > CTSoil-043. The sequence goes on from CAVORL010000002.1 coordinate 181,162, forward strand.
GTGACCGACCCGCGGACCCTTCCCGGGATCGAGCAGCCGACGACCGTCGGCGGGGGGTACTGAGCCGTGGCCGAGCCGTTCCGCCAGCTCACCAGCAAGGTCGTCCCTCTCCCCGCGGAGAACGTCGACACGGACCAGGTCGTGCCGGCGCGCTACCTCAAGATCACGGACAAGGCCGACCTCGCCGGCGCCCTCTTCCACGACTGGCGCTTCAACGACGACGGGACGCCGAAGGACCCGCCGTTCGTGCTGGACCGCCCCGGGATGGCCGGCCGGAACATCCTCCTCGTCGGCGACAACTTCGGCACGGGCTCGTCGCGCGAGCACGCTCCCTGGGCGCTGACCGCATGGGGGATCCGGGCCGTCTTCTCGACGAGCTTCGCCGACATCTTCCGGAACAACGCCCTGAAGAACGGGGTCCTGCCGATCGTCGTTGACCCGGGGACCCACGCCCGGCTCTTTGCCATGGTCGAGGCGGACCCCGATGCACGGCTCACGGTCGACCTCGCTGAGCAGGGCGTCCTCCTGCCGGACGGCTCCACGCTCGACTTCGACATCGACCCCTTCGTGAAGCGGATGCTCCTCGCCGGCACGGACGAGATCGGCTACGTGATGGCCAGGCTCCCCGAGATCGAGACCTGGGAGGCCACCCACCCGGCGCGCGTCGACACGCGCCTCCGGATGCCGCTCGCCGGGGGCTGACGGCGGCCGACCTGGTCCCTGGGGCCCGCGCCCACGGCGACCCGGCTCGACCGCGCCGGTCCGCCACGCCCGCCACGTCGGGCCGTCCGACCCGTGCGCGGGTGCACCCGTTCGTGCACGATGCCGCCATGCTTGATCCGGTGTCGCCACTCCCGCCCGTGGTGATGATCCGGCCCGAGCGTGCCGGCGACCCGTCCGACGCCGCCGCCGCCCGCGCCGTCAATCTCGCCGCATTCCCGACCGACGCGGAGGCGAAGCTGCTGGACGCCCTGCGTGCCTCCGGCGACTGCGATCCGGCCTGGTCGCTGCTCGCGGAGATCGAGGGCTGGGTCGTCGGGCATTGCCTGCTCACGGCGGCAACGCTGGAGCGGCCGGACGGCAGCCTCGCGGAGGGGCGCATCATCGCCCTCGGGCCGATCGCCGTCGTCCCGGCCTGGCAGGGTCGCCGGATCGGGACGAAGCTCATGCACGAGGCCATCGCGCGCTGTGCGACGGCGGGCGCCGCCGCCGTGGCCCTCCTCGGGCACCCCACCTACTATCCGCGCTTCGGCTTCGGATCGGCCCGGGCCCAGGGACTCGGGCCGCCCGAGGCGTGGCCGGAGGAGGCCTGGATGGCGCGCCGGCTCCCGGCCTGGACCCCCGAGGACACGGGCGTCGTGCACTACGCCCGGCCGTTCATGGAGATGGACTAGGAGCTCGGGGCCGACGCGCGGGCCCGCTCGACCCCGCCGCCGACCCGCCCTACAGGAGGTCCGGGCGCTCGAACGGCTTGCCCAGCAGGTGCTCGTCGAGGAAGGCGAGGACCGTCGCGTACCAGAGCCGCGCGTTCTGCGGCTTCAGGATCCAGTGGTTCTCGTCGGGGTAGTAGAGGAACGTCGCCGGCACCCGGTGGCGCCGCAGGTCGGTCCAGAGGCGCAGTGCCTCGCTGATCGGGACCCGGAAATCCTGTTCCCCGTGGATCACGAGCATCGGCGTCCGGATCCTCGAGAGGTGCTCGAAGGGCGACTGGCGCACGTAGCTCTCGGGCTCGGTGTAGGGGTCGCCCATCTCCTGCTCCCAGAGGGCACCCGTGTCGGTCGTCCCGTGGAAGCCGCGCAGCTCCCACAGGCTGGCGTGCGTCACGATGGCCCGGTAGCGATCGGTGTGCCCGGCGACCCAGTTGGCCATGTACCCCCCGTAGGAGCCGCCCATGAGGGCCGTGCGCGAAGCGTCGAGATCGGCGCGCTGCAGCGCGGCGTCCACGGCTGCCTCCACATCCTCATACGGCGCGCCGCCCCAGTCGTTCCAGCCGCGGTCGATCATCCGCTGGCCGTACCCGGTGGACAGGGCCGGGTCCGGCATGAGTACGGCGTACCCGCGCGCCGCCAGGAGGTGCGGGCTCCAGCGCCAGTGCCAGGAGCTCCAGGACCCAAGCGGTCCCCCGTGGACCCAGACGACGAGCGGCGCCTGGTTCTCGGCGGACGCCTCTGCCGGCCGCACGAGCCAGCTCCCGATCTCGGTCCCGTCCGCCGCGCGGGCGGTCAGTCGCTCGACGACGCCGGGGACTGCGATCCCCCGCTCGTCGATCCCGTTCGGCAGGGGCTCCGGCACCTGGTCGGCCATCCGTGCGTCCAGCAGAACGATGCGTGGCGGCGAACCGATGGTCGAGCACAGGGCGACGACCGCCGATCCGTCCGGTGTCGGGCAGAGGTCGCCGAGCGCTCCCTCCGCCGTCAGCCGCGTCACTCTCCCGTCGTCGAGGTCGACCCGGAAGGCTGCGTGGTGACCCGCGTCGTCCGCCGTGAAGTACACCGCCGTCCCGTCGGGGGCCCAGGTCGGGCTCTCTGGCCAGCGGTCCAGGTCCGCGGCGAGCGTCAGCTGTCCTCCCGTCTCGACGTCGATGACCACGAGGCCGACCCGCGACGCCTCGCCGGGGCTGCCGAAGGTCGTCCGAATCGCGGCGACCCTCCGCCCGTCCGGGGCGACGGCAGGCGCCTCGTACCAGGCATCGCCCGTGGTCAGCTGGCGCGTGGCGCCGGTGGCCAGGTCGACGACCACCAGGTCCGTCCGGAGCGCGGGGAGGGACCCGGCGTCGTTGCGCGCCGCGACGAGGAAGCGGCCATCGGGCGCCAGCGCCATCCCGGTCTCCTCGAAGGTGAAGGCCTCGACGTCCCGCTCGACGTCGAGCAGGCCGGCCAGGGGGGCCTCCGGGTCGGCTGGCACGCTCGCGCTGAAGAGGCGCCGTCGCCGCGGAGCCAGCCAGTGGTCCCAGTGCCGAACCGGGTAGTCGCCCTCGAACAGGAGTGCGCTCACGCCGGCGTCCCGGCGCGCCTTCGCGCGCTCGGCGTCTAGCGCGAAGTCGGCGGCGCCGGGGAACACCCCGGTGCCGAAGGCAACGACCGGTGCGTTACGGGCGGCCACGACACCATCCACCCCGCCCTCGGGCGCCGCGAGCAGGCGTGCCTCTCCGCCATCCGGCGGAAGGACCCACAGCGCGTGGACCTTCCGCTCGGGATCGGGCTTGACGTCGGGATCCGGCCGGCTCGACGTGAACAGGAGCGACCCATCGGGGAGGAAGGCGGCGCCTCCCGCCTCCCCGGCAGCCGAGCGGGTCAGGCGTCGCGGCGGGACGGCACCGGCCAAATCGACCTGCCAGAGCGCCGTGCGCATCTCCGTGCCCTCGGGACCGGGCCCCGCGACGGCCACGACGAGACGCCGGCCGTCCGGCGCCAATCGCAGCCCGGAGATCCGCGGCAGCTCCAGGAACCGCTCGAAGTCGAACTCGGCCATGGTGTCCTCGTCTCCCCCTGGTGTGCTGGTGCGAGCGCGGCGCGCAGCCGCGGACGATGGGCTATGCGCCGGCTGCGCGAGCGTCGCGGATCCAGCCGAGGAAGCGGCGCGTCCGCGCCGCGATCTCGTCGCGGTCGCGGGAGGCCACCAGGTCGGCCGAGTAGAGATGGCCGGCCACACCGAGCGCCGCGGCACCCGCGGCGATCCAGGCGCGCGTGGCCTCCTCGGTCGCGAGCACGTTGGTCGGCATCACCCGGGAACCGGGGCTCGGAGCCAGGAGGTTCCGGATGAAGGCCGGGCCGTCGTACGCCGCGGCGGGAAACAGCTTGACGATCTCGCAGCCGAGCTCCTCGGCAGCGGCGATCTCGGTGGCCGTGCCGCATCCCGGGACGTACACGACCCGGCGGCGGTTGCAGAGCCGGGCGACCTCCTCGCTGAAGGACTGCCCGACGACGAACCGGGCGCCCGCGGCGATGAACAGCGCCGCGGTGGGCGCGTCGATGATCGTGCCGGCGCCCAGGGCCACGTCCGGAAGCTCCACCGTCACGCGGCGCGCAAGGGCGGCGAACGTTGCGTGGGCGTCGTCGCCGCGGTTCGTGAACTCCACCGCCCGCGCGCCGCCCGCAGCGCACCCGGCGACCATGTCGAACGCGGTCTCCGCGTCGGCGGCCGTGAAGGTCGGCACGGCCCCGTCGTCGAGGATCGTGGTGAGGACCGCGAGACGGTCGGGGGCGGGCATCGACGGGTGCCTCCTCGTCGGGAACCCGCGGGCCGCGCCGGGCCGGCGCCGGGTCGCAGGTGACCCGCCCATGGTGCCGGAATCGCGGGGGTCGCGCACAATCCGCGCGTGGACCTCCTGCCTGTCAACGCGATCGACCTCATCGTCGTGCTGCTCATCGTGGTGGGGGCGCTCGTCGGCTACCGGTCGGGCGCGGTTCCCCAGGTGCTGGGCCTCGCGGCCGCCGGGTTGGTCGTTGCGCTCATCGTCGCCCTTGCTCCCCACGTGGCGGGCGCGCTGGCGGGCCTGGAGCAGCCGGCGCGGGCGCTCGTTGCGATCGGCGGGGCCTTCCTCCTCGTGTCGATGGCACAGGCGATGGGATCTGGCGTGGGGGCGGCGCTGCGCGACCGCGCCGGCGTCGCGGCGGGCGGGGTGGACAGCGCCCTCGGGGCCGTGCTCGGCGTCGCGCAGGTCTTCCTGGTGACCTGGCTCGTGGGGGGCCTCCTCGCGACGAGCTCCGTCCCGGTGGCGTCCACCGAGGCCAGCAAGTCCGATGCGGTCCGCTGGCTTCTCGGCGTGCTGCCTCCCCCCGGGGAGGTCATCGGGCAGGTCGGGGACGTCCTGTACGACAGCGGCCTGCCCGAGGTCTTCGTGGGGCTCGAGCCGCTTCCGGCACCGCCGGTCGACGTCCCCGGAGGGAGTGAGGCGGCCGCGATCGCGGGGAGGGCCATTGCCAGCACCGTCCGGGTCGATGCGAGGGCCTGCGGCGCATCGTTCACGGGGACCGCGTTCTCCGTCTCCGCCGGGTACTTCGTGACGAACGCCCACGTCGTTGCCGGAGCGGATCGGGTGATCCTTCGCGGTCCCGCGGGAAGCAGCCGCGGCACGGTCGTCCTGTTCGACCCCGAGTTCGACATCGCGGTCATCCGAGCGCGCGACCTGGCGCTTCCCGCGCTGGTGCTTGCGCCGAAGGCGCCGAAGCGCGGCGCGGTCGGAGCCGCGCTCGGCCATCCCAACGGGGCCGGGCTCACGGCACTCCCCGCCGCGGTGACCGCCGAGGTTCGAGCGCGGGGCCGCGACCTCTACGGCGAGGAGACGATCGTGCGCAACGTGCTGGAGCTGCGGGCCGCGATCGAGCCGGGCGCGAGCGGGGGCCCGTTCGTGCTCCCCAACGGCACGGTCGGCGGCGTGGTCTTCGCCGAGTCGCGATCGGACGAATCGGTCGGCTACGCGCTCGACCCGGTCGACGTAGCGATCGCGATCATGCCCGCGATCGGGGCGACGGGCGCGGCCGACACGGGACCCTGCATCCGGTAGGTCCCGCTCCGCCGCTGCTCGGCGGACGGCTGGGACCGGCCGCGGGCCGCCCCGTACACTTGGGCTCGCCCCACGCACCCCAGGAGCCGACCGATGCCCAACCGCCCCCTGCCGTACGACCAGCCGAGCCATCCCGCGAAGCGCCACTCCGCGCGCCTCACCGACGGTCCCGACCGCGCGCCCGCCCGGTCGATGCTCAAGGCGATGGGGTTCACGGACGAGGACCTTGCGCGGCCGATCGTCGGGGTGGCGACGAACTGGATCGAGACGATGCCCTGCAACCTCAACCAGCGTCGCCTGGCCGAGTTCGTCAAGGAGGGAGTGCGGGCGGCGGGCGGGACGCCGATGGAGTTCAACACCATCGCCGTGAGCGATGGGGTCAGCATGGGCACCGAGGGCATGAAGGCATCCCTGGTGAGCCGCGAGGTCGTGGCCGACTCGATCGAGACGGTCGCCCGCGGCCACCTCTTCGACGGCCTCGTGTGCCTCGTCGGGTGCGACAAGACGATCCCGGGCGCGGCGATGGCGCTCATGCGGATGGACCTCCCGGGCCTCGTCCTCTACAACGGCACGATCTACCCGGGCGTGTACAAGGGCAAGAACGCCGACATCGTGACCGTCTTTGAGGCCGTGGGGGCCTACCGGGCCGGCACCCTGACGCTGGAGGAGCTCTACGAGATCGAGAGCGCCGCGTGCCCCGGCGCCGGCGCCTGCGGCGGCCAGTACACGGCGAACACGATGAGCATGGCCATGGAGTTCCTCGGCCTCTCCCCGGCGGGCCTGAACGGGATCCCGGCCGAAGACCCGGCGAAGGACGCCGCGGCCCGGCACTGCGGCGAGATCGTCATGGACCTCGTGACCCGCGACGTGCGGCCCTCGACGTTCGTCGACCGCCGCGCCCTCGAGAACGCGATCGCGGCGGTGGCTGCGACGGGCGGCTCGACGAACGCGGTCCTCCACCTCCTCGCGATCGCCCGCGAGGCCGGCGTGCCCCTCGAGATCGACGACTTCAGCACGATCGCCGACGCGACGCCGATCGTCGCCGACATGAAGCCCGGCGGCCGCTACTCGGCCTCGGAGCTTTACGACGCGGGCGGCGTGGCCCTCGTCATGCGCGAGCTCCTCAAGCGCGACCTCCTCCACGGCGAGGCGCCGACCGTGGACGGGCGGACGCTCGCCGAGGTCGCCGCGGCGGTGGTGGAGACGCCCGGCCAGGCAGTGGTCCTGCCGATCGAAACTCCGCTCAAGGCGAGCGGCGGCCTCACGATCCTGCGCGGCACGCTCGCGCCGGAGGGCTGCGTCATCAAGCTGGCCGGCCACGAGCGGCGCCACCATCGTGGGCCGGCCCGCGTCTTCGAGTCGGAGAACGACTGCTTCGACGCGGTGAAGAACGGGACGCTCGCCCACGGCGACGTGATCGTGATTCGCAACGAGGGGCCGGTGGGCGGGCCGGGGATGCAGGAGATGCTGTCGGTGACGGCGGCCCTCGTCGGCGAGGGGCTCGGCGAGCACGTGGCGCTCCTCACCGACGGGCGCTTCTCGGGCGGGACGCACGGGCTGATGATCGGGCACGTGGCGCCGGAGGCGGCGCTCGGCGGGCCGATCGCGTTCGTCGCCGACGGTGACGAGATCGAGATCGACGTCGACCGCAAGGCGCTCGACCTCAACGTGGCGGAGGATGCCCTGGAGGCGCGCCGCGCGGCATGGACGCCACCCGCCCCGCGCTACCCAGGCGGGGTCTTCGCCAAGTACGCTGCCCTCGTCTCGTCGGCCTCGGAGGGCGCGATCACGACGGGAGCCCGGATGCGGGCCGCCCTGCCGAACGCGTGAGGGCGGAGTGCGCGCAGTCCCCGGGAAGCTGACCTTCGGGTTCAAGACCTCGCCCCAGCACGTCTCGTTCGCGACGCTGGACGAGACGTGGGCGGCCGCGGCAGAGCTGTCGATCTTCACGGCGGCCTGGATGAACGACCACATCTCGGACCCGGCCGTCGAGGCGAGCGGCCCGAGCTTCGAATCCCTGACCCTCATGGCCGCCCTGGCCCACCGGGTGCCGGGCGTCTGGCTCGGCCATTCGGTGCTGGCCAACACGTTCCGCCACCCGGCGCTCCTGGCCAAGGCAGCGACGACGCTGGACCACGTCACGGAGGGTCGGTTCATCATCGGGCTCGGGATGGGCTGGCACGCCTGGGAGCACGCGGCGTTCGGCATACCGCTCCCACCGCCTCGCGAACGGTTCGAGCGACTCGTCTCGACGGTCCGCGTCCTGCGCGCCCTCGGGTCTCCGGCTGCCGCGGCGACGCCCGGCGTGACGCTCGACGATCCGTTCGCGCCCCTCGCGGGGGCCACGAACGAGCCGCCGCCGCTGACCCCGGGCGGCCCGCCGGTCTTCCTCGGTGGGCAGGGGCGGCGAGGGCTGCAGCTCGCCGCCGAGGAGGGCGACGGCTGGTTCATCCCCTCCATGCCGTTCATATGTCCCGAGACGTTCGGCGAACGGCGCGACGTGATCCTGCGTGCGATGGATGCAGCCGGCCGCGATCCCGCCGGCTTCCAGTTCGTGGCCCAGGTGGGCGCGGGCCCGGACTCCGCCTCGCGCACCGAGGCCCGCTCGCTCGCGGTCGCCTACGCCCGGGCGGGGGCCTCGCACGTCAGCGTGGCGGTGCCGTCGCGCCTCGGCCCCGACGCGCTCGTGGCGGCTGCTCGCGAGATCGCCGAGCCGACGGCGGCGTCGCTGGCGTAGGGGGCCGGCACGGGTCGACGCCGCGCCAAGGGCGAGCTGTCATGTCCACCGGAGCCTCGGTCCTCGACCCGGGGCATCACGGATCCTGAACGAGCCCGTGACGCCCGGGCCGTGCGCCCGCCGCTACAGCGGGCGCTGCTTGATGAGGCGGCCGCGCCGCGAGACGGCGCGCGTCGCGAGCGCCGCAACCCCCATGGCGACAATCGCCCGCTCGGTCGGCGGCAGCGGCCGGACAACCGCCAGGAACTGGTCCGCGCGGCCCCGGTCGACGAGCGCGACCAGGGCCCGGCCTCGCTCCGTCAGCCAGACCGACTTCATGCGGCGGTCGTCGGGCTCCTCGCGCCGCTCCATCAGCCGGCGCCGCACCAGTCCGTCGACGAGCCGCGACGTCGCCGATGGCGACCTGTTCAGGGTGTCGGCGAGGTCGGCGATCGTCGTCGTGCGGCCGTCCGTCACGGCGTACAGCGCGGCGAGCTGGGTGAAGCCCAGCCGGAGCTCGCCAAGCTGCGCCGCGAACCCGATCACGAGCTCCCGCCAGAGCGCCTTCCCGAACGCCACGCGCTCGGAGAGCTCGCGCGGGTTCTGGATCCGCGCCCGCGCCGCGGCAACCGGGGCCAGCAGGACGTCGTCGGCCATCGCCTCGAGCGAGGCAGTGGTGACCCGGCTTGTGGTGGCGCGACCGGCGCCGGGGCGCGCGGCACGGCGGGGTCGTGGCTCGGTCATCGCACAAGGCTAGCCGGATCGCCAGACCTGTGCAGAGTTGCACGCGTTCTGCGGGAGGCGCGGCGATCGGGCGGTAGTCTGGCCGCGAGATCAGTCTGAGCACGCGCCCCCTGTCAGCCGACGCCGCCCACAGGCACATCCCGGCCAGGCCGGTGGGGCATCACCCAGCAGCACGAGGAAACACCGCCCGCATGTCCACGCTCGCCTTCGTCTTCCCTGGCCAGGGCTCGCAGTCCGTCGGCATGGTCCGCGCCGTCGCCGACGCCTCGCCCGCGGCCGCCGCGGTGTTCGCCGAGGCCGACGACGCGCTCGGCGAGCCCCTCTCCCGGCTGGCCTGGGAGGGGCCGGCGGAGGATCTCGACCTGACGGTCAACGCCCAGCCGGCCCTCCTGGCCTCTTCGATCGCCTTCCTGCGCGCGCTCGAGGAGCACCGGGACGCTGCGGGGCTTGCCGCGCTGGCACCCGCGTTCGCGGCGGGCCACTCCATGGGCCAGTACTCGGCGATGGTGGCGGCCGGCGTCGTTTCCCTGGCCGACGGACTACGCCTCGTCCGCGAGCGCGGGCGCCTCATGCAGTCGTCCGGGGAGGGACACCCCGGGGCGATGGCCGCCATCATCGGCCTGCCCGACGACCGGCTCGACGAGCTGGTTGCGACGGGAGCCGCCCACGGGACGTTCGGCGTGGCCAACCGCAACTCCCCCGGCCAGGTCGTCGTCTCGGGCACCCGCCCGGCCGTCGAGGCGGCCGCGGCGGCGGCGAAGGGCCTTGGCGCGAAGCGGGCCATCGTCCTTCCCGTGAGCGTCGCCGCTCACTCGCCCCTGATGGCCGAGGCGGCCCAAGGGATGCGCGAGGTCCTCTCCGGGATCGCGTTCGCCGACCCGCAGGTGCCCCTGCTCGCCAACGCCACGGCCACGCCGCTCACGACCGGGGACGCCTGCCGGGCCGAGCTCGTCGACCACCTGACGACCGGGGTCGACTGGATCGCCGCCATCGAGGCGATGTCGGCGGCGGGGGTCACCCGGTTCGTCGAGGTCGGCCCCGGTCGCGTGCTCTCCGGGCTCGTCCGCCGTATCGTCCCAGACGCGGACACCATTCCCCTCGACGATCCCTCCAGCCCGGGCGGCCTCGCCGACCCGGACGCCCCACCGGCCTGAGGCCGGACACCCCGACCCGCGACAGGAGAACCCCGACCCGTGCGCAAGCCCGACTACACCCGCCGCATCGCCGTCACCGGGATGGGCCTCGTGAGCTCGATCGGCGACGAGATCGAGACCGTCTGGAGCAACCTCGAGAACGGCGTCTCCGGCCTCAAGCGGATCACCTACTGGGATCCCGAGCCGTACGACTGCAAGGTCGCCGGCGAGGTGCCGGACTTCGACCCCAACGCCTGGATGCACTTCAAGGAGGTCCGCCGGACCGACCGCAACGTCGTCCTTGGCGTGGCCTCGTCGAAGAAGGCCCTGGCACACTCCGGCCTCGAGGTGACCGACGCCAACCGCGACGACATCGCAATCTACTTCGGGTCGGGGGGCGGCGGCCCCAAGCTCATGATCGACAACGTCGAGACGTGGGCGACCAAGGGTGCGCGGGCGGTCAGCCCGTTCTTCATCGCCAACATGCTCCCCGACACGGCGTCGGGCCAGATCGCGATCGAGACCGGCATCCGCGGGCCGAACATGTGCATCGTGACAGCCTGCTCCACGGGCACCCACAACATCGGCGAGGCCTCCGAGCTGATCCGCCGGGGCGACGTCGTGGCGGCGATCGCAGGATCCACCGAGACGCCGCTCCACGAGATCGTCCACATCGGGTTCTCGAACATGCGGGGCATGGGCACGCCGCGCGCCGGCGACGTCGAGCAGTCGGCATCGCGGCCGTTCGATGCGTCCCGCGACGGCTTCGTCCTCGGCGAGGGCGCCGGGGCCGTGGTCCTCGAGGACCTCGAATACGCGAAAGCCCGGGGAGCCACCATCTACGCCGAGGTCGTCGGCTACGGCTCGGCCGCCGACGCCTGGGACCTCATCCAGCCGGTCGACAAGGGGGATGGGATCCGCCGCGCGCTGCTCCAGGCCCTGGAGCGCTACGACGTGCAGCCCGAGTGGATCGACATGATCAACCCCCACGGGGCATCGACCCCGCTGGGCGACCTCCGCGAGGCGCAGGCGTTCTGGGCCGTCTTCGGCGACCGGACGCCCGAGATCAGCATCAGCGCCACGAAGTCGCTGACCGGCCACATGATGGGTGCCGCCGGCGCGGTCGAGGGCATCTTCACGATCCTCGCGATCCACAAGCAGGCGGTCCCGGGCGTCCCGACGTTCCGCGACCCTGACCCGGAGATCAACCTCAACGTGCCCACGACGACCGTCCGGCGGGAGATCCGCTACGCGATCTCCGACAACGTGGGCCTCGGCGGGCACAACGGCGCCGTCGTGTTCAAGCGCTACGAGGGCGACTGACCCGGCGCCTACAATCACGGTCCTACACCTGCCCCGGCGACCCGGGCCGAACCGCCGCACCCGAGGAGACCCACGTGCCGCCCAGCGCTGATCCAGCCCGCCGCGCCGTCGTGACCGGCCTCGGCGCCGTCATGCCGAACGGCAACGACTTCGAGACGTACTGGGCGAGCCTCCGGGGCGGCATCTCTGGCGTCGCGCCGATCGCGGCCTTCGACGCGTCCGGATTCGAGGTCCGCATCGCCGCCGAGGTGAAGGGCTTCGACCCTGCCAGCGCCATGGATCCCAAGATGGCGCGGCGCATGAGCCGCTTCATCCACTTCGCGATGGCTGCCGGAAGAGAGGCCGTCGCTCACGCCGGCCTCGACTTCGCGGCGATGACGCCCGAGCAGCGCGACCGCGTCGGCGTCGCCGTCAACACGGGCGGCGGCGGCATCGAGGAGATCATCGAGGGGACCCACATCGCGGACACGCGTGGACCGCGATTCGTCAGCCCGTTCGCGATCCCGGCCCTGTCGGGCTCGATGGCAGCCTGCATGCTCTCGATGGAGTGGGGGCTGACGGGGCCGGTCATCGCCCAGACCGCCGCCTGCGCGACGTCGGTCATCGCCTTCCACGATGCCCTCCGCCTGATCCAGTCCGGCGAGGTCGACGTGATGCTCGCGGGGGGCAGCGAGGCGCCCGTCCTGCCCGTCGGCATCGCCGCGCTGGGCAACATGGGCGCCCTGTCCAAGCGCAACGACGAGCCCGAGCGGGCGAGCCGTCCCTTCGACCGCGACCGCGATGGGTTCGTCCTGGGCGAGGGAGGCGGCGTCGTCGTGGTCGAGTCGCTGGCCCACGCCCTGGCCCGCGGCGCGACCCCCATCGCAGAGGTGCTGGGCGGGGCGCTGACGGCGGATGCCTTCCACATCTCCGCCCCGGAGCCCACGGGGCGCGGCGCCATGCGCGCGATGACGATCGCCCGCGAGCACGCCGGCATCGCGGCCGACGAGGTCGACTGGGTCGTGGCGCACGGCACGTCGACGCCGCTCAACGACGTCACCGAGACGCGGGCGATCAAGGCGTCGTTCGGACCTGCCGCATCGAAGCTGGCGGTGAGCTCGCCGAAGTCGATGGTCGGTCACCTCGTCGGTGCGGCGGGGATTGCGTCCGCGCTGGCCGCCCTCGGCGGCATCCGCGACCAGGTCATCTCCCCCACCGCGAATCACGAGAACCCCGACCTGCCCGAGTGCGACCTCGACTACGTCCCGCTGAAGGCGCGCACGGCGAAGGTCGACACGGTGATGGTCAACGGCTTCGGCTTCGGCGGCCAGAACGCAGTGACGATCTTCCGTCGCTACACGGGCTAACCGCCGGGGCGGCAGGAAGCGGGTCCCGGCAGACGTCGGGGCCGGCGGTCCCACGGGATGCGCGCCGGCGCTACTCTTCCGGCATGGGCCGGCTTCGCCTTTCAGGATGGCTGCGCCGGGGCCTCGAGGCCGGCGCCTTCGCCGCCGCGTTCTCGATGATCACCCTCGTCACGCTGGGCTGGGAGCGGCAGGGGCCCGGGCCGCTCATCCTGCCGGCGGGGCTCGGCTCGAGCCTCGTGCTGGCCCTGCCCGTTCTCTCGATCAGCGTCCTGACAGTGGCCTACCCGGTGATGATGGCGGCGACGAAGAGCGACGCCGTCCTCGGCGCGATCGTCGGGTGGGTCGTCGGGGCCGATGTGCTGGCCCTCGTGACGGTCGCGGTCGACCAGCGTCTCCTCCTCCTCGGCGCCGGGGTCACCGTTCCGCTGGGGATCGTCGCCGGGGTTGCCGGCGCGCCGGCTGCCCTGGGCGGGCTGCTGGCGGCGGAGCTGTTCACGCCACTCGGCTTCGGCCGGCGGGCTGGGAGGCTCGCCGCGGTCGCCGCCGCCACCATCGCGACATCGATCCTGGTCTTCCTGGTGCCGCTCATCGCGTGACGGAGGATCCGCGCAGCCTCCCCGGGAAGACGGCGGCCTTCCAGCTCGTTCGACCCCTGCCGCGGTCGGTGCGATACTCCCCCGGCGGTCCGGACCGCGGGTCGCAGGAGGTCTCGTGATCACGCCCCTCCCGGCCGGCAGCTCGTTTGCCGGCTTCCAGGTCGACGCCGTTCTCGCGCAGGGGGGGATGGGTGTCGTCTATCTCGCCACGGAGCTTCGGCCCCGCCGGCGGATCGCGCTGAAGCTGATTGCGCCCGCGCTCGCCGCCGACCCAGCGTACCGCGAGCGGTTCCTGCGCGAGGCGGACGCCCTCGCCGCGCTCGAGCACCCCAACGTCGTGCCGATCCACGCCGCCGGCGAATGGGACGGCCAGCTCTACCTCGCAATGCGCTTCCTCGACGGACCCGATCTGGCCGAGGTCGTGCGCTCGCGCGGCCCGCTTCCCGCGGCGGACGCGCTCGCCCTGGTCGCCCCGATCGCGGATGCCCTTGACGCGGCCCATGCCCGCGGGCTCGTCCACCGCGACGTCACGCCGTCGAACATCCGGCTCGACGCGCGCGGCGTCCCGTATCTCACCGACTTCGGGCTCACGAAGCGGGCGGCGACCTCGGGCGCGACGGCGCTCACGCTCGGCCCGATGGGGACGCCTGCCTACATGGCCCCCGAGCAGTTCACCGCCGACGCGTCCGCGCCGCGCCCGGACCCGGCACTGGCGTCGCGATCCGACGTCTACGCCCTGGGGTGCGTCCTCGTGACGCTGCTCACCGGCGCGCCGCCCTATCCGCGCGACTCGTACGAGGCGGCCCTGTGGGCGCACGTCCACGCCGAGCCGCCGGCCATCTCCGAGCGACGCCCGGATCTCCCGCCGACGCTCGACGCGGTCGTGGCACGAGCCCTGGCCAAGGACGCTGCGGTCCGCTTCGAGTCCGCGGGCCTGTTCGTCGCGGCGGCGCTCGCGGCGCTGGGCACCGGCGTGGCCGCGTCGATCGCCCCGACGGGGACGACGCACACGACGGCGATCGCGGGCCCGCCGCGACGAGCGGCCGCCGGGGCACCCTCGCCCCGGGATCGCGGCGCCGACGAACCGGCCGCGGCGCCGCCCCGAAGGCCCAGGGCGACGATCGCCGCGCGCGTGGCCGGGTACGCGTTGCTCGTCGCTTTCACCGCGGCCTCCGGGATCGGCGTCGTGATGCTGCTCGCCGGCTCCGTCGGGCCGGGGGCGGCCGCCACGCCGCGGTCGCCCGAGGCAGCAGTCGCGCAGAGCCCGACCCCCACGGTGGACCCGACCCCCGTGCCCCCGCCCACGCCGTCGCCGACGCCTACCCCGAGCCCAACACCCGTCCCGACCCCCACGCCGCGGCTCGCCGCGCCGGAGGATGTTGCCCAGCTCCGCGCCTGGATCCCTCCCTCTGTCCGCAACGCCTGCACGGCGCAGCCCCTCAAGCAGGCCGCGGAGATTGCCACCCTCCTCTGCGAAACGAAGGACGCCAAGCAGCTCCGCTACATCCTCTACCGGGACGAGGCGCGGATGGAGGTGCGCTGGACGGCGTTCGTGGCGGCGGCGCAGATCGAGCCCGGGGGCAGCTGCGAGGCGGGCCAGGAGGCCGCCGGGACGTGGGCCGACAAGGGGATCTTCGGCCTCTTCGGCGAGACTCTGGGGTCGATCGCGTGCACCGTCGAAGCCGATGGTGACGCCCGCATCGACTGGACCACCCTGGACGCCCCGATCCGGGCGACGCTCTGGCGCGACGACGAGGACATCGCCGCCGCGTTCAAGACCTGGTCGTCGGGCAAGCTCAACCCACTGCGGTCCCCGCGCTGACCGCCGGCGCGAGGCTGCCACCGCGACCGGGCGGCGCGGGCGGACCTGCAGCGTCGACCCCTACGGAACCTCGAAGACGGCTGCCGGCAGCGCGGCGCTCATCCCTGGCGCCATGGAGCCGCCGGTGATGGCCGTCTGCTCGATGGCCGCGCACGCGAGCGTGTACCGGCCCGGGTCGGCAAGGGCGAACCGGGCGGCCCGGTCCTGGCCCGGACGGGGGTTGAGCTCGAGCTTCGGCGCCCCCGGCAGGGTGCAGAGGTAGAGGACATCCGCATCGTTCGTGAACGTGACGCGCACCTGCTCGCCCGCGGCGACCTGCCAGACCCTCGGCGGCTGGGCGAGCTCGGAAGCTCGCAGCGCAACCGGGACGGCGGACGCGTCGAGCCAGCGATCGACCCCGATCACGGAGGCCGCGATGCCGCTCGCGAGGCCGGCGATGACCGCGAGGTACGCAGCGTCCCTGACCCGGGTCCAGGTGCGGTGCTCAGCCGCCCCCAGGACCGCGGTCGGCCGCGGGTCGTAGCCGCGGAGGCGCAGGGAGTTCGAGATGACCGACACCGACGAAAGCGCCATCGCGCCGGCCGCCATCGCCGGGCTGATCGTGATCCCGAAGAACGGGTAGAGGATGCCCATCGCGATCGGGATCAATGCGACGTTGTAGGCGAAGGCCCAGAAGAGGTTCTGGCGGATCACCGCCATCGTCCGACGCGAGAGCGCGATCGCCGCAACGACGCCGCGCGGGTCGCCACCGACGAGCGTGATGTCGGATGCCTCGATCGCGACGTCGGCCCCGGTCCCGATCGCCACGCCGAGGTCGGCCGCGGCCAGGGCAGGGGCGTCGTTGATACCATCGCCGACCATCGCCACGACCTTGCCCCGCGCCCGCAGCTCCTCCACGACGCCGGCCTTGTCCCCCGGGAGCACCTCGGCCCGGACCCGCGCGGTCGGGATCCCGACCTGGGCGGCGAGCGCTTCGGCGGTGGCCCGGTGGTCGCCGGTCACCAGCCAGGCCTCGATGCCGGCCGCCTCGAGCGCCCGCACGGCCTCGGCCGATCCGGCCTTCACGGGGTCGGCGATCGCGATGAGCCCGGCGACGACACCATCGACGGCGACGAAGACCGAGGTCCGCCCCTGCGCCGCCTGCACCTCGCCGGCCCCCGCGAGGTCACCGATCAGCGCGTCACGCTCCGCGAGGAAGCGGGCACTGCCGACGAGGACGGTGCGCCCGTCGACGGCCGCTTCCGCTCCGCCGCCGGGCGTCGCCACGAATGCGTCGCCGCCCGGGAACGCGAGGCCGCGCTCGCGGGCACCGAGGAGGATGGCGCTCGCGAGGGGATGCTCCGAGCCCGCCTCGACGGCGGCCGCGAGACGCAGCACTTCGTCGGGCACCCGGCCGCCGACGGGGATCACGTCGGCCACGGTCGGCTTGCCCCGCGTCAGCGTGCCCGTCTTGTCGAGGATCACCGCGGTCACGCGGTGGGCGTTCTCGAGTGCCTCGCCGCCCCGGACCAGGATCCCGGCCTCCGCGCCACGTCCGGTACCGACCATGATCGCCGTCGGCGTGGCCAGGCCCATGGCGCATGGACACGCGATGATGACGACCGTGATGAACGCCGCTAGGGCGAGCGTCACCTTCGGCTCGGGACCCAGGACGAACCAGAGGGCGAAGGTCGCGGCGGCGACGGCGAGGACCACCGGGACGAAGACACCGCTGATCTGGTCGGCCAGACGCTGGATGGGGGCCTTGCTTCCCTGGGCGCGGCGAACCATCTCGACGATCTGGGCCAGCGCGGTCTCGCGGCCGACCCGCGTCGTCCGCATGACGAAGCTGCCGGTCGTGTTGATGGTCGCCCCGATGACCTCGTCGCCCGGACTCTTCGTGACCGGCATCGCCTCGCCGGTGAGCATTGCCTCGTCCACCGCGCTCGAGCCCTCGTGCACGACGCCGTCGACCGGGACCTTCTCGCCCGGGCGGACACGGAGGAGGTCACCGGGCTGGACGTCCTCGACGGGGACATCGACGTCGCCGCCGCTTCGCACGAGCCGCGCCGTCTTCGCCTGCAGCCCGACGAGGCGGCGGATCGCGCCGGTCGTGCGGCCCTTGGCACGCGACTCGAGCCACTTCCCGAGGAGGATGAGACCGATGATGATCGTGCTCGAGTCGAAGTACGTCTCGGCCGGCAGGCCGGCCCGCATGATCACCTCTGGGTACAACGTCACGAAGACTGAGTAGCCCCAGGCCGCGCTCGTCCCGACCGCGACGAGGGTGCTCATGTTCGTGCCGCCGTGGCGGGCGATCTTCCAGGCGGCCTCGTAGAAGCGCCGGCCGGCCCAGAACTGGACGAACGTCGCCGGCCAGAGCACGAGGCGGCTGACGTCGGCCATCGTCAGCGGGAATGGCCCGAACATCAGGAGCATGATCCCGGTCGCCACCCCGATGCCGACCGCCGACTGGATCCCCAGCTGGCGCTGCTCGCGGGCGCGGATGTGCTCCGTCTCGTCGAGCGCCGAGTCGACCGCGGCGGTGGCGGATGTCGCGCCGGGCGCCAGCGCTTCTGCGGCCTCCAGGGCTCCGGGCCGGACGTCGTAGCCGGCCTTCTCGATGGCGCCGACCAGCTCGGCCCGGCCGACGGCGTCCGGCAGGTAGCGGATCGTGGCGACCTCACTGGCCAGGTTGACGTTCGCCTCGACCACGCCGTCGGTCTTGCGCAGGAACCGCTCGATGCGGTTGCTGCAGGAGGCGCACGTCATCCCGACCACGGGGAACGAGACCTCGACCGGTGTCACGTCGGGCGAGGCGCCAGAGAGAGTTGGGCTGGCCGGGACACTCGCTCTCATACTCCCCAGGAGTATACCACCGGCCGATCGCACCGCGAAGCCCCGGGCCCGTACGGCCCGCAGGGGCGGCCTGGCCCCTCCTTGCGGGGTCTCGAGCGGCGGTCTGGCAGGCGCGTCATCGAACCCCACGGAGGGGCCGGTCTCTCCGGTGGGCGCGCCGGCTCGCCCGGCCTGCGACCCGGTCCCTGTCGACACGGGACCCGCGCCGGTACACTCCGGCGATGCCGCGCTTCGCGGGACGTTCGCCAGCTGAGCCGCCGTCCCCGACCCGGTCGGCCTCCGGCTCGGCCCCGGGGCCCGCCGTGGTTGCTGTCCTCGCGACCCCGGTGGGGCCGCTCCACGCCGCGGCGACCCGGGAGGGGGTCGTGGGCCTCGAGCTGCGGACGACGGGCGAGGCATTCGCTGCGTCGGTCGCGGCACGGACCCGACGTCCCGTCCTGCTGGCTGCCGATCCTGCGGCACCCGCGGGTGCCCGGGCCCGTCTCGAGGCGCTGGAGCGCCAGGTCGCGGAGCACGTGGCCGGCGCCCGCGACGCATTCGACCTGCCGGTCGTGCTGGAGGGCGTCAGCGACTGGGACCGGCGCGTCCTCGAGGGCGTCCGCACGATCCCGTATGGGTCCACCGCCTCGTACGGAGAGGTGGCGCGGCGGATCGGCGCACCCGGGGCGGCCCGCGCCGTCGGCGGCGCCGTCGGCCGGAACCCCGTCGGGCTCATCATCCCGTGTCACCGCGTCGTCGCCGGCGACGGCTCGCTGGGCGGCTACGGCGGCAGCTGGTTCGGCAGCCGGGAGGAGCTGCTGGAGCTCAAGGAGCGCCTCTTGGGGATCGAAGGCGTCGACCCACCGCCTCGATCGGTCGCGCGACCCGGGGCGCGGGCGCGATGACGGTCCTGCGCGTATCGCGAGCTGCTGCGTAACGGTCCCCTGGCGCGCCTCCTCGTCGGGGAGTTCGTCTCCTCGGTCGGCGACTGGCTGTACCTGGCGGCGATCCTTATCCTCGTCTACCAGGTGACGGCGGATCCGTTCATCCTCGGCGTCGTCGGGGCGGCCCGGGTCACGATCGCGGCGATCACGAGCATGAGGAGCCCGCGGGCGATCGTCGGCCCGGCCGTGGCCGGCGTCCTCATCGCGACGGGTGGCCTCGTCGTGGCATTCCTGCTCAACGCGGCAAGCTTCGGGACGTCGCGGTCGTCCTGTGGGGACTGCCGCGCAACGTGCCGCGCGGTGTCGCGGGCGCCGAGCCGGAGCAGCCCACCACGGATGCGGCGTACGGTGACGACCGACCAGCTGAAGGCGGGCCATCAGCAGGCGGTGAGCTGCCGGCCGATGCGTCGACGCAGGAGCTCCGTCGCGGTGGCGGCATGCCGATCGACCGGGCTCCGGATACTGACGCGGCACGGTCCGCGGGGGCACATGGGTGCTGGATGCACCAGCCAACGAGGTGCGGTCTGCGGGGGGCGCGCGATCGAGGCGGTCTCCCTGCGCTGAGAGGGCCAGTCTGCGGTGGACACCGTGCGCGACAGGGTCCGGCGTGGCGTAGTAGGGTTGGAAAGCCTGAGCGCCGCGACCATCCGGCCGGCCCCGCACCACCCCCGATCCATCGAAGGGAGCTCTGCCCATGCGTCCTGCGTCGTCCGCGACTCTGATCCGTGCAGTCCTTCTCGCCGTTCTGTCGCTCGGCGGGCTCGCGGCATGCGGCTCCGATGCCGCCTCCAGCGCGGCGCCTGCAAATGAACCCACGGCCCGCGCCACCGACCCGGGCGTCGCCGTCACCGCGGCGCCGCCGCCAGAGGCAAGTGCTGCCGGCGGAGCGCGCAGGGGCACGCTGACGATGGCCGACGGCACGGTCTATGCGCTCGAGATGACGGCCTGCGACACCTCCGAGAACGCCGAGGGGTTCCTGTTGCCGGATAGCTACGACCTCTTCGGTCGCACCTCCGATGGCGCGTTCACAGCATCGTTCAACCGGGCAGGCATGAGCGAGGACTTCATCTCGCAGATCGCCACGCTCGAAGGTGATTTCGACGAGAACGGCAGGAATGCCGGGATCCTCTACAGGAACGTGCTTGACACCATTGCGCTCACCGTCGACGGCGGCAACGTGACGGGCACCGTGACCTTCAAGGCGATTGGGCCTGCCGGCCCCCACGGCGAGCAGATGGACGCGACGGTCGACATCAGCTGCTGAGCTGGCCGCCTGCTCGGCGGCATCGTTCCGGCAGTGGGGCACGCGCAGACAAAGGTGCGGCGCCCGGCGGCACCGGGGCCCCCTTGGCCGGATGGCCTCCCCTACCCCTCGCCGGCCGCCTCTGCTGGGATCTACGCGCGCTGCACCGGTCGCATCGGGAAGACGCCGATGATCACGGGGCTCGTCGGGTCCAGGAGCAGCTCGTAGCCGACGTCCCCCTGGCGGAGGAGCTCCCCCAGGAGGCCCGCCTCGCGCCCCGGCAGACCCACGAACAGGCGGCGTCCGTCGAGGTCGACTGGCGCCACGTCATCGTCGGGGCCGTTCAGCCCGAACCGGCGCCGGAGCTCATGGAGCGGCACGTAGGGACGGCTCTTGATGAAGCGGCGCAGCTGGGCCTGCGTGCACAAAGCCGGGCCGTCCGCACCTCGACGCGGGCGACGGCGGTCGGGCCCGTCACCGCGTCGGGGCTTGGCGCAGGATCGACCTCGCCGGCCGGTGGCGCGGCAGCTGGTCTCGGCACTTCGGACTGCACCCGGCGGCGCGGCGAGCTGGGCCGAAGGCTCCAGCACGTGCTCGGTCATGGGATGGCTGCTCCGCGGCCCGTGGCCGCGCGGAATGGGTGGGCGGGGAACGGGTCGAAACCCGCGGGTTGCTCCTGATCATACCCCCGGGCCCGGTCGGTCGCCCGGACGGGGTCCGGCACGCTGCCTCGTCGGCGAGCCGGCGAACGCGCGCCTGGCGGGCGCCGGACAGGCCACCAGGTCACGGCGAGGGCGTCCGGGACGCACGCGCCGGTCGGTCACCTCCTACCCGGTGACGACCAGCAGGTCTCGCGGGGCCTCGTTGAGGACCATGGGGCCGTCCTCGCCGCACACGACGATGTCCTCGATCCGGGCCCCGTAGCGGCCCTCGAGGTAGATCCCGGGTTCCACGCTGAATGCCATCCCGGGCTCCAGCGGCTCGCCGTTCCCGGCGACGATGTAGGGGTCCTCGTGACCCTCGAGGCCGATGCCATGTCCCGTCCTGTGGATGAAGTGCGCCCCGTGACCGGCGGCCGAGATGAGCTCCCGCGCGACGAGGTCGATCCTCTCGGCCGGGACGCCGGGGTGAACCGCGTGGCTCGCCTCGGCCTGCGCGGCGCGGAGGACCGCGTAGAGGCGCAGGAACTCGTCATCGGGTCCGCGGCTGGGGTCACCGCCGGTGACCCAGATCGTGCGCGTGATGTCGCTGCCGTAGCCGCCCAGCGGGCCCCCGATGTCGAGGACGATCGGCTCGCCCGGCCGGATCACCCGATCGGAGGCCTCGTGGTGGGGGGATGCGGAGTTGGGGCCGGAGCCGACGATCGCGAACTCCGCGCTGTCGTGGCCCTCCGCGACGAGGCGGTCGCGCACCTCCCGGGAAACGTCCGCCTCGGTCCGCCCGACGAGCCGCCCGTGCGCCACCTCGAAGATCACGCGGTCCGCAGCCTGGGCCGCAAGCCGAAGGAGCGCGACCTCGTCGGCGTCCTTGACGATCCGCAGGTCGCGCATGACCAGGGAGGCGGGCTCGAAGATGGCGTCGGGGAGCGATGCCTGCAGGCGCAGCAGGTGGAGCGCCCAGAGGCGGTCGGAGACGGCGAGGCGCCGGGCACCCGACGGAAGGAGGTCCCGCACGAGGCCGATGGGATCCTCCATCTCCTCCCACGTCGTGACCGCCACGTGGCCACCAGCGACCGCCGGGCTGCGACGGGCTGGGGTTGCCTCGAGGCGCGGGACGACGAGCGTCACTCGCCCTTCGGCCGGCAGCACGAGCATCGTCAGCCGCTCCAGGGGCATGGCCGCGTATCCGGCGAGGTAGACGAGATCCGCGCCGACACCGACGAGCAGCGCGTCGAGGCGCCGCGCACGCGCGCCGGCCTGCGCACGGTCGATCCGTGCCGCATGCCGGGATGCTGGGATGCTGGGACGATCCGTCTCGGCGACCACGGTCGGGGTCATGCGCGGCGAGCCTCCTGTGGACCGGCGGACGGCGGGACGGCGTGGTCGTCCGGGGCCGGCACCGGGACGCCCAGCCAGGCCGCCAGCGCGGCGTGGCCATCCTCGAAGAGCTTGCGGTAGGCATAGACCCGCTCGGCGCCGGCCGCCAGGGCCGCCTTCCGCAGGGCGTGGTCGTCGTGCTGGCCGACGCACAGGACGCGCATCCCTGCGCCGGCCAAACGCCCGGTCGCGGCGATCCCGTCGTAGCCCCGGGCGGTGAGGTCCACGATGGCTCGCGACGCGACCCCCGACGCGAGCGCGGCGTCGAAGGCGCCTGCCGACGAGGCTCGCAGCGGGAGGGCACCCAGCGTGCGGAGCTGGCCGACGAGGCGCGTCGCCCAGATCAGGTCGTCAGCGAGGACCACGACGGCCTCGCCGGGGCCCTGCCCCGCGTCGACCCCGGGAGTGCTGGACACCGCAGCGATCAATCGATCGTCCAGGTCTCGCCGGCGCGGAGCAGCTCCGCGAGGTCACCCACGCCCTCGCGGTCCACGGCCTCGTCCACCTGCGCCTCGATGAGCTCGACGAGCGTGGGTCGGCCGACGGCCCGGATCACGCCGACGGGCACCGGGAAGTCCGGGTAGTAGATGCGGGCGAGCATGTTGTGGATCGTCGGGTCCACGCTCGTTTCGTCGTGGACCAGGACGTCCGCCGCGGTGATCCCATCCTGGCCGATCGTCACGACCTCGGGGCGGAGGCCGTCGAGCCGGAGTCCCATGTCGCGGTTCTTGCCGAAGATCATCGGCTTGCCGTGCTCGAGGAAGAGCATCCGGTCGTCGCGCACCTCGCGGTCGGTGAACGCGCGGTGAGCCCCGTCGTTGAAGATGTTGCAGTTCTGGAGGATCTCGACGAAGGTCGAGCCACGGTTGCGGCCTGCCCGTTCGAGGGTCGCCTGGATGTGGTCGACCTGGGTGTCGACGCTGCGCGCCACGAAGCTCGCCTCTGCGGCGATCGCAAGCGCAAGAGGGTGGATCGGGTAGTCCACCGAGCCGCCCGGAGTGGACTTCGTCTTCTGGCCGAGCTCGGACGTCGGCGAGGCCTGCCCCTTGGTGAGTCCGTAGATCCGGTTGTTGAACATGACGACGCGAATGTCCGCGTTCTTGCGCATCGCATGCACGAAGTGGTTGCCGCCGATCGACAGAAGGTCCCCGTCTCCGGTCACGACCCACACCATGAGATCCGGCCGGGCGATCCGCAGGCCGGTTGCCAGCGTGGGCGCCCGGCCGTGGATGGAATGGAACCCGTACGTGTTCATGTAGTACGGGAAGCGGCCGGAGCATCCGATCCCGCTGATGAAGACGATCTTCTCCCGGGGGATGCCGAAGTCGGGCATCACCTTCTGGGCCTGAACGAGGATCGAGTAGTCGCCGCAGCCGGGACACCAGCGGGGATCCTGGTCGCTGGCGAAGTCCTTGCGGGTGAGCTTGACCGGCTCGGCGGCCGGTGTCGTCGGTTCCGTCATCACGCCGGCCTCACGGTTTGCCGAGCAGCTGCTCGACCTTGGCTTCGATCTCGCCGATCGTGAACGGCTTCCCTCGGACGAGGTTGAATCCGACGGCGTCGACGAGGTACTCGGAGCGGACCATCGTGCGGAGCTGCCCGAGGTTGATCTCCGGGACGAGCACGGTGCGATAGCTGCGGAGGACGTCCCCGGTGTTCGCCGGGAACGGGTGCAGGTGGCGCAGGTGGGCCTGGGCGACGGAGTGGCCGCGCGCCTGGAGGAGCTCGACCGCGCTGCGGATCGCGCCGTACGTCGAGCCCCAGCCCAACACGAGGAGGTCACCGGTCGACGGCCCGAAGACCTCGAGGGCCGGGATGTCGCTCGCGATCCTGGCCACCTTCTCGGCGCGGAGAAGGGACATTCGGTGGTGGTTGTCGGGGTCGTAGCTGACCGTTCCGAGGACGTCGAGCTTCTCGAGACCGCCGATCCGGTGTTCCATGCCGGGCGTGCCCGGGACGACCCACGGCCGGGCCAGCGTCGCCTCGTCGCGCTGGTACGGGTAGAAGCCCGCCTTGTCGTCGCGTCCGGGGGTGCACAGGTCGGGGAGGTCATCCAGGTCGGGCACGCGCCAAGGCTCGGTGCCGTTGGCGAGGAAGGCGTCGGAGAGGTAGACCACCGGGGTCATGTACTTGAGGGCAATCCGCCAGGCCTCGATCGCCGTGTCGAAGCAGTCGGCCGGCGAGGCCGGGGCCACGATCGGCAGGGGCGACTCGCCGTTGCGGCCGTAGAGCGCCTGGAGGAGGTCTGCCTGCTCGGTCTTCGTGGGCAGGCCGGTCGACGGACCGCCCCGCTGCACGTTCAGCACGACGAGGGGAAGCTCCACCATCACCGCAAGCCCGAGCATCTCAGCCTTGAGCGCCATGCCGGGACCCGAGGTGCCGGTGAGCCCGAGGGCACCGCCATACGCAGCCCCGAGGGCGGCCCCGATCGCGGCGATCTCGTCCTCGGCCTGGAACGTCCGCACCCCGTAGCGCTTGTACTCGGAGAGCTGGTGCAGGATCTCCGAGGCCGGTGTGATCGGGTAGCTTGCGTACACCAGGGTGCGCCCGGCGCGGTTCGCGGCGACGAGGCAGCCAAGCGCCGTCGCCTCGTTGCCGGTCACGTTGCGGTACGTGCCCGGGGGGAGGTGCGCGGCGGGGACCTGGTAGCGGGTGTGGAAGATCTCCGTCGTCTCGCCGAATGCGTATCCGGCCGCCAGGGCGCGGCGGTTCGCTTCCACGACCACTGGGCGGTTGCCGAACTTCTCCTCGATCCAGCGCAGGGTGGGATCCATGCTCCGCTCGAAGAGCCAGAACATGACGCCGAGGGCGAAGAAGTTCCTCGTCAGGTCGACCTGCTTGGCGGTCATGTCGAGGCCCTCGAGGGCCCGGGCGTTGAGCTTGGAGATCGGGATCTCGAAGACCGAGAAGCCGGCGAGGGAGCCGTCGGCGAGCGGGCTCGCGGTATAGCCGGCCTTCGCAAGGTTGGTCGGCGTGAACACGTCGCCGTTGACGATGATCGCGCCGCCCGGCACGAGGTCCTTGACGTTGGTCCGGAGGGCTGCAGGGTTCATGGCCACCAGCACGTCGGGCGCATCGCCGGGCGTGTGGATGGCGTGGGAGCTCAGGCTGATCTGGAAGCCCGAGACACCCGAGAGCGTGCCCGCCGGTGCGCGAATCTCGGCCGGGAAATCGGGCAGCGTGCTGATGTCGTTGCCGAAGACGGCCGAGGCGCGGGTGAACTGCGCGCCCGTGAGCTGCATCCCGTCCCCGGAGTCACCAGCGAAGCGGATCGTGACGCGATCCAACTCGCGAACCGGCACCTCGTGGGATTTCGTGGTCGACACGGGACCTTCGCGATCCTCCTGGGTCTCGAAGCCGGCGCACCGGCGGGATAAGCGCGGCGCAGGCCAGTCTCGAAAGGGTACCGCACGGACCGGACGGCGTCCGGCTCGCGGCCCGACCACAGGCGCGTCCGACGGAGCGTGTCGGGTGGGCTCCCGGGTGACCCGGTGGCTCTGATAGCCTCCGACGCTATGGATCGACGCAGGATGGTGGGAATCGCATTGGCAGCTGCGTCTGCCTGCGGCTACGGGTCGGGCCCCCTCTTCGCGAAGAGCGTCTACGCCGCGGATCTCGACTGGCTCGCCCTCCTCTACTGGCGGTTCCTTGTCGGAGGGCTGCTCGTCTGGGCCTGGGCGCTCCTCGTCCCCGAGAACCGCCGATCCTTCCGACACCTGTCGCGCCGGCGTGTCGTGGCTCTGATCGGCTTGGGGGCGTTCTTCGTCGGCAACGCCGGCACGTACTACGCGGCACTCCAGTACGTGTCGGCCTCCCTCGCGGCCCTCATCGTCTACATCTACCCGGCGCTCGTGGCCGTCCTCTCGGTTCGCTGGGGCCACGGCCTCCGCGGCCGGCGCCCGTGGGCAGCCCTCGGCATCGTGAGCGCGGGCGTGGCCCTCGCGATCGGCGGCATCTCGACAGAGGCCGAGCCGATCGGCCTCGCGCTCATCGTCTCCTCGCCGATCGTCTACTCGGTCTACATCATGCTGGCCGCCCGCCTGGCCGGCGAGCGCCGCGGCGAGACGGCGGCGTCACGGACGGGCGGGCGGGGCGCCGAGACGCGACCCGCGGTCGCCTCGTCACTCATGATCACCGGCACGTTCATCGTGGTAGCGGCGCTCGCGATCGTGGCGGGTGAGCCCGTCCTGCCTGGGGACGTCCCCGGGAACGCCTGGTTCGGGCTCCTGGGCATCGCGGTCTTCTCGACCGCCCTTGCGGTTTCCGCCTTCTATGCCTCCACGGCCCGGATCGGCGCGGCCCAGGCGGCGCTCGTCTCCACGGTGGAGCCGGTCTGGACGATCAGCTTTGCCATGCTGCTCTTCGGCGAGACCCTGGCCCCGATCCAGCTGCTGGGAGGGGCGCTCGTGATCGGCGGCGTGGTCCTCGCCCAGACGACGCCGGGCGCCACGCTGGATGTCGTCGTGGAGGAAGCGTAGCGGAGGGTCGCGTCGCGACGGCCGGCGCGGGCGTGGAGGGGCGCCGAGGCCAACCGAGGCCGACATCGGCCACGCTTGCCCATGCCGCGGACGATGACTGCGCGGACGAGCCGCCGTGGTTGGCGGGCAGGGGCCTGGCAGCTCCACTCGCCTCCGCGCCGAGCGACTCGCGGCGTCGGGGCGAGGTGGCCGCTGCCACCCATCGGTCGGGCACGTGCGAGGCGCTCTCCATCATCTGCGGGTTCGTCGATCCGCGCCTGGCCGCGGGGACCGACGGAGGCTCGTCGCTCTAGCCCTTCGGCGGACCGCCCGCCCCCTCCTTCATCAGCGAGCGCAGCAGGAACGCCACGTTGGACGGCTTCTCCGCAAGGCGGCGCATGAAGTACGGGTACCACTGGGTGCCGTACGGGACGTAGACACGGACCCTGAACCCCTTCTCGAGGAGCTGCACCTGGAGGTCCCGGCGGACTCCGTGGAGCATCTGGAACTCGTACCGGTCGCGCGCGATGCCCTCGGCATCGGCCCAGCGGATCAGCCGGCCGATGAGCGCCCCGTCGTGCGTGGCGAGCGCCGGGGACGTCCCGTCGGCCATGAGCCGGCGCGCCTGCGCCTCGAACGCGGCGCTGATCTCGGCCCGCCCCCGCAGGGCGAGCGAGGCCGGCTCGTTGTAGGCGCCCTTGCACAGCCGGACCCGGGCGCCCTCGCCGATGAGGGTCTCGACGTCCCTCGCCGAGCGGTGGAGCGCAGCCTGGATCACCACCCCGCTGTTCGGGTTGAGCGGCCGGATCTCGCGCCACAGATCGAGCGTGGCGTCCGTCGTCGCGTGGCCCTCCATGTCGATCCGGACGAAGGCGTCGAGCTCCGCCGCCCGCCGGAAGACCCGGGCAACCGTGTCCCGGCACAGGTCGCGGTCGATGTCGAGGCCGAACTGGCTGAGCTTCAGGCTGACGTTGCGCTCGAGCCCCCCCGCCGCCAGCGCGTCGAGCGTCTCAGCGTAGTGTCCGGCGGCGGCGTCGCACGCCTCGGCCGAAATCGACCGACTCGCCCAGAACGTCGACGGTCGTCAGGAAGCCGGTGTCCCTGAGGGCCTCGAGGGCGGGCAGGACCTCCTGGAGCGACTCGCCGGCGATGAAGCGTCGAACCATCGGCCGGGTGATCGGGAGCCGCCCCGCGAAGCGGCCCAGTGCCCTGCGCCGCGAGAGCCAGATGAACGCGACCCGCAGGCTGCGCTCGGGGATGGACCCGTTGGCCGGGCTGCCGTTCACGAGGCTTCGTTCCCCGGTGCGGCCGGCGCGACACCGCCCAGGCCGATCGACATCGAGAAGCGCATCTGGACCCTCCGCGACCCCCACTTCCCCTCGGCCCGATGGTAGCGCAGGGTCAAGAAGCTGGCCCGGCCGGCCCGGCCGCGCTGGGCGATCCGGGCGTTGATCCCGGGCCCCAGGACATCGGTGCGGCGGACCAGCCGCGCGCGGCGAGGGCGAGGTGCGAGGTCGAGCTGCACGCCGGGGGCCGAAGGCTCGTGGGGCGCTGCGTCGGGCATCGTTGGATCCTCGAGCAATGGGGTGACGCGCGGAAACCACGCCATTCGACCGCAGTGTGGGCGGCGAGGGGGAGGAGGAGCGCACCGGCCGTACGGAAGCCGGCGCGCGCGCCTCCCGCAGGGAGCAGCTCGACCGGCGTCAAGCCTCGTCCGGGGGAGGCTCCTCCTGGACGTGGCGCTTCAGCCAGCCGAGTATCCGGGTGAAGGAGTCGCGTCGGTTCTCGCGACGCTCCCACCCGTGGCCCTCGTCGTCGTACCAGTGGACCTCGTGGTGCTTGCCCTCGATCCGAAGGGCTTCGACCATCTTCTCGGTCATCAGCGGCACGACCCGCTGGTCCTTGCGGCCGTGGAGGATGAGAAGGGGCGCCTCGATCCGCTCCGCCCGGTAGAGCGGCGAACCGCGCCGGAAGAGGGCTTCTCGCGCCGGGTCGTCGGGCGAGCCCATCATCCGCCGCAGGTCGAGCCGCCCGGTCCGGTCCCCGTGCCGGTAGCTCTCGGCGATCTCGGAGTCCCCGTACAGGTCGATGCCAGCGTCCCACATGCCGGGCTCCTCGACGAGGGCGCAGAGCGTCAGGTAGCCGCCGTAGGAACCCCCGTACATGGCAAGCCGGCCGTTCGACCAGGGCTGCGCAGCGGCCCAGCGGGCGGCATCGATCACGTCGTGGACGTCCGCGTGGCCCCACTCGTCGCGGTTGGCGAGCCGGAAGTCGCGGCCATACCCGCTCGAGCCGCGGAAGTCGACCGACAGGAAGGCGAAACCATCCTGCACCAGGAGCTGGCGGAATGGCTGGAAGTCCCGGTAGACCTGCGACGATGGGCCGCCGTGGACATGAACGACGGTGGGAACCGTTGTCCCGCCGCGCTTGCCGGTCGCGGCCGGCGGGCGCCAAAGCGTGAGCGGGATCGCCAGGCCGTCCCTGGCCTGGACGGTGACGCGCTCCCCGTCGACGAAGCCGCGGACCGGGACGGCGGCCGGCAGCGAGCGGGTCAGGCGCCGGGGCCGGCCCTGCGCCCCGTCCTGGTCGGGGACCGGCAGGATCCAGAAGTCCTCCGGGTCCCGCTCGGACTCGCCGACGGCGAGGATCCCGCTGCCGTCCGGTAGCCAGTCGACCGCGAGCCAGACACCCGGCCACGGGTTGACCCGGACACCCGTGCCGGCGGCGATCTCCGGGGGCGGGTTCTTCCGCGGGCGACCTGGCCCGCGCCTGGCGGGGGTCGCGGCGACCAGGGGTGCGACGACGAGGTCCACGAGGCCATCGTGGATGAGCGGGTGCACGAACCGAGTGCCGTCCCGCGAAGGGAGAGGCACCAGGCCGAAGCCCGCGTTGTAGTCACCGTGCTCGGCGGGACCGCCTGTCAGGGCCGTCGTGACGCCGCCGTCGACGGGAACGCGGACGACCTGGAACCACCCGTCGCGATCGGAGGCGACGAGCAGACCGGTCCCGTCCGGGAGCCAGCGTGGGCTCGTGTCCCAGGCACCGGCGCCGGCGACGACTCGCTCCTGGCCGGTTGCGACGTCCACCAGGGTGACCTGCATCGTGGTGAGGTCCGGGTCACGCTGGGCGAGGACGGCGAGCCGGGTGCCGTCGGGGGACCACGCGAGGTCCTCGATGTCCATGCCGACGGGGGTGGCGGCACGCGGCGCGGGACGCACGTCCGTGGCGGGGCGCCGGCCGCGGCGCGGAAGCGGGGCGTCCACGACCCAGGCCTGGCCCCAACCACGACGGCGGGACACGAAGGCGATGCGACGCCCGTCCGGCGCCCAACGGGGACAGCAGCTGCCGGCCGGGTGCTCCGTGACGAGCGTGGGGCGGCTCCCGTCGACGCCGATGATCCAGATCGCCTTCTCCCGCACGAAGGCCAGCCAGGTGCCGTCCGGCGACCACTGCGGGTCGCTCACGGGGTGCTCGGATGCGGTGATCTGGCGGGCTGCACCCGAGCGCAGATCGAGGACGACCACCTGACGCGCGCCCCCGGCCTCCACCGTGTAGGCCACCCGGCGGCCGTCCGGCGAGAGGCGCGGCTCACGGGGCGAGTCGACGGCGACGATCTGGGCCACGGTCAGGCGATCGCGGCGCGCCGAGGCTGGAGTCGCGGGACGTGGCGTGCGCCCCGGTGGACGGCCGCGACGGCGGACGGCCGGAGGCGTCGTGCCGGCCGCTGACGCCACCTCGGGGGGTGGCACCGCCCCGGCCGAAGCATCGGGCTCGGGCACCGATGCCGCCCCGGGGGCCGCGGCGACCTTGGGCCGGTTCTTCGATCCGGGCGGCCGGCCACGCCGGCGGGGCGGCGGTGGTTCCGCGTGGTCAGGGGGGACCGGCACGGCCGTCTCGTCGGCTGTCGTCTCGCCGGGTGTCTCCTCGGCGGCTGGCTCTGGGGGCGTCGCATCGGCGGCTGCCTCGAGCGCGGTGGCTGCGTTCGGGAGCAGAGCCTCGTCGGCGTCGCCGGTGTCGCCGGCACGGGGAAAAGGTGCCATCCCCGGCCTTATACCACGCCGCGCAGGACCGTCTCGCGCTCTCCCGGCAGCGGCGGCGGCGCGACCCTGATGAACGTCTCGCGACCCATCCATGCCTCGAGCATCTCGCGCGGCGCCGCCGACCAGTCGGCGTGCATCTGGCTGGCGTGGCAGGCGAAGGCGGCGAGCTTGCGATCGAGGACCGGGCGAACGTCGACCTCGGTCGTGAAGTCCTCGTCGGGCCGGGCGAGCTCGCGGAAACGCCGCTGCTGCAGGAGGTCGTCCGGCGTCGGCTCCTTGGGATCGCCCGGGTCCTCGCCGCGGAGCTTCGCCCACGCGGCCTCCATCTCGCCCCATCCCTCCACGTCGCTGCGCGACAGGGCCTGGTGGTAGAGCGACGTGGGTCCTCCCGGCTCACCGGCGGCCTGCCGGAAGGCTTCGGTGGCATGGGCCGAGATCGCCATGTGATCAGGGTGCCCGTAGATGCCACCGGGGTCGAACGTGACGATCGTCGCCGGCCGCAGGGTCCGGATCACGTCGACGAGACGCCCCACGACCTCGTCCGCGTCGGCGCGGGCGAGGCAGCCGTCGGGCTTGACCCAACCCTCCATGCCGGAGTCTCCGTAGCCCAGGAAGATCGGATCCCGAACACCGAGGGCATTGGTGGCACAGCGCAGCTCGCGGCGCCGCAGCTCCGGGTCGAGCTCCCGGCCGCCTTCCTCGCCACCGAGGTCGCCGTCCGTCGCGCAGACGATCCAGGCCGGCACACCGGAGGCAGCCACGGCCGCCAGCGTCCCGCCGGCGCCGAAGGTCTCGTCGTCCGGGTGGGCGAAGATGGCGAGCAGGCCGTGCGGATCCGGCGGCGTGGCGGCAGCGCTCACGGCTTCCCGGCTGCGGGCGCCGCGACGACGGCGGCTTCGAGCTGGTCGCCGAGCTCGACCGTGCGGTGGTAGGCAGCCCAGACGGCCTCGGAGAGGACCGTCCGCAGGCGGCCGGACTCCAGCTCGTGGAGCGCCGCTGCGCTCGTGCCTCCCGGCGACGTGACCATGTTGCGGAGGACGGCCGGATGGTCGCCCGACTGCTTCGCGAAGAGCGTGCTGCCCTCGAGCGTCTCCACCACGAGATCGTGGGCGAGGTGGCGCGGGAAGCCCAGGTGGACCGCGGCGTCGATGAGGGCCTCCATGACGAGGAACACGTACGTCGGACCCGTGCCCGATACCGCCGTCGCCATCGCCACGAGCTTCTCGTCGTCGACCTCGATCTCGGCGCCCAGCGCTGCGAGGATGGCCTTCGCCTGGGCACGCTGGTCGAGCGTGGCCTGGTGCGTGGCATACCAGACGGTGATGCCGCGACCGATCTGGGCCGGCGTGTTGGGCATGCCGCGGACGATCTCGCGGTGGCCGAGGAAGCCGGCGAGGGCGGTGGTGGTGGCCCCGGCGATCACGCTCAGGACGAGCTGGCCGGGGGCCAGGTGCGGCCGGATCTCGCGGGCGACACGGGCCAGCATCTGCGGCTTCACGACGAGCAGGACGACGTCGGCGCCCGACACGGCCTCGACGTTGCTGCCGGTGACCCGGATCCCGTGGGCGGCGGCGAGCTGTTCGCGACGCTCGGCGCGCGGGTGGCTGGCGATGACCTGGCCGGGTTCCACGAGCCGGCCGCGGAAGAGCCCGGAGATCATCGACTCTGCCATCACCCCGGTGCCGATGGTGGCGAGCGAGCGGCCAGCAAGCGGCGACATGAACGCGAGTGTATCCCACCGCGGCGACGCCTCTCGCGAGCGCGACGGCCTAGGCGCTCCGGCATCACAGGCGTGCGGCGGGGACGCGCCGCGGATGGGAGCGTCGCCACCGGACGAGGTCACGTGATCGGGACCCAGCTGCCGTCGGGGGCCAGGTCGACGAACGATTCGGGGTCGAAGATCTCCGCCAGCAGCTCGATCCCATCGATGAGGCGCGGGCCGGGGCGGCTGAAGAACGCGGCGGCATCGAGCGCGAAGACCTGGCCCCGCCGGACGGCCTGGACCTCCGCGATCGCCGCCGGTCGCGGCGCCGCGTACCAGGAGCGGACCGCATCGGCGAGGTGAAGGCCGCGCGGGGCGAGGAGCAGCATCTCCGGATCCAGATCCACGATGGATTGCCAGGCTGTCGGGGTGCTCGGCAGGCCGTCCGCCCCGACCAGCTCCCAGCCACCGGCCCGGCGGACCTGTTCGGGAACCCAGAGGCCAGCAGCCGACGGAGGATCCAGCCAGTCCAGGGCGACCACGCGGGGAGCGCGATGGCCGTGCTGGCGACGCTCCTCGACCACCTCCTCGACGTCGGCGAGGCGCTCCCGGAGGATCTCGACGAGGCCCACCGCCTCGTCCTCGGCCTCGGTCATCGCCCCGACCGTGGCGATCGCGTGGAAGACGCCCTCCACACTCGCCGGCTCCAGGGTGACGAGCGTGGCGGCGTCCCCGATCGCCTCGCGGACCGCGGACGCCGGGTCAGCGTCCAACCCGCCCAACTCCCGCCAGGGTGGCACCAGCACGAGGTCGGGACGCAGGCCGGCGAGCAGCTCGCGGTCGACGGTGAACTGAGGCGAGACCGCCCTGCTGGCCGAACCGGCCGCGTGATCGGCGATCGCGGCGACCACGTTCCCGGGTCCTGCCGCCTGCAGCGTGACAGCCGGGCGCCCGGCGACGCCCACCGGGTAGTCGCACGCGTGCGAGACGCCCACCAGGTCGTCGGCGAGCCCGAGGGCCCACACGATCTCGGTGGCGGCCGGGAGCAGTGAGACGATGCGCATCGCGGTGGGTTGCCTCATGCGCGAAGACGGGACGACCGGCCCCCGGGGCGGGCGCCGGTCGTTTGCGGACGGTCGTTGCGGACGGTCGGGTGGTCGGCTCGGGCGGTGGCTCCCGCCCGCGGGTCAGGCTGGCTTGAGCGTGTCGATCATCGCCCGGGCCGCGTCCTTGTCCGTAAACCAGATCGCGTTCGCCTTCGTGTACTCGGCCCACTCCGCCGGCAGCGACTCCTCCGGGAAGATCGCACTGACCGGGCACTCCGGCTCACACGCGCCGCAGTCGATGCACTCGTCGGGATCGATGAACAGCGTGCGGTCGACGCCCTGCTCGAAGTGGATGCAATCCACCGGGCAGACGGCCACGCACGCCTGATCCATCGTGTCGACGCACGGCTCGGCGATCACGTAGGTCATGTCTGGAGATCCTCCGTACCAGCTCGACAGGGCACCGGGCCGCACCATTGCCGGGGCGGCGGGGCGACGAGCGCCCGCAGCGGCGAGGGTACCACTTTGCCGGTTCGTGCCGGTGGCCGCTGTCCTGACCCAAGGGGGCGCACCAGGCCGATGCCGGCCGGGGTCGGCAGGAAGGCGCCGGGCCACCTGCCCGTTGCGGGGCTACCCGAGGAAGAGCCAGCCCACCAGGACGAGGATCGGGAGCAGGATGGGCAGGCTGTACTTGACGACGTATCCGAAGAAGGTCGGGACCTTCACGCCCGCGCTTTGGGCGATGCTCTTCACCATGAAGTTCGGGCCGTTGCCGATGTAGGTCATGGCGCCGAAGAACACCGCGCCCAGGCTCACGGCAACCACCAGCTGCGGCGCCTGCGCGAGGAGCGCCGCGACGCCGGCCGTCTCGCTGGTCCCGGGGGCAACCACGCTGGCTTCGGCGAGCTTGAGGAAGTTCAGGTAAGTCGGGGCGTTGTCGAGCACGGCGGAAAGCCCACCCGTCGAGAAGTAGTACTGCAACGGATGGTTGAACCCGAACTCCCGCCCGTGCTCGCCGAGGTAGTCGAGCGCCGGCATCATCGTGAGGAAGATGCCGATGAAGAGCCACGCGACTTCCTTGATCGGCCCGAAGGTGAAGTCATTCTCCTCGTGCACCCGGCGTGGGGTGACCTTGTAGGAGGCCGCGGCGGCGGAGAGCATCACGCCCTCGCGCAGGAACGGCACGCTGGGCAGAAAGACCGCGCCCACGATGATGGCGAGAAAGAAGACGTTCACCCCGCCCTCGAACCGCCACGTGTCCGGCTCGGCCGCCTCATGCCGGACCGGGACAGGAACCCTGGCGAAGTTCCTGCGATCCACGACGTAGAACACCCCGAGCAGCAGGCCCACGGTGAGCATCCACGGGAACAGGGCGTGCTCGATCAGCCAGAAGAAGGGCACGCCGCGCAGGTAGCCCAGGAACAGGGGCGGATCCCCGATCGGGGTCAGCGCGCCGCCGG
This sequence comes from uncultured Chloroflexia bacterium, assembly GCA_963698595.1. Lineage (GTDB taxonomy): Bacteria > Chloroflexota > Limnocylindria > Limnocylindrales > CSP1-4 > CTSoil-043. The sequence goes on from CAVORL010000002.1 coordinate 216,093, forward strand.
CGTTCGAGACGATGAAGATGAAGAAGACGATGTGAAAGGCCGTGATGCGGTACTTGTTCATCCGGATCCAGGGCCGGATGAGAAGCATCGAGGCGCCCGTGGTGCCGATGACGTTGGTGATGACTGCACCCACGGCCAGGAACACGATGTTGTCGAGCGGCGTGGATTCACCCTTGAACCTGAGGTGGATACCACCCGCGACGACGAAGAGCGACCCGATCAGGGAGATGAAGGCGAAGTACTCGAGCAGGGTGTGCTGGATGGTCTCCCCGCCCTCGGGGATCCAGAGGAGGTAGTACGCCGCCACGCCGAGTCCCAGGGACAGGGACACCGCGGGATAGAAGCGTTCCCACAGGTGCCTCACCCGGTGGGGGCTGAGCGGCAGCGTGGCGATGAGCAGCAGGAGCAGCCCGAAGGGGACGATCAGGGCCGGCGGGATGTCCACCGGGACAGCTGGGGAAGAGGACATGGCGAATGGCATTGCTGCGCATTGTCACGAATGCCCAGCAGAATTGCAGGGCCGACGCGCAGCGGGATCCTGCCCGGGGCGAACGGTCGCCATCCGTGTGGCTTCTCTGCCACCCGGCACTCGCCGGATACGCCGCGCAGGATGGAGCGCCACCTCGTCGGTCGGCGAGACCGCTAGGATGGTGGGATGGACAGGGTTACCGACCTTGATGCTGCACGTGCCCGCCTGTTCGACGAGCAGGAGCGCCTGCGCGCCGAGCTCGGGGAGGAGATCGAGGCGCCCGGGCAGATGACCTACGGGTCGCAGGCCGCCGCGGGCGCCCAGGTCTTCGCCCAGCAGCGTGACCTCGCGTTCCGTGAGCAGGCGGAGCGCCGGCTCCAGGCGATCGAGCACGCGGTCGCCCGGATCGAGGCAGGGACGTACACCGAATGCGAGGTCTGCGGCAGCCCGATCTTGGCCGAGCGCCACGAGGTCGTCCCGTGGGCCGCGACCTGCGTCGAGTGCGGCCGGACCCACCGCTAGGCCGCAGTCGGTCCGCCGTGAGCGCGCTCGACCTCGGCGTCGGGAACGACGCAGCGCCGCTCGTCGACCTGGCGAGCATCCGGGCGGCCGCTGCGACGCTCGAGGGGATCGCGGTCCGCACGCCGCTCGTCGCGCTCGGCGACCCGGGGCACGGCCACCTCCTGAAGGCCGAGTCCCTCCAACCGATCGGAGCCTTCAAGATCCGCGGCGCCTACAACGCCGCGGCGGCCCTGGCCCCCGGGGTTCGCGCACGCGGCCTCATCACGTACTCGTCGGGCAACCATGCGCAGGGTGTCGCCCGGGCGGCGCGTCTGCTGGGGGTCCCGGCCGTGATCGTGATGCCGGAGAACGCCCCAGCGATCAAGCGCGCGCGGGTCCTCGCCGACGGTGCCGAGGTCGTCACGGTCGGCAACGCGAGTGCCGAGCGGCAGGCCGTGGCCGAGCGACTTGCCGCCGAACGGGGCCTCGCGATCATCCCGCCTTACGACGACGACCACATCATCGCCGGGCAGGGCACCTGCGGGCTGGAGATCGCGGAAGACCTGCCGAACCTCGCGGCGGTGCTCGTTCCGATCGGCGGCGGGGGGCTCGCCTCGGGCGTCGCCGCGGCCGTGAAGGCGCTCCATCCGGGTGCCCGGGTCGTTGGCGTCGAGCCGGAGCTGGCCGCCGATGCGCGCGACTCGCTCGCTCGCGGCGAGATCGTCGAATGGTCGGCCGCCGACGTCTCGCGCACGATCGCCGACGGGACGCGGACCCAGTCGCTGGGCGTCCGTACCTTTGCCCACCTGCGGGCGCTCCTGGACGGCATCGTGGTCGTCAGCGAGGCGGAGATCGCCGCCGGGGTCCGTATCGCCGCCGAGGAGGCCCGCCTCGTGGTGGAGCCGTCGGGGGCGCTCCCGATCGCGGCGCTCCGCTTCCACGCCGCCGAGGCCGGCATCGCGGGCTTGCGAGGGCCGGTGGTGTGCGTCGTCTCCGGCGGCAACGTCGACCCTGCGCTGTACCTCGACTACCTGGCGGCGCCGATCCCGTCCTCCTGAGGCGGGACCGGCCCGCTGCTGCACACCGATACCGGCATCGCCGCCCCAGTGGCACTCGTCGCCCGGTCCCCGGTGGCCCCATGGTCCCGGCCGCACGCCGCCGATCGAGCGCTTGCGCGCCTCGGGCTGGTCGGTCACCCTTCGCGCCATGCCGGAACGTCCTCGTCGCTCGCCCGTCGCCCTGACCCTCGCTCTCGCAGGGAGCCTGCTTGGGGGCCTCGCGCCCGTGGCCGCCGCCGAGCCCGACTACCCGGCCTACGACAGCCGCTATCACTCGAACGCGGAGATGGTGGCCGAGATCCACGCTGCCGAGGTTGCGTATCCCGAGATCGTCGACGTGATGTCGATCGGGAAGAGCTACAAGGGCCGCGACATCTGGGTCGCCAAGATCTCCGACAACGTGGCCGAGGACGAGGCCGAGCCCGAGGTCCTCGTCGACGCCCTTCACCACGCGCGCGAGCGGCTGAGCCTGGAGCAGGCGCTCTACCTGCTCGAGCTGCTTACCTCCGACTATGCAACGGACGCGGCGGTCCGCGATCTCGTCGACACGCGCGAGACGTGGATCGTCTTCTCGGTCAACCCCGACGGGCACGTCTACGACACCGCCGGATTCCCGAACCGGCTCTGGCGCAGGAACCGCCAGCCGACGCCCGGGTCGAGCTCGATCGGCACGGACCTGAACCGCAACTACGACTACAAGTGGGGCTGCTGCGGCGGCTCCTCGAAGAACCCGGCCGCCTGGAACTACCGCGGCCCTCGGCCGTTCTCGGCCCCGGAGACGCGGGTGATCCGCGACTTCGTGGAGAGCCGGGTCGTCGGCGGCATCCAGCAGATCCGGCTGCACATCACGCTCCACACGAACGGCGAGCAAGTCCTCTGGCCCTACGGGTACACGAAGAAGAACGTGCCCGGCGACATGACGCGGCAGGACCACCGGGCCTTCGTCGCGGTGGGGAAGGCGATGGCCGCCCGCAACGGGTATGTCCCGATGCAGTCGAGCGACCTCTACATCACCGACGGCGACGAGATCGACTGGATGTACGGGCGCCAGCGGATCTTCTCGTTCACCTGGGAGCTCTTCCCCACGGAGAAGTCGACGGCCGCGAAGGACCACTACTCGTCCGACGAGATCATCGCCCGCGAGACGACACGCAACCGGGCGGCGCTCCTCTACTCGCTCCGCATCGCCGAGTGCCCGTACGCCGCGATCGGGAAGGAGGACGCCAACTGCGGCCCGCTGTTCGACGACTTCGAGGGATCGAAGGGCTGGCAGGTGAACCCCGACGGCACCGACACGGCCACCGACGGCGCCTGGCAGCGCGGCAACCCCCAGCCCACGGCGAAGCGGGGGCCGAAGCAGCTGGGAACGACCACGTCCGGCTCGCGGGCCCTCGTGACGGGTCGCCTCGCCGGCGCGCGCGCCGGGTCGAACGACCTCGACCGCGGGGTCACGACGATCCGCTCCGTCCCGGTCGCGCTTCCCGACGTCCCGGGCCGGCTCACGTTCCGCTATTACCTGGCCCACGCCGCGACGAGCTCAGCCGAGGACTGGCTGCGGGCGTGGGTGGAGACCGAGGACGGGACGCGGACGCTCGTCCTCGAGGAGCTCGGCGCGGCCAACGACGACGACGCGGCCTGGGCCTCTGCGAGCATCTCGATGGCGCCCTGGGCCGGCCAGTCCGTGCAAATCGTGTTCGGAGCGAATGACGGAGGTCGGGGCAACCTCGTCGAGGCGGCCATCGACGACGTCCGGATCCGGCGCCCGTAGGAGCCTGGCGGCACGGCCCCCGCATCATCGACCCGCGCCGTCGGCGCGATCATCGGGCCGACGGCCGGGCCGGCATCCGCATCCTCGAACCGCTGCGAGGCGCTCGCGCGACCGTCGGGCGGGGCCCTCGGCCGCCCCGATGCCCCGGACAAGCAAGAACCCCGGCGGGCGGACCGGGGTTCTCGACGTCGATATGCGGCTTGGTTGCGGGGAAGGGATTCGAACCCTTGACCTTTGGGTTATGAGCCCAACGAGCTGCCGCTGCTCCACCCCGCCGCCGAAGTATGGGGCTACCAGTCCAATCGGTCAAACGGCCCGTCCACGCACCCGGGGAGATCGGGCGGCGAGCCTCGCCGCGTGACCGCCTACCCGGTCGGCCCGAGCCAGCGGCTCAGGGAGCGCGCCTCACGGCCAGCGGCTCAGGGAGCCCCGCTCAGGGCCAGCTCCGCGAGTCGACAAGCGTCTCGCTGAAGTACTCACTCCGCTTCGCCTTGCCGCGGACCCCCTTGGTCTTCTGCGACCAGCCCTGGGCGTGCCGTCCGCTCAGGCCGGACGAACGCCCGTAGAGGACGTCGACCATTCCAGCGTGGTTGATCCGGGCCAGCGTCTCCCTCGGGACGCCGATCGCGAGGTCGGCGCGGCCGGACCGACCGTAGTTGGCGATGGCGAGGGTGGCGCCGAAGCTGTCGCCCTTCTCGACCGAGCCGGGCACGCCGGGGCTGTCCTGCGTCCAGCGCTGCACGCCGGCCGTGGCGAGGCCGTCGGGCATCCCGTACAGGACCACGACCGCGCCCGCCCCGAACGGAAGCGACGCAGCCCCGCGCGGGTCCTCGCCGGGGATGCCGATCGCGAGGTCGTCACGCCCGTCGCCATCGAGGTCCCCGGCAGCCAGCGCGGCGCCGAACGTGTCCCAGTGCTCGGACTTCCCCGGGACTCCGGCGACGTTCTCGTTCCAGAGCTGATTGCCAGTGGCGCTCAGTCCCGCCGCGGAGCCGTACAGGACGTTCACGGCGCCACCGCCGTAGCGGAGGTGGCGTGCATCCGGGCACCGCCTCACCGGGTGCGCCCACGGCGAGATCGCCGAAGCCGTCCGCGTCGAAGTCCCCGATCGCGAGCGCCGCTCCGAAGTCGTCATTCGAGGACGCTTCCCCCTTGACCCCGGCGCTGTCCTGGCCCCAGAGCTGGCTCCCGGCCGCGGTCATCCCCATGCCGGAACCGTAGAAGACGCTGACGTCCCCGGATGTCTGCCCGCTGCCCACGGCCGCGACGGCGAGGTCCGCGATCCCGTCGCCGTTGAGGTCGCCCGCCGCGAGGGTCTTGCCGAACCTGTGGTAGACGCCGGGAGCATAGGGCGCGCCCGTCATCGAGCGCGTGAGGACCGTCACCCCGTCGCTCGTGAGCCCATCGACGCCGCCGCGAAGGATCGCGACCATGCCTGCCGCGATCGCATCGCCGTCGTCGGCCTCCGAGACGCCGAGCGCCAGGTCCCAGTAGCCGTCGCCGTCGAAGTCCGCGGCGGCGAGCGAGTCGCCGAACGGCGCGAGGAAATAGTTGTCAGACGGGATTCCCGGCACGTCTGCTCGGATCCACAGCTGGTTGCCGGTGGTGGTCAGGCCGGACGCGCTGCCGTACAGGATGGTGATCGCCCCCCTGTCCGGCGTACCGCCCTCGCCGGGCACTCCGATCGCGAGGTCGGCATAGCCATCGCGGTCGAAATCACCCGACGCCAGGGCATCGCCGAACCCGTCCGACCCGTCCGTGAGGCGCAGGATGGCGGGGTTGCTCTTGCTCCACCGCTGGTCGCCCGCGGCGGTGAGTCCCTTGCTGGAGCCG
>CAVORL010000003.1:0-238576 GCA_963698595.1 uncultured Chloroflexia bacterium
AACAGCTCCCAGACTTTCGAGCCGGGACGCCCCGGTCCGCTGAGCTCGCTCCGTCCGCTTGTCGGCGGGACGGCCGCCGTCGCACTCGCCGCGTTCCTGTTCGGCACGCTGGGCCCGACTTCGCGGGCTGCCTATGACGCCGGGTTGACGCCGGGCGCCTTCACCCTCTGGCGGGCCGCGATCGGCACGCTGGCGCTTGCCATGCTGCTGGGCTACCTGCACCATCGTGGCCGCGATCACGTGCGCTGGCGCGCCCTCCCGCGGCGCGCGATTCCGGCGCTGCTCGTGGCCGGCTTCGCGAGCGTCGTCCTCAACCTCTCGGTCTTCACGGCGTTCGAGCAGACGAGCATTGCCCTGACCCTGCTCGGCTTCTACACATACCCGGCCGTCGTCGCCGCCGCCGCCGTCCTCCTTGGCGAGGAACGCCTCACGCCTCTGCGGGCAACGGCCCTTGGCCTGGCGCTCCTGGGGATGGCGGTGGTGGTCCTCGGCGGCGCGACCGGAGGTGTCGCGTTCAACGCCGTGGGCTTCGGCCTGGCCCTCGTCGCCGCCGCGATGCAGGCGGTCTTCATCCTCCTGGGACGCCGTGGTTTCAAGGCCATCCCCTCGGAGGAGGCGACGCTCGGCGTGATGGGCATCAACGCCGTGGCCTACGTCCTGCTCGCGCTCGCCACCGGGACGGGCGACGTGGCGACACTGCCGTTCCGCGACCCTACGGCACTGCCCGTGCTCCTGTGGGCCGGCATTGCCGGGGCCGGCGTCCCGACGCTCCTCTTCCTCGTCGGCATTCGTTCCATCGGCCCGACGCGGACGTCGATCGTGGCGCTCCTCGAGCCTGTCTCGGGGGTGCTGCTCGCCGCGCTCCTGCTGGGGGAGGCGCTCGGCCCGGTCCAGCTTGCCGGGGGGGCGCTCGTCCTGGGGGCGGCGGGGCTCCTCCAGCTGGGCGGCGAGGACGCGCCCCCCCACGAGGCCGCGAGCGGCGCCTGATTGGCCCCGGGCCGGCACCATCCTCGCTCGCGTGCCGGACGACCGCCTCCATCCGACGCGCGTCCGTCTCGCCCCACCCACCCTCGTCCGTCACGCGCCGGCGCGCCCGCCCGTCCGAACCCCGGGAGCCGCCCTCCGGTTCCTCGAGATCGGCCGTGAGCCTGGCCGACAAGCCCCCACGGTTATACTGACCCTCCGCCGCCGGGGCCTCCAGGCCCGATCCCCCGTTCCAGCGACCGAGGTCCGATGCGCGTTCGCAAGGCTGTCTTCCCTGCCGCCGGGTGGGGCACCCGCTTCCTTCCCGCCACGAAGGCGCAGCCGAAGGAGATGCTCCCGCTCGTCGACCGCCCGGTCATCCAGTACGCGGTGGAGGAGGCGGTGGCCGCCGGGATCGAGCAGGTCATCATCGTCACCTCCAGTCAGAAGCGTGCGATCGAGGACCACTTCGACCTGAACTACGAGCTGGAACACCTGCTCGAGGAGCGCGGCGAGATCGAGCTGCTGCGGCAGATTCGCCACATCAGCGACCTTGCCCAGATCGCCTACGTGCGCCAGAAGGAGCAGCTCGGCCTCGGGCACGCAGTGCTGATGGCCAAGGAGCTCGTGGGCCACGAGCCGTTCGCCGTGATTCTGTCCGACGACGTCGTGGTGGGAGAGCGGCCGTGCATCGGCCAGCTCATCCATGCCTACCACCAGACGCATGGCTCGGTCCTTGCCGTCATGGAGGTCCCACGCGAGGAGACCTCCCGCTACGGCGTGATCGCGGGCGAGCCCGTCGAGGGGCACGACAATCGCCTCTGGAAGGTGGACCGCGTCGTCGAGAAGCCCGACCCGGCCGACGCGCCCTCGAGCATGGCGATCATCGGGCGCTACGTCCTGACCCCCAAGGTCTTCGACAAGCTCGAGCAGACACCGCGTGGGGCCGGCGGCGAGATCCAGCTGACCGACGCCATCGAGGCCCTCATGCAAGAGCAGCCCGTCCACGGCTATGCCTTCGAGGGAACCCGCTACGATGCCGGCACCCCGATGGGCTGGCTCAAGGCGTCGGTCGAGCTGGCGCTCGCCCGGCCCGACCTCGGGCCAGAGTTCGCGGAATACCTCCGCGGGCTCGAGCCCTGAGCAGCGCCGCAGACGACAGTCCATCACGAACGGGAGACGACGAGGAGTGGCAGCGCTCGGCGACGTGCTCGGCAGCCGGTATCGGCTCGTCGAGCTCCTTGGCCAGGGCGGGATGGCGACGATCTATCGCGCCACCGACGCCCAGCTCGGCCGCGAGGTCGCGGTCAAGGTTCTCCGCCCGGAGCTGGGACGTGACCCCGACTTCGTGGCCCGGTTCAGGCAGGAGGCCCAGTCGGCGGCCTCCCTCAGCCACCCGAACATCGTCGGGGTCTATGACTTCGGCACCGACTCCGACGGCCCGTACATCGTCATGGAGCTCGTGGACGGCGAGGACCTCGCGACGCTCCTCGCGCGCAACGGCCCGTTGCCTCCCCGCCAGGCCGCCCGGCTCGCGGCCGAGGTGGCACATGCCCTCGCCGCCGCGCACGCCCGCGGCATCGTCCACCGCGACGTCAAGCCGGGAAACATCCTTGTCTCCGCCGACGGCCGGGTGAGAGTCGCCGATTTCGGGATCGCCCGGGCGTGGTCCGATGCCCGGATCACGCTGCCGGGCGTGACGCTCGGCTCCGTCCACTACTTCAGTCCGGAGCAGGCCCTCGGCGAGCCCGCGACCGAGGCGTCGGATATCTACAGCCTCGGCGTCGTGCTGTACGAGCTCCTCACCGGCCGGCGCCCGTGGGAGGGCGACAACGCCGCGGCCATCGCGATGGCCCGCGTCTCGGCCCCGCCGCCCATCGTCTCCGACGTGCGGCCGAACGTCCCGCCGGTCCTTGCGGCGATCGACCGCCGGGCCCTCAGCCCGGATCCCGCGGCCCGTTTCCCGACTGGCGCAGCGATGGCCGAGGCGCTCGAGGCATTCCTCGACGACCGGGCGCCGCGTGGCGCCGCCGCCGGGGCCGCAGCCGGAACGGCCGCGCCGGCACCCGCCACGACCGCGGCTCGCCCGTATCCCCCCGAGGCCTACGCCGGGACACCCGCCCCCCGCCGCGCTGCGCCGGCCCCCCCACCGGAGTTCGATGAGCCCGAGGACGGGGGCGGCACGAGTCCGTGGATCTGGCTGGCCGGACTCCTGGGGCTCGTCATCCTGGTGATCGTCGGGTTCATCCTCTTCCGCGTCCTCACGGCCGACGGTCCGGCCGCGACGCCTGGGCCCGGCACCGTCACGCTCCCGTCGTTCATCGACCAGTCCTTCGACAACGCCGCCGCCACAGCCCAGCAGCTCGAGATCGTTCTGGAGCCGAGCTACGTCAAGCGGAACGACCGGACGGAGGGGACGATCGTCAGCCAGGACCCGCCGGCCGGGATCACCGTTGACCGCGGCTCCACGGTGAACGTCGAGGTCGTCTCGGGCAAGGAGCTCGTGGCGGTCCCGCAGCTGACCGGCCTGACGGAGGCGGACGCGATCCGCGCGATCACCGATGCGAAGCTGACCCTCGGTCTTCGGACGGAGTCGTTCGACGAGGGGATTGCTGCCGGCTCAGTCGTCGGGTCGACCCTTCCTGCGGGCCTCGAGGTTCCGACGGGGACCACGATCGACTACGAGGTCTCGAAGGGCCCCGAGCCATCGCCGAGCCCTTCGCCGAGCCCCACCCCGACGCCTGCGCCGACCGCGACCCCGACGCCCACCCCGGTTCCGACCGTCACGGTCGGGACGTACGTCGGCCAGACGGTCCAGCAGGCGACGGTCCAGGCGAACTCGCAGGGGCTCGAGGTCCGGTTCAACCCCGCAGGGGCTCCGGCCGACTGGGTCGTCGTCGACCAGAAGCCGGCCGCCGGCGAGTCGGTCGCCGTCGGCTCCGTCCTTCGCCTGGCGGTCGTTTCGCCGACCACGCCAACCCCGAGGCCGACGCCGACGCCTGCCCCGCCGGTGACACCGGCCCCGTAGTCCGCGGAGAGATCGCCGCTCAGGCCTCCCGGTCGGCCCAGATGCCCCCCGGCACGGCAAACGCCGGCCCGAGGGGGTCGACGACGGGGAGCGCATCCCGCCCGACGGTCCGACCCGTCCGGACGGGTCGCCAGCAGCCACGCAGCTCGTCACCGCGCAGCGGGGCCGGGCGCAGATCGATGCCGCACGTGCCGCCGATCAGGGGCGCGACGGAGCGCCGAAAGTGGGCGCAGGTCGCGCAGCTGGTGCTGGAGCGTCGGCACACCCAGCAGCGCGCCGACTCGGGCTGCGGGGTCCGGCAATGCGGACAGCGCCAGTTCGCCATGCGCGGATCGTAGCTGCGCACGAACGGACTGTCGAGGGGATTCCTGAGCACGTCGAACGGACGGTCGATTCGAACGGATGATCGGTCCGGGCTGTCTCCGGGCGATGCGCGAGCTACTTGACGATCGTGATCGCGACCCGGCCCGAGGCGTCGCCGAGCTCGTCGGTGCTCGCGAACGCCGTGGCCAGGCCGCTGCCCGTGCTCGCGCCATCGGGGATCGTGGTCCGGAACGTGGCCACTCCCGACGCGTCGGTCGTGTCGTCACCCGTGATGGCGGGCACGCCCGGGATCGTCAGGGTGAAGGTGATGAGCTGGCCGGCCACGACCTGGCCGTCCGGGTCGGTCACCAGCGCCTGCAGCTCGATGGAGCGGGGCAGTCGGGCCGCGCTGATCCGGTAGGCGGAGGCGCTCAGGGCGACGGTCAGCTCGCCGGACCCGCGGCGGACCGTCAGGGCCGTGGTGCCCACGTTGCCGGCGAGGTCCGTCGCAGTCAACGCGATTGCGTTCGTCCCGGCGCTGAGGGGGACCACCAGCTTGAACGAGCCGTCGTCGGCGGCGGTGCCAGTGGCGGCGGTCCCGTTGGCCTCGTTTCGCGCCACGACCGTGGCCCCGCCCTGCGTCTTCCCGCTGATCTTGGCCGTCTTGCCGTTGACGGTCGCGCGGTCCGCCGGGGAGCTGATCGTGATCTTGGGCTTCGAGCGATCCAGGATGTAGGTGACGATCGTGGACGGTCCGCTCTCCGCGTCGCCCGGGCCGACCAGCGTCGCCGAGATGTCGTTGCGGCCGTTCTCGAGGGGCAGGTCCGGGGCGACGAACGAAGGTGTCTCGCCCACCGGGATGTCGCGCAACGCGACGGCTTCTTGTTCCGGGACGGCGACGTAGATCCGGATGACATAGTCGTCGCGCCCGACGGCTGCGAGGGGGATCGTGCCGGAGATGGTGGCGGTCCGTTCGTTCGTATACGGGTTCTCGGGCGCGACCAGCGCCGGTGGGTCGGAGACCGCGACCGGGACGTCGCTGGGGGAGGGCGAGGTGAGGACCGTGTCGGTGATGTCGCCGAGGGCCGTGCCGAGCGTCGCGACGACCCGCGGGAGGGCGCCGGTGACCGACGTGAGCACCACCGCGGCCAACGCCACGACCGCGAACATGAGGGCCAGGCGGGCTGCGAGCGGCATGCCTCGGGCGGGCTCCGGCGTCCGCGGCCCCAACGTTCGGGGCGCGACGGTGCGTCGAGGCGACGGGGGCAGCTGGCGGGGCCGGCCCGACGAGGGGGGGCGGGGGCGGACCTGGCTGGGCCGGTCGCGACGGGCGCTCATCCGGGGCATTGTCGCACGGGCGCCACTCGCGCCCGACCGGGCCACGGCTCGCCCCTGCCCGCCCGCCCACGGCTCTCCCCGTCCCGACGACAGTCCCGGGCCCGGCCGGATGCCTCCCCGGGCGCCGGCGACGCGCATGGCGAGCACCGCCCTGCGACGGTCGCCGCTCGCGCGCGTAGCGGTCCGGTGTACGCTGGGGTCCTTCGTGCACGTCCGGGAGCGTGTGCATCTGATCGAGGGTTGCGAGTGCAGCAGCGCGAGCCGACGCGTCGGGGGACCGCACCGGGGACCACCACCGCAGAGCCGGGCGCGTCGCCCGCGACATCGGCAGCTCCCGGCCGACCCGTCCGTCCGGTGATCGGGGTCGGACCGGGCGGCTACCGGGCCGCTCGCCTGTCGACGATCTCCCCTCCCCGCGCCGGGTCTCGACCCTCGACGTCGCACGCGATGGGTCCTGGCGTCGCGCCGGTCGCTCCCCGTGCGGTGCCGCCGCCGGGCCCGCGGCCCATGCACCCGCCGATCGCGCGCGTGGGCCGCCAGGGGGGCAGCGAGGCGGCGTACCTCCAGGCGACGTCCGCCGCGGTCCGCCCCGGCAGCGCCGGGGCTCGCCTCGGCTTCGGGATGCCCAGCCTGCGGCGCAACGTGTGCCCCCACTTCTTCATCACGGGATCCCGCGGCGCCCTCCCGATTCAGGCTCCGCACGTCCTCAAAGCCCTCGTGCGCCAGGAAGCCAACCTGTCGCGTTGCCAGCTGCGGGGCGGCGTCCACCTGGAGCAGGGCTACGTCAACGACGTCTGTCTCTCCGCCCGCTTCAACCAGTGCGTCTTCTACGAGGACGAGCTGGGCCGGTGACGGCGCGGGTCCCGGCCGGGGCCGGGCCGCCGATCCCCACGGTGGTCCCCGCCTCGTACGCCGGTGCGGTGGCCGCCCTCCAGGCCCGTGGCCGATTCGGGATCCGGCTGGGGCTGGGCCGGACGCGTGCGCTCCTTCGGATGCTCGGGAGCCCCGAGGCGGGCGTGCGCGGGGCGCTCATCGGCGGCACCAACGGGAAGGGCAGCGTCGTCGCGCTCGCATCCGCGTGCCTTGTCGCGGCCGGCGTGCGGGCCGGCGACACGCCCAAGCCCCACCTCGTGACATACCGGGAGCGGCTCCGGATCGGGGGCCGCGCGATCGACCCCGAGGCGTTCTGTGCGCTCGTCCGAGACGTCCTCCCGGCCGCCGACGCGGTCGCCCGGCGCCATGGACCGCCGACCGAGTTCGAGCTCATGACGGCGCTCGCGTTCCACTGGCTCGCCCGCGAGGGGGTGGACGTCGCGCTCGTCGAGGTGGGCCTCGGCGGGCGCCTCGATGCCACGCATGCCTGGGACGGCGGCGCCGTCGCGATCACGAACGTGGACCTCGACCACACCGAGTGGCTAGGCTCGACGATCCCGGCGATCGCTCGCGAGAAGGCCGCGATCATCCTGCGTGGCGATCGAGCGGTGACGGGCGCAACCGGGGAGGCCCTCGCCCTCATTCGACGGCGCGCGCGCCGCGTCGGGGTCGAGCTCGTGGAGGTCCCGCCCGCGCCCGTCGTGGCGATGGACCGCGGCGGCCTTGTCGTCGACCTGCCCCGGCTCGGCCGTGTCCGCGTCGGCCTGCTGGGCCGCCACCAGGCAGCCAACGTGGCCGTGGCAGACGCGCTCCTCGACGCGCTGGAGGACGCCGGGATTGCGACGGTACCGGCGGAGGCTCGGCGGGCGGGCTACGCGGCCGCTCGCTGGCCGGGACGCCTCGAGCTGCTCGCCGTGCCGGACGCCGGACCGGGTGGCTCGACCGCCGAGGTCCTCCTCGACGGCGCGCACAACCCGGCGGGGGCCACGGCGCTCGCGGCGGCGCTGGACGAGCTGCGCCCGGTGCTCCGCAACGGCGACGCGGCGCGGCCCGCGCCGGTGACCCTCGTGCTCGCGATCATGGGCGAGAAGGACCTCGGTGGCGTGCTGGGGGCCCTCGCGGCGGCCCCGTCGCTCGCCGGGGCGCGGGTGATCGCGACGCAGGTCGAGGGGCCGCGCGCCCTTCCCGCGGCTGCCCTCGCGGCCGGCTGGCGACGGGTCGCCGGGTCGGCCTGTGGCCCGGTCGACGTGATTCTGGAACCGGTCGTCGCGATCGCGAAGGCGGTCGCGACTGCGGAGGGACCGGTGGTCGTCGCCGGGTCGCTCTACCTCGTGGGTGCTGCGCGGGGCCTGCTCGTGGACGATCCCGACCTGCGGGATCCGGCAGGGGCGTAGGATCGCGCGATGGCGCCCCCCGACCGACCCGACGTGACCAAGGCCCCGGCCGGAGCCGGCGCCAGTGCCGACGCCGCCCGCGCCCCGCGCGACCGCGTGCTTCCTTCGGAGGGCGGGGTCAGCGCGCCGAACCCCGAGCGCGGCGGCGGCGCCGCGACACCCTCGTTCGCCGCGCCGGCCGACGGCCCCACCGGGCTCCCGGCTGGCCCCGCCCCGATCCGCGTCGGTCCCCGGGAGCTGGCCTGGGGAACGCGGACCTGGCTCATGGGCATCTTGAACGTCACCCCTGACTCGTTCTCCGGCGACGGGCTCCTGGGCCCCGCGGGCGACCCGGTGGAGGCCGCCATCGCGCTCGGACGGCGGATGGTCGACGAGGGCGCCGACATCCTCGACGTCGGCGGCGAGTCGTCCCGGCCCGGCCACGCCGCCGTCCCGGCGGCCGAGGAGATCGCCCGGGTCGTTCCGGTGATCCGCGCTCTGCGGGCCGCACTGCCCGACATGCCGCTCTCGATCGACACGACGAAGCCCGCGGTGGCCGAGGCCGCGCTCTCCGCCGGCGCTCACCTGGTCAACGACGTGTGGGGCGTCGCCGAGGACGACGCGCTGGCCCGCGTCGCGGCGGAGCACGGCGTACCGCTCGTGATCATGCACAACCGGGCCGAGGCGCGCTACACGGCGCTCGTGGCCGAGGTCGTGGCCGACCTCCAGCGCGCCATCGAGCGCGCCGTCGGCGCCGGCGTGCCCTGGGACCGCCTCATCGTCGATCCCGGCTTCGGGTTCGGGAAGGATCCGGCCCAGAACCTGGCGCTGCTCCGGGAGCTGCCCGCCCTCCGCTGCCTGGGGCGGCCGGTGCTCCTCGGCACGTCCCGCAAGTCGACCCTCGGCAAGGTGCTGGACGTTCCGCCCGAGGAGCGCCTCGAGGCCACGATCGCGACGACCGTGCTCGGGGTGGCTGCCGGGGTCGACGTTGTGCGGGTCCACGACGTGCTGCCCAACGCGCGGGCCGCGCGGATGGCCGATGCCGTGGTCCGCGGCTGGCGGCCGGCCACCTGGGAGGGGCCGCGATGACCATCCCCGACCGGGTCGAGCTGCGCGCGATGCGCTTCCGGGGTCGCCACGGCGCGCTCCCCATCGAGATCGAGCGCGACCAGCCCTTCGAGGTCGACGTCGTCCTGGAGCTCGACACGGCGCCCGCCGGGCGGGCCGACGACCTGGCCCGGACGGCCGACTACGGGTGCGTCTTCGGGTTGGCCCGGGAGGTCGTGGAGGGGCCGCACGTCGTCCTCATCGAGACGCTCGCGGAGCGCATCGCGGCGTCCGTGCTGGCCGACCTGGCCGTCATCGACGCCGTCACCGTCCGGGTGCGCAAGTCGGAGGCGCCCCTCCCGGGCGACCTCGCCTGGGCGGGCGTGGAGATCCGCCGCACCCGCTAGGGCGAATCACCCGACCCTGCGTCGTCGGCGCCGAGGGTCGGGAGGGTGCGCTACAGGCCGCCCGAAGGGCGGGTCCCCAGGGTCACGGTCAGCGACACGGGTTGGCCGTCGCGCAGGACGTCGAGCGCGACGGTCCGGCCCGGAGAGTACTGGGTGAGGATGTCGTCGAGGGGGCTGCTCCGCCCGATGTCCTGGCCGTCGATCGCCACGATGATGTCGCCGTCCCGAAGCCCGGCGGCCGCGGCCGGGCTGTCAGCGACGATGGGGTCCTGCGCCCGGCCGGAGGCGTCGCGGGTGGTCAGCCACGCGCCCTGCTCGACGGGCAGGTTGCTCTCCTCGGCGATGGCCGGGGTGATCGCGATGTAGAAGACCCCGATCCACGGGCGTGCCAGATCCTGGCCGGCGAGCGCCTGCTGCATGATGGGCTGAGCGATGTTGATGGGGATCGCGAAGCCGATCCCCTCGGCGGTCTGGGCCACGGCCGTGTTGATGCCGACGACGTTGCCAGCCGCGTCGAGGAGCGCGCCGCCCGAGTTGCCGGGGTTGATCGCGGCATCGGTCTGGATGAGGTTCCGGATGATCGTTCCGTCCTGGACGGTGATCGTCCGCCCGAATGCCGAGATGATCCCCGAGGTCACCGAGTTCGTGTAGGTCCCCAGCGGGCTCCCGATCGCGATCGCGAGCTGGCCCACCTTCGCCGACGAAGAGTCCCCGATCGGCGCTGTGGGCAGCCCGGTCGCATCGACCTTCACGATCGCAAGGTCGGTGAGGGTGTCCGTGCCGTACACGGTCCCGTCGAAGGTACGCCCATCCTCGAGCATCACTGTGAGGGTCCGGGCCCCGCTCACCACGTGCTTGTTCGTCACGATCCAGCCGCCGGCGTCGAAGATGACGCCCGAGCCGATCCCCGACTGCGGGATGTCGAGGAAGGGATCGTTCGGGTCGCCGACGGAGCCGGTCACATCGATCGTCACGATTGCGGGCGACACCTTTGCCGCCGCGCGCGTGATGGCCGAGCTCTCGTCGATCGTCACCGGCAGTGGCTGCGTCGTCTGCTCGCCCTGGCTGACCGGCGCGGCGGTCGTGGCCTCGCGGTCGAGCGCGCCGGTGGCCGACAGGGCGCCGTACGTGCCCAGAGAGCCCACGACCGCCGCCGCGAGAGACGCCGCGATGACGAGGCCCACGGCGCCACCCCCTCGGGCCGGGCCGGACACCCGGGCGGGCTCGGGCTCGGGCTCGTACCAGCTCCGCGGCGTCGGCGGTGCGACGTTCTCCGCGTCGGCCTCCGCGGCGACGTCGGCCCATGCAGGCCGCCGCGCGCTGGTGGGTGAGTAGACGACCGGCTGCGTCGGGCTGTCGGACATGCCTGCACCGGGGTCGGGGGCCGGCAGGGGAGCGGCCCGCGTCGCCCACGGCGAAGGAGGGGGAGCGGGGCGCGTCGGTGCAGAGGAGGGTGGCGCCTCGATGGCGGGCTCCGGCTGCACGGCCGGCGCTCCGTCGCCCGGCCCCGTCGCTTCCTGGGGCTGCACGGGCTCGCGGGTCGGGTCGAACGAGTCTGTCATCTGGAGTGGACACTCCGATCGTGTCGTGGTGGCGGCCGATCCCGGACGCCGGCACGCGTCGTACGCTGCCTAGGATCGCCGATCGCGATTGCGGCCGGGGCAGTGCCGCGATGAAGAAACCGTCACATCGCGCCGGGCGGGGGCCCTCCGCGGGCATCGGCGCCGCCGGCCGTCCGGGGCTCGCGCGGCAGGATGACCGTGACGGTCGTGCCGGCCCCGACGCGGCTCTCCACCTCGATCCGCCCGGCGTGCATGTCGACGATCGACTTCACGATGGCGAGCCCGAGTCCACTGCCGGAGCTGCGCGCCTCGTTGGCCCGCGATCCGCGATAGAAGCGCTCGAACACGTGGGGGATCTCGGTCGCGTCGATGCCCACGCCCGTGTCGCGGACCTCCAGGCGCGCCCCGTCCTTCTGGGGGGCCAGCTCCACGACGACCGACCCACCGGCAGGCGTGAACTTGACCGCGTTTCCGACGAGGTTGGCGAGCACCTGGCCGATCCGCTGGGGATCGTGCCAGGTGCGCACGGGGACCGGCGGGAGCCGGACCTCGAGCGCCAGGCCGCGTCGACCCGCCGCCGCCGAGCCCTGCTCGCAGGCCGATTCGATCGTGGTGCGCAGGTCCTCGGGGCGCAGGTCGAGACGGAGGAGGCCGGAGTCGAGCTTCGAGAGCTCGAGAAGGTTCTGGGCGAGCCAGTCCATCCGGTCGAGCTGTTGGCGGCTCGTCTCGAGGAACTCCTGGCGCGTCGCCGGATCGTCGCCGGCCCGTCCCTGGAGGAGCTCCACGTTCATCCGGAGGGCGGAGAGCGGAGTCCGAAGCTCGTGGGAGACGTCGGCAAGGAAGTCCCGGCTGCGGTCCCGATCGCGGCGGATCAGGGTGACGGACTCCTCGAGACGCCCGGCCATGACATTGAACTGGTGGGCCAGGTCCGCGACCTCGGAGTACGACGATTCCAGCTCGGCGGCGGGAACCCGGCCGGACAGGTCGCCAGCGCCGAGGCGACGGGTGGCCTCGCCGAGACGCCGCAGGGGCCGCGTGAACCGCGCCGCCACGTAGGACGCGACGAGGAGCGTGGCGAGGAGTGAGCCAAGCGCGGCGATGGCGAGGAGGCCCGTGATCGTGCGCAGCGTCGACGCGCGTGTCGTGTAGGGGTTCGCAAGGATCACCTCGACGCCCCACGGCTCGCCCAGCACGTCGGGCTCGAACGGCCCGCGGACGGCTCCTGCTGATATCGCCTCGCGCCCCTGGCCCGGCTCGGGACCTGCGGCCAGGGGACGGGTGAAGGTCCCGCCACGGGCCGGGGTCACGATCGGCCGCCCGTCGCTGGACTGGGTCGCACCACCGATGAGGATCTCTACGTCGGCCTGCGCGATCTGGTCGGTCACCGCGCTCAGGAACTCCTCCGACTGCAGGGTGGCCGTGACCTGCGGGTTCAGCGTGTTGCCGGCGAGGACGACCGGGCCCGCAACGGAGTCGGCGAACAGGGCGACGATGCGCCCGACCTCCGAGGCGCGAGACTCGAGGGCGGATTGCTCCTGGTCCCGGAAGAAGTCGTCGAGGCGGTTGACGACGATGGCGGAAACGACGAGCAGCGAGATCGCCACGACGGCCACGAAGGCGAGCGTGAGACGCGCCTGGAACGTGTGCCCGCCGGCGGCGTTCGGACGCCCGGCAGCCGCCCCGACGTCGGTCGCCGCTGCCGGGACCAGCGCGTCCAGAGCGGCCGAGGGCGCGCCCGGCGCGGCCGCGTTCGGGTCGCCGGGGTCCGGCTCAGCGGTCGGCGAACGCGTAGCCGGCTCCCCGCACCGTGAGGACGAAGACCGGCCGCGACGGGTCGTCCTCGATCTTCTCCCGCAGGTGGCTCACGTGGACGTTGATGGTCTTCTCGTCCTGGTCGAGCGCCTCGTAGTCGCGGAGGAGCTCCAGCAGCTCGCCCCGGCTGTAGACGCGGCCGGGCCGGCTGGCGAGGTGGCGCAGGATCTCGAACTCGGTCGGGGTCAGGCTCAGCCGCTCCCCGCCTCGCTGGACGCGCCGCCGCTCGAGGTCGATCACGAGGTCGCGATGGCGAATGACCCGCCCGCCCGCCGCGTCCGCCAGGTCGCCGTACGCTCGCCGCAGGAGGGCCCGGATGCGGCTCATGAGCTCGCGCAGTCCGAACGGCTTCGTCAGGTAGTCGTCGGCCCCGAGCTCGAGGCCGATCACCCTGTCGACCTCGTCGTCGCGCGCGGTGAGCACGAGCACGGGCATCTTGGCCCCCATGCCGCGCAGGCGGCGCAGCGTCTCGAACCCGTCCATTCCCGGTAGCCGGACGTCGAGGACCACGAGGTCAGGCGCCTGGTGCGTGGCAAACTCGAGCCCCTCCTCGCCCGACCGGGCGACGGTGACGGCGTAGCCTTCCTGGGCGAGCGCGTACTCGATTCCCCGGGCGACGGCATACTCGTCCTCGACGATCAGGATCGTGGCGGCCATGGCCGCCGGATCG
Organism: uncultured Chloroflexia bacterium; assembly: GCA_963698595.1. Lineage (GTDB taxonomy): Bacteria > Chloroflexota > Limnocylindria > Limnocylindrales > CSP1-4 > CTSoil-043. Next base: position 13,377 of record CAVORL010000003.1, read on the forward strand.
TACACCCGTCGCGGCGCGATGCCGTGCTACCCTGCGTGCGATCGGGCGCCCGGCCGCAAGGACGGCCGCGCCGTCGCCCCGGGGTCGCTCCCAGCCCGGCGCCGCCGCCGACGCAGACCTGCCAGCACCAGAGGACCACGCATGAGCTCCACCCGCCCCGCGCTCGCCGCCGAGCGCCGCACCGTCGTCGGCAAGGCCGTCGCGAGCCTGCGCCGCGATGGGCGCCTGCCAGCCGTCGTCTATGGCCACGGCCTCGAGTCGGCCTCGGTCTCGCTCGACGCCCACGAGTTCGCCCTGCTGCGCCGCCACGCCGGCCGGAACGCGCTGATCGACCTCTCGATCGATGGCGCGAAGCCGAAGCCGGTGCTCGTGCAGGGCGTCCAGATCCACAAGGTCGGCCGGCAGCCGATCCATGTCGACCTCTTCGCCGTGCGCATGACGGAGGAGCTGACCGTGGACGTGCCGGTCCACGGCATCGGCGAGTCCGAGGCCGTCAACCGCGGCGGCGGGACGTTGCTCAACGCGAGCGGCAGCGTGAAGGTCCGGGCGCGGCCCGATCACCTGCCCCAGGCGCTCGAGGCCGACCTCTCCGTTCTCGTCGACTTCGACGCTGCGATCTACGCGCGGGACCTCGCGATCCCCGAGGGCGTCACGCTCCTCACCGATCCCGACGAGATCGTCTTCAAGGTCTCGCCGCCGCGCGTCCTCGAGGTCGAGGCCGCGCCCGCCGAGGGCGAGGCCGCCGAGGCTGTCGCCGAGGGCGAGTCCGCGACCGGCGCCGCGGAGAACGGCGAGGACCAGTCCGGGAGCTGAGCGTGCTGTCGAGCGCGTCCTGATCCGACCGGCACGCCCAGTTCGCATCGAACCGCCCTACCCGGCGCGAGGAGGCGGCGGCACGCTGTCCCCGTAGACCGAGCCGGCCCGGCGTCAGGCCGACTCGCGCGCAGGAGTCGGGCGATGGAACGGATTCTCCTTGCGTACGACGGAGGAGAGCCAGCACGCCGGGCGCTCGAGACGGCCGCCGACCTGGCCCTCGCGTTCCGGGCCACCCTGAGCGTCGTATCCGTGGTCCCGATCGGTGCTGACGGCCGGCCGATCGAGCCCTGGGACGGCGGCGAGGAGCATGCACGCGAGCTTCACGAAGCCAAGCGGAAGCTCGCCGAGAAGGGAATCCAGGTCGATCTCCTCGAACCGCTTGGAGACCCCGCCGCCTCGATCGAGCGGATCGCCGCCGAGGGCGGCTTCGACACGATCGTCATCGGCTCCCGGGGCCCCAGCACGGTCGAAGGCGCGCTCCGGAGGAGGGTCTCGGAGCATGTCGTGACCCACGCGACCGCAACCGTGGTCGTGGCCCGTTGACCTACCTCGCGACGCCTCCCGACCGGCGCATCCCCCTGCGCGTCGCGTTCCGCGGCCGCTCGCTGCTGGGGCGGCCGCTCTACAACAAGGACGCCGCATTCAGCGTCGCGGAGCGCGACTGGTTCGGCCTTCATGGGCTCCTGCCCACCCAGGTGATGCCGATCGAGGAGCAGCTGGCGCTCGAGCTGGAGCACGTCCGGCGCAAGGACGACGACCTCGAGAAGTTCATCGGCCTGGCGGCGCTCCAGGATCGCAACGAGACGCTCTTCTATCGCCTCCTCGCGGAGAACCTCGAGGAGTTCATGCCGATCGTCTACACGCCGACCGTGGGGCGCGCGTGCCAGGAGTACAGCCACATCCTTCGCCGGCCGCGGGGCGTCTGGATCACGCCCGCCGACATCGGGCGCATCCCGGAGATCCTCAGAAACGCCTCGCAGACGGAGGTCCGTCTCATCGTCGCGACGGACAACGAGCGGATCCTCGGCCTCGGTGACCAGGGCGCCGGCGGCATGGGCATCCCGGTGGGGAAGCTCTCCATCTACTCGGCCGGGGCCGGGATCTACCCGGCATGGACTCTCCCCGTCTCGCTCGACGTCGGGACCGACAACACGAGCCTGCTCGACGACCCCTTCTACCTCGGGTATGACCAGCCCCGGTTGCGCGGCCCGGAGTACGACGCGTTCATCGAGGCCTTCGTGGCCGCCGTGACGACCGTCTTCCCGCGCGCCGTCCTCCAGTGGGAGGATTTCAAGCAGCACAACGCGATCCGGGTTCTCGATCGCTATCGGGACCGCCTGCCGTCGTTCAACGACGATATCCAGGGGACCGCGGCGGTTGCCCTGGCCGGCATCCTCGCGGGGCTCCGGCACGTCGGCCGGCCCCTCGCCCGAGAGCACTTCGTCTTCCTCGGTGCCGGTGCCGCGGCGATCGGGATTGCGCGGCTCATCCACGTCGCCCTGCGCGAGGCGGGCGTGGCGGAGCCCGACGTCCGGCGGTCGACGGTCCTCTTCGATACGAAGGGACTCGTCCACCTCGGGCGACCGGGCCTCGAGGATGACAAGGCGGGGCTGGCCCTCGACCCAGACGACCGGGCCCTTCTCGGCATCGCCGCCGACGCCACGCCCGTCGAGGCAGTCCGCGCGCTCCGCGCCGGGACGCTGATCGGGACGACGCAGACACCGGGTGCCTTCACCGAGGAGCTGGTCCGCGCCCTCGCGGACGGGTGCTCGGAGCCGCTCGTCTTCCCGCTCTCCAACCCGACGAGCAAGTGCGAGGCCACGCCGCAGCAGGTGGCGGATTGGACCGCCGGGCGTGCGATGTGCGCGACCGGGAGCCCCTTCCCGCCGGTCACGCTCGGGGACCGCACCTGCGTGACCGGCCAGGCCAACAACTCGTTCATCTTCCCGGGCATCGGTCTCGGGGCGATCGTCGCCGGGACCCGGGCCGTCGGCGACGCCGCCTTCCTGACCGCGGCCCGCACGCTGGCGAGCCTCGTCCAGCCGGAACGTCTCGCCTGTGGAGCGCTCTACCCGCCGGTTGCGGACCTGCGCTCCGTCTCGCGCCTGATCGCGATCGCCGTCGTCCGCGAATGGGGCACGCTCGATGGCCGGCCGCTGCCGGCCGGCGAGGCGGGGAGTGAGCTGGCGGCCGCGGCGGTCGACGCAGCGACCTGGTGGCCCGACTACCCGTCGTACGAGCCGGCCTGACGCCCGCCGCGGAGCCGCTGGCGTCCGTCACGCATAATCCGCGGGTGCGCCTCCCGGTCCCGCCCCCGATCGAGCCGATGCTCGCCAAGCCGCAGCCGTCGCTCCCCGACGGAGGCGGGTGGGCGTACGAGCCGAAGTGGGATGGCTTCCGGGTGATCGCCTTCCGGGACGGCGACGAGCTGCTCCTGCAGAGCCGCGACCTGCGGCCGCTGAACCGCTACTTCCCGGAGCTCGAGGCTCCCCTCCGGGCCGCCCTGCCGGCCCGTGCGGTCGTCGACGGCGAGGTCGTCATCGCGGGTCCCGGCGGCCTCGACTTCGACGCCCTCCTGCTGCGGATCCACCCGGCCGAGTCGAGGGTCCGCCTGCTGGCGGCCGAGACGCCGGCGAGCTTCGTCGCCTGGGACCTCCTCGCGATCGACGAGGAGGACCTCCGGGCGACTCCGTGGCGGGAGCGCCGGCTTCGCCTGGAGGCCGGCCTGCGGACCGGCGATCCCGGCGTCCACCTCACGCCCTTCACCGAGGATCGCACGCTCGCCGCCGACTGGTTCGCCCGGTTCGAGGGCGCGGGCCTCGATGGGGTGATCGCCAAGCGCCTCGAGGGCGGCTACGAGCCGGGGAAGCGTGGCTGGATCAAGGTGAAGCATGCGCGGACGGCCGACGTGGTGGTCGCCGGCTTCCGGTGGCACAAGGACGAGGCCGGCACGGGCGTCGGGTCGCTCGTCATCGGCCTCTACGACGCGCAGGGGACGCTCCACCACGTCGGCGTCGCCTCCGGGTTCGCCGCGGCCCGCCGCCGCGAGCTGGTGGATGAGCTGGCGCCGCTGCGCGCCGCCGCGCTCGACGGGCACCCGTGGCGAGACTGGGCAACGCCAGAGCGTGCGGAGGTGGGCTCTGGAAGGCGCATGCCGGGCTCCCAGAGCCGCTGGAACAGGGGCAAGGACCTCTCGTGGGAGCCGCTTCGCCTCGAGTGCGTCGCCGAGGTCGCCTACGACCACCTGCAGCGGGACCGGTTCCGCCACGCCACCCGGCTCGTGCGCTGGCGCCCCGATCGCCTTCCGGCCGATTGCCGCTACGACCAGCTCGAGGCGACGGCCCCGTACGAGCTGGCCGACATCTTTGGAGCACCGGGGCGATGACACCGTCCCCGCGGCCGCCGCGCAGGCTGCGCCGCCGGCGCCCGCTCTTCGCCGTCGGGCTCGTTGCCGCCTTCGCCGCAAGCCTCGGCGCCGGCTGGGTCGTCTCGGATCCGGGGACGCTCGGCGCCGGGCTGCTCGCCGGCCCGGCCGGCGCGAGCCCCGTCCCGGCACGGCCTGCGGACCCGACCGCGGCGGCCAGCGCGAGCCCCTCCGGGTCGCCCACACCGGCGGCAGCCCCCACGCCGGTGCCCGAGGTCACCTTGACGCCCGCCCCCAGCACCGCGCCCGGGGCCGGCCCGTCGGCCCAGCTTGCCGGCCGGCTCGACCTTGCCCTCGCGAAGGCCAAGAAGTCGCTCGTCCTGCCCGGCGTGGAGGCGACGGTCACGTTCGCGGACGGGTCGAGCTGGACCGGTGCGCTCGGCATGGCCGACGTCGATGCCGGGCGTCGCGTGCGCCCGGACACGCCGTTCGCCGTCGCGAGCGTCACGAAGACGTTCACGGCTGCGCTTGTCCTGCGCTACGTCGACGAGGGACGGATCGGGCTCGACGACCGCCTCTCCGCGTGGCTGCCCGACTGGCCGAACGGCCGCAAGATCACGATCCGGATGCTGCTGGGGCACACCAGCGGCATCCCCGACTTCTTCCGGGACCCGGAGATCGACGCGGTGCTCAACAAGGCCAAGAAGCGGGTCTGGACCAGCGAGGAGATCCTTGCCCGGTTCGTCCGGGCGGGCTCCGTCTTCCCGCCCGGCAAGGGCTGGTCCTACTCGAACACGAACTACGTGCTCCTGGGCATGGTGGCGGCGAAGGCCGGGGGCGCGCCGTGGGAGGAACTCGTCCACCGTGAGCTCATCGATCCCCTCGGGCTCGATGCAACCTACGTCCAGTACGTGGACCGGCCGACGGTGCCACCGGCCCTCGCCTACCTCATGATCCCCGGCAACGCGGGGCCGGTCCCGCGGGCTCGAACCGACGGGACGGACGTCGTGCCCTTCACCTCCGTGGTGACCGCTGCCGGCGCGGCCGGCGCCCTCTCCTCCACGACCCAGGACCTGGCCCGGTGGGCGCGCGCCCTCTACGGGGGGAACGTGCTGTCGCACGCCTCCCGCGGGGAGATGCTGACGTTCGTGAAGGCATACGGGTATGGATGGGTGACGTCGTACGGGCTCGGCGCCAGCCGTGTCTCGTTCGAGGGGCGCAAGGCCTATGGGCACTCGGGCGCCCTGACCGGGACGAGGGCGGCGATCCGATACTTCCCCGAGGAGAAGGTCGCCATCGCCGTCCTGTTCAACCGCGAGGACTACGTGGGCGACGACGTGGTCCGGATCCTGGCGCGGGCGCTCTTCCCGAAACCGGCGGCCTCGCCGTCGCCGGGGACGAGCCCTCTTCCGTCGGCAGCGCCGTAGCGCGGGCCCGCACGCCCGGGTTGTATTTTCTCGCGGTAGGCGCGTAAACTCCGCGAACGGGTGGGTGGCAAGGGAACAACCCGGTTCCCACCGGCGCGGCGTCCCATGCGGTCGCCTCGACCGCCGCGCGGGGCCAATGGCGAGACCGGACTCGTCCGTCGGCGGGCACGCACGTGTGACGCGTGTTCGGAAAGGGAGGCGGGCATGTTCCTTCCCAAGTTCGAAACGCAGCGAGTGATCGAAGCGCCGGAGCACGCACGGCTCGACCGGCATCTCGAGGTCATGCGCGCCCTGCTTGCAGGACACGTGGTCTCGCAGTTCGAAGAAGGGTGGGACCTGGCCCGCCGGGCGTGGAATCTCGCCGCCGACCAGCGCCCCCCTCTGGTCGCCTTTCCCGAGACGACCGATGACATCGTCGAAGTCGTGTCGTTCGCCCGCGCCCATGGACTGCGGGTGGCGCCCCAGGGGACGGGACATGGAGCCGCACAGCTGGGCACGCTAGAGGATGCCGTGCTCCTGAGGCCGACCCAGATGCGCAGGGTCTCGATCGACCCGCGTCGGCGTCGTGCCCGCGTCGGGGCCGGGGTGACATGGGGCGAGGTGCAGGCGGCCGCTGCCGTGCACGGCCTTACCGGCCTGGCGAGCTACTCACCCGAGGTCGGCGTGGCCGGGTATCTCCTTGGCGGAGGGCTCGGCTGGCTTTCCCGGCGCTACGGCCTGGCCTGCAACAGCGTCCTCGCCATCGAGGTGGTCACTGCCTCTGGCCGAAAGCTCCGAGTCGACAGCGAGCACGAGCCAGATCTCTTCTGGGCCTTCCGCGGTGGCGGGGGCAGCTTCGGCGTCGTCACCGCGCTCGAGTTCGCCCTGTATCCCGCGGGCGAGCTGTACGCAGGCGTCCTGTTCTGGCCGCAGGAGCGCGCCGCCGAGATCCTGAGGGCCTGGGGAGCGTGGACCGCCGGAGTGCCCGACTCGGTCACGTCGGTCGGTCGCCTCCTCAATCTGCCCCCCACCGCAGAGGTCCGCCCGGAGTTGCGGGGCCGCTCGTTCGTGCTCGTGGAGGCAGCCTGCCTGGCCACGGAGCGCGAGGGCACGGAACTGCTGCGCCCGCTCCGGGAGCTCGGGCCCGAGATCGACACGTTCGCCATGCTGCCGCCGGCCGGACTCGGCGCGCTGCACATGGACCCGGTCGACCCGGTTGAGGTCTTCGTCGATGGGGAGCTGCTCGGTGACCTGTCGCCCGCAGCCATCGATGCCCTCGTCGAAACCGCCGGACCAGGGTCCGGATCGCCCCTGCTCTCGGTCGAGCTGCGGCACCTGGGCGGTGCGCTGGCCGACACTGGTCCGGAACACGGAGCGCTGGCATCGCTCGACGCCCGGTTCGCGTCCGCCACCATCGGCCTGGTCGTGAACGAGAACATGGCCGCCCTGCAGCGCCAGGGTCGCAACGTGCGGTCGGCGCTGGCGCCATGGGAGGCACCGCTGAACTACCCCAACTTCGCCGAGCGATCCTACGACGTGTCCGATCTCTTCCCGCCCGCCACCTGCGACCGGCTGAGCCGCGTCAAGGTCCGGTACGACCCGCAGAACCTCATTCGATCCACGCACCCGGTCCCGGTCCCGGCGCGTGGGGAGCTCATCCACTCCTCCCCCTAGGGCGGCGCCCGAGCGGGACATTCCCGTTGACCCATCGGACGAGTTGCGCTCCCCGCGCTGCGCCCGCAGACGCGAACCGAGAACCTGGCGTTCACGAGCCCGGGGGCAGGTGTGCGCGATCAGCCCTGCCCTCGGTCGACGAGCCCCCCTGACTCCAGGGTGGCGCCCTGCCATGGGTCGTAGTCTGGGTCGAGCGGCTCCTGGGGTGGCCGCAGATCCGGCGGGACGTGCTCCAGGTTGAGGCGGATCCGGGTCCAGGTCGTGGAGCGGCCGCGCATCGCGTCCACCAGCACGTCCGCCGGCTGGAGGTGTGGCCAGGCGTCCGGATGGCGTGCCTTCCAGCGCTCCAGCCCGGCGATCGCGTCGGCCTGCTTCGCGGCGCGCCCGATCTCGATGAGCGGCTTGGTGCTCATTCGGCGCTTCGAGGGCTGAACACGGGGCGGCTCGTCGAGCGTCTTCGCGTAGTTCGGGGGCCACGGCGCGTCGCCGAGCCCCTCGGTCTCGTGGCGGGCGGAGAGCTCCAGGAGGCCGTCCAGGCTGCCAGCCGCCTCGTCGATGCCATCGTGGGCGTCACCCTCGCGCGCGAACCGCTCCGGCACCGTCCGGACCGTGAAGGCTGCCGCGTCCACCTCGGCGACCTCCTCCCAGCGGAGGGGCGTCGAGACTCGCGCGTCGGGTCGCGGCCGGACCGAGAAGGCCGAGGCGACCGTGCGGTCCTTCGCGTTCTGGTTGTAGTCGATGAAGACGCCGTGGCGCTCCTCCTTCCACCACCTGCTGGAGGCGAGAGCCGGGACGCGGCGCTCCACGTCTCGGGCCAGGGCCAGGGCGGCGCGGCGCACCTCCGGAAAGCTCCAGCGGCGCTCGATCCGGACGTTGACGTGGATGCCGCGGTTGCCCGACGTCTTGGGCCAGCCCGTGAGGCCAGCGTCGGAGAGCGCGTCACGGACGACGAGGGCCACCCGCCGGATGTCGCCCCAGGGGACGCCGGGGACGGGGTCTAGGTCGACCCGCAGCTCGTCCGGATGCTCGAGGTCGTCGGCGCGGACCGGGTGCGGGTTGAGGTCGATGCAGCCGAGGTTGACCACCCACGCCAGGGCCCCCGCGTCGTGCACCACGATCTCGTCGGCGGTGCGGCCGGATGGGAACGAGAGCTCAACGGTGTGCACGAAGTCGGGCCGCTTCTCCGGGGCGCGCTTCTGGAAGAAGAAGTCACCGGCGGCGCCGTTCGGGTAGCGCTTCAGCGCCATCGGACGCCCGCCCGCGCCACGCAGCGCCCCGTCGGCGATGGCCACGTAGTAGCGGACCAGCTCCAGCTTCGTGATCGGGCCACCTGCGGCATCCGGGAAGAACACCTTGGCAGGGTTGCTGACGCTGACCTCGTGGCCGGCGATGTGGAGGATCTCGGGACGCGGCGGCATGGCCCCGAGGATACCGGGGGCGTCGAGCGGCGACGTGACCCGGTCCGACCTGCGCGGCCGACCGGGCGATGGCCGAGCCGCGGCCGCGTGCGAACGGGCGCTCGCGCCGGTCGCCAATGACGCCGAGCGGGCCTTCCTTCCGCGGCGCTTCAGGGAGGTGCGCGCCGCGGGCTGGGCGAGCGAGCTCAGCAGGAGAACGTGCCGCGGACCTCCGTGCCGTCGGCCAGGCGGCCGCTGAACGTGCCAATCGAGAGGTCCTTCGCCACCTCGAGGACCAGGCCGGCCGCCACGAGTCGCCGCGCGGTGCCGGCCGTGCGCCACGTGATGGTCACATCGTCGCCGCCGAACGTGCCGCCGCCCGCCGCGCCGCGGGTCGCCGCGGGCGTGTAGGGGCTCTGGCCGACGACAAGGCCGAAGTACTCCAGCCCGTTCGGGAAGCCGACGTTGAGGGCAAGCCATGCGTCGTCGGAGCCGCGTTCGCACCGGCCGCCGTCCCAGCTCGACTTCACGGGAAGGTCGAGGCGCGCGCTTGCCGGGCCCCCCGTGAACGACGCTTCGGGGATCGGTGATCCGCTCGGGGACGCCGGAGCCGGGACCGGCGTCGCCGACCCGCCGCACGCGGCCAGCGCCAGGGCGACCCCGAGTGCGACCGCGAGCGTGGCGAGCGGGCGCCGGCGAACGCGCGAGGGGTGCCGCACGATTCGGCTCAGAGGGCGCCGCCCGCGGCCCGCGGGGCGTCCGCCTCGGTGCCGTCCTCCCCGCCCGCGTTGCGGGCCAGGTAGTCCTCGGCCAGGAGGATGTTGACCGCGTTCGCGCGCTCCACCGTCCGCAGGAGCGCACTCATGCTCGACATCTCCTCGAGCTGCTCCTTGAGGAACCACTGCAGGTGCTGCTCGCCGATCCGGTTGCCCTCCTCGCGTGCGAGCTCGACGAGTGCGGAGATCTGGTCGGTCACCATGCGCTCCTGGGCCAGCGCGAGGATCACCGGCTCCACGGGATCGCTGAAGGTGGTCTTCGGCGCTGCGACGCCGGGGACCACCACGTCCGAGCCGGCGTCGAGCAGGTACTGGACGAGCATCATCGCGTGGTTGCGCTCCTCCACTGCCTGCTGGTAGAAGTGGCCGGCGAGCTGGGGGAGCGTCTCGGCGTCGTACCAGACGGCGATGGCGACGTACTGCTGGGAGGCGCCGAACTCGCTGGCGACCTGGGCGTTGAGAGCATCGGTGAAGCGGGACATCGTGTACCTCCACGCGGGTGGCGGGCTCGCAGGGACGGCCCCAGTCTACGCGGCGCGCTCCCCGCGGGCCGCGGGGTGTCGACCCGGGTTCAGTCCTCGCCGAGGGCCTCCTCCAAGCGCTCGAGCAGTGGGATCTGCGTCGCCTTGATTCGGCGACGTGCCTCCTGCGGGTCGAACCACGCGACGCGGTCGATCTCCGGGAACGACATCACGGTCCCGGATCCCGGCGGCCACGGCATCGGGAAGGTGTTGCTGACGGCCGTCGCGGGGTCCAGGTCGCCCTCCAGGCCCCAGGCATGGACGAGCTTGCCCCCCTTCTGGCGGATCGTGCCGAGCGGGATGGCGGGCCCAGCGGGCGGAGGATGGCCGGCCTCCTCGCTGAACTCGCGCCGGGCGACCTGCTCGAGGTCCTCTCCCGGCTCCACCTCGCCCTTGAGGATCGACCAGCTGCCGAGGTCTCGCCTGGCGTGATACGGACCGCCCGGGTGTCCGAGCAGCACCTGGAGGCCGCCACCGGTTGGGCGGCGGAAGAGGAGGATCCCGGCGGAGACACGGTCGGTCACGCCGGCATCGTACGCGGGCGCCGGTGTGGGGCGGCGCGGACTGCCGCGCGCTACTTCGGGGGCTTGATCGCCGCCGTCTCGCCGACGCGAGCCAGGACGTAGCTCGCCTGCCCCGACACGCCGAACGGGCCGAACGGCGTCGGCACCGTGGCGCGGAGTGTCGTGATCACCTCGAGCGGCCGGCCATCCGGCAGCACCCAGATGTCGAGCCGCGCCTCCTCGACCGCCGCCCCCGGGAAGGATGCCAGGAGCCGTGTCGCCAGCGGCGAGACCCACCCGGCCACCGTCCGGAGATGGTCGGTCCGTGAGCCGCGCCGCAGCTCGCTCCCCAGGTGGCCGAGCTGCGTGGCGTCGGTCAGCCCAGCGAACACGTCGAGCTCCGGGAGGTCGACCGGCCGCGTCCGCACCTTCCGCCACGCCTTTGCGGTGCCGGCCTGCAGCCACGTGCGCGACCCGACGGTGACCACGTGCGCTTCCGCCGTCGCCGACCCGGAGTGCTGGCTCACGTAGATGACGTCCGCGTTGGTGCCGGCGATCCTGGCGGAGAAGCGGGTCTCGATGTCCGCGCCGCCGATCTCGACGCTCCCACGCATGCGGACCTCGTAGGCGAGCTTCGGGTTGGCGATCACGGCGAGGAGGCGGTCGATGGCGGCGGCCGCCTCAGCGGGCGCCACGATCCCCGGGGTGACCCGGGGCGGCGGGGCGGTGGGCGTCGGTCCACCCAGCGTGCCGTTGGAGCCGCCGAGAACGAGCAGGGCAACGGAAAGGACACTCCCGCCCAGCAGGACGACACCGACCCAGGCGAGACGGGGCGGACGCCGGCCACCCCGCCCCGCAGGCGCGTGCGGCGGGGCTTCGCCCATCGGGGCTCCCGCGGGTGCTTCGCCTCCCGCGGCCTCCGGGGACGCGGGTGCTCCCCAGGTCGTGCCCCGGAAGCGCTCCGTGAACGAGCGGTCGTCGGAGACGGGCTCGTCCGGGCGCACGGCATCGCCGTGGAGTGTCCCCGGCTCGGCGTCTTGGATCTCGGCGTCCACGAGGACGGGATCCGGTTCCTTCGTCATGCCCGCATGGTGCGCGCCACCGCGCCCCATCGCCCCCGCCCAAACGTCCCGGTCGGCGCATGGTCCGTCAGGCGGCGCCTGATCCGCTTGAATGCGTCTCGGCCGGGCGTCCGTGGCGCGGCTGCTGCAAGATGGGCCGGTCACCTGGAGTTCGGGCGCGCTCCGCACGGCGCCCCGGAGGGAGTGGGAATGAGCGAGCCTGGACCCGAGGTTTCGCCGACGACCGAGGGCTCCGGGCGTTCCGGCCGCCCAAGGAGCCGGCTGCCCGCCGCGCTCCCGACGATCTCGCGGCTCGGTGACTATCCCCGGGCCTGGCTGCGCGACGACCTCGTGGCCGGGCTGGCTCTCACCGCGGTGCTCGTCCCCGTCGGCATGGGCTACGCGGAGGCCGCCGGCCTGCCCGCCATCGCGGGCCTCTACGCCACCATCGGCGCCCTCGTGGCCTACTTCCTCATCGGGCCGTCGCGCATCCTCGTCCTCGGACCGGACTCCTCGCTCCTGCCGCTCGTCGCGGCAGCCGTCGTGCCCCTCGCAGGCGGCGATCCGGCCCGCGCCATCGCGCTGGCGGCCGCGCTCTCGATCATGGCCGGCCTCCTCTGCCTGGGGGCTGCGGTGGCGCGCCTCGGCTTCGTCACCGACCTCCTCTCGCGCCCGATCCGGGTCGGCTACATGAACGGCATCGCCCTCATCATCCTCGTCGGCCAGCTGCCCAAGCTCTTCGGCTTCTCGGTCGAGGCGAACGATGTCGTACGTGGGGTCGAGGGCTTCGCGCGCGGCATCCTCGACGGAGGCACAGCCCCGATCGCGCTCGTCATCGGAACGCTGAGCCTGGCCATCATCCTCGGCTTGAAGCGGGTCTCACCGCGGATTCCCGGCGTCCTCCTCGCCGTGGTGGCGGCGGGCCTCGTCGTGTACGTGCTCGGCTTGTCGGACCAGCTGCGGGTCGTCGGCGAGGTGCCCCGCGGCCTGCCCGCGATCGGGCTCCCGGCGGTCTCCCTGGCGGACCTGGTGACCCTCTTCCCGACGGCCCTCGGAATCGCCTTGATCTCCTTCGCCGACACGAGCGTGATCTCGCGGTCGTTCGCGGCGCGGCGCGGTGAGCGGGTCGATGCCGACCACGAGCTGGCGGCCCTCGGAGTGGTCAACATCGCCGGCGGGCTCGTCGGGGGCTTCGCCTCGAGTGGGAGCGCCACCCGGACGCCGGTCGCGGAGGCGGCAGGTTCGCGAACCCAGGTGACGGGTCTCGTTGGGGCGGGCGCCGTGCTCGTGTTGCTCGTGGCCCTCCCGGGCCTGCTCACGCCGGTCCCGACCGCGGCGCTCGCCGCGGTCGTCGTGTCCGCCGCCCTGAGCCTGTTCGACGTCGAGGGGCTGCGCCACCTCTGGCGGCTGCGCCGCTCGGAGCTCGGGCTGGCGCTGGTCGCCTTCCTGGCCGTCGTCTTCTTCGGGGCCCTGCCCGGCATCGTGGCCGCCATCGGCCTGTCGCTCCTGAGCTTCATCCGGCGTGCTTGGCGCCCGCACGACGCAGTCCTCGGCCGCGTCGCGAACTACAAGGGGTACCACGACGTGGGACGCCATCCCGAGGCCCGCCTTGTCCCGGGTCTCCTGTTGTACCGCTGGGACGCCCCCCTCTTCTTCGCCAATGCCGACCTCTTCCGCGAGCGCGTGCTCGACACGGTCGACCACGCGCCGACCTCGGTGCGCTGGCTCACCGTCGCCTCCGAGCCGATCACCGACATCGACACGACCGCCGCCGACACCCTCGAGGAGGTGATCACCGAGCTGGCGCGCCGTGGCACGGAGCTCCACTTCGCTGAGCTGAAGGGCTTCGTGAAGGACCGGCTCCAGACGTACGGGATCTACGGGCGGCTCGGGTCCGACCACTTCCACCCCACGATCGGGATGACGGTTCGGGCCTACCTGGCGACCCATCCCGACGTCGTCTGGCGAGACTGGGAGGACAACTCCGCAGCCGCCGCTGGACGACCCCGGTGGCCTGGCCATGCCACTGGCTTCGCCCGGAGCGGGGATCCGCCACGCGACCTCGCCGCGCCGGCCGGCCACGCCCGGCGACGCTGATGCGCCCGCAGAGCCGCCGGATCCCGGCGGGAGCCCGCCGGCGGAACGCCGCTAGCATGTGCTCGCCCCCCGAACGGTCGGGACGGCCCTGGCGGCACGTGCCCGTCGGCACCAGCGACGGGCCCATCACATCGTTACGGTGATCGGGAGAACGGCCGGAGCGCTCGCGCGCAGACGGCCAGAGGCGGGAGACGGGCGATGACGACGCTGCAGACGAACCGCGGAACCGCGCAGGCTGGGTACCCGGGAATGGCCCGGCCAGAGGATGTGCCGGACTTGGTCCGGTGGGTGGACGACGTCGCCGCGCTCACCGAGCCTGAACGGGTCCACTGGTGTGACGGGTCGGCCGAGGAATACGCCGCCCTGTGCGACGAGCTCGTCGCGGCCGGTACGTTCGTCCGCCTCTCCGGGGAGAAGCGTCCGAACAGCTTCCTGGCCCGCTCGGACCCCTCCGACGTTGCCCGCGTCGAGGACCGCACCTTCATCTGCTCGAGGAACGAGGTTGACGCCGGGCCGACGAACAACTGGTGCGACCCGGACGAGATGCGGGCCACGCTGACGGGCCTCTTCCGCGGGTCGATGCGCGGCCGCACGATGTACGTGATCCCGTTCTCGATGGGTCCGCTCGGGTCGTCGATCAGCCGCCTCGGCGTCGAGATCACGGACTCGGCCTACGTCGTGGCCAACATGGCGATCATGACCCGCTCGGGCGCGGCCGCCCTCGACGCCATCCGCGAGACGGGCGGCTTCGTGCCGTGCCTCCACTCCGTCGGCGCGCCCCTTGCCCCCGGCCAGGCCGACGTCCCGTGGCCCTGCGATCCCGAGACGAAGTACATCGTGCACTTCCCGGAGACACGCGAGATCTGGTCCTATGGCTCGGGCTACGGTGGGAACGCCCTGCTCGGCAAGAAGTGCTACGCGCTCCGGATCGCCTCGGTCATCGCCCGCGACGAGGGCTGGCTCGCCGAGCACATGCTGATCATCAAGGTGACCGCTCCCGAGGGGCGCGTGAAGTTCTTCGCCGGCGCGTTCCCGTCGGCCTGCGGAAAGACGAACCTCGCGATGCTCATCCCGACGCTGCCCGGCTGGCGGGTCGAGACGGTCGGCGACGACATCTGCTGGATGCGCCCCGGCCCCGACGGCCGGCTGCGGGCGATCAACCCCGAGGCCGGCTTCTTCGGCGTGGCGCCGGGCACCGGGGAGAAGACGAACCTGAACGCGGTGCGCACGCTCCATGCGAACTGCATCTACACGAACGTCGCGCTGACGGACGACGGCGACGTGTGGTGGGAGGGCCTGACGGAGACGCCGCCTGCCCATCTCGTCGACTGGAAGGGCCAGGACTGGACGCCGGAGGCGGGCCGCCCCGCCGCGCATCCGAATGCGCGCTTCACCGCCCCAGCCGCCCAGGACCCGGCGATCGCGCCGGAATGGGAGGATCCCGCCGGGGTGCCGATCGACGGGATCATGTTCGGCGGGCGCCGGGCCGGCGTCGTGCCGCTCGTGCGGGAGGCGACCGACTGGGCAAACGGGGTCTTCATGGGCTCGATCATGAGCTCCGAGACGACCGCCGCCGCGTTCGGCGAGGTCGGGAAGCTCCGCTTCGATCCGTTCGCGATGCTCCCGTTCTGCGGGTACAACATGGCCGACTACTGGGCCCACTGGCTCGAGGTCGGCCGGGCGACGGCTCCCGAGAGCCTGCCCCGCGTCTTCTATGTGAACTGGTTCCGGCGGGACGCGGAAGGGCGCTTCCTGTGGCCCGGCTTCGGCGAGAACAGCCGCATCCTCGAGTGGATGTTCCGGCGGTGCGACGGCGACGGCGAGGCTCGCGAGACGCCGATCGGCCTCCTGCCGCCCCCGGAGGACCTCGACACGACCGGCCTCGACATCCGGGCCGAGGATCTTGCCGAGCTGCTCCGGGTGGACGCGCCAGCCATCCTGCTGGAGATGCCCCAGTTCGAGGAGCACTACGCTCGCTTCGGCGACCGGCTGCCCGTCGAGCTGACCGCGCAGCTGGAGATGCTCCGGGCGCGGCTGGAGGCCTGACCCGGTCGCCAGTCGGCGGTCAGGGGCGCCGGGTGAGGCGTGCCAGCCACGCGTGCACCTGCCCGGCGGGGAGGCGCGACGCGAGCTCGTCGGCCTCGATGGCGTCCACCCGCCAGCCGGTCGAGGCGCGGAAGGCGTTGCGCAGCTCGCGCCGGGCGATGCGCCGCGGCCCGTAGCCGAACGGGTTCCGGTCGCTCCAGCACAGGACGAACGCCCGGCCACCCGGGCGGATGACGGCGGCAAGGCCGGCAGCGTAGCGGGCCCGATCGTCGTCCGCGAGGGTGTGAAAGAGGCCCACGTCGAGCGCGGCGTCGAAGGTCCGGGAGAGCCCGCCGAGGTCGCTCCGGCGAGCGTTGAGCCCGCTGAGGTCGAGCGCATCGTGGACGAGGAACGTCGCCCGGAGGCGCCGTATCACGGCCTTCTCCCGGGCTCGCCGGACTGCCTCGGCCGCCAGGTCGACTCCGACCACGACGTGCCCCGCGTCGGCCAGGAGCAGCGCATGCTCCCCCGTCCCGCAGCCGGCGTCGAGGACGGTCCATTCCGGCGGCCCGAAGTCCCCGGCCTCGACGAGGCGCAGGACCGCGGGCTGGGGACGTCCGAGGTCCCAGGTGGGCGTCCCACCGTCCGCGTAGGCGGTGTCGAACCAGGACACGGCAGGTCGACGCGCGCTCCGGCCCGGCCGGGCGGCTACGCCCCTGCCTCGATCGCGCGGTCCAGACCGGCGGGTCCATGCCCGGTGGGGATCCCGGATTCCGGGGCGCCGTCCGGGTCATGCGCGACCGAGAGGCGCGCCGGCGCCACCTGTCCGATCGACGGGATCTGGGGCTGCGGAAGCTCGCAGGAGCCGACGCCGCCGAGCATGGCGACGCCGAGCAGAGGACCGGTCGCTCGACGGGCCAACCGGCGGGGCGTTCGCATGCCGGGAGCGTAGCGCGGCCGGGCGAGTGCCGGGCACCGTCGCGTTTCAGGCGTTCGCGACCACGCTGGGCGGCTGAGACCGGCGCCCGTCGGTGACGGTCCGTGGGTCGGCGCGGGCTCGGGACTCGCCTGCGGATGACGCATCGCGGGCACGCGCCCATACTGCCCCAAGATCGGCTTCAAGTCCCGGCCGGTCCAGCGTTCCAAGGGGGTGCACCATGGCAGAGACAGAAGTGGCCACGGCCAAGGTCGTCTGGGTCGACCTCGCGACATCCGACACGTCCAGGGCGGGCGCGTTCTACGCGAGCCTGCTGGGTTGGGCGATCGACGAGCCCGACGCCGCGTACGGCGGCTACAGGATGGCCCGGACCGGCGGCAAGGATCTCGCCGGCATCGGGCCCAAGCAGATGCCGGAGCAGCCGGCGGCCTGGTCGATGTACATCGGAACCCCCGACGTGGCCGCCCTGGCAGCGAACGTCACCGCGGCCGGTGGCGCGGTCATCGCCCCGCCGATGGAGGTGAGCGCGCAGGGCTGGATGGCGGTCTTCGCCGACCCGGTCGGCGCCGTCTTCGGCGCCTGGCAGGCGAAGGCGATGCGCGGCTTCGCGACCCAGGCTCCGGGCGCCTTTGCGTGGGCCGAGCTGAACGCTCGTGGAATCGACACGGCGGCGGCGTTCTACGCGGACATCTTGGGCTGGGCCACGAAGCTCTCCGACCTGCCCGACGGCGGGCAGTACACGGAGTTCCAGGTCGACAACCACTCGGTCGCGGGCGGCACGGAGATGAACCCCATGGTTCCGGCCGAGATGCCCAGCCACTGGCTGGTCTACTTCGGAGTGGAGGACGTCGACGCGACCTTCGCGAAGGCGATCGAGCTCGGTGGGCGCGAGATGGTGAGCCCGACGGACATGCCCGGTGGCCGCTTCGCGATCCTCGGAGACCCGGAGGGTGCAGCATTCGGGCTGATGGACATGCGCGCGCCCTGACCGATCGGGCACCGGGGTCGGCCTTCGCGTGCAGGTCGATCGAGGTTCAGTGTCCCGGGGCCGGCGCTGAGGGCAGTCCGGGCGCGGTTCCGAACGGCCCCGCGCCGCGTGCGTGGGGCCGGCCACTCGGCCCCCGCGAGGGGGGCAAGGCGCCGCTTGACGTGATGCGGGCAGGGCGTGCATCGTCGGGTGCGTGAGTGTCCTGATCGGTACTGCGTCCCGTCGCGATGCCCGCCTCGGGTTGACCGACGCGGTGCGCCGACCGCGGCCTCGGGAGAGATGAACGGATGACCACACAGGCCTGGCGCCCCGGAGCGGTCATCACCGGCCCAGCGAGGCATCGGAACGCGATTCGCGGCGTGGCCGGGACGCACATCGTGAAGGACGAGGAGCAGCCATGACGACGCAGGTGCCCACTCGCACGCCTCACGCGACACCTGCCCCCTCCGCGCCGCCCATCGAGACGCCGGTCGACGCGCCGCCGCATGCCCCTCCGCCCCGGCGGATCCCCGATCCTGCCACCGACCCGCGCTCGGTGCCCCGGGTGGACGCCATCCCCAAGCTGGTGGGGGCCACCCGCTACACCGACGATCTCCTGGTCCCGGGAGCGTGGCACGGGAGCACGGTCCGGGCGACCGAGCCGCACGCCCGCCTCCTCGGCATCGAGCGCGACCCCGACTTCGACTGGAGCCGGGTGGTCGTCCTGACTGCCGCGGACGTCCCCGGCGAGAACGTCATCCACCTCATGAAGGACGACCAGCCGGTTCTCGCCGCGGGCGAGATCTGCCACGTCGGCGAGCCGGTCGCCCTGGTCGCCGCGCCCACGCTCGCGCTGGCACACGCCGCGCGCGACCACATCCGGCTCCGCACGGAGCCGCTCCCGGCGGTCACCGACATGCTCGCCGCGGACCACGTCTTCACCGAGTTCCACATCGTCCGAGGCGACCTCGACGCCGGGTTCGCCGAGGCGGACCTCGTCATCGAGGGGACCTACCGGGTCGGCCACCAGGAGCAGCTCTACATCGAGACCCAGGGCATGATCGCCGTGCCCCGCCCGGACGGCGGGGTCACGGTCCACGGCTCCCTGCAGTGCCCGTATTACGTCCACGCCGCCATGAAGCGGGCGCTCGGCCTGGACGCCGAGCGCTGCGTCGTCGTTCAGGAGGACACCGGCGGTGCCTTCGGCGGCAAGGAGGAGTTCCCGTCGGGGCTCGCCATCCATGCCGCCATGCTCGCCCTGGCGGTCGGGCGCCCGGTCCGCCTGATCTACGACCGTCACGAGGACATCTCGGTCACCACGAAGCGCCATCCGGCGGTGATCACCCATCGCACGGGCGTCACGCGTGACGGCCGGCTGGTTGCGCAGGACATCGACATCACGTTCGACGGGGGCGCCTACGCGACCCTCTCGTCGGTGGTGCTGTCCCGCGGGATCCTGCACTCGGGGGGCCCGTATGCCTGCCCCAACGCGGACATCCGCGCGCGCGCGGTGCGCACCAACACGCCGCCAGCCGGCGCCTTCCGCGGCTTCGGCGCTCCCCAGACGGAGTTTGCCGTCGAGATGCAGGTCAACCGGATCGCGGAGGCGCTGGGCGTCTCGCCGGCGGAGCTGCGGGCGCGCTGGGCCTACCAGGTCGGCGATCAGACACCGACGCAGCAGGTGCTGCGGGACAGCGTCTCCGCCAGGGAGACCCTCGCGGCAGCGCTTGACGCCAGCGACTTCGAGGCACGCCGGGCCGCGTTCGCCGCGGCTCGCAGCGTGGACGCCGCTGCGGGCCGTCCCCGGTCGGCTCCCGGGATCGGCCTCGCCATGGGCTGGCACGGGGCCGGCTTCACGGGCGGCGGCGAGGTGTACCTCGCCAGCATCGCCGGCGTGGAGCTGACGGCGGACGGGCGCGTGTGCGTCATCTCCGACCAGACGGAGATGGGGCAGGGAATGCGGACCGTCTTCTCCCAGATCGTGGCGGACCGGCTGGGGATCCCGTTCGAGGCCGTGGAGATCGTGCGCCAGGACACCTCGATCGTCCCCAACAGCGGACCGACCGTCGCCTCGCGCAGCACGATGGTCGTGGGCGGCCTGCTCGCCCTCGCCGCCGATCGGCTGCGGGCGGCGGTGGAGGAGCGTTCCGGCGGGCCGTTCGCCGCGACCTGCGCCGACGATGCGCGGGCCCACGGCGCCCTCCGCTTCGACGAGCAGTTCACCGGCTACCCGGACATCACCTGGGATGAAGCGACCTACGTCGGCGACGCCTACCCGGCCTTCGGCTGGGCGGCGGCCACGGCCGAGGTCGAGGTGGACCTCGACACCGGTGAGGTGGCCGTCCGGCACGTCGTGTCGGCGGACGACTGCGGCACGGTCGTCAATCCCGCGATGGCCGCCGGCCAGGTGGAGGGAGGCTCGCTCCAGGCGGTCGGATATGCCACGATCGAGGAGATGAAGATGAAGGACGGCCGTTTCCTGAACGACCGGCTGTCCAAGTACCTCATCCCCACCTCGCTCGACGCGCCGAAGATCACGGCCGTCCTGGTGGAGAACCCGTTCGCGAACGCACCGCACGGCGCCAAGGGGCTTGGAGAGCTGCCGATGGACGTCGTCGCCCCGGCGGTCGTCGCCGCCATCCACGATGCGACCGGCGCCTGGATCCACGAGCTGCCGGCCACGCCGGAGCGGATCCTCGCCGCGCTCGATGCCGTCGACCACGACGGAGAGGAGGCCCGGTCGTGACGACCATCGCGCCCACCCGGGCGACCCGCTTCACGGTCAACGGCATCCCGGTCGAGGTCGCGGGAGCGGGCGGATCGCGGCTGCTCGACGCCCTGCGCATCGACCTCGGCCTCCCCGGCACCAAGGAGGGTTGCGGGGAGGGGGAGTGCGGGGCCTGCACGGTCCTCGTCGACGGGATGCCGGTGCTCAGCTGCCTGGTCCCGGTGGGCCAGGTGGAGGGTCGCGACGTCCGCACGGTCGAGGGGCTCGCCGGGGACGGGCGCCTCGACCCGATCCAGGCGGCCTTCGTGGACTCGGGAGGGGTGCAGTGCGGCATCTGCACGCCCGGCATCCTCATGTCGGCGCGCGCGTTCCTCGACTCGGGCGCCGAGCCGACGGATGACGCCATCCGCGAGGTCATCGCCGGCAACCTCTGCCGGTGCACCGGGTACATGAAGGTCATCGACGCGATCGCGAACGCGGCGACGACGGCCCCGCGCGAGGTGCCCGGCGGGCTGCCCCAGGTGCCGCGCGAGGTTCCCGGGCCGCCGACTCGGCCGAACGTCGAGCCGGGATCGGACGTCCGCGTCGGGCCCGCCTTCGTGCGCCCGACGACGCTCGCGCAGGCCTTAGCGCTGCTCGCCGAGGGCGGCTGGCGGCCGATCGCCGGCGGCACGGACATCATGGTCGAGCTCGCGGGCGACGGCGCCGCGGCCCCGGGACTCCTGGACCTGACCGGCATCGAGGAGCTGCGCGGCATCAGACTCGACGGCGACCGGCTCGTCATCGGGGCCACGGCGACGTACACGGACCTGCGCCGCTCACCGCTCGTGGCCGCCCACCTCCCGGCGGTGGCCGAGCTGTCGGCGGTCTTCGGCGCGACGCAGCTCCAGAACATGGCGACCCTGGGCGGCAACGTCGTCAACGCGTCGCCGGCGGGCGACAGCCTGCCGCTCGTGCTGGCGGCCGAGGCGGTCCTCGTGGCCGGCGGGCCGGGTGGCGAGCGGTCGATTCCGGCGTCGTCCTTCTTCATCAGCTACCGGAAGATCGCCCTCCGGCCGGGCGAGCTGCTCCTGCGAATGGAGTTCCCGGTCGGCGGCGGGCGACACCTGCGCTACCGCAAGGTCGGCACGCGCCGGGCGCTCGCGCTCAGCAAGGTCGCGCTGGCGGTCGCGTGGCGGGAGGAGCCCGGGTCGCCGGCGTGGCGCGACGTCCGCGTCGCGGTCGGGACGATCACCGAGATTCCCATCCGGGCGCCCAGCGCCGAGGCGGTGCTGGAGGGCGCCGTTCCCTCCGCCGACGTGGCGGAGCGGGCGGCCGCTGCCGTCCTCGCAGGACATCCACCCGCGGGACGGCCTGCGCTCGACGGCCGCGTACCGGCGGTCGGCCACGTCGCGCGCGCTCCGGAGGATGGTCCTGGACGCGGCGGGGTAGGCGCGAGGCCGGAGGCTTCGCCCTGGAGGTGCTCGTCGCCGAGCAGCGCGCGTGCGGCGGACCTGATCGTGGGGGGGTCAGGCTCCGAGCGCGCGCTTCGCCTGCTCGTACTCCTCGATGGTGATCCCGCCGCGCCGCTGGCGCTCCTCGAGGACCTCCAGCCCCAAGTCCGCCTCAAGGCGGCGCGACGACCCGAACAGGGAGCGGGCAAGCCACCGGACGCCCAGGAACAAGGCCCCAACGACCGCGAGGACGATGCCGACGGCCACGAGGGCGTACACCGCGACCAATACGATCTCGACGAGGCTAATCTGCGGCATTTGTCACCTCCGCTCGTTCGCTGATCGCCAGATCTCTCGCCTTGGTCAACACTGCGTGTCAGCCGATCCCGCCGCGCGGTGATGGGCCCGGGGGCGGCACGAAGGTCCCGCCCTCGCCCGCTGTCGGGAGGTGGGGCATGGAGCCGACGAGCCCGCGGAGCAGCGTCGCCATCACGGCCGCCGGCTCGAGCGGGAGAACCGCCCCTTCGACCGCGCCGCTCGGCGTGGCCTCGACGAGCGCGAGCGTGTCGCGCTCCAGGGTCGCCCGGAAGCCGGGAGCGTTGTACTCGATGCGGCCGTTCACGGCGACATCGCCGCCATCGCGGGCCACGATCCGGTGGGTCTCCCCGTCGAAGCGGCCCTCCATCACGCCTTCGCCGAGGAGCATGAACGCGTTCGATGCCTCGGCCTCGAAGTCCGCTCGGTCGAGGTAGAGCCGCGGCTTGTCGACGAACGGCCGGCCGGAGGTCGGGCAGGCCGTGACGCAGGTGCCGCACTCGTTGCAGAGGTCGGTGAGGACCACGATCTGGAGCGGCTGGTCGGCAACGAACGGCACCGACCCGGTGGCCGTGACGACGCCGTCCGTGACGCTGAGCATCGGCAGGTCGACCCGCACGGGCGCCACCTGGTAGGTCGAGAGCGCCATGTTGGGGCAGACCCCGACGCACAGGCTGCAGATCGTGTCGCAGTCGAGGCAGCGGCTCGCCTCGCGCGTCGCCTCGTCCGGGGTGTAGCCGAGGACCGTCTCCTCGAAGCCGTCGCGCCGGTGGAGGGGGCTGACCTGGATCGGCACCCGGTACTCGCGCCTGCGCGCGGCGGAGCATGAGCGCGTTGACGTCGGGCGGGGCGCCCCGGCCGGCATCCGCGGCCGACGCGTCACCCGACGCGCCGACGCCCAGGCTGGCCGCGATGGCGGCGGCGACCCGCTTGCCGTCCGCGGCCGCCTTCACGATCGACGCGGGGCCCTGGCCCGCCACATCGCCGCCGGCGTAGACGCCCGGGATCGACGTCGCGAACGTCTCCGGGTCCACGGCGACGAAGCCGGCCGGCGTGAGCTTCGGCGGCCGAGCCCCGAAGACGTCGAGGACCGGGCGCTGGCTGATCGCGAGGACGAGGGTGTCCACCTCGATCTCGAACTCGGAGCCCGGGACGTCGAAGGGGACCTTGCGGCCGGAGGCGTCGCGCTCGCCGCGGTACGCCGTACGGGCGCAGACCACGCCGGCAAGCCGGCCGTCCTCGACGTGGAGGCCGACAGGGCGGCCCAGCTCGACGATCTCGATCCCCTCCTCGCGGAGGGCGTGGATCTCCTCGGGGTCGGCCGGCATCTGGTCGATCGTGCGGCGGTAGACGAGGGCGACAGACGAGGCCCCGACGCGACGCGCCGAGCGGGCGCAGTCCATCGCCGTGTCGCCCGCGCCGACGACGCCCACGCGCGGCCCCACCGCGACGGGTCGGCCCTCGCGGACGCCCCGCAGGAACGTCACGCCGTCGATGACGCCCGCGGCATCCTCCCCGGGCAGGCCGAGCAGCTTCGCGCGCTGGGCGCCGACCGCGACGAAGACCGCAGAGTACTCGTCGCCGCTGAGTGACTCGACCGTGACGTCGGTCCCCGCCCGGACGCCGTAGCGGATCTCGACGCCGAGCCGCTCGAGGACCGCGACGTCCTGGTCGATCTGCGCCTGCGGCAGCCGGTAGGCCGGGATCGCCCCGCCCACCATCCCACCCGCGTACGGGTGCTCCTCGAAGATCGTCACGCCGATCCCGGCGCGCGCCAGCCACTCGGCCGCGGCCAGGCCGGCCGGCCCGGCGCCGATGATCGCGACGCGGGGGCCGCCGGGGGGCGGCGCCGCGGGCGGCTCGGCTGCGGCCTCCTGCTCCATGATGAAGCGCTTGATCTGGCGGATCGCGAGCGGCTGGTCCAGGTGCGTCCGGATGCACGTGTTCTCGCACAGGTGATCGCAGACCCGCCCCAGGATCGAAGGCAGCGGGTTGTCCATCCGGGTGATGCGGACGGCCTCGGCGGGATCTCCGGCGCGAACGGCGCGCATGTACGCCGGCACCTGCTGGTCGACCGGGCACTCGTCGAGACAGGGCGCCGCGATGCAGTCGAACAGGTCCAGCCGGCGCGGCGTCTTGGAGCGGTCCGTGCGGAAGGCGTCCTTGCGGTAGCGCCAGTCGTGCCCGACCCGGTCGGCGTAGGCGCGCAGGTTGAAGCTCCCGCAGGCCACGACGTCGGCAGGGTCGCCCGCGAAGCCGCCGGCGACGGCGGTCCGGCGGATGAGGTCGTCGGTGTGGGCGGCCCCCGCCGCGTCGAAGGCGGCGTCCACGTGCTCCGGGTATTGCAGCATCCGCAGGTAGCCACCCGACTTCAGGAGGTCGGAGCAGACGGTGATCGTGCGCATGCCCGCGGCCAGCAGGTCGGCGACGTTGAAGCAGTCGGCGCCGCCGGCGAAGGACAGCGGCAGATCGCCGCCGAGCTCCTCGGTGATCGCCGAGGCGAGGTTCACCGTGACGGCGTGCAGGGCGCGGCCCGACAGGTACATCGTGGGGTCCCGGTCGAACACGCCGCGCCAGTTCTGCACCTCCAGCGTGTTCGAGAGCTTGAGGCCGAAGTCGAGCCCGCCGGCGCCGGCGACCGCCCGGAGCCGCCCGAACATCGGGATCGCGTCCTCCCAGGTCAGGTCGTGGCCAAAGGCTTCGTCGGGGATCGGCACGTCGACGAACCCGAGGTCGTCGATGACGATGCCCCGGACCTGGTCGGCGCCCAGGAGGGTCGGGTTGCATTTCACCGACGTGTGGAGGCCGCGCTCCTCGAGCAGGTAGCGGGTGATCGCCTCGATCTCGTCGGGGGGGCACCCGTGCATCGTGGACAGCGTCACGGTGTCGGAGATCCGGGTCGGGATCACGATCTCGCGGATCGCTGGGTAGCGCCGGGCCACGATGTCCACGTACGCCGGCAGCCAGGCCGCCGCGTCGGCCATCGCGTCGAGGTACCACTGCACGTTCGGCTGCCGGATCCCCTCGAGGTTGTACCCGACGCTCATGTTGAAGACCACGCCGGGACGCTCGCCCGGGAACCCGAAGCGGTGGTGAAGGGCGTGGACGAGCACCCAGGCCCGCAGGTACTCGTCGAACGACTGGTGGACCTTCAGCTCCTGGGACCATTCGACGTTGTAGCCCTCGTCCTGGACGTCGATGCAGGGCTTGTGGACGTCGAGCTCGTCGAGCGTCTGGATCGTCTTGAGCTCGATCATCCGGGCCCCGACCAGCCAGGCGGCGACGATGTTCTGGGCCATCTGGGTGTGCGGCCCGGCCGCCACGCCGAAGGGGGTCTCGAGCTCGACCCCGTACTCGCGGCGCCGGAAGCGATCGTCGGCCCGCGGGGTGAAGACGGCCGACCGGGGCACGTTGAAGAGCGAGCCCTTCTCCTCCAGCTCGGTGAAGGCCCAGTCGGTGAGCTGCTCCATCGAGAGCGGACGGAATCGGTCGGACATCGGGCGGTCGCTCAGAGTCTCGCGTGCAGGCGGGCCGCCTGTTCCCGGGCCTTCGCCCGGACCTCGTCGGCATCGACCCGGGTCGGACGGCCGTCGGCGAAGACCGCCTCCCCGTCGATGACGATGCGCTGCGGCCGGATCCCCGGGGTGAAGGCGACGTGCCAGGGGTCCATCGGGTCGTAGGACCACTCCACGGTGTCGGCGCGAGCCTCGGGCACGAGGTCCCAGCCGGTGGCCAGCCAGCCCCAGGCGGTCTCGGGGCTGCACGTCACGTCGACCGAGCGCTGGAGGACATACGCGAGCCGGAACGCCTCGAGGACGTTGCCGCCGATGCCGTCCGTGCCGAGGGCGACCGGGTTGGCGAAGCGGGCCGGGTGCGCGTAGCCGACCGCGTTGTTGAGGTTCGACATCGGGTTGTGGAGGATCGTCCCCCGCAGGGAATGATCCGTCGGCAGGTGCACGCAGTGGGCGAGGAGCCAGTCGTCCCGGGTCAGCCCGTTGAGGCGGCGCGGGGCGTCGATGTCGCCGGTCCCCTCGCACACGTGGACGTGGACGCCGACCCCGAGGTCCCCGGCGAGGCCGGCGGCGGCACGCAGGGAGTCGTCGGAGCAGGTGAAGGCGGCGTGGATCCCGACGAGGCCGCGCCCCCCGGCCCGGATGAACCGCTCGTTCTCGGCAAGGCCGCGCCGGGCGCCGTCGGGGCCGTGGCGGTCGGTGATCCCGTAGGCGAGGACGGAGCGGACGCCGACCTCCGCGCAGGCCTCGGCAATGACGTCGAGGCTGCCCTCGATCGCGTTGGGCGACTCGTGATGGTCGACGATCGCCGTCGTCCCGTTCTCGAGCGCCTCGAGCGCCCCGAGCATGGCCGACCAGCGGATCATCTCCAGGTCGAGGGCCGTGTCGAGGCGCCACCAGACCTGCTCGAGGATCTCCTGGAAGCTCGTGGGCACCTTCGGGGGGGCCGGCATGCCCCGGGCGAGGGCGGAGTAGAGGTGATGGTGGGCGCACACGAGGCCCGGGGTGATTGCCGACATCAGGCCTGCCCTCCCGTGGCGGCGCGGCCTCCCGCGTCGTCCTCCCCGGTATCCGTGTCCGCGGCGCCGCTGCCGCTTGCCGGCCGCGCGTCGCCAGCCCGCGGCAGGAGGTCCACCCGCGGCAGCGCTGCCCGCGCGGCCGCCGAATCCCGCATCGGCAGCGCCGTCCGCCAGCGGCCGTCGAACGCATGGAGCGCGCCGGCGACGGCTGCGGGGGTCGGCACGAGGACGGCCTCGCCGGCGCCCTTCGCCCCGTAGGGGCCCTCCGGCTGGTGCTCCTCGACGACGATCACGTCGACCGGCGGCATCCCGGCCGCGGGGATGATTCCCTGCGACTTGAGCGTGGCAGTCGCCGGGACCCCGCCTTCGGTCACGAACGCCTCCGTCAGGGCCAGCCCCAGGCCCATGTGGACGCCGCCCTCGACCTGGCCCTCGAGGAGCGTCGGGTTCATCGCGCGGCCGACGTCGTGGGCGGCCACGACCCGGGTCACGCGGCCCTCCTCGTCGAGGATCACGACTTGCGTCGCCCAGCCGTAGGCGAGGTGGGTCACCGGATCCTCGACCCCCTCCTTGAGCTTCGTCGTCCAGTCGACGACGTACTCGCCGCCGAACTCCTGCCCGGCGAGCGTCTCGATGTCGGCGCCCGGAGGGAGGGCGTCCATCGCCGCCCGCAGCTTGCATGCCGCTGCTGCCACCGCCTGGCCGCCGAGCGTTGTCGCTCGCGAGGCCGTTGTCTCGCCGGTGTCGAGCTCGCGCTCGGTGTCCACCAGCACCCTGACGGTCGCCACGTCGACGCCGGTCTCCTCGGCGACGACCTGGGCGAACACCGTGTGGACGCCCTGGCCCATCTCGGTCCACGAGTGCCAGAGCGTGAGGCTCGCGTCCGGCTCCACGCGGATGAGGGCCCGCCCGCGCTCGACCATTCCGTTGCCGACGCCGACGTTCTTCGCGCCGCAGGCGATCCCGGCCGCGGCGCCGCGTCCGACGGCATCCCGGTACGCATCCTGGACGGCCAGGAGCGTCTTCTCGAGCCCCACGCCCGGCCCCAGGAGCTGGCCGGTGCCGAAGCGGTCGCCGACGCGCAGGGCGTTGCGCCAGCGGATCTCCCAGCCGTCGATGCCGACCCGCTCCGCGAGGCGGTCGAGGCAGCCGTCGATGGCGAACGTGGCCTGGGGGACGCCGAAGCCGCGGAACGCGCCGGCCGGGGGGTTGTTCGTGTAGACGGTCCGGGCCTCGACGTCCACGTTGGGGACGCGGTAGCCGCCGCACGCATGGCCGGCAGCCCGTTCGAGCACCTTCATCCCGACACTGGCGTAGGCACCCGTGTCGCCGACGATCCGGGCGCGCACGGCGACGAGCCGGCCGTCGGCGTCGCAGCCCACCTCGTAGTCGAGCGTCGTCGCGTGGCGCTTCGGGTGGAGGCGGAGGCTCTCCGCCCGCGACAGGGCAAGGAGCACCGGGCGGCCGCTGGCGCGGGCCAGCAGCGCGGCCTGGCCCTGGACGGAGAGGTCCTCCTTGCCGCCGAACGCGCCACCCGTGGCGACCTGGGTCACCCGGACCGATGCCTCCGGCAGGGCGAGGAGCGACGCGACCTGGCGCCGGTCGTCCCAGGCACCCTGGCCCTGGGAGAAGAGGTGGACGGCCGGCTCGCCGGGCGCGGTCGCCGGGACCGCGAGGCAGGCCTCCGGCTCCAGGAAGGCGTGCTCGATGGCGCTCGTCGTGAACCGCTCCCGCACGACGTGGGCCGCGCTCGCGAGCGCGGCGGCGGCGTCGCCGCGCCGCACGACGGAGGTCTCCAGGAGGTTGCCCGCCGCGTGGACGGCCGGGGCACCGGGCTCGAGCGCCGCGAACCGGTCGACGACGGGGGCCTCGACCTCGTACTCCACGTCGACCAGGGCCGCCGCCGCGCGGGCCTCGCGGCGGGTTCGGGCGGCGACCGCCGCAAGGACGTCGCCGACGTAGCGCGTCGTCTCGCCTTCCGCGACGAGGACCGGCCAGTCGTGGACGATGAGGCCCTGGACGCGCTC
This sequence comes from uncultured Chloroflexia bacterium, assembly GCA_963698595.1. Lineage (GTDB taxonomy): Bacteria > Chloroflexota > Limnocylindria > Limnocylindrales > CSP1-4 > CTSoil-043. The sequence goes on from CAVORL010000003.1 coordinate 41,955, forward strand.
GCCGGGGACGTCGGCGGCGGTGACGACGGCCACGACCCCGGGGGCGGCAAGCGCGCGCGTCGTGTCGACGCGGCGCACGAGGGCCCGTGGGTGGTCGCTGAGGCGGAGCGCTCCGTGGAGCATGTCCGGAACGGTCATGTCGGCGACGAAGACCTGCTCTCCGAGCGCCATGGCCCGCGCGCCGATCCGGTCGGCCCGGGCGCCGACGCCGTCGCCGGGGGGCGTGTCACCGTGCGCGGCCGGGAGTCCGCCCTCGCCGCGCCGGCCGGCCGCCACCGCCTCGATCGCGTCGACGATCTTGACGTAGCCCGTGCAGCGGCAGAGGTTGCCGGCGAGCGCCCGCGAGATCTCCTCGCGCGCCGGGGCCACCTCGCGGCGAAGCAGGCCCTCGGCCTTCATCACGATGCCGGGGGAGCAGAAGCCGCACTGGCTTGCTCCCGTCGCGACGAAGGCGTCGGCCCAGGCCGACCGCGCGTCGTCCGGCAGGCCCTCGAGCGTCAGCACCTCGTGGCCCGCGACGCGCTCCGCGGGGCGAGCGCACGCGACCACCGGGCGCCCGTCGACGAGGATCGTGCATGCCCCGCAGGTCCCCTCGGGGGCGCAGCCGTCCTTCATCGAGCGCAGCCCGAAGCCATCGCGCAGGAGATCGAGGAGGCTGGTGCCCGGCTCGACCTCGATGGAGGCTGGCCTGCCGTTGAGGTTGAAGTCCATCGTGCGACCCCGGTCCCGCCGGCGGGTACCAACTGGCCCTTCCGACCCGCGCGTCCGTGCCCGAAATCTTGGCGCTGCACGCCCGGCGAGGGGTGTGCCGTCCGGCCCGAAACGCGCGCCCGAGCCGGCCCATATGAGAGTACGCGCAGTCTGGGCGGCGCGGGCCGCCCCGGAGGAGCACGGATGACGCCAGGCCCGGACATGCTGCCGGTCGAGAGCACGGCCTACGAGCGCACCGTGCAACGATTCCGCGAGACGCGGACGGTCCTGCCGACGTTCGCCCAGCTGGCGGACCCGTCGACCATCCCGGCGACGGCGCGGGGGGCGCTTGCCGGCGTCGACCCGGACGCCCCGGATCCCCGCAACCTCTTCCGCGTTCACTGGAACAACGCGGCCGATCGGCGCGGCGTCGTCGACGTCGCGAACCACGTCGTCCTGCCGTCGAGCTTCACGGGGGTCGCCGCGCCGATCGTCGTCGCCCTGGGCGACCGCTTCCCGATGATCGCTGCCCATAAGGTGCTCGCCGCCTACGCGTGTCTCGTCCCACGCCTGGTCACGGGCGAGTTCGATCCCACCACCCAGCGCGCGGTCTGGCCGTCCACCGGCAACTACTGCCGCGGCGGCGTGGCGATCTCACGGATTCTCGGCTGCCGCGGCGTGGCGGTCCTCCCCGAGGGGATGAGCAAGGAGCGCTTCCACTGGCTGGAGCAGTGGGTGGTGGCCCCCGAGGACATCATCCGGACCTTCGGCACCGAGAGCAACGTCAAGGAGATCTACGATGCGTGCGCGGTCCTCGCGCGCGACCCGGCCAATGTCATCCTCAACCAGTTCAGCGAGTACGGCAACCATCTCGTCCACTGGGCCGTGACCGGGCCTGCCCTCGAGCGGGTCGTGGGGGCGCTCGCGGACGAGCGACCGGGGCTCCGGCCTGCCGCGTTCATCTCGGCCACCGGATCCGCGGGGACGATCGGCGCCGGCGACTGGCTCAAGGATCGGCACGGGACGAAGATCGTGGCGGTCGAGGCGCTCGAGTGCCCGACGATGCTCAAGAACGGCTTCGGCGAGCACAATATCCAGGGGATCGGCGACAAGCACATCCCGCTCATCCACAACGTCATGAACACGGACCTCGTCGTGGACGTCTCCGACCGCGCAACCGACCACCTGCTCGTCCTGCTGAACTCCGACGTCGGCCGGGCCCACCTGGCGGCTCGCGGGGTCCCCACCGACGTCATCGAGGCGCTTCCCTCGTTCGGGATCTCGACGATCTGCAACATCCTTGCCGGCATCAAGACCGCGAAGCAGCTCGGCCTGGGGCCGGACGACGCTGTCGTCACGGTCGCGACGGACGGGGCGCCGCTCTACCTGACCGAGGTCGACAAGATCCTCGCCCGTGACTTCCCGGGCGGCTTCGGCGCCAGCGAGGCGGCCGAGACGTTCGGGCGCTACCTGCTGGGCGCGGGCACCGACGACCTCCTCGAGCTGACCCCGCTGGACCGGGAGCGGATCTTCAACCTCGGCTACTACACCTGGGTCGAGCAGCAGGGCACGACGTTCGACCACTTCGTGGCTCGCCGCGAGCAAGCGTTCTGGCGCGACCTGCGGGCCAGCGTCCCGGCCTGGGACGAGGCCATCGTCGAGATGAACGCCCGGGCGGGCGTCGAGCTCGGCGCGTGACCGACACTCGCCCCGCGGCCGGCGCCGTCGTCCCGACGGCCGTCGTCTGCTCGGGCTGCGGCCACCGTCTCCCCGACGATGCCCCGATCGCCTTCGCGTGCCCGGCGGCGGGTCACGGCGACGACGTCGACCACGTCCTGGTCCGGGTGGTGGAGCCGGGCGCCGGCGCGCCGAAGGAGGACGCCGCGGCGCCGAACCCGTTCGTCCGCTGGCGGGCGCGCTTCCACGCCTGGCACCGGGCCCGGGCGCTGGGCTGGAGCGACGCCGACTACGTCCGCCTCGTGAATGGGCTCGATGCCGCCGTCGAACTCGTCGACGGCCACGGGTTCCGCGTGACCCCGTTCGCCCGCAGCGGGCTGCTCTCCGACGCTCTCGGCTTCTCCGCGGCGGGCGGCGCATGGGTCAAGGACGAGACGCGCAACGTCTCCGGCTCCCACAAGGCACGCCACCTCTTCGGGACGCTCCTCGAGCTCGCCGTCGAGGAGGCGGGCCGCGGTCCGGCGGAGGGAGCCCAGCGGCCACCACTGGCGATCGCGTCGTGCGGGAACGCGGCCCTCGCGGCTGCCGTCGTCGCCAGCGCGGCCGAGCGGCATCTCGACGTCTACATCCCGCCGGACGCGGATCCGGTCGTCGTGGAGCGCCTGCGGGCGCTCGGCGCGGACTGCACCGTCTGCGAGCGCGAGCCGGGCGTCACCGGAGACCCGACGTACCATGCGCTCCTCCGTGCCGTTGACGGCGGGGCCGTCCCGTTCACCTGCCAGGGGAACCTCAACGGCTTTGCCATCGAGGGCGGGGAGACGCTCGGCTGGGAGCTGGCGGCAGCCGTCGGCGCGCCGGGCGGCCCTCCCGGCCTGGACCGGGTCGTCGTCCAGGTCGGCGGTGGCGCGCTGCTCTCGTCCGTCATCGCCGGCCTGCGGCACGACCTCCCGACACTGCCGCGGATCCACGCAGTCCAGCCCGCGACCGTCCATCCGCTGGCGCGCGCGTTCGAGCGCGTGCGGGGCCGCGTGGCCGCCGGCGAGCCACTCGACGCCGTCCTCGCCGACGCCGCGCTGCACCGCTCCGCCTTCATGTGGCCGTGGGAGCAGGAGCCGCACAGCGTCGCCCACGGGATCATCGACGACGAGACATACGACTGGCGAGCCTGCGTGACGGGTATGCTCACGTCGGGTGGCGGTCCGCTCGTCGTCGCGGAGGCGACGCTCGAGGAAGCCAACGCCCTCGCGCGCGAGACGACCGGCATCGACGTCGACCCCACCGGGAGCGCGGGTCTCGCAGGCCTTCTCGACCTCGTCCGGACGAGGGCCATCGGGCCCGACGAGTCCGTCGCGGTCCTCTTCACCGGCGCCGTGCGGCGGCCGACCCCGTCGCCCGGCGGTCAACCTGTTACCCGTGAGGCGCACCTGCGCCTGCACGCCCACGGCGCCACGAACGGAGGATTCTGATGCGGAGCTTCATGGGCCGGGACATCCTGTCCCTCAAGGATTTCAGCCGGGACGAGTTCTTCCGGGTCTTCCAGGTCGCCGACGACCTGCGGCCGTTCGCCCGCGACCGGCGCAACACCGACCTGCTGAAGGACAAGACGCTGTTGACGGCGTTCTACCAGCCGTCGACGCGGACGCGGCTCTCCCACGAGGCCGCCATGCATCGTCTCGGCGGGCACGTCCTCGGGTTCTCCGACTCGAAGATGACCCGCGCCGGCGACTTCTACCAGGAGTCGATCAAGGACACCTTCCACATGCTGGAGTACTACGCGGACGTCATCGCGATCCGCCACTTCCAGCAGGGCGCCCCGGCGGAGGCGGCCAAGTGGTCGTCCGTACCGATCATCAACTGCGGCGACGGATGGGGCGAGCATCCGACCCAGGTCCTGACCGACCTGTACACGGTCCTCCACGAGAAGGGCACGCTCGACGGGCTGACCTACCTCCTCGTCGGCGACATGCGGATGCGGACGATGCATTCGATCCTCTACGCCCTGTCGCAGTTCGACGCCAAGGCGATCGTCGTGGGTCCGCCCGACATGTCGCTTCTCCCCGAGTTCAAGGCGGAGATCGACGCCCTCAACGTCGACTACGAGGAGGCGGGCGACGTTCGCGACGTCATCGGCGAGGCGGACGTGATCTACATGGAGCCGGTCGTCCAGGCCGACTACACGGCGTCCCGGGTGGAGCGCGGCGACAAGGTGGGCCTCACGCCCCCGGAGTACTGCATCACCCGCGAGCTGCTGCGCGAGAAGGCGAAGCGGAGCTCGATCATCCTCCACTCGCTGCCGCGAATGGACGAGCTCCTGGACGACGTCGACGCCACGCGCCACCAGCGCTACTGGGCTGAGGCCTTCAACGGCGTCGCGCTCAAGATGGGCATGCTCGCGCTGATCCTCGGCGCGGCAGAGTAGGGGGCGGTCATGCAGACGGGCCTGCGCGGACGGGACCTCATCAGCCTCCAGGAGTGGTCGAAGGAAGAGGTCGACTCGATCCTGGACGTTGCGTTCCAGCTGAAGCGGGAGCGGGCCCTCGGGATTCCGCACCCGCTCCTCCGGGACCGCGTCCTGGCGATGCTCTTCTTCTTCTCCTCGACCCGGACCCGCGCCTCGTTCGAGGCTGGGATGGCCCAGCTCGGCGGCCACGCCCAGTTCATCGAGAGCCGGACCACCCAGATCTCACACGGGGACACCGCCAAGGAGATCGGCGAGATCCTGGGCCGCTATAACGACGGGATCGCCATCCGCAACGTGGACTGGGGCCTCGGCAACCAGTACATCCGCGACGTGGCCGCCGCAAGCCGGGTGCCGGTCCTCAACATGCAGTGCGACCTCTTCCACCCCCATCAGTCCCTGGCCGACCTCATGACGATCTTCGAGAAGAAGGGCGATCCGCGGGGACGGACGATCGCGATCAGCTGGGCCTACGCCGCGAGCTACCAGAAGCCGATCAGCGTGCCCGTGGACCTCTCGCTCCTCACGACCCGCTACGGGATGCACGTCAGGCTGGTCCACCCGCCGGAGTTCCGCCTGCCGGTGGACATCACGGAGCAGGCCGCCGAGAACGCCCGACGCTCGGGCGGCAGCTTCGAGCTCATGGACGACTTCGACGCGGGGCTGCGCGGCGTCGACGTGGTCTACGCCAAGAGCTGGGGTGCCCTCCTGACGGCGAAGGACGAGACGGAGGGCGCCGAGGTCGCCAGGAAGTACACGGACTGGATCGCCGACGAGCGGCGCATCGAGATGGCGGCCGACGACGCCATCTACATGCACCCGCTCCCCGCCGACCGCGGCATCGAGGTCGCGGACGCCGTCATCGACGGCCCCCACTCGGTGGTCTATGACGAGGCCGAGAACCGGCTCCATGCCCAGAAGGCGGTGATGGCCCTCACCATGGGCTAGAGGCGGAGGCGCCTCGGCCCGATCGGCCCGATGGCGGTCGGGCCAGGAACCCGGGTGCGGCGTGCCGAGCGGTGTCCGGCTCAGGACGCGATGTCGGCCTCGCCCAGGTTGGACATCGATTCGATGAGGGCGAGGTCCACGGGGTCTGCCACCGGCCGGCCTCCCGCGCGCCCAAGCAGGTACCCCTGGGCCGAGGAGATCCCGAGGCGCCGGAGCGCGACGAGCTGCTCGGGCGTCTCGACACCCTCGGCGACGACCACGGCGCCCGACCGACGGGCCATCTCGCGGAGGCCTCGCAGGACGGCGAGGGAGGATTCCTCAAGCACGCCCCGCTGGACGAGCGACAGGTCGATCTTCACGATGTCGAAGGCGATCTCGCTGAGGAGGCGAAGCCCGGCGTTGCCGGCGCCGACGTCGTCGGCTGCGATCCGGAACCCCGCGGCGCTGACCCGCTGGAGGTTGGCCTTGAGCCGGGCCAGGTCCTCGATCGCCTCGCGCTCCGTCAGCTCGATCACCACCTGGTCGGGTTCCAGGCCGTGGCGGCGCAGGATCCCCAACAGCTCGCCGACATGGAATTGCTCCGTCTCCAGCGTGCGCGGCGACATGTTGAGAGAGAGGTAGACGCCGTCCGCGAGGTAGCCCACCCGCGCCACGATGATCTCGATGGCCGCCATGTCCAGCTCCACGATCCGGTCGGCGACCTCGGCGGCGGCGAACAGGCTCTGGGCGTTCGGGAACCCCGAGTCCGGGCTCGGCCGGACGAGTCCCTCGAACCCAACCGGGCGCCCGGTGCTCAGGGAGATGATGGGCTGGTAGACGGGCCGGAGCGCCCGTCTCGAGGCTACGGCTGCGACCGCGGCCGCCAGCTCCTCGGCAGAGCGCTCGTCGCCCACCGTGCCATGGAGGGTCGGATCGAACACCTGGATGTCCGTTCGCCCGTGGCGCTTGGCCCAGTAGAGGGCCGCGTCCGCGTGGCGGGTGAGCCGGAGCCCGTCGACGCTGGGGGATGGGAGGGTGGAGATGCCGGCCGAGAACGAGAAGCGCAGCGTGTCGCGGACGACGGGGTGGCCCCCCGTCGCGCTCGCAAGCAGCCGCCGGACGACGCTGTAGGCCGTCTCGGCGTTGGTGTCCGGGAGCAGCAGAGCGAACTCGTCGCCGCCGACCCGGAACGCGCGGTCCGCCGGGCGAAGGCTGGCCCGGACAAGGCGGCCGACGCCGGCGAGCAGCTCGTCGCCGGCCGCGTGGCCATCGGTGTCGTTCAGGTGCTTCAGGTTGTCGAGGTCGAGGATCGCCACCGCAAGCGGGCACTCGTCGCGGCCGGCCTGGGTGACCTGGCGCGTCAACTCCTCCTGGAAGGCTCGGTGGTTCCCGAGGCCGGTGAGGGGGTCCATGCGGGCGTCGAGCCGCGCTCGATCGTAGGCCGTTCGCGCTTCCCGCAGCTCATCATGGAGCACCCCGAGCGCGCCCTCGAGCCCTGCGATGGTGCGAAGGACGCGGAGGATCGAGGCCACGGCGAGCAGGAGACCCACGCCCGCGGCGAACACCAGGGCCCAGAGCACGGCGCCCGCGCCCGCCAGGCCGACGACGACCAGGCTGGTCCCGGCCAGGGCACCGATGGCGCCGAACGCGAACCCCAGCGCATGCCGCACCTCCGAGGACGCGTCGGGAGCTTCGTCCGGGTCGATGCCGGCTGCGGGCAGGGCGGTGCCGGAGAGGCGGGAGTTCATGGCGCCCCCATTGAACGGCATGCGGGTGTCCCGAGCCGCCACCCGGAAGTACCAGCCGCAGCTGCCGGACGCGTGCGCCGTATCCTGTTGCGGGTGCCCCCTCGGAGGTGGCGATGGACGGACGGGAGCGGATCCTGGCGGCCCTCGACGGCCGGGCGCCCGACCGCGTCCCCCTCGCCCTCGGGTTCTACGCTGTCGACGGCGCCGCCCTCGCCCCGCCGGGGGCCTGGCGCGACGACCTCGTCGACGTGGTCTTCGTCGAGTTCCCCGTCTCGGCCGAGGAGGAGGACTTGCGGCGCCGCGCTCTGCCCCACGACGCTGACACCCGGCTGGGCTCAGCGGCGCAGGCGGCGCGCTACGCGCATTGGGGCTACCACCCGGAACGGCGGGACCGCGCCAACCCCCTCGAGGGGGCCCGGACGCTGGCGGACCTGGAGCGCTTCCCGTTCCCCGAGAGCGATGGCCCATACGTGGCCGACGGCCTTGCCGGGCAGGTCGCCGCGATCCACGCCCGCGGCCTCGCGGCCGGCGGGAACACGCCACATCTCGGCGGCGAGCTCTTCGAGGCCGCCTGGCGCCTGCGGGGCCTGGAGCGCTTTCTCATCGACCTCGTCGAGCGCCGGGAGATGGCGCACTACCTCCTGGATCGGCTGGCCGGGCTCGCCCGCCGCAACGCCGTTGCGCTCGCCCGGGCCGGCGTCGACGTCCTGGCGCTCGACGACGACGTCGGCATGCCGGGCGGGATGATGATCAGCCCCGCCACCTGGCGCGAGTTCTTCCGACCCCGGCTGGTTGGGATCATCGAGGCGGCGCGCGCGGTCCGGCCCGAGCTCAGGGTGATCTATCACTCGGACGGCCACGTCGAACCGATCCTCGACGACCTCGTCGAGATCGCGGTGCAGGGGATCAACCCGCTCCAGCCGGAGCACATGGACGCGGTCCGGATCCGGCGCCGTTACGGCCCGCGCCTGGCCCTGTGGGGGACCGTCGGCCACCAGACCACCTTCGCGTTCGCCGACCCGGCCGCCATCCGCCGCCTGGTCCGCGAACGAGCCGAGACCCTGGGACCTGCGGGCCTCGTTCTCTGCCCTGCCTACGACATCGACGAGCCCGACGTGCCGTGGGCCAACATCGCCGCGTTCCTCGAGGCTGGGGCGGGGCCTGTCGCCAGCAGCAGCTGAGCGACGTCATCGCGCGGGTTGGAGGCGCTGCCGGACGCCCGGCGGCAGTTGGTCACCCGACGAGCAGGTCGGCCCTCGACGCCTGGGCCACGAGGCGCGCAAAGCCCGGCTTGATCTGCTCGTTGATGAGGCGCAGCCGCTGGTCGAACGAGCAGAACGCGCTCTTCATCGCGTTGAGCGTCAGCCACTGCATCTCGGCGAGGTCGAGGCCGAAGGCACGGACGAGCGTCTCGAACTCCGACGAGAGCGTCACCCCGCTCATGAGCCGGTCATCGGTGTTCACGGTGACCCGGAACCGGAGGCGTCGGAGGAGGTCGATCGGGTGCTCCTCGATGGAGGGGACGGCGCCGGTGTGGACGTTCGAGGTCGGGCACATCTCCAGCGGGATGCGCCGGTCGCGGACGTACGCGGCGAGACGGCCCAGCGCCACGCGGCCGTCGTCCCCGACCTTGATGTCGTCGACGATCCGCACGCCGTGGCCCAGGCGCTCCGCGCCGCACCACTGCAGCGCCTCCCAGATGGACGGCAGCCCGAACGCCTCGCCGGCGTGGATCGTGGCGTGGAAGTTCTCGCGGGCGACGTAGTGGAACGCGTCGAGGTGGCGCGTTGGCGGGTAGCCGGCCTCGGCCCCCGCGATGTCGAAGCCGACGACGCCCTCGTCGCGATGACGGACGGCGAGCTCGGCGATCTCCATGGAGCGGGCCGCGGTTCGCATCGCGGTCACCAGCGCGCGAATCTCGATCGGCCGGCCTGCGCTCCCCCGGCGGAAGCCGGCGAGGACCGCTCCCACGACCTCATCGAGGGTCATCCCACGGTCGAGGTGGAGCTCGGGGGCGAAGCGGACCTCGGCATACACGACCCCGTCGTCGGCGAGATCCTCAGCGCACTCGGCCGCGACGCGCTCGATGCCCTCCGGCGTCTGCATGACGGCGACGGTCTGGGCAAATCCCTCCAGGTAGAGGGGGAGGCTCTTCCGGTCGGCTCCCCGCCTGAACCAGGCGCCGAGCTGGTCCGCGTCGGCCGTCGGGAGGCCGTCGTAGCCGACGTCGCGCGCCAGCTCGATCACCGTGCGGGGCCGCAGGCCGCCGTCGAGATGGTCGTGGAGGAGCACCTTCGGCGCGGCGCGGATCGCTGCGAGGTCGGGTCCGCCGCGCGATGTGTGGTCGTTCATCCAGGCCTCCGCTGTGGCCGTCAAGGCCGAAGGCCAGCCTACACCCGCGCCCGCACCTGGGAGGCGTCGGCGGTCGCCGGCACGGCGAAGCCGGCCCGGGGCACCGGGCCGGCTTCGCCAGGAGGGGTGAGGGTCGGGTTACTTCTCGACGCGGCGCGTCGCGAGGCGGCGGGTCATCGCGACGCCGCCGATTCCCGCGAGGCCAACGATGGCGAGGATGGCCAGGAGGCTGCCGTTCGCGGAGCCTTCGGTCGTCGTGCCGAGCGTGTCGGTCGGGGGAGCGGTCATGTTCGGGGCGGGCGTGGCCAGCGTGGCCTCCAGGGAGCCGATCGCGAAGACGCTGTACGCCGTGCCGGCGGCCAGGTCCAGCGCGCCCGGATCGATGGGGCAGACGGAGCTGTCCGCGCTGGCGCAGACCTTGAGGTCGTACGAGCCGGCGTCGAACGTAGCGTAGCCCGTGGCGGGGAAGCGGTTCGGGTAGGTGAGCCCGTCGACCCCGATCGAGTCGCCGGCCTGGGTCAGGACGTCGACCGCCGGGGTGTCGGCAGACAGGTGGACGACGCGGATCTGCGCCTGGGTGGCCTCGGCCGCATCGGGATCGTCGACGAAGACGTTGGCGTCGATCGAGGCGAGGAGGTTGGAGGCTGCGACGGTGTACTTCGTGTCGGCCGCGAGATCGAGCGCTGCAACCTCGATCGGGCAGATCGTGGCGTCGGCCGTGGCGCACACCTTCACGCCGTAGGTGCCGGGAGCGACCTCGACGTAGCCGCTGATGTCTCCGAAGGAGAGGCCGGAGAGCGAATCCACCTTCGCGGCGCCGGCGAGGTCGGCGCCCACGTAGACGTCGACTTCGGGCGCATCCGGCGAGCCATGAAGGACGCGGACCCAGGCCTGGCCGGCCGTGGGGACGTCGTTGTCGTTCGCGGTCACGACGGCCGTGAGCTTCTCCGGGGTGGCGGCGAACGCCGGGGTGACGACGGCAAGGGCGAGGGCCCCGGCGCCGAGGAGGGCCGCGATGCGGCCGAAGGTGCGGTGCATCAGATGCAATCTCCCTGATCCTGCTGTCGAGCATCCCCGACCGCGGTCGGTCCGAGGGTTTCAGCTCGGTATGCGCACTTATTCGGGACCGCGGCCCAGCCGGATTGGGTGCGCCCGGGTCCAGCTCGCGGTCGACGCGAGCAGCATCGTCCCCTTCGTTGTCGGGCAAGGACCGCCAAGGATCCAGCCTCTCCCGCTCACCCCGCCCCGGCGCCGTACAATCCGCGGACCGGCGGCAGGCCCCGGGGAGGGCCGAAGTCCGCCTGGGGCGGTGCAGGAGGATCCGGATCGGCGATGCAGACTCCCATCGAGGCCGCCGCGCGGCGCCACCTCCGCTCGAAGGTGGACTCGCTCCGCCGGACGTACGGCTTCGAGGACGTCTCGCTCGCGCCCGGCACGGAGACCGTTGAGCCGAACGACGTCGCGCTGCAGCAGGACTTCGCCGGGATCGGGCTGCGCATCCCGGTCCTGGCCGCGGCGATGGACGCGGTCGTCGATGCCCGCAGCGCCGGCGTGCTGGCCGGCCTGGGCGGCATGGCCGTCCTCAACCTCGAGGGCGTCCAGGCCCGCTACGAGGACCCGGGTCCCGTCCTGGAGCGGATCGCCACCGCCCCCGACGTGGAGGTCCAGGCAGTCCTGGCCGAGGCGTACGCCCCACCCATCCGCGAGGAGCTCATCATCCGCCGGCTCGAGGAGATGCGCGCCGCCGGCTCGAAGGTCGCCGTCGCCGCGACGCCGGGCGTGGCGCGCCGCTTCGGCCCCCTCTGCGCGGAGCACGGGGCCGACCTCTTCCTGGTCCAGAGCCAGGTGAGCAGCGCCCGCCACCTCGCCTCCGCATACGAACCGCTCGGCCTGGCGGACTTCACGCGTCTCATGCCGATCCCCGTTGCGGTCGGCAACACGACCCGAGCGGAGGCGGCCTACGCGCTGATGGAGCAGGGCGCCGCGGCGGTCTTCGTGGGCGTCGGGCCGGGCGCCGCGTGCACGACCCGCGAGGTGCTCGGCATCGGCGTCCCGCAGGTCACCGCGATCAGCGACGTGGCAGCCGCCCGCGACGCGTACCTTGCCGACACCGGTCGCCGGGTCCCCGTCGTCGCCGACGGGGGGATGAAGCGCGGCGGCGACCTGGCCAAGGCGATCGCCGCCGGCGCCGACGCCCTCATGCTCGGCAGCCCGCTCGCCCGCGCCGAGGAGGCTCCCGGGCGTGGCACGAACTGGGGGATGGCGGCTCCGTCCCCGGTGCTGCCGCGCGGGACCCGCATCCGGGTCGGCACGATCGGCCCGATGGAGCAGATCCTGTTCGGCCCGTCGCATGTCAGCGACGGGACCGAGAACCTCGTGGGTGCCCTGCGCCAGTCCATGGCCGCCCTCGGTGCGCGTTCCATCCGCGAGATGCAGGACGTCGAGATCGTGTACGCGCCGTCCGTCGCGACCGAGGGCAAGTCCTGGCAGCTCCGCGGCCGCTGAGCGCGGAGCCCGTCGTGCCGGGCATCCCCAGGGTGTACCGGCGCCGGGCTCGATCCGCCTACCCAGGTCATCATGATCGCCTGGCTCGCCGCGGCCCCGCGGGTGCCGCGTGATGCCGGACGAGTACGGGGAGCAGCTCGCTGCCTGGGGCAAGGTCGTCCTGCTCGAGACGACCGGGTGGCGCACCGGACAGGCGCGGCGTACCGCGGTCGGGTTCGTCGAGGAGCCGGATGGCAGCCTCCTGGTGGCCGCGGGTGATCCGGGCGCCGACTGGGTTGCCAACCTCGTCGCAGACCCCGCCTGCTGCGGGACGATCGGCGAGTCGCGCCGCGCCTACCGCGCCGAGGAGATCGAGGGACGCGACCGAGCGCGGGTGATCGCCGAGCTCATCCTCAAGTACGGGACGCCGGCCGAGCAGCTCGGGGCGGGGCCCGCGTTCCGCCTGCGTCCGGTGGAGTGAGCTGGCGGGTGCCCCGTCTTCCAGGTGCTACCGCAGGACGCCGTACTTCACCACGAGCTTGACCGCGGTGATCGAGTAGCGGTAGGGCCCTGCGGACCAGCCGCTGGGGCCAGTGAACGAGTCGATCGCGGCTCGCACGGAGCGTCCGGAGCGGATCCCCGTGAGGTTCGTCATCGTCTGGCGGTACCACGTGGATGGGCTCGTCCCCATCGCCGTGCGCGCCCGGGTCGTGAAGTACATCGAGGCCCAGCCCACCGAGCCCCCGCCGTTCCACGGGACCAGCCCGATCTTCGGCGCCGTGGTGCCGGTCCACGAGCCCCGGACCCTGAACGAGAGCGAGCGGTACGTCGAGGCCGACGGCAGCGTGAACTGGTAGCCGGCCGCAATCCACGCCAGGCCCGAGGCCGCGTTGTTGATCACGACTGGCTTGGTGCTTTTGCTGCTCGGCGCGCTGAGGCTGGAGGCAGTGTCCGTCGAGCCGACCTGGTAGTGGCGAGGGCCGGGCGACACCGTGATGGCCTTCGAGTACCAGGACATGCGCTTCGTCACGACCTTGACGTAGGACGTGGACTTGGCCTTCGCCCCGTACTCGTCCTTGAGCACCTGGACGATCTTGTACTTGCCGGCCGGCAGGACCTTCCCGCTCGAGCGGCCCTTCCAGGCGTAGCTGTACGTGCCCTTCGAGGCGCCGTATGTCTTCTCCCGGATCTTCTTGCCGCGTGGAGAGTAGATCTTGATCGTGACGGAGGCCTTCTCGAGGCGGGTTCCGCGGATCGTGACGGTGTCCTTCCAGTCGTCCCTGACCGGGAAGACCTTCGGGCTGCTGCGCCCCACGCCGGAGGCCGCGACGGTGTTCGCGATGACGGTCTTTGCGACCGGGCTCGACGTGCCCGGGTTGAAGACGACGGCGCCGGGGGTGTCCGGCGTGAACTCGGCCACGACGCTGTGGCTGCCGGCAGCCAGCTTGGTGGTGTAGGCGGCTGTCGTCCCGACGACCGGCTGAGTGGCCCTGAGGGCGCCGTCAACGCGGAACTCGACGGTTCCACTCACGGCCTGCGTGACGCCGCTGGCCGTCGGTGCGAGCGTGGCGGTGAAGGTGATCGGGACGTTCGTCTCCCACGTCGGCCGGTTGGCCGTGACGGTGACGGCCACGCCTGACTTCCCGATCACCTGCCGGAACGGCGCCGACGAGACGAGGCCGAAGTTGGCGCCGTCGCCGGAGTAGACGGCCGTGATGTCGTGCTCTCCGGCTTCGGGCCACGAGAGCGGGAGCCCAACGCTGCCACTGGAGATGGCGAGTGGGCCGGACAGGGCGACAGCGCCCTCGTAGAAGGTGACCGTCCCGGTCGGCGTCCCGGTGGGCCAGCTCACCGAAGCGGTGAAGGTCACGATCACGGTGGCCGCTGCCGGATTCACGCTGGCGATGATCGCCGGAGCGGCGAGCGCCCGGGTGATCTGGAAGGCCCCGGGCACCAGGGTCGAGATGGCGTAGTTCTCGGCAGTCAGCGTCCCCGCGCTGCACGTAATCGGGAGCGACCCGACGCTGGTCGTGGCGACGGCCGCCGTCGAGCAGGACGGCGCCCCCGTGAGGCCCGCGGTCGCTGCGGTCTCGCCGAGGACGAACCCGGTCACCGCTGCCGTGAGCGCCGGGTTCGGCAGGCCGTACTGGCGGGTCTTGTCGTCCGCGGTGAGGGTCAGGGGCGCCCTCATGACGTTCAGCCGGCCCTGCACATAGGTGTACGTGTAGTTGGCGGTCGAGAGCCCGCCCTGCGTACAGGTGATCGGGTACTCCGCGACGATCTTCTGCGGCTCCAGGCTCGTCGAGCAGGCCGGCAGGCCGGGATCGTCGGTCCCGACGAGGCCGGTGATCGTTGCAGTGAACACCGGGTCCGCCGTGCCATACGGGCGCTCGACGTCATCGGCGGTTACCACGGCGCTCTTCTTCGCGACGCTGAACGTGCGGTCGATGTTCGGGGCCGCGTTGTAGTTCGCGTTGCCCGCCTGCGACGCGCGAACCGTGCAGCTGCCTGCCGCGATGATGGTGACCGTCGTGCCCGACACCGTGCAGACCCCGGTCGTCAGGGAGCTGAAGCTGACGGTCAGGCCCGACGTCGAGCTGGCGGTTACGCCGAACGGCGCATCGCCGTACGTCTTCGGGCCGAGGGCGCCGAAGCTGATCGTCTGATCAGCCGTCCCGATGGCGAAGCCCTGTTCGACCGGGGTCGCCGCATTCCACGTGGCATCCCCCCCCTGCGTCGCCCGGATCGTGCAGGTCCCGGCGCCGACGAGCGTGACCGTCGCCCCGTGGGTCCCGCTCGTGGTGCAGACCAGCGTCGTCTGTGAGGCAAACGAGACCGGCAGCCCGGAGGTGGCGGTGGCGCTGACGACGAACGGCGCATCCCCGAGTGTCTTGCCGCCGAGGGCCGGGAACGTGATGGTCTGGGCCGCCTTGGTGACCGTGAACGTGCGGGTGACCGTGGGCGCGGGGTCCCAGTCTGCGTTGCCCGCCTGATCGGCGCTGATCGAGCAGCTGCCGGTCGTGAGCAGCGTCACCGAGGTGCCCGACACGGTGCACACCGTCAGGCTGTTGGAGGTGAAGCTCACCACCAGGCTCGAGCTCGCAGTGGCGCTGACCGTGACCGGGGATTCGGTGAGCGTCTTGTCGGCGAGGGCGCCGAACGTGATCGTCTGGGTCGCTTTCTGGACCACCTGGTCGCCCGCGAGGGAGCCGCTGCCGCTCGCGTAGTTGACGGGATCGTCCGACGTGTAGGCGGCGACGACGGGATGGGTGCCCGCGGCAAGGGTCGTGATCCCGATGCTTGTCGCCGTCCCCCCGGAGAGCGTCACCGCGGTGCCGAGGTCCAGGCCGTCGACCGTGAACTGGACGCTGCCCGTCGGCGTGCCGCCGGCCGCGCTCACGGTCGCGGTGAACGTCACGCTCTCACCGTAGGTCGACGGGTTCTGCGAGGAGTCAACCGTGGTGGTCGTGTCTTCCGCGGCGCGCACGGGCGTCGCCGGGACGAACGGAGCGGCGATCAGCGCGGCGAGCGCGATGGCGAGAGCGCGTCCTCCGAAGCGGCCGACCATGGAACCTCCATCATGCGCTCCCCCGCGAGGCGAGTCTAGCGCCGGCCCGAGGGATGGGCCGAGGGACGAAGGTACCGGCAGTCGCCAGAACGCACCGGACCTGCCGGGGCGCCCTCGGGGCGCGCCCGGACGGGCGTCCCAGGACTGCCGACCCAGGGCCTCGCCAGGGTCGACGAAGGACCCGCAAGGCCGCCGCGCCGGGCACGGCTGCGCGGCGCGCGCGCGGTGACCTCAGCGCAGCACGGCCCACCGCAGGCTGAGCTTCACGCGGCCCAGGTTCACCCCCCCGCTGCCGCCGGCGACCATCAGGCGGACCTTGCGGGTGCTGGAGACGAAGTCCCCGCCACTGGGCGCGGACGTGGCCCGCCAGGCATACCGGCTGGTGGAGAAGGACCGCCCGTAGTAGCAGAAGTAGTTCCAGGCCGAACCGCCGCACGCCGCCGCCCGCACAAAGACTCCGCCGTTGCCATTGGCGTAGACGCCGGCCTTGATCTTCCCGTAGATCTTGGCCCGGGGGACGACAAGGGTCCATCCGGCGGCGGTGCGTGCGGAGTTGATCCAGTTGCGCTGGGTCCAACTGCGCGTCGACGTGTACGTCGACCAGTGGAGCTTCTTCCACGACAGGGTCACCGTCTTCGTGACCACCAGCTTCGTGTACCCGTCGCGGAGGGTCTGGCGGATCGTGTATTTGCCGGCCGGCTGGAGCTTCCCGCCGGCGCTCTTGCCGTTCCAGGCCCACGCATACGCGCCGGCGGCCTTCGAGATCGTCTTCGAGCGAACGGTCTTTCCCTTCGCGTTCTTGATGACGATCGCGACCGTCAGCGGCTCGCTCCGCGTGCCGCGCACCGCAAGCGTGTCCTTGTAGCCGTCGACCTTGGGGAAGAGCTTCCCGGCCGAGATGCCGACGCCCGTCGCCTCGATCGTGTCCGCGGTGACGACGACCTCGACCACGTTGCTGGTCGAGTCCTCGTAGTTGGCGTCGCCGGTGTACTCGGCCCACAGCGAGTGGGTGCCCACGGCGAGCGAGCCGACGACGAGCTGCGCCTGGCCGCCCACCACGGCGACCACGCCGAGCTCCGTGTCCACGGCGCCCAGCGTGTCGTGGAACGTGACGGATCCGGACAGATCCGGCGGAGGCGGCGTGCCGGGGGTCACGGTGGCGGTGAAGGTGATCGGGTGGTGGGCCTGGACCGTCGACGCCGACGTCTCGAGGAAGGTGGTCGTCGTGCCGACCGCCGCCGCCGCCGGCGACGTGGCGGCCGGGAGCATGCCGACGGCGAGAAGGGCGGCCATGACGAGGGCACCGAACGCCGGCCGGGTCCGGCGCGAAGGTGGCGGAGTCGAGGCGAGTCTCGGGTGCATGGGGATCCTCCGCGCGCGCGGCAGTCCATCCGCCGAACAGGCGAATTGTGCGCGCTTCGCGCTGGCGCGCATGGGCCGAATGGCCCGTCATGGCGGCCGCCATGCGGCAGCCCTCCGGTCGGCGCGGCGGCGTGGTGCCAGCGAGCACCGCACCGCCTTCGCCCGTTGGCGCCCGTTACACTCCGCGGAACGGCAGGGGGCTGAGGAGGCGGCGATTGAGCGACCCGGAGGAGCAGCTGCGCGACGCGGAGGAGCAGCCGTGGCGCGTCCGGGACGGCGGCACGTCCGACGCCGCCGGCAGCCCCGTCGACGACCACGAGCTTCCCGCACGGCAGCGCGGCAGGACCGTCCACGGCGAGCTCGCCAACGCCGGGCACCGAGTCCTCGCTCCCGACGACGCCGAGGTGGAGGCCTACCTCGAGGTTGCGCTCGATGCCCCGCCCCCCGAGCGCCCCGATCTCGACGTTCCCGGTGGCGCCGTCCCGCGCGGCGACGCGAGCGGCGCCGAGCCCGACACCGTGGTGGTGCTCGACTTCGGCAGCCAGTACGCGCAGCTGATCGCGCGGCGCGTCCGCGAGCTCCACGTCTACTCGGAGCTGCTGGCGTTCGACACGCCGTGGTCCGAGATCGAGCGGCGCCGGCCGCGCGCCATCATCCTGTCGGGCGGGCCGGCGTCCGTGTACGAAGAGGGCGCCCCTCGGCCGGATCCTGCCCTCTGGACCTGTGGCGTCCCGATCCTCGGCATCTGCTATGGCCTCCAGCTCATGGCGCGCGAGCTCGGCGGCGAGGTCGTCCCGGCCGCGAAGCGCGAGTACGGACCGGCCACGATCACCCTTGTCGACGAGGGCTCGCTCTTCGCCGGCCTCGAGCGCGACCAGGTCGTCTGGATGAGCCACGGCGACTCGATCGTCCGCCCCCCGGCGGGCTTCCAGGCCACCGCGCAGACGGGCTCCACCCCCTATGCGGGCCTCGCCGACCCGGACCGCGCGCTCTACGGGATCCAGTTCCACCCGGAGGTCGCCCACACGCCGCGGGGCCGCGACGTCCTGCGCAACTTCGTCGTCGGGATCGCGGGCGCGCGGCAGACCTGGACCCCGGCCAACTTCATCGAGTCGACCATCAACGAGATCCGTTCGCGCGTGGATGCGCACGCGCACGAGACGGGAGGTGACGGGCAGGTCATCTGCGCGCTCTCGGGCGGGGTCGACTCCGCCGTTGCGGCCGCGCTGGTGCACCGCGCGGTCGGCGATCGGCTCACCTGCATCTACGTCGACCACGGTCTCATGCGCAAGAAGGAGTCCGAGCTGCTGCGGGCGACCTTCGCGCAGAACCTCGGGATGAACCTCGTCATGGTCGACGCGCGGGAGCGGTTCCTGGCCCGGCTGGCCGGCGTGACCGAACCCGAGCAGAAGCGGAAGATCATCGGGGACGAGTTCATTCGCGTCTTCGAGGAAGAGGCCGCGAAGATCGGCAGGATCGACTTCCTGACTCAGGGGACGCTCTACCCGGACGTCATCGAGTCGACCGCGCCGGAGACGAAGGCCGCCCAGAAGATCAAGACGCACCACAACGTCGGCGGGCTTCCCGAGGACCTGCGGTTCACCCTCATCGAGCCGCTGCGGTACCTGTTCAAGGACGAGGTTCGGCTCGTGGGCCTGGAGCTGGGGCTCCCGGAGGCGATGGTCTTCCGCCAGCCGTTCCCGGGCCCCGGCTTGGCGATCCGGATCATCGGCGAGGTGACGGCAGAGCGCCTGGACACGCTCCGCGAGGCCGACTGGATCGTCATCGACGAGATCAAGGCCGCCGGCCTCTACCGATCCCTCTGGCAGTCGTTCGCGATCCTGACCCCCCTCCGCAGCGTGGGGGTCATGGGCGACGGCCGCACGTACGCGAACGTGTGCGCCATCCGTGCGGTCACGTCCGAGGACGGGATGACCGCCGACTGGGCAAAGCTCCCCTACGACGTGCTCGGCACGATCTCCGCCCGCATCGTCAACGAGGTTCCGGGCGTCAACCGGGTCGTGTACGACATCAGCAGCAAGCCGCCCGCCACGATCGAGTGGGAGTGAGCGCTGCCGCGGCGCACCGCGATGCGGCGCTGCGAGGTGAATTGCAAGGTTGCTGCGAGTAGCATGCGCCCATGTCTGACCCCGCCGAGCCCGGAACCAGCGCCCCCGACGTCCCCCCGGCGCAGGTTTGCCCCTGGTGCTCAGCCTCGCTTCCCGCGGGGCAGCCCGGCGCCTGCCCCGCCTGCGGTGCGCACCTCGTCGAGGACGAGGAGGTCGTCCTCCCGGGCGTCACGGCCGTGGACCCGGCGCTCCTGGCATCCGCCTCCACCCCACGCAAGGTGAAGCGGACCTTCGGCTCCCTGCTCGTGCACAACGATGACGACGACATCCCGCCGCCAACCGAGGCGGAGATGCCGGCTCTCGCCAGGCCGGACCTGGAGGTGCGCCGGGAGATGCTGCGCCTCGAGCTCGACGCACGCCTGGCGGCCCTCCAGGCAGAGGCCAAGGCGATCGAGTCGGAGGGGGCAGCCGTTCGGGGGGCCGAGGTCGGACCGCCCGTCGCTCCCGCTGCGGCACCGCCGGGGCGCCCGATCGAGGACGCGCCGGATAGCACAGACGGGGACCCTCTCGCCACCGTGTGATTCTCCGCCGGGGGTGACGCCCAGCGGCGGTATCCTCCGCCCATGTCGTCACGCCTGCCACCCCCGGCCGCCTCGTTCATCCGCGAGCACCAGGTCACGATCGGCAAGCGAGGCCTCCGCGCGGGCATGGACCGCCCCGCCGAGATCGAGGGATGGTGGCTCGCCGTGATGTGGCTTGCAGACGACGGTGGGATCGTCCCGTGCCGGAGCGTGGCTCCTGCCGCCGGGCCGCCGCCGGAGCCTCCCCACGTCCGCCTGGGCGCGCTCGTCTCCGGGGGGCTCTCGGGGTTCGTGCTCGAGGACGGCGGCCGGCAGCAGCTCCGCCTTCGCCTCCCCCTTCCGGCGGTCGACGAGGGCCACCCCTGGAGCGCCCCCCTCGTGGTCCAGCTCGCCGTGCGCTGGGAGCCCGCACGGGTCGCCGCGCTTACCCCGAGCAAGCTGGCAGACGTCGCCCTGGCAGCCTTCCGGAGGGCGGTCGAGGCGGCTCACCGGCCCTGACCGGCTGACTGCAGGGGGCGCCGGACGCTCAGGCCCGCTCCCGGGTTACAGTACCCCCATGCGCGACCTCTTCGACGACTTCCTCCGCGAGCTTTCCGAGCGCCAGGCTCAGGCCCAGGGGCGCCGAGGCGAGCGTCCCTCCGCCGAGCCCGAGGCTGACGCCGAGCCCGAGGCTGACGCCGAGCCCGAGGCTGACGCCGATCAGGACACGCACCCGCCGACGGCGCTGGACGGGCGCGACGACGACGCCTCCGGTGCTTCCGACGAGCCGCCCGAAAACGAAGCTGGAGACGCGGACGACGACGCCCCCGACTCCATCGACGAGCCGATCGTGATCGCCTCGAGGCGGCGCAGCCGCAGCGGCGGCGGAGGCGGCGGACGCCCTCCGCGCCGCCCGGTCGGGGGGCCGAACGACGGCGGGTCGCTGCGCGGGCGGCTGGGGGCTCTCGGCCCCCAGGTCCTCCTCGCGGTCGTCGGCCTCGTTCTCTTCGCGGCAGTCTTCCTCGTGGGCGTTGGCCTCGACGTGGCCACCGACGCCATCTGGTACCAGAGCGTCGGTTTCGACCCGGTCTTCTGGACCCGCGTCGGCACCCAGGCGATCCTCTTCGTCAGCGCCCTGGTGGCCGGCCTCGTCTTCCTGCTCGGCAACCTCTGGCTGGCAGGGCGTTTGGCCCCGCCGCCGGACGAGTCGGCGGGCGAACGCATGCGCGGCATCGTCGGCCGCCTCGGCGACGCGGCGCGCTCCTCGACCGAGAGTCAATTCGGGCGACCGAATGCCTTCGGAGGCCCCCGCCGCGGACCCCAGGGTGGCCAGGAAGCCGGGTCCCCGGCCCGCCCGCCCATCTCGTTCGAGGCCGAGGAGATCCCTGACCTCTCGCCCCTCGCCATCGCGGGCCTCGCCCTCGTGGCCGTGCTCGCCGCGCTCGGGACCGCCGGGGCTATCGCAGGGAGCTGGGAGACGATCCTGCTCTGGCAGAACCGGGTGCCCTTCGACCCGGCGGCGGCGACCGCGGTCGTCGACCCGGTCTTCGGCCGCGACGTCGCCTACTACCTCTTCGAGCTGCCGTTCCTTCGGCTCGTCCAGGCGCTTCTGGGCGGGCTCCTCATCTCCGGGCTCCTCGTCGCGGGTGGGCGCTACGTCCTCGCCGCGGCGCGCGGCGGCGGCTTTCCCACCTCGGTCCGGCTCCACCTCGGAGTCATCGGTGGGCTCTACCTCCTGACCGTGGCCGCCGGGTACCAGCTCGACAAGCTCGAGCTCGTCTACAGCACCCGCGGCGTGGCCACGGGTGTCAGCTACACCGACGCCGCGGCCCAGTTCTTCGCCTTCGACGCGCTCACGATCGTGGCCGGCCTGGTCGCCGCTCTCCTCGTCGGCGGCGCATTCACCCGCTGGATCTGGCCCCTGGGTGCAGGGGTCGCCGTCTGGTTCGCGCTTTCCGTCCTGCTTGGGAACCTGTACCCGGAGGCGATCCAGCGCTTCACGGTCGATCCCAACCAGTACGCGCAGGAGCAGAAGTACATCGTCAACAACCTGGGCATGACCAGGTTGAGCTTCGACCTCCTGGACTGGGAGGATCGAAGCTACCGGGGCGACACGCCGCTCACGGCGGAGGCGATCGTCGACGAATCGGCGACCTTCAACAACGCCCGGCTCTGGGACTACCGTCCGCTCCAGACGACGCTTGACCAGATCCAGACGGTGCGCCAGTACTACGACTTTGTCGACGTCGACACGGACCGCTACGAGATCGGCGGCGAGACCCGCCAGGTCATGCTCTCGGCGCGTGAGCTGGCGCCGGAGCGCAACCCGCAGGCGGGGTCGTGGGTCAACCAGCGGATCGTCTTCACGCACGGCTTCGGGATCACGATGGTCCCGGTCAACGAGGTCGATTCCCAGGGCCTGCCGCGTCTCATCATCCGCGATCTCCCGCCCGTGGCCAGCGCCGGAGCCCCCGACGTGACGGAGCCGCGGATCTACTTCGGCGAGCGGGCCAACGACTGGGTCGTGGTCGGCGCGCGGCAGCCCGAGTTCGACTATCCGATCGGAACCGGTGACGGCACCGATGAGACGACGAGCCAGGAAGTGACGAGCTGGGAGGGGACGACCGGGATTCGCCTGGACAGCATCCTGTCTCGGCTCCTCTTCGCCGCCCGCTTCCGCGACCTCAACCTTCTGATCTCGGACCAGGTGACCTCGTCGAGCCAGCTCCTGATGCACCGCAGCCTGGCGGATCGGCTGAATCGGATCGCCCCGTTCCTGGCCTACGACAAGGATCCCTACGTCGCCGTCGACGACGCCGGTCGCCTGGTGTACATCCAGGATGCCTACACCATCACGGATCGCTTCCCGAACGCGCAGCTCTTCGACGGCTTGAGCCTCGGGGCAGAGAGCGGCCTCGGGGGCGCGCAGTTCAACTACATCCGCAACAGCGTCAAGGTCGTCATGGACGCCTACGACGGCACGATGACGTTCTATGTCGCAGACCCGTCCGACCCGTTGATCCGGGCCTGGCAGGGTGTCTTCCCAACCCTCTTCCGGCCGCTCGACGAGCTGCCCGGCGACCTGCGGTCCCACCTGCGGGTCCCCGAGGAGCTGTTCAACGTCCAGACCCGCGTCTTCGCTCGTTACCACGTGACCGATCCGCTGGTGTTCTTCCAGGGCGACGACCTCTGGACGCTTCCCCAGAACGCGGCCGGCGCGGGCACGAACCAGCTTCCGCAGGAGGCGTACTACGTCTACATGCGGATGCCGGGTGAGTCCGAGCCGGAGTTCCTGCTGCTCCAGCCGATGGTCCCCGCCACGCGGCCGAACATGATCTCCTGGGTCGCGGCGCGCAATGACGGCGACGAGTACGGCAACGTGCGCGTCTACCGGTTCCCGCGCGACACCTCGGTCTTCGGCCCGGTCCAGATCGAGGCCCGGATCGACCAGGACCCCATCATCAGCGCCCAGGTCTCGCTGTGGAGCCAGGCAGGGAGCCAGGTCATCCGCGGCAACCTGATCGTCGTGCCGGTCCAGGATTCGATCATCTACCTGGAGCCGATCTACCTGCAGTCGACGGGCTCGGCGATCCCCGAGTTCACCAAGATCGTGGTCGCCAGCCCGACGAAGATCGTGTGGGGCGACACTCTCGAGGAGGCGCTCACGCTCCTGCTCGCGGGAGGCTCCGGCCCGATCCCGACCCCGACGCCCGGGCCCACCCCGGCGCCGGGCGCGTCGCCGACGCCTGTGCCGACGAGCGGTCCGGGCCCCGGCGTGACGCCCCGGCCGGACGACATCCAGGCACTGATCGTGTACGCCAACGAGCGTTACGTGGCGGCCCAGGACGCACTGCGCCGGGGTGACTTCGCGACGTACGGCGTGGCGATCGCCGAGGTCGAGCGGACGCTGCGCCAGCTCGAGATCCTCACCGGAGGGAGCGCGACGCCGGTCCCGTGAGCCGCGTCAACCGGCAGGCCGACGGCGCGCCGGACGGGCCCGCCTCCCAGGCGATCCTGGAGGAGCTCGACGGGTCGCTGATCCGGGGGCGCGAGCCGGTGCCCGCGAGCGGGCCCTGGCTGCACGGGGCTCTCGCCGCCGTGGTCCTCACGGTCGAGCGGCCTGGTCTATGGGCCTTCGCCCTCCTCGCATTCCTGGCCCGCGGGGGCGCGGTTGCGTTGGGCTTGCCGATCGTCGTCCTGCCCACGTTCATCGGCCTCTCGAACCTGGTGGGACCGGCATCGGTGTCCGCCGAGGGGCCCGGCCCACGCCTGGCAGCCCTCATCGTGCTCGGGGCTGCGGGGATCCTTGTCATAGCTCTCGCCGGGACGCTGGTGGCCGCCGCCGCGGAGGCCGAGCTGCACCGCCAGTCCGTTGCCCCCGGGCCCAGCGATCCGTGGCGTGGATCAGGGGGCGAGGGGCCCCGGCAGCTCCGCGACCGACTCGACCCCGCCGCTGCCGGGAGCGGCGCGGTCCGCATCGCCGCGATCCGGCTGATCCTCCTCGTGCCGGTCGTCGCCGCGATCGGCATCGCGGTCCCCGGCTGGGTCACGGCCGCCTACCGCGAGCTCACCCTCCCGAGCGACGTCGCGGTGCCGCTCGTCGTTCGGATCCTCACCGGGGCC
The DNA here is from genome assembly GCA_963698595.1 of uncultured Chloroflexia bacterium. Taxonomy (GTDB): domain Bacteria; phylum Chloroflexota; class Limnocylindria; order Limnocylindrales; family CSP1-4; genus CTSoil-043. The sequence continues at coordinate 66,473 of CAVORL010000003.1, forward strand.
CCGGCGGGCGCGGCCCTCGTCCTGGCTGCCTGGCTTGCGGGAGAGGTCGTCGGTGGGTTCGCGACGCGCCGGGCGGTGCTCCTGGATACGCCCGTGCTCCGCGCGCTCGGCTCGGCCGTCACCGACCCGTTCCGCTCGCTCGTCGGCACGGCGCTGACCATCGGCGCGGCGCTCGCGGTGAGCCTGCTCGCGCTCGCTCCCGCCACGTGGGCCGTGGCGCTGGCATGGGACGCCGCCCGTCGGGCGCTCGTGGACGACGCCGGAGCCGTCGCAGTCCTGGCCGCGGCCGTGGTGCTCGCCGCCACGTGGACAGCGGCGCTGCTGCTGGCGGCCCTCGCCGCGGCGTGGCGCGCAAACCTGGCCACGATGGAGCTGCTCCGGCGCCACCCGCGGCCGCCGCGGCCGGGCAGGACCGCCCGCGCGGCAGCGGCCTCCGCGACCCGTCACGCCGCGCTCGACCTGCCCGTCGGATGAGCGCGGTACGGCGGGAGCGGCAGATTCCCCTGCTACACTTCGCCGGTCCGCCGGCGTAGGCGCCGGACGGCGTCACGAAGCCCCGCACGGAGGTGGGTGACCCCGCCGCATGAACCTCGACTTCCTCTCGGGCATCGGCGACGCGATCGACGCGTTCTTCAAGAGCCCGCTCGTGCAGCTCGGCATCCAGGCGATCGGGTTCTACATCGTCGCCGTATGGGTCGCCTCCGCCTACTGGGCGTTCCGTGACATGCAGGGCCGCACCGCGAACCCGGTGCTCCCGTATCTAGCGGCCGCCCTCGTCGTCGGGTTCACGCCAGCCTTCTTTCTCTTCGGGATCCTGGTCTACCGGATCGTCAGGCCGCACGAGTTGCTGGGAGAGGCGTACGAGCGAGGTCTCGCTGAGGAGGCGCTGATCGCAGAGATCGAGCAGATCGAGCACTGCGCCACGTGCGGCCGCAAGGTCCACGAGGACTGGATCATCTGCCCGACGTGCCGGACTCGCCTCAAGCGGGTCTGCCCGCACTGCTCCAAGCTCGTGGGCCTCGACTGGTCCCTCTGTGCGTGGTGCGGCCGCGACTTCGAGCGGCGCGAGGCCGTCGCGGCGGTGGAGGCCATCCCGGTCCGCCCAGTTCGCGAGGAGGCCCCGGAGCCGGCCGCGGAGCCGGCCGCCGCGATCGTCACCAGGCGCACGACCCGCGTGCGCGCCGCGGGCGGGTCCCCGTCGCCGCGTCCGTCGGCACGGGGCTGAAGACGAGCCCGGACGAGCCGGGCAACCCGGCGGACCCGCCGCTTCCCGCCGCTCGGCGGCGCGGCCTCTTCGTCCTCGAGGGGCGTGCCGCTCCGGGCCTCTATGTCGCGGCCTGGGCGGTCTCCGTCGCCGGGCTCGGTGCGCTCCTCATCGCGGTCGCAGCCGGCAGCGGCGCCGGCGCCGCACTCACGTTCGGGATCGGGATTGGCGCCCTTGCCGTGGGGCTGACCGCAGCAGCCGGATCCCAGGCCGTTCAGCGGCGCGTCGACGGCGCGCCCTACGCGGGTCCGTCACCGGTGCTCGTCTTCGTGGCCGCCACCCTTCTGACGCTCATGGCCGGGCTCGTGATCGGCGCGGCGGGCGTGGTCCCGGATGGGCCCGCCGCTGTGCTCGCCTCGGTCTTGATCTCGGCCGTCATCTCGATGGGGCTCGTCGCGCTTGTCGTGGTCGCGCCGGGAGCCCTGTCGTGGCGGGAGATGGGCATGCGCCTTCCCGGCCCCGGCGAGGGATCGGCACTCGGCGACCTGGCGTGGGGGATCACCCTGGCGATCCCGACCCTGTTCGTCGGCGCCATTCTCGCCATCATCCTGGTCACGCTCCTCGGCGTCGCCCCCGAGTCTCCCATCCCGCCGGCCGGGGACCCCGCCGGCGTCGCCGTGAACCTGGTTGCGGCGGTCCTGATCGCCCCGCTCTGGGAGGAGGCGTTCTTCCGGGGATTCGCGACGACTGCCTGGGCCCGCACCGCCGGACCGCGGGCAGCCATCGTCCGGGGCGCACTCTTCTTCGCACTCATCCATGTCGTGACGCTCGTCGGCAGCGACCTCGGGACCGCGCTGCGAACCGCGTTCATCGCCTTCGCGGTGCGCCTGCCAGTCGGGCTGGTCCTGGGCTGGGTCTTCCTCCGCCGACAGTCCCTGGTGGCGCCTGTCGCCCTCCATGCAACCTACAACGCCGTTCCCGTGATCCTGGTTGCGCTCGGAGCGGCAACGACCCCGACCTGATGGTCGGAGTCGCTCCGCTGGCCCAGGCAAGCCCCCGCGAAGCCGCCGATGAGTGCGAGGTGAGGGCGACGCCCTAGGATCCGGGGTGTCCTCGGGTTCGGACGGCGGGGAAATCGGCGGGCTCCGTCGTCCGGGCTCGGGGACCCATCCACGCCGCGATCCTGGAGGAGCAACGTCGCATGGCAGACGTCGGGCGTGCCGTCATCCACCCCGGGCCGTCGGCCGTCGATCGACCGCCACCCGGGCCGCCGCTGCGGCGACCGACACGACGCGTCCGCGAGATCCCGGTGCCCGAGCGACCGCGCGAGCGCCTGGCCGCCCGGGGGGTTGCCGGTCTCGCGACGGCCGAGCTCATCGCGCTCGTCTGGGGCTCCGGCGCCCGGGGCCTCGGAGCGGTCGACCTCGCCGACGAAGCGCTTGCCCGCCACGACGGCCTGGCCGGCCTTGCCCGGGCGAGCGACCTCGAGCTCCTGGACCTGCCCGGCGTCGGTGCTGCGAAGGCCGCCCAGCTCACCGCGTCCTTCGAGCTGGGACGGCGACTCGTGGCCGACTGGCCGACCGGGCGCTGGATCGTCCGCAGCCCGCGCGACGTCGCCGACCGGCTCCTGCCGCTCATGGGTCACCTCGAGCGCGAGGAGCTGCGGGTCGTGCTCCTGAACGCCAAGAACACCGTTCTCAAGGTGGTCACGGTCTACCAGGGCAACGTGAGCGCGAGCCTCGTCCGGGTCGGCGAGCTCTTCCGGGACGCGGTGCGGATCAGCGCCGCGGGAGCGATCCTGGTCCACAATCACCCGTCGGGCGACCCCACGCCCTCGCCCGACGACCTGCACCTGACCGCGGAGGCGCTCGCGGCCGGCCGGCTCCTGGACATCGAGCTGCTCGACCATGTCGTCATCGGCCACGATGCCTTTGTGTCGCTGCGCGACCGGGGCGTCGCCTTCGACCGGACGGGCGTCGGGCTGCGTGCCGGCCCGACCGCGGCAGAGTGACCGCGGACGGGGACGCCACCCGCTCGCGGGGTATACTCCCGCAGCGGCCGGCTGCAGGCCGCACGCGCCGCCGCGCACGCCCCACCGTACGAAGGGTGCCCGCCGCGGGCGGCCCCTGAGCGATCCACCAGAGGACGTCCCCCGCACCATGCTCGACGCGCTCCTCAGCATCTTCTCTCGCGACATCGGCATCGATCTTGGAACGGCCAACACGCTGGTCCACGTCCGTGACCGCGGCATCGTGATCAGCGAGCCCAGCGTCGTCGCGATCGACGCGAAGACGAAGAAGGTCCTGGCCATCGGGGCCGAGGCGAAGCGGATGGTCGGCCGCACCCCGGCGAACATCATCGCCATCCGGCCCCTGCGTGACGGCGTCATCAGCGACTTCGACGTCACCGAGCAGATGATCCGGTACTTCGTGCACCGGGTCCACGACCGGATCGGGCTCATCTCGCGCCCGCGGATGGTGCTCGGTATCCCCTCGGGCGTCACCGAGGTGGAGAAGCGCGCCGTGCGGGACGCGGCGCTGAACGCCGGCGCGCGCTGGGCCCGGCTCATCGAGGAGCCGATGGCCGCGGCCATCGGGGCCGGACTGCCAGTGTCGGAGCCCACCGGGAGCCTCATCGTCGACATCGGCGGCGGGACCACCGAGGTCGCGGTGATCTCCCTCGGCGGGATCGTCGTCAGCCGGAGCATCCGCATCGGAGGCGACGAGATGGACATGGACATCGTGGCCTTCGCGCGCCGCGAGTACAACCTGCTCCTCGGCGAGAGGACGGCCGAGGACATCAAGATCGCGCTGGGGTCGGCGTCTCCGGGCGACTGGGACGCCCAGCGCGTCCTGCTCCGTGGCCGCGACCTACTGACGGGGCTCCCCCGCGGCGTCGAGGTCGGAGCGGACCAGATCCGCGAGGCGATCGAGCCGTCGGTGCAGCAGATCGTCGACACGATCAAGGACACGATCGAGGAGACGCCGCCCGAGCTCGTCGCCGACATCATGGACCAGGGCGTCGTACTCGCCGGCGGCGGGGCGCTCCTGCTGGGCCTCGACCGGCGGGTCGCGGAGGCGACCCAGATGCCGGTTCACATCGCCGACGAGCCGCTCACCTGCGTGGCGCGAGGCACCGGCGTTGTTCTGCAGGAGCTCGACCGCATGAACCGCGTCCTCGTGGCGGACACGTACTCGCGGCCGCTCCGGTAGTCCCGTGATCACCGGTCGGCTCGCCGGCTACGGCCACCGGGCGCCGAAGATCGCGCGCCGCCGTGCGATCGTGTTCGCGGTTCTGCTCGGCGTCTCGATGATCCTCATGATCGCCAGCGCCACTGCCCCGGTGGCGGAACTTCAGCGCGGCCTGGCCTTCGCCCTGGCTCCGTTCAGCGAGGTGGTGAACGGCGTCGGGCGCGAGGTCCGCTCGGCGGTCGATGCAGTGGCGGAGATCGACCGCCTCCGGCGCGAGAACGCGACCCTCCGCGACGACAACCAGCGCCTGGAGGAACGCAACAGGACGCTCGAGGCCCTCGCTGTCGAGAACGACCAACTGACCGGGCTCCTCGCGATCCGCGACTCGCTCCAGTACTCGACGGTGGCTGCGCGCGTCATCGCCCGCGAGGTCGCCGACGTGAGCCGGGTCGTCATGATCGACGCGGGCACGGACGACGGGCTCAAGATCGGCGACGTCGTGATCGGCCCGGGAGGCGCCCTGGCCGGCCGGGTGACGGAGATCGGCGCCTCGGCCGCGCGCGTGACGCTCATCAACGACCCGGAGTCGACGGTCATCGGGCAGATTGCCACCAGCCGGGTGACCGGCGAGGTCGTGGGGGACCTCGGCGGGGCGCTCATCATGGACAAGATCGACGCGACCGAGCAGATCACCCTCGGCGCCGAGGTCGTCACCGCGGGGATCAGCCTCGGCGAGGCGATTCGCTCGCCGTACCCGAAGGGTCTGATCATCGGAAGCATCATCGACGTCACCAGGGATCCGAACGCCGTCGTCCAGACAGCCTTCATCGAGCCTGCCGTGGACCTGGGCCTGCTGGAGGCGGTCCTCGTCATCACCGACTACCAGGGCGGCATCCCCGGGACCGACGAGCTGCCGACGAACGATCTCAACCCGGACGGCACGCTGCCCGACTCCGAGCAGCCCTTCGCGAGCGAGGTTCCAACGCCGCGACCCACGCCCCGTCCGTGAGCCGGCGCCACCATCCCTGACAGAGCATCCCGCCGAGTGCCGATGGGCTGCTAGGATCGGGCCTCCATGAAGGGCATCATCCTCGCGGGCGGCACGGCGACGCGGCTGTTCCCCCTGACCATCGTCACGAACAAGCACCTGCTGCCGATCTACGACCGGCCAATGATCTACTACCCGCTCGAGACGCTCGCCGGCGCCGGCGTCCGCGAGGTGCTCGTGATCGTCGGGGGGAAGAGCGTGGGCGACGTCGTCGAGCTGCTTGGCGATGGCGAGCACTTCGGCCTCAGCCTGACCTACCGCTACCAGCGTGGCGCGCTGGGGATCGCCCACGCGATCGGGCTGGCCCGCGAGTTCGTCGGCGACGATGCGTTCTGCGTCGTCCTCGGCGACAACGTCCTGCGGGGTCCGTCGCTGGCGCCGCTTGCCCGGGACTTCGAGGAGGGCCCATGGGGCGCGGGAACCCTGCTCTACGAGGTGCCGGACCCGGAGCGCTTCGGCGTCGCGGAGCTCGACGCAGGGGGCCAGGTCATCGGCTTCGTGGAGAAGCCCGCCCGGCCCAAGTCCAATCTCATCCCGATCGGCGTCTACTTCCTGCGGCCAGACGCCTTCGACGTCATCGAGGGCCTGGCGCCGTCCGGCCGGGGCGAGTTCGAGATCACCGACGTCCTGAACCACTATGTCCGCAGCGGAGGTCTCTATGCCCCCCGCTTCGACGGCCACTGGACCGACGCCGGGACCGTGCCCTCGCTCCTCCGCGCGGCCCAGCTCGCCGCGGCCGCCGACGCCGACGGTCTTCTCGAGCCACCCCGAGAGCGGCCCCCGGCATGACCGGTATCGGGCCGGGAGCCCGGCTCCTCGTCACCGGCGGGGCCGGCTTCATCGGCAGCCGCTTCGTCCGGGACGTCCTGGGACGCCGCGACGGGACCCACGTCACGGTGCTCGACAAGCTCACCTACGCGGGCAACCGAGCCAACCTCGCTGCCGTCGAGGCGGATGCGGAGATGGCGACGCGCCTCTCGTTCGTACACGGTGACATCGCCGACCCGGCCGCCGTCGGTCCCCTCGTCGCCGACGCCGACGCGGTCGTGAACTTCGCGGCGGAGAGCCACGTCGACCGGTCCATCCTCGAGCCCGCGGCGTTCCTGCGGACGGGCGTCGACGGCGTGTATGTCCTGCTGGAGGCGGTGCGCGTCGAGACCGAGCGTGCCCGCGCGGGGGTCCGGACGATGCCGCGCTTCCTGCAGGTTTCGACCGACGAGGTCTACGGATCCATCGAGGAAGGGAGCTCGGTCGAGACCGACCCACTGGCTCCTCGTTCCCCGTACGCAGCCGCCAAGGCCGCCGGTGAGCTCCTGGCCAGGGCCTACCACGTGACCTACGGCCTCGACGTCGTGATCACCCGGGGGTCGAACACGTACGGTCCGCAGCAGCACCCGGAGAAGCTGGTCCCGCTCTTCCTGACGAACGCCCTCGACGATCAGCCGCTGCCGCTCTACGGCGACGGCCTGCAGAGGCGCGACTGGCTCTACGTGGACGACCACGCCGGGGCGGTCGCCCACGTCCTCGTGCATGGCGTCGCCGGCGAGGCCTACAACATCTCGGGTGCGACGGAGCTTGCAAACCGGGAGATGGCCGCGCTCCTCCTCGTCCTCGTCGGCAAGCCGTGGAGCCTCGTCCGCTCGGTGGAGGACCGGCCGGGCCACGACCGCCGCTACGCGATGGATTGGTCCCGCCTCCGGGCCCTGGGCTGGGAGAACCGCATGCCGCTCGACGCCGGCCTGGCCGCGACCGTCGCCTGGTACCGCGAGAACGAGGCATGGTGGCGCGCGGCGCGCGGAGGCGACTGGGACGTCTATTACGCGAGGCAATACGCCGCGCGCATCGCGGCGTCGAGCCCGGCCGCAGGCGTCGACGAGGGCACCTGATGCGCGTCGCCGTCACCGGAGCGGGTGGCCGCCTGGGCCGCGCCCTCGTGGCCGCCCTCGAGAAGGCGCCGTCCAGCGGGCCCCTCGGACCCCTTCGCTGGAGCCGGCCGGACTACGACCTGGACGATCCGGGGGCCGCCCTCCGGATGGTCCAGCGCGACACGCCCCAGGTCGTGGTGCACGCCGCGGCCTGGACGGACGTCGACGGCTGCGCCCGCGAGCCGGAACGGGCGATGCGGCGCAACGCGATCGCCGTCGCCGAGCTGGCCGGTGCTTGTGCCGCCGCCGGCAGCGACCTCGTCCTCGTGTCGACGAACGAGGTCTTCGACGGTCGCCGCACCGACGGGCGCGGCTACGCGGCGGACGATCGCCCCGCGCCCGGCAACGCGTACGGCGCCAGCAAGCTGGCCGGGGAGGCGGCGGCCCAGGCTGCGTTCCTCGCGCCGGCCGGAGGTGCGGACGCCGGGGCGAACGCCAAGGGCCATGGTGGGCCCCGGCTGGCGATCGTCCGGACAGCCTGGCTCTTCGGGCCGCCGGGCAATGACTTCCCCGCCAAGGTGCTTGGAGCGGCCGATCGCGCACGGGCGGCTCGGGAGCCGCTGCGCGTGGTCGTCGACGAATTCGGGTCGCCCACCCTGGCGGCCGACCTGGCCGCGGCGATCGTCGAGCTCATGGCGGACGGATCGTTCTCCGGCGTCCACCACGTCGTGAATGCCGGCTCGGTGTCGCGGGCCGACTGGGCGCGCGCCGTCCTGGCGGCGGCAGCGTTCGAGATCGACGTCGTCGACGTCCCGCTCGGGAGCTGGCGCCGGCCCTCGACGGTCCCGGCCTGGGCGGTGCTCACCCCGACGCCCCTCCCGTCCGGCCGGGTGCTCCGTCCCTGGGAGGCGGCCTTCGCCGACTATGTCCCGCAGCTCCTCCGCGGCCGCGCCGCGGCCCGACGATGAACGCCAGGCTGCCCTCGGGAGCCGCGTCACCGATCCCCGGTGTCGCCTGGGGCTCCGTCGTGCGCCACGGAGATCCCCGCGGGAGCTTCCGCGAGCTGTGGCGGGCGAGCTCCCTCGGCCCCCTTGACGTCTCGCAGACTGGGCTCGACGGCGCGTCGTTCGTCCAGGCGAATCTCTCCACCTCCGCGCCTGGCGTCCTGCGCGGCCTCCACTTCCACCGGCGCCAGCTCGACCACTGGATCGTTGCCGCGGGACGGGCGTTCGTGGCGCTCGTCGACGTCCGTCCCCTCCGCGACCGGGTCGCGGAGCGCCCGCTCGTCGAGGTCCGCGAGCTGGTTGGCGACGACAACGTGACCATCCCGGCCGGCGTTGCCCACGGGTTCCTCGCCCTCGAGCCGCTCGAGCTGGTCTACCTCGTGACGAACGAGTTCGACGGCAGCGACGAGCTGGGCTTCGCCTGGAACGACCCGCTGGCGGCGGTGCCGTGGCCCCCCGCCCCCGGGACGACGGACGGCCTCCCGATCCTGTCCGGCCGCGACCGGGCGAACCCGTCGCTGGCGGAGCTCGTGGAGCGCTTGCGCGCAGGCTGATCCTCGAGCTTCGTCGTTGCGTGCGCCTCCGGGCACGAACACCGCCCGGGTGCCGGCCGGCACCGGGACCGGAGGTGCACCGCAGCACCGCCCCGCCGGCAGCCCGGCCCTCCGCGGACATCACCGGACCGCACCGGATGGGTGCGGCGCACCCCCGCCGATAGCCCATCGGGGGCACCCCGGTTCGCCGAATGCGCGATTGAGGGCCCGCGGCCGGACCGTCACGGTGAGCCGGCACTCATCCGTTGCCTCGTCCCCGGAGGTCCCTCATCGTGCGTCGCTCCCTCGCCGGGATTCTGGCCGGCCTGCTCGTCATTGCCAGCTTCACGACCGCCACGCCCGCGCCGGCCGCCGCAGCTTCGAGCGAGCCGAAGGTCGTCCTCGTCGTCGGGGCGACCCATGGGACGACCTCGACCTACCGCACCTACATGAATGTCGTGGCGGCAACGGCGGCGCGCTACACGGGCAACCTCGTGAAGGTCTACAGCCCGAACGCCACGTGGTCGAAGGTCCGCGCGGCGCTGCAGGGGGCGAGCATCGTCGTCTACATGGGCCATGGAAACGGCTTCCCGAGCCCGTACTCGACCGCGCTGAACCGGCTCACCCAGGACGGCATGGGGCTCAACCAGGCTTCCGGTGACGGCGATTTCGAACACGAAGTACTACGGCGAGAAGTACATCGCGGACGAGATTGCCCTCGCGCCGAACGCGGTCGTGATCCTCAGCCACCTGTGCTACGCGTCGGGCAACTCCGAGCCCGGCCGTTCCGAGCCCAGCCTGGCGGTCGCGAGGCAGCGCATGGACAACTTCGCCGCAGGCTTCCTGGACGCCGGCGCGCGTGCCGTCATCGCCGAGGGCCACAGCGACCCGTCGTGGTACATGGAGCAGCTCTTCACCACGCGCCGCACGATCGAGGACATGTGGCGCAGTGGGCCCCACCCGCAGGGGAACGTCTTCAGCTTCGCCAGCGTCCGGTCGCCCGGCTACACGGTCTTCGCGGACCCGGACCGGCAATCCGGCTCCGCGTACACGGGCTTCTATCGCTCCCTCGTGACGAAGTCGACACTGACGACCGTGCACGTGACCGGGGCGGGCTACGCGCGCACCGACATCGACCCGAGCGGGTTCTCCGCGCCGGGCGCTGCCGAGGTGATCGCCCCCCAGGGGGCCGGTCTCTTCGCCGACGCGACCCTGACGCCTGACCCGACGACCGGCCTCGCGCCGGCGACGCTGCCGGCCGGCACTCGCCTCCGGCTGCTTGCGGCGGCCGGCCCGGCGCCCGACGGTGGCACCGTCTTCCAGGTTGCGGGGCTGGACGGCAGTCCCACCGGGTTCACGACCACCACCGGCCTGCGGCCGCGTGACGGCACGCCGCCACAGGTCTGGGAGGTCGACGCCGGCACCGGCGCCCTGAGCCCGAACGACGACGGCAGCGGCGACACGGTCACCCTCGCTCTCCGGGCGTCCGAGTGGGTCTCCTGGCGCGTCGACATCGCCGACTCCGGCGCCACCGTCGTGCGGACCATGACTGCCGACGGCGAGCTGGCACAGGTGGACTGGAGCGGGATGCTCGACGGGGTCGCCGTCCCGGACGGTGCATATATGGCGACGCTGACCGCCCGCGACGGGTGGGGCAACGCCCCCGCGACCGCTACGGTGCGGCTCGTCGTCGACACGGTTCCGCCGGCGCTCGAGAAGGTGCAGGCGCAGGCGCTCCCCTCGGTCGTGTTCACACCCAACGGCGACGGCGACCGGGACTCGGTCGCCGTCGGCTTCGGTGCCACGGAGACCGGTACCGTCGCGGCGACGGTCCGCGGCCCCGGCGACATCCCGGTCGCGACGTTCGATACGGCCATGGCACCCGGTCCCGGCACCGCAACCTGGGACGGCCGGACCGACGGTGGCTCGTTCGTCGCCGACGGGGCGTACGAGATCTCGCTGCGCCCGACGGATCGTGCCGGGAACCGCGGGGCGGAGGTCGCGACGACGGTCGTCGCGTTCCGGGCGCTGGGCTTCGTCGCCAGCTCGGAGAAGGCGATCTACACGAGGGACGCGGACCGTCTCGCGAAGCACACGGCGCTCTCATTCCGCCTCGTCTCGCCGACCACCGTCTCGTGGACCCTTCGCAACGGCTCGGGCACACCGGTAATCACCCGTCTCGACGCCAGCCCACTCGCGGCCGGCACCCACAGCTGGACGTGGAAGGGCCGGCTCCCGTCCGGCGCCTGGGCTCCGGCCGGCGACTACTTGTCGACCGTCGTCGCGACGGACGGCGAGACGACCGTCACGCAGACCGCCCGGATCCGGGTCACCGCCTTCCGGCTCACTCTCTCGGACGAGACGCCACAGCGCGGCCAGCTCGTGACGGCGAAGGTGGTCTCGACGGAGTCCCTGGGCGCGTCGCCGCGCCTGAAGGTCCTGCAGCCGGGCCTCGCCCGCGCGGTCTACACCACGTCGCGGCTGTCGAAGCACGTCTACCGGGTCACGTTCCGCCTCTCGAGCCGCGGCTCGGCGGGCCCGCTCGTGCTCAAGGTCGTCGGACGCGACATCGACGGCGGGCGCAACAAGTCGCGCTTCGTGCGGACGATCGAATAGCCTCCCCTGCGACCACCCAGGACCGCCCCGGACCGCCCGGTACTAGCCATCCGGCAGGACGATCTGGCGGATTGGCGGGGGCTGACGGCGGGCGTAGGGTGGGCGTCCGATGACCAGCCGAACCCAGGGAGCCCCCGGGCGCGCTCGCCGTGCCCTCGTCGCCACGCTCGCCGTCGCCCTCGTGGCGGGCCTGCCGTCAGGCGCCCTCGCCCAGGATCCCGGGCGCCCCGTCGAATTCCACGCCACTGGCGCCCAGGCCCTGCCCCCGGTCGAGCCGCCCACCCCGGTCGAGCCGCCCACCCCGGTCGAGCCGCCCACCCCGGTCGAGCCCCCCACCCCGGTCGAAGCCGGTGGCTCCGCCCCGGATCTCCGGGCCTACCGCCTGCGGCCCGGCGATGCGCCGAGCCAGATGTACGAGGACGCGCTTGCCAACGAGGGGCGTCGCTTCGCCTTCACGCCGGGGGGCCGGGTCGACGTGGGGTTCCGGCCCCGGGCGGACGACCGATGGCCCGTCGGCGGCGTCGCGCCCCAGGAGCTCCCGGCGGGCAGGGAGTCGGGCGCCCAGATGGCCGACATCGCGCAGCCGGCGCCTGCCGAGAACGTCGCCCCGCCGCCGGACCCGACGGCCGCGGGCGACCCCATCCCGGATGCCACGCCCGACCCCGCGCCCGTGCCGGCCGCCGGGGCCGCGTTCGTCGTCCCGTCGGACGGCCGGACGCTCGCGCCCGCGGCCGCGGGGATGCGCCGCGAGGTCCACGGGTTCCTGCCGTACTGGGAGGTCGCGGACAAGGACACCCGCATCGACTTCAGCATCGTGACCCACCTCGCCTATTTCTCGGTTGGCGCCACGGCCCAGGGCAACCTCAAGAAGCGCAACGACGACGGCACGCCCACGACGGGCTGGGCCGGCTGGACGAGCTCGCGGATGACGAAGCTCATCAACGCCGCCCACGCTGAGCACAGCCGGGTCACGCTGACCCTCTCCGCCTTCGCCTGGACGTCCGCGGGCGCCTCCACCCAGAGAGCGTTGCTGGGGAGCTCGACGGCGCGCCTCAACCTCGCGAAGCAGGCAGTTGCGGCAGTCCGCGACCGGGGCGCCGACGGGATCAACCTCGATTTCGAGCCGCTCGCAACAGGCTACGAGGACGAGTTCGTGGCGCTGGTGCGGACGATCCGGAGCCAGCTCGACAAGGTGGCCCCCGGCTATCACCTCTCGTTCGACACGCTGGGGTACCCGGGCAACTACCCGCTCGAGCAGGCGCTGGCGCCGGGCGGCGCCGACGCCGTCCTCGTCATGGGCTACGACTACCGCACGGCAGGATCTCCCTACGCGGGCTCCATCGACCCGCTCTCGGGGCCCGCCTACGACCTCACGGACACCGTCCGGGTCTACACCGCCCGCGTCGCCGCCTCCCGGGTCATCCTGGGCGTGCCGTACTACGGTCGCGCCTGGTCCACCGTCTCCGACGACCCCAACGCCCGCACGCGGACCGGGACCAAGTACGGCGCCTCGAGCGCCGTGAACTACTCGGTCGCGATCCAGTACGCGGCTGACCATGGGCGTCGCTACGACAGCCGCGAGGTCTCCGCGTGGACCGCGTACAAGAAGAAGAACTGCACGACCACGTACGGCTGCGTGACCACCTGGCGCCAGATCTACTACGACGACGCTGCGACGCTCAAGGCCCGCTACGACCTGGTCAATCGGTACGGGCTGCGGGGAGCCGGCATCTGGGCCCTGGGATACGAGGGGACGCGCACCGAGCTCTACCAGGCCCTCGCCGACAAATTCCTGCGCGACACCACGCCACCCCGGGCCGGGATCGTCGCGTTCTCGAACGGCGCGCGCCGCGACGAGGGATTCGTCGTCAGCTGGACTGCGGCGGACGACTGGAGCGGCATCGCGACCTATGACACCCAGGTTTCGACGGACGGCGGGGCCTGGACTTCGTGGCTGACCACCACGAAGTCGAGGAGCGCGACGTTCCTCGGCAGGGACGGGCATGGCTACGCGTTCCGGGTACGTGCCCGCGACGGCAAGGGCAACGTCTCTGCCTGGAACGTGAGCAGCGTCTTCAGCGCCGTGCCGCCGCTGAAGAAGGGCGGCTTCCTCCGGATCACCGCCGACACGCTCAACATCCGCTCGGCGCCGAGCACGAGCGCGACGCGCGTCAGCACGGCGTCGAAGGGCGATGTCTTCGCGATCACCGATGGACCGGTCAAGGCCGACGGGTACACGTGGTTCGAGGTCACCGGCCCGGCTGCCACGTGGGGCCTCGTGGGCGACGTCGACTCGAGCGTCTGGCTCGCCGCCTCAAGCTCGAGCACCGAGAACGCGATTGCGCGGCGCGCGCCGAACGCGGCGCTGGTCGAGGCCCGCATCCGAAACGTGGGGTTCGCGGGTGGCGGGGGCGCCAGCCTGGGCACGTCCGCGGCTGCCGCGGCCGCCCGCAGCTTCTCGCCCAACGGGGACGGGTCCGAGGACACGCTGGCGCTCTCCTGGGACAACCGGTCCGCGTTCGACTCATTCACCGTGCGGATCCTGGGCCGCGACGGTCGCCTCCTTGATTCGACCTCGCGCTCGACCACGGCCGCCGGCCGCCAGTCGACCACCTGGAACGGCACCGCAAGGGGGGCCGCGCTTCCCGATGGGACATACCTCGTGCAGCTCGTCGGGACGAGCTCCGGTGCCGACGATGTCTGGCCGGCTGCGTCGCCGGCCTCGGACGGCCTGCCGACGCAGATCGGGGTGACGATCGACCGGAAGGCGCCCGCGGTGAAGTCCGCGAGCGCCAGTGGGCTGCACCTGGCGCCGAACGGCGACGGGCTTCACGAGGCGATGACGATTGTCGGGAAGGGCTCCGCATCGGCCGTCCGCTGGGACGTGACCGTGGCTCCCCTTGCCGGCTCGACGCCCGGCAGCCCGGTGCGCCGGATCGCGGGCACCGGCCGGAACGCCTCGGCCAGGTGGACGGGGACCGCCGACTCCGGCAAACGTGTCGCGGACGGCGCCTACCGCGTGCGCCTGTCCTTCTACGACGCAGCGGGCAACCCGGCCGCGCGCTCCTGGACCGCCCGCGTCGATGCGACCGGGCCGCGGCTCGCCATGACGGCGAGCGAGCCCGCGATCTCCCCGGACGGCGACGGGACGGCCGACACGACGCGGCTCCGGTGGAGCAGCGACGAGCCGATGACCGGGAAGCTCAAGATCATGCGGGGCTCCGCGAAGGTTCGCTCGTGGACCGTGGGCGGCACGTCCGGCACGATCACCTGGACCGGACGCGATGCTACCGGCCGCCTCGTGCGGGACGGGCGGCTGACGGTCGTCCTCAAGGGCCGCGACGCACTCGCGAACGCGTCCCGGACGACGGCCCCGCTCGTGGTCGACAGAACGGTGGGGTGGCTCGCATGGTCCTCCGGGGACTTCTTCCCGCAGGACGGCGACCGTCTGCTCCGGTCGTCGCAGCTCTCGGTGCACGTCGCGCGCTCGTCGCGCCTCACGCTCAGGATCCGCGACGCGGCGGGTCGCGAGATCCTCAGGCCATGGTCCAGCCGCGAGGTGGGCGCCGGGACGGCGACCTGGCGTTGGGACGGGCGAACCTCGAGCGGCGCATGGGCCCCGCAGGGCCGCTACGTCGCCGAGCTGACCGCGGTGAGCTCGCGGGGCACGACCGTTCTCCGCCGGCCCGTCCACGTGAGTGCCTTCCGTGCCTCGCTCTCGACGAGCAGACCCGCGGCCGGGACGACCATCAGCGTCGTGTTCCGGAGCGTGGAGCCGCTGGGCCGCGCTCCGCGAGCGACGTTCCGCCAGGCCGGTCGAGCCACGGTCGCGATGACGGTCGTCCGGCGCGTGAACGGCTCCTGGCGAGCATCGGCCGTGGTGGCGGCCGGGGCTCCGGGCGCAGCCACCGTGACGCTCACCGCGCGGGACAGCCTGGGCGGGAAGAATTGCGCGACACTCGCCCTCGTCGTCCGCTGAGCGGGTGCCGTCGGGCACGCCGGCGTGCCGACGGCCTGGCGAACCGGCTCCCCGCGCCTGCTCGCGGGTACACTCCGGTCATGCCCGATCCCAGCCCCTCCCGCGGCATGCCCGCCGGCACCGCCACGTGGGTGGTCCTGCCCACCTACGACGAGGCCGAGAACCTCGAGCCGATCGCCGCGGCCATCCTTGCCGCCCTGCCGGGAGCAACGCTTCTCGTCGTCGACGACGGCTCGCCCGACGGGACCGGCGACATCGCCGACGGCTTGGCCGCGGACGATCCCCGGGTGCGTGTGCTCCACCGGGCGAAGAAGGCCGGACTCGGACGCGCCTACCTGGCGGGTTTCCAGACTGCGCTCGGCGGCGGGGCCGCTCGGGTCGTCCAGATGGACGCCGATTGGTCGCACGACCCGGCCGCGTTGCCTGCGTTGCTGGCCCCGCTCGATACCGGTACAGCAGACCTGGTGATCGGGTCCCGCTACACCCGGGGCGGGCAGGTGGTCGACTGGGGGATCCTGCGGCGCCTCGTCAGCCGCGGCGGCAGCCTCTTCGCGCGGTTCGTCCTGGGCCTGCCGGCGCAGGACCTCACGGGCGGCTTCAAGGCCTGGCGCGCGGGTGCGCTCGAGGGCATCGACTTCGCGGGCGTTCACGCCGGCGGGTACGTCTTCCAGATCGAGATGACATACCGGGCCCATCGCCTTGGGGCGCAGATCAGCGAGATCCCCATCACGTTCCGCGATCGACGCGTGGGCCAGAGCAAGATGAGCCGGCGCATCATCGGCGAGGCCCTCCTCGTCGTCCTCCAGCTGCGCTGGGACGAGCTGCGCGGTCGTGGTCCGCGGTCCGCGGGATGAGGCTCGGCGAAGCGGCGGAGCCGGCCCGGCCGGCGCCGGGGACCCGCATCGTCATCGACGTGCGGCCCCTCCAGGAACCCGACCGCGCCCCGATCACCGCTGCGTACCTGCGCGGGCTGCTCGGTGCCTGCGCGGCCGACCCGCTGGACGGCGAGTCGTTCGTGGCACTCCTGGACCTCGGTGCCGACGACCCCACCACCGCATTCGTCGGCCTGCCCGTTGTCGGTAAGCGCCGTCTTCCCCAAACCCGGCTGTTTCGTTCGGGTGCACTGACGCTCGATCCGTTCCTCGTCCGGGGTGCCGCACTGGGCGCCGGGCGCGGCCGAGGCGACGGTGGACGCGCGGTGGCCCACGTGGCGGGCGGCGCGCTGCCGATCGGCCCAGGGCTGCCGGTCGTGGCGACGCTCCTCGACCTGGCGCCCTGGGAGCTGCGGGAGCTCTACCAGCGATCGCCGGCGGCGCGGTTCGGCCAGCGGCTCCGGGCGCAGCTGCTCCGCGAAGCTGACGCCGTGATCGTCGGGACGGCCGCCGTGGCTCGCGCCACGGCGCGCCTCCTGCGGGTACTGCCGCCCCGCCTGCGCGTCGTGCCTCTCGCCGGCGCCGACGCGTTCGTCCCCCTCCTGATCGAGGGCACGGACGCCGGCGACGAGCAGCGGGCGGCGCTCGCGGCGCATCGCGAGCGGTTCGGCCTGCCCGCCCGGTACCTCGTCTATACGGGCCGCCACGACGCGCGCCACGACCTGGGCACGCTCCTCGACGCTCTCGCGCTCCTCGGGGCGGCCGGGCGGCCGGCGCGGCTTGCCCGGGCGGTCCCGTGGCCGCCCCGGATCCTCCTCGTCAACACGACGCCCGACGATCGGGGCGCCGCCGCGGCCGCCGCCGCGGTCGCAGGGGTCGGGGACTGCCTGCACTATGCCCCGGGCCTTGCGCCCGACGCCGCGGCCCTCCTGGTCGCCGGTGCCCGGGCAGCCGTCCACCCCGTGGTGAGCGACGCCGCCGCGCTGCCGGTCCTCGACGCGCTGGGGGCCGGGACGCCGGTGGTGGCGAGCGCGGTCGGGGCGCTGCCCGAGGTCGTCGGGCAGGCGGGTTTGCTCGTGGAGCCCCGTGATGCCGAGCGGATGGCGCACGCGCTCCACGCGGCATGGACCGACGATCGAGTTCACCGGGGCATCGCCGCCGCGGCCGCGCTGCGGGCGGGCGAGCAGCGGCGGACATGGGCGGATGTCGCCCACGAGACCCGGACCGTCTACGCCGAGGTGTCGCGGGGGAGCTAGAGGATGCCGCGCTCCGCCGCCCGGGCCGGGTCGAAGACCGGCTTCCCCTTCACGAACTGGAGCGGGGTGCCCGACGGGACGACCTGGACGAACGTCTGGCCCCGGGTGAGGACGACCTGCTTCCCGGATGCGTCGTAGAAGCGAGTGGGGCCGGCGACCGAGTTCTTCTTCCAGGTCCCCTTGATCGTGGTGCCGTTGGTGGCGATCCAGGCCTTGCCGGTCCCGATGCTGCCCGCCTCGAGGCGCCCCTTGTTGCCGGCGCCGAGCAGGCTGAAGCGAACCACCATGATGATGACGTTCTTCGGGGCAACCACCTGGTTGTTGGCCCGGTCACGCTGGAGCTTGCCGCCGAGGTAGCGTCTCCAGGTGTTCGTCGCCCGCTGGTAGCGATAGGCGAAGCTGCCGTACTGGTAGGAGAGCGCGATGCGTGCCCCGGCCGGCCGCTGTTCGAGGGGAGCGTCGTCCGCGAACTTCCACTTCGGCTGGGCGTCGACGGGCTCCGCCCCGACGCGGGCGGAGAGCGCCCGCAGGTTCTTCCCGTCGGTGTAGACGTTGTGGGGCGCGAGGCGGTCGGTCGAACGCCACAGGTAGTGTCCGCCCCAGCGGAACTCGTCGGCGTTGTAGACGAGCTGGCCGGTGCCCTGCGATGCCAGGATCGCCTTCGCCTGCGGGCTTCCCCCCGCATGTACGTAGACCGCGTTCCACTCCGCGGCCCACTGCACGAAGTACAGCCGGGCGCTGCGGACCGGCCCCACGGACTTCGGGTTGCCCTCGCCGAACAGCATCATGTAGCGCGGGATCCCTCCCTCGGCGGGCGCCTGCCAGACGATCGAGGCTTCCGTGAAGCCGCTCTGCGGGCGGGCATCCCAGTGGTCGTCGACCATCACGGCAATAGGGTGGCGGGCCGCCAGCTCCGGCTTCACCAGCCGGCCGGTCAGGGGGGCGACCGCAAGCGCCGGCGTGGGGACCGGGGTCGGCCCTGCCGTCGACGTCGGGGTGGGGCTCGGGCCAGGATCGCCCGACGCCGCCGGCGTGGGCGAGGGAGCGCCGCCCGGCGTCGGCACCGCGACCGGGGCGCTGCCTCCCGGCGACGGCCGGGGCGAGGTCGACGATGCGCACGCTCCGACCACGAGAGCCGCGACGAGCGCGGTCACGAGGATGGCGCGCCGCCGCGGCCGGGGGCCGGGCGTGGAGTGCTCAGCGGAAGGTGGCATGCCGTCGCGGAGGATACTCCCACCACGGAGAACGGGCCGGGCGCGCACTGCGCAGGGGTCCCTGGCCGGGCGCTCTCCTGCAGGCATGACGCCGGGGTGCTCCTCCCGCTGATCCGCCGACCGCGCTAGGCTGGACGCAGACGAACCGGCGGACCGCCGGACCGGCAGCCGTCGGCCGGTCGCTTCCGTGTCACCCGCGAGGGAGCCCGATGACTGAGCAGCCGAATCCGAAGCCCACCCGCAAGCCCGCGGCAGCGAGAGCCGATCGCTCGACGACGCCGAGGCGCAGCCCCCGTCGCGCCGCAGCGCAGGACCCGGCCCCCGAGGCCGCCGGAGCGCCCGCGGGGACCCCGTTCGCCGTGGCGGGCACGGGGTCCGTGCCACGCCTCGAGGTCGACCTTCTCGAGTTCCAGCGGGGCGCGATCGGCGGCGTCCGCGCCGGCGACGTGACGGCCCGCCAGGCCGTCGTGGGCGGGATCGCCGCGAACCATGCCTCGGTCGAGATGGGCCTCGTGAAGGGGATCGCCGCGCGCGAGGCCACGATCCAGCGGGCGGCCGTGCGGGGCATCCTCGCGCAGGAGGTCCACGTCGAGCAGTCGGTCGTGCGGTCTGTCGTCGCGAACCACGTGACGACCGGGCCCACGACCGGGATCTTCATCGCCCTCGCGCGTCGCATCGACGGCGAGGCGAAGGTCCTCCTCGACTGGCGCGCGGCGCTTGCGTTCGGGGCGGCCCTCGGCGCGTTCCTCGCGCTGATCCGGCTGGGGCGTCGGACCGGGTAGCCGCACCGGGTGCTCTACCTCGCAGCGCCGTCCCGCTCGGGCCGGCCGCTCCTAGCGCTTGCGCTTGCGCGCGACGCCGCCGTAGCGCTTGATCTGGGCGCGCTTCTCCGCCTTGAGCTTCTCCGACAGGTCGCCGTACGTGCCGACGACGTCAGCGGGATCGCCCTCGGCGACGACGCGACCGTGCTCGAGGAGGATCGCCCGGTTGCAGTACTCGGTGACCCACCCCATGTCGTGGGTGACGAGGACAATCGCCTTCGCGGCCCGCACGAGCTCCAGCACGCGGGCCTTCGACTTCTCGCGGAAGACCTGGTCGCCGGTGGCCAGCACCTCGTCCAGCAGGAGGACGTCGGGGTCGACGGAGGTGGCGATCGAGAACCCGAGTCGCGCGCGCATTCCCGACGAGTAGACGCGGAGGGGCGCGTCGATGAACTCGCCGAGGTCGGCGAACTCGACGATCCCGTCGAGGCGGTCGACGACTTCCTGCTTCTCCATCCCGAGGAACGCGCCGGCCAGCCGGATGTTGTCGCGGCCGTCGAGGTCCTGATCGAAGCCGGCCCCCAGCGTGAGCAGGCTCGAGATGCGCCCGCGGACCTCGATCGAGCCGGCGGACGGGACGAGGATCCCGGCCAGGGCCTGGAGGAGCGTGCTCTTGCCGGCGCCGTTCGGGCCGATGACCGCGAGCGACTCGCCGTTGACGAGCCGAAAGGAGACGTCGCGGAGCGCCCAGAACTCGCGCTCCCGCGGCTCGCCGCGCCGGGCCAGGTGGGCGAAGGACTGGCGGAGCGTCGTCTTCTTCGTGAAGCGCAGGTTGTACCTGATGCCCAGGCCCCGGACGTCGATGGCCGTCGTGTCGTCGAGGTCGGGGTCGGCGGGAGTCGCCCTGTCGGCCGTGTTCACAGGACCTTCGCGAAGCTTGGCTCGACCCGCTTGAAGATGGCCGTGGCCACCACCAGGAGGGCGAACGAGAAGAGGAGCAGGCCGACGAGGGGACCCGCGTCGGGCACGAACGGGCCGCCATCTGCGGTCCCGTAGATGACCGCGCGATACGACTCGAACAGGATCACGAACGGGTTGAGGCGGAGCAGGCTGACGAGGGCCGGGTGATCCTTGCCGAGCGCGCTGTCCGCCACGAGGGTGAAGGAGTAGAGGCCGGGCGAGAGGTAGAACCAGAGGCGGAGGACGTGACGTGCCACGTTCGCGACATCGCGTGCGAAGACGTTCGCCATCGACACGAGGAGCGCGACGCCGAGCGTGAACGCCAACTGCACCAATGCAATGGCGGGGATCAGGAGCACGTAGACGGAGAGCCGGTCCGGATAGATGAAGACGAGCAGGGCGGCGAGCGGGATCATCCCGAAGGAGAAGTTCACGATGCCGGCCAGGGTCGCGGCAACGGGCAGCACGATCTTGGGGAACTGGAGCTGCTTGATGAGCCGATCCTGGCCGCTGACCGACGTGATCGCGTCGCCGACGCTGCTCGAGTACCACTTCCAGGGAAGGATGGCCGCGAAGACGAAGAGCGGGTAGTCGGGGCCGCCGCGCTGGAAGATGACACCCACCACGATGACGTAGACGAGCATCTGAAGCATGGGGTCGAGCACCCACCAGACGTTCCCGAGGAGGGTGTCCGCACCCTTCTTCTTCAGGTCGGCCTGGATGAGGTAGCTGATCAGGCGACGCCGGGAGATCGTCTCGCGGAATCCCTCGACGACGAGCCCCACGGGACCCGGGCGGGCGGCAGAGCTCCGGACGCTGACCGGGCTCGGGGTGGTCGCATTCATGGGCGGCCGAAGGGTAGCACGCCGGGCAGAACGGGCTCCCGCCTGCTGCCACCTGACGGTGCGGTACGATGCGCCGGGTTCCGCGCCCCCGGCACGGCCCCGAGCAGCTGCCACCAGACCGACAAGAGGAACCATGACCTTCCGCGCTCGCCCGACGACGCGGACCGGCCGCCGCAGCGGCCATGAGTCCGACGCCCGCCGGAACCTCTACTTCAACATCGGCTTCGGGATCGTCGTCCTCGTGGCCATCGCGCTGCTCGTGGGAGCCGGCCTTGCCAGCTGGTACGACGAGCACCTTGCGCCCGTCGCCCGGGTCAACGGCGAGACGATCACGAGGGACGACCTCCGCGATCGCGTGGCGGTCGAGGCCTTCCGTCTCGACTCCATCGAGCTGCGGACGCGCGACAGCGTGAACGCCGGGCGGATGGCGCCTTCGACCGGGCAGCAGCTCCTGAACTTCGTGGCCCAGCAGAGGGACCCGAACCAGCTCGGAAGCCTGGCCTACGAGCGCGGGATCGACACGGCGCTCCTCCTGCAGCTCGCGCCGGGACGGGGGGTGACGGTCACCGAAGCTGACATCGACGCCCAGGTCACGCAGGACGCCACGACCCCCGAGAGCCGCCACACCTACATGATCCAGGTGGTCCCCGAGACCGACGACGGGGCCGCCGAGCCGACCCAGGCCCAGGTGGACTCCGCGCGGACGAAGGTGGACGCGCTGCGTGCCGACCTCGAGGCCGGGAAGACCTGGGAGGAGGTCGTGACGGCCTCCGGCGACGCCGACGCGGCCGAGACCAAGGGCGACCTCTTCTTCATCGAGGAGGGGGCCACGGTGCCCGAACCCGCCTTCGTGGAGGCCGTCTTCGCCCTCGAGGCGCCTGGATACACCGACGTCATCGACGGGATCGACGGGACATTCCGGATCGGGCGCCTCACGGAGATCTCCCAGGCCGTCGTCGACCCGAACTACGTGAAGCGCATGACCGACGCCGGGGTGAGCGAGGCGGCCTATCGGCGCGCCGCCGCGTCGGTCGTTGCCCTCGACCAGATCCAGGCCCAGATCCTGGCCGAGGTTGTCGACGCGCCGTCAGAGCAGCGCCTGACGTCGGAGCTCCTCATCGACGACAACGGCGGCCTCCCGGTCACCCCCTCTTCCGTGCTGGTCAAGCACATCCTGTACTCCCCGAACGACGACCCGGGCGGTGCAGCGGCGCTCGCCGCGGACGACCCCGCGTGGGCCGCAGCCGAGGAAGAAGCCAAGAAGGCCTACGCGGACCTCGAGACCGGGACCACCCGCTTCGTGGACCTCGCGCCCGCCAGCGACGACGCGACGTCCGGCGCCCAGAACGGGTTCCTCCCGTACTTCGCCAAGGACGATCCGACCACGCAGCTCGATCCGGCGTTTGCGGACGCGGTCTTCGCGCCCGGCCTCCAGCCGGGGCAGCTTCTGCAGCCCGTCAAGTCGGCATTCGGGTGGCACGTCATCGAGTTCGTCTCCACCGCCGATCCCCTCTCCCGGTCGCAGCAGCTCATCGCTGAAGCCGCGAAGCCCGACGCCGACTTCGCGAAGCTCGCCGAGGCCAACTCCATCGCGCCCTCCGCGGTCGACGGCGGCGACCTGGGCTGGATCGCGCGCTATCAGCTGGGCACCGCCCAGGGGGACGCGGTGTTCGCCACGCAGGCGAACGGCGTCTCCCCGGTGGTCTCGAGCGGCGGCCTGCGCTTCTTCAGGGTCACCGAGATCGACACCCGTCTGCCCGACGAGGCGCAGGCCCTGGACCTCCGCACGAACGCGTTCTCGAACTGGTACCAGGGGATCAAGGACGACCCCGACCAGACGACGATCGAGCACCTGCTCGGCTGATCGGAGGTCCCGTGCTCGACGCTCTCATCGCCGAGGCACGGCTGCGCTGGGGACTCGACCCGGCCGACGGTGTGGCCGTGGTCGCCGCGGAGCGCCTCGTCGCAACGCCGTGGGAACCGTCCAGGCCGGCGCTCGTCGTGCCGCTCGCCGCCCTGGGAGCTACGCCCGCGGCCGAGCCGCCGGTCCCCCTGCCGGGCCGCCACGGGCCCACCGGCCGGACCTCGCTCGACGTCCTGCGACGTCTCTACCCGGCCGGCCACCCGGTCGGGCGTCTCGGGGTTGCCGAGCCGACGACGGTCGAAGCCCTCGCCGCCACCGACCTCGAGTCCCCCCTGTACCTGGCGCCGATCGCTCCCGAGCTGGCCGTCGCGTCACCCTGGGGGATGCCCTGGATCTCGAACCGTCTGCGGGAGCCCGACGGGTGCCCCTGGGACCGCGAGCAGACCCACGAGTCGCTGCGCAACCACCTTCTCGAGGAAGCCTACGAGGTGTACGACGCGCTGGCCGAGGGGGCGACGCCGGAGCTCGCGGCCGAGCTCGGCGACCTCTGGCTGCAGGTGGTGCTGCATGCCCAGCTGGCCGCCGAGGCCGGCGTCTTCGACCTCGCCGACGTGCAGGCCGCGATCGCGAGCAAGATCGTGCGGCGCCACCCCCACGTCTTCGGCGACGCCGAGGTGCGGACGGCCACGGACGTGAACCGCCAGTGGGAGCGGATCAAGCAGGCGGAGCGCGCGGCGGCGGCCGCCGCCGCCGCTGCCGACGGGGAGCCGCCGCAGGCGCCGACGAGCGCCCTCGACGGGGTGAGCCGCTCGATGCCGGCGCTCGCCGCGAGCCAGGAGATGCAGGAGCGGGCTGCCCACCTCGGCTACGACTGGCCCTCGGTCGAGGGGATCCTCGCCAAGGTCACCGAGGAGCTGGCCGAGCTGGAAGCCGCCGAGGACCCCGCCGAACGGACCGAGGAGCTGGGTGACCTCCTGATGGTCGCCGTGAACCTGGCGCGTCATCACGGCGTGGACGCGGAGGCCGCCCTGCGGGCCGCCAACGACAAGTTCCGGCGCCGCTTCCGGGTCGTCGAACGCCTGGCCGCCGAGCGCGCCGTGGCGCTCCGGGATCTCTCGTTCGCGGAGCTCGACGACCTGTGGGACGCGGCGAAGGCCGAGCTGGCAGGCGAGAATGGGGGCGGCTCGGTCCAGCCCGGTGCGTCCGCGCCGGGGCCGCCATCCGGGTCAGGTGACGAGGTGCAGGGATGACGATCGGGAACCGTGCGCCGGCGCTGCGGCCTTCCGGTCGCCGCCCCGACGAGCTTCGACCGGTGACCATGACGCTCGGAGTCCAGAAGTGGGCCGAGGGCTCCTGCCGGATCCGGGTCGGCGACACGGAGGTCCTGTGCGCCGCGACGATCGAGGATCGGGTCCCACCCCACCTCCGCGGCAAGGGGAGTGGCTGGGTCACCGCGGAGTACTCGATGCTGCCGCGTTCCACCGCGGAGCGGACGATGCGCGAGGCGACGGCCGGCAAGGTCGGGGGCCGGACGCACGAGATCCAGCGTCTCATCGGGCGCTCGCTGCGCGGGGTCGTTGACCTCGCCCGCCTCGGTGAGCGAACCGTCACGGTGGACTGCGACGTCCTGCAGGCTGACGGCGGCACGCGGACGGCGAGCATCACCGGTGGCTACGTGGCCCTCGCGGCAGCGCTCACGACGTTCGGGATGGAGCGACTCCTCGTCGGGAAGGTCGCCGCGGTCTCGGTCGGCATCCACGACGGCATCCCGCTCCTCGACCTGGACTACGCGGAGGACAAGGTCGCGGACGTCGACTTCAACGTCGTCGGCACCGACGCGGGCCGCTACGTGGAGCTCCAGGGAACGGCGGAGGGCAAGGCATTCTCGCGGGACGACCTGGGTTTGCTGCTGGACCTCGGCGGCGCCGGGCTGGCGCGCCTCTTCGAGGCCCAGGCCGCGGCATTGGCGGCCGTGAAGCGGTGACGCACGCGGCCCGTTCGTCTCGCCCGCCTCGGCTCCTCGTCGCGACCCATTCCCGTCACAAGCTCGCCGAGCTGCGCGACCTCCTGCACCTCGGGCGCGCTGAGCTGGTCGACCTCGATGACGTCGGGATCGACGACGAGGTGGAGGAGTCCGGCGCGACCTTCGCCGCCAACGCCGCCCTGAAGGCGCGCTTCTATGCCCGGCGCTCGGGCTTGCCGACGCTTGCCGACGACTCGGGGCTGGAGGTCGACGCGCTGGGCGGCGGTCCCGGCGTGCGCACCCGCCGGTACGCGGGCGAGCAGGCCACCGACGAGGAGAACAACGCAAAGCTGCTGGCGGAGCTCGATGGCCTCCCGCCCGCGCTTCGGGGAGCGCGCTACCGGTGCTTCCTCGCCCTCGTGGTGCCGGGCCGGGCCGGGCCGCGGGGAGGGCTGAAGGTCACCCTGGCCCGGGGCACCTTCGAAGGCAGAATCGCCGCGCACCCTCGGGGCCATAACGGGTTCGGCTACGACCCGATCTTCGAGCCGGCGTCGGAGCCGCCGGGCCACGCGACGGTTGGCGAGTGGCCCCCCGAGCGGAAGCAGGCCGTCTCGCACCGGGCCCGCGCCGCCCGCAGGATGGCGGTCACCCTGGCCCGCGCAGGCTACTGATCCTCCCTGCGGTCGACCTGCCCGGCCGTCACTCCCGCACGAGGGTCACAGCACGATCCGGCTAGACTCCGGCTCGACCGTGTCGCCACCACGATGGCGGCCGGCCTTCGCACCACGGAGATCGTCTCACCCTGTGATGCCGCCCACCAGCCGGCCGCCGGCGACAACGCCTGACGGGTTCCGGCCCGACCTCGAGGGCCTACGGGCCGTCGCGGTCATGCTGGTTCTCCTCTACCACGCGGCCGTGCCCGGGTTCCGGGGTGGCTTCGTCGGGGTGGACGTCTTCTTCGTCCTCTCGGGCTTCCTGATCACCGGGCTCCTCCTGCGCGAACACGCGCGGACAGGGACCATCGCCCTTGCCGCGTTCTACGCTCGCCGGGCGCGGCGCCTGCTGCCGGCTGCGGCCCTCGTCCTGGGAGCCACGATGCTCGGCGCCGCGCTGCTGATGCCACCGCTCCAGGTCCCCGGTGTGGCCGGGGACTCGGCTGCTGCGTCGGTCTACGTGTCGAACATCCGCTTCGCGCTCCAGGCGACCGACTACCTCGCCGCGCAGCAGGCGCCGTCGCCGCTCCTCCACTTCTGGTCACTCGGGGTCGAGGAGCAGTTCTACGTCTTCTGGCCGGCCATCGTCCTCCTGGTTGCGGCGGCCCGCGGCCGCTGGGGGGTACCCCGCCGGGTGGGCGTCATGGCCGTGGTCCTCGGCGGCGCATCGTTCGTCGTGTCGCTGTGGCTGACCGGCGTGAACCAGCCCTGGGCGTTCTTCTCGCTGCCCACCCGGGCGTGGGAGCTGGGGCTCGGCGCGCTCCTTGCGGTCGGCGCGACGCGACTGGCGCGCCTGCCCGCTCCCTTCGCATCGGTAATCGCATGGGTCGGGCTCGGCCTCGTGGCCGCCTCGGGGATGGTCGTCGGGACCGAGACCCCCTTCCCGGGGACCGCGGCCCTGCTTCCCACGGTCGGCAGTGCCCTCGTGATCGCCGGCGGCTTCCGCGCGTCGGCGAGCGGCCCGGGCCGCTGGCTCTCGATGGGCGTGCCGCGCTTCATCGGCAGGATCTCCTACTCGCTGTACCTCTGGCACTGGCCGCTCCTCGTGCTGCCCGTCGCAGCCCTGGGGGCACCCCTGCCGTGGTGGGCTCGCGGCATCGCGCTCATGGCTGCCATCGGCCTCGCCGCGGCGACCCAGCGCTGGGTTGAGGACCCGCTGCGCCACGGTCGGTGGATAGGCACGTTGCCGCGGCGCAACCTCGCCATGGCCGGCGCACTCTCGGTCGCCATCGCTGGCGCGTCGCTCGGGATCGGTGCGGGGACGGTCGACACCCTGGGCGCGACGGCGGCTGCCGATCCCGCCGCCGACGAACAGGCCCTCGAGACGATCCTCCGGGGCGGGGTCGAGACCGGTGGCACGAGCTCGTCCGACGGCGAAGCCGGACCGCCCGCGGCGGGATCGCTGCCTGCGACGCTCGCAGGCCCGGTGCCGTCGGCATTGCGGCCCTCGCTCGCCGAGGCCCGGGACGACCACCCGATCACCTATGACGACGGGTGCCACCTGCCGCAGGACGCCGTCGCCAGCGGGCCCTGCGTCTACGGGGTTGCGAGCTCCGGGACGACCGTCGTCCTCTTCGGCGACAGCCATGCGGCGAGTTGGTTCCCTGCCGTCGAGCGCCTCGCCTCGGAGAACGCCTGGCGTCTCGTGAACCTCACGAAATCGAGCTGCGGCCCGGCGGAGATCGCGCAGTGGAGCTCTACATACAAGCGCCGCTACACGGAGTGCGATGACTGGCGCACACGCGCCGCCCTGCGCATCCGGGCCGAGCGGCCCAGCCTCGTCCTCGTGGCGGGCAGTCCGCCGGCCTCGCTCCTCTCGTCCGACGGGCACACCCTGCTCGAAGGTTCGGCGGCGACCGGCGCGTGGCGCGAGGGGATGAACCGGGCTCTCGCCCAGCTGGCGGCAGCGGCCGAGCACGTGGTCGTCATCGGCGAGACGCCGCACTCGCTCCTCGACGTCCCGGTCTGCCTCTCGGACAAACTCGATGACAGCCTCGCTTGCGCCACGCGGTTCGAGCAGGCGGTGAGGCTGGACTGGCTTCACGAGGAGCGCGTCGCGGCGGCACGGCGTGGTGCCGGCTTCGTCGATCCGACCGCCTGGGTCTGCCCATCGACGCCCTGCCCTGCGGTGATCGGCAACTTTCTCGTCCTCCGAGACGAGCATCACCTGGCGACGCCGTTCTCGCGGGCCCTCGCACCGGAGCTCGGTGCCGCTCTGGCCGCGCTCGAGGCTCTCCCCTGATCGGCCCCGGGCCCGGAATCGGCGCCAGATGTGGAGTGGGTGTGCCTGGGCGGGCTCGGGAGCGCCGCGAGCGCCGGCTCTAGCCCAGCGTCGCCTGGCGACTGGTCAACGTGACCGAGATGGTGATGTCCGACGAGCCACGACGGATCGTGAGGCCGACCGTCGACCCGGGGCGTGGCGTGCCATCAGCTCGACGAGCGGGTGGCTCGCATCCACCTTCGTCCCGTCCACGGCCGCGACGACGCCGTTCTCCTGAAGGCCGGCCGCAGCGGCCGGGCTGCCTGGCTCATTTGCAGCGCCGCCCGCGCCGCCGGTGATCCAGGCACCTCGGTGGCGGTTCCTGGCGGTGCAGGCCCCAACCTCGCGCCCATGCCTGAACTCTCGAGAATGTTCAGACACCGTACGCCGGCCTCCATCGCGCCTCCGGCGACTCCCGTAGCGCGTGCCGAAAGGCCCCGGCTCCACGGACCATCCCGGAGGACCGCGCGGCTCGCGCAGGTCGTCATCGATCACGGGGCGCAACCCCTCGTGCCCCGTGCGGCCCACCGTCGCGTCGTAGACCTGAGCGTGGCCACTGGCTGGCACGACGCCGCGGCAAAGCGCTCGGCTCATTCCGGCTATCCTCGCCTTGAGGTGGGGGACCACGCAACACAGGAGGCGGCACGGCGCATGCAGTTGGATCACGCCAGGGGCGCCGTGCGTGGCGCGATGACGCCGCCCTGGTGCCCGTGAGCCGCACCGACGACGCCGGGGTGGTCGGTCGCCGCCCCGAAGTGCCCGCCCCGCTCGCCATCGAGGATTCGCTCGTCTGGCCTGGCCGCCCATACCCGCTCGGGGCCACCTTCGACGGAGCCGGCACCAACTTCACGCTCTTCTCCGAGGTCGCCGAGCGCGTCGAGCTGTGCCTGTTCGATGCGGACGGCAACGAGGTGCGCCACGGACTACCCGAGACGACCGGCCACATCTGGCACGGGTACCTCCCCACGGTCACGCCCGGCCAGCGCTACGGGTTCCGCGTCCACGGCCCGTGGGCCCCCGCGAGCGGTCCGCGCTGCAACCCGGCCAAGCTCCTCCTGGACCCGTACGCCAAGGCCGTGGAGGGCGGCGTCGACTGGGACGACGCGGTCTACCCGTACTGCTTCGGGGAGCCCGACCGGCGCGACGACCGCGACAGCGCGCCCCATGTCCCGCGGTCGGTCGTCATCAACCCGTTCTTCGACTGGTCGGAGGATCGCTCGCCCCGCCTGAGCCTCCACGAGGTGGTCATCTACGAGACGCACGTCCGCGGGTTCACGTTGACGCACCCCGAGATCCCCGAGGCCCTGCGCGGGACGTACGCGGGGCTGGCGCACCCGGCCGCGATCCGGCACCTCACCTCGCTGGGTGTCAACGCGGTGGAGCTCATGCCGGTCCACCAGTTCATCCACGACCAGCACCTGGTCGACCGCGGCCTGCGCAACTACTGGGGCTACAACACGATCGGCTTCCTCGCGCCACACAACGAGTACGCCAGCTCGAGCCAGGCGGGCGACCAGGTCGGCGAGTTCAAGGCCATGGTCCGCTCGCTCCACCAGGCCGGCATCGAGGTGATCCTCGACGTGGTCTACAACCACACGGCGGAGGGCAACCACCTGGGGCCGATGCTGGCCTTCAAGGGCATCGACAACGCGGCCTACTACCGCCTCACGCAGGACCAGCGCTACTACATGGACTACACCGGAACCGGGAACTCCATGAACGTGCGCCACCCGCAGGTGCTCCAGCTCATCATGGACAGCCTGCGCTACTGGATCCTGGAGATGCACGTCGACGGGTTCCGCTTCGACCTCGCATCGGCCCTCGCCCGAGAGCTCCACGACGTCGACCGGCTGTCCGCGTTCTTCGACCTCATTCACCAGGACCCGGTCGTGAGCCAGGTCAAGCTCATCGCCGAGCCCTGGGACGTCGGCGAGGGCGGCTACCAGGTCGGCAACTTCCCGGTCCACTGGTCCGAGTGGAACGCGCGCTACCGTGACACGGTGCGGGACTTCTGGCGTGGCGAACCCCGCACGATGGCCGACTTCGCCTACCGGCTGACCGGGAGCTCCGACCTGTACGAGGGCACGGGGCGTCGCCCGCACGCGAGCATCAACTTCGTGACCGCCCACGACGGCTTCACGCTGGCTGATCTCGTCGCGTACAACGAGAAGCACAACCAGGCGAACGGCGAGGACGACGCGGACGGTGAGTCGTACAACCGGTCGTGGAACAGCGGCGCGGAAGGCCCCACCGACGACCCGGATGTCCTGGCGCTGCGGCGGAGCCGGCAGCGCAGCATGCTCGCCACCCTCCTGCTCTCGCAGGGTGTGCCGATGATCCTCGGCGGCGACGAGATCGGACGGGGCCAGGGCGGGAACAACAACGCCTACTGCCAGGACGGCCCCGTCTCGTGGTACGCCTGGCCCGACGCCGACCAGGATCTCCTTGCCTTCACGTCGCACCTCATCGCCTTTCGCGGCGCCCACCCGGTCTTCCGCCGCCGCCGCTTCTTCCAGGGCCAGCCGATCCACGGCCAGGACCTCACCGACATCGAGTGGTTCACCACCGACGGCGTCGAGATGGCCGAGGAGGACTGGGGCCAGGACCACGTCCGGGACCTGGGCGTCCTCCTGTCGGGCGATGGGATCCCCTCCCGCGACGAGCGCGGCGAGCCGATCCGCGACGACTCCTTCTACCTGCTGTTCAACGCCCGGCAGGAACCCATCACGGCGCGGCTCCCCCTCGAGCGCGGCCTGCGCTGGCAGCTGATCCTCGACACGGGGGCGGACGAGCCGTTCCCGCCGGACGGAGCGTCGTTCGAGCCCGGCGACGGCGTCCCGATGAGGGCCAGCTCGCTCGTCGTCCTCCAGCAGGTGGAGTAGGCAGCCGTGTCCGCACCACCACCCCCCGCCCAGGGAGCCCCGGGCGGGTCGGGCCCAAGCCGGGTCGACCCTCGCGCCACGTACCGCATCCAGCTGACGCCCACCTTCACGTTCGACGACGCCGCGGCGCTGGCGCCCTATCTCGAGGCCCTCGGGGTGAGCCACGTCTACGCGTCGCCCTACCTGCGGGCAATGCCGGGCAGCCTCCACGGCTACGACGTCGTCGACCCGCGCCAGGTCAATCCCGAGCTGGGCGGCGAGGCAGCGCATGCCCGGTTCAGCGCGGCGCTGGGCCGGCACGGTCTGGGCCAGGTGCTCGACATCGTGCCCAATCACATGGCCATCGGGCCGCAGAACCCGTGGTGGTGGGACGTCCTGGAGAACGGGCCTGCGAGCCGCTGGGCGATGACGTTCGACGTGGACTGGGCCCACCCGGAGCCGCACCTGCGGGAGCGAGTCCTGCTGCCCGTGCTCGGCGATCACTACGGCCGGGTCCTGGAGGCAGGCGACCTGCGCCTCGAGTGGGACGGTGCGCGGTTCACGATCCGCTACCACGACCAGCGGTTCCCCGTCGCCCCGCGCAGCCTCGACGAGCTCCTGGCCGTGGCCGCCGAGCGCGCTGACTCCGCCGAGCTGGGGTTCCTCGGTGACGCGTTCGGAGCGCTCCCGCCATCGACCGTCGTCGACCCTGCCCTGCGCGAGCGCCGCCACCGCGACAAGGAGGTGCTCAAGGTCCGGCTCGCGGTGCTGGCCGCCGAGGAGCCGCGCGTCGCGGAGGCAATCGAGGCCGCCATGGCGGCTGCCAACGCCGACCTCGACGCGCTCGACCGCATGCTCGAGAGGCAGAACTACCGCCTCGCCTGGTGGCGAGCGGCCCGGCGCGACCTCGGCTACCGTCGCTTCTTCGACGTGACGACGCTCGCCGGCCTGCGGATCGAGGATGCCCGGGTCTTCGCGGAGACCCACGCGCTCGTGCTCGAGTGGCTCGCCGCCGGGGTGCTCGACGGGCTCCGCATCGACCATCCCGACGGCCTCCTCGATCCCGAGGGCTACCTGCGCCGGCTCCGCTGGGCGAGCCCGCGAGCGTGGATCGTGGTCGAGAAGGTCCTCGAGCCGGGCGAGGAGCTGCGGCGTAGCTGGCCGGTCGCCGGGACGAGCGGCTACGAGTTCCTGCGGCGCGTCAACGGGCTCTTCGTCGATCCGGCCGGCGAGGCGGCGATGACCGAGCTCCAGGCGCGCATCACGGGCGAAGAGCGGCCGTTCGCGGCGATCGCCGAGGAGGCCAAGCAGGCGGTCCTCGACGAGGTCCTCGGCTCCGAGCTCGGCCGCCTGACCGCGATGCTCCTCGACGTTCTGGAGCGCCTCCGCCGGCACCGCGATCACACGCGGCACGACCTCCACGAGGCCCTGCGCGCCATCCTGGTGGCGTTCCCCGTCTACCGCACGTTCGTCCGCCTCGACATCGGGGAGGACGGCCGAAGGGTCGCGACGGTGGCTCCCGAGGACGAGGCCGTCGTGGGCGAGGCGATCAGCCGCGCGAAAGCCCTGCGGCCGGACCTGCCGGCCGACCTCTTCGACATCGTCGGCGATCTCCTCCTCCTGCGGCGTCCCGGCGACGAGCTCGAGGAGGAGCTGGCCCTCCGCTTCCAGCAGCTGACCGGGCCCGTGATGGCCAAGGGTGTGGAGGACACGGCGTTCTACCGCGATCTCCGCCTCGTCTCGCTCAACGAGGTCGGCGGGGATCCGGGCTCGTTCGGGACATCGCCGGCGTCCTTCCACGAGGCGAGCCGGCTGGCCCAGGAGCGCTGGCCGCTGGGGATGCTCACCACCTCCACTCACGACACGAAGCGGAGCGAGGACGTGCGCGCACGGCTCGCCGTCCTCTCCGAAGTGCCGGACCGCTGGTCCGGGTTCGTCGAGCACCTGCGACGCCTGGGCGATCGGCACCGGACCGCGGCCGGCCCGGACGGACACGCCGAGTACCTCCTGTACCAGACGCTCGTCGGGGCCTGGCCGATCGGGTTCGATCGCCTGCGGCCGTATCTCGTGAAGGCCCTCCGGGAGGCGAAGCTGCGTACGTCCTGGACCGACCCGGACGAGGCGTACGAGGCGGCCGTGCTCGGGTTCGCAGGGGGCCTCCTCGGGGACGCGGAGGCCCGCGAATCGTTCGACGGGTTCGTCCGGGAGATCCTCTGGTCGGGTCGCGTGAACTCCTTGGCCCAGCTGCTCCTGAAGCTCACCGCGCCCGGCGTTCCCGACATCTACCAGGGCACCGACCTGTGGGACCTGAGCCTCGTCGATCCCGACAACCGGCGCCCGATCGATCTCGACCTTCGCCGGCGCGTGCTGGCCGAGCTCACGGGCGACGCTCCACCTCCGCCGGAGGCGCTTCGGGGCCGACTGGACGATCCGGTCGAGCCCGGCTCCCCCAAGCTGGCGGTCCTGTGGGCGGCGCTCGGCGTCCGGGCGCGGCTCCCGGAGGCGTTCGGGGCATCCGGCACCTACGCGCCGCTGGCCGCGACGGGCTCCGCCGCGCACCACGTCGTGGCGTTCGTGAGGTCGGACGACGTCGTCCCCGTCGTGCCGCGCCTCACCGTCAGCCTCGCCGGCGCCTGGGGGGACACCCGGCTCGCGCTCCCCGAGGGGACCTGGCGGGACGAGCTGAGCGGTGAGGTCCATCCGGGTGGGGCCGAGGGGCACCCCGTGGCGTCATTCCTCGCCCGGTTCCCGGTCGCGCTCCTGGTCCGCGAGCCGCCCGCGTGACGGCGTTCCGCGTCTGGGCCCCGCGTCCCGAGCGCGTCGAGCTGGTGATCGCGGCGACCGCCGATGGCCCGGGAGCACCCGAAGAGGCGCCCGGCCGGGAGCCCGTCGTCCATGCGATGCAGCGCGCCGCGACGGGCTGGTGGGAGGCCGACGTCCCCGTCGCCGGCGCGTGGGCCGAGTACGGGTTCCTCGTCGACGGGGACGGCCCGTTCCCGGACCCGCGGTCGCCCTTCCAGCCGCACGGCGTCCACGGGCTCTCGCGGACCGTCGACCATGGGGCGTTCGCCTGGTCCGACGCCGGGTGGGACGCGCCGCCCCTCGAAGACGCCGTGATCTATGAGCTCCACGTCGGGACGTTCACGCCCGGCGGCACGTTCGAGGCAGCGATCGATCGCCTGGACGATCTCGCTGCGCTCGGCATCACCCACATCGAGCTCATGCCGGTGGCCGAGTTCCCGGGGCGGCGGGGCTGGGGCTACGACGGCGTGGATCTCTACGCGCCCCACCATGCCTACGGTGGTCCCGACGGGCTCAAGCGGCTCGTCGATGCCTGTCATGCGCGGGGGATTGCCGTGCTCGTGGACGTGGTCTGGAACCACCTCGGGCCCGACGGCAACTACCTCGGCCGGTTCGGGCCGTACTTCAGCGACCGGTACACGACGCCCTGGGGAGACGCTGTCAACTTCGACGGGCCGGGCTCGCACGAGGTGCGGGCCTTCGTCATCGACAACGCGCGGCTGTGGCTGGAGGCATACCACTGCGACGGCCTCCGGATCGACGCCGTGCACGAGATCTTCGACCGCTCGGCCGTCCACATCCTGGAGGCCGTGACCGGGGCGGTGCACGAGCTCGGCCGGCGGCTGGGCCGACGCCTCGTGGCGATCGCGGAGAGTGACCTCAACGACCCACGGCTTGTGCGCGACGTGGCGCAGGGCGGGTATGGGCTCGACGCGCAGTGGAACGACGACTACCGGCACGCGCTCCACGTCGCGCTGACCGGAGAGACCGACGCGTACCACGCCCAGTACGCGGGCATCGTGGACGTCGCGGCCTCACTGCGCAGCGTGTTCGTGTTCGACGGACGCTTCTCCCCCTACCGGGACCGGGACCACGGGCGCTCCGTGGGCGACCTGCCGGTGACCCGCTTCGTGGGATTCCTCCAGAACCACGACCAGGTCGGCAACCGGGCGCTCGGCGGGCGGATCAGTCACCTCGTGACGCCGGACGCGGCGAAGGTCGGGGCTGCCCTGGTGCTGCTCGGGCCGTTCGTCCCGCTCTTGTTCGCCGGCGAGGAGTGGGCCGCGTCGAGCCCGTTCCAGTACTTCACGGATCACGAGGACGGGACGCTCGGGGCCGCTGTCCGGGAGGGACGGCAGCGCGAGTTCCCGGCCTTTCTGGGTGGCGGCATCGACATCCCGGATCCCCAGGCGCCGGAGACGTTCGAGCGCTCGCGGCTCGACTGGTCGGAGCGGGGACGGGAGCCCCACGCCTCGGTGCTGGCGTGGTACCGGCAGCTCATCGCCTTCCGGGCCGCCCACCCCGCGCTGCGGGACGGCTCGCGGCCCGAGGTTCGGCTCGACGCCTCGCGGAGCTGGCTCGTCGCAACCCGGGACCTGCTGGCGATCGTCGCGAACCTTGGCCCGTCCCCCTGCCGGGTTCCCCTGGAGGACGCCGGCTCCCGGCGGATTGCGCTCGCCTCCAGCGACGGGATCTCGCTCGACCGCGACGGCGCGCGTCTGCCCGGCTGGTCCGTCGCGGTGCTCGAGCCCGACGCCTGAGCACTCCGGTGAACCTCGCGCGCCCTGGCGGGTGCCTACCCTGATGGGGCTGCCCGCGCACACGGGCTGATGGTTGCCCCGTCACCCTTCCAACGGGGTCGCGGTATGCTCGCGACCTGCGCGGCGCGCGAGGTGGGCCGCCGCGAACCGGCCACGGCCCGGGGATGTCCCACCGTCGAACGCGTCGTGTCCGGGGAGGTGCCGTCTTGTCGCTCCTCGAGCGGGTCGAGCGGGCTCAGAAGGCCGCCATGGAGCAGGCCGCGGCACAGGCTGCCAACGCGGACGCTGCCATTGCGCCGGCCGCCGACGCCGCGGCAGAGGTCGAGACCGGGGCCCCGCCCGAGGAGGCGGCGTCCGGTGGCGGTCAGCGCGCCGAGGCCGCGCCTTCGGACGGGTCGGGTCCGCCCGCCACGGCCCCCACCGTCAAGTCATCGGCGCCGATTGTCGCGGCTCCGGCACCAGCCGGGGCCCCGCCGTCGGGCGCTCCGCCCGCCGCGCGAGCCCTCGACGCAGACATGCCGCTGCTCCGCCCGTCCGCCACGCAGCAGGCCCAGACCGCCGCCCGCGAGGAGCTCCTGAGGCGGATCCGGGCGCGCCTCCAAGACGCGGTCAACCAGACGTCGAGTCTTCTGTTCGACGCCGCGGCGACGGACGAGCTGCGTGCGAGGGTCACCGTCCTCGTCGACCGGGTCGTCCAGGCGAACGGGTTTGCCGTCACGCGGGACGAGAAGCTGCGGCTCGCGGATGAGCTGATCGGCGAGATCGCGGGCCTGGGGCCGCTCGAGCCGCTGCTCGCCGACGGGTCGATCACCGAGGTCATGGTCAACGGCCCCAACCAGATCTACATCGAGCGGCGCGGGAAGATCGAGCGCGTCAACCGGGAGTTCCTCAACAACGAGCACGTCCTGCGGATCATCGACCGGATCGTCACCCCCCTTGGGCGGCGCATCGACCAGACGAGTCCGCGGGTGGACGCGCGCCTGCCCGACGGCTCCCGGGTCAACGCGATCATCCCGCCTCTCTCGCTCGTGGGTCCCGTCATCACGATCCGCAAGTTCTCCGCCACGCCGTACACGGTGGAGGACCTCATCGGCTTCGGGACGGCGACGGCCGAGATGTTCGACTTCCTCAAGGCGTGCGTGGAGTCCAAGCTCAACCTCTTCGTCTCCGGGGGCACGGGCTCGGGCAAGACGACGACGCTCAACGTCGTGTCCGCGTTCATCCCCGAGGACGAGCGGATCATCACGATCGAGGACGCCGCCGAGCTGCAGCTCAACCAGCGGCACGTCGTCACCCTCGAGGCGCGGCCGTCGAACCTCGAGGGCCACGGCGAGATCACGATCCGGGACCTGCTGCGCAACGCCCTCCACATGCGCCCCGACCGGATCATCGTGGGGGAGTGCCGGGGTGGCGAGGCGCTCGACATGATCCAGGCCATGACGGTGGGCCAGGAGGGCTCGCTCTCGACGGGCCACGCCAACAGCCCGCCCGACATGCTGCGCCGCCTCGAGACGATGGTCCTCATGGCCGGCGTGGAGCTGCCGCTGCGCTCGATCCGCGAGCAGATCGCCTCGGCCGTCGACCTCATCGTCCACACCGCCCGCCTCAAGGACGGCTCCCGCAAGGTCGTCAACATCACCGAGGTCTACGGGATGGAGGACGACGAGATCCTCCTCCAGGACATCTTCGTCTTCGAGCAGACCGGCGTCGTCGATGGGAAGGTGGAGGGCTTCCTCAAGCCGACCGGCGTGCGGCCGACGTTCATGGGCCGCTTCAAGGCCAGCGGCATCGAGCTGCCGGAAGGCGAGTACGGGATCCCACCCGAGGACCCCGAGCATCCCCCTCACCCCGGCAAGGGGCGCTGGGGAATCGGCGAGGTGGGCAGCGCGTCCGCGGCGTCGAGAGTGCCGGTCGGCCAGGGCCGGTCCGTCACGGCCGGCGGCATGGTCTATCTCTCGTCGATGGGACCCGTCGATCCGGAGACCGGCCAGGTCGTCCTCGGTGGGATCCGGGAGCAGACCCGCCAGTGCCTCCACAACGTCAAGGCGAAGCTCGAGGAGGCCGGGAGCTCGCTCGAGAAGGTCGCCTGGGCCAACTGGTCCCTGCGTGACCCGGCCGAGTTCGACGCCTTCAACGAGGAGTGGGTCCGCTGGTTCCCGGGTGACACGCCGGTCGGCCAGGGCACCCTGATGCCCCCGCTCCAGCGCCGGGCCGGCTTCCGCATCTCCATCGGGGTGATCGCCGAGGCGTGACCTGGCCTCGGCGGGGCATGGGTCGGCAATCATGAAGAGCCTCGCCGCACGGATCCGGCGCCGGGCACGACGCAGATCCGGCCCGCGGGAGCCTCCCGCGCTCCGAGCCTTGTAGGCTAGGCTTCGGACGTCGCCCGCGAAGCACATGCACTTCGTGTGGGCGAGTCCGCCGGGGCGTAGCGCAGCCTGGTAGCGCACGTGCTTTGGGAGCACGAGGTCGTGGGTTCGAATCCCACCGCCCCGACCATATCCACCGTTGCTGACCGCCGCGAGGTCGCGAGCTTGAGCCGGGAGCTTCGCGGCTCGCCGGAGCGGCGCGCTCCCCTCGCCGCTCGCCGGATCCGGCCCGACTACCCGGTCAGGATGCGCCGGAAGCGCCACGTCGCCAGGGCCAGCAGGGCCGACGCGAAGAGGGCCAGCACGCCAAGCTCGACGGCGATGTCGCCGATCCCGCCGCCGCGCAGCGCGACCTCGCGGAGGCCCTGGATCGCCCAGGCCTGGGGCGTCGCGTAGGCCAGGGTGTGGGCCGGCTCGGGGAAGATCTCCAGCGGCACCATCGCCCCGCCCAATGCACCCAGCAGCATCCCGGCCATGATGCCGAGCGCGCCGGCCTGGTCGGGATTGCTGGAGAAGACCCCGACAGTCATCGCGGCGCCGGTCCCGACGAGCGCGAAGAGCACGACGAGGGCTCCAGACGCCAGCGGGTCGCCCCAGCCCACGCCGAAGACCACGGCCGAGAGCAGGATGATGAAGAGGCCCTGCAGCATCGCGACCCCGAACCGCCCCAGGGTCTCTCCCACGAGGATCGTTGAGATCCGGATGGGGGAGGCGACCATCCGCCGCGAGACTCCGAGCTGGCGGGTGAGGATGAGCTGCGTGGCCGCGGTCATCGAGGTCAGGAACATGAAGAGCACGAGCTGTCCCTGGGCGCCCGGCTGGAAGGCCCCGGTCGAGGCCGGGAAGATCCCCTCGCCGGTCCGCTCCACCGCGACGGTCACGCCGGCCATGTCGGCCTGGACGGAGCGCGCCAACGCGAACGCCTGGTCGAACGGGATTCTTTCCCGATCCGCGGCGAGGCGCGCCGCCCGAACGGCCGCCGCCTGTCCCGCGATCGCGGTGACGACGGCCTCCCGCAGCGCGGAGACGGCGCTCTCCGGCTGGCCCAGGATCGTCACCTCGGCCACGCCTCCGCCACGCAGGGTCCCGTCGTAGCCGGGCGGGATGATCACCCCGATCTCGAGCGTGCCCGATTCGACTCCCGCCCGGAGCTCCTCGACGGAGGCCGGCTCCTTGAGCTCCAGCCGCACGCTGCCCCCGCGGATCGCCTCCACCAGCTCCGCGCCGAGCGTTCCGCTGTCGACGGCCACGATCCCCATCCGCGGGGCGACCCGGCCGCCGAAGATCGTTCCGAGGACGATGATGAGGACGACCGGCAGGACGAAGATGAAGAAGAGGCCGGTGCGGTCGCGCAGGAGCCGCCGGATGTTGACGGTCGCGATCGCCAGCGCGTTCATCGCGCCAGCACCCGCCGTGCCCGGGCCAGCCCGATGCCGCCCGTCGCCAGGCCCACCGTCACGAGCACCGCGAGCGACGGCACGACCACCGCGATCCCGCCGCCGGCGGCCAGGTCGTTGATGCCGCGCAGGAACCACGCGTGGGGCGTGAGGATGCTCAGGGCTGCCATCCCCTCCGGCGCCTGGGACATCCGGAAGAAGGAGCCGCCGAAGATGGCCAGCGTCATCGCAACGACCGCGATGAAGCTCGACGCCTGGTCCTCCGTCTTGGCGAGCCCGACGATCAGGGTCGCGATGCCCGTGGCCGCAACGCCCGTGGCCACGACAAGCGCAGCCACGGCGAGCGGGTCGCCCCAGTCGGCGCCCAGCAGGAGCGTCGTTGCGACGACGATCACGCCCATCGAGATCGCGCACACGACGAGGCTCACGATGACCTTGCCGAGCAGGATCGTGGCCGGCGAGATCGGCGCCGCCAGCATCCGGGCGAGCGTCCCGTTCCGGCGCTCGGCGAGGAGGCTGAGGACCCCGAACTGGGCCGCGAAGAACACGAACAGCACCGCCATCGAGGCCCCGTAGAAGGTCGTCGCGGAGGCGACCCGGTCGGCGGTCTCGCCGCCGCCGATCTCGATCGGGGCCGGGGCTGCCAGGGCGGCCGACGCGATCTCCGCCGCGAGTGCCGGGTCCGGGCTGGCATCGGACGCGGAGATGGCCGTTCCTACCGCCACCTGGACGGCCGTGACCTGGCTGCCGAAGCCGACGAGGACACTACGGGCCACCTCGGTGGCGAGTGTCGAAGGGCCGCCGATGATGCTCAGCGTGGCCGGCCGGCCCGCCTCCACCTCCGAGGTGAACCCGGCGGGGATGACAATCGCCGCGTCGACGTCGCCGGCGGCGACCGCCGCGCGTCCCTCTTCCTCCGTCGCCGCCGGCTCCAGCTTCGCCACGCCCGCCTCGGCCAGCCCCGCCAGTGGGCCCTCGATCAGCCCCACGGCGACCGGCCCGCCGTCGAGGTCGACGACGGCATAGTGGGCGTGGAAGGACTCCTCGGTTGGGATCATGGTCGAGAAGAGGAAGGCCAGGCCGAGCGGCGCGGCGACCGCCAGGAGGAGCACGGATCGATCGCGGAGCTTCTGGCGGAGGTCCTTCGCGGCAATCACGAGGGCGGCTCGCATGGCGTCGTCCTCAGTCCCGCAGGGCCTTACCGGTCAGGTGCAGGAAGACCGCCTCGAGGTCCGGCTCCACGACCTCCACGCTGCGAATTGACGCGCCGGCCGCCGTGGCGGTCCCGAGGAGCTCCGGCAGCCGGGTTCGCGCCGCCTCGACCACGAGGGTGATGCGCCCGTCCGACGCCGTCGCCTCATCCACCCCGGAGAGCGCCGCGAGCGCGGCGACGGCCTGGCTCACCGTCCCGCCCGCCGCCAGCTCCACGCGATCCTTCTGGCCGACGAGGGCCACCAGCTCGCGGCGCGTGCCCTCGGCCCGGATCTTTCCCTCGTCGATGATCCCGATCCGGTCGCACAGCCGCTCGGCCTCCTCCATGTAGTGGGTCGTGTAGAGGATCGCCATCCCTTCCTGCTCCAGCGCGGCGACGCTCGACAGGATCGCGTTGCGGCTCTGCGGGTCCACTCCCACGGTCGGCTCGTCGAGCACCAGCAGGCGGGGCCGGTGCAGCAGGCCGATGCCGATGTTGAGCCGGCGCTTCATCCCGCCCGAGAAGGTGTCGGTGCGGTCGCCCGCCCGATCGACGAGGTCGGTCACCGCGAGCACATCGTCGACCCGTCGGTTGAGCTCTGCGCCGCGGAGACGCTGGAGGCCCCCGAAGAAGCGCAGGTTCTCGCGGGCGGTCAGGTCCGGGTAGATCGCCAGGTCCTGGGGGACATAGCCGATGGCGGCCTTCGCGTCGGTCGCCCCGACGTCGACCGGCCGGCCCGCCACGAACACCTCGCCGCCGTCCCGCCGAAGCAGGCCGCAGATCATCGAGATCGAGGTGGTCTTGCCGGCCCCGTTGGGCCCGAGGAGGCCGTACGTCTCGCCGGCCGCGATCTCGAACCCGACGCCGTCCACGGCCGTGCGATCGCCATACCGCTTCCGGAGGTCCCGGCAGACGAGCACCGGCCCCGTGCCTGGCGTGTAGCCCGGCGCCCCGAGTGTGGCGCCCGGCACGGCGCTGCCCCCGACGGTGCTTGGCGACATGGCAGATCCTCATTGCAGGCCCGCGGCGGACGGCTGCGGAGCCGACGTTGGGCAGCCTGCGGGCCGCGAACTCCCATGATGGCCGTCCGGTAGTGCCGGCACAAGTGCCGTGACGGCCGCCGAGCCACGCTCGACGCGCGGCCGCGGTAGACCCAGGACCTGGGCCGGAGCCAGGTCCTGGCCGGGGCTGCTGCCCGGGACCGTCCAGGCGCAACCCTGTGAAACGCGTGGCCCGCCACGCGCGTCGCGGTTTGACCCGGCGCCGGACGCGTGCCTATTGTGGCGTGGGGCATGGGGGGAGGTCGGCCCCACAGGACGACCCGGCACTGGAGCCGGGGCGTCGAGGAGAGGAGCACCATGCGCGGATCCCTTGCCCAACGCATTGTCCGGATCCTTGCCGTGCTGGGCCTGACGGGGGCGCTGCTCCTGCCGGCGATGGCGGTTCCTGCCAAGGCGGCCGACGACAAGCTCGTCCTCCGGGTCGGGCTGACCCAGGACCTCGACTCGCTCAACCCGTACACCACGATCCTTGTGGCGGGCTACGAAGTCTTCCAGCTCAGCTACAACCTGCTCGTCGACTTCGGGCCCAACCTGGAGCCCGTGCCCGGGTTCGCCGACTCCTGGGAGCGCTCCGCGGACGGCACCTACTGGACCTTCCACATCCGCGAGGGCATGAAGTGGTCCGACGGCACGCCGGCCACCTCCCAGGACGCCTGCTACTCGTGGCGCCTCGACCTTGCTGCCAACAAGGCCGACGACTACGTCGGCGAGGGCTACATCAACCCAGCCCTTGCCGATGCGGGCGTGACGAAGCTCGAATGCCCCGACGACCAGACGATGATTGCCTACACGAACGATGCGTCCGAGCGGGTCCTCCAGACGTACATCCCGATCCTTCCCAAGCACATCTGGGGCGACACCGACTACGAGGCCATGGCCGACGCCCAGTTCAGCACGCCGCTCGTGGGCACCGGGCCGTACTACGCCGCCGAGTGGCAGACCAGCCAGTTCGTGCGCTTCGAACGTAACCCCAACTACTGGGGGAACAAGGGTGCCGCGGACGAGATCGTGATCCAGTTCTTCAAGAACGACGACACCATGATCCAGGCCCTCAAGGCCGGTGAGATCGACTATGCGCGCGGTCCCAACGCCGACCAGCTGAAGGCGCTCGCCACGGAGCCGAACATCGCAACGGTCGTGGGCAGCTCGAACGGCTGGACCCAGCTGGCGTTCAATACGTACGGCACCGGCACCGGGAACACCATCCAGAAGGGCGGGCCGTCGACGAAGGCGCTCCTCGACCCTGCCTTCCGCGATGCGCTCGGGTACGCGATCGACAAGGATCTCCTCGTCGAGCGGATCCTCGGGGGCTTCGGAGACCCGGGCAGCACGGTCATCGCGCCCGTCCTCGGGAAGTGGCACGTTGACCCCGCCACGCCGCGAACGTTCGATATCGAGCTGGCGAAGCAGAAGCTCGACGCCGCCGGCTACCCGCTGGACGGGAGCGGGGCGCGCCTCGACAAGCAGGGCAATCCGATCAGTCTCCGGTTGCTCTTCCCCAGCACCGACGACCTGTACGCGAAGGCCGCCCAGTTCGTGAAGGACTGGTATGCCCAGGTCGGGATCAAGGTGAGCACCCAGTCCCTCGACTCGTCCACCCTTGCCGACATCGTGCTCCCGCCCGAGGCGTGCCCCAAGAAGGACCCCGACTGCGCCGAGTACCGGGCCAAGTACGACATCGAGCTGTGGGGCTGGTCCTGGGGACCCGACCCCAACGAGATGATGGCGATCTTCAAGTGCGACGCCATCGGCTCGTCCTCGGACAGCCAGTACTGCAACCCGAAGCTCGACGATCTCTTCGCCGCCCAGCTCGCGGCCCAGACGGACGAGGAGCGGGCGTCGATCCTCGCCGAGATGCAGAA
Source organism: uncultured Chloroflexia bacterium (assembly GCA_963698595.1). Taxonomy (GTDB): domain Bacteria; phylum Chloroflexota; class Limnocylindria; order Limnocylindrales; family CSP1-4; genus CTSoil-043. Next base: position 109,925 of record CAVORL010000003.1, read on the forward strand.
CCTGATCTACGACGAGGCCCCGTACGACATCCTCTTCTACGACTCCAACCTGGCCGCCTACCGGACCGACCGCTTCGGCGGGTGGCAGAACCAGCCGATCAGCAACGGCACGCCGCTGTTCACGTACAGCACGCTCCAGTACACGATGCTGACCGACGCGACCGTCGCCCCGCCGACGGAGGCTCCGTCGCTGGAGCCCGGCCAGACGGCCGCACCGGCGACTCCTGCACCGTCGGGCGATGGCGGCACCGGCACGGGAGGCGGCGACAACACCGCGCTCTACGCCGGGCTCGTCGGGATCGCCGCCTTGGCCGCGATCGTGGCGGTCGTCGTCTACCGACGCCGGTCTGCCGGCGGTCCTGCCGACGAAGAGGAGTAGAGGCCCCCGGGGCCGAACTCGGGATCTGCGCGGGTGAACGCCCGGTACCTGGCCAGGCAGTCGCTCCAGGCGATCTTCACGATCGTCATGATCGTCCTGCTGAACTTCATCCTGTTCCGGATGATGCCCGGATCGCCGGACCGCGTGAACCCGCGCAACCCGCACATCACGGCCGAGCAACGGGAGGCGGCGAAGGCTCGCTGGGGCCTTGACAAGCCGCTCATCCCCGACCAGCTGGTGTCGTACGTGGCGTCCACGCTGCAGGGCGATCTCGGCAACTCGATCAAGTTCCAGGGCCAGCCGGTCGTCAAGGTGATCGGCGATCGGTTCTGGCCCACGATCATGCTCATCGGCCTCGCCGAGGCGATCGCGATCTTCCTTGGCCTCGGTTTGGGCGCCTACACCGGCTGGCGGCGAGGAGGGCTGGCCGACCGCATCGGCAACGGGGCCAGCCTGGTCCTCTACTCGATGCCCTACTTCGTCATCGGCATGCCCCTCATCATCATCTTCGCCGCAGGGCTGGGCTGGTTCCCGACCTCGGGGATGCTCACCGCCGGCGCCTCGTATGCGGGGCCGGTGGAGTTCCTCACCGACCTCGTCTCCCACCTCGCACTGCCGCTCGCGACGATCAGCCTGGGTCTCATCGGCGGCTACTCGATCCTGATGCGCTCGTCGATCACCGAGACCCGCGCCGAGGACTACATCGCCACGGCCCGGGCCAAGGGCCTGTCGGACACGAGGATCCTCCGGACGCATGCGTTCCCGAATGCCCTGCTCCCGGCCGTCACACTCATCGCCATCAACCTGGGCTACGTCGTCGGGGGCGCCATCACGGCGGAGATCGTCTTCAACTGGCCCGGTCTGGGGACCCTTACCGTCGACGCCCTCGGGTCGCGTGACTACCCGGTGATCCAGGGCATCTTCCTGTTCCTCAGCGTCTCCGTGGTTCTCGCGAACTTCGCCGCCGACATCATCTACGGCTTCCTCGACCCGAGGGTGCGGCGATGAGCGTGGGCACCGCCGTCGCCGTCAACGTCCGCCGCGAACGCTGGCGCCTGCGCCTGCGCAGCTGGCGGAGCTTCGGACGGCAGTACTCGCGCCGCACCGACGGGATCGTCGGAGTCATCCTCCTCCTCTTCTTCGCGGTCATCGCGATCGCACCCACGTTCTTCGTGGGCGCCCTGGAAACGGTCACCACGGCCAGCGGCTCGGGCCTCGGGGCACCCTCCGCGGTGCATCTTCTTGGCACCGACGAGTCCGGCCGGGACATGCTCAACCTGACCGTCCACGGGGCGCGGATCTCGATGTTCATCGGGCTCCTCGCCACGGTGATCACGATCGTCCTGGGCGCCGTGATCGGCATCGTCTCGGGCTATGTCGGCGGACGCACGGACCAGCTGCTCATGCGCGTGACCGACTTCTTCCTGGTCCTGCCGACGTTCGTCCTGGCCATCGTCCTGGCGCCTCTCATCCTCGACCTCGTCGGCGTGGACGCCGAGTTCCTGGGGATCCGGGCGACGCTCATCGTCATCGTCATCGTCATCGGGATCACCAGCTGGGCCGCAACCGCCCGGATCATCCGGTCGCAGGCGCTCTCCGTGCGGGAGCGGATGTTCGTCGACCGGGCGCGGGTGATCGGCGGCAGCGGCGGACACATCATGCGCCGGCACATCCTGCCCAACGTGGTCAACCTCATCGTGGCCAACACGGTGCTGACCTTCGCCGGCGCCGTGTTCACCGAGACCACCCTCGCGTTCATCGGCCTCGGCGACCCCTTCGCGCCATCCTGGGGTCAGCTCCTCAACGCGGCCCAGGAGTCCGGTGCGCCGGGCCTCGGGGCGTGGTGGTACATCACCCCGCCTGCCGTCTGCGTGGTTGCGGTGATCCTGGCCTTCACCCTTGTCGGGAACGCGCTCGACGACGTCCTCAACCCGAAGGCGGGGATCCGGCGATGACGATGCAGCCTGATCCCGATCTCCCTGCCGCCACCGGGGCGGGTCGCCTCGAGGAGGCTGCCAGGCGGAAGAACGGGGAGCGCACGCCGGCGTCGGCGCCCGACGCCGCGGGGGAGGGACTGGGCCTTCCGGAGGCCGGCCTCGCCCGGGCCGCCGTCCGGGGACGCCGCCCGTGGCCCCTCCCCAAGCAGGCCGATCCCGACGCTCCGCTCCTCGTGGTCGAGGGATTGACGACCCACTTCCGCCTTGGTGAGGCGACGGTGCACGCCGTGGACGACGTCAGCTTCACGCTTGACGACGGCGAGGCCCTCGGCATCGCGGGCAAATCCGGGTGCGGCAAGACCACCACTGCCCTGTCCCTGTTGAAGCTGCTCCCCAGCAACGCCAAGGTGGTGGCGGGGAGTGTGCGCCTGATGGGGATCGACCTTGTGCAGAAGAGCGAGACGGCCATGCGGCGCTATCGCTGGCGCGAGATCTCGGTGATCTTCCAGGGCGCGATGAACGCGCTGAACCCCGTGCAGCGCGTAGGCGACCAGATCGCCGAGCCGCTCGTCGAACGCCTCGGTGTTTCGCGAACCGATGCCACGAAGCGTGCCCGGGAGCTGCTGGAGCTCGTCGGAATCCCGGAGGCCCGGGCGAAGGCATACCCTCATGAGCTGTCGGGTGGGATGCGCCAGCGGGCGATGATCGCGATGGCCCTCGCGTGCGACCCCGTGGTGGTCATCGGCGACGAGCCGACGACGGCCCTCGACGTCATGGTCCAGGCCCAGATCCTGGAGATCCTGGAGGACCTGCGGGAGAAGCTGGGGCTGTCGCTCATCCTCATCACCCATGACTTGTCGGTGCTGGCCGAGACCTGCGACCGCGTGATGATCATGTACGCCGGGAGAGTGGCCGAGGAAGGCCCCGTCGGCACGATCTTCTCCACGCCACGGCATCCCTACACGCAGATGCTCCTGCGGGCATTTCCGGACGTGCACGCCGGCCGCCGCGATCTCGGGACCATTCCCGGCACTCCGCCCGACCTGCGGACGCCGCCGCCCGGATGCCGGTTCGCGCCGCGCTGCCCCGCCGCCATGGCCGTCTGCAGCACCGAGGTGCCGCCCGAGGTCCGCTTCGACGACCGGGTCCGGGTCGCCTGTCACCTCTACCCGGCGGGGAGCGACGGGGCACCCCGGGCGCTGCCGGCTGCCGCTGCCTCCGCGGGAGGCACGGCGTGACGGGCCCGCCCCGGGACGGCGAGGCCCTGATCCGGCTCGACGGGCTCGAGGTCCACTTCCCGGTTCGAGGCGGCTTCTCCGACATGCTCCGGCGCCGCCCGCGCGGTTATGTCCGGGCGGTCGACGGGATCGATCTCGAGCTCCGGCGGGGCGAGGTCCTCGGCCTCGTCGGCGAGTCCGGGAGCGGCAAGACGACGACCGGCCGGGTCATCGTGAAGCTCACCCGGCCCACCGGGGGACGGGTGCTGCTGGAGGGCGAGGACGTGACCGACGTGTGGGGAGGCGCGGCGCTGCGTGCCTACCGGCGGCGGGTCCAGCTCATCTTCCAGGACCCGTACGAAACGCTGAACCCGAAGCAGACGGTCCATGACTTCGTGGCGGAGCCACTCGAGGTCCAGGGGCTGGGCGGCAACGCCGAGGAGCGGGAGCGCCGGGTCCTCGACGCGATCGAAGCGGCCGGCCTCCGTCCCGCCACGGACTTCGCCTTCCGCTTCCCCCACGAGCTGTCCGGCGGCCAGCGCCAGCGCGTGGTGATCGCCGGGGCGCTTGTCCTCGACCCCAAGATCGTCGTCGCCGACGAGCCGGTGAGCATGCTCGATGTCTCGATCCGGACCGAGATCCTCAACCTCATGCTGGACCTGCGGCGCCAGCGCGACCTGACCTACCTCTTCATCACCCACGACCTCTCCGTCGCCTGGGTCATCGCCGACCGCATCGCCGTGATGTACCTGGGCAAGATCATGGAGCTGGGGGCGGCCGAGGAGGTCATCCGGGACCCGCGCCACCCGTACACCCGGGCCCTCGTCTCGGTCATGCCGACGCCGGAGCCCCCGGAGCCGGGGCTGCGGGCGCGGCGGGTCATCCTGGCCGGCGAGACGCCGGACGCCGCGCACATCCCGACCGGCTGCCGCTTCCATCCCCGCTGCCCGCTCGCGGAGCAGGCCGGGATCCTGGAGCGTTGCCGGGTGCAGGAGCCGCCGCTCATCGAGGTCGGGGATGGGCGGGCCGCAGCATGCTGGCTTGCCGAGTCGCGCCAGCCGCTCCCCGCGGTGGAGCGGCGCGAGGCATCGGACGCGAACGTCGAGGCCTAGCGGGTCCCCCAGGCGTAGACCTGCTTCACCATGCGCAGGTAGACGAACGTCTCCGTCTCGCTGACGCCGTCGACCCGGCGGAGCTTCTCGGTCAGGAACCGCAGGAGCGCGTCGTTGTCCTCGCAGACCACCTCCACGAGGAGATCGTAGGCCCCGGCAGTCACGACGAGGTACGAGACCTCCGGGAAGGACGCCACTACCCCGGCCACATCGAGGAGCCGGGCTGCCTGGCAGCGCACGCCGATCATCGCCTGCTGCTGGAAGCCCAGCCGGAGGGGATCGGTCACGCCGACGATCTGGAGGACCCCCCGCTCCATGAGCCGGTTCGTGTGGGCGCGAACTGCCGCCTCCGAGACGCCGAGCTCCGAGGCGATCCGCGTGAACGGCCGGCGGCCGTCCTGCTGCAAGTGCTCGATGATCCGCTTGTCGAGCGCCGACAGGTCGGCGCCCGCTCCGGCCTTCCGGTTGCCCGTCCGTGCGCGCGGCTGCGCCATCGCGCTTCGCCTCCCTGGTCGTCGCACTGTCCGGTGCGCGTCGCGCGCACCCACCGCCCACGACGTCGGGCGACCGTATCAGACACGGCGCCGCGCGCCACCAAATCCCGCGTGCCGCAACGGCAGTCATTTCCGGTGCGTTCCGGCACCGCCTGGGTCGCTGTTCCGCGACGTCGCCTCGTACGGCGCCCCGCCGCGTGCAAGAATCCGCTCGGGATGCCGGATCCCGCGTGGCAGGGCACGCGAACCGGGAGAGGAGACGCGTGACGAACACCTGGCTCGCGGCAGGGCTCGGTGTCGTAGTCGTGGTGGACCTGGCGCTCGTCTGGGCCGTCCTCGGACGGGCAGTGGCGCGGCGCCTGGCAGAGCGGAGCGCGACCCTGCGCGACGGCGGCGCGGGTGCGGGCGTGCTCGACATCCGGGCGATCGCCGCCCTCGACCCCGGGTCGATGCTGTCCGACGGCGTCCCCGTCGCCGCCTATGACCGGGTCGTCCGCGTGGCGAGCTGGGCCTATCTGCTGACGACCGCGATCGTCGTCTACGCCACCGGCCTGTGGCCCGACGCCGAGCAGCCGCTCCTCCTCGTCCTTGCGATTGGCGGCGCCTTCATCCTCGTGGCCCACGACGCGTTCCCGGCGGCGGGGCTCGGCCCGGCGCGGTTCGTGGCCGAGGGAGCGGTCGCCATCACGATCGTGAGCATCGTCGTCGCCATGACTGGCGGGGCGGCCAGCCCGTTCTTCTACGCGTACCCGCTCGTCGTGGCCGGCGTCGCGCTCGTGGTGCGGCCTTCCATCACGATCGTCCTGGGGGGCGTGGCGATCGCGGGCTACCTCGCCGCCACGTTCTCGGCGGCCGGCGGGAGGCCGTTCGACGACGGGCTGGCCGCCATCGTCGCCGTCAACTTGACCGCCCTCCTTCTGCTCGCCTACGTGGCGATGGTGGTGGCGCGGGAGCAGCGCCGCACGCGCGAGGCCGCCGTGCGCCTCTCGACCCTCGACGCGATGACGGGCCTCGCCAACCGGCCGTACGTCCTGGCCGCCGTCGAGCGCGAGATCGATCGCGCCACCCGCTACGGACACGGCTTCTGCGTCCTCATGGCCGATCTCGACGGCCTCAAGGACCTGAACGACACGTACGGTCACCGCGTCGGGGACCGCGTGCTGGCCGAGGTCGCCGAGGTCATCCGGGCCAATGTCCGGCGGATCGACACTGCGGCTCGCCTCGGGGGCGACGAGTTCGTGGTGCTTCTCCCGGAGACAGACCGGGAGGGAGCCGGGGTCGTGGCCGACAAGATCCGCGAGGGCGTAGCCACGCTTGCGATCGTGGAGGGCGGCGAAGAGATCCCCGTGGCCGTTTCGATCGGTCTCGGGGAGTGGAGCCGCGGGCGGTCCCTGGACGACGTCATCGCGGCCGCCGACGACGCCATGTACGACATGAAGCGCCTCGCGCGGCGGCGGCCGAATGGACGCACGGCGCTCCCGGTGGGACCCGGGCGGGCAGGCGCTCCCGGCTCGACCGGCGACGCGCCGCTCGTCGCTGCACCGCGCACGCGGCGGCTCTGATCGGCTGGCGACCCGGGGGGCGGGCCTGCGAACGCCACTCCGGCCACCCCCCGCACCCGGCGCCCGGCAGGGCGCGGGGAGGGCACGGGCCGGTGTAGCATCGCCGGCGATGGACGGCTTCACAACGCGCGCGATACGCGCGGCCACCCGCACCCCGCGCGTCGAGCAGCGCCCGACGTCCGTCCCCATCTACCAGGCCGCGACGTTCTCCTCTGCCGATGCCGACGAGCTGGGCGCCGTCACGACGGGCGCTGTCGACGGCTACGTCTATGCACGGCTCGGCAACCCGACCGTCGACGCGCTCGCCGGCGCGGTCGCCGAGCTGCACGAGGCGGAGGCCGGGTTTGCTGCAGCGACCGGGATGGCTGCCATCCACCTCGCCGTCGGCTCGCTCGTCGGCGTGGGTGACCGCATCGTCGCCACCCGGTCCCTCTACGGCACCACCCGCGCGCTGTTCATGACGGTGCTGGCCCGTCTCGGCGTGGAGACGGTCTTCGTCGACCCGGCCGACCCGGCGGCCGTGGATGCCGCCCTCGCCGCGGCCCCGACGCGGGTCCTCTACCTCGAGACGATCTCCAACCCGACGATCGCCGTGGCCGACCTCGCGGCGCTGATCCCGCTCGGCCGGCGCCACGGAGCTGCCGTCGTCGTCGACAACACCTTTGCCTCCCCGGCGCTGTGCCGGCCGCTGGCCGCCGGCGCCGACCTTGTCGTCGAGTCGGCCACGAAGTACCTCTCGGGCCACTCGGACGTGCTGGCCGGCGTCGTCGCCGGGTCGCGCGAGCGGGTCGAGGCCGTCCGGGCGCTCCACGTGAACACCGGGGGCACGCTTGCGCCGTTCTCGGCGTTCCTCGTCCTGCGCGGGATCCCGACGCTGGCGCTGCGGATGGCGCGCCACGCGGCCACCGCGACACAGCTGGCCGCGTGGCTCGAAAGCGCGCCGGGCGTCACGCGCGTCCTGTACCCGATGCTCGCCTCGCACCCGGACCACGCCGTTGCCGTCCGCCAGCTGGCGTCCGGCGGTGGGATGCTCGCTGTGGAGCTCGCCGGCGGGGCCGCCGCGGGCCGGACGTTCGCAGACGCCCTCCGGATCCCGGAGCGGACAGCGTCGCTCGGCAGCATCCACACGATCGTGGTGCATCCGCCGTCGACGACGCACCGCCAGCTGAGCGCGGACGACCTGGCCGCGTCGGGGATCGCCCCGGGTTTGCTCAGGTTCTCCGTGGGCCTCGAGGACGCCGACGACCTGCTCGCGGACGTCGCGCAGGCGCTCGAGGCGGCCCGCCGGGGGGGTTGACGGCGCGGATCGTCCGGGCCCGCCCGGCTCCGACATCGTGCCCACGGTCGGCCCGGCAGCGGCGGCCTCGCCCGACTCAGCCCAGCGCCGGCAGGCTTGCCGCCGCCACCGCCTGGCCGTGGCGCTTGTCGCGCTCCGAGGGGACGTGGATCCTGATCCCCGCCGCCGCGGCCGGGTCCTCCGCCGCGAGAACGGCCCGAGCGCGCTCGATGATCACGTCGCCCCCGGCGCCGCTCATCACGCGGCCGAGCAGGAGCAGGTGCTCGACCTCGTAGAGCTCCCGGTAGTCGAGGAGCGCGTACCCGAGGTATGTGCCGATCGTGGCGTAGACCGGGGTGGCGCGGGGGTCGTTGGCCGCCATCAGGCCCTGGAGGTGCACCAGCTGCTGGGGGAGTGGCGCGTCGGGGTCGACCACGATGCCGGCCGGGCTCAGCAGCCTGGCGACCGCCTGCTGGGAGAAGTACTGGACCCCGCACCCGCGGTCGCCGGACCATTCGTCGAGTGGTGCGTCGGGGGCATCGTCCACGGGCACGAACGCGAGCTCGTCGAGCCAGTTCGTGAGGGCCCGCTCGCGGGTCACGTAGCCGGCGGCCTGGCTGGAGCCGAGGGCGATCCCCAGGAAGGCGCCCGCCTTCGCGATCATCGAGCCAGCCAGGGCTGTCACCTCGCCATCGTTCACGACCACGAACGGGACGTCGCCCCACGCGTGCCGCAGCTCGCCGAAGAGCCCACGCACCCGGGACTCGAAGCGGTCGCGGGGCACGGACCGGAAGAGCGATGCCACCCGAACCTCGTTGTCGACGTACGCGCCCGCGGCGCTGCCGCCGATCGCGTCCACCCGGGGGAGATGCTCGGCTGCCCGGCGCAGCGACGCGTCGATCCCCTCGTAGTGCCATTGCGGATCCGGCTGGCTGGCCGGGGTCCAGGCGACCTCCTCACTGAAGACGACCTCGCCGTCGATCACGGCCGCGACCTTCCGGTCGCTTGCCCCGAGGTCGAAGCCGATCCGGCAGCCGTCGAGGTGCCCGCCGAGAGACGCGGTCGCGCCGCGCGAGGGCGGGATCTCGGCCCGCCGGGTCCGCACCAGCTCGAGCGGCCGCAGGTAGATCTCCTCGGCGATGCGGGCATCGAAGACGCCGGTCGGCTCGTCCGCGTAGTGGCGCTGCAGATGGGAGACGAGCCCGTCCGGCCCGTCGACGTGGACCCGGCTGCCGCCCCGCGCCCAGAGGAGCGTCTTGAGGAGACGCTCCACGTGGCGATGGCCGCGGGCGGCCTCGGGGTGGCCATCGGGCCAGGCCACGGTGTCGTGACGGCTCACGGTCCCGCCCGGCTGTTCGACCGCGAGCGTCACGGGCACGCCCTGCCCCGAGGCGCGCACCCGGGCCTCGTACGACCGGCGCGCGCGCCCGGCGGGCCGGAAGGCAGGATCGAGGGGCGGCGGCACGTGGAGAGCCGAGACCTGCATGGCGCCGGCACTGACGGGGGGCTCGGTCATGGCAATGATTCTGACATCCGGGCGCCGGGACGGCGTGGCGCCCTCGTCGCTCGCCCACGGCCAGCCACCCACTGCCGTTCGCCATCCGGCACAATCGGTCTCGATGGCCACCCTGGGCGAGTTGTGCGCGACGCTCCTGCCGGCCGCCGTCGCCGCCGTACCGATCCCCGACGAAGCGGCCGACCGGCGGGTCGGCTGGGTTCGCGTCCTCCGCTCCCGGGTTCCCGCGCTCGACGCTCTCGAGGCCGGCGACCTCGTGATCGCCCCAGCGTCGGTGGCCGCCGCCGTGATTCGCGCCCCTGACGGTGCAGATGCCATGGCGGACGCACTGGCCGACCGCGCCTCAGCGCTGCTCCTGACCGGCCGGGACGAGGGGAGCGCCGCCCTCGTGGAGGCCGCCGGACGTCGAGGAATTCCCGTGCTGCGGATCCCCGACGCGGAGGCTGCCCAGCTGGAACGCAGTGTCATCGCCTGGCTCGTGAATCGCCGCGCTGCTCTCGAGGAGCAGGCCGCCGCGCTGGAGCGTCGCCTCGAGCAGCTGGCCCTGGGCGGCGCCGACCTGGCCGCGCTGGTGGCGGCGGTCGGTGGGTTCCTGGGACGCGCCGCCGTCCTGGAGGGGCGTCGCGGAGACGCTCTGGCGGTACACGCGCCGGCGGAGATCCCGTCGGCGGCGGCCGCCGCCAGTCGATTCCTCGCCACGGGATCCGGGGTCGCCCTCCGCATGCCGCTCCCGATCCCGTCAGCCGACCCGAACCGGCAGCCCGACCTCCCGCGCCGGGCCGGGCAGGGCCCGCGCGGGTCGCTCCTCCTCCTGGGCGATGCGTCCATCGGGGAGCTCGAGCGGACGGTGACGGAGCGTGCCGCCGCGCTGCTCGCGCTGGAGCTGTCGCGCGACGCGGCAGTCCATCGAGCCCGCGAGTCCGCGGGCCGCTCGGGGGCGCTCCCGTCCGACGGCCCCCCGTGGGTCGTCCTCGTCGCGCGCCAGGTCAGCCGCAAGGACATCGCGACCCCCGAGCAGCGGGAGGCATTCCGCGCCGAGCTGCGCATTCTCGCCCCCAACCGCCGCCTCACGCTTCGGGGTGACTCCGAGAGCCTGGAATTCCGCCTCGTGGCCGCGGCCGACGCGGCCGATCCACACGGGTTGGAGATCGCCCGGCGGATCGCCGGGTTCCTGCAGCAGAGCGTGGCGGTCTCTCGCCCGTTCGGCGACGCTGCCGGACGTCCGACCGCCGAGGCCGAGGCAAGGGCGACCCTGGAAGCCGCCGAGCGCGATGCAGCCGCGCCGCTGGTGGTCCGCGCCGACCGACTTGCCGCCTACCGGCTCCTCGGTGGCCTGCACCATCTCCCTGACGGGCTAGGCCTGGCGCGCGCGCTCCTCGGGCCGCTCCTCGTGGGCCGGCCTGCCCTGGTCGCGGAGCGTCTGGAGACGTTGCGCGTCGCGCTCGACCGGCCCGGCCTCGCGGAAGCGGCGGCGGCGCTGGGCATCCACCGAAACACGGTGGCGTACCGGATCCGGCGGATCGAGTCCCTCGGCGGCTGGGACCTCCAGGATCCAGAGTTGCGCCTCTCTCTCGCCGTTGGGGTACGGATTGTGCAAAGAGCACAAAGGGAGGACGAATCCGCAACCCGATGAGGGGGCAACGCGCTGGTATCCTCCTTCAATCCCAGCCCGATGGCGCGCGAATCGTGCGATCGTCACAAAGGGGGCCCGGCAGGCGCAGCGGCCCGCATGGCTCCGACCGAGGAGGAAGCTCAGTGGCCGAGGCCCGCGCAATGGAGCAGATCGAGAAGGCGAAGGCAGACGGGATCCGCTTCGTGCACCTGCAGTTCACCGACATCCTGGGGATCGTCAACGCCGTGACGATCCCGATCCACCGGATGGAGAGCTCCGTCAAGCACGGGACGTGGTTCGATGGCTCCTCGATCGAGGGGTTCACCCGGATCGCCGAATCGGACCAGTACCTGATCCCCGACATGAGCACGTTCGCTGAAATCCCCTGGCAGAAGGGCAGCGGGCCGCGGGGCAGCGCGCGCGTGATCTGCGACGTCTTCACGCCGGGCGGGGAGCCCTTTGTCGGCGATCCACGCCACGTGCTGCGCCTCCAGGTGGAGCGGGCACGAAAGCTCGGCTTCATCGTCAACATGGGGCCCGAGCTCGAGTTCTTCCTGTTCAACCGTGATGCGCACGGCCGGGTCGTCCCGCTGCCGCACGACCTCGCCGGCTACTTCGACTTCACGGCCGACCTCGCCCAGGAAGTCCGCTCGGACATGGTCGACGCCCTCGAGGCGTTCGGGATCAGGGTCGAGGCGTCGCACCACGAGGTGGCGGCCGGCCAGCACGAGATCGACTTCGAGTACGCCGACGCCCTGAAGACGGCCGACAACGCGATCACCTTCAAGTTCACCCTCAAGGCGATCGCCCAGGCCCACGGCCTCTACGCCACGTTCATGCCCAAGCCGATCTTCGGGATCGCCGGATCGGGAATGCACACCCACCAGAGCCTGTGGTCCATCGAGCAGGGGAGCAACGCGTTCGCCGACCCCGACGGCAAGTACGGGCTGTCCGACCTGGCCCGCGCGTACATGGCCGGCATCCTCGCCCATGCGAAGGGCATGGCGGCAGTCCTGGCCCCGACGGTCAACTCCTACAAGCGCCTGGTCCCCGGCTACGAGGCTCCGACCTACATCACGTGGGGCCGGACCAACCGTTCCGCCCTCATCCGGGTCCCGATGATCTCGCCCGGCAAGAGCGTCGAGGGAACCCGGGCCGAGGTGCGCTGCCCGGACCCGTCGAGCAACACCTACCTCGCGTTCGCGGTGATGATCGCGGCCGGGCTCGACGGCGTGGAGCGTGGCCTCGTCCTCCCCGATCCGGTCGAGGAGAGCCTCTTCGAGATGGATTCGAGCCGCGTCGCGGAACGAGCGATCCAGGAGCTTCCGGGGACGCTGGGCGAGGCGATCGAGGAGCTCAAGGCGGACGCGGTCGTCTGCGAGGCGCTCGGCGACCATGTCCGGGAGCACTACGTCGGGGCGAAGACCGCCGAGTGGAACGAGTACCGCACCCAGGTGACGCAGTGGGAGCTCGACCGCTACCTCGAGGCGTTCTGAGCTCGGCCTGAACTGCCTCGCACCGGGGCCCGGCTCCGACGGCGGGGCCGCTTCCGCTTTGCGCGCTTGACTGGCGTTTGACTGGCCCCACCAATCGCGAGCAACAGGTCGGTGCCGCGCTTCGCTCATTCGATGAGAACGTCGCCGCGGTCGGGGTCAGCGTGCCGGACTGGTCCCTGTCGGACGAGGGCCGGGACTTCGTGGCGGCCACGGGGTCGTGGCCCTCGCGGCGTCGAGTCGCGGCCGTCGAGTCGCGGCAGGGCGGCCACGTGGTTGCGGCGAACGCGCCGGGCGTGGAAGCATTGTCGCGACGGAGCGTGCGAGACTCAGGCCGGGAACGCCACCGCGAGGTAGCCCACTGTCCGGCGGGGGTCGCCGCCGGCATCGGCCGACGTGGCGCTCGCCAGGACGACGCCGGGCCCCGCGCCCATCGCGCGGAGGGCCGCCAGGCCGAGGACCGCAGGCTCGATCCCGCACATGCCGCACGAGACGCCGGGCTGCTCCCAGCACACCGCGGTCTCGAGCTCGGCGAGCGCCTCGGGCGCCCGTTCCAGGATCGGCGGCAGGAGCCTGGCGGTGACCTGCTCGGCGACGCCCGCGGCCGGGTAGTGAGCCATGTCGGAGCTGATCGCCAGCACGATGTGCTCGCCGGCTCTGCGGCGAGTTGCGAGGAGCGCGCCGAGGCGCTCGCCGGCCTCGACCGCATCGGGGCCCCTGCCGGCTCCGACGGAGAGCGGCACGATGCGCGCCCCGGGCGCCAGGCGTCGCACGAGCGGCAGTTGGACCTCGAGCGAGTGCTCCTCGAGGTGGCAGCGCGAATCGGGCTCGAACGGAGCGCCGAGGCGCAGAACGGCTCCGGTGAGCTCGACGTCGAGGGCGACGTCGCCGAGAGGCGTCTCCCACGCTCCGCCCACCCAGGCGCCCACGCCGTCGAGCCAGCCGGCGCCGTGGTTCGTCCCGAGCAGCACGATCGTGGGCGCCGACGTGGGCGGAGCCGACCCGCGCGAGGCGCGCGGAGCCGGCGTGCCCGATGCTGCCGGGCCCGCAGCCGGCGATGCAGGCACGGGCGCACCCGGGGCCGCCGAACCCGGGGCGGGCTCCAGCAGCGAGCGCCATCCCGCTGCCGCCGCGCCGCCCGAGTAGACGAGCCCGGCATGCGGGACCAGGATCCCGGCCACCGCACCGAGCCCTGAGTTGGCCGAGGTGGGGAAGCGCCGTGCAGCGTTGGCGAGGAGCTCGTCCACCATCGCCTCGAGCAGCCTGCCGTCGCCCGGATAGAACGCGCCTGCCACGGCCGGCGGCCGCGCGGCCGGCAGGAGTGCAGGGGTCGGCCGCACGCTCATCCGCACGGCACCCGGCCGTCATGGCCGAGCTCTCGTCCGGCCAGGACGCGCCCGCAGCCGGGGCACGCTCCGCCGGGGCCGAGGTGGTCGAAGACCCGGTAGCCGTGACGCTCCAGCAGGACCTGCCCGCATCCGGCGCAGCGCGTGTCCTCCATTCCGAGCTGGGATGCATTGCCGACGTACACGTGGACGAGGCCGGCATCGCGGCCGATCTCGGCCGCGAGGCGCAGCGTCTCTGCCGGCGTCGACGGCACGTCCTGCATCCGATGGGCCGGGAAGAAGCGAGAGATGTGCCATGGCGTCTCGGCCCCCAGCTCCGTCGCGATCCAGCTGGCCATCGCGCGCAGCTCGCCCTCGTCGTCGTTGTGACCGGGGATCACGAGGGTCGTCACCTCCAGCCAGACGCCGGCCGCCCGGTAGGCTCGCAGCGCGTCGAGCACCGGCGCGAGGCGCGCCCCGCACTGCTTCCGGTAGAAGGCGTCATTGAACGACTTGAGGTCGACGTTCGCGGCGTCCAGCACGGGACGCAGGAGGTCGATCGCCTCCGGGGTGGCGTAGCCGTCGGTCACGAACACGTTGAGCAGGCCGGCGGCGTGGGCCTCGCGGGCGGTGTCGAGGGCGTACTCGAGGAAGACCGTCGGCTCCACATAGGTGTAGGCGATCGCGCGCGCGCCGGCGGTCAGCGCTTCGTCGACGACCTTCGCCGGCGGAAGCGCTCGGGTCGGGAGATCGAGCCCGAGACGCGGCGCCTGCGCGATCTCCCAGTTCTGGCAGAACGAGCAGTGGAAGGGGCAGCCGACCGTCGCGATCGAGTACGCGAGCGCTCCCGGTGCAACGTGGAAGAGCGGCTTCTTCTCGATCGGGTCAATGCCGACCGCGACGGCGCGCCCGTACACGCTGGAGACGAGGACGCCGTCGCGGTTCTCGCGGATGCCGCAGATGCCGACCCGGCCGGGCCGCACGAGGCAGCGCATCGCGCAGGCGTTGCAGCGGACGCTGCCGTCTCCCTGGGGCTCGGCGAGCAACGCGGGAACGACGCCGACGGCCCGTGGGGACGGGGCGGCGCGACGGCGGCCGGCAGCGGGGCGGATGGTCACGAGCAGATGGCCTCGGTTCGAGTGTCGGGCGCGCGCCCTCCCGCGGCCAGTGCCCTCCGGCCCGTGTTCCCGGCGCCCTTCGGAACTGGCCTGCCGGCGCTGACCCGGGGCAGGATGGCACGTGAGCGCCCGACGCCCACGCGGGGAGCCGAAGACCCGCGCGGCCACCGACGCCTCCCTGGGAGCCGCCGTGCCCGAGCCCGATCCCGCACCGAACCCGCCGGCCTTCCTGCTCGACCTGGCCCGCGAGGCCGTCGCGGCGGCAGTCGTCGGTCGCCCCGCGCCGATGCCCGATGCGGTCGCGCACCCGGAGATCGGGCGGCATGCGGACGCCTTCGTTACGCTCACGGAGGGCGGCGTGCTCCGGGGCTGCATGGGGACGCTCGGCGCGGACGACCCGTTGGGCGCAGCCGTCGTTCGCGCCGCAACTCTCGCGGCCACTCGCGATCCGCGGTTCCGGCCGGTGGAGCCCGGCGAGCTGGAACGGCTCCACGTGGAGGTCAGCGTGCTGGGGCCGCCGCGTCCCCTGCCCGGCCCGGACGCGTTTCTGCCGGGGCGCGACGGGATCGTGCTCGAGGCCGGGGGGCGCCGGGGGCTCCTGCTGCCGCAGGTCGCGACGGAGATGGGCTGGGGCGCGATCGAGATGCTGGACGCCGTCTGCGAGAAGGCCGGCCTGCGGGCCGGGGCATGGCGCGATGCCGCGGTGCGTCTCTCCGTCTTCGAGGTCCGACCGCTCCGGCGGCCCCATGCTCGCCCCGCCGCCGATGTCGCTGCCCTGAGCGGGTCGACCGCGCATCGTCTCGGGCGCGGACGCCACGTTCACGATCAGGCAGCGAACCGAAGGGGCGTCTGCCGCTGGGAGCGCTCCGCGCCCGCAGTTGCCCGCGACGGGTACCCTTGGGACATGACGAACGAGGACCGTCAGCCCCACTTCCCGACCATCATCCAGCACAAGCACGGCCTGTACGACTGGGCCCCCATGATGCCCGAGCGAAGTGCCGAGACCATCGTTCCGGGCCAGCCGCCGTCGGAGCGCATCTACCGCTGCCAGAGCATCGGCTGCGACGCGGTCGTGCGTATCGACGCCGACGAGGTCCGCAGACCCGCGGGACCCGAGTGAGGGGTCGTCGGCCGGTGAAATCGGGAGGCGGGCGCGCGGATTCCGCGCGCCGCCCGCGCTGCGCTGGCCATCGCGCGTGAGCGACAACGTCTGCTACGTCGACGCCTACGCCCGGAAGGTGGCGGCGACGGTTCGGGCCGTCGAGCGACCGACCGCCGAAGGTAAGGGCGCCCTCGTCCTCCTCGACCGGACCGTCTTCTACCCCGGCGGGGGCGGCCAGCCGGCCGACCGCGGCGAGATCCGGGCGCCCGACGGCCAGACGTGGCAGGTCGTGGCCGCCAGGAAGTCCGGCGACGAGATCTGGCACGAGCTGGAGCCGGGGGCGGAGCCACCCCCCACCGGCCCGATGGTCTTCACTGCCGACCTCGACTGGGAGCGACGCGTCCGTCTCATGCGCACGCACACGGCGCTGCACGCCCTGTGCGGTGTCGTGTGGCGCGACTACGGGGCGCTCGTAACCGGCGGCAACATGGAGCCCGGCGGCGGGCGAATGGACTTCGAGTTCGAGCGCATGTCGGGCGAGCTCGTCGGCGCGATCGAGGCGGCCGTCAACGAGGAGCTGGCGCGGGCCCGCGACGTGCGCGTGGCGTTCCTGCCCCGCGAGGAGGCGTTCGAGATCCCCGACCTGATCCGGACAAAGGTCAACCTGCTCCCCGAGGGGATCGACACGATCCGCACGGTCGAGATCGTGGGCCTCGACCTCCAGGCGGACGGCGGCACGCACGTCGCCAACACGCGCGAGGTCGGCGCGATCCGGGTCACCGGCCACGAGTCGAAGGGCCGCATCAACAAGCGGATCCGGATCCAGCTGCTCGACTCGGCCTGATCGGACCGCCCCGCGCCATGGTGGCCCGCAGCGCGGCCAACGAGCGGGCCCCCTTGGTTTCGCCATGACCGTTGCGCTTCCTTCCCAGCGTGGTGGCGAGGCCGCGGCCCGGGTGGGCCGCGGCCTCGAGGGACGCCGGTGGACGCGAACGATCAGCTCATTCGAGGAACTCGAACGTGGCGATGACGGGCATCGCATCGGCAATCAGCGTGTCGAAGCCGGTCTGCGAGTAGCTGTCGTCGATGGCGATCATGATGGTCCTGCCGCGGCCGATGTCGAGGAAGATGAGCCGCATGCGCTCCGCGCTGGTGATGCTCCAGGTCCAGCGCCCGGTAGCTCCGGCCTGGTCGACGAGGAGCGCCGTAGACGGGACCACGTCGCCCGGGCAGGGAGGCCTCGAGCCGCCCTCCAGGTGGATGTCGAGCATGATCCCGGCGTACCCGCCGATCGCGATCGGCTCCGGTGCGGTCCCGGCCACGCCCGGACGTCCCGCGACCCACGCTGCGAGGTCCGCCGGCGAGGTGCCGACCCCCTCCGCCAGGCGCACCGAGCAGTCCTCGGGCGCGTCCCAGGCGGCCGGCCGGCTGAAGACGTAGATCCCGTGCCAGTTCGTGTTCGTCACGGGGTCCCCGAGGGGTCCGGCATAGTCGCCGGCCGGCACGAGGCTGTAGCTGTGGGGCCAGTCGTCGGCGTTGGCCCAGCCGTCGGGGACGGTGTAGCGCAGCTCGCCGTAGGCGCCCTTGAGCGCGACCGCGCCGGGTCTGCTGCGGGCGTCGAAGAACGTCGAGACGTAGGTGCCGCCGGGCACAGGCCCAAGGCAGGTGTCGTCGGTGTTGCGGCAGGCGGAGCGCGTCCATGTCCCGCTGAACGCGGAGGCGCGGGCGGCGCATTCGTCGGAGGAGGCGGCAAGGGTGAGGGTGAGGCCGTCCGCGGTCAGCGACCAGGCGTAGCGTCCGACTTCGCCGA
Source organism: uncultured Chloroflexia bacterium (assembly GCA_963698595.1). Classification (GTDB taxonomy): domain Bacteria; phylum Chloroflexota; class Limnocylindria; order Limnocylindrales; family CSP1-4; genus CTSoil-043. The sequence goes on from CAVORL010000003.1 coordinate 127,878, forward strand.
CGGTGCACGTGGACGTCGACGTCGACGTGAAGGAGAGCTCGCCCTGCTTGGGTCCCGAGCCAGGTGGGGTTGGGGCGGCGGGTGCAACGAGGACCACATCGGAGTCGTAGTAGTGCCCGGCGAGATCGGCGTTCAGGAAGACGCGCGGCTCGGCCATCCAGAGGAGCGGCAGGACCTCCGCCGCGTCGATCTCCGGGATGACCCGCGGAGCTCCGATCCAGCGGTAGGAGAGCTCCGCCGGGAGGGCCGCCGCCGGGCTGGGCGATGCCGGGGGCGAGGAGCTCGGCGCCGGCGTGGGCGAGGGTGCCGCCGTCGGCGCGCCGACGGCGGGAGTGGACGGCGGGCCGAGCAGGACGATTCCCGCTCCCACGGCGACGACGATCACGGCTGCGGCCGCGAGCAGGGTGACGGGACGCATGGCATGCAACCTCAGCTGGATCCGGGCGAGGCGGCGCTGCGGCTGGTGTTCGATCCGTTCGAGGACGGCGTCGAAGAGCCGATCCGGCATGACCGTCGGGCCGGGCCGGAGCCAGGCGTCGAGGACGCGCTCGATGTCGCGTTGTCTGGTCATGCGAGGGATCCTCCGACGGCGGTCGCACGGGCATCGGCCTCGAGGGCGGCACGCATCGCGCGGTGGGCGTGATGTAGGCGGGAGCGGGCTGTGCCGGCAGGGATGCCGAGGGCGTCGGCGATCTCGGTCGGCTCGAATCCCGCGTAGTGGCGGAGCACGAGGATGGCGCGCTGGTCCGGCGGCAGGCGCCGGAAGCCGCGCTCGAGCTGGTCCCGGTCGGCGACGGACACGTAGTCGTCCGACGCCGACGCGATGTCGGGCGGAAGCACATGGAGGTTGGCGACGTTGCGGCGCGCGCGCACCGCCTCGCTCGTGCACGAGCGGACCACGATACGGTAGAGCCAGGCGTCGAAGCGGTCCGGATCGCGGAGCCCCGGCAGGTCGCGCCAGGCGATCACCAGCGCGTCCTGGAGGGCATCCTCGGTCCGATCGACATCCCGGAGGATCCGCTGCGCGATCGCGAAGAGGCGATCGCCGCGGACACGGACGAGGTCGGCATACGCGTCCCGGTCTCCGCGCTGGGCTGCCTCGACGAGATCGCGGTCCACCCGTTCCTCCCTCCCAGGCGCCCAGCGAGTGGGCGCCTGTGCCCCTCAATGGGGGATGCCGCGTCGTGGGCGTTCATTCTTCACAGCGGGGCCCAGTCCGAACAGCCCCGGCGTGTGGCCACGCGCGTCTGCGCTACGATCGGGCGGCCCGAACGGGCCGGTCCTCACGTCGCGAGGAGGTTCCAGAGATGGACCCGGTCCCGGACAGCCCCGGCGACGGCCTGCGCATGTACGACGAGCTGGCGGGCTGGTTCCACCTGCTGACCGCCCCCGAGGAGTACGCGGACGAGGCGGCCGCCATACTCGACCTGCTGCGGCGCCACGTCGACGGCCCGCTGGAGACCCTGCTGGAGCTGGGCTCCGGCGGGGGCAACACCGCTTCGCACCTGCGGGCCCACCTGGCGCTCACGCTGACCGACTCGCGCCCGCGATGCTCGACCTGAGCCGGACCCTGAACCCCGGGTGCGAGCTTCGTGGGCGTCCGCCCCGCCTCGCCGTAACCCCGGGCGGGGCCCGCCCCTGAACGCGCCCGGACCTCAGCCCGGGCCGGGGAACCAGTGTCCGGCGCGCATGACGCGCCGCACGCGGAGGTCATCGTCGAGCTCCACGAGGTCGGCTCGCTGACCCGCCTCCAGGCGCCCTCGGTCCGTCACGCGGAGCAGGGCGAGCGGCTCGCGCGAGGCCGCCGCGACCGCGCGCGGCAGGGGGACGCCCGATCGGGCCACGTTGCGCACCGCGCTGTCGAGGGCGATCACCGAGCCGGCAAGGTTGCCGCCTTCGACGAGAACGCAGCGGTCGCCGTCGATCTGCACCTCGAGGCCACCGAGGAGCCCCGAGCGTGCCGCGGTCCCGCCGAAGGAGACCCCGTCGCTGACGAGGATCAGCCGGTCCGCCGGCTTGGCCCGCAGGATGAGCGGCCAGACGGGCTCCGTGACGTGGTGGCCATCGGCGATCAGCTCGACGTAGGCTTCGTCCTGCAGGAGCGCGGCCAGGGCGAGCCCGGGCGCCCGGTGATCGATGCCGGTCATGGCATTGAAGAGGTGGGTGGTCGTGCGGGCGCCGGCCGCGTAGCCGGCGCGCCCCTCCGCGTCGGTTGCCGCCGAGTGCCCGAGCGAGACCGCCACGCCTCGGGCGCCCAGCCAGCGGATGAGCTCGAGGGCCCCGGGGACCTCGGGAGCGATCGTGATGATGCGCAGGCCGTCCACCAGCGGCTCGAGGTCGGTCGTCGGGACCTCCGACGGCACCCGGATGTGGTCTGGGTTCTGGGCGCCTTTCCTGGCCGGGTTGAGGAACGGCCCCTCCAGGTTGAACCCGAGCGGTGCGGCGCCGTCGGCCGGAGCGTTCGGCATCCAGCGCCGTACGCGCTCGGCGAACTCCCCCAGCTCCGCCAGCGGTGCCGTGACCGCGGTGGGGAGAAACGATGTCACGCCGTGGCGCAGGAGGGCCCGGGCCATCCCGTCGAGCGCGCCCTCGGGACCGAGGGCGTCGTGGCCGCCGCGGCCGTGGACGTGGACGTCGACGAAGCCGGGCGCGATGAAGGGCCCGGTCGACTCGGGCTCGTCCGCCACGAGCTCGACGTCGGTGATCCAGCCGTCGCGCACCACGATCCTGCCGGCGCAGACCTGTTCCTCGAGAACGAGCCGCCCAGCAACGACGATCTCGGCGGGGCCGGCGTCGAATCTCCCGTTCATGTGATCCCTCCTGCGGCGGACGGGGGCACCGCGAGCGGGTAGCGCCCGTGCTCCTCGAGTGACGTCCAGATCGCCGCCGCGTTTGCCCCAGGCACGTTGGCCTGGATGTTGTGGACCGAGGCGAAGACGAAGCCGCCGCCCGGACCGAGGTCCGCGACGCGCCGCGCGACCTCCGCGCGCACCTCGTCCGGGGTGCCGCCGCCGAGAACGCGCTGTGTGTCGACGCCGCCGCCCCAGAAGACGAGGTCGCGCCCGAAGTCGCGCTTCAGGGCGGCCGTCTCCATGCCCGCCGCCGAGACCTGGACGGGGTTCAGGACGTCGATCCCGACCTCGATGAGGTCGGGAAGCAGCTCGCGGATCGCGCCGCACGAGTGCAGCAGGAGCTTCGCCGACGTCCGGGCCCGGATGAACGAAAGGAGCTCGGCGTGGAGCGGCTTCACGAGCTCGCGGTAGGTGCGCGGCGCGAAGAGCGGCGTGGCCTGGCCCCCGAGGTCGTCCGCCTCGCCGACGACGTCGACGGCGTCGCCAAGCTCCGGCAACACGGCGCCCCACCACGCCAGCTTCACCTCGAGGACGCGCTCCATGAGCGCCCGGGCGAGCGCCGGGTCGGCGGCGAGGTCCATGTACCCGTCCTCGAAGCCGCGCAGCCGGAACAGCATTTCCGTGAGTCCGGCGCACACCGAGCCGACGTAGACGGCACGGCCCTCGTCGGCGATGACCCGGCGCGCCTCCTCCGCGAGGCCGATCCGTCGCGCGGGGTCGGCGCCGTCGGGCCAGGCGAAGCGGGCCAGGTGCGAGGCGTCGATCTCGCCGGCGAGCGGTGCGGTCGAGGGATCGAAGGCGAAGGCGCTCCGCGGCATCCGTCGCTGCACGCCCCACTCGTCGAGGTAGCGGGCCTCCTCGCCGTCGTCCACGAGCTCCCGGCGGTAGCCGGCAGGCCCCCGCGGCTCGACGCCACGGACGTCGATCCCGAGGAGGTCCAGGACGTCGTCGTCCACGATCGCGAGCTGCTGCGAGAGATCGCCGAGACGAGCCGGAGCCTCCGGAAGCCCCAAGGCCTCCCGCAGGCGCGCGTAGGCCCGGACGTGGATCCCGGTCATGCGCACCGCGCCCAGGTCCCGCGGGACGCGATCCGGCTCGCGATGCTCCAGGGCGATCCGGAGCCGGTCGCGCGAGCTCGCCCCTCCCATCATGTGCCCCGGCGCACGAGCGTGACATGCTCGCGCGCGCTCTCGACCTCGAAGTCGACGTCGAGGGCGTAGTGGTCTGCTGAGTAGCGCGATTCGGTCGACTCCAGAGGTCGCCCCCGGAGGTCGACGATGACCCGGCGCTCGACGAGGAGGGGCGTCCCGGTGGCGACGTCCAGGAGCCTCGCGTCGTCCTCCGAGGCCGTCTCCGCCGCGATCGTGGCTCGCCCCCGAGCCGGGATGAAGCCTGCATCTCGAAGCGCATCGTGAAGCGAGCCTCGTTCGAGGTCGGCATGCATGACGGCCCCGGCGCAGCGTTCGTGGAGGGCGACTGCCTCGAGGGCGACCGCCTCGTCGTCGGCCATCCGGATGCGGATCAGCGCGACCACCGGCTCGCCCGCGCGGAGCCGGAGGTCCTGCGCCTCGCGGGCGCGCGCCGGGCGGAGCTCCCGCCGCAGGAGCCGCGAGTGCGGGACCCGGCCCTGGCGCCGCATCTCGTCCGAGAAGCTCATGAGGCTGTTGGCGCGCCGGTGCGACGGAGGAACTGCAACGAAGCTGCCGCGGCCCGGCTCGCGGGTGACGAGCCCCTCCTCGGCGAGGCGCTGGACTGCGTTGCGGGCCGTCATCCGGCTCACGCCGAACTCCCGGCAGAGAGCGGCGTCGGAGGGCAGCGGGTCGCCGGGCTGCAGCGTTGCGATCCGCGCGCGGAGCGTCTGCTCGATCTCGCGGTAGCGGGGCAGGTACGACTGGGGGATCATGGCCGGGCCTCGCCGCCGGCACCCTTCGCGGGGGAACCCGCCCCGGCGGTGTCGACCGCGCGTTCTGCCCCGTGGACTGCGGCGCCGATCGCCCCGGCCAACGTCCCCAGCTCGGCCGTGACGAGTTCCACGGCGTCGACGTTCGTCATCGTGACGCACCGCCGCAGCTCGGCCCGGATCGCGCCGAAGAGCAGCTCGCCGGCGCCAGCAACCCCGCCACCAATGACGATCCGGTCCGGGGTGATGACCTTGACCGCGTTGGCGATCCCGATGCCGAGGTAGCGCCCAACGGCGGCCAGCCCGGCCCGAGCGCGCTCGTCGCCGGCCTGCGCGGCGCGGACGGCCTCCTCAACCGTGGAGGTCCCGCAGGCGGCCGCGATCTGATCGGCCCGCGCGTACGCCTCGACACAGCCGCGGCTGCCGCAGCCGCACCAGGGGCCGTCCGGGTCGATCGTCTGGTGACCGAGCTCGCCGGCGGTGCCGTCGTGTCCCTGGTGGACCTGCCCTCCGATGGCGATGACCCCGCCGACGCCCGTTCCCAGCGTCAGGCCGACCATCGAGGCAGCACCCCGCCCCGCGCCCAGCCGCAGCTCCGCGAGCCCGAAGGCGCGCGCATCGTTGATGAGGAAGGCCGGGACCCCGGTGGCTGCCGCGACCGGCCCGGCGACCGGATGGCCGTCCCAGGGGCCGGGGACGTTCGGCAGGAACCGCGTGCGACCGGAGGCCGGGTCGTACAGGCCGGGCACCCCGATCCCGATGCTGACAACCGGGCCCCATGCGGCGATGGCCTCCGCCGCGACCACGGTGAGCTGCGCGACGATGACCCCCGGCACCTCCGCGGGGTCGGTGGCCCCACGGGTCGGTGCCTGGCCGTTCGCGAGCGTCCGCCACGTCCCGCCGGCCTGCTCGACAACGGCCCACTTCAGGTTCGTCGCACCGAGGTCCAGTCCAAGGTGGCGCGTTCCCGGTTCGCTCGTCATCGCGTGTTCTCCTCGGCCCCGGACCTCAGGACTCCAGGGTGATGCGGGTGTACGCGGCCGCGACGAGGACGATGATCGACCCGAACAGGATCTGGCGGACGGCCTCGGGATACCCGAGCGACGAGAGCAACGAGCTGACCACGGTCAGGATGAGCGCCCCGACGATCGTCCCTCCGTAGCCGCCCCGGCCGCCCATGATGGATGTCCCGCCGATGACCGCCGCCGCGACCGACGGCAGCACGTACGAGTCGGCGAGCGTCACGCTGGCGACGTTCGTCAGGCCCGACAGCAGGAAGCCGGCCGTCGCTGCCAGGAGCGCCGAGATGACGTACAGGACGATCAGGACTTGCCATGCCCGGGCGCCGGAGAGGCGCGCAGCGATCGGGTTGTCGCCGATGGCGTACAGCAGCCGGCCGTACCCCGTCCGGCGCAGGGCCAGGAGGATCAGGGTCGCCAGCGGACCGAACACCAGCAGGCTTTGGGGCACCACGCCGAGGAACGAGCCGGACCCCAGCCAGCGGAGCACGTCGGGGGTCCCGCCCCCGGTCTGGACCATCTGCAGCTGCCAGACATTGGCGAAGCCGAGGACCACGAGGCTCATGCCCAAGGTCATGATGAGCGGATGGACCCGGAAGACGCCGACGCCGATGCCGGTGAGGAGCCCCGCGAGGGCCGCGGCCGCGAGCGCCACGAGGATGGCCGCGGGTGTGCCGGGCCCCGAGACGAGGGTTGCCACGACGAAGCCGGACATCGAGGCCACCGCGCCGACGGACAGGTCGATCCCACCGGTCAGCATGGTGAGCGTCTGGCAGCCGGCGAGGATGGCCAGGGGCACCGCGGTGCGCAGGATGACGCCGGCCCACTCGGGGTTGACGATGCCAGGCCGGGCGATCTCGCTCGCGATGACGAGGAGGACGAGCAGGGCCAGCAGCGGGAGGATCGGCCGGTCGCGGAACATGCGGCGCCAGGCGGAGGCGGACCGCCAGGCCAGGCGAGTCGGAGTCGCGGGGGTGCTGGTCACTGGCGTCGCCTCCGCATGTCGATGAGGCTGCCCGCCATGACCACCCCGATCAGGATGAACCCCTCGGCCACGGTCGCCAGGTTCGTGTTCACGTTGAGGAACGTCATGTCGGTCCGGATCAGCCGGAGGATCACCACGCCGACGATCGGACCGAAGAGGCCGCCGCGGCCGCCGGCCAGGCTCACGCCGCCGAGAACGACCGCGGCGACGCTGCCCAGCGTGTAGGGCCCGGGAACGGGCGTCCCGATCCCGGTGCTGGCGGTCAGGCTGAGTCCGGCCAACGCCGCGAACAGCCCCGCGAACATGTAGGCCAGGATCTTCGTCCGGCCGACGGACACGCCGCTGCGGAACGCAGACAGCTGGTTGCTGCCGATCGCGTAGATGGACAGGCCGAGCCAGGAGCGGCGGAGGGGGACCCAGATGATGGCCACGATGACGACCAGGACGACTGCCGCCTTGGGGATCCACGGGACCAGGAACGACCCGAGGACGAGATCACGCAGCCACTCCGCTGAGCCACCCCCTGGCGTGCGCATCACGAGAAGCGCGCAGCCGGCCCATACGAAGAGCATCGCGAGCGTGACGACGATGTCCGCAACGCGAGTTGCGACGACGAGGATCCCGTTGACCGCGCCGAGGACGAGGCCCATGACGAGCACGCCCAGGATGACAAGGACCCCGAACTCCTCGCCCTGGCCCTTCATCAGCACTGCGGCGGTCACGCTGGTGAGCGCCATCATCGAGCCGATGGACAGGTCGATCCCGCCCGAGATCACCACGACCGCCTGGGCGGCGGCGGCGAGGGCGAGGGGCAGAACGGAGATCGCGAGCCCCTGGATCCCCGCGACCCCGTAGTTGGGCTGGATGATCTTGGTGAACAGGAGCAGCAGGGCGAGGAAGCCGACCAGGGCGAGCGTCCAGGTGTTGCGCCGCGCGAACGCCAGGAGCACCTCGGCCAGACGGCTCCCGGTGGTGTCGACGGCGCCGCTCGCCGCGCTCATCGGTCGCCCGCGGGATCAGCGGACTCGATCGCCACCCCGGCCGGCGTGGGCCGCGACGCCCGGACCCCGAGCATCGGCGCATCGCCCACCAGGTTGTAGGCCGCACGGAGGAGCGTCGGCTCGTCGGCCGTCGCCGCGTCGATCTCGGCGACCACGCGGCCGCCGAAGATGACGATGGCCCGATCACAGACGAGCTGGACCTCCTTCAGCTCCGACGTGTAGAGGAGGACCGCGGCGCCGGCCCTGGCCAGGTCGCGGAGCAGCACGTAGATCTGGTGCTTCGTCCGGATGTCGATCCCGCGGGTCGGGTCGAAGCACAGCATCGTCCGCACGCCGCCGGCCACCCACCGCGCGATCGTCACCTTCTGCTGGTTGCCGCCGGAGAGGCGCCGCACCTCGCCCTTCGCCCGCGTGTCGATCTGCAGCGTGGCGATGGCTCCATCCACCTTCGTCCGCTCGTCGCCGAGGTCGAGGAGGCCCCAGCGGCGCAGTCGGGTCGCGAACGGGAGGGCGATGTTCTCGCGGACGGAGCGCTGCATGAGCAGGGCCTCGGCCCGATCTGCCGCCACGTAGACGAGGCCGGCCCGGATCGCGTCCGCGGGATGGTGGAACGAGACGGATGCGCCGTCGACGAGCAGCTCGCCGGCGCGGGGGCGTACCGAGCCCGCCAGGATGTTGAAGAGATCGTCCTGACCCTGGCCCTCGAGGGCCACGACCCCGAGGACTTCGCCCGGGTACAGCTCGAACGAGGCATCCTGCAGCCGCGTTCCATGGCTGAGCCGGCGGGCCGTGAGGCGAGGGGTCCCGCCGGACGCCCGGACGGGAGGCGCCGCGGGGTCGGCGGTGCGTGCCGGGAGGTCGCCCCCGATCTCGCCGAGCATGAGCTCGACGATCCGCGTCTCGGAGCCGGGAGCCACGTCGACGACGCCGACGGTCTCGCCTTCTCGCAGCACGGTCGCCCGGTCGCAGACGTCGACGATCTCGATCATCCGGTGCGAGATGAAGATGACCGAGCGGTCGCCGCCCCGTTGGCGGCCGATCACCTCGAGGACCCGCTCTGTCAGGTTCGCCGGCAGGGCAGCGGTCATCTCGTCGAGCATGAGCACATCAGGCTCGATTGCGAGGGCCCGCGCGAGATCGATGATGCGAAGCGTCGCGAGGGGTAGCTGGCGCGCAAGGCTGGCGAGGTCGAGATCGGTGACTCCCAGCTCGTCCAGCCAGTGCAGGAACGGCTCCTCGGGCGTCTCGGTGAGGCGCAGGTTGGACCGGATGTCGAGGTCCGGGATGACCGCCGGCTCCTGGTAGACGGAGATGAGGCCGCCCCGGCGCGCCTCGGCCGGGGAGTGGACCACGCGCTCCTTGCCGCGGATCGCGATGCGTCCGCTGTCGGGATGGACCGCCCCGGTGAGGATCTTCACCAGCGTGCTCTTGCCCGCGCCGTTGGCGCCGATGAGCGCGTGGACCTCGCCTGGGCGGACGGCGAGCGACGCGGACCGCAGCGCCACGACGGCGCCGTAGGCCTTCGAGACGTCCATCGCCTCGAGCAGGAGGTCGTTGTTGGTCAGGGTCATCGGTCCCAGGTGGGGTGGAGAGAGATCATGCGGGGGATGCCGGCGGACCGGCACCCCCCGCAGGGTTCGAGCCGGAGAGCGACTACTCCTCGCCCGGGCCCTTGCAGGCGATGGCCTGCTCGGGGGTATAGCTCGTCCAGCCGTCGATCGTGATGCCGAGCGGCCAGTTGGGGTCGAGCCCCGGGACCGACTGCCACGACTCCAGCAGGGCCTTGCCCGCGTCGGACGTGTTGTCGGCCACGACGGGCACGAGAAGGACGGTGTTCGGCTGGCTGGCCGACGCATCCGTCTCGATCGCCGTCCCGTCGAGGAGCTTGATCGCCAGGTTGACGCCGGCGCCGCCAACCGCCGCCGTGTTCGTCACGGCCGCGCCCTCGAGGCCCGGGTAGCCCTCGGGGTCGAGGAGCTGGGTCACGAACGCGCCGAGGTCGGCGCCGACGATCGGCACGAACGACTTGCCCGCCGCCTTGATGGCGTCGACGACCTGCGAGTCCATGCCCGACGTCCAGATGCCCTGGGTGTCGTCGTACTGGCCGCTGGCGAGCCAGTCGTTGATGAGCTGCGTCGTGGTCGCCGGATCCCAGCCGGTGTGGACGCCGTCGGCGTTCGGGAGGACGACGATGCCCGGGAACTCCGCGAGCGCCTGCTTGAATCCCACGTCACGGTCCGTGTCGGCCGGGTGGCCGGCGAAGCCGCGCATGTAGTAGACGTTGCCCGTGCCGCCCATCGTCTCGAACAGCCACTTGGCGCCGAGGTAGGCGTAGTTGACCTGGTTGTTGTAGAGGTTGTACGTGTCCGGGTCGGTCACGTACGCGTCGACCGCGACGGTCACGATGCCGGCGGCCTTCGCCTCGGCGAGGGCGGGGTTGAGGGCCTCGGGATCGTTCGGGTTGAAGACGATCGCGTCGACGCCCTTGGCGATCAGGTCACGGATGTCCTGGAGCTGCCCCGCCGCGTCCGTGGTGCGGTGGATCGTGGTGAGCTCCGAGACCTTGTCCGAGGCCAGGGCCTCTGCCTTGGCGGTGCAGACCTGCTCCTCGCGGAAGCCGTTGCCGACGCCGCCGGCGTTCGAGTACCCGATCGAGTACTTGTCGCCGCCGCCGGTGCCACAGGCGCCGACGACGATGGCGAGCCCCGCCAGGCCGACGACGAGTCGTGCCACGCGGGATGTCTTGTCGAACATTCATTCCTCCTCGTGCGCGCCGGCGCCGACTGTCCGGGCCGCCGGGCGTTGACAACCGCGCGAACGTCGCGCGGGTTGGGGCCGTGCAGGCTAGGGTCCGTCGCACCTCCTGTTGCTCGGGGTCTGCATTCCCCTGCTGGATGATGACATGCGCGACGCGTCGCGCATGCTCCCGGTGGGCCTCGTCGAGGCGGGATCTTGAGGTGTGTGCGGGCGATCGGTGACGGGCGGGCTCATCCGGCGGCCACTTCCTCCTCGAGCACGACCGGCTCCCAGCGACCGGATCGCATCGAACGATACGCCGCGTCGAGGACGCAGTTGACGATGTAGCCGTCGCGGAACGTCTCCTGCGGGGCGCGCCCTTCGCGGAAGGCGTCCACGACGTCGGCGAGCATGGCGTCGTGGCCGTGGACCCGGACCTCGTCGGGGATGGGGTAGACCCAGCCCGTCTCGGCGTCGGCCTTCTCGCCGAGGTACCCGGCCGGGCGCTCGATGAATGCCCGGATCGACCCCGTGCCCATGTCGTGGACCATCCGCCCCGCGTCGCCGTACACCTCGAAGCGACCCTCGAGGCCGCCCTTGGAGGTCCAGGACACGTCGCACGTGGCCGCCCGTCCATCCGCGAAGCGGATGATCATCACCGCGTTGTCCTCGCCGGTGGTCCGCGCCCCGTGGACGAGCGTGTCGCCCCAGGCGAAGACCTCCGTCACGGCCAGGTCTTTGCCGAAGAGATAGCGGGCGACCTCGGTGCCGTGGGAGGCCATGTCGAGGAGCGCCCCGCCGCCGGCGAGCTTCGCGTCCCAGAAGTGCGACGCGTGCGGGCCGCTGTGCCCCTCGCGGGCGCGGATCGTGGTGAGCCGGCCGATCGACCCGGCATCCACCATCTCCTTCATCCGCATCATGTCGAGGTTGAAGACGACGTTCTCGAGGTAGGCGCTCCAGACGCCGGCGGTCCGGACGGCGCGCAGCATGTCGAGAGCTTCCGTGGCGTTGCGGCCGAGGGGCTTCGTGCAGGCGACTGCCTTGCCGGCCGCCGCGGCGGTCAGCACCGCCGCGCGGTGGAGATGGTTCGGGAGCGAGACGATGACGAGGTCCACCTCCGGGTCCGCGCAGAGCTCCTCGATCGTGGCGACGGGCCGGCTGCCGAAGCGCGCCGCAAATGCCTCTCGCCGTTCCGGGTTGGCGTCGCAGTTGGTGACGACGCGGGCGTTCGGGACGTAGCGGAGCCCGTGTGCGTGGAACTCCCCGATGAAGCCAGAGCCGAGCATGCCGAGGCGTACGGGCGCGGTCATCTCTCAGAACTCCTGTCGTGCACCGGGGATGCTGTGGTCGCGCCGCCGGCCTTGCGGGCCCGGAAGTCGTCGAGGATGGTCTTCGTTGCCGTAGCGCCGCAGCGGGTAACGCCCAGGGCCATCACCGCCATCAGCGCATCGAGCGTGCGAACCCCGCCGGCGGCCTTCACCTGGACGTGGGGCGAGACGCTGCGTCGCATGAGGGCCAGGTCCTCGTGGGTGGCCCCGCCCGGGGCGAAGCCCGTGGAGGTCTTGACGAAGTCGGCCCCCGCCGCCTCGGCCAGCCGACAGGCGCGGACCTTCTCCTCGTCGGTCAGGTAGGCGTTCTCGAAGATGACCTTCACGATCGCCCCCGCGGCGTGAGCCACCTCGACGACGGCCGCGATGTCGGCCTGGACGTCCGCGTCGCGGCCGGACTTGAGGGCCCCGATCTGGATCACCATGTCCAGCTCGGTCGCCCCGTCGGCCAGCGCCGCGCGCGCCTCGAAGACCTTCGTCTCCGTGCGATGGCTCCCGTGGGGGAAGCCGATGACCGTGCCCACCGCGACGTCGGTGCCCTGGAGGAGTGCCCGGGCCCTTCCGACATCAGCCGGCCGGACGCAGACGGACGCCACGTCGTACTCCGCCGCGAGGCGGCAGCCGTTCTCGATGAAGGTGTCGTCCAGCTCGGGCCGGAGGAGCGAATGGTCGATCGCCTTGGCGATGTCACGCTCCGTCAGGCGCTCGAAGAAGCCATCCATGGCGGGCATCACCTGCAGTACGGCCGGAGGACGTCGCGGGCGATGAGGAAGCCCTGCTTGACCTTCTCGTCGGTGCCCTCGAAGCGCCGGTCCTCGTGCTCGATGATGCAGTCGCCCTCGAAGCCCTGGCGGTAGAGCTCGCTGAAGACGACCGACCAGTCCACCTCGCCCAGACCGGGGATCCGCGGGATCTGCCAGCCGATCCCGGCCGAGAAGATGCCGCGCTCGTAGAGCCCGTCGCGGTCGATCATCAGGTCCTTGGCCTGGTAGTGGAGGACGTGCGGCCCGAACTCCTTCAGGAAGCGGCGCATGTCGATCATCTGGAGCACGAGGTGCGACGGGTCGAAGTTCAGCCCGATCGTGTCGCCCCACTGCTCGAGGATCCTGCGCCACATCCGTGGCGTGGTGGCGATGTTGTTCCCGCCCGGCCACTCGTCGTGGCTGAACAGCATGGGGCAGTTCTCGAGCGTGATCCTGACGTCCTGGTCGTTCGCGAAGGCCACGATGTCGGGCCAGACCTGCAGCGCACGCTCCCAGTTCTCGTCCTGGTTCTTCGCCGCGTCGCCGCCCATGAAGGTGTTGACGAGGGGGACCCCCATCTTCCGGGCCGCGACCATGACCGCCTTGAGGTGCCCGATGACCTGCTCGCGGTGGGCGGGGTCGGGGTGGAGCGGGTTGGGGTAGAAGCCGAGGCCGGAGATCGAGAGGCCCTTGCCTGCCAGCTCGTCGACGATCTCCTTCGCCTGGCCGTCGGTCAGGTTCGCGACATCGATGTGGCTCGTGCCGGCATAGCGTCGGGTCGGCCCGGACGTGCGCGGCCAGCAGGCGATCTCGAGGACCTCGAAGCCGGCCCCGGCAGCCCAGTCGGCAACCTCCATCAGGGGCGTCTCGGGGAACGGTGCGGTGAGGAAACCGAGCTTCATTGCGATGCTCCCTCCTGCTGGGCGAGGTGCGCGTGGCGGGTCGGCCGGCCGGTCATGCCCCGCGGTCCACGGTCACCCAGCGTCCCTCTCGGGCGCTCGTGGCGATCGCGTCATTCACGAGCATCTCGTCGTGCCCGTCCGCGAAGGTGGGGTAGGCAGGATGCTCCGCCGGGCCGCCGCCGGCGACGTCGGTGTAGACGGCCCGATAGATCGCCTTGAAGGTGTCGGCGAAGCCCTCGACGTGGCCTCCGGGGAGGCCGGCCGCCGCGGTCCCCGCGGGGTTCATGAGGGCCGGGTTGCGCAGCAGGAGCTCGTTCGGGCGGTCACGCCGGCCGATCCACAGCTCGTCCGGCCGCTCCGAGTCCCAGGCCGTCGCGGCCGTCGACCCGTCGATCTCGTACTGCAGGGAGTTCTTGCGGCCGGCGCTGACCTGGGAGATCGCGACCGCGCCCCGCGCCCCACCCTCGAAACGGAGGAGGATCGTGGCCGCGTCGTCGGTGACCATCTCGCGGGGGATCGTGCTCGTCGCCCTCTCCGTCGAGAAGGTCTCCACCGGTCCGGTGGGCTGGTGGCGCACCTTCACGAAGGTCGCGAGGTCGGCCATGACGCTCTCGATGCGCACGCCTCCGACGAAGCTCAACAGGTCCAGCCAGTGCGACCCGATGTCGCCCACGGCGCGCAGCGTGCCGCCCTGCGTCGGGTCCAGGCGCCAGTTCCAGTCCGTGTCGAGCAGGAGCCAGTCCTGGAAGTAGTGGCCCGTGACGAGGCGGACCTCGCCGAGGCCGCCTTCGGCGACGAGGCGAGCGAGGTGCTGGTTGAGGGGGTAGAAGCGGATGTTGAAGTTGACGGCGTTGACGACGCCGGCAGCGCGGGCCAGGCGCACAAGCTCGGCGGACTCTGCCGAGGTGGTGGCCAGCGGCTTCTCGCACACGACGTGCTTGCCGGCAGCGAGGATCTCGCGCACCTGGGGGGCGTGGAGCGCGTTCGGCGAGGTGACGTGGACGACCTCCACGCGGTCGTCGGCGAGCATCTCCTCCAAGGAGGCGTAGGCGCGGGGAAGACCGAGGTCGGCTGCCCGCTTCGCCCCGTGCTCGGGGGAGACCTCCAGGAGGCCCTGGATCCTCACGCCGAGGCGGCGCAGGGCCTCGATGTGCACGCTGCCGATGAAGCCGCTTCCGATGACAGCGGCGCCGATGTCGCTGATGCGTCGCATGCGGGGCGTCCCTCCGGCATCGTCGAAGCGCGTCAAACGTCTAGACGGCTAGACTATATCCCAGCCGGGTCCGTTCGAAGCGACGGAGTGATCCGCCCCCGCATCACACGCGGGCCCGTGGCCCCCGCCCACCCATCGCCCGTGGCCGGGCCGCCATGCCGGCCGCACCGGCGGCGTGCTCCCCCGCGCATGCGGCGCACAGCCCGCGGAAGATCACCTGGGCCTCGTCGACCGCAAGGCCCGGCAGGTCGGGCTCCAGGCACGGTCGTGCACCGCGCACGCACGGGACATCGACGATCGCCCCGCAACCGCGGCAGACCAGGTGGTGGTGCCAGGTCGTGGCGGCCTCATAGCGCGTCGTTCCCGGGCCGGCGTCGGCAACGATGAGCACCCCAGCCGCGGACAGCGCCCCGAGGACGTGGTAGAGGCTCGCCCGCGGAACCGCGGCACCCGCGGTGGCGAGCGACGCGCGAATCTCGTCCGCCGTCCGGTGGCCCCCGAGCGCCTCGACCGCGCGCAGGACGGCCATCCGGGCAGAGGTCACCCGGAGGCCGCCCGCGCGGAGACGGGCGGCCGGGTCGACGATCATCGGACCTGGGCGCGCAGCATCCAGGCCTGCTTCTCGAGCCCGGCGCCGACCTCGATGAGGATGCCCTGGCTCGCGAGATCGCTCTCGCCGACCGCCGCCGCGCGCTCGCGCAGGCTGCCCGCGACGGTCGCCAGGCGGTCGGCCATGGCCACGACCGTGTCGGCGTCGTGCTGCCAGCCGGCGCCCGCCTCCGGAAGCGGCGTCCCGGCGGCGACGGTCGCCGTGCGGCCGTCCGGCGAAACACCAAGGGCGCTCAGCCGCTCTGCGACGTCGTCGTACCAGAGGCGGACGGCGTCGGTGATCTCGTCGAGCTGCAGGTGAACGGCCCGGAAGTGCGGGCCCACGACGTTCCAGTGGTACTGCTTCGCCTGGAGCGCGAGGTCGATGAGCTCGACGAGGCTGTCCTGGAGCGCGGCCGCCGTCGCAGTGGTCGTGGTCGGGGCGTCGACCGTGGGGGTAGTCATGAGTCTGCCTCCTAGGGATTCGGGCCCGTGCGGGCACCTCGACAGGCTACCATTCTCATTGGACGGTGTCCAATGTAGGCGTGGGTGCCGCCCTCGCCGCGGGCCGCGGTGTCGGCTTCCGGACGGCGCTCCTCCGGCGCCGCGTGGCGGACGGGCCGGGACCGGTCGCGCGCCGCCGTCGCCGACGCTCCCTCGACCCCCGAAGGCCGCCCGTCCAGCTCGCCACGACGGCTGGCGACTGATCGGCGCCGCGCGCGGATCTGCCGGGGCAGCCGCCGTTTGCCGATCGGGCACTGATCGCCCGCTACAGCCCCTTGACCGCCGTGACGAGCTGGGCGATGCCGTCCTTCGCGTCGGCGAAGAGCATCCCGGTCTTGGGGTTCGCGTAGAGCTCGTTGTCGATCCCGGCGTAGCCTCGACCCATCGAGCGCTTGATGACGATGATCGACTTGGCGTGGTCGACGTTGAGGATCGGCATGCCCGAGACCGGGTTGCCGGGCCGGCGGGCGGCCGGGTTCGTCACGTCGTTGGCGCCGATGACGAGGGCGACGTCGCAGCGGTCGAACTCCGGGTTGATCTCGTCCATCTCTCGCAGCAGGGGGTACGGCACGTTGGCCTCGGCGAGGAGGACGTTCATGTGCCCCGGCATCCGCCCGGCGACCGGGTGGATCGCGTAGCGGACGTCGACGCCCTTCTCCTCCAGCAGCTCAGCGAGCTCCCGGACGGCGTGCTGTGCCTGGGCCACGGCGAGGCCGTAGCCCGGGACGACGATGACGCTGCTGGCATAGGCCAGCTGAATCGCCACGTCGTCGGCGCCGATCGAACGGACCGAGCCGCCCGGGCCGCCGGCCATGCCCATCTCGCCCTCCCCACCGCCGAAGCCGCCGATCAGGATGTTCACGATCGAGCGGTTCATGGCGTCGGCCATGAGCTTGGTGAGGATGGCGCCGGACGCCCCCACGAGCGCGCCCGAGATGATGAGGACCGGATAGTCGAGCACGAACCCGGCCATGGCGACGGCCGTGCCCGTGAAGGCGTTGAGGAGCGAGATCACCACCGGCATGTCGGCGCCGCCGATCGGCAGGACCATCGTGATGCCGAGGACGAGCGAGGCGGCGAGGATCGCCCCGAGGATGAGGATCGCCACCGCGGGGTCGAGCGCGACGCTCCCCAGCGCGTTCAGGACGAGGAGCCCGGTTCCGGCGACGACGCCGAGGGCGACGACGACGGTCAGGGGTCGGGTGAAGGGGAGGATGATGGGCTTGCCCCTGACGACTCCCATGAGCTTGCCCGACGCGAGCAGCGAGCCGGTGAAGGTCACCGCTCCGATCACCACGTCGACGACGGTGAAGACGACCGTCGACGCCACCGGCGTGCCCGTGGTCGCGTGGCCGATGAAGTCCTGGATCGCGACGAGCGCCGCCGCCCCGCCGCCGACCGCGTTGAAGAGCGAGACGAGCTGGGGCATCGCCGTCATCGGGACGGTGCGCGCCGTGTACAGGCCCAGGCCCCCGCCGATTGCGAAGCCCACGATGATGATGGCCCAGGCGATGGAGTCGAGCCCTCCGTCGCGGACGACGAGGCCCACCAGGGTGGCGGCGATCGCGATGGTCATCCCGCCGCCGGACAGGAGGTTCCCGTTGCGGGCCGTCGCCGGCGAGTTCATGAGGTGGAGGCCCAGCACGAAGCAGACGGCACCGCCGACCTGGGCGACGTAGACGAGGGTCTGGATGTCCACCGCTGCCCCCGTCAACGCCTCGCTCTCGGCCTTCGCGGCCGAGGGCTTCCGGCGGAACATCTGGAGCATCCGGTCGGTGACGACGTAACCGCCCACGACGTTCATCGCGCCGAAGACCATCGCCGCGAACGCCAGGAGATAGCCGAGCGGGTCGTCGGCCTCCGCCGCGATGACCATCCCCCCGATGACGATGATCCCGTGGATCGAGTTGGCGCCCGACATGAGGGGCGTGTGGAGCGTTGCGGGGACCTTGGCGATGACCTCGAACCCGACGAGGATCGAGAGGGTGAAGACAGTGAGCGCGACGAGGAGCTCGTTCATGCAGTCACCTCTCCGGGCTGGGCCGCCAGGAGGAGCGCCGCGGTCGCCAGGATGGACGACCTTCCCGTCGCGGGTGATGAGGACGCCCGCCGTGATCTCCTCCTCGGTGTCGAGAGCAAGCTGGCCGTCCTTCACGAGGTGGAGGAGGAGGGCCTGCAGGTTGCGGGCATAGAACTGGCTGGCGCTGATCGGCAGCGTCGCCGGCAGGTTGTCCGGGGCGAGGATCGTGACATCGCCGTCGGTGACCACGGTCGTGCCGACCTTCGAGAGCTCGCAGTTCCCTCCGAGGGAGCTCGCGGCCATGTCGAGGATCACGGAGCCTGGCCTCATGCCGAGCACGGTGTCGCGGGTGAGGAGGAGCGGCGGCTTGCGTCCCGGGACCTGGGCGGTCGTGATCACGACGTCCATCCCCGCGATCACGTCGTTGAGCTCGGCCTGCTGGGCTGCGCGCTCCTCGGCGGTCAGCTCGCGGGCGTACCCGCCGCTGCCCGTCGCGTCGATCGCCGTCTTCAGCGTGACGAACTGCGCGCCCAGCGATTCGGCCTGCTCCCTGGTCTCGGGGCGGACGTCGTAGGCGCGCACGACGGCACCCAGGCGCCGGGCGGTCCCGATCGCCTGGAGGCCTGCCACGCCGATCCCCAGCACGAGGACGTTGGCCGGCTTGGCCGTGCCCGCCGCGGTCGTCAACAGCGGGAAGTAGCGCCCGAACGCCTCCGCTGCGACGAGGACCGCCTTGTAGCCGGCGATGTTCGCCTGCGACGAGAGGACGTCCATCGACTGGGCGCGAGACAGTGTCCGAGGGATCGCGTCCAGGCTGATGGCGGTTACGCCCTGCTCCGCCAGCGCCTGCATGAGGGCCGGGTCGATCAGCGGTGTCAGCAGGCCGACGAGCACCTGCCCAGAGCGCAGCTTCGCTACCTCGGCCGGGCTGGGCTTCTGGACTTTGAGGACGCAGTCGGCCTGGCTCCAGGCCTCTGCGCCGGAGACGAGCGTCGCCCCCGCCTCCTCGTACATCGCGTCGATGAATGACGCGGCCGACCCGGCCCCATGCTCCACGAGCACGTCGATCCCGGCAGCCTTCAGCTTGGACAGGACGTCCGGGACCAGGGCAACGCGGCGCTCGCCGGGCAGCGTCTCCCTGGGAACGCCGACCTTCATCTGGGCCCCCTCGGATGGTGCAAAGCTCCGCAAGGATAGCGCGTGATGCCCGTTCCTCCGGTTCTGGCTCACGTTCGGTGCGCGCGATCCGCCGGATGGCCCGCGCGATCCCGTGGGAGGCGAGCGGTACACGGCCGCCCCGAGGAGCACTCTTCGCCTCGCGCCGCCGTGCTCGTCCCGCGAACCTGCGCGGTCCCGGACGGCCGCGTTGCGTGCTCGGCCGGCGCCCGGTGGCTGAACGGGTCCACGTGGCCCACAATCCGCGGGTGAGCAGCGAGGAGCTCCGTCTCGTCAGCGCCGACGTCCTCGTGACGCTTGGTTTCGTCGCGCTCTTTCTCGTCCTGTTCGCCTTCCATCGCTGGGATCTCCGCCGCCGCCGCCGGCGGGTCACCTCCCTCCGCGCCGCGGGTGCCTTCGGGCCCCGCAGCGGGTCGGTGAAGGAGATCGTGGAGGCCGCCCGGGCACTGGACGGCCCCGCGGCCGATCGGCTGGCTGCCGAGCGGCGCCGTGCGTTCGACTGGGACCCGCGCCTCGAGAAGGTGCCGAAGGTCGCCCGTGCCGCCCGCGATCGGGCCTTTGCCAACGAGCGCGACGAGGTCGCCCGCGCCGCAGCGGACGCGGCACGCGACGCTGCCGCCGGGGCGCTCGTCGGCTCCGGGGTGGACAGGCGCGTCCGCCTGGAGGCGGCGGAGGCCGCCGCCGAGGCCGCCGGCGCCGTGGTAGCGGTCGAGCGGATGCCGGCCGGCGAGTTCCGCATGCTGACGCGGGCGTGGCGGACCGTCGTCGGGCCCATCGGGGTCGCTCCGCGCCGCGAGCCGTGAAGCGCCGCCGCCATGCCGCCCGGCGGGCAAGAATCGGCTGCCGCTGGCGGCCGATCACCGGCTACCATGTGCGCCACGGTCACGCCATCCTGACGGCAGCCTGGAGACCCATGCCATGACCGACGAACGTCCTCCCTCCCGCGCGGTCGAGGCGGCCGCGCGCCGTCGCCGCGAGCTCCGGGAAGCCCTCATCGGCTTCGAGGGTGCGCTCTCCTCCCCGATCCGCGACCGCGAGGCCTGGCGCCTGGAGGTCGAGGGCGCGCTGGAGACGCTCAGCAATGCCTTCGCGACCCATGTCACCGAGACGGAGGCCGCCGACGGGCTCTACTCGGAGATGGAGGAGACCGCCCCACACCTCGGGGCCAAGGCCGGTCGACTCCGCGAGGAGCACCCGCAGATCACGACCGCTCTGGGCGAGGGCGCCGAGCGCCTCGTCGATCCGCTCCCCGACGAAGCAGCCATCGAGTCGGTCCGCGAGGACCTCCAGCGGCTCATGGGCCGGATCGTGCGACACCGTCAGCATGGCGCCGATCTCGTCTGGGAGGCGTACGCGATCGACATCGGCAACGCCGGCTGACCGTTGCCCCGCGAATCCCCGGGACCCCGCGCCGACCCCCTCGCGCCGCTGCTCTCCGACGAGCGCGTGGTCGTCATCGACGGGGGTCTCGCCACCGAGCTCGAAGCGGCAGGGCACGTCCTCGCCGATCATCTCTGGTCTGCGCGCATCCTCGCCGACGAGCCCGAGGCGATCATCGCGGCCCACCTGGCGTACTTCCGGGCCGGTGCCCGCGTCGCCATCACGTCGAGCTACCAGGCCACGTTCGAGGGCTTCGCCTCGCGAGGCGTGGACCACACCGCCGCCGCGGACCTCCTGGCGCGGAGCGTGGCCCTCGCCGACGAGGCACGCAGGCGCTACCGCGCGGAGGTCGCACCCGCCGATGCCGGCGACCTTCTCATCGCCGCCTCGATCGGCCCGTACGGGGCACATCTCGCCGATGGCTCCGAGTACCGTGGCGGCTACGGTCTCGACCAGGCCTCGCTCAGGGTCTTCCACCGCGAGCGTATGCGGATCCTCTGGGAGGCCGGTCCCGATCTCCTCGCCTGCGAGACGATCCCCGACCGCGTGGAGGTTCGGGCGCTGGCCGACCTTCTCGGAGAGGTCGGAGCGCCCGCCTGGCTGGCCGTATCGTGTGTCGATGACGGCCACCTGCGGGACGGCTCGCCGATCGAGGATGCGGTTGGCGTCGCCGACGTGACGCCGGAGATCGTCGCCGTCGGTGTCAACTGCGTGGCGCCGGAGCACGTGGCCGGGCTGGTGTCGCGCATCCGCGCCGCGACCCGGAAGCCGATCGTCGTCTACCCCAACTCCGGCGAGGGCTGGGATCCCGCGTCGGGGGCCTGGCGCCCCGCCGTCGGATCCGACGTGGACGTCGCGGCGGCGCGGTCGTGGGTCGCGGCGGGGGCACGCCTCGTCGGGGGCTGCTGCCGCGTCGGGCCGGCTCGGATCGCGGAGCTGGCGAGCGCGCTGTGCTGATCAGCCGTCTGCGCGGCCAGACACGTCGTCCGTCCGGATCCCGCCCCGGCGCCCCTCCCCGTGCGCGACCGCCGGTCCGTGCGGCGGGAGCACGTCTGCGCAGCTCTTGCGCCTGACGGAGCTGCCCACGCGTGGCTGCGAGCTGCGACGGGGGCGAACCGCGGAGACGGTGTGCGTCCGAACAGGCTCGGGCCGAGGTCTCTGCCGGAGCGCGGACACTGCCGTCCACTCTCCTACAATGGCGTGGGCTGTCTGCCGCGCCCCTGACGCCAAGGAGGAGACGTGACCGACCCGCGCGAGACCCCGCGCTGGGACCGCCTCGGGCCGGCCACGGCCGCCCGGCTCGAAGTGGCCGCCATCTCGATCCTCGAGCGGACAGGTGTCGAGATCCCCGTCCCGGAGGCTCTGGACCTCCTCCGCGCTGCCGGTGCGAGCGTGGACGGCGCACGGGTCCGCATTCCCGAGCGTCTCGTGACCTGGGCCCTCGAGGTCGCTCCGAAGGAGGTCACCCTCCACGATCGGTCCGGCCGCCCGGCGATCAGGCTGGCGGGGAATGCCGCCTTCTTCGGCACGGGCTCCGACTGCCTCCACGTGCTCGACCATCGCACCGGCGAGCGACGCCGGCCGACGACCGCCGACCTCGCCGAGGGCCTGACCCTCGCCGACGCCCTCCCGAACATCGACTTCGTCATGTCGATGTTCCTCCCCGCCGATCTCGACCAGGTCCTCGCCGACCGGCACCAGGCGGCAGCGATGCTGTCGCTCACCCGGAAGCCGATCGTGCTCGTCACCTACGAGCTGGCGGGGATGCTCGACGCCCTGGAGATGGCCGAGCTCGTCGCCGGCGGCCGGGCGGCCCTCGCCGAGCGACCCCGTGTGGCCGTCTACATCAACGTGACGCGCGGGCTTCTCTGCAACGAGGACGCTGTTCGCAAGCTCCTCGTCTGCGCAGAGCGCGGTGTCCCGGCGCTCTGGATCCCGGTCACGTCCGGCGGGACGACGGGCCCGGTCACCGTGGCCGGGACCACCGCCGTCAACACCGCCGGGATCCTCGCCGGGGTCGTCATGGCGCAGCTCGCCCGGGCAGGGGCGCCCATCGTCGTGCCGGGCTTCGGCGGCGACTCGCTGGACCTGCGAACGATGGTGGACCCGTACTGCGGGCCCGAGCCGAAGGGCGTGGCGGCCTCGCTTGCCCATCGCTGGAGCCTCCCGATGTTCAGCCTGGGCGGGGGTAGCGACGCGAAGGCCGTGGATGGCCAGGCAGCGGCCGAAGCCTCCCTCACGATGCTCGCCGACGCGCTCGCGGGTGGTCACCTCATCCACGACAGCGGCTACCTGGAGTCCGGGCTCACCTTCTCGCTGGCGCAGCTCGTCATCTGCGACGAGATCGCGGGTTGGATCCAGGCGCTGCGCCGCCCCGTGGACGTCGGCGAGGAGGCCCTGGCCCTCGACCTCGTCGACGAGCTCGGCGTGGACGGGTCGTTCCTCGAGACCGACCACACGCTCGCGCATTACCGGGAGCGCTGGTACCCGGGCCTGTTCGACCGGCGAGGGTATGCGCCCTGGCGCGACGCGGGGGCCACGACGCTCGCCCAGCGGGCGGCCGTCCGCGTCGACGAGATCCTCCAGCGCCACGTCCCGGTCCCGCTCGAGCCTGACGTCGAGCAAGCGGTCCGCGCCGTTGTCGACCGCGCCAACGCCACCGCCGGTCTCTGACGGCCGCAATCTCCACCCTGCCCGGCCCGCGGCCGGGGTCGTTGTCTCCGCCAGCCACCAAGGAGCACACCATGAGCGAGACCGAGTTCCAGGCGATGCGCCAGGCCGTCATCGACGGCGACGCAGATGCCGCCGAGGCCGCCGCGCGGGCCGCGATCGCGGCCGGGATCCCGCCGCTGAGCGCGATCGACGAGGGCTTCATGCCCGGCATGCAGGAGGTCGGCGCCGGCTTCGCGGCCGGCGACCTGTTCCTGCCCGACATGATGCTCGCCGCCCGCGCCATGCAGCGCGCCCTGACCGTGCTCGAGCCGGAGCTCAAGGCCGCCGCGATCGAGCGGACCGTCGCCGGCCGGGTCGTCATCGGCACGGTCGCCGGCGATATCCACGAGATCGGCAAGAACCTCGTCGCGATGCTCCTCTCGACGTCGGGCTTCGAGGTCCACGACCTCGGCGTCAACGTCGCGCCGGAGCGGTTCGTCGAAGCTGCCCGCGAGCACCGCGCTGACATCGTCGGGGTCTCCGCGCTCCTCACGACGACGATGACCGGCCAGCGCACCGTCATCACGGCGCTCGAGGAGGCGGGCTTGCGCCCACCGCTGAAGGTCATGGTCGGCGGCGCACCCGTCACCGGCACGTGGGCGGCCGACATCGGCGCCGACGGATACTCCGAGGACGCGATGGGCGCCGTCGAGCTCGCCAAGCGCCTGACGGCATCTGACGGGGTGGCCCGATGAGCGCCCGCGTGAACCCGGCAATCGTGGGCGGGATCCGCGTCGAGGCGCTCGACGCGGAGGCGATCGCCCGCATCCACGAGGCCTCGCTCCACGTCATCGAGACGGTCGGCGTGCGCTTCCCGTCGGAGCGTTCCCTCGACATCTGGGCGGCCGCCGGCGCGACCGTCGACCGCACCTCCCAGGTCGTCCGCGTCCCGCGCGCGATGATCGAGGCGGCCCTGGCGACAGCGCCCCCGGTCTTCACCCTGGCGGCCCGCGACCCGCAGCTCGACCTGCCGCTCGACGGCCAGCACGTGTACGCGGCGACCGACGGCTGCGGCGTGGAAGTGTCCGACCTCGACACCGGCGAGCGTCGCCCGTCGGGGATCGACGACGTCGCCCAGATCGCCCACCTCGGCGACGCCCTCGACGAGGTCGCCTTCCACTGGATCCCCGTCTCGGCGCAGGACCGGCCGGCCGTCTCGCGGTCGCTGCACGAGCTCCTGGCCTGCTGGGCCAATACCACGAAGCACGTCCAGACGGAGTCGATCGTCACCGCGCCCGAGGCCCGGGCGGCGATCGAGATGGCAGCCGCGATCGCCGGGGGGCGCGACGCGCTCCGCGCGCGGCCCGTCCTGTCCATGATGCAGTGCACCACCAGCCCCCTGGGCCAGGACGGCGGCAGCCTCGACGCTGCCCTCGAGGCCGCCGACGCCGGGGTCCCGGTCGGATTCATGACGATGGCGTCGGCAGCCTTCACCGGACCCGCGACGCTCGCCGGGAACCTGCTCGTCGGCAACGCCGAGGTGATCTCGGCGCTGGCGCTGATGCAGATTGCGCAGCCCGGCTGCCCCGTCTACTACGCCGCGGCCCAGACGGCGATCGACCTCCGGTCCGGCGCCTACACGGGCGGCGGCCCCGAGGACTTCCTGTTCGGGGCTGCGACCAACCAGCTCGCCGACTTCTACAGGGTGCCCCTGTCGATGGGTGCCTTCGCGACTGGTGCCAAGGCGCCGGACTGGCAGGCGGGCGTTGAGAACGCGCTCTCGTCGTTCCTGGCCGCCGCGGTCGGCTCCGACATGCTCCTGGGCCTGGGCCTGCTGAACGGGAGCCGGGTCTTCTCCCACGAACAGCTCCTCCTCGACGCAGAGATCTTCTCGATCGTCCGGTCGACGCTGCGCGGGATCCCGGTCGACGACGAGACGCTCGCGGTCGACGCGATTGCCGAGGTCGGGCCGGCCGGCGAGTACCTGACCTCGCAGCACACCCGGCGCCATATGCGTGAGCTGTGGCGACCGCGCTTCATGGACCGGCGACCGATGGGCGTCGTGGAGGAGGAGGGCGGTGGCCCACGGGCCTGGGCGAACGCGAAGGCCCGCGACCTGCTGGCGACGCACGTACCCGAACCCCTGGCTCCGACGCTCGCCGCAGAGCTCGCCGGCATCGTGCACGCCGTGGAGGTCGCAGCTGGAGTCGAGCCGGCGCCGACCGTGGTCGACGCGCCCGCACGCGCGGAATCCCGACCGTGACGACGGACCCAGCCGGGGTGGGGGGCAGCACCCGGCCCCGCCTCGGGCTCCTCTCCGCCGATCTCGTGGGGCGGATCCTCGAGGAGGCCTACGAGCTGCTGCGCGATCCCGGCGTCCGCGTCCAGGACCCGGAGGCGATCCGGCTTCTCGCCGACGCGGGAGCCGGTGTCGACGGCGACGTGGCCCGCCTGCCGACCGCGCTCGTCGAAGGTGCCCTCGCCAGCGTCCCGGCGTCGTTCGAGCTCTTCGACCGGGCGGGCGCCCCTGCCGTCCGCTACGGGGCCGGAATCGTCCAGTTCGATCCCGGCTCGTCCGGGGTCAACGTCCTGGACCCGGTCACGGGCGATCACCGGCCGTCCCGGGCCGACGACCTCGTGCGGCTCGTTCGCGTGGCCGAGATGCTGCCGGCGTACGCGGCCCAGTCCACGGCAGTCGTGTGCGGCGACGCCCCGTCCGAGATTGGCGACCTGTACCGACTCTTCCTGGTTCTCCTCGGGTCGGCGAAGCCGGTCGTCACGGGCGCGTTCAGCCCGCTGGGGTCGGCGGCGATGATCGACCTCCTCGCCCTCGACGCCGGGGGCCGCGAGGCGCTTGCCGCGAAGCCCCGCGCCGTCTTCGACGTGTGCCCCTCGCCGCCGCTCACCTGGACGGCGTTCGGGGCGCGCAACCTGGTCGACCTGGCCCGCGCCCGGGTGCCGGCCGAGATGGTCTCGATGCCGCTCGCCGGGGGCGCCGGCGCCGGTGACGCTCGTCGGGTCCGTGGTTCAGCACGCGGCCGAGTGCCTGGCCGGGATCACGATCCACCAGCTCGCGGGGCCCGGGTCGCCGATCGTGTGGGGTGGGGCCCCCGCGATCGTCGACATGCGGACCGGGCGTGACCCCGATGGGCGCGATCGAGACCGCGATGCTCGACGCGGCGTATGCCCAGGTGGGCAAGGACCTCAACCTGCCGACCCACGGCTACCTCTCGGCGACGGACGGGAAGGTCATCGACCACCAGTCCGGCATGGAGAGCGGGATGGGTGCCCTCGTCGGCGCGCTCGCTGGGATCGACATGATCTCCGGCGCCGGGATGCTCGATTCGCTGCGCTGCCACAGTGCCGAGAAGCTCGTCCTGGACGCGGAGGGGATCGCGATGGCCCAGCGGCTGGTCCGCGGCATCGCCACCCCCACGGAGACCCTGGCGACCGCCATGATCCGGGCAGCCGGCCCGGAAGCCCGCTTTCTGGAGCTGCCGGAGACCCGGCGGCTCTTCCGGAGCGAGCAGGCGTTGCCGTCGGCGGTCATCGATCGCGCCTCGCTCCGGGCCTGGGAGGGCGCCGGCCGACCGGATGCCGCGGCGCGGGCGCGGGACCGCGTGGAGGAGCTCCTGGCGGCGTATGTCCGGCCTGAGCTTGACCCGGCCGTGGAGGCCGCCATGGTGGACCTGGTTCGTGCCGCCGGAGCGCCGTACGGGCTCGCCGGGGAGCTGCCGGGGGTGGCCGCCGCCCGGGCGTGAGTTGCGGCCGCACGCTTGCGTCGGGGCGCACGGCATGACATGGTTCCCACGAGGGTCTGGGCGAGTGGGTGCCCTGCGACGGCCGCGGTCCTTCGGCTCCGTATGCCCGGAGGACACTCCCAGGATCGAGGCGCCGGCGTCGCGGCCCGCCGATTGACGTGAAGGGTGGAGGCACGGATGGACGGTCCTGCGCAGGACAGGTCGGACGAGATCAGGCAGTACTGGAGCGAGCGCGCGAAGACGACTGACCCGACCTCCCTTCAGGCCACGACCTACGACGTGTTCCTGCGCGAACACGAGATCGCCACCCTGCGGGAGAGGATCGCCGCCATCTCCCTGCCACCCGGCTCCACCGTCGTCGACATGGGGTGCGGCGACGGCCATGCGACCGTGAGCCTCGCCGCGTCGCTTCCGACACTTCGGTTCGTCGGTGTCGACTGGAGCGAGGAGATGCTGGCCCTAGCCGAGCACAGGCTCTCCACTCAGCCCGGGCTGCGCAGCAGGCTGTCCTTTCGCGTCGGTGACCTGCGGGACCTGGCTGCGAGCCTTCACGGAGAGCAGTTCCAGGCCTTCCTGACCGTTCGCAGCCTGATCAACCTGACGAGCTCGGAGCAGCAGTACGGCACGATCGCCCAGATTGCCCAGCACCTCGTCCCCGGGGGCTACTACTTCTGCATCGAGAACTTCATCCAGGGCCAGAACAGCTTCAACCGTCTGCGTGTCGCTATGGGGCTTCCCGAGATCCCCGTGCGGTGGCACAACCTCTTCTTCGACGAGGAGAGGTTCCTCGTGGAGACCAGCCCGGCCTTCGACTCGGTGGTGTTCGACAACTTCCTGAGCTCGTACTACCTCGCCACCCGCGTGATCTACTCGGCAGGCTGTCATCTCGTGGGCGAAGAGCCCGACTATTTCCACCCGATCCACCAGGTTGCCGCGCGCCTGCCGGCGATGGGTGACTACTGTCCGATCAAGCTCGTGAGCATGCGACGGAAGCTGTGAACGTCCGGTCGCGAGTCGTTCGCAAGCTCGCGTAGACGCTGAATGAGGGGACACCATGCGCATCCTGGTTACCGGGCACAAGGGGTACATCGGCACGGTGATGGTGCCGCTGCTGCTCGACGCCGGGCACGAGGTGGTCGGGCTCGACAGCGACCTCTTCCGCGGATGCACCTTCACGGCGGGAATGCGTCCAGTCCCCGAGATGCTGACGGACATCCGGGATGTCGAGCCGGCGCACCTGCACGGGTTCGAGGCGATCGTCCACCTCGCGGCGCTCTCCAACGACTCCCTCGGCAACCTGAACCCGGGGGTCACCACGGAGATCAACCATGCTGCTGCCGTCCGCCTTGCGCACCTCTCGAAGGACGCCGGCGTGCAGCGCTTCCTCTTCGCATCGTCCTGTGCCATCTACGGCAAGGCGGGCGACACGATGCTCGACGAAACCGCCGAACCGGCTCCGGCGACGCCGTACAACATCTCCAAGGTCCGTGTCGAGCACGACGTGGCGGAGCTCGCCAGCGCCACCTTCAGCCCGACGTTTCTCCGGAACGCAACCTCCTATGGCGTCTCCCCCCGCCTCAACTCCGAGCTGGTGCTGAACAACCTCGTGGCCTGGGCCTACACGAAGGGTCGCGTCCTCATCAAGAGCGACGGCTCTCCGTGGCGGCCCATCGTGCATGTCGAGGACATCGCTCGGGCGTTCCTGGCAGTGCTCGCGGCGCCCCGCCAGGTCGTCCACAACCAGGCGTTCAACGTGGGCCGCAACGACGAGAACTACCGCATCAGCGAGCTGGCCGCGATCGTGCAGGACGTTGTCCCCGGATCGCTTGTCGAGTACGCGGAGAACGGCGCCCCCGACCCGAGGTCGTACCGGGTCGACTTCTCCAAGATCCAGCGCGTCCTCCCCGACTTCACGCCGCAGTGGGATGTTCGAAGGGGCGTGAGGCAGCTCCACGCCGCGTACCAGGAAGCGGGGCTCTCCGTTGACGACTTCGAGGGGCCACGCTTCCGGCGCGGCGACCACGTGGAAGAGCTTCTTGCCAGCGGTCAGCTGGATGCCACGCTGCGCTGGAGGGATGCGTAGCGCGGTCTTCGGCCCCCTGCCGCGCCCCAGGTTGCCGCGCCGCTGACGGCGCTCCGCGGGCCTGGCGAGAGAGGTCACGCGGCGCCGTCGGCTGATCGCCGGTGTTCCGGGGAGGCCGGGAATGCGGGTCCGGCCCTACGCCTGCGCGTTCCGTGTCAGGCCAGCCGTCCGTTGATGCTTGCCTCGAGCGTCCGCTCCGAGCGCATCAGTGCGGCGTATCCGACCGCGACGGCGAGCCCGACGGGTACCGCCGCGGGGACCTGCTCGCGCAGGGCCGGGAAGCCGTACGCGATGACCCAGTAGAGCAGCGTCCCGCCGGCCAGGCAGCCAATTGCGCGCCAGTTCCAGCCCCGGTCGAACCAGTAGCGGCCGCCCGCCACCCGGAAGAGGTCCGGGTCGTAGTGGCCCCGGCGGACCCAGAAGAAGTCGACCAGGACGATGACCCACAGCGGCACGACGATCGCCCCCAGGATGTCGAGCCAGACGATGTACGTTGCCTGGAACCCGGCGGCCAGGAGCGGGAGCAGCGCCAGTGGCACGACGATGAGGGAGGCGAGCCCGATCAGGGCCCGGATCCCCAGGCGCAGCCGGGGCGCCATGTTGCTGATCGCCAGGGCTGACGCGGTGAGGTTGCCGGCGTTGGTCGCCATCGTCGCGGCAACCACGATCGCTGCCGCCAGCCAGCCAAGGCCGAGCGAGGTCGTGAGCGACGACGGATCGGCCGCCTCCGGGGCGAACCCGCCGGTTGTCGTGGCCAGGAAGACGACGCCCAGCGCGCCCACCGTGAACCACCACGTCTGCGCCGCGTTGGCGCCGACGAACGGGCCGCCTGCCCCGGCCTTGGGGGTCCGGGCGAAGCGGCTGAAGTCCCCGATGAACTCCCATGTCCAGTTGTAGGCGATGAGCAGGTCGATCAGCAGGGCGAAGGTGATCGTGTAGGTGAACGGGCCGATCGAGGTGGCGAGGCCCTCCGTCGGCGGGCGCCACGACCACAGCACGCCGGGATCCCAGTGGGTCACGACGAGCCAGAGCTGGACGGCGCCGAGGCCGAGGAGCGCGATCGTGGCGCCCCACTGCACGACGCGCAGGATCCGGTGCCCGGCGATTGCGACGCTTCCCTGGAGGATTGCCATGGCCACGATGAATGCGGCCATCGGGCCCTCGTAGCCGGGTGTCAGGAAGGCCGGCGTCCCGACCCATCCGGCGAACACGAAGGAGAGCCCGATCGCGCCGAGGAAGACATTGACCGCCGCCCAGCCCAGGCCGAAGACGAGGTAGAGGGCCGACGGGACGGCCGAGCCGCGAATCCCGAAGGCCGGCCGCACCAGGGCCGTGGAGCACGCGCCGGTGCGCGCGGCGATCCAGCCCAGGAGCGCCCAGGGGGCGAGCGAGAGCGGGCTCACGACGAGGATCAGGAAGAGCGCCCCCGGCAACCCGGCCGCGCCGGCCATGAGGGCGCCGTAGAACCAGGCCGCCGGCAGGCAGGTCGCGGCATACCAGAATGCGGACTGGTCCCAGAAGCCGAACGTGCGGTCGGCGGGAGGCACCTGGTCGAGGGCCGCGTACTCGTGGCCGATCACGCCCAGCGAGCGCCCACCGGCCGACGTGTCGTCGGCGGACACCGCGGCGTCCGTCATGACGACTCCTCGGGAAGCACGAAGCCAAGCCGCCCGAGAGAAGCCCGGGCCTCGGCGAGGCGAGCCGGGTCGTCGGCCTCCAGCGTGTGCAGGTGGACACCATCGGTCAGCTCGGAGAGCAGGTGCGCTCCCGACCGGGCCGTCGCAGCGGCCCACGCATCGACGTCCGCGCGCGAGGCGAGCTGCAGCTCCACGCGCAGCTCGCCATAGACCGCGTGCTCGACGACGACGTCGCGGACCCGCACCCCCAGATCGACGAGCGCATGCAGCTCGGTGAGCGCGTCCTTCGGGGCGTGGCGCACGGCGACGACGGCACGGGCACCCGTCGGCGTCGGGGCGGCCAGGATGTAGCCGCGGATGGTGGCAACGATGGGGTGGCCGGCGGCCCGCAGCACGGCGACGTCCCGGACGATCGCCTGGCGGCTGACGCGGAAGCGCTCGGCCAAGGCGTCGCCAGGCACCGGCGAGCCGTGCGCCAGCGCCCGAACGAGTGCCCGACGCCGCGCCTCGCCGAGGACGGGTGCCCGGCCGCGTGCCGACTCGACGCCGCGCGGCGGGACGTCGCGGGCGGTGCCGGGCATGGGAGTCACGACGCGGATGATGCCCTCGTTCTTGTGTCATGTCAACTGACATGACAACGGCCGGACTTCGGGCGCAGCCGGGCTCATCGGTGGCTCGTGATCCGCTCCGCCCGCGAGCGGCCGGTGGCGGCCGGCGCGTGTCCTCCGAGCCGGCGATCGAGGTGCGCGATGGCGCCCTGCGTCTAGCGGACTTCCCGAGGCTGGCCGGCGGACGTCGTCGCGATCACCCGGTCGGCACTCCCCGGCGGCAGGGTGCTCGGCCTGCGGTCCTCGGCCTCCGACCATGCCGGCGGGGCTGGCTCCTCGATCGGCGGGAGCAGCGGCAGGCCCGTGATGAGGCGCGTCCCGCGGCCGCTCGTGACGAAGCTCCACGCCCATCGGACCATGACGACGATCCGGTTGGCGAAGCCGATCAAGTAGAAGATGTGGATGACGAGCCAGAGGATCCAGGCCGCGAAGCCGCCCTGGCGCCCGAATGGGCCCAGCCACCCGATGTTGGTCACGCCGGCCAGTCGGCCGATGACGGCGACGTCGCCCTTGTCCCGGAAGCGGAACCGCGGAATGGGCTCGCCCGCCAGCCGACGCCGGATCGCCTTGCCGACGTACTGGCCGGGCTGGATCGCGCCCTGGGCGACCCCGGGCACCGGTCGCCCACGCTTCCAGGGCTGCACCGCGTCGTCGCCGATCGCGAAGATCTCCGGGTGACCCGGGATCGTGAGGCCTGGCCCGACCGCGATCCGGCCCGCATGGTCGGTTTCCGCCCCCGCTGCGGCAGCGACGGCTCGTGCAAAGCTCGACGCCTGGACGCCGGCGGCCCACAGGACGGTGCGGGCCGCGATCTCCTCCTCGGCGTCCCCGACCTGCACCCGCACGCTGCGCTCGTCGACGTGGATCACGCGCGTCGACATCCGCACCTCCACGCCAAGCCGCTCGAGCTGACGTTGCGCCGACGTCGAGCGGTCCGGTGGGTAGGGAGGGAGGACCCGGTCGAGCGCCTCGACCAGGATGATCCGGGCGTCCGGCGAGTGGATCGAGCGGAAGTCGCGTCGGAGCGTGTCATTGGCGATCTCGCCGAGGGCTCCGGCGAGCTCCACGCCGGTCGGTCCCCCACCGACGACGACAAAGGTCATCCACTCCCGGCGCCGCTCCAGGTTCTGCTCCCGCTCGGCGGCCTCGAAGGCGATCAGGATCCGGCGCCGGATGTCGAGAGCGTCGTCGATCGACTTGAGGCCGGGGGCGTGCGGCGCCCAGTCGTCGTGACCGAAGTACGAGTGGCGCGCCCCGGTGGCGACCACGAGCGTGTCGTAGGGGATCGGCCCGCCGTCGGAGAGCTGGACCTCGCGGCGCCCGACATCGACCCCGACCGCCTCCCCGAGGAGCACCGTCGTGTTCCGGTTGCGCCGCAGGATGCCCCGCAACGGCTGCGCGATGTCGCCCGGCGAGAGCGCCCCGGTTGCGACCTGGTACAGGAGCGGCTGGAAGAGGTGGAAGTTCCGGCGGTCGACGAGGGTGACGGCGACGCGGGGTTCGCGGCCCAGCTCCCGGGCCACGTTGAGCCCCCCGAACCCGCCGCCCACGATCACTACGCGCTGGCTGGTCATCCTCCGTTTGTCGCCGATCACGGAGGCGCTGTCAACCGCAGTCCGAGCGCCGCGCTCAGCACGTCCCGCGCAATTCCCGGGGCGCCCGTGGCGAAGCGGCCGGGCTCGGGACGGCGCCCGCATCCGGAGCGTGGCTGGCCGTGACCGGATGGCGGACGAAGCGCCCACGACGGTGGGGCGCTGCGCTCGGCGCTGCCGCGCGCGGTCCGGTCGGCCGAGCGCGCTGGTTCGACCGGCTGCGCGCGTGGCAGACTCCGCTGTACCTGCAGGACGCAGGTCGATCGCCCGGCGCGAGGTCGTCCGCGACGGCACCGCTCTCCAGGCACTGAACGAGCGGAGGTGGCAGTGCACGTTCGGTCCCGCGCCGTCGCCGACGACCGCGTGCTGCCCGCGACGCGCCTCCTCGCGTTCGTCATCGTCCCGATCCTGACCGTCGCCTTCGTGATGCTGTGGATCTTCCCCGAGCACTCCGGCCAGCTCTTCTCCTGGCCGATCAGGCCGCCGATGACCGCGATGATGCTGGGAGCCACCTACCTCGGCGGCGCGTGGTTCTTCGGGCGGGTCGTCGTGGCCGGCGCCTGGCATACGATCACGCTGGGGTTCGTCCCGGTCTCGACGTTCGCCGCGGTCCTCGGCGTCTCGACGCTCCTGCACTGGGACGCGTTCACCCCGGGCCACCCGTCCTTCACCCTGTGGGCGATCCTCTACCTGGGCCTGCCTTTCGTCATTCCCGTCGCCTGGTGGCGCAACGCCCGCCACGATCCGGGGTGGACGGCCGAATCGGAGCCCCCGGTGGCCGGCCCCGTGCGGGTTGTCGTGGCGGCCGTGGGGGGTGTGCTCGTCGTCGCCAGCCTCATCCTCGTCGTGGCGCCGGACGTGCTGATCCCGTCCTGGCCGTGGACCCTGAGCCCCCTGACGGCACGCGTTCTGGGGGCGATGTTCGCGCTGTCGGGGATCGTCGGCATTGCGATCGCGATCGACCGGCGGCCGGGGGCTGCGCGGGCGGTCGTGCAGGGCCAGGCGATTGCCATCATCGGGATCCTGGTGGGGCTGGTCCGGGCTGCCGACGAGGTCGCCTGGTCGTCTCCGGCGAGCTGGCTGTTCGCTGGAGGGATGGTGGTCGTCCTTGCCTTCAACGTGATGGCGGCGTACCGGGTCCGCAGGGCGCCCCGGCGCCGCTGAGCCACGCGCTCAGGTCGCGCGGGCTGCGCCGGCCGCTCGGATGCCCGGCGAGCGGGGCGCTGATGATCCGATGCCTCGGTGGCCTGGCTCGACCGGCCTGCGCCGGAGGGCGAGGGATGCGCTCGCGCTACCTGGTCCGGATCCTCGAACAGGTGAAGCCGCTGAGCAGGCGCGGCGCCGCTTGGAGGCACCCCTTGCCCGGATTGCACGTCGCCCGGATCGCACGTCGCCCGGATCGCAGCGCCGCGCTCCCCGCTGCGCTGCCGCGCTCCCCGCTGCGCCGCCGCGCTCCCCGCTGCGCCGCCGCGCTCCCCAGCGGCGCCTTGCGCGCGCTCCCGCCGTGCCGACCGGCAACCCGTTGACTGAAGACACGTTCAGTTGTAGGCTGATGGCTGAACAGAGATTCAGGACGAATGGAGGGGCAACCGTGGCACCCCGATCGCGCCTGGAGAACGAGGCGACCCGGGCCGCCAGCCGGTCGCGCATCCTGGAGGCCGCGCGGGCGCTCTTCGCGGAGCGGGGCTTTGCTGCCTGCCGGGTCGCTGACGTCGCCCGTCGGGCGGGCATGAGCGCGGGCAACGTCTACTGGCACTTCGATTCGAAAGAGGCCATCCTCGGGGCCATCCTGGCCCAGGGTTTCGGGAGCGTCGAGGCGATGACCGCGGAGGTGGCGGAGGCGTACGGCCCCGCGCGCCGGAAGCTGGAGCTGCTCGTCGACCGGACGCTGGCCCTCTACGGTGATCACGCCGAGTTCATCGTGATCCTCGGCGGCCTGGCGGGCCGCGGCGGCCGGGACCTCATCGGATCGCTCGGCTTCGACAGGGGCCAGATCGACGGGCGCTCGCATGCCAACCTGCGGCGCGTCTTCGCCGAGGCGCGCTCGGAAGGCGCCGTGGCACCGCGCGACCCGGACCTGCTCGTGATCCTCTTCCTGGGATTCCTCAACGGGTTGCTCATCACGCACGCCGACCAGTGGCTGTCCCTGCCCCGGGAGACGCTTCGCGAGGCGGCCCTGCGCCTGGTCGGGTACCGTCCCGCCGCCTGACGGCAAGCGCTCATCCTGATCGCGAGTGCGACCAGGGCGTTTGACCATCTTCGCGCCTGCCCGCACCCTTCCCGGGTGCCCCGTCGAGCCTCCGCAGCCCTCGCCATCATCGGCGCGACCATCCTCGCGGCGGTGACTGCCTGCGGCCAGGCGCCCGACATGGTGCCCGTCGCGCCCCCGGCGTCGCCGGCCGGGCCCGTCACGAACCCTTCTCCGGCGCGGCCGCCGGGTCCGCCGCCCGGGCACGAGGTCTACGGGTTCCTGCCCTACTGGGAGATGGACGGCGGCATCGCCGCGCACCTGCGGACGACGCGGCTGACGACCCTGGCGCTCTTCAGCGTGACGAACACGCGAAGCGGGGCTCTCAAGACGAACGCGGCCGGTTACCGGCAGATCACCGGCTCGGTCGGGGCGCAGGTGATCCGGGAGGCGCAGGAACGCGGGGTCCGGGTCGAGCTCGTGTTCTCGAGCTTCGGCCTCGAGCGCAACGCGCGGCTCTTCGAGGTGACGGAGCTCCAGGACGCCACGATCGCCTCGCTGGTCGGACTCGTCGCCGAGCTCGGTCTCGACGGCGTCAACGTCGACGTCGAGGCCCTCGATCCGTTCCTGGTGCCCGCCTACGGCGCGTTCGTCGGAAGCCTTCGGGCGGCTGTCACGGCCCGCGATCCGTCTGACCAGGTGTCGGCCGCCACCCAGGCGAGCCTCACGGGCGCGGCCATGGCCGCGGCCGCCGCGGAGGCGGGCGCCGACCGGCTCTTCCTCATGGGCTACGACTATCGCGTGGCCGGGTCGGCTCCCGGCGCGATCGCGCCCATCGAGCGACGCGATGACAGCGGGAAGGACCTCCCCTGGTCGCTCGACCTGTATGCGACGCTCGGCGTCCCCGTCGAGCGAACGCTCCTGGGCCTTCCCCTGTACGGCAGGTCATGGCCGGTCACGGGGCCGGAGCTCGCGGCGCCCGCCACCGGTCGAGGGGCGTCCTGGATCCCGCGCCGGAACCTGGACCTGCTGCGCGACCCCGCGGCCGTCCCGCTCCGGGACCAGATCGAGATGGTGGAGCTCTACGCGCTCGACGCCAGCGGCGCGCCAGCCCCTCGACCTACGTCGGCGGCGTCTTCCGGCCCGGGGCCGATCGCATCGGCGCCTGCCTCGCCTGACCTTGCCACCCTGCCCGGGGCGTCGCCGACCCTGTCCACGGCATGGCCCGGGCCCACGCCGACATCTCAGGCCGGGCCGTGGCGCGCGGTCTACGTGGACTCGCCGGAAACCCTCGCGTGGAAGCTCGCGCTCGCGAACGAGCGCGGGCTCGCCGGGGCCGGGTTCTGGGCGATCGGCTATGAGCGCGGCCTGCCCGCCTTCACGGACCTCATCGCGCGGTTTGCCGCCGGCGAACCCATGCCGTAGGCGGAAGCCGGAGCGATCGTCCGCCATGTCGGGTGTCGAGCGGGCGGGACCGGCCCTCGGCGACGACGGGCTGCCGACGCGGAACCCGACCCGGCGGGGTCGTCGGACGGGTCGGCGCGGTGCCCATCGTCGACCGTGCCGGCGGCCCGGACTTGCAGCGCGCAGTACGATTTCGCCCGGGAGGCATCGTGATGACCGCCCGTCCCGGCGGCCCGATCGCGCTCCCAGGAGGGGACCGAGCCATGGGAGACCATCCGAACGCTGCCGTCGTCCGCGCGACGCTCGAGGCGTGGGGCCGGGGGGAGATGGAAGGAGCGACGGCGCAGCTGGCCGACGACGTCGTCTGGCACTACCTGGGCGGGACCGAGCCGCTCCGCGGGAAGGCCGCCCTGGCCGAGATGGGCCGCCTCTCCGGCGGTGGCGACTACACCATCACGGCCGACATCCACGACATCGTCGCCAACGACGACCACGCGGTCGCGCTCGTGAACGCACGGGCGACGCGCGGAGGCCGGACGCTCGAGTACCGGACCGCCGAGATCGTCCACCTCCGCGATGGGAAGATCGTCGAGCGCTGGGCGTTCTCCGACGACACGGCCGCGATCATCAGCTTCTTCGCATAGAGGGGGCCGGCCGCCGGCTCCCCGACCTCGAGGACGACGCGGGATCCGCCGGTCGCGTCGTCCTCGGACGCCCGCGTCGCGCTGGCCTGGCTGCGTCTGCGCCCGACCGCCGGGCGCGGCTGGCCAGGGCAACGGCACTGGGCGTCTCCTGGCGTAGAGTGGAAGTCCGAAAACGTGGCTTCCACTTCAGCAGCCGGGAGGGCCAACGATGGACGAGCAGGTAGTCCGCGAGCGCGCCGAGGCCGTGTGCGCGGCGCTCGTCGAGGGCGACGTCGAGCTGGCAACCCAGGACTTCAGCGAGGAGCTCCGGCGGAACCTCGGGGAGGTGCTGGCCCTGCTGCCGCTGCCGTCCAGCGAGGTGACCATCGACTCGATCGAGCGGGGCGGTCGCTCGGGCTATGCCGTCATCCTTCGACTCGTCGGTGAGACCGACGAGGTTCACATCCAGACGCGCTGGAAGGAGCGCGACGGGCGGCCGACGATGGTGGAGGCGAGCCACCTCAGCAGGACCGAGACGGCAGCCCCGGCCGGCGAGCCGGACGAGGGCGAAGACACCGGCGCCGACGAGACCTGATTGCGCCGTCACTCCGAGCGGTCGGGCAGCCCGCAGCCAGCGACCGCCTCGGCGATCCCGGCCGCCGGCGGCCCGTGGCGATGAGTACCTTGGTCGGGGATGGAGCGGCGCCCGCGATGGCGCATGATCGCCCGGTCGGCGCGCCGAAACAGGACGCGACACCGACGCGTCTCAGCACGGACGGCCGGCCACGCTCCGCGCGCCGGGCCAGTAAAGGATCGGTCCCCGGATGACGAGCTCCCCCGTCGCCCCGCCTTCCCGCCCCGCCTTCCCGTTTGGGAGGCTCGTGCTCGGCTTCGTTGCCGGGCTGACCCTCACGCTCGCCGTCGGCGCCGGCGCGCTCCTCGCCTACCAGGGCCAGTACGCCGACCGGGTCTACCCGGGCGTCGAAGTCGCGGGCGTGGACGTGTCCGGGCTCACGCGGCAGGCGGCCACGGCCCGCCTCCAGGAGAAGCTGGGCGGCTACGCCAACGGTAGCGTCGTCCTCTCGATCGACGGGACCGAGACGCGCATTCCCTACGCCGCACTCGGCCGCCGGCCAGACGTCGACACCCTCGTGGCCCTGGCGTGGTCCGTCGGGCGCGGTGGCGACGGCCCGCTCGAGCGTGCCGCCCACGGAGTCCGGAGCTTCGTCGGCGGTACCCAGATCGCGCCGCTCGCCGCCGTCGATCCCGAGGCCGTCGACCGCGAGCTGACCACGCTGGCGCTGCAGGTGAACCGGGCGCCCGTGAGCGGCTCGGCGACCCTCGGCGAGCATGGCTTCGTCGCGAGTCCAGCCGCCGTCGGCAGGGTGGTGCCGCGCGCCGAGATCGCCCGGGCGCTCGTCGAGAGGCTGGCCGACCCGGCCGCTCCCGATGCCCTCGAGCTGGCCTACCAGACGGCCACGATCGAGCCGTTCATCGATGACGCCGAGGTAGCCAGCGCGATCGCCACCGCGACCCGAATGGCGACTGACCTGGTGCTGACGTCGGGCGACGAGACATGGACCATCCCCGCCAAGACCGTGCGGCAATGGATCAGCTTCGAGCCGGCGACCGACGGCTACCACGCGACCGTGATCCCGACGTCGCCGAAGAAGGCCCTGGTCGACCTGGCGAAGAGCATCGACAGCCCGGTCAAGGAGGCGACGTTCGCCGTCACGGCAGCCGACAGGATTCGCGTCGTGGCCGCCAGCAACGGGCGAGCCCTCGACGTCAGGACGTCCGCGCCGCTGGTCGCCTCCGCGATCGTCGCCCGTGCTGCCGTGACGACCACCCCCTCGCCCGTCCCGATCGTGATCGCCGTCGTCGAGCCGAAGCTGTCGACGGAGGAGGCGAAGCAGCTCGCCCCGCGCATGCGGCAGATCTCGTCGTGGACCACGTACTACGAGGTCAGCGAGCGCAACGGCTTCAGCAACAACATCTCGATCCCGGCCCGCGACCTCGACGGGACCGTGGTCGCGCCGGGGGCGGTGTTCGACTTCTGGAC
The DNA here is from genome assembly GCA_963698595.1 of uncultured Chloroflexia bacterium. Classification (GTDB taxonomy): domain Bacteria; phylum Chloroflexota; class Limnocylindria; order Limnocylindrales; family CSP1-4; genus CTSoil-043. The sequence continues at coordinate 166,835 of CAVORL010000003.1, forward strand.
GTCGATCGGGCCGGTGACCGCCGCCCGGGGCTACCGCTACGGCGGCGCGATCATCAACGGCCGGTCCGAGCCCACGGGCGCGTTCGCCGGCGGGATCTGCTCCACCTCCACCACGCTGTTCAATGCGGTGGCGCGTGCCGGCTACAAGATGCTCGCCCGGCACAACCACTACTACTACATCACCCGCTATCCGACGGGCCTGGACGCGACTGTGGCGATCGAGGGCGGCTCGGTGACGACGATGTCGTGGAAGAACGACTCCGACTACCCGGTCATGATCCGCGCCTCGGCGCGGCCGGGGGTGGTCACCTTCTCGCTGTACACGGTGGCCGTCAACGACCGCCCGGTCGTGGGGGGTGGCTCCCGAGTGCCCGGCTCGGCGAACGTCACGTACCGCGTGGCGAACGGGCGGACCGTCACCTTCGCGACATCTGCCAAGCGGAACTACAGCGCCGCCGGCAGCAGCGTCCAGCGCACTCCGTCGCTGAAGTCGGGCACGGTCCAGGTCCTGGAGTACCCCACCGATGGCTTCGACGTCACCGTCACGCGGACGGTCCGGGAGGGCGGCGAGGTGATCCTCAGCACCACGTGGTTGTCGCACTACGCGCGGGTGGACGGCCTCACGCTCGTCGGCACCGGAGCGCGGTAGCGCAACCGGGCTCGCACGCCGAACTCGTCCCTGGGCACGCCCCGGGACGCTGGATGAGGCTGGTCCCCAAACCTGGGCTGTGCCGACCGCGGCCCCTGCCAGGCTCTCGCCGACGTATCGGCCACGGGGCAGCCGGGCGTCCCGGATCCGGGACCGGCCCGCACATCCGCCCGCGTCGGGCGAACCAGGGATCCCCGCACTCGGCCCCTGCGGGGTCCCACTTCGAGGCGCTGAGCCTCGATCGCCGGTGTCCTGTCGCCTGCTACCCCTGCGTCGACCGAGGCAGGAAGATCATGAGGCTCCATCCGGCGAGGCTCACGACGAGGACCAGCCGGACGATGATCGGCCAACTCGTCTCCCACACCCAGAGCGCACCGACCACCGGAAGAAACAGGACCCAGGCGATGCCCTGAACAAGCAGGGGGAGGCTGCCGATCCACTCCCATGCTGCGTCGAGGCCGGCGGGGCTCCAGATGAGCCCGGCGCCGAAGCCGGCCCAGAGCACGGCAAAGACGACGAACAGGACGCCGCTCGTCAGGAGGACCGGCACCAGGCCGGTAACGGGCACGATCACGCCGTCCACCACGAACGTGATGATCTGATCCATGGGACTCCTGTTCCTCTCGGTCCCCGCCGGGCCGCTTGCTGTCCGACCTGCGACGCGTTCCGTCAATGCCTCCACGTTCGCACTCCTGCTTCGCCCTCTCTGATAGCTATACAATGTATAGGAACTATACGATGTACACTGGCCCCTGGCAAGTGGCCCGCCACTCGGAGGATCCTGATGACGAGGGACGCGGACGGGACCGACCAGCCGGCTCTCCCGCATCCGCCATGGCGTGAGCCGCCACGACGTGGGCGTCGCCGTTCGACCCATCCTGCCCTCGACCGCGACCGAATCGTCGAGGCCGGGCTGCGGATCGTGGACGGGGAGGGGATCATGGCGCTCTCCCTCCGTCGACTGGCAACCGACCTGAAGGTCACGCCGATGGCGGTCTACTGGCACGTGCGGGACAAGGCGGAGCTGCTCGACCTGATCGGCGAACGGGTGTTTCTGGCGGTCGACGTCCCGCCCGCCGACGGCGACTGGCGCACGCAGCTGCGGGACGTTCACCGGGCCATGCTCGTGCCGCTGCTGGAGCACCCGAACGCCGTCGAGCTCATGATCGGGCGCGCGCGGTTCGGGCCCGCCGGGATCGCCCTGTTCGAGCGGATCCTCTCGATCCTCCGCGCGGCCGGGCTCGCCCCGCAGGCGGCCTTCGACGCCTACCAGGCGCTATACCACTTCCAGCTCGGTTTCATTGCGACCGCCCGCCGTTCCCCGGAGTTCCGCGAAGTCCAGCTCCAGGGAGCCCTCTACCTGCGCTCGCTCGACCCCGCGCAGTTCCCTGCGATCGGCGAGGTCGCTCCCGTCATCGGGGTACGCCCGCTCGCGGAGCAGTACGACATCGGCCTGGGCGTGGTCATCGAGGGGATCGGCGCAGCGCTGCCCCGGGAGACGCCGAGCGCGCTGACGACGAGTTCGCGCTGACGACGGGCCGACCGCCCGGAGCCGCCCGGCGGGGGAGCCCCGCGGAACCCCGGCCGGCCTGCCGTTCAGACCCTTGTGGCCGGAGCGCGCGCGAACCGGACGACTCAGGCGCGGCCCCGGCGGCGGGCCCGTCGTTGCTTCTCTGCGTACATCGCCGCGTCCGCGCGCGCCGAGAGGTCCCGGAGCGAATCCGGAGCTGACGGATCGAACACCGCGGTCCCCGCACTCGCCTCCAGCCGGTAGGCAAGCTCGGGAGCCTTGTTCCGCGCGTCCAGGAGGGAGGCGAGGCGATCGAGAGCGGGCGGCGCGTCCTGTGACCCGACCAGGAGGGCGGCGAACTCGTCCCCGCCGATCCGGGCGATCACGTCGGAGCCGCGGAACGCATGCTCGAGGATCTCGGCGAACTCGCGCAGCGCCACGTCGCCGCCGTCGTGACCAAGGCCGTCGTTGATCTGCTTGAGCCCGTCGACATCGAGGAGGACGAGCGTCGCCCGGAGCCTGTTCCGAGCGCAGATCTCGAGGATCTTCGTCCCCAGCAGATCGAACCCCCGGCGGTTCGACAGGCCCGTGAGCTGGTCCCCCGTTGCCAGGGTCGCGGAGGCGATCTCCCGCTCGATCATCTCGGCCAGGTCGCGCAGCGATTGCACGTCCTCGCCGGCCAGGACGCGGGGCTTGCGATCCATGAGGCACAGCGTGCCGACCTTCGCCCCACCGGGCCCGCTGATCGGGGCACCGGCGTAGAACCGGATGTTCGGCGGTTCCAGCACGAGCGGGTTGTCCACGAACCTGGGGTCCGCCCTCGCGTCCTGGACCTGCATCAGGTCGTCGCCGAGGATCGCGTGCGCGCAGAAGGCGACCTCCCGGGGCGTCTCCGTGACATCGAGGCCCTGGTTGGACTTGAACCACTGGCGGTCGGCGTCGACGAGGCTCACCAGCACGATCGGGACGTCGAACAGCCGCTTGGCCAGCCTCGTCACGCGGTCGAACCGCTCCTCGGGATCGCTGTCCAGCAGCGCCAGGGCCCGAAGCTCGGCGAGCCTCGCGCCCTCATCCTGGGGCTTGGGTGCAGCCGTCATCCCGGGATTGTCGCAGAGGGCCTCCCGGGCCGTCGGGGGGCGGTAGAGACGCCGCTCCCTGGCGGCGGGTCGATGGCGCGCCTCGTCGGGCTACGTGTCGGCGCCCTCGGCAAGCTCGACGGCTGCCGCCTCGGCCTCGGGTGTCTCGGGCCGCCGCGTGGCGAGCGTCGATCCCGCGATCGCCAGCGCGAAGCCGACGAGCATCAGCGTGGTCAGGGTCTCGTCGAGAATGAGCACACCGAGCACCGCCGCGACCACCGGGTTCACGTAGGTGATGACGGTCGCGCGCACGGGCCCGACCTCGCGGATCAGCGCGGCGAAGAGCAGGAACGCGGCCGCGGAACAGACCACCGCGAGGATCACGATCGACGCGAGGACCTCCTGGGTCGGCTGCGTCGCAGGCCAGCTCACGAGTGCCACGGGTGCATAGAGGAGGGCCGTCAGGGTGAGGGAGAAGGCCATGATTCCGAGCGACGGCACGCCGACGAGCCGGCGCGCCAGGATGAACGGACCGAGCGCATAGCAGACGACCACCACGGCGACCTGGACCATCGCGAGCGCGCTCTCGGTGTTGAAGTTGCCGCCCACGATCGCGGCCACGCCCACGAACCCGATGAGGAGGCCGGCAAGCTGGCGACGCCCGACGCGGTCCGGCCCGCCGCCGATCGCCGCGATCGCCGCCCCGACAAGCGGGACGCCCGCGATCAGGAGGCCGGCGAGCGAGCTGGAGATCGTCTGCTCGGCGGCACCCAGCATGAGCCACGGGATCGCGATCTCGATGACGGCGAAGGCGATGATCCACGGCCAGTGACGTAGCACGGAACGGAGGTCGACGCGGAGGAGCGCGATCGGCAGGAGCACCGCCGCCGCGATCGCCGTGCGCGAGAAGACGAGCAGCACCGGGCTGATCTCCGCGACGGTGATCCGGATCAGCAGGTAGGGGACTCCCCAGATGACCGACATCGCCGCGAACAGCAGGAGCCCGCGGCGAGTCATGGCTGGGGGCTCGTCACGGCGCGCATCGCGCGATCATGTCACCCGGAGGCACCCGTCGCGGGAACGGCGCGCCGTGGCGGGCGGGAGCGTGCCGCCAGTCGCGAAGCGGGGTGTCTCGCCGTGCGGCCTGCGGGCTATGCCCGTTGGTCTCCTCGCTCGGGGACGATCGCCCCGGCGGAGATGAGGTCGCTCTTCCACCGGGCGACCATGGATCGGTCTCGGTAGGGGCTCCGGTCCAGCCACAGGGCCACGTTGACCGTGGGGAAACGCTCGCGGATCAGCTCGGCGGTTGCGCGGGCGCGTCGCTCCAATCCCAGCTCCGCCTGGGCGGCGGACAGCACCAGGAGCGCCTCCAGGTTCTGCGGTTGGTGTTCGAGGACCATCTCGGCCACGGCCGCTGCCTGCTCGACTCGCTCCCCTCCAAAGAGCGAACATGCCTTGACCGTCGGGTACCAGGGCTTGTTGACGCCGGTCAGGCGCATCGCAGTGTCGGTGCGGTCGACGGCCTGCTCCCACTGGCCCAGGTACCGTCGGACGCTCCCCTCGAGGCCGAACGTGACGTCGCACGTGGGTCTGACGATCTCCACCTTCTCGATTGCCTCGAGGGCCTCCTCTCCGAGGCCCTGCGACATCAGGACGGCGGCCTCGACGGTCTGGGCCATGCCCGTTGGATCACCGAGCGCGAGCCCGGCCCGGGCCTGGTCCCGGGCCTTGATCAGCGTCGCCTCGGGATCGCCGACCCACCCGTTGCCTGCACCCATCCAGCTCGCAAACGCCGAGAGGACGTGCCCGTACGGCTGGTCCGGGTGTGATCGTGCGACGCTGCCGAAGTGCTCCACGGCGCGGGACCACCCCTCGCGCGTCCCCACGGTCAGCTGATACCAGCCGAGATAGACCTGTTCGATTGCTGCCGGGTCGTCCAGCTCGGCGTACAGGCCCGCCGGCTCCCCGATGACGAGCTCGACCTCGATCGCACGACCGACCTCATCGGCGAATGCCTCCGACATCTCGAAGAGATCGGCGACCTGCGCCGTCCGCTTGTGCGCCTTGACGACATTCATGGACGCGACGTCGACAAGGTTCGCGTAGACGCGCACGTGGTCGGCGGCCTGGTGGATGCCGGTCTCGATCATGTAGCGGGCGGCACCCGGCGCGCCTCCGCCGTCGGGTTCGGTGCTGGCGTCGATCACGCTCAGCTGGGGGACCCTCGAGAGGCGGTGGATGAGATCCGTTCGCAGGATCCCCGCCATCCCCCGCACGGTCTCGTCCACCGTCTCGGCATGGATGGGGAGGACGGCCACGGTCGGCGACTCGAGCGCCAGAGACCGCTGGGAGGAGATGCCCGACCCGTCGCCGGGCAGGTCGGCAAACTCGAAGACCTCCACCTCCTCGGGGATGTTCTTGAGGTGACGCCGGCCGATGGGCTTGAAGCGCAGTGCGGGCTCGTCGAGGGCCCGGTAGACCCGCCCGGAGACGCTGATCCCTCCCGGCTGCGCGATGGCCTGGATGCGCGCAGCGATGTTCAGGGCGTCCCCGAAGTACTCGTCGCCGGACACCCTGACCGCGCCTTGGTCCAGCCCCATTCGGAAGCGCGCGCGGCGCGCGCCAGCGCGGGCTGCCTGCCTGGTCTCGATGTCGGTCGTGATGGTGATCGCCGCCTGCATCGCGGCCTTCGCGTCGTCGAAGACGGCCATGAAGCTGTCGCCCACGAAGTTGACGAGCGTCCCGCCGCTCTGGCCGACCTCCAGTCCAACGAGGTCCCGGTACTCGTCCATCATCGCCGTCGCGGCCTCGAGGTCGTCGGCGATGAGCCGGCTGTACCCGACCACGTCGGCGTTGATGGCCACCATCTCGGAACGGCCCTGGCTCACCGTGCTGCCCCCTGCTCGCGATGACCGTCACCGCCCCGGCACCCGAGGCCGACCCGTGACCGGCAAGCCTCGTCGCCCGATGCTGCGCGGACGCCCATGCGTGCGAGATCGTACCGCCTGCCCCAGGAGTCGCGGCGTTCCCACGCGGTCCCACCGGCGACTGGTCGTCCGACGGCTGGGCGATCCGGCATCCCGTGGTAGGGTGCCGTGGGGGCATCCGACGCACGAGAGCCCCTGATTCTGCGGGGGGGGGGCCTCATGCCAAGGTCGGGGTTGGGCGATCGGGGAACGATTCCCCAATTTCCCGCGAAGCAGCGGCAGGGCATCCCGAGGCCCGCGGTGAGCGCCCGGGGGGATGGCCGCCAGGCGGTCGATGGCACGTTCCGGCGGGCGAGCCAACGGCCTCGAGACCCGCCCTGCGATCGCATCAACGGTCGCCTGCCGAGTCGCGCGGCCGGCCCACGACTGGATCCATGGAGCAGGTCGATACGCTCGTCGTCGGGGGCGGCCAGGCGGGCCTGGCCATGAGCCACGAGCTCGCCCAGCACGGGGTCGAGCACGTCGTGCTGGAGCGCGGCCACGTCGGGCAGTCCTGGCGTGACCGATGGGACAGCTTCTGCCTGGTGACGCCGAACTGGTCGGTCCAGCTTCCAGGCGGCGCGTATGACGGGAGCGACCCGGACGGCTTCATGCCGCGAGACGAGATCGTCGCCTTCCTGGAGCGCTACACGTCCCGATCGAGCGTCCCGGTCCGGGAGGGCGTGGACGTCCGGTCGCTCGAGACGGTGCCGGCAGCGAGGCTTCGTCGCCCGGACCTCGGCCGGTGACCTGCAGGCGCGTCATGTCGTGCTGGCAACCGGGGCCTACCAGCGTCCCCATCGACCCGCGGGCGCCGCGTCGCTGCCCGGGGACCTCCTGCAGATCGACCTCCACGGGTATCACAACCCGGCTGCCCTGCCGCCCGGACGCATCCTGGTCGTCGGCAGCGGCCAGTCCGGCTGCCAGCTCGCGGAAGAGCTGCACGAGGCAGGTCGCGAGGTCGTGCTCGCGTGCGGCAGGGCGCCGTGGGCGCCGCGCCGGGTTGGGGACCACGACACGTACTGGTGGGCCAGCAAGTCGGGCTTCCTGGACGGTACCGTCGCGTCGCTGCCATCGCCCAACGCCCGGCTGGGCGCGAACATCCTGGCGACCGGTCACGGCACACCGCACGATCTCGACCTTCGGACGCTGCGGGCCCTCGGCGTCACCCTCGTCGGCCACTTCCTGGGCGCCGATGAGGAAGGAGCGCGGTTCGCCCCCGACCTTGCCGAGACGGTGGCGTGGGGCGACGCCAGGTACCGCGAGCTCATGCAGGTCTTCCGCGTGGCCGCGGAGAAGCTCGGCGTTCCCCAACCCTTGACGCCCGACCCGGAGCCCTTCGAGGATCGAGCTCCCGTGGTGGTGTCGCTTGCCGGGTTCGGCGCGGTCATCTTCGCCGGGGGGTTCCGACCCGACTACCGATCCTGGCTGCCGTGGCCGGACGCCTTCGACGATCTCGGCTTCCCGATCCAGGCGGACGGCGCGAGCGCGGTCGTCGAGGGGCTCTACTTCGTCGGCGTTCCCTTCATGCGGACCCGCAAGTCCCCGCTCCTTCTCGGCGTCGGGGAGGATGCAGCCGTGATTGCGCGTTCGATTGCCGGCGGCGCGCCTCCCGCGTGAGGCCCGGCGCCGCTGGGCCCCGCGGCGGGCGATCCCGGCGCTCCCGGACGGATTCGAGCGCCCGCCGCCATCCCTCGTGATCGAGGGGGTGCCCGTCTGAGTGCAGATGCTGGAAGCCGCCGCACCAGGTCAGCTCACGCTGCGAGTGCGCCCCGCTGCACTCGAGGAGCGCACCTGCGGGCCCGCCTCCGCGCTCGAACATTTGCGCCCGGGTGTGGGCGAGGTCAGAATGCGGCCTCATCCCGGTCGGGCGGAGACCCCAGGAGGCGCACGGTGTCCGAGTTCTTTCCCGTCAAGCCCCACATCGCCGCGCGGGCGAACCTCAACAGCCTGGAGGAGTACGAGCGGCTGTACCGCCTGTCGCTGGACAACCCGGAGTGGTTCTGGTCGGAGCAGGCGAAGACGATCAGCTGGTTCCACCCGTGGCAAGTCGTCTTCGACGCCGACTACGACGAGGTTGACTTCGCCTGGTACACGGCGGGGCGCCTCAACGCATCGTTCAACTGCGTGGACCGGCACCTCGAGGACATCGGTGATCGCACCGCGATCATCTGGGCCAAGGACGAGCCCGGCGACTACCAGCACATCACGTACCGCGAGCTGAAGCACAACGTCGGCCGGGTGGCGAACGTCCTCCATTCGCACGGCGTCCGCCGCGGCGATCGAGTCTGCATCTACATGGGCATGATGCCCGAGCTGGTCTACGCCATGCTGGCCTGCGCCCGGATCGGCGCCGTGCACACGGTCGTCTTCGGTGGATTCAGCTCCGAGGCCCTGCGCGACCGGATCGTCGACGCACGCTGCCGAGTGGTGGTGACCGCGAACGAGGGCCTGCGCGCCGGCAAGCACATCCCCCTCAAGCAGACCGTCGACCGCGCCGTCGAGGGCATGTCGATGGTGGAGACCGTGCTCGTGGCCCGGCGCACCGACCACGAGGTCCCCATGGCTGCCGGCCGCGACTTCTGGCTCGACGAGGAGTGCCGCAAGCAGCGCTCGACCTGCACGAACGAGTGGATGGGGGCCGAGGACCCGCTCTTCATCCTCTACACGTCGGGCAGCACCGGCAAGCCGAAGGGCATCATGCACACGACGGGCGGCTACCTCGTCTACGCCGCCTTCACCCACAAGATGGTCTTCGACTACCAGCCTGGCGACGTCTACTTCTGCGCCGCGGACATCGGCTGGATCACGGGCCACAGCTACATCGTCTACGGCCCGCTGGCGAACGGGGCCACGACGGTGATGTTCGAGTCCACGCCGACCTACCCTGATCCCGGCCGCTACTGGCGCATCGTGGACGACCTCGGCGTCAACATCTTCTACACGTCGCCGACCGCCCTCCGCTCCATCGCCCAGGGCGGAGACGAGTGGGTGAAGCGGTACAGTCGCGACTCGCTCCGCGTGCTGGGGAGCGTGGGCGAGCCGATCAATCCGGAGGTCTGGCGCTGGTACCACGACGTGGTCGGCGAAGGCCGCTGCGCGGTCGTGGACACCTGGTGGCAGACGGAGACCGGAGGCGTCCTCATCTCGCCCCTGCCGGGGGTCACTCCAACGAAGCCCGGCTCGGCGACCCTGCCGTTCTTCGGGGTCAAGCCGCTGGTGCTCGACCCGGTCGACGGCAAGGTCCTGGAGGGCAATGACGTGAGCGGGGCCCTGTGCCTGGCGACGCCATGGCCGGGACAGGCGCGAACGGTGTGGGGCGACCACCACCGCTTCAAGGAGACCTACTTCACCCAGTACCCGGGCTACTACTTCACCGGCGACGGCGTGCGCCGGGACGAGGATGGCTACTACTGGATCACCGGCCGCATCGACGACGTCATCAACGTCTCGGGCCATCGGCTGGGCACCGCGGAGATCGAGAGCGCGCTCGTGGCCCACGAGGCGGTTGCGGAGGCCGCGGTGGTGGGATTCCCGCACCCGATCAAGGGCCAGGGGATCTACGCATACGTCCTCATCGCCGCCGACTTCACCTCCGCCGACCACGACGAGCTCCACGGCGCGCTCAAGGAGCAGGTGCGCCACATGATCGGTGCCTTCGCCGCGCCGGACGTGATCCACATCGCCTCGGGGCTGCCCAAGACGCGGAGCGGCAAGATCATGCGGCGGGTCCTGCGGAAGGTCGCGGCGTCCGAGTACGACGGGATGGGAGACCTGTCGACACTCGCCGAGCCGGACGTCGTGGCCCGGCTCATCGAGGAGCACAGGGCCGGGCTGGCGTGATGAGGTCCGGGCGCCCGAACCGTCGTCAGGGCTCGTTCTTCCTGGTGGGCTTGGCGGCCAGCGTGCCGATCCATGCCCACGACCGGTCGAACCAGACTGCGAGCGTGACGGGGTCGGCGAGCAGCTCGGCTGGGACGGATGAATAGCCGCGCATCGTGGCTGCGTACTGGATCACGTCGCCGCTCGCGTAGCTAGACCGGAACTCCTCGGTCAGCTCGTCTGAGAGGCGCAGAGCCACCCTCCCGGCAGCGTCGAGGAAGCTGAACATGTGACCGTTGCGGGAGGTGTATGGGTTCCTCGCGCCCTTCACCTCAGCTCCGCTGTGGCTCTCGGCGACCATCGACCGGTATGCCTCGAGCGCCTCTGGCGGTCCCTCGTACTTCGATCCACCGGGCATTCCTCACCTCCTGACGACCCTGACGCCAAGCCTACGCGCATGTGCGCCGTTCTCCGTCCATCCGGTCCAGCACGGCCTGGTGGACGCCGCCGACCGCCCCGACCGTGCTCGATCGCCTGCGGGCATCGATGACCGCCCTCGACGCTACGATGGTCGATAGGCGATCGAGTCCCATGGAGGAACAGAGATGGCGGACCTGACACAGATCCCGTTCCCGTGCCCGAAGGACGGGGCATCCATGCAGCCGATGTCACGCGGCGATGGCGTGAGGCGCTGCTCCGAGTGTCGCGGCGTGTTCATCGACCCCGAGGCCCTGCGTGGCGGACGACCGCCGACATGGGCGCCGTTCGTGACGAGCGTGCTCGTCAGCCTGCTGGCGACATTCGTGGTCCGACGGCTTCGGCGGCGATGCGCCGAACGGTCTTCCGCCTAGCCCACACGGTCAGCGTCGCGACCTGCCGCTACATGCCGCAGGGGCCCGGCCCAGGGCAGCCAGGCCCTCGACGTGACGGACGAGGAGCGGCCGCTCCCAGATGGAGGCCAGGTCGCCGGCGACCCGCGAGCGAACCCGATCTCGGTCGGTCCGTCCGAGCAGACCCGCTACTCCTCGCAGATGAACTCGAACGACCCTGACGCCAGCTTGCCGGTCGTGAGCGACTTGTAGGTCCCCTGGCCCCGGATGGTCTGCGTGTCGAAGTCGAGCTCCACCACGAGGTCCCGGACACCCGGACTCCGTTCACCGGCCACCCAGTACAGGGCAACGCCGTCGTTGACGTCGGAGTGGAATGTGCCGTCCTGCCCGAACGTTGCCGCGAAGTGCAGGTCAGCGTTGCCGTCGAGGGTTCCCCACACGGAGGCGCTCGTGGGCAGGGTGCCGTCGTCCTCGTAGAGGAAGCACTGCCCGGACGTCATGGGCAACGTCCTGGTCCACACCTGGGAGCCGATCCGGATCGTGTTCGGCGCGACCGGTTCCGCGGGCTCCGGTTCGATCGCGGCGGACTGGTCGTCGCCCGCCGGGGCGCTGCCCTGCGGCGCCCCCGACGGCTGGCCAGGGGCCGGGTCGCCGGCAGCAGGGCCATCCGGGACCGTGGCGGCCCCGCCACAGGCTGCCGCTGCCAGGGCCACGAACGTGAGTAGCGCAATCAGGATTCGCAACGGATCTCCCCCCCCTGGTGCCCGGGCCCCCACCACACCGCGGCGACACAAGGGGTCGGAGACACCCTTGCAGAACCTGGACGCTCGATCACCAAGGCTAGCCCACCTTGGGTATCCCGTCTCCCGGCGCCCAGGGGTCGGCCTCCGCCGGACCGGACCAGGCTCGCGGGATGTGGGGCACCCTGAGGCACGAGCTACTCGTGGTTGTCCCCGTTGCAGGTCATCGGCGCCTGGTTCGGAGGTCGATCCGACGTCGCCGAAGGGGGGACACCTGTCATGCACGCGCGAACGTTCACGTCCGGCCGGGGCCCCGCTGCAGCCCTTCACCCTGACGGCCACCTGCGACCGGTGACGTCGGAAGGATGCGAGGCATCTCACTCGTCCAGCTCCTTGACGCCGGGCGAGAGCATCATCGCGATCGAGAAGGCCGCAAGCAGGACGGCGAGCGCCAGGTACGTCGCTGCGAGTCCGAACTGCTCGACGGCGGCGCCGATGATCAGCATGGCGAAGGGTGGGACCACGTAGAACGCGGACACCTGCACGCCGTAGACGCGGCCCTGCTCATGGGGAGGGACGCGGGTCTGCACGAGCGTGCTCATCATCGGGTCGGCCGGTCCCCACGCAGAGGCCGAGGAAGAACCCCGCGGCGGCGAGCACCGGGAGCGGGGGCAGGAGCGCCATCGGCACGATGCTGAGCGCCACGCCGGCCAGGACGAGGCGGGCGATCACCGAGAGCCGGAGCCGTCGCCTCAGCCAGCCGTAGCTGAACGCCCCGATCACGACCCCGAGCGCCAGCGCGGCGATCACGATCCCGAGCGCTCCCGGGTCACCCAGCCGCTCGAAGTACGTCGGCAGCAGGACGGCCTCGGTCGGCATGTAGATGGCGGCCAGGACGACCACGGCGATCGTGACCAGGCGCAGCGGTCGGTCGTGCCACAGGGTCGTGAACCCCCTGCTCAGGCTCGTCCAGCCGAGGTTCGTCCCCATTCCCCCGGCAGCCTCCGCGCGGGCCCGCTGGCCCGCGTCCCCCACGCGCATCGCGGCGACGCACCCGCTCGCGACCAGGAACAGGACGAACGGTGCCCAGAACGACTGCTCCGCACCGACGGTAGCGATCAGCGCCGCCCCGACCACGGGCCCGACCGTCCAGCCGACGGCGAAGACCCCTTCGTGAACCCCGTTCAGCGGATCCACGGGTCGGCCGGCGGCCTCGGCGGCGTCCGGCAGGATCGACCGACGCGCCGCGTAGCCGGCGGGGTCGAACGTGGCGCCGACCACGGCGAGCGCCACGATCGTCGGGAAGTCGAGGTTGCCGAGCAGCGCCACCACCGGGATGCTGGCCACGGCGAGGGCGGAGAGGACGTCCGAGACGACACTGACGACTCGCCGGCCGAACCGGTCCACCAGCCAGCCGACGAGCGGCGCCACCAGGATGGCGGGGACGGCGCTCGCCGCGGCCACCAGGCCCGCCGATGCCGCGGACCCGGTCCGCTCCAGCACCAGCCACGGGATCGTCAGCATGACGATCGCGTTGCCGACGCCGGACGCGAGGTTGGCGGCCTCGAGCAGGATGACCGGGGTCAGCCTCGGTGGTCGTCGTGGCTCGCTGGCCATTGACCTCTCCTGCCCTGTCGCACCCACCCGATCATCTTACGGACGCCCCCAGTCGAGCCGCTTCGGCGCGCGGCCGCCGCCTCGGCTCCTCCCTCGCCAGGATCCGGCCATCGACGCTCCGACAGCGACCTGCCGGCGTGGCGATCGGGCCACGGCAGGATCAGCGAAGATCCTCCCCATGACCCACGAGATCGGCACCGGCTCGGAGGACGCGGAACCCACGGAGACGGCCCGGCGATCCCAGCTGCTCGCCGAGCTCGACGCGGCGGTCGAGTGGCTCCTGGCTGCCGCCGCTGCGAACGTCTCCGACGATGCGCTCGTCGACGGTTCGTGGGCGGTCCGCGATGTCGTGGGCCACGTCACGTTCTGGCACGAAAGCTTCGCCCGCAACGTGGACGACCTGGTTCGTGCGCGCCGACCGACGCCCCTTCGAGGCCGGCTCTCCGACCTCAACGAGCGAGGCGTGGCAGAGGCGAGAACCGTGCCGCTGGACACGATCGTCGACCGCCTCCGAGCCGCTCACGCCACGATCCGTGCCGCGATCGTGTCGCCCACACTCGGCCCGATCCCATACCGAGTCGGCTCGCGGGCTTACACCCCCGGCGAGCACCTGGAGGTGGTGCGCGACCACATCCGGGCCCATGCCCGTAGCCTTGAGCGCGCGTCGAGTTCAAGCCACAGGCGGACCACGACCGCTGTCTGCGAGGCTGAGGCAGGCGCCGGAGGGGAGGTCGTGGCGCGCCCGGAGGGCGCTGGACGCGCGCGAACAGCAACGGACGAGGGCCGGCCCCGCTGAGATCCAGGTGGACCCCCGTACCAGACCATCAGCACCGAGAACCAAGGGCGGCGCCCGACCGGCCCGGGAGATCGGAGTGAGGCACCCGTCGAGGCCGAGTTGCTGGCCAGCGCGGCCGTCACCTGCCTCGCGGCGAACCCGCGGTGATGACCCCTTGAGAGCGGAGGCCTATGCCTCCGGCTGGGTGCCGTCTCGTCCGCGGCCGAGCTCGCCCCGAACCGCGGCACTGCCATAGGCGACCGACCAGGCCTCGACGGCGTTCTCCAGAACCGCGGAGTCCGGGCGGATCGCCAGCCGGTCGTCGACACCGCGGATACCGGCGCCGAGCTCCGCCAGGCCGCCCCGATACGACGGCTTGTCCCCATCGGACCGGTCGGCCGGCGGATAGACGTCGAAGTAGCCGTCACTGCACACGACGATGCTCGCGGCAGGCGAGGAGAAGGGCGTTCGAGCCATGATGGGAATCCGATCCGTCGCGCGCTTCGGACCGGCGAATGAGAGCCCGGCGCCACTGGCGACTGTGTAGCCCACGATCGGGCCTCGACCCGATTCCGTCAAATGCCCTCCTGCCCACGCAGGCCAGGGCCGTCGCCGATGTCGCGACTAAGGACATTGGCGCGCCCGGAGTGTGTTGGGCGCGCGTTGGCAACCTACGGGATCCTGATGGATGGCCGCGATGAGTGGCTGGCCGCGGCGCGGCGGCTGAAGTGAGCGACCGCCCCGCCGGGTGCGCGACGGACCGAGAGGTCGTCGTCGTGGCCGCTGCGCTTGCCGCCGGGTCGGAGAAGGCGGCCGCCCACCGCCTCGGCCTGTCGCACTCGGCCCTGAAGCACCACCTGGCGAACGCGCGGTCGAAGGTGGGGGCGGAGACCACCGCGCAGCTCGTGTAGATGCTGGCCTCGTCTGCCGGAACCGGACGGGTCGGCACGGCGCGGGAGGCCCGCCACGACAACGAGTGAGCGTCCTCCTAGGCCCCTCCCTCGGACGCCAGAGCATCGAGCGACGTGAGGGTCACGATCCCGTTCGCCTTGCGCGCCAGCGACTCGTCCAGGGCAATGAGCGCGTCCGCCTGCAACAGCGTCACGGCAAGGTATTCAGCCTCCCCGATCGCCTCCCATCCATGCTCGCGAGCGATCCGCCAGGCCGTCCGTCGAGAGACGCGGTCGCCCAGCAGCCGCATCTTGACCTCGGTGAGCCGCTCGTGGAGCCGTAGCGCCTCGTCCTCGCTGAGCTCACCTCGCCGGACCTGGTCGTACAGCAGTGCCAGCGACTCCGACCGCACCGAGTTCGGGGCGATGAGCTGTTGACCAGGATCGATGCGCAGGCCGGTCGACGCGATCTGCAACAGAGCCCGAGGGTCCACGACGTACCGCGCCATTCGTCCCAGCGTACCGCACGGCTCCGCGAATCGCGCGACGGAGCGCGAGCTCGTTGTCGTAGCAGCCGTCCTCGAGGCCGGCACGGAGAAGGCGGCCGCCCACCGCCTCGGCCTGTCGCGCTCGGCCGTGAGGCACCACCCGGCGAACGCGCGGTCGAAGGTGGGCGCGACGACGACCGCCCAGCTCGTGCGGATCCCTCGCGCCGCGGCTGCCGGAGCCCGAGGGTGCTCGAGCGGACGAATGGCGATCCGCCCGCCTCGTGCCGTTTCCGGCACTAACCCGCGAAGGTGCTGTCTTCCGATTGCAGGGACTCAGGCATCCAGACCACGTAACCGTGCCCGACTCCTATGGGGCCACGGCCACGACCCCGAACATCGTGAGGCTCATCAAGAACTGACCCCGCCGCGCGGCATCGTGGATCGTCGACACGAACCCCTGGCGGTCGGCGGTCGCCAGCCGACCGGTGGCGACGAGATCGTCGGCGAGGCTCTTCATCGAGAAGCAGCCGAGCGGTGCCGGCGACTGGTCGGGGTCCCAGGTCGTCCAGGTCTGCGTCGCCTCGGTTCTCGAGAGCGGGACGCAACCAGCGGCGCCAAGAAGGTCGTGCAGTCGCTGGCCGACGTTGGACGCTCGATTGCGCTCCACGCGCATCCCGTCGCGGACCAGTGCAGCGAGCGCGTCGTCCCCGACGTCGATTGTGAACGTCGACCAGTCAGTGTCGATGAGCGAGACACGCCCGCCGGGGCGCACCACCCGCACCAGCTCGGCGACCGCGGCTCCGGGACCGGCAAGCCACTGGAGCGTGCGTTCGGACCGCGCGGCGTCGAAGGAGTCGTCGGGCTCGTCGAGGGAGTACGCATCGCCGACGGTGAAGCGCACGCGACAACGTGCTGCCGCGGCGTTGGAACGGGCGACGCGCAGCATTCGCTCGGACAGGTCGACGCCGACAACCTCCCCGCCGTCGCCGAGATCCGCGGCGAGACCGAGGGCTGCCTCTCCGAGGCCGCAGCCCACGTCGAGCAGTCGTTGACCTTGTGCCAGGCCGAGATGTGCGCGCTCCCACGACCGCAGCCGGAGCGTCGCGTCCCATCCCGCGGTTCCGTCCATCGTTGCGATGAGCACGTCGATGTTCGGATCGTCGTCGACCCGGTGATACCCGAGCCCGTGGCCGTCCTCGGTCGCCATGCCGGAAGGGTACGACGTGGTTCTCGCCCTGGCCGTCCGCATGGCGCGCCCGGAGGGATTCGAACCCCCGACCGTCTGATCCGAAGTCAGATGCTCTGTCCGCTGAGCTACGGGCGCGCAGGGCCGCATTCTACGGTCCGGTGGGCAGCTCTGCGATCCCCCGTCCCGAGCGGGCGTCGCGATGCCGAACGCGGCCGGTGTTAGGGGAGCTCGTCGGGGACGCCGCGACGACCGGCCCGTCCTGATCGCCCCGGACGGTCCCGGCCGCCGGGTCCGCCCTCGTGGTTGCCCCGGGCTCGCCGCCTCGACCGGGGCCCGCGGCTCGACGCCCCACCGCGGCCTCGGGACCTGCCGCCTCATCGGCAGGCGTCCTCGCGCCCGCCACGGGGCGCGGTATGAGCCATCGGCCCCTTCCCCGGAGCGGCATTCGGCCCGCGTCGCCCGGCCGCCCGGCACTGGCCGTGGGTCGCGCCATGGTCGACGATGGGCCCGCGGGCTCGGGTGGCTCGAGGTCGCTGCGTCCTGCGCTCGTCGTGCCGAGCCGAGCGATGGTCGCCGGATCCGGTCCGTCCGGGCCGGGAGAGGCAGACTGCGATGGCACGTCAGTTCGTCGTCCAGCTCGAGAACAAGCCGGGCGAGCTTGCGCACCTGGCCCGCGCGTTGGCATGCCGCGGCATCGACATCCGGCACATCGGGGGCGTGGGCGCCGGCGACCTCGGCTGCGCGTTCATTACGACGTCGGACGACGCCGCCACCCGCGATGTGCTCCACGGGCTGGGCCACGCCTATGTCGAAGGGGCCCCGGTTCTCGTGGAGGTGCTCGACGAGCCCGGCGGGATCGCCGACGCAGCGGAGCGGCTCGCCAACGCGGGCGTCAACGTGTGCGGCACCCTGATGGTAGGCCGGCGGCCGGGCCGCGTCGAGATGATCTTCTGCGTGGACGACGAGGAGAAGGCCCACGCTGCGCTCCACCAGACCGAGGCGGACGAGGTAGGCGTCCCCGACTGACCCGTGCCGGGCCGGCGTGGCCCCAGCCGGGCACGGCGGCCGGCGCACCCGGCGCCGCTGAGTCGCCCTCGGCCTGCCCGCTCGGTCCGGCCGCCGCCACCGGCGCGGCGCGTCATGCACACTGCCGTCACACGCTCACAGTTCGGCCCGCAGGCCCGGTCACGCGGGCGCCGGCCAGGGAGGGACCTCGTGCACGAAGCGGGATTGGTCGATCGGATCCTGGAGGTCGTGCTGGCGCGCGCCGCGGAGGCCGGCGCGCCGCGCATCACGGCGATCCACCTGGAGGCCGGCCCGCTCTCCGGCGTCTCCGAGGACGCGCTCCAATTCCACTGGGAGGAGCATGCGGCCGGAACGGCGGCAGAAGCCGCCGACCTCCGGGTCACCTCGACGGACGACCTCATCGAGCTCCGTCTCATGTCGATCGAAGTCGAAGGGGGCGACCCGGGGAGCGCGAACGGGGCGCCTCCCGGGTAGCGGCGCTGGCCGCGGGCTGGGCCGCTCGGTGACGGGCTCGCTGGCCGTCCCCATCCGGCGCGGGGCCGCTTGACGGGCTCCCTGCCAGCCGCGACGATGTGATGTAGCCCGAGATCGCCCAGGGAGATGCGTCCGTGGACCCCCTCATGCTCGCCAGGTGGCAGTTCGGCATCACGACCGTCTACCACTTCCTGTTCGTCCCCCTGACCATCTCCCTGGCGTTCACGGTTGCGGGCTTCCAGACCGCCTGGGTGCGTAGCGGCAACCCCACGTATCTCCGCCTGACGAAGTTCTTCGGATCGCTGTTCCTCATCAACTTCGCGATCGGCGTCGTGACCGGGATCGTGCAGGAGTTCCAGTTCGGCATGAACTGGAGCGACTACAGCCGGTTCGTGGGCGACGTGTTCGGCGCTCCACTGGCGATCGAGGGACTCCTCGCGTTCTTCCTCGAGTCGACCTTCCTCGGTCTGTGGGTTTTCGGCTGGGACCGCCTCCCGAAGCGTGTCCACCTCGCGACGATCTGGATCGTCGCCTTCGGGACCGTGCTGTCGGCCTATTTCATCCTGGCCGCCAACGCCTGGATGCAGCACCCGGTTGGCTACACGTTGAACACGGTCGCCGGGCGCGCCGAGCTGAACGACATCATGGCGGTGCTCCTGAACTCCACGGCCGTCGCGATGTTCGCCCACGTGATCCCGGCCGCGTTCCTCACCGGCGGCGCCTTCGTCGCCGGCGTCGCGATGTGGCGCCTCGTCCGCCACCCGGACGTGGACACGGCCGCGTACCGGAAGGCGGCCATCGCCGGGTCGTGGATGGTCCTCGTCGCCGGCCTCCTGGTCGTCTTCACCGGTGACCTGCAGGGGAAGCTCATCAACGACCAGCAGCCCATGAAGCAGGCCGCCGCAGAGGGCCTCTGGGACACGTCGGCGCCCGCATCGTTCTCGGTTCTGTCGATCGGCCCGCTCCCCGGCTCCGAGGAGATCTTCTCCATCCAGATCCCCTACCTGCTCTCGTGGCTCGCCACCGGGTCGTTCGACGGCGAGGTCCAGGGCATCAACGACCTCCAGGCCCAGGCCGAGCAGACCTACGGACCCGGCAACTACACGCCCAACGTGCCGCTCGTGTACTGGGCCTTCCGCATGATGATCGGCGCCGGTTCGCTCGCCGCGCTGGCCGCGGCCTGGTTCCTGTGGCGGATGCGCAGGGGGCGCCTCCCCAGTCGAGGGGTCGTCGCGATCGCAATTACGCTGCCCTTCCTGCCCCTTCTGGCGAACTCGGTCGGCTGGATCACCACCGAGGCGGGTCGCCAGCCGTGGGTCGTATGGGGGCTCCTGCCGACCCAGCTGGGCGTCTCGCCCGGCAACGGGAGCTTCGAGATGGTGGTGACGCTGGTCGGCTTCACGGTCCTGTATGGCGTCCTGGCCATCGTGGAGTTCGGGTTGCTGCGGCGGCAGATCCGGGCCGGCCTCCCGGACGCCGATGCGACGGGCGGCGTCCACGACGAGGGCGAGCCGTCGCCTGCGCTCGGATACTGAGGGCACGTCGATGGAACTGACGACGCTCTGGTTCATCTTCATCGCCGGCCTGTGGATCGGCTACTTCGTCCTGGAGGGGTTCGACTTCGGGGTGGGGATCCTGCTGCCCGTCCTCGGGCGCAACGAACCCGAGCGCCGCGCGATGCTGCGAACCATCGGGCCGGTGTGGGACGGCAACGAGGTCTGGCTCATCGTGGCGGGCGGCGCCACCTTCGCGGCCTTCCCCGAGTGGTACGCGACGCTCTTCTCGGGCTTCTACCTCCCGCTGTTCGCGATCCTCGTGGCGCTCATCCTCCGGGGCATCGCGATCGAGTACCGCAACAAGCGACCGGACCCCGCCTGGCGCGTCCGCTGGGACGCGGCGATCGCCATCGGCTCGTTCGTGCCGGCGCTCCTGTGGGGCGTTGCCTTCGCCAACATCGTGCAGGGTGTCCCGATCGACGCGAACAAGGAGTTCACGGGCACGGTCTTCACCCTCCTCAACCCGTACGGGCTGCTGGGCGGCCTGACCACCCTCCTGCTCTTCGTCACGCACGGGGCCGTCTTCCTGGCCCTCAAGTCGGAGGGGGTCATCCGGGAGCGGGCCAATCGGGTCGCCTGGTGGGTCGGGCTCCCGGCCGCGCTCGCCGCCGTCGCCTTCCTGGCCTGGAGCCAGGCGATCCGCGGTGACGGCCTCTCGCTCGCAGCCGCCGTCCTGGCCGCCACGGCCCTCGTCGGCGGGATCGTGGCCAACCGCCGCGGGCGCGAGGGCTGGGCCTTCCTGGGGACGGCCGTGGCGATCGTGCTCACCGTCGTGAGCCTGTTCGCCGCCCTCTTCCCCGACGTGATGCCCTCGTCGACCGACCCGGCGTTCAGCCTGACGACCACGAATGCGTCGTCGACGGCGTACACCCTCACGATCATGACCGTCGTCGCCGTGATCTTCGCCCCACTCGTCATGCTCTACCAGGGGTGGAGCTACTGGGTCTTCCGCAAGCGGGTGACGGTCCCGCCCGTCTCCGTCGAGAGCTGATCCCGGCGCCGCGTCCCCCGGCCGCACATGACCCCGGCTGACCGTCGCCTGCTCGCATCCGGCCGGCTCGCCAGAGTCGCCCTGGTGGCCGCGGTCGCGCTCGGCGTGCTGAGCTCGGGGCTCGTCGTGGCCCAGGCCGCGCTGCTGGCCCGCTCGATCACGGGGGCATTCCTCGGCGGTCTCGGCCCGGCCGACCTGGCGGCGCCCCTCGCCGCGCTCGCCGTCGTGCTCGCCGCCCGGGCCCTGCTCGGATGGGGGTCCGAGGTCGTCGCGCAACGCATCAGCGGAGCCGTGAAGGCCGACCTGCGCCGTCGCCTCCTGGCCCGCGCGGTGGACCTGGGACCGCGATGGGCCGCCGAGGCCCACAGCGGGGAGGTGGTGCTCCTGGCGACGCGCGGCCTTGACGCGCTCGACGGCTACTACGCGCGTTACCTCCCCCAGGTCGGGCTCGCGGCGATCGTCCCGGTCGTCGTCATCGCCTGCCTCGCCACCGCCGACGTCGTCGCGGCACTCACGGTGGCCCTGACCGTCCCGCTGATCCCTGTCTTCATGGTGCTCGTCGGCCGGATGTCGGCCGTCCGCCGGAGGCGACGCTGGACGGCCCTCTCCCGGCTCGCGCACCGCTTCCTCGACGTCGTGGCCGGCCTCCCGACGTTGCGCGCCTTCGGACGAGCCGACGCACAGGTCGCGATCCTGCGCCGCGCCAGCGACGCCTACCGGGTCGAGACGATGGGCGTCCTCCGCGTCGCCTTCCTCTCTGCGCTCGTCCTGGAGCTGCTGGCCACGATCTCCGTCGCCCTCGTGGCCGTGGGGATCGGGCTCCGGCTCGTCGTCGGCGGGCTGGACCTCGAGACGGGGCTCTTCGCCCTCGTCCTGGCCCCGGAGGCCTATCTCCCCCTGCGCCGGCTGGGGGCCGAGTTTCACGCCAGCGAGGAGGGACTGGCCGCGGCGAGCAGCGCGTTCGCGATCCTGGAGGCTCCCGTCCCGTCGGGGGCCGGCGAGGGTGTCGCCGCCCCCGATCTCCGGGGGGCTCGCTCGTCGTCGAGGGCGTAACGGTCGTGCAGCCGGGGCGCGACGTCGAGGCGCCGGCGGGTGCCTCGCTGGAGGTGCGGGCGGGCGAGGTCGTCGCTGTCACGGGGAGCAGCGGAGCCGGCAAGAGCACGTTGCTGGCGGCGCTCCTCGGGTTCGTCTCGCCGGACGCCGGACGCGTCCTGGTGGTGGACGCTGCGGGCCACGAGACCGACCTGCGAACCGTGGATCGCGACGCCTGGCGGGCCCGCGTCGGCTGGGTGCCGCAGGTGCCGTTCCTCCTCGCCGGCAGCGTGGCCGAGAACGTCCGCATGGCCGCCCCCGACGCGTCGGATGCCGAGCTGCGGGCGGCGCTGATCCGCGTCGGGCTGGAAGACGTGGACCCCGGGCTCGTCCTCGGGGAGCGCGGCGCGGGGCTCTCCAGCGGACAGCGGCGCCGGATCGGCGTCGCGCGTGCGCTCCTCCGGGGGGCGCCGCTCCTCCTGCTCGACGAGCCGACGGCGGGCCTCGACGCGGCCGCGGAGGCCGCCGTCCTGGCGGCGGTGCGGTCTGCGGCATCCGCCGGCGCCGCCGTGGTCCTCGTGGCGCACCGGCCGGCAGCCGCGACATCAGCTGACCGGGTCGTCTCGGTGGCCTGGCGCGCGACCGGCGAGGCGTCCGCATGAGGCCCCTCCTGCGGATCGCGGCCCTGGGGCGCCCCGTCGCGCCACGCCTCGCACTGGCGGTGCTCGCGGGGGCCGGAGCGGCGGCGGCGGCGATCGGTCTCGCGGCGACGTCTGCCTGGCTCATCTCCCGCGCAGCGGAGCAACCGCCGGTTCTCCTGCTCCTGCCGGCCGTCACCGCCGTGCGGGCGTTCGGCATCTCCCGCGGCGTCCTCCGCTACGCCGAGCGGCTTGCGGCCCACGACGCCGCCTTCCGGGTGCTGGGCGAGCTGCGGGCGGACGTGTACGCCCGTCTGGCCCGGCTGGCGCCGGCGGGCCTGGCGGAGCTCCGCTCCGGCGACCTGCTCGCCCGCCTGGTCGGCGACGTGGACGGCCTTGCCGACCTGTGGCTCCGCGTGCTCCTGCCCTACCTGGCCGCCGCCCTCGTCGCCGCGGGGGCCGTGGCCCTCGTCGGCGGGCTGGTTCCCGGGGCCGGGGTTGCGCTCGCGGCGATGCTCCTGGCCGGGGCGCTGGGCGCGCCCGTCGCCGCGGGCGCGGTCGGCCGGCGGGCCGAGGCGAGCCTCGCTCCGGCCCGCGGTTCCCTCGCGGAGGCTGCGGTCGACCTTCTCCGTGGTGCGCCCGAGCTCATTGCGACCGGTGCGGCGCCGCGGGCCCTCCGGGCGATCGGCGCCGTGGACCTCCGGCTCGCCCGTGCAGAGCGCCGCGCCGCGCTGGGGGCCGGCGTCGGCACGCTCGTGGCCGGGCTCGCCAGCGGGGCGTCCACGTGGCTGGCCCTCGCCCTGGGGATCGTCGCGATCCGCGACGGCACGCTGCCGGGATTGGCGCTGGCGGTCGTCGCCCTCACCCCGATCGCCGTGCACGAGGTGATCGCCCCGCTGGTCCCTGCCGCCCGCCAGCTGCCGGGCCTCGCTGCGTCGGCGCGGCGGGTCGTGGACGTGCTGGATCGCCCCGATTCCGATCCCGACCCCGTCGCGCCGCGGGTCGTCCCGGACGGCCCGCTGGGTCTCCGCGCCGTCGGCCTGCAGCTGGGCTACCCGGGAGCGACGGCGGACGCCCTGGCACCCCTCGATCTCGAGGTGGCCGCGGGTGCCCGGGTCGTCGTCACAGGACCCAGCGGCGCCGGCAAGACAACCTTCGCGGCAGCCTGCCTGCGCTTCCTCGCGCCCACCGGGGGATCGCTCGAGCTGATCGCCGGCTCGGGCGCCGTCGACCTGCGCGCCCTGGCCGGCGACGACGTGCGGCGCGCCGTCGGCCTCTGCGGACAGGATCCTCACGTGTTCGACGCCACGATCGCCGAGAACCTCCGCCTGGCACGCCCCGCGGCGCGGGACGAGGAGCTCCACGCGGCCCTGGCGGACGCCCAGCTGCTCGACTGGGTCTCCTCGCTGCCGGCGGGTCTCGAGACGTCGGTGGGCGAGCACGGCGCCCGGCTCTCTGGCGGCCAGCGCCAGCGTCTTGCGCTGGCTCGGGCCCTGCTCGCCGACGTGCGAGTGCTCGTCCTCGACGAGCCGACGGAGCACCTCGACGAGCCGACCGCCCGGGCCTTCGTGGCCGACCTGGAGGCGGCGACCCAGGGTCGCACGGTCATCGTCCTCGACCCACCGGCCGGACCTGTTCGATCCGCGCACGTGGCCTCGCGCCGCGGATCTCGTGCCACCGGGCCGACCGGCCTGACGCCCGTCGTCACGGTCCAGCCGGCGAGGACTGTCAGCGCGTCCGGGTGACCTTCGTGAGGCCCGGCGGGGCATCCGGATCCCGGCCCCGGGCCCGGGCGGTCGCCTCGGCGAGCAGGAAGCCCGGGAGCACGAGGGCGAGCGGGCTCAGGGGCTCCGGGAGCCCGGCCGCAGCGCTGAGGGCACGGTCGTCCCCGGCGACCTCGTCCTGCCCGACGATCCAGGGGACGACGCCACGCCGGCGGGTCACGACCAGCGCCTCGTCGACGGCCCTGCCGGCGGCGCCGTCCGGGCGGATCGCGATCGTCGGGAGCGTCGGTCCCGCCACCACCACGGGGCCGTGGAGCAGGTCTGCCGTCGAGTAGCCGTCGGCGAAGATGCGACCGGTCTCGCGAAGCTTGAGGGCGATCTCCAGGGCAGTGGCGTAGTTGTGGCCGCGGGACACGACGAGGGCCTCGTCTGCTGCGGCGAGCCCGGCAACGCACGCCTCCCCCGCCCCGCGGACCCACGCGCCGGCGGCCTCGAGCGTGGCCGCCAGGGTCGCGGGGAGGCCGGGGAGCGCCGGGCACCAGGGCACGGCCGGCTCCAGCCGGCCCACGAGCGCGGCCACGGTGGCGAGCGAGGCGACGTAGGTCTTCGTCGCCGCCACGGCCCGCTCCTCGCCCGCGTAGAGGGGGAGGACGAACTCGGCTGCGGCCGCCAGGGCGGACGATGGGTCGTTCGTGATGGCGACCGTCGGGGCCCCGGCCTCGCGGGCCGCCTCGACGACCGCGGCCACGTCGGGCGCCGCCCCGGACTGGGAGATCGCCAGCAGGAAGACGTCGTCCCACCGGAGGGGGGCCTGGTAGATCGTGGTGACCGAGGCTGCGGCGAGCCCGACGGGCAGTCCCAGCGAGGTCTCGATGAGGTAGCGCGCGTAGACGCCGGCGTGGTCCGAAGTCCCGCGGGCGGCGATGACGACGAAGCGGGGCGAGCGCCGCGCGATTGCGCGGGCGACCTCGTCGAGCCCGGCAGCACCCTCGTCCAGGGCGCGTTCGACGACCGCCGGGATCTCTGCGATCTCACGGGCCATGAGCGTCGGTCCGCGCTGGCTAGTCTTCATCCACGCGCACGTAGCGACGCCCGATGAGGGCGTAGGCGGGGAGGCGGCCGAGGGCCTCGGCCAGCGGCCGCGGCGGGCGTCCGTCGCGGCCCGCGACGGCGAGGCGGGCTTCGGCGGTGGCCGGCGGGCGGGCGTCGACCACGGCCAGGTCGATCGTCACGCGTCCCTGTTCGCCCTCGCCGAGGGTTGCGATCGCGTCCGGCGGCGGCGTGCCGTCCTCGTACTCGGCACGCACCTCGGCCTCGGCCCGCCAGCGCGGGCGCCGCAGGAGGATGCGGCGCCAGATCCCCGCGACGTGGGGCGCGACGCAGCCGTCGCCCGGAACGGGCGTCAGGATGACGTCCTCTCCGCGCGCCCAGCGCGCCGCCTGGTGGAGGAGGGCGTACTCGTCGAGGTCCGCGTAGCCGCGCAGGTCGTCCGCGGGGGAGGCCTCCCCGAAGATCGCCCGGATCGACGGGCCGAAGACCTCGCCGAGGTCGAGATCGATCCCGCGCACCGTGCGGTGGAAGTAGACCTGCTGGTACATGAACAGGCGCGCGGTGAGGAACATCTCGAGCGCTGCCAGCCCCGGCTCGTAGAGCGTCAGTCCGCGGTCGGAGATGAACGCGTAGCGCCGGAGGCGCTCGGCGTCGACGGGCCCGGTCGACACGCCGGTGAGATATGCGTCGCGGCGCACGTAGTCCAGGTTGTCGACGGTGAAGACGCCGGAGAAGAGGGGCTGGAGCCAGCGCACCCAGCGGGGCATCGCCGGGTCATCCAGCGGCGGCTTCGAGACCAGGTAGGACACCCACGCCGGGTCGATCGCCTCGCCGGGCCCGAACGAGTCGCGTGCAGCGATCCCGTCGCCGGGGGCGCGCCGCAGCCGCCCGACGAGCGATCCGAGCTCACGCTCGACGATCAGCTGCGAGAGGTCCTCGTGGGTGAGGACCTTGCCGGGCTGGCGACGACCGTCGCGCGGCGCCGGGAAGTCAAGCAGGACGTGATCGTCGAAGAAGTGCGCGAACGGCCCGTGGCCGACGTCGTGGAGGAGCCCCGCGATTCGCAGGGTCTCGACGACGAGCCCTTCGGAAGGGGTGGGGGTGCCCGGCTCGACCGCCGCGAGCGACTCGACGAGCGAGGGATACAGCTGGCGCCCCCAGAGCCCCGCCTCGTGCATGACCCCGAGGCCGTGCGTGAAGCGCGAGTGCTCGGCCGTCGGGAAGACCCAGCGGGCGCTCTGCAGCTGGCTGATGCGGCGCAGCCGCTGCATCCAGGCCGTGTCGAGGATGTCCTCCTCGGCCGCGTCCTCCGGGGGCATGCCGAACGACCGTGCCTCGGCCGGCGAGAGCCGTTTTGTCAGCTCGATGTAGCCGTGGATCGGGTCGCTGATGAGGTTGACGGCGGCGAAGCGGGCCGGGCGCATGGCCCCATTGTGGGCCCTCCCTCGCGGCTGGGAAGGGCCGAGGGTCAAGGAACCGCGATCGAGACGGGCTGGCTCAGGCCCCCGACGTTGCCCGCATGATCCCGCGCCCGCACCATGACCGCGTACCGGTGGCCGCGGGCGCGCGAGGTCAACCGCAGGCTCGTCGCCGTCGTGTTGTCCCGGATGCGGCGCCAGGCTCCGCCGTCGACGCGATACCAGACGTCGTAGTCGCGCAGGTGCGTCCAGTGGGTCTGGAGCCGCGGATCGAATCCGTGCCACGTGAAGGCGATGGTGGTCCCGGTCCGGGTTGCCGAGAGCATCCGTGCCCTCGGGGCCGTATGGTCGCGGGACTCCGTGAACACGG
Source organism: uncultured Chloroflexia bacterium (assembly GCA_963698595.1). GTDB lineage: Bacteria > Chloroflexota > Limnocylindria > Limnocylindrales > CSP1-4 > CTSoil-043. The sequence continues at coordinate 193,666 of CAVORL010000003.1, forward strand.
CGCTCGCGAACACGCGACCGTCGGACGGGCGGACCTGGGTGCCGAAGCCGACGTAGTTGAAGCGCGTGCTCATCAAGGCCGCCCAGTGCGCCGGGCTGTTGCGCCAGAGCCGGAAGATCGACCGGGCCGTCGTGCTCCGAAGGCCGCCGGTGCACCAGGCGATGTTCTCCCCCACGCGTGCCACTGCACGTCGCGGATCGAGAGCCCTCTCGAGAGGCCGCCGCCGGCCGCCTGATGGCTGAACGACGCCGCTCCGGCGAGATTGGCAGCACGGTCGCCGGCGAGCCCCGCGAGGCGCGAATCCCTGCGCAGCGGCCCCAGGCCGCGGTTCGCGCGGGCGCGGTTCGACTTGGCCAGCAGCTTCGACTCGACCGATGACCTGGTGGTCACCGCGGCGGCGGGCGACGGTGTGGCCAGCGAGCCGGCGGCACCGATGACGAGGGCAAGGGCAAGGGCACCGAGGAGCTGACGGTGCCGCCGAGGGGCGCGGGGAGATGCAGACATCCGCGCAGGGTACCGGGCCTGCCGGGAACCTGTCCGCCACGCGGGCGTCGGCCAACCTGGCGAGATGTTCGCCCGGCTCAGCGATACCTGGCCGTGGCCGCGGCCACCAGCCCGGCGACCTCGTGCCGCAGGGGCGGCGGGGCAAGGACCTCGACGTCGGGGCCCCAGGAGAGGATCCAGGCGCGAATCTCGAGCGTGCCGGAGATCGTCGCCCGCCACGTCAGCGACCCGTCGGCGCCATGCTCCACCGCCTGGGACGGGTGCCAGGTCGCCTCCGCCACACGCGCGGCGACCGCGGGCGCGAAGCGGAGCACGACCTCCACCTCGCCCTGGTCGGCGATGATCCCCCAGGCGCGTTCCAGGGCCTCCTCGATCACGCCGGCCGGCGGCTCCTCGAAGACGTCCGCGGTGACGCCGAGCTGCCGGATCCGCTCCAGCTTGAACGTGCGGACCGCCTCGCGCGTCTCGTCCCACCCGATCAGGTACAGGGCGTGCGTCTCCGTGGACGGCTCGATGAGGTACGGGCGGACGCGGGCCGCCCGCTCGGGCCTGCCGGGGTCGTACGTGCTGGTGTCGTACGTGAACTCCACGACCCGGCGCTCGGCCCAGGCTCGCGTCAGCGCGTCGAGGCGGCGGGTCCCATCGGGGTCCGGGCGCCGCCGGGCCATGATGTCGAGGGTGCGATGGACGTGCCGGCCGAGCACCGGCGGCAGGGCCTCGCCGAGCTTCTGAAATGCTGCAGCAAGCTCCGGGTCGTAGGCGTCCGCGTACTTGGCCATCAGCCGGGCGGCCAGGAAGACGGCCATCCCCTCGCCCCGCGTCAGGCGGAATGCCGGCAGGAACGCCGCCTTCTCCAGGCCCCACCGGCCACCGTCGGCCCAGACGGGCATTCCCAGCTCGTCCTCGAGGGCCCGCAGGTCGCGGTAGGCATTGCGCCGCGACATGCCCAGGAACCGGGCCAGCTCGTCCGGGGTCACGCCGTCCGGGTGGGCCGACAGGTACGTCGCGACCCGATAGAAGCGCGCGACGCGGTCGCGCTTGCGGCCGGAGTGGGAGTCGCTCCCCGGCAGGTCCCAGCGGTCCACGCGTCGCTCCTAGAGGTCGATGGGCGGGAGAACGTTCATCGCGTTCCCGCGCTCGGTGGCGGTCAGGGTGACGTAGAGCCGGCCCCGAATCGCGCCCGGCTCGATCGCGAAGCCGGGCCCGTCGAGATGGCCGTCGACCCGGCCGAGCTGGCCGTCGCCGAAGACCCACAGGTCGATGCTGCCACGCCAGTCATCGAGGTCGGCGTCCCCAACCAGCCAGCGGACCTGCGGGAACGCGACCCGGAACGTGGCCCCGTCGGTCGCGATCCGGCAGTGGCGGGCGCGAGCCCCCTCGACGTAGGCGGTGCCGAGGTCCTCCGCCGCCGAGCGGACCTGGGGGTCCTGCATGAGGTCGACAATCACCAGGTCGAGGGCCTGCTGCCGGATGATCTCCGCGGGGATCCCCAGCCACCGGGTGGACGTGTCGCGGATCCAGCCGCGATCGTCGATCGCGGCCGCCCCCGCCAGCCCGATCGTGCGTGTGGTGGCCACCTGCGCCAGCCAGCGGAAGTCGCGCTCGACCCGCGTGCCACGGAGACGGGCGATCCCGAGGGAGCCTCCGTCGACGCTCCCGTCGAGGTCGAGCGTGAGGCGGGCAGTCGAACCGGCGGCCAGCACGCCGTCGCACGGCGGCGGCACGAGGTCGGGGTCCGTCGGCCCGAAGCGTGACGCCGCCGCGGGGCTGTCACGGAGCGCGACCTCGTTGGCGATCGTTGCGCCAGCCAGCGTCCCGGAGGAGACGATCGCCAGGCCGAGTCCGATGGCAACGCCGATCCCGAAGCGCCCCACGCGGCTGCTTCGGGGCCCGCGGGCGCGGCGCGCCAGGCCCAGCCCGGCGAAGAGCGACGTGCCCAGGATCGCGAGCGCCCACGGATAGGCGGCCTCCAGCGACGGGAGGAGGGTCTGAAGGCCCTGCTGGGTCAGCTGGCGGGCGAGGGCACCGAGCGTGGGCAGGAGAACGACGATGCTCGCCACGCCGAGGGCGACGATGAGGCGAAACGCCTGGCCACCGCGAGCCGCAGGAGGCCAGGCGACCGCGGCGAGGGCCACCCCGAGCGGGACGAGCGCCGCCAGGCCCACCAGCACGTCGGCCGGCCCACCCGGCCGGTAGCCGACCAGCAGGAACCCGGCCACGATCGACCAGAGGACGGCAAGGCCGGCCGCAAGAAGGCGGAGCTCGAGCTCTCGAACGCGCACGCCCGGAGTCTAGCCCCCGCCGGGGGCCGTCGAGCGCGGGCGTCGAGGCCGGCCGGCGACGGCAGCCGGAACCTCCGCGCGACTGCCTTTGTTACATTCTCTCTGGCGGCAGGCAACCGCACCGCTGCCGCCACGGAGGGATCGAGATGAGTGAACAGCCCGGAGTTGCGCCCGGCGTTCCCGGCTCCACGCCGCCGACGCCCCCGGAGGCCCCGCCGGGCCTGGCGGGGGCGGACGCTCCCACGACATCGATGCCGACCCCAGGCGGGCCGACCGGCGGCGCCGGCGTGCCTCCCCCGCCCACCCTGCCCGTCGGCGGCTCGACCAGCGGGTCGGGCGGCAGTCGCAACGGCCTGATCATCGGGGCGATCATCGTCGCGCTCGCGATCATCGTTGGGGCCTTCCTGATCACCCAGGGCCTCGGATCACCGTCGCCGACGACGGCCCCGACCGCGGCTCCCACCGAAGAGCCGACGCCGAGCGAGGAGCCCACGGCGACCCCGGAGCCGACGGCGACCCCGAACGCCTGCGCGCCGGAGAGCCTGGCGACAGTGACCGCCGGCACTCTCACCATCGGCACCGACAACCCGGCCTACCCGCCGTACTTCGCGATCCGCGAGGGCGGCAACACGCCCCCGTGGGAAGACCTCGGATTCACCGGCGATCCGACGACCGGCGAGGGCTTCGAGAGCGCCGTCGCGTACGCCGTCGCGGACGAGCTCGGCTTCGCCGGCGACAACGTGACCTGGGTCGTCGTCCCGTTCGCGAACGCGATCGCCCCGGGGCCGAAGGCGTACGACTTCGTCATCAACCAGGTCTCGTTCAACGAGGAACGCGCCACCGCCGTCGACCTCTCCGACGGCTACTACGATCTCAACCAGGCCGTGGTCGCCCTGATCGACAGCCCGGCGGCCGCCGCGACCTCCGTCGCGGACCTCAAGGCCTACACGTTCGGGGCGCAAGTCGGCACGACGAGCTACGACGCGATCGAGAACGTGATCGACCCGACCACCGAGACGCAGGTATTCAACGACAACGCGAGCGCGATCCAGGCGCTTCAGTCGAAGCTGGTCGACGCGATCGTCGTCGACCTGCCGACCGCGGACTTCATCACCCGGGTGCAGGTCGTGGACGATGACTTCAACCCGCTCGCCGTCATCGTCGGGCAGCTGGCCCCGGCCGGCGGCACCCAGGAGTACTTCAGCCTCGCGTTGGGCAAGGACAGCCCGTTGACCTCCTGCCTGAACGAGGCGCTCGGCGCGCTCCGCGCCGACGGCACCCTAGACGCCCTGGCATCGACCTGGCTTCCCTTCCAGGAGGACGTGCCCGTTCTTCCCTAGCCCATCCCTTCCATGTCGATCTCCGGTGGCCCGCCCGACCTCGGTCTGAACACGACTCTTCGTCCGGGCGGGCCCCGCCTCGTGCGGGAGCGCGAGAACCGAAGCCTCGCGTTCCGCTCGTCGGCGATCGCGGCCGTCGCGTCGATCGTCTTCTTCGCCGTCCTCGGCTGGATCGTCGTCAACGCCCCGGGCTGGGCCCAGCTCCAGGCGGCATTCCTCGACGGTGAGCTGTTCTGGGCTTCCCTGCCGCGGCTCGTCGGGGCCTTCTGGACGAACGTCCGGCTGTTCCTCCTTGCGGAGGTCCTGATCCTTGTCCTCGGGCTGCTGCTCGCGGTCGGGCGCAGCCTGCCCGGGCCGGTGCTCTTCCCCGTCCGGGTCCTGGCAACCATCTACGTGGACTTCTTCCGGGCTGTGCCTGGACTGCTGGTCATCTTCATGCTCGGCTTCGGGATGCCGGCGCTCGGGATCGCCGGGATGCCGGTGGACCAGTTCTTCTGGGCGATCGTCACGCTCACCCTCGTCTACTCCGCGTACGTGTCCGAGGTCTACCGGGCGGGCATCGACTCGGTGCATCCGAGCCAGGAAGCCGCCGCACGATCGCTCGGCCTCTCCCGCGCCCAGACGCTCCGCTACGTCATCCTTCCGCAGGCCATCCGACGCGTGATCCCGCCGCTCCTCAACGACTTCATCGGCCTCCAGAAGGACACCGTCCTCGTCTCGTTCATCGGCGTCGTGGAGATCTTCCGGACGGCGAACATCATCAACGCCGCGACCTTCAACTTCACTCCGTACGTCGCCGTGGCGCTCGTCTTCGTCGTCGTGACGATCCCCATCGCGCGCTTCACAGACTGGCTCGTCGCCCGGGACCGACGACGCGCCGCAGCGGGTACCCGGTGACCGGCACGGACGCGCCGCCGCCGGCGACGTCGCCAGCCAGCCAGCCTCTCGTGATCGAGGGCCTCCACAAGTCATTCGGGAGGCTCGAGGTTCTGCGCGGGATCGACCTCGTCGTCGACGAGCACGAGGTGGTCTGCCTGATCGGCGCGTCGGGGAGCGGGAAGTCCACGCTCCTGCGCTGCATCAACCTGCTCGAGCCGATCGATGCCGGGCGGATCGTGGTCCAGGGGCAGGAGATCACGGCCCGCAAGGTGGATGTCAACCGGATCCGGCGACGGATCGGAATCGTCTTCCAGGCGTTCAACCTGTTCCCCCACATGAGCGTGCTGGACAACGTGACCCTGGGACCGCGGAAGGCGCTCCGGATGCGGCCGGTCGAGGCCGCGGAGCGTGGAAGGGCTTTGCTGCGCCGCTTCGGCCTCGAGGAGAAGGCCCTCGAGTTCCCGGATCGGCTCTCCGGAGGCCAGCAGCAGCGGGTGGCGATCGTGCGCGCCCTGGCGATGGAGCCCGACCTGCTGCTTCTCGACGAGGTCACCAGCGCACTCGATCCGGAGCTCATCGCCGAGGTCCTCAACGTGATCCGCGAGCTCGCGGCCGGCGGGATGACGATGCTCATCGCCACCCACGAGATGGGCTTTGCCCGCGACATCGCGAGCCGGGTCTGCTTCCTCGACGCCGGCCGGATCCTCGAGGTGGGCCCGCCGGCCCAGATCTTCAGCGCCCCTCGAGAGGAGCGGACGCAGCAGTTCCTGCGCCGGATCGTGGAGGCAGGGCGGCTCTAGACCGCGGGCGATCCGTCGCCGGCCGGCGCGCGTGGATCGAGCGGCGTCGGCTCGTGGAGCGTCAGATCCGGCGCGACCTCGAGGCCGTCCTCGGCGGTGGCGACGTTGTCCCGGCCGCACCGCTTGGCTGCGAAGCAGGCGCGGTCCGCCGCGAGAAGGACCTCGTACGCGGTGGTGCCGTTCTCCGGGTAGGTGGCCACGCCGATCGAGGCCGACACGCGTCCGGCCAAGCGGCGCCCGCCCGACCCCACGGCGATCCCCCCGAGCGCCGAGCGGATCCGCTCCGCGAGCGCGCGGGTGCCGATGGCGTCCGTCGCCGAGCAGATGACGGTGAACTCGTCGCCCCCGTAGCGGAAGACCCGGTCCGTGTCGCGGCAGGCGGCGCCGACTGCGGCGGCCACAGACCGGAGGACATCGTCGCCGACCTGGTGGCCAAACTGGTCGTTCACGCTCTTGAAGACGTCGAGATCCAGCATGAGCAGCCCGAACCGGCCCCCGTCTTCGACGCTGCGGGCAAGCCACTTGGCGAAGGTCCCCTGGTTGAGCAGGCCGGTCAGGTCGTCCGTCTCGGCCTCGATCTCCTTCGCGCGATATGCCTCCGCGTTGCGGATCGCGATGGAGACCTGGGTGGCGAAGAGCTGGACGAGCTCGAAGTCGTCGTCGTCAAAGCGGTCCTGCGTGCCGAGACGCTCCAGGGACACCACGCCACGCACGCCGTCGCGGCCGTGGAGCGGGACGCAGATGATGCTGCCCTCGACGTCGCCGGTGGACTCGAACTGGCGAATCCGCGGGTCCTGCAGCTCGTCTCGCACCAGCTGTGGCGTCCCGCGCGTGAGCACCCATGTCGCGAGGCCCTCCTCGCCGGGCTCCCAGGGCTGGATGTACTCATCGGCGTGGATGCCCCGGGCCATCAGGGGAGTGAGCTGGCCAGTTATGGCGTCCACCCACTCGATCGAGATGGTGTCCCAACGGACGATCGTCGCCAGCCGATCCGCCACGTGGTCGAGGATGGTCCGGAGATCGAGCGTGCCCAGGATGGCCCCGGAGATCTCCAGCAGCGCCCGCTGGCCGGCGAGCCGCTGCTCGAGGCGGATGGACTGGGCGCGAAGACGCTCGCTCGCGTCGGCCGTGGCCATCGCCTGGGCTGCGAGGCTGGCGTAGATGACGAGGAGCCGCAGGTCGTCGTCGGTGAACTGGTCCACGCCAAGCCTGGAGAGGACGATGACGCCGAGCACCCGGTCCTCGAAGACGAGCGGGGCGAGGAGCATCGACTCCTCGAGGTCGTCCTCCGTGCCCGGGATCGTCTCGGCGCGTGGATCGTTGGCGGCGTCGGGAAGGTACTGGGGCACGCGGTGCTCGGCCACCCAGCCCGTGATCCCCTGGCCCAGCCTGGTGCGGAGCTGGTCGGGCGTCTCGTCGTGGAACTCGCCGACGAGGCCGCGCATGGCGACCGGCACGAGCCATTCGTCGTCGCGGAGCCGGTAGACGCGGACGTTGTGGTACTCGATGAGCTGGTCGAGCTCGTCAGCGATGGCGGTGCCGAGCTCGGCTTCCGTGGTGAGCCGCGCAAGCTGGGCCCCCAGCTGCTGGATCGACTGGAGATGCGCCGCCCAGTTGACCATGCGCTCGTAGTTCTGGGCGGTCTCGATGGCGGTCCCGGCCTGGGCTGCGAACGCGCCGATGGTCGCCAGCTCCTCGTCGGACCAGGCGTGCGGGCGATCGTGGTACACGACGAGGAGGCCAAGGAGGTCCTCGCCGTGGTAGAGGGGCGCGGCGCAGATCGTGTCGTAGCCTTCCTGGACGATGGCGGGGCGGATCGTCGCGGCTCGCGGGTCATCGCGGTAGTGGATGGCGAAGAGCGGGCGACGCGCGGCCACCGCCTCCGCCGGCAGCGATGGCACCACGAGCTCGTGCACCGCGGCACGGTAGGCATCGGACAGCCCGCGGCCTACTTCCGACGTGATGCGCCCATCGGCGCGGCGCAGGAGGACCGCCGCTCGGTCGCCGCTGAAGAGGGTGCAGGCGTGGTCGACGATGCCGGTAAGGATCTGCCCGAGGTCCAGCTTGCTGCCGATGTCGGTGGCAATCCGGCGAAGGGCCTCGGCGCGGTGGAGCTGGGTTGCGGTCTCGCCACGCAGGCGATCCGCGTAGACGGCCACCCCGAGTTGGCGGGCCACCGCGACGAGGAACGTCTCGAGCTCCGGGATGGAGGCCGGCGGCATCTCGTCCGCAGTGACGAGGACGCCCCATGGGTTGCCGCCCGCGCCGGGGATGGCCACGGCGAGGCGAACCGGCAGGCGGTGCCCGGAGACGAGCCAGTCCGGCCCGCTGGCGCTCGTCTCGCTGACAGGTCCCGGGGCCGCGATCGCGCGCCCGGGCAGACCGGCGGTCTCGGCATTCCCGCTGATCCGCTCGGCGCCCATGCCGCGTGCGGCGACCGGCACGAGTCGTCCGTCGCGCCGCGCCAGCACCGCGGCCAGGTCATGACCGGCGCGCCCGTGGAGCAGATCCGCGGCCGCACCGACCGTCTCGTCGAGCGGTCTGCCGGACGCCACGAGGTCGGCCAGGCGGCCGACGAGGTCGATCTCGAGGAGGCGCCGCTCGACGTCGAGCGGCGACGAGAGCGGTGGAGCGAAGAGCGCCGGCCCGCCGGCCGCCCGCAGCATCTCCTGCGGGCGCAGCCTGCTCGCCGACCGCTCGGGTTCGACGGCGAACACGGCAGCGTCCGGCGTTGTGCGCTCCGTCGGGCGAGTGCGCATCTCGACGACCTGGGCGCCGATCTGCGGGATCGGCAGCGGCGCGCCTGCGGGGCGCCTGCGGCCGCCGGCGGGAGCCTGTTCGGCGGCGGCCAGGAACCGTTGCAGGTCGCCGAGTCGATACCGGCGGTCACCGCGTGCGTTGATCCGGTAGAAACGAAGCCGCCCCTGGTCGCTCCATGCCCGGATCGTGTTCGGGTGGACACCCAGGAGGCGGGCCGCCTTCGTGACGGTGAGCGTCGCGTCGGACGGACGAGGGGTGAGCTGCGTGGCCGGGCTCCGCGAGATCCCCCTCAGCCCGGGGACCGGGCCAGATGGAGGAAAGATGAGGTCGTCGAACGGAGTCTGGACGACTTCACAGTTCTTGCCAATAGGACGATCGTCCCTGCCCCGTGGCGGGGCTCCCATGCGCCCGCCCGCCTCGTCTCGCCGCCTCGTCGCAGGCCCCTCGCACGGGCGGCCCCCGTGCCCGCGACCTGCCATTGGCGGGCACCCGCCTCGCCTCGCCGCGGCCGGCGCGAAACGACCCGGAGGAACCTCCGCGTCGCGTGGGCCTCGGCCGGAGCCTCCGCCATTAGCGAGCTCATGACCCCTCCGGGTCGGGATCAACGCTACGGGCGGTTGAGCGCCCGGTCAATGCCCGTCGTCCACGAATCCCGCGCAGATGGTGCGGCTTGTCCACACCGCGTCCACGGCGGGGCACGGGTCTCGTGCCCCGGGGAGGCCTAGGAGACCGCCCGGCCGGTCGCCGGATCGAGGGCGCTCGTGAGCCCGCCGTAGCTGGTGAGCACGAGGTGCCCACCCACGAGCGCGGCCCCAGCGACGACGTCGGAGTGGGCCACCCGCCAGCGCACCTCGCCGTCGGCCCGGATGGCGAAGGTCTCCACCTCGGCCTGCACCAGAACGTGGTCGATCCGCGAGGAGCCGAGGATCGCGACCACCGGCGACCCGGCCCGGTGGAACCAGCGCAGCTCGCCCGTCGCCGTGGCCAGGCCGTACGTGCCGAAGCCGAACTTCACGACGACCAGGTCCGCGACGTCCCAGGCGATCCCGGCAGGGGCATCGAACACGGGCGAGGCGAAGCGCGCCGCCCACGTGCCGCGCGGGCCCTCCACGCGGAGCTCGGCACGACAGAGCCGCTCGAACGCCGGCGAGATCCGGCCGCCGTGCTCGTGCATGGCCCCCCCCGCCTCGCTCAGGGCGAAGACGGCCTCGCCCTGCCCACTGCCGGCCCACCGGTAGCGGGCCCGGAGTCCTCCCGGGTAGGCCACGATCTCCTGGCGTGCCTCGGCCGTCACCGGGACCTGTCACTCCCGGACGAGCCTTCCGCGATCGTGGCCACCATCGCGTCGGTCAGCCTCTGGAGGGTCGCCGGCGCCACCGGGAAGACCGCCCGATCGACCCCCGCGGCCGCCCAGATCTCCGGGAAGCGGGCCAGGTCGGGGTCCATCACGACGCGCACGGCCTGGGTGTGCCCGAGTGGGGGGATGCCGCCGATGGAGAAGCCGGTCAGATCGCGCGCCTCTCGCGCGGACGCCCGCCGGAGCTCCGGCTCCCCGACGACGGCCGCGAGGCGGGCGACGTCCACGCGGTTGGTGCCCGACACGAGGCAGAGGACCGGCTCGTGCCCGGCGGCCTCGCGGGGCGCCACGAACACGAGCGACTTGACGATCTGCCCCTGCTCCACGCCGAGCGCGCGCGCGGCGTCCTCCGCGGTGTGGGTCGTCGCCTCGAGCGTCACGATCCGCAGGGTCACGCCGCGGCGCGCGGCCGCCTCGGCGACGCGGCGGGCCGCCGGATCCAGGGCCGGGGGATCGATCGGGTCGAGCACGGCCGGGAGTCTAGCATCGGGGCCGCGAGGCCTCGCTCCGCTCGGCCGGGTCCGCGTCCGACCGCGCCGGGCCGCCTGCGGCACGGACCATCCCCGGCCGACCAGCCGGCACGCGGGGCGCCCGGCCGGGCTAGGATCGTGGGGATGCGCGCGATCGTGTTTGACTGGGACGGCACGCTCGCCGACACCCTCCATCTCATGTACGTCGCCACCCACGAGGTCGTGGCGGGGTTCGGCCTGAGCCTCACGTGGGAGGACTACCGGCGGTTGTGGACGCCGGACTGGCGGCTTCTCTATCGCACGATCGGCCTTCCCGAGGACGTGATCGAGGAGGCCGGTGTCCGGTGGTGGGCCGCGTACCGAGGACGCGACGAGGCGACGCTCATGCCGGGCGCCGCCGACGCCCTGCGCCGGCTGCACGCCGCGGGCTACCCGCTGGCCCTCGTCACGGCAGGCCATCGCGACAACGTCGGTGCCCAGCTCCTCCGGCACCGGCTGGAGCAGCTGCTGCCGGTCCGGGTCCACGGCGACGACATGCCGGAGACGAAGCCGCACCCGGCGCCCCTTCTCCGGGCTATTCGCGAGCTGGGGCTTGGGCCGACGGCTGCGGGGATCGCGTATGTGGGCGACGCCGCCGACGACATGCGGATGGCCAGGGCCGCGGGAGCGCACGCCGTCGGGATCGGATCGGCGCTCGGCGGGCCGGCGACGCTCGTCGCAGCGGGCGCGGACGAGACGGCACCCTCGGTCATTGCCTGGGTCGACCGGTTGCTCGCGCCACGGGTGTAGACTCGGCGGGCCGGTGGGAGTCCGGCCAACCGAAGAGTGGGACAGGGGAGCGCCTCCATGGCGCTGAGAGTGCGAGCCAGGCCCGCAGACCCTCGGAACCTGATCCGGGTCATACCGGCGAAGGGAGTCCAGACGACGCCTCCGTCCCCGGCCAGCGGAGGCGTGTGTCGTTCATGAGCTCCTCGCGAGACCTGCACGCGATCATCGTCGGGGACGGCGAGGTGCCGCCGCGCGACCGGCTCGACGCCGCGTGGCCCGGCTGGTACGACGGGTCGGCGCTCGTGGTGGGCGCGGACGGTGGCGCGATCCGCGCCCTCGGGATCGGGCTGCGCCCGGACATCGTCGTCGGCGACGCCGACTCCCTCGGCCCGGACGGGCTGGAGGAGGTCCGGGCCGCCGGCATCCCCGTCGAGCTGGCGCCCGTTGCCAAGGACGAATCGGACTTGGAGCTCGCCGTCCTGGCCGCGACGGCGCGGGGCGCGACACGGCTGACGTGCCTCGGAGCCCTGGGCGGCATCCGCTTCGATCACGCGCTCGCCAGCACCTGGCTGCTGGCCCACCCCGTGCTCGTCGGGCTGGACGCGATCCTGCTCGACGCGACCTCGCGGGTCCGGCTCCTGGGGTCCGGGCGGGGCCCGGCGACGGTGCGGCTCGCGGGTCGCCCGGGGGACCTCGTGTCGCTCCTCCCGTTCGGCGCGGACGCCCTGGGGATCGTGACGGCCGGGCTCGCCTTCCCGCTTCGGGCCGAGACGCTGCGGGTCGGTCCGGCGCGCGGGCTCTCCAACGTCCGTGCGGACCCCGAGGCGTCGGTCACGTTGCGATCCGGCCGCCTGCTCATCGTCGAGACACTGCGCATCGAAGGGGGCGCTCCATGAGAACCGTCGTCCCACCCTCCAGCGGCCGCATGGGTGGCGCCGGGTGGCGCACGCGCGACGTCGTCGTCACGGCGATCCTCGGGGTCGCCTTCGGCGTCGTGTTCTGGGCCTGGGGGAACGTCGCGTGGCCGGCGCTTGCCTTCCTGGGTCCACTCCAGAACCTGCTGTACGGGCCGTGGCTCATCCCGGCCGTCCTGGCGCCCCTTGTCGTCCGGCGTCCTGGCTCCGGCGTCTTCGCGGAGGTCGTCGCGGCATCGGTCTCGGCGATCCTCGGCTCCCAGTGGGGCGTCATCGTCCTCGTCTACGGGATCGCCCAGGGCCTCGCCGGCGAGGCCCCCTTCCTCGTTACGCGCTACCGCGCATTCGGCTGGCCGGTCGTCGTCGCCGCCAGCCTCCTGGCAAGCGCGGCGGCGTGGCTCCTCGACTGGGCCTTCTACTTCTCCGCGGTCGACGTCGCAGCCCAGCTCATCGTCGGGGCCCTGATGGGCATCTCGGGCGTCGTGGTCGTGGCCGGCGGAACCCTCTTCCTCGCGCGGTCGCTCCGCGAAGCCGGGGTCGTCCACGCCCCGGGGGCGGACTCCACCTGAGCGGCTCGCCCGCACCCGGCGTCCGGGGACGCCCGACGGCCCCCGTGTCCGTCGCTGCCCGCGACGTCGCGGTCGCCTACCCCGGGCGGTCGAGCCCGGCCGTCTCCGGGATCACCATGGAGCTCACTCCGGGGAGCTGTCTCCTGGTCGTGGGGCCGTCGGGATCCGGCAAGAGCACCCTGGCCCGGGCCCTCGGTGGACTGGTGCCGTGGGCGGTGCCCGGACAGCTCAGCGGGGAGATCGCGATCGACGGCCTCGTCGTCGGCGTCGCCGATCCGCCAGCCCTCGTGGCGCGCGTCGGGCACGTGTTCCAGGACCCGTCGAGCCAGCTGATCATGGAATGGGTCGAGGACGACGTCGCCTTCGGCCTGGAAGGCCGGGCCTGGCCCCGCGAGGAGATGCTGCCACGGATCCCGGCAGCGCTCGTCGAAGCCGGCCTCGAGGGGTTCGAGCGGCGCCGGACGGCGCTGCTGTCGGGCGGCGAGCAGCAGCGTCTCGCGCTGGCGGGGGCGGCCGCGCCGCGGCCGGGCCTGCTCGTCCTCGACGAGCCGACCGCGAACCTCGACCCGCCGGGCGCCGTGGCCTTCGCCGCGCGGCTGGCAGCCGTCCGGGAGGCCCGCGCCGCGACGATCGTCCTCGTCGAGCATCGTGCCGATCTCGCCTGGCCGCTCGCGGACCGGGTGCTCGCCCTGGGCCCGGACGGACGGCCGATGGCGCTCGGAACACCGCGGGAGCTGCTGCGGGAGCACCGCGACCGCCTGGTGGCCGCCGGGATCTGGCTCCCGGACGAGCGGGCTCCAGGCCTTCCGCCGCGCCGTGACGACGTGCCCGTCCCCGCCGTCCTCGAGGTGAGCGGCGTGTCGTTTGCGTACGAGCGCGGTGCGCCGGTCCTCGACGGCATCAGCTTCTGTGTCGCCGCCGGCGAGCGGGTCGCGCTGCTCGGCGCCAACGGCAGCGGCAAGTCGACCCTCGCACGGTTGCTCGTCGGTCTCCTGCGCCCGTCGCGGGGAAGCGTTCGCGTGGCTGGGTGCGACCCGGCCCGGATCGCACCGCGGGACCTCGCTCGGCTGGCCGGGTTCGTGACGCAGGACCCGGAGCGTGGCTTCGTCGGCCGGACGGTCGAGGACGACCTCTTCGCCGGACTGGCGGCGGCGGAGCGGGAGCGGGCCGGCGTGGTCGCCGACCGTCTCGGCCTCCCGCTGGCCCGGTTCGGGGCTCGCAACCCGTACACGCTCTCGGGGGGCGAGCAGCGCCGCTTCTCGCTGGCGACACAGCTCGTCCGGCAGCCGCGGCTGCTGGTCCTCGACGAACCCACCTACGGCCAGGATCGGCATGGCCACGCGGCGCTACTGGAGCTCCTGCGCGAGCGGGTCGACGCCGGAGCCTGCGTCGTCGCTGCCACCCACGACCTCCGCTTCGCCGGTCACTTCGCCGACCGCGTGGTCGAGCTCGATGACGGCCATGCCACCCGGGCCGGCCGATGATCGCGGTGCGGGCCCGCGCAGACCGGGCCGCGAGGAGCCCGCTGGGCCGGGTGAGCCCGCTCGCAACGCTCGCGGTCGCGGCCGCCTGGCTCGTCGCGCTGGCGACCACCACGCGGCCCGGGCCCGCGCTGCTCGTGACGGCGACGGCGCTCGGCGCGGCCCTCGTCGCCGGCCGCGTCCCGCCGCGCGACCTTGCCCGTGCCCTGGCGCCGCTGTGGGTGGCGGCCCTCTCTGTGGGGTTCTTCAACGCCATCCTCGGGTCGGCCAACGCCGACCCCGCGGCCGCGGCCGTTGCCGTCCTTGGTCCGGTTCGGTTGACCGAACCCGCCATCTCCGCGGGGGTCGGGCTCGCCCTGCGCGTCGCTGCGATCGTCGCTGTGGGCGTCGCGTGGGGACGGGTGACCGACCCCACCCACCTCACCGACGCGCTCGTCCAGCAGGCACGCCTCCCGGAGCGCTTCGCCTACGGCGCCCTGGCGGCGCTCCAGGCGATCCCCTGGCTCGTCGACGACCTCGTCGCCCTGCGCCAGGCCCGCCGGATGCGCGGCCTCCGGGCGACCTGGCACCCGCGGGTCCTCGTCGGGCTCCTCGTGCTCGCCGTGCGGCGCGGCGACCGGCTCGCCGTTGCCATGGACGCGCGGGGGTTCTCCTCCCCTGGCCGGTCGCGCTACCGGGTGATCCGCTGGACCGTCCTGGACGCCGTGGTCGTCCTCGCCGGGACCGCCGTCCTCGCGGCGATTCTCGCCCTGCGGTAGCCTCATCGCATGTCGAGCATCCCCGCCATCGGCGACACGGCCCCTGACTTCTCCCTCCCCGACGCCGACGGCGTGATGCACCGGCTGGCCGACCAGCGTGGCCGCTGGACCATCGTCTACTTCTATCCCGAGGACGGCACTGCGGGCTGTACGGTGGAGGCCTGCTCCTTTCGCGACGCGAACGACGAGCTGCTGGCGGCCGGCGCCACGGCCTGGGGGATCAGCCCGGACGACGCGGAGAGCCACGGCCGGTTCCGGGACACGCTGCACCTCCCCTTCCCGCTCCTGTCTGACGTGGATCACGAGGTGGCCGAAGCGTACGGGGCGTGGGTCGAGAAGACGAAGGCCGGCCGGACGTACATGGGAATCCGGCGATCCACGTTCCTCGTCGGCCCGGACGGGTCACTTGCCCACGCCTGGCCGAACGTGACGCCGGAGGGCCATGCAGGGGAGGTTGCGGCGATACTCTCCGAGGCACGCCGGCAGGGCCGCGGCTCGAATGAGGCCTCGCCGATGGGTCGGGACTAGGGTGGCCCCGGACCGGGATCATGGCGGCCGGGAGCAGGCGCATGGAGATGGTGGTCAACCTGGGATGCAGCACGACGATGGCCAGGTCCCGGTGGTCGAGACGCGCGTCCGCGGGCGCGTCCGGCACGCGATGACCTCCGAGGCACCCGGTCCCGGCGAGCGCCCGGCGGCCCATGCCTGGCGCCCCGCGCGCTTCCTGGTGATCACCGCGCATCCCGACGACGCGGAGTTCGGCCCGGCCGCGACCGCGGCGATCTGGATCGGGGCCGGATCGATCGGGCGGCTCGTGTGCTGCACGTCGGGCGACCAGGGCGGCGAGGATCCGTTCGCCGACCCCCTCGCCCTCGCTGCCGTGCGGGAGGCCGAACAGCGTCGTGCCGCCGCGCTCGTCGGCTACGACGACGTGGTCTTCCTCCACCAGCCCGATGGCGCTCTCGCGAACGACCTGCCGCTCCGCGAGCTGCTCGTGCGGGAGATCCGCCGGTTCCGGCCGGACGCGGTCCTCACGCACGACCCCGAGGTGCTCTTCTACCGGGGCGCGGGAGTCAACCATGCCGACCATCGCGCCGCGGGGCTCGCCGCCGTCGACGCGACCTACCCCGCGGCTCGGAACCCGATGGCCTTCCCCGGCCTCGCCCGGGCGGGCCTGGCGGCTCATCCCGTGCGCCGGCTCTACCTCTTCTGGCCGAAGGAGCCGACGGCCTGGGTCGACGTCTCCGCGATGGGCGAACGGAAGATCGAGGCGCTCCGGTGCCATGCCAGCCAGATCGCGGATCCCGACGGCCTTGCCGAGCGGATTCGGTCCTGGATGGCCGAGGAGGGTGAGCCGATCGGCGCGGCGGCGGGCGAGGCGTTCCGGGTCATCGTGATCGACGACGATCCGGACGGGACCCCCCCTGAGCCGCTTCCGGAGGAGGCGTCCGGCTCGGCCCGATAGGCCAGCACACGGGACCACAATCCGCGGTGGCGAGCGGTCGGGACGTCGGGCGGCCGCCGGCGCCGGGCCGGCGACTCAGGCCTGGGCGAGCAGCAGCGGGCGAACGCGGCCCCAGGCGTTCCAGAGGTCGCTCAGCTCCTCGGCCCGGCGGCCCAGGAGGTCGATCATCTCGCCCAGGGTCAGCCCTCCGGCCGCCTCCGTGAGAAAGCGCCCGGCGTCCACCTGCACCGCTTCCATGAGCCGCGGGAGCTCGGCCTCGGTCGGCCAGATCCGGACACGCATCGGGTCGAGACCGACATATCCGATGGCCAGCGACAGCTCGCGCTGGCCCGGGATGCGGCCGTCCGCGAATGCTCCCTGCCCGTCGTAGCGGTACCCGAGGGCCGCCAGGGCGGCTGCGATCTCGCGACACTGCACCTGCGTGTGGGGCCCCCAGAACGGGTGGTCTTCGGGGAACGTGAGGGCCGCGCTGTCGATGGCCCGCTCCCGGATTGCCGCCACGAGTGCCGCGAGCTGGGCCTGCCAGTGGCTGGCGGCCGCGCCGTCCCCGCCCGCCAGGGCCTTGGCGATCCGGCCCTGGACCGCTCGGTCGCCGGCGACAAGCGGAAGCACGGCCGGCTCCGGTCCGGGGGGCGGTGGCGCAGGCACGACGTCCTCGGCGAAGTCCGGGGCGTCCCAGTCCCCCGGGCGCTCACGATCGGGCTGCGGCCCCAGGGCGGCCCGTTGGAAGGTGGCGCGGGCGACCACGGAGGCCGGAGCCAGCTCTCTCGCGGCGGCGGGGCCAGCGGCTCCAAGGCTCTCGGCCTCCTCGCAACTGGCGAGGGAGATGCGGGCGTCACGACACGCCTCCACGGCACTCTCGGCGGCAATCCGCGCGCCGTCCGCCTCGATCCCAGCACGTTCCACCGCCCGGAAGAGGCCGTGCTCTGCGGCATCCTCGCGCTCGACGATCCGCCGCGCCTCGCGGGTGCGAGCGTTGATCCTGTCGATCTCGCGCAGCCACTCGCCGGCCGCGGCCTCGATGGCGGGGCGGTCGGCGGCGGCATGACGTGCACGCCGGAAGGCAGCCTGTGCCTCCTCCTTCGCAGCCCGCACCATGCGCGGGTCGTCCGCCAGCGCAGCCCGCTCCCGCCGCCCGGCATGCTCGTCGTAGGCGAGCTGCGCCTCGCGCTGGCGTTGCTGCGCCGCGACAGCGAGCGCGTTCATCCGGTCGGCCAGGGCGCATGCATCGTGGGCGGCCGCGCGCGCGGGGCCGCAGGGACCCTCGGGCTCGCCGGCGGCCGCGCCCGTCTCGCCGGCGACCGCAACCGGTCCGCCGGATGAGCTCGACACGGATGTGGCCGTCGAGTGGTCAGGTTGGCTCACCCGCTCCTCCGCGGTCGTCAGGGCGGGATCCGGAGCGGAAGTGGCGGGTCCGGGTGTCGCGGCGGGCTGCGCCGTGCTGGGCGGCGCTGCGGCCCGTGGGGTCGCGATCGCACGGCGTCCGCCGAGGAGAGCAGCGATGCGGTGCGCGAGGTGCACGGGCACGCTCCACAAGGGGCCCGGGTCCGACGCCCCCGGCGCGCGGCTGCGGGACATCGCGAGGGTAGGCGTGCCCGAGGCCTCGCGTCAATGTCGGGGACTCGCCCGGCGTGCCGGTCGACCGACCGGCCCGGCGGGACCTGCGCGCCGTGCCCAGCGCGTCACGACGGGGACCAAGGCACCTCAGGCTGGTGTCCTCCGCGAGATGGGGGGCAGCTGCACGTCGAGCGGCGGGCGCCGCGCCCGGCCCGGCGGGCCCGCGACGTCAGGGGGCGGATCCGGGACATGACGGGCCGCCGACCGCGGGGCGAGGGCGACGCGGGCCAGGGTTTGGTCAACCTCGCTGAGGATCGCCGGCAGGTCGAGCCCGCCGTCGGCGCCGGCCTGCGCCGCACCCAGCAGTCGCTCCCGGGCGCCCCGCAGGTTCGTGGCGACCCCGGCCGGGTTGCCCCGTGCGGCGTGGACGCCGGCCGCGGCCAGCTTGATCAGGCCACCGAGGCGCTCGCGTTCCCCGACGTCGGCCGTCGCCATCCAGGCGCCCTCGAGCTCCTCGTGCGCCAGGTAGAACGCGCCCCGGTCATAGGCGGCGAGGCCACGAACGACGGCGGCCTCGCGCTCCGCGGCCGGGAGCGGTCGCAATGCCTTCCGTCGTCCGCGCGGGTCGACCACGAACGCCGGCGCAGGATCAGTGGTCACGCTGACGCGCCCCTCGTCGGGGCCAGGTCGGCGGCCGTCGGTGCGGGGCGCTCTCATGTGCCGGCCGATTGTACGGACGCGGCCGGCACCGGGCATGGGACGGGCGGGCCGGCAGCGTTGCCGGCCCGCCCGCAGGCGGCGAGGATCGCCCTGCCGCCCGTGCGACGCGGCATCTTCGCCACGTCTCCTGTCCGTGCCGGCAGAGCCTATGACAGCTCCGCCAGCGGGCGTCGCCCGGCGACGCCTGTCGTGAGCTCGTGCCACCAGGCCACGTCGTCCTCGCCCAGGCGCCAGCAGAGCCAGACCTGGCGGCCCGAGACGAGCGCCGGGAAGTCGACGAGGCCCGACTTGATGTCGCGGAGCGTGACGTCCCAGCCGTCGAGCCGCGCGACCGCGGCCTGCATCTGGTCGATGACCGCCTGGGTCCGTGCCGCGAGAACGCGTGGAGACTCGGGCATGCCGGCGCCGGCCTCGGAGAGCGCCTCGTCCACGAGGGACCCGTGACCACCGGGAACCCCAGCCTCGCTCGCCGCCCGCAGCCGGTCCCGCAGCTCCACGAGCTCGAGACGGCGCGCCTGGAGGTCCTCGAGGATGGGCCGGACCTCGGGGATCCGGGCATTGGCGCGATCCAGGGAGTAGAAGGTCGTCACGCTTCACATTCTACCGGCGGGCCGGAAGAGCCCCCACGAACGGGACCAGCGGGAGAGGGCGGTCCGGAGTGGCATCAGCGCGGCCCGTGGGACCGGGGTCGGCCCGCCCGCCCGCAAGCGCGTCGTGGCCCGGTATCGTTGCAGGCACGTGGGCCCGTAGCTCAGTGGCAGAGCGAGGGACTTTTAATCCCTGCGTCCTGGGTTCGAATCCCAGCGGGCTCACGACCATCCCGAACAGGAAGCCACATGTCAGCGACAGGCCGTGATGACGGCGCGGCCACTCGCCTCACGACGCCGACGTGGCGCGGTGTGGCGCCCGCGCATTCGCTGCGCGCACGAACGCCGCGACGCGGTCCAGGACGTCCTCGAGCACCGGCGCCAGCCCGTGGCCGAGTCGCGGGTACGCCACGAGCTCCGCGGCCGCCAGCCGCTCCGCAAGCGCTCGCTGCAGGAGGTCGGGCTTCGCGAACGGGTCCGACGTTCCGGCGAGAAGGATCACCGGGCAGGTGATCCGGCACCAGTGGGCCGTGCGGTGCTCCCACTCGTCGGGGCGACCCGGCGGGTGGAGCGGGTAGGACAACAGGACGAGTGCGAGGGGCGGACGGCCCTCGGCGCACGCGTCGGCGGCCGCCAGGCTGGCCACGCGCCCGCCGAACGATTGCCCGCCCACGGCGACATGCGGCTCTGCGGCCAGCAGCTCGGCGAAGATGGGGACCGCCCGCTCTGCGCGGCCCCGTGGCAGGTTGACGGCGCGGGCGGCGACCCCGCGTTCACGGAGACCGGCGACATGGGGCGCCATCGATGCGGCGCTGCCCGAAGCGCCGTGGCCCAGGACGAGGATCGGGTGCGAGGCTGCCATCCGGCCACGATACCGGCCCTGCGCCACCCGGCGCGACGCCGACGCCAGGATCGCCACCCGGCGCGACGCCGACGCCAGGATCGCCCCCCGGCGCGACGCCGACGCCAGGATCGCCCCCCGGCGCGACGCCGACGCCAGGATCGCCCCCCGGCGCGACGCAACACCCTGGTGGGCAGCGATGGCCGCGTCGTGGATCGCGTGGCGGCGTGCGAGAATGCAGCCCCGGCGACGAGGATCGCGACGCTGCACGGACCGGGCGGGACTGGAGCCTCTACATGGCCACATGGGACGCGCGCGATTGGCTGGCCGGCCTGATGGGGTGCGGTCGCGACGAGCTGGCCGTGCGCAGCACCGACCGCTACGGCGAGCGCGAGACGCAGGTTCGCTATGAGCGCGGCGGCGAGTCGGTGGCGCGCGTCATCGTCACCGGGCCGGTGCGCGACATGGGTCAGCGCGAGGGCTCCGGCCACTGGCTCGTCTCCGCACAGGTCGGCTGGGACGCAAGGGACGCCCACAGCGTCAAGATCCCCGAAGCGGACGAGATCGCCTACTAGACGCCAGCATCGATGTCGACGATGGCAGAGAAGCGAACCCAGCAGAGGATCTCAGCAGGGGTCCATCGGTGAGCTGGACTGTCGACCAGCTGCTACGCGATCCAGGGCTCCGTGTGCGGGCCGTCGTTCACGCCCACGGGGCTCGGCCCATCTCCTGGGTTCACCCGACCGAGCTCCCGGATCCGGCACCGTATCTCCGGGGTGGCGAGGTCGTCCTCAGCACTGGGATGTGGCTCGACACCGGGACACCCGTGCGTGCGTTCGTGTCTGCGTTGGCGGAGAGCGGTGTGGTGGCAGTCGGCTTCGGGCTGAGCGTTGGCCATCCCGCGATTCCCTCGGGCCTCGAGGAGGCGTGTCGCGAGAACGGCTTGACCCTGTTCGAGGTTCCCCTGGATGTGTCGTTCCAGACGCTCGTGCGTGCGTTCGTCCTGCACAGCACGCGCGAGGGAGTCGTTCCACTTCGAGCCGCAGTCCGGCACAACCAGGCGTTCGTGAGCGCACTCGGCGAGGGAAAGGGGATCCCGGGCGTCCTGGAGATCCTCCGCAGGGATCTCGGCTCAGACACCCATCTGTGGGACAGGCGCGCGCAACAGATCGCCGGGACCACCACCGCTGATCCAGGTCTCGTGGATCGAGCCTGGGAATCAGCCAGGCGCCGGGACCAGCGCTTCGATCTGGAGGGAAGTGCCGTCGTGCCGATCGGGCCTCGTGGTGCCCGTGAGGCGCTCCTCTTCATCGAGCGTCCGCTCCAGAGGATGTCGGCTGCGGATGTCGCCGAGGTTGAGCAGGCAGTGAGCTTCATCGGCCTCGAGCTGGGCGACGCCAGGCAATACGGGAGACCGTCCGCCGCTTCACTGCCGACATCGTCGAAGGTCTCTTTGCGGCGGATGTCGACGGAGCCGCGGTCTATCGGCACCTGGCCATGCTGGGCTTCGAGCCCGACTCGCCCGTGTTCCTCGTCGTCAGCAGCGTCGAGGACTGTCCGGAGCCGCTCGATTGTCTCGATGCGGCCTTCGGCGGCCTCGGGATCCGATCGGGCAGCAGCTCTGCGTCGGGTCGCCTGGTGACCTTTGCCCAGGTGAGGGCACGGGACTTCGATGCCGAGTCAGTGGGCCGAGCCGCCTGCGAGTGGCTCGGCGCCCGAGCCTACGTCGGCGTGGGGAGCCTGGCGCTCGAATCTTGCAGGTCTCCGACGGAGCCTGCTCGAGGCCGACTATGCGTGCCGCCTGGCGATGCGACGCGGCGGCGGGCAGCGGCACCACGCCGCATATACCGCTGTGGGATCGCACCTCCTCCTGCTGGCACTGCTGGATGAGGATGTGCTGGCCGTCTACCGGCGAGCGGTGCTCCAGCCGCTGCTCGACCACGACACCCAGAGCCCGGTCAACCTCGTCGAGACACTGCGGGTCTTCCTGGCCTCCGGCCAGCAATGGGCGTCCACAGCCTCCCAGCTCGGGATCCACGTCAACACGCTGCGACACCGGATGGCGCAGTTGGAAGGGCTCACGGGTCGCGACCTCCGGTCCATGGCGGACCTGGTGGACCTGTACCTGGCGATCGCCCAGGAGTAGTCACCGGCCTGGTGCGGCCAGGTCACCGCGCAGTCGTGCAAACCTCCAATGGGCGCGGGTCAGAAGCAACCCTCTGACAGTTGACCCCCGGTACGTCCCTCCCAAGACTGGGCGTCGATTGCCGCACGTCATGCGTCCGAGGAACCTGTCCATGTACACGCCCCGGATCCTGGGCCCGGACGGTGGGTGAGACCGTGAGCGCCCCAGGGCGCTTCATCACTCTTGCGGTCGTCGACCACGTCGCAACGGTGGTGCTGAACAACCCACCCCTGAACGCGCTCGATCCGCGCGTCTTCCAGGACTTCGAGGCGGTGTGCGACGAGCTGGCGGGCCGCGACGACGTCCTCGCGGTCGTCGTCACCGGTTCCGGCGAGCGGGCATTCTCGGTCGGCACTGACGCCCGGAACTGCGGCGGCCAGCCGACCTCGATCGCAGACCGAGGGTTGCGGCTCGAGCTGGAGTGCCGCGCCTTCGACAAGCTCGCAGCCCTCCCCCAACCGACCGTTGCCGCGATCAGGGGCTACGCGCTGGGCGGTGGTCTCGAGCTGGCGCTGTCCTGCGATTTCCGGATTGCCGGCCGGTCCGCCGAGCTCGGGCTGCCCGAGGTGAAGCCCCGCGGGCTCCCCGGCAGCGGTGGGCTCATCCGTCTTCCTCTGATCGTCGGCGACCCCGGGGCCAGACGGCTGGCGATGCTCGGCGAGGTCATCCCTGCCGACGAGGCTCGAGACGTGGGGCTCGTCGACGAGATCGTCGCTGACGAGTCGGTCGTGCAGCGCGCGACGGAACTTGCGTCTCGACTCGCGGAGCGTGCCCCGGCCACGGTCCGTGCCGTCAAGCGGATCCTGGGTGCCCAGCGCGAGCTGTCGCAGGAGGAGGCCCTGCGCCTCATCGTCGAGACGGAGCTATCCCTCAGCAGGGTTCAAGAGGATGCAGGCGAAAGGAGGGCCGACGCGAGGCGAGTGTGAGCCTTCGCGCCCGTCGTTGCTACCACGGCGCGCCGCACCTGCTCTTGCGGCGATCCGGAGTGCCTACTGGCTCGCAGGCGCGACCAGCGGTTGCCCAGCATGCAGCGACCCTGACAACGATCTCGATACACGGGAGGGTGCAGTGAGTTTGGATTTCGTCGCAATTGAAGACATCTTCGCCGCATTTGCCACCCTGGCCGATGCCATCGGCGAAGGCTTCGTCGCCCTGTCGCTCGGCTTCGCTTCGGTGCCGACGGGCGTCGGGTTCCTGGTCGCCGCGGTGTTGGTGCTCCTCTTCCGCTCGGTCGTGCCGGTCTCGTTCGAGGTCGAGTCGCTAACGGTGGTCTCGCGCCTGGTGGAACGGGACTGGAAGCGGATGGCGCAGGTAGTCCTGGTCGCCGGCGTCGCCGGCGCGGTGCTGGGCCTTCTCGGCTTCTACTCGGTGATCGTCGAGTTCATCGACGGCCCGATCCTCTTCGGGATGATGACCGGCGTCGGTCTGATCCTCACCTTCGTCGCCTACGAGACCTTCAAAGAGAACAAGATCATCGGCGGCGTATCGATCGTTGTCGCGGTTGGCACGTTCTTCCTGCTCATCGACGATCCGAACAACCTGATCTACGCCCTGTTCGCCAGCGTCGTTGCGGCGATCATCGTCTCCCGGTTCGTCGAATTCACACCCATCGTCGACGCATCCACCTCCGCCGTGCACGAGAAGATCAGGCTCATCCCGCTCGATCGGTTCCGGTTCCTCACGGACGTGAAGGTCATCCGCGCGGCGCTGGCGCTTCTGGCGCTTCGCGTCGGCACCAGCATCGCCTACTCCGGCATCGACTCGCAGATGTCCGGGACGGAGGCGAACGTCGACCACACGAACATCATCGCCGGCGTTTCCGGGGCGGCGTCGGCCATCTTCGGCGGTGCGCCGGTGGAGCCGATCATCTCTGGCACGGCCGCTGCGCCCAACCCCGTGACGTCCGGCTTCATCATGCTGGTCGTTATGGGCCTCCTGCTTGTCTTCGGCCTGCTGCCCAAGCTGGCCCGGTGGGTGCCGATGGCGTCGATTGCCGGCTTCCTCTTCGTGCTTGGCGCCGTGCTCGCCATTCCCGGCAACATCGGCGGGGTGATCAGCGACAGCGATCCCTTCAGCGGCCCGGTGACCGTGGCGGTGACCGCGGTCACGTTCGATCCGTTTCTCGGGATGGTCTGCGGCATCATCATCCGCTTCATCACTGGCCTGGTGATGTAGCACCCTCGCGGTTCACCACGATCCCGACGTCGAAACGTGTGGCGCAGGGCGCCACGCCTGGAGGCCACCCATGGTCCTTGGCAATGCAGCGCCGTCGCACCGTTCCGATCGTCGAGGGGCGTGAGGGCAGGTTCTCCACTGCTGGCTCAGAGAGGAGGAGGGCAACCATGAGAACCAAGGCGACGCGCAGGCCAGCCGTCCGATCCGAGCCGCTGCCCCCCTCGTCGCCGCCGCACGTGATGAACATCAACGACCACGTCGTCGGCTTCTACGTCGGCCGGACGTTGACCGGCCCGTCGGGCGTGGAGGATCTCTACCCGGAGAGCTGGGTGAACTACGGCACCTGGGACCTCGGCGGGATCAACTACGCTGTCTACCACGGCGAGGCGGCGATCCTGTACGACACCGGGACGCTCCCCTCGATCGGGGCGTGGGAGCGCGACTACCTCGAGCAGGAGCTCGGTATCAGGCACGTCACCGTCGTCCTCTCCCACTGGCTCCTCCCCCGCATCGCCGGCCTCGCTGCGTTCGCCGACTGCCCGATCTACGCGAACGCGGCGACGAACGCGTACATGCGCAGCAACCGGAAGGCGATCGAGGCGGGGACACTCTGGGGACCGCCGGGCATCCCGGTTGTGATGCCAACGAAACTGTTCGGCCTCGAGAAGCCACTCACGCTCTCGGTCGGCGACATCACGGTCGAGTTCCGCCACTACAACATCCACACGCGCGACAGCTGGGCGATGGTCATCCCGGCTGACCGGGCCCTCTATCCCGGTGACATGCTCGAGGATACGGTCACGTACATCGTCGATCCGGGAAGGGTCCCGACGCACATCAAGGAGCTTCGGCGGATGCGCCGGCTCCACGTCGACCGGATCTACCCGAACCACGGCGACCCGGACGTGATCATCGCCGGCGGCTACACGAAGTCGTTCATCGACGCCATGAGTGAGTACGACCGGAGCATGCTCCGGCGTGTCCACGACGCCAGCTATCTAGAGATGAGCCTCGAGGAGGCGATCCCGAACGCGCTCGCTACCGGCGCCGTGTCCGTCTGGGGGTCGTACCGTGCGGCTCACCGTCACAACCTCGAAGTGATGCTCGGCCACTGGCAGCATGAACTGCCGAGTGGGCCTGCTCCACCACATCCCTGAGCTGAGACTCTCAGCGGCCCGGTAGCTGTCGCCGTCACGGCGATCACCGTCGACGCTTCCCGGGCATGCTCCACAGGATCCTCATGCGGGCCTTCACCGACCTGGTGACCTGACCCGCCCGGCCCCACACGAAGCGGCGGACCGGTGGCCACACCGCGCCGCCATGGAGGCGAAATGATCATCGGCAACGCAGCGCTCCTCGTCATCGACATGCAATACGACTTCCTGGCCGAGGGCGCACCCGTCTACTGCGTGGGCGGCATGGAGATGGTCCCCCGCGTCAGGAAGCTGATCGATGCCTGCACAGCGGCCGGCATCCCGGCCATCTTTACCCAGGAGGTCCACCGGGCAACGCGGATCGACATGGGCCGTGAGCTGGACGGCAACGAGCCGGACCACTGCCTGATCGGCTCGCGTGGGGTCCAGATCCACGACGATCTGCAGCCGGGCCCGGGCGACCTGCGGGTGCCCAAGCCCAGATATGACGCGTTCCTTGGCACCGATCTGACGTATGTCCTGAATGGCCTCAAGGTGATGCCCCACGACACGCTGATCATCTGTGGCGTGGCGTCGAACGTATGTGTCCACTACACGTGCGCCGGTGCGCACCAGCGCGACTTCCGCGTCAAGGTGGTCGAGGACTGCTGCGCGGGCAGCAGCGTCGAGGAGCACGAAGCGGCAATCACCCAGATCAACTACCTGCAGAACGGCGCGAGGGTCAAGCTCGACGAGTTCCTGCAGGACATCGAGGAGTACGGGGCACGCAAGGCGGCTGGCTGATGGCGGCGTCGTCCTGACGTTCATGACGGCATAGACCGTCACCGGACGCTGGTCGTCCGGAGGCATGCCCGGCGGCCCGCTCAGGGCGGGTCGCCGGGCATTCTGCTGCGACCGATCCGTCCGGCTACGATGACGACGATGACCAACCTCCGACGCGGGGGTGTCCGCGGCCACATCGTCCGGATGCTCCCGATCCTTCCCGTGCTCTTCGCCGAGGCGATCCTCTGGCTCGGCTTCGGCGCGCTCCTGCCGGTCCTGCCGCTGTACATCACCGAGAAGGGCGTGGACCCCGCCACCCTGGGCCTGGTCGTGGCCGCCTGGCCGGCCGCGCGCCTCCTCGGCGAGCCGGCGTTCGGCTGGCTCGCCGATCGCGGCGACAAGCGGCTCCTCATGCTGGGTGGGCTCCTCGCCACGGCGGTCGTCGTCCCGATGCCCCTGTTCCTGACGGGTGTGCCGGCCTTCTTCCTCGCTCGTGCCCTCGCGGGGCTCGCGACCGCCGCCTACGACCCGGCCGCGCGCGCCTACATCCTCGACGCGACCCCGCCCGCGCAGCGGGGTGCGGCCTTCGGCCTCTACGGTTCAGCCCAGATGGGCGGCCTCCTCCTGGGGCCGGCGTTCGGCGCCGTCGGCGCGGCGCTCGGCGGCGGCTACGTCTTCCCGTTCGTCTTCTGCAGCGTCGCGGTGGTCGTTGCCGCCGTCGTGCTCGGCCTGACGGTCCTCAGGCGGCCCGTGCCCCGGCACGTGAGCGACGAGGAGACCGCAGCGATTGCAGCGGCGGGCGCCCCCACGTCGCTGTGGAATCGCGTGCTGATCGCCGCCATCGTCATCAACGTCGGCAGCTTCTTCGCCTCCGGCGTGTACGAGGTCATCTGGAGCCTCTGGATGACAGAGATCGGCGCGGACCTGGGCCTCATCGGGCTGACCTTTGCCGCCTTCGGGCTGGGCGTCGTCCTGCTCTCGCCCTTCGCGGGCCGCTGGGCGGACGCCCGCGGGCCGCTCCCCTTCATCGTCGTCGGCAGCGTCAGCGCAGCGGTCGCTGGGATCCTGTACACGGTCCTGGCAGATCCGCTGCTCGTCGTGCCGATCTCCTTCCTGGAGGGCATCTCGTTCGCCCTCCTCGGCCCGGCGCTGTACACGGTCGTCGCGCGCGGAACCCCGGCCGGGCGCTCGGCGACGACGCAGGGCGTCTACGGTGCCGCCGGCACGGTCGGCACGATCGTCGCCTCGATCGCCGCTGGGGCGCTCTTCGTGATCGACCTCCATCTCCCGTTCTATGCCTTCGCGGTGACGATCGTCGCGTCGCTCGTGCTCGGCCTCCTGATCGGCGGGGCGGACCTGCTCCGCATCGGGCCGTCCCGCATGCCGGCGGCGACCCCATCCCCGGACTCCGTTCTCGCGAAGGAAGTGGCGTGAGCACAGTACGCGCGCCCTGGCTGGACGCTGATGCCGCCGACCTCGCCCCGGTGGTCCTGGTCGCCGGTGGCCTGCTGACAACGCCGGGCTGGTACCGCCCGGTGGCCGCGGCCCTGCGAGCGCGCGGTGCCGCGAACGTCGTGGTCGCCCGCGTCTACCCGCCGGACTGGATCCTCGCGACGGTCCGCGGCCTGGGCCCGATCACCACGCGGGTCGGCCGGTCACTGCTCGAGGCGGGCGCGCGGAGCGTGGCCGGCCCCGCGAGCCAGGGTGCCCCGGTGCTCTACGTCGGCCACAGCAGCGGGGGACTCGTGGGACGCCTCCTCACCTCGCCGGTCGCGTTCGAAGGCCGCTGGCTGAATGCCAGCGGCAGGATCGGCGCCCTCGTGACGCTCGGAACGCCGCACCTCGTCGGCGACGAGGCCCGCTGGGGGAGCCGGATCGCCGAAGCTGGGGCGCGCTTCGCGAACCGCCATGTCCCGGGCCCGCACTTTGCCCCCACGACTGCGTACCTGGCGGTGGCGTCGCGCTACATCGTCGGCCACGAGGAGGCCGAGGATGGGCGCGCCCGCTTCGTGCGGCGGCTCTACGAGGAGGTTCACCCGGCGCCCGACGAGCCGTTCGTCGCCGGGGACGGGCTGGTACCGGTCGCCTCGGCCCTGCTTCCCGGGGCAGAGCACCTCGTCCTCGAGGATGCCGTCCACGGTCCGGGGGTCCGCGATCCGTGGTATGGCCAGGATGCCCAGCTGGACGCCTGGTGGCCACGCGCCGTGGAGCTCTGGCGCGGCGCCCTGCGTGCCCGTCAGGAGCGAGCCGCGTAGGACCGCAGCCTGCCCGGGTCCCGCTGGCGGCGGGGGCCGACGCGCCGGAGGGCGCCACGCCGGGCGCCGCTGACGGCAGCCCGCGGGGCGCAGGTCGGCTGACCCGGGATCAGGTCTCGTCGCCGAAGGCGATCGCCAGCGCGGTGCTCATCATCTTCACGGTGCGCCGGGTGGCGAGCTCCTCGCGCGTCAGCCACGCTGCGCGGTTCGTCGAACCCTGCGGCTCGTCGCGCAGCGTGCCGCCGGTCACGGTGACCCGGAAGAGGAGCGGGATGGCCTGCATCTCCCGGGGCCGCCCGTCGGCGAGCCGGCCCGTGTAGACCCGCGAGAGGACGCCGGCACTTCCCTCCACGCGGCCCTCCAGGCCCGTCTCCTCGGCGAGCTCCCGCAGGACGGTCGCCTCCGGGTGCTCCCCGAAATCGATCCCGCCGCCCGGCAGGGTCCAGGCTCCGGGGGACGGCTCGCCGGGGGCGAGCTGGCAGCACAGGATCCGGTCGCCATCACGGCACACGGCATATGCGGCAACCCGCACGAGCCGGACGATTCCGTCGTCGGAGGCGGGAGCGGCGTCGCGCTCGGACCAGGGCGTCATCGTCGTGCAGTATCGGCCCCCGCCGCCCGGAGCGCGAGGCATCTTCTGCCTGCGTCGGTCACGGCCCTCTGCGGCCCGCGCGTCAGACACTAACCTTCACGCGAACGTCAAGGTTGTGCGATACTCGTGCGATGGATCGCACCGCCGCGGTGCCTGCCGCCGACCAGCTCCTCCGCATCCAGGAGGTCGCCGTCGAGACCGGCCTGACGCCCCGCTCCATCCGCTACTACGAGGAGATCGGGCTCCTCCGTCCCGCCGCGCGCTCACAGGGCGCGTACCGGCTGTACGACGCGTCCGACCTCGAGCGCCTCGGCTTCATCCGCGGCCTGCGCGACGATGCGGGCTTCAGCCTCGCCGAGATCGCCCTCCTGCTCGAGGACGAGGACGCCCGCATCCGCGATCGAGAGCGCTTCCGGGCGACCGGCGACACGGCCGAGAAGCGGGAGATCCTGCGCGACCTCATCGGGCGCATGGACCGCCAGGTGTCGACCCTGCGCGAGAAGGCAGGGCGCCTCCAGGCGATGATCGATGCGGCCGAGGAGCGCCGGGCGCACCTGGCCGAACACCTCGCCGACCTGGAGGGCGGCGCGCCGGCGCACCGTCCCGGGGGCCCGCGTCCGGTGAGCAGGACGTGACCGTCCGGCCGCTCGTCCGCTCCGACTCCCTGCGCGCCCTCCGCCATCGAAACTTCCGGCTCTTCTTCTTCGGCCAGACCGTGTCGCTCGTCGGGCTGTGGATGCAGTCGGTCGCCCAGGCATGGCTGGTCCTGACGCTCACGAACGACCCGCTGATCCTGGGGATCGTGGCGGCCGCCCAGTGGACGCCGGTGCTGATCCTGGGCCTGTTCGGCGGCCTCATCGCCGACGCTCTGCCGAAGCGCCCGACGCTCATCGTCGTGGAATCGGTCATGGCCGCGCTCGCGCTCATTCTGGGTTCCCTCACCCTGGCCGGCGTCGTCGAGGTCTGGATGATCCTCGTCCTCGCCGTCCTGCTGGGCTGCGCCAACGCCGTCGAGATGCCGGTCCGCCAGTCGTTCGCCGTCGAGATGGTCGGGCGCGAAGACGTCGTGAACGCGATCGCCCTCAACTCCGCGACGTTCAACGCCGCGCGCGTCCTGGGCCCGGCCGTTGCAGGCCTGACGATTGCCGCGTTCGACATCTCGATCGCCTTCTTCCTCAACGGGATCAGCTTCCTCGCCGTCATCGTCGGCCTGCTCCTCATGCGGGACGACGAGCTTCGCCTTCCGCCGCCGATCCCGCGGCCACGCACGGTGGGCGCGGTCATCGCCTCCGTCGGCGAGGGCGTCGGCTACGTGCGCCGGACACCCGTCGTCATCTTCCCCGTGATCGTCGTGGGCCTCGCGGCGACGCTCGGCATGAACTTCCAGGTGACGATCCCGCCGTTCGCGCGCGACGTCCTGGGCGGGGACGCGGCGTCCTTCGGCTTCCTCATGACCGCCAGTGGGCTCGGCTCGGTGGCCGCCGCGCTCTATCTCGCCACGCGCCGCCGGCCCAGCGCCTGGGCCATCGCGATCGGCGCGATCGCGCTGGGTCTCGGGCTCGTGGCCACGGCCGCCGTCCCGGTGTACCTGGTGGCCGCGGTGGCGCTCGGGGCCGCCGGCTTCGGGGCGATCTGGATGGCCGCCAACGGCAACACCCTGATCCAGGCCACCGTGCCGGACGAGCTCCGCGGCCGCGTCATGAGCGTCTACACGACGGTCTTCGCCGGCTCGACGCCGATCGGCGGGCTCATCGCCGGGGCGATCGCCTCGGCCCTTGGGCCGGCGGCCGCGATCGGGATCGGTGGGGCGCTCACATTTCTCGTTGGCGGGGTCGCGTTCCTCTGGCTGCGTGCCCATCGCGACGTTGCCGCGGCCGCCCAGGCGCCGATGGCCATGCGGGCCGCGCTCCCCGGGTCGCCCGAGACGGCGACGCCCGCGGTGTCGCCGTCCGCGGGATCACTGGACGGGTCTGCGGCGCCCGCTCCTGCCACGCCGGCCGTGCAGGTTGCCGCGTCGGCGGCCACGCTCGCGGCCTCGTCTCCTTCCTCGTCGTCGGACGCCGGCGACTGACGTCGCGCGGGGCGCCGTGCCGGCTGTGGAGGTCACCATCCTCCGGCCTCCCGAACCCCTTGACAGCCGGGTACAGGCACGCGTACCCTTGCCACACATGAGCAGCATGTCGCACATTTGAGCATGGCGACCCTTCCGGCGACCCTCCAGCAGGACGAGCTCGAGTCGGGCGAGACCCGGCTGATGCTCCGCGCCGCCCAGCTCTACTACCGCGTGAACCTCACCCAGGACGAGGTCGGCAAGCGCCTGGGGGTGAGCCGCTTCAAGGTGGGTCGGCTCCTGGACCGGGCCCTCCGCGAGTCGGCCGTGCGGATCGAGATCGTGCACCCGGCTGGCAGGCTCGTGGCCCTCGAGGATGCCCTTGTCGAGCGCTTCGGCCTGCGCGGAGCCGTCGTCGTGGACGTGCCCGCAACCGGCTCGCCCGCCGACGACGAGCTGCTTGCCCGCGAGCGCGTCGCTGCGGCCGCCGCCGGCCACCTCGCTGCCCTGCGGCCCAGCGGAGCCATCGGCGTTTCCTGGGGCCGGACGATGCTGGAGCTTGCCGCGCACCTCCGCCCCGGCTGGACCACGGCATCGGAGATCGTGCAGCTCAACGGCGCGATCTCCCGATCCGCGCTCCCGACCCGCGCCCAGGAGGTCGTCGAGCGCTTCGGGACGACGACCGGCGCTTCGATCCGGCTCATGGCCGCCCCGGCCATCGTCGGCTCGCCGGAGCTCCGGCGGGCCCTGGAGGACGACCCGTCCGTGGGCGAGACCCTCGCCGCGGCGCGCGCGGCGCAGACCGCCATCTTCGGGATGGGCGTGCTGGGCCCGGACAGCGTTCATGTCGCTTCGGGCTACCTCGACGAAGCGGAGGTTGCCGCCCTGGCCGCGGCCGGGGCGGTCGGTGACATCCTCGGCCGCTTCATCACGCTCGACGGGGAGATCGCGCTGCCGTCCCTGGATGCGCGCACGGTCGGACTCCCGCTCGACGACCTGGAGACGACGCCGCTCACGCTTGGTCTGGCCGCCGGGTCGGGGCGGGGCCCGATCGCGCTTGCGGCACTCCGGTCGGGCTGCGTCCGTGTCCTTGTCAGCGACGAGCGGACCGCCGAGTGGGTGCTGGCCCATGGCTGAGCGGCAGCCTCCCTCCGCCGACGAGGTCCGTGCGATCGTGCGCCGGATCGTGGATGCGACGCTGGCCGGTACCGGGGCGCCCGTTGCGCCCGCCACCCCGACTGCCGTCCATCCCGCAACGGCACCCGCGGCCGCAGGAGGCGTCGCCATCGCGATCGGCGCCGACCACGGCGCCTGGCAGCTCAAGGACGCCATCGGGCGGGTGCTCGCCGAGGCCGGCTACGCCGTGCGCGACTGCGGCACCAACGGCCCGGAGGCCGTCGACTACCCGGACATCGCGCACGCGGTCGCGCGCCTCGTTGCCGACGGCACCTGCCGCTGGGGGATCATCCTCGACGGGGCCGGCATCGGTTCGTGCATGGTCGCCAACAAGGTTCCCGGCGTCCGCGCCGCGCTCTGCCACGACCTGTCGTCGGCGCGCAACAGCCGCGAGCACAACCATGCCAACGTCCTGACCCTGGGCGCCCGATTCATCGGGGAGGGGCTCGCCATCGAGATCGTGCGCGCGTGGCTGGGGACTGACTGGGCGCCCGGACGCCACGCGGCCCGGGTGGAGAAGATCAGCGACGTCGAGGGACGCTACATGAAGCCAGCCGGTGAGGATCCTGCAGGATGACCGAGACGATTGACCAGCGGAACGACCTCGTGGAGGCGATCACCCGCGAGGTGCTCGCCTCCCTGGGGGCCGGCGGCGCGGTGTCCGGGGGCACGACCGATCCCTGCGCAGTCTGCGTGCGCGGGTGCGCCGCCCAGTGCGCCACGAAGGTGCGCGACATCGTCGCCGGCGGTGCCTCCCGTGTCGAGTACCGCGGCCGGGCCGACGACGTTCCGCGGGACCTTGCCCGCCACATCGACCACACGCTCCTCAAGCCGGAAGCGACGGCCGCCGAGATCGATCGTCTCTGCGCCGAGGCTGCCGAGCATGGCTTCGCGGCCGTGTGCATCAACCCGACGTGGGTCCACCGCGCGGCCGACAACCTGCGCGGCACCGATGTGGCGGTCGCCTCCGTCATCGGCTTCCCCTTCGGGGCGAGCACCAGCGAGGTGAAGGCGATGGAGGCGCGCCGCGCGATCCGCGACGGCGCCCGCGAGATCGACATGGTCATCAACATCGGGGCCCTCAAGAGCGGCATGCACGACGTCGTGCGCGAGGACATCGCCCGCGTCTCCGACGCCTGTCGCGAGGCCGGCGCCGCCAACAAGGTGATCCTCGAGACGGCGCTCCTCAGCGACGAGGAGAAGGTGATCGCCTGCCGGCTCGCGCAGCAGGCGAAGGCCGACATGGTGAAGACGTCCACCGGGTACGCGAAGGGCGGTGCCACCGTCTTCGACGTCGCGCTCATGCGCGAGGTCGTCGGCCCGAAGATGGGCGTCAAGGCGGCCGGCGGCATCCGGACGGCCGAGGACGTGCAGGACATGATCGCGGCCGGGGCGACCCGCATCGGGGCATCCGCCGGCGTCAAGATCGTCACGGGAGAGAAGGGCGCTCATGGGCAGTATTGATCTCCGGGCCTACGTCTTCCTGGACAGCCTCCAGGCGCAGTACGCGGCCTTCCTGGGAACTGTTGCCCAGGGATTCCTCCCTCTCGCCGGGGACGCCTCGCTCCTGATCGAGGTGGCGCCCGGTATCGAGATCAACCGGTTGACGGACATCGCCCTCAAGTCGACGTCGGTCAAGCCCGGCATGCAGATCATCGAGCGCTACTACGGCATGCTCGAGATCCACTCGCCGTCGCAGGCGGAGGTCCGTGCCGCGGGCGCCGCCATCCTCGCCGAGATCGGCCTCGCCGAGAACGACCGGATCAAGCCGCGGGTCCTCTCGAGCCAGATCATCCGGCGCATCGACGATCACCAGGCCCAGCTCATCAACCGCACGCGCCACGGCCAGATGCTCATCCCCGGCCAGACCCTCTACGTCCTGGAGCTGGAGCCGGCGGCCTACGCCGCGCTGGCCGCCAACGAGGCCGAGAAGGCAGCCCACATCAACATCCTCGAGGTCCGCACCTTCGGCTCCATGGGCCGCATCTACCTTGGCGGCGAGGAGCGGGACATCGACGTCGGCTGGCGCGCAGCGCTGGCGGCGATCGAGGGGCTCGAGGGACGCGAGGCGAAGTCGTAGGGACCCGCAGGTCCCGGCAGCGGATCGAACGATCAGGTCGAACAGGTCGGAGAAGGAGAACGGATCGATGGCAGAAGCGCTCGGGATGATCGAGGCCCGCGGGTTCGCGGCGGTGGTCGAGGCCGCCGACGCGATGGTCAAGGCGGCCAAGGTCGAGCTCGTCAGCTACGAGAAGACGGGCGGCGGGTATGTCACCGCCGTTGTCCGCGGCGACGTCGCCGCGGTGAAGGCCGCGGTCGAGGCCGGCGTGCGCAACGCCGGCAAGGTCGGCGAGGTCGTCGCCAGCCACGTCATCGCGCGGCCGCACGTCAACGTCGACCTCGTCCTGCCGCTCGGCCGGCTCGACGAGGCAACGTCGGAGTCCGGCCAGGGCTAGCAGATCGGGACGCGGCGCGCCGGCTCGACGCCGGCGCGCCGCTCCCCCAGCAGGTGGTGCAGACATGCTTCTCGGACGAGTGACCGGGACCGTGGTCGCGAGTCGCAAAGAGCCGCTCATGGAGGGCTGGAAGCTCCTCGTGGTGCGCCAGCTCGACGCCGAGAACCACGAGGCCGGCGCCTACGTCGTCGCCGCGGACGCGGTGGGCGCGGGGGTCGGCGAGGTGGTCCTCTACGCCACCGGCAGCTCGGCGCGCCAGACGGAGACGACGAAGGACCGGCCCTGCGATGCGGTGATCATGGCGATCGTGGACACCTGGGAGATCGGCGGAGCCGAGGTCTACCGCAAGTAGCGGGCGGAGAGCGATGAGCGAGCTCGACGAGCGCGAGATCCAGGAGATCATCGAGCGTGTCCGGCGCCGCGTGACGGCGGCCGGCGACGAGCGGCCGGGGGCCGGCCTGCGCGCGGAGGCGGAGCTGACGGCGGTGGACGCGGCCGAGCTGGGCGACGGCATCCACTCCACGATCGACGAGGCGGTCTCAGCGGCGACGCGCGCCTTCGTCGCCTTCCAGGCCCAGGGCCTCGCGGGACGCAAGGGCATCATCGAAGCCGTTCGGCGCACGATGCTCGACCACGCCGAGCAGCTGGCCCGGATGGCCCACCAGGAGACCCACATCGGGCGAGTCGAGGACAAGGTCGTCAAGAACCGCCTCGTCGCCTCGAAGGCGCCGGGCCCCGAGGACCTCGAGGTCCAGGCGGTGAGCGGCGACGCCGGGATGATGGTCACGGAGTGGGCGCCGTTCGGCGTCGTCGCCGCGATCGCGCCCGTCACGAACCCGACCTCCACGATCATCAACAACACGATCAGCATCGTCTCCGCGGGGAACGCCGTCGTCTTCAACGCCCACCCGAGCGCCCGGCGCTGCTCGGCGGAGACGATCCGGCTCATCAACCGGGCCATCGTCGCGGCCGGTGGCCCCCCCGACCTCGTCGCGGCCGTCGCCACCCCGACGATCGACACCGCGAAAGCGCTCATGGGCCACCCGCACGTCCGGGTCCTCCTCGTCACTGGCGGGCCGGCAGTCGTGCGCGAGGCGCTCAAGACCGACAAGCGGGCGATCACCGCCGGCCCTGGCAACCCGCCGGCAGTCGTGGACCAGACCGCCGACGTCGAACGCGCCGCGCGCGACATCGTCCGGGGCGCCTCGTTCGACAACAACCTCGTCTGCATCGACGAGAAGGTCGTCCTCGTCGTCGACAGCGTCGCGGATCGGTTGATCCGGGCCATGACCCAGAACGGCGCCTACCTCCTCAAGGAGCACGAGCTGCGCCGCCTCGAGCGCGTCATCTTCAAGGAGATCGGGCCCCCCGGGAAACCGGGTGTCATGAACCCGGCGTGGATCGGCAAGGACGCCGCGAAGATCCTCGCGGAGATCGGGGTCCAGGTGGAGCCGACCCCCCGCCTCCTCGTCGCCGACGTGCCGCGCGACCACAGCCTGGCCTGGACCGAGCAGATGATGCCTGTGCTCCCGGTAGTCCGGGTGGGCACGGTGGAACAGGCGATCGACCTCGCGGTGCGGATGGAGCACGGCTTCCGCCACACCGCGTCGATCCATTCCACGAACGTCGACACGATCACGAAGATGGCCCGGGCGATGAACTGCAGCATCTTCGTCACGAACGGTCCGAACTACGCGGGTCTCGGCGAGGGCGGCGAGGGCTTCTGTTCGTTCTCCATCGCCAGCCCGTCCGGCGACGGCCTGACCCGGCCGCGAACCTTCTCGCGCGAGCGGCGGATCACCGTCGTCGGCGCGCTGCGAATCGTCTGACCGTGGACCCCCGACCGGGCGACGAGCCGCAGCCCGAGCCGATCGAGCCCGCGCTTGCGCTCCTCGAGCTCGACTCGATCGCGGCCGGCATCGAGGCCGGCGATGCCATGGCGAAACGCGCCCCGATCGACGTGATCCGGGCGGGGACCGTGCACCCGGGCAAGTACCTCGTCCTCGTCGGCGGAGCCGTTGCCGACGTCGAGGAGGCGCTTGCGGCCGGGACCGAGGTCGGGGGATCGTCGGTCCTCGACGTCGTCCTCCTGCCGCATGTCCGCCCGGAAGTGGTGGCGGCGATGCGCGGGACGCGCCGCGAGGCCGCGGGCGAGGCGCTCGGCGTCATCGAGACGACCACGGTCGCCGCGATCATCCAGGCGGCCGACGCCGGCCTGAAGGGAGCGCGGGTGCGCCTGCTGGAGCTGCGTCTCGCCGACGACCTCGGCGGCAAGGCCTACCTTCTCTTCGACGGGCCGGTGGCGGAGGTCGAGGCGGCCGTGGAGATTGCAGGCGGCCTGATCGCGGACTCCCCGGGTGTTGTCTGGCGGGTGATCCCGCAGCTGCACGCCGAGATGGCGGGGAACCTCGCGGCCGATGCGCGGTTCGCTGCCCGCGTGCGGGACGTGGGCGGGCCTGCCGCCGTCGTTTCGCGGCCGGTGCGCGGCGCCCACAGGCCGCCGCCCGGCGCCCCGCGCCCGGCGGCCCGGCCGGCCAGGAAGCCGAGGTAGGCGATGCAGCTCGCACGCGTGATCGGCACCGTCGTCGCCACCGTCAAGACCCCGGGCCTCCAGGGCGTGAAGCTCCTCGTCATCCAGCCCCTCGACCGCCACCTGCAGCCCGTCGGCGGCCAAATCGTTGCGGCGGACGCCGTTCACATGGCCGGCCCGGGCGAGCTCGTTTACTTCGTCGCGGCCCGCGAGGCCGCCCAGGCGATGCCCGATCCGTTCGTCCCGGTCGACCATGCCATCGTCGGGAATCGTCGACGCCGTTCGGTCACTGGCGGGTGACGCACCCGCACCGGTGGCCCCGACGGCCGATCGCGGGGCGATGCCGGCGCATGCCCGGGCGACGCCGACTCGCCCGCGACGCGCCGCGCCCGGAAGGCGCGGCCATGAAGCTCGCCCGCGTCGTGGGGACGGTCGTCTCGACGATCAACGCCCCCGACTTCGATGGCCGGACGCTGCTCCTCTGCGACCTTCTCGACGCAGCCGGGAGACCCGCCGGCGGCTACATGATCGCCGTCGATTCCGTGGGTGCCGGGGCGGGCGAGACGGTGCTCCTCGTCGACGAGGGCAACTCGGCTCGCCAGGTGCTGGCCGCGCCGGGCGCCCCGATCCGGACGGTGGTCGTGGGGATCGTTGACGAGGTGACCGGCGATGCCGATCGACGCTGACGAGGCGCGAGCCATCCTCGCGCGCTGGCAGCCGATCCTCCGCCTCGCGGACTGGGACATCGACCTCCGGATCGTCGCCACGCCGTGGCGCAAGTCCGGCGACGTCAAGGTCGACCTCGACGATCGCAAGGCAGTCCTCCTCCTCAACGCCGAGCCGCGGTCGGAGAACCTGGAGGAGACGATCGTCCACGAGCTGATCCATCTGCGTCTGTACGCGATGGACCAGATGCTGGTGCAGCTGCTCGACGCGACTTTCGGGACCGACGCCGACGAGCCCCGCCGAGCGTTCGCCGAGACGCAGTTCATGCAGCTCCTCGAATCGACCACCGAGGACCTGGCGAAGGCCCTCCTCGCCGCGAGCGGCAGCCCGACTCCCCTCTCGTTCGGGCGCCTCGAGGCGGAGGTGGCGCAGGAGATCGGCGCGACGCCGCACGACTGATCCCGGGCGGGGTCACGCCGATCGGCGGGCCGCGCCACGACGATCTTCGGGTCCCGCCACGCCGGCCGCCGCCGACGCGTCGATACTTCCCGCATGACGCTCGACCATTCCGCCTCGCCCGCGGGGATCGCCTCGCCCGCGGGGATCGCCTCGCCCGCCGGCGCTCGCATCGGTGGCGGCGCGACCGCACGAGGTGGCGGCTTCCGCGCCACCGCCTTCGTCGTGATCGGCTTCGGCGTCGCGATGGCCTTTCTCGAGTCGGCTGTCGTGGTCTACCTGCAGCGCGCATTGGGGATGGAGACCGGGGTGCTCTTCCCGCTGCAGGATCCGGCCGGGGTCGGAGACCTCGCCGCGATCGAGGTCGGCCGGGAGGCGGCGACGCTCCTCATGCTGGCGGCCGTCGGCTGGCTAGCCGGCCGCAGCGGCCCCGAGCGGCTGGCCTGGACCGCGGTCGCCTTCGGGACCTGGGACGTCATGTATTACGTGTGGCTGTGGGTCTTCGTGGGCTGGCCGCCGTCGCTCGCCACGTGGGACCTGCTCTTCCTCATCCCCGTGCCGTGGGCTGGGCCGGTCTGGTCGCCGGTCGTCGTGAGCGTCGCGCTCATCGGGTTCGGCCTGGCCGCCGCCGCGCGGCTCCGGGCTGGCCGGCCGGTGCGCGTTGGCCAGGCCCAGCTGGGCGCGGGGATCGCCGGCGGCGGGATCGTCGTCCTTGCGTTCTGCTGGAACGCCCCGCTCCTCCTCGACGGCGGCGTCCCGACGGACTTCCCGTGGCCGATCTTCGCCTGCGGCATGGGCCTTGCCGCGTGGGGCGCAGCGACCGCGCTTCGACGCGACGCCGCCCGGCCGACCCCGGCGACGTCTACCTCACCGACGGGTCCGCCACCCGGCCCATGAAGAGGATCGCGCCCGTCGGCACGTCGGTCAGGACGAAGAGGAACGGGCGGTCGGCATGGATGACGATCGGCTTCGAGGTGTCGCCGGGTCCGCCGGTGACACCGACGACGGCCGTGGCGGCAGCCGCCTCGGTGCCCTTCTCGTCGACGTCGATGTTCGCCTGGTGGATGACCTTCGCGACGTAGAGGCCATTCGGGAGCGTCGCGATCCCCCGGAAGTTCGCGCGATCCGGGTCGAAGGCGACGGGCATGCCCAGCGTCGACAGCGCCGTCTTGAGGTCGACCCGCGACTCGATCGAGAAGCGCGGCAGCGCAAGATCGACCTTCTTGTAGTGGAGGAGCCCGCCATCCCGTTTCAGGTTCGTCAGCTTGGCGAGCAGCGCCGGGGTCAGCCGGCGTTCGAAGGCGACAAGGTCGTCGGGGACGATCATCGTCATCGCCAAGCCACCCTCGTACCCTTCTCCGACATACGGCATGCGGATCGCGCGCCAGCCGGAGCCGACGGCAACAGGGTAGTTCGGACCCAGCCCGGTGCTCACGAGGTGCATCGTCGGGACGCGCACCCGCGACCCGTCCGCGAGGGTGAACCGCGCCTGGGTCGTGTCCCGCGCCTGGAATGCGTCCAGCCACGGCGCCCTGAGGTAGATCGCGTTGACGAGGGCAAAGCGGGTCAGGGACGTCACGTCTCCGGGGGCCAGGAGCTTCGGGATGCGGGCGCCGGTCCGGTCGTTCACCCACGCGTTGATGGTCTCCCGCGACGCCTCGGGGTCGGCCTCGTAGTCGACCAGCCGGACCCCCGATCCGAACCGGGCGGCGAGCGCGTCGAGGAACGCAGGCTCGACGGGCATGTCGCGCTGGAGGAACGTGGCGTTCGCGATCCGGAGGATGACCTTCAGCGGGGCACCGTCGGGCCCCTCGAAGGTCCCGGTCCGCGTGGCGAGGGCCGCGTCGAGCGCGTTCATCGCGTCCGCCAGCTGCGGGGCGCCGGCCTTGCGCATGACCGAGTCCATCTGGGTGGCCGTCGCACCCCTCGCGCCGGCGCGCGCCATCGCCAGCGCGATCGCGATGCTCGTGGGCGAGAGGACGACGTTGCCGTCCTGCCTCGCGACGCGACGGTAGAGATCGAGTCCGAACGCCCGGATGGCGGTGGCGGCCCTCGGTGCGGCAGACGGCGGTGCCGACGCCCGCGGGACGTCCGACTTCGCGACCGTCGCGGCCCCGGGCGATGCGGCGGGCGAAGCAGTCGGCGCCGCCGACGGGGTCGGGCCGGCTGTCGCCGCCGGCTCGGCTGACGGCTGGGGCGACGGCGTTGGCTCCGGGGTCGAGGCCAGTGTCGCGACCGGTGTGGGCTGCGCCGACGCGGAGACCGGCGTAGGCGACGGGGTCGTCCCGCACCCCGCAACGGCGATCGTGAGGACCAGGATGGTCAGGATCCTGGGCAGGCCCGTGCGCGCCATCAGCTGCTCCCTTCGATCGATGGGCGTACCGTCCATGCGGCCTCCCCCAGCGCACCGAAGACCGTTGTCGGGACCCGCGTGTGACGGCAGACACGAGCCACCGATCGTGGGTTCGTCGCGGGTGCCCCGGCGGCGATCGGCGGCGGTCGAGCGCCCGGCGCCTTATCCCCGCGCGAGGACGATCCGGAACTCCATGCTGCCGTTGTTCTGGACCGCGATGAGGCCGGCCACGTTGGGGGCCTCGATCTCGTAGTCGGAGAAGAGGATCGGGAGGGAGCCGGCGACCACCACGGTCCCGTCGTCCTGCAGGCGGGCCTGGGCGGCGAGCTCGACGTCGCGGGTGACGCCGTGGAGGGTGAGCACGCCCGGGAGGACGAAGTCCACGTCGGCTGCGCCGAAGTCGGCCGGCAGCGCCACCGGGCCGCGCAGCTCGAAGGTCGAGGTCGGGAAGGTGTCCGTCTGGACCCCGCGGCCGCGAAGCTGGTTGTCGCGGCGGCTCTCGTCGCTCTGCAGGGTCGTCATGTCGACCTCGATCGAGCCGCCGGCAAGTGCCAGCCCGCCGGGCGCTCCCTCGACGGTCAGGCTCCCGGTGACGCCACTTGTCCGCCCGACCGCGTCCGAGTCGGCCTGCTGCTGGAGGAACGTCTCGCGGACGCGGTAGCCGGCCTCGCCCTCCACGATCGTCCACGTGCCCGCGAGGTTCCCGGCCGCAGGCGCCGCCGACGCGCTGGCGGCCGCCGGCTGGGTGGCATTCGGAGTCGCCGACGGGGCCCCCGGGCTGCCGGCCGCGGACGGCGACGGCGTGTCGAGGCCGAGCTCGGGCACGTTGTCGCCCTGTAGGACGAGCTGCGATGCGACGAGCCCGCCCACGACCACGACCACGACGGCGATGACGGCGACGATGACGGCGAGGCGTCGGCTGTTCATGTCCCCCCATTCGCACGAGGCAGGTGTTCGGTTTCGGGCGTCCCAGTCTCGCGAGCGTGCCGGAAGTCTCCCAGAACAGCCCCGGTCATGCCGCCGGCGACCCCTGCTACCTGGCGGCGAGGCGCTCCAGGATGACCGGCGCCAGGGTCGGCCCCGTGGCCGCGATCGTGACCGCGGCGCGCACCTCGGCAGCCGCGGCCTCGGCCTGGTCGGCGTTCCGCGCGTGGACCAGGCAGATGGGCCGGTCGGGGCCGACTTCCGCTCCGATCGGGGCGAACGACGTGAGCCCGACCGCGTGGTCGATGGCCTGGTCGGCCCGGGTCCGACCCCCGCCCATCCCGACGATGGCCAGGCCGATCGCCCGCGCGTCCTGGGCCGTGACGAACCCCGGCCGCTCCGGGGCCACCGGCAGCGTCACCTCGGGGAGCGGCAGGTGCTTGTCGGGGCGCTCCATCACGTCCGCCGGACCGCCCAGCGCGGCGACCATGCGGGCGAAGCGCTCCGCGGCCTCGCCCGATGCCAGCACCCGCTCACAGGCCTCCCGCGCCTCGACGACGGACGGGTGGAGGCCGCCCGTGACCAGCAGCTCGGCTGCGAGCTCGATCGTCACTTCGTGCTGGCGCGGCTCGCGTCCGTCCTCCCCTGCCAGGTAGGCGATCGCCTCGCGGACCTCCACGGCGTTGCCGGCAGTCCTGCCCAGCACCTGGTTCATGTCGGTCAGGAGGGCCGTCGTGCGGCAGCCCGCCGCGTTCGCGACTCCCACGATGTCCACGGCGAGCGCCCGGGCGTCCTCTTCGGTGCCCATGAACGCGCCGCTCCCGAACGTCACGTCCTGGACGAGGCCGACCAGGCCGGCGGCCAGCTTCTTGGACAGGATCGACGACGTGATGAGCGGGATGCTCTCCACGGTGCCCGTCACGTCGCGGATGGCGTAGAGCCGACGGTCCGCGGGGGCGAGCTCGCCGGTCTGGCCGATGATCGCGCAGCCGACGTCGCGCACGACCTTCCGGAAGAGCGCGTTGTCGGGTGCGGTCGTGTAGCCGGCGAGCGCTTCCATCTTGTCGAGCGTCCCGCCGGAGTGCCCGAGGCCACGCCCCGAGATCATGGGAACCGCGCCGCCGCAGGCGGCCACGATCGGCGCCAGCATGAGCGAGACCTTGTCGCCGACGCCACCGGTGGAGTGCTTGTCGAGCGCCGGGCCCGGCAGGTCGGCGTCGGACCAGTCGAGGACCTTCCCCGAGTCACGCATCGCCGACGTGAAGGAGACGAGCTCCCGGCGGGTCATGCCCTGGAAGAAGACGGCCATCGCAAACGCGGCGGCCTGACCCTCCGTGATCGAATCGTCCGCGATGCCCGCGACGAAGAAGGCGATCTCCTCGTCTGTGAGCGCGTGGCCGTCGCGCTTGTGGCGGACGACTTCCTGCGGGAGCATCGTCATGCCTCCGTTTCGGGGGCGCTGTCGTCGCCGGGCTGGACGCCCGCGAACGAGGCGACGAACGCCCGCACCAGGCGCGCCAGGTCGGCCGCGGCCAGCGCCGCACCACGCAGCGTCTGCGCGTGGTCGACCGCCTCGGTGCTGAGGCCGACCGCCAGGTTCGTGATCGCGCTGATCGCGGCCACCCGGATTCCGGCGTGCCGGGCCACGATCACCTCCGGCACGGTCGACATCCCCACGGCGTCGGCCCCGAGCACCCGGTAGGCGCGGATCTCGGCCGGCGTCTCGAACAGCGGGCCGAGGAGCGCGAGGTAGACGCCTTCGTGGAGGTCGATTCCGGCCTCGCCGGCGATCCTCCGGAGGCGCGCCCGCAGCTCCGGGTCGTAGGCGTCCTCGAGCCCCACGAAGCGCTCGCCCCACTCGTCGTCGTTCGGCCCGACGAGCGGGTTCGTCCACATCGCGTTGATGTGGTCGGTGATGAGCATGAGGCTCCCCGGCCCGACCTCCGGGCGGAGCGAGCCCGCCGCGTTCGTGAGGAGAAGCGCGTCCACGCCGAGCGCCGCGAACGTCCGGATCGGCAGCTTGATGACGGCCGGCGGGTGGCCCTCGTACAGGTGGAAGCGGCCCTGCATGCAGGCGACCGGGACGCCCTCGAGGGATCCCAGCACGAAGCGCCCCGCGTGGCCCGCGACCGTGGAGGGCGGGAAGCCGGGGATCTCCGCGTACGGCACCGCAACGGCGCCCTCCAGCTCCTCGGCGAGGCCGCCGAGCCCGGAGCCGAGGACGATCCCCAGGCGCGGCTGGAAGCCGGGCGCCTGCTCGCGGAGGACGTCGGCGGCGAGGCGTGCCGGGTCGATCGAGGGGTGGGTCATCGGACAGCCTCCCTGCCCAGGTACTCGGGCCCGAAGCTGAGCGGGAGGAGGTCGCCCATCGTCACCGTGCGGAGGACGCCTCCCAGCCCGGCGAGGTGGACCGGGGTCTCGGGGGTCGCGAACTCGCGCAGCCGCTGGCGACAGGCGCCGCACGGGGAGGGGAGACCCTGCCGTTCGTCGGCGACGACGAGGATCTCGGTGATCTTCCGACCGCCGGCCGCGACCATCACGCCGATCGCGGAGGCCTCGGCGCACTGGCTCTGCGGGTAGGCGGCGTTCTCCACGTTCGCCGCGACGTGGACGGCGCCGTGCTCGTCGCGGAGCGCCGCCCCGACCAGGTAGGCGGAATACGGGGCGTAGGCGCGCTCGCGGACCGCCAGCGCGGCGGGATGGAGGTCGTCGGCGGACATCTATGGCGGCTCCCGGTTTCCTCGCGGCGCATCGGCCCGACAAGGATCCTCACTGTAGCGCGGCGAGGCGTGGCGAGGAGGCCCGTCGACGAACGGCTCTGGACGGCAGCGAGCGGGGGGGGTAACCTCATCGGGCGAACGGGTCACGCCATCCCCCCCTCGGGCCCCTCACGCGCGGCGGGCTTCGAGGTGGCACGTCGAGGTTGCACAAGGGAGGCAGCGGAAGATGCGCGGAGTGAGGCCGGCCATCATCGCGGCGGCAGCCCTGGGGCTCATGGTGGCCCAGCTTCCGCCGCCTCCAGCAGCCGGGGCCACCCCGGCCGCGCGCCCCTCCGACTTCAACGGCGACGGGTACGCCGACCTCGCCGTGGGGGTCCCAAAGGAAGGAGCCGTGAACATCCTGTA
>CAVORL010000004.1:0-251300 GCA_963698595.1 uncultured Chloroflexia bacterium
CGGGGCGGGCTCGTCTGCCGGGGCGGGCTCGTCTGCCGGGGCGGGCTCGTCTGCCGGGGCAGGCTGCATCCGCCGCGACGGGCTCC
The DNA here is from genome assembly GCA_963698595.1 of uncultured Chloroflexia bacterium. GTDB lineage: Bacteria > Chloroflexota > Limnocylindria > Limnocylindrales > CSP1-4 > CTSoil-043. The sequence goes on from CAVORL010000004.1 coordinate 87, forward strand.
ACGCCGAGCGCCTCCAGGGGGCTCGCCGGGATCTCGAGGACCTGGACGCTGCCGCCGGCTGCCTCGATCTTCTCGCGGGCGCTCTTCGTGAACGCGTCGGCCACGACGAAGAGGGAGCGCGACACCTCGCCGCCGCCGAGGATCTTGAGCGGCATGTTGAGCTTGCGGACGAGGCCCGCGACGCGCAGGAGCTCCTGGGTGACCGCCACCGGGCTGCCCTTCTCACCCTCGGGGAGACGACCGGCTTCCGCCGCGGCGCTGATCCGGCCGACGTTGACGACGTCGTACTCGATCCGGTTGACGTTGCGGAAGCCGCGCAGCTTGGGGATCCGGATGTGGAGCGGGGTCTGCCCACCCTCGAACCAGGCCGGGATCGAGGCACCGGCTCTCGACCTCTGGCCCTTCGTGCCGCGGCCGGCCGTCTTGCCCTTGCCGGCAGCGATGCCGCGACCGACGCGCGTCTTCTTGGTGTGCGATCCGACCGCGGGCCGGAGATCGTGCAGCTTCATCGCGTCTTCTTCTCCGGGGCGGTCGCGGGGAGCTCCTCGACGGTCACGAGGAAACGGATCTGACGGATCATGCCCCGGATCGCGGGGTTGTCGGGGACCTCGACCGTGTCGCCGATCCGGCGCAGGCCGAGCGCCCGCGCCGTGGCCCGGTTGCGCTCGATGTGGCTGATCGTGCTCTTGATCTGGGTGACGCGCAGCCTACCGGACATCGGAGACCTCCCCCGTCCGCTGGCCGGCGACGCTCACCCGAACCGGCACCCCACGCTGCGCGCTGACCTGGTCTGCCGACCTCAGGTCGCGGAGAGCCTGGAGGGTTGCCCGGACCACGTTGACCGGGTTTGTCGAGCCATGGATCTTCGTCAGGATGTCGCGGATTCCGGCCGCCTCCATGACGGCCCGCACCGCACCGCCGGCGATGACGCCGGTGCCCTGGGAGGCGGGCTTGAGCATCACCTTCGCAGCGGAGTACTCCGCGTGGACCTCGTGGGGGATCGTCGTCCCCACGGTCGGGATCCGGATCAGGTTCTTCTTCGCGTCCTCGACCCCCTTGCGGATCGCCTCGGGAACCTCACCGGCCTTCCCGAGGCCCGCGCCGACATGGCCCTCCCCGTCGCCGACGACGACGACGGCGCTGAAGCTGAAGCGCCGGCCGCCCTTGACGACCTTTGCGACACGGTTGATCTGGACGACGCGTTCCTCGAGCGTCAGCTTGGCGGGGTCGATCCTGGCCACGGTCGGTCTCCTCCTAGAAGTCGAGACCGGCTTCCCGGGCGGCCTCGGCAAGCGTCTTCACGCGACCGTGGTACCGGAACCCGGCACGGTCGAAGACGACCTGCGCGACGCCGGCGGTGCGGGCCCGCTCGGCAACCAGGCGGCCGACGACCTTGGCCTCTTCGACCTTCGTCTGCTTCGAGCCCTTGAAGGAGGGCTCGAGCGTCGAGGCCGCGGCCAGCGTCGTGCCGGCCGCGTCGTCGATCACCTGGGCGTACATGTGGTTGATGCTGCGGAAGACCGCGAGACGCGGGCGACCGGCGGTGCCCTCCACGCGGAGGCGGATCCGCTCGTGCCGCTTCTGCCGCGCGGCGCCGCGAGAGGCGGCCTTCGTCATCTCGGACGTCCCTTCGTTACTTCTTGCCGCCGATCTTGCCGGCCTTGCCGGCCTTGCGACGGATCACCTCGCCGGCATACCGGACGCCCTTGCCCTTGTAGGGCTCCGGCTTCCGGGTGGCGCGGACCTTGGCCGCGACTTCCCCGACGAGCTCCTTGTCGATACCGACGACGGCCAGCTTGAGCGGGCCCTCCACCTCGAACGAGATCCCCGCAGGCGGATCGATCTCGACCGGGTGGCTGTAGCCCAGGTTCAGCTGGAGCTTGTCGCCGATCTTCTGGGCGCGATAGCCGACGCCCGTGATCTCGAGCGTCTTGCGGTAGCCAGTCGTAACCCCGTCGACCATGTTGGCGACGAGAGTCCGGGTCAGACCATGGAGCTGCTTGTGGGGCTTCGCCTCCGACGGGCGCGTGACGACGAGTGTCCCATCGACCGCCTCGACCTTCATCGCCGCCGGCAGCGAGCGGGTGAGGGTCCCCTTCGGCCCCTGCACCGTGATGACCGGCCAGTCGAGGGTCACCTCGACTCCGGTCGGGATCGGGATCGGCCGTCGACCGATTCGCGACATCGCCGTCCCCCTACCAGACGTACGCCAGGACTTCGCCGCCGAGCTGACCCTTGCGAGCCTGCTGACCGGTCATGATCCCCTGGCTGGTACTGACAATAACGATCCCGAGGCCCCCGAGGACCCGTGGGATCTCCGTCTTCCGGGCGTAGACGCGGAGGCCGGGCTTGCTGATCCGCTTGAGCCCGGACACGACCGGCGCCTTGCCGTCGACGTACTTGAGGTTGAGCCGAAGCAGCTGGGCGGGCCCGTCGCGCTCCTCGCTGAAGCCGGAGATGAACCCCTCCTCGACGAGGATGCGGGCGATCTCGCGCTTCACGCGCGACGCCGGGACCAGCACCTCGAGGTGGCGGGCCCGCGACGCGTTGCGGATCCGCGTGAGCATGTCGGCGATCGGATCGGACACGTTCATGGGCGGTTCACCAGCTGGACTTCGTCACTCCCGGCAGCTCGCCCACGAGGGCGCGCTCCCGGAAGCAGATACGACAGAGGGCGAAGCGGCGCATGTACGCCCGAGGGCGCCCGCACAGGGTGCAGCGGTGATACCCCTGCGCCTTGTGCTTGGGGGTCCGCTTCGCCTTCGCGATCATGGATTTCTTGGCCATCGTCTCCTCCCCGCTCAGCCGGCGAAAGGCATGCCGAGGAGCCCCAGCAGCGTGCGGGACTCCTCGTCGGTCTTCGCCGTCGTCACGATGCTGATCTCCAGCCCGCGGAGACGATCGACCTTGTCGTAGTCGATCTCGGGAAACGCAAGCTGCTCGTGGATCCCGAGGCTGTAGTTGCCGCGCCCGTCGAACGACTTGCCGGGCGTACCCCGGAAGTCGCGAATGCGCGGTAGGGTCATGGTCACGAGGCGCTCCAGGAAGTCCCACATCCGCTCTCCGCGGAGGGTCACCTTGGCCCCGATCGTGTTTCCCGTCCCGCAGGCGGAACTGGGCGATCGAGCGCTTCGCCTTGAGGGTGATCGGCTTCTGGCCCGTGATGAGGGTGAGGTCCCCGACGGCGGCGTCGAGCGCCTTGGCGTTCGTGAGCGCCTCGCCGAGGCCGATGTTGACCACGATCTTCTCGAGGCGCGGCACCTGCATCGGGTTGACGTAGGCAAACTGCTTCTGGAGCGCCGGCACGACCTCGGCCGTGTAGCGCTCCCTGAGGCGGCTGTTCACAGGCCCTTCACCTCCACGGCCTGGCCACAGCGGCCGCACGCTCGAACGCGGGCGCCGGACTCAAGCTCGAGGTGGCGGATCCGGGTCGGGCGGTCGCAGCGCGGGCAGACGAGCATGACGCGACCGATTGGCACGGGCATCGGCTTGTCGACGATCCCGCCCTGCTGCATCCGCGGGGTGCGATCGTTCTGGTTCATGCGCGGGCGCGGCTTGGTGTGACGCTTGGCGACGTTGAGGCCCTCGACGACGACGCGGAAGGGCTTGCCCGACCAGCGCCGGGCGCTCGATGCGCTTGACCTCGCCGCGCTTGCCGGCGTCCTTGCCGGCGAGCACGAGGACGGTGTCGCCGGTCCGGATCTCGGGGACCTTCGTGGATCGGACTGCGACGGCACGGCCCATCTCAGAGCACCTCCGGCGCGAGCGACACGATCTTCATGTAGTTGCGGTCACGCAGCTCCCGGGCCACGGGGCCGAAGATGCGGGTCCCGCGCGGGTTGCCCTGGTTGTTGATGAGGACGGCCGCGTTCTCGTCGAAGCGGATGTAGCTCCCGTCGGGGCGTCCGTACTCCTTGGCCGTCCGCACGATCACCGCGCGGACCACGTCGCCCTTCTTCACGGCGGCGTTCGGGATCGCCTGCTTGACGCTGGCGACGATGACGTCGCCGACGTCGGCCGTCGTCTTGGTCGAGCGGCCCATGACCCGGATGCACTGGATCACGCGCGCGCCGGTGTTGTCGGCGACGCGCAGCCGCGACTGCTGCTGGATCACGCCTCGGCCTCCCCGTCGTCAGCGGAGTCGTCGGCGTGGACCCGGCCGGGGTGCGCGGCGCCGTGGATCGCCTCGGTCGTCGCCGACTCCTCGGCCACGATCTCCGAGGGCTGGTCCTCGCCGGCGCGCGACAGGACCTCGACGAGGCGCCAGCGCTTCGTGCGGGACAGCGGGCGCGCCTCCTCGATGAGGACGGTGTCGCCCACCTTCGCCAGGTTCGAGCTCGTCGTGGGCGGCGAACTTCGTCGTCATCCGCACGACGCGCTTGTAGAGGCGGTGGCGCGTCAAGCGCTCGACGGAGACGACGATCGTCTTGTCCATCTTGTCGCTGACGACGCGTCCGACCTTCGTCTTCCGCTTTGCTTGCACCTGTGCTGCTCCTGCCATCGCCGGCCCCCTATGCCGTCTTGCCGAGCTTGCGCTCGTGCTGGACGGTGAGGATCCGGGCGATCGTCCGACGGGTGCCGGAGATCGTGCTGTAGTCCTTCAGCTGGCGCGTCGCGAGCTCGAAGCGGGCCTGCCAGAGGTCACGCTTCGCGTCCCGGAGCGCCTGCTCCAGCTCCGCGTCCGTGAGGGCGCGCACCTTGTCGATGTCCATCACGCGCCCTCCTCCTCCTTGGAGATGAACTTCGTGGCCACCGGCAGCTTGTGGGCCGCGAGGCGCATCGCCTCGACCGCCTGGGCCCGGTCGACCCCGGCCATCTCGAAGAGGATCCGCCCGGGGCGGACGACCGCGACCCAGTGGTCGGGGGCGCCCTTGCCGGAGCCCATCCGGGTCTCCGCCGGCTTCTTCGTCGCCGGCTTGTCCGGGAAGATGCGGATCCAGATCTTGCCGCCGCGCCGAACCGAGCGGGTCATGGCGCGCCGGGCGGCCTCGATCTGGCGGCTCGTGATCCAGGCGGGCTCGAGCGTGGCGAGCCCGTACTCCCCGAAGGAGACGGCCGTGCCGCCCTTCGCCATGCCCGACATGCGGCCGCGCATCACCTTGCGATGCTTGACGCGACGAGGCATCAGCATGGCGTCAGCTCCCCTGGGCGGCGACCGGCGCGACCGCAGGGGCGGCCGCGGGCCGGGCGGCCCGCTGGTCGGGGACGTCGCCCCGGTAGATCCAGACCTTCACGCCGATCGTGCCGTACGTCGTCTTGGAGAGGACGTAGCCGTAGCTGATGTCGGCGCGGAGGGTGCCGAGCGGAATCCGGCCTTCGCGATCCCACTCGCGACGAGCCATCTCCGACCCGCCGAGGCGGCCGGCGACGGCGATCTTCACGCCCTTCGCCCCGGCCTTCATGGTGCGCTGGATGCCCTGCTTCATCGCCTTGCGGAACGCGATCCGCCGCGAGAGCTGCTGGGCGATGTTCGCGGCGACGAGGTACGCGTCGAGCTCGGGCTGGCGGATCTCCTTGATCTCCAGCTTCACCTTGCGCGGGCGGGTCAGGTCGCCGATCTGCTTGCGGAGGACCTCCACGTTCGCCCCGCCCTTGCCGATGACGATGCCCGGCTTGGCGGTGTGGATCGAGACGGTCACGTAGTTGATCCCGCGCTCGATCTCGACGCCGCTGACGCTGGCGTTGGCCAGCCGGCGCTCGACGAGCCGACGGATCGCGAGGTCCTCCTTGAGGAGGGTCGTGTACTCCTTGTCGGCGTACCACTTCGCGGTCCAGGTGCGGGTGGTCCCCAGGCGGAAGCCGTAGGGGTGGACCTTGTGTCCCATCTAGGCCTCCCGGTCTTCGAGCACGATCGTGATGTGGGTCATGGGCTTGTGGATCGGGAAGGCCCGACCCTGCGCCCGCGGCTTCCAGCGCTTGATCGTCGGGCCCTCGTTCGCGAGCGCCTCCACGATGAACAGGCTGTCGGCGGGAAGGTTGTGGTTGTTCTCGGCGTTGGCCGTGGCGCTCGCGAGGACGCGAGCGACGTCGCGCGCAGCCCCCTGCGGCATGAAGCGCAGGATCGCGGCGGCGTCCTCGGCGCGGCGGCCGCGGATCGCCCGCACGACGAGGTCGGCCTTGCGGGTGGACCCGTGGAGGTACTTGGCGGTGGCGGAGACTCGCATGATCGGCCCCCTACCTGAGCGACGAAGACCGGTCGGTCTTCTTCTCGTGCCCGCGGAAGGTGCGGGTCGGGGCGAACTCGCCGAAGCGATGGCCGACCATGTTCTCGGTGACGAAGACGGGCACGTGCTTGCGGCCGTTGTAGACGGCCACGGTGTGCCCGATGAAATCGGGGAAGACGACGGAGGCGCGCGACCAGGTCTTGATGACCTTGCGCTCGTTCCGCTTGTTCATTTCCTGGACGCGGCCGAGGAGCCGCGCCTCGACGAACGGTCCCTTCTTGACCGAACGCGACATGCTCGGTTCCTCCGTTACGACTTGCGGTGCCGCGACCGGACGACGAGCCGGTTCGGCTTCTTGCCCTTCGCGGTGCGGTAGCCCATGGCGGGCTTGCCCCACGGGGTCTTGGGCGGCATGCCCGTCGGCGACTTGCCCTCGCCGCCGCCGTGCGGGTGGTCACGGGGCGTCATCGCAACGCCGCGGGTCTCCGGGCGCAGGCCCATGTGACGGGCCCGACCGGCCTTGCCGAGGCTCTGGTTCTCGTGGTCCAGGTTGGACACCTGGCCCACGGTCGCCATGCAGTCGAGGGGCACGCGGCGCATCTCGCCCGAGGGCAGGCGCAGGGTGGCGTACGAGCCCTCCTTCGCCAGGAGCTGGGCGCTGCCGCCGGCCGAGCGGACGATCTGGCCGCCCTTGCCGGGCACCAGCTCGATGTTGTGGATCGTGGTGCCCAGCGGGATGTTCCGGAGCGGGAGGGCATTCCCCACGCGAGCCTCGGCGTCCGAGCCGGCGACGACGACGTCCCCGACCTTGAGGCCGTGCGGGAGGAGCATGTAGCGCTTCTCGCCGTCGCGGTAGTGCAGGAGGCCGATCCGGGCCGACCGGTTGGGGTCGTACTCGACGGTCGCGACCTTGGCCGGCACGCCCAGCTTGTCTCGCTTGAAGTCGATGATCCGGTAATGGCGCTTCTCGCCGCCGCCGCGGTGGCGGACGGTCAACCGTCCCTGGTTGTTGCGGCCGGAGCCCCGCGTGAGCGGCTCGAGGAGCGGCTTGTGCGGCTCGCGGGTCGTGACCTCCTCGAACGTCGAGCGGGTCATGAACCGACGGCCGGCGGAGGTGGGCTTGTAGCTGCGGAGCGGCATGGCTACACCCCCTCGAAGAATTCGATCTTGTGGCCCGCGGCGAGCGTCACGACCGCCTTGCGCCAGGGCGTGGTCCAGCCGGTGATGCGCCCACGGCGCGTGCCACGGCGCTTCTCCTTGGCCTTCGTCGTCAGGACGGTGACCTTGGTGACCTGGACCTTGAAGAGCTCCTCGACGGCGGCGCGGACCTGGATCTTGGAGGCGTCGCCGTGGACCTCGAACGTGTACTTCCCCCGACCGGACTCGTCCATCGACTTCTCGCTGATGATCGGCCGGACGATGACCTCGTGGGCGGTGAGCGTCATGCGTACACCTCCTCGAGGCGCGCGAGCGCCGCCTGCTCGATCACGACCGTGTCCGCCTTGAGGACGTCCACGATGTTCAGCGAGTCGGCCAGGAGGATCTCGACGAGGGGCAGGTTGCGGGCCGAGAGGTCGAGCTTCTCGTCACGCACCGGCGCGACGATGAGCACGCGACCGGTGGTCTGCAGGTTGCCGAGGACCCCGACGAGGTCCTTGGTCCGGATCTCCTGGAGCGAGAACGCGTCGAGAACCTTGATCGCGCCGTCGTTCAGCTTGGCCGTCAGCGCGCCGCGCAGGGCAAGCCGCTTCATGCGTCGCGGCAGGCGCTGCGCATACGACCGCGGGTGCGGCCCGAAGACCGTCCCGCCACCCGCGTAGTGGGGAGCGCTTCGCGATCCCTGGCGGGCGCGGCCGGTCCCCTTCTGCCGGTAGGGCTTCTTGCCCCCGCCGGCGACCTCGCCGCGGGTCTTCGTGTCGTGGGTGCCGAGGTGGCGTCCAGCCAGCTGGGCGATCACCGCCTGGTGCATCACGGCGGCGTTGATGGGTGCCGCGAAGAGCTCATCGCTGAGCTCGACGGTCCCGATGGCGTCGCCGGAGCGGCCGTAGAGGGTCGTCTGGGGCATCGTCAGGCCTTCTTCACGAGGAGCAGCGCGTTCCGGGCCCCGGGCACCGACCCCTTGACAAGGAGTAGATTCCGCTCCGGGTCCGTGCGGACGACCCGCAGCTTCTTGATGGTGGTTCGCTCGTCGCCCATGTGGCCGGCCATCCGCATGCCGCGGTACACACGGCCGGGCGTCGTGCCGGGGCCGATGGAGCCCGGCTCCCGGTGATGGTCGGAGCCGTGGGTCTTCGGGCCCCGGGAGAAGTGGTGGCGCTTGATGGTGCCGGCGAACCCCTTGCCCTTGGAGGTCCCGGTCACGTGGATGAGGTCGCCCGCGGCGAAGAGGCTGACGTCGATCGTCTGGCCCACCTCGTAGGCGCCGGGGTCTTCCACGCGGAACTCGCGGATCGTGGCGACCTTGGGCAGGTCCTTGAGCTGGCCGACCTCGGGCTTCGTCAGCTTGCGCGAGGGCTCGATGCCGAGCTGGACGGCGGCGTAGCCGTCGCGATCCGGCGTCCGCAGGCGCGTGACGGTGTTCGGCTCGATGGCGACGACGCTCACGGGGATCATCGTCCCGTCGTCCTGGAAGACCTGGGTCATGCCGACCTTGCGGCCGATCAGTCCGATGCTCATGGCTCTCGCTCGCTGCGCCGGCTCATGTCGGCGTTGGCTTCTGCGCGCACGGGGTCAGTCATCACATCTTGATCTCGATGTCGACGCCCGCTGCCAGCGAGAGTCGCATCAGGGCGTCGACGGTCTTCGCCGACGGGTCGAGGATGTCCACGAGGCGCTTGTGCGTCCGGATCTCGAACTGCTCCCGGCTGTCCTTGTCGATGAAGGGCGACCGGATCACGGTGAACTTCTCGATCCGGGTCGGAAGCGGCACGGGGCCGACCACGTCGGCGCCCGTCCGCTGGGCAGTCTCAACGATCTGCGCAGCGGACTGGTCGAGGAGCCGGTGGTCGTAGGCCTTGAGGCGGATCCGAATCCGCTGCTTTGCCATCTCGTCCCTACTCGGTGATTGCCACGATCGCGCCCGCGCCGACGGTCCGGCCACCCTCGCGGATGGCGAAACGCTGGCCGATCTCGAGGCCGATCGGGGTGATGAGCTCGACGGTCATGTCGACGTTGTCGCCGGGCATGATCATCTCGGCCCCCTCGGGGAGGCCGATGGCGCCCGTCACGTCGGTGGTGCGGAGGTAGAACTGGGGCCGGTAGCCGTTGTAGAACGGCGTGTGCCGGCCGCCCTCCTCCTTGGTGAGGACGTAGACGCGGGCGGTGAAGTTCGTGTGGGGCTTGATGCTGCCGCTCTTGGCCAGGACCTGGCCGCGCTCGATGTCGTCGCGCTCGATGCCCCGCAGGAGGCAGCCGACGTTGTCGCCGGCACGCCCCTCGTCGAGGAGCTTCTTGAACATCTCGACGCCGGTGACGACGATCTTGCGGGTCGGGCGGATGCCGACGATCTCGACCTCGTCGCCGACCTTGACGATGCCGCGCTCGATGCGGCCGGTGGCGACGGTGCCGCGGCCCTTGATCCCGAAGACGTCCTCGACGGGCATGAGGAAGGGCTTGTCGATCGCGCGCTCGGGGGTCGGGATGTAGGAGTCGACCGCGTCGAGCAGCTCCTGGATCGGGGCGTAGGCCGGGTCGCTCGGGTCGTCGGAGGCCTCGAGGGCCTTGAGGGCGGAGCCGCGGACGACGGGGATGTCGTCGCCCGGGAAGTTGTACTTGGAGAGGAGCTCGCGGACCTCGAGCTCGACGAGGTCGAGGAGCTCGGGGTCGTCGACCGCGTCGACCTTGTTGAGGAAGACGACCATGTAGGGGACCTCGACCTGGCGGGCCAGGAGGATGTGCTCCCGGGTCTGGGGCATCGGGCCGTCGGTGGCCGCCACGACGAGGATCGCGCCGTCCATCTGGGCGGCGCCGGTGATCATGTTCTTGATGTAGTCGGCATGCCCGGGGCAGTCGACGTGCGCGTAGTGGCGGGCGTCGGTCTGGTACTCGACGTGGGCGATCGCGATGGTGATCCCGCGCTCGCGCTCCTCGGGGGCGTTGTCGATCGAGTCGAACGCGCGGTACTCGGACCCGCCCTTGAGGGCAAGGTACTTCGTGATCGCCGCGGTGAGCGACGTCTTCCCGTGGTCGATGTGACCGATGGTGCCGATGTTGACGTGCGGCTTCGTCCGCTCGAACTTCTTCTTCGCCATCGTCGTGCTCCCTGGCTCCTCGCCGCATCCGGGCCCCGGAGGGACTCCCGTCGCCGGCCTTCCCGCCTGCTAGACCCTGGACTTCTGGACGAGCTCCGCGGCGAGATTGCCGGGGACCTCGGCGTAGTGGGACAGCTCCATCGAGTAGCTCGCGCGGCCCTGGGTCATCGACCGCAGGTCCGTCGCGTACCCGAACATCTCCGCGAGCGGGACGAACGCCCGGACGACCTGCGTCGACCCGCGCGAGTCCATCCCCTCGACATGGCCGCGCCGGCTGTTCAGGTCGCCGATCACGTCGCCCATGAACTGCTCCGGCATGGTGACCTCGACCCGCATCGTCGGCTCGAGGATCGCCGGGTTGGCCTTCTCCACGGCGTCCTTGACCGCCATCGAGGCGGCGATCTTGAATGCCATCTCGCTCGAGTCGACTTCGTGGTACGACCCGTCGAAGACGGTCGCGCGGACGTCGACCATCGGGATACCCGGCGTAGACGCCCGTCTCGAGCGCCCCCCGGATCCCGTGATCGATGGCGCGCATGTACTCCCGGGGGATCACGCCGCCGATCGTCTTGTCGACGAACTCGACCCCGCTCCCCTTCTCGAGTGGCTCGAGGCGCAGGACGACGTGGCCGTACTGGCCCTTGCCGCCCGTCTGCCGGACGAAGCGCCCGTTGCCTTCGGCCAGGCGCCGGATCGTCTCGCGATACGACACCTGTGGCTTGCCGATGTTGGCGGCCACCTTGAACTCGCGGATCATGCGGTCCACGAGCACGTCCAGGTGGAGCTCGCCCATGCCGGCGATGAGCGTCTCGCCGCTCTCCTCGTCGGTCTTGACCCGGAACGTCGGGTCCTCCTCGGCCAGCCGCTGCAGCGCGAGGCCCATCTTGTCCTGGTCGGCCTTGGTCTTGGGCTCGATCTTCACCTCGATGACCGGCTCGGGGAAGGTCATCGATTCGAGGATCACCGGGTGGTCCGGATCGACCAGCGTGTCACCGGTGAAGGTCTCCTTGAGGCCGACCGCGGCGGCGATGTCGCCGGCGTGGACCTCGTCGATCTCCTCGCGGTGGTTCGCGTGCATCTGGAGGATGCGCCCGATCCGCTCCTTCTTGCCCTTCGTGGAGTTGAGGAGGTACGAGCCGGACTTGAGAGTGCCCGAGTAGACCCGGAAGAAGGCGAGCTTGCCGACGAACGGGTCGGCCGCGATCTTGAATGCCAGCGCGCTGAACGGCTCCCGGTCGTCGACCGTGCGGAGGACCTCGGCGTGGGTCGTCGGGTGCTCCCCGATGACGGGGGGCACGTCGAGCGGCGAGGGCAGGTAGTCGACGACCGCGTCGAGCATCGGCTGGATGCCCTTGTTCCTGAGCGCCGAGCCGGTCAGCACCGGGACGATCCGGTACTGCAGGGTGCCCAGGCGAAGGCCGTGGATGAGCTCTTCCTGGGTCAGCTCGACCCCTTCGAGGTACTTGTGCATGAGGCTGTCGTCCATCTCGGCGACGGCCTCGACGAGCTTCTCCCGGCGCTTGCGCGCCTCGGCCTCGAGCTCGGCAGGGATCGGGACCACGTCGAATCTGCGACCCGAGGTCGTCGCGGTACAGGATCGCCTGCATCCGGACGAGATCGATGACGCCGGCGAACGTGTCCTCGCTGCCGATCGGGATCTGGATCGGGACCGCGTTGGCACCCAGCCGGTCCTCGATCATCTCCACGCAGCGCCAGAAGTCGGCCCCGGTCCGATCGAGCTTGTTGATGAAGCAGATCCGCGGCACGCGGTAGCGGTCGGCCTGGCGCCAGACCGTCTCGGACTGCGGCTCGACGCCCGCCACGCCGTCGAAGACGACCACCGCTCCGTCGAGCACGCGCAGGCTGCGCTCGACCTCCATGGTGAAGTCCACGTGTCCGGGCGTATCGATGATGTTGACGCGATGCTCGTTCCAGAAGCAGGTCGTGGCCGCCGCGGTGATGGTGATCCCGCGCTCCTGCTCCTGGGGCATCCAGTCCATCGTGGCCGCGCCCTCGTGGACCTCGCCGAGCTTGTAGATCTTCTTCGTGTAGAAGAGGATCCGCTCGGTGACGGTCGTCTTGCCGGCGTCGATGTGCGCGATGATCCCGATGTTGCGGGTGCGCGCGAGGGATACGAGACGGGCCATCAGGGACGCTCCGGGTCTACCACTTGAAGTGGCTGAAGGCCTTGTTCGCCTCGGCCATCTTGTGGGTGTCCTCGCGGCGCTTCACGGCCGCGCCGAGGCCGTTGGCCGCGTCCACGAACTCGGACGCGAGCTTCTCGCTCATGCTCTTCCCGCTGCGCTTGCGGGCCGCCTGGACGAGCCAGCGCACGCCGAGCGACATGCGGCGATCACCGCGGATCTCGACCGGCACCTGGTAGGTCGCCCCGCCCACGCGGCGCGGCTTCACCTCGATGATCGGCGTCGCGTTGCGGAGCGCCGACTCGAGGACCTCGAGGCCGGGGCGGTTCGCCTGGGCCTCGGCGCGGGCGAGCGCCTGGCGCAGGATCCGGTCGGCGAGGTTGCGCTTGCCGTCGTTCATGAGCTTCGCCGTGATGCGGGCGGTCGTCCGGTTGACCGGCGTGGCCTCGTACTTGGCCTTGCGGGGGATGCTGGTGCGGCGCGGCATGGTCCCCTACTTCTTCTGGCCGGGAAGCTGCGCCGAGGCCTTGGCCCCGTACTTCGAGCGACCCTGCTTGCGATCGCGGACACCGGCGGTGTCCAGCGTGCCGCGGATGATGTGGTACTTGACCGACGGGAGGTCCTTGACCCGGCCGCCGCGGACGAGCACGACGGAGTGCTCCTGGAGGTTGTGGCCGATCCCGGGGATGTAGGCCGTGACCTCCATCTGGTTGGACAGGCGCACCCGGGCGATCTTGCGGAGAGCCGAGTTCGGCTTCTTCGGCGTCATCGTGCGCACCTGCAGGCAGACGCCACGCTTCTGGGGGGCGCCCGGAATCGGGGTCTGGCGCTGGTCGAGGCTGTTCCAGATCTTCCGCATTGCCGGGGCCTTGACCTTGCGGGTCTTCGGCTTCCGGCCGTGGCGCACGAGCTGGCTGATCGTCGGCACGGAGACGCTGTCCCTTTCTCGTCGTCGATGGTCCGCTGGCGTCGGCCCCGAGGGGCCTGCCGCGGTTCGAGACCCCGCACCGGAGCGCAAGGCGCACGCAGCCACGACCAACCGGTCGCGGCACGCAAGCGGGGAGTGTATCAGCGGGCCTCGGAGCGTGTCAAAGGCCCGCCGGCCCGCTGGATGATCCGGTCAGGCCCCTGGGGTCTCCTCCTCCTCCTGCCGGGTCGTCGGTCGGCTCCTCGGTCTCGTCCGGGACGTCCGCCGCAGCGGCTCCCGGCAGACGTCGGCCAGGAACGGGTTGAACACCTCGTCGGCGCCCTCGTCCGCCTCGAGCCGACGTCGTCGTCGTCCTCGGCGACCCGGTCCGACGCCTCGGCGGCGGCGAGCAGGGCCGTGAGCCGCGCGGCCTCGTCCTCGGCAATGCCGCCGTCGCCGGCGTCCTCGAGGAACGGGTTGTATTCGGCCCCGAACTCGTCCGGCAGCTCGCCGCCGGCAAGCGCCTCGGCGGCGCGCCGGCGCTCCGCCTCGCGACGCGCTGCGACGTTCGCCGGCGCGCCTGTCCCGGCCGGGATCAGCTTGCCGATGATGACGTTCTCCTTGAGGCCGACCAGGTGGTCCTTGGAGCCGTTGATGGCCGCCTCGGTGAGCACCCGGGTCGTCTCCTGGAAGGACGCGGCCGCAAGGAAGCTGGCGGTGTTGAGGGACGCCTTGGTGACGCCGAGCAGGACGACCTGCGCGGTCGCGGGCTCGCCACCCTCGGCGAGGACGCGGTTGTTCGCCTCCTCGAAGTCGAGGCGATCCACGAGCTCCGTCGGCAGGAGGTCCGTGTCGCCCGGCTGGTCGATGCGGACCTTGCGGAGCATCTGCCGGACGATGATCTCGATGTGCTTGTCGTTGATGGTGACGCCCTGGCTCCGGTAGACCTTCTGGACCTCCTTGACCAGGTAGCGCTGGACGGCGTCCTTGCCCCGGGTCTCGAGGTACTCCTGCGGGTTGATCGGGCCGTCGGTGATCGAGTCGCCGGCGCGGACCTCCTGGCTGTTCTCGACCAGCAGCTTCGCGTTGTGGGGGATGGAGTACTCGCGCTCGACGCGGTCCTCGGCCCGCACGGCGAGCAGCTCGCCGTCGCGGACGAGGATTCCCTTCTCGGGCGCGACGAAGTCCGCCGAGGCGCCGTCCTTGCCCGTGACCCGGGCCAGGACCTGGCTCTTCTCGACGAGGTCGCCGGCGGCGGCCAGCACCTCCGCCTCGGCCGGAAGCCGGAGCGGGGCCTCGTACTGCTCGACGCTCGTGACCTTCACCTTCGTGCCGACGTCACCGCGGATGATCTCCACGATGCCGTCGATGTGGCTGATCTCGGCCTTGCCCTTGGGGACGCGGGCCTCGAAGAGCTCCTCTACGCGCGGGAGGCCGGCGGTGATGTCGGACCCCCCGGCCGGAGGCCACGCCGCCGGTGTGGAACGTCCGCATCGTGAGCTGGGTGCCCGGCTCGCCGATCGACTGGGCGGCGATGATGCCGACCGCCTCGCCGGTGCCCACGAGGGACCCGGTCGCGAGGTTGCGCCCGTAGCAGGCGCGGCAGACGCCGTTGCGCGCCTCGCACGTCAGCGGCGACCGAACCAGGATCTCGTGGAGGCCGACCTCCTCGATCCGGCGGGCGGCCGGCTCGCTGATCTCCTCGTTGCGCTCGCAGAGGACCTCGCCGTCCGGGGCCGCGACGGGGCGGCCGCGATCCGCCCGACGAGCCGGCGGGCGAAGGCGCCCGCCTCCAGGGTGACCTCGTCGGACTCGGCGCGCGTGATCCAGCTGCCCTCCTCGGTCCGGCAGTCCTCCTCGCGGGTGATCACGTCCTGGGCAACGTCCACGAGGCGCCGCGTCAGGTACCCGGAGTCGGCGGTGCGGAGGGCCGTGTCGGCGAGGCCCTTGCGGGCGCCGTGGGTGGAGATGAAGTACTCGAGGACGGTCATCCCCTCGCGGAAGTTGCTCCGCACGGGGACGTCGATGATCCGCCCAGAGGGGTCGGCCATCAGGCCGCGCATCGCGCCCAGCTGGCCGATGTTGCCCTTGTTGCCGCGGGCCCCCGAGGCGGTCATCATCGCGACCGGGCTGTTCGGGTCGAGGTTCTCCATCATCCTGTCGGCGAGGTCCTTCGACGTCTTCTGCCACACGTCGACGACCGCCTCGTAGCGCTCGTCGTCGGTGATGAGCCCGCGCTGGAACTGGCCGTCGAGCTTCGTGACCTGGTCGTCCGCGTCGGCGAGCATGACCAGCTTCTCCGGGGGGACGGTGATGTCGTCGACGGCGATCGTCATGCCGCCGCGCGTGGCGTACTCGAAACCGGCCTGCTTGATGCCGTCCACGAGGTGGGCGGTCTGGGTGGGCCCCAGGAGCCGGTAGCAGTGGTCGACGAGGCTGCGCAGATCGTGGCGCTTGAGCTCCTTGTTCGCGAACCGCATCGGATCGGGCAGGACCTCGTTGAAGATGATCCGGCCGACCGTCGTCACGAGACGGCGCTCGACGAGCTCCCCGGCCTCGTCGTCCCACGTCAGGACGATCGCCACCACGGGCTCGTGCAGGGTGACGGTCCGCAGCTGGTAGGCGAGGATCGCCTCGTCCTCGTCGGCGAAGATCCGGGTCGGCGGGCGCTCGGCCACGCCTCGCTCGTTCATCGTCAGGTAGAAGCACCCCAGGACCATGTCCTGCGTGGGCGCCACTACGGGGCTGCCGTCGGCGGGCGAGAGCAGGTTGGCGGTCGATAGCAGCATCGACCGCGCCTCCTCCTGGGCGGCCGTCGAGAGCGGCACGTGGACCGCCATCTGGTCGCCGTCGAAGTCCGCGTTGAAGGCGGTACAGACGAGCGGGTGGATCTGGATGGCCGAGCCCTCGACGAGGACCGGCATGAAGGCCTGGATCCCCAGGCGGTGGAGGGTCGGGGCCCGGTTGAGGAGCACTGGGTGATCCGTGATGACTTCCTCGAGGACGTCCCAGACGACCGGCACCACGCGCTCGACGAGGCGCTTGGCGCTCTTGATGTTGTGGGCCAGGCCCTTCTCCACGAGCTGCCGCATCACGAACGGCTTGAACAGCTCGAGCGCCATCTTCTTGGGCAGCCCGCACTGGTGGAGCTTGAGCTCGGGACCGACGACGATGACCGAACGGCCCGAGTAGTCGACGCGCTTGCCGAGGAGGTTCTGGCGGAAGCGGCCCTGCTTGCCCTTGAGCATGTCGCTCAGGGACTTGAGGCGGTGATTGCCAGTCCCCGCGATCGCCCGGCCGCGGCGGCCGTTGTCGACGAGCGCGTCGCACGCCTCCTGGAGCATCCGCTTCTCGTTGCGGATGATGATCTCGGGCGCGCCGAGCTCGAGGAGGCGCTTGAGCCGGTTGTTCCGGTTGATGACGCGGCGGTAGAGGTCGTTCAGGTCGGAGGTGGCGAAGCGCCCGCCGTCGAGCTGGACCATCGGCCGCAGCTCTGGCGGGATCACGGGCAGGATCGACAGGATCATCCACTCGGGCCGCGTGCCGGAGCGGCGGAAGGCCTCGATGAGGCGGAGCCGCTTGATCGCCTTCTTGCGCCGCTGGCCGGAGGTCGTCCGCACCTCGACGTGGAGGGACCGCGCGAGCTCCTCCAGGTCCATCCGGGTGATGATGTCGCGGACGGCCTCCGCGCCCATCCCTGCCCAGAAGATCCGGCCCGTGCGTGCGCCGGACCCGTACTTCTCGTCGAGATGCCGGAAGTCGGTCTCGGTGAGGTTCGTCATCGCCTTGAGCGACTCGATCTCGTCGCGAGATCGCCGGATCTCGTCCTTGCGGCTCTCGGCCTCGAGCTTGCGACCCTCGCGGAGAGCGTCGATCGCCGCCTCCATCTGGACCTTCAGGTCGTCGATCTTCTGGTCGGTCGCCCGCTGCTCGTCCTCCTCGCGCCTCCGGAACTCCTCGGTCACGCGCTCGGACTCGGCGAGGACGATCTTCTTGAGCTTGGCCGTCACGGCCTTCGTGGCCTTGTCGCCGGCGGCGAGCACCACCTCGCCGGTGGGGGCGAAGGCAATCGTCTGTTCGGCCACGCCACTGCCCAGCTCGGTCAGCACAGCCTGGGTGGCCTGGGCCGCTTCGCTGATCTCGTTGGCTGCCCGGCTGCGTTCCTCCCCGACCTGGACGAGGAGCGCGCTCCGCTCGGCGCGGAGCTCGTCGGAGTGGCGTGTGAATGTCGCGCGCTCCTGCTCCTCGGCGTCGTCCGGCCGCCCGTCGGGCCCACGGCCCTCGGCCTCCTCGTCGAGCGCCTGGAGCGCCCGGCGACGGGCATCCTCGTCGACGTGGGTGACGATGAAGAGAGCGAAGTAGAGGATGCGCTCAAGGTTGCGCGGGCTGATGTCGAGGAGGATCCCGAGGCGCGACGGGGTGCCCTTGAAGTACCAGATGTGGCTGACGGGGCTTGCCAGCTGGATGTGCCCCATCCGCTCGCGACGCACCTTGGCGCGGGTGACCTCTACCCCGCACTTGTCGCAGATGATGCCCTTGTAGCGGATCCGCTTGTACTTGCCGCAGTAGCACTCCCAGTCCTTCGTCGGACCGAAGATGCGCTCGTCGAAGAGGCCGTCCTTCTCCGGCTTGAGCGTGCGGTAGTTGATCGTCTCGGGCTTGGTGACCTCGCCCCACGACCACTCGCGAATCTGCTCGGGGGATGCGAGCGAGATCCGGATGGCGTTGAAGTTGTTGACCTCGAGCATCGTTCTCCTCCGCGCCGCCGCGGGCCCTCAGCGGCGCGATTCCAACGTGGCGAGCGAGGCCTGCCGGCCGAGCAAACGACCTCGCAAAGAGTTATGTGCCTGAGGGCCGTTAGTCCTCGAACCCGGCGAGGTTGATCCCGCCGAGATCGGGGAGCGGATAGGCAGAGACGTCCTCGATGAAGCGGATCTCCTCGTCGTTCTCGTTGAGGATCTCCACGTTGAGACCGAGGCTCTGGAGCTCCTTGATGAGCACCTTGAACGACTCCGGAACGCCGGGCTGCTGGATCTCCTCGCCCTTGACGATCGCCTCGTACGTCTGGACGCGGCCCATGACGTCGTCCGACTTCACCGTCAGAAGCTCCTGGAGGATGTTCGCCGCTCCGTAGGCCTCGAGCGCCCAGACCTCCATCTCGCCGAAGCGCTGGCCGCCGAACTGGGCCTTGCCGCCGAGAGGCTGCTGGGTGATGAGGCTGTACGGGCCCGTCGACCGGGCGTGGATCTTGTCCTCCACCAGGTGGTGGAGCTTGAGCATGTAGATCTGACCGACCGTGATCCGCCGGTCGAACTCCTCGCCGGTACGTCCGTCGCGCAGCTCCACCTTGCCGTCCTCGGGGAGCTCGGCCGCGCGCAGGGCTTCGCGGATCTGGTCTTCGGTGGCCCCGTCGAAGACGGGCGTCGCGGCCTTGTAGCCGAGGACGCTGAGCGCCCAACCAAGGTGCGTCTCGAGGAGCTGCCCGAGGTTCATCCGGCTCGGCACACCGAGAGGATTGAGGATGATGTCGACGGGGGTGCCGTCCGGCAGAAACGGCATGTCCTCCTGCGGGAGGACCTTGGCGATGACGCCCTTGTTGCCGTGGCGGCCGGCCATCTTGTCGCCGACCGAGACTTTGCGCTTCTGGGCCACGGACACCCGCACCAGGCGGTTGACGCCCGGCAGCAGCTCGTCACCGGCCTCGCGGGTGAAGATCCGCACGTCGACGACCTTGCCGCGCTCGCCGTGGGGGAGGCGCAGGGAGGAGTCCTTCACCTCGCGCGCCTTCTCGCCGAAGATCGCCCGCAGGAGGCGCTCCTCGGCGGTCAGCTCGGTCTCGCCCTTGGGCGTGATCTTGCCCACCAGGATGTCGCCGGGCTGGACCTCGGCGCCGATGTAGACGATGCCGTCCTCGTCGAGATCCTTGAGGGACTCCTCGCCGACGTTGGGGATGTCGCGGGTGATCTCCTCGGGCCCCAGCTTGGTGTCGCGCGATTCGATCTCGTGCTTCTCGATGTGGATGCTCGTGAAGAGATCCTCGCGGACGAGGCGGTCGCTGATCACGATCGCGTCCTCGTAGTTGCCGCCCTCCCAGCTCATGAAGGCCACGAGGATGTTGCGACCGAGCGCGAGCTCGCCGCCGTCGGTGGATGACGAGTCGGCGATCGCCTGCCCAGCCACGACGCGCGCGCCGACCTCGACGATCGGGCGCTGGTTGATGCACGTGCCCTGGTTGGAGCGCACGAACTTCTGGAGCGGGTAGGTGCGCAGCTCGCCGCCGTCCTCCTCGACGAGGATCCGCTCGGCCGTCACCGACGTGACGGCGCCGGGCTCGCTGGCCACGACGACCTGCCCGGAGTCGAGCGCCGCACGGCCCTCCATGCCGGTGCCGACGATCGGCGCCTCGGGCTCAAGGAGCGGCACCGCCTGGCGCTGCATGTTCGAGCCCATCAGGGCCCGGTTCGCGTCGTCGTGCTCGAGGAACGGGATCAGCGCCGTGGCCACCGAGACGACCTGTTTCGGGCTGACGTCCATGTACTCGATGCGATCCGGGGCGACCTCCGGGAACTTGTCGCGGTAGCGGCACGGAACGCGCTCCGTGACGAAGTGGCCCTGCTCGTCGAGCTGGGCGTTCGCCTGGGCGACCCAGTGCTCCTCCTCCTCGTCCGCCGCGAGGTAGACGATCTCGTCGGTCACGACCGGGCGGATCGGGAAGGCCTGCGCCTTCTGCTTCTTCAGCTCGGCCGCGGCGGCCGCGGTGATCGCGTCGCCCTTCTCCAGGACCACCACGCCGCCCTTTGTCTTGACCTCGTCCCGGGCCGCGTACGACAGGAGATCCGGGTCGTCCCACGCGATCGTCCGCTTGACCTTCCGGTAGGGCGTCTCGATGAAGCCGTAGTCGTTGATCCGGCCGTACGTGGCGAGCGAGCCGATGAGACCGATGTTCGGCCCTTCCGGTGTCTCGATCGGGCAGATCCGGCCGTAGTGGCTGTGGTGGACGTCCCGGACGTCGAAGCCGGCGCGCTCGCGGGACAGGCCGCCGGGGCCGAGGGCCGAGAGGCGCCGCTTGGAGGTCAGCTCCGCGAGCGGGTTCGTCTGGTCCATGAACTGGCTCAGCTGGCTGCCCCCGAAGAACTCCTTCATCGCCGCCACCACGGGGCGGATGTTGATGAGCGCGTTCGGCGTCGCCTTCTCGACCTCCTGGATCGTCATCCGCTCGCGGACGACGCGCTCCATGCGCAGGAGCCCGATCCGGAAGGCGTTCTGGATCAGTTCGCCGTTGGCCCGGATGCGCCGGTTGCCAAGGTGGTCGATGTCGTCGGCCTGGCCATGCCCGTTGTTGAGGACGATCAGCTGGCCGACGATCGCCGCGATGTCCTCCTTCGTAATGGTCCGGCCGAGCTGGGGGTTCTCGAGATCCTCGCGCGGGAGCTCGATGCCCATCCGGGCGGCCACGGGGTCGAGCTTCTTGTCGAACTTGTAGCGGCCGACGCGGCCGAGGTCGTAGCGCCGGAAGTTGAAGAAGAGGCTCTCCACGAGCTGGCGGGCGTTGTCGCCGGTCGGCGGGTCGCCCGGGCGCAGCTTCTTGTAGACCTCGATGAGGGCCTCGGCCTGGGTGCTGGTGGGGTCCTTGTCGAGCGTCGAGGCGATGTACGGGTGCTCGGGATTCGCGTCGACCGCCCCGAACAGGGCCGTGATCTCCTCGTCCTGCTCGTAGCCGACCGCCCGCAGGAGCGTCGTGGCCGCGATCTTGCGCTTGCGGTCGACCTTCACCGACAGGAGATCGCCGCGGGCGGCGGTCTCGAACTCGAGCCACGCGCCACGATTCGGGATCACCTTCGCGGAGAACAGGTCGCGCCCGGAGACCGGATCCTCGACCTTGCTGTAGTAGACGCCCGGAGAGCGCACCAGCTGGCTGACCACGACCCGCTCAGCGCCGTTGATGATGAACGTCCCGAGCTTCGTCATCCAGGGGTAGTCGCCCATGTAGACGCGCTGCCGCTGGATCTCGCCCGTCTCCTTGATGAGGAGCTCGACCTGGACGTAGAGCGGCCGGCTGAACGTCAGGTCGCGTGTCCGGCACTCGAGCTCCGAGTACTTCGGGTCCCCGAACTCGTAGTCGAGGAACTGGAGCTCCATGACCTTGGCGGTGAAGTCCTTGATCGGGCTGATCTCATCGAAGAGCTCCCGGAGGCCCTTCGCGATGAACCAGTCGAACGATCGAACCTGGAGCTCGATGAGGTCCGGGATCTCGCGCTTCTCGGCAATCCGGGCGTACGAGGCGCGTCCGGACGGAAGCAGGGACGAATCAGCGACAGGCAGCATGAACCGCTCCTTGGCGGAGGAGGGAAAGGCGAGGGAGGACCGCGCTCACGGAATTGGAAATTGTATCGCGATTCTCCCGGCTGTCAAACGTGCCGAATACCGGGCCGGCGACCAAGGTCACCGCCCGGCGCTGGGGCCGCGACGTCGGTCGAGCGCCGGAGGGCGCCCGACCGCGACGACGGATGGCGCCCGCCGCTACTTGATCTCGACCTTGGCGCCCTGCTCCTCGAGGGCGGCCTTGATCTTCTCGGCCTCGTCCCGTGCAATCCCCTCCTTCACCGGCCTGGGGGCCGCGTCGACCACGTCCTTCGCCTCCTTGAGGCCGAGCCCGGTCAGCTCGCGAACGACCTTGATGACCGGGATCTTGTTCGGGCCGATCTCGGTGAGGATGGCGGAGAACTCGGTCTGCTCCTCCTCGGCTGCGGCCGCCGGAGCGGCGCCGCCCGCCGAGACCGCAGCCGCGACCGCGACCGGGGCGGCCGCGGTGACGCCGAACTTCTCCTCGAACTTCTTGACGAACTCGCTGACCTCGACGAGGGTCATGGTGCCGATCGCGTCGAGGATCTGGTCCTGGGTGAGAGTGGCCATCGGTGATGCTCCTTGGGATGGGCCCGCCGGGGCGGGCGCGGTCGGATCGTGGTGGCGGCTATGCGCCGGGCTGGCTCTTCTGCTCCTGCACCTGCGCGAGCAGGGATCCCAGGTTGCGCAGGCTCGCGGCCAGGAGGCCTGCCACCTGCGTCGCCGGGGCATTGAACGCTCCACCCAGCTGCGCCAGGAGGACGTCGCGCGACGGCAGGGTGGCCAGCGTCTGGACACCGCCTGCGTCGAACGCCCTCCCGTCGACGACGGCCCCGGTGACCTTCGCGATCTTGTAGGGCCGGAGGGCGTCGAAGACGGACTTCGCGATGGATGCCTCGTCGCCCTTCCCGAACGCGATCGCCGAGGGTCCGCGGAGCAGTGGGGCGAGGCCCGTGTTCCCCTCCTCCTCGGCCGCAATCCGCAGCAGGCGATTCTTGACGACCCGGTAGGTGACGTCGCTCTTCCGCAACGCGCGGCGGATCTCGCCGATCTCGCGGACGCTGAGGCCGCGATACTCGGTGGTGATCACGGTGGTGCTCCCGGCGAGCTCCTCGCGGAGAGCGGCCACGGTCTCGCGCTTGGCGTCTGTTGGCATGCAACCCTCTCGTGTCGCGCGCGTCCGGCGCGCCCGGTGGACCCGCCGGGCGGGGCCCCTGCCAGACGGTGCGTCCTTCGCGTTCGTCGCAGGGTCCGCGCGGATCCGCCCCGGGGGGCGACCGCTGGTGGTCCTGCCTCGGCGTGCCCGTCGGCGTCCCTGCCGTCCGCTCCCGCGGGTGGCAGTCCGGTCCGACGGATCAAGCCCCGGCCGTCCTGCCGATCCCGTTCAGGGAACCGGCAGCGCGGCCCGCGGGCGCAGGCTGTCTGCGGCGGTCCGTCTTCTTGATCTTCGTGCGGCGCGCCGGGAAGGGCGGGCCGCGCTGCGGGATGGTATCCGATCGTCGCCCGGCGCGCACTGGCGCCGAGCGACGAACGTCAGGCGTTCGCGGCGGCGAGAAGCGCCGGGATGTCCACGCGGACCCCCGGGCCCATCGTGCTCGCGATCGTCACGCTCCTGAGGTACGTGCCCTTCGCCCCGGCCGGCTTGGCCCGGTTCACTGCATCCATGAGCACGGCGAGGTTGGCAACGAGGGCCTCGGCCTCGAAGCCGGCCCGGCCGACGGGGACATGGATGATCGCGCCCTTGTCGACCTTGTACTCGACACGACCAGCTTTGACCTCGCCGATGGCGCGCTCCACGTCGAAGGTGACCGTGCCCGACTTCGGGTTGGGCATGAGACCGCGCCGGCCGAGGATCCGGCCGAGCTTGCCGACCATTCCCATCATGTCGGGGGTCGCGACGGCCACGTCGAACTCGAGCCAGCCGCCCTCGATCTTCTTAACCAGGTCCTCGCCGCCGACCTCGTCGGCGCCGGCGCGCAGTGCCTCCTGGGCCTTCTCGCCCTGAGCGAAGACAGCGACACGGACCACCTTGCCCGTGCCGTGCGGCAGGACGACGGTGCCGCGGACCATCTGGTCGGCGTGGCGCGGGTCGACGCCGAGACGGATGTGCGCCTCGACGGTGGGGTCGAAGTTGACGACGGCCGTCTGCTTGACGAGGTCGACGGCTTCGGCGGGAGGATAGGCCTTCGTCCGGTCGATGAGCTTCGCGGCGTCCTGGTATTTCTTGCCGTGGTGGGCCATCTCGGTCCCTTCTGCTGGCGGTCGGCGTTCCGGCCTCCCCCGTCTCGTGGGGTCACCGCCGGCCGAGCGGCCGGATGGGGAGCTCGGCAGCGGCCTAGCCCGCGACCTCGGTCACGGCCTAGCCCGTGACCTCGATGCCCATGCTCCGGGCAGTGCCCTCGATCTGCCGCATCGCGGCGTCGAGATCGTTGGCGTTGAGGTCGGAGAGCTTGATCGTCGCGATCTCCCGGACCTGGTCGCGGGTGACCGTGCCGACCGTCTCGCGGCCGGCTGTCCCGGCGCCCTTGTCGAGGCCGGCCGCCTTGCGGAGGAGGTCGGCTGCCGGGGGCGTCTTGAGGATGAAGGTGAACGAGCGGTCCTCGAAGACCGTGATCTGCGCAGGGATGACCTGCCCAGCCTTGTCGGCGGTCTTCTCGTTATAGCTCTTGGTGAACTCGACGATGTTGATCCCATGCGGTCCCAGCGCGGTGCCGACGGGCGGCGCCGGGGTCGCCTTGCCGGCAGGCAGCTGGAGGGTGAGGACGATGCGGATCTTCTTGGCCACGGTGGGACGGGTTCCTTTCGCTCAGAGCTTCTCTACCTGCAGGAGGTCGAGCTCGACGGGCGTCTCGCGGCCGAAGATGCTCACGAGGACCTTGACCTTGTTGCGCTCGGGATCGACCTCGTCGACCGCGCCGACGAACTCCGCGAACGGGCCGTCCGTGACCCGCACGCTCTGACCTTTCGTGAACGCGACGCGATACTTCGGGGTCTCCACGCCCATCTGGCGGAGGATCGCCTTGACCTCGTGGTCCTCCAGCGGGATCGGCTCGCTCCGGGCCCCGGGCAGGTTGCCGGTTCCGACGAAGCTCGTGACGCCCGGCGTGTTGCGGACCACGTACCAGGACTCGGGGTCGTAGATCATCTCGACGAGGACATACCCGGGGAACACCTTCTTCTGGACGGTGTGCCGCTGGCCCTGCTTGATCTCGATCTCGTCCTCCATCGGGACGAGCACCTGGAAGATCTTGTCCTCCATGCCCATCGACTCGATGCGGTGCTCGAGGTTCGTCTTCACCTTGTTCTCGTAGCCGGAG
The DNA here is from genome assembly GCA_963698595.1 of uncultured Chloroflexia bacterium. Lineage (GTDB taxonomy): Bacteria > Chloroflexota > Limnocylindria > Limnocylindrales > CSP1-4 > CTSoil-043. The sequence goes on from CAVORL010000004.1 coordinate 25,212, forward strand.
TACGTGTGGATCACGTACCACCGCTTCTCCGCCGCGCGAATGCTCTCAGTCACGATCTCTCCTACGCCGTCGGCGTGATGATCCGGACGACCTCGGTGAAGACGAAGTCCCAGGCGGCGATGTAGACGGCGACGAAGGCGCCCACGATAAAGACGAGCACGGTCAGTCTGCGGACCTGGGCGCGGTTGGGCCAGGCGACCTTCTTGAGCTCGGACCAGGATTCCTGGAAGTAGCGACGGAGACGACGCACGGCTTGGCTACTTGCTCTCTAGCTACGCGGAGGAGTGGCAGGGGCGATAGGACTCGAACCTACAACCGCCGGTTTTGGAGACCGGTGCTCTGCCAATTGAGCTACACCCCTGTGGATCTCTAGCTACTTCGCCTCCCGGTGCAGCGTATGACGACGCTCACGTGGGCAGTACTTGCGAAGCTCGATCCGGTTCGGATCGTTTCTCTTGTTCTTGCGGGTCGTGTACGTCCGCGTCTTGCACTCGGTGCAGGCGAGCTGGACGATGGGGCGGTTCTCAGCGGCTTTTGCCATCTCGTCCCTACTCTGTGATCGCCACGATCGCGCCCGCGCCGACGGTCCGTCCACCCTCGCGGATGGCGAAGCGCTGGCCGATCTCGAGGCCGATCGGGGTGATGAGTTCGACGGTCATGTCGACGTTGTCGCCGGGCATGATCATCTCGGCCCCTTCGGGGAGGCCGATGGCGCCCGTCACGTCGGTGGTGCGGAGGTAGAACTGGGGCCGGTAGCCGTTGTAGAACGGGGTGTGCCGGCCGCCCTCCTCCTTGGTGAGGACGTAGACGCGGGCGGTGAAGTTCGTGTGGGGCTTGATGCTGCCGCTCTTGGCCAGGACCTGGCCGCGCTCGATCTCCTCGCGCTCGATGCCCCGCAGGAGGCAGCCGACGTTGTCGCCGGCGCGTCCCTCGTCGAGGAGCTTCTTGAACATCTCGACGCCGGTGACGACGATCTTGCGGGTGGGGCGGATGCCGACGATCTCGACCTCGTCACCGACCTTGACGATGCCGCGCTCGATGCGCCCGGTGGCGACGGTGCCGCGGCCCTTGATCCCGAAGACGTCCTCGACGGGCATGAGGAAGGGCTTGTCGATCGCGCGCTCGGGAGTCGGGATGTAGGAGTCGACCGCGTCGAGGAGCTCCTGGATCGGGGCGTAGGCGGGGTCGTCGACGCCGCCGCTGGCCTCGAGGGCCTTGAGGGCCGAGCCGCGAACGACGGGGATGTCGTCGCCCGGGAAGTTGTACTTGGACAGGAGCTCGCGGACCTCGAGCTCGACGAGGTCGAGGAGCTCGGGGTCGTCGACGGCGTCGACCTTGTTGAGGAAGACGACCATGTAGGGGACTTCGACCTGGCGGGCCAGGAGGATGTGCTCCCGGGTCTGGGGCATCGGGCCGTCGGTGGCGGCCACGACGAGGATCGCCCCGTCCATCTGGGCGGCGCCGGTGATCATGTTCTTGATGTAGTCGGCGTGCCCGGGACAGTCGACGTGCGCGTAGTGGCGAGCGTCGGTCTGGTACTCGACGTGGGCGATCGCGATCGTGATCCCGCGCTCGCGCTCCTCGGGGGCGTTGTCGATCGAGTCGAACGCGCGGTACTCGGACCCGCCCTTGAGGGCAAGGTACTTCGTGATCGCCGCGGTGAGCGACGTCTTCCCGTGGTCGATGTGACCGATGGTGCCGATGTTGACGTGCGGCTTCGTCCGCTCGAACTTCTTCTTCGCCACGTGCGCGTCTACCTGCTACGGGTGGGGGCCGACTGGGGCAATGGAGCCCAGAATGGGACTCGAACCCATGACCTCATCCTTACCAAGGATGTGCTCTGCCAACTGAGCTATCTGGGCCCGTGCGATGCCGGGATGGTTGATGGTGGGCAGGAGAGGAATCGAACCTCTACAGTCGAAGACGGCTGATTTACAGTCAGCTGAGCTCACCACCTGCTCAACCTACCCAGGACCGGCGAAGCCCGGGCGGGGCTGCGGCTCCCGTGGTGGCACCCGGACGACGGCCGTTGTTCAGTTGGAGCCGACGACGGGACTCGAACCCGGAACCTGCGGTTTACAAAACCGCTGCTCTACCAATTGAGCTACGTCGGCGGGGCGCAGGAGTACACCGCAGTCTCTCCGAGGCGCAACGCCCATCATATTCGCGCGGGCCGAAGACGGTCAAGCGTGCCCGTCGTCGGGGGGCGACCCGGCGGCTGCATCATCCGCGGCCCCGGGCTCGCCCATCGCTCCCCTGTCGGCGGGACCGGAACGCGTATCGGGCCCCATCTCCCCGGGCTCGCCCGGCGCTCCGGGGGACGTCGAGCCGGACGGGGGCGGCACCGACCCGAGCCCTGCGGGGACGGCAGCCGGCGAGCGACGCCCTGCGTCGGCTGCACGCTCGGGGAGGCCGCGCTGCGCCGCGGCCTCGAAGACGAGGACCGAGCCCGCGACGGATGCGTTGAGGGAGGCGATCCGGCCCCGCATCGGGATCCTCACGAAGAGGTCGCAGCGGCGTCGGATGGCGGGAGCGAGGCCACGCCCTTCGCTGCCGACGACGAGGGCGAGGGGACCGCGCAGGTCCGCCTCGCGGTACGTGAGAGGGGCCTCCGCGTCGGTGCCCACGATGCGCAACCCCCGGCTGTGGAGATCGGCCAGCGTGCCCGGGAGGTCATCCACCGGGGCCAGGAGCAGGTGCTCCGTGGCGCCCGCCGACGCCTTCACCGCAGCGGGCGACAGCGGTGCCTGGCGGCGCGTCGGGAACACCACCCCGTGCACGCCCGCCGCCTCGGCGCTGCGGAGGAGCGTCCCGACGTTCTGCGGGTCCTCGAGCGAATCGAGCACGAGCAGGAGCGGCGGCTCGGCCCGCTCGATTGCGCGCGCGAGGAGGTCCGCCGTGGCCGCGATCATTCGTGCGTCGACGACGAGGGCCACCCCCTGGTGCCCGTCGAACCCGGTGAGCGCCGTCAGCGAACCGCCCTCGACCTCGACGACCGGGATGCGCAGCGTCGTCGCGTGCAGGACGAGGCGCTCGAGCGCCTCCCTGCGTCCGGGCGTGACGAGGAGCCGGACCGCGGCCCGGCCCGCAACGAACGCCTCCTCGACCGGGTGGCGGCCCGCGATGAGCTCTTCGCCCTCGGCGAGACTCACCTCAGGTGGCGAAACGGACGCAGCTCGCCACGGCGGGCGAAGGTCGTGACCGCCGCGACCCCGCGGCCGGGCGGGGCGGTCCGGCGGCCCCGCCGGTCGGGACTGCCACGGGCGACTTGGGCGCGCTGCGCCGCCCGGGGAAGCCGGCGGGTCCTGCCAGGGGCGCTCCGGGCGGGCCTGCCGGGGTGGCTGCCACTCCCGATCCGGACGCGACGCGGGCGGGGAGCCGTCGGGGCCACGCCTCCCTGGTGGGCGCCGCTCGTCCGCGTCGCCCCTCCCGCGGGGGCGGTCGTCGTCCGGTCGACTTGCCGGCGGGCGCGGCCAGCCGGGCGCCGGGAAGCCGCCCCGCCCGCCCCTTCCGCGCGGTTCGCCGACCGGGCGAGGTCGACCGACCCCGGGTGGCGGGCCCTGGGGCCCGGGTTGGTGGGAACCCCACGGGCGGCCGCGTGGCGGCCTGTCGTTCGCTCCGGGTCCCGGCGCGCCGTCGCGACGTGATCCATCCGACCCGCCGGGTCGCCCACCGCCGCGACCCGGCTCGAAGCCTTCATCGTCGCCTCGTCTGCCCCGCGGAGGTCGTCGCTCAGGCACGCGTGGCCCCAGCCGCGCGGCGCCAGCGCTGCCCATCGCGGGTGTCCTCCACGTGGATGCCGCGCCCGGCGAGCTCGTCGCGAAGCCGATCAGAGGCCGCCCAGTCTCGCGCAGCCCGGGCGGCGGCACGGGCACCCAGGAGAGACAGGTCTTCGACGGCCAGCGCTTCGCCCGGCCCGGGCAGGACACCGAGGACCGCGTCGAGATCGCGAACGGTCGCCAGCGCGCGGGCGGCGTCGGCGGTGGAGAGTGCCCGCTCAGCCATCCTCCGGTTGAGGTCGCGGACGAGGTCGAAGAGCGCGCCGAGAGCCGGTGAGATCGAGAGATCGTCGTCGAGCGCCGCCCCGAACGCGCTCCGAGCCGCGTCGAGCACGGAGGGCAGGGCTGCGTCGTCGGGGCGGTCGGCGTCGTGCGCCGTGAGCGCTGCGACGAGCGCATCGAGACGGTCCACCGCGGCGGCAGCGGCCAGCAGGGAATCCTCGGAAAAGCTCAGCCCGCTGCGGTAGTGCGCGGCAAGGAGAGCGTAGCGGAGGGCGCGGGGCGACACCCCCGAAGCGAGCAGGTCGGCGACGCGGGCGATGTTGCCTTCCGACTTCGCCATCTTGCGGCCGGCCATCTGGAGGTGGGCGCAGTGGAGCCATGTCTGCACGAACGGCCGGCCGGTTGCCGCCTCGGACTGGGCGATCTCGTCCTCGTGGTGCGGGAAGACGAGGTCCACGCCCCCCGTGTGCACGTCGAAGCTCTCGCCGAGGTAGCGCATCGACATGGCCGAGCACTCGAGGTGCCAGCCGGGGCGACCTGGCCCGATGTCCGTCTGCCAGGAAGGCTCGCCGGCCCTGGGGCCCTTCCAGAGCACGAAGTCCCGGACGTCGTCCTTCGAGTACTCGTCGTCGGCGACCCGCTCGCCGACGCGCAGCTGCGATGGGTCAAGGCGGGCGAGGCGCCCATAGGCCGGCCAGCTCGCGATCCGGAAGAAGATCGAGCCGTCGTCGGTGCGGTACGCGTGCCCCTTCGCGAGGAGCTGCTCCACCAGTCGGACCATCTCCGGGACGTGCTCGGTTGCCCGGGGCAGCTCGTCGGGGCGGGTCATCCGAAGAACCGCTGCATCCTCGAGGAACGACCCGATCCAGCGTTCGGCGAGCGCGGCGATCGTGATCCCCTCGGCGGCCGCGCCTCGGATGATCTTGTCGTCGACGTCGGTGAGGTTCATCACCCAGGTGACCTGCAGGCCGCGCCAGCGCAGGTGGCGGACGAGGAGGTCGGCGAACAGGAACGAGCGGAAGTTGCCGACGTGGGCCGGCCCGTACACCGTGGGGCCACACGAATAGACGCGGACGTGGCCACGCTCGAGCGGCACGAGGGCTCGCACTTCGCCGCTCAGCGTGTCGCGGAGCCGGATCGTCATCGGGCGGACGCTCCCGACGAGACGATGTCAGGAGGAAGGGCGGGCGCAACCACCGCGATTGCCCGGGCACTGATCCCGCGCCCGGCCCCTTCGAAGCCGGCCAGGTTACCGGTGGACGCCTTCACGCCGACCCGGTCCTGCGCCAGGTCGAGGAGCGCAGCGATGGAGGCCGCCATGTCGTCGAGCCGACCGGCGAGGCGCGGGCGGGCGGCGATGATGGTCAGGTCCACCGAGACGGGGTCGTAGCCGGCACCACGGACGCGCTGGAGACAGGCCGCCACGAGCTCCTGGCTGGCGATGCCCGCTGGCGTCGCCGGCCCGGCGGGGAAGAGGCGGCCCAGGTCGCCCTCCCCGACCGCCCCCAGGAGGGCGTCGCAGACGGCGTGGAGAGCGACATCGCCGTCCGAGTGACCGTGAAGGCGGGGCGCTCCGTCGATCACGATGCCGGCCAGGGCTAGGGGCTCGCCCGGACCGAAGGTGTGGCCATCTTCCCCGAGCCCAACCCGGAGGCAACGGGCTGCCGGCGCGGCCGCGCCACGCGTGGCGAGAGCCGCCTCGACCCGGGCAAGGTCGTCGGGCAGTGTCACCTTGAGGTTCGTCGACTCGCCGGGGACCGCATCGACGCGGATTCTACAGGCCTCCAGCAGGGCGGCCTCGTCCGTCCAGGTGGTCGGACCGCGGGGCGAGCGAAGCGCCCACGCGCGGGCCAGCACGTCGCGGCGGATTCCCTGCGGGGTCTGCGCGGCCGCGAGCGGCGAGCGGTCGACCGTGCCGGCGAGGCGCCCCCTCTCGACCCGCTTGAGGGTCTCGACGACCGGGACCACCGGGATTGCGGCGCCGTGGCGGCCGGCGGCCGATGCCACGCGCTCGACGAGCGCCGACGACACCAGGGGTCGTGCCCCGTCGTGAACGAGGATCACGTCGTCCGGCGCGCCGTCTCCCAGCGCCGCGACTCCTGCCGCCACCGAATCCTGGCGACGCTTCCCGCCCGCGACGACCACGACGCCGCGCCCGGGGAGCCAGGGTGCCGCGGCAACCTCTGCGACGCGTCCGGCCGCCACGACGACCACGACCCGCTCGACGAGCGCCGTCGCCTCGAGGGCCGCGAGCGTCCACGCGAGGACCGGCCGTCCGCCGACGACCGCGAAGAGCTTGTCGGCACCACCCATGCGCGTGCTCGCCCCGGCCGCAACGACGACGGCGTGGACGCGGCTCACGCGGCGCGGGGCTGGGCGAAGATCATGCGGCCAGCGACGGTCTGGAGCACCCGCGTCACCACCACGTCGATCTCGCGATCGAGGTGCCGGGCCCCACCCTCCACGACGATCATTGTCCCATCGTCGAGGAAGCCGACGCCCTGGCCAGCTTCCTTGCCTTCCTGGATCACCCGCACCCGCAGCTCCTCGCCCGGGAGGACGGCCGGCTTCATCGCGTTGGCGAGCGAGTTGACGTTCATGACGCGTAGGCCCTGGATCTCTGAGACCCGGTTCAGGTTGAAGTCATTCGTGAGGATGAGCCCGCTGCGGGCGCGCGCCAGCGCCACGAGCTTGGCGTCGACCTCGGGGATGTCCGGAAGGGCGTCGTCCGCGATCTCCACCGGGATCCGGTCCTCCTTCTGCAGGCGCGCGACGATCTCCAGGCCACGCCGCCCACGCGCCCGGCGCGTCGCGTCGGGGCTGTCGGCGATGTGCTGAAGCTCCTCGAGCACGACCTGCGGGACGACGAGCGTACCCTGCAAGAAGCCCGCCTCCGAGATGTCGGCGATCCGGCCGTCGATGATGGCGCTCGTGTCGACGACGATGCGCGGCTCTCCCCGTCCAGCGCCCGGCGCCTCCGCGCCCGGGCGCCTGAGCACGCCGATGGCCTCGGCGGCCGCGATGAGGTCGTGGCGCTTGGCAACGGTCAGGCCGGACATGCCGAGCCCGAGCGCGATCGAGACGCCGATCGGGAGCCACGTGCCGACGGGCGGGTCGAACGCGGCCAGGGGAAACCCGAGGAGCAGGCCCATGACGAGGCCGAGGACGAGGCCGAGGACGGCCGTCACGAACTCGGCCGTGGAGAGCTCCTGGACCCAGCGGATCAGCCAGGATGCCGGCACCACGGTGAGGTATGGGAGCACCGCGAAGCCGACCACGAGCCATGCAACGAGCCACGCGGCGATGGCCGCGCCCGTGTACGGCCCCTGGCCGAAGAGTTCGGCGCCGCCGGCGACGAACGAGAGGCCGATGAGCAGGCCGATGGCAGCGCCGAGGAGACGGATGACACGGATCACGGCCGTGAGCCTAGCACCGCCCGCGGGCGCCGTCAGCCGATCAGGCTGGCGCCTCGGCACCCGACGCTGCTGCGCCAGGCGCGAGCGCGACCGCAAGGGCGTCCCGGACGGTCGCGACCGTGACCACCTCGAGCCCTTCGACCACCGGCGGCACCGCTCGCGTTCGCGGGATCAGAGCGCGCCTGAAGCCGAGGCGTGCCGCCTCGCGCAGGCGGCGCTCGGTGCCACCGACGGCCCGCAGCTCCCCGAGGAGCCCTACCTCGCCGAAGGCGATGGTGCCGGGCTGCACCGGCCGGTCGCGGAGCGTCGAGGCCAGCGCGATCGCCACGGCGAGATCAAGGCCCGGGTCGGCGACTGCGATGCCGCCCGCGAGGTTGGCGTAGACGTCCTGGGTGGCGAGCCCGACTCCAGCCCGCCGGCCGAGAACGGCGACCAGGAGCGCGAGGCGGTTGGGATCGAGGCCGATCGCGGTGCGTCGCGGGGTGCCGTAGCCGGTTGCCGCCACCAGCGCCTGGACCTCCACCAGCAGGGCTCGGCTCCCCTCGAGCGTGGCAGCCACGACGCTGCCGGGGGCCGGCGTCGAGTACTCGCCGAGAAACGCCCGCGACGGATCGGCAACCTCGCGGAGGCCCGCCTCGGCCATCTCGAGGACCCCGACCTCATCCGTCGCGCCGAAACGGTTCTTCGAGGCGCGCACGAGGCGCAGCGTGCCGCCCTTCTCGCCCTCGATGGTGACGACCGCGTCGACGAGGTGCTCCAGCGTCTTCGGCCCGGCCAGGCTCCCCTCCTTGGTGACGTGGCCCACGAGGATCACCGCGATCCCCTCCCCCTTCGCCAGCTCCATGAGCCGGAGGGCGACCTCGCGGACCTGGCCGACGCTCCCGGCGGGCCCTTCGAGCTCGTCGAGCGTGGCCGTCTGGATGGAGTCGACGACGAGTGCTGCCGGCCGCATCGCGCTCGCCACCTCCGCGACACGGCCGACCTCATGCTCGGCGAGGATACGGACGGCGGCGGCCGCGGAGCCCTCGAGGAGGCCGAGACGCCCGGCGCGGAGCCGCACCTGGCCGCCGGATTCCTCGCCCGTCGCGTAGAGCACCGGGCGTCCCATGGCGGCGAGCCCGGCCGACGCCTGGAGAAGGAGCGTGGACTTGCCGATCCCCGGCTCTCCACCGACCAGGACGAGCGAGCCCGGGACGATACCGCCCCCCAGGACCCGGTCGAGCTCGGCCAGCCCGGTGGAAAGCCGTGCGATGTCCTCGTCGGCAAGCGACTCCAGGGGGACGGGCTCCGCCCGCGGCCCGACCGCGCGACCGCGCGACGCGGGCGTGGCCTCGCGCACGAGCGTCTCGACGAGGGTGTTCCACGCTTCGCAGGCCCGGCACTGGCCTTCCCAGCGCAGGAACTCCTCGCCGCAGGCCTGGCAGACGTAGCGGCTCTGCAGCCGCGCCACGGCGGCTAGACGGCCTCGACGACGGCGGGGGTCTTCTCGTCGGCGGCCTCGATCGAGAGCCCGGCCTCCTCGTCCTTGTCAACGAGGATCGTCGTGCCGGGCTTGTACCGCCCGAGCAGGAGGTGCTCGGCCAGGACGTCCTCGATCATGTTCTGGATCACCCGGCGCAGCGGTCGCGCACCGTACGCCACGTCGTACCCGATCTTGATGATGTGGTCCTTGGCGGCCTGGGTGACCTCGAGCAGCATCTGCTGGGCGCGCAGCTGGTCGCGGACGCGCGCCAGCATCAAGTCCACGATCTCCCGGATCTCGTCCTGCGTCAGCGAGCGGAAGACGATCGTCGCGTCGATCCGGTTGAGGAACTCGGGGCGGAAGGCCGTCTTGAGCTCTTGCTGGACCTTCTCCTTCATCAGCTCGTACGACGCCTCGGCCCGGGCCTCTTCCGTGTCCCCCAGCGGCCGGAAGCCCAGTGACGAGTTCGTCTGGAGCTGCCGAGCCCCGAGGTTCGAGGTCATGATGATGATGGTGTTGCGGAAGTCGACCCGGCGCCCCTTGGCGTCGGTGAGGTGCCCGTCCTCCAGGATCTGGAGGAGGATGTTGAAGACCTCCGGGTGGGCCTTCTCGATCTCGTCGAGGAGGACGACCGCATAGCTCTTGCGGCGGACTGCCTCCGTGAGCTGACCTCCCTCGTCGAACCCAACGTAGCCGGGCGGGGCTCCCACGAGGCGGCTCACGTTGTGACGCTCCATGAACTCGCTCATGTCGACCTTGATGAGCGTGTCCTCGCTTCCGAACATGAACTCGGCAAGCGCCTTCGCGAGCTCCGTCTTGCCCACGCCGGTGGGGCCCAGGAACACGAACGAACCGATCGGTCGCTTCGGATCCTTGAGACCCGCGCGGGCACGGCGGACGGCCCGGGAGATCGTCGTGATCGCCTCCTGCTGCCCGATCACCCGCTTGTGGATGTGGTCCTCCATCTGGAGCAGGCGCTCGGACTCCTCCTGGGCGATCCGGGTGACCGGGATCCCTGTCCACATCGACACGACGTGGGCGATCTCCTCCTCGTCGACGGTCGGCTGGTCGCCGGCGACCTGCGCCTGCCACTCCCCTCGCAGGGTCTCGACCTTGTCCTTGGCGGAGCTCTCCAGCTCGCGGAGCCGCGTTGCCTCGTCGTACTCCTGGGCGTTGACCGCCGCTTCCTTGTCGCGACCGAGCCGGTCCAGCTCCTTCTGCGCCTCCCGGAGCACGGGGGGCGCCGAGGCGTAGCGGAGCCGAACACGGCTGGCCGCCTCATCGATCAGGTCGATCGCCTTGTCCGGGAGATGGCGGTCCGTGATGTAGCGGATCGAGAGATCGGCGGCCGCGCGAACCGCGTCGTCGGTGATCGTGACCTTGTGATGCTGCTCGTACCGCTCGCGAACGCCGTACAGGATCTCCACGGTCTGCTCGAGGGTCGGCTCCTCGACCATGACCGGCTGGAAGCGCCGCTCGAGGGCCGCGTCACGCTCGATGTACTTGCGGTACTCGTCGAGCGTCGTGGCGCCGATGCATTGGAGCTCCCCGCGCGCAAGGGGCGGTTTGAGGATGTTCGCCGCGTCGATCGCTCCTTCGGCAGCACCAGCCCCGACGATCGTATGGAGCTCGTCGATGAAGAGGATCGCATCGTTGGTGCTGCGCAGCTCCTCGATGATCTTCTTCAGGCGCTCCTCGAACTCGCCCCGGTACTTCGTGCCGGCGACGAGCGACCCGATGTCTAGGGTCAGCACGCGCTTGCCCGCCAGGGTTTCGGGGATGTCGTTCGCCACGATCCGGTGGGCGAGCCCCTCCGCGATCGATGTCTTGCCGACGCCGGGCTCCCCGATGAGGGCGGGGTTGTTCTTCGTGCGGCGCGACAGGATCTGGATGACCCGCTCGATCTCCTTCTCGCGCCCGATCACCGGGTCCAGCTTGCCGGACCGCGCTGCCTCGGTAAGGTTGATCCCGAGCTGGTCGACAGTGGGGGTCTTGGAGGTCCGCTTGGCTTCCGGCATCGGTCCCGCAGCGGAGCTCTGAGACAGGACGCGGATCACCTCGTGGCGCACCTTGTCCAGGTTCACGCCGAGCGACTCGAGGACGCCTGCCGCAATCCCCTCGCCCTCGCGGACGAGCCCGAGGAGCAGGTGCTCGGTGCCGATGTAGTTGTGGCCCAAGCGGCGCGCCTCGTCGATGGCCAGCTCGATGACCCGCTTGGCGCGCGGCGTGAGGCCCACCTCGCCGACGACCGGGCGATCGCCGCGGCCGATGATGAACTCGACCGCCGTGCGCACCTTGGCCAGCTCGACGTTCATATTCTCGAGCACGCGCGCTGCGACGCCCTCGCCCTCGCGCACGAGGCCGAGGAGCAAGTGCTCGGTGCCGATGTAGTTGTGGTTGAACCGTTGCGCCTCGTCCTGGGCAAGCGTGAGGACCTTGCGCGCGCGGTCTGTGAACTTGTCGAACCGGTCCATGAAGGGGGATCTCTGCGGGCGGGCCGTGCCGCCAGTCGGGTCATGCTAGCACGGGAGCCCGCGCCGCCACGATTGGGAGGGAGGTCCATCGGTCCTCCCGTCACCACCCGATTCGCCCGCCGTCCGCCGGCGGATGCACCCCCATGAGCGGAAACGAGGCGCCTCGCCCGGTGAGGCGGGGCGCCTCGCGCGACGCTCGATGGATCAGGCCTTGTCGGGCACCTCTTCGGCTGCGACCTCGGGCACCTCTTCGGCTGCGACCTCGGGCACCTCTTCGGCTGCGACCTCGGGCACCTCTTCGGCTGCGACCTCGGGCACCTCTTCGGCTGCGACCTCGGGCACCTCTTCGGCTGCGACCTCGGGCACCTCTTCGGCTGCGACCTCGGGCACCTCTTCGGCTGCGACCTCGGGCACCTCTTCGGCTGCGACCTCGGGCACCTCTTCGGCTGCGACCTCGGGCACCTCTTCGGCTGCGACCTCGGGCACCTCTTCGGCTGCGACCTCGGGCACCTCTTCGGCTGCGACCTCGGGCACCTCTTCGGCTGCGACCTCGGGCACCTCTTCGGCTGCGACCTCGGGCACCTCTTCGGCTGCGACCTCGGGCACCTCTTCGGCTGCGACCTCGGGCACCTCTTCGGCTGTGATCTGCTGGCGCACCTGCGCGAAGGCCGCCGCCAACGTGTTGTCGATCCCGCCCTCCGGCTCCTGCACGGCATCGGACATCGAGTAGCTGCGCTCCGGGCGCTCGCGACGCGGACGCGCCTCGGGAGCCGGCCGCGATGGAGCCTCCTCGGCCTGCTTCAGGCTGAGGCCGAGGCGATGCCGCTCGGAGTCCAGGGAAATGATCCGGAGCTTCAGCGTCTGACCTTCGCGGACCACGTCGCCCGGATGGGCGACTCGCTGGTGACTCAGCTCGCTGATGTGGATCAGGCCCTCGAGGCCGTCTCGCACTCGGACGAAGGCGCCGAAGTTGACCAGCTTGGTGACGGTGCCATCGATGACGTCGCCGACGCGGAAGTCTGCAACCGTGGAGTGCCACGGGTCGGGCTGGAGCCGGCGGATCGAGAGGCTGATCCGTCCCCGCTCGTGATTGATGTCGATGACCTCGGCCTCGACGTCGTCGCCGACCTTGTAGGCGCCCTCTGGGTTGTTGACCTTGTTCCAGCTGAGCTCGCTCTTGTGCACGAGGCCGTCGATCCCGCCGAGGTCGATGAAGACGCCGAACGGGGCGATCGAGCGGACCGCGCCGGTGACCTTCTGGCCGACCTGCAGGCTGCTGAAGAGCTCGTCACGCTTCTCGCGACGCTCCTCGTACAGCGCAACCTTCTCCGACAGGATCAGGCGGTTGGCCTTTCGGTTGACCTCGAGGATCTTGAGCCGGAGGCGGCGGCCGACGTACGGCTGCAGCTTCTCGGCGATCTCCTGGGCAGCATCCCGGGGCTGCTCATTCTGGGGACGGCGCGGGAAGTCGACGATCTGGCTGATCGGCACGAAGCCGCGGATGCCGCAGTCGACGATCAAGCCGCCCTTGTTGTGATCGATGACCGGCGCCTCGATGATCAGCCCGGCCTCGAACTGCTCCTGCATCGAGCGCCACTTGCGCTCGAGGCCGGCCCGGCGGAGCGAGAGAACCACGTGGCCCTCGGGGGACTCCGGCTGGAGCACGTAGACCAGGACCGTGTCGCCGATGTCGAGCGTCGGGGCCGATTCGGCGTTGCGCCCGTAGAGCTCGCGATTGCTGACGACGCCCTCGCTCTTCGCCCCGATGTCGACGAGGATCTCGTCGCGATCGATGCGCACGACCGTGCCTTCGACAACGTCACCGTGCTTGAAGCTGCGGATGTCGGCGTCCTGCTCGGCGAGCAGCTCCTCCATCGTCACCGGCTCAGGTCCGAGCGGCACCACCGGCCGCGGCGCCTCGGCCGCCTCCGGCTCCTCTGCGGGAAGCTCCGCGACAGGCTCCTCGGCGGCAGCCTCTGCGGGAACCTCCGCGACAGGCTCCTCGGTGGGAGATCCTTGGGTGGGGGCCTCCTCGACGGAAGCATCCTCCAGCGCCTCCGGGGCGGACGGCGGGTCGTCCGTCGCGGGAGCAGGCGTCGCCGTCACCGGCGGGGCCTCGTCCTCGGGCTGTTCAGCGGCCGTCTCGACGCTTGCCGCCGAGGCGGCCTGCTCGTCGCTGGGCTCGACCGTGGATGCCTCGGCCGCCGGGGGCTCCTCGGCGACATCTGCCGCCGGGTTCTCCTCGACCACCGTGACCGCCACATCGGCCGTCACCGCTGCCTCGGGGCCCTCTGCGGGCGCGTCCTGCGCCGCGAGCTCCGGGGTGGTCGTCTTCTGCTGCTCGTCCGTCAAGGGTTTCGTGCTCCTGGTCTGGATTCCGCCCGGGAACGAGAACGACGGCTGAGCCTTGCTCCAGCCGTCGTCGGTTTCGAGGTTCGCGGTCCGTGCGCGAGGCGTGCGGTCCGTCACTCCGGGGGCGTCGGTGGGTGGGCTCTTCGACTGTCGCCCCGCTGGGGCCGCAGGAGTCTAGCACAGGGGTGTGGCCGGTACAATCCGGTCGTGCCGGAACTGCCCGACCTCGCGATCCTGTCCGACGCGTTCGATGCAGCCCTGGGCGGGCGTCCCGTCGTCGCGCTCTCCGTGCCCGACCCGCTCGTCCTGCGCGCCACGCCGGATCGAGCGGCATCGTTGGCCGGGCAGCTGATCCGAGGGGTCGATCGCAGAGGCAAGCACCTCATCCTGCGCCTCGACCGGGACGACGTGTGGGCGGCGCCGATGCTGAGCGGGCGTTTCGCGCTCGTTGCGCCGGGGACGGTGAAGCCGAAGGCCGCCGCAATCTTCGCCTTCGGACCGCGAACGACCCCCGGACGCGAGCCGGCGCCATGGGTTCTTGGCGCGCCGTGGCTGCCCCCGGACGACGCGGCGGTCGAGCTGCGCTACATGGATCCGACGCGGATGGGAAAGCTCTACCTCGTCCAGGCGAGCGACGCAGGCAGCGTGCCGGGGGCCAACGATCTCGGCCCGGACGCCGACGACCCGGGACTGACCCTGGCAACGTGGATGGCCCGGATCCGACGCCATCCGGGCGAGGTCAAGCCGCTCCTCAGGAACCAGTCCTTCGTCGCCGGGATCGGGAACGCGTACAGCGACGAGATCCTGTGGGAGGCCCGGCTGAGCCCGTTCCGGCGGCGCGCCTCACTCGCCCTGGAGGAAGTGGTCGCTCTCCATGCGGCAACCGGTGAGACGCTGAAACGCGCCGTGGCGGTACTCCGGGCCCGGGTCCCACCCACGTTCGAGAAGCAGGTGCGCGACCACCTGCACATCCACCTGCGTGGCGGCGAGAGGTGCCCGCGATGTGGAGCAACGATCAGCCAGGTCGGCGGCCGGGAGGCCACCTCCTACTGCCGCGCGTGCCAGCGCTGACCGGCGGATCAGACCCTCAGGGAAGCAGCAACTCCTGCCCGACACGGATCAGCGACGGGTTCTCGATGTTGTTGAGCTTCGCGAGCTTCCTGGTCGTCGTCCCGAACTCCGCCGCGATCGAGGTCAGCGTGTCGCCGGACCTCACCGTGTACGTCTGCGGGCGCGAGGCGTTCGTGGGGGTGACCGTGGGGGCCGCGGTGGCAGCCGGCATGGGGGTGGCTGTCGGGGCCGGCGTCGCGGCGCCGGCCGAGAACCCCGGCGTCCCGCCGGGTTCCAGGGACCCGATCGGCGTGGCCGTCGGCGTCGCGCCACCGGCTCCGGGGCTGCCGGGCGCTAGTGGACCGCGCGAGAGCAGGAGCGCACCGAGCGCCACGCCCGCGACGATGACCGTGACGGGCGCAGCCAGGCGCCGTGCGGCTCCCCTCGACGAGATGCCGATCCCGGGACCCTCGAGGACCACGGGGGCGGTCGCGACGAACGGACCCGGCGTCGCCGGCCGGCCCTGGGGACCGTGAGCCTCGAGCCAGGTCGGGCAGTCGACGTGCGAAGAACCCAGGCAGTGCAGCCGCTGGCGCTCGAGCGTGGGACGCCCGGCCTTCAGTAACCGGCACCGGTGCGCCCGGGACGGGGACGCGGCGTGCCACGGTCCATCGACGGAGACGAGGTGCGGGCACGCCGCGAGCGCGCCGGCACCCTCCTCGCTCTCGAACAACGCCGGGACGGGTTCGCGCTGGTCGCTCACGGGAGGAGGATAGCCCCGCCGACTTGATGCCGCCCCGAGGAAACGCCAAGCGAGGCGCGCCGCGCGACCCTCAGGAGCCCGGCACAGGTGAAGGATGCGGCCCTGGCCCAGAAACGCAAAAATCCTGGCGACGACCTATTTTCCCGAAAGGCTGCCCTCTCAGTATCTTCGGCGCTGGAGAGCTTAACTGCCGTGTTCGGGATGGGAACGGGTGTGGCCTCTCCGCTAGAGTCACCAGGATTTGTGCGTCTGATCGAGTGCATACGGCAGCGGCTCCACCGCGCATCTGCGCGGGAGGCGCCGGGATCTTCAATGTCGCCTAGGGCACGCGCCTGCGCGCCCGGTGTACCACGAACCCTTCGCGGCGCTGACCCTTGGTCAGTCGCGGAAGAGATCAAGCCCTCGACCATTAGTACGGCTCAGCTTCATCCGTCGCCGGACTTCCACATGCCGCCTATCAAACAGGTGGTCTCCCTGCGGTCTTACCCGGTTAACCCGGTGGGGAACCTAATCTCGAGGCGAGCTTCGCACTTAGATGCTTTCAGCGCTTATCCCAACCGAACATAGCTACCCAGCAGTGCCCCTGGCGGGACAACTGGCACACCAGCGGTTCGTCCACTCCGGTCCTCTCGTACTAGGAGCAGCTCCTCACAAGTTCCCTACGCCCACGATGGATAGAGACCGAACTGTCTCACGACGTTCTGAACCCAGCTCGCGTGCGGCTTTAATCGGCGAACAGCCGAACCCTTGGGACGTACTTCCGCCCCAGGATGCCACGGGCCGACATCGAGGTGCCAAACGGTGCCGTCGATGTGAACTCTTGGGCACCATCAGCCTGTTATCCCCGGGGTAGCTTTTATCCGTTGAGTGATACCCCTTCCACTCGGAGGTACCAGATCACTAAGCCCGACTTTCGTCCCTGCTCGACTTGTAGGTCTCGCAGTCAAGCTCCCTTATGCCTTTGCACTCTACGCCTGGTTTCCATTCAGGCTGAGGGAACCTTTGGGCGCCTCCGTTACACTTTAGGAGGCGACCGCCCCAGTCAAACTGCCCGCCTGACAATGTCCCGCGCCCGGATTACGGGTCGCGGTTAGAACCGAAATCCAACAAGGGTGGTATTTCAACGTCGGCTCCACCGAGGCTAGCGCCCCAGCTTCTCAGCCTCCCACCTATCCTACACATGCTGAACCCCAATCCAATATCAGGGTGCAGTAAAGCTCCACGGGGTCTTTTTGTCCTATCGCGGGTAACGAGCATCTTCACTCGTACTTCAATTTCGCCGGGTCCCTCGTTGAGACAGCGCCCAGATCGTTACGCCATTCGTGCGGGTCGGAACTTACCCGACAAGGAATTTCGCTACCTTAGGACCGTTATAGTTACGGCCGCCGTTTACCGGGGCTTCAATTCAGAGCTTGCACCCCTCCTCTTAACCTTCCGGCACTGGGCAGGCGTCAGCCCCTATACGTCAGCTTTCGCTTTAGCAGAGACCTGTGTTTTTGCTAAACAGTCGCCTGGGCCGTTTCACTGCGGCTCCGACAAGCGGAGCGCCCCTTCTCCCGAAGTTACGGGGCCATTTTGCCGAGTTCCTTAACGAGGGTTCTCCCGATCGCCTTGGTATTCTCTACCCGCCTACCTGTGTCGGATTACGGTACGGGCACCGTTGATCTCGCTAGACACTTTTCTCGCCAGCTCGGCTCACTCGAATTGCGGCGGATGCCGCTTACCATCGCTGCTCGGGGTTGAATGAGGTGACGGATTTACCTGTCTCCTCCCCCTACCGGCTTGGACGCCAATCCAATAAGGCGCTCGAGCTACCGTGCCGTGTCATGCCCTTGCTCTCACCCGGGATCAACTCCCGGACTCGACCGACCAATGTCGGCCATCCTCCGTTCGCTTCCTCCGGGCGGCACCTTGCGGTGCAAACGATCTCTGGTGGTTCCGGAATATCAACCGGATGTCCATCGCCTACGACGTTCGTCCTCGGCTTAGGCCCGACTAACCCTGAGCGGACAAGCCTTCCTCAGGAAACCTTAGGCTTACGGCGTGTGGGATTCTCACCCACATCTCGCTACTCATGCCGACATTCGCACTTCCGTCCGCTCCAGCCGTCCTCACGGTCGACCTTCACTGCAAACAGAACGCTCCCCTACCACTGGCCCCCAGGCGAACCTGGCGGCCAATCCGTAGCTTCGGTACCAAGCTTGAGCCCCGTTACATTTTCGGCGCGGAATCACTTGACCAGTGAGCTGTTACGCACTCTTTCAATGATGGCTGCTTCTGAGCCAACATCCTGGTTGTCTTAGCGGTTCCACAACCTTTACCACTTAGCTTGGATTTAGGGACCTTAGCTGACGGTCCGGACTGTTTTCCTCTTGACCACGAAGCTTAGCCCTCGCAGTCTCACTCCCGGGCTGTAGAAATCGCGGGATTCGGAGTTTGGTTGGGGTTGGTAAGCGGGAAGCCCCCTAGCCCATCCAGCGCTCTACCCCCGCGATTGACCACCCGAGGCTGCCCCTAAAGGCATTTCGGGGAGAACCAGCTATCTCCGAGTTCGATTGGCATTTCACCTCTATCCACAGGTCATCCCCTAGCTTTTCAACGCTAGTGAGTTCGGCCCTCCACGGAACTTTACTTCCGCTTCAGCCTGCCCATGGGTAGGTCACTCGGTTTCGGGTCTACTGCACGCGACTCGACGCCCTATTCAGACTCGCTTTCGCTCCGGCTCCGTCCTTCCCGGACTTAACCTCGCCACGTGCACGTAACTCGTCGGCTCATTCTTCAAAAGGCACGCCATCAGGCTACCGGCTGTTACCCCGGCAACACCCTTTGACTGCTTGTAGGCACGAGGTTTCAGGTACTATTTCACTCCCCTTCCGGGGTGCTTTTCACCTTTCCCTCACGGTACTAGTTCACTATCGGTCGCCAAGAGTATTTAGCCTTGGACGGTGGTCCGCCCAGTTTCCCACATGAGAGACCTTCCACGTGGTACTCAGGTGGTCGATCACGGAGATCGTTTCGTTTTCGCCTACGGGGCTCTCACCCTCTCCGGCCTGCCGTTCCAGGGCAGTTCGGCTAACGAACGATTTTGTAACTCCGCCGACGCCCGGCAGGGCCTCGACGATCGACTCCTACAACCCCCACTCAGAAACGGCTGCCGCCTATCGCGCTGAGTGAGTTTGGGCTCTTCCCGTTTCGCTCGCCACTACTCAGGGAATTGTCTCTTTTCCTCCAGCTACTGAGATGTTTCAGTTCGCTGGCTTACCTCCACCTGGCCTATGTATTCAGCCAGGGGTCACCGGGCATTGCCCCGGCGGGGTTTCCCCATTCGGACATCTCCGGATCAACGTCTGCTCGCGACTCCCCGAAGCTTTTCGCAGCCTGCCGCGTCCTTCATCGGCTCTTGGCGCCAAGGCATCCACCCCGTGCCCTTTGTAGCTTGACCCCTTCCGGCGCCTGACCAAGCGGTCCGTGCCGGGGGGGTCCGGGATACACCATGACAAAACTCGACGAAATTGAAGATCTCAATTCTGCCGTTGCACTCGTATCAGATTGTTAAGGTGCGACGCCGTCTCCGACGTCCGCCCGGGCCCTGCGACTGCAGGTCCGGGCCCAGCCGATCCGCTGGTCGGTGGGCTCGCAGGGAGCGCACGGATCAGGGGGTCGAGTGGCCGCCTCGTTGTGAGGACGGGGCGAGCGATCTGCGCTCGCACAGTATTCGATTGCGCTGGGGGTGCGGGCCGAGGGGTGGTGGAGACGAGGAGACTCGAACTCCTGACCCTCTCCTTGCAAAGGAGATGCTCTGCCGGCTGAGCTACGTCCCCATGCCCTGGCGGTGGAGTGGTGGGCGTTTCTGGACTCGAACCAGAGACCTCTGCCTTATCAGGGCAGTGCTCTAACCAGCTGAGCTAAACGCCCCCCGTGGGACGGGTCCGCCGCCGGCCGGGACGTTCCCGGAACCGGCGGGCTGCACCTTAACCCTTGAAGAGTGGCAGGAGGTCCGTTCCGCAATGAGCGAACGGGTTCGGTGTCTCGTCAAACTCACGTGATCGAGCTCGCCGGCCCAAGGGCCGGCGGCCGCTCCGTTCGACTGGAGCGTCGCGCTCGCGTGATCAACCGTAGGAGCCATCAACGCCGAGGCGCACCGATTGCCTCGACTCGGATCTCCTTAGAAAGGAGGTGATCCAGCCGCACCTTCCGGTACGGCTACCTTGTTACGACTTCGTCCCAATCACCAATCCCACCTTCGACGGCTGCCTCCTTGCGGTTGGCCCACCGGCTTCGGGTGTTATCGGCTTTCATGACGTGACGGGCGGTGTGTACAAGGCCCGGGAACATATTCACCGCCGTATGCTGACCGGCGGTTACTAGCAACTCCGGCTTCATGCAGGCGAGTTGCAGCCTACAATCCGAACTGAGACCGGCTTTTAGGGATTCGCTCCACCTCGCGGTTTCGCCGCCCGTTGTACCGGCCATTGTAGCGTGGGTGTAGCCCAGGACGTAAGGGCCACGCTGACTTGACGTCGTCCCCACCTTCCTCCGAGTTTCTCTCGGCAGTCCCGTGTGAGTGATACAACACACAGTAGGGGTTGCGCTCGTTGCGGGACTTAACCCAACATCTCACGACACGAGCTGACGACAGCCGTGCAACACCTGTGGCCAGGTCCCTTGCGGGAAGACGACGTTTCCGCCGTTGTCCTGGTCATGTCAAGCCCTGGTAAGGTTCTTCGCGTTGCGTCGAATTAAACCCCACGCTCCGCTGCTTGTGCGGGCCCCCGTCAATTCCTTTGAGTTTTAGCCTTGCGGCCGTACTCCCCAGGCGGGACACTTAATGCGTTAGCTTCGGCACTGGCGGGGTTGATACCACCAACACCTAGTGTCCATCGTTTACGGCTAGGACTACCGGGGTATCTAATCCCGTTTGCTCCCCTAGCTTTCGCGCCTCAGCGTCAAGAACGGGCCAGGAAGCCGCCTTCGCCACTGGTGTTCCTCCCGATATCTACGCATTTCACCACTACACCGGGAATTCCGCTTCCCTCTCCCGCCTTCAAGTCGAGCAGTATCGAATGACTCTCCCCAGTTGAGCCGGGGGCTTTCACATCCGACTTGCACGACCGCCTGCGCGCTCTTTACGCCCAGTAAATCCGGACAACGCTCGCCACCTACGTATTACCGCGGCTGCTGGCACGTAGTTAGCCGTGGCTTATTCCTCAGGTACCGTCATTATCTTCCCTGAGAAAAGAAGTTTACAACCCGAAGGCCTTCATCCCTCACGCGGCGTTGCTGCTTCAGGCTTTCGCCCATTGAGCAAAATTCCCGACTGCTGCCTCCCGTAGGAGTCTGGGCCGTGTCTCAGTCCCAGTCTGGGTGATCGTCCTCTCAGACCACCTACCGATCGTCGCCTTGGTGAGCCGTTACCCCACCAACGAGCTAATCGGACGCAGGCCCCTCCCGAAGCGCCTTGCGGCTTTAGTGACTGGAATGAACCAGGCACCACATGCGGTATTAGCCACCCTTTCGGGCAGTTATTCCCCACTTCGGGGCAGGTCACCCACGCGTTACTCAGCCGTCCGCCACTAACGAGCAAGGCAAGCCCTACTCGTCCGTTCGACTTGCATGTCTCATGCACGCCGCCAGCGTTAATCCTGAGCCAGGATCAAACTCTCCGAATGAAACTGCACGGCTTGCGCCGTGACTCACATCGCAGGGTTTGACCGCTCGCACATTGTTTTCCGGATCTCCTGCCACTCTTCAGTTGTTAAGGTGCCGCCCACGGCGAACCGGGGACTGTTCCCTCAGGGGGCGCGACCGCTCATTGTGAGGGACCGCATCCTTGATGTCAAACGGCCCCGCGAGGCCCTGTGCGCGGCCGGTCACCGGGCGCGCCCGGGGTCGGGGCAACGAGGGCGAATGGTAGCGACGGCCGCGGGGCGTGTCAAACGACCGCGGCCCGGCGCCGGATGGGTCAGATCGGGCTCTCCTCCACCAGGAGGATGAAGGCCGCCGCGGAGAGCCAGCAGAGCAAGGCGATCTCGGGCGATGGCGCCACCCCGAGCGGCACCACCAGGACGACCCAGACGACGAGGCCGAGGATGAGTGCCGCGAGCGCCTTCGCAAGGCGGAGCAGGATCTCGAAGACGAGGTTGCTCACGGGACCTCCTCGATGGAGCGCCGGCCCTGCAGGGCGCGGATCAGGGTGACCTCGTCGGCGTACTCCAGGTCGCCACCCACCGGCAGGCCGCGGGCGATCCGCGTGATCGCCCCGACGTGACCCGCGAGGCGCTCGGCGAGGTACATCGCCGTCGCGTCCCCTTCGAGGCTCGGATTGGTGGCCAGGATCACTTCACGCAGCGGCTCGCCCGCTTCCTCGGCCGCGCTGGCTCGGCCCAGGAGCTCGCGGATCCGGAGGCGCTCCGGGCCGATCCCGTCCATGGGGCTGATCGCGCCGTGGAGGACATGGTAGCGGCCGCGCCACTCCCCGGTCCGCTCGATCGCCAGCACGTCGAGCGGTTCCTCCACGACGCACATGCGCAGGGCGTCGCGGCGCGGATCGCGGCAGATCGGGCAGGTGGGCGCGTCGCTGATGTTGAAGCAGGCGTCGCAGAAGACGACCTCGTCCCGCACCGCCACGAGCGCGGCGGCCAGTGCCCGCGCCTCGGCATCGGGGGCCCGAAGGAGGTGATAGGTGAGCCGCTGAGCCGTCTTCGGCCCGATCCCGGGCAGGCGGGCGAACGCCTCGATGAGACGGGCGACGGGCTCGATCAGGGGGGTCGACATCGAGGGCGGGCCGGCGCTCCGGTCCTACATCCCCGGGATGCGCATGCCACCCGTGAGGGCGCCCATCTTGGCAGCCTCCAGGTCGCGCGAGGCGCTGAGGGCCTCGGTCGTGGCGGCGAGGACGAGGTCCTGGAGCATCTCTACGTCGTCGGGGTCGACGGCGGAAGGGTCGATCGTGACCGACACCACGTCGCGCTTCCCGGTGACCACGACGCGAACCACGCCGCCGCCGGCGGTGCCCTCGAGGCGGGCGGCCTGCAACTCTTCCTCGACCCGCTGCATGTCGCGCTGCATCTGCTGGAGCATCTTCTGGGGGTTGAAGCTCATCGGGTCGGTCGCCTCCTGCCGGCCGGGCGAGCGCCCGGGGATCGTGTTCGTCCCGCGAAGTCTCGCGCATCCGCGCGGGCGGCGCATCGTCGAACGCCGCGCGCATCCTCGAACGCCGCGCGCGCCGCGCCGGCGGAGCGCGCTACTGGACCTCGCCGACCTCGACGAGGTCGTCACCCCACACGTCGCGGGCGGCCCGGAGGACGGCCTCGCTCTCGGGATCCTCGGCCGGCGGCGGCTCGACGTCGATGTTCGTCGCCACGCAGCGAACGGTCACCGGGTACCCGAGGACGCGCCCGAGGCCCTCCTCGAGCGACCCACGGCGGCGGTCCGCGACGTCCCGCAGGAAGAGCTGGCTCTCGGCGAAGCCGAGCGTCACGACGCCACCATCGACCGCGATTGGCCGGCAGGCCTCGATGAGGGGTTTGGTGGGTGGATGGCGGCTGATCATCGCCACGATCTCGGGCCATCGGCGGCGGATCTCGTCGAGCGTGGCGGGGGCGGTGGGCGCCAACTCGCCCGTGGTGCCCTCCCTGGCCGCCCGGGGAGGCCCGGCTTCGTCGGCCGGGACGTCGTCGGCCGGGGGCGGCGCGGGGGGCGGCGCGGCGACGCTGCGAGGGAGCGGTGTTGCGGGCGGCAACGGTTCCGAGGCGGCGCTGCCCGGCCGGCGAGGCATGGGCGCTGCGCCACCCGGAGCTCCCCCGGCGGCTGCACGCGGCGGCCCCTCCGGGGCGGGCGGGGGCGGCTCGGCCTGGGGCGGCGGCGCGCCTGCCTGGCGATGAACCCCCGGCCCCTCCGGGGCGGGCGGGGGCGGCTCGGCCTGGGGCGGCGGCGCGCCTGCCTGGCGATGGACCCCCGGCCCCTCCGGGGCGGGCGGGGGCGGCTCGGCCTGGGGCGGCGGCGCGCCTGCCTGGCGATGAACCCCCGGCCCTGTCGCCGCCTCGAACAGCGCCAGCTCCAGCGCCAGGCGGAGCCCGCCGGGGCCCGGCCGGGCCGGGTCGATCTCGGCGATCCGGCGGGCAGCGGCCGTGAGTGGACCGGCACCGAAGCCGGCGAGCGGATCGCCCGCTGCCTTCCCGGCAAGGGCCGCGTGGAGTGCCTTGCGGAGGACCTCCACCAGCTGGTCGGCGAAGCTCCGGAGGTCGCGTCCCCGCTCCTCGAGGGCATCGAGGACGGCGATCCCGGACACAGGGGCGCCCGTCACGAGGGCGCTGCCGAAGCCGATCACGGAATCCGCATCGGCGAGGCCGAGGAGGTCCCGGACACTATCGGCCGTGAGCACCTCGCCACCCGCAGAGAGGAGCTGGTCGAGGATCGACTCAGCGTCGCGCATGCCGCCGTCGGCAAGACGGGCCACGAGCTCGACCGCCGCTGGTTCGGCCGTGCGCTGGTCGGCTGCGAGGATCCGCGTGAGCTTGGCCTCGATGAGTGGAACGGGCAGCGGGCGGAAGTCGAATCGCTGGACCCGGGAGATCACGGCGGGCCGGATCTGGCTGCTATCGGTCGTGCAGAAGATGAACAGAACATGGGGCGGCGGCTCCTCCAGCGTCTTGAGGAGCACATCCCAACCCTGGGTGATCCGCTGGACCTCATCGACGATGAAGACCTTCGTCGGAAGATCGGCCGGCGCCGTGTAGATGCGCGGCAGGAGCTCGCGGATGTCGTCGACCCTGTTGTTCGAGGCGGCGTCGAGCTCGACGACGTCGAGAGCCCTTCCCTCGCGGATCGCATCACAGCTCGGGCAGGCGTCGCACGGCTCGCCGTCGGCGACGTTGGGGCAGTTCACGGCTTTTGCCACGATCCGCGCCAGCGACGTCTTGCCGGTCCCCCGGGGACCGACGAACAGGTACGCGTGCGCGAAGCGGCCGCTGAGCACCGCGTTGCGCAGCGTTGTCACCACCGCGTCCTGGCCGACGACCTCGGCAAAGCGCTGTGAGCGCCAGCGGCGATAGAGCGCGTGGTGGGACGGCGTCTGGGTCACGAGGCTCCTCTCGCGCGGTGAGGCGAAGTGCCGTGCACCCACCGTCGATCGACACGTCCCCGTGCCCTCCGGGATGGACGGCTCAGACCAGGCCGTGCCGCGGCACCCGGCGAACCTCGCTTAGCGCTGCTTCCTTCCGGACCTGACGCGGTTCACGTGTCGCCGCTGCGCGGGACCCGGTCCTCGGCACCGTCCGAGCCGACGGCATTCGAAGACGTTGACCTCGGGTGGGAATTCAGCCCTGCTGGAGCGGATTGCAGGTACAGGGCACCGCTAGTTCCCCGCCTAGCACGGCAGGTGGATGATAGCAGGGGCGGTTGGAGGAGCCGCCCGTGGACGACGGCAGGAGGCCGGCAGTGGACCAGCGCATCACGCTCATCACGCTCGGCGTCTCCGACCTCGACCGAGCCACCCGTTTCTACCGTGACGGCCTGGGCTGGAGGCTGTCCACCTCGTCGGAGGAAGGCGAGATCGCGTTCTTCCAGCTCAACGGCATGGTCCTCGGGCTGTGGCCGCGGCGTCTGCTTGCCGAGGACGCCGGGGCGGCCGACGGGGGCGGCTGGGGCGGGATCGCGCTGGCGCAGAACCTCGGGTCGCGCGATGCCGTCGACGCGGCGGTTGCCGCCGCGACCAGGGCCGGCGCGAGGCTGCTCAAGGCACCGGCCGAGACGGACTGGGGCGGGTACTCGGGATACGTCGCAGATCCCGACGGTCATACATGGGAGCTCGCTCACAACCCGTCCTGGCCGCTTGGCAGCGACGGGTCGCTCATGCTCCCCGACGTGCGTCCGAGCGAGTGATGGCGGAGAGGGTGGGATTCGAACCCACGATGAGTTGCCCCATACCGCATTTCCAGTGCGGCGCCCTAGGCCTCTAGGCGACCTCTCCGCGGCCGAGATGCCGCGGCCCAGGCCAGCGGGCGACCTGAGCCGGAGTGTTGGGTGTGGAGTGGCGGAGAGGGTGGGATTCGAACCCACGGTGCTTTCGCACACCGCTTTTCGAGAGCGGCACCATCAACCACTCGGACACCTCTCCACGCACGAGGATAGCAAAGCGGCGCCCGCCTGGGGAATCCCGGGGTGCGTCCCGGGCGGCCGGCGGGGGGACCACCCGGGCCGTCCCTGCGGCCGGCCCGATGGCGGGCGCGGATCGGTCCGGGGAGCAGGCGAAGATCAGGCCTCGCCGGGGGGCGCCGATTCCAGCAGCTCTGCGGCATCGGACCGGAGAATCCCGCTCACGAGGTCGACCTGCCGCGGCAGGTCGGGGTTGTCCGCCAGCTGGACGACCGAGCCGGCCGCGCCGGAAACCGGGTCGGGCACCGCGTAGACGAGACAGTCGACGTCCGCTTCGAGCAGCGCCCCAACGCACATCGGACACGGCTCCACGGTGGCGAAGATCGTCACGCCGGCCAGCGAGCGGGTCCCCAGGCGCTGGGCGGCTTCGCGAAGGGTCACCATGACCGCGTGGGCCGTGGGGTCGCTGCGGGCCCCTACCTCCTCGTGACCGCTCGCGACCAGGGCTTCGCCGAGGACCGCCGCCGCGCCCCGCGGCCGCTCCCCCTGCTCCATCGCCACGCGGGCCTCGCCGAGGGCGGCGCCCATGAAGAGCTCGTAGTGCATGCTCCAAGGGTACCGCCCGGGGCCGGTGTGCGCCGGGGACCCGGGGAGGGTACGGTGTAGGGCAACCCAATCCAGCGGAGACCGGTCCTGAGCCCGAGCGTCCTGGCCTCACTCGTGTACTGCGGCGCCGCCTTCGGCGGCGCCTTCCTCTTCATGCGCCTTGCTGCGCCCGAGCTCCCCGCGCTCGTCGTCGCGTTCGGCCGGGTCGCGATCGCCGCGGTCATCCTCCTGCCGTTCGCGGGCCGCGAGCGCCTCGCCGCGATGCGCGACAGCTGGCGCGACTACGTTGTCGTCGGCTTCTTCATGGCGGCGGCGCCGTTCGCCCTCTTCGCTTACGCAGAGCGGTCCCTCACGGCCGGTCTCGGGTCGATCATCAACGCCACGACACCCCTCTGGACGGCGATCATCCTTGCCGCCTGGCTCCGCAAGGCGCCCACCGGCCGCCGCATCGCGGCAATCGTGGCTGGCTTCGCGGGGGTCGGCGTCATCGTTGGACTGGAGGGGCTGCAGCTCGCCCCCGACGCGCTCGCGGCTGCCCTGGCCGCGACGGCCGGCGCCGCGTCCTACGGCCTGGCGCTCACGTACATCCGCCGCCGGATGCGCCCCCAGCCGCCGGTCCAGCTGGCTCTCGGCCAGCTCATCGCTGCCACGATCATGCTGGCCCCGCTGGCCCTCCTCAGCGCCGGTGACGCGGCGCCGAGCGACGAGAGCCTCCTCGCGGTGGCGGGCCTCGGCATCCTGTCGACGGCGATCGCGTGGCCGATCCTGTTCCGGCTCAACCGGGACGTGGGGCCGATGGCGACCAGCAGCGTGACCTTCCTCAACCCGGTCTTCGGCACGCTGTGGGGCGCCCTGTTCCTGGCGGAAGCGGTCTCGCCGACGTTCCTCGCCGGGGCGCTGCTCGTCGCCGCTTCGCTCGTCCTCATCTTCGACCTCCCGTTACCGTGGCCGGGGCGGCGTCTCAGGCCGGCCGTCGTTGCGGCCAAGGTCGACGAGTAGACGGGCGTGCCCAAACGGCACATCCCCGGCGTGATCCGGCGGCAGAATGAACGTCGGCGACGGCGTACCGCCGCCGGGGGCGACGAGGCCGCGGCGCGGCGATCGAGAGGTGCACGATGACCGAGCGCAAGAAGGTGACTCTGCCCGCGCTGTTCGCGAAGGTCGCGGCGGGGACGCCGATCACGTGGCTGACCTGCTACGACTACCCGACGGCATACCTCCAGGACGAGGCTGGCGTCGACATGATCCTCGTCGGCGACAGCCTGGGCATGACGATGCTGGGCTTCGACTCCACCCTGCCGGTGACGATGGAGGACATGCTCCGCCACGCGGCGGCGGTCCGGCGTGGAGCCCCCAACTCCTGGGTCGTGGGGGACATGCCGTACATGAGCTACCAGCCCTCGGTGGAAAGCGCGATCCGCAATGCCGGGCGCTTCATGGCCGAGGCCGGCTGCGACGCGGTCAAGCTCGAGGGCGGCGCCGAGATGGCCGACCGGGTCACGGGCATCGCGCGGGCCGGGATCCCGGTCATCGGGCACCTGGGGCTCACCCCCCAGAGCGTCTCCGCGCTCGGCGGCTTCAAGCTCCAGGGCAAGGGCGCCGCACAGGCGAGGAAGATCGTCGACGACGCGCGGGCCCTCCAGGACGCCGGCGCCTTCTGCATCCTCCTCGAGCTCGTCCCCGACCGGGTTTGCCGCCTGATCACCGAGCGGGCCGAGGGCTGCATCATCATGAGCCTGGGCTCGGGCCCCGACGCCCACGGCCAGCTCCTGATCTACCACGACGCCTTCGCCCTCTACCCGAAGTTCAAGCCGCGCATGGCCAAGGTCTTCGCCGACGCCGGGGCCGTGATCCGCGAGGGCCTGGCGGCCTACGTGAACGAGGTCACCGAGCGGACCTTCCCCCAGCCGGAGAACTGGTTCGGGATGAAGGACGAGGAGTTCGACGAGCTTGTCCGGCTCCTCGGC
Source organism: uncultured Chloroflexia bacterium (assembly GCA_963698595.1). Lineage (GTDB taxonomy): Bacteria > Chloroflexota > Limnocylindria > Limnocylindrales > CSP1-4 > CTSoil-043. The sequence continues at coordinate 53,398 of CAVORL010000004.1, forward strand.
TGAGCACGCTGAGCACCGTCCACCTGAATCCCACGACCCGGCCAGGACCGGCGGGTCGCCCGAGAGGAGCCGGCAGTGACCGCTGACCTCCGCGCACGACTCGAGATCCCGGCCGAGCGACTCGAGGCCATCAACGCCCTGCTGCTGGACCCGGACACGCGGCTGGTGAACGACCTCCTGGCCGTCGTCGCCCGCTACGGCACGCCCGAGGAAATCAACGAGCAGGCCCGGGTGGCCGGCGAGCTGCCGGCGCTCCGCGAGCGCGTCCGGGCGGCGCGGCCCGAGTACCTCGCCGATCTCGACTGGCTCGAGGAGCAGCGCGACCGCGGAGCCTTCGTCTCCATCGCCGACTACCGGCGGGGCATTCTCGGAGCCGAGGCAGACGCCGGGGCCTTCCGCGACGAGCTGGCAGTCGCCCTCGAGATCAGCTCCCTGCACTACTTCCCATGGCTCATCGCGGCCGCGCGACGGGCGATCGACGAGCGGCTCCTCATGCCGTGCCGCTGGATCCGGGTCCGCAAGATGCGCGAGCAGGAGGAGGACGGCGACCTGCCCGCGGTCCAGGCAGCGATGCGGATCATCGGTGCGACCGTGGTGGAGACGCTCGACACGAAGGGCACCGACGGCTCCAACGTCCACCTCGACGGGCCGGCCACGATCACCGGCTACTTCGGCGGCATCGGCCAGCCCAACGACCACCCGCTGCGATGGGTCGACGAGTACCTCCACTACTACACGTCGTACGGCGTGCGCCAGGTGCTCAACATCAACCCGGGGACCGTGCTCGCCGGGTACCTGCTGCATCGCCTGGGCGTCGACATCGAGTTCAAGATCTCGGTCTTCATGGGCAACGACAACCCGCTCGCGGGTCTCTGGACGCTCATCGGCGCCAAGCTCTTCGCGCGCGACGACGGGAGCTCGCCGCTCGTCGGCTTCAACTGGAGCAACTCGGTGGACAACGAGACCCTGGAGGTCACCGCCGAGATCCGGCGCGCGCTCGGGTTCGAGGACGTCGTGCGCTTCGAGCATCACATCACCGAGACCTGGAAGAGCATCGTGCGCCAGCCCTACGACCGCCGCGTCGAGCTCGTCGAGCTCGCCGGCCATGTGGCGAACATCTCGGCCAAGCACGAGGGCGGCGATCCCGACGGTGGAGGAGACGCGCGACCACCCGTCGGACATCCTGGACTACTTCCGCGACAAGTCCGAGGTCATCGCCAGCGGCGACTGGGGCGCCCTCGAGCGGAACTTCATGGACAAGCTCGACGCGACGAACCACACGGCGCGCGCGCTGACCGAGGCCGGGCTCTCCTTCGTCGCGGCCACGAAGCTCCACCGCTGAGGGCCGCCCGGCGCCCCTCGACCACCATCGCCCGGGCACCCGGACCACTCTGGCGTGCCGGCGTCCGGCGCGGCGTCGAGATCCGGCCTGCTACGTGCCCGCGGCGGTCAGGCTCGTGGCGACGAGCGCCTGCGCCTCCTCGATGAGCACGTCCAGGTGGTCCGGCCCGCGGAAGCTCTCCGCGTAGACCTTGTAGACGTTCTCAGTCCCCGAGGGGCGCGCCGCGAACCAGCCCCGCTCCGTGGCGACCTTCAGCCCGCCGATCGGCGCGCCGTTGCCGGGCGCCGTCGTGAGGATCGCGGTGATCGGGTCGCCGGCGAGCGTCTTCGCGGTCACTGCATCCGGCGCGAGGCGGGCGAGGACGGCCTTCTGCTCCGGCGTCGCCGGCGCGTCGATGCGCCGGTAGGCCGGGTCGCCGAAGCGGGCGGCCAGCTCGCGGTATGTGACGCCGGGGTCGCGTCCGCTCCGGGCGGTCAGCTCGGCCGCGAGCAGGCAGGCGATGATGCCGTCCTTGTCGGTCGTCCAGGTGCTCCCGTCGCGGCGCAGGAACGAGGCGCCGGCGCTCTCCTCCCCCCCGAAGCCGAGTGAGCCGTCGATGAGGCCCGCCACGAACCATTTGAAGCCGACCGGCACCTCGATGAGGGTGCGCCCGAGGTCGGCCGCCAGGCGGTCGATCATCGCGCTCGACACGAGGGTCTTGCCGACGGCGACGGACGCGTCCCAGTCACGGGCGCCCCCGAAGAGGTAGGCGATGGCGGCGGACAGGAAGTGGTTCGGGTTGAGGAGCCCGGCGCCCGGCGTCACGATCCCATGGCGATCTGCGTCGGCGTCGTTGCCGACGGCGAGGTCGAACCGGTCGCGCAGCCCCACGAGGCCGGCCATCGCGTAGGGCGACGACGGGTCCATCCGGATCTTGCCGTCCCAGTCGACGGTCATGAATCGGAAGGTCGGGTCCACGTCCGGGTTGACGACGGTGAGGTCCAGGCCGTATCGCTCGCCGATCGCGGCCCAGTAGTCGACGCTCGCCCCTCCCAGCGGATCGACCCCGATCCGGAGCCCGGAGCCACGGATGGCCTCCATGTCGAGGACGGCGCCCAGGTCGCCGACGTAGGCGCCCATGAAGTCGTAGGTTCCGGCGGCAGCCCGGGCCCGCTCGTACGGCAGGCGGCGGATCGCGTCGAACCCCGATTCGAGGATCCGGTTCGCCTCGTCCTGGATCCAGCCCGTGACGTCCGTGTCGGCGGGCCCACCGTTGGGTGGGTTGTACTTGAACCCGCCATCCGCGGGCGGGTTGTGCGACGGCGTCACGACGATGCCGTCGGCCAGGCCGTCGCCTCGGTCGCGGTTGTAGGTGAGAATCGCGTGGGAGAGCGCCGGGGTCGGAGTCCAGCCGTCGTTCGAGTCGACGAGGACGTCGATGCCGTCCGCGACGAGCACCTCGAGCGCCGTGCGAAGCGCCGGGCCGGAGAGGGCGTGCGTGTCGAGGCCCAGGAAGAGCGGGCCGTCGATCCCCGTGCGGCGCCGGTAGCGGGCGACCGCCGCGCTCGCCGCCACGATGTGCGCCTCGTTGAAGGACGCGGTGAGCGCCGAGCCGCGGTGCCCGGACGTGCCGAAGGCGACGCGCTGTGCCGGGTCCGACGGGTCGGGCCGCCGATCGTAGTACGCGGCGAGAAGCCGCTCGACGTCGACCAGGATCGAAGGATCAGCGGGCTTGCCGGCTCGGTCGCTGACGCTCATCGCGCTCGTCGCCTCCAGAGCTCTCGACCGGCCGCCGGTGCGGGGCGCGGTGGGCGCCCGCGTCGATCGTCGGCACGCGTGGCGTCAGGGTACTCGTCGCGGACCGCGAACGAAGCAGGCGAGATCGAGGAGGCGCCAACCCGACGACGAATCCGTGGGCTTCGGACCAGAGAGGGGTGGCGCGCCCGGCGGGACTCGAACCCACGACCTCCAGGTCCGCAACCTGGCGCTCTATCCGCTGAGCTACGGGCGCACGCGAGAGGTGGCGGAGAGGGAGGGATTCGAACCCTCGGAGCAGGTTGCCCCACTCGGCGGTTTAGCAAACCGCTGCACTAGGCCTCTATGCGACCTCTCCGGGCCCTCGGCGCGGCGAATTCTAGCAGAGGCGGAGATCCGCACCACTCGCTGGCGGTGCGTTGACATCGAGGTCGAGCGGCGGCTATCGTGGCCGAACCGTGAAGGATCGCTACTTCTCCTTTCCAGGCCCGGCATGACCTGCCCCGGAGCGTGAGCTCCGGACGCGGGACCTGCCGGGTGTGAGCAGAGGCCACAGGACCTCTGCTTTTTTTGTGGCCCGGACCGCGCAGCGGCATGGTGAGCGACCGGGCTCCCGGCCCCGAAGGGCCAGCGGGATGCGAGGCAGAGACAGATGTTCGTCGTGATGTCGGTCGGGGCGACCGAAGAGCAGCTCAACGCGGTGCGGGGTGCCATCCTCGAGGAGGGCCTGACTCCGCACGAGAACCGCGGCGGCGAGCGGGTCGTCGTGGCCGTCCTCGGCGAGGGCGGTGCCTGGGTCGAGACCCTGGCCGATCGCCTTTCGGTCCTGCCGGGCGTCGCATCTGTGACGAAGACGAGCCGCCCGTTCAAGCTGACGTCGCGCGAGTTCCACCCTGACGACACCGTGGTGCACGTCGGCGACGTCGCGATCGGGGATGGGTCGCTCACGATCGCGGCCGGCCCCTGCGCGGTGGAATCCCGGGACCAGCTCTTCGAGACCGCCGAAGCGGTCCGGGCCGCCGGCGCGAACGTCCTGCGGGGCGGCGCGTTCAAGCCGCGCACGAGCCCCTATTCCTTCCAGGGCCTGGGCCTGCAGGGGCTCCGCTTCCTCGCCGAGGCGCGCGAGCGGACCGGGCTGCCGGTCGTCACGGAGGTGATGGAGCCCGGCCAGGTGGAGCACGTTGCCGAGTACGCCGACATCCTTCAGATCGGCGCCCGAAACATGCAGAACTACTCCCTGCTCATGGCGGTCGGCCGCATCGGCCGGCCGGTCCTCCTCAAGCGGGGCCTGTCGGGCATGATCGAGGAGTGGCTCATGGCCGCGGAGTACGTGATGTCCAGCGGCAACCCCAACGTCATCCTCTGTGAGCGAGGGATCCGCACGTTCGAGACGGCCTACCGGAACACGCTCGACGTGACGTCGGTGCCGCTCATGCACCAGCTGACGCACCTCCCGGTCGTGATCGACCCGTCGCATGCCGCCGGGAAGCGCTGGCTCGTCCCGCCGCTGGCCCTCGCCGGCACGGCCGCGGGCGCCGACGGCCTCATCATCGAGGTCCACCCGCGCCCTGCCGAGGCGCTCTCCGACGGCGACCAGTCGCTCACGCCGGCCCAGTTCGGGGAGCTCGCGACGGCCGTCCGCGCCGTGCACGGGCAGGTGCGCGCCATCCACGCCACGCGCGGCCCGGCGATGAGCGCCGGCTCGCGGGCCTGAGCGACCTCCGTGACCGACGCCCCGGCCCAGCCCGCCGTGGCCGTCACGCCGGCCGCGCGCCTGCGCGGTGAGATCCGGCTCCCCGGCGACAAGTCGATCAGCCACCGGGCGCTCCTGCTGGCGCTCCTGGCCGCGGGCGAGAGCCACATCTCCGGGGCCGGCAACGGGGCCGACGTCCGCTCGACGGCCGACGTCGTCGCGGCGCTCGGGGCGACGGTTGAGCGTGCAGGCGACGATCCGCGCGCGGTGGACTACCGCGTGGTGTCACCCGGCAGGGCCGGCCTGCGGGAGCCGGGCGGCGTGCTCGACTGCCGGAACTCAGGTACGACGTTGCGGCTGGGCGCGGGGATCCTGGCCGGGCTTCCACTCTTCGCCGTGCTCGACGGTGACGCCTCGCTGCGCGCGCGGCCGATGGGCAGGGTGACACGGCCGCTCGCAGCCATGGGCGCCACGATCGCGGGCCGGGAAGAGGCCACGCGCCCGCCGCTCGCCTTCACGGGCCGGGCCGAGCTCACCGCGATCGACCACGCCACGCCCGTCCCGAGCGCGCAGGTGAAGTCGGCGATCCTGCTGGCAGGGCTCGCGGCCGCCGGGACCACCACGGTCCGCGAGACGGTCGCGACCCGCGACCACACGGAGCGGATGCTGCGGGCGCGGGGCGTGCCGGTGCGAACCTCGTCGCTCCCCGACGGCGGTGCTCTCCACGCGGTCGACGGGCCGGCCTCCGTCGCGCCCGCCGACCAGGTCGTCCCGGGCGACGTGTCGAGCGCATCGTTCTGGCTGGTGGCCGGATCGATCCATCCTGATGCGCTGCTCACCATCCGGAACGTCGGCACGAACCCGACCCGACGTGCGATCATCGGCCTGCTGCGGCGGATGGGCGCTGAGATCGACGAGCGCCCGCTCGACGCGGCGGGCGACGGGGAGCGCGGCGAGCCGCTGGCGGACCTCGTTGTCCGAAGCAGCACGCTCCGGGCGATCGACGTGACGGCCGCCGAGGTTGCCGCGGCGATCGACGAGATCCCGGTCCTCTGCCTCGCCGCCGCGATGGCAGCCGGGAGAACCGTGATCCGGGGTGTCTCGGAGCTGCGCCACAAGGAATCGGACCGCGTCGCCGGGATCGCGGGCGGGCTCGCGGCGCTGGGCGCCCGGGTGTCGGCCGAGGGCGACACGATCGAGATCATCGGGGGCCGGACGCTCACGGGAGCGCCGGTCGCAACGAACGAGGACCACCGCCTGGCCATGACCTTCGCTGTTGCCGGGCTCATCGCGCGGGGCGAGACACTCGTCCGCGATCCGGGGTCGGCGGACGTCTCGTACCCCGGCTTCTTCGGAGAATTGGAAAGGTTGCGAGCATGACGAAGCGGGTCGTCCTCATCGGCCATCCGGTCGCCCATTCGCTCTCCGGCGCGATGCAACAGGCAGCGTTCGGCGCCGCCGGCATCCCCGCGACCTACGAGCTGTGGGACCGGGCGCCGGGCGACCTCGCGGAGGCCGTCGAGGAGCTCCGCTCGGACGAGTTCCTGGGCGCCAACGTGACGATCCCGCACAAGGAGAAGGCGGCCGCCCTCGTCGACCGCACGACCGAGGAGGCTCACGCGACCGGGGCCGTGAACACCATTACCCGGGAGGGCCGGAAGCTCGTCGGGCACAACACCGACGTGCCGGGCTTCCGCGTTGCGCTCGACGCACTCGTCGGCAAGCAGCGCATGCCGCGCCAGGCCATCGTCCTCGGGTCGGGCGGGGGCGCCCGCGCCGTCGTGCACGGGCTGATGGCCGAGGGGTTCACCCGGATCATCGTCTTCAACCGGCACCTGCACCGCGCCGAAGGGCTCGTCCGCTTCTTCGCCAGGAGCGCGGCCCACATGGAGCTGCGGGCGATGCCGTGGCACGAGTCCATCATCGAGGCGGAGCTGGCGAAGTCGAAGGTCCTCGTCAACACGACGTCGGTGGGTCTCACGGACGACGCGACACCGATCCCCGGCGAGCTCCTCCTGCCGGACCTCCTCGTCATGGACCTCATCTACAACCCGCCCCGGTCGCAGTTCCTCCGCGCCGCCGAGGCCGCCGGCTGCCAGGCGCTGAACGGGGAGCTCATGCTCCTGCACCAGGGCGCGGCGGCGTTCACCCTGTGGACCGGCCAGCCTGCCCCCGTCGGCCTCATGCACGAGAAGCTCGCCGAGGGCCTCGCCGCCGTGGGCGCGTCCGCAGGGGGCGCCTCGGACGAGGGGGCCGGCACGGCCGGGGAGCCGGGCGCCTGAGGGCCGGCATGACGGGATTCCGCTTCCTTACCGCCGGCGAGTCGCACGGGCCCGCGCTCGGCGTCACGCTCGAGGGCCTTCCCTCGGGCATCCAGGTCACCCAGGAGGCGATCGGGGTCGACCTGCGGCGTCGGCAGGGTGGCTACGGGCGCGGCGCGCGGCAGGCGATCGAGCAGGACAAGGTGGAGATCCTCGCCGGGGTCCGCCACGGCACGACGATCGGCTCGCCCGTGCTCCTCCTGGTCCGCAATCGCGATTGGGAGAACTGGACCAGGGTCATGCAGGTGGAGCCGCTCACGCCCGAGCAGATTGCCGAGCTGGCGGCCCTTGCCGAGGGCGGGAACAAGCGGGCCCAGCCGGTGACCCGCGTCCGCCCAGGCCACGCCGACCTTGCCGGTGCCGTCAAGTACGGCTTCGACGACGTCCGGCCCATCATCGAGCGCGCATCGGCGCGCGAGACGGCCGCCCGGGTCGCGGCCGGCGCCGTCTGCCGGGGATTTCTCGGCGAGCTGGGCATCGAGGTCTGGTCGTTCACTGCGGAGGTGGGCGGCGTGGTCGTCGAGCGTGCCGCGTGCACACGCTCCCGGGACGAGACGGAGGCGAGCCCGCTGCGCTGCCCGGACCCGGAGGCCGAGGCGCGGATGATCGGGCGGATCGACGAGGCGCGCTCGCTCGGGAACACCGTCGGCGGCGTCTTCGAGGTCGTGGCTCGGGGCCTCCCGATCGGCCTTGGGAGCCACGTGCACTGGGATCGTCGCCTGGACGCTGCCCTCGGCGCTGCGATCATGAGCATCCAGGGCGTCAAGGGCGTGGAGCTCGGCCTGGGGTTCGAACAGACACGGCGCCTCGGTTCGGACGTGCACGACATCATCGAGGGCCGTCAGGCGGGCGGCGGCTGGGTCCATCGCTCGAACCACGCGGGAGGTCTCACCGGCGGGATCACGAACGGCGAGCCGCTCGTCGTGCGCGGCGCCGTGAAACCCATCTCCACCCTCGCCCGCCCCCTCCCGTCCGCCGATCTGCGGACCGGCGAGGCCGTGGAGAAGGCGCACTACGAGCGCAGCGACATCTCGGTCGTCCCCGCAGCCGGCGTCATCGGCGAGGCGATGGTCCTGCTCACCCTCACCCGCTTCGTCCTCGAAAAGACCGGGGGCGACTCGCTCGTCGAGGTCCGCGACAACCTGGCGCGGTACCGCGAGCGGCTCTTCACCGGGCCGGTCGCGCCATCCGCGGCGACGACGACCCACCGGGCCGGCTCGGGCGAGGCCGGGGCCCGGGGCGACAGCTAGGGGCCGGGATGGATCTCGTCCTCGTCGGCCTCCCCGGAAGCGGCAAGACGGCTGCCGCACGGCGGCTCGCCCGGCGTCACGACGCGGAGGTCGTCGACCTGGACGAGGTGATCGTCGCCCGGTCCGGCCGCCCGATCCCGGCGATCTTCGCAGAGGAGGGTGAACCCGGCTTCCGTGAGCGCGAGCGGGCGGCCATCGCCGATCTCGGTCCGCCGGACACGGATGCCCGGCTCCGCCGGGTCGTCTCGACGGGCGGCGGCACGCCGGTCGACCCGCGCAATCGATGGCTGCTCTACCGCGGCCGCAGGGTCGCCTGGCTCGACGCCCCACCGGAGGTCCTCGCCCAGCGCATCCGGCGTAGCCCCAGCGCGCGTCCCCTCCTCGCGGTCCGCGATCCGATCGGGAAGATGCGGGAGCTCGCCGCCGAACGGACACGCTTCTACGCCCCGGTCCTGCGCGTGAACGCACTCGCCGGGATGCGCGGCATCGTCGAGATCCTGGAGCGCCACGTGGCCGAGTCGACGCCCGAAGGCGCGACGCTCGTGCGGGCGGAGACACCGATCGGACGCTACGAGCTGGGCGAAGGCAACGCCGTCGCCGGGGTCCTGGCGGCGCTCGAGATGCTCGAGGCGCGCCGGGCCATCCTCGTCTCCGAGCCGCGCGCCTGGGAGGCGGCCGGTTCCGACATCGCGAAGGGGCTGGCGGCGGCGGGCATGCCCGTGGAACGTCTGCTCCTCCCCGAGGGGGAGCCTGCCAAGCGCCTGGCGGTGGTGGAGGAGGCCGCCCGCGAGCTCGCCCGCCTGCGCTCGGAACGCCGCGATCCGCTGGTGGCGATCGGCGGCGGCGCGCTCGGCGACACTGCCGGATTCCTGGCCGCGACGTGGCTGCGAGGCGTGCCGGTCATCCACGTCCCGACCACGCTCGTGGCGCAGATCGACTCGTCCATCGGCGGCAAGACCGCCGTCGACCTCCCGGAGGGCAAGAACCTCGTCGGGGCGTTCCACCAGCCGGCGGCGATCATCGTGGACGTCCGGTTCCTGCGGACCCTGCCGGCCCGCCAGCTCCGGGCGGCCCTCGGCGAGGCCGTCAAGATGGCGGCCCTCGGGGACGAGCGGCTCTTCGAGCTACTCGAGGACCGTGGCGCGGAGATGGGCGCCGGAGAGCCGCGGCCCCACGGAGACGGGGCGTTCGCCGAGGTCGTGGAACGCTGCGGCTGGGCGAAGGTCGAGGTGGTGACGGCCGACGAGCGCGAGCAGGCCGGCCGGATCACCCTCAACCTGGGGCACTCCCTGGGCCACGCGATCGAGGCCGCCGCCGCCTACGAGGGGATCCTCCACGGCGAGGCGGTGGCCTACGGGCTGCGCGCGGCGTGCCGGATCGGAGTCGCGGTCGAGACCACGCCGCCGGATCGCGCGGCCCGCGTCGAGGCGCTGCTCGACCGGCTCGAGCTGGGCCGGGCCCCGCTCCCCCACCCCCTCGCGGAGGTCCTCTCGGCGATCACGACCGACAAGAAGCGCGTCGCCGGGCGCCTGCGCTGGGTTCTCCCCACGGCGACCGGCGCGACGGTGCGCGACGACGTCCCCGGCGAGGTCGTCGAGGGGGTGGCGCGCGGCGTCCTCGCGGGCGCCCCGGCGGAGGTGCACGGATGAGCGACACGGACGGCGGACGCGACGGGCGCCCGATCGAAGGTGGCCGGAGTCCCGGTCGGCCGCTGCGCGTCCTCATCGTCAACGGGCCGAACCTGAACCTCCTCGGGACGAGGGAGCCGGCGATCTACGGTCGCGAGACGCTCGACGACGTCAACGCCGGCGTCGCGGCCCGCGGGGCCCAGCTGGGGGTCGAGGTCGGGTTCTTCCAGTCGAACCACGAAGGCGACCTCATCGAACGCCTCCACCGCCGCGACTTCGACGCGGCGATCGTCAACGCCGGCGGCCTGACGCACACCTCGGTCAGCCTGCGCGACGCCCTGCTCGCCATCGAGCGCCCCTTCGTCGAGGTGCACCTCTCGGACCCGGCGATGCGCGAGCCGTTCCGGCAGGTCAACTACCTCGAGGACATCGCCATCGCCCGCTTCGTCGGCATGAAGGCGGCGGGCTACCACCGGGCACTGGAGGAGCTGGCGCGTCGATGGACGGCCGGCGAGATCGCGTCCCGGCCACTGGCCGGGGTGGACGCGGGAGGTGGGGCTGTCGATGCCTGACCGGACCCGCCACGAGGCCGGCGGGGTGCCGCTCGCCGCGGAGACCGCGGCCGCCCTCGAGCCGCTCCGTGAGCGGATCGACGCGATCGACCACGAGATCGTGGCCCTCCTCAACGAGCGCGCCCAGATCGCCCTCGAGATCGGGCGCGTGAAGGAGCGGACGGGACGCCGGACGGTGCGCGACGCGAAGCGCGAGGCGGAGGTCCTGGAGCGGGTGACGAGCACATCGGCCGGGCTCTTCCCGGAGCCGGAGCTCGTGGCGCTGTACCGGAAGCTCATCGCGGCAACCCGCCGGGTCCAGCACGCCCAGAAGCGGCAGGTGTCCGCCCGGGCGGCTGCGGGACCACGCGAGGAGTGACCCCGCTCGCGGTCCCCCTGGGGCCCCGCGACCCTGGACCCGTCCGGCTCCACCCGGACCGCCTGCCCGCCCACCCGACGACGCGCTTCGCGCCGGCCCCGACCGGCCACCTGCACCTCGGCCATCTCGTCAACGCAATCTACGCGTGGGGTATCGCCCGGGCCACCGGTGGGCGGGTGCTCCTGCGGATCGAGGACCACGACCGCCAGAGAAGCCGCCGGAGCCTCGAGGCCGACCTCCTCGACGATCTCGAGCGCCTGGGCTTCGTCCCCCACGAGCCGGCAATCGCGGAACTGCGTGCCGGGCCGTCGGCGTTCCGCCAGTCCGACGATCCGGTGCCGTATGCGCGCGCCGTGGAGACGCTGCGCGCCCAGCGCCGCGTGTACGCGTGCGCGTGCGCCCGCACCGCGCTCCTGGCGTGGCACGGGGCGGGCTGCCCGGGCGGCTGCCGCGCGCGCGGGCTGCCCGAGGAGGCCCCGGACACCGCCCTGCGTGCCTGGCTCGGCGACCCCGCGCGGCCGGGCAACGACGAGGAGGCCTTCGACGACCTCCTGCTCGGGCCGCGGGCCGGCGACCCGTCGGCCGAAGGCGACCTCACCCTTCGCGATCGCCACGGCAACTGGAGCTACCCGCTCTGCGTCGTCGTCGACGACGCCCGCCACGGCGTGGACCTCGTGATCCGCGGCCGCGATCTCCTCGACGCCACGCCGCGGCAGATCCGCCTCGGCCGGCTCCTCGGACGGGAGGTCCCGCCTGCGTTCCTCCACCACCCGCTGCTGCGCAAGCCGTCGGGAGCGAAGCTCTCCAAGGCCGACGGCGACACCGGGATCCGCGTCCTGCTCGACGGCGGCGCGACCCCGGCCGATCTCGTTGGCTTCACGGCCGCGGCGGTCGGCTTGTCCGATGCCCCGCACGCCTTGACCGTCGACGGGCTCGTCACGCTGTTCGGGTCGTGACCACACGCATCCGGCGGGCGTCACGACCAGAGCGGCGGGCGGCCCCCGCCCGCCGCTGACGGCGTCGCCCGCGCTACGGACCTGCAGCCGTCGCCCGCCGGAGCGTCGCGACCAGCCGCCCCAGCGCGGGCACGTCTCGGCCCTCCGGGCCCAGGGCGTCCACGAGCGCGGAAGCCACGATGACGCCGTCAGCCCCGGCCCGGACAAGGGCGCGAACATGCGTCGGCCTTGACACGCCGAAGCCGACGGCGACGGGGACCGGGCTGACCGCCTTCACCTCGCGGACGTAGCGGCCGACCTCGGGAGGGAGACTCGTTCGGGCGCCCGTGATCCCGACGAGCGAGACGCAGTAGAGGAACCCGCCGGTGCGGATCGCGACGGCTGCGCGGCGGGCGGGCGAGGTCGTGGGGGCGACGAGGTAGACGACGGCGAGCCCGGATGCCGCGGCGGCGGCCTCGAACGGCGCCCCCTCGTCAGGGGTGAGGTCGGCGACGATCGTGCCGGATGCCCCGGCCTCGACCAGCGCCGCGGCCCGCTCGCGGCCGTCTCCGCCACCGATCAGCTGGTTCGCGTAGCCCATCGTGACGAGAGGGACATCCGGGCGTTCCCGGGCGATCCGCCGGACGAGATCGAGCGACCTATCCAGCGTCGCCCCCGCCACGAGCGCCGCGGACGAAGCTCGCTGGAGGGTCGTGCCGTCGGCGAGCGGGTCGGAGTACGGCAAACCGACCTCGAGGAGGTCGGCTCCCCCGTCGATCGCGGCGAGCGCGATCGCCAGCGACGTCTCGGCGTCGGGATAGCCCGCGACGATGTAGGGGATCAGGGCGACCCGGCCCTCCGCACGTGCTCGAGCGAAGGCGGCGGCGATGTGGCGAGCGCCGGGGGTCGCGTTCGTCGAGAGCATCGTGCGAGCGGCCGCCGGCGTGCCTCGCGATGTGGCTCCGCGGGTGCCCGTCATCGGACCTCCCCCCACGGCTCGACGTCGGCGAACTGCTCGAGGGCGGCGAGGTCCTTGTCGCCCCGGCCGGAGAAGCCGACGAGGACGAGCGTATCGTCCGGCCATCTCCGGGGCGGCGCTCCCGAGTCGCCCGCCAGCAGCTTCGGCAGCGCGGCGATCGCATGGGCCGTCTCGAGCGCGGGGAGGATCCCTTCCGTCAGCGTCACGACCTTCATCGCCGCGACCGCCTCGCGGTCGGTCGCCGCTGCCAGCGAGATGCGCCCGGCCTCGGCGAGCGCCGCCAGCTGGGGTCCGACGCCCGGGTAGTCGAGGCCCGCCGACGCGCTGACCGCCTCGACGACCTGCCCGTCGCGGTCCTGGAGCATGAGCGAGCGCGACCCGTGGAGGATGCCCGGCGACCCGCCGAGGATTGCCGCCGCGTGGCGCCCGGTCTCGATCCCGTCGCCGGCGGCCTCCGCGACCGCGAGGCGAACCGATGGCTCCCCGATGAAACGGGCGAGGAGGCCGATCGCGTTCGAGCCACCCCCCACGCACGCGAGCGCCAGGTCCGGGAGACGTCCCTCGACGGCGAGGAGCTGCGCCGCGGCCTCGTCGCCGATCCGGCGCTGGAGGTCGCGCACGATCGTCGGGTACGGGTGGGGGCCCATGGCGCTGCCCAGGACGTAGTGGGTGGTCGCGACGTTCGTGACCCAGTCCCGCATCGCCTCGTTGACGGCGTCCTTCAGGGTCGACGTCCCCGACGTGACCGAGCGGACCTCGGCCCCGAGGGCACGCATCCGGAGGACGTTCGGAGCCTGGCGCCGGATGTCCTCCTCGCCCATGTAGACGACGCACGGCAGGCCCAGGAGGGCGCAGGCAGTGGCCGTCGCCACGCCGTGCTGGCCGGCACCGGTCTCGGCGATCACCCTCGCCTTGCCGAGGCGCCGGGTCAGGAGCGCCTGGCCGAGGGCGTTGTTGATCTTGTGCGCGCCGGTGTGGGCGAGGTCCTCGCGCTTGAGGTGCACCCGAAGGCGGGTCGGCAACGGCGGGCCGCCCCTTACGCCGGAGGCTTCCCGGAGTCGGGCGGCCTCCGCGAGGACGGCCTCCGCCAGCCGGTCGGCGCGGTAGAGGGCCGTCGGACGGCCGGCGAAGCGGGCAAGGAGCTCGCGCAGCTCGGCCCAGAAGACGGGGTCATCCCGGAGCCCTGCCCAGGCGGCCTCGAGCTGCTCGAGGGCGCCGACGAGCGTCTCCGGGACGAAGCGGCCGCCGAAGTCACGCTCGACCCCCCAGTGCCCTCGGCGATCCGCCTCCAGGAGACCTGGATGGACCGGCACGGGACCGGCCGGCGTGTTCGGCCGGTCGAGACGGGCGGCGCGGGCGCGCTTGGCAAAGAGCGCTACCGCGAGCGGGTCCTTGCGCGGCCTCTCTCCCGCGACGCGGGGCGCCTCCACGCCCGACGCGACGTCCACGCCGACCGCCGGGATGCCGAGGAGCGCGCCGGAGACCGTGCCCGGGTCGAGCCCGCCCGCCAGGATCACCGGCACCTCCCGGGCGATCGCCGCAGCGAGCGACGAATCGGCTCGCACGCCCGTGCCGCCCGGGTGCCGGCCCCCGCCCGTGTCGAGGACGATCCGAGCCGCGCCCATGGCGAGATGCATGCGAGCTCGCGCCACGGCGGCCTGCACGAGCGCCACCCGCTCGACGGGGTCATCGGGTGCGACGGGGGGAACATGGATGACCGGCCATGCGGGTCGCGGGGCAGCGGCCAGCCTTTCGGGCGGCTCTCCACCGGCAAGCTGGATCGCGTCGACGTTCACCTCGGCGGAGAGGGCGGCGAGCAGCCCGTCGTCAGCGCCGGCCACGATCGCGGTGATCGTCGGGGTGCGCGTCCCGCCGGCCGCCCGTACCCGGCGGGCGAGCGCAGCGCCCTCGGCGATCGACAGGGCGCGCGGCGTCCCCGGGACGAAGTTGAGGCCGATCACGTCGGCGCCGGCCGCGAGCGCCGCGTCGACCCCGGCCTCGTCCACGACACCGCAGATCTTCACGAGCGGGATGCGGTGCGCCGCCCCCGGGTCGAGCGGGATCGCGCCCGCGGCGGCGAACGCGGCGGCGGCGGCCCGTGGGTCCGCGGCTCGCGCGAGGGCTTCCCCCACGAGCGCGGCGTCGAAGCCGGCGGCGCGCCACCGGGCGAGCGTGCCCGGCTCGCGGGCCCCGGACTCGGCGATCGCGAGCCGGTCGTCCGGGATGCGGCCCCGCAGGCGGACCGGTTGGTCGGGGTCGACCTCCAGCGTCCGCAGGTCGCGCGAGTTCACCCCGATGAGGCGCGCCCCGGACGCCAGCGCGGCGCCCAGCTCGCGCTCCGCGTGGACCTCCACGAGCGGCTCGAGGCCGAGGTGGCGGGCGCGTGCGACCAGGTCCGCCAGCCGCCGGGCCGGGTGGAGGGCGGCGAGGAGCAGCACCAGGTCCGCGCCGGCCGCCCGCAGCAGCGGCAGCTGACGCGGGTCGACGACGAAGTCCTTGGCCAGGACCGGGACCGGGACCGCGGCGCGGACGGCACGCAGGTCGTCCACGGAGCCGCCGAACCAGTGCGGCTCGCAGAGGACGGAGATGACCGCCGCCCCTCCCGCCACGTAGGCGCGGGCGCGCGAGACGGGATCGAGGATCGGGTCGAGGACGCCCGCCGACGGCGACGAGCGCTTCACCTCGGCGAGCAGGTGGAGGCCCGGCCGGGCCAGGTGGAGGAGCGCATCGCGCGGGGCTGGTGCAGAGCCGGCGGCACGGGCGAGGTCGCGATATGTGGCGTCGCCCAGCTGCACGGAGACATCGACGGCCCGCCGCGTCGCGATCTCTGCCAACGCGCCGGCCCGCGAGCGACGCGGTGCCGGCCCCGTGGTGCGCCGGCGGACGTCCGGGGCGCTCATGCCGGCACCTCCCGGGTCGCCGTGCGCGCCGCGTCTGCGGTGTTCTTCTCCTCGCGCAGGCGGACCAGGAGCCGCGCCGGCTGCGCCGTCGTCGATCGTCGCGGCGGCGAGCACGACGCCGGCGGCCAGGTCGCCCGCCCGGCCGGCCGCGACGAACGCGGCGGCAGCGTTCAGGAGGACGACGTCGCGCCGGGACCCGCGATCCGCGCCGGCCAGGACGCCCTCCACGAGCGCCGCGTTCTCGGCCGGCGTGCCGCCGGCGAGCGCGGCGGTGTCGGCCCGGACCAGCCCGAGGGCCGCGGCATCCACCCGTCGCCGCTCGATGCCGAACGCCGTCACGTCATGGACCACGCCGCTTCCGTCGAGCGGGAGCTCGTCGAGCCCGGCGCCATGGACCACGAGCGCACGCTCGGTCCCCAGCACACGCAGCACCTCGGCAAGACGCGGGGCAGCGGCCGGGTCCCCCACCCCGACGACCTGGCGGCGTGCGCCCGCAGGATTGGTGATGGGCCCGAGGAGGTTGAACGCGGTCCGGACCCCGATCTCGCGGCGCGTCGGCCCCGCGTGGCGCATGGCCGGGTGGAAGCGCGGCGCGAAGAGGAACGCGAACCCGATCGTGCGCAGGACAGCCCCGGCGGACGCCGCGTCATGGTCGGTCCGCACCCCGAGCGCTTCGAGGACGTCCGCGGATCCCGACTTCGAGGTGATCGCACGGTTCCCGTGCTTGGCGACCGGCACGCCGGCGGCGGCCACCGTGATCGCCGCCGCCGTCGAGATGTTGAACGTGCCCGACCGGTCTCCGCCGGTCCCGCAGGTGTCGATCGTGCCCGCGGGCGCATCGACGCGTACGACGCGTTCCCGCATCGCGTCGGCGAAGCCCACCAGCTCGTCGGTCGTCTCGCCACGCATCCGAAGGGCGACGAGGAGGGCCGCGAGCTGGGCCGGCGTCGCCTCGCCGTCCATCACCGCGCCCATCGCCGCGCGGGCCTCGGCGCGGTCCAGGGTCGCGCCGTCGACCACGGCCGCCAGTGCCGTGCGCACTGCGTCGCTCATCGGGCGCCTCCCACGATCGACCGGACCGGGTCCCCGGCGTCAGGCACGTCGCCGGGGTCGCCGTCGGTCGCCTCGGCGACCTCGAGACCCCGCGTGGCGAAGGAGCCGGCGGCGGCGTCGAGGCGGGCCGCGTCGCCCTCCCCTGCGAGGCGCAGGAAGTTCGCCAGGAGGTGGGGACCCTCCGGCGTCAGGACGGACTCGGGATGGAACTGGACGCCCTCCATCGGGAGCGTGGCGTGGCGCACGCCCATGAGCACGCCGTCGCCGGCGCTGTGCGCCGTCGGGACGAGCGCCGCGGGGAGCGTGGCCTGGTCGATGCAGAGCGAGTGGTAGCGGGCCGCCGCGAAGCCGGGGCTCATCCCGGCCAGCAGGCCGGTGCCGTCGTGCTCGACGGCCGAGGCCTCGCCGTGGACGAGCGTCGGAGCACGCACGATCGAGGCGCCCAGCGCGGCGCCCATCGCCTGCATCCCCAGGCAGACGCCGAGGAGGGGGATCCGTCGCTCGGCCGCGAAGCGGACCGTCTCGACGGAGATCCCCGCGTGGTCCGGGTCGGATGGTCCGGGTGACACGACGATCCCCCGCAGGTTCGCGGCCCGGTCGTCGGCGAGCGCGTCGAGCCCCGACCGGTCGATCGCGTCATTGCGCATCACCAGCACGTCGGCCCCGGCAGCCTGGAGCGCCTGCACCAGGTTGAAGGTGAAGCTGTCGTAGTTGTCGATCACGAGGATCATCGGCCGCTCCCGGGAGCAGCCGGCCCCGGGGCGGAAGCCTCCGCACCATCGGGCCGCGCCGATGGAGACGCCGGAGCGGTCACGGCTCCGCCGGCCGCCAGCTCGATGGCACGGCGCAGCGCGGCCGCCTTGTGCTCAGTCTCCTCGAACTCCCGCTCGGGGACACTGCCGGCGACGATCCCCGCGCCCGTGTGGACGTGGGCCGCCCCGTCCTTCAGCACGGCGCTGCGGATGGTGATCGCGGTGTCCAGGTTTCCGTCGTAGCCGAGGTAGCCAACGGCGCCGCCGTACAGGCCACGGCGCTCTCCCTCGGCCGCTGCGATCAGCTGCATGGCCCGGACCTTCGGGGCGCCGGAGAGCGTCCCCGCGGGGAAGATGCTCCGCACGGCGTCGAGCGCGTCGAGACCGGGGGCGAGCTTCGCCTCCACGTGGCTTACGAGGTGGAGGACGTGGCTGTACCGCTCCACCTCCATGTACTTCGACACGTGCACGGTTCCCGGCCGGGCGACCCGCCCCAGGTCGTTGCGTCCGAGGTCGACCAGCATCACGTGCTCCGCCCGCTCCTTCGGATCTGACTGGAGCTGCTCGGCGAGGAGCTCGTCCTCCTTCGCGTCGGCGCCCCGGGCCCGCGTGCCGGCGATCGGATGCGTCGTCAGCCGCTGGCCCTCGACCTGGAGAAGGAGCTCGGGACTGGCGCCGACGACCTCGAACGAGGGGGTCCGCACGAAGAAGAGATAGGGGCTCGGGTTGACCTTCCGCAGCGAGCGGTACAGGTCAATTCCGTCGAGCCGGCGGCCGTCAGGCCGCGACGGAAGCGCGATCGTCTGGCGCCGGGCGAGGACCACCTGGATCGCCTCCCCTGCCGCGATCGCGTCCTTCGCGCTCCGCACCGCCGCCTCGTAGGCCTCGCGGCCGAGCGAGATGTCCGGCGGCGGCGGCGCAGCAACCGCGGTGCGGACGCCGGGCGCCGCGATGGATCCCGATTGCCGGGCCAGCTCGGCAGCGCTCGGGCGGGCGGTCCGTTCGAGAGCCTCGAAGAGGGCGCGCTCGGCGACCCGGTAGCGCTCCTCGAGGCGTGGTCCGTCGGTCTGGAGCGACGCGATCGCGGCGAGGGTGTGCGTCAGATGGTCGAACACGAGGACGAGGTCGGTCTCGATGAAGCTGGCCAGCGGCACCCCGACCGGATCGGCTGCCGGGAGCGGCACGGTCGGCTCGAAGACCGCGGCGGCGTCGTAGGCGAGGGCGCCGACCGCCCCGCCCGTGAAGCGCGGCATCCCCTCGGTCGGCTCGACGCGACGTCGCGGGAGGAACGCGCGCAGGGCGGCGAGTGGATCGCCGGCCGGGAGCTCCGTGACGGGCAGGTCCGGCGCGTAGTCGACGACCCCGACCGGGCGCTCCTGGATCCGCGCCATCCCGTCGCGGACCTCCAGCAGGCGCCGCGGCCCGATGCCGAGGAAGCTGTAGCGCCCGAGCCGCTCGCCGCCCTCCACGGACTCCAGCAGATAGGCAGGCGTCGTGCCGTCGTCCAGGCGGAGAAAGGCGCCGATCGGCGTCTCGAGGTCGGCATCGCGCACCGCCCGCAGGCGGAGCGTGTCCGCGCTCCCGGCGAGGCGCTTCACCTCGGCGAGGCTCAGGGGGTGCTGGGTGGACATTTGCGGCGATCCTCCGGAAAACGACACGACCTCTCGTCCTGCCAGGACGAAAGGTCGGGACCTTCCGCGGTGCCACCCGGGTTCGGCGTGTGCCGCGCTCATCGTGACCGACGGGACGCTTCTGCGTCCGATCGGCGCGGCCCTGTATCGCTGGCGCTCTGCGCCGGAGCCTACTGGCGGGTCCCTGCCCCATCGCTCGGGCGGTGGGTGGCTCGCGTTCGGTCCGGAGGCTCCCGGGTCCATTCGCCGTCGTCGCCGCCCCGGCTTCCACCAGCCGCCGGGTCTCTGTGCCGGCGCCGCGACGGGTACTCGTCCCGTTCACAGCCGCATATTCGATTGAGGGCGCGAGTCTAGGCGCGACCCGGCGGACGGTCAAGCGTGGCCCTCGGGGAGCGGGACGGCAGGGCCAGGACGCCGGGGCACGCCCGCCGCACGACGTGCGCCCGCGCCAGAGGAGATGCCCACCTGCCCGGGCCGCCCGGGGGCACGCGCCGGAGCCTCGCGTCCGCATCGGACGGCAGAGCGGCGGGCCGTCTCGAGGACATGCCATTCGACCCATTCGGGGTGACGTGCGGCAAGTGCCCGCCCGGGCCGACCGCCGGTAGAGTCCAGCCATGGACCGCATCGTGCTCGTGAAGCAGGTTCCCGACGTCTCGAACATCCCCGAGGACGCATGGGACCGGGACAAGGGGACGCTGAGGCGGGCGCTGCTCGACAGCGTCCTCAACCCTCTCGACCTCCACGCCCTCACCTTTGCCCAGATGATGGCCGGCGACGATCCAGCCGGCCACACCGTCTTCATGACCATGGGCCCGCCCCAGGCCCGCGAGGTCCTCGTGGAGTGCCTGTCCCGGGTGCCGGGCGAGGCCGTCCTCCTGACCGACAGCGCCTTCGCCGGGGCGGACACCGGCGCCACCGCATACTCCCTCGCCTGTGCGATCCGGCGCGTCGAGCGCGAGCTGTTCGGCGGCCGGCGGGACTACGTGATCGTCACGGGCATGCAGTCAGTCGACGGCGACACGGCCCAGGTGCCGCCCCAGATCGCGGAGGAGCTGGGGATCGACCACATCGCCTACGCCAAGGGGCTGGAGACCGAGCCCAGCCTCGCGATCCGGCGCATCGCCGCCGAGGGGGTGGAGGACGTCCGACCGGTTCGCTGGCCGGTGCTCGTCACCGTCACGGCCTGCACGGACACGCTCTACCGCTCGTTCGCGCGGGCCCGTGGCGCTCGCAGCGCCCAGATCCACGAGTGGAACGCGGCGTCGGTCGAGGCCGATCCCGCCCGCATCGGCCTCAAGGGATCATGGACCCAGGTCTACCGCCTCTTCTCGCCGTCGGAGGACCGGCCCAAGACCTGCGAGTACCTCCACGACCCGGCCGAGCTGATCGCGAAGATCGCCGCACGCTACCAGCAGGCTGCGCCGGGCGCCCTGGTCGACGCCGACGAGGCCTACCAGCTCGACGGAAACGAGCCGACCTACCGCGGCGAGTTCTGGGTCTTCGCCGAGCGCGAGGGGGACGGGATCCGATCCGTCTCTCTTGAGCTCGTCGCCAAGGCGCGCCAGCTCGCCGCGAGCCTCGGCGAGAAGGTTGGCGCCGTCCTGCCCTGCGAGGCTGCCGGCGACCGTCCGGCCCAGCTCATCGCCGCCGGCGCCGACACGGTCTACGTCCTGGAGCACCCGCTCCTCGGATCCTTCGACCCGCTCGTCCACAAGAAGGCGCTCGCCGACCTCGTGCGCGAGCGCAGGCCCCAGGTCATGCTCTTCGGGGCCAGTCCGCTCGGCCGCGAGCTGGCGCCGCGCGTGGCGTACGCCTGCCGCTCCGGGCTCACCGCGGACTGCACGCGCCTCGAGATCGGGGACTTCAGCAAGGGGTCGACCAACCTCGTCGCAATCCTCAAGCAGACCCGGCCCGCGTTGGGCGGCAACGTCATGGCGACGATCATGACGAAGGACTCGCCGACCCAGATGGCCACCGTCCGGCCCGGCGTGTTCAAGGTCCCTCCACCTGATCCGGATCGGGCTGGCGAGATCCTCTTCCTGCCGGTCGAGCTGTCCGACGCCGACGTCGGCCTGGAGGCCATCCCGGTCGAGTCGTTCGCCAGCAAGGTCTCCATCCGCGACGCGGAGATCATCGTCGCGGGCGGCCACGGCTTCCGCTCCAGGGCCGACTTCGAGACCTACCTCGCGCCGCTGGCCGCGGGGCTGGGCCGCCTCCTGGGCGCCGACACCAAGGTCGCCGCTTCGCGGATGGCGGTCGAGGACGGCTTCACCACCCACGACTACCAGGTGGGCCAGACCGGCCAGACTGTCAAGCCACGCCTCTACGTCGCCATCGGGATCTCCGGCGCCGTGCAGCACATCACGGGCATGCAGGGCTCGGAGATCGTCGTGGCCGTCAACAAGGATCCGAAGGCGCGGATCTTCAACTACGCGGACTTCGGCGTCATCGGCGACATCGAGACGATCGTCCCCGAGCTGGTCCGCGCGACGGAGGGTGCCGCGTGAACGCCCCGATCGACGTCCTGATTGTCGGCGCCGGCACCGCCGGCCTGGCCGCCGCGACAAGGCTCAAGCAACAGCTCGCGACGACGGCGCCCAACGCGTCGGTCGTCGTCATCGACAAGGCCCCCCGGCCCGGCTACCACAGCCTGTCCGGGGCGGCGTTCGAGCCGGCCGCGCTCGACGAGCTGGTGCCCGAGTGGCGGGACGACCGGCGGTTCATGGAGCACGTGACTCCCGTCGAGCGGGACGAGATGTACTTCCTGCTCGGGAAGCGTGCCATCCAGGTCCCGCCGCTCGTCGTGCCGAAACCGATGGACCACCATGGCGACGTCACGATCTCCGTCTCGCGCCTGGTCGCCTACCTCGCCGACAAGGCCGAGAAGGCCGGCGTGGAGATCTACAGCGGCTTCTCGGCGCGGACGCTCCTCGTCGAGGACGGGCGCGTCGTCGGCGTGAGCCTCGGCGACGTCGGTCTCGACGTCGACGGCAAGCACAAGGCCAACTACCGCCCCGCCGAGGAGATCCGGGCTCGCGTGACGATCCTCGCCGACGGGTCCCGAGGCGTCCTGTCCACGCAGCTCCGCGAGCGGTTCGGCGTCGGGAAGAACCCGCAGGTCTACTCGCTCGGGATCAAGGCCATCGTCCAGTTCGCCGGGGACAACCCGTTCGGGAACAACCGGGTCGTCCACACCCTGGGCTACCCGAACCCGGCGTCCATCTTCGGCGGCGGCTTCATGTACTCCATGGGCGACAAGACGGTCTCCGTCGGGCTGATCCTGGGCCTCGACTGGAAATACGGCGACCTGACGCCCCAGCGCGAGTTCGAGCGCTATCGGTCCCACCCCTTCGTGGCGGACCTGCTCAAGGGCTCGGTCACGATCGCGACGGGCGCCAGGACGATCCCCGAGGGCGGCTACTTCGCCCTGGGCAAGCTCGCCGTGCCGGGCGCCCTTGTCGTCGGCGACGGGGCCGGTTTCGTGAACATGGAGAAGATCAAGGGCATCCACTACGGGATGCTCTCCGGGATGGCGGCCGCCGACACGGTCGCGGAGAACCTGGCCGGCGCGGACGGCGGACCGGTCAGCCTCACCGGCTACCTCGACCATCTCGAGGAGCGGGGCGTCATGCCCGCCATGCGCCACGCTCGCAACTACCGGCAGAGCTTCCGCTGGGGCATCTACGCGGGTGCACCACTCTCGCTCGTCCAGCACTGGATCCCCAGGCGCCTCGGCCTGGAGCCGGACTTCGAAGGCACGAAGAAGGGAGCGCGGCTCAACCGGGCTGATCCCGGCGGCATGGACGGCGCGACGTTCGTCAGCCTGACCGGCTCCCTCCACCGCGAGGACGAGCCGGCCCACATGACGATCCTGGACCCCGCGAAGTGCCTGACCTGCGAGGCGGAGTACGCCACGTCCTGCGTCCACTTCTGTCCGGGCCAGGTGTATCGGTGGGACGGCGAGAAGATCCTGCTGTCGGCGTCGAACTGCCTCCATTGCATGACCTGCGCGGTGAAGTGTCCACTGGAGAACATCCGCTGGCTGCCCCCCGAGGGCGCCGAGGGCCCGCGCTTCAAGCAGATGTAGGGACGTCCGCCGGCGGAGGCGGGGGCTCGGACAGCGCCGCCTCACCGCCCCGAGCCTCGCGGCGCTGCTCCCGAGTCGGTGGCCGACTCAGCGCGCCGGAGAGGCGGTCGCGGGGCGAGGTGTGGCGAGCACGATCGCCGAGTCCCGGATGCGGGGGGAGTGCCCAACGTGACGACGAGCAGGAACCCGCCTGGCCCCGCCGCAACGGGCGCGGCTGGCGGAGAGGATGGGATTCGAACCCATGGGGCGCGAAGGCCCTGCGGTTTTCAAGACCGCTCCGATAAACCACTCCGGCACCTCTCCGCGGTGCGCGTGACGAGCATACGGCTTCGCGCAGGCGCTTCCAGGCCAGGCGCGCCCCGGGGGCGACGGGGGGACTGATCCGACCCTGTTGGCCGCGCCCGGGGCAGCCGAGGGTTCGCCGCTCCGCTAGTGTCCGACCGGCAGGCGCACCCGCCCTGCGCGCCCAGCACCTGGGGAGCACACTCGAACGATGCCGGCACCCCTCGGCAAGACCCCCACGAAGAAGATGCCGAACATCCAGGTCCTCGGCACCGACGACTCGGCTGCGACCCGGGGAGCCCTGCGCTTCTTCCGCGAGCGGCGGATCATCGTGCGCTACGTGGACCTGCGCAAGCGATCGATCGCCCTCGAGGAGCTGCGCCGCTTCACGGAGCGTCTGGGCGCCGGGATGCTCGCCGAGAACCGCGTCGGGGGCGGCGTCGAGCCCGATCCCGAGCGGCCGGCCGCGGACGCCGCGCACGTCCTGGCGCGGCTTCGCGCGGATCCTCGGCTCATCCGCCTCCCGCTCGTCCGCTACGGTGACGACGTGACTGCCGGCAGCGACGAAGCCACGTGGAAGGCCTGGCTCGCGCGGCGAAGGTGACATCGCGGGCACATGGGCACGCGAGTGGATGCGCCGCGCAGGTGAACCGGCGGGCATGCGCGACACCCACGAGGAGGCGACGACCGTCTCGCAGGTGCGGATCGGGCGGATCAGTGCGGGTCGGCGGACAGCTGGACGGCAGCCATGACCGGGACCCACGCGAGCCGGAGGGTGCGCGGGTCGGCCGGACCACCGTCGGCGGGGACGATCCCGGCCATCACGAGCCGGATCCCGCCGGGGAGACCGGTCACCGCGAGGGTTGCTGGAGTTGGGGGTTCGGCGGGGATCTCGAGCAGGGCCCCCGACGGCCCCGCCGGTGCGCCCGGCTCGGCGGCGAGCGAGCGGACGAGGAGGGACGGGAGCCCGGGAGCCTCCTCGGCTGCCGTGAGGGCCGCTCCGACCGGCGGCTCGACCCCGCCCCCGGTCACCAGGGCACGCAGCGTTCCGGCGTCGTCCGCGGCATCAAGGCTGATCCGCCCGTCCGTCGGGACGCGCCGCAGCAGCACATCGTCGCGCTCCGAGGAGATGGACATGCTCGCCAGCTCCGGCCGCCCGCCCCCGTTGCGCTGCACGAGCGCAGCTGCGGGCCGGCTGCGACCGATCGCCGCCGGCTCGCCGCTGAGGCGAACGACGACGACGGCCGGCATCGCAGGGGCTGCGAAGCGCACGACCGCAGACCCTCGCGGCTCAAGTGCAGCAACGAGCGGGGCGGCCGTGAGTCGGAAGGCTCGCGTGGCAGGGTCGAGCGGCAGCGCCCAGGCCTCGACGACGGTCGCAGCGCTTCCGGCGACGGCGTCGATCGCGCGATGCCCGACGTTCCGGAGGGTGGCCTCGATGCGCCCGTCCCGCCCGACGTCGAGCGAGATCGCGGCCTCGCGGTCGGCCGCGACCCGGACGGTCACGGAAGGGATCGGGGCGCGATCGCCCTTCGGCAACGGACGGCCGTCGCTGTCTCGGGCCTCGATCTCGAGGCGCCAGATCCCGGGTTCGGCCGGGACGCCGACGACGAGGCGCTCGGCGTGGCCGGGCTGCTCAGAACGGCGGACCGGCTTCCAGTTCGCAGGCGGCGCTGACGCGGGGACCGCGGAATCGGCCTCCACCAGCTCCAGCGGCGTCCAGCGCACGGCGAAGCGGATGCCGTCCGGCAGCACGGCGCCCGGACGGGCCCGCCAGGGGATGTCGACCGCGACGCTGCCGCCTGCCTGCGGGCTCGCGCGGAGCTCCGGCCGCTCGAACCGGAGATCGCGCTCCCGCAGCGTCACGACGAGCCCGTCGAGCTGGTTGGCCAGGTAGGCGATCTTGTCGGCCCATCGGGGGTCGGAGGCGTAGTACATGTTCATCGCCCGGAGTGTCGAGTACCGGTAGAACCAGCGGCCGCCCGGGGTCAGGTACGTGTCCCGGACGTGCGCCGCGACCGCGGCGATACCGCTCGCGTACGTTCGAAAGCTCGAGGCGTACTTCCAAGGATTGCGATCGTAGGCGTTGTACCCGAACAGGTTGTGCTTGAAACGGGCGATGTCCGACGTGCCCCAGCCCGACTCGAGCAGCGCGTGGGCCACCAGGTACCGCGCGTTGATGCCCTCCCTGCGCTCCGCCTTCAGGAAGCTCGAACCAAGGTGCGGCAGTGGAGTCACGACCCCAAGCGCCTCGTCGATCATCCAGGCGGCGTAACCGGACACGGAGGTCACGTCGGTGTTCGGCGTGAAGACCTGCCCGGATCGGTAGCGGACGATGCCGTGCGGCTCGGTCTTGCGCACGCGCGAATCCGCGGTGACCGGGGCCACCGCGGACAAGGCGACGAGCGCGAGGAGCGCGACGAGCCCGGCCCGGCGCGCGAGCGAGATTCGCATGGGGCGAGCCCACCATGGCGGGCATCGGCGCCCGCCACCACGACCCGACGGTCAGGCCGGCGTTGGTCCCATCGTTCTGGCGGCGCGGGGGGACGAACTCGCGGACGGGCCGGCCCCGCGAACCGGGGCCGGCCCCCGATCCAAGGGCAGGCTCCGGCCGATATAGGATCAGGAGGGTGCATCCGCGCCCGCGTCGAACGACCCTCGGAGGACCATGCTCCGCCGCCTGCTGGCCGGGACCTCAGCCGACCGCGCCCCCGACGTCGCCCCGAGCCGCCACCTGATCGACCTGCGCGGCGTGGTCAAGGACTATGTGACGGCTGCCGGGCCGTTTCATGCCTTGCGCGACGTCGACCTACAGGTCGACGCTGGCGAGTTCGTCGCTGTCGTCGGCAAGTCCGGATCCGGCAAGTCCACCCTCATGAACATGATGACCGGGATCGATCGCGCGACCGGGGGCGACGTCTGGGTGGGCGGGACGCACCTGAACGACCTCTCGGAGGGCCGGACCGCGGTGTGGCGGGGTCGCACGGTCGGCGTGATCTTCCAGTTCTTCCAGCTGCTTCCGACGCTCACGGTCGTCGAGAATGTCATGCTGCCGATGGACTTCGGCGGTCTCTGGACGCCCCGGGAGCGCGAGGAGCGCGCGATGGCGCTCCTCGCGCAGGTCGAGATGGTGGACCAGGCCCGCAAGCTGCCGTCGGCGACATCCGGGGGCGAGCAGCAGCGGGCGGCGATCGCCAGGGCCCTCGCCAACGACCCGCCGATCCTCGTGGCCGACGAGCCGACCGGAAACCTCGACTCGGCGACGGCGGAGGCGGTGATTCGCCTCTTCGACGAGCTGGTCGGGGCAGGCAAGACCATCGTCATGGTGACGCACGATCGAGAGATCGCGTCGCACGCCCGCCGCACGATCCACATGATCGACGGGCGCCTGCTCGACGGCACGCTCCCGGACGGCACCGCCCCCGGGGGCGGACGTGGGCCGGTCGTGGCCGGCCGGGTCGCCGCCGGCCGCCCCCCGCTCCAGGAGCCGGAGAGGGCTGGTGGCTAGCGTCCGTTGGCGGAAGGTCGTCCGGGACCTCGGTGTCGCGCGGACCCGCACCGTCCTCGTCGTCCTATCGATCGCGGTGGGCGTCTTCGCGGTCGGCACGATCGCCGGCTCCAACGCGCTCCTGCAGGATGGTCTGCGCGAGCAGTACCTCGCCAGCCGGCCCGCCAGCGCAACCATCGCTGCGTCGGCCTTCGGGAACGACCTCGTCGAGGCGGTCCGGGGGATGCCGGGCATCGCCGACGCGGAGGCGCGCCGTAGCGTCACCGTGCGCCTTCGCACCGGCCCCGACACCTACCGCGAGCTCCAGCTCACCGCCATCCCGGACTTCGAGGACCAGCGCCTCGACTTGGTGACTCCAGAGCCCGGAGCTGCATGGCCGCCCGGCCCAGGCGAGCTCCTCCTCGAGCGCTCGAGCCTCACCCTGGCCGACGTCCCGACCTCCGGCGAGGTCGAGATCCAGGCTGCGGACGGTTCGACCCACCGGCTGCGCGTCGCAGGGCTCGCCCACGAGGTCGGCGCCGCCCCCGCCTTCTACGTCGGCCGCCTGAACGGGCACATCACGTTCGAGACGCTGGCCGATCTCGGATATGGGACGGCCTATGACGAGCTCCGGATCCTCGTTGCCGACTCGACGCTCTCCCGCGACGGGATCCGCGTCGTCGCGGAGACCGTCCGGGAGCGCCTGGAGCGGGCCGGCGCCAGCGTCATCTTCGTGTTCGTCCCGCCGCCCGGCGAGCACCCGGCGAACGACCTGCTGGCCGGGGTCTTCCTCGTCCTCGGGTTCCTTGGCCTGCTGGCACTCGTGGCCTCGGGCTTCCTCGTCGTCAACACCGTCAACGCGATCATTGCCCAGCAGACCCGCCAGATCGGCGTGATGAAGGCGGTGGGAGCCCGGAACCGGCAGGTGGCGGTGCTGTACCTGGGGATGGTCCTGGCCTACGCGGTGCTCTCGCTCGGGGTCGCCCTGCCCCTCGGGGCCCTCGGCGCCTACGGCCTGACCGTCTTCACCGCGAGCCTCGTGAACTTCGATCTCACGACGTTCTTCGCGCCGCCCGAGGTGATTGCGCTCGAGGTGGCCGTCGGGCTGCTCGTCCCGCTCGCAGCGGCGCTCGTGCCGGTCTGGCGCGGCGTGCGAGTGACGGTACGCGAAGCCGTCAGCAGCGCCGGAATCGCCGACGCGTTCGGGCGGAGCCGGTTCGACCGGGCCATCCAGCAGGTTCGCGGCCTCCCCCGCCCCACCCTCCTCTCGCTCCGCAACACGTTCCGCCGCAAGTCGCGCCTGCTGCTCACGCTCTCCGCGCTCACCCTCGGGGCGGCCGTCTTCATGGCCGTGTTCACGGTCCGCGCCTCGCTCTACCAGACCCTCGACGACGCCCTGGCCTACTTCGACTACGACGTCCAGGTGGAGCTGGCCGCGCCGGCCCGGGCGAGCATGCTCGAGGAGGAGGCGGCGCGGGTGCCGGGCGTGATGGACGCCGAGACCTGGCGCTTCAACACGACACAGCGGATCCGCGGGGATGGCTCCGAGAGCCGGTCGTTCGTCACGTTCGGCCTGCCGACGGACACGACGATGGTGCGGCCCAAGCTCCAGGAGGGCCGCTGGCTGCTGCCGGGCGACGGCAACGCCCTCGTCGCCACGGCGAACGTCCGGGAGGACGAGCCGGATCTCCGCGTCGGCGACTCCCTGACGCTCCGGGTCAACGGCCGCGATGCGACCTGGACGCTCGTCGGGATCGTGGAGTCGCCGACCCAGCGCCCGTTCCTCTACACGAACGCGGGGCCTCTCGAGCAGGCCGCGCACGACATCGGGCGCGCATCGGTGGTGCTCCTCCGCACGGAGGCACAGGACCAGGCGACCCAGGATCGGGTGGGCCAAGCGACCGCCGATCACCTCGAGACCGTCGGCGTCCGCGTCGCGGCCAGCACGACGATCGCGGAGGTCCGGACGACCCAGGAACGGCTCTTCGACGTCCTCGTGATCTTCCTGTCGACGATGGCGCTCCTCCTCGGTGTCGTCGGCGGGCTGGGGCTGATGGGCACGATGAGCATCAACGTCGTCGAGCGCGCCCGCGAGATCGGGGTGATCCGCGCCGTCGGCGCCTCAGATGGCGCGGTCCTGCGCCTGTTCCTCGCAGAGGGAGTCCTGATCGGCCTCATCTCGTGGGCCCTGGGGGCCGTGCTCGCCCTCCCGATCAGCAGGACCCTGTCGGATGGGCTCGGGATGGTCTTCCTCGCGCGTCCGCTGTCCTACGCGGTGAGTGCCGAAGGCGTCATCCTGTGGCTGGGCGTCGTGCTCGTCCTCGCGGCGCTCGCCAGCCTCCTCCCGGCGTGGCGGGCGTCCCGGCTCGCCGTCCGCGAAGTGCTGGCTTACGAGTGACCCACCCCACGTCGACCTCGCCGATGCCCGCCTCGCCGCCCGACCGGAGAAGGAGCCCCATGCGCCGCCTCGTCATCCTCGCCGTCATCGTCGTCGCCGTCGTCGCCGGCGCGTGGCTGTTGCTGGGAGGAGGCGCCGGCCCGGGCGGCGGCATCGGCTCGACGCCCGCGCCGTCGATCCCGCCGGTCCCGCCGTCGACGGAGATCGTCGCCGACGGGCGGGCCGTCCCGATCCGGGTCGCCGAGCTGACCGTCGCCGTCCCCGGCACGATCGCCGGGGTCCTCGTCGCCGAGGGCGACCGGGTGAATGCCGGCGACGCCCTCGTCCAGCTCGACACGGCCGCGGCCGACGCGGAGGTCGCAGCGGCCGAGGCGGCGGTGACCGCAGCCGAGGCCAGCGCGGCGGCGGCCGCGGCGGGGGTCGCGCAGGCGAGCGCCGCGGTGGATGCCGCCACCGCGGCCGTCGACCAGGCCCAGGCGGGGATCGATGGCGCCCGCGCCGCGCGGGACGCGGTGCCTTCGGGCGCGTCCGGCGCCCAGAAGCGCGCCGCAAACGCCGAGATCGACGGCGCGCGAGCCGCCCGGGCCGCCGCCCGGGCCAACCTGCGCGCTGCGGGAGCGTCCGCCACCGCCGCCGAGGAGACAAGCCGGGCTGCTGCTGCCGACGTCCAGCGGGCGAAGGCCGGCTTGGCGGTGGCGCAGGAGGCGCGTGCCCGGCTGACGGTCGTGGCGCCCTTCACGGGGACGGTCGCGTCGCTCGATGCGCGCGTCGGGGAGCAGGCGTCGCCCGGGATCCCCCTCGTCCGCGTCGCCGACACGAGCAGCTGGCAAATCGAGACGACCGACCTCGACGAGACGACCGTCGCCCGCATCGCCGTGGGGGCCCGCGTCACCATCACGTTCGACGGCCTGCCGGACGTCACGGTCGAGGGGACGGTGGCGGCCGTGGCCCTCTACGGGTCACTCGCCCAGGGCGACATCGTCTATCGGGCGGTCGTCGAACCGGCGAACGTTCCCGACGGGCTCCGCTGGAACATGACGGCGACCGTCACGGTCGCCGTCGGGAAGTAGACGGCCCTGCCCGACGCGGCGGACCGCGGATCACCGCGACGCGATGACGCAGGTTCCGGCGATGAGGTCGTGCCAGCCCCGCCGGCGGCTGTCGACGAGGATCCAGACGAAGCCGAGGTAGAAGACGGCGCCGGAGACCCAGAAGCCGATGAGGCGGAGGATCGCCGCGCCCCACCCGATGCGGCTCCCGTCCCGGTCGTTGACGACGCGGATCCCGGCGGCCCGCATCCCGGGCGTCGCGCCGCCGCGGGCCCAGAAGAACGGGAAGTAGAGGAGGCCGATCAGGGTCACCACGAGCAGGCCGACCATGAGGATCGCGAAGCCGCCGCCGAGCTCCGACCAGCGGGCCGGGTCGGACCAGTACCCCCGGTCCTCCTGCGCCCGGTCGATGATGGTGCCCACCAGCGGCAGACTCGTGGCGATCGTGATCACCGACCCGATCGTGCCGAGGATGATGGCGTCGAGGACATAGGCGCCGAGACGGGCCCCGTGGCCGGCGAACGCAACGCCCGGCGCCGGTCCGGCCGGCTCCGGCGGGATCTGCCACGTGGGGGCAGGCACGGTCATCTCGACGTTCCCTCCTGCTGCTCCGGCGCCTTCCCGGCGAGATGATGCCGGCCTGCGTCTCAGGCCCGCTGGACCATGACGGTGCCGGCGATCAGATCGTGCCAGCCGCGGCGGCGCTTGTCGATCAGGATCCAGACAAACCCGAGGTAGAAGACGGCACCGGAGACCCAGAAGCCGACGAGGCGGAGGATCGCCTCGCCCCACCCGAGCGGGCCGCCGTCGCGATCGCGAACGACGCGCAGGTTGAAGATCCGCATGCCGGGCGTCGCTCCGCCGTTCACCCAGAAGTACGGGAAGTACCCCAGGCTCACGACGAAGACCGCGACGATCAGGAACAGGCCCGAGAGTGCCGCGAGCGGGACCGCTCCAGCGACCGCAAGCACGCCCGTCAGGATCGCGAGGGCGATCGTGACCGCGGTCACGATGACCCCCACGAGGATCGCGTCCACGATGTAGGCGACAAGGCGACCACCGTGGGAGGCGAAGACGACCCCGGGCGCCGGGCCGACGGGCTCGGCCGGGACGACCCACTGGGGTGGAGCGACGGGCGGCGGCGGGGGGTACGGCGGCCGGGGGTCCTGGGGCTGGGCGGGCTGGTCCATGGTGGGGTTGTTGCTTCTCCGTGCGGGACACCTCGGCGGACGCCGGGCAACGTGCTGGATCCTACCCAGCGAGCCCTCCCACGTCATGGGCCATTTCCGGCCCCCAGACCGGGCCGATCGGCCCGCGCGACCAGCGGTCAGCGCGCCGAGTCGAGCGTCGCGAGCGCGGCCCGGGCCTGCTCCCGGGACAGGTTCCACGACGGCCACCCGGCGAGGGCCGGGTCCGTCGCCAGCTGGCGACGGCGCGCCTCGAGAAGGGCTCGCACCGCCAGCCTGTCTGCGCCGGCGAGATCCGGCAGGGCGGCGACCATCACGGGGACCGCGTCGTCGCCGAGCGTCGCGAGGTACGCCTCGTCGAGACCTGCTCTGCCGCCGGGCGGGACGAGCGCTGGGTTGATCGCCCGCTCCAGGTTCCGGGCCGCGACGAATCCCTGCGGGCCGACGAGGTTGGCAACGAGCATCCCGGCGACGCCGAGCGCCCCCAGGACCTGGACCAGGCGACCGGAGCGACCGAGGACCACGAGGAGCCCGAGGGCAAGCAGGGCCGCGGCGAGCCAGCCGATGGAGAGGAGTACCCAGAAGCGCAGCTCGGTCCAGCCGTAGGCGTCCTGGTACAGCCGCAGCCGCAGGAAGGACGAGACGAGCGTGACCCCGGTCAGACCCAGCAAGCCGAGGGCGGCTGCGACGAAGCCGCGGCTCCGGCGCCGCACGCGAGTGTCGAGGGTCGCGACAACCGCCGCGGCGAGCGCGGCCGCGGCCAGCAGCTCGAAGAACCCGCGCCGCGCGTACTCCGCGTACGTGAGGCCGGCGGCGTCGAGAATGTCGAGACCCCCGAAGAGGTAGGCGACCTGAAGGGCGACGAAGACCGCGAAGAGCGCGTCGACCAGGACGAGGACGACGAGCGCCTCGAGATTGCCGATCCGCAGGCGACCCGGACGCTCGCCGCCCGGATCCGTGGCCGAGCTGGCGGGGCCGCCATCGACGGGCGACCCATCCCCGACGCGAGCCACGCCCGCGCCCGGCCACAGCTCGAACGGGCGAGGCATCGACAGGGGGACGATGTGTGCCCAACGCCCGGCCGCGACCACCAGCACACCGGCCGCGACCCACGCCACGATCGCCATCCCGGCTCCCCGCTCGACCAGGTCCGCAAGCGGGAGGTCGAAGGGCAGCTCCAGGACGCGACCCGCGGCGGCCGCGAAGACCGCGTCTGCCGCCGCGAACAGCGCCGCGAACACGACGAGGAGCGGCACCGCGACGAGGGTGCCCCGCACCACCGGCCCTGCCCAGGGCGGCGCCGAGCGGCCGGTTCGGGCGCCCCGGCGAGGGCGCAGGGCGCCGGCGAGGGGGATCGCCCCGACGAGCGCCGCGAACACCATCTCGCCCGCCGCGGCAACAACCTGCCCGGCATCCGCCCGCATGAGGGCGCGTCCGCCCAGGGCTGCCAACGCGGCCCCGCCGAGGATGCCGGCACCCAGGACGTCGACGACGACGAGGGCCGGATCCGCGCGGAGCGCCACGAAGAGGGCGAACGCGAGCGCGGCCGGCGCGAGCCACGCGTCGAGCGGGTCGACCCGGCGGATCCTCGAGGGTCCCGCGGCGAGGGCTCCCGCCGCGAGCAGGAGGGCGACGTCGAGGGGCACGTTCACGCCGGGGGCGTTGCCGCGGAAGAGGATGTCGGTCGCCACCCCCAGGCCGATGGCCAGGGCGAGGAGGCGCCGCGCAAGAGGTACGCTCATACGCCCCCTCCGACGACGGAGCGCGCGCCGGTGTGGCGGGCAGCCCGAACCGGGCGGCCCTTGCCGGCGGCCTCCGGGTCGCGCATGCTCGCGAAAGTTCGGAAGATGGTGGCTTCATGCGCCGACTGCTCGTAGCGATCGGGCGCCTGTTCGACGCACTCCTCCCGACGCCGCCCGACGACACGGCCTACGCGGCGACAGAGGCCCAGGCCGCCGGTCGCCGATGGCGGATCTGGTTCCGCCGGTTCGAGAAGGCCGGAAAGGGTGGATACCGCTGAGCAGGCCGCTCAGCGCGGCCGGATGACATCCGTGCCGAGGGTTCCCCGCAGCGGCTCCGGCACGACGACCGAGCCGTCAGGCTGCTGGTATGTCTCGAGGATCGCGGCGACGACCCGGGCCAGCGCGAGGCCCGACCCGTTGAGCGTGTGGACGAGCTCCGGCTTCGCGCCGGGGGCGGGCCGGTGGCGGATCGCCATCCGGCGGGCCTGGTAGTCGCGGAAGTTCGAGCAGGAGGAGACCTCCAGCCAGCGCTCCACGCCCGGCGCCCACACCTCCAGGTCGTACTTCTTGGCCTGCACGAACCCCATGTCGCGGGTCGCCATGAGGAGCACCCGGTAGGGCAGGCCGAGGCGCTGCAGGAGATCCTCCGCGCGGCCCGTCATCCACTCGAGTGCCTCGTTGCTGGCTTCCGGGCGCTCGAAGAGGACCATCTCGACCTTGTCGAACTGGTGGACCCTCAGGATCCCCCGCGTGTCCTTGCCGGCCGCCCCGGCCTCGCGCCGGAAGCACGGCGTGTATGCGGCGTAGCGCACCGGAAGGGCGTCCGCATCGAAGATCTCGTCACGGTGGAGGTTCGTGACCGGGACCTCGGCCGTCGGGACCAAATAGAGGTCGTCGCGCGTGACGACGTACATCTGGTCTTCCTTGTCCGGGATCTGCCCGGTGCCCCGAGCCGAAGCGGCGTTGACGACGGCCGGCGGCCAGATCTCGGTGAACCCGTTCTCGCGGGAGTGAACGGCGAGGAAGAAGTCGATGAGAGCCCGCTGGAGGGCCGCCCCGGCCCCCTTGTAGATCGGGAAGCCGGAGCCCGTGACCTTGGCGCCGCGCTCGAGGTCGATGATATCGAGGGCCTCGGCGACGTCCCAGTGAGGCTTCCGCTCCCAGGGGCCGCCCGGGCCGCTCGCGACGTTCGGGAGGAGGTCGCCCCAGGTCCGGACGGTCACGTTCGCGTCGGCATTGCCGACCGGCACGTCCGGATCCGCCGGGTTCGGGATCCGGAGGAGGACGTCGTCGAGCTCCGCCTCCACCGCCGTCGCCTCGGCGTCGAGGACCACGATCCGCTCGCCGGCCGCCACCGAAGCGGCCTTGAGCGCCGCGACCTCGGGGCCGTTGGCATCCGCGCCGCCGCGGATCGCCTCCCCGATCGCCTTTGACGCGCTGTTGCGCTCGGCCTTGAGAGCGTCCGCCTCGCCCAGGAGGCGCCGCCGGCGCCCGTCGAGATCGAGGGCGGCGTCGACGAGCGAGGCGTCCTCGCCCTTGTCGAGGGCGCCCCGGCGAATGACGTCTGGCTCCTCGCGCAGCCGCTGCAGCCCGACGCTCATGCCCCGCCCTCCTCGCCGGCGGACCCCGGGGCCCGTGCGGCATCCGCCGAGTGGTCGTGCCAGCCGGCGGCCTCGCGCAGACGGCCGATGACGAAGAGCTCTTCGAGGCTCGCCAGCAGCCACCCGGCCCGCGGGCCGTTCGGACGGCCGAGGAACGCGAGATAGACCGCCCCGAACGCGCGTCCGGCCGGCAGCGCCGCCTCCTGGGAGAGGCGGAACAGGAGGTTCTGCCAGGCGTCGCCGCCCTCGGGTCGCTCGCGGTCGGCGGCGATCGCCAGGGCTCCGAGGAAGACCCGCTGGTCCTCGCCGAGAGCCGTGGCCTCCCGCGGGAGGACCTCGCGCCGCACCTGCACGATGGCGCTCTCCGGCGCGTACGAATCCAGCCACGCCCGGGCAGCCGCGAGCCGCTCGGCGAGCGTGAGCTCCTCGACCGGGGTCAGCGGCACGCCCTTCTCACCCGCCACCCGGACCGCGATGTCGACACCCGGGATCTGGGCCATGAGCGCGAGGTGGGCGAATGCAGGGCTATAGGCGGACGCAGCCTCCGCCGGGACAACCCCCGAGAGCAGGACGTAGGCGTACAGGCGCTCCGGATCGGGCGGGGGCTCGCCGCGGTAGGGGCGCCCCGCGACGATCGCCGCCAGGCGGTCCAGCTCGTCGAAGAGGCGCGGGATCGCGTCGGTCCCCTCGGGCTCGAAGTCGATCGCCTGGTTCGGGCGCGGCCGCAGGAAGAGGAGACGGAGCGGCTCCGGCGGCAGCACCCTGGCCACGTCGTGGGCGGAGGCTCCGCGGCCTTTCGAGGTCGACATCTTGCGGCCGCCGATGTTGAGGAACTCGTAGGCCAGGTTGCGGGGTGGCTCGCGGTCGAAGACCTCGCGGGCGAGGGCGTCGGAGCGGTCCCGCGAGCCGCCGGCCGTGGCGAGGTCCTTGCCGCACGGCTCGATCGTCACTCCGAACAGACTCCACTGGGCCGCCCATTCCAGGTTCCACGGGAGCTTGGCCGTGCCGCCGAAGGGCGAGACACGCCCCGCTGCACCGCATCCGCGGGCCCACGTCACGTAGTCAGGCCGACACTCGTAGGCCACGGTCCGACCGTCCCAGTCGGTGGCGATCGTGGTGCCCACCTTGCCGCAGCCGGGGCAGACGACGTGGACCGGGAGCCAGCCTCGCGGCCGCTCCACCTTCGAGACGCGGAGATAGACGTCGCGCACGACCTGGGCCCGGTCGAGCGCGATCCGGATGAACGGGTCCACCTCACCGGTCGGGTAGAGGTCGCTCATCCAGTAGTAGCGGTCGGGCCGGATGCCGAGGCCGGCGAAGGTCTCGATGAAGATGCCCGCGAAGTGGCGGGCATAGCTGGCGTGGCAATCGCCGGCAGGATCCGGGACATGAGCCAGCGGGCGCCCCATCTCGCGCTCCACGGCATCCGGCGTGAGCAGCGCCTGGGAGTCCATCGGGTCCATGTCGTCGACGCCGTACAGCAGCGTTGTCGGGAGATCCCGTTCGCGCAGGGCGCGGGTGATGACGTCGAGGATCACGGGGCCCCGCAGGCTGCCCACGTGGACCGTGCCGGACGGGGTCTTCGAGTCGTTGACGACCTGCGGTCCCTCGACCGATGCCGCCAACTCGTCCGCCCAGTACATGCGTGCGTCCTCCGCTCGGAATGCGCCGGGCCCGGAGGCGGCACCGGCCGCCCGCCCCGGTCCGCCCCGGGCGGGCGATCAGCCGATCGACTTGATGGTGTATGTGTAGTCCGACCCGTTGGGGAGCTTGACGACAACGCTCTCGCCGGCCTTGCGGCCGAGGAGAGCCCGTCCGACGGGAGACTCGTTGGAGATCTTGGCGTTCGCGGGGCGCGCCTCGGCGGAACCCACGATCGTGAAGGACTCTTCGCCACCCTCCGAATTCGACCTTCACGACCGAGCCCAGGGAGACGTGGTCGGTGCCCGTGTTCTCGATGATCACGGCGGCCTTCAGCAGCGCCTCGAGAGTCTGGATCCGGCCCTCGACGAAGGCCTGCTCGTTCTTGGCCTCCTCGTACTCGGCGTTCTCCGAGAGGTCCCCGTGCTCCTTGGCATCGTGGATCCGGGTTGCGACCTCGGAACGCCGGACGTTGACGAGCTGCGTGAGCTCCTCGCGGAGCGTGGCCTCGCCCTCGCGCGACAGGTAGGTGGGCTTGTTGTTCACGAAGGAGCGGACCCCCGTCGATCTGCCGGTCCTACCGGCGTCGGTGACGATGCGTGCGGCGGCGAGGCGGCCGACAACGAAACGAACCTCGGTGCTGCCGCATGCGACACGCCCGAAGTCCGACCGGCCGGGATCATATCCCCCGCCCTTCCGGAGTGTCAAAGCAGGGTGATCGCGGCGCCCTGGAGAGCAGGGGCCCCTGGGACGCCCGGCGCGCCCCGAAACCGACCCGGCGTTCCACCGTCGACACCCGTGCCGGCCACGCCAGCGTGGTCGCTAGCCCGCCGCGAGGCGCTCCAGGCGCGCCCGCAGGCGGCGCAGGGCACGGCGGTCGGGACATGCGATGAAGACCGTGTCGTCGCCCGCGATCGAGCCGATCGCGTCGGGCCAGCGGGCGCGATCCAGGGAGGCGGCGATCGCATGCGCCGATCCCGGCAGCGTGACGAGCACCAGGAAGACGCCCGCCTCGCGGACCTCCACCGGCAGGTCCCGGAACAGGCGGCGCAGGCGCTCCTCGCCGGTCGGGTCGGCGGTGACGAGGCGGGCCGGCAGCGCATACACGGTCACGCCCCCGCGCTGCGCCTTCACGAGCTGGAGCTCGGCGACGTCGCGGCTGATGGTGGCCTGGGTCGCACGGAACCCGCGATCGCGGAGCGCCGCCGCCAGCTCCAGCTGGGTCCGAACCTGGCGCTGGTCCACGAGGTCGCGGATGGCCCGCTGGCGGAGCTGCTTCATCACCTCCATGGCCGCGCCTCCGCCCTACGCGGCCAGGAACGCGACGACGACCACCGCGGCGAGAACGAGGCGGTACGCCACGAAGACCGTCATGGGATGCGACCGGAGGTAGCGCAGCAGGCCGGCGATCGCAAGGATCCCCGACACGAAGGCGGTGAGGAACCCGACGACGAGGGCGGCCGGCTCGACGGCGACGCCCGCCTCGCCGGTGAGCAGCTTCCGCGCCTCCCACGCGCCGGCGCCGGCGATGATCGGGGCTGCCATGAGAAACGAGAAGCGCGCCGCCGCCTCGCGGGTCAGCCCCAGCGCCAGGCCGGCGCTGATCGAGATTCCCGAGCGGCTGATGCCCGGGACGAGCGCGATCGCCTGCGCACACCCCACGAAGACGGCGCCCCCGAGCCCGATCTGCTCCATGCCCGCGGCCTTGCGCCCGAGCCGGTCGGCGGCCCACAGGATCCCCCCACCGAGGAC
Organism: uncultured Chloroflexia bacterium; assembly: GCA_963698595.1. Lineage (GTDB taxonomy): Bacteria > Chloroflexota > Limnocylindria > Limnocylindrales > CSP1-4 > CTSoil-043. Next base: position 91,772 of record CAVORL010000004.1, read on the forward strand.
GAGCATCGCGGCCACCAGGACAGGCTGGCGAACCTGCGCCTCGAGGAAGTCGTTGAGGAGCACACCGGCCACGATCGCCGGCGGCATCGTGGCCACGATGAGCCACGCGAGCTTGCGGTCCGGGTCCCCCCGGAACGAGCGGTCGCGCAGCGCCGCGAGGCCGGCCGGCACGAGGCGGACCCAGTCACGCCAGAAGTAGGCGAGCAGGGCCAGGAGCGTGCCAAGGTGGAGCACGACGGAGAACGCCAGCGACGTGATGAACGGGTCGTCCCAGCCGAGCATGGACGGCACGACGATGAGGTGCCCGGACGAAGAGACCGGCAGGAACTCGGTGAGACCCTGCACGAGGCCCATCACGATCGCCTGGATGAGAGTGTCCATCAAACCTCGCGGCGGGCCGCGCCCGGGGAGCGGCCTGCGTTCCTGATACGGCCTAGCGGATGAAGAGTGGGGCGAGAACGAGGGTGATCGTCGCCAGGAGCTTCACGAGGACGTGGAGCGACGGGCCGGCGGTGTCCTTGAAAGGATCGCCGACCGTGTCGCCCACGACCGCCGCCGCGTGAGCGTCGGTCCTCTTGCCCAGGACGTTGCCTGCAGCGTCCTTGAGGTGTCCTGCCTCGATGTATTTCTTGGCGTTGTCCCAGGCGCCGCCTCCGTTATTGAGGACGGTCGCGAGCAGGACGCCGGCGATCGTGCCGACCATGAGGAAGCCGGCCACCGCCTCGTAGCCGAGGAGGACACCGACGGTGATCGGCGTGGCCACGGCAACCAGGCCCGGGGCGACCATCTCGCGCAGCGCGGCACGGGTGGTGATGTCGACGACGCGGGCATAGTCCGGCCGCTGCGTGTAATCCATGATTCCGGGCATCTCCCGGAACTGACGCCGAACCTCGACGATGATCGACTGGGCGGTCTTGCCGACGGCCCGAATGGCGAGGCTGCTGAAGAAGTAGACAATCATCGCGCCGACGAGGGCAGCCACGAACACGCTGACGTCGGCAAGGTTGACGGACTCCAGGCGGGGGCCGCCCCGGTTGCTCTGGATGAGGTTGACCTTGTCGATGTAGGCGCTGAAGAGCAGGAACGCCGCCAGCGAGGCCGAGGCGATCGCGTACCCCTTGGTGAGCGCCTTCGTCGTGTTGCCGACAGCATCGAGGTGGTCGGTGATCTCGCGGGCCGAGGCCTCCGACCGGCTGAACTCGGCGATGCCGCCGGCGTTGTCGGTGATCGGGCCGAACGTATCCATCGCGAGGATGTAGGCCGTCGTCATGAGCATGGCCATCGTGGCGACGGCGGTGCCGAAGATGCCACCGACGTTGTGGCCGTCGACGCTGATGAGGTTGGCCTGCGCCCCGAGCCAGTGCGACGCGAGGAGGGCGACGCCGATCGTGCTCGCCGTGACGAAGGTCGTCTCGTAGCCGACCGCCGTGCCCGAGATGATGTTCGTCGCGGGGCCCGTGCGGCTGGCTTCCGCGATCTCGCGGACCGGACGGAAGGTGCCGGCCGTGTAGTACTGGGTGATGTAGACGAAGACGACCGAGGTCGCGAGGCCGACGAGGCCCGCCCCGAAGAACCAGATCCACGCGGGAATGCCGTTCGCCCCGACGGCATCCCCCGTGTTCATCATCACGTTCGTCGAGATGGCCAACCCCCCGACCGACAGGATCGTGGTGACCCAGTAGCCGCGGTTGAGGATGTTCATCGGGTTCTCGTCCTCGCGGCCCCGGATGAAGAAGGCGACCGCGACGATCGTGGCGAGGAGCCCGAAGGCACGCACCACGAGCGGGAAGAAGATCCAGGCCTCGGGATTCGGCCAGCCGGCGGCGGCCGCGATGGTGTAGGCCGCGACGCCGAGGATCATGGCGCCGATGTTCTCGGCGGCCGTCGACTCGAAGAGGTCGGCCCCGCGGCCGGCGCAGTCGCCCACGTTGTCGCCGACGAGGTCGGCGATGACGGCTGCGTTCCGAGGGTCGTCCTCCGGGATGCCGGCCTCGACCTTCCCGACGAGGTCGGCGCCGACGTCCGCGGCCTTGGTGTAGATCCCGCCGCCAAGCTGGGCGAAGAGGGCCACGAAGGACGCCCCGAAGCCAAAGCCGACGATCAGGAACGGAGCCTCAGCGACGGTGACGTCGCCGATGAACGTCTCGTAGGCGGTGAAGATGCCCCAGACGCCGAGGAGCGAAAGGGCGACGACGAGGAAGCCGGACACGGCCCCGCCGCGCATCGCCACCTGGACCGCCTCGACGAGACTCCGCCGGGCTGCAGCCGCCGTGCGCACGTTCGAGCGGACGCTGATCGTCATGCCGATGATGCCCGAGAGCATCGAGCAGCCGGCGCCGACCAGGAAGGCGAGCGCGGTCATGATCCCGATCGGGGGTCCGGCCAGGGCGGGCACGTCGGCCACGTCGGCCGTCTCGACCAGGCCGATGACGACACCGATGATCACGGCCCCGACAAGCGCGAGGATCCCGATCGTCGTGTACTGGCGCCGGACGAACGCGTCGGCACCCTCGCGGATCATCTCGGCAACGTCCTGCATGGCCTGGGGTCCCGCATCGCGGCGCAGCACGTCCCGCGCGAGATAGAGCGCGAAAGCGACGGCCAGCAGCCCCACCGGCAGGATCATCAGCTGGAGCAGATCGGAGCTCATGAGCTGGTTCTGACCTCAATTCCAGGCGCGATCATCCGCGCCGGAGCACGTGTCGCACCGGGGACGAGGGATCGATGATGCGTCCGAGGACCGGCGGACCTTCTCCCGGGGTTGGACGAGGCTGCTCAGACCGCGGGCGAGTGTAGCAACTGCTCGTATGGCGAGCAATCCGCGCCTCGCGGGCGGTTCGCGCAGCACGACGGCTTCGAGCGGGCACGCCGAGGGCTCGGGGCGTGCCCATCCCGTGCCCTATACTGCCGGACTTGTGACACGACGCCCCCTCGGGTGCCTCTTCGAGATCGTCGAGACGCTCGTCCTCACCCTGATCATCTTCTTCGTGATCCAGACCTTCGTCGCTCAGCCCTACCGCGTCGAACAGCAGTCGATGGAGCGAACGCTGGAGCCCAACCAGTACGTCCTCGTCGACAAGCTCACCCCACGCTTCGACAGCTACTCGCGGGGCGACATCGTGGTCTTCGAGCCTCCCGCGGCGTGGGTCGAGGGCGGCCCCCGAACCCCGTTCATCAAGCGCGTCATCGGGCTGCCGGGCGAGACGGTCCAGATCCGTGACGGCGAGATCGTGATCGACGGGACTCCCCTCGACGAGCCCTACGTCTTCGACCTACAGCCGACGACGTCCATCGACGAGCCCGCGCGCTGGGTGATCCCCGCAGGCGAGCTGTTCGTGATGGGTGATCATCGCGCGGCGTCCGCAGACTCCCGGGCCTTCGGACCGATCGAGCGAGACACAGTGATCGGTCGCGCCTGGCTGCGCTACTGGCCGATCTCCACCCTGGGGATCCTCCCCACGCCCGACTACCCGGCCCCCGTCGGGAACGGCGACGCGAGGCCCAGCCCGGCCGTCCCGTGACTGCGCTTCTCGTCGCGGCGAGCGTCCTCGCGGCCCTCGGCGCGGCGGCGGCGATCGGGGCTCGGAGCCCGTCGGCGGCCACTCTCGGAATTCTCGTCGCCCTATCGTTCGCGCCCTTCGTCGCCGATCCCCTCCCCGACCTGCCGGTCCTCGCCTTCCGGATCGTCGCCGGCGTGCTCGCCGCCTTCCTGCTCCGCGCGGCGGGCCGGAGTGCCGGGTCGCCCGATCCCGGCCTCGGGATGGCGTCGGCGGTCGTCGCCGGAGCGGCGGCCTTCGCCGCCGGACTCGGGGCGACCGCGGTGGGCCTGCCCGCCTTCGGGCCCGATGCCGCCGTCGCAGCCGGCCTCGCGTCCGTCGCAGTGGCCGTGGCGCCGATCGCACGGAGCCGGGACCCGTTCCGGCTGGCGACGTGCCTGCTGGCCCTCGTGAACGGAGCGCTCCTCCTGCGCGCCGGTCTCGGCGGGACGCCGGCGGCCCTCGAGGCGCTCCTGGGTGGTGCCACCCTCGTCGCCGTCGCCGCGGCGGGCGTCGTGCTCGTGGCGACGTCGGCCACGGCTGCCGGCCCCGCGGCGGACGCGGCGGTCACGACGCGCAGCCGCGTCGCGGGGTTGGACACGGGCCGATGAGCCTCCTGCCGGTCCTGGGCGTGGCGGCCGGAAGCGCGCTGCTGGCGGTCGCGCTCCGCGACCGGCGCTGGGTCGGGACGCTGGTCGGCCTGGGGGGCATCGGGGCCACCCTGCTGACGCTGCTGGCGGTCTCTCCGGGGACGCCGCTCATCATCGGTGACGGAGCCCTGCAGCTGACCCCCTACGCACGCGTGTTCCTTGGGATCGGCATCGCCGGCAGCCTCGGGGTCCTGGTCGTGGGCCGGCTGGCGACCTGGGAGCCGGCGGCGCCTGGCGTGGTGCTCGTGGCAGCCTGCGGCCTCGGGGTGACGCTGGGAGTGGGCGGCGCCCTCCCCGGGCTCCTCGCCGCGGGCTCCACGGCGGCCGTCGCCGCGGCGGTCGGGCTGGCCCAGCCCGCGACCCCGTATCGCGCTCGCGCCCTCGCCCGCGAGCTGCGCGGCGCCGCTGTCGCGCTCGCCGTCGGCGTCGCGGCCGTGAGCCTCGTGCCCGAGGCGATCGGCGGCCTCGCGGTCGAGCCCCAGGCCGCGGGCCTGGCCGCCGTCGCCGCCGGGCTCGCGCTCGGGCACCGCTTCGGCGTGATCCCGCTCCATGCCCGCGTTGCGCGGCTGACCGACGCAGCGCCTGCGTCGGCGCTGCCGGTCCTCCTCGCCATCCTCCCTGCGAGCTGGGCCGTGGTGTTGCTCGGCTGGTCGAGCGGCACGCTCGCCCCGGCGGTCCAGGTCCTCGGCTGGGACGGCACGCTCCTCATCCTGCTCGGCCTGGCCACGCTGGTCCTCGGCGCCGTCGCGGCGTTCGTGCAGGACGACATCGACCGGGTGGTTGCATACACGATCGTCATGGACGCCGGCGTGGTCCTCCTCGGCTTCGCCGCCCTCGACCTGGCCGGGCGCGATGCGGTCCGATCGTGGCTCATCCCCTTCATCGCGACCCGCACCGCGCTCGTCGGCTGGACCATCGCGTTTCGGGCGGCGTTCGGGACCGCGCGGCTGTCCGAGGCACGGGGGTGGTTCCGGCGGGCACCGGCGCTCGGCGCTGCCCTCGTGCTCATCGGCGTGGCGGTTGTCGGCTGGCCGGGCCTGCTGGTCTGGGACGCGCGACTGACGGCGCTCCAGGCGGCGGTGGCCGGGCCGGCTCTCGTGGTCGCCTCGCTGGCGTCGCTCGGGACCGCCGTCGCCCTCGCGCGCGTCCTCGGGGCCGGCTTCGGACGGCCGGACGCCCGCGTGCTGGCGGCCTCGGGCGAGCTGCTCCGCGTCCCGGCCGGGCTGCGCGCCGCAGCACGCGCCGCGCGGCGCCCGGAGGGTCGCCGACTCGTGACGCTGCGTGTCGCGGCCCGCGAGATGCGCCCGCTGCTGGAGCTGAACCGGACCGCCCTGCGCGCGCTCGTGGTCGTCGTGCTCGCAGGCGTCTCCGTCCTGGCGGCCGCCGGGGCGTTCGGGATCGGCGCGGCGGCGCGCGGGCCGGACGTCGCGATCCCGCCGCCCGCGGAGCCGTTCCAGGACGTGCCGCCCGTGCTCTCTCGGCCGGAGGAGCTGGACCTCCCGGCCGGGGAGGTGGCACCGGCTACCCCGGGCCCGTAGCTGCGCGACGGCCGCCTCCGGAGGTCAGCAGGGCGAGGTCACGCTGGCCGGGTCTCGATCAGCCCTCCGGGCCGAGCACCCAGCGATCGACCTCCCGCGGGTAGTCCAGGACTCCTTCCGGGAACCACAGGGCGAGTTCCGTGGTGGCCGTCTCGGGGCCGTCCGACGCATGGATGAGGTTCTGGGAGACCTCCAGCGCGAGGTCCCCGCGGATCGTCCCAGGGGGAGACTCCCACGGCCGGGTCGCGCCGACCATGGCGCGCACGACGGAGATCGCGTTGGGGCCCTCGACGACGATCGCAACGAGAGGGCTCGACGTGATGAACGCGACGAGCCCGGCGAAGAACGGGCGCTCCCGGTGGATGGCGTAGTGCTGCTGGGCCTGCTCCCGGGTCACCTGCACGAGTTTGAGGCCGACGAGCTTGAGGCCGCGGTCTTCGAAGCGGCTGATCACGCGGCCGACGAGCAGGCGCTGCACGCCGTCGGGCTTGATCAGGACGAGGCTGCGTTCGGTCACTGGGAACTCCCTGGGGGGCCGACCTCGGCCGGCGCGAGGGCAAGACGCTCCGCGGAAGCGTAGGCGATCCGTGCCTCCTCGTGGCGCCCGGCGGCCCGGAGGGCCTCAGCGCGGACGAAGGCCAGGGTGGCAGCGCCCCGCATGGCGACCTCCAGCAGCGCCACCCCGGCGCCCGCCGCTGCCGTCGCGTCGGAGTCCGGCGCGGCACCGGGCACCTGCGCGCGCCGCGCACGTTCGTCGTCGAGCGCAGCAAGAACGACCTCCGCCGCGGCACGATCGGCCCGCAGCGCCAGGGCGAGCGCGATCGCGGCTCGCTCGGGCGCCTCCGCGAGGAGCGCGGCCCCCTGCTGTGCGAGGGCCGTCGCCGCCGGGGAGGCGGGCGGCGCGACGCGGGGACGGCCACGGACGGAGGCGTCGGCCGACGAGGGCCCGGGCGTCGCGATCCGTCCCCCGGCCGCGCCCGCGTCGTCCAGGGCCGCCTCGCGGAGCGTCGGGGCCTCCCACGGCCACGTCGCGCGGGCCGCGATCCCGGCCAGGAGGGCTTCGAGGGCGTCCCAGCCCTTGAGGCCCGCGGCTGCGGCGGCGACGTGGCCCGTGGCTGCAGCGTGGTCGCCCGCGGCAGCCGCCGCCTCCGCGCCGATCAGGTGGGCGAGGATGGCTCCCGGACCCTCGTCCCCCTCCTCCAGCCAGGCTGCCGCCGCGGCCGCGGCGCCTCCCAGGTCGCCCGTCCGCCAGCGCACCTCCGCGAGGTCGAGGATGCCCTCGCGGTCGAGCCGGTCGGCGCCGGCGAGCGTCTCGAGCTCCGCCCGTGCGAGGGCATGGCCGCCGCCGCGCAGGTGGAGGCGCGCCAGCCGCAGGTCCGTGCGGCGGGACAGCCGGCTCATCGGGGTCCCGGGAACCGGAGCGTGCGCTCGAGCGCACGTCCCTTGCCTGCCGGCGCGACCACGGCGAGGCGTAGGCCGCCATCGTCGAACAGCCGGACCGCGAGGTCGCGCACCTGGTCGGCGGTGACGGCGCGGATCGCCGCCAGTGCCTCGTCGGGTGTCATGACCCGGTCGTGCAGAGCTTCCTGCGTGCCGATCCACGAGGCAAGGTACTGGGTCTCGTCCAGACGCATCTCCAGGCGACCCGCGAGGTACGCCTGCACCTTCTCGATCTCGGCGCCGGCGCACGTCTCGTCGCGCAGGCGCGCGAGCTCCTCGAGCACCGCTGCAATCGTCGCCCGGATCTTGGACGGGTCGACGCCCGCGTAGACCGAGATGACCCCCGCGTCGGCATAGCTGATGATCGAGCTGCCGACGTCATACGCGAGGGCGCGCTCCTCCCGGACCTCGAGGAAGAGGCGGCTCGACATCCCGTCGCCGAGAACCGCATTGAGGACGGACAGCACCCATTGGTCGGGATGGTCGCGGTGCAGCCCGGGGACGCCCAGGATGAGCTGCGCCTGGGTTGTCGCCCGGGTGGCCCGGACGAACCGCTCACCGGCCGGAATGGCCGGCGCCGGCTCGAAGCCCGGGATCGTGCCGTTCCCGGTGCCGAACGCGTCGGCCGCGAGCTGAACGACCTCTTCGTGATTGAGATCGCCCGAGGCGGCCACCACGACGTTGGCCGGCCGGTAGAACGTGCCCCAGAAGCGGTGGATCGCGTCGACGGAAAGGGTTCGCACGCTCTCCTCGGTCCCCGCGATCTCCCGTCCCAGCGGCGTGTCGTCGAAGACGGCCGCGTCGAAGAGGACGTTGGCGTGCTCGGCCGGGTCATCGAGGTACGAGCGGATCTCCTCGACGATCACATCGCGCTCCTGCTCGATCTCGCGCTCGTCGAGGAGCGGGTGCACGATGAGCTCGCCGAGCACCGTCATCGCGAGGGCCGCGTGGCGGACCGGGACCCGAACGTAGTAGACCGTCGTCTCGCGATCCGTGGAGGCGTTGAAGGTCCCGCCGATCCCCTCCACCGCCTCCGAGATGGCCCGGGTCGACGGGAACGCGCGGGTTCCCTTGAAGGTGAGGTGCTCCATGAAGTGGGCGCAGCCCGCCTGGTGCGCCCCCTCGTGGCGCGAGCCGGCCAGGACGTGCGCCTCGATCGTGACCGACCGGGAGCCGGGGAGCCGCGCGGAGATGACGCGTGGCCCGTCGGGCAGCGCCGTGCGTTCGAACATCGGGCCGAGGGTATCGGAATCTGGACTGCCCGGCGCGCGCATCCCGGCGGGCCGGCCGCTCGGCCGGGATTCGTCGCGCTCTCCCCTGCCTGTCCGCCGGATCCGGCCCGCAGCCGAACCGCGATGCGACAGGGACCGACCTGACCCTCGAACCGTGCCCAACGGCCCTTCGGCAGCGCTCCGCGGCGACTATTCTTGCGGGGCGTGATCCGGCCCGGGACGGGGCCTGTCGCCGGGCGGCACACGCGTCGGTGCGACCGCCGGCGCGCGACGCCGACCCGCCCTTGGTGACCACTTGGAGGAGATGGACACGATGGCCACCCGACTCCGGACGCCCGTTGCCTTGCTGGCGGCGGGGGTGCTGCTGGTGAGCGCCTGCTCAGGCAGCGGGAGTGCCAGCCCTGCCGCTTCTGGCGCGACGACCTGCGAGGCCGGCGCCGCGTCCGGCACACAGATCCCCGATATCGTCGAGGGCAAGTTCAACGTCGCCATGGTCCTCATCGGGCCCCACAACGACGGCGGCTGGAGCCAGGCCCACTACGAGGGCCTGATCTACGTCTGCGAGAACCTGTCGGACTCGCACGTGGCCTACATCGAGAACGTCCCCGAGGGGACCGACTCCGAGCAGGTCTTCCGGAGCCTGTCCCGCAAGGGCTTCGACTTCATCATCGGGACCTCCTTCGGCTACATGGACCCGATGGAGGTCGTCGCCGGAGAGTTCCCCGACATCACGTACCTCCACCTCACGGGGTACAAGTCCAACGGGACGAACTTCGGCAACTTCTTCGGCGCGATGGAGGACTTCAAGTACCTCGCCGGCATGCTGGCCGGGTCGCGGGCGATGGTCGACGGCAACCCGAAGATCGGCTACATGGCGACGTTCCCGATCCCGGAGGAGCTCCGCCTCGGCAACGCCATCATGCTGGGCGTCAAGCAGACGTGCCCCGAGTGCACGATGGACATCCGATTCATCAACACCTGGCATGACCCGGTCCTCGAGAAGGAAGGGGCGGCGTCGCTCTTCGACGCCGGTGCCCAGGTCGTCTTCACCGGCGCGGATACGGGCGCGGTCGCCGATGTCGCCCAGGAGAAGGGCAAGTGGGGCGTCACCTACGACCACCCCGACTCCTGCAAGGTCGAGCGCTGCCTGACCGCCCCGTACTGGATCTGGGGCCCCGAGTACACCCGCATCGCGGAGCAGGTGAAGGCCGGGACGTACACGGCCGGCTACGAGTACTTCGATGCCGACGCGGGGGCCATGGGCCTGCTGGGGTTCATGGAGGGCGAGGCCATGCTGACGGGCGTCAAGGACCTCCCCGAGGCCGACGTCCAGCTCGTGAAGGACACCCTCGCGAAGATGCTGGCCGGCGAGTTCAACCGGTTCGACGTCTTTGCCGGGCCGCTCAGGGACAACGCGGGCAACGAGCTTCTCGCCGCCGGCGAGAAGCTCCAGCAGTCCGACCTCGACCAGTTCCCGCCCGGCGCCCCCGGCAGCGAGTGCACGACCTGCATGTACTGGTGGGCCGAGGGCATCAACGCGAAGCTTCCCGACCTGGCCCAGTAGCAAGCCCCAGGTCGAGGCCCGCGACGATCACCTCGTCGCGGGCCTCGCCATTCCAGCGGAGCCGTCCCGTCGCATGACTGCCGTCCCCATCGCCCCGCCCGAGCCGGCCCCGGCGGTCACCCTGGCCGTCGAGATGCGCGGCATCGTCAAGCGTTTCCCCGGCGTCGTGGCCAACGACGGCGTCGACTTCGACGTTCGCGTCGGGGAAGTGCATGCCCTGCTCGGGGAGAACGGGGCTGGCAAGAGCACGCTCATGAACGTGCTCGACGGGCTGTACCGTCCCGACGCCGGGGAGATCCGCGTGTTCGGCGACCGGGTCGAACTGCGATCTCCACGCGACGCGATCGCCGTCGGCATCGGCATGGTTCACCAGCACTTCGCGCTGGTCCCCACGCAGACCGTCACCGAGAACATCCTCCTCGGGCTCGATGAGCCGCGCTTCCGGATGGACCTGCGCCGCTTCAACGCGCGGGTCGCCGAGCTTGCCGCCCGCCACGGCCTTGCAGTCGATCCAGAGGCCCGGATCTGGCAGCTCTCGGTCGGGGAGCAGCAGCGGGTCGAGATCCTCAAGCTGCTCTACCGCGGAGCCCGGATCCTCATCCTCGACGAGCCGACGGCCGTCCTCGCCCCGCAGGAAGCGCAGGAGCTGTTCCGCACGCTCCGCTCGATGGTCGCGGCGGGCACCTCGATCGTCTTCATCAGTCACAAGCTGGCCGAGGTCGGTCAGATCGCCGATCGGATCACCGTCATGCGCCGCGGGAAGGTGACGGCCGCCGCCATTCCGGCCGCCGGCACGACCCCGGCCGACCTCGCCCAACGCATGGTCGGTCGCGACGTCGTCGAGGCGGCCGAGCGCAGCGCGTTCTCGCCGGGCGCCGTCGTGCTGAGCGTCCGCGGCATCGATGCCCTCAGCGACCGCGGGCTGCCCGCGCTCCGGGGCGTCTCCCTCGACGTCCGGGCGGGCGAGATCCTCGGGGTCGCCGGCGTGGCGGGCAACGGCCAGTCGGAGCTGGCCCAGTGCCTGACGGGCCTCAGACGGAGCACGGCCGGGTCGATCGACGTCAACGGCGTCGAGGTTGCCAACCGCACGCCGCGCGAGGTCATCAACCAGCACATTGCCCATGTCCCGGAGGACCGAACGGGCGTGGGCACCGCGCCCGACCTCTCGATCGCCGACAACCTCATCATGAAGACGTACCGCGAAGCTCCGATCGCGCGGCGCTGGTCGATTGACACCGGGGCGGTGCGGCGCTTCGCCACCAGTCTGCGCGAGGCGTACTCGATCGCCGCGCCCTCGGTCGACACCGAGGCTCGCCTGCTGTCCGGGGGCAACCTGCAGCGCCTCATCCTCGCCCGCGAGATCGCCTCCGCCCCGCGCCTGCTCGTCGCCGTCCAGCCCACCCGCGGCCTCGACGTGGGGGCGATCTCCACCGTCCACCGACTGCTCCTGGAGCAGCGGCAGGCGGGCTCCGCCACCATCCTCATCAGCGAGGACCTGGACGAAGTGCTGGCCCTCTCCGACCGGGTTGCCGTCATGTACGAAGGCCGGATCGCCGGCTTCTTCGACGCCGCGGAAGCCGACGTGGGTGAGATCGGGCTCCTCATGACGGGCGGCCGGTCATCACGGTCCACGGAGCCGGCCGACCCGACCAGGCTCGTCCCGTGACGGCGGGAGTTCCGGCCCGACGGCCAGGGCGCACCCGCGTGGGCCTTCCGTGGTCGGTGCGCGCCGAGCGGCGGCTCGAGGTTCCCCGCTGGCTCCCGGTTGCGACGACGATCGGCGCGGTCGCCGTCGCGCTCGTGATCGGCGCGGTGATCCTGGCCTTTGCGGGAGGCGACCCGCTCGCGATCTACGCGCACATCCTGCGCTCGTCGTTCGGCAGCCTCGGCGTCCTCTCCGACACGCTCGTGAAGGCGACGCCGCTCATCCTGACCGGCCTCGCCTGCGCCATCGCGTTCCGCATGCGCCTGTGGAACATCGGCGCCGAGGGCCAGCTCCTCATGGGCGCCTGGGCGGCGTCGGCGATCGTCCTGCTCCCGGTCGTGCCCGCGGGCACGCCGGCCATCCTCACGGTCCCCCTCATGATGATCGCCGCTACCCTCGTCGGGGGCCTCTACGGGGCGATCCCTGGCATCCTCAAGGGAATGCGCGGGGTGAACGAGATCATCGTCACCCTGATGCTCAACTACATCGCTGCCCTCTGGATCTCGTACTGGGTCTTCGGGCCCTGGAGCGAGCGGGGCTTCCAGCTCACGCCGCAGTTCCCGCGGGAGGCCTGGCTGCCCCGCCTTTCGGACTTCGCGGAGGCCGCCCCCGCCCTGTCGGGTCTGACGGTCCACTTCGGGCTCCTGATCGGACTCGTGGCCGCCGTGCTTGTGCGCTTCCTCCTCTACCGGAGCCGGCTCGGCTACGAGATCCGGCTCATCGGCGACAGCCCGCGCGCCGCCCGCTACGCGGGCGTCAACGTGGTACGCAACACGATCGTGGTCTTCGCCATCTCCGGCGCCCTCGCCGGCCTCGCCGGGATGAGCGAGGTGTCCGGGGTCGTCCACCGCCTCCAGCTCGCGATCTCGCCCGGCTACGGGTTCACGGCTGTCATCGTGGCGTACATCGCGAAGCTCAACCCGTACGGCGTCGTCGTTGCCGCCATCGCATTCGGGGCCCTCATCCTCGCGGGCCGCGAGATCCAGCCGTCGGGCATCCCGGCGATGATCCAGGGGATCATCCTCTTCTCGCTCATCGCGAGCGAGGTCTTCCTCCGCTACCGGTTCCGGATCCAGCGGCGGGCGGCCTGATGGACCCGCTCGTCATCCTCGCCGCCGGCGTCGCCACCGGGACGGTCCTGCTCTACGCGGCGGTCGGTGAGATCTTCGCGGAGCGGGCAGGTGTCCTGAACCTCGGCGTCGAGGGGATGATGCTCATGGGGGCGGTGGTCGCCTTCGGCACCGCAGTCGGGACCGGCAACCCATGGCTCGGGCTGCTCCTGGGAATGCTCGCGGGCGGGATGCTGGCCGCCCTCCACGCCATCATCACGATCAGCTTCCAGGCGGAGCAGGTCGTCTCGGGCCTCGCCCTGACGTTCCTCGGCAGCGGCCTGGCCCGCGTGCTGGGCGAGGACCTCAGCAAGGCCGGGGCGATCGCCCTTCTCCCGACGTTCACGGTCCCCGGCCTGTCCGCGGTGCCGGTCGTCGGGCCGGTCTTCTTCACAAACCAGAGTGTCCTCGTGTACATCGGGCTCCTCCTCGTGCCGGCGGCGTGGTACTGGATCAACCGAACACGACCGGGCCTCCACCTCCGGGCGACCGGCGAGAGCCCCACGGCGGCCGACACGCTCGGCGTCGACGTGTATCGGCTGCGCTACACGTACGTCATCGTCGGCGGGGTCTTCGCCGGTCTCGCCGGCGCGACGATCACCCTCGCCATCTCGCCCGGCTGGTTCAGCGAGCTGACGACGGGCGGCAGGGGCTGGATCGCGATCGCCATCGTGATCTTCGCCCGCTGGAACCCGGTCTGGGCGGCCGGCGGGGCCTTCGCCTTCGGCGCGATCCAACGCATGATCATCGACTTGCAGGGGCCGGACAGGCTCCTCGGTTTCCGCAACCCGTTCTTCGAGGACCACACCCTCACGTTCTTCCTGCAGATGTTCCCGTACGTCCTCGTCATCGTCGTCCTGGTCGCGGTCTCCGGTGAGGCGCTCCGCAAGCGGGTCGGGGCGCCGGCGTCGCTCGGGATCCCCTACGTGCGGGGCGAGCGCGGGGCCTGACGCCGACGGGCCGGTTCGGCTGCCCGGAGCGCCTCGTACGAGGGCTGCCGTGCCCGGCCAGGCCACCGACGTGGCTCCGCGGGGTGGCCGGTCGCTCGGAAGCTGCCCGCCCGCGCGCGCAGCGTGGGACGGCGGATCGCCTCGGATGCCAGCCGGGACGCTGGCATGTGTGCGGCGGCCGTCGCGGGACCTCTTCCGGGCCGACAGACTGCGGGCTTCAGGCGCTCCCGTCGACCTCGGGCCCGGGGAGCTCCATCTGGACGAAACCGCTCGTATCGAACGCGAGCTGTTCCGGCTCTCGACGGGCACCTTCGCCGAACGGCGCGAACTCCAGCACCACGCGCTCGTCCCCCTCCACGAGGGCATACACGATGAGCTGGTCAGGACGGGTCTCGAACTCGAGGTGCTCGAACGAGTCGACGTTCAGGCAGATCGAGACGGGGGTGAAGTAGGAGGACGTCTCCGGCTCGTCGATGACGACACGCTCCACCCAGCCGGTGCCGAGGGCAACGAGCTCTCGGCCGCGGTAGTAGCGGTACGAGACGGTCTGCTTGATGAGGGGTCGCAGGAGGTTGAGGACGTCGGCCCGCGACGACACGATGCCGCTGTTCACGAAGAACTTGACGGGGGTCGGGCGCATCGAGCACCTCATGTGCGGGGCTGCGCGGAGACGGTGCGGCCGACCGGGCCTCCCCGGGGGGACCCCGTGCCGGCGCGACCCGGGGATCGTAGCGCACCGGGGGTCACGCGGGGCGGCCGGCGGTCGCGGGAGGTCGCGCGGGACGACCGGCGCTCCGGGTCGCGCTTGCCCGGCCTATGATCGCGGCATGCTCCTTGCCATCGACATCGGCAACACGCACCTCCGCGTCCGGACGACGCGCGACGGCGCCGCGACGGCGACCCGGCGGGCCGCAACGCCGGCAGCATCAGCCACCTCCGATGATCTTGAGCTCCTCCTCGCGGGGCTCCTCGAGCTCGACGGGCTCCAGCTCGACCAGGCCCGGGCCGTGGTCGTGGCCTCGACGGTCCCCGCCCTCGTCACGTCCCTCGAGGAGCTCGCCGACCGCCGTGCAATCCCCTGCATCGTCGCCTCGGCGGGCACCCTGCCGCTCCCGGTCCGCGTGGATCGCCCGGGCGACGTGGGGCCGGACCGGCTGGTCAATGCTTTTGCCGCCGCGCGCGAGTACGGGACCCCGGCAATCGTCGTCGACTGCGGCACCGCGACGACGCTCGATACCGTCGACCGCACCGGCGCGTTCATCGGGGGCGCGATCGCTCCAGGGATGGACATGGGCCTCGCGGCGCTCGCCGCCGGCACCGCCCGGCTGCCGCGCGTCGACGCGCGGCTCCCCGACGCGGCGATCGGACGGGACACGGCAGCTGCGATCCGGGCCGGAACGGTGCTCGGCCACAGGGTCATGATCGAGGGCCTTGTCGCGCGGATGCGGGACGAGCTCGCCGGCGCGGGCGGGGCTCCCGGCGAGGTCCGGGTGATCATGACGGGCGGCCTCGCTGCCCTCCCGTGGGCTCGCACGGTCCACGGGGTGGACGCCATCGACCCCGACCTCACCCTCCGCGGCCTGGTCCTGTTCCACGGGGCCGTCGCCGGCCCGGACGAGGCCTGACGAGTGAACGGACGGCTGGTCGGCCGCTTCGTCGGCCTCGGGATCACCGGCTCGATCGCGGCCTTCAAGGCGGTCGATCTCCTGCGGCTCCTGCGCGCCGAGGGGGCGGACGTCCAGGTCCTCATGACCCCTTCGGCGACCCGCTTCGTTGCCCCGCTGACGCTGGCGGCACTCTCCCGCCGTCACGTCGACGCCGAGGTGCTCGACCTCTTGCCGGACGGCCGGATTGGCCACGTCCTCACCGCGGACGCCGCAGATGCCATCCTCGTCGCTCCCGCGACTGCCCACTGGCTCGGGGCGATGGCGCACGGCCTCGCCGCCGACGTCGTGACGGCCACGTGCCTGGCGACCGCGGCCCCCGTCGTCGTGGCGCCGGCAATGGACGGGGATATGTACGCGCACGCCGCGACGCAGGCCAACGTGGCGATCCTCCGGGACCGGTTCGGGTACGTCATCGTGGAGCCGGAGACGGGAGCACTCGCGTCCGGCCAGGACGGCCCCGGTCGGCTGGCCGATCTCGGGGCGATCGTGGACGCCGTCGTGGCAGCGATCGGCGAGCGACCGACCCGCAAGCCCGACCCGGCGGACCGGCCACCGATGCTCGCCCCGACGGCGGCCGGCGCTCTCGCGCACGACGGGGATGACCTCGCCGGCCGCCACGTGGTCGTCACGGCCGGCGGCACAGCCGAGCCGATCGACCCGGTCCGCTACGTCGGCAATCGGAGCACGGGCATGATGGGGATCGCCCTCGCCGAGGCGGCGCGAGATCGCGGGGCCCGAGTGACGCTCGTGGTCGGCATGGTGAGCGTCGCGCTGCCCGACGGCATCACCATCGTCCGCGCGGAGACCGCGTCCGCGATGCGTGCCGCGCTCCACGACCTTCTCGTCGATGTGGCCGGCCACCCGGGCTTCGATGCTCTCGTGATGGCCGCGGCCGTGGCCGACTTCCGTCCGTTGGCGCCGGCCGACCGGAAGCTGCCGCGAACCGACGCAGGCCTCACGCTCGAGCTCGTCGCCAACCCGGACCTGCTTGCCGAGATCGGGCGTCTGGTCCGGGGCCTCGACGAGACAGGAGCCGTAGCGGGCTCGCCCTTCGTGCCGCGGCCCGTCCTCGTCGGCTTCGCGGCGGAGACTGGGGGTCTTGCGCGCGCCGCCGGGAAGCTCGCGCAGAAGCGCGTTGACCTGCTGGTCGCGAACGACGTGGCCGCAGCGGGATCCGGCTTCGGCAGCGCCACGAACCGCGTCACGATCCTCGCGGCCGACGGAGGAGAGGAGGCCCTGCCGCTGCTCCAGAAGCGCGATGCGGCAGAGCGGATCCTTGATCGCGTCGCGGCGGCGCTGGACGCTCGCGACGCGGTCGCGCAGACTGAACGTGACAACCCTGCCCAGGAGGCCCGCGTGCCGTGAGCGCCCCCTCGACCGGTTCGGCCGGCCAGAACCGCCCCAACCGCGTGACCGTCCTCGACGTCGCCCGCATGTACGCCGACGGCGAGCGCATCGCCATGCTCACGGCATACGACTTCCCCACCGCCGAGCTCCTCGACGAGGCCGGAATCCCGGTGGTTCTCGTCGGCGACTCGCTGGGCCAGGTGCTCCTGGGCTATGACTCGACGGTGCGCGTGACGATGGATCAGATGCTCCACCACACGCAGGCCGTCGTGCGTGGGACGCGGCGGGCGATGGTGGTCGGCGACATGCCCTTCCTCTCCTACTCCTCCCCGGATGAGGCTGTCGCCAACGCCGGCCGGTTCCTGCGCGAGGCCGGCGCCCAGGCCGTCAAGGTCGAGGGTGGCGTCCGCTCCGGCCGGATCATCGAGACGCTTGTCAAGGCTGGGATCCCGGTCATGGGCCACATCGGCCTGACGCCGCAGGCGATCCACACCCTCGGCAGGGTCCGCGTCCAGGGCAAGGGCCGCGACCAAGCCCGGGCTCTCCTCCACGACGCGCTGGCGGTCCAGGAGGCCGGCGCCTTCGCCGTGGTCCTGGAGCTGGTGCCGGCCCAGCTCGCGGCGGCCATCACGGCCCGCCTGCAGATCCCCACGATCGGCATCGGGGCAGGCGCCGGCTGCTCAGGGCAGGTCCAGGTGATCACCGACGTCCTCGGCCTCGGGTCGTTCATCCCGCGCCACGCCCGCCCGTTCGCGGACCTGCGCGCGACGATCCTCGGAGCGGCCTCGGCGTACCGCAGCGAGGTCGAGGCCGGCACGTTCCCCGGGGACGCCCAGGCGACCCGGATGGACGATGCGATCCTCGACGAGGTCCTGGGCCGGACGCCCGCCGACGGGGTCGGCACGGAGAGCGCCGTCAGCGGGGGGATCCCGCTCGATCGCGACCTGTGAAGGCCGGATCGACCGGACCGGGGCCACGGGGCCCGCTCGTCGTGCGCTCGCGGGCGGACCTCGCGACCGCCCTCGACCGCGCCCCGCGGCCGCTCGGCCTCGTCCCGACAATGGGCTGGCTGCATGACGGGCATCGCTCGTTGATCTCCCGCGCCCGAGCCGAGTGCGCGACGGCGGCCGTCTCGATCTTCGTCAACCCGCGCCAGTTCGGGAACCCTGGCGACCTCGCGAAGTACCCGCGGAGCGAGACCCGCGACCTGGCGCTCTGCGCCGAGGAGAGAGTCGACCTCGTCTGGGCGCCCGGGATCGACGACGTGTACCCGCCCGGCTTCGACACCACGGTCGACGCCGGGGCCGTTACCCGGCCGCTCGAGGGGGCAGCCCGGCCCGGCCACTTCATGGGGGTGACCACGGTCGTGGCGGTCCTCTTCGGTGTCGTCCGGCCCGACCGGGCCTACTTCGGGAGGAAGGACGCCCAGCAGCTCCGGGCGATCGACCGGATGGCGCGCGACCTCGCCCTCACGACCGTCGTGCCCTGCCCCACGGTCCGTGAGCCAGACGGGCTTGCTCTCAGCTCGCGCAATGTCCACCTCTCGACGGCGGAGCGGGCGGCGGCGCCGGTCATCTTCCGGGCCCTGCAGACAGGGCGCGCCGCCCACGACGGCGGCGAGCGAGATGCCGCGCGGATCCGCGGGGCGGTCGAGGCGGTCCTGGAAGGGGAGCCGCTTGCCCACGTCGAGTACGTCTCGCTGGCCGACGACGTCAGCCTCGCCGAGCTCTCGCGCGTCGAGGGCCCGGCGCTCCTGTCACTCGCGGTCCGCTTCGGGACCACCCGCCTCATCGACAACGTGACGCTCGGGTAGCAGCGACGCCGGAGAGCCGCCCGGGAACTCGAGGTGCCCAAACCCCGTCACGGGCTCGAGACGCGGGCCGAGACTCCCCCGCGTCCGCACCATGGGGACATCCCGATGACCGGTTCCATCCCTTCCGCGGCCGGTCGGCCGCAGACGCCACGCCCCACTTCCGTTCTGCGCGGGCTGGGCCTCGTCGCCGCGGTCGCGCTCCTCCTCGTGGCCTGCGGCGGCGGAGCGTCGATCCCCTCGACGGTGGGGTCTGGAGTCGGCGAGGGGGATCCTGCCGAGGCGCCTCCGCTGGCCCCGGCGGGTGACGACAAGCTCGGCAGCGAGGCCGATGGCACGGCCTACCGGTCGAACGCCTTCGCCTTGTTCGACGGCCCGCTCATCGTGCGGACCGGGCAGCTCGACCTCGAGGTGACCGACCTCGACAAGGCGCTCTCCGCGGCCCAGGCCGCCGTGGCCGCCGCGGGCGGCTACGTTGCGGGCTCGCAGCGCCAGGGTGACGACGACCGGGCCAGCGCGAGCGTCACGTATCGGCTTCCGGTCGAGCGCTGGGAGACGACCCTGGCGACCCTCCGGGCGGTCGGCGCGAAGGTCCTCGCGGAGCAGACCGCCAGCCAGGAGGTCACGAGCGAGGTCGTCGACCTCGACGCGCGCCTGGCGAACCTCCGGGCGACCGAGTCGGCCCTGCAGGCGATCATGATCAAGGCAACGAAGATCTCGGACATCCTCGACGTCCAGACACAGCTCACGGGCACCCGCCAGGAGATCGAGCAGCTCACGGCCCAGAAGCAGTCCCTCCAGGATCGGGCCTCGCTCGCCACGCTGACGGTGACCTTCTCCCTCCCGCCCGTCGTCGCCGTGACGCAGGCGCGAGAAGGCTGGGACGCGGCCGCGGAGATCGACCGCGCCGCGGCCACGCTCGTGGGCCTTGGGCAGGGCCTCGTCAGCGCGGCGATCTGGGTCGCGATCGTGCTCGTGCCCCTCGCCCTCATCGTCGCCCTCGGCATCGGCGTCGCCTGGTTCGTCGCACGTCGCCTCCGCCCGCGCCGTGCGGCGCCCCTGGCGCCGACGCCCGACGTGCCGGTTGCGTAGTCGCCGCGTCTAGAGCTCCTGGCGCCGGAAGCTCAGCCAGGCAAGTCCGAGCGCTCCGCCGACCAGCCCCAGGTTGACGAGCACCGGCCCGACGAGCGGGTCCGGGACGATGCCGAGGGCGAGCACGTCGGCGGCGCCCCACAGGCTCGTCGGCAGGTACCGGCCGATCCCCGGCAGAGCCGAGAGGATGCCAGCTCCGATGAGGGTTCCGAATCCAATTCCCCCGGCGACGAGCCCAGAGCGCGTCGCGACCGAGGCAAGGAAGGTGACCGAGGCAAAGACGGCGAGCGACAGCCAGACGAGGCCGACGGCCCCCGCGAACCCGGCAACCGGGAGCGGCTCGAAGAGCAGCGCGGTGTAGACCCAACACAGGGTCGCGGCGACGGCGAGGGCCAGCGCCAGCAACAGGCCGATCGCCAGCATCTTGGCCGCGATGAAGGCGCCCCGGGTGATCGGCTTCGTGAGGACGAATGCCGCCGTCCCGCGATCCTTCTCCGTGGCCACGGAGCCCATCGAGACGAGGATCGCGATGAGGACGCCGAACTGGCCCACGTTCTTGGTGAACTGGATGACCGCGTCCCCGACGGTCGGCGCAGGGATCATGCCGCCGAAGCCGCTGCCGCCGACCGCGTCGACGATCTCGCGCACGTAGCGGGCGAAGACCGGCGACAGGAGCCCGAACACCGCGAAGACGGCCACGACGACGAGGAGGCGCATCGTCCGGACCTGCTCGCGGAGCTCCTTGCGAAGGAACAGGCCGACGCCCCTCATGCCTCCGCCTCCGCGGGCTCGCCGCCCAGGCCATTCGGGGCACCGACGAGCTGGAGGAAGACGTCCTCGAGCGTCGGGCGGACCCGCTCGAAGCGTGCCAGCCGGACGTTTGAGGCCACCACCAGGGGCAGCGTCTCCGCCGCCGCCCGCTCGGCGTCGGTGACGAAGACCCGCAGGATGCCGTGCTCCGCCCGCACCGCGCGCGTCCAGGTCGCCGCGCCGAGGGCCGCCGCCAGGGCCGCGACGGCGGCCTCCTGTCCGGGCTCGGGGTCGAGCTCGAGAATGGGCCGCGCGTGACGGGCCAGGAGCTCGCCGATCGGCGCCTCGGCCACCAGCCGCCCGTGGTCCAGGATGGCCACCCGGTCGCAGATCCGCTCGACGTCGGTCAGGATGTGCGTGCTCATGAAGACGGTCGCCACACCGCGCAGCCGGCCGATGAGCTGCAGCGTGTCGCGCCGGCCCTCGGGGTCGAGTGCGCTGACCGGCTCGTCGAGGAACAGGACCGCGGGGCGCGGGAGCAGGGCCTGCCCGACGCCGAGACGCTGGCGCATCCCGCCCGAGTAGCCGCCGATTCGCCGGTTCGCCGCATCGGCCAGGCCGATGACGTCGAGCACCTCCTCGACGCGCGCTCGCAGGGCGGGACCGGCGATCCCGTACGCACGGCCGGCAAACGCAAGGAGCTCCCGGCCCGTCATCCAGCCGTAGAAGCGGGGATCCTGGGCGAGGTACCCGATCCGTGCGGCGAGATCGAGGCCGCCCCCGGCGACGGGGATGCCGGCGACGGTGGCGCGACCGGCGCTGGGATGGCCGAGCCCGGTGAGGAGGCGCAGCGTCGTCGTCTTGCCGGCGCCGTTAGGGCCCAGGAATCCGAACACGGACCCGGCCGGGACGACCAGGTCGAGTGAATCGAGGGCGAGGACGTCGCCGTAGCGCTTCGTGAGTCCCTCCGCCTCGATCGCGGCCGGGGTGGAGACGACGGTCACGGGCAGGCCTCAGGTCTCGTCCCGGCCGATGAGGAAGTAGAGGATCGGCCCGAGGAGGTTGACGAAGATGATGATCAGCGCCCAGACGACCTTGCTGCCGCCCTTCACCCGGCGGCCGGGGCGGGTCAGGTCGTAGAGCGCGACGAGCAGCAGCCCCAGCTGGATGACCAGGATCGGGATGATGATCGCGGCGATGGCGCCCAGATCCGTGTCCATGCGTTCTCCCTCCGTCAGACGACGGCTTCGCCCGCCGCGGCGAGCATCCGGTCGGCGTCGAGGGACGAGGCCACGATCGCCTTGATGGTGGCGATCTTCTCAAGGTCGGCCGCGTGCGTCTTGACCAGCAGGTCATGGACATCGGAGGCCACCATGTACGTGTCCTCGTCGAGGAAGCAGGCGAAGAGGTCGGCCCGCCGGATCTCGTCGACGACCTCGGGGCGCGGCCGGTAGCGGGACAGGACGAAGCCGACCGTCGCCGGCTCCGCCTCGCCTCGCATCACGGCCGGGCGCCGCATCTCGGCGCGATGGGCCCGCGCCAGGGCCACGATGACATCCTCGCGATCACCGGCCACGATGACGATCCGGCGTCCGACGATGTCCCGGAGCGCGTGGTGCGGCTCCATCGCAGCAACGCTGATCCCGCCGACCACGAGGTCGAGGTCGGGGCCGGCGGCCAGGAGCTCGGCCCCGGTTCCGGCAAGGATCATGGCGAGGGACGGGTTCGAGAGGATCGGCCGGTACGGGATCACACCGAGGAGCGGGATGCCGTGGCGGGCCAGGCCGCGCTCCAGCACGCCGGCGATGCCCGGCTGGGCCTCGACGTCCACCTTGTTCACGATCGCGCCTGCGATGGGGACGCCGTGGGCGGCGAAGAGGCTCGCGTTCAACACGATCTCGTCGATGGGCCGCCCGACGCCGCCCTCGCTGATGATGACGGCCGGTGCCCGCAGCATCCCCGCGACCACTGCATTCGAGAGGCCGATCACCGCGCCCACGCCAGCGTGCCCCGTGCCTTCGATCAGGAGCATGTCCTTGTCGGGGACCAGCGACGCGTGCGCCGCCGAGATCGTGGCCCCGAGATCCTCCACCACCTGGCCGGCGATGTACGCCTTGGTGAACCCCCGGGGGATGTGAACCGGGCTCATCGCCTCCATCGGCTCGCGCAGGTCGAACACCGCCTGCATGAGGACGGCATCCTCGTCGGCTGGGACGCCGGACCCGTCGACGACCGTTCGCTGCCCGACGGGCTTCATGAACGCCGTGCGGAGGCCCGCGCGGAGGAAGAGGTCGAACAGGCCGAGCGACGCGGTCGTCTTGCCCCGGTTCTGGCCGGTCGCGGCGAGATACAGGTGGAGCATCGCGTGGCGACGCGCGCCTACCGGCCCGGCGGCGTCGAGATCGCGGGGGACGCGACGACGGCGAGCGCAACGAGCGCGAGAGCCGCCAGCAGGACGATTGCGACCCGCTGCTGGCGTCGTGCTCCCACGCTTGGTCCCGTGGTCGGGCGAGCCCGACCGCCAGAGGCCGATCCCATGCCGTGCGTCCCCCGCGCACGGCGCCGCTCCGATCGGCGCTCCGCGCGGCTCATCCGCGGGGCGTCGTCCGCCGCTCGACGAGCGCGAGCGCCTCGCGAAGCCGGCCAATCGTCTCGGGATCCACGCTGTCCGGCTCCAGGTACGGGCCAAGGCGCTCCAGGACGTCCCCGACGAGGCCCAGGAAGATCCCTGCGTCGGCAACGAAGAACTGCGGCTCGTTGTTGTAGCGGACGAGGGTCAGGCGGCCTTGGAGCACGCGCCGATCCTCGAGGTGCGCGATCTGCGTGGCGAAGCTGTGGCCCTGGATCCCGTCCGGGTTGTTGAGGAAGTTGAGGGCGTTGTCGATCGCCAGTCCGAAGCGCGCCCTCCAGGCAGTCAGCCGCTCGTGCACCTCGGGGGCGATCCGGACCTCGCCGACCTCCTCGAAGACCTCGGGCGCGACCGTCAGCAGCCCCACGAGCGTGGACCCGGCCCGCGCCCCGAGCATCACCTGGAGGGAGCGCTCCAGCGTGAAGACCTCGGAGTCGAACCGCGGGCTCGTGATGACGTCGGTCAGGAGGTCCTCGACGTTGTCGAGGATGGCCGTGTCGGCCATGGAGCTCGCGAGGTGGAGGATCTCCTCCTTGAACAGGAACTTCTCTTCGTGGTCGAGCATGCGCCCGATGGTACACCGGGGGTCCCGAGGAATCCGCGGGCCCCGGCCGGACGGCCGGGGCCCGCGGATGGTGCAGCCGGCGGCGTGACGCCGCGTGGGTTACGGGTACAGGCCGCGCAGGGCGGTGGCGTCGGCGACGCGCTGGACGGCGAGGAGGTATGCGGCTGTCCGCATGTCGACCTCTTCGCGCTTGGCCATCGTCAGGACCTCGGCGAACGAGCGGTCCATGATCTCCTTGAGCTTGGCGTTGACGACCGCCTCGCTCCACTGGTCGCGGTTGAGGTCCTGGACCCACTCGAAGTAGCTGACGGTCACCCCGCCGGCGTTGGCGAGGATGTCCGGGATCACGAAGATCCCCTTGCGGTAGAGGATCTCGTCGGCCTCCGGGGTCGTCGGGCCGTTCGCAGCCTCGGCGACGATCCGCGCCCGGACGTGGTCGGCATTGCGAGCCGTGATCTGGTTCTCGAGGGCGGCAGGAATGAGCACGTCGCACTCGAGTGCCAGGAGCTCGTCGTTCGAGATCTTGGTGGAGCCGGGGAAGCCGACGACGGTACCGTGCTCCTTCTTCCAGCCGACCACGCGATCGATGTCCATGCCGCCAATGCTCACGATCGCTCCGCCCGTGTCGGACACTGCGATGACCCGGGAGCCCTCGTCCTGCATGAGCTTGGCTGCGATCGCGCCCGCATTGCCGAAGCCCTGGACGACGACGGTGCTCTTCGTGAGGTCCATCCCGAGCTCGCGCGCAGCGTCCACGACGGTGAAGACGCAGCCGCGGGCGGTCGCCTCGTTGCGCCCCTCGGACCCGCCAAGGCTGATCGGCTTGCCGGTGACGACGCCGGGAACCGTGTAGCCGACGTGCATGGAGTACGTGTCCATGAACCAGGCCATGACCTGGGGTGTCGTGTTGACGTCCGGGGCCGGGATGTCGCGCTCCGGGCCAACAAGGACCGAGATCTCGGTGAAGAAGCGCCGGCTGAGAGCCTCCAGCTCCTTCATGGAGAGCTTCTTGGGGTCGACGATGACGCCGCCCTTGCCGCCGCCGTAGGGAATCCCCACGACCGCGCACTTCCAGGTCATCCACATCGCGAGGGCCTTGACCTCATCGAGGGAGACATCCTGGTGGTAGCGGATCCCGCCCTTTGCCGGGCCCCGGCCCAGGTTGTGCTGAACGCGATAGCCCGTGAACACCCTGACGGAGCCATCGTCCATGTGGACCGGGAAGGTGACGGTCAGGGCGCGGCGCGGCTCGCGGAGCACGGCGCGAAGTCCCGGATCGAGGTCGAGCCGTGCAGCCGCGAGGTCGAACTGATGCTGCGCAACCTCCCAGGCGTTGATGGCCGGCGCCGCCTGCTCATTGATCATGGAAGGGAGATCCTCCTGCCCGGAGCCCCGCACGGGAGCCGACCGTTCTACACGCCGCCTCCGGGACGGCTGCCGGCCGCGGCGCGCGACCCGCCACGCTGGGCAGGCCGTCGCGGCGCGACGGAGATCACACCGGGCCGATCATGGGGTCCGTCGCTCCCGGCCGCCTAGGGCCGAACGGCGACGCTCACCCCGGGCGGATCGGCCCGGAGAACGGGCGCAATGGTATTGGCACTGACCCGTATCCGTACTGCAACCTTCGCTGCCGCCTCCGGGGCCGCTAGCGGCGGAGCAGAACGACGGCGCCCACGCATCCCGGCCCCAGGTGCGGGCCGACGGACGGGCCGACGGTCTCGGTCGAGACGCGCGCCGGATCCACCCCACCGGGGAGGCGGCCGACGACCTCCTCGCGGAAGACAGCGACATCCGGCGTCTGCGTGTGGAGGATCGCGATCCGCTCCACCGGCCGCGTCGTCAGGAGGTCGACGACGCGCTCCCGTGCCTTCGCGCGCGTCCGGACCCGGTCGGCTGTCTCGACGACACCATTCACGACGGTGATGATGGGCTTGATCGAGAGGACCGTTGCGATGGCGGCCCGTGCCGGCGACAGGCGGCCTCCCTTGCGCAGGTACTCGATCGTATCCAGGGCGACGAACAGGTCGATGTCCCTGA
Organism: uncultured Chloroflexia bacterium; assembly: GCA_963698595.1. Lineage (GTDB taxonomy): Bacteria > Chloroflexota > Limnocylindria > Limnocylindrales > CSP1-4 > CTSoil-043. Next base: position 117,393 of record CAVORL010000004.1, read on the forward strand.
CCCGGCCGCGCAGGGTCGACGCAATCTCGGCCGCCGGGAGGCCTTCCGCGGCCATGTCGGCGCCCACGAGCGCGAGGAGCCCCACGCCCATCGAGGCGGACTCGGAATCGACGACATGGATCTCGACGCCGGGCATTGCCTGGGCAGCCAGTTCGGCGCTCTTGATCGTGGCCGAGAGTCGGCTGCCGACCGTGACGCAAACGATCGCCTCCGCGCCAGCGGCGAGCTCGGCCTCGAAGGCTGTCCCGAAGTCGCCGGGTGACGCCGCCGCAGTCGTCGGGAACGGCGCATCCGGGGCGAGCATGCGCTCCCAGAACTCGCCGGTCGACAGGTCCACGCCTGCCCGGAACTCCTGCTCTCCGAACCGGACGTAGAGGGGGACGATGCGGATCCCGTGCGCGGCAGCGTCTGCCGCTGTGAGGTCCGAAGCTGAGTCGGTGACGATCGCGACGCGCCCCATGGGTGTTCGCTCCTCTCGGGGCGCACCGGGGGTGGCCTAGGGGGGGCACGCCTGCGCGGCATGATACGGGACGCGCAGGCGGGCTCCCGGCGCGGGGCCGGGACCCCCGGTCAGCGTCGCCGCAGCAGGGCGGCGCCGATCGTTCCCGGCCCGAGATGCGGCCCGGTCGACGCGCCGATCAGGCCCGTGAATACCCTGGACGGCTCGATGCCGCCCGGGATCCGGCCGACCAGCTCGTCCCGGAACGACGCCACGTCCTCGTCCGAGCTCGTGGGTGTGTGGAGGATGGCGACCCACTCGACCGGCGCGGCGGCGAGCAGCTCGAGGAGGCGCTCGCGCGCGCGGGCTCGGGTCCGCGGTCGCTCGGCCACCGTCACGAGCCCGTCCTCGACGGTGATGATCGGCTTGATGGAGAGGACCGTCCCCAGCGCGGCGCGCGCCGCGGACAGACGGCCCCCCTTGCGCAGGTAGTCCAGCGTGTCGACGACGACGTCGAGGTCGAGGTCGTCCAGCCGCGCCCGCACGACCGCGGCCAGCTCGGCGGCCGGGCTCCCACCGGCGGCCAGCTCGGTGGCGAGGATCGCGGCAATCCCCGTCGACATCGAGGTGGTCCGCGTGTCGATGACGTGGATCTCGCGTCCGGCGAGGGCCTCGGCGGCGAGCGTCGCGCTCTGGAATGTCGCCGAGAGCTTCGACCCGATCGTCGGGCAGATGATGGCCTCGGCGCCTTCGGCGAAGCAGGCCTCGAACGCCTCGCGAAATGTTCCGGGCGATGGCGCCGACGTCGCCGGAAACGGTGCGTCCGGGGCGAGCAGGCGCTTCCAGAAGGCCTCGGTCGACAGGTCGACGCCGACGCGGAACTCCTCGTCGCCGAACCGGACGAACAACGGGACGACACGGATCCCGTGATCCGCGGCCTGCTGCGGCGTGAGGTCTGCCGTGGAATCCGTGACGACGGCGATGCGTCTCATGGGTCTCCTCCCTGTGGCCCCCGCGGGATCATCCGTCCGCGCCGGGGGCTGACGTGGCGCCGGTCCCGCCGAGCGGGCCGGTCATGTGCTCAAAGGTACGCAGGCGGACGAGCGGCAGCAAGGCGACCAGGAGCAGGGCGAGCGTGGCGACGAGCAGGCCATCGATGCCGCGGGCATCGGCGGCGACGCCGCCAATGAGGCTCCCGGTGATCTGCCCGATCGCCAGGAAGACGGAGTACAGACCCATGATCGCCCCGCGGTCCTTTGGGTACGGCTCGGACATGTCGGCCAGGAGGCCCAACGCCGCCGGCGTGGCGCCGGCCAGCACGAAGAGCCCACCCACGATCAGGATGCCGAGACCCGCGAGCGCCACGCTCGGCAGGCCGGCACCGTGGTTGAGGGCGACGGCGGCGCCCGCCACGACGAAGCCGCCCGCGACGCCGTAGCCGATGATCGTCGTCCGCCGCAGCCGCTTGAAGCGGTTCCCCCAGTAGACGAGGCCCGCGAAGAAGATCACCATCCCGACCCCGAGGCCGCCGCTCACCGCCAGGGGCGAGAATCCCTGCATCAGCATCTGGTCGGCGAACTGCGGTTGGGGATCGCGAATGAGCTGGAAGATCGACTGCGCCGTCCACAAACCGATGACGCCGTTGATCGCGATCCAGGTGGGGGCCAGCAGCCACACGTGGGCGCCGCGCAGGATCTCCACATAGCGGGACAGGGTGGTGCGACTGTCATGCTCGCGACCACCGTGCTTCACGCGGGGGTCGCGCACCCAGAACCTGTAGATGCCCCACGAGACCCCGTACAGGACAGCATTCGCGAAGAAGGCGACGTTGCCGAGCGCCGTGTAGACAACGCCGGCGGCGACGATCCCCGCGCCGAGACCGGCCAGCGTGGCGGCCTCGAAGCGGGCGACGGCTCGGCCCCGCAGGCCCTCGTCGGCGACGGTCGCGACCGCGATGAACCCGAGGATCGCCGGAACGCTCGCTGCCGTGGAGGCCCCCTCCAGCCAGCGGGTGAGTCCCAGGAGGGGAAGAACGGTCGTGACCCCGGTCAGCACGACGGCGACCGCGCCGAACGCCGGCCCGAGCTCCATGATCCGGTGGTAGCCGAATCGGTCTGCCAGGGTCCCGAAGAACGGAGAGAGGATCAGCTCGGCGGCGAAGAACGAGGCGGTGAAGATCCCAAGCGTGAGCGCGTCGACTCTTGGCCCGCCGTAGGTCGGCAGGTCGTCGAGGTAGTACACGAGCATCGCGCCGGTGAGGCCCGTGCTGAACCGCAACGTGAACGTACCCAGGATGACGGCCCACAGCGAACGATCCATTCCGCGCAGGGTACGCGGACCGGGGGGTCCACGGAGCCCTCGACCTCGCCCGACGGTGCGTGGAGCCACGTTCGCTGCGCGCCCGACCGTACAATCCGCGCGTGGAGCATCCCCGCCCGCTCGTGCTCGCGCCCATTGCCCGTGGCGCAAGCGGCGCCGTCGTCGCCCCCCATCACCTCGCCACCGCCGCCGGCTTGGCGACCCTGCAGGCCGGTGGCGGGGCAGTGGATGCCGCGATCGCCACGAACGCGGTGCTCGCGGTCGTGTTCGGCGAGGCCTGCGGCCTCGGCGGCGATGCCTTCTGGCTCATCTGGGACGAGGCGCGCAGGACGCAGACGGCCCTCAACGGCTCCGGACGGTCCGCGGCGGCCGCGGATCCGGCAGCCCTTCGCGCGGCAGGCTTGGCCACCCTCCCCTTCCGGGGATCGCTGACGATCACGGTCCCCGGCGCGGTCCGCTCGTGGGGCGACGCCCACGCCCGGCACGGGCGGCTTCCCTGGGCCGACCTCATGGCCCCGGCCATCCGGCTCGCGGAGGGCGGGTTCCCGGCCGACGAGCATTTCATCCGCTCCGTCGAGGGATCGGCCCCGCTCTTCGCAGAGGCACTGGGCGAGGGTGCCCGCGCCTGGGCCTCCGTCTACCGGCCCCACGGGCGCGCGTGGCGCGCCGGCGAACGGGTCCGCCTCCCGGCGCTCGCGGCGACGCTGACCCGGCTGGCCGTGGCCGGCCCGGACGATCTGTACGGGGGCGAGCTGGCCGAGCGCCAGGTCGCCGGCCTCGCGGCGGCCGGCAGCCTGCTCGTCGCGGCCGACCTCGCCGAGCACCGCTCCACCTGGGAGACCCCGCTGGCCGTGGCCTACCGGGATGCGACCGCCACGTCGCACCCGCCGAACTCCTCGGGGGTTGTCGCGCTGCAGATCCTCAACGTGCTCCAGGCCCTCGAGCCACCCGCTCCGCGCGCCTTCTGGCCGAGCGATGACGGAGCCACGGCCGGGGCCGACCTCCGTTGGGTTCACCTGGGGATCGAGGCAGCCAAGCGGGGGCTCGCAGATCGCGATGCATACCTGTCGGATCCCGGCTTCGTCGACGTGCCGGTCGCCCGGCTTCTCGATCGCGGATACGGAGAGGAGCTGGCCCACGGCATCGACCCGGAGCGCGCATCGGCCCCGCCACCCACCCGGGGCCCGCGCGGCGGCGGGACAGTCTGGCTTGGCGTCGTCGACGGCGTCGGGAACGCCGTGAGCCTCATCGAGTCGAACTACGCGGGCTTCGGCAGCGGCGTCGTCGACCCCGTGACCGGGATCGCCTACCAGAACCGCGGCAGCTACTTCAGCCTCGAGGCGACCCACCCGAACGTGCTCGCCCCGCGCAAGCGGACCCTCCACACGCTGCTCCCCGGGATGCTGTTCCGGGACGGTCGCCCGTGGGTCGTGCACGGGAGCATGGGCGGGGACGCCCAGCCCGCGATCTATGCCCAGGTCGTCTCCGCGCTCGTCGACGGCGGGGTGGACGTGGCCACGGCCGTCGCGGGGCCACGCTGGGCGCCCGTGCCGCCGGCCCACTTCGCGCCGCCCGACGTCGTCGAGATCGAGCCGCGCTTCCGCGCCGGGCTCCTCGACGGCCTCGCGGCGAAGGGCCACCGGCTCGACGTTCGGGACAGGTTCGATCCGGCCCTCGGGCACTGCCATGCCATCGAGCTCGTGGACGGTGGCCCGGCCGCCGGTGGGACGCTGGCGGCGGCCACCGACCCCCGCTCCCCCGGCCTTCCCGCCACGTGGTGAGCGCTCCGATCGGGCGAGGAGACCGACAGTGACCGACCGGCCGCCGCTCCTGTACCCCGGCCCCAGGGTTGCCCTGCTCCGGCGCATCGCGGCGCTGACCATCGACGACCTTCACCTGCTCGATACGACGGTCCGCGAGCTGGCCGCGGGGAAGACCCACAGGGACGTCGCCAAGGGCTATTTCTTCGCCTGGTGGGACGGCCCGCGACTCGCACGGGAGCACGAGGATGAGCTGCAGGACCTCTTCGCGGCGGTTCTCGCCGCGCTCGCCCGGGGGCTGACCGGGATCGACGTCGAGATGGTCGGGACGGCGCTGGCGCCGAGGCCGTCCATCCTCGATGGCCTGCTCGCGGCCTTCCGGAGCCCACGCCGGAGCCAGCACCTCCAGGACACCTCGATCGGCCTCATCGAGAGCGCGGTGGCGCCGTGGGATCCTCGCCTCGCCGTCGTCGCGACGTGGAACATGGCGTGCGCCGTTGCGCTCCGCGACCACCTCGGCGAGCCGACCCGCACGACGCTCGAGGCCGGCTGGCGCCAGGCCCTCGGCGACCTGCCCGCCTGATCGGCCACCCCCTGTCGGATCCTGCCGCCGTGCGATACTCGCGATCGTCGGACCGCTCGCCACGACCCGCCGGAGGCCGCGCGTGACCTCGAACATCTCCCAGGCCTACCCGTACTCCTCCGAGACGGAGGCCGAGCGCGCCGCCGCGGTCGCCGCGACGCTTGCCGCGCACCAGGGCGTCGATGCCTCGCTGGCCGCGGAGGCCACGTCCCTCGACGAGCGTGACCGCTGGTGGACGTACCACCACGGGGGCTGCGGGGGGATCCTTCACGTCGCCGGCTACTCGCGCGAGAAGCATGCCGTGGTCACCCTCTGCGACCGCTGCGGGAAGACGGCCCTCCGCTGACCGCGCCGGGTGGCGGGGCGCGCACCGATCCGCCGCCGCACGCGGGCGCGCCCGGGGCCCTGCGCGCGGCACGCCGGCGGCTCCTCGTCGACATGGCCGGCATCGTCGCGTCGGCGGCCGGGTTCGGGGTCGTCTTCGGCCTCACCGCGCGGGGCGCCGGCTTCTCCCTCCCAGAGGCGGTCGCCTTCTCGACGGTCGTCTTCGCCGGAGCATCCCAGTTCGCCGCGGCGGGGATGGTCGCGGCCGGCTATGGCTGGGCCGCGATCGTCTTGCTCACCGGCCTCGTCAACGCGCGGCACGCGCTCTATTCGGCGGCGCTCGTCCCGTGGCTGCGTGGGCAACCACGCGCCGAGCGCGCCGTCATGGCGCACGTCCTCACCGACGAGGCCTTCGCCCTCTCCCTGGTCCACTTCCAGCGCCTCGGGTTCCCCGACCGGGGTGGCTACTGGCTGGCGGCGATCGGGGGCGTCTTCGTCCCCTGGAACCTCGCGACCCTGCTGGGGTACCTCGGTGGCGAGGCGATCCCGGACCCGGCCGCCCTGGGCCTCGACATCGTGTTTCCGGCCGCGATGGCGGGCCTGGCCGTGGGGCTGACCACCGGGCGCCGCGAGGTGGTGGCCATGGCGGCGGGCGTCGCGATCGCCCTGGTCGTGAGCCTCGCGATCGACCCGCGGCTCGGGGTCGTCGCCGGCGGCCTCCTGGGGCCGGCGGCCGGTCTCGCTGTCCCCCGCCGCGACGCCGCCGTCCCGGAAGCCGATGAGCTTCCCGCCGATCCGGGCAGGTTCGCCCGGCCGGACCGGAGCGAGGACGGGATGGCTCCGTGAGCGTCGAGCTCGTCGGCCTGGCCGCCCTGATGTTCGCCGTGACGTACCCGGCCCGGGCGATCCCGCTCCTCGTGCCGCGCTTCGAGCGGCTCCCGCCACCGGTGCTGGAGTACCTGCGCCTGGTCGGTCCGGCGGTCCTCGGCGCGATCGCCGCGGTCGAGGTCCTCGTCCGGCCCACCGCGGACGGGAACCCGGGGCTCTCCCTGGGACCGGAGGTCGGTGCCGTCCTCGCCTGCGCGGCGATCGTCGCCTGGCGGCGAAACCTCGCGCTCGGGCTTCTCGTCGCGGTGCTGCTGATCGCCGGCCTGCGCGCGGCCGGGGTCGCGTAGCGCCGGTCGCCGGCACGGGTGGGCGTTGAGAAAGGTGAACGTGCTGTTGACCGGACCTGGGTTGACCCTCCGGCACCGGGGACGATCATGGGGTTCTCCCCGGGACAAGGGTCCCGGGACATGGGAGCCGTGACGATGACCGTCGACGCATCTCCCTACGAGCGGCGAGCCCTGGTCCTCTGGCCCCGCCTCGACCGCGAGAAGCTGCGCCGGACGCACGGCGACCCCGCCCGGATCGCCCGCCTCGTGGCTCGTCGCACGACACTCTCCGTCGAGACGATCCTGCTCATGCTGGTGCTGGTCGACGCCCTCGGCTGATTCAACCTGCGGCGGGTGAGATCGGCCCGCGGGCGAGGTCGAGGAAGACGGCGCCCCACAGCATGGCTTCGTCGGCCCGCCACAGCCCGAAGCGCCCTCGATAGGGCGCCAGGGAGCCGTCCAGGACCTCCCACATCGTGCCGTCGCGCTCGACGATGTCGAGGTGGCCCCGCAGCCAGCGCGCACCCCGCTCGGGGTCCGCCCGCAGCGCCACCGCCGTGGCCATGGCGCCGAGCGAGGTCCACGTGGCCGTGCCCTGGTAGTCCGGGACGAAGATGCCCTGGACCGGATCCTCCGTGGCCGCCGGCGCGGCGCTGTAGCGGAGAGGCAGCGGGTCCGTCAGTCCGGCGGATCCGATCGCATCCAACATGGCTCGTGCCCCCAGGCTGTCGGGCACGAGCCCCAGCCAGAACGGAAGGATGTTGCCGTCGCCCGTGACGAGGTCGTGATCGGGCGCCCCACGGGGCCCCTCGCCGAAGCAGTCGCCCCGCCAGAACGCTTCAACGAGCCGCCCGGCGGCCCCGCGCGCAAACGGGACCTCGAGCCATCCGGTCGCCTCCAGCTCGCGCTCGAGGAGCGCCACCATTGTGTTCGCGTAGGCGTTGCAGCTCGTCGCCACCGTGTCCCGGTGCGATGAGAAGCGCCGGTCGGCGCGCACGAGGCCCGTCACCGGATCGAGGACCTCGGCGGCGAAACGGCGGACCTCCCCGGCAAGGAGCCCGGCGTGGCGGCCGAACAGCGCGTTCCCGGAGGGCGCCGCGCGGAGCGCCCGGAGCACGAACGGGAGCGAGTCGACGCCGTAGTCCCAGACATCCGCCGGCCGCGCGCCGGGGAAGATCGTCGTGGTGACGCGGCCCGCCCGCGCCCAGGCGCTGAGCGCCCAGTCGAGCGTGGCGTCCACCCGCGAGCCGTACCCCAGGCGCACGAGCGCGGGCGCCGAGAAGCCGAAGTCGCGAGCCCAGAGCTGGCGGAACTGCCCGCCCGAAGCGGCGTACCGCCGCCCGTCCCAGCAGCGTTCGATCACCGCCGCGAGGATGCTCTCGGCGGTTCCCGGATGGCGCACGTGGCCGCGAGTCGCCCGGCGCAGCATGCGCGCAGCGCTCGTCACGTACGCCGGCAGGATCGCCGGCTGGAGAAGCGCTCCGGGTCTCACGGCCGTTGTCGCCCCACCGGCCGGGCCAGGCGGCCCTCCGTCGCCGGACCGCGCCACGCACGGACCGCAGGATCGCGTCCCGTCGCCAGGAGGAGCGCCGCGAAGAGCGTCGTGCGCGGGACGATGCTGGTCACGTCGAGCCACTCCTGCGGCGAGTGGTCCATCCCCCCGATGGGGCCGAGCCCGTCGAGCGACGGCACGCCGAGGCCTGCCGTGGTGTTCGCATCCGAGGCGCCGCCGGTCGCCGCGTCGCGGACCTCGAAGCCGAGGCCGCCGGCAAGCCCCTGCGCGAGGTCCACGAGCCGGCCCGATCGCTCGAGCTTCTCCATGGGCCAGTGGCGGTGGCGCAGCTCCACCCCAATCGTGACATCCGGAACCGCCGGCGCTGCCGCCAGCTCCCGGATCGCCGCGTCGGCCGCCTCCATCGCGGTGCGATCGACGGCCCGCAGGTCGACTTCGACGACCGTCCGGTCGGCGACGACGTTGGGGCGTGTGCCGCCCTCGATGACCCCGACGTTGCAGGTGACGCCCGGCCAGCGTCCGGTGAGCCCATGGAGGCCGACGACGAGGTGGGCCGCCGCGAGGATCGCGCTGCGTCCTTTCTCCGGCTCCACGCCGGCGTGCGCGGCCCGGCCCTGGACGGTGAGGACGTAGTCCCCCGTCCCCTTGCGCGAGCTCACGATGTCGCCGTTGGCCCGCGCACATTCCAGGCTGAAGGCGACGTCGCAGGCGCGGGCGACGCGCTCGACGTGCGGGGTGGATGACGGCGAACCGATCTCCTCGTCGGGATTGGCGATGACGGTGAGGCGCTCGAACGGGAGCGGGCCCCCGGCGGCCACGACGACGCCGAGCGCCGCCTCGAGCCCGTACAGGAGAGCGAGCAGGCCGGACTTCATGTCGGTGACGCCGGGGCCGGTGGCCACGCCATCGCGAACCGAGAACGGGCGCGCGGCGGCCGTCCCCTCCGGGAAGACCGTGTCGGTGTGACCCAGGAGGATCGCCCGCGGACCGCCGGGCTCTCCCTCGAAGACGGCCTCCACGGTGTCGCCCAGGACGCCGTCCGGGTCGGGATGGCGCGTCACGCTGCCGCCCACGCGGGCCAGGAACGCGGCGACCCAGGTCGCGACTTCGTTGACGCCGTCGCGGGTGTAACTGCCGCAGTCGAGGTTGATGAGGCGCTCGAGGTCGGCGAGGAACGCGGGCTCGGCCGCGACGATCCGGTCGCGCAGGACGTCGAGCTCGGCGGGGACGACGAGGTCGAGGGCGGCCGGCGAGGTCGGCATGGCTGCAGTCTAGTCGGGCGCCGCACCGCCGGGCGGGGCACACAAAGCGCCCGTCGTCCCCGCCGTGCGACGGGATGCCGAGCACGCCGGGGCCCGGATGTCGCGTGCGATACTCCGACGGCGATGTCCCCGACGATGATGCTCGACCGACCGGCCCGGTCGCGGGCGCGCGCCGGCGTGCTCCGCCGCGCGCTCCGGCGCGAGGCGGCCCGGATGCGCCAGCCCCGCCACGTCGCGGCGATCCTCCTGCTCGGACTGGTCGGCGGGCTCTCGATCGCGGCGCTCTTCGCCCGCGGGGAGCTGGCCGGCGCGGATGCCCGCGCGTACTGGGCGGCGGTGCGCCTCTGGCTCGGCGGCGGCGACCCGTACCATCCTGCGGGTCCGTTCATGCCGTACGTCTACGCGCCGTGGCTGCTTCCCGCGTTCGTCCCATGGGCGCTCCTGCCGTGGGACGTGGCGTGGTTCACGTGGCGGGCCGCCAACATCGTGCTGCTCCTGTGGTCGATCGGGTGGGCCTTCCGCCTCCATCCGCTCGCCACGGCGGTCGGCGTCGCGCTCCTGAGCTTCTCCTTCCTGGCCAACCTGGACACGGGGAACATCAACCTGCTGCTCGTGCTCATGATCTGGGCGGCCCAGTTCACGGCACCCCGCAGCGCGGGGTTCCTCCTGGCGCTGGCGACCGCGCTGAAGTGGGTCCCGATCGTCTTCCTGCCACTCCTGGCGCCGCGCGGGCGAGCCTGGGGCGTCACCTTCCTGGCGATTGCGGCGATCCTGACCCTCCTGACGCTCAACGCGACACTCGTCCAGCTCCAGGTCCTGTTCGCGTTCCCACGGCCGGTGCGGGTCGACTACCTCGTCTTCGCATGGTGCCTCGTCCCGTGGCTGTGGCGCGACGAGGACCCGGCTCGCTACCTCCGCCCGGCCACGTGGCTCACGTGGGGAGCGGACTGGCTCCACGATCTCCGGGACCCGCCGGCCTTCGTGGCCCGCTTCCGGCGGGCCTTCGGCCTCAGGCCGGCGTAGGGGCCGGGCCCGACTCCACGGGAGCGGCCGGAAGCTCTGCTCGGCGCTCCTGGACCGGGTGCAGGAGGAGCGCCCCGATCCCGTAGCAGGCGATCCCGACGACAAGCGCCGCGCGCGGGCCGGTCCCGTAGCCATTGGACGCGTTCACGGCGTCCATCACCAGCCCCAGGGCCACCGCAACCGCCACGATCCCCGACGAGGCCGTCGCCACGTTGCTGATCCCCATGTACCGGCCCGAGGCCGCCTTGGGGATGATGTCGGTCATGAGGGCCCAGTCGACGGCGAGGAACGCGCCGCTGCCGATCCCGAAGAAGGCCACGCCGACAAGGGCGGGCGGGACGTCGGGCGAGACCGCGACGATCGCCAGGCCGATGGACCCGAGGGCACAGGCGACGTAGATCACGGGCTTGCGCCCGATCCGGTCCGAGATTCGGGCGGCCGGCACGACTGCCAGCACGTTGCCGGCGGTCACGACGGCGAGCACCGCAAGCAGGGCGCCGCCGGCGGCCGTGCTGTCCAGGCGAAGGCTCTGGCCGAGGAAGAAGACCGCGCCGTTCACGAGGACACCGGCGCCCATGAGGACGAAGAAACGCGAGCCGACGAGGAAGAGGAAGCTCCGCTCCCCAAGAATGTCCGCGCCCCATGCCTCGCGGGCCACGGCGAGCCACGAGCGGCCGCCACGGTCGCGCGGTGCCTTCCCGTCGTCGACCCGGACGACCACGCTGATCATCGTCGCGACCTCCAGGACCCCGAGGGCCATCGTCGCGAAGAAGAAGGCGGACGGGAGGCGCGATACGAAGGCGACGGCGAGGGCTGCGATGCCGAAGCCCACGACGTTGCCGAGAACGCTGAAGAGCCCCACGAGCGACGACGCCAGCCCAACCTGCTGCGCGGGCACGAGGTCCGGGACGTAGCCCTGGAAGGGGCCCTGGGCGAGATTCGAGCTGAACTGGAGAAGGACGATGAAGACGGCCACGGTCAGCACCGTGTTCGAGGAGGCGATGCCGAGAAGGAAGACGAGGTCCAGCAGCGTCCCGATGACGATGTACGGCTTGCGGCGGCCCCAGCGTGAGACGGTGTAGTCGCTGATCGTCCCCATCGTCGGCTGGACCGCCATCGCGATGACCGCGCCCAGGGCGGTCATCCGGAAGAGGGCCTCGCCCTCCGTGCCGGCCGGCACGAGCCCCTCGTACTGGAGCCGCCCGCCGAGGATCCCGGAGATCCCACCCATGACCGCGGTGAGGCCCAGCCAGTAGAGGGAGAGGCGAATCAGCTGGAGGTTGGGCAGCCTCGCAGTCGGGCGGTCATCCGCGGACGGGGCGGGCGCCGACGCGGCCGCGGCAGCGACTGCCGCCGCGTCGAGGGTGGTCGCTGCGCTCGCGTCGCTCGCCACGCCGGTCCCCCTGCTCGGGCTCCCGGCAGTATCGCTCGCGCCGCGGTCGTGTCAACGGCCAGGTGGCCTCCCGCAGCCGTCAGAGCGTCGCGGCGCTTCCCCGGGTTGGGGTACGGTGGGGGTGATGAACACCGACGCCCCACGTGTCGAGCACCTCCGCCGCCTCGAGGAGGAGCTCCCGCTTCCCGACGTCCGGCGCTCGCGTGCGGCGCTCGAGGCGCACTTCCTCCGCCTTCCGCCCGACGACGCCCGGTCCCGACCGAAGCTCACGAGCCGCACGCTCGCGCGATGGCTGCCGGCACTCGCCCGCCGGGCACCGGACCTGCTGACGGCGTACCTGGTCCCTGGTCGCGTGGCGCCTCGCTCGCGCGAGGCCACGATGCTGGGGGTCACGTCGGTCAACCGCTGCCACGCCTGTGCCCGGTTCCACGAGCGATGGGCGCGGGCCATCGGCCTGGAGGCCGGGGATATCGCGGGATTCACACCGGTCGAGGCCGCGGCCTACCGCTACGGTCAGGCGCTCGCGATCACCGGGCCCGGAGGCGCAGCCCCGCCCGCAGGGCTCAGCGTCCGGCACCGCCGGGAGCTCGAGGCTGCCGGCGTCCTGATGGAGCTGGCCAACCTCGCGGGTAACCGGCTCCTGCCTGATCGCGAGGCGCGGCGGGCCACCCAGCTCGGGGGCGCCGTGACCGCGCGCATCTATGACGCCGCGATGCTGGTGGCTGATCGAGCCGGACTGCGCCGTGCCCGGGCGCGCGTCGTAGCCGGCGCGCTGGGCGACGTGCTGGAGATCGGCATCGGCACGGGCCTCAACCTGCCGGCCTACCCACCCGACACCTCGCTTCATGCGATCGACCCGAGCGATGCGGCGCTCGCCGTCGCAGCTCGGCGGGCCGATCGCCTCGGGCGGTCCGTCGTCCTGACCACGGGTGACGCGGCCGCCCTGCCATACCCTGACGCCTCGTTTGACGCGGTGGTGGGGACCTTCGTCCTCTGCTCCGTGAGCGACGTGGCGGCGACTCTGCGCGAGGGGCGACGCGTGCTCAGACCGGGGGGCACGCTGCGGTTCATCGAGCATGCCCGCTCCGGGCACGCGGGGATCGCGCGGCTGCAATCCCAGCTTGCCCCGGCCTGGGCGCGAGCGTCCGGCGGATGCCGCCTGGACCACGATGTGCGCCCGGCGCTCGAGGCTGCCGGCATGCGGATCATCGACGAGCGGATCCACGCCGGTGGGTTGCTGGTCGAGATCGTCGCCGCCTGACCGCCCGCGATCAGCGAGCGGGCGCACGCGCTACCGAACGAGGCGACCGCGAACCTCGTCCTCCCAGCCCGGGAAGTAGCGACCGATCACCGGGAGGTCGAACGAGCGCAGGATCGACGAGGCGGGCTCGCGCTCGACCAGGAAGTCGAAGGCCGCCCGAACGAGGCGCTCCGGATCAGCGGCACCGGGATCGAGTCGCTCGAGCTCCGCAGGCGTGACCGTCACCCGGTGCTCCGTGGCGAAGGCGCCCTCCCGGACGCGCACGAGGCACAGCCACCCCGGCCCCTCGCGGCCGCAGCGCACGTCGAGCTCGTGGTCGGTCATCGCAGCCCTCCCAGCGGTACCTGCCGACGCGGGACCGCCGGCTACGTCCCCGGGGCGCGCCCGATGATCCCCGCCCCAACGGTCTTGTTCGTGCCCTCGTCCACGAGGATGAATGACCCTGTCTCGCGGTTCTGCTGGTACGGGTCGACGAACAGCGGCTGGGTGACCCGCAGCTGGACCCGCCCGATCTCGTTGAGCACGAGCTCGCTGGCCTCCTCGTCGCGATGGAGGGTGTTCACGTCGATGCGGTAGCTCAGCTCCTTGACGAGGGCCCGGGCCCAGCGGGTCGTGTGCTTGATCGCGAACTTGCGACCCTTCGAGAGCGCGGCGCTCTCGTCCATCCAGCACACCTGGGCATCGATGTCCTGCACGACCGATGGCACGTTCTGGGGGCGGCACAGCATGTCGCCCCGGCTGATGTCGATGTCGTCGGTGAGGGTGATGGTGACAGCCATCGGCGGGAATGCCTCCGAGACCGGCCCGTCGGCGGTCTGGATCGAGGCAATCGTCGATTCGAGGCCACTCGGGAGGGCCAGGACGGGATCGCCGGGCTTCATCACGCCCGATGCGACCGTGCCGGCATAGCCGCGATAGTCGATGACCTCGTACGACTGGGGTCGCACGACGTACTGCACCGGGAAGCGGACGTCGACGAGGTTGCGGTCGCTGGCGACGTGGAGGTGCTCGAGGTGGCTGAGCAGCGTCGTGCCCTCGAACCAGGGCATGTTCGGAGAGCGCGTCACGACGTTGTCGCCGTGGAGCGCCGAGACCGGGATGAACGTCATGTCGCGAACCCGCAGCCGCGTGGCGAACTCCCCGAACTCGGCCCGGATCGCCTCGAACACCTCCTCGGCGTAGTCGACGAGGTCCATCTTGTTGACGCAGACCACCAAGTGCGGGACGCCAAGCAGCGTGGCCAGGAAGGCATGCCGTCGACTCTGCTCCGTGATCCCGCGGCGCGCATCGAGGAGGATCAGCGCGACGTCGGCGGTGGAGGCGCCGGTCACCATGTTGCGGGTGTACTGGATGTGGCCCGGCGTGTCCGCGATGATGAACTTCCGCCGCGGCGTCGCGAAGTAGCGGTAGGCGACGTCGATGGTGATGCCCTGCTCGCGCTCGGCACGCAAGCCGTCGGTGAGGAGCGCGAGGTCGGTGTAGTCGTTGCCGCGGTGGCGGCTGACCCGCTCGACCGCCTCGAGCTGGTCCTCGAAGAGCGACTTGGAGTCGTACAGGAGGCGCCCGATGAGGGTGCTCTTCCCGTCATCGACCGATCCCGCCGTCGCAAAGCGCATGAGGTCGGCCGGCATCAGAAGTAGCCCTCGCGCTTGCGATCCTCCATGGAGGCCTCGCTGACCTTGTCGTCGCCGCGTGTCGCGCCGCGCTCGGTGATCCGCACCGCCGCGATCTCCGCGACGATCCTCTCCAGGGAGTTGGCCTCCGACTCCACGGCTGCCGTCAGGTTGGCGTCGCCGACCGTCCGATAGCGCACCCTGCGGACCTGGGCCGTCTCGCCGACGCGGAGCGGCGTGAACTCGTTGACCGCGTAGAGCATCCCACCCCGCTCGACGACGGTGCGCTCCGCGGCGAGGTACAGCTCGGGGATCTCGACCTCCTCGGCCATGATGTAGCTCCAGATGTCCAGCTCCGTCCAGTTCGAGAGCGGGAAGATCCGGATGTGCTCGCCCGGGAAGACCCGGCTGTTGTAGAGGCTCCAGATCTCCGGGCGCTGGTTCTTGGGATCCCACTGGCCGAACTCGTCGCGGAAGGAGAAGACGCGCTCCTTGGCGCGGGCCTTCTCCTCGTCGCGGCGCCCCCCGCCGAAGAGGGCATCGAAGCCGTGCTGCTCGGCGGCCTCCAGGAGCACCGGGCTCTGAATACGGTTGCGCGACCCGTTGGGCTCCTCGCGCACGAGGCCGCGGTCGATCGCGTCCTGCACCGAGGCGACGACGAGGCGCAGCCCGAGGCGCTCGATCCAGCGATCCCGGAAGGCGAGGATCTCCGGGAAGTTGAGGCCGGTGTCCACGTGCATGACCGGGAACGGGATGCGGGCCGGGGCGAACGCCTTGCGGGCGATGTGGAGCATCACGATGGAGTCCTTGCCGCCCGAGAAGAGCAGGCACGGCCGCTGCATCTCCGCGGCGACCTCGCGGAAGATGTGGATGCTCTCGGCCTCGAGGGCGCCGAGCTGGCTGAGGACGTGTGTCCTCATCGCCGGCCTCCCTGCCCGCCGGCGACGCCGGCGTCGAGCAGCGCGCGGAGCCGGGCCAGGAGCGCAGGCTGGCACACGAGAAGGTCGGGCGACCATGGGTTCGCCTGGTTGTAGACCAGGGGCGAGCCGTCGAGACGCGTTGCGACAAGTCCCGCCGCAACCGCGATGGCCACCGGCGCCGCCGAATCCCACTCGTACTGGCCACCGGCATGGACGTACGCGTCCACGGCACCCTCGACGACCGCCATCACCTTGGCGCCGGTCGAGCCCATCGGGACGACCGTCACGTCGTCGCGCTCGGCAAGGCTCGCGACGACGGCCGGGGGGCGGGTACGGCTGGCGGTCACCCGCAGCGGCCGGCGCCCCTCGAGGACCGCCAAGGCCGACGCGGGATCGGGGGGCCGCACCGTGTCCGAGACGTGCACAACGTCGCGGGCCGGCAGCGCGACGGCGGCCTCGGCCAGGCCCGCTCCGCGTCGCCAGAGCGCGACATGGACAGCGAAGTCGTCGCGCCAGCTCCCGTCGGGAAGGCGCTCGGCGAACTCGCGCGTCCCATCGAGCGGGTCGATGATCCAGACACGATCGGCCGCGAGGCGCCGCGGGTCGTCGGCAGCCTCCTCGGACAGGACGGCGTCCGTGGAGCGCGCCCGGCCGAGCTCGGCCGCGAGGTAGGCCTGGGCTGCGGCGTCGCCGGCTCGGCGCAGCTCGTCGACGCCGCCGTCGAAGCGCCCGGCATCGACCCGCGCGTGGAGATCCAGCAGCACGGCGCCTGCGCCGGCCGCGAGGGTCGCTGCCAGCCGGGCGTCGTCGGTCGCGGGCGGAGCGTGGTGGAGGCTGGAGGTCACGTGAGTTCGATTGCCCTCGTTGGGGGGACGCTCTGGATCGCCTGTCCCTGGTCGGCGGGTCGCGAGGTGACCGCCGACCGTCCGGACGACGAGTGAAGGTATCATCGATCGATGTCCGTCGTGCTGCCACCCAACCCGCGGCATCCGGAGGCCGGGTGAGCCTCGACGTCCCCCTCGCGATTGGTGGGCTGCTCGTCGGCATTATCGTCGGACTGACCGGGATGGGTGGTGGCGCCCTCATGACGCCGATGCTCGTCTTCTTCTTCAGGGTCGACCCGCTGACGGCCATCTCCAGCGACATCGTCGTCAGCCTCTTCATGAAGCCCGCGGGGGCCATCGTCCACCTGCGTCGCGGGACGGTGAACCTGCCCCTCGTGGGCTGGCTCTGCCTGGGGTCGATCCCGGCCGCCTTCAGCGGCGCGTGGGTCATCAGCCTGGTGCCGCCGGCGATCGACCTCGACACGATCCTCCAGCGCATCCTGGGCGTGGCGCTGCTTGTGGCGGCCGGAGGGCTCGTGGCGCGCGCCATCCTCCAGATGTGGCGCCGGCACCTCCCGCTCGGGGAGGGACCCGCGCGCCCGCGGCGCCCCGAGCTTGTGGTGCGGCCGGTGCCCACCCTGCTCCTCGGCGCCGTTGCCGGCTTCATGGTGGGCATCACCTCCGTCGGCGCGGGATCGATTGTCATCGTGGTCCTGCTGATGCTCTACCCGGGCCTCGTCGCCTCCTCGCTCGTGGGCACGGACCTGGCCCAGGCGATCCCGCTCGTCGGGGCCGCCGCGGCCGGCCACCTCCTCTTCGGCGACGTCTCGCTGACGGTGACCTCCTCGCTCCTCGTGGGCGCGATCCCGGGCGCCTGGCTCGGTGCCCAGATCTCGAGCCGCGCGCCCGGTGGTGTCATCCGGCGCGCCCTGGCGGTGCTCCTTCTGGCCTCGGGGCTGCGGCTGCTCGGCGTCGCGGCCGAGTGGGTGCTCGTTTCTGCCGTCGCGGCGATCGTCCTCGGGACCCTCGCCTGGATCGCGATCAGGAACTACACGAAGCGACGGGCTGCCCGGCTGCGGGCCACCACCCGTGCAGCTCGGGCACCCATCCCGGAGACGGAGCCCCCCGCGCCGTGACCGATCCACGCCGGGCCGACGACCTCGCCGCGATCGCGGGCATCCGTCATCTCGTCGTCGACGACGACGGCCTCGACGTCCTCGAGCTGGTGCTCGGCGGGGCGCTCCCTGCGCTGCCCCCGACGGCCGGTGCCGGCGGCGACGGGAACGAGGTCATCGTCACAGACGAGGAGCGCACGCCGCTGGCGCGCGTTCGCCTCGACGGGACGGCGGCTGCCCTCCGCCCGTTCGCACGGGGTTCGGGCCCCCAGTGGGATCCGACCGTGCGCCTGCCGGCGCGGGAGGTGCGCGCGCGGCTGCAGCAGGAGATCGGGGACGCGCCGCGCCTCGCGCTGGTCATCGACGACGTGCCGACCCGCGCGGACGTGCAGGCTGCGCTCGACACGGCCGGCGCGCCGGGCATCGGGGCCGTGCTGTGCGTCGTCGCCGTTGCGCGCCACCCGCGGGCCCGGGGACGGGTCGACTGGGCCGGCGTCGCGCGGGCGGGCCTGGCCATGGCGGATGCGCTGCGCGACAGCCTTCCCGACATGCCCGTCGTCCCCCTGGTCATCCCGTGGCCGGCCCTCGACCGCGCGGCGGGAGAGGGTGCGGCAGTCCACCCAGGCCGCGTCTCGCTCGACCTGCACCAGCTCGATCTGGCGGCGGTGCTGGCCACCTTCGGTGCGACCGACACCGTGCGGATTCGCGAGCTGCGCAGCCCGGGGGAGTGCGAGCGGCTGGCGGCCCTGCCGGGCGTGTTCGAGCGGGAGGTGCGCCTCCTGTACCCGCCCGCGTCTGCGCTCGAAGTCCTGCGCTCCAACCGGGACGCGGGCGGCCGGGGGGCCGTCGTCCTGCTCACGGGCCTGTCGGGATCGGGCAAGTCGACAATCGCGCGGGCGCTCGCCGACGACCTGGCGGGGCGCGGCTCGCGGAGCGTCACCCTGCTCGACGGGGACGAGGTGCGCCAGCACCTGTCGAGCGAGCTCGGGTTCGACGTCGCGTCGCGCGAGACGAACATCCGGCGCATCGCCTACGTGGCCTCGCTCATCGCGGCGCACGGCGGCATCGCGGTCGCCGCGCCGATCGCGCCCTTCGCGTCGAGCCGACGGTGGGCCCGCGACCTCGTCGAGTCGCGCGGCGTGTTCCTCCTGGTCCACGTCAGCACGCCGCTCGAGGTCTGCGAGGCGCGCGACCGCAAGGGACTCTACGCCCGCGCACGCGCGGGGCAGCTCCCGGACTTCACGGGGATCTCGTCGCCCTACGAGGTGCCCGCCGACGCCGACGTGGTGGTGGACACCACAGACCTCGAGGTGGCCGCGGCGGTGGAGCGGATCCGGGCCGCGCTCCAGCACCGGCTGGGGGAGGGCGCGGAGGAGCGGTAGGCCTGAGCCACTCGCCACCAAGACATCCATGGATGGCGAGGGCCCACGCCCGGGTCAGTCCTCCCTGCGCCGGGCCCGCCGCAGGGGGCGCGTCAGGCGACGGATCGCGCGCTGCCAGCGCGTCACGACCGCGTGGCGTGCCCGGAGGACAACGACGCCGGCGACCTGGTAGGTCGGGACGCGGGCCAGCTCGATCGGCTCGGCGACGCGGGCCGAGCCCGGGGCCTGTGCGTGGCGAGCCGCGCCGGTCGCCACGAGGACACCCATCGCCATCGAGGCCGCGATCTCCGGCGTGATCTCCACCTCCAGCTTGTCGTCGCCCGCGCGTCCGCTCCCAGGAGCCCGGGCAAGCGCGTCCAGGTCGCCGGCGACCCGGACGCCCGAGGTGGCGATGGCGGCCACCATCTCCGCCGCGATCTCGCCGGCACGGTCGAGCGCCCAGCCGGGCACCTCGACCCGGGCCTCGTCCGGGGCGGGCTCGCGGAGCTTCATGACCTGGGCCGCCCCGAACCGCATCACACGCGCGTAGACCGCCTTGCCGACCGCCTCCGCCTTGAAGGCCGTGTTGAACGCCCGGACCGCCTCGGCCTCGGGAAGCGTGAGCGAGCGGTTGGCGAGGTCGGGCACGGCGGCGAGCGTGCCCTCGCGCAGGCCGAGGAGCTGCTCGAAGGCCCGCAGGACGAAGGCATGGTCCCGGTCGTCGACCACGATGGCCGTCACGTTCTGCGGCCCGACGATCTCTGCCCAGCGCGCGATGAGCTGATCATGCCGGTGCAGGTGCCAGAAGTTCCGGTGGGCCTTCCCGGTCGCCTTGATGAACAGCCCATCGAGCCACGCGTCGAATGACCCCACGGCCCCGGCCTGGACGTTCTGCTGCCAGTGCGAGGGCAGGATCCGGGACAGCGGGCGGAGGGTGACCGCCACGTGGACCCGGGCAGGGTCAAGGTCGACCACGATCCGGCGAATCACGTCCGGCTCGGCCCAGGCGAAGAACTCGCTGCTGACCACGACCCGCGGCTCGCGCGCCGCCGTCACGTCCCGCACGAGGGCACGCCAGTGGCTGATCGGCGGCGTCTCCTCGTCGGAATAGGGCGACAGCTGACCCGTGACTGCCCTCACCGCGCTCGCCGGGTTTCGCGACCGCCCGGCGTGCCGCACGCCCTGCTCCAGCAGGGACGCGCGTGCCGAGTAGAGCGCGGCCTGGACGGCGGTGGTGCCGGTCTTGTGGGGACCGATGTGCAGGAGGCGCGTGCCTTCGGGAAGGAGGAGCGGCCCCGGCTGCGTGATCGGGTCCGGCGTCACGCGGGTCATCCGTTGCCCGCGTGTCGGCCACCGCGCCCGATGATGCGTCCAAGCCGGCGGAGGCGCCGCCCAACCCGGCGCCAGCGCGCGGCCACCGCGCTCCGGCCGCGCAGGGCGACCACTCCGAGAACCTGGTACGTGGGGATCCGGGCAAGCTCCACCGGCTCGGCGGGAAGGGCGCCGCGGCCCTTCGCGGCGCGACGGGCGGTCCCGGTCGCGACGAGGATGCCCATCGCCATCGACGCGGCGATCTCGGGCGGGATCGCGACCCTTTGTGGGCCGGCGCCGGTGAGTCGGCTCACCTGCGGGACGGCAAGGCTCTCGAGGTCGCCGACGATCCGCACGCCGGAGACAGCGATGGCCGAGACCATCTCCCGGGAGATCTCGGCGGCCCGATCGAGGGCCCACTGGGGCGTGTCGATGCGGGGCTCGTCGGCGCCCGGCTGACGCAGGCGCATGTACCGGGCCGCGCCGAAATGCATGACCCGAGCGTGCAGCGCCTTGCTCAGGCCCGCGTCATGGAATGCGCGGTTGAAGGCCCGGACGGACTCGACTTCGGGGAGCGTGAGCGACCGGTTGGCCAGGTCCTCCTCCGCCACCAGCGTGCCGCTGCGCAGGCCCAGGAGCTGCTCGAACGTCCGCAGGAACATCCCCCGGTCCTGCTCGTCCAGCACGATCACCGTGATCCTGTCCGGGCCCACGATATCGGCCCACCGCATGATGAGCCGGTCGTGGCGGTGGCGACGCCAGAAGGACGGGGTGACCTTCTCGTGCGGCTCGGCGAAGATCGACTTCATCCACGTCTCGAACGGAGCGCGCTGACCGCCCCGCACGTACTGCTGCCACTGGGATGGCACGATGCTGGCCAGCGGCCGCAGCGTCACGGCGACGTGGACACGCGCCGGATCGAGATCGCCCACCACCCGTCGAATGGCATCCGGCTCGCCGTCCGCGAAGTACTCGCTGCTCAGCACCACGCGCGGCTCCTGTGCCCGCAGGATCTCCCCCCGCACCACATGCCAGGCTTTGATGGGCGGTGGCTCGCCCTCTCCGAAGTACGACGGACGCCCCAGAACGGCTCGCACGGCGCTCGCCGAGTGCCGCGAGCGGCCCGCGTAGCGGACACCCTGGGCCAGGAGGTCGGCCCGGCAGGCATCGAATGCGCCCTGGAGAGCCGTCGTGCCGGTCTTGGGCGGCCCGATGTGGATCAGGCGCACTCCCTCGGGGAGGAGCAGCGCTGCCGGCTGGACGATCGGCGCCATGGCGACGGGCTCACTCCTCGCTCGGGAAACGGGACGTGCGAATGATACCGTGCGTCTCCGGTCAGCCGGTCGCCGTCCCGGCGGCTGTCGAGTCGAGACTGCTCACCTGCGCGAACCGGTCGATCCTCTCGCCGTCCGTCATGGGCGCTCAGCGCCCGGTCACCGCGGCGGCCTCCGGGCGAGCCCGCGATACCCCGGCACGAAGCCGGCATCCAGCAGCCGGGCTCGCCAGGGATGCTCCTGCCCGAGGGATAGCCCGTCCACGCGGGCCAGCACGAGCTCGCGGAGCCGCCCCTCGCCGACGAGGCCGCCGAGCGCCCGAAGGGCGAGGGTGGCGACCTCCTCGTCCTCGGCGGCCGGGAACGTGAGCAGACCCTTGCCGCCCCGCTCCACGTACAGCACGGCGGCTCCGTCGACGAGCACGACGTGGGCACCCGCCGCGCGTTGGAGCGGACGCCGGTCATCCGGGCCGCGTCGCGGCCACGCCAGCGCAGCGCCGTACGGCTGGGCGGGGTCCGCGGCCGCGAGGAGGTCGACGCGACGCCGCTCCGGGTCGGGTTCGCGAACCGCCCGCAGGCGATCGATGGCGCCGGCGAGCGCGAACTGTGCCGCCCCGAGGCCGGCGACGAAGTACCCGCGGCGGATCCTTCCCGCCTCCTCGAGCGCACGGAGCACCGGGTAGACGGCGGCGAAGCCACCCTCGATCCCCTCCCCCATCACCGCCTCGCGGGTCACGACGCCGTGGCGGTCGAGAAGCGCCAGCGCGAGCGCGTGGAGCCGCTCCGTGGACGACGGCCCACCGGGTGGCTCGCGGTCCCCACCGTCGTGCAGGGTGCCGGTGGCACCGGTCGGCGCAGCGCGATCGTCCGCCGGAGCGCCTCCCATGCCGCCCCGGTCAACGAGCGACCAGCGCCCCGCACCCTCCGGGGGCCCCGCCGTCGCGAGGCTCCCGGGGCGCGGGCGCCGGTCGCCGGCGGGACGCTTCCAGCGCCGCGCGCGGAGCGAGGCGAACGTGTCGTTCGTCACCTCGCCGGCCCAGGCGAGGTCCCACAGCGCGTCGAGCACCTCCCGGTCGGAGCCCCCGCCGCCTGCCCGATGGAGCTCGCGGTAGAAGGACGCGCCGCGATGCGCAAGCCAGGCCCGGATGGCCTCGTGACGCCGCCCAGCGGGCCGCCCACCGGCGGCTGCCTGCACGGCGACGAGCGCCGCGCGGAGCACGTCGCCGTGCTCGGGCCGGAAGAGAGCGATCCGCCCGTCGTCCCGACCCAGCGGCCCGCACCCGATCCAGGCCACCTCGCCGAGGGCCCCCAGCTCGTCGAGGAGGCGCGGCTGGTATCCCGGCACACGGGCCGGGAGGACGTCGCGCTCCAGGACCGATGCTGGGATGGGGACACCGCCGAGCTGGTCGACGACCTCGGCCAGGCGCTCCAGCGCGGCCTGGCCCCGAAGGGGTGCCGCGGCGTCCGCACCGACCGTGCCGGGTACGGCTGCCGGCGCGACGCCCTGCCACGCGGGGAGGAAACGGGCCAAGGCAGCCGGCTCGACCGGCTCGACTTCTCGCCGCAGGCGCGCCAGCGAGCGCCGCCGGATGAGCCGCAGGACGTCCGGGTCGCACCATTCCCGCTCCACGCCGCCCGGTCGGAACTCGCCGCGCAGGAGCCCGCCGGCTTCAACAAGGCTCGCCAGCGACGCCTCCACGATCCCGACGGGCAGGCCCCATCGCCGGGCAGGCTCGGCAGCCAGGAACGGGCCGTGCGTGCGAGCCCATCGGGCGAGCAGGCCGCCGAGTGCGTCGCGGGTCTCGCCGAGGAAGGCAGCCGGCGTTCCCGGGGGTGGCTGCGCCCCGGTCGCGTCGCGGTAGCGGGCGGCGTCCTCCACGGCGATCCAGCGCCCATCGCCTGCGATCCGGACGGCGACCGCCCGCCGGGTCTTTGCGAGCGTCTTCAGCCACTCCCCGGCGGTCGGGGGGCCGCCCCGGGTGCGCGCCGCGACCTCGTCGGCGGACAGGTCGCCGAGGCGCCGGAGTAGGTCCGCGACCTGGTCCACGGACCCCGCCATCCAATCGTCGACGAGAGCCTGGCGTTCCAGCTCGGTCTGCTCGAGGGCCGCCGGGTCGAGCAGCTCGCGCAGCTCGTCCTGGCCGAGCAGCTCGCGGAGCAGGTCGCGGTCGAGGGCGAGGGCCTGGGCGCGGCGCTCGGCGAGCGGGGCATCGCCCTCGTAGATGTAGGCCGCGACGTAGTCGAAGAGGAGGGACGACGCGAACGGGGTGGCGCGCGGGGTCTCGACGCGGTGCACCGCCACCTCGCGGCGCTCCACGCCGCGAAGGACGTCCCGCAGGGCGGGCAGGTCGAAGACGTCGGCCAGACACTCGCGGTACGTCTCGACGAGGATTGGGAAGCTGCCGTAGCGGCTGGCAACCGCGAGGAGGTGGGCCGCGCGCTGACGCTGCTGCCAGAGGGGAGTTCGGGTGCCCGGTCGCCGCCGCGGCAGGAGGAGCGCCCGGGCGGCGTTCTCGCGGAACCGCGCCGCGAAGAGCGCTGAGCCCCCGACGGCGGCCACGACCATGTCCTCGACGGCGTCGGCAGAGGGGAACAGGTCGTCCTCGACGCCCTCCAGGTCGCCGTCCGGGAGGCGGATCGCGATGCCGTCGTCGGACCAGATGCTGGACACCTCGGCTCCGAGGCGCTCGCGAAGGCGTGCCTCGATCGCCATCGCCCACGGCCCATGGACCCGTCCGCCGAACGGGCTCAGGACCACGAGCCGCCAGTCGCCCATCTCGTCCCGGAAGCGCTCGACGACGATCCGCCGGTCGGTCGGGAGGGCGCCCGCCGCCTCGCGCTCGTCCTCCAGGTAGCCGACGAGGTTCTCCGCGGCGAGCGGGTCCAGGTGGTGCCGTGCGCCAAGGCGGGCCAGGGCAGCTGCCCGGCCCTTCGCCCCGCGGGCCAGCTCGCCCTCGATCTCCCGGACGAACGCTCCGATGGCCCGCCCCAACTCGATCGGCCGACCCACCGTGTCGCCCGTCCAGAACGGCAGCTTGCCGGGCTGACCCGGGGCGGGCTCCACGAGCACCCGGTCGGGCGTGATCTCGGCAACCCGCCAGCTGCTCGCGCCCAGGACGATGACGTCGCCGTGCATCCCCGCGCGCAGCTCGTAGACCATCTCCTCGTCGAGCTCTCCCACGCGGCGACCGGGCGTGCCGGCCTCGCCGACCACGAACACGCCGTAGAGGCCACGGTCGGGGATCGTGCCGCCGGACGTGACCGCCACCATGCGGGCGTCACGCCGGCCCTCCACCGTGTCCGTCACCCGGTCCCAGACCAGGCGCGGCTTCAGCTCGGCGAACTCGTCCGATGGATACGCGCCGGCGAGCATGGCCAGGACGCCCTCCAGGGCCTCACGGGTGAGCGTCTCGAACGGCGCGGCGCGCGTGACCGTCGCGTGCAGGTCCGCCACGGTCCAGCGATCCATCACGGCCATCGCGACCACCTGCTGGGCGACGACGTCGAGCGGCGTCCGCGGGATCGACGTGGCCTCGATGGCGCCCTCCCGCATCCGTTCCGCGACCACCGCGCACTCCAGCAGGTCGCCGCGGTACTTGGGGAGGATGACGCCGCTGCTCACCTCGTCGACCCGGTGGCCGGCGCGCCCGACCCGCTGCAGGCCGCGGGCGACCGAGGTGGGTGACCCGACCTGGACGACGAGGTCGATCGCTCCCATGTCGATCCCAAGCTCCAGCGAGGAGGTCGCCACGAGCGCGGGCAGGCGACCCTCCTTGAGTGCCTCCTCGATCGCCACCCGCTGCTCGCGGGCGATCGAGCCGTGATGGGCGCGCACGAGGTCCTCTCCGGCCAGCTCGTTGAGGCGCTGGGCGAGGCGCTCGGCGAGGCGTCGGCTGTTCACGAAGACGAGCGTGCTCCGGTGGCTCCGGATCAGCTCCAGGATCCGGGGGTGGATCGCGGGCCAGATGCTGACGCGCATCTCGCCGCCGGTGCCCGGGCCGCCCGGCTGTTCGTCGAGCGGGAGTGCCTCGCCCAGGCGGCTCATGTCCTCGACCGGCACGACGACCCGGAGGTCGAGCCGCTTCTTCGTCCCGGCGTCGACGATCGTGACAGCTCGGTCCGGTCCGACCCCGGCCAGGAAGCGCCCGATCGTCTCCAGTGGCCGCTGCGTGGCCGAGAGGCCGATCCGCTGGAGCGGGGGTGCACCGGGACCGCGGATCTGTTCCAGGCGCTCGAGCGAGAGCGCGAGGTGGGCGCCCCGCTTCGATCCCGCGATCGCGTGGATCTCGTCCACGATGACGTGCTCGACGCCCCGCAACGTCTCCCGCGCGGCCGAGGTGAGGAGCAGGTAGAGCGACTCGGGCGTCGTGATGAGGATCTCCGGGGGGCTCTTCGCGAGCGCCCGGCGCGCCTCCGACGGCGTGTCGCCGGTGCGCGAGGCGATGGAAACCGGCCGAATGGGCATGCCGAGCCGCGTCCCCGCGAGGGCGATCCCCGCCAGCGGCGTCCGCAGGTTGCGCTCGATGTCGTAGGTGAGGGCCTTGAGCGGGCTGACGTAGAGGATCCGGACGGACGCGCCGCCGGCGGCGGTGCGCGGCGGGACCGGCATCCGGACAAGACGGTCGAGGCCCCACAGGAACGCGGCGAGCGTCTTGCCACTCCCGGTCGGGGCGTGGAGAAGGACGTGTCCGCCGCCGGCGATGGCGGCCCAGCCTCCCACCTGTGCCTGCGTCGCGGCCGCGAACGCGTCGCGGAACCAGGCCGCAACGGGGGGCGCGAACCGCGCGAGCGGGTCCCCGGGGGGCTCGCTGGGCACGGGGCCGACGGGAGGACGGGATCGACGAGTCACCGAATGCCGAGTATAGGACGACGTGCCGAAACCGACCGGATGTTCGACGCCCGCGCGGAGCTCGGAGTCGCAGTCACCCGTCCGGATCCGGACCCGTTGAACGGGGGATCGGCGGACCTGTACCCGGCCGGCCAGGCCGGCCGGACAGCCGCGGTCAAACGGCGGCGGTCCTCCCGTCGTTCTCCCTGCCGCCCGAGAGAAGCCATCGCCGAACGCCGCCGCCGAGGCTGCCCCCCACGGTGGCATCGAGCCCGAAGAAGCTCCCCGCCCCCACGCCGCGTCCCGGTGGCCCGTGCGCAGGGCGAGCAGTTCGGCGACCGTCCCCTGATCGTGGGTCGAGAGCTCCTGGTCGTCCGTGAAGACCCGCCCGTCCTCGCCCGAGAGAACCCGCGGCGTCGAGCGCAGCCGCAGCGTCCCCTATCGCCCGATCGAGCGACGGTCGCCCGCCTGGCTCACGATGGCCCCCAGCGGTCGCGCCTCCGGCGCGACTACCCGCGTTCGGGCCGCACGGCGGCGCCGGAGGCGGTCGGTGGAGGCGGGCCCCCGGGGCCCGACTCGCCCGCAAGCCACCCGCGCAGGCTGCCGCGCCACAGGGCGCGCGCATGGAATGAGCCGCCGGGCCCGATGCCGTCCATCCCACCCGCCTGGACCAGGGTCTCCAGGAGCGGGGCGAGCTGCGATCCGTAGACGTGCATGCACGGCTCGGGCCGCACGCCCGGCCACGAGTAGCACGAGACGACGGTTCGGCGCTGGGTCGCCGGGATCCCCGGTGGGAGCGTGTCCCAGGCCGGGTCGTCGGGCGCGAACTCCCACTGGTCCAAGCTTCCCTGCGGGATGCCCTCGATGCCGCGGACCACCTTCGGCTCGATGTCCAGCAGGTATGGGTCGACCACGAGATCGCAGATGACGGCATGCGCCGGCATGAGCCCGATCCACTCGTTGGGCACGAGCGGCACGGACGCGTCGCGGCGCTGGGTGGCGTCGATCAGGATATCGGTGGTCGCCAGGCGGCGGCGCAGGTAGGCTGAGTCGCGGGTCAGGTTTCGCCCCGTCGTCACGACCTCCACGCCGGCGAGCCCCAGCCGCATGAACGCCTCGTTCCGCGCGTCGTCGCCGTACTTCGTGGCGAACTCCACGGCGTGCTTGCCGATCTGGCCTGCTCCCATGATCGTGACCCGGACCGGGTCTCGTCCGGTCATGGAGAGTGCCGGCCAGGTGCGTTCGAGAGCGGCGAAGGCGGACGCGACCCCGTTCCAGGAGACGCTGCGCAGGTTCTCCACCAGCCGCCGGCCGTCGTCATTCGAGATCATGTCGAGGGCAATCGCGTCGACGCCGAGCTCGCCGAGATCGCGAACGCGCGCAGGACGCGTCGGGAAGTGGAGCATCGACACGAGCAGGGAGCCGGGCCGCAGCCGATCGTACTTTCCGTCCGGGGCCCGGAGGACGACCACGATGTCCTGGCGGAAAGCCGTCTCCTCGTCGGTCACGTGGACGTCCGGCGAGAGCGACAGGTAGTCGTTGTCGTCGTAGCCCATGGCCGAGCCGATGCCCGTCTCGACGAACACCTCGGCGCCGAGCGCGGTGAGCAGGCCCACCAGCGGCGGCAGGAAGTCGCGCCGCTCGCCGGGCTCCTTGTGCATGCGCGGGAAGCCGACCGTCAGCCTCCGCGGCTGGTCCTCAGCCATGGGACGCCCTCCCTCAACGTCGGCCGACGACGGGGCCGCTCCCCGGTGTCCACCGGTCGTGTACCGGCGATCGTGGGACGCGCGGGCCGCCGGGTCGAGGGACGACCGGCCCGCCGGGTCGGGGCCGGGCGGCCCCATCGGCCCGGCGGCCCCGTCCGGGGCCATCCCGGCTGGGCTACGATGCGCGCATGTTCGGCGTCGACGTCGTGGTCATCCTCATCGTGGCCCTGGTCGTCGTGCTCGTGTGGCGCGGTCCCAAGACGCTGCCCAGATGGGGCGAGATGCTGGGACGCGGCGTGAAGGCCGCACGCAAGGAGGCCTCGGACCTCCAGGACGACATGCGCACGAGCGACGACGAGCCGACCCCGCCGACCCCGCCGACCCCGGCCTAGGTCGCCGGGCGCGGGTCGCGCGCCGGTTCGTCACCTCTGGAGCGCGGCGCCTGTTGGTTCCTGCACGAACCATTTGTGTGCTAACGTTCGCCGCCGTGACGAACCGGACGCATGACCGTGACCCCCTCTCGCACCTCGTGGGCCTCGACCCGCGCTCGGCCGCGGTGTTCGGTGCCTTCATGCGGGCGCGCCGCCTTCACCACCTGCTGATGCTCCGCCTCCTCGCGGAGCAGGAGACGCCGCCGGGCCAAGCGTTCTGCCTGCGCATGCTCGCCGCGCACGAGGGGGCCACGCAGCGCGAGCTCGGGGACATGCTGCACCTGTCGGCCCCCACCGTGACGGCGATGCTGAAGCGGATGGAGCGCAGCGGGACGATCGATCGCGAGCCGGACCCCACCGACCAACGCGTCGCCCGGGTGCGCCTGACGGCGGCCGGTCGGGAGCTGGAGCAGCGGCTGAGCGGCATGCTCGCGGCCGAGATCGGGCGCCTCCTCGACAGCATGCCGGCGGCCGACCGCGACGACCTCGCGCGCCTCCTGCGCGACCTGGCAGACCGAATGGCAGAGGCGATCGACGAGCGGGAGGCTGAACGCTCCGACGCGGGAGCCGCGCCGTGATCGCCCTGCTGGCTCGCTTCCTCCGGCCGTATGCCCGACCGCTGGTCCTCGTCGTGACGCTCCTCCTGGTCCAGTCGCTCGCCAACCTGTACCTGCCCGAGCTCAACGCCGACATCATCAACAACGGGGTCTCCACGGGCGACACCGACTACATCCTGAGGACCGGGGGCCTGATGCTGGGGGTGACCGCCCTCCTCGGCATCGTCTCGGTCATCGCCGTCTACTGGGCCGCCAAGGTGGCGATGTCCTTCGGGCGGGACGTGCGGGGCGCCATCTTCGGCGCGGTCGAGTCCTTCTCGCAGGTCGAGGTCAACCACTTCGGCGCTGCCTCGCTCATCACCCGCAACACGAATGACGTCCAGCAGGTCCAGATGGTCGTCCTGATGGGCCTGACGGTGATGGTCTCGGCGCCGATCATGCTGGTCGGCGGCGTGGTCATGGCCCTCCGCCAGGACGTGCCGCTGACCGGGCTCCTGGTCGTGATCGTCCCGATCATGGGCATCATCATCGGGCTCGTGGTCCGGCGTGCGGTGCCCCTCTTCCGGGCCATGCAGGTCAAGATCGACCGGATCAACCAGGTGATGCGGGAGACGCTGGCCGGCGTCCGGGTGATCCGCGCGTTCGTCCGGACCGACTACGAGGAGCGTCGATTCGACACGGCCAGCACCGACCTGTTCGACACGGCGCTCTCGGTCAACCGCCTCTTCGCGCTCATGATGCCCGCCCTCATGGCGATCATGAACCTCACGACCGTGGCGGTCCTGTGGTTCGGCGCGTCGCGGGTCGACAGCGGCGGCATGCCGATCGGCAACCTGACCGCCTTCCTCCAGTACATCATCCAGATCCTCTTCGCCGTCATGATGGCGACCTTCATGTTCGTGATCGTGCCCAGGGCGGCGGTCTCGAGCGACCGGATCGCCGAGGTGCTCGCCACCGAGCCGTCGATCCACGATCCTGCGGACCCGGTGTCGCCGCCGCGCACCGGCCACCTCGAGTTCCGCGACGTCGAGTTCCGCTACCCGGGCGCGGAGCACCCCGTGCTCCGGGGGATCTCCTTCACCGCGGGCCCCGGCGAGACGACGGCGATCGTCGGCAGCACGGGCAGCGGGAAGTCCACCCTCATCAACCTGTTGCCGCGGTTCTACGACGTGACCGCCGGCAGCGTCCTGGTCGACGGCGTGGACGTGCGGGCGATGGACCGCGCCGACCTGTGGAACCGGATCGGGCTGATCCCGCAGCGTGCGTTCCTCTTCGCGGGCACAGTCGGGACGAACCTCCGCTTCGGCGACCAGGAGGCCAGTGACGCCGACCTGTGGCAGGCGCTGGAGATCGCGCAGGGCCGCGCCTTCGTGGAGGAGATGCCGGAGCGCCTGGACGCGCCGATCGCCCAGGGGGGCACGAACGTCTCGGGCGGCCAGCGCCAGCGGCTCGCGATCGCGCGCGCCCTGGTCAAGCGCCCCGAGATCTACGTCTTCGACGACAGCTTCTCGGCGCTCGACTTCCGAACCGACGCGCGCCTCAGGGCGGCGCTCCAGCGGGACCTTGCGGACGCCAACGTCCTCATCGTCGCCCAGCGGGTCGGCACGATCCTGCACGCAGACCGGATCGTCGTCCTCGACGGCGGCGAAGTGGCCGGGGTCGGCACCCACCAGGAGCTCATGGCCACCTGCGCCACGTATCGCGAGATCGTCCTGTCGCAGCTCTCCGAGGAGGAGGTGGCATGAGCGGGCCGGGCATGGGCCACGGCCCGGCGGGCGGCCGCCCGCCGATGCGGCACGGTCCCGGCGGCGGCGGGCCGATGGGGTTTGCATCCATGCCGGCCGCCAAGCCCCGCAACTTCCGCGGCTCGTTCGGCCGGCTCCTGCGGGAGCTGCGCCCGGAGCGCCGGCTCGTCGGCCTCGTCATGCTCTTCGCGATCGTGAGCGTGATCTTCGCGATCGTCGGGCCCAAGATCCTGGGCAACGGGACGAACATCCTCTTCGAGGGCGTGGTCGGCAAGCAGATCCCGGCGGGAACGACAACGGACCAGGCCATCGCGGGCCTGCGGGCGAGCGGCCAGGACAACCTGGCCGACATGCTGGCCAGCATGAACGTGGTGCCGGGCCAGGGCGTCGACTTCGGGGCGCTGGGCGGGATCCTCCTGCTCGTCACGGGGGTCTACGTCGCCAGCTCCATCTTCAGCTGGGGGCAGGCCTACCTCATGGCCGGCGTCACCCAGCGCACCGTCTACCGGCTCCGGCGGCGCGTCGACGAGAAGCTCGGCCGGCTGCCGCTCGCCTACTTCGACCGCGAGTCGCGGGGCGACATCCTGAGCCGGGTCACCAACGACATCGACAACATCGCCCAGACGCTCCAGCAGAGCCTCACCCAGCTGATCACGTCGCTGTTCACGGTCGTCGGCGTGCTGGGGATGATGCTCTGGATCAGCCCGCTCCTCGCGTTCATCTCCATCCTGGTCGTCCCCCTCGCAATCGTCGTGACGGTGGTCATCGCCAAGCGCTCGCAGGTGCAGTTCGCGGCGCAGTGGGAGCGGACGGGCACTCTCAACGGTCACGTGGAGGAGATGCACACCGGCCACGCCATCGTCAAGGCGTTCGGCCGGCAGCGGGAGGCGATCGAGAAGTTCGAGGTGGAGAACGAGGCGCTCTTCCAGGCCTCGTATCGGGCGCAGTTCATCTCGGGGACGATCCAGCCGGCGATGACGATCCTCTCGAACCTCAACTACGTCGCCATCGCCGTGATCGGCGGGGTCCAGGTTGCGACGGGCAGCATGAGCCTGGGCGACGTCCAGGCCTTCATCCAGTACTCGCGCCAGTTCACGATGCCGATCATCCAGGTCGCCAGCATCATGAACGTCCTGCAGTCGGCGGTCGCCTCCGCCGAGCGCGTCTTCGAGCTCCTCGACGAAGCCGAGCAGGTTCCCGAGACGACGGCGCCGCGCAAGCTCGAGCGGATCGGCGGGCGGGTGGTCTTCGACAAGGTCAGCTTCCGCTACCTGCCCGACACGCCGCTCCTCGAGGACCTCGACCTGGTGGCGGAGCCGGGCCACACCATCGCCATCGTGGGCCCGACCGGCGCCGGGAAGACGACGCTGGTCAACCTGCTGATGCGCTTCTACGAGATCGACGCAGGCAGGATCACCATCGACGGCGTCGACATCCGCGAGCTGACGCGCGACCGCCTCCGGGGCATCTTCGGGATGGTCCTCCAGGACGCGTGGCTCTTCGGCGGCACGATCCGCGACAACATCGCCTACGGCCGCGAGCACGCCACCGAGGAGGAGATCCTCGCCGCGGCGGAGGCGGCCCACGTCGACCACTTCGTGCGAACCCTGCCGGGCGGCTACGACACGCTGCTCGACGACGACGCGACCGCCGTCTCGGCCGGGGAGAAGCAGCTCCTCACGATCGCGCGGGCGTTCCTGGCCGACCCCGAGATCCTCATTCTCGACGAGGCGACGAGCTCCGTGGACACGCGAACCGAGGTGCTGATCCAGAAGGCGATGGCCCGCCTCATGGAGGGGCGCACGAGCTTCGTCATCGCGCACCGGCTCTCCACGATCCGCGACGCGGAGCTCATCCTCGTGATGAACGACGGCGCCATCGTCGAGCAGGGCACCCACGCCGAGCTGCTGGCGCGCCAGGGCTTCTACCACGAGCTCTACAGCAGCCAGTTCGAGGAGGCCCTCGCCCCCGCCGTGTGACGTCGAGCCCTGGGCCGCGTGTCGCGACCGGCTATCCCGCGAGGATCGCCGCGAGTGCCTCCGGCTCCGTCACGGGCTGCCGGCAGGCGAACCGCCGGCACACGAAGGCCGTGGGGGCCCCGTGGAGCGAGAAGCGGCCCTGCAGCAGCGGCACGGTCGTGGCTCGCGGATCCGGGGCGATGGCCACGGTCTGGCGAGGCCGCCAGCGGAGGTGGCTTGCCGCCGCCCCGCGCGCGACGGCGGCAAGCCGCGAGGTCCGCGGATCGGCGACGTCGCCGATGATCGCGATCTCGTCGACGGGACCGACCAGCCAGTCGATCGCGGAGAGCCACTGCGCGAAGGCCGTCGGGTACGTTGCGGCCGCGCTGACGACAAGCCTGACCGCCGCCTCGGCGGCTTCCGCATAGCTGCCCTCGCCGGTCAGGGCGGCGAGGCGGAGGAGCACCGTCGACGCCAGGGCCCCGCCGGACGGAACCGCGTTGTCCTGCAGCGAGCGCGGGCGCGCGACGAGGACCTCCGCGTCGTCGGCGGTGTCGTGAAAGCCGCCGGCAGGGTCGCGGTAGTGAACGAGGAACGCGTCGGCCGTCGCACGCGCCGCCACGAACCAGCGCTCGTCCGCGGTGGCCTCGTACAGGGTGAGCAGCGCCTCGGCCATCGAGGCCTGGTCCTCGAGCGTGCCCGCGTGGCGGGCCCGGCCGTCCTTCCACGACCGCAGGAACCGGCCATCCGGCCCCCGCAGGACCGCGAGAAGGCGATCCGCGGCCCGCTCGGCGAGCGCCAGGTAGCGTGCCGCGGCAGCCTCGCGCGGAACTCCCGGATCGCGCGCCAGGAGCACGGCGGCATCGGCAAGCGCCGCGATCGTCAAGCCGTTCCAGCCGGCAAGCGCCTTGTCGTCGCGCGCCGGCTGGAGGCGCCGGGCACGGGCCGCGAGCAGTGCCTCCCGGGCACGCTCCAGGGCTGCCGCCACTGCCTCGGGCGGCATGGCATGGCGCTCCGCGAGCCCCTCGTCACTCGCGACGCGCCGCAGGATGGTGCGGCCCTCCCAGTTGCCGGCCTCGGTCACGTCGTAGGCCTCGGCGACGAGGGACCAGGACCCGCCGAGACCGGCCTCGTCGAGCACACCGCGAACCTGGTCCGCGGTCCAGGTGTACGTCGCTCCTTCCACTCCCTCGGTGTCCGCGTCGAGGCTGGCCGCGAAGACGCCGTCGGGCAGGGTCATGTCGCGCGCCAGGAAGTCGAGCGTCGCCGTTGCCACGCGCAGGTAGGACGGCTCGCCGCAGAGCGCCCAGGCGTGCGCATACGTGCGCGCGAGCTGCGCGTTGTCGTACAGCATCTTCTCGAAGTGGGGGGCCAGCCAGGCCGCGTCGGTCGAGTAGCGCGCGAAGCCGCCCCCGAGCTGGTCGAAGATCCCGCCCGCCGCCATGCAGTCGAGAGCGCGGCGGGCGATCGCGAGAGCCCTGCCGTCGCCGGCCGACGCCCGCCTGAGCAGGAAGTCGATCGTCATCGGCTGCGGGAACTTCGGCGCGGTTCCCCAGCCGCCGTTTGCCGCATCGAACAATTCCTCGAGGTTCGCCGTCGCAGTCTCGAGGAGCGCGGCGTCGGCGGGCGCCGCGCCGTCCGCCGGGCGGAGCTGACGCACCACGTGATCCGCCAGCGCCGTGGCGGACTGCTCGACCTCGGCGCGACGTTCGTGCCACGCACTGGTGACACCCGCGAGCACGTCGAGGAAGGCTGGCATGCCGTGGCGGCGCGCGTTCGGGAAGTACGTCCCGCCGTAGAAGGGGCGTCCGTCCGGGGCCAGGAACACGCTCATCGGCCAGCCACCGGAGCCGGTCATCGCCTGGACGGCGTCCATGTAGACGGCGTCGAGGTCGGGGCGTTCCTCACGGTCGACCTTGATTGCCACGAAGTGCTCGTTGAGGAAGTCCGCGGTCGCGTGGTCCTCGAACGACTCGCGCTCCATGACGTGGCACCAGTGGCACGCGGCATAGCCGATGGAGAGAAAGATCGGACGGTCGAGGACCTTCGCCCGGGCCAGCGCCTCGGGTCCCCACGGGTACCAGTCCACGGGGTTGTGGGCGTGCTGGAGGAGGTACGGGCTCGTCTCGCCGGCGAGCCGGTTGGCGGGCATGGCCAGATCCTACCGCTCGCGGAACCACTCGACGATCCGGTGTCCATCACGGCCGCGCGGTCGCGTGGGGTCCGGCCGGAGTGGGTGTCAAACCGATATCGCACTATATGGCAATCCCAGCTTGATAACTGGCAATACGACTTGACATACAGGCGTGGCCGCGCCATCATACTGTGAGTTCGCACTCGAACCGCCGTCCAGGGGGCACCCGCATGTACGACTACCGCATCCTCTTCCCCCGCCTTGGGAGCCAGCAGATCCGGCGCGAGCTCAACGGCGACGCCCGCACCGCGGGCGACCGGCGCCGGGTCGGCGGGGACTACCGGCCGGAGCGCCCGACACGCCGGGAGCGTGCGTGATGCCGCACGACGCGATCGCGACCTGCCCCATCTGCAGCGGCGAGCTCGCGGTCACCCGGCTGCACTGCCGCAGCTGCGGAACGACCCTCGAGGGCGACTTCAACGTCGGGCGCTTCGCGCGCCTCTCCCGAGACCAGTTCGCGTTGCTCGAGAGCTTCCTCCGCTCACGCGGCAACCTGAAGGAGATGGAGCGCGAGCTCGGCATCAGCTACCCCACCGTCCGCGCACGGGTCGACGCCCTGCTCCGGGCGCTCGGCCTCGGCGATGGCGCGGAGCCCGTCGGGGAGGCGAGCCTCGACGACGAGGCGCCGACGGATGCCACCTCCGGAGCTGCCGACGTCGCCGCAGCCCGCCGGGCGATCCTGGAACGGCTCGCCGGGCGTGAGATCGACGCAGCGACGGCCGCGACCGAGCTGCGCGCCCTGGGGGACTGAGCGATGACCGGCGAGCCCCAGCCGACACCCACCCTGGCCGACACCGGTCCGCGCATGCATGACATCGGCCCGGCCGGCGTCGTCGTCATCAGCGTCGAGGCCGACGACGTCCGGGTTCGGGGCGTGGAGGGGACCGAGGCACGCGTCGTGAGCCCGGCTGCGGGCGTCGGCCTGGAGACCAGCGCCGAGCGAGGCCGCTTCATCGTGCGCGTGGTCCGTGCCGAGGGGTTCCAGAAGGGGGCCTTCCTGGGGATCCAGCTGGGGAGCCGCGGGTTCGGGTTCCCGCTCCGCGGGCGGTTCCCTGGCACGCTCGAGGTCGAGGTCCCGCACGACGCGCGGGTCGAGGTCCACGCGCACGCGGGCGACATCGCGGTGCGCGACGTTCGCGGCGGCGTGGCCGTGAAGACCGCCAGTGGCGACGTCTCTGTGAAGCGGGCCGCCGGCCTCATCGCGATCGAGGCGGCGTCGGGCGACGTCGACGTGATCGCCGTGGATCCGGTCGAGCTCACGGTCCGCAGCGTCGCCGGCGATGTCGAGGCGCGCGCACCACGCTTCGAGCGGGTGGCGATCGAGACCGTCAGCGGCGACGTTGAGCTGGTTGGCGCGTTCGCTCCCGGTCCGCTCCACGCGATCTCCACGGTGTCGGGCGACATCGAGGTCGCCTTCGTTGGCGGCCTGACCCTCGAGGCGAAGACGGTTTCCGGGCGGCTCGAGGTCGACCACCCGGCGCGGCGGGATGGCGACGCCCGGAAACGCCCGCTGGTCATCGGCGATGGTGCGGCCCGTCTCGTGGTCGGCTCCATGTCCGGCGACGTCGAGGTCCGCGCCGCGAGGGCAGCTCCCGGCGCCGCGAACCGGGGCGCCGCCGCGATGCCGCCCGCGCGACCAGCGACCCCGCCGCCTCCCGGCTTCCCTCTCCCGCCGGAACCGGGGCGGCCCGCGGATCCCGGCCGGCCGGGGGCGCCCGCCTCCGCGGCACCGGCCGAGTCGCCGTCCGAGGAGAAGACCCAGGCCGCCACGGCCGAGCGTGCGGCCCCGGAGGATCCCGCGGTGCTGGCTGCCCTCGAAGCGCTCGCCCGCGGCGAGATCGACGTCGCCGAGGCTGAGCGCCGCCTGGCCGGCGCGTCCACTCGAGCCGGGGCGGACCGGCCGGCGGGGGACGACGACGATGGCTGACCCGCTGGAGGATGTCCTCCGTCTCGTCGCCGAGGGCCGCCTCAGCCCGGAGGAAGCGGCGCCGATCATCGACGCCCTTGCCGGCGCTCGAACGGCGGCCGAGCGGGCGCGGTCGGCGGGAGCTGCAGCGCGGGAGGCCGCACCTCGTGCGCGTGCCGGCAGCGGTGCCGAATCCTCGACGTCGGCGGGACCGCCCCGCCGCCTCCGCCTGCAGGTGCGGGAGAACGGTCGCATCGCCGTCGACCTCCAGCTGCCCGGCATGCTTGCGGAGCTGGCCGGGGCGGTTCCCGGCATCCCGTCGGCCTACGCAGAGCGGGTCCGCGAGGCGCTCCGGACCGGCATGCGCGGGCCGATCGTCGAGGTGACCGACGAGGACGGCTCCGGGGTCACGATCACGATCGATTGACGCGCCCGCCGCGATGGCCGGGCGGGCGCGTACCATCGCGGGATGCCCGGGCTCCCCTCCCGTCCCCGCCTTCCGGTCGGCGCGCGTCGCGCGGTCGACGAGTGGCGCGCATTCGGCGAAGGGCGCTACCGTCCATACCATGGGATCGGGATCGGCTCCGCTGCGGTCTTCGCGCTTGCCGGCGACGGCCTGACGATTCCGCTCCTGCTGGCGCTCGGAGCGCCTGCGGCCCTCGCGACCTTCATCGGCGTCCTGCCCTTCACGTTCTCGGCTGCGCAGCTGCTGGTACCGACGCTGCTCCGCCGCACCGAGGGTAACCTGCGGGGCGTCACGCTCGCGATCCTGATCATGGGCGAGACACGGGGGTTCCTCCTCGCCGCGATCGTCCTCCTTCATGTCACGGGCCTCGTCCCCGCTCCACTGGCGATCGCCGGCGTCGCCGCGGTGATGTGCCTCGGGGGCGCCGCGAGCGCGATCGGCGGCGCGAACCTCCTCGCGTGGTATGGGGCGATCCTCAGTGACCCAGAGCGGCGCTTCGTCGCGCCCAGGGTCATGGGGATCACACAGGGGCTCGGTGCCGTGCTCCTCCTCCCGGTCGCCCTCGGCGTGCAGGTTGGCCTGCAATCGATCGGGCTGGCGGTCTACGCAGCGGTGTTCCTCGCGTCGGCGCTCGCCGGGCTCGGCGAGCTGGCGGCGGTCACGCGGCTGCACTGGCCGGGACGTGTTCGGGTCGCCGCGAGCCGGGACCGGCCACCCCTATCGCCCGAGACACGCAGCTTCATCCGCGTCGTTGCGCTGGCCGCCGCCGGGGCGGGCTTCGGGCCGTACCTCTCGATCTACGCGATCAGCGTCCTGGGCGAGACGGCAGGCTACGCGATCCTGCTCTCCGCCGTCTCGGCGGGCTCGGCGCTGGTCACGGCGACGGTGGTGGGCGGCCTGCTCGGCCGCGGCTCCGCCTCGCGCACGCTTCGCCTCTCGTTCATCCTGCGCGGCGGCGGCATCCTGCTGGCACTCCTGGCATTCCCGGACAACCCGGCGGCCTGGCTCCTGCTGCTGCTCGTCGCCGCCATCATCTCCGCGGGAGCGTCAGCCGCAACCATGGCGGCCAACGAACGCCTGCTCCGGCTCACCGGTGGAGTCGACCTGATCGGCGCCCAGAGCCAATTCGTCGCGGGCTCGGCCGCGGGGGTCACGGTGGGGCAGCTTGCCTCGGCCAGCGTCCTCGCCGCGTTGCCGGTGACGTTCGCCACGTTCGCGATCCTGATGACCGGATCCGGCCTGACACGGCTGATCCTCGCCACGCGGATCCAGGTGTCGACGACATGGTCCACCGCCACGGCCGCCTTCGACGTGGCCGAGCTGCGGCGCGCCGCAGAGCCCCCGCAGGCCGTGCCGCCCCCGCAGGCCGTGCCGCCGGCAGCTCCCCCGCCGGCCGCTCCCCCGCCGGCCGCTCCCCCGCCAGCCGTGCCGCCGGCAGCTCCCCCGCCGGCCGGCCCCCCTGCCGGCCCGCCGCCCGACGACCGGCCCGCGTCCTAGACCGTCCCGAGCAGCCGAGCCAGGACGCCACCGACCCCGATCGAGAGCACCAGCGTGGCCGCGGTCATGAGCCCCGCCGTCCGCCAGCCCAGCTCGCTGCCAAGCGCCGCCAGCGTCGCGATGCAGGGCACCGACACCGAGGTGACGATGGCGTAGACGAAGAGCTGCCCGGGTGTCATGAGGTCCCCCAGGCCGGCGACGCCGGCACCGAGCGTGGCGGCGGCGAGCACGAGGAGGAGCTGGAGGGCGAGCTCCTTGCGCAGGAAGGAGAACACGAGGGCGAGGCCCGCCACCGACGGCAGCCCGAGCCAGCCGACCACGATCGGATCGAGGATCGCGGCGGCAGGCCAGATGAGGCCGGTCTCGTAGACGAGGCCGAGCACGATCGATCCGGCGATCATGACCGGGGCGGCGGCGCGGACGAAGCCGCGAAATCGCGCGCTCGCCTTGGCTGCGACCTGGCCTGCGAGCGGCCGGCGGAGCGGCGAGATCTCCAGGACGAGCGGGGACTGGCGCCCCGGGATGATCGCGTTGGCCGCAATCCCGGCCCCCAGGGTGATGGCGACGATGAGGGCGAAGGCGGACCCGGCAACCGCGGGACCCGCGAACGGGACGAGCGCGGCAACCACCACCGCCGACCGGGCCGAGCACGGCACGAGCGTCACGAGGAACGCCGCCAGCACCCGTTCCCGGCGGGTTGCGAGGACGCGCGTGCCGTAGATGGCCGGGACGTTGCAGCCGGTCGCAGCGAGGAGCGGGATCGCCGTCCGCCCGGACAACCCAAGCCCCCCCAGGAGCCGGTCCGTCAGCACCGCGAGGCTCGTGAGGTAGCCGGAATCCTCCAGCGCCGCGACCAGCACGTAGAACAGCAGCACGTAGGGAATCCCGATGGCGAGGAGGCCGAGGATCCCCGAATCGAGGCCCCAGAGCAGGGCCGCCGCAAGCTGCGGGACCGGGACGGCTGCTCGGACGGCCGCGTCGATGATCGGAGACGCCAGCGACACCCACGCTTCCGACAGCACCGCCGCCAGCCCGGCGCCGACGACGGAGACGAGGGCGAACGTGCCCGCCAGCACGCCCCCCAGGATCGGGAGACCCGGCCATGGGCGGATGCTCCACACCGCAAGGCGGTCCGCGAGGGGCCGGTCGCCCGGCCGGACGTCCTCCACCTCGGCAGCCCAGCGGGCGGCGAGGTCTCGGCGCGCCGGCTCGACGAGGCGCGGCAGGAGAATCGTGGCGGCGCCGCGGGCCGAGAGCGCGCCGACACCGACGAGAGCTCCCAGGCCGGTCGGGTCGAGCGCCGCGGCACCCAGGGCGTGGCTCGTCGGCAGGTCGCCCGCGGCGCGGGCGAGGGCGCCTTCCACGGCCGGAGGGTAGGTGCCGGCGGGCACGAGCGCCCGCGGGGACATGGACCCGGCCCTGACCCCGCGGCGTCGCCGCGCGCGGGCGACCGCAAGGGCCACGGCTCCGGCAACGCCCTCGCCGGTCCGAGCCACGGTGCGACGGACCGGCACCGCAAGGAGCTGGCCCAGCCGGCCGGCATCGACGTCGATCCCGTGCCCGGCGGCCTCGTCGGAGAGGTTGAGGGCGACCACGACGGGAAGCCCGAGGTCACGACAGGCGAGCACCAGGGGCAGGTGGCGGGCCACGTCGCCGGCGTCGATGACGACGAGCAGGGCATCGGGCCCCGCGGCGAGGAGGGCGTTCCAGAACGGCGTCCCGGCCACCGGCCGGTCGGTGAGCGAGCTCGTGCCGGGCAGGTCCACGAGGATGGCCGGCCCGGCCCGGGTGTCGATCGAGCGACCCTCGGGGCCCACCGTGGTCCCGGGCGCGTTCGTCGCCTCCGCGAACCGGCGGCTGGCGCGGGCGAGGAACGTGGACTTGCCGACGTTCGGCCGACCGACGAGCGCCACGACCGGCGGCCCGTCCATCACGCGGGCCGCATCGTCGCGGTGTACGGAGGCGCCCGCCATGGTCGCGGGCGCCAGACGATCCGCGGAGGGGCGCTCGCAGCCCGTCATGCCGGCCTCATGGGGGCGACGGCGATCCCGGCTGCGACTGTCCGGGAGAGGGCCACCCGCGCCCGCCCGAGGCGGACGATGACCGGCCCACCGAGCGGGAGCCGCCCTTCGACCTCGATCGTGTCGCCGACGTGGAGGCCCTCGGCGGCGAGGCGGTCGACGTCCTCCGCGGGGATGGCGACGACGCTGGCTCGCACGCCGGTCGCCAGCTGTTCGAGGGTCAGGGGGTGGGACACATGCACGAAGGGATCTCACGTTTCGGGCGGCGCATCCGGGAGTGCGCAACGGCCTCTCTCGGGCAGTCTAAAGGTCACCTGAGCCAGATGCAACGGGCGCCCTGACCTCGCCCGGGGTCGGGCGGTGTGGGGCGGGCTCCCCGGTCACGCTAACTGCCGTCGGCGGCACCTTGTTGAAAGCGCGTCGCCCCTGCTAGACTTGATCACTCGCACACGCGTGAGCAATTGCTCAGTCCGGCGCGGACAACGCCGGTTCTCAGCCCGGCGCGGACAACGCCGGTGCTCAGTCCGGCGCGGACAAACGCCGGTCGGCACTCCGAACGCAAGGATCCCGGCGGAGGCGGCCTCGATGGGCCTCGACGACCTCAGCTCCGACGACTTCGAGCTCCTCGCGCGGATCGCGCACCGCTCCTACGTTGACGGCCGCACGCAGGAGGAGATCGCGCGGGAGTACGGTCTCTCGCGGCCCAAGGTTCAACGCCTGCTGGAGCGCGCTCGCACCTCCGGCGTGGTGGATATCCGCATCGCCTCTCCCCCGTGGCTCCACCTCGACCTCGAGGACCGCCTGCGCGCGGAGTTCCATCTCGCCGGAGCGATCGTGGCGCCGCACCGTGCCGACGCCCAGTCGCAGCGCGAGGCGGTTGCCCGCGTGGCCGCCCAGTTCCTCGAGCACCGGCTGCATGGCGGCGCCGTCGTGGCCGTTGGCCACGGCCGGGACACGGGCGAGGTGCCGCGCTTCTTCCGGCCCCGGCGGCGCGTCGACTGCGAGTTCATCAGTGCGATGGGCGGCTCACCCCACGTCGCGACGCCCACCAACCCCAACGAGATCAGCCAGGCGCTCGCCGCAGCCGCCCGGGGACGCTCTCGCAGCCTCTATGCACCCGCCTACGTGGAGAGCGCAGACGTGCGCGACCGTCTGCGCGAGCAGGACGCAGTTGCCCACGCCCTCGACGCGGCCGCGGCGGCGAGCATGGCGCTGGTCGGCATCGGGAGCGTCGACGACAACTGCACCATGGTGCGCAGCGGATGCCTGTCGATCGACGAGGTCGCCCGCCTCCGTAGCCAGGGTGCCGTCGGCGACATCCTGGGCAACTATGTCGACGCGGCCGGCCACGTGATCGCCTCGCCCCACAGCGAGCGGCTCATCGCCCTCTCTCTCGACGACCTCAACCGGATCGCCTGCGTCGTGGCCGTCGTCAGCGAGGCGGAGAAGCCGCTCGCGATCCACGGGGTGCTGCGAGCCGGCGTCGTCGACGTCCTCATCGTCGACGAGCGCAACGCCAACGCCGTCCTGGAGCTCGCCCGCCCACGCGGCGCCGGGTCCGCCGTCGCCGCGACGACGGCATGAGCGCCGGGAGGAGGTGACCGCCCCGACGAAATCTCGATGAGGTCTCGCGTCACAGTCCAAGGAGGTGCGCACGTGCCAGTGGTCCCAACCCGGGAGATCCTGTCCCGGGCCTTCGCCGAGCGGTACGGCGTGGCGGCGATCAACGTCATCAACGACCTCAGCATGGAGGCCGTCCTCGCCGCCGCCGAGGAGCTCCGGGCGCCGGTCATCGTCCAGACGTCGGTCAAGCACGTGACGATGACCGGCCTGGACGCGATGTACGCGATGTGGCAGGCGTACACCAGGGACATCACGGTCCCCGTCGCCCTCCACCTCGATCATTGCCCCGAGCGCGAGGTCATCAGCGCCTGCCTCGCGAAGGGCTGGAGCTCCGTCCTCTTCGACGCCAGCACGCTGACGGTCGAGGAGAACAAACGCCAGTGCATCGAGGTCGTCGCGGAGGCCCGCGGCTACGGAGCCGATGTCGAAGGTGAGATCGAGGGCTTCAAGCGGACCGAGGAGATGACGGGCGACGAGGCCGAGCACGTCCAAAGCCTCGAGACCGTCGTCGACTTCGTCCGGGCGACGGGCGTGGACGTCTTCGCCCCCGCCATCGGGAATGCCCACGGAACCTACAAGACGGCCCCCAAGCTGGATGCCCAGCGAGTCACCGACATCGTCGAGGCGACGGGCAAGCCGGTCGCCCTCCACGGCGGCACGGGCATGAGCCCGGAGCAGTTCAGCGATCTGATCGGACGCGGCTGCGCCAAGGTCAACATCAGCACCGCCCTCAAGATCGCGTTCATGTCGTCGGGCTACGACTTCATGACGGAGCACCCTGGCGCCTACGACCCGCCGAAGCTCTTCGCGGCCCAGCGCACCGCCGTCGTGGAGATGGCGAAGCACCACATCCGGCTCTTCGGCAGCGAGGGGAAGGCCTGGACGTGAGCGCGCTCGTCTTCGACTGCGACGGCGTCCTCGCCGACACCGAGCGGGACGGCCACCGGCCGGCGTTCAACCAGGCGTTTCGCGAGTTCGGCCTGCCGGTCGAGTGGGACGTCGAAGAGTACGGCCGGCGCCTGAAGATCGGTGGCGGGAAGGAGCGCATGGCCAGCCTCTTCACGCCCGAGTTCGTGGCGGCAAACGGGCTGCCCACCGACCCCGAGGAGCAGGCGGCGCTCCTGGCCACCTGGCACAAGCGGAAGACCGCGATCTACACCGAGATGGTCGCGGCCGGGAAGCTTCCTCCCCGCCCCGGGATCCGGCGCCTGATCACGGCAGCCCAGGACGCCGGCTGGAAGCTGGGCGTCGCCTCGACCTCGGCCGAGGCGTCGGTTCACGCGATCCTCGAGTACGCGGTTGGGAAGGAGCGCGCCGACCGGTTCGACGTCTTCCTGGCCGGCGACTGCGTGCCGAAGAAGAAGCCAGCCCCCGACATCTACCTCCTCGCCCTCGAGAAGCTCGGCGTCCAGCCGGCCGAGGTGCTCGTGGTCGAGGACTCGCGCAATGGCCTCGAGGCGGCGCACGCCGCCGGCCTGCGGTGTCTCGTGACGGTCAGCGGCTACACGGAGAAGGAGGATTTCAGCGAGGCGATCCTCGTCGTTTCGTCCCTCGGGGACCCGGACGGAGAGCAGACGATCGTCATTGCCAACCGCTCGGCCGCTCGGCCGGGCGCAGTCGTGACGCTCGGCGACGTCGAGGCCTGCCTCGCCCCGTAGCTCCGTACCCAGCCCCTGGCCAGCGTGCGCAAGGAGGTCCGGATGGCACAGGCGTCGTTCGACGATGTCGACCTCGTCCTCACGACGATGGCGCAGACGATCGTCGACAACGCGGTCTACTTCGCCCAGCTCGACTCGATCGTCGGTGATGGCGACTTCGGGTACTCGCTCCGAAATGGGTTCGAGGTCGTCGTCGCCGACTACGCCTCGTTCGACCGCTCGAGCGTCGGCGGCACGCTCAAGAAGATCGGCATCGTGATCTCCGGGAAGGTCGGCGGTGTCTCCGGCCCGATCTGGGGCACGGCTTTCCTGCGCGCCGGCGCCGCCGCCGGCGACAAGACGGAGCTGGCACCCGAGGACGTCGTCGCGATGCTGCGGGCCGCCATCACCGGGATCATGGCCCGCGGCGGGGCATCCCTCGGCGAGAAGACGCTCCTCGATGCCCTCGTCCCGGCCACGGACAGCCTCGAGGAGGCGATCGGCGACCCGGCGCTGCAGGGCGATCACGGCGTCGCCGCGCTCCAGCGCGCCGCCGACGTGGCGGTCAAGGCCGCCGAGGAGACCAAGACCATGCTCGCGATGCGCGGCCGCGCCGCGTACACGGGTGAGCGGAGCATCGGCTCCGTCGACGCCGGCGCAACCGCGATCGGCGTGATTCTCCAGGCCATCAGCGCCGCGTGGCGCGAGAAGCACGGCAAGGGAGAGACGGCGTGAGGAAGTTCCTGAACGACCCGAAGACGTTCGTCACCGAGTTCCTGGAGGGCGTCGCCCTCGCATCGGACGGCTCGCTCAAGTTCGAGCCGAAGTACAACCTCATCTACCGCGCCGACATGCCCAAGAAGGACCGGGTGTCGATCATCCAGGGATCCGGCTCCGGCCATGAGCCGGCCCACACGATG
This sequence comes from uncultured Chloroflexia bacterium, assembly GCA_963698595.1. Taxonomy (GTDB): domain Bacteria; phylum Chloroflexota; class Limnocylindria; order Limnocylindrales; family CSP1-4; genus CTSoil-043. Next base: position 162,330 of record CAVORL010000004.1, read on the forward strand.
ATCGTCGGGCCCGGCATGCTCGACGCCGCCTGTCCCGGCGACGTCTTCGCGGGCCCGCCCGTCGAATTCGTCACCGAGACGTCCAAGCTCATGGACACGCCGGCCGGCGTGCTCTTCATCGTCAACAACTACACCGGCGACCGCACGGCGTGGGAGATGGCGAAGGAGCTCTGCGAGGCCGAGGGCCAGAAGATCGGCTACCTCCTCGTCAACGACGACGTGGCCGTCAAGGACTCCACCTGGACGATCGGCCGGCGCGGCGTCGCCGGCAACTTCTTCGTCATCAAGGCGGTGGCGGCCAAGGCCGACAAGGGCGGCTCCCTTGAGGAGTGCGTCGCGGTCGGCGAGAAGGTCATCGCCAACGTCCGGACGATGGGCGTCGCCCTCTCGTCCTGCACCCCGCCCGTCCGCGGCACGCCGCTCTTCGAGATCGCCGACGGCGAGATGGAAGTCGGCATCGGCATCCACGGCGAGCCGGGCCGCCAGCGGGTTCCGACGCCGAGCGCCACCGAGATCGTCGACCTGCTCCTCGACGCGATCGTGCCCGACCTGCCGTTCAAGAGCGGCGACGAGGTCGCCGTCATGGTCAACGGCCTGGGCGGAACCCCGATCACCGAGCTCTACCTGCTCTACGGCATCGCCCACAAGAAGCTGGCCGACAAGGGCATCACGGTCTTCCGCAGCTACGTCGGCGAGTACTGCACGTCGCTCGAGATGGCCGGCGCGCACATCTCGGTCCTCAAGGTCGACGACGAGCTCAAGAAGCTCCTCCTCGCCCCGGCGGAGGTCGCGTACCGGGTCTTCTGACCCTCGCGTTCCCCGCCAGCCCGCGGCGGGCGCCCTCCGGGACGCCCGCCGCGCTGCGTTCGTGGCGCGTCCGTCCTGGGCGGAGAAACGTCCGGAGGTCGAGGACGACGTCGACCGGATCGGTGAGGCGCAGTCCGCAGTACCCTGCCCGGGTGACCACCTGGCGGCTGCTGCCGGACGACGGCGGGCGCGATCCCCGGAGGAACCTGGCCCTCGAGGAGGCAGTCGCACGCCACGTGGCCGCCGATCCGACCGCTGCGACACCGGTGCTCCGTCTCTGGCGCAACGATCCCGCGGTCGTGATCGGGCGATTCCAGCTGGGTGCCGCGGAGGTTGACCGCGAAGCGGCCGCTGCCCTGGGCGCCCCGGTGCTCCGCCGGTTCACGGGCGGCGGGACCGTCTGGCACGACCCGGGCAACCTCAACGTCTCGGTGATCCTGCGCCCGCAGGACGCGCTGCTCTCCGGGGAGCCCGAGCTGCGCCGGCTCCCCGGCCTCTACCGAGTGGTCCTCGCTCCGCTGGCGGCCGCATCCCGGGCGTTGGGGGTGCAGGGAGGCCGCGCCACCGAGCGCGACGTCGTGGTCGACCGCGCGGACGGGACCACCGTGAAGCTCAGCGGGGTGGCCGCCTGGGTCGGGGGCCGGGCGCTGCTGGTCCACGCGACCCTGCTCGTCGACGCCGACCTCGATGCGCTGGGGCGCGCCTGCGCCGGCCCGGGAGCACCCGGCGATCCACGCTGGGAGCGCACGAAGAGCCGGCGGGCGGCGGTCACCTCCATCGCCCGCGAGCTGGCGGCGGCGGAGCGGCCGGTGCCGACGCCGGCCGCCGTCGATCTCGCCATCCTGGCGGCCTTCGGCGCGGCCGTCGAGCCTGCGCCCTGGGAGCCCGGCGAGATCGCCGCGACAGCACGACTCCTCGCGGACCGCTACGACGACCCGGCGTGGCACGCGGACCCGGAGCCGGGGCCCCCGGACTGAGCGTCACCGGCGCATGGCGCTCCAGCTGACGTGGCCCGCGGCCGCGACGACTCGAGAGTCGAGCCACGGGCCGCCCGTGCCTCCCCTACCCTTGCCTGCATGCCCGACCACCGCGCCACCCTGATCCTCGACGGCATCCCCGTCGAGACCCTCGCGGATCTTCCGCCGGAGCCGGGACGCCTTCTGTTCGTCGGGCTCAACCCGTCCCCGGTCAGCGTGGCGGCCGGCCACTACCACCAGGGACGCCTCGGCCGCAGCTTCTGGCAACGGCTCGTCACGGCCACCGTCCTGGCGGCCGGCACGGACATCGCCACGGCTGACGACGCCCTCGTCGTTGAAGGCCACGGGATCACGGATCTCCTCAAGCTCCCGTCGGCCCGCGACGAGGCCGACGACGACACCCTCCGCACGGGCGTTGGGCCGCTCTGGCAGAAGGTCGCGCTGTGGCGGCCTGCGGCCGTCGTCTTCGTCTACAAGCGGGCCGCCGAGGCGTGCGCGGGCCGCCGGATCCGCGAGCCGTGGGGCCACGTCGACGGGCTGGCGCTCGCCGCACGGCCGTGCTTCCTCATGCCGGCCCCGTACGCTCCCCGCACGGACGTCGACGAGGGTCTGAACGTCATCCGCAACCTGCTGAGCACGATCCGGCCCGGGGGCTGATGCTCCAGCCGGCCACGCCCGGCAAGGGTCCGGAGATGGCGGGCCGTCAGGGCTCCTGGAACAGCCGCGCGAACCCCGGGTAGGGCCGCAACGGGACCAGGTCGAAGTCGATGAGGCCGGCCGTCACGAGGGGCAGGCTGTCCACCGCGGCACGGGCGGTCGCGAGGTCCGGCACCTCCAAGAGGAGCACCCCGTTCGGCCGGTCTGCGCGGAAGTAGATCTCGCGCAGGACGTCGGCCTGGTACAGCTCCCAGGCCCGGCGCGCCTCCGCCGGCCGGAGCTTCTCGAACCGCGGATCGTCCTGCGGGACGACGTCCCGCCCGAGGGCAAGCACCTTCACCGGGGTCTCCTCATCGTTCGTTCTCGCTGACTTCCGGCGCGTCAGACCACCGCGAGGGGACGCTCGATCGCGGCGTCGGTCCGGAACCGTCGGTCGACGAGGACCCGAAGGATGTAGGTGATCTCGAGGCCGGCGCCGTCGAACGACGGGGCCAGCCCGGCTGGCACCGCAAGGCGGGCCTCGACCCCGCCCTTCAAGGCCGCCGGATCCACCTCCGCGGAGACGATGATGCCGCGCGTCCCGTTGGGGGCATTCGTCTTCCGGTGGAGCTCGATCCGCGCCTTCGGCCCGCCCGGCGCCGACGGCCAGCGGGCCGCGACGACGAGCTCTGTGCCCGCCGGAACCGGCAGCGGCGAGAGAATACCGATCATCCCGTCCTCGACCGGGATCCCGGCCATCATGCTGGCCCCGCCCTGCCGCCCGACGCCGGCACGCAGCAGGTCGGGGTGCTGGGCGAGGGGCAGGTACATCGCGACGAACTGGTCCGAGCCCATCGCAACGTCCCAGCGGACCTCCAGGGCCCACGCCACGATCGACTCGCCGAGATGCGCCGTGGGCGGCCCGAGGCGGGGGGCCGGGACCGCGAACGGCGCTTCGAACACCTGCCCGGGCTCCATCGTCGCCGGGATCGCCGGCTCGAGGAAGGCATCCTCGATGAACAGCTTCCCTCTCGTCTCGACCCAGGAGTCGGACGGTCCGTCATCATCGTCCTCGGAGCGCTGGACCTCGTCGAGCCGCAGCCCCACGAGCCGGAGGGACGCCTTTCGGCCGGACACCCGCTCCACAGCCCGCAGGCGGATCGTCCCCGTGATCCCCTCCCCCACCATCGCCCGGCCATCGATCGTGATCTCTCCGGACACGGCGCCACTCGACGGCCGCAGGAGCTCCTCCGCCCGGACGTCGTGCAGAGGGTGGCTGCCCTGCCGGCCCGCCAGCCGGGGCCCGTTGATCGCGTCGAACGGGGAAGGGGATGAGCCCTTCCGGCCGCCGAGCCCTCGAAGGCTGAACGAGATCGGCATCGCGGCGTCTCCCTGGTATGCGCGGGGCACGGACGTGGCGTGCGGCCTGAGCGTGGCCCCGCGGCACCGCTCGCACGCGAAGGTACCAGCCGGGGCTGACCCGATGCACGGATTGTCCGCAACGACCGGCCCGCGCTACCCTGCGTCGACACACCGCCGCGTTCCCAGCGGTTGCAGGTTGCCCGGAGGTCCCGCGTGCTCGTTCCTCGTCCCCGGCTCGTCGGTCGCATGGCGGGCGCCTTCCTCGTTGCCGCGCTGCTGCTTCCGACCGTCCCGGGCACCGCCCTCGGCTGGGCCAACAACGGCGACGGGTACGGGACCCATGACTGGTTCATCGACCAGGCCGTCCGGGTCCTCGACGGCCGGGCGGCCGACTGGTTCGACGCCGCGGCGGCGCGCCTCGCGTCCGATGACCCCGACACGGATCGCACGCTCGGTAACGTCGGCGACCACGTGTACCGGGTACCAGGCGCCGGTGGGGGCGGAGTCCAGCGCATCAGCGCGCACTACTCCGCCGCCCTCTCCCTGTACCGCGCCGGTGCGAAGGCCCGGTCCGCCGGCGACAGCTCCGCCGCCTCGACGCGCTTCACGGCGGCGAGCCGGGAGATCGGGCTCCTCTCACACTACCTCACCGACATTCTCCAGCCGTACCACGCCGCCCTGGCCGGAGCGCACAAGGACACGGCCCACAACAGGTACGAGAAGCTTGTCGCGCCGCTGATGCGCCGTGCCGGCGACATGCCGGCGTGGCACAGCACCAGCCGCTCCGTCGCCGAGATCGTGAACATCCGGACCACGGCGATCGCCGCGGCAGCCTACGGACGGAGCAAGTTCTCCGCCCTGCACGCGGAGATCACGGCCAGCCCGACAACGCTCACGACCCGGGCCCGGGACATCACCGGCAAGCTCGCGCGGCACGCTGCCCAGGACCTTGCCAACATCATCTGGTCGATCTCGCGGGACGCCGGCGAATCGCCCGAGGTCTCGAAGCTGACGGCCACGGTCAAATGGGTCGGGGCCGCCGCCGGCGAGCCGAGCCAGGCCGTCTTCGTGAAGGCCCGCGACGCGCTCGGCCGCCCCATCGAGGGCCTGGAGGTCAGGATCTCGTGGCCGCTCCCCGATGGTGGCACCCGGACCGTGCTGCGCTGGACGGACCCGAAGGGCTTCGCGAAGTACCACGCCGGCATCGGCGGGGGCGCGCTCATGGTGCGCCGCTACGTGACGGTCAGCGCGACGGCGACGACGGCCGCGACGACGAAGACGATCAGCCCGTGGTTCATGGCCACGCGACGCCTCGCCGACGGGCGGGCGGGCTTCAAGACGGTCGTCCAGGACCCGACGGCCCAGGCGGGCGAGACGGCCGTCGTGAAGTCGGTCGCCCGCGATCGCAAGGGGCGCCCGATGGCGGGCCTCCTCGTGACCTGGACGTGGAAGGACGGCAAGAAGACGCTCAAGGCGACAGGCCTCACCGACGGGAACGGTCGGGCCTTCACGACCATCCCGATCAGGGCGTCGATGAGCTCCGGCCTCAGCGTGAGCGCCCACGTCCAGGCGGCCAGCCGCAACCGCTACTCCTCGGTCGGAATCCGCCGGCCCTGACGCACCGGGCCGTGGGGGACCTGCGGCCGGTGCCTGGTCTCCCGCGTCAGTCGGCCGTGTCTGCGCACCGGCGTCTTCGGCCCGCGCGCGGCCCCATGGAGTTCAGGAGAGGGCGACGATCCGCAGCTCGAACGGGCCGCTCGGTGCGGCGACCGTCACCGCGTCGCCGATTCGGCTGCCCAGGAGCGCGCGTCCCACGGGCGAGACGCTGCTGATGCGGCCGTCGGCCGGCGCTGCCTCGTGGCTGCCGACGATCGTGTAGATCTCCTCGCCCTCATCGCCGTCGACCGTCACCGTCGTGCCCAGGCTGACGTGGCTCGTCGAGGAGCCCTCGATCTCGACGGCCTCGCGCAGGAGCGCGGTCAGGCGATTGATCTGCCCCTCGAGGAGCGACTGCTCCTTGCGCGCCGACTCGTACTCGGCGTTCTCGCGGAGGTCTCCGAGCTCGCGGGCGGCGACGATCCTGGCGACGACGGCCGGGCGTTCCACGAGGGTCAGCTTCTCGAGCTCTGAACGGGCGCTGACGAGGCCCTCGGGCGAGAGATAGACAGTGCTGTCCATGGGTGCCTCCGGGCTTGGCGTGAGGTGGTCGGACGCTCCGCCGGGGGTGGCCAGAGCATCAGGAGCGCCGTGCCGGTGGATCCGACGGAGGGACTCCCGTGGGCCGCCAGTCTGGCAGGTCCGGCAGGATCGCGGCCCAGAGGGCCCGGCCACCGGACGCGGCGGGACGCGCTCTCCCTCCTCCGGGCTACACGAAGGACGACGACCGAATGCCCAGAGTCGTTGATCCGGTAGACGATCCGCGGGTCGCCGACCCGCAGGCGCCAGAACAGGCTTCCCGCCAGCGGGGCTGCCCCCGCCGGTCGCGGATCGCGGGCGAGCGCGAGCATCGGGCCTCGAAGGCGCATCGTCTCGCCGGGCGGCAGCTTCCGGAGCTGGCGCTCGGCCGCGGGCGCCAGCTCGCCCCTCGAGGAGGTTCGTCCAGTATCGTTGCCCGTCGGAGGGACCCGAATGAGCGAGCACCAGGGCGGGCGGCAGCCCGATCGCGTCGTCCTCGAGAACGTCAACCACCCCGGATCCACCACCACGGCGGACGCGGCCATGTACCGCGCGATGCGCGCCGCGCTGCTCCGCGTCCTGCCCGCCGCGGCGCCGGGCCTGACCCAGGCCGCGATGGTCGACGCAGTCTCGCCGCACCTGCCGGGCGATCGATACCCGGGTGGAGCAAAGGCCGGCTGGTGGGCGAAGGCCGTGCAGCTGGACCTGGAGGCGAAGGGCGTCATCGCGCGGGAGGAGACGAAGCCGCTGCGCTGGCACCGAACCGGGTAGCACGCCGGGCCGCCATCCATCTCAAGCCTCGGAGGGCTCCGTGTCCCAGCTCCACGACATCGTGCACCTCGTCCACGATGTCCTCGGGTCCGCCGTCATCGGCGCCTACCTGCACGGCTCGGCCGTCCTCGGGGGCCTGAGAGCGACCAGCGATCTCGACGTGCTCGTGGTCGTGGACCGCCCCACGACGCTCGAGGAGCGCCGCGAGATCGTCGACCGTCTCCTCGACGTCTCCGGCCGGCGCGCACGCCGCGGGCCCGCCCGCCCGGTCGAGCTGACGGTCGTCGTGCAGTTCGATGTGCGCCCGTGGCGCTATCCGCCCCGTGCCGAGCTGCAGTACGGCGAGTGGCTGCGCGACGACTACGAGCGCGGCTTCGTCCCCGAGCCCGGGCCGAGCCCCGACCTCGCCCCGCTCATCACGATGGCCCTGGCCGGGAACCACCCCCTCGCCGGCCCGCCGCCCGCCGACGTCCTCGACCCGGTGCCGCCCACCGACCTGCGCCGGGCCATCGTCGAGGGCGTCCCCGGCCTGCTCGCCGACCTGGACACCGACACCCGGAACGTCGTCCTCACCCTCGCCCGGATCTGGGCCACGCTCTCGACCGGGGAGATCCGGGCGAAGGACGCCGCCGCCGACTGGGCGCTCGCCCGCCTGCCCCGGGGGGATCGACCGGTTCTGGAGCGCGCGCGGGTGGCCTACCTGGCCGGCGAGGACGGGCGCTTCGACGACCTCGCGGCACGCGTTCGCCCGTGCGTGGACCGCCTCGTCGCCGAGATCGAGCGGCTGGCCGCCGAAGGAGCGTAGCGCGCGGCGGGCCCGTCGCTCACCGGCGCTCGATCTCCCGGACCGGCTCGCCCGGCCGCCACACCTCGAGGACGAGATGGTCGCGGGTCGGCGCCTCGCAGACCGTCGAAATCTCGTCAACCTGGATTTGAACGAGCTCGAACGGGCCGGGCGGTCCTCCGGCGGCCGCGAGGAAGGCTGCCTTCGTCACCTCGTCCTCCACGAAGACGGCGCGGCCCGACACCCGCGCGTCGCCTTTCCAGTCCGGCCGGTCAGCGGACGCACTGTGGATCGCCATCCGTGGGTCGCGCCGGAGATCCGCGAACTTCAGGGAGCCGGACAGTCCGCCGACCCACAGCTCCCCGTCTGCGATCGAGACCTCGATCCCGCTGATCCGGGGCGACCCGTCGGCGCGAAGCGTCGCCATGACGAGGTGGCGCCGCGCGTCGAGCCGCTCGCGAACGAACCGGGCAAGCCCCGGCGCGGCCGCCTCGAACGCACCCCAGCTCCCGGGGCCGCCCGCGGCGAGCGGTTGCCTCGTCGACGTGTCGTCGCTCATGGCGATCATCGTGCCGCGCGCGGTAACGGTGTCAAGGGCACCCGCCGGCGGACAGCCGCCGGGCGGCGCGATACTACGACTCGGCGTCCGACAGAAGACGCCGACGCGGTGGAGAGCCCCATGCCGACGGCCGAGACGCTCGACGACCTCCTGGCACGCGCCGAGGCCTGGCTGGCCGACGACCCCGATCCGGCAACCCGCGAGGAGCTCCGATCCGCGATCGAGGCCACCCGGGGCGGCGACGAAGGCGCCGTCGACGACCTGGCCAACCGCTTGGCGGGGAGGCTGGAGTTCGGGACCGCCGGCCTGCGCGGGGTCCTTGGAGCCGGCCCGAACCGGATGAACCGGGCCGTGGTGATCCGGGCGGCCGCGGGCCTGACCGCCTACTTGCAGGCAGGGGCGAGGGGCGGGATCCCCGCGCCGGCACCCGAGCCCGTCGTCGTCGTCGGTTTCGATGCCCGCCACCTCTCCGACGTCTTCGCCCGCGACACCTGCGCGGTCGTAACCGCCGCTGGCGGGCGCGCCCTCCTGCTCCCCCGCCCCCTGCCCACGCCCCTCCTCGCCTTCGCCATCCGGCACCTGGGCGCCGATGCCGGGGTCATGGTCACGGCCAGCCACAACCCGCCCCGCGACAACGGCTACAAGGTCTACCTCGGCGACGGGAGCCAGATCGTGCCGCCCGCCGACGTGGAGATCGCCGCACGCATCGACGCCGTCGCTTCGATCGCGTCGGTCGCCCGGGCGGACGCAGGCTGGGCCGTCCTCGGCGAGGAGGTCGTCAACGCCTACCTGGACGCCGTCGTCTCCGTCGTCGACGCCACGACGCCCCGCGAGCTGTCGGTCGTCCACACCGCGATGCACGGCGTGGGAGGCGAGATCCTGGTGCGGGCATTCGAGCGGGCCGGCTTCCCCCGGCCGGTCGTCGTCGAGGAGCAGGCCGCGCCGGACCCCGACTTCCCGACCGTCCCCTTCCCGAACCCCGAGGAGCCGGGAGCGATGGACCTCGCCCTCGCCCTCGCCCGCCGCCTGCGGCCCGACGTCGTCATCGCATCCGATCCCGACGCGGACCGTTGCGCCGTGGCGGTGCGTGATCCGGCGGCCGCGACGGCGGCCGACCCGGACGGCTGGCGGATGCTCCGGGGCGACGAGGTGGGCGTCCTCCTGGGCCGGCACGTGATCGAGCGCGGGGTCGACCCGTCGGGCGATCACGCCGTGCTCGCGCGGTCGATCGTCTCGTCGCGCCTGCTCGGCACGATGGCCGAGGCGGCCGGCCTGCCGGGCGTCGAGACCCTCACCGGCTTCAAGTGGATCGGACGCGTGCCGCGCCTGCGCTACGGCTACGAGGAGGCGCTCGGCTACTGCGTCGACCCGGCGAATGTCGCGGACAAGGACGGCATCTCGGCGGCGCTCATGGTGGCCGACCTCGCGGCGAGCCTGCGCGCCCGTGGTCGCACGCTGCTCGACGACCTCGACGACCTGGCCCGCTCCCACGGCATCTACGCGACCGATGCCTTCTCGGTGCGAGTCACCGACCTGCCGCTGATCGGGGCGATCATGGGCCGCCTGCGGGAGACCCCGGCATCGGAGATCGGCGGAGTCGTCGTGCTCTCGATCGACGACCTGCTCGAGGGCGCCGGACCGGGCATCCCTCCGACCGACGGCCTGCGCTACCTCCTGGCCGACGCCACGCGCGTGATCGTGCGCCCGTCGGGCACGGAGCCGAAGCTCAAGATCTACCTGGAGGTGATCGTCCACCCGAACGGCGACCTTGCCGAGGCACGCGCGGAGGCGGCGAGCCGGCTCGCGCGGACACGGATCGCGATGGAGGGGATCACGCGGGCATAGCCGACGGCGCGCCGGCGTCGGCTCCCTAGCTCCGGGGCTTGATCAGCGTCACCTTCACCCGGTAGAGGCCCTGGCTGGGATCGAGCCGGAGTCGGCGGAGGGTCGCGAGGGAGAGGTCGACGACGCGGGCCCGCGGCGTCCGTGCATAGCAGCCGCAGCGGTCGACGACCCGCACGACCACGCACCGGCCCGAAGCACAGATGCGGGCCCGGGGGACGCCGTCCTTGCCTCGCGGGAGATAGCGGGCCCCGGGCATGGCGACGTGCGCGACCCCGGGATAGCCGAGGGTCGCGGAGTACCAGCTCGCCCGGCCCTTGACGGTCAGGCCGCGGCGCAGCTGGGCCCACAGCCTGGCCGGCTTCTTCGCGGCAGGTACGACGCGGGGGCCGGGCGGCGGGTCCGGCGGGGTCACGACGGCCGTCGACACCTCGGGCGTGGGCTCCGCCGTCGGCGCGGGAGTCGGCTCTGCCGTTGGCGTCGGCTCGGGGGTCGGCTCCGATGTCGGTTCGGACGCCGGCTCGGTGATCGGGGATGGCTCGGCCTCGATGCCGAGGAAGACCGGGCCCGCGGGCACTGCGGGATCGGTGATCGCGGCGAGCACGCCGGTGGCCGGGTTCGAGCTCACGACGAACGCAAGCATGACGGCCACCACGGCTGCCCGCCCGCGGCGGGTGGTGGTGTACAGGATCGACGCCTCGTAGGGTCACGGCCCGCACTGGGGGCCGGCGACCGGACTTCGCGGCCGGCCGAGGTTGGGCCTGCCGTGCCGGGTATTTCCCGGGCGGGTCCGGCTCATCGATTTCGACGTTGCGGACCCTGTGATCTGTGGAGACTAGCGGAAGTCCCTCAGACGTGCGGCGCACGACTCCGCAGGTCGCCGGCGGCAGCCCCGCCTACGTGGCGACGCCGGTGCGATGCGCCAAGCCGAAGAGCGCCCCGCGGGGTGCCCCGGTTCGGCCACATCACGGTCGCGATCGCCATGGCCGCCAGGACGCCCCCGAGGAGCGACTTCGCCAGGTCCAAGCCCACCGCGAGGCCTTCGTCAACGAGCCTACCGAACGGCGATTCCGTGTAGCCGGTGCACGCGCCGGACTCGATCGTGAAGGCCCGGCCCAGGATCTCCTCGTCGCGGACGATCGTCGCCCCCGTGCCGACCGGCGCGGCCAGCCACTTGTGCGGGTCGACCGCGAACGAGTCGTACGAGGCGACGTCTCCGTAGAGGTCGCGGACCCGCGGGTCGAGCAGCCCGAAGCCGCCGTACGCGCCGTCCACCTGGAGCCACGTCTCGCGCTCGCGGGCGATCCGGGCGAGCTCCGGCAGCGGGTCGACGACCCCGGTGTTCACGTCGCCGGCGCAGCCGACGATCGCCACGGCGGTCCGGCCGGCCGCGGCGTCCTCGTCGAGCGCCCGCTGGAGGAGGTCGAGGTCGATCCGCCCGTCGCCGTCGACCGGGATCGAGCGGAGGTTCGCCCGGCCCATCCCGAGCACGCCGAGCGCCCGCCCGACGACGTGGTGGGTCTTCGTGCTCGCGTAGACGCGCGGCTCCGGGAGGCCGGCGATGCCGTCGATCGAGGGGCGCAGGCCCAGCCGCTCCCCGGCGGCCTGCCGCGCGGCGCCGAGCCCGACGAGGTTGGCGGTCGAGCCGCCCGACGTGAACGTCCCGACGAAGCTCTTCGGGAACCCGAGCAGGTCGACGAGCCAGCGCATCGCCAGGTCGCGCCAGCCGCCGCTCCGCGCGGCCGTGTAGCCTGGTGACATGGCGTACGGCTGGATGGGGACCGGGTGCGACATGGCGGACGTCCGCCCGGAGTCGGTCGAGCGAGCGCTGCGCGAGTCATATGCCGCGTACTACGCCGGGTCGCCAGGCGACTCACAGGTAGCCGCCTGGCACGACGAGCTGAACTGGCTCTCGGCGTCTTTCCGTTCCGTTCCCGAGACCTGCGACTGGGGCGTCGTTCTCGAGTACGAGCTACCCGGGGAAGGCGGTCGGCGCCCCGATGTCGTCGTCCTGACGTCGGATCGCCTCATAGTTCTGGAGTTCAAGCGCGGCAGGATGCGGCCCGGTCACATCGATCAGGTCAAGGCGTACGCGAACGATCTCTCCGACTACCACTCGGAGACTCGCGGGCTGCCGGTGAGCCCAGTTCTTGTCTATACGGATCGCCCCGGTGCGCTCGGCGAAGAGGACGGAGTCCGCGTTGTCGGCCCCGATCGCCTGCCACAGACGCTCCGAGATCTCGACGGTTTCGATGGCGCACGGGATGTGCGCCAATGGGTCGATGGCACGTACGCCCCGTTGCCCTCGCTGGTTGGCGCAGCCAAGCGGATCTTCCGAGACGAAGATCTGCCGGCCCTCAAGCGCGCTGAGAGCGCAGGGATCCCTGACCTGCTGGCCTCTCTGCACGCGCTGGCGTCCCAGGCCGAGCAGAATGGAGAGCGTCACCTCGTGCTGGTGGCGGGGGTGCCGGGATCCGGCAAGACGCTAGTCGGCCTTCAGTTCGTCTACGAACACGGCGACGCGCAAGAGCGCACCGCTGTCCTCTACTCAGGCAATGACCCTTTGGTTCAGGTCCTGCAGCACGTCCTCGGCAGCGCGATCTTCGTGCGCCGTTGGCATGACTTTGACCTCCAGATGGGGGCGCGAGGGCGGCTGCCGGATCACAACGTGCTCGTCTTCGATGAGGCACAGCGGGCGTGGGATCGCGATCGCATGCGGGAGAGGAAGCGCATTGAGAGGTCGGAACCAGAGCTGGTCATCGACGTCGCGTCCCGACTGCCGCGGTGGTCGGTCGTCATCGGTCTGATCGGCGAGGGGCAGGAGATCTACCTCGGCGAGGAGGCGGGCCTTGGTCAGTGGGCCGATGCTGTTCGTCGGGCACCTGAACCGATCGAGGTCCACGTCCCGACGCACCTCGCCGACGTCTTCGCCGAATGCCGTGTCAGGGTTGACGATCGCCTGAACCTGACCCGGACCCTTCGAACCCATCGAGCAGAGGACTCCGCAGAGTGGGCGCGGCTGGTCCTCGCGGGCGATCTGAATCGCGCCAACGCCCTCGCGGCCCCGCTCAATTCGGTGGGCTATGAGCTCTACGTGACACCCGATCTCCTTCAGGCCAAGCGCTACGTACTCGATCGCTACGACTCGGCTGTCGAGAAGACCTTCGGTCTCGTCGCATCCTCGAAGGCTCGCAACCTTCGGCAACTCGGTGTCGACAACGAGTTCCAGGCCACGAGCCGCCTGAAGATCGGGCCCTGGTTCGCGGACCCGCCGGACAGCCCGTTCTCGTGCCGGCAACTGATGGCACCGGTGACGGAGTTCCAGTGCCAGGGGCTGGAGCTGGACCTTCCGATCCTCTGCTGGGGAGACGACCTTGGCTGGGACGCGGGCTGGCAATCGCGGCGGATCACCCGTGACGCGCGTGACTCCCACCAGCTACGGCTCAACAGCTACCGCGTCCTGATGACTCGGGGTCGAGATGGTCTCGTGATCTGGGCGCCGCCCAACCTGCCTCACGGCGACTCGCCCCGCGTCATCGCGACACTTCGGGCCGCCGGCATGCGAGACCTCTAGAGCCGGACCTCGTCTGCCACTCGCTCGAGCGTGAACACGATGGCTTCGCCCATCGTGCCCTCGCGCTCGGTGGTGACCGTCTCGTGACCCGTGGCCATGAAGCGGCCCTCAAAGCGATGGACGCCGCCGCCCTCATTGACGAAGAGGTAGAGGTTTGGGCTCCGCTCGATGATCACTCGGTTGCCGCCCGTCAGCGACATGTCTCGAGTTCCCCGCCACTCCCCGTAGTAGCGGTATCCGTCATCGCCAGAGGGCATGTCCCGATAGCCGTAGGACTCACTGTTCGGTCCACCGGAGAAGAGGCAGGCGTGGTCACCGCCGGCCGGGTAGCTGATGCCCGAGTAGATGTTCCCGAGGAGGCCGGCCTCGCGAAGCTCGCTGCGCCGATACGGGTAGCCACGGATGAGTGCCTGCAGCGGGCCTGACGACCGGCGCGTGGTAGTCGCCATCGGGGTCTTGGTGGGGCGAACTGCGCCACCGAGGTGCTTGATCAGCTCTTGGGCATCGAGCTTGGCGGTTTCGGCGAAAGAACCCCCCTGGATCGAACGGAGCGCCACGAGCGCATCGTTCTTCGCCCCGTCATCGACGGCGGCCGCCTTCTCGATGACGCGCATCGCAAACGACACAAGGGTGGCGTCGGCAAGCCAGGAGCGAACTTCCCTGATCGCGACGGACCCGTACGAGGCGATACGATCGCGGTACTCGATCCGTGATCCCAGGTCGGCTTCGCGGGCTTCATCCAAGAGATCCAGAAGCCCTTCGGCCGTCGTCGGCATCGTCGTCCTCCCAGTCGTGTGACCAGGATTCCAGGTTCGGCCAGACTTCGCTCGACGTCGTGACACCCTAGCTGGCACAGCCCGGCCCCAGAGTTCGGGGCATGGACGCCCCCGCCAACATCGTCAGCCTCCCCTCCCCCGCCGGTCGGCCGCCCCTGCCGGGCTCGTCGGCCACCAGCCTGCCGCCGGTCCTGGCGCCGGCCGCCAACGGCAACGGCGCCGCGCGCGTCTCGGTCGAGCGCGACCGGGTCGTCGTCGAGCGCCTCGTCCTCGTCGACGCCAGCCTGGCCGCCTTCGTCGCCGAGCGCCCCGCCGAGGAGCGTGCCGGCCTCGTCGAACGCGCCCTCAAGATCGGCATGACCGCCCTCATGGACGCCGGCGTGACCATCAACGTCGACGCTGTCCGCGCGGAGTTCGCCGGCCTCCTCCGCGCGACCGAGGACGCCAACGCGAAGGCCGCGTCAGCCCTCGACCAGCTCCTTCGGCAGAACTTCGCCGACGGCGACGGCCGCCTCCCGCGCACGCTCGAGGCCTTCCTGGGCGACCGCGGCAAGCTCCGCTCGCTCACCGACGAGCTCTTCGACGAGTCGAAGCGCGACAGCGCCATCGGCCGCATCAAGACGCTCCTCGGCACGTACATCGACGGCGACGGCAGCAAGCTCGCCACCCTCCTCGACCCCACCCGCATGGGCTCGCCGCTCTTCCAGTTCCGCGGCGAGATCACCGAGGGCTTCACGAAGCTCAACGAGCGCATCGCCGCGCTCGAGGCCGCCTCGACCGCCCGCGCCCAGGAGCGCGCGAAGGGCACCGCCAAGGGCGGCGACTTCGAGGACCTCCTCGAGGGCCTCCTGGCCGAGGGCGCCCGCGGCGCCGGCGACCTGCTCGACCGGACCGCGAACGAGACCGGCGCCGTCCTCAAGTCGAAGAAGGGCGACTTCGTCCTCACCCTCGACCCCGGGGCCACCCGCGGCCACGACGTCCGCGTCGTCGTCGAGGCGAAGGACCGTCCGATGTCGATGCGGGCGATCCGCGACGAGCTCCGCGAGGCGAAGGAGAACCGCGGCGCGGCGGTCGGGGTGATCGTCTTCACGCCGGCCCACGCGCCGGCCGGCATCGACCCCTTCTCGGTCCTCGGCGGCGACGTCTACTGCGTCGTCGACCCGGAGGCGCCGGAGCCGGCCTTCTTCGCGGCGGCCATCCGCCTGGCGCGACTGCTGGCCCTGACGACGGTCGACGACCGCGAGGTCGAGGTCGACGCGGCGGCGATCGCCCGGGCCCTCGCGGGCGTGCGCGAGCAGCTCGACGCCATCACCCGGCTCAAGGCGAACCTGACCTCCATCAGCAACGCCACGAAGGGGGTCTGGACTGGCCTCGACACGCTGCGGGCCGGCATCCTGGCGAAGGTCGCCGAGGCGGAGGCGGAGCTCCGCGCGGCGGCCGAGTAGCGGCCGGCGCCGGGCCGGCGCGGCACCAGCTGGACGGCGCGGCACCGGCCCGGGCGCCAACCACATCCGGGGGCGCGGCACCCACGGCGGGGGCCGTCGCCGCAGCTCCCCAGGGGACTGCGCACCGGGGCGGCCTTCGGGTCGTCCCGGTGTCGCGGTGCAGCCGGCGATGGCGGCCGCGGGGTCGATCGCAGGCGGCTGTCGGGGGTGGCGCCGGCGGTCGGTTTGAGCAGCAGCATTGCTCGGATCCCGGGGCGCCGAGCGCGGCGGCCCCGCGAAGTGACCGTTTGCCGTGACTACCCAGCAGGACTACTGCTCGGCACGGCTGGCGTGGTCAGTGGCCAGCCCGGCCACCTCCGCTCGATGAGCTCCGGTGAAGCGGTCGACAGTGCGATGCCCGCGATGTAGACATACACCATGGACCGCACGCAGATCTATCTGACCTCGGAGGAGAACGCCGCGCTCGATCGCGAGTCGATCAAGACGGGCAAGACGAAGTCGCAGCTGATCCGCGAGGCCATTGACGAGAAGTACCGCGTCCGACCTTCGCTCGAGGAGTTCATGGCGGCGCTCAATGCCGTGGCCGGCATCTGGGACAACCCCGAGGGCGAGGCGGCTGTCAAGGCGATCCAGGCCGGTCGCCGTGCCGAAGCACGCCAGACGAGGCGGCGATTGCGCGCGCTGCAGACCATCGACGCCGACGGCCGGACCCTGGACCTGGACGATGCGGCTCGTCGTTGACTCCGGCGTCCTCATCGACGTCTTTCGAAACGTGGCACCGGCGATCGACCTCCTCGCCAGGGCGCGCCGAAGCGGCGACGACCTCGTGAGCGTCACGCCCGTTCGCACCGAGATCCTGCGCGGAACCTCCGCTGGGCGGCAGGCGGCGGTCGAGGGGTTTCTCCGATACGTCGACTGGCTCGACGTTGACGTCGAGCTGGCTGATCGAGCGGGCGAGATGGGGCGATTGTTCGTTCGGTCGCACCAGGGCATCTCCGTCCCGGACCTGCTGCTCGCGGCCGCGGTGCACCGCGCGGGTGGACAGCTCCTGACGCGGAACGTGCGCCATTTCCCGATGTTCCCGGACCTCCGTCCGGCGTACTGACCGGGCCCCGTCCGCCCCGCCCCGCCCGAACCCTCAGACCGCGCAGCCGTGCGCGCCGGCCGGGACCGCCTGCTCCACCTCCACCATCGTGATGCAGTTGTCGACCGGGCAGACGTGCTCGCAGAGCCGGCACCCAACACACTCGTCGTCGTCGATGGTCAGCGTGGAGTGACCGTTCGTCCGGGACAGCCGAATCGCCTGGTGGGCGCCGTCCTCGCAGGCCCGGTAGCAGAGGTTGCAGTGGATGCACGTCGCCTCGTCGATCCGCGCCTTGACCGCGTACGAGAGGTCCAGCTCGCCCCAGTCGCCGATCCGCGGCAGAGCCTTGCCCACCAGGTCGGCCGGTGAGGTGAGCCCCTTCGCCGCGAGGTACCCGGCCAGCCCGTCGATCATGTCGCCCACGATCCGGTAGCCGTGGTGCATGACGGCGGTGCAGACCTGTACGGCCGAGGCGCCCACGAGGAGGAACTCCACCGCGTCCTGCCACGACTCGATCCCGCCGATCCCGGAGATCGGGATGGTGATGCGCGGGTCCTTCCCGATGGAGCTGACCATGTTGAGCGCGATCGGCTTCACGGCCGGCCCGGAGAACCCGCCGTGCGAACCTCTCCCGCGCACCGACGGTCGCGTCTCCCACGTGTCGAGGTCGAGACCGACGAGCGAGCTGATCGTGTTGATGAGCGCGACCCCGTCGGCGCCGCCCTGCTGGGCGGCGTACGCCGCGGCGGTGATGTCGGTGATGTTCGGGGTGAGCTTCACGAGGACCGGGACCTGCGCGGCTTCCTTCACCCAGGTCGTGATCATCTCGATGTACTCGGGAACCTGGCCGACCGCCGAGCCCATGCCTCGCTCGGCCATGCCGTGGGGGCAGCCGTAGTTGAGCTCGATGCCGTCGGCGCCGGTGTCATTCACCCGCTTGACGATGTCGTGCCAGGCCTCCGGCTTCGACTCGACCATGAGCGAGACGACGAGGGCGCGGTCCGGGAAGCGGCGCTTCACCTCGCGGATCTCGGCGAGGTTCGTCTCGATCGGCCGGTCGCTGATCAGCTCGATGTTCGAGATGCCGACCATTCGCCGTCCGCCGACGCTGTGCGAGCCGAGGCGGGAGGTGACGTTCGTGATGGGATCGCCGACCGTCTTCCAGACGGCGCCGCCCCAGCCGGCCTCGAAGGCCCGCGTCACCATCTCGCCGGTGTTCGTTGGCGGCGCGCTGGCCAACCAGAACGGGTTGGGGCTGCGAATCCCGGCCATGTCCACTGCCAGGCTGACGCCGGGCGCGCGGTGCGGTGCCGGCACGGGCAGGATGACGGGCCGTGCCTCGACGGCTGCGACGCCGAGAGCCGCCGCGATCGACAGTGCGGCCAGCTTGCCGTCCTGGACCGCGTCGACGACCTCCTTGCCGCCGTTGACCAGGTCGCCGCCGGCCCACACGCGCGGGTTGTCGGTGAGGCCGGTGGCGGGGTCGACGGCCACGAGGCCGCCGCGCACACCGACGGAGAACTCGTCGACAAGGCGCTCCACCGCCTCCTGGCCGGTCGCGATCACGACCGTGTCGAGCGTCGCCGAGAAGCGTGCGCCGGGGATCCGGTGAGGCGCCGGCCGCCCGCTCTTGTCGGGCGCGCCCAGCTGCATCCGATCGAAGGTCGCGCCGCTGACGCGGCCGTCGGTCCCGCTGATCTCGACCGGCGCGGCCAGCCACTCGAAGCGGACGCCGAGCGTCCTCGCCAGCTCGACCGCGTGCGGGTAGGCCGGTGCTTCGGCCTCGCCCCGGCGGTAGAACACGGTGATCTCGTCGGCTCCCAGCTGGACGGCCGCGGCCGCGGCATCGAGCGCGGTGCTGCCGCCGCCGATCACGCCGACGCGCGAACCGAGGGCAATCCCGCTCGGCTCGCCGGTGACGATCGGCTCGAGCAGGGCGAGCGCGTCGATGACGCCGTCGAGGCCTTCACCGGTCACGCCAAGGCGGCGACCCTTGCCCAGGCCCATGCCGAGGAAGACGGCATCGTAGTCGGCGAGCAGCTCCTCCGCCGTGACGTCCACGCCGACGTTCGTGGAGAGCCGGATCTCGGCTCCGGCGCGCTCGACCTCCTTCACCTCGTGGGCCGTCATCTCCCGGGCTTGCCGCCAGGGCACGATCCCGTAGGCGCACAGGCCACCGGCCATCGGGCGGGCGTCGAAGATCGTCGCGTCGATGCCGACCTTCCGCAGCTCGGCGGCGCAGGCCAGGCCGGCCGGGCCGGCACCAACGATGGCCACGCGCTTCTCCGTGGCCGGGCCGGGAACGAAGAACGGCTTCCCGCCGTCCCGGTAGGCGTCCATCGCGACGCGCTGGAGGGCGCCGATCTGGATCGGGTGGTCCGTCGCGCCGAGCACGCAGGCGCCCTCGCACAGGCTCTCGACCGGGCAGACGCGGGCGCAGGTACCCCCGAGCGGATTGGCGGCGAGGATGGACCGGGCGGCCCCCTCCAGGTTGTCCGTGGCAATGGCGTGGATGAACCCGGGCACATCGATCCCGGTGGGGCAGGCGGTCACGCACGGGGCGTCGAAGCAGAACAGGCAGCGTGAGGACTCCTCGCGCGCCGCCTGCGGGTCCAGTCGGTGATCGCCGTCGAATCCGGCCATGGCTCGCAACCTCCCGGGGTGCCCGTCGGCTGCAACATTCGCCGCCGAAGTGGACAGGGTCGGGCGCTTGTACCACATCGCGCCAGAGTCCTGCAGCCCATTTCGGCCGGGCGAGGCGGGTTGGGGCCCCTCCTCCGGCCGATCCGGCCCCCCTCCCTCGGCCGATCCGGCCCCCGCCAGCAGGGGCGAAGCGGCCCCCGTCGTCGGGCGGAGCGGCCCCCGGAGCTGGCTAGGTACGTCCCGTATGATCGGGCGGGGTCTCGCAGGACCCACCGCCCGACAACGTGCACCACAGTGCCGGGGCGCGTCAGGCTTGCCGACGCATCCACCGGCGCCGCCAACGTCCACGGAACGGAGGGGGGCACATGCCCATCCCGTACGCCAAGCCGGTCGCGCCGAGCGACGACAAGCGCTGGAAGATCGTCGAGACCCGGATGCGCCGGCTCGGGGACCGCCCTGCCGCGCTGATCGAGGCCCTGCACGCCGCCCAGGAGGCGTTCGGCTACCTCGACGAGGACGCTCTCCACTACGTCGGCGACACCCTCCGCGTCCCCCACTCCCGCGTCTACGGCGTTGCGACCTTCTACGGCTACTTCACCCTGAAGCCACAAGGCAAGCACACCTGCGTCGTCTGCACCGGGACAGCGTGCTACATCAACGGCGCAACGGAGATCCTCGGCGAGCTGGAGCGAGCGCTCGGCGTGCGGCCGAAGGAAACCACCGCCGACGGCAAGGTGTCGCTCCTGACGGCCCGCTGCATCGGCGCCTGCAGCCTTGCGCCCGCCGTCATCGTCGATGGCGAGGCCATGGGCAAGGTGGCCGGGGACGAGCTCGTGGCGCAGTTGGAGGCGATGTGAGCGAGATGCCTGACGCGGCGCGGCCCATCCGCCGCCGCGTGACCACCGAGAACGCCCCGGAGAGCCATCCTCGCGCGACGGCGTGCGTCTGCGAGGCCGCCAGCTGCATGTCCGCGCGGGCGCACGACATCACGATCCGCCTCGGCGAGCGTGCCGCCGAGGCGGGCATGGCCGACGTCCAGATCAAGCGCGTCGGCTGCCTTGGACTATGTGCGGCCGGCCCGCTGGTCGAGATCGCCGAGACCGGCGAGCTCTTCCGGACCGTCCGTCCCGACGGCGTCGACCCCATCATGGCGGCCCTCCAGGGCGTCACGCCGACAGATGCGAGGCGGCCGCAGGGTCCCTTCTTCGAGAAACAGGTCCACGTCGCCACGGAGAACTTCGGGCGGGTCGATCCCGAGAGCCTCGACGACTACCTCAAGCGTGACGGCTACGAAGCGCTTCGTCGCGTCCTCGGCGAGATGACCTCGGCCGAGGTACGCGAGGAGATCACCGCCAGCGGCCTCCGGGGCCGCGGCGGCGCGGGCTACCCGACCGGCCTCAAGTGGACGACGGTCGCCAAGGCCGCGGGCACGCAGAAGTACGTCATCTGCAACGCCGACGAGGGGGACCCGGGCGCGTTCATGGATCGCAGCGTCCTCGAGAGCGATCCCTACCGGATCCTCGAGGGCATGGCGATCGCTGCGTTCGCGGTCCACGCCTCCGAGGGCTACATCTACTGCCGCGCCGAGTACCCGCTGGCCGTGAGCCGCATGCGGACCGCGATCCGCGTCGCCCAGCGCGCCGGCTGGCTGGGGGCGGGAATCGCCGACACGTCCTTCAGCTTCGACGTCCAGGTCCGCCTCGGCGCCGGCGCGTTCGTCTGCGGCGAGGAGACGGCGCTCATCGCCTCGATCGAGGGCAAGCGGGGCAACCCGCGGCCGCGCCCGCCCTACCCGGCGGTCCAGGGGCTCTTCAACTGCCCCACCCTCATCAACAACGTGGAGACCTTCGCCAACGTCCCGACGATCATCCGCAGGGGCTCGGACTGGTATGCCGGGCTCGGGATCGGCAAGAGCACCGGGACGAAGGTCTTCGCCCTCGCGGGCCGGGTCGTCAACACCGGGCTCGTGGAGGTCCCGATGGGGATGACCCTCCGCGAGATCATCTTCGACATCGGCGGCGGGATCATCGGCGGCCGGCCCTTCAAGGCCGTCCAGACCGGCGGCCCGTCGGGAGGCTGCATCCCCGCCGAGCACCTCGACATGCCGGTCAGCTACGAGTCACTCATCGAGCTCGGCTCGTTCATGGGCTCGGGCGGCATGATCGTCATGGACGACACGTCGTGCATGGTCGACGTGGCCAAGTACTTCCAGGACTTCTGCCGCGACGAGTCGTGCGGGAAGTGCGTTCCCTGTCGGGTGGGAACGACCCAGATGTGGATGCTCCTGGACCAGATCACGCACGGCCGGGCCAACCTGGAGGATCTCGCCCAGCTCGAGCGGGTCGCGGCGATCGTCCAGAAGATGTCCCTCTGCGGCCTGGGCCAGGGCGCGCCCAACCCGATCTTCAGCACCCTTCGCTACTTCCGGGACGAGTACATGGCCCACATCGTGGACAGGGTCTGCCCGGCCGGCGTCTGCGAGATCGAGCAGCCGGCGGAGGTGATGGCATGACCGTCCACACCCTGAGAATCGACGGCCGCGACGTCGCCGGCACCGACGGCCAGACGATCATGGACGTGGCCGAGGAGAACGGGATCGACATCCCGGGCCTCTGCCACCTCCAGGGGATCCACGATCGGGGCGCCTGCCGCATGTGCATGGTGGAGGTCGCCGGCTCGCCGCGAATGGTCGCCGCGTGCATGACGAAGGTCACCGAGGGGATGGAGGTCACGGCGCACTCGGAGAAGCTCCTCGAGCACCGCCGCGCAGTCACCGAGATGGTCTTCGTCGAGCGGAACCACGTCTGCGCCGTCTGCGTCGCCAACAACCACTGCGAGCTGCAGGACCTGGCGGCCGAACTGGAGCTGACCCACTTCGACCTGCCCCGGATCAACCCGAAGCTCGACATCGATGCCAGCCACAAGTTCTTCGCGATCGACCACAACCGCTGCATCCTCTGCCTGCGCTGCGTCCGGGTCTGCGACGAGATCGAGGGCGCCCACACGTGGGACGTGATGCACCGCGGCTTGCAGACCCGGGTCCAGACGGACATGGGGATCCCGTGGGGCGAGTCACCGACCTGCACCAGCTGCGGGAAGTGCGTGCAGGTCTGCCCGACCGGGGCCCTCTTCGAGAAGGGACGCCCGGTCGCCGCGGGCAGCAAGGACCGCCGGCCATTCCTGCCGTGGCTCAAGGTCGTGCAGGAGGAGCCAGGACTGTGAGCAAGCCGCGTGTCGCCACAGTCTGGCTCGACGGCTGCTCGGGCTGCCACATGTCCCTCCTCGACATGGACGAGCGCCTGCTCGACATCTTCGAGCGGGCGGACCTCGTCTACAGCCCTCTCGTCGACCACAAGGACTACCCCGAGGACGTCGACGTCTGCCTGGTGGAAGGAGCGGTCTCGTCCGAGGAGGACCTTCACAAGATCACCATGGTTCGCGAGCGCACGAAGACGCTCATTGCCTTCGGCGACTGCGCCGTGACCTCGAACGTGTCGGGGATGCGCAACCCGATCGGGGTGCAGCCGCTCCTCGACCGCTCGTACCGGGAGAACGTCACGCTCAACCCGGGCCCGCCGACCCAGGTCGTGCCGATGCTCCTTCCAACGTCGCAGCCCGTTCACAAGGTCGTGAAGGTCGACGTCTTCCTGCCGGGCTGCCCGCCGCACGCCGACCTGATCTACACCCTGCTCGACGACCTGCTCTCCGGCCGCGCCCCCGGGACGGCAGGGGCCCGGTTCGGACGCTGAGGGGGACGCCATGAGCCGAACCATCGTCATCGACCCGGTCACCCGGATCGAGGGCCACTCCAAGATCACGATCCAGCTCGACGACCGGGGCGAGGTCGTGGACGCGCAGTTCCACGTCACCCAGTTTCGAGGCTTCGAGCGGATCACCCAGGGACGGCCGGTCCACGAGATGCCGGCCATCATGGCCCGCATCTGCGGGATCTGCCCGGTCAGCCACCTCGTTGCGTCGGCGAAGGCGGTCGACGACATCCTCGCCGTGGAGCCGACGCCGACCGGCGCCGACCTGCGGCGGGTGATCAACCTCGGCCAGATCGTCCAGTCGAACGCCCTGTCGTTCTTCCACCTCTCGTCGCCCGACCTGCTCTTCGGCTTCGATGCCGACCCGGCAGTCCGCAACATCATCGGCGTGGCCCGCAGGAATCCGCAGCTCGCGAGGGACGGCATCGAGCTCCGGAAGTGGGGCCAGCAGATCATCGAGTGGCTCGGCGGCAAGCGGATCCACCCCGAGGGGATCGTGCCGGGCGGGGTCTCGTACCAGCTCACGGAGGAGATCCGCGACCGGATCCTCGCCGGGGTCCCCGAGGCGATCGCGGCCACCACGCGAGCGATCACCTGGTACAAGACGGACATGCTCCGCTGGGAGGAGGAGGCCGCGACGTTCGGCAACTTCCGCTCGGCCTTCATGGGCCTCGTCGACCGCCACGGCAATGTCGACCACTACGGTGGCTGGCTGCGCGTCGTCGACGCCGACGGCAAGTACCTGGCCGACCGCGTCGACCCGAAGCACTTCAACGACTACATCGGGGAGGCCGTCGAGCCGTGGTCGTACCTCAAGTCGACCTATTGGAAGGCGATGGGCTACCCCGACGGGATCTACCGAGTCGGGCCCCTGGCGCGCCTCAACGTCGCCGACCGTACCGGGACCCCCCGCGCCGACGAGGAGCTCGAGAAGTTCCGCTGGCGTGTCGGCCGGGTCGCCGGCTCGTCGTTCCACTACCACTACGCGCGGCTCATCGACACGCTCCATGCCATCGAGAAGGTCGAGGAGCTGCTGCGCAAGCCGGAGATCCTCTCGAAGCACACGCAGGCCCACGCGGGAATCAACCGGAACGAGGGGATCGGCGTCTCGGAAGCACCGCGCGGCACGCTGATGCACCACTACAAGGTCGACGACGACGGGATCGTGCAGTGGGTGAACCTCGTCATCGCGACCGGCCACAACAACATGGCGATGAACCGGGCGGTGCTCCAGGTCGCGCGCAAGCACGTGAAGGGCGACGCGCTGGAGGAGCCGATGCTCAACCGGGTCGAGGCGGTGATCCGCTGCTACGACCCCTGCCTGTCGTGCTCCACCCACGCGCTCGGCCAGATGGCGCTGCAGGTCCAGCTGCTGGCTCCCGACGGGAGGGTGCTCCACGAGCTGAAGCGGTGAGCTCGCCGGATCGCCCCGGCAGCCCCGGCAGCCCCAACCTGGCCGCGGGTGTCCTCGTCGTCGGCTACGGGAACACGCTCCGCTCCGACGACGGGGTCGGCGTGCGCGCCGCGGAGGTCATGGCCGGCGACCCGCGGCTGGCCGGCGCGACCGTGCGGGCCGTCCACCAGCTCGCGCCGGAGCTGGCGCTGGAGATGAGCCGGGCGTCGCTCCTCGTGCTCGTCGACGCGAGCACGGACGGGCCGCCGGGCAACGTCGCCGTCCAGCGGCTCGGCGGCGTCCTCGCGTCCGGCGCGGGCAGCTTGACGCGGTCCGGGGTTGGTCCCAGCACCCACCACGTCGGCCCGGCCGAGCTCCTGCAGCTCGCAGCGGAGCTGTACGGCGCCGCACCCGAGGCGGTCGTGGTGAGCGTCGGCGTGGCGACCCTGGAGGTCGGCGAGGCGCTTTCACCGGACGTGGCCGCGGCGCTTCCGGCGGTCGTGGACGCAGTCGTGGATGCGGTCGTGGACCATCGGGGGCGCGGTTCGCCGACCGCGCGGTGAGGGCGCAGTCGCCGGCGGGGCTCGCGCCGCGGGCGGGGCATCGGGCGCACCTCGTGATCCGGTGTCCTCATCATGCGTCGCCGGCGGGGCTCGGGCCGCGGGCGGGGCTCGGGCCGCGGGCGGGATGGCGGGACGAGGGCGGGATGAGCAACGAGGGCGGAGCTGAGCGCCGCGGGTCAACGCGCGTTGCCCGCGGAAGCGCGCCGCCGCCAGCAACCTGCATGTCGGCGGCAAGCTGCACTGGGCGGCGTTCCTGTACAACGGGGGTACACTCCCTGTCCGGCCAATCCGGCGCCGCCCGGAGGATGCGCCGCCGCGGCCGGGCAGGATGAGGCACGCGATCAGACATGGCTCGATCGATGTGGCGGGGGGCCATCCAGTTCGGCCTGGTGACCATCCCCGTGCGGCTCTATCTCGCGACCGAGTCGCGGGGAATCTCGTTCAACATGCTCCACGAGAGCTGCCTGAACCGGATTCAGATGAAGGTCTTCTGCGCGCACCATGACGAGGTGATCTCGCGGGGCGACACCGTGAAGGGGTACGAGTACGCCAAGGAGCAGTACGTCGTCATCACGGACGACGACCTCGCCAGCGTCCCGCTCAAGACGGTCCGCTCCATCGAGATCGAGAAGTTCGTGCCGGCCACGGCCCAGGAGGACGAGCCGGCGCGGTTCGTGAAGCAGGCGTACTACGTCGAGCCCGAGGCCATCGGCAAGAAGGCGTACGCACTCCTCCGCGAGGTGCTCGACGAACAGGGCCTGGCCGCCATCTGCAAGGTCGTGATCAAGGACCGCGAGGCACTGGCCGCGCTTCACCCCAATGGCAGCGCGATGGTCCTCGAGACGCTCCACTGGCCCGATGAGATCCGGTCCACCGACGAAATCGATCTGCCGGGCGAGGACATCGAGGTGAAGCCGGCCGAGCGCGCGATGGCAGCCCAGCTCATTGCGACGATGACCGGGAAGTTCGACCCGGCCGAGTACCGCGACGAGTACCGCGCGGCGCTGGAGCAGGTCATCGAAGCCAAGGTCGAGGGACGCGAGATCGTGGAGCACGAGGCCCCGGCGGCCGGCGGACAGCTGGTCGACCTCATGGCGATGCTCGAGGCGAGCGTGACCGCGGCGCGCACCGAGAAGACGAACCGCGAGGTCGAGGAGGCCGCCGAGACAGAGGCGGAGGCGGCCGCCGGCAAAGGCGGGAGGTCCTCCGGCACCGCGACCCGGGCGCGGCGAACCAAGAAGCCCGTCACGCTGCCGGAGGAGGCCGAGGAGCGCGAGGCACCCGCCCGCAAGGTCGCCCGCCGGAAGACGGCCTGACGTCCGCCGTGCCTCGGCCACCGGGGCGACACGCGAGCGAGCGGCGAGGCATGGTCGAGCGGCCGCGGGCGAGCCGGGCCACAATCCCCGCATGACCCGCATGCCGCCGGGTGAGCCGCTCCCGCTCGAGTTCGCCTCCGTTGCGTCGGGCCTGCCCGAGCGAATCACCCCGATGCGCCCCACCGATGGCGAGGGCCCGTTCGACGATCCCGGCTACTTCTTCGAGCCGTGGTGGCCGGGGATTCGCGCGTTCGTGCGCGTTGACGGGGGTGCCGTGCACCTGCGGGCCGAGGCGCTGACGGACCCGACTCCGGTGTTCCCGGAGCTCGCCGGCGTGACGGACATCGTGCGCGGGAACGGCGTGGTGCTCGACGCCACCCTCATGGTGCTGGATGCGAACGGGCGGCCGTCACGGACGCTGCTGGAGCGCCGGCTGCGCGGCGGTTCCGGCGGCTCGGCGGCACTCGTTGCGGCCGACCTCCTGTACCTGGCCGGCCGGAGCCTCGCGGCGCGGCCGTTCGGGGAGCGTCACGGCGAGCTAGCCTCGCTCCTTGCCCCGTCGGCGTGGTGCCTGGCCGGACGCGGGTTCGTGGGCGACGGGACGACGGTCGCGCAGGCGCTGGGAGCCCTCGGGTTCCGCGCCATCTCCGCTCGACGCCTCGACGCCCGGCTGCGCGCCGGAGCCGCCGGGAATGCCTGGTACCGCGTGCCGGTGGTCGCGGCGCCGCGCGAGCTGCCGCCGCTCCTCGCCGTCTTCCGTCAGCTGCCGCTCTAGGCACGAGCCGGCGGAAGGGAGGGATCGGATGCCGCTCGAGCGCTACCGGGCGAAGCGCGACTTCGGGCGGTCGCCGGAGCCGGGCCCGGGAGAGCAGCGACTCGGAGACCTGGGTCCGGAGGGAGCGCCAGGGGCGCAGGCGCCGGGCGGCTGCGGGCGCTTCGTCGTCCACCGCCACCGCGCCAGTCGCCTCCACTACGACCTGCGGCTGGAGATCGATGGCGTGCTCGCCTCGTGGGCCCTCCCGAAGGGGCCGACACGCGATCCAGCCGAGCGGCGCTTCGCGGCACGGACGGAGGACCACCCGATCGAGTACCTCGACTTCGAGGGCGTGATCCCGAAGGGCGAGTACGGCGGTGGCGACTCGATCTGCTGGGACTGGGGAACCTTCGAGCCCGAGCTGACCCGGGACCCGGGCGCCGCCGTGCGCGCAGGGGAGCTCAAGCTCCGCCTGCACGGGGCGAAGCTGGCAGGTCGGTTCACCCTCGTCAGAACCGGCGACCCTGAACGGTCCCGACCGCGCCGCGCAGCCGGGAAGCAGCGCGGTGCCGAGGGTGGCGTGGGCGATGGCACATCGGGGGATGCCGGGGCGCGTGCCGAAGACGAGGGCGCGTCGTGGCTCCTCATCGCGAAAGCCGGCCCGGAGGCAATCCCGGGCTGGAATCCCGAGGAGCACCCGGCCTCGGTGCGGAGCGGCCGCACGAACGAGGAGGTCGCTGGGGGCGTCGAGCCGCGCATGGAGCGGCCGGCCCCGCCTCCGCTTCCGACGCTGGACCCGCCCGGCTCGAGGCTCGACGCCCAGCCCGCGTTCGTCGAACCGATGCTGGCAACGCCGGGGACGGCCCCGTTCGACGACGATGACTGGCTCTTCGAGCCGAAGTGGGACGGCTACCGGGTCCAGGCGATCGTCGCCGGCGGCACGGTGGCGCTGCGCACGCGCAACCGGCACGACGCCGGGCGCTACTTCCCGGAGCTCCTGGGGCCGCCGACGTGGCTCGCCGAGCCGGAGGCGATCGTCGACGGCGAGGTCGTGGCACTCGACGCGGCCGGCCGGCCGGACTTCAGCCTCCTCCAGGCGCGGCTCGGAGGCGGCTTCTCCGCCTCCGACCTCCCCTCCAGCCCCGAGGCCCGGGCGGCCGGCAAGGATGCCCCGCTCGCCTTCATGGCGTTCGACCTGCCGTGGTGCGCCGGACGGTCCTACCTCGACGTCCCGCTCGAGGACCGCAAGGAGCTCCTGCGCCTCGTGCTGCGCGAGCATCCGCGCGTCCGCTACGGCGGGCACGTGGCGCGCGACGGGGTCGCCTTCTTCGTCGCCGTGGCGGCGCAGGGCCTCGAGGGAGCGATGGCCAAGCACCGCCGAGGCCGCTACGAAGCCGGGCGCCGCTCGAGCGCCTGGCTGAAGCTGAAGATCCGCCCGACCCAGGAGCTCGTGGTCGGGGGGTACGTCCCGGGCCAGGGGAGTCACCGCGACCTCGGCGCCCTCATCGTGGGCGTGCGCGAGGACGGTCGCCTGCGGTACGCCGGCCGGGTCGGGAGCGGGATCGACACGGTGACCCGGGCGCGCCTGCGGGCCGCGCTCGATGCTCTGGCCCGGCCCAGCCACCCGTTCGACATGGCCCCGGGCGATCTCCCGCGAACCGCCGGCGCTGCGTGGGCGAACCCCGAGATCGTCATCCGGGCGGAGGTCGGCGGCTGGTCGCGCGACGGCATCGTGCGCCAGGCGACGTTCGTGCAGGAGGCGCCGGAGGTCGATCCGGCCACCGTGGAGCGCCAGGTGGCCACCGGCCCGGCGGCTGCGGCCCGTGCCCTGGCCAGGTCGGGCGTCACGGCGGCTCCCCGGGTGCCCTCGCGAGCCCCAGCCGCCGTATCCGCCGGCGGTCCACCTGCACGCTCTGCCCGGGGCGCGCCACCGGAGCCAGGAAGGTCGCGTCCAACTGCCACGCCGGAAGCCCGGGCCGGAGCCCGGCAGGCGGTCATGACCGCGCCGCCGACGGTCGACGAGCTCGCGGCGCTCGACTCCCTGCCCGACCGTGGCGGAACGTGGAGGCTCGGTGGCCGCGATCTCGCGCTGACGAACCTGTCGCGGCTGCTGGCACCGGGCGTGGGCGGTGTCGAGAGCCCGGGCGCCCGGGGCGACGGCGCTGACGACCGGCCCATCACGAAGCGCGACCTGGTCCGCTACTACGCCCTCGTGGCCCCGGCGATGCTCCCGCACCTGGCAGGCCGCGCCCTCAACCTCGTCCGGTTCCCGGGCGGGATCGACGCCGAGTCGTTCTGGCAGAAGGCCATCGGACGGGGCACGCCGGACTGGGTCACCCGCTGGCGCGAGCCCGACCCCCCGGATCGACGGCCGCACGCGTACGCGGTCGCCGACGAGATCGCGACCCTCGCCTGGCTCGGCAACCAGGCGGCGATCGAGCTTCATCCCTGGACCTCCGCGACCGAGGCCCCGGCGGAGCCACGCTGGGCGCTGGTCGACATCGACCCGGGGACCCGGACGGCCTGGGAGGAGACGCTCGTCCTGGCCCGCCTCTACCGGCAGGCGTTCGAGCACCTCGGCGTCACCGGCTTCCCGAAGGTGAGCGGCAAGCGCGGCATCCAGGTCTTCATTCCCCTGCGGCCGGGCTACACGTTCGAGGAGACCCGCGCCTGGGTGGAGGGGGTGTCGCGGGCCGTTGGCGGCGCAGTGCCCGACCTCGTCAGCTGGGAGTGGTCGAAGGAGCGCCGCGACGGCCGGGCTCGCCTCGACTACACGCAGAACTGGCGGAACCGCACGCTCGTGGGACCGTACTCACCGCGGCCCGCTGCCGGCCTGCCCGTCTCGGCGCCCATCACCTGGGACGAGCTGGACGACCCCCTGCTCCGCCCGGATCGCTGGACGATCCGCACGATCCTGGACCGAGTGGAGCGCCTGGGCGACCTCTTCGCGGGTGCCCTGGGGCCCGGGCAGGACCTGCCCCGCCTATAGGGCGCGCACGGCGATCCCGCCCTCCCGCGGGCGACGCGGCTGATCGGGCGGGCTGATCAACGGGGACCCCTGAGCGTGAAGTCGCAGCCAACCCGCAGCTTCGCCGCGATGCGGAGCGCGAGGCCGCTCGGTTTGATCAGCCGAGTCGATCCCCCGCCCCCGCACGCGCCGGGTCTCGCGCGACGCTGTCCCGCGAGCCGCCCAGCAGGATCCGGCGCAACGCTGGGATCGGCGGCGTGCCGTGGGCCAGCACCGCCTCGAGATGCTCCCGGTAGACGAAGCCCGGCGTCTCCCCGAACCCGCCGACTACCCGCGGAGAGGGCACGGCGGCCGCCCCTCGCGGATCGCCCGACGCGATCGCCAGCCGGCGGCGACGCTCTTCTTCCAGGTCCCACATCGAGATCGAGCCGACGAAGTACGTGCTGAGCTGGGTGGAGGTGAGGCGCGCCCGCTCGTACTTCTTGACGGCCTCGCTGCGCTCCTGGAAGCCGCCCTCGACCATCAGCTCGACCGCCTCCTCCTCGGTCATCCCGCGAGCGTGGATCCCGACGTCGACCAGCGCGTTCGTGACCGCGCGCAGGTAGAGCTTCCAGTGGACGAGGAGGAGCGCCGGATCGTCCGCTCGATAGCCCAGGTCCATCATCACCTGCGTGACGTAGACGGCCCAGCCCTCGGCGAAGACGCCGGAGCTGAAGGCGGCCCGGACGAGGGACGGCGAGCGGTTCGCGTAGGCCAGCTGGAGGTAGTGGCCCGGCACGGCCTCGTGGATGACGAGCGTCACCAGCATCCGGTCGTTTTCCTCGCGCAGGTACGACTCGACCTGCTCCGGCGTCCAGTCGTCGGGCGGCGGCGTCACGTAGAAGTAGCTCCGCAGGCCGCGGTCGAGGGGACCTGGCGAGCTGAGCATCGCCCCGCCGAACGCACGCAGGAAGACGGGCGTCCACTCGATCGCCAGCGGCTCGTCGGCGAGGCTGACGAGATCGCGCTCACGGCAGAACGCCTCGATGCGGACCAGCTCGGCCCCGCAGAAGTCGAGGAGCTCGCCCGACCGGCGGTGCTGCTCCGCGATCCGGTCGAGGGCGCCGCGGACGAGCACACCGTCGTCGTCGGGAACGCGCTCGCCGGGGCGGAGCTCCGGCCAGAGCTCCCGTGCGCACCGGACCATCTCGGCCCGGACGGCGTGGAACTCCCGGCGGGCACGCGCCTCGAGATCGACCGGGCTCATCTCGGCCCGCAGGGTATGGCGCAGCTTCGCCGCGAAGAGCTCGGGGCCGATCCGCCCCTCGCCCTCGGCGGCGGGCAGGACGAACTCGCGGAGGTGGGCCCCGAACGCCGCGAGAGAGGCGTCGGCCGCCGCGACCGCCGGCTCAAGGCGTGCCCGGACCGTGGCGAGCTCGCCCTCCTCGTCGGCGGCCGCGGCCATCGCGAGAGCCTCACGGCAGAGCTCACCGATCCCGGGCAGCTGGGTGAGCGCCACCTCGACGTGGAGCCGGCTGACCGGGCGGTCCCCGGTCCCGACGAGGCGCCCTCGGGCCGCATCGAGGACCGCCGGGATCCCCTCGATGCGGGCGGCGGCAGAGGCGAGCCGAACGCCGAGCGGAGCGAACTCCCGGGCAAGCAGGAGGTGGATCCCCTCCCCCAGGAGGTAGACCCACGCCAGGGGGTCCCACGCCTCGGCACGGAGCTCCGTCTCGGAGAACCGCATCGCGGCCAGCTCGCCGAGTACGATGTCGCGGTCGATCTCCTCGTCGGGCGTGAGCGTGTCGGGCGCCAGCGCCTGGAAGGCCTCCACCCAGCGGTCGAGCAGTGCAACGAGAGCGCGCGAGCCCGCCTCCGACTGGTCAGGCCAGGCGTCGTCCTGATCGTGGTTGCCGGTCCACGTGGCGAAGACGGGGCTCACGCGGAACAGGTCGGCGAGGAGGCCGTGGACGAGCTCGTCGAACGTGGTCACGGGTAACTCCCGGCAGGCGGCGGAGAGGTCGCCCGTGGAGGATAGCTTCGTCGCTAGACTGCGGGGCGTGGATCTCGCAGAAGACGCCCCCTGGGTCACGCCCGTAACGCTCGAGGGCCGCCGCGTGCGGCTGGAGCCCCTGGAGCTGGCGCACCAGGCCGGACTCGTTGCGGCCGGGACGGATCCGGCGACCTGGACCTGGATGCATGCCCCGCTCACGGACGAGGCCGTGATGCGCGCCTGGGTGCGGGACGCGATCCGCGCCCGCGACGCGGGTGCCGAGGTCCCGTTCGCGACGGTCGAGGCGGCCACAGGGCGTGTGCTTGGCAGCACCCGCTTCATGTCGATCGCGGCGGCGCACCGGCGCCTGGAGATCGGCTGGACGTGGCTCAGTCCTGCGGCGCACGGGACGGGCGCGAACACGGAGGCCAAGCACCTGATGCTCGCACATGCGTTCGAGACGCTCGGCGCGATGCGGGTGGAGTTCAAGACGGACGCCCTCAACGCCCGATCGCGGGCGGCGCTGGCGGGCATCGGCGCGACGTTCGAGGGAGTCTTCCGCCGTCACCAGCTGATGGCCGACGGCCGCGTCCGGGACTCGGCTTGGTTCGCGATCACCGAGAAGGACTGGCCCGCCTCGCGGGCACGACTCCTGGCACGCCTGGCGACCCAGGAAGGCCGGGAGGGTGGCCCGGGCCGATGATCGACAGCCGGCTGGAGGTCGAGACCGTCGACTACCACACGGGCGGCGAGCCCTTCCGGATCATCGTGGGCGGGGTGCCGCCGCTGGAGGGCTCGACGATCCTCGAGCGCCGCCGGTTCGCCCTCGAACACCTCGACCACGTTCGGCGCTTCCTCGTCTTCGAGCCGCGCGGCCACGCCGACATGTACGGCTGCCATGTCGTCCCCCCGAGTGATGCGGGCGCCGATCTCGGGGTCGTCTTCTTCCACAACGAGGGCTACTCCACTGCGTGCGGACACGGGACGATCGCGCTCGTGACCTGGGCCCTGGAGTCCGGCCTCCTCCCCATCCGCGGGCCGGAGACCCGCGTGACCGTGGACGTCCCGTCGGGACGGCTCGCCTGCGTCGCCCGCTGCGACGTGGCAGCCCGTCGCGTCACGAGCGTCCGCTTCACGAACGTCCCCTCCTTCGTGCTGGCTACCGGTGTCACGCTGCCGAGCTCGCGCGGGCCGGTGACGCTCGACGTGGGCTACGGCGGCGCGTTCTACGGCTCGGCCGCCGTTGGGCCCCTCGGCCTCGCGGTCGACCGGAAGAGCCTGCCGGCGCTCATCGACCTCCAGCGCGAGCTCCGGCCGGCGCTCGACGCAGCCCTCGACGCGGTCCACCCCGAGGAGTCGGAGCTGCGGGGCATCTACGGGATCATCTGGTGGCAGGACGAGCCGAGCGCGCCCGGCGACCACGCCGCGCTCACCCAGCGCAACGTGACCGTCTTCGCCGACGGCGAGGTCGACCGCTCACCGTGCGGGTCCGGGACCTCGGCCCGCCTGGCGCTTCTCCATGCGGCCGGCCGGCTCCGGACCGGGGAGACGCTGCGCCATCGGAGCATCGTGGACTCCGTGTTCGCGGGCCGCGTCACGGGAGAGGCGGAGGTCGCCGGCGGGCCGGCGGTGATCACCGAGGTCGAGGGGAGCGCCCACCTCGCCGGCCGGAGCCACTTCGTGCTCGACCCGGCCGACCCGCTGGGAACCGGCTTCCTCCTGCGTTGAGGCCTGCCCTCCGAACGTCGCGGCTCACGGCGAGACACGGCGTGGGATGATCAGGACCAGCCAGGGCGCCGGCGATGTTCCGGAGGCCGTGGGATCGCCGCCGATACCGTCGGCCGCGGGCGGATCGTCCACCGGGAGGGCGCTGCATGAGAGGGTTCATCGCCACCTTCGTCGCCACGGGCGTGGCCCTGTGGGTCGCGGCGCGGTTCGTGCCGGACATCCGGATCCCGTCCTCGGCGCTCGACACGCTGCCCGGCGACCTCATCGTGTTCGGGACGATCGCGGTGGTCTTCGGGGTCGCGAATGGCCTCATCGGGAGTGTGGTGAAAACCCTGGCGCTGCCCTTCAACTTCCTGACCATGGGCCTCGCCGGCTTCGTGGTGAACGTGCTGCTGTTCATCGGGGCCGCGTACGTGTCGAACGAGCTGGGCGGCAGGATCAAGGTCGGCGACTTCCCGCCGGACGTCCTGGCGTCGGCGACGATCGTCGCAGCCGCGCTCGGGTCGCTTGTCGTGGGCCTCGTGTCGGCCGCGGTCCGGATGGTGGTCCCCGACTGACGCGGCGGCAGGACGGAGACCCGACCGTGGACCGGCTCCCGCTGCTGGCCCCGGCCCTCCGCGCCGCTGCGCGCCGCTTCGGCACGCCGCTCTACGTGACCGACGCGGCGACGCTCGACGCCACCGCCTCGGCGTTCCGCGCCGCCTTCCCGGACCCGTGGCTCCGCTCGTACTCCCTCAAGGCGAACGACTCGCCGGCCCTCGTGGCCCGGCTGGCCGCCCACGGCTTCGGGGCGAACGTCGTCTCGCGGGGCGAGTGGGAGCTGGCGCGCCGGGCGGGCGTGGCGAACGCAGCGATCTCTCTCGAGGGGATCGGCAAGACCGATTCCGACCTGCGGGCGGCCGCCAGGGCGGCCGCGGCCGGCGAGCCGCTGCGCTGGATCGCGATCGAGTCCGCCGACGAGGCCGCGACCCTTGCGAAGGCGGTCCGAACGGTCGCAAACGCGGGAGCCACCGGGACCGCGGGTGAGGCCGGGCTCCGCGTCGACGTCCTGATCCGCGTCAACCCCGCCGTCGCGCCGGAGACGCACGCCGGGCTGGCCACGGGATCGCAGGCATCGAAGTTCGGCGTGAGCCCGGACGAGGTCGGCGCGCTCATCGAGGCGGGCGGGGGGGCCGACGGTCCGATCCGCTGGCGCGGCCTCCATGTCCACGTCGGATCGCAGCTCGGCGCGGTGGACGCCTGGCGGGACGCCGTTCGGAGAGCGCTCGCGCTGCTCGCCCTGCTTCGGGGCGGAATGCCGGACTTCGACACGCTCGACGTGGGGGGCGGGATGCCCGTCGCTCCGTGGCACCCGGAGACGCCGGTGGCAGGCCCGCCGCGCCGGGCCCGTGGGGCCGGAGGCCAACCGTGGGTCGCTCCGGACGGGTGGCCGGTCCCGCCTGCGCACGACGACCCGGTGCCGGGCCCGGAGCGTTTCGCCGCCGAGGTGCCCGCCCTCCTGGATGCGCTGCCGGCGGACCGGCGGCCGCGGCGGCTGGCCGTGGAGCCGGGGCGCGTCCTCGTCGCACCGGCCGGCTGGCTGGTCGCTCGCGTCCTGCACGTTCGCGAGCGGACCGCGCGGGCCCCTGCCGTGATGGCCGAGCGACACGGTGCCCAGGCGCTCGCGGTCGTCCCGACCGGCGCGCTCGCGGACGACCGGACCCAGCGCCTCGTCGTCATCGATGCGGGGATGACCGAGCTGATCCGGCCCGCCCTCTACGGGGCCGATCACGCGGTCGTCGCCCTGACCTCGCTCGGCCGCGTCCCGCGCCCGGATGCGCGGGCCCGGCCGACGCGGGTTGACGGCCCGATCTGCGAGTCGACCGACCTGCTCGGCGAGCACCTCCTGCCACCCCTGCGGCGAGGCGACCTGGTGGCGGTGGCCGATGCCGGCGCGTACGCTGCCTCCATGCGCTCCTCCTATAACGGGCGGCCCCGGCCGGCCGAGGTGATCGTCGAGCCGGGCGGGTCGCTGACGCTCGCCCGCCGTCGCGGGACCGTGGGCTCCCTGGCATGAGGCGCCTCCTCCCGTCCCTGGTCGTCCTCCTCGCCGGGCTGGCCTGGCTGGCCCCGGTCGGGGCGGCCCGAGCGGAAACCCCGGCCGGCCCGCCATACCCGGACCCCGTGCTCGGCCTGGCCGTCTACGACACGGCCGGGCTCTTCTCGGCAACGACGATCGCCAGCGTGGAGACCACGATCGACCGGGTCGAGGAGCGCACCGGCGCCGAGGTGGTCGTCTACACGCAGGTGAAGCCGGGCGCGACGACGGAGTCGACCGAGCAGGACGCGATCGACCTCATCGACCAGTGGGGCGTGGGCCGGCAGGGATTCGACGACGGCGTGGCGATCCTCATGAACGTCTACACGGAGCCAGGCGGCCGCGTGCGGGGCCAGGTCCAGCTCTACGCCGCGCCCGGCTTCCGCGGCCTCTACCTCACGAACGAGGAGCGCCAGCGCATCTACGACGAGGAGATGCTGCCGCGCCTCAAGGCCCAGGACTTCGACGGGGCCCTGCGCGTCGCGATCCAGCGGATCGACGAGGCCGCCACGGCGGAGAAGGCCGCGCAGCTCACCTTCTTCCGGCAGCTCGACGCGACGATCGGGATCGTGGGCGGGCTGGGGGCGCTCCTCCTCCTGTCCGGCTGGGCCTTCTTCCACTGGCGGCGCTACGGGCGTGACCCGTACGTCGTCGACAGCCCGTCGATCTACCTCCCCGCCCCGCCCTCCGAGCTGACCGCGGCCGGCGGCGCGCTCCTGTTCGACGGGAAGTCGTCGCGACGGACCCTGACGACGGCTCTCCTGGACCTGGCGTCGCGCGACGAGGTCGCCTTCCTGGCGAAGGACCGGTTCCTGGGCCCCGACCAGGTTGAGGTCGCGGTCCACCCACCCACCCTGGACGACCCGCGGGTCCGCCTCAACCGGAGGAACCCGCTGTCGCCGGCCGAACGCCTTGCGCTCGACAAGCTCGAGGCCAAGGGATCGACGGTCGGCGAGGGGGTGCGCGTGCTCGACAAGAGCGACCTCCTCGAGTTCGGGAAGGCGGTCACCGGCTTCGACGGGCTCCTCGAGGACGAGCTGGTCCTGCGGGGCTGGTTCACCGAGGCGCCGCGCAAGGCTGCCAACCGCTGGCGGCTCATCGGTGGGGGCGAGATCGTCTCCGCCTTCGGGGCGTTCTGGCTGGGCTCGGCGATCCCATCCAGCGGCTTCGTCCTCCTCGCCGGCGGGCTTGGCGCGGCGGGCGTGTTCACCTTCCTCGTCGCCGGCGCAATGCCCGCCCGCACGCTCGCAGGCGCCACGGTGCGGGCCATGCTCGCGGCGTACCGGCGCACCCTCCAGGCGGCCCTCCACGGGGCCCGGACCATGGACCAGGTGGTCGCGGAGCCGCGCCTGGTGTGGCTCGAGACGCCCGACCGCGCGGTGGTCTGGTCGGTGGCCCTCGGCCTCCAGGCGGAGGTCGAGGAGGTCCTGAAGCGAAGCATGGAGGACCTCCGCACGGGCCGGACCTCGTCTGCCTACGTCCCCATGTGGTACGGCAGCTCGAGCGGCGGTGGCTCGGGCGGCTGGAGCGGCTTCGCCCCGGGCGTCATGTCGGGCTCGGCCATCCCGAACCTCGGCGGGATGTTCGCCGCGCTCGGGACGATCGGCAACACGCCGTCCTCGTCGGGCAGCGGCGGCGGCTTCTCCGGCGGATCCTCCGGCGGTGGGGGCGGGGGCGCGGGCGGCGGTTTCTGAGGAGCTGGCGGGACGCCAGCGAACGCCGTGCCCCTCGCGGGACACTGCCATGACGGCCGCGACCTTGCCCGACCGGCCGTTCGACTACACTCGATCCATGGGTGCTGTTGACACGATGGAAGTCTTCTTCGAGGAGCTGAACGCCGGGGCACGAGATCGCGCCGTGGCCCTGATGGACGAGCGCGTCGAGATGCGCATCCACGTCGGCGACAGTGCGCGAACGCTGCGCGGTGTCGACCAGGTGAGCGGGTGGTTCCTGCGGGCCGACACGGGCCTCAAGATGGTGCCGGGCGACGTCCGGGACATGGGCAACACCTGGCAGGCCGACCTGCTGGTGCTCCGTCCCGGCGCTCCCTCGCAGTACCTCGACGCCAGCTTCCGCGTCGAAGCCGGCAGGATCACCTCGATCAACCTCGCCCCGCGCCTGTAGCGGTCGCACCTGTCGCGGTCCGGGAACGTCGGGCCGCTACGGAGGCCAGTCAATGGCTCCGAAGTGATCCCGGGCGGCGGCCGGCCTATGGCGCCGGGGTGATCTCCCCGTCGACGATCTCCGGCGGGAGCGGCTGCGGGATCACGATCTGGTCCCCCACCGCGATCCGGTTCGGGTTCTTGATCGACGGGTTTGCCTCGAGGACCTGGTCCACCGTGACCCCGTACTTCGCCGCGATCGTCGAGAGCGTGTCGTTCGCCTTGACCAGGTACACGATCTCCGACGGCGTCGGCTCGGGCGTGAGGGTCGGCTCGGCGGTGGGCTCGCTCGAGACCGACGGGGATGGCGTCGGGGCCGCGCCGCCGCCGCCGAGGCTGCCGAGGCCCCGAAGGACGAACGGGGCGGCGAACAGGCCCACGCCGATCAGCAGGACGACGAGGGCATACACGGCAGGACGTGGGAGGCCCCGGGGTCCGCGGGACCTGAGCGATGGATACCCCTCGTGGCGGCGCGGCTGCTCCCAGCTCGGAGCCGTCGCGTCGTGGCGCTCGCGCCCCTCCGTACCGGGGTGACGATCGACGCTCTGGGGAGGGACGGGCGCATACCCGACCGGCGTGTAGCCGACCGGAATGCGAGGGGGCTCGACGGGGCGCTGCTGCGGGCCGTCCTCTGGGGCTGCCCATCGCTCTGACACCACGTCGGGTGCCGCCGGTGAAGGGCGCCGGCTGCGGCCCACGAGGAACGGCGGCGGATCCCCGGCGCCGGTGGCCGCTGTCGGAGCGGCCGGGACATCGGTGCGGTCCGACGGTCCGGCGTCGATCGCGTCCCCAGCGCCGGCAGCATCCTCGACCGCGGGTCCACCTGAGGCGGCGCCCTCGGCAGCGGCCGCGGCAGCACCCGCGGTGGAACCCCACGGCGGTGGCGCGGACCAGCCCGCTGCGGCGGGGGTCGGACGCTGCTCACCCGATGGCTCGGGCGAGGCGGGAGACGCGCCCCTTGCCGCGGGCACACGCGGTGCGGCCCCCGTGTCGCGGAGCGAGTGGACCGGGGCTTCGACCTTCGGGGGCGCGGCCTCGCGGCGTGCCCAGTCGACGAAGGTCGGGCACCCCGCGAAGGAGCTGGAGAGGCAGTACGCCGCCTGGTGGGCAAGCGCCCGGGGCGCCGCCGGGCTCTCGGCAAAGCAGCGATGGCGATGATCCGGCACGGGAGCCCGGAAGTCGCGGTCGTCGTCGAAGGCGACGAACGGGCAGACGGCCTGCGCGTCGGCGGTTCGCTCGGTCACCCCCCGATGATACCCGTCCGACCCTCTGCAGGAGGAGGGCGCCGGACGCAGGTCGGCCGCCAGGGGGGGTTCCCGCGGGAGTGCCGACGGACACTTGACGGCCGACCGTCGAAGGCGTCCCCTGCGCGCATGAACCGATCGCGCACCCGCACCCTCGTCCTCCTGGCGAGCGTTGCCCTTCTCGCCACCGCGTGCGGCGCAGGGGCGACGCCGAGCCCGGCCCCGACCGCGAGCATCGAACCTGTGCCGGCGACGCTGGCGCCGACACAGCCGCCGGCGACCGCCGTGCCGACGCCGCTCGTGAGCCCTCCCGCTCTTGCCTGCGGCGGGACCGTCCGGCAGGCGGGCACGGTTCCGGTGGCGCGGATCACCGGCCTGGCGGTCGTCAACGACGCCGCCGGCACGGCGGGGCAGGTCACCTTCACCTTCCGGTCGGAGGGCAACGTGGCCGGCATCCCCGAGGTGGTCGTGCAGCCGGCGACGCCGCCGTTCACGCTCGATCCGAGCGGGCTCCCGCTCGAGGTTCCCGGGCGGTTCTTCGTCACGATCACCCTCCTCGGCGGGACCGCCCTCGACGACGACTTCAACCCCACCTTCGAGGGGCCGTTCGACGTCGACCCGTGGACCACGCCGATCGTGGCCTTCCGGCGCGCCGGCGACTTCGAGGCCGTCTCCAGCTGGGTCGTCGGGCTCGCCGGGGAGCCCTGTGTGCGGATCCTGCCGCCCGATGGCGGCGGCACCCTCGTGATCGAGATCCAGCTCGCGTCGAGCTGAGCAGATGCCCGGGGCCAATCCGACCGGGGAGAAACGACGGGTCACGCTCCCCGACGCGTCCGGGCGCGGCGTCGCCGGGGACCCGCCCGGTGATCTGGTCGACGAAGACGAGGACATCCCTCCGGGACCGGGCCTGCCGGCCTTCGTGCGCGGGATCCCGGGATTGGCATGGCTGTTCCTGGGCGCTGCCGCGCTCGTCGCGGTCCTGCGACTCGACGCCGACGGCATGCTGGTGCCCGACCGCCAGTGGAGCCTCGACGACGGGATCGGCGTCGTCTCGACGGCCGGAACCGTCCTCCTCGTGCTGTGCCCGGTCGCCCTGCTCCATCGCCGACCCGCGGCGTGGACCGAGGATCGCATGCTGACAGTTGCGGCGATCGTCGTCGCCGCCGATCCCATCGTGAGCGTTGTGACCCGGCTGGTCGATTCGTCCCTGTTCTCGTGGCTGACGACCAGCGACTGGTTCGAGGCGGGGGTCGACCTCTGGCAGCCCGCCTCGGTGCTCCTCGCGCTGCCGGGCTGGCTCGTGGCCATCGCGGGCCCGCTCCTGATCGTGCGGGGCTTCGACCGCCTCGACGATCGCCCGCCGGCTCGCTTCCCCCGAACGCGCGTCGTGCTGGGCATTGTCATGGCGATGCTGCTCATCCTGGGGACCCAGGCCGTGGGCCTCATCCTGGTGGTATCCACCGGTGGTGAGACGTCGATCGGCTGGCTCAATGCCGCCTTCGAGGTCCCCTGGCTTGCGCTGGCGGCGGCGTGGACGTGGGCGGCCCTGGCTGCCCTGGCGAGCGGCCGGGCCGGGAGAGGGCGCTGGTGGCACCTCCTGCTCGCGAGGGCCGTCCTCGCGGCCCTGCTGCCCACCTTCCTCCTGGGCCTCGTCTTTGTCGTGGGCGCCCTGTCCTTCGAGAACGACATGGGGTTGGGCGTCATGCCTGCCTACTGGCGTCTGTACGCTCTCGCGATCGCGGCCGGCGTCGTGGCCCTCGCAGGGGCCTTCGCGAGCGTTCCCCGGGCCCCCATCGTCATCGGCTCAGCGCCTGGCTCGATCGTCCACGACGGCAGCGGTGCTGGGGCCCGCTGTGTCGCTCCCGATTGAGCGAGCGTCGCGCATGCGCTACCGGAGGACGACGAACCCGTCAACGTCGACGCGTGGCCGCCCCGGCGTCCCGAGAACCTTGATCCTGATGACGTGCGTGCCACCGTGCGCCCATGTTCGTGCCCAGACAATCCGCCGGCCTCCAGAGCCGAGCCGGCCGAGGTCCACGGTCGCAACCCGGTGGCCACCGATGAAGACCCGGGCCGCGCCCCGCCCGGCACCAACGGGGGCGATCCAGCCGACCGCCCGGCCGGTGAACCTGTAGCGAATGGTCGATCCGCGTGCCCGGCTCGTGCGAACGCTGCCACCCAGCGCCCGCGACATGCTGGTTGTCGACCAGGTCCCGGAGATGCGCGTCCTGCGACCCGATCCGGACACGAGCTTCAGGGAGACCGGTTCGTCCGCCCGGCGCACCGAGTTGTTGCCCACTGCGTCGACGGCACGCACCGCGTACTGACCAGGCGTCGCCGTGGCCGCTCGCACGGTCGTGAACGGCGTCTCCAGCGACCCGACCGCAGTGACCCACGATCCACCGTTGGCCCGGTGCAGAAGGTCGAAGTGGAGGTCGCTGCTGGCATCCGTGGCCGACCAGTCGAGGCGCACCGGAGCGGTCCTCGAGGCGACGACCCCCCCGGCCGTCAGCGACGCAGCGACAGCGCCAACCTGGGGTGCCGTGCGGTCCAGCGCAAGCCTCGCCGGATACGGGTGTGTCCATCGACCATCCCGGTCGCGGTACTGGAAGAAGACGTCCTTCAGGCCGTCGGCGTCGGTCCCGCCCATGGTCGCGTCCACCACGGACCACGTCCACGGGCCGGGCATCGGCATGGTCCGGCCGTAGCGCAGCGCGCCGCCGCAGGTGTGGAAGCTGTTCGAGAGCCGGATGGCAGCCCATGGGCTGCTCTCGGTCTCGCCGGGAACCTTGAGATCCACGACTGCCGAGGCGGTCCGGTTGGCCTCCGGCGGCCCATACCAATCATTCACGACGAGCCCCGGTGGCGTCAGCGGCGACGTTTCCCCGGGTGCCCCCTCCGGGTCGTCGATCACGCAGTCGACGACCGTCACCGTCGCTGGGTTGCTCCATGCCTGCGCCCATCGCGGTTGGGAGTGCTCGAAGGAAGCGTCGAAGCGTGCCCACAGGGTGGTGGTGCCGACCGCGTTCAGGCGACTCACCCAGCCTTCACCGGTTGACCAGTCCATCGTGAACCAGTCCAACGGACGCATCTCGCCCACGTCGTTCCTGTAGTAAAGCTGGACACGGCCGCCATCATCCGGGACCGGGTCGAGCTTCACGCGCCACGTGACCGGCTGCCACATCTCAATTGGCGAAGCCGGCGCCGTCAGCGTGACGGTCGTCATTCGCTCGTAGACGTCGAACGTCACCTCATTTGACCAGACCTCGCCGACGACTCGATCCCCGCGGAACTCCGCACGCACGCCATAGCCGATACCGGGCTCCGGCGTGGTCGACAGCTGCAGGCGCAGATGACCCTCGGCGATCGAGCCGCTGACGACGTCGGCGACCCAGTAGGCCCCGTTGGGCGCCCACAGGTAGATCGACCCCGCTGACACCGCCCACCCGTCCTGTGGGTGGAGCTCGAGGTCCAGGTACACCGGGTCACCCCGCCCGACAGGGTTGACTGGGCCGCTGAGGGTCGTGGTCATGACGTACCGGCGTGGAGTGATCGTGATCGTCAGGGGGTCCGCGCTTCCGCGCATGAGCGTGAACGTGAGGTTCATCGGCGATTCGTCCAGGATCGTCCACAGCTTCGCGGCGATGCCCGTCGCCGGGTCGATGGGCCAGCCGCTGGACTCGATGAGGACCATGTCGGCGTCAGGAATCGGCGTAACCCGGACTTGAATCAGGACCTGCTGGCCGAACCACGGCGTAAGGGGTGGGTCGACAGCCTCCAGAACGTATTCCGGGGCGTCTGCGCGGACCGGCTGGGGCGGGGCCGCCAGCCCGAACGCGAGCAGTGCAGCGGCGAATGCAGCGATGCCCAGTTGCGCTCGCACGAGATCCAAGCCTCGACAAGGAGGTAGGTGACGAGACTGTCCGCGTCCGGCCGTGGACGAGTCAAGGTGCCGTTTGGCCCCTTCAAGGGCGGGGTGCGCGCCGTCGGGAGCATGGCACCCGGTCTGCGACCGATGCCGCATGCAGCGCCGCCACCGTCTCCGGGGGACGGCAGGGCGTCGACGCCCGTGGCGGCGCCATTCATGGGGATCGTCTTCGCCCTGCTGCCAATGCTCATCCACTCCACGGGGGCAGTGGCATGAGACGCGGGGCTCTCAGTGTTGATGGCGGCACTCCTGGCGGAACGGACCTACCGCGGCTGCTCGGAAGCCCTGGGCTCCGCCTCCCGCCCGTGAGCTCCACAAGGCTCGGGGCCGGGCGTTGGCGCCTTCCGGCGGGGGGTTGCCCCGCGGTGGGGCGTTTCGTTTGGAAAGGGCCTGTCCCTCAACCCGCCTGCCGTTTGACACTCCGGCGGTGCGGCTCCGACACTTGCGGTGAGCCTGGCCCCGCCGCCGGCACCTAGCCTCCCAGGGTCGCCTGTCGACCCAACAGAAGGAGTCCCTCATGCGCCTCACGCACCTGCTCCGCCCGACCACCGTCGTCCGGGCCCACTGCGACATCCCCTGCGGGATCTACGATCCGGCGGATGCCCTCCTCGCCGCGAAGACCGTGGCTCGCATGGTCGAGCTGATCGATGGCCTCGAGGGGAACGACACGGCGGCCCGCAACAAGTTCAGCCGCTGCGTCGCCGTCAAGGAGCAGCACGCCGAGAGGGTGAAGAGGGAAGTCCAGGTCATCTGGTCCGACTACTTCAAGCCCGAGCACCTCGCGACGATCCCGGATCTCCACACGAAGGTCTGGAACCTTCTCAAGCTTGCCGGCAAGAACAAGCAGAGCGTCGACGCTGAGGCTGCGGCCCAGCTCGTCGCCGCCACCCAGGAGTTCAGCGACCTCTTCTGGTCGACGAAGAAGTAGGACCGCGGGCGACACCGCTTGAACCTCCTGCAGCGCGCGACGAACGCCGGGCTGGTCTCTCGGCGTTCGTCGTTTCGCGGCCGCGAACGCGCCCGACGCAGGCGGCATCCCTCGTGGCCGCTCCTGCTCTTCCTCGCGACCGCCGCCGTGCTGGCGCGAGTCTTCGACGTGGCCGTCGTGCTCCGACGAGCCCGGCGCGGACCCTGGCGCGCCGAGGTGGCCGAGGAGAGCATGGAGCCGGCCCTGGCCCCCGGCGACTGGCTGCTC
This sequence comes from uncultured Chloroflexia bacterium, assembly GCA_963698595.1. Lineage (GTDB taxonomy): Bacteria > Chloroflexota > Limnocylindria > Limnocylindrales > CSP1-4 > CTSoil-043. The sequence continues at coordinate 206,832 of CAVORL010000004.1, forward strand.
CTGAACCCCACGACCAGGCGCTGGCCCCGCATTGGATCGATCGTGGTGGTCCGCGAACCGGCGACGGGGATCCTCGCGATCAAGCGGGTCGCCGCCCGCGGCGAGAGGAGCCGGGGCCCGGGCCCACGCCGCCAGGGCGCCCGGTCGCCGACGGCGACCCCGGCGATGGTGACGCTACCCGATGGCACGCGGCGGCCGCTTGCCGGTCGCGAGGGCTGGGTCCTCGGCGACTCACCGCACGGGTCGGTCGACTCCCGGTCGTACGGCCCTCTCGACGCGGACGAGCTGGTCGCCCGAGCCTGGTTCCGCTACGGCCCGCCCGGGAGGATCGGAAGGCTCCGCTGATCGGTCGGCGCCACGAGGGCGCTCGCACGCGGGCCGTTAAGCGGTCCGGGGCCCCGACTCATCGTTCGCACCTCGCGCCGGTGCGCGACGGACTCCGCATCGAGGTCGCTGCCGACCCCAGGGCCGCGAATGTCGTGCATGCCACTACCCCGGGTGGCATCCCGGCCGTCGCGCTTCCGGAGCGGGGTGGCGGGGCGGCCGCTGCCGCGGCCGGTGCGGGACAGCGGGCCGAATCCTGCCGCTGCCGCGGCCGGGCGGGGCAGCGGGGCGACTGCCGCCGACACGGCGGCTCGGGGCGCCCGGGCCCTACCGGACCTCGACTGGCACGGGGGCGGCGAGAGGGAGACTCGCGGCGCGAACGTCCTCGGCGAACCTGCCGAGCCCGTCCTCCGACGTGTCCCAGCGCGACGGGAACGTGACGATCCGGTCCAGCCCGAGCGCGGCGAATGCACCGAGCCGGTCCACCCGCTCCTGGCCGATGGGCCGTACGTCGCCGTCGCGCGTGTAGAGCGAGATCCGCAGTGTCGCCGGATCGCGACCCTCCTCCTCGCAGCGCTGTCGCGCCACCACCATGTGCTCGGCGGCCTCGTCCGGGGCCAGGAACACCAGGTTGAGCTCCTCTGCGTAGCGGGCGGCCAGGCGGAACGTCACGTTCTTCCCGTTGCCCCCCACGATGATCGGGACGCGGGGCTGCTGGACGCCCTTCGGGACGTTGATCGCGCCGTCGACCCGCGCGTAGCGCCCCTCGAAGCTGGCCCGGCCCGGTCCCAGCATCCGGCGAATGATCTCCAGGTGGTCCGCCAGGACGGCGAGGCGCTCACGGAGCGGCGGGAAGCCATACCCGTAGGCGATCCACTCGTCCTCCTTCCAGCCGGCGCCGATGCCCAGCTCGAAGCGGCCGTTCGAGATGACGTCGAGGGTCGACGCCATCTTGGCCGTCAGGGCCGGGTTCCGGAAGCCGGTGCAGATCACCATGTGACCGATCCGGGCCCGCGAGGTCGCCTGGGCGATCGCGCCGAGCATCGTGAACGACTCGAACGTGATCTCGTCCGTGGCCGTCGGGACCGTGGTGAAGTGATCGAAGACCCACAGCGATTCGAACCCCAGCGCCTCGGCCTGGCGAACCCGCTCCATCGCGTTCGACCAGGCGTCGACCGCGTCCCAGCCGTCGTACTCGCCCTTCCAGCCCTGCGGGACCATGATCCCGACGTCCATGCGTGTCCATCCTCGCGGATCTGCGCGGCCAGCTCGCGGCGTGCGCCGCAGCGAAGCCGTCACGGCCGCCGAGCCTATCATCGGCAGCATGGAGACGCCGCCGCCGTTCGACCCGTTGATCACCTCCCATCCGGACCCTGAGGCCGTCCTGTCGGGGCCACCGGACCCGTGGAATCACCTGCCGCAGCCGCTGCGCCGCAACGGCCCGCCCTGGTGGATGACGGAGATGATCGCGGCCGAGCCGGCCCTCGCCGGGCGCGTCCTGCGCCGGATGGGGGTGCTCCTCCGCAGCTCCGGCACGCCCGGCGTCCCGGCACGCCTGGAGGTCCCGGGGCGAGACACGCCGGCGGGGCGGCTGGCCCGCGCGATCCGGGGTGCGCTCGAGAAGGGCGAGCCCGTTGTGGTCACGGGCTGCGGGACGAGCGAGCACGGGGCTCGGGCCTTCGCCGAGATCGTCCGGGATGCGGCGCGACGAGGGGGGATCCGCGGGGCCGGCCACCCCTGCAGCGTGGTCGCCGCCCAGGCGTTCGAGGCCTCGCTGGCCCCGCAACGTGGCGGGCTCGTCATCGGGATCAGCCACGAGGGCGGGACGGGCGCGACGATCGCCGCAATCGACGCCGCCGGGGCCGCCGGGGCGCAAACGGCCGCCGTCACCGTCCACCCCGCGGCGCCGATCGGGCGGGCCGGGATCGTGCTGGCCACAGGGGAGATCGACCGAAGCTGGTGCCACACGGTGGGCTACCTCTCGCCGATCCTCGCGGCCGTGGCGGTGGGTGCCGCACTGACCGGCGAGCCGTCGGACGCCGACCCGGGATGGGTCCGCGACCTGCTGGCCGCTGGGATTGACGACGACACGTCCGCCGAGGCGATCGCCGCGGAGCTGTCCGGCATGCGGGAGCTCATCGTGGTCGCCTCCGGCGCCGACCGGGTCGCCGGGAGCGAGCTCGCCCTCAAGATCGAGGAGGCCACCTGGCTCCCCACGACGCTGCGCGAGCTGGAGACCTTCCTGCACGGCCACCTGCCGGCGATGGACGAGCAGACCGGCGTCGTGCTCGTGCTGACCGACCGGGACGCGCGGCCCGACCGGTCTGCCCGGGCCCAGCAGGCCATGGCCGCCGCGGGGCGGGTGGGCATCCGGGCGGGCGGCATCCTCGCCGGGAGCCTCGACGCACAGTGGCCGGCGTTCCTGCTGCCGGCCGGCCGGATCCTGGTCCCGGAGGCGCCGGGCCTTCCGGCGCCCGTCGCGGCCATCATCGGGACGGTGACGCCGCTCCAGGTCCTCACGGAGCGTCTCGCCCGGGCCCGCGGCACGGACCCCGACCCCATCCGGCGAGACCAGCGGGACTACCGCGAGGCCGCCTCGCTGGTGGACTAGCGCACGCCGCCGGGAGTGCGCGACGGGAGGCCGGCGTCGGGACTCGCGCGGTCACCCCGGGCCCGGCCAGGTCCTGGAGGGTCCGTCATCCGCGGACCAGCACCTCGCCGAGCAGGTCGATCATCTCGAGGTCCCAGGGCAGAAAGTCCTGCAGGACCAGGCGCTCGGTGCCGGCCGCCTCGAAGGCCGCCGCCATTGAGCGGGCCTCGTCCGGCACCCCGAAGATCCAGCGCGGTCGGCGTGCCTCGAACCAGGCCATCCCCGCGTCGGTCAGCCCGAACTGCTCGAGGACCACCCCGCATCGGCGCTCCAGCTCCGCACGGTCGCGCCCGACCAGGGCGCCCACCATCGCGGAGTGGACGAGCGTGGCCGGGTCGCGCCCCGCGACTCGAGCCGTCTCGTCGAGCTTCGCGAACCGATCCGCCACCCGGTCCGGCGAGGAGCTGGTGACGTTGAACTCGTCGGCGTGCGCGACGGCAATCCGCATCGAGCGGGGGCTCCCCTCCCCGCCCACGATGAGCGGCGGCCCCGGCTGCTGGACGGGACGCGGCCGGAACAGCGAGCCCGGAACCTGGTAGTGGCGACCCTCGAACGACCAGCCGTCGGGCTCCTGCCACAGGCCCCGCAGGATCGTCAGCTGCTCCTCCAGCATCTCCGCCCGGACGTCGATCGAGGGGAACGGCAGGCCGTGGTGCGCGTGCTCGGCCTCGTTCCATCCGGCGCCCAGCCCCACCTCGATTCGGCCCCCAGACATCTCGTCGACGGTCGCAACGATCTTGGCCAACGTCCCCGGATGGCGAAACGTGACCGGCGACACGAGCGCACCGAGGCGAATCCTCTGCGTCTCGCGGGCCAGGCCGGCCAGCACGGTCCAGGCATCGGTGGTGGGCCTGCCACCCTCCCCCGGGAAGCTGTCGTAGTGGTCGGACCGCAGGAACGTCTCGAAGCCGGCCGCCTCGGCCCGCAGCGCGATGGCGAGCTGGTCGGCATAGGAGCAGCCCTGCTGGGGCTCGATCATCAACGCGTAGCGCATCGGATCCTCCGGTCGCCCAGACCGGAGACCGGTCGGGAGCGCGGTTGACGAGGTGTTTCCGCAAACCTATATTGTTCAGGTGACCTCAACTGAGTTTCGTCCGCCCGGACGCCCGGCCCCGGCCGAACCCCCGGAGCCGGCTGGCACGCGGGACCCCAGGGAGTCTCCCATCTCGTCCGAGCGTGCTGCCCTCCTTCGCGAGATCGTCGACCGGATCGCCGCCGCGGCGCGCCGGCGCCGTTGCGCGGCCGCGCGGCGCGTCCACCATAGCGGCATCAGCCTGGGCCACCTGCAGATCCTGTGGATTCTGCAGGAGCATGGGCCCCTCCCGGTGAGCCGGCTCGCGGACTGGCTCGGGATCGGCGCCCCGAACGTAACCGGGCTCCTCGATCGCATGGAGCAGCGCGGGCTCGTGGAACGAGTGCGCGACGCGGGGGACCGGCGCGTGGTGCTGGCACGTGAGACGGAGCTGGGACGCCGGGCCGTGACCGAGCACGACGGTTGGCGCGGCGAGTTCCTCGAGCAGGTGCTTGCCCCGTTGGACGACGCTAGCCTGGCGGCGCTCGCGCGACGCATCGGCGAGATCGACGCGATTCTTCCCGGCGACCCCGCGGCTCGGGCCGCTCATTGCCCCCCCGAGAGAGGAGCCCCTCCCAGATGACGGAAGGAAGCCCGGTCCCCCAGGTTGAAGCCCGGGGCGCCTCCGGGGGCCAGGGCGCACGGTCCGGGGGCGAGCCGCATCCCGCGGTCGAGCTCTCGCGCCGTGCCCGCTTCGAGGTGCTGGGGGCAATCCTCCTGGCGCTCCTGCTCGGCGCTCTCGACCAGACGATCGTCGGGACCGCGCTGCCGAGGATCGTGACCGACCTGAACGGGAACGACCTCTACACGTGGGCCGTCACGATCTACCTCCTGACGTCGACGATCAGCGTCCCCTTCTACGGCAAGCTCTCGGACTTCTTCGGCCGGAAGCCGCTCCTCCTCTTCGGAATCACCGTCTTCCTGGTGGGGTCGGCGCTCTCCGGCCTGAGCCAGACCATGGAGCAGCTGATCCTGTTCCGGGGCATCCAGGGCGTCGGGGCCGGTTCGCTCTTCCCCATCTCGCTGGCCGTGATCGGCGACCTGTTCACGCCGGCCGAGCGCGGCAAGTACCAGGGCCTGTTCGGCGCGGTCTTCGGCCTGTCGGCGCTCGTGGGCCCGGCCCTGGGTGGGTTCATCACCGACAACATCAGCTGGCACTGGATCTTCTACATCAACCTGCCCCTGGGGCTCATCTCCCTCGCCGTCGTCGCCCGCGTCCTCCCCTCCATCCGGCGGCCCCATGGCGGGCTCAACCTCGACTGGCCGGGGGGCCTCCTCTTCGTGGCCGGGATGATCCCGTTCCTGATCGGGCTGACGAACGCCCAGTCAGCCGACTGGACGGAGCCGCAGGTGGGCGGCCTCATCGCCCTCGGCCTGGCGCTGCTGGCGGTGTTCCTGGTCGTCGAGACCCGGGTCAAGGAGCCGATCCTCCCGCTTGCCCTGTGGCGGGACCTCACCTACGCCGGCTCGATGGTGGCGACCTTCTTCGCCTCGTTCGGGTTCTTCGCCGCGATCATCTTCTTGCCGCGCTACTACCAGGTGGTCCTCGGCGAGAGCGCGACCGTCAGCGGCTACGCGCTCATCCCGCTGCTCGTGGGGGTCATCGCGTCGAGCATCGTGAGCGGCCAGATCGTCGCCCGGACAGGCAGGTACAAGGTGCTCCTGCTCGGCGCGATCACGCTCCTCGGCATCGGGTCATTCCTCTTCACGAACCTCGGCGCGGCCACCGCGACGCCGACCATCTGGCTGTGGCAGGCCGTCCTCGGCATCGGGATCGGGCCGACGCTCGCGGTGTTCACGATCGTGATCCAGAATGCGGTGCCGTTCTCCCAGCTTGGCGTCGCCACGTCGAACCTGACGTTCTTCCGCCAGATCGGCGGGACCGTGGGGCTCTCCGTCGCCGGCTCGCTGTTCGGGACGCAGCTGACCCGGCTCCTTCCCGATCGGCTGGTTGCCAACGGGATCCCCCAGCAGTTCGTGGACCAGTTCGACGTGGGCGGCGCCGGCAGCTCGTTCGACCTGAACAGCATCGTCGGGGTGGGGACCGACCTGGGAGCGGCGATCCTCGCCGGCGTTCCGGAGCCGTTGCGGGCCACCGTGGAGCCGTTCGTGCCGAACATCGTGACCTCGATCTACGAGGCGATCTCGTTCGCGATCGGATCGGTCTTCTGGCTGGGGGTCGGGGCTGCGGCCATCGCGTTCGTCGGCGTCCTCGTCATCCGCGAGCTGCCCCTGCGGACGACGATGGGATCCGTTCCGGCCGGCGGGCCGGAGTCCGCGAGGGTCGCGTGAGCGGGGCCGCCCCGTTTCCAGCGCGCCTCGCCGCGCCCGGGACGAGCGGGGCGCCGTTCGACCCGGTCCTCGCGTTTGCCGAGCTCCCCCCGGGCGCGCTGGCGCGGGTGTCGCGAGGCGACCTCGACATCCTCCTCGCGCACGTGCCGGCGGGCATCATCGCGACCGACGACCGCTGCCCCCACATGGCGGCCCCGCTCTCCCTCGGGCGGCTGCAGGGCTGCGTCGTCGACTGCCCGCTCCACAGCGGGCGCTTCGACCTGGCCACCGGTGAGCCCGTGCAGCTGCCGACCACCGGCGGTCTCGAGCCGGACGGAGTCCCGTTCCCGACGTGGTCTCCGCCGGGCTCGCTGCCCAAGCCGGACCCGGCAGGGACGAAGGCCGAGGCGCGCCGCCTCACCCGCGTTCGCCGCCTCCGCTACTACCCCGTGCGGGTGGTGGCCGGGATGATCGAGGTGGCGCTCCCCCGCCCCTGACGCCTCCGGATGCCGCGTCACACCGAGGAGCGTGACGGCGCCAGGCGAGGTACTCCCGCACGGCGTTTGACAGGTGTGGCGTCCGGCCGCTACGGTCGGCCCACCTATGCATACCCGACTCCTCGGGGGGGTCACCGCCCTGGCGATCGCCCTGGGGGCTCTCGCGTTCCCCAGCGCGGAGCCCGCCCGAGCCGGATCCTCGTGCACCGGGTGGGACAGCCTCCTCCGCCCGCCGACGTCGATCCGGGTCTACCGAACTGCGACAAAGCGCACCGAGACGGTGCCGTTCCGCGCGTACGTCGAGACGGTGATGGCCTCCGAGTGGGGAGCCACGTCGCCTGCCGAGGCGCTGCGCGTGGGAGCCGTCGCCGCCAAGCAGTACGCCTGGTACTACACGATGCACTGGCGCGGCGGCCGCGACAAGGCCGGGCGTTGCTACGACGTGAAGGACACCTGGGTCGACCAGGTCTACAACCCAAAGAAGACGATCGTCGAGAAGCACCGCATCGCCGTCGCGGCAACATGGGCGATCAGCGTCCGCAAGGACAACCGTTTCTTCCTGACCGGCTACCGGGCCGGCACCGGAACGTGCACAGCGCACATCGACGGCTGGAAGCTCTACCAGCGCGACGCGGTCGACTGCGTCCGACGCCTCGACGACACGACCGAGAAGCTCGCGAGGCGCTTCTTCAGCAACCTGTCATGGATCACCCCCGGCCTTGGCGACTTCACCGGTGACGGCAGGGGCGACCTTGCCGTCCTGTCCGTGGAGCCCGGCACCGGGGCCACGACGGGCGAGGTCCACACGACCGACGGCGACTACGCGACGGGTGTCGCGGGCGGCGAGCTCGGCGGGGCCACCCTGACCACCGCCGCGGAGGGAGTGCTCCTTGGTCGCCACGAGGGAGACGTCAACCGGGATGGACGGGAGGACCTCGTTCAGCTCGTCGAATCGCCGTCCGGCGTCGCCCTCCAGGTGATGCTGGGCACCGCGGCCGGGTTCCAGCCCGCGACCGCGTGGTGGGCCGACGCCCTCGACCCGGCGGCGCTCGATGCCGGGACCCACAAGCTCGTCGTGGAGGACTTCACGGGCGACGGACGGGCGGATGCCGGAATCGTGCGGACGCTGCCGGGCGACGTCGCCACGTCCGCGCTCTTCGTCGCCCGCTCGACGGGAACGCGCTTCACCGACGTGAAGAAGACATGGTCAGCGGCGATCGACCTCACGGACAGCCGCGTGCTCGCCGGAGACCTGAGCGGCGACGGGCTCGGCGACCTCGTCGTCGTCTCTCCGACGCCGGACGGCACGACGACCCTCAGCGTCGCGCGGTCGAAGACCCGGACCCGGATGCACCGTTCGCTCGTTGCCTGGGCCACCGAGCCCCGAGCACCAGAGGACATCATCCCGCTCATCGGCGACACCAACCGCGACGGGCGGGACGACGTTCTGGTCGCCAGTCGCCGCGGAGCGTCCGCCCTGCGCCTCGTGGCCTACGAGAGCCTGAAGGCCGGGAAGGCCTATGCGGTGGCCACGCTGGCCGCGAGCCTTCCGCTGCCCTTCGACTCGAGCAGGCTCAGCGTCGCCGACATCAACCGGGACGGTCGCGCGGATGTCTTTGCTCTCGTCGATCGGGGAATCGATCCCGACGGCCTTCCCCTGGGGACGGACGGGTGGCGCATCCGGTCGTCCGGCACGACGTGGCAGGCCACGTCGTGGTTCAGCCGCCCGGCCCTCGACTGGTCGACTGCCTACCCGTACTGACCTCGCTCGCGGCAGACGCCGCGGCGGTCAGGTCCCCGCGTCGCGCGGCCCGGGGCCGCGCCGCCCGCCGTTCTCGTCCACGAACGCCCGCATCTCCCGGGCGACCTCGGCGACGTCATCGGTCAGGCGAACGATCTCGAGATCCTCGGAGCTGATGAGACCGGCCGGGAGCACGGTCGTGCGCAGCCAGTCGAGGAGGCCCGTCCAGTACTCGCTGCCGACAAGGAACACCGGGAAGTGCCGGATCCTGCCCGTCTGGATGAGTGTCAGGGCTTCGAAGAACTCGTCAAGCGTGCCGAAGCCGCCGGGCAGGATGACGAAGCCGTCGGCGTACTTCACGAACATCGTCTTGCGCGCGAAGAAGTAGCGGAACTCGACTCCCAGGTCGACCCACGGGTTGAGCCACTGCTCGTCGGGCAGCTCGATGTTGCAGCCGATGGAGAAGCCGCCCGCCTCGTGGCAGCCGCGGTTGGCGGCGGCCATGAGGCCCGGCCCGCCACCGGTGATGACGGCAAAGCCGGCCCGGGCGAGGTGCTCGCCCAGCGCGCGGGCCTGCTCGTAGCGAGGATCCTGCTCGGCCACCCGGGCCGAACCGAACACCGAGACGGCCTGTCCCACCTCGGCGAGCGCATCGAAGCCCTCCACGAACTCGGACGTGATCCGGAGAACGCGCCACGGGTCCGTGTCGGTGAACTTCGCCTGCACCGGGCGCAGGAACTGCTCGTCGGCCGTCCGGGACCGGTCGGGGCCTTTGCGGTCGAGGGCGCCCCGCCTCACGACGAGGCGCCCGGCCCGCAGCCGGTCCCGGCCCGGGCTGATCGGCTCGCCGGCAGCGAGCGGCACCTCCCCGGTCGGTTCGCCGGAGCCGGGTGGGCGACCGGGCGGGTTGGCGTCGGTGTCGCGCATGTGCGTGCCTCCGTGGCGGTGCGAGCTTCAGGTGGCCCCGGTCGGGGTGGCCAGCCAGGATGTCCAGACGGTCTCGGCCGGCCCGGCCGTGCAGGAGCTGCCGCTCCTGACGAGCGGCAGGCGAAGCAGCCGAGGCTCGGCGAGCAGGCGGGCAGCAAGCTCGGCGTCGTCCATGCGGAGGTATCCAAGGCCTGCTGCGCGCCAGGCACTCCCCCCCTCGTCGGCGAGCGACCGGGCGCCGAGCCGCTCGACGAAGCGGCGCAGCTCGCCCGGCGCGATCGGCTTCCTGCGCAGGTCGACGAAGTGCAGCTCCACGCGGCGCTCCTTGAAGAAGCGCAGGGCGGCCTGGGTCGGCCGCGAGTCGACGCGGCCGAAGACCTGCACGCTGGGAGCGGGCACGGAGGGCATGCCGGAATCGTACTGCGGACGCGCCGAGCGGGGCGACCGCTGCAGACACGCGGGACGGTCGCTCCGCGACCATCCGGTGCGTCCGGGCGCCTCCGCCGTCTGCGGCGCGCTACGATGGCATCGTCAGCAGAGGAGGCTCCATGACCGCGTGGTTCACCATCCGCCTCGACGATCGTCCGGGATCGCTTGCCCGTGCCGCGCAGGCGCTGGCCGATCGCGACGTCAACATCACCGGGATCGTCGGGGTCGCCGAGGACACGGACGGCGAGCTGATGCTGACCACGAGCGACGCGGCCGCCACGCGCCAGGCGCTCACGACCCTCGGCGTCGCCTTCGACGAGCACGATCCCACGGACCCTCGCGGGCTTGCCTCGCCGGGCACGCTCGCCGACATGGCGCGCACGCTCTCCGACCGCTGACGCGGCCCGCCTGGGTCGCCCGATGAAGCCCCGCAGCGCCGCCAGCCAGCCGCCCAGCGTCGCGATCCGCGGCGTTCACGACGACCGGCCGGACGCACTGCCGGCGATCTTCGCTGTCGTCGCGGCGGCCGGCGGCAGCGTCCGCACGATCCGGCGCTACTGACCGGCGGCACGGAGCACGCATGCGCATCGCCACCTGGAACGTGAACTCGCTCAAGGCTCGTCTCGAGAAGGTCGAGTGGTGGCTGGAGCGCGCCGCGCCCGACGTTCTCCTCCTGCAGGAGACGAAGCTCCCCGACGACGACGCCCCGGCTCTCCCGTTCCGGATGGCCGGTTACGACCTGGTGCACCACGGGGAGGGCCGCTGGAACGGCGTCGCCATCGCGAGCCGCGTGGGGATCGATGACGTCGTCACGAACTTCGGCGACGGCCCGGTCCGGAACAGCGGGCCCGGCGCCGCCCCGCGGGGCGAGGCGGACTTCGATCCCTTCGACGAGGCGCGCATGGTCTCGGCGGTCTGCGGCGGCATCCGGGTGGCCAGCATCTACGCCCCGAACGGCCGTGTCGTCGGGTCCCCGTTCTACGACGGCAAGCTGCGCTGGTTCGAGCGCCTGGCGCGCTGGCTGGCCGAGAAGCGGGATCCCGCGGAGCCGGTCGTCGTCGGCGGCGATTACAACGTGGCCCCTGCCGACGACGACGTCTGGGACGCGGCGGCTGCCCACGGCGGAACCCACGTCTCCGAGCCGGAACGTGCCGCGTTCCGCGCGCTCCTGGCCTGGGGCCTCGTCGACACGTGGCGGGCCGCCAACCCGGAGCTCCGGCGGTTCACGTGGTGGGACTACCGGGCCGGTAGCTTCCAGCGCAACGAGGGCATGCGGATCGACCACCTGCTGGCGACCGCTCCCGTGGCGGCACGTGCGGTCGCGGTCGACGTCGATCGCGAGGCCCGGAAGGGCACGCCGACTCCCTCGGACCATGCCCCGCTCGTCCTCGACCTGGACGCCCCCGGAAAGGCCTTCGATGCCGGTTGGAGCGGAGCAGAAGAGCGGTTCGCGGCTCGGAGGGCGGCACGAACGGCATGAGTCCCCTGCTCCGCGCGGTCGCCCTCGTCGCGGCCCTCGTCCTTGCGGCGTGCAGCCCCGGTTCGCCCGGCTCCTCCCCCACCCCGGCCGGCTCTGCTTCCCCGGCCGGATCGGTCGACGGGGCAGCGCTCGCCGCGTCCTTCGTGCGCATCCTCGCGGACCCCACGCTCCATGCCGGGGTGGTCCAGCAGGCGACGGCGAGCGCGAACCAGGCCGGTGACGTGCTCGACCTCCGGGTCTCGATGAGCGGCACGCTGGCCCTTCCCGACGTCGACCTCGAGCTGGCGATCGAGACAGAGGGCCAGTCGACGCGCTTCCGCCTGGTCGTCGTCGGGGAGCGCACCTTCGCGGACCTCGGGGACGGCTGGGTCGAGGCCCCGCCGGGCTCCGTCGACACGACCGAGCTGACCACGGCCCTCGTCGTCGTGTCAGACCCGGCCGATCTCGCCTACGCCGGCACGCAGGTGGTCGACGGGACCAGGCTGCACCACCTCGTCAGCACGCGGCCCCTGCCCTATGTGCCGGCCGGCTTCGACGCGACCGGCAGTGGCAGCGGGACGATGAACGACCTCGACGCCTACGTACAGGCCGACGGCACGCCAGTGCGGATCGCCCTCTCGTTCACGGCAGAGGGCGCGGACGAGGCAGGGCCGATCTCGATCAACGGGACGACCGAGATCCGCTTCACCGACGTCGGCGGCGGCCAGGTGATCGTGCCGCCGTCGCTCGCCCCCACGTCGGCGCCCTAGTCCAGCGCACCGCCCGGAGCGCCGGGGCGCGCAGAGCGGTCGGCACCCGGAGACGGCGCCGACGCCACAGCCGGCCGTGACGAACCGGCCCCTACAGCCGGATCAGCTCCTCGAGGTCGACCACGAGGATCGTCGCGCCGGCATAGTGCACGACTCGCTCCTGCCAGTCCTTGAGGCGCTCCGTCAGGACGAGCGGGACCTCGACCTCGCGACCGCTGCACGTTTCACGCAGCGCCTCGACCACGCCTGGAACAGACTCGTCCGCGACGGCCAGGATCAGGGTCGCGTTCTCCGTCTCCAGGAAGCCACCGACGGATCCGAGCCGCGTGAAGCGGTGACCGTCGGTGCGAAGCCGATCGGTGGCACGATCCGCGTCGGACGCCTGGACAATCGCGAACAGCAGCTTCATGGCGCCATTCTGCTCCTTCGTCGGGCTCGTCTGCCGCGGCGGTGTGCGGGGGGGCCAGGTCCGGGCACGCGGAGGCCCCGGTCACTCCAGGGTGACCGTCTCGTGCCAGCGAGGGACGTAGACGTCGAAGCCCAGGGCGGCCACCTTGGGCGCCAGCTCCGCCTGCGGGCCGGGGTCGCCGTGGACGAGGAAGACGCGGCGGGGGAACCCGGGCGCTCCGGGGCGCTTGCCCGCGGCGAACGCCCCCAGCCAGGCAAGCAGCTCGGGCTCGTCCGCGTGGGCGGAGAAGCCGTTCACCGAGCGGACCTGGCAGCGGACCTCGCGGGTCGCCCCGTCGAGGCGGATCGTCGTCGCACCTTCCTGGAGCCTCCGGCCGAGCGTCCCCTCGCCCTGGTATCCCACGAACAGGATGACCGCGCGCGGGTCGTCGATGAGCTCGCGGAGGTGGCCCACGACGCGGCCCCCGGTCAGCATGCCGTTCGACGCCACGATCATGTACGGCCGCGGTGCGTGGGCGATCGCCCGCGACTCGTCGGCCGTCTTCACGATGCGCTGGTGCGGGTAGTCGAGCGGGGTGTCGCCCGCCTCGAACAGCTTCCGCGTCACGTCGTCGTAGTACTCGGGGTGGTTCCGGTAGGCCGAGGTCGCCTCGCGCGCCATCGGCGAGTCCAGGTAGAGCCTGATCGCCGGGATCTGGCCGGCCGCCACGAGACGGTCCAAAGACCAGATGAGTTCCTGGGTCCGCCCGATCGCGAACGACGGCACGAGCAGGACCCCGTCGTTCTCGGCAACGAGGCGGACGACCTCGGCGAGGACCTGCCGCGCCTCCGTCTCCGGCTCGTGCTCGCGGCCGCCGTACGTCGATTCGACGAGGACGTAGTCCGCGGCGGGCAGCGTGGTGGGATCGCGGATGATCGAGGTGTTGTGCTTGCCGAGGTCCCCGGAGAAGACCACGACTCGCTCCTGGCCACCCGGCTCGTCCTGCACGCGCAGCCGGATGATCGCCGAGCCGAGGATGTGGCCTGCATCGAGGAAGGTGGCGTGGATCCCCGGCGCAACCTCCTCCTCGGCCTCGTAGGGGATCGCCCGGAAGCGCCGGAGCGCCGCGACCGCGTCGTCCTCCGTGTAGAGCGGCTCGTCGAGGTCGACGTTCAGATCGGACGGCGCGGCTTCGCGATCGTCGTCCGACGGACGCCGGCGCGGCAGCGCGCCGCGATCCCACGTGCCGTCCGCGGCGTCTCGGATCTCGTCGCCCCTCTCGGCCTCCTCGATCGCCGCCTCCAGGCGGCGCATGTCGCGCTCGTCGTCGGCCGCCGCCTTGTCGGGGTTACGCCGCTCCCAGCGCGCGTCGCGCTTGGCGAACTCCTGCTGCAGCCGGCCGGAATCCGTCAGCACCAGCCTGGCCAGCTCGATCGTGCCGGCCGTCGCCCGGATCGGCCCCTTGAACCCCTCCCGGACCACGACCGGGATCAGTCCGCAGTGGTCCAGGTGGGCGTGGGTCAGGAGGATCGCGTCCAGTGTCGCAGGCACGCAGGCCAGTGGCACGCGGTTGCGGATGGCCACGTTGCGGCCGCCCTGGAACATCCCGCAGTCGACCAGGATCCGGGCCTGCCGGGTCTCGAGGAGGAACTGGCTGCCGGTCACCGTCGTGGCAGCGCCGAGGAAGGTGATCTTCATGGTGGCATGGTGCCACGCGGCGCCCGCTACCATCACGCGATGCGCGAACGCTGGGTCGGTCGAACGGTGCTGCCACGCCTGCCCGGGCTCCTGGCCGGCCTCGTCGTGTTCGGGGCGGGGATCGCCGTCATGGCGGCCTCGGGCCTCGGGCTCGGGCCCTGGGAGGCATTCCACCAGGGCATCGCGACCCGCGCCGGGATCTCCCTGGGCACCGTCAGCATCCTCGTCGGCATCCCGGTCCTGGCCCTGTGGTGGCCCCTGGGCGAACGGCCTGGGGTCGGGACCCTCCTCAACGTCGTCCTGATCGGCACGTCGACGAACATGGTGCTACCCAACCTCCCGCGCCCCGCCGAGCCGGTCTCCCAGCTCGCCATGTGCGTCGCCGGCGTCCTGCTCATCGGGCTGGGCTCGGGGCTGTACCTGGCGGCCGACCTCGGGGCCGGGCCGCGCGACGGGCTCATGACCGGCCTGCACCATCGCTTCGACTGGTCGATCCGCCGGGCACGCACGGCCATCGAGCTTGTCGTACTCGTCGCCGGGTTCCTGCTGGGTGGCACGATCGGCCTCGGCACGATCCTCTTCACCTTCGGGATCGGGCCGGTCGTCCAGGCTTCGCTGCGGGTCTTCGACCGCGAGGGCCGCCTGTCGCGGCGCCGGCGACCGGAGCTCGCCGAGGAGCTCGACGCGCCCGGCACCGTCGGGGAGTAGCGGCCCCGGCGAGCGCCGTTCCGGGCGCGATGGACAGCTTGGGACTAGCATCGCCGCGTGGCCTCAGTCGCGCACACACACCACCCCCCCGCGCGCGGACCCCGTCGCCCTGCGCTCGCCTGGCGCCCCCCGCCGCCGGCCGCCTTCCTCACCGTGCTCATGCTTGCGACCACGGTGCTTGCCGGCTGCACCCCCACCGGCGCGCCGACAGCGGCTCCCGTCGCGACGCCGGCGCCGGCGCCGGCGAGCCCGGGAGCGACCGCCTGCGACGCGGGTGCATTCCCGGGCTGGCCGAGGCCGGGCCAGGTCACGTCGAGCGGCATCGTCCCGATCCTCGCCAGCTCCGAGAAGGTGGTCGGCCAGGGGCGACTCGTCTTCGTGCTCGTCGACCAGCAGAACCGACCCATCGTCGACGAGACCCTGGAGGTCGAGATCGGCTTCTACGACCTGTGCAGCGACCCGGCCTCCGCGACCGAGGTCCTTCGGGCCGCGTTCGAGTGGGGCCTCGTCGGGCAGCGCGCGTTCTACGTTGTGACGCCGGAGCTCACCCATGCCGGTCCATGGGGCGCCGCGGTCGCCGTTCGCGATCCCGCCACCGGGGGAACCACCCGGGCCAGGCTGCAGCTCTCCGTGTCCGGCGGCGGGTCCGGGCCCCGCGTCGGTGACACCGCGCCGCCCGTCCGCACGCTGACGCTCGCCGACGTCGACGGCGACGTCGGCCGCGTCTCGACCGACCCGAGCCCAGATCCGACGTTCTACGAGACGTCGCTCGACGCGGCGCTCGCCATGGGCGAGCCGGTCCTCCTCGCGTTCATCACGCCGGCGTTCTGCACCGGCGCCCCGTGCGGACCGACGATCGAGGCCGTGAAGGATGCCGTGGCGGCCACCCCGATCCGCGTCGTCGCGGTCGAGCCGTACGAGCTCGTCTACGAGGACGGCCGCCTGCAGCCGGTGCTGGAGGACGGCAGCTACGTGCCGGTCGAGGCCGCCGCGACCTACGGCATCCCAACCGATCCCTGGCTCTTCGTCGTCGATGCCGACGGCACGATCAGCGCGTCGTTCGAGACGGTGATCGGCGTGCCGGAGCTCGAGGAGGCGATCCGCGCCGTCAGCCCGGATACCCCGTGATCGAGCGGATCTCCTCGTACAGCGGCTTGAGCCGCTCGTACATGCGCCGGTAGACGCGCCGGTACAGCTCGTCGTAGAGCCGCGCGGCCGCCGGCTCCGGATCTCGTGTCTCCACGACCCGGGTCATGGCACCCACCGCGGCGTCGAACGACGCGTGGATCCCCAGTCCGACGGCGGCGTCGATCGCCGCTCCGAGGCCCGATGTCTCGAACGTGTGGGGCCGCCCGACGGGCAGGCCGAAGACGTCGGCCGCGATCTGAACCACCCGGTCCGAGCGGGCCCCGCCGCCGGCGACTCGCAGCTCCGTGATAGGGACTTTCGCGCGGCGCGACGTCCGCTCGCCGCCCTCGCGGAGGGCGAATGCCAGCCCTTCCACCATCGCCCGGTAGAGGTGCGCCCGGGTGTGGACGTCGCCGAAACCGATCGCGGCGCCCTTCGCCTCCGGGCCAGGGACGCGGACGCCCGGAGAGAACGTCGGCTGGAGCACGAGGCCCATCGCGCCGGGCGGGGTCTGCCCCAGGAGCTCGTCGAGCACGTCCACCGGGTCGATCCCGCGGGCGCGCGCAGACGCTTCCTCCGCGGCGCCGAACTCGCGCCGGAACCACTCCACGAGCCAGAAGCCACGGTAGACCTGGATCTCCAGGCTGTACGCCCCGGGAACGGCGGCAGGGTACGGCGGGACGTACGGGATCGCCTCCACGTAGCGTAATTGGGTCGTGTTGATCGTTGCGGTGGTCCCGAATGAGAGGGCGCCAACATGCGGCGCGAGCGCGCCCGAGCCCAGGACCTCACAGGCCTTGTCGGCCCCGGCCGCGATCACCGGGAGCCCGGCGGGGAGCCCGAGGTGGGCAGCCGCGGCGGCCGTGAGCTCGCCGAGGGCGTCGCCCGTGGACACGAGGTCGGGGAGCATGTCACGCTCGACGGGCATCGCCCGCCACCTCCAGTCGCCCGCCGCTGCCCATCGCCGGCGCCGGAAGTCGAACGGGACGTAGCCGACCTGCGCCGCGTCCGCGTCGACGAACCGGCCCACGAGGCGATGGACGAGAAAGCCCGACAGAAGGAGATACCGGTCGACCTGCGCCCATGTCGCCGGCTCGTGGGCACGGAGCCAGTTCGCCTCGCAGTCGGCCTGGAAGGCGGCGACCGTCGCGGCCACGCCGAGGGCGCGAAACGCGAGGCCCTGGACGCCGCCGATCCGGGGCAGACCCTCCGCGCGGCGCTGGTCCAGCCAGACGATCGCCGGCCGCAGGGGGCGCCCGTCGGCGTCCACGACGACGATCGTCGAGCGCTGGGTCGTAAGGGCCAGCCCGGCGATCGCGTCGATCCGCACGCCCGGGCTCGCCAGCAGGCCGCGGCACGCGTCCCCGACCGCGTCCCAGTAGAGCTCCGGGTCGTTCTCGGCCCAGCCGGGACGCGGCGCAACATACGCCTCGATCGGCACCTTCACCCGGCCGACGAGCGTCCCGTCCGGGCCGAAGAGGAGGGCGCGCACGCTCTGCGTCCCGACATCGACCGCGAGGACCTGGTCGGCGCTCATGCAGCAGCCCCGTCGCCATCGGCCGGGGCGGGCCCGGATCCACGCGCGGCGGCGCCGACCGACGGGGCGGTCTCCGCGCCCGGTTCGGGGGCGTGGTCGCGCGCCCAGCGCGCCAGGTATGCCGCCTCCTCGGCGTTCCAGCGCGCCTCGTCCCAGCCGAGCTCCGGCATCACGAGGGAGCGAATCCGCGGCAGGTGGGCCGCCCCGCCCCGCCGGAGGAGGAGGCCAAGGCGGACGCGCCGCAGGAGCAGGTCGTCGAGGTGGACGACCCCTTCGGCGCGGGCCGCCCAGCGCAGCGCCGCCCAGGGGTCCGGGGCACCCGGGATCGTCGCCAGCTCGTACCGATCGGCGGCCAACTCCACGAGCGCCACCGCGTCGCCGGCATGGCGTCCCGCCAGGCGGCGGCGGAGCGCCGGGGCCAGCGTCGTGAACGCCTCCGGCGCGCCGGCCGCCGGATCCCCGCGGACGGCGCGGTCAAGGGTGACGGGCGGTGGATCGAGCGGCGGGATCGCCGCGTCGAGCGCCGCCTCCAGGCTCAGCCCGGCAAAGCGCGGCCGCAGGGTCGTCAGGGCGTCCCGGGCCACGACGTCGAACGTCGTCAGCTTGCCGCCCGTCACAGTGAGCAGGCCCCGCTCCTCCCAGCAGGCGTGGTCCCGTGACTCCGCCGACGGATCGGCCTTCCCCGACCCGATCACCGGCCGCACGCCCGCGAAGGTGGCATGGACGTCCGACATCCGCAGGTCGAGGGCCGGGAAGACGTGGCGCGCCCAGGCGAGGAGGTAGTCGGCCTCGGGCGGCGCGATCCGCACGCCGGCGTCGAGGTCCTCCGGATGGTCGACGTCGGTCGTCCCGACGAGCGTGACCGACTCCCACGGGTAGGCGAAGACGGGCCGGCCGTCCGCAGGGTGGGCGCAGCTCACGGCCTGGGCGACTGGGAGCCGCCAGGCCGGGAAGAGGAGGTGGCTCCCGCGGAGCGGCCGAAGGCGCGCCGCCCCGGCGACCGCGGCCCGCAGGCGGTCCGCCCAGGCGCCGGTCGCATTGACCACGGCCGTCGCCGGGACATCGACCTCGCGGCCGCCGCCGTCGGGGGCACGGTCCGCCACCCGGACCCCGAGCACCCCGCCGGTCCGGTCGAGGAGCAGCTCGTGGACCTCGGCATAAGAGAGGACGACGGCCCCGGCGGCGACCGCATCGAGGGCGACCCGCAGGACGAGCCGGGCGTCGTCCGTCCAGGCGTCTCCGTAGCGGAAGGCGGCAACCAGGTCCGCTTCGCGGACGCGGGGCGCCAGGAGCTCCAGCTCGCCGCTGTGGAGACGCCGGTGCGTGCGCCGACGCGCCAGCATGTCGTAGGCCGTGAGCCCTCCCTTCAACGCCAGCCGTCCCGGGGAGCTGCCGCGAGCGACCGGCATGAGGAATCCCAGCTCCTCGACCAGGCCTGGCGCGGCGCGCAGGAGTGCCTCGCGGCCGAGCACGCTCTCCCGCACGACGCCGACCTGGAGGTGTGCCAGGTAGCGCAGCCCGCCGTGGACGAGCTTGCTCGACCAGGCGCTCGTGCCGGCGGCCAGGTCCCCCTTCTCCAGGAGGGCCGTCCGGAGGCCCGCCCGCGCCGCCCGCCGTGCGATTCCGGCGCCAGTGATGCCGCCGCCGATCACGACGAGGTCGAAGGGCGTTGCTTCCAGGCGCTCCCAGGCGCGGTCGCGCCAGCCTGCCTCGAGGCGGGCGGCCGGCGCGGCGGCGCGGACGACGGCGGAGGTGGTCACGGGGCGTCCTCGTCGGACGGCCTGGCAACCGGAGGGACCGCGAGCAGCGCGCCCGGATGCATGATCCCGGCCGGGTCGAAGCGCCGCGCGAGGTCGCCCAGCGCGGCCATCCCGAGGTCGCCCTTCTCTGCCGCGAGGTAGAGGGCATGGTCCGTCCCGACGCCGTGCTGGTGGCTGATCGTGCCCCCGAGCCGGACGATCGCCTCCGACGCCAGGGCCTTGAGCCGACGCCACCGCTCCAGGGTCACGTCCGGGTCGTCGGCCAGGCGGAAGACGAACGTCGTGTACAGGCTGCTGCCGGTGGGGTAGACGTGGGACAGGTGCGTGAAGGCGTGAACTCGCTCGTCCTCGTCGGCGAGCCCTCGCCGGAGCGCCGGCGCCAGCACCGCCGCCATCGCCGCGACGCGGTCCCAGGCCACCGCCGTCTCGAGCGTGTCGACAGCGTAGCCGGCGTCCCACAGCGTGTTCCGGAGGTAGGGTGTCCGGAACCGGTTGCGGTGCCACTGCCGCCCGAACGTCGCCGGGGCGCGGACCGCGCC
This sequence comes from uncultured Chloroflexia bacterium, assembly GCA_963698595.1. GTDB lineage: Bacteria > Chloroflexota > Limnocylindria > Limnocylindrales > CSP1-4 > CTSoil-043. The sequence goes on from CAVORL010000004.1 coordinate 226,730, forward strand.
GTAGTCCCGGGCGATCGCCAGGACCTCCGCGAACGTCGCGGACGTCACGCGCCGCCGCCCGACGAGCCCCAGGAGAACCAGGCACCGACCCGGCCCGGCCCCGCGGGCGGTGAGGTACCGGCGCAGCGCCGCGAGCGTCCGTTCGTGGCCGGCCAGGGCAAGGTTCGTCCACGTCTCGGCCGGGGTGGATGTGCGCAGCATCGCCAGCGGCAGCCGGGCGCGTGCCAGAGCCCGCGTGAAGGCGAGCGCCCGCTCCCAGTCGGGCAGGAAGAGCGCCGGAAACGACTCCATCTCCGGGAGCGGCGACGCCCGGAGCACCGCGTCGGTCACGATCCCCAGCCGCCCCTCCGACCCGAGGATCGCCTGGCGCAGGTCGGGGCCCGCTGCCGACGCGGGGTGCGGGGGCAGCTCCAGCGTTCCGGCCGGCGCCTCGACCGTCCCACCCGCAAAGAGCGCCTCGATCCGGCCGTACCCCGCCGACTGCTGGCCCGAGCTGCGGGTGGCCACCCAGCCGCCGACCGTCGAGAGCTCCCAGCTCTGCGGATAGTGCCCAAGGGTCAGGCCGCGGGCGCGGAGGCCCGCCTCGACGTCCGGCCCGGCCGTGCCCGCCCCGAATGTTGCGAGCAGGCTCCGCTCGTCCAGGTCGCGCAGCCCGGCCAGGTGGGCGAGTGATACGGTCAGCCACGGCGCACCATCCGCGGCGGGTGACACGCCTCCGACGACGCTCGTCCCGCCGCCGAACGGGATCACCCGCGCCCCCACGGCGTCGGCCCAGGCCAGCAGCTCGCGGACCTCGGTCGCGTCGCAAGGGAAGGCGACGCCGTCGGGCACCGGCCCGATCCGACCCGTCCTCAGCGCGACCCAGTCGGGCAGGCTTTGGCCACGGGCGTGACGAACGCGGACGTCGGGGTCGACCATCACCAGGCTGTGGCTCGGCAGGCGCGTCGCGGGGACCGCCGCCACAACGGCCGCCAGGGTCGCGTCGCGCCGCGCCATCGACGGGCCGATTAGGCGCTCCATCGCCGCCGCCCCGCGAGCCGACAGCTCCTCCGCCAGCGCCTCGTCGCCCCAGCCATTCCAGCGTCGCATGCCTAGATGATGCGCCGCCGGGGCCGTTCCGTGGCGACGCCCTCGACCCGTCCCGGCGAGCACGGCCGACTCGGTGGCCTACGAGCGGGGTTCACGCACCACGTTTCGCACGGCAACGCCGGCGAGGCGACGGGAACGGCGGCCACACGGCATACTCCTGTCCCAGGAGGTGATCATGGGCGACAAGACACCCAAGCGACCGCCGAAGCCGAAGAAGCCGAAGGCGCCGAAGACGCCCTAGATCAGGTGGCGCCCGCCCCCGTGCTCCCCGGAGCGTACAGGGGCGTCCCGTCGGCGCAGCGCGGGCAGGTGGTGGGCCCGGCCTCGAAGGTCGGGATTTCGAGCTGCCAGAGCCCCTGGACCGGGTAGCGTCGCGCTGTCGTCGGGGAGGCGAGGACCGCCGTGCCACCAGAGCGGTCAGCCATCACGAAGCAGCCCACGATCTCCCCGCCGGCGGCTTCCACCGCCGGGAGCATCGCCAGGAGGGAGCCGCCGGTCGTGAGGATGTCGTCCACGAGCAGGACGCGCTCCGCGGGCTCGATGCGAAAGCCGCGCCGGAACTCGCGGCGCGCCGTCCCGTCCGCGTCCCTGACCTCCTCGGCGAAGATCCCGCGCACACCGAGCTGGCGGGCCGTCTCGAAGGCGAGGACGATGCCACCGGTCGTCGGCCCAGCCACGACGTCGACGAGCGGTGCGCCGTCGGCTCCCCGCGCGGCGGCCGCCCAGAAGCCGCACAGCTCGCTGGTCACCGCGGGGTCCTGGAGGAGAACGAACTTCTCCAGGTAACGCTCGCTGTGGCGCCCCGACTTCAGGAGGAAGTGCCCCTCGCGAAGCGCGCCTGCGCGCTGGAAGAGGGCCTCGGTGCGCTGGGCCACGGCCGCTCGGGCCGCCATCTGGAGAGCTGGGCGGATCGTCGTCATGGCGCCATTCTCACCGCCGTGCCCGGAGCGTGCCGGGCGGCCGTGCGTCGGGCTGGCGAAGAGGCCGGGAAGCGGCTCGGCCGGGAGTGTCGCCGCGGCCACCCGCACATCCCGCGCGTGCGGTCGGCCCGCGTCGGACGGGACGTCGTGGAGCAGGGCACCCCCGGGCGAGGAGCTGTCTTCGGCCGGGGAGCTTGGCGCCGGGGCGCCCGGGCCGCGGTAGAGCGAGGGGTCGAAACGGTTCGGAGGCGGCGGCCGGTGGAAGATGGTCTCGTCGGTGGCCGCGTCCTGCAGCTCGGGAGCCTCAACCGGGCGCGGGACGTCGCAGCTGTAGCAGCGCGCCACGGGCGACGGGTTGACCGAGTGGCAGACCGGGCACGCCCACGGCCCCGCGTCCTCCTCGAGACCCGCGCGACGGCGGCTCCAGCGGGCGAGGACCGGGAGGTACCGTCGCTCCAGCCGGCGCGAGGCCACGCGGGCGACGACCCACACCGCTGCCAGGACCCAGACGCCCACGGCGCCGGCAAGGGCTACCCACAGCACGTCGACGAGCGTGCCGAAGAAGCCGACCGCATCCACCGTCACGGCCGGTACTCCACCCCCTTTGCCGACGGCGGCCCCGGGCGCCGCGGGAGCGCGGTGCCGACGAGCGGCGCGTACGAGACCAGCCCGCGCCGCGCGCACTCGAGCGCGAGCTCGTCGACGAGGCGGACCGGCAGCGTCGGGTCGGCGAAGATCGCCGTCCCGGCCTGGACCGCGACCGCGCCGGCGGCGAGGAAGTCGAGGACGTCGTCGAGGCCGGTCACCCCGCCGATCGCGATCACGGGGATCTCCACGACCTGCGCCACCTCGTAGACGATGCGCAGGGCGACCGGCTTGATGGCCGGCCCGGAGAGACCCCCGTACGTGTTCCCGAGGAACGGGCCGCTTCGGTCCGGGCGCAGGGCCATCCCGGCCAGCGTGTTCACGGCCGAGAGGGCGTCGGCGCCGGCGGCGGCGATCGCGGTCGCAATGGGTCGGATGTCGGCGACGTTCGGGGAGAGCTTGACGATGAGGGGCAGCTCCGTCGCGCGGCGGACGGCCCGCGTGACGGCTGCCGCGGCGTCCTGGTCGATCGCGAACTGGAGCCCGCCTCTCCCGACGTTCGGGCAGCTGATGTTGAGCTCGACGCCGGCCACGCCCGGGACGAGGTCGAGCTTCCGGACCACGCCGACGTAGTCCTCGATCGACTCGCCGGCGACGTTCACGATGACCGGCGCGCGCCAGGTCGCCCAGAGCGGAGCGTACCGCTCGAGCACGGCGTCGATGCCGGGGTTCTGGAGCCCGATCGAGTTCAGCATCCCGCCCGGCGTCTCCGTCACCCGCGGCGGCCGGTTGCCGGCCCGTGGCTTGAGGGTCGTTCCCTTGCAGCAGATGGCGCCGATCCGCTGGACATCGACGACATCCGCATACTCCACCCCGTAGCCGAACGTCCCGGAGGCGACGAGGATCGGGTTGGCGAGCACGAGCCCACGCCCGAGGTCGACCGAGAGGTTCACGGAGGACGGATCGAGCCCGCCCCGCGCGCCCGCGGCCCGGCCGCCGGGGCCCGGGGGCGAGAGCGCCGGGCTTCCGAGCGCGACGATCTGCGACCCGGCCGACCCCGACGGGTGCGGCGTCGAGGCCGCCTGCCGGGCCGCCTTCGGCTCGACGATCGCGCTTCGGATGGTGCGCACGGTCGGCGTCCGCTTCGCCCTGCCGGACGGCGCCGGCGCCGGCGCCTTGCCGTGCGTCACGACCCGCTTCTTCGGCTTCATCCCTGGCCCGTCCCGCTCATCGCTTATGCGTCCCGGCGCCGGCCGTCGCCTCCCAGTCGATCTCCGCGGCCGCGAAGACGGGTCCCTCCCGGCACACGCGCTGGGGCCCCTCGACGCCCCACACGACGCACCCGAGACAGGCTCCGACGGCGCAGCCCATGTTCTGCTCCATGGCCACCTGCAGGAAGGCCTTGCGACGCGCCTCGGGCGAGCCGAGCCGCACTGGCTTCCCGCCGCCGCGCTTGCGCCCAAGGGTGGCCACCCCCAGCCGGCCGTGACGACCAGCCGCCACGGTCGCCAGGGTCCGCAGCATGGGGAGCGGTCCGCACGCGAACGCCTGGTCGGCCCACGCCTCGTACTCGACGACGAGATCGGTTACCAAACCGTGGTGGCCGACGCTCCCATCGTCCGTCGCCACGATGTACTCGACCTCGTCGGGCAGCAGCGAGCTGGGGTAGACCTCGGAGGCATCTCGGCAACCGTAGAGGAGGACCACCTGGCGGCCATCCCTGACCGCCTCGTCGGCGAGGAGCCGGACGTCGGCGATGCCCAGGCCGCCGGCAACGAGCAGGAGGTGGCGCGCCCGGGCTTCGACCTGGAACCCCTGGCCGAGCGGGCCGAGCATGTCGAGGCGGTCGCCGGGCCGCATCCGCGTCATGCAGGCGGTCCCCCGCCCGACCTCGCGGTAATGGATCGAGATCGTGCCCGTGGCCGCGTCGGCCGTGTTGACCGTGAACGGCCGACGCAGGACAAGCCCGGACGAGTCACCGGTCCGGACGTGGACGAACTGTCCCGCCCGGGTCGCTGCCGCGAGGGCCGGTGCGTGGTACTGCTGCAGCCACTGGCCGGGGAGGATCTGGCGGCTCTCGAGGAGCTCAGCGTCGACGAGCTGCATTCGATGGCTCGAGGCCGGGGCCGGCAGTGGACGGGCGCCCGGCAGAACCGGTGTCCGGATCGTCAACGGCCGTCTGGCTCGTCCTCGTCCTCGTCGTCCTCGTCGTCCTCTTCCTCGTCGTCCATCTCGGGGGCGACGGCCGGGTAGGCCTCTGCCACCGCATCGGCGACATCGCCGAAGACGTCGGTCGGGTCGTAGAACTCGACGATCTCCTCCGCGGTCGCGAGCGTGCGCCACGCGCTGTCGTCACCCTCGGGAACGACCTTGGCCACCAGGCGCCCGGCCCCCGTGAGGGTCAGATGCTCGTCATCGTCATCGATGACGATGAGGTCGCCAAGGTGGGCCGCCAGCCCCGACGCTGCGGACTGGAACTGCTCGAGGAGATGGGCCTCGGAGACCTGGCTCCGCTCCTGGTAGGTGAGCGCGAGGTCGTACAGCTGGTGCGCGGCCATCTCGGGGTCGTCGGCGTCGAGCGGGTGGCTCGCCGCCCACTCGTCGGCGGCCGCGGCGTACGCGTCGTCGGCGCGCGGCGGGACGGTCTCCTCGGGCGAGATCCCGGCCACGTTGAGAAGGTCGTCGGTCGCGGTGGGCTCGCGGTCCATGCCCGCCGCCTCGCGGGCGGCTTCCGCGAAGGCTGCATAGATGTCCGACGGGTTGTAGATCTCGACGAGCTCCGAGGCGGACTCGATCACCTCCGTCTCGCTGATCCACTCCCCCGTCTCCGCGTCCTGGTAGCGAGCCCGGCTCCGGAAGGTGAGGTCGGGTGCGATCGAGAGGTAGTCCGGGTCGTCGTCAATGAGGGTCATCCCGCCCAGCTCGGCGATCCGGGCGGCGTTGGACTTGAGAAACCCTTCCAGCTGCTCGGTGGAGCGCGACAGGAAGTCGGAGCGCTCGAGAGCCGCGTCGCGGGCGAGCTCACCGAGGAGGTCGGCGCGGTTCACGTCCATGGCGGCGTCTCCTTCATCAGCGGGCGAATGGGTGGGGTTCGACGACGGGCGGCGGATGCCGTCCCTCAGCCGCCGTCCTTGCCGAGCGTCTCGATGCCAGAGTATTTCAAGTCGGATCCCATGCGCTCACGCAGGAACATCGCGTGATGGCGCTCGAAGATCCACTCGCCGGCCCGGTGGCCGAGCGCCGCAGTGGCTTCGTCCCTCTCGAGCTTGTCGATCGTGGCGTAATCGGGCAGATCCAGGAGGATGACGTTGTCGTAGTCCCAGCCGTACGCGACGTTGTACCAGCCCAAGAACTTGATCCCGAACTTCTCCTCGTACTCGCGGACTTGTCGCGGAAAGATCGTGCGCATGAAGAACTTGAAGAAGGAATCGCGCCCGCGCCGCACGTTGAAGAAGGTCGCGAGGACCGGCACCGGCTGACTCCTCCTCCCGATGACTGACGTTGCGTCTCGTGGGGCGACCGACGGTCCGGCCGCGGGGCCTATTGTCGCACGCCGGGATCGGGTGCCTCCGGGCCGGCAGGGGGCTGGTCGGCCGGGGTCGAGGAGGACGTCTTGGCCGGGTCCACGGCGGGCGCCGTGGGCGAGCGCGGCGCCGCGGTGGGCGGCTCCGGCGGCGCGGCCGTGGGCAGCTCCAGCTGGCCGGACCGCGCGCTCTCGTTCGCTCGTCGTCGGCCGGTCTGCGGTTTCAGCGATCGCGGCTTATCGGCCCCCGCTGCTTCCCCGCCGCCCGGGGTGCTGTCGCGCTTCGCGGTCGGCACGGTCGGGAGCGCGCCAGCGGCGTCGCCGACGCCCGAGGCCGGGGATGGCTCGGCCTCCGTCGGCGGACCGGACACCGACGGAACCGGGGCGCTCTCGATCTCGGCCGCCGCTTTCGTCGCGCCTGCCAGGAGCCGCCGTCGTCTCTCGGCGCGACGGTCGGATGCGAATAGACGCAGCAGGAAGATCAGCGTCTGTCCCGTCAGCAGCAGGAGCCCCATGACGAGGAACAGGAGGATCGCCAGCAGCTCGAGCGGCCAATCCAGGGTCGACCCGATCGGGATCAGGGTGATGAAGAACGCGAGCACGATGACCTGGACCCAGAAGCACCCGGTCCCGGGGCCGCGCTCGGGATCGAGCTCGTCGCCCCGGTGGTCGGCGCGGCGCGGGCGCACGTCGGCGGAGAACGCCCTGCGACTCGGCGCGACTGAAGCGGGTGGTGCGCCCGTGCGCGGTATGCGGGCCGCGGGCGCGTCGCCGGGTGGCGGCTCGGAGGCGCCTCGCCTCGCTGCGTCCGCGCCGGGGTCGGGCGTCGGCCCGTACGGTCGCTCGGGCTCGGGTACGGTCGGGTTGGAGGCGTCGTCCGTCACTGGGTCCTCACGATGCCCGCGGGGGGCGCTGGATCGTCATCGCCACGATACGCCCCGTGCCTCCGGCACGTCGCTCCGCGGGAGGCCCGTCAGGCGTCCACCCGCGGCATTGGCCCGCCGGGCACCCCCGACGCCTGGATTCCCACGCGGAGGTCAGGCGAGCCCGCCACCATCGACCACCAGCGTGGTCCCTGTGACCCACGCCGCCGCATCGGACGCGAGATAGAGGACCGCCTGCGCCGTGTCGTCGGGCGTGCCCAGCCTCCGGAGCGGCCGTTCGGCCGACGCGACGAGAAACGCCGCGAGCTCCTCCCCGAGCTGCCCGGCCTCGGACCTGAGCAGCGGCGTGTCCGTGTCGCCGGGGCAGACGCAGTTGACGCGGATCCCCTGCGGCCCGTGGTCGATGGCCATCGCGCGGGTCAGGTTGACGACGGCGCCCTTGGAGGCGCAGTAGCTCGCGGCGCGCGGGCCACCCTTCAGCCCCCAGCCGGACCCGATGTTCACGATGGCTCCGCCCCCGCTCGCGGCCATCACCGGGATCGCATGCTTGCTGAGAAGGAAGACGGCCCTCAGGTTGACCGCGATGACGCGGTCCCACTCCTCGACCGGCGACTCGACGACGGAGGTCCGGCGGACGATCCCCGCGCAGTTGACCAGCACGTCGAGACCCCCGAAACGGGATACCGCCGCTTCAGCAAGCTGCCGGCACGCGGCCTCCTCGGCGAGGTCCCCGGCCACGGCGAGGGCGCGCCCGCCCTCAGCCGCGATGGCCACCGCCACGGCGTCGGCGCCGTTGCCGTCGACGTCGGCGGCCACGACCGCCGCGCCTTCGCGTGCCAGGAGGACCGCGGTCGCCCGGCCGATCCCGGACGCGGCTCCCGTCACGATCGCGCACTTGCCTTCGAGGATGCCCATGCTGCTCTCCCTATGCGGCGGCCAGGCGGGCGACGGCGCGCTCCCCCCGGCCGGTGATGACGTGGACGTGGCCCGCAAGCTCCCTGTCGAGCGCGGCGTCCCCGGTGTCCACGAGCAGGGGACGTGTCCCGAGCGCCGCCAGCTTGGCGGGCGTCGCGACGATGAGGATCGCTCCCCGCCCCTGGCGGCGGATCACCTCGTGGATCACCGACGGGCTGATCTGCTGGTTGCCGCGGCCGAAGACGAAGCCCTGCCCGCCGATCGGGGTGACCACGATCGAGCACGATACCGGCGTCCGTGATCGGCCGGAGGTCGGCCTCCGCCGCATCGGCAACGACCATCGCGGCCGCGCCCGGCGCGATCATCTCGACGACGTCGACACCAACGAGCGTCTTCGGCACGCCGAGTCGGGCGGCCACGGCGCGCACCGTGGACCCGGGCCCGAGGATGAGGCGCACTCCGACGGGGGCGGTGACCGCGAGCTCCTCGGCGATCGCAGCCGCTGCCGCAGCCTCGCTCAGGGGGGAGGGAGCCTTGCGCGCCTGGATGGCGCGTCGTTCGGCTGGCACGACCAGCTCACCCCACAGGCGAGGCGCGAGCTCGCCGCGACGATAGGCGTCCTCGTCGAGGTCCAGGACCTCGCGGCGCTCCACCCTTCGCGTCCGTGGCTCCCGTTCCACGAACCGCGCGGCAACGTCGCCCGCCGCTCGCGGTCCCACCGCGAAGACGGCGGACTGGATCTTCACCCCGGCCGGGATGCCCAGGACGGCAACCGGGTCGTCTCTCGCGCGCCAGCGCCTCGTGGACGTCGCGGGCCGTGCCATCGCCGCCGGCGAAGAGGAGGATGTCGACTCGGCGGTCCGACATCAGCCGCGCCAGGCGCACCGTGTCCCCGGCGGTCGTGGCTCCCGGGGTGATCCTGCCGACCACCTCGGGCGTGGCGCCGGCCGCGAGCGCCGCCGACTCGCCCATCTCCGCTCGGTCCGGTCAGGATGTCGGGAGCTCCTCGTGGGACGGCCAGGCCGCGAGCAGCCCTTCGATGGCAGTCGTCGCCCGGGAGCCGGCGGCGGGCACCGCGCCGAGAGCGAGCGCCCGCTGGACGACGCCCGATCCGTCGCTGCCCTTCAGGCCGACCCGTCCACCGATCCCCGCGATCGGGTTGACCAGGAGCCCGACCACGGGACGCGGGCGCCCCGGACGGGGCTGCGTCATGCCGACGCGGCCCGCCCGGCGGGGTACTTGCGGCGATAGGCCCGCCATGTCACGGCCCAGCGCTCCGGATCGTCGAGCGGCTCGTGATCGATCCGGTGAACGGAGCTCGAGTACGGGGCGCCGTGGACGAAGGCCGGGTCCCTGTACGCCTCGTCCGCGATCGTCCGGAGGATCTCGACGTACTCGTCGAGGTCAGCCCGGGAGTAGGCCTCCGTGGGCTCGAGCGTCATCGGCTCCGGCACCACGAACGGGTGATGGCTTGTCCAGTAGTGCGTCCCGAAGTCGGCCGCCCGGAACCCGATCTCCTCCGAGTGGACCCCCGTCTCGCGCGTGAGCTCCTCCCAGCTGTAGCGGACCTGCTCGACGCGACGCTTGCCCTGCGCAAAGGGCGCCGAGACGCCGCGGATCTCCAGGACTCTCCGCATGAGGTAGTTGTTGTTGAGGACGGCGATCTCGGCAACCTCGCGCAGGCCTTCCGCACCCAGGCTCATGATCCAGGCGTACGCCCGGACCAGGTTTGCGACGACGCCGTACCAGGGCCGGATCTTCCCGATCGAGTCGGGACGCTCGTCGTCGAGGGAGAAGGCCGTGCCGTCGAACTCGATCGTCGGTCGCGGCAGGAACCTCGCGAGCTCGGCCGTGACGCCGCAGGCTCCGGCCCCGGGACCTCCACATGCATGCGGCGTCGAGAAGGTCTTGTGGAGGTTGAAGTGGCAGAGGTCGAACCCGGCCTCGCGCGCCCGGGTGATGCCGAGGAGGCCGTTGGCGTTGGCCTGGTCGTAGGACGCCAGCCCCCCCGCCTCGTGGACCACGCGGACGAACTCCTCGATGCGCGGATTGAAGATCCCCGTGTCTTCCGGGTTCGTGATCAGCAGCGCGGCCGTCCGCTCCGAGACCGCGGCGCGGAGTGCGTCGAGGTCGGGATATCCGTCGGCGTCGGGATAGAGGGTGATGACCCGGTAGCCCGCGGTCTTCGCGCAGGCCGCATTCGATGGATGGCTGAAGATCGTCGTGATGATCTCGTCCCGCGCCGCGTCACCGCGCGACGCGTGATAGGCCCGGATCATCGAGACGTTCGTCCAGATGGCGGACGAGCCGGCGCCGGGCTGGACGGTCACGCGGTCCAGCCCACAGATCTCCGCGAGCAGGCGCTCGAGGCGCCAGATGATCTCGAGGACTCCCTGGACCGTGGACGGGTCCTGCAGGGGATGGAGGTCGGCGATGCGCGGATCGCGCACGAGCCGGTCGTTGACCTTCGGGGAGTACTTCATCGTGCAGGTGCCCTGGCCGACGTCGATGTTGAGGTCGACGCCAAGGTTCTCCTGCGAGAGCCGCTCGTAGTGACGCACCACGTGCAGCTGGCTCAGCTCGGGCAGGGCGGGCGGAGCGGAGCGGCGCACGCCGTCCGGGAGCGCGGCAGCAGGGTCCCCCACCAGCGCCGTCATCCCCGGCTCCGTCGCGGGCGGCAGGATTCCCCGGGCGCCCGGGGTGCTCAGCTCGAAGATGATCGGCTCGTCCCAACGGGCCTGGTGAAACCGCCGCGGCATCGGCTTGGGCCCGATGGGCAGGCCGGCGCTGGCGGCGGTCGCGATGTCGCGCTGGGAGCCGGCGGACGCTGTCATCGGAGAACCTCCTGGAGCTCACCGACCAGGCGGTCGATGTCGGCCTGGGTGTGAACCTCCGTCACGCACACGAGAACGGCCTGGCCCAGCGCCGGGTGCTCCGTCGAGAGGTCCTTGCCGAGGAAGATGCCGCGCTCGACAAGGGCCCTCGAGACCGCGGCCACCGTCCGGCCCGTCGCCCCGAGGTCGACGACGAACTCCTTCACGTGGTGCCGCGCGGCGAACGGGACCACGACGCCTGGCACCTCCTGCAGGCGTTGGATCGCGTACCGCGTCCGGGCCATCATGGTCTCGCCCAGCTCCTGCATTCCGCGCGGACCCATGAGCGCCAGGTAGACGCCGGCGGTGATGCCCCACAGCGCGGCCGCGGTTCCCACCCATTCCTTGCCTTCTTCGCGGACCGCGAAGGACGTCCGCTCGTAGGCCACGTCCCCGAACCCGTACTCCCCGGCGACGGCCGTCGGCGCGATCCCGAAGAGACGCGAGGGGTACTCCATGACGATCCGTGGATCGTCATGGCTGGCGATGAAGCCCCCGTGCCCCCCGCCGAACTGCTGGTGGATCCCGAGCGGCTGGATGTCCCCGCAGGCGATGTCCGCGCCCCAGGCCGCCGGAGGCGCCAGGACGCCGAGTGTCGACGGGTCCACGTCGCCGATCGCAAGAGCGCCGGCAGCGTGGGCCAGCGCCGCGGCCTCGGCTGCGCGTTCTTCCACGACCCCCAGATAGCCCGGGTTCTCGAGAAGCACGGCGGCCACGTCGGCATCGAGTGCCCGCTCGAGCGCGGCGAGGTCGAGCAGGCCGCTGGCCGCGTCCCAGGGAACCTCCTGAACCTCCAGCTCCGAGCGCACGTAATCGAGGATCCTGGACCGCTTGTCCCGGCTCATCGACGCGGGGACCAGTACCCTCCGGCGGCCCGTGATCCGGCCCGCCATCCGGAGCGCGGTGCTGGAAGCCTGGAACCCGTCGTAGACGGGGACGTTGACGACGTCCGTCTCGAGCAGCTCGCCCATCATCGACTCGTACTCGAAGAGGGCCTGGAATCGCCCATGGTCCTCGTACGGCTCACCGGCATACGCGGTGAGGAACTCGCTGCGACCGTTGATCTCGTCGCACACCGCCGGCACGTGGTGCGGGTAGCAGCCCGCGCCGAGGAAGCTGAGGGCATCGCGGGTGGAGAGGTTGCGGCGCAGCAGCTCCCCGACGTGCCGGTCGAGCTCCGCCTCGGATCGGAACGGCTCCGGCAGGTCGAGCGGCGCCGAGAGCCGGAGCGAGGGCGGGATGTCGGCGTAGAACTCGTCGATCGTGGTGGCATCCACGGCCGCCAGCATCGCCGCCTTGACCTCCGGGATCGCGTTCGGGATGTACGGATGGGACCGGGCGGGTTCGGTGCTCACGAGATCGCCTCCTGGGGACCAGGGCTGGCACACGCGTGCGTGCTCACGACTCGGGCAGGGTTTCGGGGCGGATCCAGTCGCGGCTGGCGAGCCCGCCGGCAAGCTCGCCCCCGTCGATCGGGAGCGCGACCCCGGTGATGTAGGCGCCTTCGTCCGAGGCGAGGAACGCGAAGAGCGCCGCGATCTCCTCGGGCCGGGCATGGCGCTGGAGGAGGATCTTCGCGTCCGTGGCTCGCAGCATCTCCGGCGTGTACTCGGCCTGCTGCATCGGGGTCATCACGTAGCCCGGGCAGATCGCGTTGACGCGGATCGTGGGGGCCAGCTCGAGGGCCATCGACCGGGCGAGCAGGATGACGCCGGCCTTCGACGCGTTGTAGTCCGCGTAGAACGGGTGACCGACGACGCCGTTGGTCGAAGCCGTCATGAGGATCGCGCCGCCGCGATCGGCGATCATGCGCCGGGCCGCCGCCTGGACCGTGTGGAAGACGCCGTCGAGGTTGACCGCCATGACCTGCCGCCATTCCTCGGGCGTGATGTCCAGGAAGCGGTGTCGAATGCTGATCCCCGCGTTCGCGACGACGACGTCGACGCCGCGGAGCACCCGGTCGACCTCGTCGAAGGCGGCCGCGACCGACGCGTGGTCCGCGACATCCGCGGCGATGATCCCGGCAAGGCCCGGGAGCTCGGCGCGGACGCGGTCGAAGCTCGCCTCGTCGCGATCGAGGATGACGACGTGCGAACCCTCGGCCACGAACCGGGCCGCGGTCGCGAGCCCGATGCCGCTCGCTCCCCCGCTGATGACGACCCGCCGTCCGGCCAGGTCCGGGTGACGCCCCACGGCGCCGACCGCACCGCTCATCGGGCGCCGTCGCCCATCGTCGGCCGGATGGCCGGCACGCGCGCCGTGACCAGGTTCATCCTGCTTCTCCTCCCGTGGTCTCTGTGTCGGCAGACGAGCCGGCGGCCCCGCCGGGCGGCCCGGCGGCCCCTCCAGGCGGCCCGGCGGCCCCTCCAGAAGCTCGCCCGTCGTCTCCACCACCAGCGAAGGAGCACCTCGTCGATCTCCGCGCGGCCGAAGATGCCGTCCCGCCGTCGATACATGACCAGCAGGATGAGCACGCCGAGGGTGACCTCCTGCAGCCCGAAGATGCCCGCGATCTCGAAGCCGCCGATCGACGAGCCGTGGAGCATCCCCTCCGCGCGGCGGGCGACCTCCAAGAGGAGCGCCACCGCGAAGGAGCCGCCGACCGCCCCGGTCACGGTCGTCGGGCCGCCGACGACGAGCATCGCGACGAGCGCGAACTGCAGGGTCAGGTAGAACTGCTTCGGCGAGTAGGCCGTGAGGGTCTCGCTCAGGAGGATCCCGGCGACCCCGACGATGACGGCGCTGAGCAGCCAGGCGGCGAGGCGGAGGTTCCGCACGTCGACCCCCGTCGACCGCGCCGCAAGCTCGTCCTCGCGGCTCGCCCGCACGCGAAGGCCCGGAACGGACTCTCGGAAGAGCCTGGCGACGAGGATCGCCCCGAGTGCGACCACGAGGACCGCGGGCAGGTCGACGTCGCCGGGCACGCCGTAGAACGTCTGGCTCCCCCGCGTGACGTCGGCGGCACCGACCAGCACGACGTACGTGATCATCAGCATTGCGAGCGTCGCGATGGGGGTCGCGGCGGCCGAGAGGCGAGACAGGGGCACGCCGAAGAGCAGGGCGGCCGCCAGGACCACGACGAGGGCGATCAGGCTCGCCGGGAGAAGCGGAAGCTCGAGCTGCTGGAGGAATGGCGCCAGGTTCGGGAGGGACTGGGCCTTGATGATCGCGGGCACCGTCAGGATCCCCGACGCATAGGCGGCAATCCCCATGAACGCGACGTGGCCGAACGTGATGATCCCGCTGTTGCCGCTGTAGACCTGGAACCCGACGACCGCGATGAGCGAGACGAGGAATGTCTGGGTCACCCGCTGCTCGGCTGGACCGAGCAGCACCGCCACCACGGCGCAGAAGGCCACGAGCGGGGTCCCCAGTGCCGTGGTGCCTGCCATCGCCCGCACCAGCGGGTCGGTCGAGCGAGAACGACCGCCCGAACAGCGTGATCCGGGGCCCGCTGACGAGATCGCGCTCGAGGTCGTTCATCAGACGCGGTCCGTGGCGCGCCCGAGCAGGCCCTGGGGCCGCCACAGCAGGATCAGGATGACGATGGTCAGGGAGACGGCGTCCTTGAACGGAAGCGCTTCCTGGGGCAGCCAGGCCTGGAGCGTGACCTCGATGAAGCCCAGGACGAAGCCCGCCGACGACCGCCCCCGGGAGGCTGCCCAGCCCGCCCATCACCGAGGCGATGAACGCCTTGATGATGGGCGTCAGGCCCATCGCCGGGTCGACGGAGCCGCGCTGGGCGACCCACAGGAAGGCCGCGACGCCGGCGAGGAGGCCCGAGATCGCGAACGCCGTGGCGATGACGGCATCGGCCCGGATGCCCATGAGCCTGGCGACCGAGAAGTCCTGCGCCGCCGCGCGCATGCTGATGCCCAGCGTGGTCCGCCGGAGGAAGAGGGTGAGGAGGCCCAGCGAGACCAGCACCATCACGATCGCCAGGAGCTGGATCAGGCCGACGCCGACGCCGAACACCGGGATCACCTGGCTCAGCTCGGGCGGCAGCTGGATCCCTCGCGGCCGCGGCGAGATGACGTTCTGGAAGGTCACCTGGAGGATCCCGGAGACGGCGAAGCTCGTCAGGAGCATCGTCGCCATGTTCGCGCCACGCACGGGCCGGAACGCGATCCGCTCCATCAGCAGGGCCGCCGCCATCGTCGTGGCCACCGCCGCCAGGAAGACGAGGGGGAGCGGCGCTCCGAACTGGATGGTCACGAACCACATGGCATAGCCGCCAAGGGTCATGATCTCGCCATGGGCGAAGTTGACGAGGCCCATGATGCTGAAGACGATCGCGAGGCCCAGGGCGAGCAGCGCATAGACGCCGCCGAGGCTGATCGCGTTGACCAGCTGCTGGATGACGACGTCCATCAGTCGGCCCCGATCCCGAGGTATTCGCGCTCGATCCCGCTGGAAGCGCGGAGCTCGGCGGCCGGGCCGGCCATCCGGAGCTCACCCGACCCAAGGACATAGCCGCGGTCGGCAACGGAGAGCGTCAGGTCGACGTTCTGCTCCACGACGAGGATCGTCACGCCGTCGCGACGCAGGTCGAGGATCAGGTCGAAGATCAAGTCCACGAAGCGGGGGGCCAGGCCGAGGGTCGGCTCGTCGAGCAGGAGCAGGCGAGGCCCGGACATGAGGGACCGGGCGATCGCCAGCTGCTGCTGCTCACCCCCCGAGAGCGTCCCGGCAGCCTGGCTCCTCCGGGCCGCGAGGACCGGGAAGCGATCGTAGGCACGCTGGCGCAGCTCGCCTGCCTTGCCGCGGGTGCCGAGCGGGATCGCCCCCAGGAGCAGGTTCTCATCGACCGTCAGCCTCGGGAAGACGCGCCGTCCTTCGGGCGTCAGGGTCATCCCGAGGCGGACGATCCGCTCCGGACGCATTCCCCGGAGCTCCTGTCCGTCGAAGCGGATGCTGCCATCCACCTTTGCCACGAGCCCCATCACGGCGGCGAGCGTGCTGGACTTGCCCGCCCCGTTTGCGCCGAGGATCGCGACGATCTCCCCGGTATCGACCCGGAAGGACAGGTCGCGCACGGCGCGGATGGTGTCGTAGCTGACCGTCAGGCCCTCGACGGACAGGAGGTCCAAGGATTCGACCTCGTGCTACGGGGCCGGGATGTCCGCCGGATCCGGCTGCAACGTCTTGAGCAGCTCGAACGCGCCGTTCTTCACCTGGATCAGGTAGACCGTCTTGAGCGGGATGCGGTTCTGACCCTTGTACGTGATCATCCCTGTCGCGCCCTGGACGTTCTCGAGGTTGTCGATGGCGTCCCGGACCTTCTGCGGATCGGTCGAGTCGGCCGCGGTGACGGCTGCCTCGATGACCTTGACGAGGTCGTACCCGGTGGCCGCGAAGACGCTGTCCGGCGGCGAGCCGTACTTCGCCTCGTAGGCCGTCCAGAAGTCGGCCGTGGACGTCCCCTCGGCGGGGAAGCCGTGCGACGTGAACACGAGACCCTCGACGGCCGGTCCGCCGGCGCTGATGGTGTCGAGGGAGTCGACGCCGTCGATGGAGATCACCGGGATCTCCACCCCGGCAGCCCGCAGCTGCTTGATGAAGCGTCGGGGCATCCGGGGGATAGGCCGGCGTCATGATCACGTCGGGCTGCGGCGAGAGGCTCTGGATCTTCGTGACCTCGGCGCTGAAGTCCGCCGCACCGAGCGTGAACGAGCCGTTGCCGGCGATGGTGCCGCCCTTCTTCTCGAAGACCTGCGCGAAGTAGTCACACGACTTCGAGGTGTACGACGAGTCGGGCGAGCAGAGCATGTAGACGCTCCTGTAGCCCTCCTCGATCGCGTAGTCGGCGAGGGCCGCCGTCTGGACGTTGTCGCCAAACACGCTCATGAACATGAAGTCGCCCACGGAGGCCGGCAGCGTCGGCGACGTCGCGGCGGTGGACATCGTCGGGATCGCCCGCCTTCTGGGCGATCTGGCCGGCCGCCGTGCAGGGATCCGCATCCGAGGTGCAGATCAGGAACTCGACGTCCTTCGAGATGAGGTCCTGTGCGACCACGGCACTCTGCGCCGCCTCGCTCCGGTTGTCCTGGAGCGTCAGCTCGATCTTCCACTTGCCGGCGATCCCGCCCATGGCGTTGATCTCGTCGATGGCCATCTGGACGCCCTTGGACGCCGGGACGTCCGAGTACGCCAGCCCGCCCGTCTGGGACGAGTCGTAGCCGATCGAGTACGTTCCGCTGTCCGTGCCGCCGCCGCCACAGGCGGCCACGACGAGCATCGCCGCGGCAGCCGCGGCGACAAGCTTGCGAGCGTTCATCGCTCCTCCTCTGTCGAGACCGACCCACCGATCACGTCCTCGAGCACACGCCCCGTCGGGCATGTCTCCGCTAGCCACGGACGCCTCCGCTCGTCCTGGCTGCGGCTTCATTCCTGGTCGCCAACCTTGATTCCCTCGACCGCCCGCCGTCCGAGGTAGGCCTGCCGCACCTCGGGGATCGGTGCTCACCTCCTGGGCGCTGCCCTCGGCGATCCTGGCACCCTCGTTGAGGACGACGATCCGGTCCGCGAGGCGCAGGATCAGGCGCAGGTCGTGCTCGACGACGAGCATCCCGAGTCCGTGGGCCTGGCGAAGCTCGGCGATCAGGGTGCGCAGCCCGTCGGATTCCGCCTCGTTCGCCCCGGCAGCGGGCTCGTCGAGGAGCAGGAAGGTCGGCCGGGTGGCGAGGGCCCGGGCAATCTCCACGCGACGACGAATCCCGTACGGTAGGGTCCGCGCGGGACGGTCGGCGACGTCGGACAGACCAGTCTCCACGAGGACCGTTCGCGCGGCTCGTCGCAGGGCCGCGCCACCGGGACGCTCGGGATGAAGCGCCGCACCCACCTCGACGTTCTCGAGGACGGAGAGCTGATCGAAGAGCCGGATGTTCTGGAAGGTGCGGGCCACCCCGTGGGCCGCGACGCGGTGCGCGGGCCATCGGGTGACGTCGCGGCCGTCGATCTCGACGCGACCCGTCGACGGCAGGATGACGCCGGAGAGCACGTTGAGAAGGGTCGTCTTGCCGGAACCGTTGGGGCCGATCAACCCCGACGATCTCGCCCTGCGCAACCGGAAGGTCGACGGCCGTGCAGCGCCCGCAGGCCTGAGAAGGTGACCCCGACGTCGACCGCGCGGAGCGTCGGACGGAAAGGCTCCTCCGTCGAAGCGACCGGAACCGGGCTGCGCGCCGTCGCGGCAGTGCCGGTGCTGCTCTGGTCTGGAGCGCGACCCAGCGTCATGTGGGGCTCCCTCGCGCGAGGCGCGGGTGGTCGGGGCGGTCCAGGGCGCGTGGTCTCCGTCCGCGGCACCACTTCGACTAGGTTACGGAACCTTGTCAACAGCAGCACCAGATCGTCGACACGCGGATGGCGTTTGCGATGGACGCCGGGGGTATGCTCAGCGCATGGGATCGAATTCACGGCGGGTCGGAACGCAAGATTTCGAAAGGCGACCGCCTCGCGGACGGTCAGGCTGACCCGGCACTCGCCCAGCTCCCGACCGGGGTCCGGCGAGCCCATGTCATGGATCTCGTCCGGCGCAAGCAGTTTGCGTCGGTCGCCGGCCTCAGCGCCACGTTCGGCGTTTCGGAGGTCACGATCCGGAACGATCTCGACGTCCTGGCCGAAGAAGGCCAGCTCCGGCGGGTCCGCGGGGGGGCGGTCCACGCGGCGACCGGAGCACGAGAGATGCCATTCGAGGAGGCACTCGTCGCGCGGGCCGCCGAGAAGGCCTGGATCGGCGCCGCTGCCGCAGGGCTCGCGGAGAGTGGCCAGACGATCTTCCTCGACGTCGGGTCGACGGCCGCCGCGGTCGCCAGGGCGCTCGTGGCACGCACGGAGCTCGAGGATGTCACCGTGTTTACGAATGGCCTGCGAATCGCCCTGGAGCTCGAGCCGGCGATCCCCAGGTTCTCGGTCATCCTCACGGGTGGCACCCTGTGGAAGCTCCAGCACTCCCTGGTCAACCCGCTCGGCACGATGATCCTCGAGCAGGTCCATGCCCATCTCGGGTTCCTCGAGTGCGCCGGAATCGACGCGGAGGCGGGCGTCACGAACATCAACGTCGCCGAGGTCGAGGTGAAGCGCCTGATGATGCGCGCCGCCCGCCGGCGCGTCCTGCGTGGCCGATGGCGTCGAAGATCGGGCGAGTCAGCCTGGTCCACCTCTACGACACCGACGAGGTCGACGTCCTCGTCACCGATCCGTCGGCCGACCCGGCCATGCTCGAGGGCCTGCGCGATCGTGGCGTGGAGGTCCTGGTGGCCGCCCAGGTGAGCACGGCGCGGGGACGCGAGATCGCGGGGCGCAACGTGATCGCCACGCGGCAGGCGGTCGCCGCACAAGAGAGGGCTGAGGCATGAGGACATTCCACCTCCCGATGAGCGGCGTCTCGTTCGGCTGGAGCCGGGACCACTCCCCGCTCCTCCGGGTCCCGTCGGGGGCCGAGATCGTCGCCGAGGCCAGCGAGTGCTCGAACGGCCAGGTCGGCCCCGACTCGACCCATGCGACGATCGGCTCGCTCGACATGGACCGGATCGATCCCATCGGGGGCCCGATCTACGTGGAGGGGGCGCGACCGGGAGACGTGCTCCAGGTCGACCTTCTCGACCTCCGGCCCGCCAGCTACGGCTGGTCTGCCAACTACCCGGGCAGCGGACTCCTGCCGGAGGACTTCCCGGAGCCGTGGCTCTTCGTGTGGGATCTCACCGGCGACCGGGCGCCGTACATCGGCGACATCTCGGTCCCGATCGAGCCGATGGTCGGGATCGTCGGCTGCACGCCGGCCGCCCCCGGCGTGCACAGCTCGATCCCGCCGCTCCGGACGGGCGGCAACATGGACGTCAAGCACATCGGCATCGGCTCGACGGTCTACCTCCCGGTCGAGGTCGAGGGCGCCCTGGTGGGGCTCGGCGACCCACATGCGGCGCAGGGAGACGGGGAGGTCGGTGGCTCCGGGATCGAGACCTCGATGACGATCACGGCACGCCTCACGGTTCGCCGGGACCTGTCGATGGAGACGCCGCAGTACGAGGTCCGGCGACCCCTGGAGCGGGCGAGCGCTGCCGCCGCCGGGTACTACGTGACCACCGGGATCGGGCCCGACCTGGTGCAAGCCTCCAAGACGGCCGTCCGGGCGATGATCGACCGGCTGGTGGCCACGCGCGGTCTCGAGCCGGTCGAGGCCTACGAGCTGTGCTCCGTCGCCCTCGACCTCAAGATCAGCGAGATCGTCGACCACCCGAACTACGTCGTGTCCGGCCTTCCTGCCGAACGACCTCTTCGGTACGCCGCGCTGAGGCGCCGTCGGCGCGCTCGCCGAGGCGCTCTCGACGCGCCGTGCGGCGGCGCCGATACTGCGCTCGCGGCCGCATCGACGCTCGCGACCGGCCCGGATCGCAGCTCCACAGCGGCGGGAGAGGCAGCAGCATGGATGTGAAGGGGGACGCCCCCGACCTCGTCGAGCGGCTGTCCGACATCGGTGCGCGGCACCTGTGGATCGTCTATCACAACTACTCGGCGCTGGCCCAGGCGAAGTCGGTCCCCGCGGGCCGCTTCGCGGAGGTCGCCCGGACGGGCGTCTCGTTCGCTCGAGCGAACTGGGACTTCGCGATCACCGACGAGCAGCTGCCGCACCCGGGGTTCGGCGCCGACAGCGGCGACTTCCGGGTCGTGCCCGATCCCGGCGACGCTCGTCGCGCTCCCCCACCGACCCGGGGTCGCGCAGGCGTACGGCTGGATCGTCGACGACGGTGGACCCTGGATCGGGTGACCCGCGCGCCCGCCTGCAGGACCAGACGAGGCGGCTCGCCCGGATGGGCTTCGCGGTCCGGATGGCGTACGAGGCGGAGTTCATCCTCCTGGATCGCGAGCCGGGTGGCGCCCTCGTCCCGCCGATCACGGGAGGATGTTCACGATCGACGAGGTCGAGGCTCGCTGGGCATGGAGCTCCGGCGTCCTCCACGCTCTCGACGCCGCCGGAGTGGCGGTTCATCAGCTCGCGCGGGAGTACGGCCCGGGGCAGTACGAGGTGAGCCTGCTGCCGGCAGGCGCCGCTGGCGGCAACCGATGCGTTCCTGCTCATGCGACAGATCGTCCGGGCGCTGGCACGGGACGACGGGCGCGTCGCCAGCTTCATGCCGAAGCCCGCCACGGCGCTGCCCGGCAACGGGCTCCACGTCCACGTGTCGCTCGTCGGAGACGATGGAACAGAGGCCATCCCGGATGCTGCCGCCGACGGCCTGTCGCCCATCGGCCAGCACGCGATCGCCGGCCTGCTCGAACACGCCGACGGCCTGGCGGCGCTGGCGGCTCCCACGCCCAACTCGTTTCGTCGCCTGCAGCCCGGTTCGTGGGCCCCGGCCCACCGCTGCTGGGGGTTCGGCAATCGCGCCGCGCTCGTCCGAGTGCCCGGGCCGCGGCACCGGGCGTCACCTGGAGTTCCGGCTCGCGGATGCGAGCGCGAACCCGTACCTCCTCGCGGCCGGCCTCCTCGCATCGGTCATCGACGGGCTCGAGCGCCGGCTGGCGTTGCCGACGCCCGTCGAGATCGACGTGGGGCACCTGGCCGACGCGGAGGCCGCCGCGCTCGGGGCGGCACGGCTGCCCACGGATCCCGAGCAGGCCGTGGCGGCACTGACGCTCGGACGCGGTCCTCCTCGACGCGCTCGGCCCGGTGATCGCCGAGCACTACCCGGTGATGAAGCGCTTCGAGCCGGCGCGCTGCGCGAGGCCTCGCCGGCCGTCGGGCGACCCGCGGCACGGTGACGGAGTGGGAGCGCCACGCCTACCTGGAGCACGTCTGATGGACGAGGAGGACGTGACGAGGCCACGCCCCGGCGCGCCGGCCACGATCGCTGATCGCTTCGCCGGGTGGTTTCCCGGGGAACGGCTGCTCGTCGTCGATCGCGCCGCGGAGATGGCCACCCGTTTCGACGCGCTGGGCCCACAGCGCCCGGCCACCTGCGGCGCGTACGCCCTGTCGTACCTGCTGCCCGCGATCGGCTATCCCACCCACGACGGGATGGACCTTGCCGCCGAGGACTACCTGGCTCATCTCGCGGCAACGGTCGTGGAGGCCTACGAGGTGGCCCCCTCGGAGGAGGTGGCCCGCCGCGTCGCCGCGGGCGAGCTGGCGGAGCACGAGGCGCTTGGGCGGTACCGGGACGCCTGGTACCGGTTCTCGGTCCGCGCCTCGGCGGATCCGGTGGAGTCGGGCACGAGCCCGTCCGGCGTCGCACGGGCGGTCTCCCTGGGGACGCATGGCGCCCTCGGCTCCCTCCCGATCGCGGCGCGGGTCGCGGACGGAGGGGTGCAGCTGACGCCGGAACGCTGGGAAGCGCTGCTCCAGGTCCTGGCCGATCACCTGCTCGAGTGGCGTTGGCACGCCGTTCTCAACTACGAGGCGAACCAGGTGCTCCGGCCCACCGATCCTGCCTACCGGCCGGAGACCCTCCGCGAGCCTGACGCCGCGACCTTGATCCCGCGCGACACCTGGGGGGTCGGCCACTTCGCCGGCCTGCTTGGCCTCTGGCGCCGGCGAGTCGATGACGCGTGGTGGCTCGTCCTCCTCGACACGTACAAGGAGCGCGGGTTCGACGGGTACCAGCCGCAGCCAGCAGAGGTCGTCCGTCGCGCGCTCGTCCGCGACGACGGTCGGGAGGGTGGGATCCTGCTGGTTCTGCCCCGGACGGCGCTCGAGCCGGCCTCTGCCGCGATCCGGGAGATCGGCCTCGAGCCGCGGATGTGGTCGAACGGCTCCCTGGAGCCCACCGACTGGGCGTGGACAACGGGCGCCTGAGGGCGGATCCAGCGCCACGTTCGTGACGACCTGCCGAGCGGCACTGGACGGCCCCCCAGGCCCGCGGCATCATCCGTGGCACCGGGATGGAGCGCCGAGAGGTTCGCGTCGAGGAGAGCGCGGCCATGGGGCGCAAGTGCCAGATTCTCGCGAACGACGACGGCGCGTGGTCGCGCGCCTCCTTCCTGCCGCGTTCTCCGTGGGCATGCTTGCGCTCGTCGCTCTCCCGGCGGGAGCGGCCGCCCATCCCCGCGTCCCGCCGCCGGTGTGCCTGCCCGAGCCGACCCTGGAGGCCATCGAGCAGGCTCCCGGCGGAGTCATCCTGCGCGGCGCCGCGGTCGGCGTGGAGTCGGCCACCGGCCGCATCACGCTCGCGGTCGACGCCTGGTACAGCCGCGGCCCGGTGCGCGGCATCGCGCCCGGGGTGCTCCCGGCGACCGTTGACGTAGACGCCGGCTCGGCGCACGCAGCCGGGGACCTCGTCGCGCCTGCCGCCGCGCTGCAGGTCGGCGCCAGCTTCGTCGTCGTCGGGACGTGGGGTAGGCAGGTGGCAGAGCGTGAGCGTCGCGTGCGGCGTGCTCGCCAACGTCGGCTCGCCCGTGGGCCGCGAGTGGCTGGAGCGGATCGAGGCACGCTATCTCGCCGTTGCGCCGACCCCGGGGACGGGGCAGCCCAGCCTCCCGTTCAGCGCCCCGTGGTTCCTCCTCGGGACAACGACGCTCGCGCTCCTCCTCGCCTCGGCGTTCCTCGCGGCGCTGGCTGACGCCCGCGACCCGCTCCCGGCGACGTAGCGCCCGCGACGCGCCACCCGGTTCCGAGCCCGCGCCCCGGTAGACGCAGCCGCCGGAGCGGGCGCGCCAGCGCCAGCGCGGGCATGCCGCCTGCCCGAGCGGACGCGCCGCCCGTTCGAGCCCGCCGGGTCAGGCCCCGGTGTCGCGGTACGCGAGGCGCCCGTCTGCGACCGTCACGAGGACCCGCCCCGGGAGCTCCCGACCCAGGTGGGGCGTGTTGTGGCCGCGCGAGAGAAGGGACGCCTGGGTCACCGTCCAGGTCGCCCCCACGTCGAAGACCACCAGGTCGGCCGCGGCCCCCTCGACGAGACCGCGCGCCGCGCCGCGCGGCCCGGCCGCCCGCCCAGCACCCGGGCCGGTCCGAGCGTCAGGGCCTCGATGGCGCGGGCCAGCGACAGGCGCCCTGCGGCCACGGCTGCGAGGAGGACCCCGAGCGCCGTCTCCACGCCGCTGATCCCATTTGCCGCCAATCCGAACTCTGCCTCCTTGTCCACCTGCCTGTGCGGGGCGTGATCGGTCGCGACGGCGTCCGCGGTGCCGTCGACAAGCGCCGCAAGGACGGCGCCAGCGTCCTCGGCCGCCCGCAGCGGTGGGTTGACCTTGCAGGCAGTCGCGTACGGGTTCGCGACGAGCCCGCCATCCGCCCACGGATCGCGCGCCACACCGTCCTCCCCAAGTGCCTCCCAGGCCCAGCGGCGCGCGCCGGCGAGCCACTCGTCGGTGAGCCCGAGGTGGTGGGGCGTCACCTCGCAGGTGACGGGGAGCCCGCGCGCCTTGGCGCGCCGGACGGCATCGAGAGCGCCGGCCGTGGAGAGATGCGCCAGGTGGAGGCGGGCACCCGGGGCGTCCGGGATCACCGCGCCGAGCACCGCGATGGCGCGCTCCGCGGCGGACACCTCTGCAGCGACCGGCCAGCCCTTCAGGCCGAGGATCGTCGCGATGTAGCCCTCCGTGGCCTCCGCGCCGGCGGTGAGCGCCGGATCCTCGACATGCTCGAAGAGCGGCACGCCCAGCATCCCGAGGTACAGGAGCGCGTTGCGCAGGATGACGGGGCTCGCCACGGGGGAACCGTCGTCGGAGAAGCCGACCGCGCCGGCGTCGGCGAGCTCGCCGAGCGCGGCGAGCCTCTCCCCTCCCCGCTCCACCGTGACCGCCCCGTGAAGGAGCAGCTCCACCGGCGAACCCGACGCTGCTGCA
>CAVORL010000005.1:0-446014 GCA_963698595.1 uncultured Chloroflexia bacterium
TCGCGGTCTTGAGGTCGCGGACGCGCTGGCCGAGGTCGAGCACCCGCGGGTCGAGGGGGGCGTCCCGGCGCAGGTCAGTAAGCAACCGCTCTGCGCGGCGGAAGTCCTCGACGCGCAGCGCAGCCTCGACGTCGGCGGAGACCTGCTCGATCGCCGCCGCCGGGGCAGCGGGTGTGACGGCGGTGGGCGGCGCCGGCGGTGCGATGGGCCGGCGCAGCAGGGTGATGCCGGCGACCGCGGCGATCACTACCGCCGCCGCCACGGCGGCGACCCCGACCAGGGAGATCCTGGGACGGGCGGCCGCGGCACGCGCCACTGGAGCGGGTGCCGGCGCCTCCGCCGCCGTCGGGGCGCTCGCGATGACCGCGGGCGGGCGGATCAAGCGTTCGTGGAGCGCCCGTAGCGAGTGCGCCACCTCGGCGCCGCGCGCGGGCCGCTTGGACGGGTCCTTCTGCAGCAGCTTGAAAAGGATCGCGTTGAACCCGCCGGGGGTTTCCGGGCGGACCTTGTTCGGCAGCGGCGCCTCGTCGGCGACGATGCGATCACGGACGTCGCGGGGCGGCGTGGCGAGGAACGGATGCTGCCCGGTGACGGCCTCGAACAGCACGAGCCCGAGCGCGAAGAGGTCGGCGCGGCCGTCGACGATGCCGCCGATGATCTGCTCGGGCGCGGCGTAGCTACCGCTGCCGACGGCGTGTCCGCGCATGTCGGTCGGGGAGCCGGGAGGCGGCTCGACCCCGAAGCCGGTCAGCCAGGCTGCTCCTTCCGGCCCGACGATGATGCTCGAAGGCGTGATCGACCCGTGCACGAACCCGGCGGCGTGCGCGTGGTCGAGCGCATCCGCCACGGCAGCGCCGACGAGCGCGATGTCGGCGTCGGCGAGGCGCCGTCCGCGGGCGGTGAGCTCGCGCAGGTCCTTGCCCTCGACCGCCTCGTAGGCGATGAACGGCATGCCGCTCGGCTCGTCGTAACCGATGTCGCGGATGTCGAGGATACCCGGGTGGTGGAGGCCGCGCACTCCCTTCGCGCGCGCCATGAAGCGGTCACGGAATCGGGCCGCCTCCTCCCACTCCTCCGGCATCGCGGGCAGCTTGAGCAGCACCGCCTCGCCGGTGGCGGTGAGGTGCGAGCGATACATGAGGCCGTCCGCGCTCTGCATGAAGATCGCGTCCAGCGTGTATGCGGCAAAGTTCCCCGTCGTGTCGGTCATCGGGTGCCTCCTGCCGGCGATCCGGAACCGCGAGCGACGATCCAGGGATACTCCGCGGCCCCGGCGTTGTCAATCAGACCAGCTCGATCTCGGCGCGATGACCGCGCGAGCGCGCGAGGCGGCCGTCGCGGGTGAGAAGGGAAGCGGCAAGCACCTCGGCGAGGGCGACGTATGCGGCGTCGTACGCGGTCAGGCTGTCGCGGAGCTGCCAGATGCGCTCGAGGAGCAGGTCGTCCGGGAAGCGCTCGATGGGCAGGTCCTTGAAGTCCTGGATCGCCTCGGCGCCGCGCTCGGCGGACATCTCTCCGGCGGCGACGTAACGCCGCAGCACCTGCGCGACCTCCAGGTCGATGACGTGCGGCGCGCAGGCGATCTCCGCGCTGTCCAGCAGGCGATCCCGCAGCATCGTCGCGGCCGGCGTCCTGAGAACCACCTCGAGAGCCACCGAGGCGTCGACCACGATCATCGCGCGTCACGCTCCTGGCGGATCGCCTGCGCCGGCGGCATGATCGGTGCGACCCTGCTCCTGCGCGCAAGCCGCGCGCTCAGCTCCTCGCGGGTCGGGCGCTGTGCGCTGCGCCGTAGCTCCGCCAGGAGAAAATCGGAAAGCGACTGGCCGGCCAGCGCCGCCCGCGCCTTGACCAGACGGTGCAGTTGCTCCGGTACGTTGCGGATCTGGATCATCCGTGCCATGCGCCAAACCTACTCGCATGTGCAGCACATGTCAAGCGACGTCGGGTGCCAGGCACGCATTTGGTGGATTATCTCGGGCCGGACCGCGGGAGAGTCCACAAAGCGCGTGCCTGGCACCGGAGCGGCCGCGCAGTACACTGGGAACGTGCGGATCGTCACGACGCACCTGGGGGCGGACTTCGACGCGCTCGGCGCGGCGGTGGGGGTGTTGCTGCTCGAGCCGAGGGCGCGGATCGTCTTCCCCGGGTCGCAGGAGGCGGGCGTGCGGCGCTTCCTCGCCGCCGAGGGGATCGACCTGCGCGAGGTACGCATCCGCGACCTGCGGCGGGCGCGGATCGAGCATGCCACGGTGGTCGACTGCTCGTCGTGGCGCCGGCTCGGCGAGGTGGGGGAGCTGATCGCTGCCGCCGGCTGCGCCGTTCGCGTTTTCGACCACCACCCCGAGGTGGCCGACGCGATCGCGGGCGCCGAGCTGGTGACGGCGCCGGCGGCGGCGACCTGCACCGTCCTGGTGCAGGAGCTCCAGCGTCGGGGCATCACACCGGACGCGCAGACGGCGTCGCTGCTGCTGCTCGGCATAT
This sequence comes from uncultured Chloroflexia bacterium, assembly GCA_963698595.1. Taxonomy (GTDB): domain Bacteria; phylum Chloroflexota; class Limnocylindria; order Limnocylindrales; family CSP1-4; genus CTSoil-043. The sequence continues at coordinate 2,485 of CAVORL010000005.1, forward strand.
ACGAGGACACCGGCGGGCTGACCTACGTCGACACGACGGCGGCCGACATGACCGCCGCCGCCTGGCTGCTCGAGCGCGGCGCCCGCCTGGACTGGGTGCGGCGCTACGTGCTGCGGCCGCTCGAGCCCGAGCAGCTCGAGCTGCTCAACCAGCTCGTCGAGGGCGCCGTCGAGCACCAGATCGGCGGCGTCCGCGTGGTGGTCACGGTGACGCGGCCGAGCGAGCACGTCGAGGAGGCGGCGTACGTGATCCACCGCTACGCCGAGATCTTCGATCTGCCGGTGGTGCTGGCGCTGCTGGAGGCGCCGCCGCAGCTCGTGGTGATCGCCCGCTCCACCCAGCGCGGTCTCGACGCCGGCCGGCTGCTGGCGCCGCTCGGCGGCGGCGGTCACAGCACGGCCGCGGCCGCCCGCGTGCGCGGCCGCAGCGCGGTCGAGCTCGCGGAGGAGCTGCTGCAGGCGATCCGCGAGGCTCTCGGCGCCGGATTGACAGCAGCCGCGCTGGCGACCCCATACGTCCACACCTGCGCGGCGCGCGCGACGGTCGCCGCTGCCAAGGAGCGGATGGTGCGGCTGCGCATCAACGCGATGCCGGTGCAGGACGACGGCGAGCTGATCGGCGTCGTGACCCGGCAGAACCTCGACAGCGCTCTCTCGCACGGCCTCGCGGAGCGGCCGGTGACGAGCGTGATGCGGCCCGAGGTGCCGCGCGTCGCGGCGGACGCGACGGTTGCCGAGCTCGAGCAGGTGTTCATGGAGGGCCATACCCGCTTCGTGGTGGTGCCGTTGCCGTCCGGTTGGGGGATCCTGACCCGCATGGACCTGTTTCGCCGCCTCTACGAGCGCCAGCTCTCGCAAGGCGCCCGCGTCGACCGCCGCCACGCCGGTGCGCGCGCGGTGGTGCACGACATCGGCCACCAGCTCCGGCGCGCGCTGCCGGCGCCGCTGCTCGACGTTCTCAGGGGCGCCGGCGAGGTCGCCGAGTCGCTCGGCATGCACGCCTACCTCGTGGGCGGCGCGGTGCGGGACGTGCTTCTCGGGCGCGACTGCGAGGACGTCGACATCGTCGTCGAGGGCAACGGGCTCGAGCTCGCGCGCGCTCTGGTCGAGCGGCGCGGCGGCCGCATCCACCCGCACGAGCCGTTCCTGACCGCCGTGGTGCGGCTGCCGGACGGGCAGCGGCTCGACATCGCCACCGCACGTACCGAGTTCTACCGCTCGCCGGCGGCGCTGCCCGAGGTCGAGACCTCGGCGATCCGGCTCGACCTCTACCGCCGCGACTTCACGATCAACGCGATGGCGATCCACCTGGCGCCCCGGAGCGTCGGCGAGCTGGTCGACTTCTTCGGCGGCCAGCGGGATCTCGCCGTCCGGCAGATCCGCGTGCTGCACTCGCTGTCGTTCCTCGACGACCCGACGCGGGCGATCCGCGCCGTGCGCTTCTCGACGCGACTCGGCTTCGAGATCGCCGCCGAGACAAGGCACCTGGCGCGCGTGGCGGTGCAGGAGGGGGTCTTCGAGCGGCTGTCCGGCGAACGCCTGCGCGAGGAGCTCGCGGGGCTGCTCGAGGAAAGCCGGCCGGTCGAGGCGCTGGCCGAGCTCGACCGCCTCGGCGTTCTCGCGGCCGTGCTGCCGGGCGTGCGCTGGGGCGCGTCGCTGCAGCGCTTCCTCACCGAGCTCGAGGCGGTGCTCGCGTGGTCGCTGCTCGAGGACGTCTACGAGGGGCCGCGCTGGCAGCCGTACGTGGCCGCGCTCGCGCAGCGGGCGACCGAGGCGGGCGCCCGGGCGATCGCGGCGCGGCTGGCGCTCTCCGGCCACAACGCCCGCGCGGTCGCCGCCGCGCGCGGCCGCACCGAGCAGGTGCTCGCCCTCGCCAGCCAGCCCGAGGCGCGCACCAGCGAGCTCGTGGCACTGCTGGAACGGACCGAGCCGGCGCTGTGGCTGGTCGCGATGGCGGCCGCCGCTCCGGCCGAGCGGCGGCGCCTGCGCGACGCGCTGACGGCGGGTAAACGAACCGCGGCACCGGTGTCGGGTGCGCAGCTCGTCGCCGCAGGAATCCGTCCCGGCAGGGCGGTGGGTGAGGCGGTGCGACGCACGCGCGCCGCCCTACTCGACGGGCTGGTGACGCCGGAGCAGGCGAACGACCACGCGATCCGGGTCGCGCGCGAGCTTGGGGGAGACGGCGCATGAGCCTGGCCGCGCTCGTGCTCGCACTCGCCGTGACGCCGCCGACCTACATCGCCGAGCGCATCGTCACGATCGGGGAGGAAACGCGGCGGGTCAGCGTCTTCCGCGACGGCACGGCGGTGGTGGCGCGGCGCGACGGGCTCGCCGAGCCGACGGTCATCCGCCAGCGCCTCAACCAGATCGAGCTGCAGGTCGTGATCCGGGTCGTGGACGAGTGCTACGAGGAGCTGCGCCGCCTGCGCCCGCCCGGGTACGCGCCGGGCGGCTCCTGGATCGAGCTGCGGCTGGCGCCGCCCGGCCGCGAGGCGTTCACCGTGCGGCTGCCGGCGGCGGGCACGCCGCACGCCGCGGTGGTGCGGATTGCGCAGGCGCTCGACGGCGTCGAGAACCGGCTCACGTCGTATCCGGGCGACCGCGAGGATCTGGGCCAGTGGATCCCGGCCGTGGGGGAGCGCGTGCGGCTGGTCGACGGCCGGGTCGTCGACATCGGCAGCGTGACCGACTCGAATGTCGGGCCGCTCATCGCAGTGAAGGTGGTCGACAACCCGGTGAGCCAGGTGTTCACGCTCGAGGAGCTGCGGCGGATCGCCGTGGCGCGGGTCAAGCGATGAGAATCACCGGCGGCGAGTGGCGCTCGCGGCGCCTGCTCGGTCCGCGCGCCGGCGCGCCGATCCGGCCGACCCCCGACGCGCTGCGCGAGCAGGGGTTCGGGGTGCTGACGCCGATTCTCGCCGGCGTCCGATTCCTCGACCTGTTCGCTGGAACCGGCGCCGTGGCGCTCGAGGCGCTGTCGCGCGGGGCGGCGTTCACGGCAGCGGTCGAGAGCGACCGGCAGGCAGCCGACGTGATCCGCCGCAACTGCGACCTGCTTGGCGTCGGGCGCGACCGCTGCGAGCTGCTGCCGTTCGCCGTCGCCGCTGCGCTCCCCCGTCTGGCGCAGGGGCAGGCGCCGTTCGACGCGGGGTGGTGCGACCCGCCGTTCGCGCAGTGGGACGACGGGGTGCGCGACCTCGATCGCGCCTGCGAGCTCGGCCTGTTTGCCGCCGGCGCGCTTGTCGTGCTCGAGACGCCGCCGCGCCGCACGCCCGCGCTTGCCGGCGCCACCGTCGTGCGCGAGCTGCGGGGCGCGTACCTGCTCCGCGTCAGCGCGCAGTAGTCGACCAGAAAGAGCCGTAGGAGCGACATTGCCCAGAAAGGGCTACCGCCAGCAGTGTCATTGCGAGGAGCGGCCGCAGGCCGCGACGAAGCAATCTCATGATGCGGGGGAGATTGCTTCGTCGCCGCCGGGACCGGCGGGTCCTCGCAATGACAGCGACTTTCACGGTCCAGGGTGCGCCCGTGGCTCATGTGAATTCTCGTCGCGACTTCGTCGCGCTGCTCGGACCGAGGGGGGGGCAGGAGTGGCGCTCTCGCGCGTTGTTGATTGCGATGGAGATCGGGGGCGCAAGGCTCGCTTGCTAATTCGTGAAGCCCTTCACGAGCGAGAGCTTGCGCTGCAATGACTGGCTGTCGGTGAGGCCCGACTCGTTGCCCAGCAGGGCGCGCTCCCACGAGCCGTACATCGGGTTGGGCAGCACGAACCAGCGCGTTCCCCACCACGCCGCGTGCAGCTCCGCCTCGGCGGCGCGCTGCTCCAGCGGCCGCCGCGCAGGGATGAAGTCGCCGAGGTCGTCGCCCACGAGCAGCGCGATCCGGTGAGTGCCCGCGACGAGCTGCCGGCGCGCGGTCTTGTCGGAGGACCAGCCGTTCTCGCCCAGGCACAGCACAGTATCGGGCGTGCCGTCGATGCCGAGCGAGCTCAGATTGGCCACGGTGTCGGCTTCCTCGGCGGCCGACCGGTTGGTGACGAAGAACACCGCGACGCCGCGCGCGCGGGCTCGCTCGAGAAACGCCTTCGCTCCGGGCACCAGCCCGGCCTTGCGCAGCGCCACCCACTCGGTCCACAGCGCCTTCTCGTACGGCTGCCGGCGCAGCGCCTGCTCGCCCTCGAAGCGGCTGTTGTCGAGCACGGTCTCGTCGAGGTCGAGGATCACGGCTGGCGGCAGGGCGGCTGCGTCGCCGGCCTGCTCGACCGCGGCGGACCAGCCTCGGTCCGCGAGCGCCGCGTCGAGAGCGACGCCGGCGGCGCGGTAGATCGACTCGCACACCATCCGGTACTCGACAGAGGTCTGCATCCACAGCGCGCCCTGGAGCTGCTCGTGGGTGTCGCGTGCGGTCGCCGCCTGGGCAGCAGTGGCCGGCGTGGGTTGTGGTGCGGGCGGCGCCGCTGGAGTCGCCGGGGGCCGCGGCGCCGACACGCATGCAGCCAGGAGGAGGAACATGTTCAGCGGGGCGAGTGCTCTTGCTCTCATTGACCGCGCATCTTCACCGCGACCCTGGCCTCGGTCTACCCGCTCTACCTCGCGAAGGTCGAGAGGAAGGGCCGCACACAGGACGAGCTCGACGCGGTGATCCGCTGGCTGACCGGGTACGACCAGCCCGAACTGGACCAGCACCTTGCCGCCGGCACGACCTTCGCGGGCTTCTTCGAAGGGGCGCGCCTGCACCCCAACGCAGCACGCATCACGGGCGTCGTCTGCGGGGTGCGTGTGGAAGCGATCGAGGACCAGCTCATGCAGCGGATCCGCTACCTCGACAAGCTGGTGGACGAGCTCGCGAAGGGTCGGGCGCTGGAGAAGGTGCTGCGCAGCTGATGGCGTGCGCGGATTGTCGAGCCCGTTGCCGAGGAGGACTCTGATGCGAAGCGTGACCTACTCGATGGGCGTCTCAGCGGACGGCTACATCGTCGGGCCGGACGGCGGCTTCGACTGGACGGCGCCCGACGAGGAGGTCTTTCGCTTCTGGATCGACGAGATCCGAGAGGTCGGCGTCCACCTGATGGGGCGACGGCTGTACGAGACGATGCTGTACTGGGAGACCGCCGACCAGGATCCATCGCTCGACGACGCTGAGATCGAGTGGGCGGCGCTCTGGAAGCCGCTCCCGAAGGTGGTGTTCTCCACCACCCTGTCGGCGGTGCAGGGCACTGCCCGCCTGGCCTCCGGCGGCCTGGCGGAGGAGATCGAGCGGTTGCGAGCCGAGCCGGGGGAGGGCGACATCGCGATCGGCGGCGCGACCCTCGCCGCCCATGCGGCCGCGCTGGACCTGATCGACGAGTACCGGGCCATGGTCTACCCGGTGCTCGTTGGCGGTGGCATTCCGTTCTTCCCCCAGCACGAGCGCCGGGTGGATCTCGAGCTCGTCGAGACCCGCACCTTCAGCTCGGGAGTCGTCTACCTGCGCTACCGCGTGGTGCGCCAGGAACGTCACTGAACAGCTCGACGTCCAGCCGCGCTACTGGCGCACGCTGGTCGACGCTGGGGCACGGACCAATCGGCCGAACATGGACCGCGGCCCGCGGACCCCACGCTTGGGGGCACGGTGGCGCGCTGGTCAGATCCACACGGGCTCCCGGGCGCCCCTGCCTGCTGCGATCCTGGGTACCCTCGCGCCGTCTCCCTCGCCCGATGCGCGGTGACGACCACGGCGTGGCCGAGATCACGCAGCTGGATCCAGTTGCGTTGGCGCGCCCGACAGGATTCGAACCTGCGACCTTCGGCTCCGGAGGCCGACGCTCTATCCGCTGAGCTACAGGCGCGCGGGGCAGGCGCCGTCCGGCGCCGCGGCCACCGAGTATACGCGGCCGCCGCGCAGATGAGCCTGGGTGCTCCCGAGCGGCGGCCCGTCAGCTCGCCCGCGGAACCCGGAAACGTCGAAGCGGCCCCCGAGGGAGCCGCTTCGATGCTGTCCCGGTGAAGCGGGCCCGTTGCCGGACCACTTCTGCCACGTCGCAAAGGCATCTATCACGCCGGCTGCACCGGCTACCCTGACCCTACCTACCCATGACCTTGCGACTAGGGCAGCAGCCGCTCGCGCGACTCGAGCGAGTGTAGTCGAACACCGAACCGGACTCAAGAGTTTCCGCCGCTTGGCTGGTTAATATTCCGCAACCTTCGGGCGGGGAGTGCGTGGTGCCTGCCGGATCACCGCGTCCGGCCTCGCAGGATGCGCGGGGCCGGCCGGACGGTCAGCCTTCGGCGACGGTGATGGAGGTCATGACGACGGGGGCGTCGGGGTAGTCACGGCTGTCACGCGGTGCGGTGGCGATCGCGTCGACGACCTCCATGCCGGATGTCACCTTCCCGAAGACCGTGTAGCTCTTGGGCAGCTTCCCGCGCAGGTCGGCGTGGCAGATGAAGAACTGCGAGCCGTTCGTGTTGGGGCCGGCGTTCGCCATCGCGAGGGCGCCCCGCTCGTAGTCGCCGCTGAACGGCTCGTCGGCGAACTTGTGACCCGGCCCCCCCTGGCCGACCCGGCCCCGGTTGCGTACCTGGCCCTTGTCGTCCACCCGGCCGAACTCCCCGTCGCCGCCCTGGATCATGAAGTCCGGGATGACGCGGTGGAAGATCACGCCGTCATAGAAGCCTTGCTTCGCGAGCTTCGCGAAGTTGGCCGCCGCCTTCGGGGCGTCGGCGTCGGCAATCTCGACGACGATGTCGCCAGCGGTGGTTGCGATGGTCGCGGTGGTCATATGGTCCTCCTCGGGGCTCGTGGCTGGCCGGTCATCCAGGTCCGGCACTGCTCGGTCGGGGTGGTGGCTGGGGGCGGGGGGCCGGCCTCCCAGCCGTCTCAGGGCCGGGCGACGGTCGCCCTGGTGATCACGACGGGCTCGAGCGCGGCATTGGCGGGCTCTCCCGAGTTCGGCATGGCGGCGATGGCATCGACGACGTCCATCCCCGAGGTCACCGTGCCCAGGATCGCGTAGGTGTTCGCAGACTGGAGGGCCCCGCGTGCCGCATCGTCGAGGACGATGAAGAACTGGCTGCCCTGGGAGTTGGGCGCGCTGGAGCGGGCCATCGCCACGGTGCCGCGGCCGTAGAGGGTGGTGACCGGGTCGTCGGCGATCCGGTAGGGTGGCCCCCCCCTTCCGACCAGGCCAGGGTCGACGCTCGGCGTGCGCCCATTCTCCACGTCGCCGCCCTGGATCACGAAGCCGGGCACCAGGCGGTGGAAGACGACGCCATCGTAGGCGCCGCACTCGGCCAGCGCCACGAAGTTGCCGGTCGCGTTCGGGGCGAGCAGGCCCTGGACGTCGATGACGATCGTCCCCTGCCCGGTCTCCAGGGTCACCTGGGCGGTCTCGTCGCCGAGCGGAGCGGGAGCGCTCGTGGGGCAGCCGGCCGGGTAGCCGGCAACGGGCACCTCGGTCGGCGTGTCGGTCGGGACGACGCCCGAGGGCGTGCCGGGGGCTGCGCTCCCGCCGCCGGTGCAGGCGGCGAGGGCGACGGCCGAGGCGATGGCGATGGCGGCCAGGCTGCGGGTCGGTGCAAGGGTCATGCGGCGGCCTCCAGGGCTGCGGGGTACGCGATGCGGCCGGTGAGGAGCGCCTCGCCGAGGATGACGCCCGCGGCGCCGGCCCCCCGCAGGCGCCGGATCCCGGCAAGGTCGATGACGCCGCCTGCGACGAGGACCTCGAGGTCGAGGTCCCCCGCGAGGCGGGCGAGGAGGGCGGTGTCCGGCTCGGCGCCGCCATGGGTGAGGACGAGACGGCGCACCCCGAGCCCGGCGACCTCACCGGCCACCTCGTCGAACGTGGGCCGGGGTGTGCGCCGCCAGGGGAACGCGGCGAACCGGTCCGGCCGGGCGTCGATCCCCACCGCGAGCCAGTCGCCGGCAACCCCGATGCAGGCCCGCAGGGTCGCATGGTCGTCGGCGAGGGCCATCGGGACCACGACACGGGTGGCGCCGGCCGCGAACGCAAGGCGGATCTGCTCGGGCCCGTCGAGGCCGCCGGCCACCTGGATCGGGACGGCGACCCGGCCTGCGATCCTGCCGATCGCGTCCAGGTTGGCCGGGCGGCCCTGCTGTGCGCCGTCGAAGTCGACGAGGTGCACGAGGCGCGCGCCCTGCTCCACGAACCGGGCGGCAATGACCTCGGGCCGGTCGCTGGGCGACCCGGCGCCGGAGGAGACGCCGGGCCAGTGGACGATGCGGGAGCGACCGGCGGTCAGGTCCAGGGCAGGGATCACGAGCACGGGCCGCGGAGCCGCGTCAGGTGCGTGGGGCGCCGGCGGGCGCCGGGCGAGCCCAGCCGTCGAATGCCGCCGCATCGGCAGGCGCAGGGCCCGGTTGCGACCCGGCCGTCTCGGCCAGCGCCTCGCGGGCGGCCGCGATCGTCAGGTCGATGTCGTCGCGCTCGATCCCGAGATGGGTCACGGCCCGGACCGCGCCGTTGGTGTAGGGGACCATGAGGACGCCCCGCGCGGCGAGGGCACCCAGGAAGGCCGCCCGTTCGCGCGCGACCCGGAAGAGGACGAAGTTCGTCACCGCCCGTCCCGGGTCCAGGGGGCCGGCGGTCGGCTGGGCGATCCCGCCCGCCGATTCGATCCCGTCGAGCTCCGCGAGGCCCTCGGCCAGCCGGCGTGCGTTGGCGTGATCGTCGGCAAGGCGGGAGACCGTCCCGTCCGGCCCGTCGCCGAGCGCGACCATACCGGCGGCGGCGAGCACGCCCACCTGCCGCATCCCGCCGCCGACGAGCTTGCGGGCGCGCCGGGCGCGCCGAACGAAGTCGCGGCTGCCGACCACGACCGATCCGACCGGGCAGGCCAGCCCCTTCGAGAGGCAGAAGGTGACCGAGTCGGCGGGTGCCGCGAGCGCCACCGGGGTGACGCCAAGCGCCACGGCGGCATTGAAGAAGCGCGCGCCGTCGAGATGGAGGGGGACGCCGTGGCCGCGCGCGACCGCCGCGACTGCCTCCTCGTAGTCGACCGGGAGGGGTCTCGCCATCGTGTGGGCGTGGGTGTTCTCCAGCACGACGAGGCCGCTGATCGGTTCGTGGGGATCGTCCGGGTCGCGAAAGGCGCCGTCGATCGCGGCCGGGTCGAGCGTGCCGTCGGGCGCCTCAGCGAGGCTGCGGACGGACACCCCGACGACGACGGCGTGGCCCGCCCCCTCGTCCATCACGAGGTGGCTCGTGGCGGCCGCGATCACCTCGTCGCCCCGCGACAGGTGGGCAAGCTGCGCCACGAGGTTGCCCATGGTGCCCGACGCGACGAACAGCCCCGCCTCCTTGCCGAGCAGCTCGGCCGCACGCTCCTCGAGGGCGTTCACGGTGGGGTCGTCGCCGAAGACGTCGTCGCCCAGCTCGGCGGTCGCCATGGCGCGGCGCATGGCCGGTGTGGGGTGGGTCACGGTATCGGAGCGCAGGTCGATCCGGGGCATCCCGGGGAGGATAACGCGGGGCGGCCGGAATGGCCCCGGGCCCCTTCCTCGCCCGCCGTCGCCGCCGCGTGCGCTGTGTCACGGCCCGCCTCCGGCTGCGGTGGGCGCGCGTTTCGTGCTAGATTCCGCCGGCCGCGGACCCGTGGTGTAGCGGCCCAACATGCCAGCCTGTCACGCTGGAGATCGCCGGTTCGAATCCGGTCGGGTCCGCCATCGCCCTGCGCCGATCAGTGCCCCGCCCTGGTGGCGGGGCATAGTGATTCTTCGGGCCCCCGCGTCGCCGGCCGGCCCGCGCGGGCGGCCAGGTCGGTGCAGCTCCGCGACGACACCCTCTCCGTGATTCGCCAGCGACCAGAGGGCGGCACGGCGCGCGACGCTCCGGGATCCTGCCCCGGGAGGGACACCGCCGACCTGATTCGGTGCGATCCGCGATCATTCGGGCGGGCGGCGGACCCGCCCAGCACGGCGCGCACGGAGCGGATCCGCTCGACTCGCCCGACGCTCCACGACTCCGGGGGGATGACATGACGTTCGCCGATCGCACCGGGCAACCTCGCCGCAGGATCGTGGCGGCAGCGTCTGCGCTGCTCGTGGTCGTCCTGCTTGCCACGAGCACCGTGCCCGGGCCAACCCAAGCGGCAGTGAGCCTCCGGCTCAAGACCATCGCCTCCGGGCTGTCGAGCCCGGTCGGGATGGCGAATGCCGACGACGGCTCCGGGCGCCTGTTCGTCGTCGAGCAGCGGGGCCGGATCCGGGTGATCACGAAGGGCGGCAAGCTCCGCAACAGGCCCTTCCTCGACATTCGAGGCCGGGTCTCCTGCTGCGGCGAGCGCGGGCTCCTCAGCGTCGCGTTCCATCCGAAGTTCGAGTCGAATCGCCGGTTCTACGTGGCCTACACGGACTCCGCAGGCGCCCTCCTCGTCGCCGAGTACCGCCGCAAGAAGGCGTATCGCAACCGCGCCTCGACGACCGAGCGCCGAATCCTGCGCGTGCCGCACCCGGGCTACGCGAACCACAACGCCGGCCAGGTGGCGTTCGGGCCGGACGGGTACCTCTACATCGGCACGGGCGACGGCGGCGGGTCGGGCGACCCCGGCGAGAACGCACAGAGCCGGCGGAGCCTGCTCGGCAAGATCCTGCGGATCGCCCCGAACGTCACGAGCGCCCGGCCCGCGTACCGGATTCCCTCGACCAACCCGTATGCGACGAGCACGAAGCGCCGTCGCGAGATCTGGTCGCGCGGCTTGCGCAACCCATGGCGCTTCAGCTTCGACCGCAGCACGGGTGCGCTCTGGATCGCCGACGTCGGCCAGAACAAGTACGAGGAGGTCAACCGAGCGCTGCAGTCGGAGGGAGGCGGGCGCCGGGCCAACTTCGGCTGGGACCAGTACGAGGCGTTCAGCTGCTTCGAGGGACCGTGCACCCCGGGGAGCAAGTCGTTCCCGCTGGCCAGGTACGCCCAGGGGGCCAAGGGGTGCTCCGTGATCGGCGGCTACGTCTACCGCGGGAACCGCTACCCGGCTCTTGCCGGGAAGTACGTCTTCGGCGACTACTGCAGTGGCCGCATCTGGTCCCTCGACGCGGGTGGCGCCGCGCGCCAGAAGCCGGTGCTGCTGCGCGACACGTCGCTGACCATCAGCGCCTTCGGCGAAGGCGAGAACGGGACGCTCTACGTTCTCGACTACGGCCGCGGCCGCCTCCTGCGGATCGCCGCATCCTAGTCTCGCACCGCGCGGCATCGACCGTTCGAGCCGGCCCCGCCCGGCGCCGTCATCGGAGCGTCACGCGGGGGACGGTATGGTGCCGAAGACCACGCACGGAGAATCTCACGTCATGACGACCCCGACGCGCCGCCTCGCGGCGCCCGCCCTCCTGCTCGTGGCCGCCGTCGCGGTGGCCGCCTGCGGTGGCGCCCCCAGCCCGTCACCGGCCGCGACCGAGACCCCGACCGTCGCCACCCCCGCAGCGGCGGCGCCGACCGGCACGCCGGCCGCCGGCGCGACCGATCCGGGCACGTCCACGCAGCCCTCGCAGGCGACCGACGCGCCCGCGCCGGTGGCCGTGCTGACGCAGCCGTGGGCCACGGCCGAGCTCACGGACGTCACGACGGGCGAGACGTTCACGATCGCGGGTCTCGCCGCGTCCGGCCACACGATCGTCCTCGAGACGATGGCCATGTGGTGCTCGAGCTGCCTGGCCCAGCAGCGCCGGATCGAGGAGGCGCTGGACCGGATCGACCGGGCCTCGGTCGCCTATGTCGTGCTGGCGGTCGACCCGTCGGAGAACGCCGCGACGCTGGCGCAGTATCGCGAGCGGAACGGCTTCGAAGGGCGCTACGCCGTCGCCGACAAGGCCGTCTCCCGCGCTCTCGCGGTGGACTTCGGAGACCAGGTCCTCAACCCGCCGTCCACCCCGGTCATCCTGGTCAGCCCGACGGGTCGCGTGACCCGGACCGACTACGGGCCCAAGAGCGCCGACCAGGTGGTCTCCCTTATCGAGGACCATCGAGCCTGACGGCCGGCCCCACGGGGCAGGCCGGCCTGCTCGCCGACCATGGAAACGCTTCTCCTGAACTTCAGCCTCGGCGTGGCCAGCGCCGCGAGCCCCTGCCTGCTGCCGCTCTACCCGGGCTTCCTCGCCTACCTCGCCGGGAACGCGGGGACCCTCCGGGGGCGGCGGGCAACCGGCCTTCTGGGGATCGTCGTGCTCGGCGGGGTCCTAACGGCCATGATCCTCGTCGGCGTCCTGCTGACCGTCCTCGCCGTGCCGCTCGGCAACGTCCTCGGGTACCTGATCCCGCTGATCATCGCGACGCTGGCGCTCCTCGGGATCCTCCTGCTCGCCGGGATCAACCCGTTTGCCCGCCTCGCCACGGTGCGGATCCCGATCGTGACGAACCCGTTCTCCCAGGCCTTCGTGTACGGCCTGCTGCTGGGCCCCCTGGCGCTGCCCTGCGCAGGAGCCTTCCTCGTTGCGATCTTCGCGACGTCGCTCGGCGTCGCCGACGCGGCGACGCGGCTCGTCGGCTTCGCAGCCTACGGCCTCGGCTTCGGCCTGCCCCTCGTGGCGCTCTCCCTGCTCGCGGGGGCCCGCGCCGCCGAGGTCGCCCGGTTCATCGCCCGGAACCACCGGGTCATCGAGGTCGTCTCGGGCGTTGTCCTCCTCGCCGCCGCAGGCTTCGAGCTGGTGAACCAGTGGGACAACCTCCGGCTCACCTTCGGCCTCTGATCCCGGCTCGCGGTGCGCTGCCGAGGGGCGCCACCGCAGGGGCACGCCGGGGCGGGCAGCCCGTGCTGGCTGCACCCGACGCGGCGGGGGCGTCGGCGCCCGCTGCTAGACTCCCCGCCACGACGAGCGCTCCGCGGCCTCTCTGACAGGGGCGCACCGGACGGGGCGCCATGGAGGGACCGATGGCGGATGACCGCGAGCGCTGGGCGCTCATCCTCGGAGCGTCGAGCGGCATGGGGGAGGCCGCCGGCCTGGCGCTGGCCCGGGCGGGCTATCGGATCCTGGGGGTCCACCTGGACTTCCGGGCTGGCCTCCAGCACGTCGAGGAGGTCAAGGCCGGGATCGCCGCGGCCGGCTCCGAGGCGCTCTTCGTCAACATGAACGCCGCCGACGACGAGAAGCGCGCGGCCGCGATTTCCCGTTTCGCCGAGCGCCTCGAAGCGTCCCGCGCCGCCGGGCGACGACCGCACCTCCGGGTCGTCATGCACTCGCTCGCCTTCGGCTCGCTCCTGCCCTTCCTCGCGGACGAGCCGAAGGGCGCCATCAGCCGCAAGCAGATGGAGATGACCCTCGACGTCATGGCCAACTCGCTCGTCTACTGGGTCCAGGACCTCTGGCGGGCGGGGCTCCTGGAGGCCGGCTCGAAGGTCTTCGCGATGACCTCGGAAGGCTCGGCCCGGATGATCCCTTCCTACGGTGCCGTCTCGGCCGCGAAGGCCGCGCTGGAATCGCACTGCCGCCAGCTGGCCGTTGAGCTGGCCCGGCTGGGCAGCGGAGTTGCGGTCAACGCAATCCGGGCCGGGGTCACGGACACGCCCGCCCTCCGCAAGATCCCCGAGGCGGCGCGCGTCATCGATGTGACCCTGGGCCGCAACCCGCACGCTCGCCTGACCACCGTCGAGGACGTGGCCGACGCGCTCGTGACCCTGGCTGCGACGGACTCCGACTGGATCAGCGGCAACGTCATCAACGTCGATGGGGGCGAGTTCATCGCCGGTTGACGGGCCCAGGCGGATCAGGCCCGGGCCAAGTCGCGCCCCGGCTGGCGCAGATCAAGCCCGGCCGCGTCGCCCGCCGAGCCGCCCGCTGAGGCGTCCGCGTCACCCGCTGAGGCGTCCGCGGTCCAGACCGTCAGGATCCGTGCCGCCGGCGTCATCTCAAGGGTGCCGTCGTCGCGGATCCACCACGCTGCCAGCCCGAGCGCCCGCGCTCGGGACCCGATCCGGCCGACACCCTCCAGGAACAACGACTTGGCGCGGACCTCGGCCCAGGCCGCGTCGGGGAAGGCCACGGTTACGGCGAGGATCCCGCTGCCGCCGGGCTCGCCGGTTCCCGGGTCGAGCAGATGGTGAGCGGGTCGGCCGTCATCGGTTCGCCACGCATGGATGCGTACCGATGAAGTCGCCACAGCCCCGCCGGTGACAGCGATGACCCCGACGTCCTCGCCGCCGCGCGGGTTCTCGATCCCCACGAGCCAGGGGCCGCCCTGCGGCGCCGGTCCTGCGACGACCAGGTCGCCTCCCGCCTCGAGCATCGCGCCGACCTCTGCCCCGATGCCGGGGAGCCGGCGTTCGAGGAGGCGCATGGCCCAGCGGAGCGTGAGTCCCTTACCGATCCCGCCGAGGTCCACCGGCGCGGCGACGGCCGCCAGCCCGCGACGGGGATTGGCGTGAAGCCACTGCGCATTCGCGAAGGAGGGGCGCGAGTTCGGGTCTTCCGAAATCGCGCCCGGGTCACCTAGGCTTGGCGTGGGTGGAGGCAGTTGGGCGCCCCGGTAGCCCAGCCGATCGAGATCGCACAGGATGCGGGGGTCGAACGCGCCGTCCGTGACTCGGTGCGCTCGGTCGGCCTGCGCGAGCGCGCGCCCGAGCCAGCGTCCGACCCGTACGCCGGCCGGGTCGCCCGCGCGCCGATTGAGCCCGGTCAGCTCGCTCAGCGGACGGAAGCGCGAGAGCGCTTGCTCCAATTCCTCGACCAGGGCCGACACGGTGTTCCAGGCCGCCGCTGCCGTCGCACCGTCGGTGCCGGTCACGGTGAGGCGCCACGGCGAGCCCATCGCCCGCCGCTCGAACCGCGCTGCCGGTGACGGGAGTGGCTGCAGGCCGGGCCGTGCAGCGCCTGCAGCGTCGGGGACCAGGATCACCCGCCCCCGGACGCGCCCGTCGAGGCGTTCGCCGCCGGGCGCGTCACCACCCGCGTCGCGACGGTGCTCCGGATCGCCGGAAGGGCCGGCCGCGCCGGGACGGTGAGCCTTGCTGCCGAGCCCTCGGCCGCGGCGACCGCCTGCTCGAGCGCCGCGAGGTCCGCCTCGTGGCTGACGAGAGTCTCCAGCATCGACGAGTAGGTGGCAGCCGACTCGGCGTACCCTCCGGCGGCCGCGGCGAGGGTGGCCTCAAGGCGGTCGTGCTGGCTGCGCTGCTCGGCGATCGCTGCTGCGACCGGGTCGTGCTGCGCGGCGAGGTCGAGGTTCGTGGCGGTCTGGAGAGCCGACACGCCCGCGAGCGACACCGCGTAGAGGCCGGCTGCCGTGCCCGCCATCACCGCGAGGTGGATCGGACTTCGCGTGGGTGGCGGCGGACGTCCATCAACCGTCCTCGTGGCACCCGGGGTCTGGGGCGACCGACGCTCAGTCATCGTCGTCGTCCCCGTCGTCGTCGTGCGCCGGCGGGGCGGTCGCTGCCGGGGCGGCCCGGACCACCGTCCGGACGATTGGGGCCTGTGCCTGCGCCGCGGCCTTCCGGACCGCCTCGAGCTGCTTGTTCAGCTTGGCCAGCCTTCCCTTCGCGGAGGCAAGGCGTTCCCGGAGCGCCGAGGCCATGAGGGCGTCGTCTGCCAGGCGGTCGTTGGCCGCCTTGAGGGCAGCCGTGAGCTCGGCCGCCTGGCTTGCCACGGCAGCAAGGTTGGCGTCCAGCTGAGTCGCCCGCCCCCGCTCCGCGGCGAGCTCGGCCTGGAGGGCGGCGGCGCTGACCGGCGGCGGCGGGAGGGGAGCCGAGGAGGCAGTCCACGCGGCTGCCGCCTGGATCGTGAGCAGGCCCAGGGCGAGGCTGGCAAGCACGCCGGTCGTCACGAGGGCGCGACGGGCCATGCGGGCGACGGTGAGGCTCATCAGGCAGGTTCCTCCGAGATGCGAGTGGAGACGGGGGAAGGGTGCTCGGTGGGGTCGGGGCGCGCCGTCGCGAAGGTCGGCCGTGTCGTCCGCGAGACCCAGTAGCGATAGGTGCCCGCGGCGATGACGAAGAGGCCGGACGCCAGGTAGAGGGGGAGGAGTGGCAGGGCATCGGTGCCGGCCGTCAGCCCGTGGAGCCAGCCCATGACCCACGCGACGAGGGCGAAGCGGTGGAGCTTCAGCCAGAGGCCCGCCGGCAGCAGGCGCGTCCAGCGGGCTGAGATCCCCGAGATGAGCGCGGCATACAGGCCGAGTGTCCCGAGGGCCACCGGCGCGCTGCGGTACTCGGAGAGGCCCGGGATCAGGGCCCCATCCACTCCCACCCCCGCGAACGGGTCCAGCACGAGGCTGACGACGTGCGCCACGAGGAAGGCGACGACGAACACGAACAGGTTCTCGTGCCACGGGAAGAGCCGCCTGGAGAGCTTCCACGTGGTCTGGTTCGTCGGATGCGACAGGATCAGGCCGAAGGCCACGAGCGCGGTGAGCAGGAGGTAGCTCACGACCCCGGTCGCCCGCCCCGCCAGCCAGAGCCGCACCTGAGCCTGGTACTCGGTTGTCGCTGGCACGATCTGGTCGGTGGCAAAGACGATCAGGAGCCCGAGGAGGGCGCCGAGGACGACCCAGGCGCGGGCACTCAGGCGCATCGGGCGCGGCTCTGGCGGCTGCTGCAGAGCGGATCGATCATGGCGGCCCCTGACATGCGGCGAGCGGACTGCTCGTACACCCTCTGAGGCGGCCGTGGTCCGGATGGTTTCGGCCCCGGGCCACATGTCAGGCGCGCGGCGGCTCGATCAGCCTACGGCGGGGCGGCGAGGGCCGCGGCAGCCCGCGAACCCCGCGGCACGATTCAGGGCGTGACGTCCCGCCCGACGTCGACGACCTGGGGCGCCCCCCGTGATCGCTCGGCGACCACGAAGCGCCCCCGATGCTCCTCGTGCGGGTCGCGGACGAGGATCCCGAATGTCTCGAGCAGGCGGTCCGCGGTGAGTACCTCCGACCCGGGCCCCAGGGCCACCACGCGGCGGGCGAGGAGCAGCACCTGGTCGTACTCGGCCGCCTCGGCGATGTCGTGCGTCGCCGTGACGACTGCCGCACCCCGCGCGAGCTCTCCGGCGAAGGCCTCGAGGTAGAGCTCGCGCCCGCCGGCATCAAGGCCGGACGTCGGCTCGTCGAGGACGATGAGGTCGGCACGCCGGGCCAGCACCTGGGCGAGGTAGATCCGCTGCTGCTGGCCTCCCGAAAGGCTCCGGAGCGGAGACCCGGCAAGCTCCAGCACGCCCATCGTCTCCATCGCCCAGGCGACGAGGTCGCGATCCTCGCTGAGGAGCCTGCCCATGAGCCCGCGCTCCGGGTAGCGGGCCATCGTCACGACCTCCATCGCCCGGAGCGGCAGGATGAACCCGGAGGCGTGGAACTGGGCCCCGTAGGCGAGGCGGCGCGGAGCACCGCCGGGACGGGCTCCCAGGACCACGAGCGATCCGGCCACCAGCGGGAGGAGGCCGACGAGCGTGCGCAGGAGCGTGGACTTCCCCGACCCGTTCGTGCCCACGAGGGCCAGCGAGCTCTGCGCCGGCACGACGACGTCGATCCCCGGCACGAGCGGGACGCCGCCATACCCGACGGAGAGGTCACGTGCGGCGATGACGGCCGCCTCGCCGTCGGGACGACGCGCGCTCACGGGACCCTCGTGGCCGGGGCATCGGGCTCCCGGCCGTTGACGGTGAGGCGGTCGCGGAGGTTCGTGCCGGCCAGGACGACGAAGAAGATCACGGACGCGACCAGCACCATCGTCGCGCCCGCCGCCACGTCGAAGTGGTAGCTGATGAGCAGGCCCGCGTACGACGACACGCTGCCGATGACGGCGCCGATCGCCATCATCGTGGGCACCCGGTGGGCCAGTACGGCCGCGGCGCCTGCCGGAGCGAGCAGCATCCCGAAGACCAGAAGGGTCCCCACTGTCTGAAACGACACGATGACCGTGAGCGCGATCAGGACGAGCATGATCGCGTGGTAGCGGCGGGACGGGAAGCCCGCGACGTCTGCCTGCTCCGGGTCGAAGCTCAGCAGGAGGAAGGGGCGGGCGCAGACGAAGGCGACGCCCGCGACGACGACCGTCGCGATTGCCTGGACGGCCAGGCTTTCCATGCTCGTGCCGAGGATCTGCCCGAAGAGGATCCCCACCAGGTCTCCGGCGAAGGAGCTCGAGCGCGAGACCATGACCACGCCGAGCGCCAGCATCGCCACGAACAGCAGGCCGATCGCCGTGTCCGACGACAGCCGCGAGCGGCGCGTGATGAGGCTGACTCCTCCGATCATGGCCAGGGCCCCGACGGTCGCCCCGACGATGCCCGGCAGGCCCAGCAGGAGGGCCCCGGCGATCCCCGGCAGCACTCCGTGGGCGAGGGCGTCGCCGATGAACGCGAGGCCGCGAAGGACGACGAAGGTGCCGACCACCGCGCAGGCGATCGAGACGAGCACGCCCGCCAGGAGCGCGCGCAGCAGGAACTCGTTCTGGACGAACGGGTCGAGGAAGGGGCCCATCAGCGCGTTTTCGGGGCCCTGCGCCGGGGATGCGTGCCGGCGACGGCCCAACCCAGGGCGCCTCCCGACCGGTCGCCGGGCGCGGGCCGTCGCCGGGCGGAGAGCCGAGTCCGCCGGAGCGGCTGCTTCACTGGAGGGCATCCGCGACGGTCGTCGCGATCTGGCGGATGAACGTGAAGTAGGAGCCGTCGGGCGGGATGGTGTGGCTCGGGAGCTCGACCACCCGGGCCCCGGTCTCCCGCGCGATCGCCTCGGTGACGGCGGCCGGGGTGCCGATCTCGGCGAAGATCGCCCGCACGCCCTGGTCATCGATCTCGGCCTTCAGCGCGGCGAGCTCGCCGGCGGACACCTCGCCCTGCGAGCTCAGCCCGGGGATGATCGTGCCGATCATGACGAAGTCGTAGCGGTCCGCGAAGTAGCCCATCGACTCGTGGCCGGTCACGAGCTTGCGGGAGGAGTCCGGCACGCTCGCCAGGATTCCCCGCGCCTCGGTGTCGAGGTCCGTCAGGCGCTGCTGGAAGTCGGCGGCTTGGTCTGCCACGTCGACCCCGATGCCGCCGAGGGCGTCCGCAAGTGCGCCCACGACCGCGCGCATCGCGATCGGGTCGACCCAGAAGTGCGGGTCGCCGGCCGCCGAGGTATGCCCGTCCGGCGTCGACTCGGCCACGCCGTCGACGCGCCGCATCTCGATGTAGTCGGTGGCACGGACGAGGACGACCCCTGACTGCCTGGCCTCGTCAAGCGTCTTCTCGAATCCGCCCTCGAGCCCGAGGCCGTTGGCCACGGCGAGGTCAGCCTTCGTCAGGGCCTCGAGGTCCTTCGCCGATGGCGACCAGTCGTGCGGATCGACGCCGTTGCCCATCAGGACGGTCACCCGGGCACCGTCGCCGACGAGCTCGCGTACGACCGAGCCCAGCACCGACGTCGTCACGACGACCGATGGCCCTGCGGGTTCCGGCGACGCGCCGGATGCGCCACAGCCCGCGGCCAGCATGGCGCCGCCGATGAGCGTGGCAACGATACGGAGTCTCATTCTCGACGGGACAGCGGCGGGATCGGTGGAGGTCACGGAAGCCCCCTTTCTCGACGGGACAGCGGCGGGATCGGTGGAGGTCACGGAAGCTCCCTCGGGCCTTCGGTCGGGGCAATGGCGCGCTGGCAGCCCGGGCACAGGCCGAAGAGCTCGAGACGGTGCTCGTCCACGCGATAGTGGGTGCGGCGGGCAACCTGACGCGCGACCGCCCCGAGACCGAGGTCGCCGATCTCCTCGGCCTGGCCACAGCGCGAGCAGATCACATGGTGATGGTGCGTCGCTACGCACGCGACGTAGGCATGCTCGCCGCTTGGGAGGTCGATTCGCTCGACCGCTCCGACCTCGACGAACAGGTCGATTGCACGGAAGATCGTTGCCCGCCCGACCGCCTGCCCGCGGGCGTGCGTGGCGCGGATGAGGCCCGCCGCCGTGAACGTCGTGCCGCCCTGGGCAGCGATGAGGTCCGCGAGCGCGCGCCGGGGTCCCGTGAGGCGGTACCCAGCGTGCTCGACGGCGGCGAGGATCGGGGCGGTGTCGGACATGGTGGGAGGATACGCTCCGGTGCGACCGTTGTCGAGACTGAGTATCAGCCGCGCCCCAGCCGACGGTGGTGCCACGCGGACCCGCGGGAGCTGGAGCTTCTGGCCAGCGACATCGCCCCGGACCCCACGGGCCGTGCCGATCGCCCGCCGAGGGGCTGCGGCGGTCCGTGACCGGCAGGTAAGGGGACGTTGCAATCACGACTCAAGGACGCTTGACCACGCGCCGGGGCCGGCCCTAGACTCAGTCCGTGCGGTCCGCCAACGCGGGCCCTGCGTCCCCTCGAGGAGCCCGCGCCATGTTCGATGCCGGAGCCTTCACGAGCGGCCTCCTGACGGGGCTGCGCGAAGGCGTCGAAGCCGCCCTGATCGTGGCCATCGTCTGCGCCTATCTCGCGCGGACGGGGAATGCTCGCCACTTCGGCAAGATCTGGGCCGGGGTCGGGGTTGCCGTCGCGACGTCCCTCGTGCTCGGCGCTGGGATCTTCGTCACCTTGGGCGGTCTCGTCGAGCCGTACGAGCAGATCTTCGAGGGCGCCGCGATGCTCCTCGCGACGAGCGTCGTGACGTGGATGCTGTTCTGGATGCGGCGCCAGGCTGCGTCGGTTGCCGGCGACTTGCAGCGTGCCGTCGACCGCGTGCTCACGGAGGGCACGGCGTGGGGGCTCGCGGTGCTGGCCTTCACGGTCGTCATTCGCGAGGGCCTCGAGACGGCGCTGTTCCTCGTCGGCCAGGCAACCGCGGCAGCCGGGGGCGCCGCCGGCGCGGACGGCGCCGTGGCCGTCCTCGTGGGGGCGCTGGCCGGCCTCGTCGTGGCCGCAGGTCTCGGATACGGCTTCTACCGCGGGACCCGGGTGCTCGACCTGCGCCTCTTCTTCCGCTGGACCGGCGTTCTGCTCGTGTTCGTCGCCGCCGGCCTGCTCTCGAACGCGGTCCACGAGTTCGTCGAGATCGGGTGGGTCACGGTCGGAGCCGGGACGGCATTCGATGCGAGCGGGATCCTTCCGCACGAGGCGGGGATCGGGCTGTTCCTCAGGGCCCTCTTCGGGTATTCCGCGATGCCCGAGTGGGCGACGCTCGTGACCTGGGCGTCGTACACGGTCGTCGTGCTGGCGCTCTACCTGCGACCCGTGACGCCACGTCCGCCGGTCTCGGTTCCCGTCGATCCCGGGGAGCCGGCAGCAGCGGCGCGGGCGTGAGGGCCGCCTGCGACCGTGGCCCGGGGCGGTTCCCGGCGAGTCGACGCGGAGAACGCTACCCTGTGCCGGCGTCTCCCCGCTCCGGCGGCACCATGTCCCAGCAGTTCGAGTAGCCCGCATGTCGAATCAGCCCCCCACGGTCGGCGGCTCGCCCTCGCCCTCCCGTCGCGATCGCCGCGAGGCGGCCCGTCGCGATCGCCGACTCGCGGCGGCCGGCACGGCGTCCGTCACGCCCGCCTGGCGATCGCCGATGGTCCTCCTGAGCGTGGGGGCCGTCGTCGTCGGGCTCGTCCTGGTCCTGTTCGCGTCGGGCGTGCTCGGCGGCCGCGGGAGCACATCGGCGGGTGACCTGCTCATCCCCATCCGCCCGTCCCCCCCGAGCTGGTCGATCCGACGAACCCACGGGCGCTGGGCCCAGCCGACGCCCCGGTCACGGTCGAAGTGTGGTCGGACTTCCAGTGCCCGGCCTGCGGCTTCTTTGCGCGCCAGGTGGAGCCGGACCTCGTCGACGAGTACGTCCGCGCCGGCACCGTCCGCGTCGTCTACCGCGACCTCGCATTCCTCGACGGTGGCGACCCGAACGGCGAGTCGCAGCAGGCCGCGGCGGCCGCGCGGTGCGCCGGGGACCAGGGGCAGTTCTGGGCCTACCACGACTACCTCTACGAGAACCAGGACGGCGAGAACGAGGGAGCCTTCCGGCGTGAGCAGCTCGACGCGATCGCGGCTGCCGTCGGCCTGGACCAGGGCGTCTACGGGGCCTGCATGAGCGACAGCGCGGCGGAGCAGGCAGTCCAGGCGGAGACCCAGGTCGCGCAGCAGGCTGGCATCGGCTCCACGCCGACCCTTGCCATCAACGGCGTCCTCCAGGCGCCCGGCGCCCTGCCGATGACGGACCTCCGGGCGCTCATCGACGCGGAGCTCGCGAAGGTCTCGCCCGCGCCCTAGCCCGGCCGAGCGTCGGGGCGGCCGACGCCGCCCGCCGTCGCAGGCGGGACGTTGCGTCGGCGCCGAGGCAGGCGCCCGCGGTCAGGGGGTCAGCGAGATCCTGTGGATGCGGGCGCTGATGACCTCGCCGATGCCCATGGCAACCAGTCCCGTCATGAGGTGGGCGACCTGGACGACGAAGCTGGCGTCGCCGGAAAGGATCGTCGCCTGGTTGAGCCCGAACCACACCGTGACGATCCCCCAGGCGATGGTGACCGCCGGAAGGGCTGGGCCGGTGCCGGCCCGCAGCCCGAGCGCCGCGAGGACCCACAGCTCGACGACGAGGATCACCCCGACCAGCATGTGGAACGGCACGATGCTGCTGGGACCGCCAATCCAATGAAGGATCCCGAGCAGGAGGGAGGCGGATCCGGCTATGCGGACGGTCCATTGGGCGGTGACGACGGCGATCATGCGGGGTGGTGCTCCTGGCGGGGGGGCCAATGGGCCGGGATGGCCCCCAGATGGTAGGCGAGCGCACCCGTGCTCGTCTCGCCACAACTCATGCCCGCTTGCGGGCCACCCAGATCTGCTCCGACGGCCAGCGGCGGGCCCACGCGGCGGTCACCCACGGGTAGCGCGTCGCGGCACCCTCCGGCGCGCGCAGCTCGACCAGGTCCTCGACCTCGAACCCGCTCGCCCGCAGGAGACGGATCCAGTCGCCGTAGCCGAGGTGGAACTCGACGCCCTCGTTCTCGCCGGGCCACGCGAACCGGTGCATCCCGAAGTAGTCGCGCACGAGGCGATCCTCGGCGGGGACCTCCTCGTCCGGCGAGCAGAGCAGGAGGATCGTCCCGTTCACCAGGAAGATGAGCCGGCCCCCGGGCCGCAGCAGGCGGGCCGCCTCGGGGATCCAGCGATACGGGTCGCACCAGATGCTGGCCCCGTACTCGCTGATCGCGAGGTCGAACGAGGCGTCCGCGAGGGGCACGGCTTCCGCACTGGCCTCGAGGAGGGGGAAGCCCAGGCCGTGCTCGCGCTGCAGCAGGCCTGCGGTCTCGAGCTGAGCGGGGGTGACGTCGACGCCGACAGGCCTGGCGCCGCGCCGGGCGAGCCAGGCGGAGACGTACGCCGTCCCGCATCCGAGCTCGATCGTGTCGAGGCCGGAGACGTCCGGGAGGACGCGCAGCTCGGACTCGGGGACGCCCCAGATCCCCCAGCTCGGCTCCGGATCGGCCCAGCTGCGGCGGCCCCGCTCGACATACGCTGCCGCCTCCGCTGTCCAGAAGGCTCGGTTGGCGACGACGTGGTCGGGTAGCTCGCGATCGCTCATGGGTTCACGGTTGTGCGCCCGGTCAGGTTCCCGGGCCCGGGCAGGGCCCAGCCCTGCCACCGGCGCCGGGCCGCGCGAGCGTTGCGGCCGGTGCAGTGAGCGTCAGGGGAGCTGGGAGATGATCCCCGCGGCGAGATCCGCACCGCCCATGGCCAGGATGTAGAAGACGACGTCGTCCTTCATGTAGATGTAGGCGCCGAAGCCGGCCATGCCGGACCCGTACACCTCCTTGCCGCCGATCGTCGTCTTCTCGGCGCCGTCCATGCCGGACTCCGCGAAGCCGGCGATCTTGTCGGCCGGGACGCCGCTCACCTGGATCGCCATGACGAGGCTGCCGCCCGCCTCGGTGTCGACCGGGGTCGCGATCGCGATCTTGACGTCGCTGAGCGTCTTGCCGTTGTCCGCCAGGAACGTGGCGAAGTCGTCCTCGCCGTCGCCGAGCGGGATCCCGCCCGGGATGCTCGCCCCATTGAAGCTCCCCCTCTCGAACCGGACGCCGTCGACCTCGGACGGCAGCATCGCCTCGAGGTCGCCGGCGGCGCCCGGCACGAAGGGGTCGTCGGTCGCCGGCGGCGCGGCAGTCTCCTGCGACGCGGCGGTCTCCTGCGGCTCCTGCGACGCAACCGGCGTCGCGGTCTCACCGGGGTCCGGCGACGCCGCCGGAGTGGCGGAGCCGCCGCAGGCCGCGGCGACGAGGAGGAGGGCGAGGGAGCTCGCGAGCACCCTGCGGTCGAAGGTCATGGCTGGTCTCCCGGTATCCCCCGTGCCAGGCGGCACTGCCCGATTGTAGCCCCCTCCGGTCGTTCCGCCGGATCCCGTGTCGATGGTCTGTTCTTCCGTCGGCGTCGAGTGACCGGCGACCTGCCAGCCTCGGCATATGGGACCATCTCGATGACTGGACGCGATCGCCCGGTGCCCGGGCCGGCGAGGCGGGCGCCGGCGGTATTCCGGTCCGTCATGCCGGCCGGCCTGAACGAACACGGCCACCCCGGGGAGGCCTCCGATCCGGGGCCCGGGCACGCGCGCCACGGCATGGCGTCATTCCCCAGTGGAACGCCGGCTCCCGGGCTCAGCCGGTGGACCAGCCGCCCCGGGGCGGCTATGATCCCCACGACACATGCAGAGTGCATAGGATCTATGCACTCTGAGTGGTCGCTCGACCGGGCCGGTCGGGTTCCAGCACGGGGCAGCGCAGAAGGGGACCACCCGACGATGGACACGAGCGAGATCAAGGCGGCGGTCGCCGCGCGAGCAGCCGACCAGGCCCCGTTCGTGAATCGGCGCGACCCCGCTCTCCAGCTGGGCCCCGACGGAAAGCCGGCCGTGAGCCGGCGGGCCCCGCTGTGGCAGGACGTCCCGGACGAGAAGTGGAACGACTGGCGCTGGCAGCTCTCGAACCGCCTCAACACGCTCGAGGAGCTCGAGCCGGTCCTCAACCTCACCGACGACGAGCGCGAGGGCCTGTCGGCGCCGGACAAGTTCCGCGTCGACATCACGCCCTACTTCGTCTCGCTCATCGACCCCAACGACCCGGCCGACCCGATCCGGCGCCAGGTGATCCCCGTCGGCTCGGAGCTGCGGTCCTTCACCGGCATGATGGAGGACAGCCTCGCCGAGGACCGCCACTCGCCGGTGCCGGGGCTCGTCCACCGCTATCCCGACCGGGTCCTCCTCCTGATCACCACCCAGTGCGCCAGCTACTGCCGGTACTGCACGCGGAGCCGGATCGTCGGTGACGCCAGCCAGAACTTCAACCGCCGCGAGCTCGAGGCGCAGCTCGACTACATCCGCCGGACGCCGCAGGTCCGCGACGTCCTCATCTCCGGCGGAGACGGCCTGACCCTTGCCCCGAAGCTCCTGGAGTCCGCTCTCCGCGGGCTGCGCGAGATCCCGCACGTCGAGATCATCCGGATCGGATCCCGGGTGCCGGTC
Source organism: uncultured Chloroflexia bacterium (assembly GCA_963698595.1). Lineage (GTDB taxonomy): Bacteria > Chloroflexota > Limnocylindria > Limnocylindrales > CSP1-4 > CTSoil-043. Next base: position 27,829 of record CAVORL010000005.1, read on the forward strand.
TTCATGCCGCAGCGGGTCGACGACGAGCTCTGCGACATGCTCCAGAAGTATCACCCGATGTGGCTCAACATCCACGTCAACCACCCCAGCGAGATGACGCCCGAGCTCGCCCGGGCCTGCGACAAGCTGGCGCGGGCCGGGATCCCCCTCGGCAACCAGTCCGTGCTGCTGGCCGGGGTGAACGACTGCGTTCACATCCAGCGCGACCTGGTCCAGAAGCTCGTCGAGATCCGCGTCCGGCCCTACTACATCTACCAGTGCGACCTCGTCGAGGGCGCCGGCCACTTCCGGACGCCGGTGGGCAAGGGCCTCGAGATCATCGAGGGCCTCCGCGGCCACACCTCCGGCTATGCCGTGCCCCAATTCATCGTCGATGCGCCCGGCGGCGGCGGGAAGATCCCGGTCATGCCGAACTACCTGATCAGCTACTCGGACCACAAAGTCGTGCTCCGAAACTACGAGGGTTACATCACGACGTACGAGGAGCCGACCTCCTACACGCCGCACGACCCGACCTCCTGCGAATGGTGCCGGAACCCTCGGCCCGAGCCGGGGCAGGAAGGGATCTCCGGCCTCCTCGACGGCAAGAAGATGTGGATCGAGCCGGCCGGCTTCCTCGAGACGCACGCCCGCGGCAACGAGGAGGTCCACCGGCTGCAGGACCCGTCGAAGTGGGTTCCCTACGGAGTCGGAGCCCTGGAGGGGACGGCGGGCAAGCCGCTCGAGGTCCTCCACGCGGGGGATGACCGTGGCTCGGCGGCGCCGGACGCCGCCCCGGAACCCGAGTACGGGCCCGGCGAGGAGCCGCGACCGGCCGGTGGCAAGCCGAACGCCACTGCCAACCACGAGCTGCTGTAGGGCCGACGAGCGGGGCTCGGCTGGCTCGCCCGGCCGGGCCCGGTTGACGCCGCCGCCAGGAGTCCCGGCTCAGGCCGCCCGGTCGAGCGCGCCCCGCGCGTCCGCCTGCTCGGCGTCGAGCGCCAGGAGCGCGGCCTTGAGCTGGGCATCGTCGGTTGCCCCGACGCCGCCGGCCCCGAGCGTCGCAAAGTCGTCGGGGACGATCAGCGTCGCGCCGATCGGGAGCACGACGACCACGTCCGGGGTGAGGCCCTCGCGCCAGATCGCGCGCCCGTTCGGCGTGAGCCAGCGCTCGGTGCCGATCGTGAGCGCCCCCCCGTCGGCGAGGGGATAGGAGCTCACCACCGTGCCCGTGCCGTACGTCGTCACGCCGACGACCGTCCCCCGTCCGGCGTCCTGGAGGGCGCCCGTCAGGATCTCCGCCGAGCTTGCCGTCTGGTCGTCGACGAGGACCACGAGGGGGATGTCCGGCGCGATCGGCGTGCCCTCCACGGGGTGGGGCGTCTCCTTGCCGGTCCGGTCGACCGACAAGTACACGTCGCCGCCGCTCAGGAACTGGCCGGCGGCCTCCACGGGCTCGTTGACATAGCCACCCGGGTTGCCGCGCAGGTCGAGCACGATCCCCACCGCGCCCTCGTCGAGAGCCTCGCGCACCGCCGATGCCAGGGCGGTGGCGGCGCCCGTCGAGAACGACTCCACGCGGATCACGGCGTCGCGGGTGCCCGGCGCGAAGGCCCAGGACACGACCGGCAGGTCGAGCGTGGCGCGCGTGATCGTGAGCGTCCGGGTCGCCCCATCCGGCGCCCGGAGCTCGAGGGCCACGTCCGTGCCCTCGGGTCCGCGGACCCGGGTGACGATATCGTCGATCGCGAGGCTCGTGACGTCGATGCCGTCCACCGCGACGATCTGGTCGCCGGCCCGGACACCGGCGCGCTCGGCTGGGCTGGCGCGCAGAACCCGCACGATGAAGACGCCGCCGTCGCGCTCGTCGAGGATGGCGCCCACGCCGACGAAGGTGCCGGAGAGCGACTCGTCGCGCTGCGCGACCTCCTCCGGGGTGAGGTACCCGGTGTGCCCGCGGTCGTCGAGGCTCTCGGTCATCCCCACGATCGCGCCCCGCTCGAGCGTGAGGGGGTCGAGGGCGGCCGGGTCGACGTAGTGCTGGTCCAGGAGCGAGTAGGCCTCGTCGAGGAGGCGCCAGTCCGGACGGTCCGCCGAGGGCGAGTAGGACGGCGTTGCCGACGCTGCCACGCCGCCGGCCTGGCCGACGGAGACGCCGAACGAGAAGACGACGGCGATCGCGAGGACGAGCGCCGCCACGCCCAGGATCCGGCGCCCGCGAGACGGCGGCGGGGACTCCCAGCCGGTTGGGCTTCCGGCCGCGCCGGCCCCGGGCGGGACCGGCGTCCAGCCGGGCTGCGACGAGGGCGGCCATCCCGGCTCGGGGGACGGCGTGGGTCCCGGTTCGCCGGGCGCGCGAAAGCGGTCGTCGTGCATGATGTCCGAACGATGCACCATCCGCCCGAAGAGCGGGTGGCGAGACGGTCAGGTCTTCCTCGCCCCGGCGTTCGCTCCGAGCTCCTCGGCCACGTGGTGGGCCCAGCGCTCGACGGCCGCCCAGTCGCGGTGCTCCGTGAAGCTCGACCGTGCCAGCTTCCCGAGGATCCGCAGGCCGGTGCCGATGTGGTGGGGCTGGAGCGCCCCCGCGAAGAGCGCAACGTCGCGCGGCCCGATCCGCTCGATGACCGCAACGAGCTCCGGGTTGACGTCAACGGTGGTTCCCTCGGGCAGCGGCTCGGTGGGGCCGGACGCGAAGAGCCAGACCGGCATCGCCTCGAGCTGGAGCTCGTTGGCCGCCAGGAACTCGTGTGCTCCGGGCATCCATTCGTCCTCGAAGACGCTGCAGCCGATCACCGCGGCCCGGAAGGCTCGCAGGTCCCCGACCGCGTGGATCCTCTCGAGCCGCACGGCAAGGCCCGCCCCGGCGAGCACCTCCGCGATGTCCGCTGCGATCCCACGCGTGGACTCATGACGCGTCGTGTAGGTGACGAGCACTTCGTTGGTCATCGGAACACCTCCCGGGCGAGCTCGCCCGGCTCGTTCGAGGCTGCCGTGGGGCTCGGGCCTCCCGACGGCGCCTGCCACGATTCTGGCGCCGTGGCCGGAGGAGGGTAAGTGCCGGAGGACCGCCGCGAGCGGGGGACGAACGGCCCGCCCGGCGAACGAACCCCCACGTGGTATCGTCGCCGCCCGTCTCGACCCGCATGCCAGGAACACGCCTCGCCGTGACCGATCGCCCAGGCGCCGCACCCGGCGACCTCAGGCTCCGCAACGCGCCGGCCGGCCTCCCGCCGGCCGACCTCGCCCCGCCCGTGGTCGCGGAGAGCGGCGATCCCTTCGCCACGCTGCGGGTCATCGACCTCGTGGCCCGGCTGGAGCGCGGGCGACCGGTCCGCATCCACGATCTCGTGGACGCCCTGAATGTCCGCAACCTCGACTGGCTGTTCGACCGGGCCGTCGTCGTCGACGTCCTCGTGGCCCTCCAGGTGAACTGGATGGCCGACTACCGGAACGCGTCGGGGATCGTGCTCGACGAGGGGCCCTACGGTGCGACGGTCTTCCTCGAGGATTCGCCCCGGGTGGACCCGTGGATGGTGGGCCAAGCGGAGCGGGCGCTCGCCGCATGCCGCGCGCAGCTCGCGGAGTTCGCTCGCCGCGACGGGATGAATCGGCTCGGCTGAGCGGCGCCGCGACCCCTACGCGCCGCGGGCCCGCGGGCCCCGGCCGAAGCGCTCCATGATCTCGACGACCCGCTCGCCGTCGAGGCCGTGGGCGGTGATCCCGTCGGCGCCGGTCATCGTCTCGGCCACGAGAAGCGCGTTCACGACCGCCTCTTCGACCGCCTCGACGGCAGCCTGGAAGAGCTTCGAGATGCGGGTGTCGTCGAGCATCCGGACGTCGCGGGCGATCGGGGAGCCGACCGCGGGTGTCTCCTCCGGGCCGGGGAGCCCGCGGTTGCCCGTGGCGAAGGCGATGAAGATGTCACCGGATCCGGTCGACGCGATGCTGCCCATCCGGGCGAGCCCGAGGCCCGCCCGCTGGGCCAGCCGCTCGCACTGGTGAGGCAGGAGCGGGGCGTCGGTGGCGAGGACGACGATGATCGAGCCGGAGCCCGGTGCCAGGGTCCCGCGGCCGCTCGCGGCCCGGCCATCGGCCGCCCGCGAACGCGCCAGCGCCTCGGCCGCCTCCCACGGGCTGGGGACCTCGCCCGTCGAGATCGCCTCGCCGATCGGGACGCCGTCGATCCGCAGAAGCTCCCGTGCGCCGTAGTTGGCCTGGACGAGGGCGCCCACGGTGAACCCGCCGGCCTCTGCCGGGACGACGCGCGATGCGGTCCCGATCCCGCCCTTGAACTCGTGGCAGATCATTCCGGTGCCGCCGCCCACGGCTCCCTCGGCGACCGGTCCGCCGGCCGCGGACGCGAGGGCCGCGTCCACGTGCTCGGGGCGGACATGGAAGCCGTTGATGTCGTTCAGGACGCCGTCGTACGTCTCGCCGACGACCGGCAGAGACCAGAAGTCGGCGTAGGGCCCGTGCGCGCGGACGGCGTGGACGAGCAGCGCATCGTGGACGACCCCGACGGAGTGAGTGTTCGTGATCGCGATCGGCGACGTGAGGAACCCCGACTCGCGGACCCACTCGAGGCCCGTCAGCTCACCGTTGCCGTTGAGGCGGTGGCAGCCGGCAAAGAGCGGCTCCAGGAACGGCTCGCCGTCGTGGGGGACGACGACAGTGACGCCGGTTCGGACGGGGCCCTCGCCGACGACCCGCGGCCCGTCGCCCCGGATCAGCGTCGCGTGCCCGACGCGCACGCCGGCGACGTCGGTGATCGCGTTGAGCGGCCCCGGCGCGAGGTGGCCGAGGACGATCCCGTGGTCGCGTGCGCGCATGAGCTCCCTCACTCCGACGGTGCCGCAGATCAACGGGAGTCTACGGCGCCGCCGGCCCAGCCGCCGACTGCGTGGCGCGGGCTGCGGGCGCGGATAATCCGAGCATGTGCCCCGTGGCCGGCGTCCCCGCCCTCCTCGTCGTCGAGCGGCTGCCCGCGCTCGACGGCGTGGCCCCGGCAGATGCCGCTGACGCGTTCCGCGACCTGCCGGGCCTGGCCCTGCTCGAAAGCGCCCGGCCCGGGCGTGTCGGGCGCTGGTCGTTCCTCGTGGCCGAGGCGGTCGCCGTGCTCGAGGGCGCCGACCCGGGGCCGGATCCGCTTGACGCGGCCCGGAAGCTCCTCGCCCGGCTGGACGCCTCGCCGCTGCCGCCCGGTGCTCCTCCGTTCGCCGGGGGGCTCGTCGGCCACCTGGGGTACGACCTCGCGCGGCGGCTGGAACGCCTGCCCGCTCACGCGGTCGATGACCAGGGCCTGCCCGACCTGCGCCTCGGTCTCCACGCCTGGGCGATCGCCTGGGACGGGCGCGATGGCCGTGCGTTCCTCGCGGGCCGGGCGGTCGACGGTGACGAGGCGGCCCTGGAGCGATCCCTCGCGGGGGTCCGTGCACGCGCGGAGACAGCCGTCCGCGTGCCTCTGCGCGGCGAGCCGGCCTTCCCGCGGCTGACGTTTCAATCGGAGGTCGATCGCACCACATGGATGGCGAGGGTGGAGGCGGTTCGGGGGGCGATCGCGGCCGGCGAGCTCTACCAGGCGAACCTCACCCGTCGGCTCGTTGCGCCGTTCCACGGCGAGCCGTGGTCGGTGTTTCGGCGCCTCCGGGCCGGGGAGCCGGCGGCCTTCACCGCGTTCATCGACCTGGGGCAGGCCGCGTCGGACTCATGGGTCGGGCAGAACGGCCCGGACTCGACGGCCGCCGCCGGCTCGACGGCCGCCCCCAACGGCCCACGACGGGCGATCGTGTCGGCCTCGCCGGAGCCGTTCCTGGCCCTCGACGCCGATGGCCGCGTCCGGACCGACCCGATCAAGGGCACCCGGCCCCGCGGTCGGACGCCGGCCGAGGACCGCGCGCTCGCTGCCGAGCTGCTCGCCTCGGAGAAGGACCGCGCCGAGAACACGATGATCGTCGACGTCCTGCGCAACGACCTCGGGCGCGTGTGCCGGCCGGGCAGCGTGCGGGTGCCTCGGCTGTGGCGGCTCGAGCGGACGCCGTCGGTTCAGCACCTGGTCTCCACGGTGACGGGTCGCCTGGCGCCGGGGCGTGACGCCTTCGACCTTCTGGCAGCCGCCTTCCCCGGCGGCTCGATCACCGGGGCCCCGAAGATCCGGGCCATGGAGGTCCTCGAATCGCTCGAGCCGGTCCGACGCGGACCATACTGTGGGGCGGCGCTGTGGGTCGACGCAGGCGGTGGGATGGGATCCTCGATCCTCATCCGGACCTTCGTGGCCGACGGTCGGCGCCTCACGCTCCACGTGGGTGGCGGCATCACCTGGCGCAGCGACCCGGCGACCGAGTGGGAGGAGACGCGGACGAAGGCCCGCGGGCCACTCCGGGCGATCGGGGCGATGGTGGAAGGCGAGCTCGAGACGGAGGTCGGATGACGGACCACGAGGCGTTCGGCGCGGGAGCTCGCCCGGCAGCCTGGGTGGACGGGCGCCTGGTCAGCGCCGACCAACCGGCGCTCGTCGTCGGTGATCGCGGGTTCCAGCTGGGCGACGCTCTCTTCGAGACGCTCCGGGTACGCCGCGGCGTCGCCATCGAGCGGGGGCTGCACCTCGCCCGGCTGCGCGAGGGGCTCGGGACCCTCGCGATCCCGATGCCGTGGAGCGACGCCGAGCTGGCGAAGGGGATCGGGGCCGTCGTGGCGGCGAACGCTCCCGATGATGCCGCCGTCCGCCTCACAGTAAGTCGCGGCGCACCGAACGGGCGAGGTCTGCTCCCGCCCAACTGGCGCGAGCTGCCTCCCACGGTCGTGATCCAGGCCTGGCCGCACGTGCCGGTGTCCGAGGCGGTGCTGGCGCGCGGAATCCGGACGATCGTTGCGACGGGGCGTCGCGACCCGGCGTTCCCGCTGGCGACCGTGAAGACGACCTCGCGGGCCGACCATGTCCACGCCAGGCTCGAGGCAGAGCTGGCCGGGGTCGACGATGCCATCTCGCTGACCCTGGACGGACACGTGGCAGAGGCGACGACGTCCAACATCGCGATCGTCGTGGGGCAACGCGTGCTGACGCCGCCGCTGGCCGCAGGGATCCTCGCGGGGACGACCCGCGACTGGCTCCTGCGACCGGAGGGGGCGGCTGCCCTTGGCATGGTCGCCGCGGAGGCCTGGCTCACGCCCGACGACCTGCTGGCGGCCGACGAAGCGCTCCTCTGCTCGTCGGTCGCCGGGTTCCAGCCGATCGTCTCCCTCGACGGCGCCCTCGTGGCGGGGGGTGTCCCCGGGCCCTGGGCCGCCCGGCTCCGCGCCGCCCGGGAGGCCTGGATCGTCGCGCAGTCGGGCGGGTAGGGCAGCGGCATGGGAGCCGGAAGTGGCACTCCTCGTGCTCGTTCCATCGGTACGCCTGCCGCCGGTGGGGAGCACGAGGCCCCGGTCCCGGATCCGCTCGCCCGCGACTACCTGCTCCTTGTCCTGCGTCTCGACCGGCAGGTCCCCGGCCTCGTCGACGGCTATTTCGGGCCGGCCGACCTCAAGGCTGGTGTGGACCTGGAGCACGTGCGCCCGGCAGCTCGGCTGGTCGAGGACGCTACCGCCCTGCGCGACCGCCTGGCGGCCGAGGTCGCCGAGCCGGACCGCCGCCGCTGGCTCGACGCCCAGCTCGTCGCCCTCGAGGCGCAGGCCCGGGCGCTGGGGGGGTGCGGGCTCCCGTACCTGGAGCACGTCACCGCCTGCTTCGACTTCGAGCCGACGCGCACGCCCGAGGCCGTCTTCGACGCCGCCGCGGCCGAGCTGCGGTCGCTCCTGCCCGGCGAGGGGCCGCTGCCTGCCCGGATCGCCGCGTGGGACGAGCGCTTCACGATCCCGGCCGACCGCGTGCGGCCCGTCGTCGACGCCCTCCTGCCCGGCTTCCGACGCCGCGCCGATGCGCTCTTCGGCCTGCCGCCCGGCGAGAACCTCTCCGTCTCTCTGGTCCGGGACCAGCCGTGGAGCGGCTACAACTGGTACGACGGCGGCCGGCGCAGTCGGGTGGATCTCAACACCGACCTCCCGATCCGCGCGGCCGACCTCCTGTCCGTTCTCCCGCACGAGACGTACCCCGGCCACCATCTCGAGCACGCCTGGCACGAGGCGCACCTCGTCGACGAGCTGGGCCGCATGGAGGCCAGTGTCCTGTGCATCAATGCGCCCGAGTGCCTCCTCTCGGAAGGGCTGGCCGACCTTGGGAAACGCTTCGCCGTCCCGGCGGACGAGGAGGCCGACCTGCTCGTCGAGGTGTACGGGCTGGCGCGGTTGCCGGGGCTCGCCGCCGACCCGGCAGCTGCCCGCGCTGCCGCCGCGCGGCAGGTCGTGATCGCGCGCGCCATGACTGCCGTCAGGGGCGTTGCCGGGAACGCGGCCCTCATGCTGCACGCCGACGATGCCCCGCGCGGGGAGGTCCTCGCCTACCTCGAGCGGCGTCTCCTCTCCACCCCGGAACGGGCGGCGAAGCGCCTCGAGTTCATCTCGCACCCGCTCTGGCGGACGTACGTCTTCGTCTATTTCGAGGGCGAACGGCTGCTGCGGCGCTGGCTCGAGATGACGCTCCCGGCCGACCGGCCAGCCCGCTTCCGGCGCCTGCTCACCGAGCAGCTGACGCCGGGGTCGATCGTCGATGAGATCAGGGCAGCCGAACGGGGGGTCGTCGAGCCGGGTCCGGCATAGGGCCGGCTCCCGGCCGCGCGGAGCCCGGAGCGGCGCCGCGTCGGCAAGGCCCTGAGGCGGCTGTCGGCGCGACCGGCAGACGCTCTCAGGGATCCAGGCCCGCCCCCCTCCACGGCCGCCAGTCCGGGTCAGCCGCCCGCGATGACCCGCCGCAGGAAGGCTCGGTCCTCACCGGCCCCGTCCCAGTCGGCGAACGTCGGAACCCCGTATAGCCGCATGGTTCCCGGGCCGGCCTCCAGCTCGAAACCGAGGGCGTCGAAGAACGCCAGGCCGATCCGGTTGACGGGGCGGCATGCCGCGGTCACCGTCGTCGCCCCCAGGGCGGATACGCCGGAGACGAAGCGCTCCACGAGGTCCCGCCCGATCCCGCGGCGGCGGAACCTCGGGTCGACGGCAACCAGGATGACGACCCCCTCGGCCGGCCGCTCGGGTGACCGGAAGCCGAGGAGGACGCCGAGCGGGCGCCCGTCGGCCATGGACTCGGCGAGCCATGACGTGCCCGCAAAGTGGCGGACCCACGCTCGGCCGGAACCGCCCCGACCGGCCTGCTCCTCGGCCCAGGCGCCGATGAGCTCGGCGTGGGCCGCGAAGTCGTCGTCGGTGGGGTGGCGAAGGTCGAAGGGTGGCGCGGGCCGGCGGGGAGCGGGCGTGACCGGCGGGAACCAGTGGTCGAAGTCGGGGAAGCCGGGCATCAGCGGGATCCTGCGGAGAGCCTGGTGACGATGCCGCTCGTGACGGCCACCAGGAGTTGTCCCGTCCACGCAATGGCGCGCAGGCCGGCACCCGTCGGCGGGTCGCCGCACGAGTCGACGCACGGCCCGACGCCCGCAGGGCTGCCCGCCGCCGGATCCGTGCGTTCCGCCGAGGGCCCGCTCATGACGACATCGTAACGGTCGAGGGGCGAACGCTGTCCCGCCCGGCAATCCCAGGCGGGGTCGGCGACGAACAGGGAGTCGACATGAGCTCCTTCACGACCCCTCCCCACGACGACGCCGGTCCAGACGGCGGCAACGATCCCACGCCGACGGTGCGCGCCCGGCGAGGATCCGCACGCGTGAAGCCCGATGCGGACTTCGAGCTGATGCTCGCGCTGCGCGGTGCCTCGCATGCCCGTGGCCTCCGAAACCGCGTCGTGCGGCCTCGCGCGGCCGACACGCGCGACGTCGGAGTTGCGAGCGAGCTCGCGTAGGGCCGCGGAGCAGGACGACGACAGGTCCCGCGATCGGGCACATCAGCGTTGACGACGCGGGTATCCTTGCCGGCGTGAGCCACCCCGCTCTGGGCCTGCCAGAGCCCGACATGCGCGCCGGCTTCCCCGACGCGGCGGCGCGAATCCGCGCCTCGCGCGAGCGGCTCGGCACGCGCGCGATCGTGATCGCCCTCCGCACCGACCCCACCCTCCGGGAGCGGCTGGGGGAGATCGGGCTCCGCGCACTCTGCCGGGACACGGAGATCTACCTCGAGCGCGTCGCGCGGGCCGTGGCCTCCGCCGACCCCGCCCAGGTGGGCGAGTGGGCCGACTGGGTCGCGCCTGTCTATCGCCGCCGCAAGGTCCCGATGGACGACCTGATGACGCTCAGCGAGTGTCTGCGCGTCGCCCTCCCGGCAGTTCTCGCGCCGCAGGAGCAGGTGCTGGCCGACGCCGCCCTCGATGAGGCGATTGCGACGTTCCGACGCTACCGCAGGATCGCGGGCGACGCACGGAAGCGGAACCGACTCCTGACGGCGCTGTACCGGGGCGGCTGAGCGAGGCCCACGCGATGACGATCAAGTGGGTCCAGGCGGACCCCCTCGTGATGAACGGCGAGCCTTTCTGTTACGGCAGCCGGATCACCGTCCGGCAGCTGCTGGAGATGCGCGCCGGTGGCTACGACCTCACCCGGATCCTGACGGACCACCCCGAGCTCCGCCTCCTCGGCGTCGCTGCGGCCTATTGCTACGCGGCCGACCATCGTGAACGCTATGCGGGGTTCTTCGCCGCCGGCGGGAGCCTCGTCGGCCCGGGCTTCACCGACGAGGAGGCCAGCGCGCTGCCGGAGCCGCTCCGTCGCCCTGGCGTCGTTACCGATGGCGGGGCCCCGACCATGGCCTGAGGCCCCCGGGGTCAATTCCGAGTAACGCACTCGACTTTCGCGGCCCGATGGTACGATTGAGCATGAAACAACTCGCACTCGGACCCGACTCCGCATGACCGATCAGCCCACCACGCCAACTCCCGATGCTCCCGCAGCCAACGCTCCCGCGCCCGACGTCGCGTCCCCGTTCGACCCGCAGCGCCGCGCCAAGGAGCTGGCGGTCCTCGACGGGCTGCGCAACGTGGTCGATCCGGAGATCGGGATGAACGTCGTGGAGCTGGCCCTGATCAGGCAGGTCCTGCTCGGAGAGACGGAGTCCGAGGTGAAGATGATCCTCACCACCCCGTTCTGCCCGTACGCCGGCTCGATGATCCAGCAGGTGCGCGAGCAGGCCGAGCTGGTCCTGGAGCATCCCGTGAAGGTGACCCTCCTCGCCGAGCGCTGGGACCCGCGTGACGCGGGCCTCATGTGGTGAGCGAGGAACCCTCGAGCCGGGGTGCGTCCGCCGACGCGGGGCGCGCCCAGCACGCGGTCCCCCCTGCCGGGCGGGCGTCCGCCGTCGCGACTCGGCGCGGCGACGACGGCACGACCGGGCTCCTCTTCGGCGGCGACCGGATCCCCAAGGACGACCTCCGGACCGAGGCGTACGGCACGCTCGACGAGACCGTCGCGGCCCTCGGGATTGCCCGAGCCGAGCTCGGCGCGGCAGGCCGTCGCGAGGCCCCGCCTCCGGTTCTCGCCGAGCTCGCAGACCTCATCCTGCGCATCCAGCGCGAGCTGTTCGTTGCAGGCGCCGAGCTGGCGGCCGACCCGGCGTCCTGGGATCGCCTGGTCGACGGGACGACGCAGGTGTCGGACGAGATGCTCGCCGACCTCGAGGCCGTCCTGGCCGACCACGAAGCCCGCATCGCGTTCCCGACCGAGTTCGTCGTACCCGGCGAGACCCAGGCCAGCGCCGCGCTGGAGCTGGCACGCACGATCCTCCGGCGGGCCGAGAGGCGGGCCGTCACCCTGGAGCGGGCGAACCTCGTCCCCGGATCTCATCTCCTGCCGTACCTGAACCGCCTGGCGGACCTCCTCTGGGTCCTTGCCCGGGCCGCGGAGCAGGCCGAGGCCCGCCCGGCGACCCTGGCCCGCCCCGGTCGACGCAGATCCGACGGACCGGGCTGACCGAACAGGACTCGGCCGCGGGACCGCTGGCGCCGGCGCCACCCCGGCCGGGCCCGTGTCACGGATCTTCGGCATACTCAACCGCAGCGGGAGGCTCGCTCCCGCCCTTCGCCATGGAGATGTACGCTCGATGAACCAGAACACCTACGCGCCGAGCCAGCTTGGGGTCCGCCCTGACGCCCGGCTCGCCCAGGCGTTCCTCACCCAGTCCTTCTTCTGGATGTTCCTCGGCCTCCTCGTCACGACCGGGGTCGGGGTCCTCGTCTCCTCGATGCCGGAGGAGCAGCTCTTCGGCATGACCGGGCTTGTCCTCCCGCTCGTGCTCGTCCAGCTCGGTGTGGCCTTCGGCCTGACCCTCGCGATCCGCAGGATCTCCGCCACCGCCGGGCTCCTGCTGTTCTTCGTCTACTCGGCGCTGACCGGCGTAACGCTCGGCTTCGTCCTCGTGACGTACGAGCTCGGCAGCGTGCTCGCCGCCGGCTCGTCCGCCGCCGCTGTCTTCGGCGCCGCCGCCGTCTACGGCTCGGTCACGAAGCGCGACCTCACCGGCCTTGGGCCCTACCTGTTCATGGGCCTCATCGGGCTGATCGTGGCGATGGTCGTCAACCTGTTCATCGGCTGGCAGTGGCTCTCGTTCGGGATCTCGGTGGTGGGCGTCGTGATCTTCACGGCGCTGACCGCCTACGACGTGCAGAGGATCCAGCGCGGTGACATGGCCGCCTGGGCGGGATCGATGGAGAAGGGCGCTGTCATGGGCGCGTTCAAGCTGTACCTCGACTTCATCAACCTGTTCTTCATGCTCCTGCGGCTGTTCGGCAACAACCGCTGACCACGTTGGCGGGCGGCGTCCCGCTCGCGTTCGCGCAGCATCTCGGCCCGGTCGGCGACGACCGGGCCGTGTCCGTTCAGCATCGCCCGCGGGCGGGTCGGTGCTCGGCCTGGCGCGGCCGCAGGACCGCGCGGCGCGGCCGCGGACGGGGTGACAAGCGAGGGCCGGCCGCGGCGGTCAGCCGTTCGTGGACCGGCGCACGAACGGGCGCTGGAGACGCACGAAGCGCCGGATCGGGCGGAAGCCGACCCGCTCGTAGATCCCGAGTGCGCCCGTGGGGTTCTCGGTGTCGACCCCGAGGGTGGCTGCCTCCAGCCCGGCTGCCGCGAAGGCCTCCATCGACCGGACGAGGAGCGCCGTCGCCAGGCCGTGTCTCCGCCACGGGCGGCGAACCCCGAGCTGCCCGATCAACCCTTCGCTGACGCCGGTCGCCACCCAGTCCGGCTCCGCGACGTAGTTCACGGAGTACCCGACGACGTCGTTGCCGTCGAGCACGACAAAGGAGAGGTCGGGCCGGAAGTACGGGTCGCCGACGAGGTCGCAATTCCAGACCTCCGGCGTCTGTGGCTCCGAGCCCCAGTGGTCGGCGAACGCCTCGTTGTGGGCGACGCGGACGCGCTCGGCCAGCGCGGGATCGTAGGGCCGGAGCTCGAGGCTCTCGAGATCGGTCGGCGCGGGCATCGGGTCGCGCAGGTCGCGCCGCATGTCGGAGTACCAGCGGGCGGGCCGGAAGCCGTGCGCCGCGTGGATCGCGACGGCATCCGCCAGGCGAGTGTCCTTGAACGCCTCGACGAGGCCTGGCAGGTCGTCGGGCTGGGATCCCAGGATCTCCTCGGCCCGTCCGATCCCCCAGCGCAGGATCGCGGTCCCGATCCCGCGCCCGCGGTGCGTCGGGCGGGTCATCCCCCACAGGAAGACTCGGCGTGCTCCCGTCCCGTGGAGGCGCTCCGTGATCGTCATCGAGGCCGCAAGCGAGCCGTCCCCCAGCTCGAGCACGAGGGAGTTCGTGGCTGGCGGCGTGCTCGGGTCCTCGAGCTCGTGGCGTGTGACCACCTCGGTCGCCACCTCCGCGCCGCCGTCGGCGACGCGGGATGCTTCCTGGAGGTCCACGTACGCCGCGACGTCGTCGAGCGTGAGGGGCCGCCACCGAGCACGGGGCAGCGCCGGGATGGGCGAGGGAACAGCGACCATGACGGCATTGTGCCGTGACCGCGGGACGGCCGGGAGCGACGCGCGGTCTGGCACACTCAACGCATGAGCACCACCCCCCACGCCGAGCTCCTCGTGGCCGCCCAGGCCCTTCTTCCCGACCTGATCGCGCTCCGGCGGCGCCTGCACCGTGTCCCCGAGGTGGGCCTCCATCTCCCGGCGACGCAGGCCATCGTCGCCGACGAGCTTCGCTCGCTGGGGCTCGAGCCGCGGCTCGGCTCCGCCACCACTTCCGTGACGGCCGTCGTCGAGGGAGCCCGTCCCGGCCCGACGTTTCTCCTCCGCGCCGACATGGACGGCCTGCCGCTGCTCGAGGAGACCGGCCTTGACTTCGCCCCCGAGACGCCGGGCACGATGCACGCGTGCGGCCACGACACGCACATGGCGATGCTCCTCGGCGCCGCACGACTCCTCGCGGGACGACGCGAGCAGCTGGCCGGGCGCGTCCTCCTGATGTTCCAGCCGGGAGAGGAGGGCCACCACGGCGCCCGCGTCATGCTCGACGAGGGGCTCCTGGAGCGGGCCCCGGGGGAGGAGGTCGTCGGCGCCTTTGCCCTGCACATCTCCACCAAGTACCCGACCGGGACGGTCAACTACCGCGTCGGGGCGATCCTCGTGGCGGCCGACTTCATTCGTCTGACGATCCGCGGCCGAGGCGGCCATGCGTCCGCTCCCCACGAGACGATCGACCCGATCCCGGTCGCAGCCGAGATCATCCTGGCCCTCCAGGCGCTTGTCACGCGGCGCGTCGACGTCTTCGACCCGACCGTGGTGACGATCGCCCACGTCGCGGCCGGCACGACCAACAACGTCATCCCCGAAACCGCGTTCCTCGAGGGGACCATCCGGACGACCTCCGAGGCGAACCGGGACGCCGTCCACGCCGGCATCCGGCGCATCGTCGAGGGGATCTGCGCAACCCACGAGGCGAGCGCGGAGCTGGAGATCATCCCCGGCTACCCCGTCACCGTCAACGACGCCACTGCCACGGCGCTCGCCGCGGAGGTCGCGCGCGACGTCGTCGGCGCCGAGGACGTGCTCGAGCTGCGCGACCCGATCATGGGCGCCGAGGACTTCAGCTACGTCCTCCACCGCGTTCCCGGGGCGATGTTCTTCATCGGTGCGCGCCCCCCGGAGGAGGATCCCGCCACGGCGCCGCAGAACCACTCCAACCGGGTGCGACACCACGAGCCAGCGATGGCCGTCGGGGCTGCGGTCCACGCTGGGGTGGCGCTCCGGCATCTCGGGGGCTGAGCGGAGCGGGCAGGGGCCGGTCGGTCGCCTTGGCGGCCCCTACGGCTTCGGCGTCTTCTTCGGCTTCGGCGTCGCCTTCGGCTTCGGCGTCGCCTTCGGCTTGGGCGTCGCTTTCGGCTTCGGCGTCGCCTTCGGCTTGACGGTCGGGCTGGCGGTGGGGCTGGCGGTGGACCCAGGGCCGCCGATCTGAGTCCCGACGTCGACAAGCGTCCCGCGAACCTGGTCGCCGACGATGAGGGCCCCACCGATGGCCAGCATCGCGACGATCGCGACGATCAGGGCGTACTCGACGAGGCCCGCTCCGGCGTGGCCTGCGCGGGACCGTCGTGAAGGCGTGCCGCCGGGACGCCGGGACGCCGGGTCGCGGGGCCGCGTGGAAACGGTCGGATCGATGCTCGCCATGCGGGCCCCTCGGTCTCGTACGCTGACCGGCGCACCGGGTCGATGTCATCTGGCAACGACACCGGAAGTCTCGCGCTCGGTGCCCCTCTCGTCCGTGGCCCGATAGTCCGCCGCGGCACCGGGACCCTTCGTGGCCGGGGGCGAACGTCGGGGCACGCGACCCTGCGGGCGACTCGACCCTGGGCGCAGCGGGGCGGGTCGACGCCGTCGCCACGGTGTCGCTATCGTGCGGCCATGGCGGTCGAGTCCCTCGAGCAGCTTGCCTTCGCCCTCGTCGCGATCACGAATGCCGCCCTCGCCGACACGGCCGGTGGCTCCGAGCTGACCTTTCCGCAGTGGCGCGTCCTCGTCGTGCTCGGCAACGGGGACCGCGCGCTCCGCCTGCGCGAGCTGGCCTCGGCCATCTCCGCGTCACCACCGTCCGCCAGCCGCCTCGTGCGGCGCCTCGAACGGCGGGGACTCGTGGAGGCGCATCCCGATCCCGTGGATCGCCGCGGCCTCCTCGTGACGCTCAGCCCGCGTGGCCGGTCCGTCCGGGCGGGCGTGGTCGAGCGGCGGCGCCAGCTGATCGCGGAGAGCCTGGCTGCGGTCGGTCCGCTACCGGCGGGCAGCGACGACGGGCTGCGGGCGATCGTCGCCGCGCTGGCGCGCTGGGTCTGACCGCGTCCGGCAGGCCCCAGGTGCCGAGGGCCGGCCGAGGGTGCTGGGGCGGCGGCTATCGGCCGCCGGCCATTCGCACCGTGCGCCGGCTCGGCCGCCGCCGAGCCCCGCCGCGTGCCCACGACGCCGGTGTAGAGCGTTGACCGCCCACGACCCGGCGGTGTACTATTTCCGAGCGGAAAGGTCGGAATTCCAGTCCGCGCCGGCGTCAGATGCGTCCCCCTTCCGCCCGACCACGCACCGAGGAACCGTCCTGAGCGCTCGAACCTTCCATGCCACCGGCGCCATCTCCTTCAGCACGAAGGGCGAGTACGGCGTCCGGATGCTCGTGCAGCTGGCCCGCCGCTGGACCGGTGATGTCACCCTTCCGGTGAGCCTCGCCGAGGTCGCCGCGGACGAGGACCTGCCGCGTGCCTACCTCGAACAGCTTGCGATCCCGCTCCGCGAGGCCGGGATCGTCCAGTCGACGCGCGGCGCGCGCGGCGGCTATGCGCTGGCACGGCCGCCCGCCGAGATCACGACGGCCGAGGCACTCCGCGCCCTCGAGGGCCCCCTTGCCCCGATGATCTGCGCCAGCGAGGACCCGGCCGGGGCGCATGCTTGCCTCCGCCTCGGCGCCTGCTCCGTCAACGGCCTCTGGGTCCAGGTTCGCGACGCGATCGGCGGCGTCCTCGAGGCAACGACGCTGGAAGACCTCATCCCGCTCCCGCCCCTCGTCGTCCTCGACTCGCAGGCCCGCGCGTCGGAGCCCGAGCCGGAAGCCGAGCCCGAACCCGAGCCCGTGCACGCATGACCTCCTCTCCCGCCGGCCGCCCCGCAGCGCCCGGCGATCATCAAGGAGCCCAGGCAACCCGTGAGTGACCAGCAACTCGAGATCCGCAACCTCCATGTCGCCCCCGTCGCTGATCCCGAGCGCCACATCCTCCAGGGGATCGACCTCGTCGTCCGCAAGGGCGAGGTCCACGCGATCATGGGCCCCAATGGATCGGGCAAGACGACGCTCGCCTACGCCCTCATGGGCCACCCTGCGTACCTGATCACCCAGGGCGAGGTGATCTGGAAGGACATGGACATCCTTGCGCTCTCGCCGGACAAGCGCGCCCGCCTGGGCATGTTCCTCGCCTTCCAGTACCCGACCGCGATTCCCGGCCTCTCGGTGGCCAGCTTCCTGCGAACCGCGCTCAACGCGCGCCGCCAGGGGATCGAGAAGAACCCCGACATCGATCCCAGCGATCCCACTCGTGGCGGGATCTCGATGGGCGACTTCCGGCGCCTCATGCGGGCCAAGATGGGCCTCCTCAGGATGGACGAGGGGTTCGCCGCGCGGTACGTGAACGAGGGCTTCTCGGGGGGCGAGAAGAAGCGCCTCGAGATGCTCCAGATGGCCGTCCTCGAGCCCGAGATCGCGATCCTCGACGAAACCGACTCGGGCCTCGACATCGATGCCCTCCGGATCGTGGCCGAGGGTGTGAACGCCATGCTCAACCCGAACCTCGGTGTGCTGCTCATCACGCACTATCAGCGTCTGCTCAACCACATCAAGCCGGACCGGGTCCACGTCCTGGCCCGCGGCCGGATCATCACATCTGGGGGCAGCGAGCTGGCCCTGGAGCTGGAGGAGCACGGCTACGCCCCGATCCTCCGCGCGGCCGGCTTCGACGCGGACGAGTCCGACGTGGCCTACGCCACGCGCGTCCCCGAGACGGTGGAGGCCGGCTGACCGCCGAGCCAGCAGGAGCGACCTGGATGACCGACCTCGCCACGCCGGCCCCCGCAGCACCCGCAGCGACGCCGGCTGGGGTGCCGTCCACGCTCGACCCACGGGCGTTGCGAGCCGACTTCCCGATCCTCGCCGAGCAACCCCATGGCAAGCCCCTGGTCTACCTCGACTCGGCCGCGACGAGCCAGAAGCCGTTGGCTGTGATCGCGGCGATGGACGACTACTACCGCGGCTACAACGCGAACGTCCACCGGGGCATCTACGCGATCAGCGAGCGGGCCACGGCCGCGTACGAGGGTGCCCGCGCCAAGGTCGCGGCCTTCATCAACGCGCCGTCGGCCCGGGAGATCGTCTGGACCCGCAACGCGACCGAGGCGGTGAACCTCGTGGCGCACAGCTGGGGCCGTCGTCACGTCGGCGCTGGCGACGCGATCGTCCTCACCGAGATGGAGCATCACGCGAACCTCGTGCCGTGGCAGATCCTGGCCCAGGAGGTGGACGGCGACCTCGAGTTCATCCCGATCACGGACGACGGGATGCTCCGCCTCGACGTCTTCGAGGTGCTCCTGCGCCTCCACCCAAAGCTCGTCGCCTTCACCCACGTCTCGAACACGCTGGGCACGATCAACCCCGTCCGCGAGATGGTCGAGATGGCCCACGCCGCCGGCGCGCTGGTCCTCGTCGACGGGGCACAGGCTGTCCCGCACCTCCCCGTGGACGTGCAGCAGCTGGGCGCCGACTTCTACGTCTTCTCCGGGCACAAGATGCTCGGGCCTACCGGCTCCGGTGTGCTCTGGGGCCGGCGCGAGCTCCTCGACGCGATGCCCCCGTTCCTGACGGGCGGCGACATGATCCGCGAGGTCAAGCTCCGCCGCTCCGAGTTCAACGAGGTCCCGTGGAAGTTCGAGGCCGGGACGCCCGACATCAGTGCCACGATCGGCCTGGGCGTCGCCGCCGACTACCTGCGTGGGCTCGGCATGGACCGGGTGCGCGCCCACGAGGTCGAGCTCGTCGCCTATGCGCTCGAGACGCTCGCCCGCGAGGTGCCGGGGATCGCCCTGTACGGGCCCCCGGCGGACGTTCGCGGCGGTGTGGTGCCCTTCAATCTGCCCGGGATTCACCCCCACGACGTGGCCCAGATTCTGGACCGCGAGGGCGTCTGCATCCGGGCCGGCCACCACTGCACGATGCCGCTCCACGAGCGCATGGACCTGGCGGCGACCGCCCGGGCCAGCTTCTCGGTCTTCACGACGACCGAGGACATCGACGCGTTGGCCGCCGGCCTGCGGGAGGTCCGCCGGGTCTTCGGCGGGTAGCGACCTCGCGCCCCCGGCGCGCCGGGGGCGCGACTGGTCAGTGCACGCGGGCCTCGAGTCCCTTCCAGAACGGCTCGCGCAGCTCCGCCTTCAGGATCTTCCCGGTGCCGCCCTTGGGAAGCGACTCGCGGACATGGAACTCCCGGGGCACCTTGAAGCGGGCCAGGTGCGCCCGACAGTGCGCCTTGAGCTCGGGTGCTGTCACCGTCGCGTCCGGCTTGAGCACGACGAGCGCCACCGGGACCTCGCCGAAGCGCTCATCCGGGGCTGCCACGACCGCGCATTCCAGGACCGCCGGATGGGCGGAGATGGCGTTCTCGACGTCGACGGACGAGATGTTCTCACCGCCGCGAATGATCACGTCCTTGGAGCGGTCCTTGATCACCACGTAGCCCGCCTCGTCGATCGTGGCCATGTCGCCCGTGTGGAGCCAGCCGTCGCGGATCACCTCCGCCGTCGCGTCCGGGTCCCGGTAGTAGCCGATCATCACCGTGTTACCCCGCACGACGATCTCGCCGATCTGCTCGCCGTCCGGCCGCACGTCGTGGCCGCTCGTGTCGACGACGCGCAGCCCCACGCCGGGGATCGGCCAGCCGGTCATCGCCTTGCGCTCCTGGGCGCGCTCCGGCGGCTCCGCCTCGCCGAGCACGTCCCGCGGCAGGGCGATCGTCACGATCGGCGTCGTCTCGGAGAGGCCGTAGCCCACCACGGCCTGCACGCCGAGCCCGTCCTCCAGCGCCCGGGTCAGCGCGGGCGAGGCAGCCGAGCCGCCGATGATCACCTGGCGGAGGCTGGAGAGGTCGAAGCTCGGCCGGGCGTGGTGATGGATCAGGGCGTTGAAGATCGCCGGCACGGCCAGCAGGCGGGTGACCCGGTGGCGCTGGATCGCCTCCATGAGCGCGACGGGATCGAAGCGGCGGAGCATGACGTGGCGGCCGCCGATCATCGTCACGAAGTGGGGGACGCCCCACCCGTTCACGTGGAACAGCGGCACCACGTGGAGGATCACGTCGTCCTCGCGGAAGCCGAGGGCGACCTGGGCGCTCATCGCGTGCAGGTAGAGGTTGCGCTGGCTGAGCGCAACGCCCTTGGGCAGGCCGGTGGTGCCGCTCGTGTAGAAGAGCTCCGCGATCGCGTTCTCGTCGATCGGCGGGTGGCGAGGATCCCGCGAGCCGCCCGCGATCAGCGCCTCGTACTCGTCGGTCGCGACGCCGCCCGGCTCGCCCTCCATGATCACGAAGCGGGGGCGCATCGTGAGCCGGGCGGCGAGCTGCTCGACGAGCGGGGCGAAGTCGGCGTGGAAGAAGACGACGCGCGACCCGGCGTGCTCCAGGAGGTATGCGATCTCGTGGGGGGCAAGCCGGATGTTGACCGGGTTCAGCACCGCCCCGGCTTCCAGGACGCCGTAGTACGC
The DNA here is from genome assembly GCA_963698595.1 of uncultured Chloroflexia bacterium. Taxonomy (GTDB): domain Bacteria; phylum Chloroflexota; class Limnocylindria; order Limnocylindrales; family CSP1-4; genus CTSoil-043. Next base: position 48,545 of record CAVORL010000005.1, read on the forward strand.
CTCCAGCAGGTGGTGCGTGTTGTAGGTGATGAACGAGATGCGGTCGCCGGGCTCGACGCCCAGGCCGTGGAGCGCGTTCGCCAGCTGGTGGGTCCGCTCGGCCCACGCGCGGTAGGTGAGCTCGACGTTGCCGTCGACGACGCCGATCTTGTCCCCGAAGTAGGTCGCTGCCCGGTCGCGGAACTCGAGCACCGAAAGGGGCACGAACACGTGGTCCTCCTGGCGCGACGCTGGTGGTGGGTTGGGTCAAGTGTCGCGCACGTGGGCGCGTGGTGTGGGGCTGCCCCGCCCGCCACGACCCCCGACCCTCCGGCAATCCCGACCGATTGGCTCGGGTTTGTGCCGTGGCTGGCGGCCCGCGGTACACTCCACGCTCGATGGACGACCTGTACCGCGACTACATCCTCGAGCACTATCGGCACCCTCACAACTTCGGGATCCTCGAGGATCCTGATGCCCGTTACGAGGGCGCCAACCCGCTATGCGGCGACCGCATCACGATGATGCTGGGGATCAGCGACGGCGTGGTGGCCGAGGTCGCGTTCACCGGCCGCGGCTGCGCGATCAGCCAGGCTTCGGCAAGCCTCCTGACCGACGAGATCAGGGGCAAGCCGGTCGAGCAGGTCGCGAAGATGACACCCGACGACGTCCTCGACCTCCTGGGCATCGAGATCAGCCCCGCCCGCCTGAAGTGTGCCCTCCTGTCCCTCGACACGGTGAGCCATGCGCTCGAGGAGCGCGAGAAGGGAAGCAGCGTGCCGTCCCCCGCCTCCGTCGCTCCCGAGGCCTGATCAGCCCCCGCCGTCGCCGCATCGAATGCCCGCCAGCCTGTCGACACGGAGCCAAGCCGAGCCAGTGATGCCGAAGACGTTTGCCGACCTCATGCGCGAGGCCCGAGCGGAGATCCCCGAGGTGACCCCGCTCGAGGCGGACACGCTGCGCGCAGACCCCGGCACGGCGCTCGTCGACGTGCGCGAGGATGCCGAATGGGAGCAGGGTTACATCCCGGGCGCCCGCCACGCGGCCAGGAGCCATCTCGAGCAGGAGATCGAGGCCGCCGTCCCCGACCGGGGCACGCGGGTCGTCCTCTACTGCGCGGCCGGCGTGCGCTCGCTGTTCGCCGGCCGCGCCCTGCGTGCCATGGGGTACCGGGACGTCGTCTCGATGTCCGGGGGCTACCAGGAGTGGCTGTCGCTCGGCCTGCCCCTGGTCCAGCCGGTGGTTCTCAAGGAGGACCAGAAGCGGCGCTACTCCCGCCAGCTCCTGCTCCCCGAGGTCGGCGCCGAAGGCCAGGTACGGCTCCTGGGCTCCAGGGCGCTCGTCGTCGGCGCCGGCGGCCTCGGCTCGCCGGCCGCGCTCTACCTCGCCGCGGCAGGGGTGGGGACCATCGGGATCGTCGACTTCGACGTCGTCGATATCTCCAACCTGCAGCGCCAGGTCCTCCACGCGACCGACCGGGTGGGGGAGAAGAAGGTGGTGTCGGCCGAGACCGCGATCAGGGCCCTCAACCCCGACGTGGCCGTGATCGCGCAGGAGGAGGTCCTGGGGCCCTCGAACGTCGAGGCGCTCATCGCCGGCTACGACGTCATCCTGGACGGGACCGACACGTTCGAGACCCGCTACACGCTCAACGACGCCGCGATCGTCGCCGGCATCCCGGTGATCCACGCCTCCGTCTTCCGCTTCGAGGGTCAGCTCACGACGTTCGTGCCCTTCGAGGGGCCGTGCTACCGGTGCCTGTACCCGACTCCGCCGCCGCCGGAGCTCGCCCCGGGCTGCTCCGTGGCCGGCGTGATGGGCGTCGTGCCGGGGATCATGGGCCTCCTCCAGGCGAACGAGGCGCTCAAGATCCTGCTCGGGATCGGCGACACGCTCGCCGGGCGGCTGCTCCTGTTCGACGCCCTGGATGCCTCGTTCACGGAGCTGAAGCTGCGACAGGACCCGGCCTGCCCGATCTGCTCCGACGCCGCGGTGGAGGCCCGTGCCGCCGGGACCCCGCTCGCCGTGCCGGGCACGCCGGCCTCCGCCACCGAGGCGCTCCGTTTCCCGTTCCCGCCACCCACTCGGCAGCGGCCCGTTTGAGCACCATCCGCATCCCGCCCGTCCCCCCCGCACCGGCCCGCGGCGCCGGTACGGTGGAGGCGGCCCGGCGGGCGCATCCCGGGCCCGCGCGCGTGGCGCTCCCGGCCACGATCTGCGATGCGTTCGTTGCGCACGCCTGGGCCGAGGACCCGAACGAGGCCTGCGGCCTCATCGCCGGCACGGCGCCGCCGGGCGAGGGGGGGTCGGCCACGACGTGGCACGCCACGAGGAACCGCGCCGCGTCGCCGCTGCGCTTCGAGATCCACCCCGACGACCTCCTCCACGCCTCGCTGGCGATCGACGACGCCGAGGAAGTCATCTGGGGCATCGTCCACAGCCACGTCCGATCCCCGGCGCGTCCCAGCCCCACCGATGTCGGTCTCGCGTTCTACCCGGACGCGATCTACGTCATCGTGTCGCTCGCGGTGACCGAGGCCGACCCGGCAAGCGGGGCCGAGAGCGTGCGCGCCTGGCGGATCCTCGACGGGAGTGTCTTCGAGGTGGAGCTCGAGATCGTCGGCGGCGCCTGACGCCGACGTCGCCTCCGCGCGATCATGGGGCCCATGGACAGCAGCCACAGCCCGCTCGCGCCCGCCGGTCCCACGCCGCCGCCCCTGTCCGGGGCCGGGGTCCGCCTTCGGCCCGTGCTTCCGGAGGACGTCCCGATACTCGTCTCCATCCTTGCTGAGCCTGGGGTCGCCCGCTGGTGGCCAGGGTTCGACACAGCGAGGGTCGAGCGGGAGCTCCTCGCCACGGACGCGGAAACGACCGTGTGGGCCGTCGAGGCCCGCGTCAACATGTCGGAGCCACTCGTAGTCGTCGGCGCGATCCAGGCCTGGGAGGAGCCGGACGAGGAGTACCGGCACGCGGGGATCGACCTCTTCCTGGCCTCTGCCGCGCAGGGCTGCGGCCTGGGCCCGGCCGCGGTTCTGGCCGTCGCCCGCTGGTTGATCGACGAGCGCGGCCACCACCGCCTCACGATCGACCCGGCCGCCGACAACGAGCGGGCGATCCGGGCCTACGCCAGGCTCGGGTTTCGACCGGTCGGGACCATGCGGCGCTACCAGCGGATGTCCGACGGGACCTGGGCCGACGGCCTGCTCATGGAGCTTCTTGCCGACGACATGCCTGGGTGAGCTCAGGGCGGCACCGCGTGGGGCAGGATCACCCAGCCGGGCTACCACCGCCTGGGGCGGATCACCCAGCCGGGCCATCCCCGGGTGGCCCCCAGCCGGGCCATCCCCGAAATGGGTGGTGCCACCCGGCACCTTCGGGTCATCGCGGCGAACCGGGAGTGCGCCCACGCTGGTCCGGAATGAACACCAGTCATCGCCTCGCCAACCTGGCGCGCGCTCACCTCGCTGAGTGGCGCGTGCGCGACGCGGTGGCCCGCACGCCGCGCTACCGGGTCACGGAGCGCCGGGCGATGCGCCGGGCCCTCCTCCGCGCCTCGCTCGTCACCGCCGCCGTGCTGGTCCTCGGCGCCGCGGTCTCCACCTCGATGGACCCGCTCGTCGGCTGGGAGCTCGTCGCCCTCAACACCGGCGGCGCCGTCGCCTCGCTCGCGCTCGCCTGGCTCGTCCAGGGCCGGGCCCGCCGCCACGCGGCCGGGATCAGCCTCCTGTGGGGCCTCCTCATGGCGGCCGACCTGCTTGCCGCCGGCCTGATGTCCCCGCTCCAGCTCCGCAACGCTGCCATGATCATGCCCGCGATGCCCCTCATCTACGCGCTCTTCATGCCGTGGACGCCGCAGGCGCATCTCATCGCGGTCGGCTGGACCAGCGTCGCCGCCCTGATCCTGACGTTCGCCCTCGACCTGGCCGGCGTCGACCCGGTCAGCCCGATCGTGCTGGCGGCGATCGTGACCGGGGCGATCAGCGTGGCCGGCCAGCACCTCCGCCGCGCTGATCGCATCCGCGCGTTCCGCCAGGTGGAGCTCATCCGCGGGATGCACCGTCGCGACCGCGAGACGGGCCGGAGCCTCCGCGCCCGGAACGCGGAGCTGGCGTCCAGCGCCAGGCTCGACCCGCTGACCCGCACCGGGAATCGCCGGGGGCTCGACGAGGACCTGGCCGGGCTCGAGGCGGACGGCGGCGCGACTTCCGGGCGCGTCGCCTTCGTGCTGGTCGACCTGGACCGCTTCAAGGCCTACAACGATCGCCACGGCCACCTCGCCGGCGACTGGGTCCTGCGCCGCGTCGCCGACGTGCTCGTGGGATCGGTCCGGGGGTCCGACCGCGTCTATCGCTTCGGCGGCGAGGAGCTGCTCGTGCTCCTGGCGGGAGGCGAGGAGGAAGGCGCCGCACGCGCCGTCGGCCGGATGCTCACGAGCATCCACGCCCTCGGCATTCCCCACCCGGAGAACCGCCCGTGGCAGGTCGTCACGGCAAGCGCGGGCTGGGTGCTCCACGAGCCCGGGGGGGCCGTCTCCCCCGCGGCCAGCATCGCCGCGGCCGACGAGGCGCTCTACCGGGCGAAGCGGCTGGGCAGGAACCGCGCAGCCGCTGCCGATCGTCCGGAGCAGGCCGCACTCCCCGCCTGAGCAGGTCGTCCGGGCCCGCCCCGGAGCGTTCCTCCCGACGAGCCCGAAGCCTACTGCGCCCGCTGCACGAGCGCCGCGACCAGCCCGTCCTCCGTTGGTGTGGATCCCACGCCCAGCTGCGCGCCCACCCGTGCCGCGAGGGGCGGCTCCAGGTGTGTCGCGGCGAGCACTGGCCAGGCCGGCTCGGCGAAGACATCGGCGACCGAACCGTCGAGGACGACCCGGCCGGCGCGCATGACGACGACCCGGCCGAAGGTCTCGGCGACGAAGCGCATGTCGTGGCTGATCGCCAGGACGGTGCGGCCCTCCGCGTTCAGGCCCGTGATGATCTCACGAACGCGGGCGATGCCCCGCTGGTCTTGGCCGGTCGTTGGCTCGTCCAGGATGACGATCGGCGTCCGCATCGCCAGGATCGAGGCGATCGCGAGCAGCTTGCGCCGCGATCCGCCGAGATCGTAGGGGTTCGCGTCGACGGCGCCGGCGAGGCCTACCGACTCCAGCGCCTCTTCCACGGCGACGTCGAGCTCCTTCCCGCGGAGGCCGAGGTTGTGCGGCCCGAAGGCGACTTCCGCCCGCACCCGGCTCGCGAAGACCTGGCGGTCGGGGTTCTGGAAGGCGAGGCCGACCAGGCGCGAGATCTCCGCGACGTGGCGCTCGCGGATGTCGCTCCCCTCGACGAGCACCGCGCCCCGGTCCGGGCGCAGCAGCCCGTTGAGATGGCGCACCAGCGTCGACTTGCCGCTGCCGTTCTGGCCGACGAGCGCGACCGCCTCGCCGGCGCGGACGGCGAGGGTCACGTCCTCGAGGGCGCGGACGCCGGACGGATACGTGAAGCTGACGCCGTCCAGCGCCAGGGCCCCAGCCGCGCGCTCCGGCGGCGGCGACCCGCCGCCCCACGCCGGCTGCGACCTGCTCACCATGCCCCACCGTCCTGGATCTCGAGGGCCCCCGGGGGGAGTGCCACGCCGGCGCTCGTGAGAGCCCGCCGGATGCGCACCGTCGCCGGCGGCTCGACCCCCAGGGCGTCGAGCTGCGGGTCGCCCAGGACGTCGGCGGTTGGCCCGGCGCGCACGATCCGGCCCGCATCGAGGACCACGACCTCGTCGGCCAGGCCGGCGAGGATCGCGGTCTTGTGCTCGGAGACGAGGATCGCGACGCCGAGATCCCGCGCCACCCTCCCGAGGGCCTCGCCCACGAGGCGCGTTCCGCGCGGATCGAGCTGGCTGGTCGGCTCGTCGAGAACGAGGCAGGCCGGCCGCAGCGCAAGGATCGACGCGAGCGCGACCAACTGGGCCTGGCCGCCCGAGAGCCGACCAGGATCGCGATCGGCGAGGTCCGCGATGCCGAGTGTCTCCAGCGCCGCGTCCACCCGTTCCACGACGTCGTCGAGCGGGAGGGCGAGGTTCCTCGGGCCGAACGCCACCTCCTCCCAGACCGTGGCCGTCGTGCCACTGAGCTGCGTCGCCGGGTTCTGGAAGAGGCTCCCGCAGCGCTGCGCGATCTCGTGCGGCCGGCCTGCGGCGGTGTCGTGGCCGGCAATCGTCACCCGCCCCTCGAGGTGTCCGCCGATCACCCCGGGGGCGAGCCCTGCGGCCACGAGGCAGAGGGTCGACTTGCCGGCTTCGTTTGGTCCGACGAGCCCCGTCACGCGCCCGGCCCCCACCATGAGGTCGATGCCGTCGAGCGCGACCGTGGTCGCCCCGGCGTAGCGGTAGCGGACGCGTTCCAGGACGAGGCTCACGGCAGGGCCTCCAGCAGCCCGGCGATCGACGCCCCAAGCAGGACCACGCAGCCGAGGAGGACGGTCCAGCGGAGGAGCCGCTGCGCGGTCGAGTCCGGGAAGGATCGCAGCACCGTGCGCCGGCCCGGGGCGGTGAACGCCCGCGCCTCGAGGGCCATCGTTTGCTCCTCCACGTCGGTCAGCGCGCCGAGCACGAGCGGGCCCGCCAGCGGAACCACGCCCCGGGCGCGGCGCCAGATCCGGCCTTCCGTGTCGAGGCCCCGCGCCCGCTGCGCCTCGGTGATCTCGCCGGCCCGGTCCGCCGTGCGGGGGATCGCCCGCAGAGCCGAGCCGATGACGAAGGCGGCGCGCCGGCCGAGGCCCCGGCGCTCCAGGTCGGCGATGAGGTGGTCCGCGTCTGTCGTCAGGACCAGGACCACGACGGAGAAGCCGAATCCCAGCACCCGCAGGGTGGCCTGGAGCGCGGCCTCGAGCCCGGTCCAGGTGGGGCGGAGCGGCCCGAGCTCCACGATCGGATCGGTGGCGCCGGGGTAGAGGAACGTGTTGACGAGGAGGATCGAGATGAGCAGCGGGATGCTGAGGAGCACGAGCGGGACGGAGCGACGCAGGATCCCCGACGCGGACGCCGAGAGGGCACACACGGCGATGACGAGGAGCGGCCCGGTCCAGCCACGGATGCCCAGCGCGACGACCGCCTCGGCCAGGGCGATGGCGAGCTTCGTTGCAGGCGCAAGGCCCCGGTACGGCCCCGTCGGAACCGGCAGGACGAAGTCGGGGAGCCCGCGCCGCCCGCCGGCGCCGGCGTCAGTCCGATGCAGTTCCGAGGAGGCGCTCACCCATCGGGAAGCGGGCGACGAACCGCCGGGACAGCCCGAAGAGCACCAGGAAGACGACGAAGCTCGTGATCGTCTTGTCGATCGGGTCGCTGATGAGGCCCTGCCCGAGCGACGCCTGCATGACGTCCGCCCCTCCCTGGCGCAGGGCTGCGACGAGCAGGTCGGTCCCCGACCCGGTGACCCCCTCGTAGACGATTGCCGCGATCGGCGCGGAAACGATGGCCGCGGCGATCCCCGTGACCGCCCCGGCCAGGGCTACCCAGACGCCGGCCGAGTCCCGCCGGCGCAGCGCGACGGCAACCAGGACGATCGCGAACGCAGCCGCGATGACGACGGCCGCCCCGAACACCCACTCCGGGTAGCCGCCGATGTTCGGGTCCGTGTAGGCCGGGTTGTTGATGATCGGGAAGACGAGGATGGCGATGACGCCGACGCCGATCGCCACGGCGAGCCACAGACGAGGGCCCTCGGCCGGCCGGGTCCGATAGACGCCCAGCCAGCCCCACAGGCCGGCGAGGAGGCCGATGACGACCGACGTGATCGCGAACGGGCCGATGTTGCTGCCGGGCCCGATGACCGGCGCGTACTGCCAGATCAGGTTGGACGCGGCCCCCGTCAGAGCGCCGGCGATGGGGCCGGCGAGGACGCCGACGAGGATCGTCCCGATCGAGTCGAGGTAGATGGGGAGGTTCAGCACCTTCTGGACGGTGAAGCCCAGCACGATGTTGATCGCGATGGCGACGGGGATCAGCACGATGACCCGCGTGCTGAACTGCCGGGAGAGCCACGCCATGGAATCCGCTACCTCCCTCGTGCCGGGAGCCTCCCGGCCGCCTCGCGCCGGCGCGGTGCGGGTCGCCCCACCGAATGCACCGCGGCGCCGGCACAAGTATTGCCCGGGGCGGGGTCGCTCCGCCAGCCTTTCCGGCGGGGGCCTGCCTGGCCTCGCGTCGCCGCGTACCCGCCGCGCACCAACCCGCGGTGCTCTTGCGGTGCCGAGGTCAGCCCGGGCCGATCCGTTCCGCCAGGCCGCCGACCCGCTCGATGAAGCGGTCGAAGAAGGCGGCGAGGTCGGCCTCGACGGCCACGGCGAGCGTCGGCGGGCGGCCCCAGGCGCGGCGCCAGTCGGTGACCGTCTCGCCGGTCGTGAGCGTCCCGCCGAGCTCCACCTCGACCGCGAGCTCCTCGGCCCGGACCAGGCTGTCGTCGAGGGCCGCCGCGACCGCGAGCGGATCGTGGATGAAGGCGCCGTAGAAGCCGTCGTAGCGCGAGTGGAACTCCATGTAGAAGCGCAGCGCATCCCCGACGTAGCGGATGACGGGGTGGGTGGCCACGCTCCCCGCGGTCTCGTCCCGTGCCGCGTCCACGCGCGAGCCGGCGCGCCGCGCAAGCTCGACGACGTGCGCTGGGACCAGCTTCGCGCGCTCCGTGACATCGAGGCCCAGGGCCAGGGGGAGCGCGGGCAGGCCGGCCGCGGTCCGCCGCCCCACGACCGCCGGCTCCGAGAACGCGGCAATGCAGGCCTGCATTGCCTCGGGATCAACCGAGACGTTCCATTCCGTCGTCGGGGCCGTGTTCCCCGGGGAGCGGTAGCTGCCGCCCATGAGGACCCAGCGCCGGAGCAGGAGCGGCAGCTCGGGCTCGCGCAGGACGGCGATCGCGAGGTTGGTGGCCGGACCCAGCGTCACGAGCGTGATCTCGCCGGGGCGTCGGCGTGCCTCCTCGACGAGCAGGTCGGCCGCGTGGCGAGCGGAGAGCGGCCGCCGGGGCGGGGGCAGGACCGCATAGCCGATCCCCTGCGGGCCGTGGGTCTCGGGTGTCGTGACGAGCGGCCGTACCAGCGGCGTCTCCCGGCCCAGCGCCACCTCCACGTCGTCGCGGCCCGCCAGCTCCAGCACGGCCCGCGTGTTCTCCGCGACCTGGCGGGCGTCGACGTTCCCGGCCACGCACGTCACCGCGACAAGCTCTGCGTCCGGGGAGCCGCACGCGTACAGGAGCGCGAGGCTGTCGTCGATCCCCGTGTCGACGTCGAGAAGGAGCGGCACGCGTGCGTTGGGCAAGCTCACCGCGCGATCCTAGCGCGCCCGCGGTACGTCGTTCGGGGCGGGGTCAGTCGCTGCTCGCCTCGCCCGTCGCCACCTCGGAAGACCCGTCCCCGTCACGCCCCCGCTGCTCCTCGCGCCGTGCGTGCACGAGCGAGAACACGATGGCGCCGCCCAGCACGCCGGCGATCACGACGAGCGAGACCCACGGGGCCAGGTGGATCCAGCCGTTGAGCAGCAGCTTGAGCCCCACGAAGACGAGCACGATCGAGAGACCGTGGGTGAGGAAGCGGAAGCGGTCCTTGAGGTCCGCCAAGAAGAAGTAGAGCGAACGCAGGCCCAGGATCGCGAACGCATTCGACGTGTAGACGATGAACGGGTCACGCGTGACCGCGAAGACGGCCGGGATGGAATCGACGGCGAAGACCAGGTCGCTGACCTCGACGACGACGAGGGCCAGGAGCAGTGGCGTGGCGACACGTCGGCCGTCCATCCGCGTCCAGAAGAGCTGGCCGTCGAGCCGGTCGGTGAAGGGGAGGCGGTTCCGGGCGAAGCGGACGATCGGGTTCGCCGCCGGGTCGGGCTCCGTCTCGCTGCGGGTCGAGAGCCACATGCGGATCCCGGTGAAGACGAGGAACGCGCCGAAGACGAGCAGGATCCACTCGAAGCGCTCGATGAGCGCCGCCCCGATCAGGATCATGATCAGGCGCATCCCGAGCGCCCCGATGACGCCCCAGAACAGGACCCGGTACTGGAGATGCTTGGGAATGGCGAACGCCGTGAAGACCAGGCTGAAGACGAATACGTTGTCGATCGAGAGCGACTCCTCGATGAGGTAGCCGCTGTAGTACTCCACCGCCTTCTCGGGCCCGAGCCAGAACAGGACGACGATCCCGAACCCCAGGCCCAGGCTGATCCAGAATGCCGACGTCAGGGCGGCCGCGCGAATGGAGACCTCCCCCGGCTTCCGATGGAAGACGAAGAGGTCGAGGGCAAGGAGGGCGCCGATCACGGCGAGGAAGCCGACCCAGAAGAGCGGCGGGATGGATTCGGACATGGCCGGGAGTGTACCGGCGTGGCGAGGATCCGGCCCGCACGCCGCCCCGCCGGCTGCCCATCTCCCCCGGGTGTCGTCCGCGCGCAGCCCGTCCGCCGTCGCGTGCCGGAGCCCGGCAGCGAATGCCGGGGGCAGTACCGCGACATCGCCGTCGCGGATCGGGGCCCCGCAATGACGCCCAGGATCGGCGCCACGGAGTCGCCGGCACGGCGTCGGAGCCGGACGCCGACCCCTACACTCCGGTGGCCATGACGAGCCACGCCGATCCCACCGCGATCCGTCGCGCCGACCCCATCCCGCCCGGCGCGACGATCGGCATCCTGGGGGGCGGGCAGCTGGGCCGGATGCTCGGGTGTGCCGCGCGGGCCATGGGCTACCGGGTCGCGGTGCTGGACCCGGACCCGGATTGCCCGGCCGCCGTCGTCGCGGACCGTGTGGTGCCGGCCGCATACGACTCCGTGGAGGGCGCGGCGGAGCTCGCCCGCGGGTGCGCCGTCGTGACGTACGAGCTCGAGCACGTCGACGCGGCACTCGTCGACGCCGTGGAGGCCGTGGGCGTTCCGGTTCGTCCGGGCGCCCGCGCCCTGCGCACGACCCAGGACCGGCTCGCCGAGCGCCACTTCGTGGCCAGCCTCGACATTGCGACCGCGCCATGGCGCGAGGTCTCCGACGCGGCGGGGCTACGCGCGGCCGCCGAGGCCCTCGGCAGCCCGCTCCGTCTCAAGGCCCCGACAGGCGGCTACGACGGCCGGAGCCAGGTGCGGATCGCGAGCCCGGAGGAGATCCCCGGGGCGCTGGAGCGGCTCGGCCGGCCGGAGGGCTCGCCGCTGCTCGTGGAGCGGGAGCTCGACTTCGCGGCCGAGCTGTCGGTCGTCATCGCCCGAGGTCTCGACGGAGCGCTCGCCGCGTTCCCGATCTCCCGGAACAACCACGACGACGGGATCCTCGTGGAGTCGGTCGCCCCGGCGCCGGTGTCGGACGCGGTCGCGGAGGCGGCTCGCGAGGTCGGCGCCCGGATCGTCGTCGGGCTCGATGCCGTGGGGATCGTCACCGCGGAGCTCTTCCTCCTCCGCGACGGCTCCCTCGCCGTCAACGAGCTGGCCCCGCGCGTCCACAACTCCGGCCACTGGACGATCGATGGCGCGCGGACAAGCCAGTTCGAGCAGCACGTACGCGCCATCTGTGGCCTGCCGCTCGGAGATCCGGCCGCCCATGGCCCGACCGCGATGATCAACCTCCTCGGCGCCGGCGAGCTGCGCGACGCGCGGCTCCTGGGTGCGGCCGACGCCCTTTCCGACCCCCACGTCCACCTCCACGTCTACGACAAGCGGCGCGTCTTCGAGCGCCGCAAGATGGGCCACCTCAGCGTGACGGGACTCGCAGACGCCGACGAGGCCCTCGCTCGCGGCCGGGCCGCGCTCGCGAACCTGCGCTGGGCGTGACGCGGGTGGTCTCCCCGCGCCTCCTGGCCCCACGTGTCCGGCCCGGGCCGCGCGGCGGTTGTGAACCGGCGGTTCGGCCCTACACTCGTCCGCGAGCGGCGCGCTAGGGTCGCGCCGAGGTGAGCAGGATGGCGAACCCCCACCCCGCAGATCCAAGCGACGCCCGGCTGCTTCGCGAGGCGATCCGGCTCTCCCGGACGCGCATGCGCCAGGGCCGCGGAGGGCCGTTCGGAGCCGTCGTCGCCCGCGACGGCGTGATCGTCGCGCGTGGCTGGAACGCCGTGACCTCGAATCTCGACCCGACGGCGCACGCGGAGGTCGTGGCCATCCGCCGGGCGTGCCGGCGAGGGGCCGCCTTCAGCCTCGCCGGGTGTGTCCTGTACGCCAGCTGCGAGCCCTGCCCGATGTGCCTTGCGGCGGCCTACTGGGCCCGCCTCGACCGGCTCGTCTATGCCGCGACCCGCGAGGATGCGGCACGGGCGGGCTTCGACGATGCCCGGATCTACCGCGAGATGTCGCTCCCTTCGGTTGAGCGATCGCTCCCCACGGAGCACCTCCTGCGCGACGAGGCGACGGCCGTCTTCGAGGAGTGGCTCGCGAAGACGGACCGGGTGGGCTACTAGGCGGCAGCGGGGTGCCGGCCCACGCCCACGGGCGCGGCGGCCTTCGCGGACCCTCGAGGCGGATTCGGGGTACCTTCGTCGCCTTGACCTCCTGTCCCAGCCACGGGAGGATCGATCGCGTCGACCATTCCGGCGGGAGTGCCATGCCATCCGCCTCGTCCAGGCTCCACCGCTTCGCCCCGATCGCCGTCGCGGTCCTCCTCGCCCTGTCCGCGGCGCTCCCGGCAGCTGCCGCCGACCCCTCGCCTTCGGCCCCGGCATCCGCCGACCCGTCGCCGGCGCCACAGGCCTCGAGTTCCGCTGAGCCCGCGCCCACGCCCACGCTCACGCCTCCCCTCGAGCCCCAGGCGGAGCCGACGCCCGATCCCTCGGTCTCCCCATCCCCCTCGCCGACCCCTCTGCTCGCGGTGTCCCTGGGCCAGCAGGCGTCGACCTACGATCCCGCCACGAACAAGGCACGGATCGTCGCCACCGCAACCTCCACCGGTGCGACCGCGCCCTGGCAGTACGCGTTCGCGGTGCGCGGCAGCGTCGTGGCGAGCGGCGAGAGCGGCGCGAGCTCGGTCGCCGTGACGGTCGTCAACGATTGCTCCATCACGACCCAGAGCCTCACGGTGTCGATCACCGACGCCGCAGGGCGGACCGCCGGCGCCGCCGCCACCCTGAACCGCTCACTGTGCCCGCCTCCTCCGAACGTGCCCCACGCGGCGGACCGGATCCTCGCCGGGCCGACCCTGACCGAGGACTCCTTCGTCGATCGCCTGCGGGCGGTGGGCTCGCCGGCACTGCCGGAGGGCCGCGCGATCTACCGGACGCTGGTGGGCGCAGGAGTCAACCCCGCTTTCGCCCTGGGGACGTTCCAGGCCGAGAGCAGCTCCGGGACGAAGGGTTACGCCGTCATCACTCTCAACTGGGGCAACATCCTCTACCACTCCTGGGAGGACGCCTACGGCGCGGTGCCGTATGCCCCCGGCAACGGGTACACGTACGCGAAGTACCCGAGCTGGCTCGCCAGCGTGCGCGCCTACGCGCAGCTCCTGACCTGGTACCACGAGGGTGGCTACACGACGGTCAGCTCGGCGAGCGCCCACTGGCTGGGGACCCGCGAGGGCAGCTCGCGGCACCTGACCTACCTCGGAAACATCACCGCGGTCATGTCGCTCCTGCCGGACGATGCCGTGCCGGCCATGACCTCCCTGGCCGTGCCCTCCACGAGCCGCGCCGGCGTCAGCGTCGCGTGGACCGCGAAGGACAACCTCGGTGTGACGGGCTACCAGGTGCGCTGGCGACCTGCCAGCGGCTCGTGGACCACCCCGCAGCCGTGGCCGACGACGGCCCGAACGATCACGCTCGCGGACGGGACCTGGAAGATCGCCGTGAGGGCGACCGACGCGGCCGGCAACTGGTCGCCCTGGCGTTCCGCGTGGGTGATCGTCGACGCCAGCGCCCCCGTCGTGAGCAGCCTCACGCCGTCGCAGTGGGTGCCCCGTGCCCCGGACCGTGTGTTCCGCGTGGCCTGGAAGGCGAGCGACAACGTCGGCATCACGCGCTACCAGCTCCGGATGCGCAAGGGCACCAACGGCGCCTGGTCGACGGCGATCAAGACCACCGCGCGATCCCGGGCGCTCAAGCTCAAGGCTGGATCCTGGACGGTCGCCGTGCGCGCGCGGGATGCTGTCGGGAACTGGAGCGCCTGGCGGGAGATCCGGGTCGTCGTCCCGCGCGACGACCGGGCCTGGAGCTTCTCGGCTGGGACCGCCCGGCTCTCCGGCGCGGCGTACTACCGTCGCACGCTCACCACCACGAGCCGGGACGGCGCGCGGATGACCGTCGCGTTCACCGGCACCACCCTGTACCTTGTCGGGCCTTCGGGCCCGGCCTACGGCCGCATGCGGGTCACGATCGACGGGTCGTCGCAGGTCGTCGATGCCGGCACCTACCGGGGCAAGGCCGCGACGAAGACCCGCAGGCGCGTGGTGCTGTTGAAGGTCGCGCTGCCGGCGGGCTCGCACCTGGCGGTGATCACGAATTTGGCCACCCGCGGACGTCCCACGATCGGCATCGACGCCCTCGGCTTCGGTCGCTGACCGCGGCCTGTCCTCGACGGCACTGCCGTGATGCTTCGGCGATCCTCGAATAGGGCAGAATCACCAGGAGAGCCGCTCAGTCACGGCAGTTCCCCGAGCCGGGCCGCACAGGAGATCCTTCCCGATGCCTCGTCAGCCGCACCGGATCACGCTCATCCCCGGCGACGGCGTAGGCCCGGAGATCGTCCGCTCAGCGCAGCGGATCATCGCCGCGGCCGGCATCGCGATCGACTGGGAGGAGGCCGACGCTGGCGCCGAGGTCTTCAAGCGCGGCGATTCGACCGGCGTGCCGCAGGCGACCCGCGAGTCGATCGAGCGCACCCGGGTCGTCCTCAAGGGGCCCCTCGAGACCCCCGTCGGTTTCGGGGAGAAGAGCGCGAACGTGATGTTGCGCAAGCTCTTCGAGACCTACGCCAACGTGCGCCCCGCGAAGGAGCTGCCCGGGGTCCCCACCCGCTATGCCGGTGAGGGCATCGACTTCGTCCTGGTTCGCGAGAACATCGAGGACCTCTATGCCGGCATCGAGCACATGCAGACGCCGGATGTCGGTCAGGCGCTCAAGGTCGTCAGCCGCAGGGGCTCGGAGAAGGTCATCCGCCACGCCTTCGAGCTCGCCCGGCGCGAGGGGCGCCCCCGCGTCACGTGCGCGACGAAGGCGAACATCCTGAAGCTGACGGAGGGTCTGTTCAAGCGGGTCTTCGAGGAGGTCGCGCCGGAGTACCCGGACATCGAGGCCAACCACATCATCGTCGACAACGCCGCGCACCAGCTCGCCAAGGACCCCGCCCAGTTCGACGTCCTCGTGATGACGAACATGAACGGCGACATCCTGAGCGACATGGCTTCGGGCCTCGTCGGTGGGCTCGGGTTCGCCGGGTCGGGCAACTTCGGAGACGACGTCGCGATCTTCGAGGCCGTCCACGGATCGGCGCCCAAGTACGCCGGCAAGGACGTCATCAACCCGACGGCGCTCATCCTGTCGGCGGTCATGATGCTGCGCCACATCGGCGAGCCGGACGCGGCGGACACCGTCGAGGGCGCCGTCTTCGCGACGCTCGCCTCGGGCGCGGTGATGACCCAGGACCTAGCCCGCCAGACCGGTGGCGACGCGGCCCGGGCGGCGTCGACCTCGGCGTTCACCGACGCGGTCATCGCGAACCTGGGCCAGCGTGGCCCGGCCATCCCGAGCCGCCCGCGACGCGAGCCGTCGACCGCGGCGCCGCTGCCGCGCTGGTCGTACGAGCCTGCCCGCTACGCGGGGATCAGGCGCGGGCTCGTGGGCATGGACGTGATGGTCGAGGACGACCGCGACGCGGCCGTCATCGGGCCGGCGGTGGAGGAGCTGGCCGGTGATCGGCTGCGGCTGAAGCTGGTCGGCTCGCGCGGAACCAAGGTCTACCCGGCCGGCGAGGTCGCGGCCGGTGATCACGTGCGCTGGTGGTGCCTGCGGTTCGTGGCCCGCGAGGGCGTCGACGTCGTCGACGGCGACCTCGTGGATGTCCTCGGACGGATCACCGCCGCCGGCTTCCGCTGGAGCCACGTCGAGCGGCTGCAGTCGTTCGACGGCGAGCCCGGCTACAGCAAGACGCAGGGGGAGTGACCATGACCGCCAGCTCCAGCCCGGCGGTCGGGATCGTTGGCGGGAGCCGCAGCGACTTCCCGGTTCTCGAGAAGGCGAAGGCGCTGCTCGACGAGCTGGGCGTGCCCTCGGAGCTGCGGGTCGTCTCGGCGCACCGCACGCCCGACCTGCTCTTCCGCTACGCGGAGACCGCCGCCGAGAGGGGGATCCGGGTGCTCGTGGCAGGGGCCGGGGGAGCCGCGCACCTGCCGGGGATGCTTGCCGCGAAGACGCAGCTACCCGTGATCGGCGTCCCCATCCCGACCCAGCACCTGGGCGGCCTCGACTCCCTGCTGTCGATCGTGCAGATGCCGCGCGGCATCCCCGTGGCGACGGTCGCGATCGGCAACGCGGAGAATGCCGCGCTCCTTGCAGCTGCCATCCTCGCGCTCGCCGACGAGGGCCTGGCGGTGCGGCTCGCGGCCTGGCGCGCCGCCCAGACGGCCGGTGTGCTGGCCGACCAGGGCGTCGCGGAGCCGCCGGCCTGACGGTCGCCGCGGGGAAGGTGACACCGCGCGCTGACCGGCAAGCGCCGGTGGCAGGCCGCCTCAATCGGCAGCCGTCGCCCCCGTGAAGCGCCAGGCGCCGATGCGCACCGCGGGCACGAGCACGGCCCCGAGCTCGCCATTCAGGAGTCGCCGCTCCGACGCCACCGCCTCCACTGCGGCCAGCGCGTCGAGGTAGGACTGCGTGAAGCGCAGGTTCCGGACAGGGCCGACGATCTCCCCGTCCTCCACCAGGAAGGTGCCGTCGCGCGTCATGCCCGTGATGACCGCGAGCTTGCCGTGCACAACGTTCGTGTAGTGGAAGCGCGTCACGAGGAGTCCCCGCCGAAGTCCGCGCACGAGGTCGCCCCGCGGCGTGGATCCAGCGACCAGGGCGGCATGGAGCGGGAACGGGCCCCATGGGTTGGGCGCCGGGAGGCCGTGGCCGGTTGAGGGGACGCCGGCCCGGGCCGCGGTCGCCGCATCGTGGACGACCTCCCGGCACACGCCCCCCTCCACCATCACGACCCGCCGCGTCGGGATGCCCTCGTAGTCGAACGAGGCCGGCAGCCCCGCGGGATCGCGCGCGTCGTCGACGATCGTGACGAGGTCGCTGCCGATCCGCCTGCCCGGCTCGAAGAACGAGCGCTCCTCTTCCACCGCCAGGCCGGAGAAGCCGACGAAGCCCAGGTTGTCGAGCAGGTCGGCCACCGCGTACTCCTCGAGCACGACGGGGTAGTCGCCCGGCGGGAGGTCGATCGGCCGGGCCGAGCGGCGTGCCTTGGCGGCGGCCTCGCGGCCGATGGCCTCGGCATCGATCGTGGTCGCGTCCACGGCCGCGGCCTCGGCGTACCCCGTGCCGTCGTCCGGTCCCATCGTGACGGCCAGCAGGCGAGCGCTGGTTCGGGCTTCGGCGGCGCGGATCCCTGCCGTCGTGGCGACCGCCACCGTCTCGACGCCGGTCGAGAACGCGCCAAACGCGGTGACCCCGCCACGATCTGCCGCCGCGATCACGGCTCGCACGCCGGCCGCCCGCAGCTCGGGGGACGCGTCCGCGGTCCCCGGCGCGAACGCACCCGTGACCGGATCGATCGGCCCGGAAGGCGGCAGGCCCGGCCAGTCGTCCTGCTCCTCGGCGACGGCCGCGATCTGCCCGGCGGTCTGCGCCAGCCGGCGCATCCCCTCCGGGTCGGTCCGGCCCGACGACGCGACGCCGACCCGTTTCCCCCGGAGGAAGCGCAGGCTGACCCGGAGGTCCGTCTCGGCGACGTTCTGGTGGATCTCCGAGTTGGCGAAGCGGGTCAGTGCCTCGTCTGCAGCGGCGACCAGGACCTCGGCCTCGCTCGCGCCCTCCGCCTCCGCCAGGCGCAGCGCGCTCTCCGCCAGCTCCAGCGCCGCCCCCGGCTCCATCCGCCCGGCGCCTGGCGGGGTCACGTCATCACCCCGACCTGCACGTCCCGGAACCGGGCGCCGGAGCAGCCGTGCCCGACGTGGCCAACCTGGCCGGGCTCGCCCTTGCCGCAGTTCGCGGTTCCCATCATCACGTAGCTCGACTCGTCGCCGATCGCGTCGCAGCTCCCCCAGAACTCGGGGGTGATCCCCGTGTACGTGGCGTTCCGGTAGAGCTGGCCGAGCTTGCCCCCCTTGATCTCGTAGGCAAGCTCGGTGGCGAACTGGAAGTTGAGACGCCGGTCGTCGATCGACCAGCTCCGGTTCGAGGCGAGGAAGAGGCCGTCGTCGGTGTCGGCGACGATGTCGTCGAGGCTCATCCCCGGCCTGGGGAGCAGGTTGACGTTCGTCATCCGGATGAGCGGGATCCGGTTCCAGCCGTCGGCACGCATCGCGCCGCCCGAGCGGCGCCCGATCCGCGGCGCCGTCTCCCGGCTGGAGAGGTAGCCGACGAAGACGCCACCCTGGACGAGCGGGACGGCCTGCGCCGCGACACCCTCGTCGTCCCAGCCGAAGGTGCCGAGGCCGCCGGGTGCCGTGGCGTCGGCGACGATGTCCACGATCTCCGAGCCGTAGCGGAAGCCGGCCTCCAGCTTGTCGGTGGTCAGGAAGCTCGTGCCCGCGTAGCTCGCCTCGGTCCCGTAGACACGGTCCAGCTCGGTCGGGTGGCCGCAGCTCTCGTGGACCTGGAGGTAGAGCTGCGACGGGTGGAGGACGATCGTGCGCCGCCCGGGTGGAAGCTGGGGCGCCGTGAGGAGCTGGACCGCCTCGTTCGCCAGGCGCTCGGCCGTCCCCGCCAGGTCCAG
Source organism: uncultured Chloroflexia bacterium (assembly GCA_963698595.1). GTDB lineage: Bacteria > Chloroflexota > Limnocylindria > Limnocylindrales > CSP1-4 > CTSoil-043. The sequence continues at coordinate 67,355 of CAVORL010000005.1, forward strand.
GCTCCGGATGTACTCGTAGCCGGCGGCCTGCCAGGCGCCGCCGGCGTCCGGGTAGCTCCGCCGCTGGTGCTCGTCACCGGCGACGGCGTTGGCCTCGATGGCCGCGCCGACATGGGTGAGCACCTGCTCCGTGAAGCTGCCGTCGCTGGCCGCGAAGGTCTTCCACTCGCGCTGGGCGCCGTACGTCGAATTGGCGAAGGCGATGCGCTCGACCCGCCGCAGCGCGGCGTCGGCCGCCAGGAGGTCTCCGATCTTCTGCTCCAACGGGATCGTGAAGGGATCCTCGAGGCACGGGGTCTCGTAGCGTCCGTGGGCGGGCGGCCGATCGTCGAGGGCCACCGGGCGCCGGATGGCGGTCGCGCTGGCGCGGGCGATCCGAACGGCCTCGGCCGCGACCCGGTCGGCCTCCGCGGTCGCCAGGCGGTGCGATGCGGCGAAGCCCCAGGCCCCGTCGACGAGGACCCGCACGCCGAACCCCTCGGTCTCGTGCGAGAGGACCCCTGCGAGACGGCCGCTCTTGACGTCGATCGACTCCTCGCGGCGGCGGACGACCCGGACGTCGGCGTACGACGCCCCGCGGACCCGGGCCGTGTCGAGCGCCCGGTCGGTGATCTCGTGCATGGACGTGACGGTAGCAGCGTGGCGTCGCGGCGGCACGCACCGGAGGACGCGCCGCCCGTCCGGCGGTGACCAACCGCACTGGTGAGCGCGCGGTCGCCCGGTGCACGCTCGCCGGATGACGTGGCGCAAGGAGGTCGCCGGCTTCGACCAGGTCGCGGCGCGGTACGAGATGACGGCGTTCTCCGACCCGGCCTTCGCGCTGGCGGCGGTCCACGGCTGGGCGATCGAGGAGCTCGAGCGCCGGGTCGGAGGAGCTGGGAGCCGCGTGCTCGACGTCGGGTGCGGGACCGGGCTCCTCCTCGAGATGCTCGCGGGCCGCGGACACCGGGTCGTCGGGGTGGAGCCGTCGGCAGGGATGCGGTCCGAGGCCGCTCGACGCCGCCCGTGGCTGACCGTGCTCGGCGGCGACCTGGCAGCAATCCCGCTCCCCGACGGGTCGGTCGACGGCGTGGTGACCACGTACGCGATCTCGCATCTGGCCCGCGACGAGAAGCCGGCAGCGCTCGAGGAGCTGCTGCGGGTCGTCCGTCCGGGAGGCGCCGTCGTCATCGCCGACGTGGGCGTCGCGTCGGCCGGCACGCTCGGCGAGGTGGTGGGGGCGCTCCGTGCGACCGGCCGCGAGGAGCAGCTGCCGTACTACAGCGACGGGCACGCGCTGGAGATCGACGTCTGGGAACCCTGGCTGCGGGCGCGGCTGGAGGACCTGGTCGTGGCGCACCTCTCCGCGCTCGCCTGGGGGCTGTCCGGCCGACGCTGACCGCTCCCGTCGCACGGTCCGACGGGCGCCGGGCGACCGGCCATGTCATGCGACCCCGGGCATCGGAGGGCCGGCCGCCGGGCGGGCCGCCCGGTCTCTCGCTACTCTGGCGACATGCCAGACGAACGGCGCCCGCGCGGGACTCTTCGTCACGCTCGAAGGGCCGGACGGCAGCGGCAAGACCGCCCATGCGGATCGGCTCCGGGCTGCCGTTGCTGCGACCGGGCGTGAGGCGCTGCTCGTCCGGGAGCCCGGCGGGACGCCGGCGGGGGAGCGGATCCGGGCGATCCTCATGGATCGTGACGAGTCCTCCCAGCACCTGACCCAGCGCGCGGACGCGCTCCTGTTCATGGCCGCGCGCGCGCAGCTCGTCGAGACGGTGATCAGGCCCGCGCTGCAGCGCGGCGCGCTCGTCATCTCGGACCGCTACCTCGATTCCACGCTGGCCTACCAGGGCTCCGGGGGCCGTCTCGGCTGCGAGGAGCTGCTCCCGGTCGGGCACTTTGCGACGGGTGGGCTCCGACCCGACCTCACGATCCTCTTCGACGTCTCCGTCGATGTCGGCCTCGCACGCAAGAGCGCTGCCGAGACGACGCGCTTCGAGGCGCACTTCGATCGCGCGTATCACGAGCGGGTTCGGGCCGGCTACCTCGCGCTCGCCGCAGCCGAGCCGGATCGCTGGGTCGTCGTTGATGCGTCGGCACCCGAGGAGGCTGTGCTGGGAGCAGCCCTGGAGGTGCTCGCAGTGGCCGTCGGAGAGGTGTCGCTCAGGCGGGCCTGACCCGCGTCAGCCGGCGCGTACCTCCGCGATCGCTCCCCGCCCGGACGCCCGGGCGGCCTCGAGGGCGCCGAGGGCCGCACCGAGGAGCTCGTCGGCGCTCGTGCCATCCGCCGGGAACCGGGCGATGCCCGCGGAGATCGAGACCGGGACCACGCCCGCGGCATCGAGCGTGTCGACCGCCCGCAGGATGCGGTCTGCGACGACGACACCGCCGCTTCCCGGGGCCACGACGGCGAACTCGTCCCCACCGATCCTTGCCACGGTGTCCACCAGCCGGACCTGCTCGGCAAGGATCGCGGCCACGGAGCGGAGGACCGAATCGCCGGCATCGGTCCCCTCGCGCTCGTTGAGGGCGCGGAAGTCGTCGATGTCGAAGACGGCAATCGAGATGGCGCTCTGCATTCGCTTGGCGCGCTCGATCTCGAGCTCCAGGATGCGGTCGAGCGTGCGGCGGCTCGCCAGGCCGGTGAGGGGATCAGCGGTCGCGACGCGGGCCATCCAGTCGCCGCGCTCGTCCGAGAGCGACGCGAGGCGGGCTCGATCGACCGCGAGCGCCGCGAGGTCGGCGGCCGTCTCGACCACCACGCGTGCGTCGTGGTCGATCGACCGCTCGCCCGTCCATTCGAACGAGACGACGCCCAGCGACTCGTCGATCCCATGTCGCGAGACCACCAGCGGCAGGTCGGCTGCCGTGATCGTCGAGCCGCCTGGCCGCGCATCCATCCGACCGATCACGGTCCTGGCATCGAGCGCGACCGCGTGGATCGGATGCTGCGGGTTGCCGGCCACCTCAGCCTCGAGCTCCGGTCGAGCCGGCGTCGGCAGACCGTGGCTCGCGGCGAGCTGGAGGACGCCGCCGTCGGACGCCCGGAGGAAGAGCGCGGCACGTTCCGCCCCCACGGTGCCGGCCGCATCGCGAAGCAGCGCCTCGAGCGTCGTGTCAAGGTCGTCGCTCCGGGCCACGGCGCGCGCCGCAACGGCGGGATTCCAGCCAGGGCTGGCGGGTCGAACGGGCTGCGACACGGATCCCTCCCACGCGCGATCGGGGCCGGACGGCCGGTGATGGGACTGGGCGGATGATACGCCGCCGGCCAGGGGTCGGACGGACCGACTCCCCGGAGAGATCGCGTGGCGCCGGTCTGCGGCGATGCACCGCGACGGCTCGGTCCGTGGTGGCCAGGGTCCCCGATTCGTCCGTCGACGGCCCTATACTCCTCGCCGTGAAGCTCATCGTCGCGATCGTGAACCCCGAGGACGCCGGGCCGCTGGTGGATGCGCTCCTCGCGCAGGACTTCCGGGCGACCCGGCTGCCAAGCTCGGGCGGCTTCCTGAAGCAGACGAACGCGACGGTGATCCTCGGCGTGGACGAGGACTCGATCGACGAGGTGCTCGGGATCATCCGTGAGAGCTGCCACTCCAGGACGCAGCTCGTGAACCCGATGCCGCCGATCCTCGAGCCGGGAGAGTTCTTCCTGCCCTACCCGCTCGAGGTGGAGGTGGGCGGCGCGACGGTGTTCGTCATGCCGGTTGATCGCTTCGAGCGCCTGTAGGGCGCGGCCCGGCGGGGCCTCGGCGGCCCGGCGCCCCTGCGCCCCGGGGCCCGGCGCCCCTGCGCCGACGGACCACGGCGCCACGGCGCCTGTCCCGTCCTCTGACCCCCGCGACTCCCGGCTGAGCGGCGCAGCCCGGAGGCGCGTGCGCCGCCGGTCACCCCGCTGACGCCATGCAGCAGGCGGAATCTCGCGTCCCGCAATCCGGGCGCTGCTTCGGCGCGAACAGCAGGATGGAACGTCGAGACCGTTCCACTCCTCCTCCCTCCGCGGGGTGACCTCCCTCCCCCCGCTCGACCGCCCCGGCCCGCCGCCGGGGCGGTCGTCTCTTCCTCCCGGGCTGGCGCCGCCGCCGCGGCGGACCGGCTTCGTGTCCGCCTGGTCCGGGCTGACGCCCGGCGCCCGGAGACGTACGATCGAGGGTGATGACGTCCGTCGCGCCGCCCACCCGGCCTGCCTCGCCCACGGCCCTCGATCCGCTCGCCCTCCGGGGCGTGGCGCCGCCCGCTCCACGGCACCGCTCCACGTGACCAGCCGGTGAGCCCGTACCGCCCCGACCTCGTCGAGTGCTGGGTCTTCCGGGTTCCGCCGGGGCGCTCCCCGGAGTTCCTCCTCGTCCGCCGCGCACCCGAACGGATCTTCCCCGGGCTCTGGCAGTGCGTCACGGGCGGCCTGGAGCCGCGGGAGCGGGTCCCGCTGGCGGCGCTCCGCGAGGTGTCCGAGGAGGTTGGCTTCGGGCCCGCGCAGATCGAGGCGTTCTACGATCTCGACCAGGTGACCCACTTCTACGACGAGGGCCCGGACGCGATCGTCACCGGCGCGATCTTCGCCCTCCGCGTCCGTCCCGACGTGGATCCGCGCCTGTCACACGAGCACGACGGCTTCCGCTGGTCGGACCGGGAGGAGGCCCAGCGCCTCGTCGTCTGGCCCACCTATCGCGACACCATCGACCGGATCCTCGGCAAGCTCCTCGACCCGGACGTGGAGCGCTGGTTCCGCCTCGACCTCGACGGCCGGCGCCTGGCCCGCTGAGCCCGACCCGCCCCCGTCGCGCCCCCCGTCGCGCCCCCCGTCGCGCCTAGAGGCCCGTTTCGAAGAGGCGGATGTCCTCGGGCGTGATCACGTGCCCGTCGCCGCGGGTGACGGCGAGCGCCTCGCGGGCGCCCAGCTCGTCGAGGTCGGCCGGGAAGCGCCCGATCATGTCCAGGACGACCTTCTGGATCCGGGCCGCGTTCTGCTCGAACACCTCGAGGACGCTGAGGGCGTCCACCGCCTCCGTGCCCTCGTGGACGCCGGCGTCGTAGTCGGTGATGAGGCTGATGTTGACGACCGCCATGCCCAGCTCGCGGCAGAGGAAGGCCTCCGGGAACTGGGTCATGTTGATGACCTCCCACCCCGCATCGGAGAACCACTTCGACTCGGCCTTCGTGGAGAACCGCGGCCCTTCGATGACCACGACCGTGCCCCGCTCGTGGACCGGGATCTGGTGCTCGCGGATCACGTCGATCGCGATCTGGCGAAGCACGGGGTCGTAGGTCTCCGCAGAGCTGAGGTGCGACGAGATCGGGCCGTCGAAGAACGTGTCCTCGCGGTGGCGGGTGCGATCCACGAACTGGTCGCACACGACGAAGTCGCCAGGCGCAACCGCTCGCTGGAGCGAGCCGGCGGCGCAGGGGCTGACGACGGCCTTGACGCCGAGCGCGCGCATGGCCCACACGTTGGCCCGGTAGTTGATCCGGTGGGGCGGGATCGTGTGGCGCCGGCCGTGGCGCGGGAGGAACGCCACCCTGCGCCCGCCAACGTCGGCGAGGAAGACGCTGTCCGATGGCGCGCCGTACGGCGTGTCGACCTTGATCTCGCGCACGTCCTGCAGGAGAGAGTAGAAGCCCGAGCCCCCGAACACTCCGATCTCCGCCCTGTCGCCCATCCCATGCCTCCGGTGATGCCGCGTGCCGACCCGGCCGCCGTGTGCCGACCCGGCCGCCGTGTGCCGACCCGGCCGCCGTGTGCCGACCCGGCCGCCGTGTGCCGACCCGGCCGCCGTGTGCCGGCCGCCGTGTGCCGACCCGATCGGGTCCTTGCCGCGCGAGCCTACCGCGCCGCGCGGGAGCGTGTGCGCCGAAGGCCGGCCCAGCGCGTGCGGGGCGGCCCGGTACGATGGGGACCCGGTGTCGCCCGGCGCCGATCGCGTCCGGTGCGCCGTGGGAGGCAGAAGGGAGCGCCGGGATGGATGGACTTCGCACCGTCATCGCCAGCGTGCAGCAGACGCTGCGCGAGGCGGATGCCCCCGTCGACCCGCCGACCACGGTTGCCACGGCGGCGCTCGCCGTCCGCAACCCGCTCGCCGGCCGGGGCCGGGTGGAGGACCTCGGCGAGCTCGAGGAGCTCGGGCGCGCTGCCGCAGGCCTGCTGGTCGAGCGCGCCCTGGCCGCTCTCAGCGCGGTCGGGCTGTCGGCCTCCGACGTCCGGGGCTACGGGAAGGGTGCCATCGTCGGGACGGACGGCGACCGCGAGCACACCGCCGCCGTGCTCCACCCTCGCTTCGGGGCGCCGGTCCGGGCCGCCCTCGGCGGTGGCGCCGATATCATCCCCGGCACGAAGAAGGTCGCCGGACCCGGCGCGAGCATCACGGTGCCCATCGGGAACAAGGACGACCGGTGGGTGTTCGACGACATGGACGCGGTCGAGGTCAGCCTCGCCGACGCTCCGCGCCCCGACGAGATCGTCGTCGCGCTCGCCCTGAGCACGGGTGGCCGCCCCAACGCGCGGGTCCGCAAGCCAGCCTAGGAGGACCGATGTTCAAGGCCATGATCGTGTTGACGCGCAGCGAGGACCTGTCCCCCGAGGAGTTCGCCACCTGGCTGCTGCGCGACCATGCTCCGCTGGCCGCGACCCTGCCGCGCCTGCGTCGCCTGACCTTCAACCTCGTCGCGGCCGACGGCACCGAGCCCGGGATCGACGGGGTGACGGAGCTCTGGTTCGACTCGAAGGGCGACTTCGAGGCTGCCTACGCCAGCGACATCGGGAAGGCCACCGCAGCCGACTCGCTGGCCCACGTCCGCGGCCGCATCCGCCTCGTCGTGACCGAGCATCAGGTCGTCGCCGCCGGCACCGCCTGAGGGGGAGTGGGCCCTGTGGTTCGCGCCCGTCCGGCGCGAAGGCGTCAGCCGTCGGTGAAGCCCGGCTGACCGCCCCGGCCCGGATCTCGACCGGTGCCCGCCGACTGCGTTGGCGATCGCGACGGCGTGACGTCAATGCTGGTGCGCGCCGACCGGCTCTCTAGACACAGACCGGTTCTGACGGGATACTTCCTCGGTATGTCGGGAACACGCGAAAGACCGGCCGGCCGTCTCCGCGTCGGGCAAGCCGCCGAGATGCTCGGCGTCTCCGTCGAGACGCTGCGGCGCTGGGAGGTTGGCGGCCGGCTCCACATGGAGCGCTCGACGGGCGGCCAGCGCCTCGTCGCGATCGACGAGGTCGCCCGCCTCCTCGAGGAGCGTCGTCGGGTCGGCACCGACCGGCCGATCGTGGCCCAGTCGGCGCGGAACCGGTTCCCCGGCATCGTCACGCGGATCGAGCGCGACGGCGTGGCCGCCGTCGTGGAGGTGATCGCGGGTCCGCACCGGCTCGTCAGCCTCATGACCGCCGAGGCGGTGGAGGAGCTGGACCTCCTGGTCGGCGACGAAGCCGTCTGCGTCGTCAAGGCCACGAACGTGATCGTGGAGATCCCGTCCACGCGGGAGTCACGCGGGTGAGGGCGCGCCCGGCCGTCCTGGTGGGCGCGGCCGCCCTGCTGGGCTCGTTGGCGCTTGGCCTTGCGGCCTGCTCGAGCGGCGCCAGCCCGCCCGGTGGCCAGCCCGCCTCGTCGAGTGGCGCCGCCGGCGTGCCGGCCACCGGTCCGGCAGGCGCGCCGGCCGCGCGCCCGGCCGACCTGACCATCTTCGCCGCGGCATCGCTGGCGGACGCGGTCGCCCAGGCCGCGACGGCCTACGAAAGCGCCCATCCGGGCACCACGCTGACGCTCGCGACCGGCGCGTCGTCCACGCTCGCAACGCAGGTCGAGGAGGGCGCACCGGTCGACGTCTTCCTGTCGGCGGATGCCGCGAACGCGCAGCGGCTGGTCGATGGGGGCCTCGCGGACGGGTCCGCCGTCGCCTTCGCCGCCAACGAGCTGACCGTCATCGTGCCGGCCGACAATCCGGCCGGCATCGCGACCCCGGCCGACCTGGCCAATCCCCATGTCCGGATCGTGGCGGCCGGCGACGCGGTGCCCGTCACGAAGTATGCCCGGCAGCTCGTCGCCAACCTCGCGGCGCAGCGCGGCTATCCCCCCGGCTTCGCCGCGGCGTACGACGCCAACGTCGTCTCCCGGGAGGACACCGTGCGGGCCGCGGCCGCGAAGGTCGAGCTCGGCGAGGCCGACGCCGCGATCGTCTACGCGACCGACGCGGCCGCGTCGTCGAACGTCATGTCAGTCCCGGTGCCGGATGCCGCCAACGTGAGGGCCACGTACCTGGGCGTCGTGGTCCAGGGGTCCGCGCACCCAGCGGCCGCGCGTGCATTCCTGGCATGGCTGGCGGGTACCTCCGGCCGGGCCATCCTGGCCGGGCTCGGCTTCCTCCCCCCGCCGTGAGCCGGGGGAGCGCGGACACGCTGGGCGACGCCGTCGCCAGGGGCCGTGCTGCCGGCCCGGTCGGCCTCCGCCGCGGCTGGGGCGAGGCCTCCCTCGCCGTCGTCGCGGGCCTCTTCGCCCTGTTCCTCGGCCTGCCCATCTTCGCGCTCGTGGCGCGCGCCCTGCTCGACGGGTCACTCGCCGTCGCGGCCTCATCGGCGACCGTCCTCGACGCGCTTCGGCTGAGCCTCGTCACGACGGCAATCAGCCTGGCGATCACCGTGACGCTCGGGCTGCCGCTCGCGTACGTGCTCGCCCGGCGCCGTTTCCCCGGCAAGCGGCTTCTCGAGACGGTCGTCGACCTCCCGATCATCCTCCCGCCGTCGGTCGCCGGCCTCGCCCTCCTCCTCGCATTCGGACGCCGGGGCCTGCTCGGGGAGCCCCTCGAGGTCCTGGGCATCTCCATCCCGTTCACGGTCATCGCCGTGATCCTGGCCCAGACCTTCGTCTCCGCCCCGTTCTTCGTCCGCTCGGCGCGGGCGGGGCTCGCGGGGGTCGACCGCGACCTGGAGGATGCCGCCCGGGTGGACGGCGCGTCCGAGCGCCGGATCTTCCGGGAGATCACGGTGCCGCTTGCCGGAGCCTCCCTCGCCGCGGGTCTCGTGATGAGCTGGGCTCGCTCGCTCGGGGAGTTCGGTGCCACGATCATGTTCGCCGGCAACATCGCCGGCCGAACCCAGACTCTGCCGCTCGTCGTCTATGGGGAGTTCCAGGGCGGCGACCTCGACGGGTCGATCGCGGCGGCCGCGATCCTCGTGCTCGCAGCCTTCGGCGTCCTCGTGGCCGTGCGGGTCTTCCACTGGGGCCGCGCCCTCGACGTGCGAGGGGTCACCTGACCGGGCGCGCCGCGCCCGCGCGGGCACGGGTCGCCTGACCGGGCGCGCCGCCGAACGACGCTACGTCACCTGGAGGGAGATGCGGTGGTGGCCGCGCGCGCCGTCGGGGGCGGCCGGCGTCTTCTCGGCCGTCTGGACCTCGCCCGTGCCGTCGGTTGTGCGGACCTCGAGCGTGTGCTGGCCGGGGGGTGCCGACCACGGGAAGGTCCACTGCACCCACGTCGCATCGGAGATCGGGCGGCTGATCGTGGCCGCCTGCCAGGCGTCGTCGTCGATTCGCACCTCGACCCCCTGAACGCCCCGGTCGGGCGCCCACGCCACCCCCGCGATGCCGACCGGGCCCGCCGCCAGCCGTGCGCCGGCCTCAGGGACGTCGATCCGCGACTGGCTGAGGATCGGCGCGTCCTTCGCCCACCCAAGGGGCACCCAGTACCCGTTCACGGCCTCGCGGGTCGTCAGCTCGATCTCGGAGAGCCACTTCGTCGCCGAGACGTAGCCGTACAGCCCGGGCACGATGAGCCGCGCCGGGAAGCCGTGGCCGGCCGGGAGGGGCTCCCGGTTCATGCCGACCGCGATGAGGGGCTCCCGCTCCCGTGCCGATCGCCCACGCGGTGGGGAAGCCGGCGGTGAAGCCATCGACGGAGCGCCCCACGACCTGGGTCGCGCCGCCTTGGACGCCGGCCGCCTCCAGGACGTCCTTCAGGCGCACTCCCGTCCACAGGGCGTTGCCCACGAGGCTCCCCCCAACGCCGTTGCTCACGCAGGCGATCGTCACGTACTGCTCGTAGAGGGGCATCTCCAGCAGCTCGTCGTAGGTGAACGCGAGGGGACGGTCGACCATCCCGGTGACCCTCAGCTCCCAGGACGCCACGTTGACCTGGGGCACGAGGAGGGCCGTGTCGATCCGGTAGAAGCGGTCGTTGGGGACCACCAGCGGGGTGAGGCCGGGCACGTCGAGGGCCTGGTCGGCCGCCAGCGGCGGGACCGGCACGAGGGGCGCGGGCAGCTTCGACGTGCTCACGACGCCCTCCACGTTGCGGGACTCGACGAGGGCCCGGCCGGCGCCGCCGGCCACGATCACCCCGCCCAGCGTGCCGGCGCTCGCGATGAGGAAGCGCCGCCGCGTCCACGCCGCGTCAGGGTCGGCGAGTGTCGTCGGCGAACGCCGCGGGGCGCCCGGCGCGAGGCGCAGGAGCGTCCGGAGGGTGAGGAGTCCGGCCCCCACGGCGAGAACGGCCACGCCGATGCCGATCGCCGGCGAGGCGAGGGGGTCTCTGGCGGCCGCGACGGCGGCGACGATGCCGAACGCGACGAAGACCGCTCCACCGGCCTCGAGGCGGCGCGCGGCGACGACGCCGGCCAGCGCCCCGATCGCCAGGGCCAGGCCGACGACTGCCACGTTCAGCACGAGCTTGTCGTTCGTGCCGAACAGGCTGACCATCACGTCCTTGGCGCCGGGGGGCTGCAGCGAGATGACGAGGCCGCCCACCGAGGTCACGAGCGACGGAACGCCGGGGACCAGGCCGGCGACGAGCTCGGAGGCCGCGATCGCGGCGCCGGCCGCTAGCAGGCCGGCGAAGGCCGGCGCCCACGGCAGGCGGCGAGTCAGCGAGGCGAACCCGTGCATGGCCTCACGGTAGCGCAGGCCCCGTGACGCCTCCGTGACGCGGTCGTCCTGTGATGGCCCCGACACCCGAGGAGGCCTGCATCCGGCGTCCGGGTGCGAGTGGACCCCGGCAGACCGCCTGCGGTGCCGGGAGCCGCGACCCTCTCAGCGCACCGGATCGGCGACGCGGGCGTGCTGCCGGAGGAGGTCCTCCAGGGTCACGGACTCGCCGCGCTCTCCCAGCCGCGACATCCCGCACTCCGTCGAGACGGAGAACGGGCGGCCGGCCGACGAGGCGAGCCCGACGAGCTCGTCGATCCGCGCCGCGTCGTTCTCGTAGTCGATCACTCCGAGCGACAGCTCCGCCTCCCCGACGTCGAGGCTGCGCAGTGGGGCGAAGTACGCCTCGGTCGTGCCGTTCTCCCGGTCCACCGGCATGTGCACGAAGTCGAGCGTCGTCGAGGCAGCCAGGGCGTTGGCCAGCCGGACGATGAGGCCGAGGTCCGTCGGCGCCACGAAGTGGCGATGCTTGTAGTCGCCGTAGCAGAAGTGGAACCCGCGCTGGGCCGGCGGCCGCACGGCGGCGGCACAGGCCCTGAGCTCCTCCACGATTCGCTCGAATCCCGCCAGCTCCGGAACGGTCGCGAAGACGCCTTCCAGCGCCCCGATCTCGACCGCCACGTCCCACTGGATCGCGAGGTCGTCAGGCGGGATCTCCCGCTGGATCTCCTCGACCTCGCGGAGAAGGGCGTCCTTGACCGGCTGCCACAGGCGCGCCTGCGAGGACCCCGAGGACCAGCTCACGACGACCGCGTACGGCGTCGGGATGCTGACCTGGAAGCGGACGCCGGCGGGCACGACTCCCTCGTCGCGGAGCCGGGTGAAGGTGGCGTACGAGGCGGCCGCCGCGTCGGCGTAGCCCAGCCCGCGCGGGGGGATCGTCACGCCCTCCTCGACGACGAGCCCCGGGAAGACGGAGTAGTCGGGGTTGCCGGTGTCGGGGTTGACGTGGGGCTGACCCATCGAGATGCCAGGGACGGCGACGAGCTTGTCGATCTGCCACCAGATCCACTGGGCACGCTCGCCCGTCTCCCCGTCCGTGAGCCGCCGGACATGGCGTCCGAGCACGCGGGCGGCCGTCGTCATCGCCTCGGCTGCCGTGGGTTCGGCGAGGCCGCCGACCAGGTGTGCGCCGCGAGCCATCGTCATCGGGAGCCGTCCTCTCTGCGAGTCAGCGGCCGGACCGGCTGGTGGACATGCCCCCGGGACGGGAAGGGCTTCGCCCGATGCTCCCGTATCTTGCAGGCCGTGCCTGCCCGGACGTGGCACCTTGCCGGCCTCGCGCCGGCAGGTTGTCGTGGCATCGTCGGGCCGGTCCCTCCGCCACTCTTGATACGTCGATCTTTGATTGTTCCGTGGATGCTATCGAGCCGCCCCGGAGCGGTCAACGGCTCCGTGCGACGGACCCGACCGCCGGCGCGGCGGCTTCGGCGCGAGGCGCATCATCGAGCTCCCCGGGCGTGGTGCGGCTCATCCGCGCCGGCGTCCAGCCTGCGAGTGCTCCTCGGGCGGGCGGAGGGCCTGGAACCGGCGATAGAGCAGCAGGTCGTAGACGATCTTGAGCGACCCGGCGATCACGAACGGCGCCCCCATGAAGGCCGACCCAAGGAGGAGCGGCGCCGCGATGAGCGGTGACGCCGCGACGCCAAGGCTGCGCGCGATGCCCGTCACCCCCGCCGCAGCCGACCGCTCGTCCGGGGCCACGATCGCCATCGTGTAGGACTGGCGGGTCGGAACGTCCATCTGGCTGATGCTGAACCGGGCCAGCAGCACCAGCGCGGCCAACGGCAGCGTCGGCATCAGCGGGACCAGGATGAGCAGCACGTTCGAGGGCAGGTGCGTGAAGACCATCGTCCGGACGAGGCCGAAGCGCGCCGCGAGCGGCCCGGCGGCCAGGGCCGAGATGGCCGCCATGATGTTGGCGCCGAACACGATCGCGCCGAGCACGGCGGGGTCCACCCCGAAGCGCTGGCTGAACCAGAAGGCGATGAAGCTCTGCATCACGAACCCGCCGGCGAAGGCGTCGAGCGCGAAGAGAGCCGACAGGCGCAGGACGATGCCCTGGGAGCGGTGGAGCCCGAGCCGGGTGCGGATCGTCGTGTCGACAACCGCCGCGACCGGGACCTCGACGGCCGGCGAGAGGCGCGCGAACAGCAGGGCCAGGACGACGCCGACGAGGGCATAGCCGACGATCACGGCGCGGTAGGCGTCGGCCGCCTCGACAGCGCGACCAGCGGCAAGCTGCACCACCGCCCCGGCGGCCAGCGCGCCGATCGCGGTCGCCAGGGAGCCGACGAGCTGGTAGCGGGCGAAGACGTGCGTCCGCCGGGCCGGATCGATGAGCTGGGAGAGCGACGCCTGCTCGACCGCCAGGAACGGCCCGACCTCGTTGCCGCTCGGGCTGATCACTCCGATCGTCGCGGCAACGAGAAGTACCGCGAACACCGGCGTGGCCGCGAAGGCGAAGCCGCCCGCCAGGAGCAGGACGGCGCCCACGACGAGGACGCGCCGCCGTCCCAGGCGATCCGCGTGGGTCGTCAGCCACAGCGAGATCGCGGCGTCCCCGAGCAGCGTGAGGGCCAGCAGCAGTCCGATCTCGGCGCCGGAGAAGCCGACCGCGTCCAGGTAGAGGACCACCACGACCGCGAGGAGCCCGTACCCGAACATCCGGACGGACCGGGTGACGAACAGCAGGGCGATGTCGCGCTGTGCCATGGGCGGGAGATCTCCCGGTGAGACACTGGCTCCGGCGACTGTAGTCGGCTCCGGGACCGGTGAGCGACGAATCATGCAGCGCGCCACCCGCGAGCATCCGCAGGGTTTCGCCCAGGAGCTCGGCGGCCGGTCCTGGCCGATGGTGGTCGCGGAGAGCTTCGAGGGCACGGCCCGTGGACGAGGGGACCGTCTGGCCGCCGGAGTCGCTGCGGATCCTCCGCGAACCGATCCGGATCCCCGTGGGCTGGACCGCTGGAACCCTCGCCCGAGCGCGCGTAGCGGCGCGCGGATCAGGCGGCCGCGACCACCGAGCCTGCGGGCCGGACGGACTCCCCGAACTCTGCTACGAGGCTCCCGATCTCGGCACGCAGGGCCGGATCGGAGAGACGGCCGTCGGTGTCGACGAGACCACCTGCGTGAGGCACCTCGAGGCGCCTGTCGAACGGCTCCATCCGGACGTGGGCGAGAACGTCGGCGAGATGGGCAAGCGCGTTGCGGGCGCCCGTGCGACCAGGGCCGGCGCCCATCAGGAGCACCGGCTTGCCCGCGAGCGGAGACGCCGGGCGCCGCCGGGACGCCCAGTCGATGGCGTTCTTCAACACGGCCGGCAGCGAGAAGTTGTACTCCGGGGTCACCACGAGGATCGCGTCAGCAGCGGCGATCTCCGACTTCAGGCGACCAACGGTGAGCGGGTCGCCCTGCGCCTCCAGGTCCCCGTCGTAGAAGGGCAGGTCGCCGATCTCGACGGCCTCGATGGTCATCGATGCGGGGGCCAGCTCACGGGCAGCCTCGAGGAGCGCCCGATTGAGCGAGCCGGCTCGCGAGCTCCCGACCAGCGCGACCACGCGCAGGGGTGCGTCGGGCGCGGATGGGCGATATCGATCCGCTGCGGGAGGGGAATCGTCGGTTTCGAACATGCTGACCTCGAGGCGGAACGCAGGACTCTCACGTTCCTCTTCGCGGGCCGCCCGTCAGTGGATCGCGTCGGCACCCACACGCGTGTGGCTGCGCGCTGCCTCGCCGATGGTCGACGGCGCTGGACCTTCGGCACGCCGGTTCCTGGAAGGATGCAACCTGGCCAGAGGTTCGGGCTTCACGTTCAGATCGCTGGAGCCGACACGCGGATTCGGACCGAGGACATGCTGTTCAGGAACCGGTGCTGGCGGCCAGGCGTGGCCGAGCTGGGCGGCAGCGTCATGGCAGCCTCGGAGCCGGATCGTGCGCGCGTGGCGCTGCCGGCCGTCGCCCAGGCCGAGGTCAGTACTCGCCCTTGATCACGAAGAACGAGCCGCGGATGGTTCCTGCCAGCTTCGACCTCTGCCTCGCGAACCGCAACACGGCCGTCGGAAAGGATCCGCCCGCAGCCGGACACAATACGAGCATGGATGTGCGCGATCCCTCGTCCCGTGACCGCCACCTTCGCTTCGAGGAGATCGCCGCCGGCGTGCTCGATCCCCTGGAGCGATACCTGCGCCGCCGGGCGACATCCGACGACGCAGCCGACGTGCTCAACGACACCCTGCTCGTCCTGTGGCGACGCCTTGACGACGTGCCGGCCGCCGCGACCCTCCCATGGTGCTATGCGGTTGCCCGGCGCTGCCTCGCCAACCATCGGCGCGCCGCCCGTCGACAGCTCGCCCTGCTGGAACGCGTCCGCGACCTGTTCGACAGGACCCGCCCGGACGTCGCCGGGCGTGCGGCACCCGACGCCGAGCCGCTGTCCTGGGCCTTGACGCGCTTGTCCGGTGAGGACCGTGAAGTGATCCGGCTGTGGGCGTGGGAAGAGCTGGAGCCCCGCGAGATCGCCGTGGTCCTCGAGGTCAGCCCCAATGCGGTGAGCATCCGGCTTCATCGAGCCCGGAAGCGCCTCGCGGCGCTGATCGAGCAACACCCCCTCGCTCACGCACGTCCGGCCCGACCCGAAAGGCCGACCCCTGATCCGGACACAACGTCGGTGAGCACCGAAGGGGAGCATCCGTGAACGATCCGCTGCGCGACCGTCTCCATGACCTCGATCCGATGCCCCCAGCCGTGCGGACCATCGCCGACTCGGGCCCTCGGGCCCGCAAGCTGCTGGAGCGCATCATGGCAACCCCGATCCATCAACCGGCCGAGCCGGAGAAGCAAGCCCGTCGCCGGTGGACGTGGTCGACGAGGTCGGCGTTCGCCGCCGCCGGGCTCGTGGCCGTCGTGGCCGTCGTGGCAATGACCGGCGTGGTTCGACCCGGGGCCCCGGCAGTGTCGGCTCCGCCCGCCGCCATCAGCCTGGCGCTTCCGGCGGGCGACGCGGCCGGTTCATGCCCGATATTCGACGTCGCGGTCCTGGGTCAGGCAACGATCGCCTTCGGTGGCACCGTGACCGGGATCTCCAACGGCTCCGTCGAGCTCCGGGTCGATCAGTGGTACGTGGGCGGCACGGCTGCGACCGTGCAGCTGGAGGCACCATCGGCCGACAGAGCCGCCCTCGATGGGATCGCCTTCGAGGTGGGTGGCCTGTACCTGGTCAGCGCCACGGGCAACGTCGCGAATGGCTGCGGCCTCAGCGGCCCCGACACCCCCGAGCTGCATGCGGCGTTCGATCAGGCGTTTGGCAGCTAGCAGGTCCCCCCGAGGTCGGCCGGCAGCCATTCCGGCGCGGGCCGCGAGGCAGAAACCCGGCCGTGTGGCCGGGTTTCTCGCCGGCCGTCACCGCCTTCATCCCCTGGCTCGACTGGCGTCTCCTGGTGGGCGCTCTCGAGCGTCCCCAGCCGGGCGATACCATCTGCGACGTCGTCGACCCCCGCCTCGGCGATTGCGTGGTCGAGCACGTCGACGAGGGAGACCGGCCGTGTGCGGCTGAAGTGAGCGACCGCTTCACCGCAGCCGCGTGAAGCCTGGCCCGTCCGTCAGCGCAGGCGACCCGCGAGCCCCGGCGGCGCGATCACGACGAGCTGCGTCGTGGCCCTGGTCAGGCCGACGTAGAGGAGCTCGTCGAGGCGGACGCCGGTCTCGGGCAGCTCGACGAGGACGACGACCTGCCGCTCGAGGCCCTTGAAGCGGCGGATCGTCTCGAAGACCACGCAGTCGTCCGGTTCCTCGGGCACCTCCTCGTGCGGCAGCTGCCGTGACGAGCCGTCGTCGTTGATGGCCGCGTTGCCCAGGACGACGTTGCCGAAGCGCCGCGTCCGCCACGCCTCGCTGTCGGGCGCCGAACGGCCGGAGAGGACGACGATCTCCCAGGGCGGCACCTGCTCCACCTCGGTGAGCCCGTGGAGCTCCTTTCGCAGCGCCTCGAGGGCGGCGTGCCCGGGCTCCGCCTCGATCACGCGGTGCCGCAGGCCCTCCTCGCGGAATGCCGCGACCTCCTGCCCGCCACGGTAGAAGCGGCCCGCCAGCTCCGCGACCGACCCGGGGTTGCGCCAGTTCTCGTGCATCTCGAGCCGTGCGAGGCCGAGCTCGCCGACGGCGTCGTTGCGGTAGAGCGCCTGGCCCGGGTCGTGGAAGACCCACAGGACGTCGTCGCCGGGTTGGACGAGGAGGAAGTCGAGGATCTCGAGCCAGTCCCGCGCGAAGTCCTGGCCCTCGTCCACGACGACCGCGTGGAACCGCTCGGCGGGCAGGGTGTCGATCGCGCGCTCGAGGGCGGTCGGGAGGGTCTCGTCCCACCATCCCTGCGGGACCGGTGTCGGTCGCGCCGGCAGCACGCCCGCGGCCGTCCCGAGTCGCTCGCACAGCCGGTGGAAGGTCGTCACCTCGAGCCCGCCCGGCGCATCCGTGCTACCCAGCTCGCGCAGCAGCGTGGTGGCAAGGCGCTGGTTGAAGCAGACGAGGAGCGTCCGGTAGCCCTCGCGGGCGAGCCGGCGGGCTTTCTCGGCCGCGAGCATCGACTTGCCCGAGCCGGCCGGCCCGACCACCTCCACGCGGCGCATCGCGCGGGCCCGGTCGAGCACGAGCCGCTGCTCGCGGGTCGCGAGGAGGAGCTCCTCGCGGTCGTCGGCGATCCGGCCGCGCACCAGGCGGCGCAGCGCGACGGTCGGGGCGAGGAGCTCGTCGACGAGCCGCATCCCGGCCTCGTCGAGCGGCCAGCCGCGGACCCCGTCGCCGAGGTAGTAGGCATACGCACAAGCGACCCAGCCCCGGATCCCCTCCGGCGTCTCGAGCGCCGTCGCGTCGAGGACGATCTCGGGCGGGGCGTCGGGGCCCAGGAGGACGTGCCCCCGCGGCAGGCTCGCGAGATCGACCCCGGGGAAGGCGACTCCGTGGCCGGCGAGCGGCTCGGGTCGGTGGTCGCTGCCGCGCTCGGACGGCCAGCCGGGCAGCGAGACGAGCTTCCGGACGAGCTGCTTCTGGTTCCGCATCGCCTGCTCGAACGGCGAGCGGTCGAGCGCGATCGGCCCGATCCACCAGCGGCCCTGCCCGTCCCGGCTCGGCTCGCCGGCCTTCACCTCGAGGACGAGCAGCCCGTGCTCGGGGTGGGCGATGACGATATCGGCTTCGCCGTCCTCGGCCGGGCCGCGGTCGCGCATCGGCCCGGTCCACGCCACGTTCGGGTAGAGGCGGTACTCGGGCGGGAGCGCCTGCCGGAGCCGCTGCTCGACGAGCCGTTCGGCGTCTTCGCCGTGGGTCATGCGGGGAGTGTGGCAGACGGCCACGCCCCCGGAGCGTCTACGTCGTTCCGCGTTCGACCCGCACGAGGAATGCCGCCGGCGTCTCGATCGGGAGGCCGAGAGCGAGATCCAGGAGGTGCCGGTCGCCCGACACGAGCCGTGCCCCGGCTGCCGCCGCGAGCGCCAGCAGGTAGTCGTCGCCCGGATCGGCCGAGGGAGCAGGAGGCGGGGCGTCGGGATCGCCGACCTGTGTCGCCGAGCGGGACAGCCAGCCGATGAGCTCCGTGGCCTCGGCCGGCCGGACCCTGTCGCGCAGCTTCGGGTAGGCGAGCGCCCGCTCCAGCTCGGCAAGAAGAAGCGGCGAGACGACCAGCTCGAAGGCGCCCTGCTGCCAGGCGACGATGAGGCGCCCCGGCGCCCCGGAGCGCGAGAGCAGGGCGGAGACAAGGACGTTGACGTCGAGTACGGCGCGCATCGACCGGGCGCCGTCAGCGGCGCGTGGTGTGCTGCGCTTCGACGGCGAGTGCGAGGGCCTCGTCCTCGGCCAGGTCGTTGCGGTCCCACAGGCGCTCGAGGAGGTCGAGGCCGAGGTCGCGCCGGAGCGCCTCCTCGATGACCTCGCTGTCGCCCTTCCCGGCACGAGCGGCACGCACCTTGACGGCGCGCAGGACCTCTTCGTCCACGGTGAGCGTGGTCCGGACCTTCACCATGTCGGACATCATAGCATCACGATGCGGAGATGCACCTGTTACGTCTCTCGACCTGCGCTCTGCTGGTGCATCGTCCGCCAGCCGGCTCACCCGGCGCTCATGCGCGCCTTACCGGTCGTCCTTGTGGACGTCCTCGCGGCAGAGGGTGCACTCGTCCTCGCCCCGGGGGGCGCGCCGGCGGCAGCCGCACCAGCACGTGCAGCGGTCGCCGTCGGCGTCCTCGTCGTCATCGAGAAGGCCGGAGGCGGCGACGAAGAGCACCCCGCTAGGCGTGGAGGGATCGAGGAGGTCCTCCATGTCGTCGAGGAAGTCATCCATCTCTCGGTCTCCCATCGTCCCATCCGGCGGCGGCTCGGTGCGCGTCGCCGGAGGGTTCCTCACGGGCCCGGGCTCGCCTCCGGGCACGTGCCCCGGAACTCGCACCAGCGACAGCGCCAGCCGGCGGGGCGGGCATCGAAGGCCCGGGCGTGGATCCGGCTGACGGTCTCGAGGAGCCCCGCCTCGAACGCGGCGAGCTGCTCGTGGGTCCGGGTCGTCCAGGCGAGCTCGCCCGCCTCCGCGAAGTAGAGGCCCAGCCGGGACGCGGGCGGGAGCGCCTCGCCGGACGCCGGGTCACGCAGGCCGCCGCGGGCGCAGCCGAAGGCATACGCCGTGAGCTGCGGGTCGGCATCGACGTCGCCCTGCGAGCGCGGCCGTCCCGTCTTGTAGTCGAGGATGACGGTCGAGCCGTCCGTGGCGCGGTCGACCCGGTCCACGTAGCCGACGAAACGGATGGTCCCGGCCCCGTCAACCATCCCGGGCAGCAGTGCCACGTCCACGCCGAAGCCGAGCTCCACGCCCACCGGCACCGTGTCGGCGGAAGCCTCGAGATCGAGGAATCCGTCGAGCACCGGAACGGCGCGCCGGCGGGCCTCGCCGAGCTCGCGGGATGCCAGCCCGACCGAGCCGATCTTCCGGTCGAAGGCGTCCTGGAGCACCTCCCGGCCCGGCTCGGGTCCCCCGTCGGCCCGGGCCTGGATCCGCGCCCGGCCGAAGGCCTCGAACGCCGTGTGGACGGCGTTCCCGAAGGCGAACTGCCCCGGGCTGACCTCGCCCGGCCGCCGCTCGACGTAGCGGAACCCGTAGCGCAGCGGGCAGCCGCGGTAGACGGAGATCGACGAATGGCTCTCGTACGCCGGCAGCGGCGCGTCGGCCATGGACAGGGCAGGCGAGCGCTCGGGCGGGGCAGCCGGGAGATCGGCGGGGTGCGGGGGCAGCTCGGTGGTCGTCACGGTGCAATCCTCCGCCGTGCCTGTGACAGCTCTGGTGGCACGCCGCGCGTCACGCAGGGTCGATGGCGGGGGGTTCGGCTGTGGCCGCGGGGTCGGGTTTCGGGTCGGGGGTCGAGGCTCAGCCCGTCGGCCACTCGGAGGGCCGGACTGCCTCGCCGGCTTCCTCGTACAACCACGTCACGAAGTGGGCGTTGAAGAGAGCGTCCGCGCCGCGAGCCGCCCGCACCGCGGCGATCGCCTGGTCGACCGGCACGCCCCCGAACATCAGCGCCCGTGCCGCGACGACCCCCGACCGGTTGAGGCCCGCCCAGCAATGGACGAGCACGCGGCGGCCGGCCCCGAGGCGGTCGGCGACGGTCCGCGCCGTCTCGCGCACGAGGTCGGGCTCCTCCATCTCGCCGTCCCAGATCGGGACGTGCAGCCAGAGGCCGTCCGGCCGCAGGAGGGGGCTCGGCGCGGCGCTGGACATGGTGATGACGTCGTCGAACCGGTCCCAGTCGACGTCCCCGTCGGGGAAGTCGCCCTGGTAGAGGCCGGGGGCGACCTCGCCGAAGGTGAAGCGCTCCGTGTCGTGGCCTGCGTAGCCCGGCTCGTCGTCGGTCATTCCACCTCCTGCGTGGCGAGGCGTCTCGTGCGCCTGTCGCTCCCGTTCTTCGCGATTCCGGCCCGCGCGACAGGGCGGGTTCCGTCCCCATCCTTGGGCCCGGCTGTGACATCTCGACCGGCATCGCCGGCGCGGCACGGCGCCACGGGTACCCGGTCGACGGCAGCTGCTACTGCGTTCGCGCTCGCCTGTTCGACGCCGAGCACGAGACCCACCTCGCCCGCGTCCGTGACGGCAGCGTCACCGATCACGACCGCCCTCCAGGGTCAGTGACTCCCGCGGGTCGGATCCTTGATGGCCTTGCCGTCGGCCATGCGCGAGCTCATCCGGTACGAGCTGCTCGCGTACGCGTGCTTGCGGTCCATCTCCATCATCGGCGCCGCGAACATCTGCAGCTCGCCCTCGAGCTCGCCGAGGATGGCGCGCAGCTCGGGGTCCCGCCCGGCGTAGCCGCGGATCCGGCGGGCAGTCGCCTCCACGATGTGCCGGGCGCCGTTGTAGTCGCCATGCCGGTTCAGCCCGACGGCCTCCTGGCGGGCGCGGGCGGCGAAGATCCGGGCGACGGCCCGGTCGACCACGCGGTCGCGCTCCTGGTGGTCGTTCGATCGATCGTCCGCGTACTCCCAGCCGACCTTCGCCTCGCCTCGGACGACCGCGTCGCGACTGGAGAGGGTGAAGGCAGCCCCCGTCGACCGGCCCAGCTCGCCGTACGGGAGGTTCAGCCGCAGGACGACCTCGACCCGCTCGTCCGACGTGAGGTCGCCCAGCGTGACCTCCGTCCGCCCGCGCCCGTTGCTGACCGGGTAGGGGCTGAGCGACTCGACCCGGATGCCCTCGGCGGCGACGATCTCGAGGGTCACGCCGCGGGCGACGATCTCGAGGGTCTCGCCGACCTCGCTCGTGATGTGGTCGCGGATGGAGGCGGCGGTGGCGATGAAGTAGAAGTGGCCGCCGCCGGCCGCGGCCATCGCCTGGAGGAGCACCTCGTCGAAGTCCTCACCGACCCCGAACGTCGTCGTCGCGACCCCGCGGGCGCGCAGCTCGCCCGCATGCCGGGCGAGCTCGTCGCGGTCGGTGATCCCCACGTTCGCGAGGCCGTCGGTGAGGAGGAGGCAGCGGTTGACTCCCTCGTCGGCGAGCGCTTCAGCGACCTGCTGGGCTCCCCGCAGCCAGCCCTCGCCGAGGTTCGTGGAGCCGCGGGCGTCGACCTCGCGGAGCCGGTCGAGCGCGCTCCGGCGCGCCCCGGGGCCGGCGAGCGTGCCGGGCACGACCACGTCGACCCGGTCGTCGTAGGTGACGATCGAGAAACGGTCGTCGTCGTGGAGGCGGGCGATGGCCTCCTCGATGGCCTGCTTCGCGAGGCGGATCTTGTCGCCGCTCATGGAGCCGGACCGGTCGAGGATGAAGGCGAGGTTGACCGGAGGCCGCACCCGCTCCGTTCGCGCGGTGGGTGCCGTGACCTCGACGAGGACGAAGCGGTTGCTCCGGTAGGTCGGTCGGATGAGGTGGCGGTCGGGTCGGACGTTGAAGGTCATGGCTGGTCCTCCTCGAGGAGCTCTCGGGCGATCTGGATCAGGCGCTCGACCCGCTTGTGCTGGCGACGGCCGAGGGGTCGGCGGACGTGGAGCTCGACGTCCGGGGCGAGGAGGATGCGGTCCCACTGCGAGCGGTCGGGAGCCGGGGTTGGGGCAGGAAGCTCGGCGTAGGCCTGGCTGGGCTCGGCCAGCCGGTACGCGGGTACCCGCAGGCCGACTGCGTTCCTGCTGAGCGGCGGGCTCGCCGGCGGAGCGGGCGGGCTGCTCGAGAGAGCCATGTTGGCTGGGTGGCTCCCGGGCATCTCCTCGGACGAGCGGTCGCCCTCGAGGACGGCCCGGATGTAGTCGATGGCGGAACCGGCCGGCGGTTCGCTGGCCGGGGCTTCGACCAGGGCCGCCACGGTCGCGTCGTCGAGCACCACGAGGCGGGCACGGATCTCGGCGAGCGGGAGGTGCTCGCGCTGGAGCCGCTTGATCAGGCGGAGGCGATTGAGATGGCCGTCCGTATAGGTGGCGCCTGGGCCGGCCTTGCCGGGCGACGGAAGCAGGCCCTGCGCGATGTAATAGCGGATCGTCCGCGGCGTGACGCCGGCGAGATCGGAGAGATCCTGGAGGCTGTACTCGCTTTCGGGTGGCATGGCCGTATGGTGACAGCAGCACGCGCCACTGTCAAGAGTGTTGTGCTCCCGCGCATGGATCCGGGCACAACGACGAGGCCCCGGACCGTGACGTGTCCCGCGTCAAGAGTCCTGGGCACTTGCGGGCTCGGACAGGTGGGGTCGAGGGGGATCGGCGGGCTGCCCGCCCAGGTGGCGCGTCAGAGGCCGCGTCCGAGCCGACCCCTCGGCCGCCGAGGCGAACCCATACAGCAGGAAACCCGGCCTCTCGACCGGGTTTCACGTTCAGATCGCTGGAGCCGACACTCGGATTTGAACCGAGGACCTGCTGTTTACGAAACCGGGAAGGAGGGGTCCGCCAGGTGTCGGGCTACCCCGCTTCGTGCTCAGTACCGGGGACGCGCGTCCGCCCGCTTCCGCTGGGCACCACCCGTCATCGGGGCCTCGGCTACATTCTTGGCTACATCTCGACCCCGGTGGCGCCGCTGGCGCGGATCACCTACAACGGTGTCGCTCTCGGCCGGATTGTCTGCGGGCACCGGGACGCAGCAGCGGACCGCTTGCCAGCTGGGAAGATGTGACGCAGAATGTGATCTATGAGGTTGCCGGCGCTGCCTGCCGTCACGCATGAACGGCTGGCGAATCCTCCCTGCGGGCCATGCTCGGCCAACTCCAGTTCCCTCCGATCCTGCGTCTCCAGAAGGGCGTCGATGAGATTGCTGACTTCCAGGACGCAATCCGCGAGGCGCTGCCCGGTTTCGGGATCGAGCAGCAGATTCAGATCGCGTTGTCTCCGGACGGAGACGCCAAGACGTCCAGCAACAAGGCGTATCGGTTCACGAACGACCCACCGACGTGGAGTGCGTTGTTGACGCAGACCGCATTCACGCTCGAGGCCGTTGCTGGTGGTCGATACAGCAGCTACAGCGAGTTCAGCGCGCTCTTCCGCGAGATATGGCCGGCTGCAGTTGAGTATCTCCATCCATCCCGGATCACCCAGCAAGGACTGCGCTACGTCGACCACCTCGAAGGCGACCGGACGCCGGCGGAGTGGGCGGAATGGGTGAACCCGGTGCTGCTCGGCGGCCTCACCACCGAGCAGCTAGGGACGGATCTCGAGCAGGCTGTCAGTGAGCTGGTCTACAAGCTGGGAGATGGCAGGCTCGTCTTGCGCCACGGCATCGCACGTGCCGGCCCGACGAACGCGATGGGCTATCTGCTCGACGTGGACTCGATCCACACGCGGCCGCTGCCGCCCGGGGATCTCACAGAGGTGATGGCTCGCTTCGATGAGTCACACGACGCCGTCTATAGGCTGTTCCGCTGGTCCATGACGAACAAGGCGACGGAGACCTTCCGCCATGCTGGCGAGTAGCGCCGTCGCACGGACTAGGGGGTATCGCCCCTTGGTCCCGCCAGAGGACGACCTCTTCATCTACCAGCAGGATGCGGATGATGACCACAGCGTGGTAGCCCAGTTGCGCTCAATGATCGACAGGTATGACATCCGGCCGTTCGATCCGATCTCGAACGGCACATCGGTCGCCACGGCGTTGGCGGGTGTCGACGGACTCGTCCTCGTTCTGGATCCACCGACTTGGGAGTCGTGGCTTGGTGAGGTGGGCGGCGTCGTCAGTCGCCAGCCCACTCGGACCCGAACTGCAGTCGCCTCCCAGATCGAGGAGATCCAGCTCCGCACGGGCCTGACCGACAGCCAGGTCGCCGCTGCCTTTCCCGGAGGGCTTACCCGGGAGACCGTGAATTGATGGCGGAATTCGACCGGATGCCAACGTTCGTCCCGAGAACGTCTATCGGCTAGGGGTGCTGCTCGAGCTCGCTCGTCGAATGGAGGAGACGGGGATCGACGCGAGCGTATGGCTCCACCAGGCGATCCCGGGTGTTGATGCCACACCATTCGAGCTCCTGTGCTCCGGGCGCCTCGCTGACGTCCGACAAGTGGTCGAGAACATCGCGGCCGGCGCGCAGCCCGATGACCTTGCGCATGTGGTCTCCGAAGTCCGTCGCGAACACGACATGGTCGCCGAGGGCGCTGGGGACGACGAGACTTGGACATGGGGCGAGTGGAGTGAGGATGGCGGGGCGTGACCGGTGAGCTGGCTTCCCAACGACTTCTTCATCGGCCATCCCGGACCGCCTGAAGCGCGGCTCCATCGCCCGCTCGGTCAGGGCGATGTCTTCCAAGCCGTGCCCGTCGCGGTTCGCACTGGCGTGCGCAACGGCCAAGCTGGAGCCAGTGCCACGCAGGAGACCGCAATCGTGGTCTCGAGCTCATGTGGCATGAGGAAGGATGCCGGTCAGCTGAACGACCTCGTCCACGTCGCACCCGTAAAACGGCTTGAGTCGCTGGCCCCTGGATGGCGCGAACCTTGGTCCGGCCACCTCGCGATCCTTCCGCTGCCGGGGTTGACGATGGGAGACCCAGCCCAGCCAGCGGCCGCCAACCTCGCGCGCATTGGACTGTGCTCGACCAGCAACCTCGAGCTCGGCAGGCGGCTGGCGAGTGTCAGTCTGCCCGGGATGCAGGCCCTGAAGTGCCGCCTCTCGACGTACTTTACGCGCGCACCGATCGCGAGCAGCCTCTTCGTTGTTGGTGCGCACGAGGAGTGGCACGAGCTCGAGCTCTGGGAGCGGTGGACCAACCTGATCGGGCATGAGGATGGCTTCCAGGAGTGGCTCGATGAGGCCAACCCTGACTTCCCGGCCCGGACGCGGCGAGCGACGATCTACGACGATCTCGTGGGTCTCACGCGCCAGCTAGAGGAGCTTGCAGGGGCGGGTTGACGGGCGACACGAGTCGCGTGTCTCCTACCTCGGTTGCCCTGTCGCGGCTGGTCGCCAATTCCGAGGGACTCGTGCCTCCTGAAGGCGCGCCTGTGAAGCAGGGACAAGTACCGCTCATCCGGGTCGCGAGCCCGCGGTCGACGATCCGATTCGCGTTGCGGACCGCACCCCAGACTGCCTCGGCGAGGGCCGGCGCGAGCGGGCTCGGGCCTGGTTCCCACGTGAATGACACAACTCCGGCCATCGGTCGCTCGATCGCCCTCGCCCCATCACGATATTCACTCTTATCGCGACGGCCCGCGCCCTATCGTGAGGTCATGGAAGAGTACCGGCTCGAGGCGCAACTGCTGCACCTGCCCCGGGCCGCGACAGCCGACGATGCGGCGACGCTCGTGCTCGACGATCTCGCGGAGGGGTATGACCCGATCACGATCCCGTCCGCGGAGTTCAGCGGGCCCAGCCACCCGTTCGTGCGAGTGCGACGATCGCTGGGACACGCGGGGCTCGAGGCGACCATTCTCCACGAGGCCGCTCACTGGCGGCTCGGGCATGTGACGGATCCCGATCAGCGTGAGGCGGTCGAGGCCGATGACCGTGCCCGCGATGACCGGGCCCGCGCGGCGTACGAGATCGCGGCCGATGAGTTCGCGATGAGCGAGCTGCTCGCGGATCCGAGCGTCGTGGCCGCGCTGGCGAGTCAACCCGGCCAGATCATGGACCACCTCCGCCAGGACTGTCGACGGTTCGGCGGCTGCCAGTAGACGGCCACGCCAGACCAGTCGCCATTGGCCGTGCGAGGGGGGATTTCTGCCGGAGTGGATTCACGTATCCTCCCCTTGACAGCCCGTCGTTGTGTCATCTCGCCGTCTCGGTACCGGAGCATTCGGTGTCGGTCCAAGATCTGACCTCCACCCGCCAACTCCGAGCTCTACAGAAGTCCGGTGCCGGCTTCGTCATCAACAAGCACTGGCCGACGATCCCCGGCAGGATCGGCCCGCGACGCTCCACGAGATCGACTGCCGGACGCTGCGCGAGGCCGAGGCCGACTACAAGCTGTTCGCGCCCGCGCTCGACGATGCCAAGAAGTGGCTTGCGACGAACAGGGGCCGCGAAGGGGTTGGGTGGAGCGCCTGTAGCATCTGCCGTCCGTCGCGCCTCTCGCGCGCGGCGTACATGCCGGTTCCCCAGGCCGCGCCGCCGGTCCGGTACGTGCTGAACGACCAGGCGCAGTACGGGCCTGACACACCACCGAGCCGACTCCATCTCGCCTCCTGCCGGACGGTTGCTCGGATCGGCCGTGGCAACCGTCGCGACTTCGCCGACCTCAATGCCGCAGCAGTCTGGCTCCGCACGAACCGCGGCCCCGAGGGCGGTCGGTGGCAACGCTGCGGCCTGTGCCGCCCCCCTGCGCTGCCGGCCTCGCTCCGCTCCGAGCCGCGCCCTGCACCAACCCCGACCAGATCGACGAAGCCGTCGACCTCGGCCGTCGACACCGAGTCGATCAAGGCGATGGTGGAACGCCTGCTCCAACAACAGGCGCCGAAGCCAGCGCCGAAGCCGGCGCCGAAGCCCCCACCGGCCAAGCCCCCAACGGCGCCTGCGCCGGTCCCCGCCCGGCACCAGCCAGCAAGGGTGCTCAGGAGGACCTCACGCGGGAACTGGCCACCGCCCGGGCCAAGATCGCGGCTCTCTCCGAGCGGGTCGAGGCAGCCGAGACCGCCGCAAGAGCCGGGCCGAGGCCGCCCGGGAACAGGAGGAGCTGCGCGTGAAGCGCGAGCTCGAGCTCCGCGCCGAGTTGGAGCGGGTGATCGTCGGGGCGCAGGCCCAGACGGAGGCAGCCACGGCACGCGCTGGAGATCTCGAGTCCCTCCTCGAGCAGAGCAAGCAGCACGAAGTCGACCTCGACACGCAGCTGGCGGACGTCCGGACCGCATGGGAAGCCCTCGTCCGCGAGAACGACGAGCTCCGGGCGCGACGACTGGAGACGGAGGCTGCGCTGGCGGCCTCGGCCGCCGGCCAGCGCGGCTTGGAGCGAGAACTCAGCGAGGCGCGGGCCCAAGCACTGCGGGCCAGCGCCGATCCGGGCGTCGCGCCCAGCGTGACCGAGCTCGTCGTCCATCTGGCTGACGAACTCGCGAATGCCGGCTCGCTCAAGGCGGAGAGCGGCCTGCGCTCGGTCGACGCCATGATCGCGGCCGCCGGCGAGGACCCTCGTCTCCTTCTTCGACGCGGAATGCTGCTGGCCGAACTCGGACATGATCAGGAGGCGCTCGAAACACTCGGCCCGCTCGCCGATCAGCTGCCTCGCGACGGGCTGTCGGTCCTTGCGCGCGTCTCACTTCGATCCGGCGTCGTGCCCGCAGCGGACGTCCTTGATGCGGTGACCTGGTCGCAGCCGGAGGAGTTCACGTTCCTCGGTGGCTGCGCCGCTCGGCTCCCGATCGACCGCGCGCTCGACCTTGCGGCGCACGTCGTGGGAACCCTGGCCCCCGCCCAAGTCGAGGAGCTCCTCGGCCTGCAGCTCGGCCGCCCGGGCCTGAAGGACGCCCAGGTGCAACGCCTCATCGACATCTGGACTGAAGCTTCCCCCGCGAAAGCCGCAGAGCAACTCCTGACGCTGCTCGATCAGCGGCCCGTGAGTGATCGGTCCTGGATGGAGGACCGTCTCCGCAGCGTCGCCCTGCGTCACGGCCGGCCTCTCGACGCAGCGCGGGGCCTCGTTCGGCTGGCCGAGCGGAACCGCGACCCGGCCGCCATCTTGGCCGTCCGCAGCGACGTGAAGGGTCGGCTCGACGGGAAGTCGAAGCTCGCCCTTGACGGCGAGATCGCCCTGGCCGTCACACGGGTCACGAGTGAGCCCGCCTACCTCGACGACGCCGCTCTCATCGCGGTCGAGCTGCCCCGCCAGTGGCGGCTCCACGCAGCACCGGAGGAGGCCGAGGCGATCGAGCAGCTCCTCCGAGAGCTTCTTCCATCGCTCTCCTCGGAGGCTCGGGATCTCGTCGAGGCTGCCGGGATCACGCCAGAGCCGGAACAGCCAACCGCGGTCCCAGACGTTGTCCACGTCACAGACCTGGCTGATGCGCTCGGCGCGGCTGCGGCTCGCCATCCCGACCTCGTCGTCCTCAAGGACGCCTGGGAGTCAGCGCGCCGGTCTGGCCGCGGCAACAACCGGAAGGCGGCACGCATCCTCGAGGGGATCGGGAAGGTCGCGACGGACTGGAAGCTAGGTCGGGTCGACCCGTGGGTAGCCCTCCGGCGGCTCCCGTGCGAGTTCAAGGGGGGCGTGTCCGAGCAGGCCGTTCACGACTACCCGAGCGACTACCGGCGGCGAGACGGGGACGGCGCCGAGGTCCTCCTCGGCCCCCATTTCGTCGTCGGCAACAAGGCGAACCTCTGTCGGATCTACCTGAGCATCGACCAAGAGCATCGCCGGATCATCGTCGGGCACGTCGGCGAGAAGCTCCGCGATTCAACGAACCCGTAGCGGAACGCCTCGGGGCCCGAGACAATCGGGTCTGGTCCCGCTCGAGCGCATCTCGTGACCGATGACGGCGGCCTTGCGGCGGCACAACGTCGTCGCTTCTCAGGCAGGAGGTCAGTGCATGGCACCCGTCGCACCGTCGTGGCTCGAGGCGCTCGACCCTGCCCGGTGCGCCTGGTGCGCGGTCGACGTCAAGGACGGCTCGACGTTCGAGACGTGGGTCTGCAAGATCGACTTCGCGCCGTATCCCGGTCCGCGACCGCACAGTCTCCCGCGCGACTGCCGGAAGGGGTCCGGCCTCGTGGCGGCTGACGACGGGTCGATGAGCTGTGCCGAGGTCGAGGTCGTGAAGCGGCTCCGCGCCGCCGGCTACGCCGATGCGGGCTGGCTGGCGACCTGCGGGGCATCGACGTGGGCTGAGTTTCAGCGGCCGCGAAATCGGATCCGCCATGAGCTCGAGGCATTGACCCCCGGTCGGACGCTGCAGATCCCAAGCAGTGGTGTCGGCTCGCCTGACGTGGCCGCTCTGGAAGGCGCCCACCCGATCTTCGTCGAGTGCAAGGGGCGGGAGCCACTCCAGGAGAACCAGGTCGCCTGGATCCAGGCGGTTCTGCCGCCCGCCGCAGCTCCGGGGGAGCTTCGCTCTCGTCATCCGGGGGCATGGCGGGCGGGTTGCGCAGGAGCGAGGGACGACGCGGCGACGGGTGCGCGCGCACCCGGCTGCGGTCGCTTCCGCGGATCCGGAGCTCGAACGGCTGCTGGGGGCGTGGGACGCCGCGGGGAACCTTGAACGGATCGACCTGCGGGATCCGATCGCTGCCTTCGGCATTCCGGCCATCGGTCCGCTCATCGAGCGCATCGCCGACGGACGCCACCCGGCGTCGGCTGTGGTCGTCCTCGAGGCGATCGGTCGCACTCATCCCGACGCGGCGGTCGACGCCCTGCGGCGAGCCGCGGACCTGAGCGACGACGTCCGCGATCTGGCCCGTGGCGCGATTGCCAGACTCCGCCCGTTGCGCCCCGCCGTCGCGCCATCGGCACCCAGGGGCTCTGGTGTTCTCGAGGAGGTCGTCGCGTACCAGCGGCCCCCGGCCAGTCAGGGGCCCTGCCAGTTCCTGACCAAGGCCGGCAAGCCGTGCCAGAACCCGGGTCGCTACTGGCGCGACGGCCGATGGTCCTGTAGCCGCAACCATGCCTTGTAGCGGCGATCGCCAAGAGGGCGGAGCATGAGTATCGGGCTCTCGACGACCTACGAGGCAATGTTCGAGCGGCTGCTCGCCGGCGTCGCAGCTGCCACCGACCCCGATGTCCCGCTGGTCCCGTTCTGGCCCCTTCGAGGCGCAGCCTACGACGGAGAGCTGCTCGTCATCGGTCGTTCGGTCAACGGTTGGGTCGAGGACTGGACCGCGCGGCAGCTCGGTGACCCGGCACAGCGCCGGCTCGCGGTCGATGTGCTGCGCCGCGATGCAGAACCCGTGGCGGGCGACCGGATGGCCTGGGTGACCGACCTGTGGGGCGCCTCGCGCGGATACAACACGCGAAAGTCCGCGTTCTGGCGCGTGCTCTCGCCGGACTCGCCCCCGGCGGCCCTGCCGACGGCTGGCCCGGGCGGCTCGGATGGACGAACCTGTACAAGGTGTCGCCGGCGGCCGGCTGAACCCTGGCGCCGATCTCCAGCGTGCCCAGCGCGCCGTCGCGACAGAGATCCTCTTGCGCGAGCTGGAGGAGCTCGCCCCGCGCCGGGTGCTCGCGATGACCGGCGGCTGGATCGAACCGTTCCGCGCTGGTCTTGGCCTTGCCGTGCACCCACGAGCGGACTCGTCGAAGGCGTCGCGGAGCGCGACCGAGTCGCCTGGGTCGTGGCGAAGCACCCGATGCGCAAGCCCGAGCGGGCCTTCGTGGCCGCGGTCAGGGCTGCGTTCGAGGAGCTCGGACGACCCCTCGACTGAGCCCCCGTGATCGACGCTGGAGACAATCAGCCGGGCGTGTCATGCCGGACATTGACCCCCGCGCGCCACGGCTGGTCCGTGTTGCCGGTGTACGTAGCGATCCGACCGAGCATCGACCGCTCGAGTGCCGTCAGCGTCGACATCGTCAGAGCCTCCTATGTAGGCTGCGCCAGCGATGAGGGCGCGGCCGGTCCCGCCCAACACTCATCGCGGGAGCCTCGGTTCCGGCAACGCGGCATCCGCTGCGGTTGAAGCGCGGATCGACGGCGACGATCACGTAGCCGTCCTGCCATGTCCCGTCGCCCGTCACGATCCAGTCCGAGTCGGGCGTGCGACCCCCACAGCAGGGCAACATACGCACAGAGCCGAGCATCGAGGATGTCCTCGACGGCCTTCCAGTCGCGCCCCGTGCGGGCCGATGCCTGACGGACCCGGAGCTCCCCAGCCAAGACAGGCCCGAGCGGCGGATCGGCGCTGGTCAGCGTTGCGAGCAGGACGTCGAGCTTCCCCCAGCGCCACGACCCGCTGCTCGAGTCGCCCGTGCTTGTATCGGATGCGCTCCGACAGGCCGAAGACCTCGATCCACGTCGGGGCGGGGAAGACCTCGATCGCCCGATGGGGCGAGCTGACCTCCAGCGGATCCACGCCGTATCCGCCAACCACGTCGATCAGTGCCGCCGCGGGTGATCGATCCCGACCCCGCATCGCCGTGGACATCGCGCCGCCCGGGAACGGCCCAGCATGACGAGCGCCATACCGGCGGTGGAGCTCGAATCTCCAGCCGGCCGGAGTGCCCTGGAGTCGAACGGGACCACGAGCGGACCGTCGATGGCGAGCACGCTGCGGCCCCCGCGCCACCGGAGAACCCAGTCGCCGAGCTCCTCCGGGGCAAGCGCGGCATCCGCGAGGACTCGGCCATCCGCGTCCAGCACGCAGACACCCGGAGCGAGCGGTCGCCGACCAGGCGAGATCGACGCCGAGGTAGCGAACCTCGGCGCTGGGCGCTGTCAAGCTTCAACTCCCTCGTCAGTCCCAGTCGCCACGAGACCGGACGACACTCACGCCCCTCCGCACGGAACGTTCGACATCAAGGCCACTCCAATCCGTCGGTCGATCACAGCAGGCACTGGCTGTGCGTGTCACTGGTGCGTCCGCCAGCCCGGCTCTTACCTCGTCGAGTGCTGCTCAGTGAGTCGCCCTGCGCAGCGCATCCTCGGCCGTCCGCGCCGACATCTCGAAGACATCGTCGACCAGGTCGAACAGCTCGTCGTCCTCGAGCACGTCGAACTCCGTGAAGGCAGCGAGCCGCCGGATCCGCTTCATCGCGTCGCGCATCAGGATCGAGCGTGAGACCCGGGGATAGCGATCGACCGCTTCAAGGAAGGAGTCGGCCAGTTGCGTGGCGAGGCGCGGACTGCCGGCGATGCTCGTGCGCTCGGTGATCTGAACTAGCTCGTCCTCTCCGAGTCGCCCGATCGGGTCCTCACCGCCGTCGAGGCGTGCGAAGAAGGTGGGACCGCCACCAGAGCCGACCGAGCGTGTTGCGAAGGCCGCGCGACTTGCCGACGAACCTCTCCTCGGACGTGCCGGACGCGCCACCGGGGAACCGCCACCGAACGAGGTCGGGGACAACGACACAGGAGAGGAACGCCCACAGGCGCGGATCCGCCGCCTCGTTCGCAGAGATGTCCATCAGTCTCGTCAGGATCCGAGCTGCCTGCGCGTCGAACGCGACCCGGTCACCCTCTGTCGCGGTGAATGGGTAGCGACTCAACGTTGCGGCGGCTCTCTCTCAGCTGCATCACGAAGCTGGGCCACCTCGACCTCACGCGCACGCGCCCCGCCCACCGGCAGGTCGAGGATCGCCGGATGGTCGAGCGCGCTGGACGCCACAAGGTCCGGGATCGGGGCCAGCGCCAATTCCACGGCCATCTCATGGGCGACGGTGACGGGAAGCCTCGGGAACAGCTTCATGGCACGGGCAGGTCCCGGAAGAGTCGCAGGCCATCCTGGATCTTCACCTCGAGTCGTTGCGGCGTCGTGCTGTAGCGGTTGCGCAGACCCTCAAGCGTCTCGGTTGGGAACACAACGCGCAGTAGCCGGTTGACCACAGACGCGATCGAACCGGGCTCGCCGGCCGCCTGATCCCAGGCCTCCGGATCCGCCCGTAGGGCCCCGAGAATCAGGCTTCGCGCCACATCGAACTCGATGGCGTCGCGTATCACCTGTTGGTGGGGTTCGGGTGGGTTGGCCGTCACGGCCGCTCGCACGATCGCGTGGCCTTCGTTCAGGTAGAGCCGCACGGCCCGGAGCGCCGGCGCTTCAGGCTCGTCCGGAGACCAGCTCGAGGTACCAGCCAGCCCCGTCGGGCGACCACCCGGCACTACCGAACTCCAGCCACTCCATCGGGAACCGACTTCCGCGACCCTGAGGTACCGAAGGCGGAGCACTCCGGCAGGCATCTGACCACTGACGAAGCTCGCCGGAGTGATGGCGGGGAAGTCAGGATCGACAAGGTAGATGAGGCTCTCGACAACCGAGAACCGGCTCGGATGATCGACGCTCAGGTCGGCGGGCTGGAACCCAGCCTCCTTCATCCGAGTCACTAGGTCGCTGCGATCGACGCCGAGATCCGATCTTATCCATCTGCCAGCTGACCCACGTTCAGTCCGCCGGCCGCGACTCGCTCGAGCTTCATCATCGCGAGGTACAGGACGGCGCCGGTGGGAGGCTCGAGCTGCTCGACGGAGTGGATCTCCGGGAAGCGTCCGTGTCGGCTGAGGGATGCCTTGACCTCAAGGGACGCACCGGCACCCATGAAGTCGTGTCTGGGTCCCTGTGGACCCACCCAGACCCCAGAGCTCGAGCTGGCGCAATGCGCGCGAGCTCGCGGAGATGCCAGAGCTCGGCGAACAGGCCCCCGAGCCGTTCGGGTCCTGCGCCGGCGCCGAGCTCCTGCTCAATCGAGTTCGCGCCATCGTTCCAACACGCGGCGACAGGCCAGATCCGGGGTCGCAGGCATGGCAGGATCCTCGACGATCATCTCGTCCACGACGACATCGAACAGCTCGTTCAGGTGTGCCTTCGCGCAGATCACGTCGACGAAGGTCCGCGACTCGCCCGCGTCGACGAGCACATGCCTAGTGATCTGGACGCCTGAGCTTCTCCGATCCTCGACCACAGTCCGCTCAGGGCTGACGGGCACGAGCATGTGTCGCCGCCCGAGCGCATCAAGGCCGACGGCGAACGCAGGCAGCTCGGCAGTATCGGGACGCCGTCCAGCTGTCGCACGCGAAGGTCACGTGCCTCGAGCTGCTCGAGAAGCGCCCAGGCGTCACGGATCGTCCCGACCTAGTCATGCGGGGTTAGGTTCCTGATCGGCTTCCTCCTTCCGCGGGACTTGGAGCCACCGGTCCTGACGAGTCGATCTGGAGTCCCGTGGTCGCGGCGTTCCTCGAGGAGCGGGCGGCGCGGACGGGGAGCCGGCGGACCGTGGAGACGTACACGCGGACCATCCGTCGCTTCATGCGCACGGTTCCTGACCCTCGGTCGGCAACGCCGCTCGATGTGCATCGCTTCGCGTATGCGCTCACTCAATATGGCCGCAAGCCCGCCCCTTCGACGGTCCTGACCAGGCTCGCGGCCGTCGGTGGGTTGTATGAGTTCGCGGTACGGATGCGCGTCGTCGGTGAGGATCCTGCGCCGCCGTCAGGCGCCCGACCGTCCGCCTCGGCGAGCCGCGTGGCCTCACTGTGACCGAGATCGCTCGGCTCCTCGCGGTCATCCCGGACACGCCCGCGGGGCTCCTCGACCGCGCCCTCATCGTCACCGCCCTCCTCACCGGGCTCCGTCGCAGCGAGCTCGTCAGCTTGCGGCTGACACGCTCGACGAGGGCGACCGGGTCCTGTACGAGGTCCGCACGAAGGGCGGCGCGATGCGTCGGCGCGAACTCCCTTCGCCCGCCTGGGAGGCGATCGTCACCGCGGCCGAAGCCCGCGGTCTCCGATCCCGGCAGCGGCGAGGCCTTCCCACTGTCGGACTGCACGTTCGGCGCTCACGTCGTGCGCCACGCTGCGGCAGCGGGGCTCGATCGGGGTCTCGTGCCACGCCCTGCGGCATTCGGCCGCCAAGCTGCGGAGGGACGCTGGGGCGAGCATCGAGGACGTCTCCGCCCTCCTCGGGCACCGCTCGATCGCCACCACCGCGACCTACCTCCGGCGGCTGGAGGACGAGGAGGACCGAGGCTGGGAGGCCGTGGCACGGACCCTTGGACTCGAGGGGACGCGCGCTGCTCCGGTGGCGGGCGGGACGAGCACGGCGGCCGGATCGCAGAAGCGCTCGCGGCCGGACCAAGAAACACGAGAGAGCGACCGCGGTAACGGCCGCTCTCTCACATGGAGAGGAGGCACCGATGATGCCAACCTACCCCGATCGGATCCTACCGCCGCCGGAGGGCGGAAATCGACGGAGGATCCGTCGTGGCCCCGCCGAGCTCGTCCGACTCGTGCGGGACGGCTCGGCCTCGACCGCGTCGTGCCCGCACTGTGGCGGACGTCTCGAGCTCTCGACGGTCGGCGCCCGGTGGCACTTCGACATCGAGCCGCCGACGTCGCTAACGCGGCTGCTGCTTCCAGCTCGGCACGCTCGAGCGCGAGGAGCTCCACGTTGTACTGCTCGACGTGAAGTGCGGCGTGATCGCCCAGCAGCCGCACTATCTTCGGCAACGTGTCGACGGTGCTCGTGCGGGTGGGCGAGCTGTTCAGCGAGGCGGTCCGGCGCACGCGGGCGGCGTGATCCTTGTCCACAACCATCCGTCGGGCGATGCAACCCCGAGTCCCGACGACCTGCATCTGACCGCCCAGGCCATCGCCGCGGGGCGCCTACTCGACATCCCAGTGCTCGACCACATCGTGATCGCAGGGTCGACCTACGTCAGCCTTCGGGAGCGAGGGGTGACGTTCGACAGCCCCGGCAAGCGCGAGCGTCTGCGGTCGATGAGCCGCGACGGGCACCGGATGCTCGGCCGATGCGACACGTCGGCAGTCGAGACTGGAGGTGGGCGATGAGCGCGTACTACCGCTTGGAGACGATCCACGGATACCCGCTCGACGAAGTGGCGTCGGCGCTCCGGAAGGCGATCGAGGGCTCGCAGGTCGACGAGGCGATGTGGTGCGCGGTGGAACAGAACGAGTGGGGCCTCGGGGCGTACTGCTGGCGCCGGCTGATGGTAATCGTCAACGGAGGACATCGGGATTGCCGACGACTACGCGGCAGTGCTCGTCAACGCCCTGTGGGGGATGAGCAGGAGATCTACAAGCACGATCGGGCCAACGCGACGAGCAAGGAACGGGTGAAGTGGAACGGGGACGCGCTACTCCATGCCGTCTGGTACCTCGCCAAGGCCGCCAAGAGCCGAGAGATGGTCGACGCGTGCGCCACGATCGAGCAGCGCATGGCGAAGGACGACGACGGAGATCCCCGACTTCGCCCTGGACATGCATACGACGGGGTCGGTCGATGGGCCGGTCCTTGGACCACTTCAACGAGGAGGGCGACAAGCTGTTCCCCGAGGCCGTCCTCGACGGTAACAAGTGGGGCAAGGCCTGGGAGGCTGAGCGGCCGACCGCAAGGGAGGCAGAGGCTTGATTCGGCGCTGACCGAGGTGGGGAAACGCCGACTTGTCGAGGGCCCGATCCGAGCCGGCTCTGCCGACACGAGGCGGCGGATCGAGTAATCCAGCTGCACCCCTATAGGGGTTGCCTGCTGACTGGTCGGTCCGACGCAGCTGACCAGTCACTGACAAGTCCGCCTCTGCTAGGGGGAAGAGTATCGGCGCTGACCTCGAGGCCCGGGCACGACATGCAAGGATCCTGCTGCGACCGCCGCATTCAGTGCCGCGCGCGCGGTCTGCGTACGCAGCCGAAGTGGGACGCGGCATCGGTGACTGTCACAATTCCCCGCTCATCGACGAATCTCTGCAGGGCGGCTGCATCAATCTTCTGGGTAGGACCATCCGATGGTCGGAGGAGCAGCGTTTCCACGTCGAACCGGAGGTGCAGGCCGAGCCTCTCCGCGTCTCGGAACTCTCCGGCGAGGTACAAGTCTGCGCCCCTGCGCGAGACCACGAGATTGGCGTCGGTCGCGCCCGGGAAGACCGAAGATCCGCGGATCCGATGTCCGATGCTCATGGACGGCCGATCCGCTTGTCGGTCTCGGCACGTGATCTACGAGCACGAGATCGCCGCAACGGGCCTCATGGGCCAGGCTCACGAGATCCTGCATCAGCGGAGCCATCGCGGACGACAGGTTCTCGTTCTGTCGCGCTGCATGAAGCTCAGCGGATCGAGGATGGATCAGCAGCACGGGCAGCAACGTCTCGACGAGCATCTTGGAGTCCGGCGAGGTCTTCATCGAGTCGGACGCGCTCGTGCAGGGCGAGGTATAGCCTGGATGGGATCTCGCCGATCGCCGCGCCTGGTGCTCGAGTCGATTCCGCAGATCCGAGGGCTGCTGTACCCTGCTGCTCGACGAAGACCACGGGGCCGTGCACTGTCGATCGGTAGAGGAAGGCACCGTCCGCCGACGCGACGGTGAGCGCCAGCTGCGAGGCGAACAGCGTCTTGCCGCTCTTGGGTTCGCCGGCGAGGATGGTGAGTCCTTCCGCGGGAACGACGCCATCGACCAGCTCCCGATGGTCGGATGACGGCCCGGCGAGGAACTCGGGGAGTGGCGTCGTCTTGATCATCGCAGCCGCGTCCCGGCGTCCTCCAAGGTGGGTGCGCCGCGGCGGGCCAGCCGACCGCGAAATGTCAGCGAGTCAGCGTTTCGGGTGTCACCGGCGGGCCCGCCGGTTGCGCAGGACGTCGGAAGCCGCAACGACATCGGGTGACGACTCGCTCGTCCGCGACAGGATCCAGGCGAACAACGCTGCCCGGGGGACGCGCACAGCGCGACCGATCCGCAGGGTGGGGATTGCCCCGGCGGCCACGAGTTCATACGCCTTCGTCCGCCCGATCCCCGCAGAATCTCTGCCGCCTCCTCGACTCGCAGGAGCTCCGGTTCCACGTCAACCTCCTCACACAACGACATCCGCTGGAACGATCGTGCCAGCGGCGTCACACGATGACTCAAGAGTACGTATCATGAATCTATGCGACACGAGACGACCCGGACTGGCCGCAGCAAGGCCGCCCCGTACGAGAGCTGGGAGGGCTATGGCGCCGTGCGGGCAGAGGGTTGGTCCCGCCCAGGACTTCGCCTACAGCTCGACGGCGACCTTCTCACGCCCAATGGGTCATTCGGCGACAGCGTGCGCCCAGCACCCGGATGCCGCGGACTTCCTTGCATTCGCAGTGCCCCTGCTCGGCGCAGTCCTCCAGTACGCGCGGCGATGGGGCCTGCTGGAGCTCTGCAACCACCAGCTGCCGGTCATCCGATGGAGACCGCGCTGCCTTCCTGTCTGGCCGAGACCACCTCGCGCCGTGAGATTCAGCCACGAGTGTTTTCGTGTTTCCGATGACCATGTCCACGTGGCAGTACTGGGCCGGGCAGGCGCGGGCGATAGCGAACATCGGCGTACCAGCTTCGAAGTGGCCTCGCTACGGATCCTCGAGACATCGTGAGATTGCTCGACCGCGCCCCGTGGGTGCCGTCCTTCCGGAGTCGGTCCGGGGACCGTGGGAGGAGCTTTCACCTCCCGGAACCAGCTCGACCTCTCCCCTACCTCGCGGCGATTGAGTTGCCGCGGGCCGAGCACCGACTTCGCGTTGCCGAGCACCCCGCCGATCCGGTAGGCCTGCGAGAGATCATCCGGGACGCGTTCAGACTTCTGGTTCGAGATGACTCGCGTCACGCTCAGGCGGCTGATCTCGCAGCAAGGGCGGCCCGACGTCACGCTCACTGGCGGCCTGTTCGCGGCCATCGGTGTGCAGCTGTTGATGGCGATCAGCGGATCGCAGGGCTTCGCGTTCTGCGCAGGGTGTGGCAACGTCCACGTCCCGTCACGCCCGAACGACACTCGGCGGGCTTCGTACTGCACGAACTGCCGGGAGGAGAAGGTTCCCCAGCGCAACGCGCAGCGCCGCTACGAAGCCGCCAAGCGACACGGGGGTCGGTAGCGCTGATGGGCGCCGAGGAGGGCGAGGGAGGCATCTACCAACGGGCCGATGGCCGATGGGTCGCCGCGGTCGAACTCGGCTACCGGGGCGGCCGCCGCCATCGGAAGATCGTCTACGGACGGACCCGACGCGAGGCGCGCGAGAAGCTCGTTCAGCTTCAGGCCGCGATCGAGTCCGGCATCGAGGTCGACAAGGACCGCCAGACGGTCGAGCAGTTTCTTGGGCGTGGCTTGAGGACGTCGTTCGTCCGAACCTGCGGCCGAAGACAGTTCGGACGTATGAGACGGTCACCCGCGTCCACCTCGTCCCTCGGATCGGCCGACTCCGGCTGTCGAAGCTCACCGCCCAGGATGTGCAGACGATGCTGAATGCACCTCCTCGGACGGTCGCCTCGGACAGTCCAGATGATTCGCGCGGTTCTCAGGCAGGCCATCGGCACCGCGGTCCGGTGGGGCCTTGTGAACCGCAACGTTGCGGCGATGGTCGAGCCCCCTCGGGCGGTCCAGTCGGAACGGCGGCCGCTCAGCCCGGTCGAGGCCCGTTCACTCGTCGAGGCGATCCGAGGGGAGCGGCTCGAAGCGCTCTACCTCCTGGCCCTCGCCACCGGGATGCGCCAGGGCGAGATCCTCGGGCTTCGTTGGAACGAAGTTGACCTGGAGATCGGACAGCTTCGGCGTCGCGAAGTCGCTCTCACGCGTGGCGGGTGCCCAGCTTGTTGAGCCGAAGTCTGAGCGGAGTCGTCGCACACTCCCGCTGGCGCCTTCGATCGTGGTCGCCATCCGCGCTCGGCGGAGCGCCCAGATCCAGGAGCGGCTGCTGGCGGGCTCGAGGTGGGTCGACAATGGCCTCGTCTTCACGACCTCCATCGGCACCCCCCTCGACGGGCCCACCGTGAACACGGCGCCTCCATCGGATCCTGCGGCAGCCGACTTGCCGCAGATCACGTTCCACGATCTGCGGCACAGCTGCGCCTCGTTGACGCTCGCCCAAGGAGTAGCCCCTAGGGTCGTGATGGAGACCCTCGGCCACAGCGACATCCGCCTGACCATGAACGTCTACACGCATGTCGCGGCGGACCTGCAGAGGGAAGCAGCGGCTCATGGAGCGGCTGCTCGGCGGCTGACGGCGTCTGGCTACATTCCTGGCTACACGGCGCGCTTCTACAGGACGAAACCCGACGAGGAGGCGGTTTCACGTTCAGATCGCTGGAGCCGACACTCGGATTTGAACCGAGGACCTGCTGTTTACGAAACAGCTGCTCTACCGCTGAGCTATGTCGGCGCGAGTGGGAAGTCTACCATCCCGTCCGTGCCGGGCACCCCAACGGCAGCCGGCGTTGCGGTCCCGATCGGGCCCGCTGTCGCGGTGAACGACGGGGTGACGTGCGTCCGGGGTGGAGGACGGGCACTGCCGTCGAAGCAGGCCGCGGCGCGGTTGCCGCGGCCTGACGACCCCAACGGCGATCAGGCTCCGGGTGGCCGATACCCCACCTTCCGCGCACGGCCAAGGGCCTCCAGCGTCTCCTCGACCGTGAGCAGCGGTGTCGTCTCGAATCTCGACAATGCGCCGCCGCCTCCGATCGCGATCGCGACCGCGGCCATGGATACGTTGTCGGGTGCTTCCCAGACGGAGTAGCCGTCGTAGGTGCCGAACGCATACCAGAAGCCGTGCAGCTTTCCGCCGACCGACTCGATATACGCACGTGCGGCCTCGCGGCGGTCCTCCGGGTTGTTCGTCAGTCGAGCCCAGGTGTCCGGCGTATAGCCGAAGCGCGTCAGATAGAACGCCATGGCCAGGTTCCCCCCTTGTTTGTGCCAGTCGCCAGTCGAAGGCGCCCGAAGTCTACGCCGTCGAGATCGCCCGCCTACGGCAGCGTCTTCTTGGCCGCCGGGACGCGCTCGAGGTAGTAGTAGGCGCAGCCCGCCTTGACGAAGTCGGGCGCGACCTTCATCTCGGCCAGCGCCTTCTTGACCGCCGACCCTGAGGCGTCGAGCTCCTTGGCGATCGCCGCCGCGGAGAGGCCTTCCCGTCCGGTTGCGTCCTTGACCACGACGAATCCTCCTGCAGCGTCGCCCACCGCGGGTGGGGTCGCCCAGCTGTACTCCGGGGCGTCGCCGGAACGACGCGCGGGACGCTACACGCCGACGTCGCGGCGGTCGAAGCGCAGGCCGCCCAGCCCGACGAGCACGAGGCTCACGACGGCGAGCACCGCCGAGTCCGCGAGCTGGAGACCATTGCGCAGCGGCTGGCCGCCCTGGTAGTACTGGAACGGCGAGATCTCGGCCAGCCACTCGAGGCCATCGACGGTCGGCGCCAGGTTGTTCGCGAAGTAGCCGGCGACGGCGACGAATGCCACGACGGCGTAGACCAGGCTGCGGCGTCCGGTGGCCGCACCCACGCCGAGGGCGAGGCCCCCGAAGAGGATCCCGAACAGCGCGAGCTGGAAGGACGCGGCAAGCATGTCGGCGGGCCCGATCTCGCCGAGCTGGGCAGGACCGGAGATCGCGACGAGGGCCAGCCACAGGGCGGCGCACGCCAGGAGCATCGCGACGGCGATGGCGGCGAAGCGCTGGAGGACGACGCTCCAGCGGGCCACCGGATGGGCAAGGGTCATGTCGAGGCGCCCGCTCTCCTCCTCGCCGGCGATCGCCGAGCCGCCGACGGCGGCGGCGAAGACGATGACGAGCGCGGGGCCCAGCAGCCCGAACGTCGTGGAGCCGAGATAGCCCGCGGCAGAGGCGACATCGGTGAAGCCGATGGCGTCGAGGAGCCCCTCGGGGTAGGCGTCGAGCGCCTGCATCATCGCGGGGTTGTTGATCGTGGGGTAGAACGCCGCGTACAGCACGCCGATGGCGGCGATCCCGATCACCCATCCCAGCAGCGAGCGGCGCTGGTCCCAGAGGGTCTTCGAGAAGACGCTACGCAGCATGGACGGCCTCCCCGTCGTGCGGCCCGGCGCCCGGGCCACCGTCGCCGGGCCCGTCGCCGCGGTAGTAGACGAAGAAGAGCTCCTCGAGGTCCGGCTCTGCAAGGATGAGGCTCGCAACATCGAACCGGGCGAGCGCCTTGACGAACGCGTCGGGACGGCCGGCCAGGCGGCCGCTCAGGACCGTTCCGTCGACCGCGACGTCGTGGAGCTCGGCGACGCCGGAGAAGGCGTCCGCGGCGACCGGCGCGTCGAAATGGACCTCGACCCGCCGAACGGCCCGGCCCAGGAGCGTGCCCACCGGCTCCACGGCCACGAGCGTCCCGTCGCGGACGATTCCCACCCGGTCGGCGCTCTGCTGGACCTCGCTCAGCACGTGGGACGACATGAAGACGGTCTGCCCGGCTGCCCGTGCCTCCGCGACGATCCCGAGGAACTGCTGCTGCATGAACGGGTCGAGGCCGGTCGTCGGCTCGTCGAGGATGAGCAGCTCCGGCTCGTGCATGAACGCCTGCACGACAGCGACCTTCTGACGGTTGCCGCGCGAGAGGCTGCCGATCCTCGCCGAGAGCTCCAGCTCCAGCCGCTCGGCCATCGATTCGATGCGCGCCGGCGGGACTCCGCCGCGCAGGTGCCCCAGGTGGGTCAGCAGCTCCCGCACCGTCTGCCCGCCGCCGACGAGGAAGTCGCCCGGCAGGTACCCGACCCGGCGCCGGAGCGCCGTCCCGCCGCGCCTCGGCGTCTCGCCGAGGACCATCGCGACCCCCTTGGTGGGCCGGATGAGGTCAAGCAGGATCCGGATGGTCGTCGTCTTGCCGGCGCCGTTCGGCCCGAGGAACCCGTAGACCTCCCCAGGCCGGACGTCGAGGTCCAGGCCGTCGAGGCCGCGCCGGCGGCCGTAGTACTTCGTCAGCCCCTCGGTGCGGATCATCTCGGTCATGGGCGACCGCCCTCCCGTTCGCGCGTTCCTCCGGCGGCCGGTTCGCTCACGGGCGGAGCGTCGCCGCCAGCGCCCGCTCGTCGAGGAGCAGGTCGAGGGCGTCCGTGATGGAGCGGCAGACGACGTCCGCCGCGAGCAGCGTCGGGGTCGCGGTCCCCTCCGGGCCGATCACCGCGATCCCGAGGCGGGCCGCGCGGAGCATCCCCTCGTCGTTGCGTCCGTTGCCGACCGCGGCCACGCGTTCCGGACCCAGCCGTTGAACGGCGGCCACCTTGTCGGCACCGCTCGTGATCGTCGTCAGGCGGGCCCCGAGCCGATCCGCGATCCCCGGGCCGGCGCCGAACGTGTCCGCGGTCAGGAGATGGATCTCCAGCGCATCGCGCAACATGCCGAGCCGGTCGGCGACGCCGTCAATGAGCGTGCCGTGGTCGGCGAGCGTCCCGTTGATGTCGAGGACCAGGTGGGCGAGCTCGATGGTCTCGCCGCCCGGAATCTCGAAGGTGTGCATGGGCCTGCCTCCTGCCGAGTGGACCGGGGCCCGATCGCGCCGCCCACGCCCGACGGGCCCGACAGCGCTGGCCCACGGCCGCCCTCATGATCCTCCGAATGCCGGGCCTGCGTCCGATCCGCAGGCCGCCGGCCCGCCCGGGGTCGGCCCGCAGGCCGCCGGCCCGCCCGGGGTCGGCCCGCACGCCGCCGGCCCGCCCGCGGTCGCCCCGCACGCCGAGGAACCGGCACCGCCCGTGATGTGCGGCCCGGCGCCGCCACGTGCCCTCCGCGCCCAACCGGTCAGGCCGCGTCCCCCGGTGCTCCCGGCGTTTCCGGCGCACCCCGCACGCCCGGCTCCTCCTCTTCTCGGCGGTACGGCACGTTGACGACGACCGTGCGGGGCCGGCCCAGCAGCGCTCGCCGGAGGCGGTTTGCCGACTGGTTGTAGAGGAGCCGCTCCCACCAGCGTTCCGCCACGTACTCCGGGATCACGACGAACGTGATGGGGTCCTCCTTGTCCGGCGGCCACGCCGCGTCGAGGACGTCCAGGTACGCGAGGAGCGGGCCGACGAGGGCCCGGTACGGCGATTCGACGACGACGAGGGGCACGTCCGGAAGCTGGCGCAGCCAGCGCTCCCGGATCCGTGCCGCCCGCGCCGCGTCCTCGGACACGAGCACCGCCTGGACGTCGTCGGCCATCGTTCGCGCCACGTTCACGGCCTGGACGACGGCGCGGTTGATGCCCGCCACGGGGACCACGACCCGCTCCTGGCGGCGGGGGGCCGGCAGGAGGCCGTCCACCTGCACGCTGCAGCTTCTCCCGCGACGCCCGGTACTGCCGGTTGATGAACAGCATGACCACCACGAGAACGGGGATGATCACCACGACGAGGAGCGACTCCGGCGCCTTTGCCACGGTGACGATCACGGCCACGACCGCGGTCAGCACGCAGCCGAAGCCGTTCACCGCCATGCGCCAGGTCCAGCCTGCGCT
The DNA here is from genome assembly GCA_963698595.1 of uncultured Chloroflexia bacterium. Lineage (GTDB taxonomy): Bacteria > Chloroflexota > Limnocylindria > Limnocylindrales > CSP1-4 > CTSoil-043. The sequence continues at coordinate 111,977 of CAVORL010000005.1, forward strand.
CCGCTCGCGAAGCCAGTGCCGGACCATCCCTCCCTGGCTGAGAGTGAACGCCACGAAGACGCCGACCGAGTAGAGCGGGATGAGGGCGTGCGTATCGCCCTCGAAGAAGACGATCAGCCCGATGGCGACCGTGGACAGGACGATGACGCCCAGTGTGAACGCGAGGCGCTCACCCCGGAACGAGAGCTGGCGCGGCATGAACCCGTCGGTCGCGAGGATCGCGGCAAGCCGCGGGAAGGCGTTGTAGCTGGTGTTCGCGGCGAGGAAGAGGATGAGCGCCGTGAACGTCTGGAAGAGGTAGAAGGGGAGCGACCCGTCACCGAAGACGGTGGCGGCGACCTGGCTGATCACCGTCCGCTTCGTGGGCTCGTCGATGGGGACGATGCCGAAGCTGTCGGCCACGAACGTGATCCCCATGAAGAGGATGGCCAGGAGGATGGCCACCGCCGTCAGCGTCTTGGCGGCATTGACCGGTTCAGGCGGCTTGAACGCGGGCACGCCGTTGGCGATCGCCTCCGTCCCGGTGAGCGCCACGGATCCCGAGGAGAACGCGCGGAGGATGAGGAGCAGCCCGACGGCCTGCAGCGGGTCGGGGGCGCCCGGCAGGGGTGTCGGCGGGGGAGCGCCCTCTCCCCCGAACACGATGCGGAACGTCCCGATCGCAATCATGAGCAGCGCCGACCCGACGAAGAGGTACGTCGGGATGGCGAAGATGTTGCCGGACTCCCGTAGCCCTCGCAGGTTGCCCACGGTGATCACGAGGATGGCCAGCACGCCGATGAGGACGCGCTCCGGGAACAGCTCCGGCACTGCCGACGTGATCTGGTCGGCCGCCGACGCCGTGGAGACCGCGACGGTCATGATGTAGTCGACGAGCAGCGCTCCGGCTGCCACCAGCGACGGGAGCCGACCCAGGTTGGCCCGGGCGACCGCGTACGCGCCGCCGCCGGACGGATACGCGTGTCCGATCTGGCGGTAGCTGGTCGAGACGACGGCCAGGAGGAGCGCGATCGCCGCGGCGATCGGGAGGCTCAGCAGCAGCGCCCCGGTGCCGGCGAGGACGAGGACCCGCAGGATCTCCTCGGTGGCGTAGGCCGACGAGCTGATGGGGTCGGAGCTGAAGATCGCCAGAGCCTTCCTCTTCGGCAGCCGCTCCCCGGCCTCCTCCTCGTTGGAGAGCGGGCGTCCGAACAGGAGGGCCCGGCCACGCGCGAGCGCACGCCCGGTTGCGGAGCGTGGTCGCGAGGCGGCCTCGCGGGCCCTCAGCTGGCCCGGCCCGGTGTAGTGAAAGTAGGGCGAATGGGGTCGCTCGACGCGGACGCGGCGGTCGGCGACCTTGCGTCCGCGGAGCGGCCGGCGGCCGCCGATCATCCTTCGTGACGCCCCATGACGATGCAGGCTGCATTCGGGCAGCCGATGAGCCGGAGCGACCCCCGCACACCCCGCCCTGTCAACACCGCGAGATGGTACGCCCTGCGGTGACGCGGAGCGTGCCGGCCGGTCGGCCTGAACGCGATCCGTCGAGGGCCCATGAGACGGACGCGTGTCGCCTGGGCGATGCTCGACGGTCTACGCGTCAGCGAGTGCTCCGCGGCCGGTGCCCGCCCGCACAGGCCCTTCGTTCACGTCCCCTGAACGCACGGGCGATTGGCCCGCCGACTCGGGAGCTGCACGATCGCGGCGATGGCCGTCGACCGCCCTTCTCCCCCCGTTGCCCCCGGCCCGCGACACTCTTCGAGTTCGTGGCGCCTCGTCGCTCTCGCGGTCGCGGCCATCGCCATCCTCGCCACGCTGGTCGCCGTCCCGAGCCGGGCCGGAGCGGCAACGACCGATCCGTACGGCGACGAGCTGATGCGGCTCACGAACCTCGATCGGTCGGCGCTCGGGAAGGCACCCCTCGCCGTCGACACCACCCTCGCCTCGTTCGCCCGGGATCTCGCCTGGACCTGTCCGACGAACGGCGCCCTCGTCCTGCACGGGCGGGCCGCCGACATGGCCGAGCGGTCCTACTTCAGCCATTCCGTCGCGGGGTGTCTCACGACGGCCGGCGCGGACATGAGCGTGCTGGACGTGATGAGGCTGGTCCTCGGCTACGTCTCCATGCGCGGCGAGAACATCGCCTGGAACACGTACGGGACCGGCGACGCGACGTACGCCTACGGCTGCGCAATCGACGGCACCGGGTGCGCGAGGGACCACGACCACGCCGAAGACGGTCGAGGTGGCGCAGCGCGGCTTCATGCAGAGCTCCGGCCACCGCTCGAACATCCTGAGCTCCTACGACCGGTTCGGGTGCGGCTCATGGCTCGCCGGCGATGGGGGGCGCTACTACGCGTGCGTCTTCAGCCTCGGCGGCCCGGCGGCCACCCCCACGCGGCCCGAGCGGCCCACGCCAGCCCGGCGGCCACGCCGACCACGCCGGGCCCGACAGCGCCCCACGCCCAGCCCGGCGGCCACGCCGACGCCAACGCCGGGCCCGACAGCGACTCCCACGCCCAGCCCGGCGGCCACGCCGACGCCAACGCCGGGCCCGACAGCGACTCCCACGCCGCAGCCCACGCTCGCCCCCGACAGGTCGGCCCCGGTCTTCGCCAGCTTCACCGGGACGTCGACGGTCCGGGCCGGCTCCTCGCGCCGGGTCGGGACGACGGTCACGGACAACCGTGCGCTCGCCCGCCTGGCGGTGAAGGTGGACGGCCATCGCCTGCACGTGTGGACACCGGGTGGCACGCGAGCCGAGCGCTCCGTCAAGGTCTCCGCCTCGCGGCTGGCGGTCGGTCGACACCTCGTCCGGTGGCGGGCCAAGGACGCCGCGGGCAATATCCGCATCCGGACCTACTGGCTGGTGGTCCGGCGGTCGTAGCCGCCCCCGCGCCCATCACGCTGCGGTGAGCCGCGGGCGGTCGCGCAGGTCAGGCAGGCCGTCCCTCGGCCTCCAGCAGCTCCGCCGCCTCCGCCGGGAGCAGGAACCAGCGCAGCTGCTCGAAGTCGGCCCCGACGTCGAGCGGGCCGTCGACGCCCGCCGGCGTGGCCGGGGGCGCCCCGAGGAGGTCCCGGGCCGCGGCGAGGTAGCCGGCGAGGCGCGTCTCCGGCTCGCGGTGCCGGTGCGCGGTGTAGCGCATCGCTCCGCCCTCGTAGCGGATGTCCCGGAGCGACAGCGGGGGCTCGGGCGCGCCGCCGCGATGCTGCCAGCGGCCGGTCGCCGGATCGAAGCGATACTGCGGGAGAAGGCGCCAGCCCTCCCGGGCCACGAGGTCGACCGCCTCGACGACGAACTCGAAGACCGTCTCGCTGATGAAGTAGTTGAAGTTGACGCGCACCCAGCCGGGCTTGATGCCCTCGCAGCCGCGGGCGATCTCGCGCTCGAACTCGTGGGACCGCTCCACGTCGATCCCCAGCAGGCGGTGGCCGTACGGCCCTGCGCAGGAGCAGCCTCCCCGGGCCTGGATCCCGAAGACGTCGTTGAGCAGGGCGACCACGAAGTTGTGGTGCAGGTAGCGGCCGCCGTGGCGGACGACGAAGGAGACGATGGAGAGCCGGGGCAGAGCCGGGTTACCCAGGATCTCGAGCGCCGGGTTCGCCGCCCAGCGCTCGATCGCCCGGCGGATGAAGTCCCCCTCCCGCTCCCGGATCGCGGGGACGCCGACGGCCTGCTTGAGCTGGAAGACCAGCCCGGCCCGGATCGACTCCACGATCGCGGGTGTGCCGCCCTCTTCCCGGTGCTCGAGGTCGTCGAGGTAGGCGTGCTCGGTGGGGTTGACGTAGGCGACGGTCCCGCCGCCGGGCACGGTCGGGACGCGGTTGCGGAAGAGGTCCCGCCGGGCGACCAGGATCCCCGGCGTTCCGGGACCGCCGATGAGCTTGTGCGGCGAGATGAAGATCGCGTCCTTCGTGTCGAGCGCAGCATCCTCGGGCGACCCGCCCGGCCCGGGCCGGCGGGGCGCCATCTCGATCTCGACGTAGGGCGCCGAGGCCGCGAAGTCCCAGAAGGAGAGCGCGCCGTGGCGGTGGAGGAGGACCGAGATCGCGCGAACGTCCGAGAGGATCCCCGTGACGTTGGAGGCCGCGGAGAAGCTCCCGATCTTGAGCGACCGGTCGGCGTGCCGGACGAGCTCCGCCTCCAGGCGGTGGAGGTCGATCCGCCCGTCGACGTCCTCGGGGATCGTGACGACGTCGGCGATGGACTCGCGCCACGGCAGCTCGTTGCTGTGGTGCTCGTAGGGCCCGATGAAGACGACCGGTCGCTCGGCGGCCGGGATCCGCGCCGCGAGGCCGTAGCGCGCGTCGAGCTCGGCGGGAAGACGGAGCCCCAGGACGTGGACCAGGCGGTCGATCGCCGCGGTCGAGCCGGACCCGACGAAGAGGACGACATGCTCGTCGGTCGCCCCGACGGCCTCGCCGATGATCCGGCGAGCCTCGGCCCGGAAGCGGGTCGTCTGGAGGCCGGTGCCCGACGACTCGGTGTGGGTGTTGGCGTAGAGAGGGAGGACGGCCTCGCGCAGGTAGTCCTCGATGAACGAGAGGCTTCGCCCGGACGCCGTGTAGTCGGCGTACGTCACGCGGCGCACGCCGAACGGCCCGGCGACCGCCTCGTCGTCGCCGACGACGGAGTCGCGGATCGTCGCGATCAGGGAGGGGCTGTCCACCGGGGGATCGTACCCGCCCGCCCGCCGTGCGGGGCCACCGGGGCGCGGCCCTCTCGGGCAGCCACCGGGCCCACTCGATCCGGGGCGATCGGCCCCTGACGATGGGTGAACGAGGGCGGTACGCTGACGCGAGAGGGACCTTCCCTGCCGCCGGGCGCCGGTGCCCCGGCCGTGTCCACGCCACACGGGGGTCCACCCGCGCATGAGCCTCGTCATCACCGACCTGCAGAAGTCGTTCGGGGCCGTTCGGGCTCTCGACGGCATCAGCTTTGCCGTCGAGCCGGGCCAGGTCTTCGGCTTCCTCGGCGCGAACGGCGCCGGCAAGACGACCGCGATGCGGATCGTCCTCGACATCCTCCGGCCCGACGCCGGCACGGTGACCTGGAAGGGCCATCCTTCGACGGAGCTGCCCCGCGAGACCTTCGGCTACCTCCCGGAGGAGCGTGGGCTCTACCCCCGGATGAAGGTCCTCGACCAGCTCGTCTTCTTCGCCGGCCTCTACGGCGTCCCGCGCAAGGCGGCCGCCAAGGAGGTGCGCACCTGGCTGGCACGCTTCAGAGTCCCCGAGTACGCCGACCGACGCGCCGAGCAGCTCTCCAAGGGCAACCAGCAGAAGATCCAGTTCATCGCCGCGATCCTCCACGACCCCGAGGTCCTGGTCATGGACGAGCCGTTCAGCGGGCTCGACCCGGTGAACGTGGCCATGCTCAAAGCCGCCTTCCTCGAGATGCGTGACCGCGGGAAGACCCTGGTCTTCAGCACCCACCAGATGGACCAGGTCGAGGAGCTCTGCGACGCGGTCGCGATCATCGACGCCGGCCGCCTCGTCGTCTCCGGGCCCACCCGCGACGTCAAGCGCTCCACCGGCAAGCAGGTCGTGCGTCTCGCCACCGACGGCGACCCGGACCTCCCGTGGCTCGCCGACGTCGAGGGAGTCGCGGTCGTGCGCCCAGGCCGGGACTTCACCGAGATCGAGGTCCTGGGGACCACCGACCCCGCGACGATCCTCCACGCGGCGCTCGCCCGCGGAGAGCGCGTCACCCTCTTCGAGATCGCGGATCCCTCGATCGAGCAGATTTTCGTGGAGCGCGTCGGCAGGTCGGCTCGCGAGGACGTGTCGCTGGCCGGCGTCTCGGACGCGCCCGGGGCCGCGCGCGCGGCGGACGGAGCCGACCGAGGCCCCCGATGAACGTGACCGTCCGCAACGTCCTCGCAGTCGCACGGCGCGAGTTCACCGTCCGCGTCCAGACCCGTTCGTTCGTGATCGGGACCCTCTTCCTGGCCGTGGCCGGGCTGACCCTTGCGCTGGCCCCGATCGGGATCCGCTGGTTCGAAGGCGAGAGCAAGGCCACGATCGGCGTCGTGGACCAGGCCGCCGGTCCGTCCCTCACGTTCGACCCGGTCTCGCGTCTCGCGGTGGTCCTGAACACGAGCGCGGCGGACGACGAGGGCGGCTACACGGTGGAGGCGATCGTCGACGAGGCGACCGCCAGGGCGGCCGTGGAGGACGGCGACCTCGAGACGGCGCTCCTGGTCAACCGGCCCGCGGGCGCCGACCTGACGTTCACGATCCTGTCGAAGGACCTCGAGTTCCAGCGCCTGCCCGAGCTCCTCCGCCAGGCGGCCCTCTCGTTCGCGGTCGCCGACCGGCTCGATCGGCTGGGCGTCGCGCCCGGCGACCAGGCGATGCTGTTCACGCCGCCATCAATCGCGGTGGAGACGCCGACCCCGTCGCGGCCGGGCGAGCCGTCCACCCCGGCCGAGTTCGCGGCAACCGCGCTCGTCGGACAGGCCCTGATCATCTTCCTGCTCATGGCGATCCTTCTCTACGGCCAGTGGGTGGCGATGAGCGTCGCCGAGGAGAAGAGCACCCGGGTCATGGAGATCGTCCTGAGCGCGGCCACGCCGTTCCAGCTCCTCGGCGGCAAGGTTATCGGCGTCGGTGGCCTGGGGATCCTCCAGCTCGCCGCGGCGGTGGTGCCCGCGCTCGTCGGCTTCCTGCTCCAGGAGCGGATCGCGGAGCTCGTGCTGGGAATTCCCTCGTCGCAGCTGGCACTCCCCGAGGTCCTCACCCCGGGCGTGCTCGTCGCGTTCGCCGTCTTCTTCGTCCTCGGGTACCTGCTCTACGCCACGCTCTACGCGGCGACCGGATCGCTGGTGTCCCGGATGGAGGACGTGAACAACGTCGTCGCGCCGATGTCGTTCATCAGCGTGGCCGGCTACCTCGTCGCGGCCTATGCCTCCATCGGCATCGTCCAGGGCGACGCGGCGTGGGTCGTCGCGCTGTCGTACGTCCCGTTCGTGAGCCCGTACCTCATGCTTTCCAGGTTCATCGCGGGTCAGGCGGGAACCGGGGAGGTGCTGCTCGCGATGGGCATCCTCGCGGTCTCCGCGGTCGTGATGCTCTGGCTGGCCGCGCGCGTGTACGCCGCCGGCGTGCTCATGTACGGTCAGCAGGCGAGCTTCCGCAGGCTGCTCGTCACGGCGTTCGGCCGCACGCGCTAGCGTCGCCCGGGAGAGCGGGCCGCACGACGTCAGGGGCTCTCGCTGTGCCCGCGCAGGCGCTCAGTAGCGGCGGGGCCGCAGCTCGACGGAGAAGTCGACCCAGCCACGGAGCCAGGCGAGCGACTCGCCCCAGACCTCGCGCGCCTGTGCGTAGGCGTCCAGGACACCGGGGACGCGCACGTCGAACGGGCCATCCGTGAGTGTCAGGAGCGTCCCGTAGCCCGCGTCCTTCAAAGCGCGACGGAGACCGTCGTCGTCCACGACTCGTCGGGGAGCCACGGCCAGCGGAACTCGAGGCGGCGGTCGCTCTCCAGCGTGATGACGTCCCACCAGATTCGCCTGTCGGGAAAGACGAGCACGCTCCTGGTTCGGAGCGCCAGCGAGCCGTCGATCTCCGTCGGCCCCCAGCGCGCCAGCTCCTCGGGGTCCACGAGGCAGCGGTAGAGCCGCTCCGGCGGAGCCTCGAAGCGACGGACCATGCGGACCGTCCGCGGGGCAGCGAGAGGGTCGAGCTGGTTCCGGGTGTCGTCGGTGGTCACGAAGTGGGCCTCCAGCCGGGTCGCGGGGTGCCTCGGGGCCGCGCCGTCACGAAGCGTACTCCGGGTGTGGTCGCGATGCCCACGGCCGATCGGCCTGCACCGCGTCGCGCGCGTGACGACCGCACGACGTGGAAGGGGGACGCCCACGTGAGGCGGGCAGGCGCCGGTCGCAGCGCCGGCCTAGTCCGTCAGGCGCACCACGTAGGCCCCGAACGGGTTGGCAGCAATGACGCCACACGTCCCGGCTGCCTGTTGCGCGGGGGTGCACTCACCCACGGTCAGGGGCTGGCGGACGAAGTTACCCGTGAAGTAGCCCCGGATCTTCTTGCCTCCTTGGTCGGCGCTGATCACGGTGAACAGCGCCCACCCCTTGAAGCACCCGTTCTGCTGGGACTGCTGCGGCGCGGCGCAGTTGGGGCTGCCCGGCCCCACCACCGGGATCGGCACGGTCTTGCCGCGGAGCAACCCGTCGACGTCCCCGAACAGCGCGGTGTGGTTGCCCTGGTTGCTCTGCCCGATGTACTGCTCGAAGCCGATCGTCGAGGTCACCACGTTGCTGCCGTCGATGATCCCGCTGACCTCCGCCGTGTTGACGTTGTTGCTTCCGTTGAAGTCGGTCCACGAGATGTCGAGGGCGCTCACCGGGTAGTCACCGTTCTGCTCGCCGAAGTCCTGCGGGTTCGACACCGTGTATTTGGGAGTGCCGCTCGCGTTGAAGGCATCGATGCTCATCAGCCAGGGCGCCGCACCGACCGCCGTGTCGATGGAGCCCGAGATCGCCGTCGCCGTGACCGAGACGTCCCACGAGTTCATCCCGACGACACGCGCGAAGTTGTTCTGGTGGGGCTTCGAGATGTCCACCTTGACCTGGGCACCCGACGAGAGGAGCGTCACCGTCACGCCCACGACGGTGCTGGCGGTGCCGTTCTGGAGGTCGTTCTGCGTGGCGGAGGCCTGCGCGGCATCGGTCGCCGCGACCGTCTTCGTCCCGACGCCCCCCGGAGTGTTCATATAGGCGTTGGCACCCGCGATGGCGGCGAGGTCCGCGCCATTCTGCTGGGCGCGACGCTGGGCAAAGGCCGAGCCGCCGTCGAGGACGAGGCCGACCATGGCGATCATCGCGATGAGCCCCAGCGCGACGAGCACGAAAATCTGGCCGCGTTCGCTGGTGGCGTCGGGCAGGGCGAGGGGTTCGTTCACGTTCCTTGGCATCACGGGATCCTCATGGTTGCGGTCGAGCTCAGGGTGATCGGGCCGCCGATCGGCAGCAGGGTGACGGGCTGGTAGGTCGCGCTGACGGTGACGCGGACGTAGTCGCCGGACGTGCACGGCACGTGCCCGTTGGCGGCGCCGGCCGCGTCGACGCAGGTGAATGCGATGGCTCCCATGCCGGGGATCAGTCGACGATGGACCGCGACGGTGTCCAGGGTCTCGGCGCTCTGACCGAGCGTGATCCCGGTGTGGACGATGGTGCGGCGCGCGATGTCGCGGGCGGCCTCGGACACGGCGTTGTACCGGTAGACCCCGCCGCCAAGGTCGAAAAGGCCGACCACCATGAGCAGGAACACCATGATGGAGAGGGCGAACTCGACGGTAGCCTGGCCGGCCTGCCGACGAGGGCGGCCCGGGACGAGGGGCCCGGCCGGCCGGTGCTGAGCGCGGGATGCGTTCATGACTTCGTGGTCACCGCTGCGACGTACGAGAAGGTCCCGGCCGGCGTCGTGACGGTCAGCAACACGTTGAACGTCCTGCCCTTGTTCGCGCTCCCGTAGTCATGTGAGGTCGTCGGCAGGTTCCCGGCATCGGTGGTCCCGTCGCCGTAGTCCCAGCGCCAGTAGCTGATCGCACATGTGCCGCTCGTCGGTGTCGCGATGCTCACGAAGGCCACGGGCCAGTTCTTGTTCTGCTGGGAGGTGGTGAAGGCGACGGTTGGAGGCGCGCAGGTCGGGGCCGGCGTGGGCGTGGGCGTGGGCGTGGGTGTTGGGGAGGGCGTCTGGGACGGAGCTGGCGTCGGCGTGGGCGACGGGCTGGGCGAGGGCGTGGGCGACGGGCTGGGCGACGGCGGGACACCTGCCGCGGCAGGCACCACCACGACGTCGGCCGTGGCGCCCGACGCGAACGTGACGTTCGACCCGCCCGTGAAGACCCACATGATCGGGGTGAGCACCTGGAAGCGTCCGGTCACCGTGACGGTCACGCGCGTTCCGTACGTCTTCGTGCACGACGGCTGGCACGAGATCGCGACATCGGACCCCAAGACGGTGACGAACGAGCCCTGCGACTCGCGGGTCGCCGCCGCGATGATCTCGCTCGACGATCCGGGCGCCTCGGCGGCGGCGGCGGCGCCTTCACGCGCGGCGTTCGTGACGGTGATCCGGGCAGCGTAGAAGCGCCCCAGGTCCACGGCGCCCAGCAGGAGCATCATCAGGAGCGGCGTCACGAGGGCCAGCTCCACGAGGCTCTGGCCCCGGGTGCGCCCCTGGCGGCCGGACCGCCGGAGGCGCCCGCTCGCCCCGCTCGACGAAGTGGCGCTCGACGAGGCGGGTTGTGCTCGACGTGGCCAGAATGGCATGTAAGGCTCCCGTGAGGGGGTCGACGTCGGGGAATCCTCGACGCGGCACCTTGCAGGATGCCTTGGACTGGTGCCGCTGTGCATCGCCCAACGGGGTCGGCGGAGTCTGCCAGAAGTACCAGTCGGGCGCAGGGGGCCGTCCAGGGCGACCAGCGGCACGGCCCCGCCCCGCTGGCTGCTCGCTCGCGCGACTCGTACCGTCCACGGCGCACGCGACTGGTCCCATGGCGGGGTGGTACCACCTCGCCATGGCGGTGGCTTCGCGGGGTCGCCACGATGTGCCACATGAACAAGCGCATTGCAGCCGCCGTTCTGTGGTTCTTCGCCGGGTGGTACGTCGGTGCCTACGTCGCCGTGCTCTTCGGCATCTCGGGCATGATCGGGCCGATCCTGGGGATCAGTGCCGCCACCCTGTTTGGGGTGGATCCACGCCAGGTCATCTGGCTGCGGAACGGGTCGGTCACCGCCATCAAGGGCGCCACGGACAACCACCAGCGGGACCTGGCCGAGGCCGCCTGACCGCGCGTCGCGCGCTCGAGGTGTTGCCCCGACAGGGCGTCAGCCCTCCGTGGGAGCCTCTGCGGGCAGCGCGAGCGTGAACGCCGCGCCGGCGTGCGGCTGAGCCGACTCCAGGGCCAGGTCGCCGCCGTTTGCGCGAGCGAGCGCGCGTCCCACGTAGAGCCCCAGGCCCGTGCCGTCGCGATCGCCGGACCCGCTGCCGCGCCCATAGCGCGTGAACAAGCGCTCGCGATCCGCATCGGCCACGCCCGGTCCACCGTCCGCGACGGTCAGCAGCACCCTCCCCGTCGCCGCGTCCACCGCGACCCGCGCCCTCACGCCCGCCCCGCCCCCGTACTTCACGGCGTTGTCGAGGAGGGCCCAGAGCACCTGGTCGACCTGGTCGGGGTCGCCGACCGCCAGCCACCCGGCGGCATCGTCGACCGGCTCGAAACGGACCTCGCCCGCCCCCAGCGCCTCCCACGCCCGGCGTACCCGCGGGCCGAGGGCGAAGACCTCCGCCACCGGTCGCAGCACGCCTGAGTCCAGCCGGCTCACGGTCAGGAGCTGGCGCACCATCCGGGAGAGGCGATCGCTCTGCTCCGCGATGATCGCCAGGCGCCGGTCGACCGCCCCGGCCCCCGCGGCCGATGCCTGCTCGCCCGCGAGCTGGTCGGCGTTCGCCCGGATCCGGGCCAGCGGCGTCTGGAGATTGTGCGAGACGCCGCGCAGGAAGTCGTCCTTCTCGGCGTCCAGCTCGACCAGCCGCGCGTTCTGCGCCTCGATCCGCCGCAGCAGCTCGGCGGCGCGGAGTGCGACCGCGAGGCTGGCGGCGAACAGCTCGAGCAGGTCCTGGTCGGCCGGCTCCCAGCGCGTCGTCGCGGGGGCGTGGCCCACGAGCACGCCGGCAACCTCGTGGCCGGTGCGCAGCTCCGCGCGGACCGGCTGCGGCTCGCCGGGGACGCGCTCCTCGTGCTCGAGGTCGTGGGGATCGCCGAGAACGATGAGTGCGTCGATGAGACCGAGCCCCTCGCGCGCGTCGCGCCCGGCGTGCTCGAGGAGGGCGTCGGGGCCGTCGGCGGGAGCCCAGGCCGTGATGGCCGCGACCGCCCGGGCCACCTGGCGGTTGCGGCGGGCGAGGTCGGCGGCCAGCTCCTCCTGGCGCTCCGCGAGACGCCCCAGCTCGTCGTCTGCGAGCGGGGGAAGCGGGTCGGGCCGCTCGCCGGCGGTGATCCGGTCGAGGCGCGAGTGGAGCGTCCGGAGGGGGGCGGTGACGCTGCCGACCAGGAAGCCGCCCACGGTGAGCCCGACGAGCGCCGCGACGACAAGGGCGCTGAGCAGGAGGGTCAGGATGCCCGTGCTGCCGTTGAGCACGAGGAGGAGACCGAAGACCGCGACCGGGAGGAGGGCGCCCACCATCGCCGCGAGTGTGATCCGGGTCCGCAGGCTCCCGCTCACGTCCGGTCCGCCTCGAGGCGATAGCCGATCCCCCGCACCGTGATGAGATGGCGAGGCCGGTTCGGGTCCACCTCCAGCTTCGTCCGCAGGCGGCGCATGGTGACCCACACGTAGGATGGATCCGCGTCCTCCGTGTCGACCCAGCCCCGTTGGAGGAGCGTCTCCGTGGACACTGTCCGGCCCAGGTTCGCGGCCAGGGCGTAGAGGAGCCGCGACTCGGTCGGGGAGAGGGACACCTCGACCCCGTTGACGGTCGCCGTGCGGCGATGGAGCTCCAGCGCCAGGTCCCCGCCAAGGGTCACCCGCTGACCCGGAAGCCGGTCGCCCAGGCGCCGCAGCACGCGATTGATCCGCGCCCGCAGCTCCGGGTAGTGGTAGGGCTTCGTGACGTAGTCCTCGGCGACCTCGTCGAGGAGGAGCGCCTTCGAGTCGGCGGCGTCGATCGCCGAGAGCACGATGATCGGCAGGTCGGCCCGGGCCTTGATCTCGCGGGCGAGGGACAGGCCATCGCGGCGCGGCATCATCATGTCCACGATGACGAGGTCCGGCCAGCCGGCCTGCAGGCGGCGCAGCGCCTCCTCGCCGTCGCGGGCGGTCGCCACGTCGTAGCCGTCGTCGCGGAGCTGCTCGGCGAGCACCACGAGGAGGTTCGCGTCGTCGTCGACGAGGAGGAGCCGGGCCGGCCGCTCCTGCCCCGCCGGACCGCCGCCGATCATCATGCGGCGAGCATACCGCGCGACGACAGCGGTCCGGTCGCCGCCCGCCCGGTTCGATGCCGCGCGTGGTCGGCTCGCCCAGCGATGCCGCTCCGAGAGCTCGGAGGCCACGCTGGTCCCCGCGCCGATCGCCGGCCGTGCCTACGGCGCCTTGGAGTCGAGGAAACGGCAGCGCGGGGCGATGGGGCAGCGCTCGCAGGCGGGCCTGCGCGCGTCGCACGTCTTCCGGCCGTGCTGGATCAGGAGGACGTGCGCCGGGTGGACCTCCTCGGGCGCGAGGAGGTGCCAGTAGATCTCGTGCTGCTCGTCGGGCCCGGCCTTCGGGGGCACGAGGCCGATCCGGCGGCTGACGCGCTCGACGTGGGTGTCGACCGGCATGAGGGGCAGGCCGAAGCAGAAAAGCAGGACGATCGAGGCGGTCTTCCTGCCGATGCCGGGCACCTGGGTGAGCCAGTCGCGGGCCGCCCTCGGCTCCATGACCCCGAGGAAGGCGAGGTCGTAGCCGCCGGTCGCCGCCCGAGCGTGGCGAAGCGCGCCCTGGATCCGCGGCGCCTTCTGCGGGGCGAGGCCGCCCGGCCGGATCACCTCCATCAGCTCGTCCAGCGGGGCGTGCTCCACTGCCGCCCAGTCCGGCGCGGACCCAGGGTCGAGCCCGCGGCCGCCCCAGCCCTCGGGCGGCGCTTCGGTCCCGTCCGGGCCGACGACGCGGTGAAGGCTCACCGGGCCGTCGGCCGGATAGGCGTCCCGGAGCGCCTGGAATGCGCGCTCCGAGTTCACGTCGGCGGTGTTCTGCGAGAGGATCGTGAGGACGAGCTCGGAGACCGGGTCCAGGCGCGTGTCGCGGCGCGGAGTGCCGTGGAGCGTGGCCAGCTCGCCGAGCACGAACGGCACGAGGCCGGGCCGGCGCCGCTCCAGCGCGCGGGCCCATGTCCGGGCGGGGTCGGCCGGCGTTCGCGCCCGCCGTGCCTTCGAGCTCCCGCCGACGCGGCCGGCCGGCGGGGTCACCAGCTCGTCTCGACGTCGCAGGCACCTCGCCATGGCTCCGGGTCGTCCCCGCCCCGACCGGGTCGCCAGCCGGGCGTCACCCCAGCAGGCCGACCAGGCGGGCCAGCCGTTCGCCGGTCCGCTCCAGGGGGGCCGCGCCGGCCGCCATCGCCTCCTCCACCGACTGCGGGCGCTCCACGACGGGAACGGCGACCGCGCCCACCTCGGCCAGCACGGCGATCCCCTCGGGCTCCACCCCGCCGCCGACGGCGATGCACGGGACACCTGCCTCGCGGGCCCGCAGGGCGACCCCGAGGGCGGTCTTGCCGAAGCCGGTCTGGCCGTCGATGCGGCCCTCGCCGGTGAGCACGAGGTCGGCGCCGGCAAGCTTCTCGGCGAAGCCAGTTGCCTCCATGACCAGCTCGATGCCGGGGACGATCGCGAACGAGCGGAACCGGTCGCGGAGGCAGGCCAGGCCGAAGACCGCCCCTCCGGCCGCGCCGGAGCCCGGCGTGTCGCGTTCGCGGCGGCCCGTGGCGGCCTCGAGGGCGTCGGCCCAGCGCGCCAGGGCAGCGTCGAGGTTGCGCACGTCGACCTCGCCGGCGCCCTTCTGGGGGCCGTAGACCGCGGCCGCGCCGGACGGGCCCAGCAGCGGGTTGGTCACGTCCGAAGCAATTCGCAGGTCCACCTCCGCCAGCCGCGGGTCGAGCTTCTCGAGGTTGACGGCGAGCTCCGGCTCGACCGACGTGCCGAGTCCCAGCGCCGCGAGGATCCCGCGACTGCCGTCGGTCGTGGCGCTGCCGCCGACGCCCAGGTCGATGCGCCGGATCCCGGCGTCCAGGACCGCCCGCAGGACCTCGCCCGTCCCGTACGTGGAAGCGCCCGCGGGATCCCGCTCGTCGGGTGCGAGGCGCGAGAGCCCGGACGCCGAGGCAAGCTCCACGACCGCCTCCGTGCCGTCCACCGAGACGAGCCAGCGCGCCTCGATCTCCCGTCCGATCGGGTCGTGGGCGGATGCCGTGCGCCAGGCCCATCCGCCCGCCGCCTCGATGGCGACCGCCGTCCCCTCGCCGCCATCGGCGAGCGGGGCAAGCCGGAACTCGTCGGCGGGTCGGACGCGCAGCCAGCCGTCCGCGAGGGCGCGGGCCACGGCGACCGAGGTGAGAGACCCCTTGAACGAGTCGGGCGCGACGAGGACGACGAGGGGCCGCTCGGAGCCGGCGGCGCGTGGCCCGGCCGGGTCGGACACGCGGCTGTCAGTCCCCGGTGGCGCCGAGGCGGCGCTCCAGGTACTCGGGGATCCGGATCATCGGCGGCCGCTCGTGGTCGGCAAGCTCGATGATCTCGAGGCTGAGGTGGTCGTCGCCGAAGCGCGGCAGCTTCATCGTCGAGCCGAGCTCGGCGAAGAGCCGGGCGCGCCGCCGCTCCTCGAGCCGCTTCATGATCGCCTGGAGGATCACGAAGCTCATCCGGGACAGGCCCTCGAGCTCCTGGTTGCGGTGCACGCGGCGCTCCAGGTCCACCTGGCCGAGGCTGTCGAGGCCGGCCCGCTCGCTGATGTCGATGAGGTGGCCGATCTCCACGGCATAGCCGGAGAAGAAGGGGATCGCCTCCAGGAGCGCGCGCCGGCCGGCGTACTCCCCGGCGAGCGGCTGGATGAAGCCGGAGAGGTCGGGGAAGAAGAGGTTGATGAGGGGCCGGGCCACGAGCTCGGTGACGCGGCCGCCGCCACCCTCCTTCAGCACGCCCTCCTGGACGATCGGTCGCTGGTAGTAGCCCTTGACGTACTGGATCCGCGGCTCGGCCAGGAGCGGGCCCAGGGTCCCGTACGCCATCCGCGGGTGCCAGTTGCGGACGTCGGTGTCGCACCAGACGACCAGATCGCCGCTCGTCTCGTAGAGGCTCTTCCAGAGCGCCTCGCCCTTCCCCCGATACGAGCCGTAGCGCTCCAGCACATCCGGGTGCTGGACGACGCGGGCGCCCTCGGCCTCCGCGATCTCGCGGGTCCGGTCGGTGGAGACGGAATCGATGACCAGCATCTCGTCGACGAGCGGGACTCCCTCCATGAGGATCCGCCGCGCCCGGCGCACGATCGGACCGATCGTGGCCGCCTCGTTCAATGTCGGCAGGACAAGACTGATGGTCAGTCCCTGCTGTTCCTTGAGGGAGACCAGGCGGCGCAGGTCCCGGTACTCCTTGTGGTCGAAGTTCGATTCGGCGAACCAGCGCTCCACGCGCGCAGGGATGGCCCGGGAGTCCTCGGCGGCGCGATCGGCGGCGATGAGGGACTCGGCCTTCCCGGCCAGCTCCTCGAACGTTGCGTGGCCGATCCGCTCGCGGGTCTTGACGACGATGACCGGCGGCTTCGCGCGCGAGGCAACCGCCTCCGGCAGCGCGCCGAAGAGGAAGGCGTCGTCGGTGGTCCCCTCGGGAACAGCCGAGGCGCCCATGACCACGAGGTCGACGCCCTCTGCCTCGCGGAGGATCGCGTTGCGGATGTTCGGCGCCTCGCGGAGGACGCCGTCGGCGTGGCCGCGGGCGTGCTGCTTGAGGAACGTCGCGAGGGCGTGCTCCGCCTGGGCCCGGACCGCGCTCGTGACGCCCGGGGGGATCACGTGGAACACGGTGATCCGCGCATCGTGGCGACGGGCGATCGCGTCGGCGAACTCGAGGGCGAGCTCCGCGTGCGGCCCGCCGCGGACCGGGACGAGGATCCGCTGGATCTCACCGAAGGGGCGCTGCTTGACGACCGCGATGTCGCATGGCGCCTCGCGGACGACGGCGTCGATCGTCGGCGAGAAGACGGCCGGTCCGCTGCGGCCGCCGGTCTCGCCACCCCAGCCGAAGATGAGGAGGTCCGCGTCGATCTCGACGGCCGCCTCCACGATCCCGTCGGCGGCCCGCCGGCCGATCCGCACGAGCGGCCGGATGCGCGTGCCCTCGGGCGCGTAGTCCAGGACCTTCTGGAGGAGGCGCCGCGCCTGGCGCGCCTGGGTGGCTCCGTCCGAGAGCGCCATCTCCTCGGGGACCTCGACGATCCCGAGCGCGGTCAGCTCGCCGGAGCGGGGGTCCAGCAGGTCGGCCCCGATGCAGACGAGGTCCTCGGCCGTCGCGGGGTTGGCGACCGGGATGAGGATCCGCGACGGGAGCGGGGCTCGGGGGCTCACCCGGCCTCCCCCTCGTGCGCTGCGGCCCCGGCGGCCTTCTCCGCGGCGACCCAGCGCTCGACGAGGTACGGCTTGCGCAGCTCGAAGGCCCTGGCCTGGCGCTCGACGCGGTCCTCGGCGTCACCCTGCGCGAGGTGCCGGCACTCGACGACGAGGCTGCCGACGCGGCCGAAGTAGAGCGGCACGAGGGCCGCGACGAGGCGCTCGACGGGGATGTCGCCGAAGCGCGCCGCGACGACGAGGTCGTAGACGATCCCGGCCCACAGCTCGTCGGGGAAGTGGAAGGCGGCCACGGCCTCGCTCATGGCATCGGTCGAGACGTCGTTGGACCCGCTCTCCGTGCCCCCGACCCCGAGGCGCCGGGCGGCCCGTTCCGCGAGGCCCGCGGCCTCCACGGCGAGCTCCTCGACTGCCTCCACGTGGACGGGGGCGAGCATGGCCCGCCACGTCTCGGCGAGGGTGACCCGCCCGGCACCGAACTCCGAGAGCAGGCGCAGCGTGTTGACGTGGAGCGGGGTCGGCTCGACCCAGCGCTCGAAGCCATACGCCGGAACCTCGTGGCTGCCCCGGATGTCGAGCCAGGCGTCCGGGTGGCGGCCGGCGAGCGCGAGGATGGTCCCGACGACCTGGCGGAACATCGGCCCCAGGTCGGCGGACGGGTCCTTCGGGTCGTGGACCTTCGCGCCGAGGCGCGTCTCGCAGACGGCGAACCCGCCGATCAGGGCGTGGGTCGTCATCCAGATGTCGATCCCGAAGCGGCTGACCTCGGCCGTCCAGTCCTGCTGGGCGAGGTAGTGCTTGACGAGGTCGCCGGAGACGCCGAAGTCGCCGCCGATCGGCTGCCGGATCCGGCGCCCGTAGAGCGCCCGGGTAAGCGGGTACGTGACCGTGTTCGTGATGGTGCCGTCGTACTTGTGGCGCGCGTACTGCGGCGTGACGTAGTCGAAGCCGCCCTTCAGGATCGGTCCGGCGAGCAGCTCGATCCACTCGGGCGTGATCGAGCGGAGGTCGGAGTCGACGACGACGAGCGCCCGGGCCTCCAGGGCATCGGCGATCTCGAAGATCGTGCGAAGCGCTGCGCCCTTGCCGCCGATCCCGTCGACCTCGGGGTAGGTCAGCGTGAGGCGTTCCAGCCGGTTCGTCGGCCGCACCAGAAGGATCCGCTCGACGTAGTCCGGGGGCTCGGTCTCCGCCACGACGCGCTGCGTCCCGTCCGACGACCCGGCGTCGGCGTTGACGAGGAGGGGCCGCAGGTCGGCGAAGTACTGGACCAGCCCGGCCTGCGCGGCCCGCGTGACATGGCCGATCGTCGTCGCGTTCTTGAAGCTCGGGATCCCGACCACCAGGTCGGCCCGGCCGAGGCGGTCGATCTCGGCGCGAACGGCCGGGGACAGCACGGTTGACGGCACCTTCCAACCCTACCACGGGCGGACCGCCGCTCGGGACCGTCAGCGCCTGGGCATCGGGATGAGGGACCAGTCGTCGTTGGGGGCGCCCGGGCGATAGCGGCTGTTCGCCGACTTGTAGGCGAGCCCGCCGAACCCGGCGGACCGCCAGGTGATGATGAAGCTGCCCGCCGGCTCCCGGACGTACGGTGTCCTCCGGACGCGCGCGCCCTCCCCCATGGCGCTCTCGAGGAGCCGCTTGCGCTCGAGAAGCGGCACGTCCAGCAGCGGCGCCTCGTCGAGCGCGAGGAGGTCGACGGCCACGAAAGCGATCGGGACGGGCTCCGCCGTGGCGGCCGCCTCCGTCTGGGCGACGGTCCGGGCGGTGGGGCGTCCCGGGACGGTGCCCCGCCCGCCCAGGTACTCGGCGGCCTTGTTACCGAGGAGGAACTGGGTCATGTGCTCGCCAACCCTGGGGCTCGCGTCGACGTCGAGCATGACCCCCACGCCTGTCCGGAGCGCCTGGTCGGTCAGGTAGCCGTCGATGACGAGGACATCGGCGAGCGCCGCGGCCTCCAGCCCGGCGATGATCTCCGGGTGGTACGAGGTGAGGTCCTCGCCGTCGGCGTCGACGAGCCGGACGTCCCGCCCGGCCACGTGGGCGAGCACCCGGATGCCATCCCAGGCGGGCTCGACGAGCGGGTCGAGGACGTTCCTGGGCTTGCGGCGACCGAACGCCTGGGGCCGCCACGAGCGCGGATCCTGATGCATGCATCGATCGTAGCAGCGCCGTCATCCCGGTCTGTGGGCTTCCGCTGCCGCGCCGCCCCCGATACGATCGCGCGATGACCGAGCCCACCCCGCCCGTCCCGACCCCGCCCGGCATGCGAGCCTCGAGCGGCATGGCCGGCCGGCTTGCCGGCCTCACGCCGTCGGGCCGGGCGCGAGTCCCGGTGGCGTGGGCGCTCTACGACTTCGCGAACACGATCTTCAGCTACGCCGTGGTGTCGACGGCGATCGGGCTCTGGCTCACCGACCCGGACCGCTTCGGCCAGGGTGGCGGGCAGCTGGTCCAGACGATCTGCATCGTGATCTCGGTAGGGATCAACGCGCTCGTCTCGCCGCCGCTCGGGGCCCTCAGCGATCGAGGCGGCCGTCGCCTGCCGTTCCTGCTGTTCTTCACCGCTCTCACGATCGTCCCAGCGGCCCTGATCGGGCTCAGCGCCCCCGTGGTTGGCGCGATCCTCTTCGTCGTGGCGAACTTCAGCTACCAGGCCGCGCTCATCTACTACGACGCCACCCTCGTCGGCGTCTCCTACCCGGCCACGCGCGGCAAGCTCTCCGGGATCGGCGTGGGGGTCGGGTACATGGGGACGATCTCGATTGCCCTCGTCCTCATCGTCCTCGACCCGCCGGTCGACGCCTACTTCCCGATCGCGATGGCCCTCTTCGCCCTGTGCGCCGTCCCGATCTTCCTCGTCGTGCGGGAGCGCGGAACCGGGGCGCCGGCGTTCAGCCGGGACGACGCGCGGCGTTCGTTCAGCCAGGTCCGCCGGTCGATCGAGCACGCCCGCGTGGTCCCGGGCCTCGGTCGCTTCCTCGTCGGGCGGTTCTTCTACTCGGATGCCGTCAACACGATCATCGTCGTGATGAGCGTCGTGGCCGTCCGCGCCGTGGGGCTCACGGAGCAGCAGTATCTCCTGGTGACCGTGCTTCTCACCGTGGTCGCCATCACGGCGAGCTTCGGCTGGGGGCGCCTCGTCGACCGCTTCGGCCCGAAGCGCACCCTCCTGTGGGTCCTCGCGAGCTGGGCCGGCGGCCTGTTCATCGGGGTCGTCTCCCTCAGCCTACCGGGGACGCCCGCCGGCATCGGCCTCTTCGTCGTCGCCGGCGCGATCGTGGGCAGCGGGCTCGGCGGGGTCCAGGTTGCTGACCGCGTCTTCATGCTGCGCCTCTCGCCGCCGGACCGGATCGGGGAGTTCTTCGGCCTCTACGGGCTGGTCGGCAAGGGCTCCCAGGTCGTGGGACAGACGGTCTACGGGGTGACGATCTTCCTGCTCTTCGACACCCTGGGCAACGGGGCCTACCAGGTGGCGATCCTGACGCTCCTGGGCACGATGCTCGTGGGCTATCTCCTGATCCGGCCGGTCAGCGACCGCTGGGCGGGCTCGGCGGACGGCGTGGAGCATTCCCTGGCGACCGCGGAGTAGCCTGGCACACGAACGCCCCGGCGGATGCCGGGGCGCTGCTCGCGAGGTGGATGGACGGGCGGAGGAGCCGCCCGGATGGGTCAGCTGATGTCGTGGGCGGCGTCGGCGCAGCCGACTGCGCAGCCGCGGGCATCGTGCCCGACACGGCCGGCGTAGTGGAACCAGCGACGAGTGCCGGCGAAGCCGGCGTCGTCGGCCGAGTCGCGGGTGGTGAGGCGGCAGCCGCAGTCGGCGCAGACGACGGTCTGGCCGCTGATGAGGCTCGCCCTCGCGGACGGGAAGCCGATGTCGCGGCGATCGCTGGCCTGGAGAAAGTCGATGGAGGTCATGGTGTCCTCGCCCGTGCGTTTCCCTGCAGAGGGGGTGGAACGGCATCGCCGTGGGGACACCACCCCGATGCTCACACCATAGGCGGGGGATCGCGGCCGGTCGGTACCGGGGCGGGGCCGGTTCTGTTTCGATTCGGTTGCCCACCTCGGGCCGCGCCGCCGTCGGTGCGTGGGATCGGCTGCCCAGGGCCTGGCCGCGGACCCGTTCGGGTCAGGCCGCGTAGCCACCCGGGTGCTGGCGTCGCCAGGCCCACGCAGACGCGACGATCTCGCGCAGGTCACGATGCGCCGGCTCCCAGCCGAGGATCTCGCGGGCCCGGCTCGCGTCCGCCACGAGGACGGGCGGGTCGCCCGCCCGCCGCGGCCCCACCCGGTGCGGCACCGGCCGGCCGGTCGCTCCCTCGGCTGCGGCGAGGACCTCGCGCACGCTGAACCCGCCCCCGTTGCCGAGGTTGATGGCCAGCGCCGCGGCGCCGCCGCCCGGTGCACCCGTCCGGGCGTCCCCGGGATCGGTCGCCTCGAGGGCCATCAGGTGGGCCCGGGCCAGGTCCTCGACGTGGAGGTAATCGCGGATGCAGGTGCCGTCCGGGGTGGGGTAGTCCGTGCCGAAGACGGTCACGTCGCCCTTGCCCTCGACGGCGGCGAGGACGTTGGGGATGAGGTGCGTCTCGGGGACGTGCACCTCGCCGTTGCGGGCTGACGCGCCGGCGACGTTGAAGTAGCGGAGGCTGACGCTGCGGAGGCCGTAGGCGGTCGCGTACCAGCGCAGGGCGCCTTCGAAGGTGCGCTTCGTCTCGCCGTACGGGTTGATCGGCGCCAGCGGCGCGTCCTCGCGGATCGGGACGGAATCCGGGACGCCGTAGACGGCGGCGGTCGAGCTGAACACGATCCGCCGGACCCCCGCCTCGCGGAGAGCCTCGAGCAGCGTCACGCCGCCGGCGACGTTCTCGCGGTAGTAGAGCGCCGGGTTCGCGATCGATTCGCCGACCAGGGACCGGGCCGCGCAATGGAGGACGGCGTCGATCGGCGCCGTGGCGAGGAGCTCGCGGAGGGCCGCCCCGTCGGCGTAGCTGCCGTGGACGAGGCGCGCACCCCGGACCCCGGCCTCGCGGTGGCCATTCGACAGGTCGTCGAGGACGACGACGTCGTGGCCCGCTTCCACGAGGGCCTCGACGGAGATGGAGCCCACGTAGCCGGCGCCGCCGGTGACGAGCACGCGCATCAGGACCTCCGGAGCAGGCGCCGCAGGAGCCCGGGGCGCGGGTCGGGTGGGTGGATCTCACCGGGTGGCATCGGAACGGCCGGGTCGCCGGCCCCCGCATCGGCCGGAGCGGCCGCCCCCGCTTCGGCAACGGCCGGACCCGTCGTCCCCGCATCGGCCGGAGCGGTCGCCCCCGCGTCGGCAACGGCCGTGCCGCCGGCCCCCGCATCGGCCGGAGCGGTCGCCCCCCTTCGGCGAACGGCCGTGCCGCCGGCTCCCGCATCGGCCGGAGCGGCCGCCCCCGCGTCGCGGTAGCGAGCCACCTCTTCCATCCGGTCGATCATCCGCCGCGCCGTCGCGTTCTCCGGGTCCATCGCGGCGGCTTCCTGCGCGAGCAAGAGCGCACGGGCCTCCTCGCCGCGCTCGAGGGCCACGCGGGCGAGGCCGACGGCTGCGATGCCGTTGCGCGGGTCGGCCTCCAGGACCTGCCGGTACGTTCGCTCGGCCTGGTCGAGAAGGCCGAGCGCGAGGGCGTTCTCTGCGTTGAGCAGGAGCTCGATCATGACGATGCCGCGACGGCGTCCGCGCCGGGGTCCCCGTCGGCCCCCGCCGTGCCGCCACCCGCGTCGTCCGCGCCGGGGTCCCCGCCGGCGCCCGGCCGTGCCGCCTCCCGCGTCGTCGCGCGCCGGGGCCTGCGTCGTCGGTCGTGCGCAGACCGCCGTCAGCCGCGGCAAGGTCTCGCGCGACGGCGAGGAGCTCGTCCCGCCCGTTCAGGATCGGGTCGACGAGGACGCGCTCCAGCAGCTCGTCGAGGAGCCGTCCCACGGCCGGGCCGGGGGTCAGTCCGAGCGCCCGCATGAGGTCGTCGCCGTCGACGGCAAGATCGCCGCGCTCGAGTGCGGCCCGCTGCGCGAGCTGGGCCCGGCAGCGCTCGCGCAGCTCGTCGAGGCCATCGACGGTGGCCGGCAGGCCGCTCCCGGCGTTGTCTGCAGCACGCAGGTCCAGCAGCTCCTCGAGGTCGGCGACGCCGACGCGACGGATGAAGCGCCGAACCGCCGCGTCGGACCAGTCCGGGGTGTAGGCGAACATGTGGTGCCTGACCAGGTTGGCGACGCGCCCGGCCAGTCCTCGCGGGGCGCGCAGCGTGTCCAGCCAGGCCGCGGCGAGCTCGGCCCCCACGACATCGTGACCGACGAAGTGGTCGTCGGCGAAGGTCGCCGGCTTCCCAACGTCGTGGAGCAGGGCCGCGAAGCGCGCCAGGGGGAGCCCGTCGTCGAGCCGCGGCGACGCCGCGTCGACGGTGCGGCAGGTGTGGTCCCAGAGGTCCTCGCCCGCAATCTTCCCCTGCGGGATCCCCCGCTGGCGGGCGAGCTCCGGCGCGATGACGGCGAGCAGCCCTGTCTCCCGGCCCAGGCGCAGCGCGACCGAGGGCCGATCCGCGCCCAGGAGGCGGACCAGCTCCGCGAAGGTCCTCTCGGCGGAGACGCGTCCGGCCAGGCTGGCCTCGACCGCGAGCGCGGCCCGCGTCGCCGGCTCGATGGTGAAGCCGAGCGTCGCGACGAAGCGGATGGCCCTCAGCATTCGCAGGGCGTCCTCACGGAAGCGGGCGCCCGGATCCCCGACGGCGCGGATGATCCGCGCCTCGAGGTCGGCCCGGCCGTCGAACGGGTCGACGATGTCACCGGGCGCACCGGCCTCGTCGAGCGGGATCGCCATCGCGTTGACGGTGAAGTCGCGGCGGGCGAGGTCGTCGTGGAGCGCGTCGCCGAAGGTGACGTCGTCGGGCCGCCGGTGATCCGAGTACGTCCCGTCGCGGCGGAAGGTGGTCACCTCGTGGGCCCCGTCGGGCAGGGGCACGACGACCGTCCCGAAGCGGTTCTCGTAGCGGGCGTTGGGCAGGAGGGCGAGGAGGCGATCGGGGCGGGCGTCGGTGGCCATGTCCCAGTCGCCGGGGACGATGCCCCGCGCGAGGTCCCGCACGCAGCCGCCGACGAGATGGACCTCGTGGCCGGCGGCCACGAGGGTGCGCGCGATCGACCGGATGCCCCCGGGGATCACGGGCGCGACGGCCCGTGGGTCGATCGGAGCGAGCCGGCCGGCCGTCAGTTCAGGCCCAGGAAGAGGTAGCCGCGCCATGCCTCGTTGCGCTCGTCGGACAGGTAGGGCGAGTAGACGGAGTAGACGTCGCTCCGCGGCTCGAAGGGCGGGCGATGGAGCCGCAGCCGCGCTTCGTCGGGCGTCCGGCTGCCCTTCCGGTGGTTGCACACCGTGCAGGCCGTCACGAGGTTGTCCCACGTGTGCATGCCGCCGCGATGGCGCGGTATCACGTGGTCCAGGGTCATGTCGTGGCCGTGGCGCCCGCAGTACTGGCAGGTGTTGCCATCGCGGGCGAACACCTCGCGCCGGCTCAGGCGGACCCGCGGCCTCGGGCGGCGGACGTGGTGCTGCAGGCGGATCACCGAGGGTGCGCGGAACTCGGTGCGAGGCGTCCGGATCACCTGGTGGTCGTACTCGACCACCTCGGCCTTCGCGCCGAACAGGAGCCGGAACGCGCGGGGCAGGTTGCACACGTTCAGCGGCTCGTAGTTCTGGTTCAGCACGAGAACCACACCGTCCATGGTGGCCGGATCGTAGCAGGAGGCACGGAGGGCTTCCCGCGCGTCCGGTGGGGAGCGACTCCGCTGGTCCGTACGCCTGCGACGGCGCCCGGGCCGCCCGGGCCGGGTCCGGCTACCAGGCCGAGCCGGGCATGTCCACGCGATCGCGTCGCAGCCAGACCAGGAGCGCGATGAGGAACCGGAGGATGAGGCTGATCCCGTACATCGCGCACCAGACGCAGACGGCCTCGATGACGACGACCTGGAGGAACATGAAGTAGCCCTCGAAGGTCGCGCCGACGAGGCTCAGCCCGTAGTGCAGGGCGAGGAGGCGCCGGTCGCCGGTCCGCCACCAGCCGAGGGCCGCGACGAGGAGGATGATCGAGAGGCCCACGCCGAAGACGGCGACCGGGATCCCGGCGATCCGGCTGTACTCGCTCTGCGCCACCTCGACGCAGCCGGAGACAGGGCCGCAGACGGGCACGCCGCCCTGCAGCTCCACGACCGAGAGATACGCGGCGACGACGAGCCCGAAGGTGTCGAGGGCGGCGAGGATGAGGGCCGGGTGGACGCCACGGCTGCGGATGGCGAACATCGCGATCGCGAAGACCACGACCGCGACGACGATCCAGAAGACGACCCAGGCAAGCATCGACGCGCAGGGTATCGAATCCGGGCGGAACGTGACGATGGCCGGCGATCCCGCGTCGCCCGTGCCGCGCTACCCGGAGGCGCCGCGACGCTGAACCGTCGCCGGTGCGCCCATACACCGCCGATGGTCCCGGCCCCGCCGCCCGCAAGGTACGGTGCAAGGTTCGTGTGGAGTACTAACGGACCACCCACCCCGTGACCATCGTCACGGGCCCGTTCGGAGCCGCCAATCCAGCAAGGGGGCCACAACGGTATCGATGATGCCTCATCTCGTTCGTCCGACATCCAGGTCCGGGAGGCGGCCGCGCTCCCGAGGCCAGTCACTGGTCGAGTTCGCCCTCGTCCTCCCGGTCTTCCTCCTGATCCTGTCCGGGCTCCTGGACTTCGGCTTCCTGCTCTACTCGCGCATGACGGTGATCAACGCCGCGCGCGAGGGAGCCCGAGTCGCGACGACGATGACCGACAACCCGGGTGCGATCCCCGGTGCGGTCTCGAGCCGGGTGAGCGAGGCCGCCAGCGGGCTCCCGGTGACGACTTCGACGAGCTGCGTCCTCGGCGCGAGCAACACCTCTCCGTGCACGTTCGAGGCGGGTAACTCGATCACGGTCACCGTCACCTACGACCATCATGCCTTCTTCCCCTTGCTCTTCGGCGCGACCATCCCCCTGAGCTCGCGCGTCCAGATGGTGCTCGAATGAACGCCTTCAAGCTGCCGATCCGTCCACCCGGCCGCACCGCCGGCGAGACCGAGGGCGAGCGCGGCCAGATCATCGTGCTGTTCGCGGGTGCCATCGTGGTGATCCTGCTCAGCATCGCGCTCGTCGTGGACATCGGCCTGCTCCGCAACGACCGCCAGGGCCTCGCGAACGCCATGGACGCCGGAGCCCTTGCCGGCGGGACCCTCCTGCCCGTCGACGGATCACAGCCCGGCGCGGCCGGTACGGTCGACGCCCTCATCAACCAGACCGTCCAGGCAACCAATCCGGAGTTGGCGACCGGCGACTACAACATCTCCTACCGGTGCCTGATCGGCACCGACGCCGGCAACGCGGGGGCGTTCGACAGCGCGGACATCGATGCGTTCATCCCGCTGGACTGCGACCCGCGGAACGCCCTGGGGCATTTCCCGCCGACCCTCGGCGACTTCACCGGAGCCGGCACGACGCGCAGCTCCGTCTGCAGGCCGGATCTCGGCGACAAGTGCAACGTGGTCGTCGTGGACGGCAACGTCACCACCCCGTATTCGTTCTCCCGGGTCGTCGGCATCAACAGCGGCGACACCGGCGTCGTGACGTCGGCAGCCTGCCGCGGCCTGTGCGGGGAGCTGCCGACGGTGGACCTCGATGTCGTGCTGGTCCTCGACACCTCCACAGCATGCGGACCATCGTTGGGACGACAGGCCACCGCCGCGGACGCGCATCGGGTGGGCCAAGGTGGCGTCGAACGAGCTGATCGACTCGCTGGCGGCGACCCACGGAACCCAGCAGGTGGGCGCGGTCCAGCTACTCCGGCCCAGCTGCGCGAGCAACCCCAACCCCGGACGTCCGCAACTGCCTCGCCCCCTTGGCCGGCGACTTCGCGGCCGTCAGGGCCGGTATCGCCACGTCGCCGGGCGACGGCGGCTACACGCCGCTGAAGTACGGGATGGTTCGTGGCGTCGCCGTGAGTCCGGAATGAGCGCGCGGGAGCCACGCAGGTGCTCATCATCCTGTCCGGACGGTCGACCCTGGCCGGACAATGCCAACTCGCGCCCGAACGCGACTGAGGTCGCGCCTTCCGCGCGGCCGCCGACGAGGTCTACTCCATCGCCATCGGCCTCAGCGGAACCGGCGCCGCCACCTCGGCCGCCTGGACACCCCACTGATGACAGTCGTTGTCGAAAGCAGGGACGGCGCTGATGGAACGGTGGATCAAGCCACTTCTTCCAGGTCGACACGGCCAGCGGCCTCCGCGACGTCTTCCGTCAGATCGCCGTCGAGCTGACCACCCCCAAGTCGCATCTCATCAAGGTGTATCCCGCGCCGATCGTGACGGGCGTGGGCAGCGGCGCGACGGTGTCGATCAGCGGCAAGTACTTCACCGGCGCCACCGACGTCACGTTCGGTGGGACCAGCGCCGCGTTCACCATCAACAGCGACACGTCGATCACCGCCACGGCGCCGAGCGGCACGTCAGGTCAGACGGTGCACGTCCGCGTCACGACGCCGGGTGGCTCGTCTCCGGCCGTGGCCGCCGACCAGTACACGTACCCCTGAGCCCGGGGCGAATCGGGCGCGGCGCCAGGCAGCCGCCCGACTGACCCGGCCACCAGACGGCGGTCCTTCGGGGCCGCCGTCGCGATTCGGTACCCTGCCGGGCGTGCTCGGCACCCGCGGCGGGCCCGCCAGGGTCGCCCGGCGGCCCGGCTCATTTCGGGCGTACCATCCGCGCGATGGATTCCCTCGCGAAAGCCGCCCACGAGCACCACGACCGCCTCATCCCGCATGTCGAGAACCTGGCCCGCCTGGCCGGGCAGATCGACGAGGGGATCACGCCGGCGTTCCTCGTGGCATGCGAAGCCGAGCACCGCTTCATCGTCGGCACGCTCCTGCCGCACATGGACGCGATCGAGACCAAGCTCTACGGGCAGCTCGAGCGGCTGATGGAGGGTCGCCACTCGATGGCCCCGATGCGACGGGAGCACGCCGAGCTGCGGCGGCTCATCGAGTCGACCGGCCAGTACCACGACCTCGTGACGACCGCGCGCCTGGGGCCCGCCGAGGCGATCGGGCTGCGACGTGCCCTCTACCGGCTCCACGCGATGCTCCGCGTGCACCTCGCCGAGGAGGAGCTCTACCTGCGAGTGCTGGAGCACGGCCTCTCCGACGCCGAGAAGGACGAGCTGGCGCGGGGCATCGAGCACGCCCTGGCGGAGCCGCTGTAGGGCCCGCCGGGCGAGGACCCGGCTCCCGCGGATCCGGGCGGCACGCTGCCGGTGACGCTGGGCCCGCGGCCAGGCCGGACCCGCGGACGCCCCTGCGGGCGGTTCTCAGGCCCTGGGGTGGCGCGGCCGGGCCACCGCGTCGAGGTAGCGCCCATCGAACTCGCCGACGAGGCGGGCGCGCTCCTTCATCACGGCCGCCCACTCGTCGAGGGCCGCGTAGCCGGCCGCCGTCAGCTCGTACTCGCGCCGCTGCGGCCCGACGGGCTCCGACGACCACGCCGAGGTCACGATCCCTGCCGCCTCGAGGTCGCGCAGGGTCCGGTAGACCTGGCCGACGTCCACCGTGCCCGACGTGATCCCCATCTCCTCCAGCTCGCCGGTGATCGCGTAGCCGTGGGCGCCGGTCGTGGCGAGGACGACAAGGACGAACGGCTCCATCCAGCGGTGGCGGCCGCCGAGCGGCGCCCACCCGCGGTGGACCGGGACACCGGCCTCGTCGCGGTCGGAGGCAAGCGCGTTCGTGGCCGCTTCGGCGGTCTCCTCGGTCTCCGGCGTCGCGCGCTTGCTGGAGGCACTCATATGCTTCGGGAGAATAGCCGTCGCGGGCGAACGCCGCCCCGGGTACTCCACCCGAGGCCCGCCGTCACGCCTCGGGGATGCCCGAGTGCTTGAGGGCAGCGGCCATCACCTCGGCCGCCTCCTCGGTCACCCCGTGGTTGATGATCGGGATGTAGAGCTCCTCCTCGACGATGTGGACCTCGAGGAGCGCGTAGAGCTGGAAGAGGATCCGCCGCATGGCGACCATCCGGCCGACCTTCGGGCGCTCGTCGCCCACGCTCTTCACGAGGCGCGACCACTCCGCGACGAGACGCCGGATCTCGGCGTGCTCGCGGCGCATCGGCGCCATCGAGTGGCGGTTCTGGAGCATCCGCTCCAGCTCCGGGTAGAGGGTCGCCTCGGCGGCCTCCAGGTGCGGGATCAGGAGCCCGTTCAGCCAGCCGTCGATCTCGACCAGGCGGGGCCGGAGCTCCGCGATGGGTGCGCCGAGAAGCATCTTCCCGACGGAGGGCATCTCGTCGACGTGTCGCATGAGGCGTTCGTGGTGCTCGTGGGCCACGCGCGGCAGGGTGGGTGTCATCGGAACCTCCTCGGCCGGTTGGCCGGCCATCGCATCGATCTTGTCATGCACCGGTCCCCTCGCCGGGCTCCCGGGCAAGCGCGACGAAGAAGAGCGCCACGGGCCGGTAGACGGCGTGGGCGATCTTCATGAACGGGGCCAGGAGGACCAGCTCCATCGCCACGGCGACGTGCAGCAGGAACACCCAGTAGCCCCACGTGGGCGGCTCCGGCAGGTAGAGCGCGAGCTCCAGGACGAAGCCGGTCACCCCGGTGACCCACAGCAGCGCGAGGAGGGTCCAGTCGGCGGTGGACGAGCGGGCAACCGAGCTGCTCGCCGCGCGGAGGCGGTCGATGATCATGACGGTCGTCCCGTAGACCAGCATCACCCCGGCGACCGTGCCGAGCAGGCGGACCGGGTACCAGATCGGCACCGGCGTGCCGGTGGCCTTGATCCCCAGGATCTCGAGGCCGTAGTCCAGGATGGTGGCCGCGAGGAGGCCCAGGAAGCCCCACATCGTGACCGCGTGGATGAACCAGCGGCGGCGGTACCAGGCCACGGTCTCCTTCTCGGACTCGCACTCGACGCGGTACCGGGCCTGGCCCAGCGACTCGCGCCCCAGCGAGCTCCACAGGGCGCGGCCCGACCGGGCGAGGGCCGCCCGGCCTCCGAGCACGCGTGCCCCAGCCCGACGCCCTCCCGGCGCCCGATCCGGCGAACCATGCGCGCCGACGCCGACGAGCCCGGCCAGGAAGACGAGGATCATCACGACGATCCCCAGGTCGTGGATGAGCTCGGCCGGGACGAACTCGAAGATCGCCAGCGACTCGGTGCTCATCGCGCCGCCGCCGGCGTACATGAAGAGGGCGAAGAAGGCGGCGAGGGCGAGCGCGAAGGCCGTCCCGATGACCGGCCGGAGGTACATCAGGCGGGCGAGCCCGGTGGCGTCGTAGCTGGCGATGGCGTAGCGGCGGGCCGCCGCCATGAACTCGCCCGGGTCGGCCTCGGTGGGGCAGCTGTCGGAGCACTCGCCGCAGTGGTAGCAGCTCCAGAGCTCCTTGCTGGAGAGGAGCGCGTCCTTCATCCCGACCTGGGCGTAGCGGATCATCCGGCGCGGGAAGGTCGCGTCGTTCTCGGAGAGCGGGCAGATCGCGGTGCAGTTGCCGCAGCTGAAGCAGGCGCTCATGTCGGTGGCGCCGTACCGCTGCAGCTCGGGGTAGAGGCCCATGTCGGCCAGGGCGGTCATGCTCGCTCCTCCGCCTGGTAGCGGAAGTACCCGTCGTCGGCGGACCCCTTGACCTCGCTGAGCCAGCCGTAGCGGCGCATGCCCATCACCCAGAAGACGACCTCGTGGGTGGGGAAGCCGATGCGCCGCGGCGATCTCGGGAACGGTGCGCGGTCCGTCCTTCAGCGCCTCGAGGATGCGGGCGCGCATGGCCATCTCCTCGCGGACCACCTCACGGACCTCGCGGCTCGTGGTGCTCATGCGACCGGGACCGCCAGCAGGCTGTCGATCTGGGCCCGGATCTGGGCGTCGGTGTAGCCGAGCAGG
Source organism: uncultured Chloroflexia bacterium (assembly GCA_963698595.1). Lineage (GTDB taxonomy): Bacteria > Chloroflexota > Limnocylindria > Limnocylindrales > CSP1-4 > CTSoil-043. The sequence continues at coordinate 143,027 of CAVORL010000005.1, forward strand.
TCGATCGCGTCCTCCGGGCAGACCGGGACGCAGCCGCCGCAGCCCTTGCAGCCGGTGTCGCTGATGACGGCCACCTCGCGCCCGTCGACGCGACGGCCATCGAGATGGCGTCGTACGGGCAGGCTGTGAGGCACTTCCCGCACGCCGTGCAGGCGTCGGTGTCGACCACGGCGACGAGCGGGTCGAGCTCGGCGTAGCCCTTGCGGAGCATCGCGGCGCTCTGGGTCACGGCGGCCAGCCCGGATGCCACGCTCTCGGCGGAGCTCTTCGGGCCCTGGCAGGTCGCCCGCGATGAGGACGCCGTCGACGACGGTCTCGACCGGGCGGAGCTTGGGGTGGATCTCGTTGAAGAAGCCGTCGCTGCCGATCGGCAGCTTGAGCGTGCCGACCAGCTCGTCGTTCGCGACGCGGGACCATGCCCGTCACGAGCACCACGAGGTCGACCGGGATGGCCAGCTCCTCGCCACCGGTCAGGAGGTCGCGCGCGGTGACGACCAGGCGGCCGTCGCCGCCCGCCGCGACGGCGGGCGGGCTCGTCGTCCGGGAACCGGAGGTAGACCGAGCCGGCCTTGCGCGACTCGGTGTAGAGCGTCTCGTACCTGCCGTACGTCCGCATGTCCCGGTAGAGATGGAACTGCCGGACCGTCGGGTCGAGGCTCGACGCCTGGATCGAGGCGTGCACGGCTGCCGTGCAGCAGAACCTCGAGCAGTACTCGTTGGCCCCGTTGCCGTCGGCCGGCTGGCGGCTGCCCACGCAGTAGACGTAGGCCACGCTCCGGACCGGCCGCCCGTGGAAGATCAGCGGGCCCGACGAGCGCCGTCGAGCAGCTCCTTGTACTCGGGCAGCGTGAGCACGCCCTCGATGCCGTAGCCGAGCTCCCCGACCTCCGGCTGGTAGGAGTCGAAACCGGTGGCGACGACGATCGAGCCCACGAGGACCTGGATCGCCTCCGGCGCCCGGCCCGCCGACCCGTGATGTCGACGACGTAGTTCCCGAAGCTGCCGGACTTGCGCGATCATCTCGGCGCCGGTCAGGACGGTGATCGAGGGCCGGCGCTTGATCTCGGCCACGAGCATGTCGATCAGCTCGCGGCCGTTCTTGCCGTGCGGGTACATGTCGCCGAAGCGGCCGACCCAGCCGCCGAGCGTCAGCTCGCGCTCGACCAGGACGACCTGGAGCCCGATGTCGGCCAGGCCGATCGCGGCCCGCAGGCCGGCGATCCCGCCGCCGATGACCAGGGTCTTGGGCGTCGTCTCGACCACGATCGGCTCGAGCGGGGTCGTGAGAGCGGGTCCGGGCGATCCCCGGCCCGGACGAGGCCGAGCGCCTTCTCGGTCGCGGCTTCCTCGTCGTCGGTGTGGACCCAGGAGCACTGCTCCCGGACGTTGACCTGGGTGTACTCGTAGGGGTTCACCCCGCCCCGGGCGGCGACGCCCCGGAACGTGTAGGTGTGAAGCTTCGGGGAGCACGAGGCCACGACCAGGCCGTCGAGGCCGTACGTCGCGATGTCCTCGGCCATCTCCTGCTGGCCCGCCTCGGAGCAGGCGAACATCGGCGAGCGGGCGACGACGACGGCCTCCTCGCCGAGCGCCTCCGACGCGACGCGCTCGACGTCGACGTAGTCGGAGATGTTGCCGCCGCAGTGGCAGACGTAGACGCCGACTTTCCGCTTCGAGGGCTCCGGGGTCTCGTCCGCGCGCGGCGCGGCGATCTCGTCCCGGGCGGGCGCGCCGGTGTCGTCCGGGCGCGGCACGTCGCTCATGCCGGCACCTCCACCTTCTCGAGGTTCGCCTGTTCCAGCTGGGCGGCCACCTGGGCGACCGTGGCGCCGGCGTGGAGGATCGACTCGGCGATGTCCTTGGCCCCCGACGCGGCTCCGGCGACGTAGACGCCGGGGATGCTCGTGAGGCCGGGGCGGATGTCCTCGTCGATCTCGGCGATGTAGCGGAACTCGTCGAGCGACAGGGCGCCCTCCGGGAAGAGGGCCTGGGCGGTGCTGTTCGGCTGCACGCCGACCGCCAGGACGACCAGGTCGTACTCGGCCTCGACGAGCCTCCCGCCGTTCTCGATGTCCTCGTAGTGGAGGACGAGGTCGCCGTTCTCCTTCTCGGTGATCTTCGCCACGCGGCCCTTGACGTAGGTGCGCGCCCATCGCGCGGGCCTGCTCGAAGAACTCGTCGTACTTCTTGCCGGCGGCGCGCATGTCCATGTAGTGCACGGTCACGTCGGCGAGGGGAAGGGCGCCCATGATCAGCTGGTTCTGCTTGATCGAGTACATGCAGCAGAAGCGGGAGCAGAGCGGGTTGCCGACCTGCTCGTCGCGCGAGCCGGTGCACATGACGTAGGCGATCCGATCGGGAACCTTGCCGTCGCCCGGCCGGAGGATCGTGTTGTACGGGCGGGTGGGCGCCAGCAGGCGGTCCATCTGCATCCCCGTGATCACGTTCTTGAACGTCCCGTAGCCGTACTCCGGCTTGAGGTCGGCCGGGAAGAGGTTGAAGCCGGTCGCGAGGACCACCGCCCCGACGTCGACCTCGACCTCCTCGTCGCGCGCGTGAAGGTCGATGCAGCCGGGGACCGGGCACGCCTTGACGCACTCCTCGCACTCGGAGCAGACGGCGCAGTCCATGCACCGCGCGGCACCCTCGTGGGCCTCTGCCTCCGTCATCGGCGGCTCGATCTCGGCGAAGTCGCGACGGAGCCGGATCGGAGGCGCCAATGGTCGGCGGGGCGGCCCGAAGCGTCGTACGCCTGCTGGCGGGCCACGACCGCCTGCTTGTCCACGACCGGCAGGCGGTCGTCGAAGCCGGCCATCTCGCCGCCCTGCAGCCAGCGGTCGATCATGTACGCGGCCCGTCGGCCCTCGCCGACCGCGCGGGTGATGTCCGAGGGCCCGGTGACGACGTCACCAGCGGCGAAGATGCCCGCGACGCCCGTCTCGAGGGTGGCCGGGTCTGCCACGAGCGTCCCGTTCCGGTCGGTGGGCACCAGGCCGGCGAAGGCCCGCGTGTCGGGCGCCATGCCGATCGCGGCGATCACGACGTCGCAGTCGAGCACGTGCTCGCTGCCGGCGATCGCCTCGGGCCGCCGGCGCCCCGATGCGTCGGGCGTGCCGAGCTGCATCCGGGTGGCGCGCAGGCCGCGCACCGCGCCGCTGGCGTCACCGAGCACCTCGGCCGGGGCGACGAGGAAGCTGAAGCTGGACCCCCTCGCGCTCGGCGTCGTCCACCTCCGGCGTATGTGCGGGCATCTCGGCGCGGCCGCGCCGGTAGGCGACGGTCACCGAGCCCGCCCCGAGGCGGCGCGCGGTGCGCGCGGCGTCCATCGCGACGTTGCCGCCGCCGACCACGACGACGCGCCGGCCCTCGAGGTCGACCGCCGCATCGAGGCGGACGTCGCGCAGGAACTCGACGCCGCCGAGCGACGCCGAGGCGGTCCTCGCCCGGGAATGCCGAGGCCCGTGGACCGCGGGGTGCCGGTCGCCACGAGGACCGCGTCGAACCCGTCGCGTCGGAGCGCGTCCGAGGTCCTCGACCGGGCTGCTCGTGACGATCTCTACGCCGATGTCGGTGACGTGCTTGATGTCCTTGGCCACCACCTCCGCCGGCAGCCGGTAGGCGGGGATCGCCAGGCGCAGGAAGCCGCCGGGCTCGGGTGCCGCCTCCAGGATCCTGACGCCGTAGCCGGCGCGCGCCAGCTGCCAGGCGGCCGTCAGCCCGGCCGGGCCGGAGCCGACGATCGCGACGCGCTTGCCGTTGGGCGGAGCCACCGTGACGCCGGGACCGTCGAAGTGCTCGTGGTGCCAGTCGTCGGCGAAGCGCTTCAGCCGGCGGATCGGCAGGGTGCCCTCGAGCTCTCCACGGGTGCAGTCCGTCTCGCATGGGGCATAGCAGGCGCGGCCGAGGGTGCCGGCGAGGGGCGTCGCCTCAAGCACGAGCTGGAACGCCTTCTCGTACTCGCCGCTCCGAACCAGGGCGACGTACCCGTGCGCCTGGATGCCCGCCGGACACGCGAACGAGCAGGGCGAGCTGCCGCCGCGATCGATGACGGCCTTCTTCGGCACGGCCTGCGGGAAGGCGATGTAGGCAGCCCGCCGCGGGATCAGGTCGGCGTTGAACTGGTCCGGGACGGCGACGGTGCACGCCGTCTCGCACAGCTGGCAGCCGGTGCACGCCACCTCGTCCACGTAGCGGGCCTTGCGGCGGATCCGGGCGTGGAACCGCCCGTCGCCGTTCTTCTCGATGCCCTCGACTTCGCTGTAGGTGAAGGCGGTGATGTTGTCGTGGTGGATCGTCGACGCCATCTTGGGCGTCGAGATGCAGCTGGCGCAGTCGAGGGTGGGGAAGACCTTGCTCAGCAGGATCATCTTCCCGCCGACGCTGGCGTCCTTCTCGACGACGAGGACCTTGTAGCCCATGTCGCCGAGCTTCAGGGCGGATTCCATCCCCCCGATGCCGCTGCCGACGACGAGCACGTCATAGTCCACGGCTCACCTCGCCCGCGACGGCCCGAGGTCGACGAGCGTGCTCGGCGAACTGGGTGACGTGCTTCGTGAACGGCTCGGCGCAGACGGAGCAGATCGCCGCCATCTTCAGCCGCTGCGGTGACTGGCCAGCGGCCTTCGAGGAGCGCCTGGGCCTCGGCCATGATCCGCGAGGCCCGCTCCGCGCAATCGGGCAGGTAGGCGCACTCGTCGCCGTCCGATGCGACGAAGACACCGTCGAAGCCCTGCTCGATCGCGTACGCGATCCACGACGGCTTGATCCCGCTGGTGCAGGGCATGCTCATCACCGTCACGCCCGGGGAGTAGTGCATGTGGGAGCTGCCGGCCAGGTCGATCCCGGGATCCGAGATGTTGTTCGTCGAGAAGACGAGGATCCTGGGCTCGAACGCCCGCTGTGGGCGCTGCTGGCTCCGGGATGGCTGGAGCGATCATCGGACGCGTGCTCCTGGTCCGGCCGGCGCCGGCGAGGTCCGCGCTGGGCGGCGCCTCGCCGGCATCCGGTGCCAGACTGGCTACTTCTGGCGGCGAACGAAGACCCGGTCGTAGCCGTCGGCCTCGAGGACGCCGAGGAACGTCGTGGCCGACCTTCGCCGACCAGGCCCCGATGTCCGTCTTCGTGACCGGGTCGCTCGACCAGATCTCGACGACGGACGCCGACGGGCACGCCAGGCATCGCCTTCTTGGCATCGAGAAGCGGGCCGGGGCAGGCGGCGCCGCGGGCGTCGATGACCTTGGCGGCGGTGATGGTCTCGAGCTCGGCGAGGGTGGCGGTCATGGTGCTGTGCTCCTGTCTCGTGGACAGGGCTGTTGCTGGCGGGAGTGTCTCGGCGCTGGGGCGGCCGGTGGTCACGATCTCGGCGCCCTAGATGAAGAGGATCTGGCCGCCCTCGGCGGCCATGAGGAACGTGGCGATCCCGCCCGATGAGTCCACCAGCGGGTCGAGCGCCGTGACGTCGATGCCGAGGACCTCCAGCGACCCGGCGCAGGCGAGGATGCTGACCTCGCCCAGCTCCTTGGCCATGCGGAAGGTCTCGAGCCAGGGGATCGCGCCGACGTCGCCCCACCGGCTCGTTGAAGCGCGGCCGGGCGGCGTCGTAGGCGAGGCCGTGGTCGTTGGCGATCCGGTCGGCCCGGAACGCGTCGAGGGCCCAGTACTGGAGCAGGATGTTGACGGGGCGGTCCATCGCGACGGCCCCGACGGCCAGCGTCGCCGCCGCATGCAGCTTGTCCGCCGTGCCCGAGAACAGGACGATGGACAGGGTGTCGTTCATGAGTGACCTGCCTTGCTGACGGGGTGCCGAGATCGGCCGGCTCGCCGAGCCCTGCCGGTTGCCGGCCGCGGCGGCGACATCGCCCAGCCCTGCTGGGCCGGGCCGCCGCGGCGACGTCGCCGAGCCGCGAGAGCCGTCGCACAAGCGCGTTGCGCATGAGGCTGCACGCCGCCAGCACCTCCGGGTCGCACAGCAGGTAGCGCACCGTCCGGCCATCGCGGGCAGCCTCCACGAGGCCCACCGCGCGCATCGCGGCGAGATGCTGGGAGGTGGCGGCCTGGCTCAGCCCCAGGTCGCGGGCGAGCTCGTTGACCTCGCAGGACCCGGCCCCGAGCCGGTGGATGATCCGGAGCCGGTGGGCGCTGGCGAGCGCCCGGAGGAGCGAGGCCTGGATCGCGTCGATGTCATCGCTTGGGTTGAACACGCGCCGTGCCCCTACTGCAGGCGCCGTGCCGGGCGCGAGTAGCTGCGCCAGCGTCATATATTCAGGAACTATATATATGTGTGCAGCACCTATACCCGCATGGGCCCGTTGTCACGCGATCGAGAGCCGAACGGCCCAGGGACACCGACGAGGTCGGCCCCGTGCCGGGAACGGCGAGCGCGGGCCGGGAGATGGGCCGGCCTGTCGTCAGGCGCGCGGCGAGCTCCACGGCCCGCTCCAGCACCGCATCGAGCATCGCCGGCGTCAGGCGGCCGGTGAACGTGTTCTGCTGGCTGGGGTGGTAGGCGCCGAGCAGCCGATAGCGGGCCGGCGACGCTCTCGGCGGCGTGGGCGAACCGCGGAAGCGGGTGCGCCACGGGCCGCCGCGTCGCCTCGACCGCTCGCAGCGCCGACGACCAGGCATACGCGCCGAGGGCGACGATGACCCGCAGGTCCGCCAGCAGCGGCGAGCTCGCGGTGGAGGTACGGGCGCGCAGCGGTCCCGCTCGGCGGGGAGCGGCCGGTTCGCGGGTGGGGCGCAGCGGACGGCGGCCGCGATGTAGGTGTCGCGCAGGATCAGGCCGTCCTGCAGCCCGGTCGACGACGGCTGGTTGGCGAGTCCCGCCCGGTGCAGGGCAGCGAACAGGAAGTCGCCGCTCCGGTCGCCCGTGAAGACCCGCCCGGTCCTGTTGCCGCCGTCCTTTGCCGGGGCGAGGCCGAGGAGCAGCATCCGTGCCGTCGGGTCGCCGAAGCCGGGGACCGGCCGGGCCCAGTACGTGGTACCGCGGAAGCGCGCCGGCGGGTCGGCGGCGGCGCTCTCGCGCCACGCGACGAGGCGCGGACATGCGCGGCAGCCGGCAATCTCCGTTCCCAGCGCCGCGAGCGAGCCGCCCGGCATGGGTGCCCGCGCGGTCGAGTCAGCCACGCCGGCAAGCGTACGCCGGACGGTCGCAGCGAGCCGTGCGAACGCACAGCCAGCCGCGCCGGCACGACCTGCCGGCTCGAGGCCCGTCGGGTGGGCGAGCCGGGGCCGGTGGGCCCGTCCGGCGAGGCTGTTCGGCAGGTGGACTCATCGCGACATATATATGCTGTTCGGCATCCCTCAACCCGCGCCGGCACGTCGGACCGCCGCTCGCCGGCACCTGGAGAAGCCATGCGCATCCTCATCCCCGTCGTCGACGACAGCGGAGCCGGCTCGACGGTCTCCGACCATCTCGGACGGGCACCGTTCTTCGCGATCGCCGACACGGCCACCGGCGAGGTGGTCGTAGCGGCCAACGTGGCGGCCGATCATGGCTCGGGTGGGTGTGCTCCCCTGGCCCAGGTCGGTGGCGGCGATCGTGCCGACATCGTTGCGTGCCGGGGCCTGGGTCGTCGTGCCCTGGCCGAGCTTGTCGGCCAGCGGCGTGCCGGTGTACCTGACCGGGGCGACCAACGTGGCCGCCGTCCTGGCCGACGAGCAGGGAGGACGGTTCGTCGCGGCCGGCCCCGACCGCAGGCACGCGACCGGTCGCGACGAATGCGGCGGCAGCGACGACTGCGGCTCCCATCACGACTGAGCTGGTGCGGGCGCTCGAGGGGCGCCGAGGCCGGCTAGGGCACGGCGGCCGGGAGGGCGCGACGGCCGCAGGATCCCCCGCGTGATCGGCGCCGGCCGCGTGGGGGTCGCCGTGCCGCGCGGCGGTGCCGGAAGGGACCGCCGACGGGACGCATCGTCCGGACCACGCGAACCCCTCGGCTATACTCGGATCACGTGCGCGGGCGACGGCGCGACCCGTGCGGGCATGACCCCGTGGCAGGCCGCTCCAGACAACCCGCCGAAGGACCAGGGAACCGAACCTACATGACCGTCGAGACCTCCACCTGGGCGACCAAGAAGGGCCTCGCCCAGATGCTCAAGGGCGGCGTCATCATGGACGTCGTCACGCCCGACCAGGCCAAGATCGCCGAGGACGCCGGCGCCGTCGCCGTCATGGCGCTCGAGCGCGTCCCCGCCGACATCCGCGTGGCCGGCGGCGTGGCCCGGATGAGCGACCCGACCATGATCGAGGGGATCATGGCCGCGGTCAGCATCCCGGTCATGGCCAAGGCGCGGATCGGCCACTTCGTCGAGGCCCAGATCCTCGAGGCCCTGGGCGTCGACTACATCGACGAGTCCGAGGTCCTCACGCCGGCCGACGAAGAGAACCACATCGACAAGCACGTCTTCAAGGTGCCGTTCGTGTGCGGCTGCCGCGACCTGGGCGAGGCCCTCCGGCGCATCTCCGAGGGCGCCGCGATGATCCGCACCAAGGGCGAGGCCGGCACCGGCAACATCGTCGAGGCCGTCCGCCACATCCGGACCGTCACCGGCGAGCTGCGGCGCCTCTCCTCGATGCGCGAGGACGAGCTCTTCGTCGCCGCCAAGGAGCTCCGCGCCCCGCTGGAGCTGGTGCGCGAGGTCGCCGCCGCCGGGAAGCTGCCGGTCGTCAACTTCGTCGCCGGCGGGATCGCCACCCCGGCCGACGCGGCCCTCACGATGCAGCTCGGGGCCGACGGCGTGTTCGTCGGGTCGGGCATCTTCAAGAGCGAGGATCCGGCCCGCACGGCCAACGCCATCGTCCAGGCGACGACGCACTACGACAACCCGAAGATCCTGGCCGACGTCAGCAAGGGCCTGGGCGCGCCGATGCGCGGCATCGCGCTCGAGACGATCCCGGAGGGGGAGCGCCTCGCGGTGCGGGGCTGGTAGCGACGACCCGGCGCCACGGGCTCCCCGGAGGCCACCGGTGAGGATCGGCGTGCTGGCTCTGCAGGGCGCCTTCCGCGAGCACGTGGCGACGCTCGCCGCCATCGGCGTGGAGGGCGTGGAGGTGCGCCTTCCCGCGGACCTCCACGACGTCGATGGGCTGATCCTGCCCGGCGGGGAGAGCACGACCATGCGCCGCCTCATCCGCCGCTGGGACCTCGCCGATCCGATCCTCGACTTCGCCCGGTCCGGCGCCCCGATCTTCGGCACCTGCGCGGGGATGATCATCCTGTCGACGTCGATCGCCGGCGGCGAGGAGCCGGTCCTGCCCCTCCTCGACGTGGTCGTCGAGCGCAACGCCTTCGGCCGGCAGCTGGACTCGTTCGAGATGGACCTCGACGTGCCCGTCCTGGGCGAGCGACCGGTGCACGCGATCTTCATCCGCGCCCCGATCATCGACACGGTCGGGCCGGACGTCGACGTCCTCGCCCGCCTGGACGATGGTCGCGTGGTGGCCGTCCGCGAGGGCAACGTCATCGCCACGTCGTTCCATCCCGAGCTCGCCGGCGAGACTCGCTTCCACCGCCTGATCACGACGATGGCCGCGGAGCACGCCGACCCCGGCGAGGGCGCGGGCCGGCGTCCCCATCCCCTCCGGCGCACGAGGCTGGGCGCATGAGCGGCCGTGCCGGGCAGCCGGTCGGGCGGGCTGGCAAGGTCCGGCCGGCGCGCCTCACCGATCTCTCGGCGCTCGGTGAGCTGTCGCGCCTGGCACAGGGGACCGACTCGGGAGCGCGCTCGCTGGGCCTGCCCCTCGCCGGACCCCCGATCGGGGTCTTCACGTTCTTCCGCCTGCGGCTGGGCGCGTTTCGCCCGCACGATCTGCTCTACGTCCATGAGCAGGGCGGGCGCCTCGCCGGCCTGCTCCGCGTCGAGCGCGACGCCCACCGCGACGAGTGGACGATCGTCGAGCTGGACGCCATCGGACACGGCGACGCCGGCGACATCCGCTACCGGCTCGTGCAGGTCTGCCTGCGCGACGTCGCCCGGCGTGGAGCCACCCGCTTCCACGTCGCCTGCGCCGACGCCGACGGCAACGTCGCGCTCTTCATGCAGGCCGGCTTCGCGCGCTACGGCGATGAGCTCATCTCGTTCCGTCCTGCCGGCCAGCCCTTGCCGGCGCCGCTGACGCAGGCGGAGGCTGGGCGGCTCGGCATCCGGCCCGTCGGCCCGACGGATGCCGTCGCCCTCCACCGCCTGTACGCGGCCGTGGCGCCGGCGCCCGTGCAGCGCCTCGAGATGAGTCGCATCGCGGACTGGGAGCTTCCCGGCAGCGGCTCGCTCACGCCCCGATCAAGCCTGACCCCGATCCTCCGCTTCGCCGACGTCGAGACGTTCCTCCAGGAGGGAGCGGAGGGCTCGCCGGACCCGACCGCCGCGATCGGGTTCGTCCAGGTGGGCGTCGCCAAGGAGGACCAGCCGCACTACCTGCGGATCCTCGTCCGCCCGGGCGCCGACGCCTCGCCGCTGGTCCGCTTCGGGCTGGGCGTCATCGCCGCCCGCACCGAACGGCGCGACCATCGCCACGACCACGGGGTCATCGCGCCGGTGCGAACCTACGAATCACCCCTGGAGCACCGCCTGGAGGAGGAGGGGTTCAGCACCATCTCCAGCGTCACGCTCCTGATGAAGGAGACGCTCGTCCGCGTCGCCGAGCCGGCCCTGGTGCCGGCCATTCGCTGAGGGGATGCCCGTGACCGACCGGCACAACCGCGAGCTCACCGATGATCTCGAGGCCCTCCTGGGGGCGCTTCCCCAGGAGCTCGTGGACGCCGTCCACCTGCTCCCTGAGCGGGCCGAGCTCATCGAGGTCGTCATGGACCTCGGCCGGCGGCCGGAGGCGCGCTTCCCCGACAGCGAGGTCATCCTGCTCGACCGCGAGGTCACCGAGCAGGACATCGGGCGCGTCGTCGAGGCGATCGGGTCGTTCGGCGACGACAACCGTGCAGGTATCGAGCGCACGCTCCACCGGATCAGTGCCATCCGCAACCGGAACGGCAAGATCGTCGGGCTCACCTGCCGCCTCGGGCGGGCCGTCTTCGGGACGATCCAGATCATCGACGACTTCATCGAGACCGGGAAGTCGATCCTCATCATGGGTCGTCCCGGCATCGGCAAGACGACGATGCTCCGCGAGGCCGCCCGGGTCCTCGCCGACGACCTCGGCAAGCGGGTCGTGGTCGTCGACACGAGCAACGAGATTGCGGGGGACGGCGACATCCCGCACCCGGCGATCGGCAAGGCCCGGCGCATGCAGGTCAGGACGCCGGCCCTGCAGCACGAGGTGATGATCGAGGCGGTCGAGAACCACATGCCGCAGGTCATCGTCATCGACGAGATCGGGACGGAGCTCGAGGCGCAGGCCGCCCGCACCATCGCCGAGCGCGGGGTCCAGCTCATCGGGACGGCCCATGGCAACAACCTCGACAACCTCATGCTCAACCCGACGCTCTCCGACCTCATCGGCGGCATCCAGAGCGTCACCCTCGGCGACGAGGAGGCACGCCGGCGGCGAACCCAGAAGAGCGTCCTGGAGCGCAAGGCGCCGCCGACGTTCGACGTGATCGTCGAGATCCAGGACCGCGAGCGGGTCACGGTCCACGCCGACGTCTCCGAGACCGTGGATGCGCTGTTGCGCGGCGACCCCGTGGCGCCGGAGCTGCGCTGGAAGGACGAGGGCGGGGTCCACAAGTCGCAGGCTCGGCCGCGGCCGTCGCCGCGCGAGCAGCTGGGTCGTGAGCGGTTCAGCGGGCTGGTCGGCTCCGGTGGCTGGCGGACGGAGCCCGGGTGGCGTGGCACCGGCGACTACCGGGGGACGCCGTGGGATCCGGCCGGCGGAGCGCGTCCCGGGTTCCGCCCCGGCGCCTCGGGAGGCTGGCGCGAGTCGCGCAGCCGGGCCGGCGATGGCGGCAGCCACGCCATGCCGGGCGAGCGCATCGCGCGGCTCGGGGAGCGGACCGGTTCGCGCGCGGGCGGCGGGCCCACGGGCGCCGCCGGCTCGGGCGCCGCCCTCGGCGAGGCCCCCTTCGTCGCCGGCGATCTCGCCGACCGGGGGCCCGTCGAGCGCGGTGCCGCCGAGTCGGCCGCCGACACCCGCGCTCGCGAGGCCCGCGAGTGGGAGCGCCAGGAACAGTGGCGCGGCCAGGCGGCCCGCGCGCTGGAGGCCTTCAAGGCCGAGGAGGGGACCGGGCCGGCCAATGCGGGCAACGTCGTCGCGGACGAGCTGGTCGCCGACGACGAGGCGCTGGCCGACCGGGCGATCGCAGCAGCCGTCGACGCGGACGGCCCGGCGCTCCGGGTGGAGGCGGGAATCCTGCCCACGCTCCGGGTCTATCCGCACGGCGTCAGCCGGAAGCGGCTGGAGCAGGCGGTGAAGGAGCTCCAGCTCCCGGTCATCGTGGCCCGCCTCGTGGAGGACGCGGACGTCGTGATGACGCTGCGCAGCGAATACCGCCAGAAGGGGCCGATCGTCCGCGAGGCGGAGGATCGCGCCCTGCCCGTCTACGTCCTCAAGGCCAACACGATCATGCAGATGCAGACGAGCCTGACCTCGATCTACTCGCTGGAGGTCGATCCACGCGAGGCCGCCCTGCGGGAGACGGAGGAGGCGATCGGCCTCGTGGGGCGAGAGGCGCAGCCCGTGGAGCTGGCGCCCCAGAACGCCTACATCCGGCGGCTCCAGCACCAGATGGCCGAGCGGGCCAACGTCGTCTCGCGCTCGCGCGGTCGCGAGCCGTACCGCCGCGTGCGCCTCTACCCGGACGAAGCCCGGACCTGGCGCTAGCCATCCGCGGACGGCCGTCACCGCGCGGCGCAAAACCGGGAGCCCCGCCTCGGCCGCTCGAACCCCGGACCCGGCGCTCGCCGCGTCGGACTGGCATTGCCGCAGGGCGCGAAGCCCGGCCGCCGCCGGGCGCCGAGGCGCGCTGAGGCCGCCGACCTGCTGCGGAGCCACACGGGAGGATCGTTCGGGCACGGGCATGACCTTGGCCGGGGATCCCTGCTCGCGGGAGCCGTGCTACCCTCCGCCACGGCCATTGACGCAGGTGACACTGCCCGACCGATCGCACCTGCGCGGCCCTGGCCCCACGGCATCACCAAGGGTCGAGCACCTGGGAGGACGGCGTCATGGCCAGCACAGGCCTCGATCCAAACGCCGCCGGCGACGCGCCGGCGCCGGCACCCGACTCCACGCAACCGACGCTGGCACCCGACTCCACGCAACCGACGCCAGCAGTCGTGGCACGCCCAAAGGCGGGGAAGGGCCTGGTCCGCCGGGCTGTGGGGTGGCTCGTCCGGGCTGCCCTCCTGGTCATCGTCGTGGTGGGCATCGGAGGCGGGATCTACTTCGGCTGGCCGGTCGTCTACGACCGCTACCTGGCCCCCGTGCAGACGAACACCGCGGACCTCGGGACGCTGCGCACCCAGGTCGCCGATCTCCAGCGCCAGGTGGACGAGCTCGTCGCCGCTGATTTCGGCCACCGATGCGCGGCTGGCCTCGATCGATGAACGTATCGCCGAGCTGGACACCATGGCTGCGACGCTCACGTCGAACGACACCGAGGCCGCGGCCGAGCTTGCTCGCCAGGTGGAGCTCCTGAAGGGCATGGAGCTCATGTCGCGGGCGCGACTGTTCATGTTCCAGTCCAACTACGGCCTGGCGGAGCAGGACGTCCAGGCCGCGAGCGACATCCTTGCCGGCGTGCGCGACGGCACCTCGGGCGACGAGGCCGCCTCGATCTCCGTGGCGGTGGCGCGGCTCGACCAGGTGCTGGCTGCGCTCCCGAGCTTCCCCGTCGCGGCCCGGGATGACCTGGACATCGCCTGGCTGGCGCTGCTGGGTCGCGTCCCGTCCGGGAGCCCGCCGACGGGCGACGGAGCGAGCCCCGAGCCCTCGGCCGAGCCCAGCCCGACCGCCGTCCCGTAGGCTCGCGCCCGACCCGGATGGTCGGGCCCGCCGTCAGCGCTTGCGCACGCCGTCGCCGCGACGCACGATGCCCGCCTCGACCACGCGGGCGTTGAGGCCGCGCAGGCGGAGCGCGCGGCCCTCTGGCGAGTTCACGAACCGGTGCGCCGCGTCCCCGAACCGTGCGCTGAACTTGGAGCAGCCGGTGTGCGGCGGCTCGGTGACCTCGACGACAGCTGCCCCGACGGCGAGGCGCGTTCCCGGTGGCAGGTTGGCGACGGACAGGTCGAGGTCCACGTAGAGCTGGTCGCCCGCGAGTGGCCACCTCTCACGATCCCCTCCCGCCAGGAGGTCGACGACGCGAGCCCCCATCAGAGTGACCTGCCGATCAAGGTTGGCCGACCCGTTGGGAGCGGAGCCGCTCCCGCTCTCCCGCCAGCGGTCGCCGTCGAGCCCCGCCTCCTCGGTCAGGCGGCCTTCGTCGAGCACCTCGCGCTCGTCCTTCGCGGGTCGACGCACGATCATCTCCAGGGTCCCCGCGTCTCGCGGGGCACGTCGGATTGCCGCCAGCCCCGCCGTCAGCTGCCCGTCGGTGCGGTGGTTCATCGGCGTCTACCTTCACCCTTCGTCCTGTGGTGCGCGCCAGCCATCGGAGGCCCGCGCGCGAGGGATGTCAGATGTCGAACCTGTCGATCACCCGCGTCGCGAGCTCGCGTCCGATGGCGAGGCTGGCCGTGGCTGCTGGGCTCGGGGCGTTCAGGACGTGGACGACGTGCTCGCCGCCGACGATCGCGAAGTCCTCGACGAGGGTGCCGTTCCGGCGCAGCGCCTGGGCCCGGATGCCCGACGGCCCCCAGGCGAGATCGGCGAGCTGAAGGTCGGGGGTGTACCGCTGCAGCGCCCGCAGGAACAGCCGCAGGGAGAGGTCGCGCACCAGCTCGGCCGCTCCGGTCCGCCAGTAGCGTGAGGCCAGGCGGAGGAAGCCCCGGTCGCCGAGGATCCCGGCGAGCTCGCGAGGATCGATGTCGCGGCGTCGGTAGCCTTCCCGTGCGAAGGCGAGGACGGCGTTTGGACCGGCCCAGACCTCGCCGTCGATCCGGCGCGTGAGGTGGACGCCGAGGAACGGGAAGCGCGGGTCGGGGACGGGGTAGATGAGGGTCCGGCAGAAGCGCCGCGCCTGGGGTCGCAGGATCGCGTAGTCGCCCCGGAAGGGCACGATCCTGATACCGCGCCCGTGGCCGGTCATCGCCGCCAGGCGGTCGGCATGCAGGCCGGCGCAGGTCACGAGGTCGCGGGTGCTCACCGCGCCGGCCGACGTCTCCAGGACGAGCTCAGCCGATGACCGGCGGATCGAGCGGACCTCGACCCCGGTCCGGATCTCGCCGCCGCGCCGCTGGACCTCGTCGGCGAGGGCGAGCGCGAAGCGGCCCCAGTCGATGATCCCGGTGCCTCCCACGTGGAGCCCGCGGAGGCCGCGGACCTCGGGCTCGACCTCTCGGAGCTCCTCGGGGCCCAGCTCGCGGAGCTCGACCCCGTTCGCGCGGGCCCGCTCGCGGATCGCGGCGAGCCGGGGGAGCTCCTCCGCCTCGGTCGCGACGATCAGCTCGCCGCAGCGCTCGTAGGGGATCCCGCGCTCGTCGGCGAAGGCGAACGCCTGCCGCATCCCGTCCCCGCAGAAGCGCGCCTTCGCGGAACCGGGCGCGTACGTGTTCGGCGAGTGGACGACCCCGCTGTTGTGGCCCGTCTGGTGGGCCGCCAGTCGCTGCTCCTTCTCCACGAGGAGAAGCCGCATCCCCGGCCGCGCCTCGAGGAGCCGCAGCGCGGTCGCGAGTCCCACGATCCCGCCGCCGACGACGACCAGGGTGGCGCGCTCGACCATCCGCAAGCCCTCCGCTTTTTCGACCGAAACCCGCGCCCGGCTCAGGTGCCGAGCCGCAGCTGCGGCAGGACGTCGGTGCCGAAGACCTCGATGAACTCGGCCTGGTTGCGCCCGACGTTGTGGAGATGGATCTCGTCGAAGCCCATGTCGACGTAGCGCTGGATGTGCGCGGCGTGGACGGCGAGGTCCGACGAGATGAGAACCCGGTCCCGGAAGTCCTCCGGCCGGACCATCTTCGCCATCGCCGCGAAGTCCTCGGGGTTGCGGATGTCCTGCTTGGGGAACGGCATCCCCCCGTTGGGCCACTCGCGGACCGCGTTGTCGGTCGCCTCCGTGTCCGTCGGCGCCCAGCTGACGTGGATCTGGAGCAGCTTCGGCATCCCCGCGGGCTCCTTGCCGGCCTCGCGGGCGCCCTCCCCGAACCGGTCCCAGAGCATCCTGATCTTCTCGTCGGCGGCGCCCACGGTGATGATCCCGTCGGCGAACTTCCCGGTCTTCCTCGCGTTGAGGGGGCCCGCGGTGGCGACGTAGACGGGAACGGGGTGCTCGGGCCGGGTATAGAGCTTCGCGGACTCGAGACGGAAGTGGGTTCCGCGGTGGCGCACGACGTTGCCGGAGAAGAGCTTCGAGATGACCTCGATGGCTTCGAACAGCATCGCCGACCGCGTGCCGATCTCCGGCCACCCGCCGCCTAGAATGTGCTCGTTGAGCGCCTCGCCGGCGCCGAGGCCGAGCCAGAAGCGGCCGGGAAACATCGCGCCGAGGGTCGCCGCAGCGTGGGCGATGACGGCCGGGTGGTAGCGGAAGCCCGGACAGGTGACGGCAGTCCCGAAGGGGAGCGACGTCCGGGTCCCGAGGGCCCCCATGAAGCTCCAGGCGAAGGCCGCCTGGCCCTGCTGGGGCGTCCACGGGTGGAAATGCTCCGAGACCATGAAGCCGGCCGAGAACCCCGCGGACTCTGCCTGGGCGCACCAGTCGAGCAGATCCGTCGGATGGAACTGCTCGAGCATCGCCGCGTAGCCGATCTTCGCCATGCGTTCACTTCCCTCCGCTCCGGCCGGCACGACACCCTGGCGGCGTCCCGTGGAGCGTAGGGCAATCAACGCAGATCGGTCCGGCCGGTCTCATCGGTTCGTGCCGGCCCCGCGGCCGACGCTACCCCGGGGAGCGTCTACACTCCCGCGGTGAAAGACGAGCGCGTCGAGCACGGGATCTCCCCCCAGCACCGCCAGGCGGTCCGGACGTCGGTCCCCGGCGCGTCCGCCTGGCTCGCGCTGCGGGCGTGAGGGCGACATGAGCCGCCCCGGGGCGACATGAGCCACGGCCAGCGGCAGCCGACCCCGCACGGCCTCTCGGACCTCCGCTCGGCGGACGACCCGTCCGTCGATCCCTCGGCGTTCGATCCCGCCGCAGGGCGGGGGGTGCCATCCTGGCTGGCCGCGACCCTCGGCCATTGCTCGCGCTGTGGAGCCCGCCTGCGCCTCGGCCGGCCGCCGGGCGAGGACCGCGAGCGCCTTGCCTGCGCGACCTGCGGCTTCGTTGCCTACGTCAACCCGCGCCTCGTCGTCACCAGCCTGCCGGTCACGACGACCGGCGAGGTGATGCTCCTGCGGCGCGGAACCGAGCCTGGTCGCGGCCTGTGGGCGCAGCCGGGCGGTTTCCTGGAGATTGACGAGACAGCCCAGGAAGGCGCCGTCCGCGAGACCCTCGAGGAGACCGGGCTGCTCGTGGAGCCGGGCGAGATCGTCGGGATCTACACGCGCCCGGAGGCCGCCATCGTCGTGGTCGCCTTCGTCGCCCGGATCGTGGGCGGCACCCCGAGCCCCACCCCCGAGGCTCTCGAGATCCTGCCGTTTGCACCCGAGGCGATCCCGTGGCCGCAGATCGCGTTCCGGACAACCGAGTGGGCGTTGCGCGACTGGGTGCGGCGCGTGCGCCCCAGCCTGGACGCCCACGAAGCATGAGCGAGGGCGCCCGGTCTGCCCAGGGCAGCGCCGCGGTATGCGTCGCCGTCTTCGACCAGCCTGCCTGACACCAGCAAACGGCCACGCTTCGCCGGGCCGGGTCGTGGCACTAACCCGGTGGCACCAGCCCGGTGGGCGCGCCCTGCGGGTCCCGGCCACGACGCTCCGTCCCGCGCCGGCAGCCCCGGCGCCTCATTCGCGGCGTCCCGGCCCGTCGGTCCGCTCCGGGTCCGGGCCGTACTGCGCGCGGCGCAAGCCCGACGCGATCGCGGCAAGCTCGGTCCCGGAGACGCCCATGCGCTGCAGCGCATGGCGAGCCAGCTCGACGCCTGCCTCCACCTCGGGATCGGCGAGCCGCCGCGCCCCGACGTCGCGGAGGGTCGAGCGGTCACGGGCGCCACGCGCGCGCGCCGCGACCTCGAGGCGCGGGTTGATCCGGAGCGCCCGCTCCGTCGCGAGTCGCGCTGCGAACGGGTCCGCCAGCGCAACGACGAGGACTCGAGCCTCAGAGAGGCCAACGCGGGCCAGGATGGCGGCGCTCGCCGCGTCGCCGTAGACGACCTGGGCGCCGAGCCGCGCTGCCTCGTCCAGGTGCCGCCGCTCGCGATCCACGACGATGCAGCCCATGCCCCGCGTACGGACCGCCCGGGTGACGAGCAGCCCCACCCGACCGGCCCCAAGGACGACGACGTGGGGGCGCCCGTCCGACGCGTAGGCGGCGCGGGCTCCATGACCGCCTCCCCGCCCGCCCGCCGGGTCGCCCGTCGGCCCCGGAGAGGTCTCGCGGAGTGCGGCGCGTCGTTCGAGCCGTGCGATGAGCCGGTCGGCCCCACGCACCATGAACGGCGTCGTGATGATGGAGACGACGGCCGTCCCGAGGATCAGGTCGTAGGCGGCGCGCTCCAGGATCCCCAGGTCGACCGCCTCCTCGGCCAGGATGAAGCTGAACTCCCCGACCTGGCCGAGCGTGGCGCCGAGCAGCAGCGCGGAGCGCACCGGGAGCCCGAACGCGCGGGCGAAGCCCGCAGCCAGCGCTCCCTTCACGACGACCGCGATCACGACGAACAGGGCCACCGCCCCGGCCTGGGCAGCCAGGCTTGCCGGGTCGATGAGCATGCCGACGGAAACGAAGAAGAGGACCGCGAAGAGATCCCGGAACGGGACGATCTCGGCGATTGCCTGGTACGACAGCTCGGACTCCGCGATGAGCAAGCCGCCGACGAACGCGCCGAGGGCCAGGCCGAGGCCGAACACGGCGCTGGAGGTCACCGCGGCGATGAGGGCCGTGCCGATCACGGCAAGCAGGAACAGCTCCGACGACCCCAGCCGGGCGACGAGGCGGAAGGCGGGCGGGATGATCCGGGTCCCCACAAGGTAGGCCAGGGCCAGGAAGAGCGCCACGCGGCCCGCCGCGAGGAGGAGCGGACCCAGCGGGTCGCCGCCGGCGA
Source organism: uncultured Chloroflexia bacterium (assembly GCA_963698595.1). Lineage (GTDB taxonomy): Bacteria > Chloroflexota > Limnocylindria > Limnocylindrales > CSP1-4 > CTSoil-043. The sequence continues at coordinate 162,212 of CAVORL010000005.1, forward strand.
GAGCGGGCAGCGTCGAGGCAACCACGATCGTGGCCAGGTCCTGCACGATCATCCAGCCGACCAGCGCCCGGCCGTGGTTGGCCTCCAGCTCACCCCGGTCGACGAGGATCTTGATCACGACGAGCGTCGACGAGATGGCCACCGCCGCGCCCAGCACGAAGGCGCTGGGAGCGTCGAGGCCCACGAGCAGGGCCGCCACCGCGGCGACCGCGGTCGTCCCCGCCACCTGGAGAAGCGCGGCCCCCCCGGCGACCCGGCGCACTGCGACGAGCTCGCGGACCGAGAACTGCACGCCGAGGGCGAAGAGGAGGAGCACGACGCCGATGTCGGCCAGGATCTTGATCTGCTCCTGGTCGCCGACGAAGCCCGGCGAGAAGGGACCGATGGCGATCCCCGCCACTAGGTAGCCCACCACGGTCGGTTGGCGCAGCCGCGCGGCGATCGCACCGCCGAGCAGCGCGGCCAGCAGCGCGACGCCCAGGTTCAGGATGAACCCGAGCTCCGCGCTGATGGCGAGATCGACGGGTGGGACCATGGGCCGATTATCGCGGGTATGTCGCCTGCGCCCATGGTGCCCATGCGCTGGCCCTGCAAATCTGGCGGAGGGCGACCGGGAGTGCTCGCCGGCATGGGGCGACGCGAGCCCGGGTGGCGTGCAGTTGGGGGTTTCGCCGCGCTGTCGGATGGTGCATCCTAGGCAGAACGATGGCCGACAACGTCAGCACCCCGCTCGATGTCCCGGTCGATGTCCCGGCTGATTCCCCGATCTCGCTGACCGCCGAGCACTCGTGGGAGGCCGCGGCCCCGCTGATGTTCCCGGTCCTCCGGCCGGCCGGGACCCACGGCCTGCGCCTCGACGCGATCGACACGCCGACGAGCGCCGCAGGCAATGTCGATCCGCTCCTCGACGCCGGCCCCGCCGACCTCCTCGTCGCCTACGTGATGGCGGTGGGCGGGTTCGACGTCCTGGCCAACGGGGATCACCTGTCGGCGTGGGGAGTCACCGGCGCGACGATCCGGGAGGCGGCGCTTCGGAATCTCGCGGCATGGTCGGCGACGGCCCCATGGTCGGAGGATGCGGCCCATCAGCGGCGCGTCATCTCGTCGGACACCGGCGACGGCTGGGATGCGAGCCGGATCCTCCTGCCCGATGCGGCCGCCCACCTCGCGCGGGAGCTCGGCCAGGATGGTGCCCGCGTGCTCGTGGGCCTGCCGGCGCGCCATCTCCTCGTCGCCGCGAGCCTGCGCGCCGAGGACTCGGAGTTCGCCACGATGTTCGCCGACTTCGTCCTGGAGTATGCGGGCAATTCAGACGAGGAGATCGACCGAAGGGTCTTCGAGCTGCGCGACGGCCAGGTCCGGCCCTTCGACCCGACCGAGCCCGGCTGAGCCGCCCGCCGACCCCGGCCGACCCGCGGTGGCCAGGGCACCGCGGCCAGCGCCTCCTCGAACGCCTCCAGCGCGTCGCTCGAGTCCAGCACGAACGTCACCCGCCAGAGGGGCGCGCCGTCCGCGAGCGCCCGAGCCACCGTCCCGACTGCGACGGCGGCGGCCGCACCGAGCGGGTAGCCGTAGAGGCCGGCGCTGATCGCCGGCAGCGCGAGCGTCCGCGCTCCCAGGCGGGCCGCGACGCCCAGCGAGAACTGGTATGCGGACGCAAGCTGCTCCGGCTCGCCCCGGCGGCCATCGACCCGACCCTGGACCGGTCAGGGGACCTTCAGGTGGACCGGGTTGCCCCGGATCTCGACCTCCCACGTGGTGGTGTCGTTGCCGGCCCGGACGTCGTACTCGACGATCCACCAGCCGTCCTCGCCGAGGCCGTTCGGGTCCAGCCCGCCGGTGCCATAGGTGGCCGGCAGCGGGATGTCGATCGTGAGGATCCGGTTGTCGAAGAGGGCGCCACTGCTGGTCGCGGTCTGGATCTCTGTCACGTTCGTACCAGAGCGCCCGTCGTTGGAGCTCCAGTCGAACGTCGCGAAGCTGTACGAGCCGCCGTTCGGGGTGAGGAAGCGGAGGTACGAGTTCGAGCTCGCCTCACCGGGGTCGAACAGCGTGACCCGCATCGTCTTGCCCGAGTGGAGCGCCTCGATCTGGGCGAAGTAGAAGCGCTGTGCTCCACCGACCCCCGTGTCGTCGAGGTTGGTGTAGGCCGCCATGCGGCCCCCGCCATAGACCCTCGGCGTGCCTCCGCCGCTGACCCAGATCGAGAAGAGGTTCTCCGCCCCGAAGGTCGCATTCTGGCCGAGGTTCGTGTTGACGTTGAGACGGTACGTACCCGCCGGGAGCCCGCTCCAGCCGCTGGGAAGCACCCACTGGTTGTGGCCAGGATGCGCGGCGCAGTCCAGGCGGTTCGGGTCGCTGTTGTTCTGGGGTGGATTGCTGGCTCGGCTGAAGTTGCCCGAGAAGTCGCCGCGCGTCCTCGTCCCGGGGTCGTCCGTCCAATCCGAGCCGACCTGCGTGTCGTCGGACATGGTGTACGCGGTCCCGTTCGTGTTGAAGAGACGGAACTGGACGGCAACCGGCCCGAGCGTGCTGCCGCCCCCGGTGCCGTCCGTCGTCCAGTGGTCGCCCGTCCCGAGCCACCCGCCACTCGGGCTGGTGCCGGTCGCGCAGAAGACCGGGTCGAACAAGCGGACCTGGCCGCTGGCGCCGACCTCGATCGTGTAGTCGTACCCGTTCGGGTCGTAGTCCGGGTTCGGGCCCCCGTTGGTGCCGTCCGGCGGGTTGTTGCCGCCGATGTAGAGCGGTCCGTAGCGGTCGCCGTTCTGGCGGACGCCGCCCGAGGTGAAGATCGCGCCCCAGAAGCCCTGGGTCGCCAGGGACCCGCCGCTCGGGTTGGGCACGCTGAGCACCGATAGCGTCTCCGGTGTCGTGACCGTGGTCGCGACCCAGTACGAGACCCGCACCTCGAGCTTGTCCACCCGCAGCTGCCGGGTGGTGGTCGAACAGCCCTTGTTCGCCGTCAGGCGGACCTGGAAGTTCGCGTCGGTGAAGTCCGAGCGGTCCCAGGTGCGCCCGCCCCATGCGGCGGTCGACGTGGTGCCGCCGCTCGAAGGCAGCGTGTAGTCGGCGGTCGACGTCGTGGTGAGGTTCGGCGTCGCGACCGCCGTGGACCACGAGGCTCCGCCGTTCCAGGACAGGTCCACGGCGATCGTCGAGTTCGAGCATGAGCCGCTGAGCCGCGTGTTCAGCAGGCGGACCTCGATGCCCTGGATCGTGACCGTCTGGTTCGCCGCGGGATCGGTGATCGGGGAGGAGCCGCCCGTCGTCAGGCCGAAGCTGGTCCAGGCCTGCTGCTGCCCGTTCGTGGTCTCGTAGGCGTAGGCGCTGTCCGCGGCACCGACCGCACTCGTGATGGTGCCGGCGTTCTGGGTCCACTGGCCTCCGGATGGCGCACTCGTGGGGACGATCCAGTCCGAATCGCGGGCCACGGTTGTCGTGCTCGTGTTTGCGGGCGTCACGCCCTGGAAGAACCCCACCCCGTAGTAGTTCTGGGGGCTGCCCATGGGGACCGGCAGGACGTACTCGGCCTTCGAGGTGCGCGCGGCCGGGATCGAGTTGATCCCGATGACGCGCATGAAGTACGTGCCGACGTCGGCGGTGATGGCCACGTCCAGCTGGCGACTGTTGAGCGCGTTCTGGGTCGGCGTGACGACGGCGTTGGTGCCGTCGGTGTAGCCGTTCTTGCGGGCCTCGGCGCGGGCGAGTGCGTAGGCGGTGGTCCGGTTCCCGGGCAGGTAGACCGCCCCGGCCAGCGCCGCCGCATCTGCGGCCCGCTGGACGCGCAGCGTGTTTGCCCAGTACCACGAGACGTCGGTGACCACGGCAAGCAGCAGCATGAACAGCGTGACCGCGCCGGCGAAGATCACGAGGACCTGGCCGCGCTCGCCACGCCGGCGGCCGGCCGGGACGACCGGTGGTGCTGCGATCGTTGCGGCAACGACAGTGGTGGGAGCTCGGTCGTGCATGGCGCGCGTCATCCTGCTAGTTGGTCGGGTTCAGGGACATGACGGTGCGGTCCGAGATCGTGATGCTCGACCAGCCGGACCCGCCGAAGAAGCGGAGGACCGAGCCGAGCGCGGTCTCGAAGTTGTAGGTGTACGTCAGCGACACCCCGATCGAGTCGGACGGGAGGGCGTTGGAGCGCGAGCACGCAGTCCAGCCGACCGAGCTCTCGCTGTAGTCGAGCTGGCGGCCGTCGACCAACGGGCCCGCCCCCGGGGTGTGGTTCCAGATGTTCACGCGGCTGCCGTCCTGGTCGCCGTTCGCATCGGCCCGGAAGATCCGGATCGTGGGCACCTGCGAGACGTCCACGCGAGACCCGGGCGACGTCAGCACGCGTGTCACGGAGGCGATCACGAGGGGGTCCACGGCCGCGCTGTTGGCGTTGGGGCAGCCGAGCGGCCCGCCCCCGTTGGCCAGCGCCGATCCCGCCCGCGCCCCCTCGCGCGAGGCGTACTGGATCGTGAGGAGGTGATCGAAGAGGAAGCCGAACTCGAGCAAGGCGAGGAGGAGCGTCAGGAAGACCGGAATGAGGATCGTGAACTCCACCAGCCCCTGCCCGCGCTCGTGCTGCCCGGACGTGCGCCTCGAACGTCGCAGCCTCACAGGATCGGCTCCATGCGCATCGAGTTGGACTGGGTCAGGTTGAACCCGCTCCCGCCCTGGCTGCCGAATCCCATACCCTGGAAGCTGCCCAGCGGGGTGATCCACTGGTGGGTGTATTCGACCTTCACGCCGATCGTGTCCAGGCCGGGATGGCCGCTCTCGCAGGCTCCACCCACGTCCCCGGTCAGGACGTTGCAGCGACTCGGCTCCGGGTAGTCGTTCGTCTGGCGGACGTAGGGAACGGTGGTCCCGTCGCTGCAGCTCGTCGAGCCGCCGCGTGTCCAGCGGTTGGAGACGCCGGGCATCTCGACGCCGTTCTGGGTGGCCCGGTAGATGGTCACTGCCACGATCCGGTTGTCGGAGGCCGGGGGACTCACGGCCGTGTCGACGGCCTTGATGATCACGCAGTCCGCCCCCACCGTGTTGCCCGCCTCGGCGGCGAGGAGAGCCGCGTCGCGCGTGGCGTACGAGATGCCGAGCATCCCGCTGAAGACGAAGGCGAACTCCATGATCCCGAAGACCATGAGGAGGAAGACCGGGAAGACCAGGGCGAACTCGACGAGCGCCTGACCCGTTCCACCGCGCTGCGGCCGGGTGCGGCCCGTTCGTGGACGATGGATCAGCGGCACGATCCCGGCTCCTGTGGGGAAGGGTGCTGGTGCATTGGAGGCACGACATTGGCCGCCGAACCTTGACCTCGGCCTTTCAGGGGTGACGAGGTGCACCACTCGCCTCCTGCCTGCGTTCGCGTGACCGCTGCTGCTGTTCCCACGTGAGTTGCCTCGCCTCGAGTCGTGTTCCCCCGGATCAGCGCTGAGTGCGGCGCACTCGCGGCGCTGGTCGAGTGACGCGGCGTTGGCAGCCGCCGTCGCTGTGGTGGAGTCTGCTTTCGCGCGGATCGGTCCGCCATAGAACGAAGGTCCCACGGCGGCGGTCGCCAGGAGAGTCCCTCGACGGGCCGGCCGGAAGGTCCGCGCGTCGGTTCGGCGGTGCGCCATGCCACCGACCGGAGTCGTCCGCGGCCGTAGAATCCCGGGTATGACCCGAGACCTGCACCGCCCGCTCCGCGAGGCCTGGATCGTCGATGCCGTCCGCACTCCCATCGGCCGCTACGGCGGAGCGCTGGCCGCCGTCCGGCCGGACGACCTCGCCGCCGTCGTCCTGCGGGCGATCGTCGAGCGGACCGGGATCGACACGGCCAGCATCGAAGACGTGATCCTCGGCTGTGCCAACCAGGCCGGCGAGGACAACCGCGACGTCGCCCGTATGGCGCTCCTCCTGGCCGGCTATCCCGTGGAGGTCGGGGGCCTGACGGTGAACCGGCTCTGCGGCAGTGGCCTCCAGGCGATCAACACGGCCGCCCATGCCATCGCCGTCGGCGATGGCGAGATCTTCGTGGCCGGCGGCGTGGAGTCGATGTCGCGGGCCCCGTACGCGATGCTCAAGCCGGAGGTGGCCCTCGAGCGCGGGACCCACGAGCTCGCCGACACCACGCTCGGCTGGCGCTTCGTGAACCCGGTGCTCGATGCCGCCTACCCCGCGATCCCGCTCGGCGAGACCGCCGAATGCGTCGCCGACGAGTGGCAGGTCTCCCGTGAGCGCCAGGACGCATTCGCCCTCGAGAGCCAGCGCCGCGTCGCCGCGGCGATCGAGGAGGGGCGCTTCGACCGCCAGCTGGTGCCGGTGCCGGTGCCGCAGCGGAAGGGTGACCCCCTGCTCGTCGCGCGCGACGAGCATCCGCGCCCCGACACGACGGCCGAGGGCCTGGCGCGGCTCAAGCCGGCCTTCCGCGCCGGCGGGACCGTGACCGCCGGCAATGCCTCGGGGATCAACGACGGGGCATCCGCGGTGCTCCTGGTCGAGGCGGATCGGGCGCGCGCGCTCGGGCTCCGGCCGATGGCCAGGGTGCTCGCCACGGCCGTTGCCGGCGTCGACCCGCGGGTCATGGGCATCGGCCCCGTGCCGGCAGTTCGCAAGGCGCTGGGGCGCGCCGGGATCGGCGTGGACGACCTGGATGTCGTGGAGCTCAACGAGGCGTTCGCCTCGCAGTCGGTGGCCTGCATCGGCGAGCTCGGCCTTGACCCGGCGAGGGTCAACCCGAACGGCGGTGCGATCGCCCTCGGCCACCCGCTCGGCGCCTCGGGCGCCCGCCTGGTCACGATGCTCGTCCACGAGCTGGACCGGACGCACGGCCGCCTCGGCCTGGCGGCGATGTGCATCGGGGTCGGCCAGGGGATCGCCACCGTCGTGGAGCGCCTTGATGGCTGACCGCCGTCACACCACGGGCTGCCGGCTGGTCTAGGCTGCAGTCGATGACCATCCCGGAGGACGCCGTGCAGCCGGATCCGCAGCCCGCGGCCTCCCCGCTCGCACGTTCCGTCCGGGGCGGAGGTGGCCTTGCCGGGCGCGCCCGGGTCCTCGGCCGCCTGGTCGGCGATGCCGCCCTCGCCCCCGTCTACAGGGCCTATGCGACCTGGCTCCGCGCCGAGGTGCTCGCCCAGCCGGTGCCGCAGCACGTCGCGCTCATCATGGACGGCAACCGCAGGTGGGCGCGCGCGCTGGGCCTTCGCGAAATCCGGGCCGGCCACACGCACGGGGCGGACAAGGCCGTCGAGCTCCTCGGCTGGTGCGCCTCGTTGGGGATCGGCGAGGTGACCCTCTGGGCGCTCTCCCTGGAGAACCTGGACCGGCCCCCGGAGGAGGTCGAGGCCATCACGGAGATCGCCTGCGCGACCCTCGAGGCGCTGGCCGAGCGGGACCGCGCGCGGCCGCTGGCCATGAGCCTGCAGGTGATCGGCCGGCGCGACCTGCTTCCACCGCGCCTGCGCGAGGCAGCCGAACGCGGCGAGGCCGAGACCCACGGCCGTCCAGGGCTGCGGGTGACGCTTGCCCTCGGTTACTCGGGCCGCGACGAGCTGGTCGAAGCGGCCCGAGCGGCCGTCCGCGCACTGATCGCCGACGGCACTCCCCTCGAGGATCTCCCCGAAGCTCTCACCGCCGATCGCCTCGCTGCCCAGCTCTACACGCGAGGCTCCTCGGACCCGGACCTGATCATCCGGACCTCGGGCGAGGTGCGCCTGTCGGGCTTCCTGCCGTGGCAGAGCGCCTACAGCGAGTTCTACTTCTGCGAAGCCTACTGGCCGGCCTTCCGGCAGATCGACTTCCTCCGCGCGATCCGCACCTACCAGCAGCGGGCTCGTCGCTTCGGGCGGTAGGGTCGGGCGTCCGACCGGTGCGGAGCGGGCATGCCGCGGGAACGTGCCGACGGCCAGACCGCCCGTCTGGCGCCAGCTGGGCTCCTCGACGGACCTTCCGGGCTGCTTTCTGCGCCTGCGCCTTGCCCCCGATCACTCAGGCCGGTAGGCTCTGCCGCCGGGAAGCCGGGCAGAGGAGGCGCGCATGGTCGGTCGAGCTCGCGGGGGCATGGCCCTCGCTGCACTCGTCGTGATGGTGGCCGCGTGCGGCGGGGGAGGAAGCGGGGGAGGCGGAGGGGCCGCGGCCGAGACGCCGCCGCCGAAGGCGACGCTGCCGGCCGACCTGCCCGTGATCTCGTGCTTCCCGAAAGGCCCGTTCACCACGGCGCCCTGCTCCAAGCCCATCGAGACGATCTACGCCCAGGTGAGCGAGAGCGGCCCCTTCGACGGGGTCCGGGTCACGACCGTCGGCGTGGCCGACTGCGCCAACCCGCGGGAGTTCCCGGCCGGCACCCCGCGACCCACCGAGTGGTACTGGATGGTCCGCTTCGACAGGGGCGGGACCGACTACGGAGGCTTCGTGGGGACCGGCGGCCGGCTCGGCACCGTCTGCATCCCCTTCAGCGCGGAATAGGCGCCCCGGCCGGGGGCTTCGGGCCCGGCTCGGCGGCCCGGGACCGATTTGGGCGCCGCGCTTGTCGAAATCCGGGCGACCACCTACGATCTACGACCATCCGCACCCTGCCTTCGTCCCCAAGGAGGACGCGAGACCATGATCGACAACGTCCCGACCGGCCTGAGCCTCACCGACGCCGCCGCCGGCAAGCTCCGGGAGATCACGGCCGGGGAGCCGAACCCCGACGCCGGCCTTCGCGTCTACGTCTACTCCGGCGGCTGCTCCGGCTTCCGCTACGGGATGATGATCGAGGACGCCCCCACCGCCGAGGACCAGGTTCTGGAGGCGTCCGGGATCAAGGTCTACGTCGACACGAAGAGCATCGACCTCCTGCACGGCGCCCAGATCGACTACGTCGACACGCTCATGGGGGCGGGCTTCACCGTGAACAACCCGAACGCCGTCGCGGCGTGTGGCTGCGGCTCGTCCTTCCGGACCGCCGAATTGGAGGGGACCCCCGGGGGCTGCCACCACTGATTGCCCGCCGGTCCGCCCGGCTCTGCCCGGGCCTCCCGAAGCCGCCGGGCCGCCCGGCGTCGTCGCTGCATCCGGGTGAGCTTGACGTGCGAACCTGACGGCGATGGAGATCCCGCTCTTCCCGCTCCACGCCGTCCTGGTGCCGGGAGCGCCCCTGCCGCTCCATGTCTTCGAGCCTCGCTACCGGGAGCTCGTCACCGACTGCCTCGCGTCCGGCGATCCGTTCGGGGTCGTCCGCATCACGTCCGGCCGGGAGGCCGGTCCGGGCCTCGTCTCGTTCGCGACGGTCGGGACGCTGGCCGAGATCCGCGAGGTGACGCGCCTGCCAGGAGGGCGCTTCGACATCGTTGCGCTCGGGACAGCCCGCTTCCGCCTCGGTGGCGTCGATGCGACCCGCAGCCCGTACCTGGTGGGCACCGGCGATCTCCTGCCCGAGCTCGTCGGCGATCCCGAGCTCGCGGCGCGTCTCGCGGCTCGCGTCCGGTCGCGGTTCATCCGCTACCTGGAGCTGCTCCAGCCGATGTTCGACGAAGCCGGCGGTGAGCCCGCGGGCGACCTTGCAGACGAGCCCGGGGGAGGGTCCGAGCCGGGTGCTCCATCCGGCGCGGCTGCGTCGCTGGGGAGTCTCCGGGAGATCGCTGCCCGCATCGCACCTTCCGATGACCCGACGGTGCTCGCCCACGTCGTGAGCGGCCTCGTGCAGGCCGATCTGCCGCAGCGCCAGGCGTTGCTGGAGGCGGCCACGACGGAGGCCCGCCTCGCGGGCCTCGACGCGCTGCTCCGCCGCGAGGTTGCGCTCCTCACGCGGCGTCTCGCACCCTATGGGACGGACGCGCGGCTGGCGGCACTCCGCAGAAACTGAGGCGCCTGCCTTGCGGGGGCTCTCCCGCCGGCCCGGCCGTCGAAGCGCGCCGACACGGTCGACGCGGCAGGGGTGCTATGTTCGCAACTCGATCACGACCCGTGACAGGAGCCGCCATGGCCGCGCCGACCAGCGTCGAAGGATACCTGGCGTCCCTGCCCGACGACCGGCGGACAGGGATGGCGGAACTCCGCCGGGCCGTCCTGGCGGCCGCGCCGGGAGCGACGGAGACGATCGCGTACGGAATGCCGACGCTGCGCCTCGACGGTCGCTTCGTCGTGTCCTACGCGGCGTTCCGGGCCCACTACAGCCTCTTCCCGGCGAGTGGGGCGGTCATCGAGGCGCTGGGGCGGGAGCTGGAGCCGCACCTCGCGGGGAAGGCGACCATCCGCTTCCCGGCCGACCGCCCGCTCCCCATCGGGCTCGCCGGCAGGATCGTCGCCGCGCGGCTCGCGGAGGTCGCTGCGGGCAGCCGAGGCTGACCGCAGGAACGGTCCCCTTCGCCCGGGGTCCAGGCCACGGCCGCTCCGAACGGTGCGGCCTCGATCTCAGTCGGGGCTGAATCGCTCCTCGCGCCACGGGTCGGCATCGTTGTTGCAGCCGTAGCGTTCCCAGGAGCCGCGGATCGGCCGCCCTCCCGCTACCCTGTGCGACGTGCCGACCACCACCTCCGCCGCACCGGTCCCCCCGGCTCGTCTCGTCATCGTCATGCCGGCCTACAACGCCGCCCAGACGCTGGAGCGGACGTACGCGGACGTGCCGCGGGACCTGGTAGATCACGTGATCCTCGTCGACGACGTGTCACGCGACCAGACCGTCGAGATCGCGCGGTCGCTGGGCCTCGACGTGATCGTCCACCGCCAGAACCGGGGCTACGGCGGCAACCAGAAGACGTGCTACGACGCCGCGCTGGCCGCCGGGGCCGACGTCGTCGTCATGCTCCACCCCGACTACCAGTACGACGCGACCCGCATCCCCGCCCTCGTCGAGCCGATCCTTCGCGGGGACGTCGACCTGATGCTCGGGAGCCGCTTCCTCGGCGACCCGCTGGCGGGCGGGATGCCGCGCTGGAAGTACGTCAGCAACCGGGCCCTAACGGCGCTCGAGAACCTCGTCTTCGGGCTCCGCCTCTCCGAGTACCACACCGGCTTCCGGGCGTACTCGCGGCACCTGCTCGAGACGATCCCGTACCAGCGCAACTCCGACGACTTCGTCTTCGACCAGGAGCTCGTGGCGCAGGCGGTCGCCGCGGGCTTCGCGATCGGCGAGATCGCAGTCCCGACACGCTACTTCAAGGAGGCCAGCTCGGTCGGGCTTCGCCGCAGCATCGTCTACGGGCTGTCCACGCTCCGCGTCTGTGCCCGCTTCGTCCTCCACCGGGTCCGCCTCCGGCGATCGCCGAAGCTGAAGCCCCGCCGGCCCGGCCAGGCGACCCGCCCGGAGTGAGCCGGCCCCTGCTGCGGGCGCTGCTCGGCGTCGCGATCTCCGCCCTGGCCGTCTACCTCGTCGTCCGCCAGGTGGACCTCGCCGCCTCCTGGGGCGTCCTGCGCGACGCGACGCCCAGCTTCGTCGCCGCCACGGTCGCCTGCATCGTCGCCGACATCACGCTCCGGACGCGCCGCTGGCGTGGGCTCCTGGCGCCCGTCGCCCGCCTCCCGTTGCCGACGGTCGCCGCCTCGCTCCTCGTCGGCTATCTCGCCAACAACGTCCTGCCGGCCCGGCTCGGGGAGCTGGTCCGGAGCCACCATCTCGGCGATCGGACCGACGTGTCGCGGGCGAGCGTGCTCGGCACCGTCGTCGTGGAGCGCGTCGTCGACACCGGCGTCCTCGTCACGGTCGCGTCGGCCGCGATCCTCGTGCTCGCCGTGCGCGGCGTGGTCGCCAGCGCCGTCCTGCTTGGCCTTGCCCTGACCGGGTTCCTCGTCGCGGCGCTGGCCCTCGCCCTCCTCGCCCACCGGCTTCCCTGGGCGGACCGGGCCGTGGCTGTTGTGGGACGCTGGCCCGCGGTGATCCGGGTCGCGTCGCGCCTGCGCGGTGGGCTGGCGGTCGCCGGCCGGCCGAGCACCATGGGCGCGGCGATCGGCTGGTCCATCGGGGCCTGGGGCGTGACGATCGTCGCGTTTGCGGCCGCGGGCCAGGCGATCGGCGTCGAGCTGACCTGGGGCCAGGCCGCCCTCCTCGCGGCGGGCGTCGCGCTCGTCACGGCGATCCCGGCCGGCCCGGGCTACATCGGGACCTACGAGCTGGCCGCGGTCGAGATCGCGAAGGCCCTCGGGGTCCCGGCCGACCCCGCGTTCGCCCTCGCTCTCCTGGTCCATGCGGTCGTCCTCGGCGTGACGACGGTCGGCGGCGTGACCGCCTTCCTGGCGACGAGGCGACCCGTCAGAAACGCCGGCCCCGCCAGCGCCTGACCCGTTGCCCGGCGACCCGGGCCGGCCACCGCGCGCCCGGTCGCGTCGACCCGGCCGCCCTCATCCACGTGCTCGGAGCCTCCGCGCGGCTCGTGCGCCAGCACGCCACGACACCCGCGGCGGTCGATCCTCCGCGGGTGTCAGGGCTGCGGGTCCGATGCGCTACGGCGCCGGCTGGGCCAGATCGCTCAGCGTGGTGAGGTTGTACTGGTCGGCCGTCGCCCGGGTGACGACGAAGCCGTTCTGGTCGGTGGCGGGAGCGGGTTCCAGGGCGGTGAGGCCCAGGGGCGCCAGCCGCTCCTTGAGCTTGGCCACGGTCGCGGCCGGGTCGGTCGACGCCTCACCGGCCCCGGCGTTGACGAACTCGAGTGCCGTCGCCGCGTACTCGGCCAGGATGTCGATCTCCCCGGCCTCAAGGGCCGGGAACACGATCTCGCGGTTTCCGAGCTGGAACTTGCGCTCCACGCTGAACCCGTCCGCCTCGAGGACCTGGGCGAACAGCTCGCCAAGGATCTCCTGCTCGTAGAAGTTCGTCGAGCCGACCTTGACGATCATGCCCGCCCCGCCGGTCCCGGTCGCCAGCCCGCTGGCTGCCAGCCAGGCCGCCACGACGTCCCTGGGGTCTTGCTGGTCGACGGACACAGCCTTGTTGAGGTCTGTCAGCGCCGCCTGGGTCAGCTTGGCCATCCAGCCGTTCAGCAGGTCTGCGATCGCTGGAGTGGCGTCGAGCACCTCCTGGCGGAGGACCGGCACGAGGTTGTCGGCGAGCTGGAGCTGCTTGTCGTCCTCCAGGAGGACGAAGCCGTTGGCGGCGATCGCAGGGTCCGACGTGAAGAGCAGGCCCACGTCGACCTGGCCGTTCTTCACGGCCTGGACCGTGATGGGGCCGCCGGGGTCCAGCGGCTTGAACTCCGCGAAGACAAGGCCGTAGGTCTCCTCGAGGCCGACTGCGCAGAACGGGCGCTGCGGACACTCGGGAGGTCCGCCGAGCACGAGGGTGCTCGCGAGCGTGGCCCCAGAGGTGGTCGCGGCCGGGCTCTCCGACGGCGCCTCGGTGGCAGGTGCGGACGTGATCGGTGTCGGGCTGCTCCCACCCGACGAGCAGGCGCCGACAAGCAGCGCCAGCAGCGTCGCCCCGAGGGCAGCCCTGCGGAAGTTCCGCATGGGTCCTCCTTTCTGTGATCCGCGCATCCCCAACCGGGCGCGGGGACGCCACGATAGCAGCGAGCGCCGGGAGGGGCCTCCGGCGCGGCGGCCCACGGACCGATGCCGGCGCGGGTTCGCCGGCGCGGAGCGGCCGGCGCGGGGCGGCCGGCGCGGAGCGGCCTACGGACCGATGGCGGCGCGCGGTGCCGCCTCCATCGGAAGCCGCGCCCGGGCCACGCCGAGGGCGACCGTGCGCCGCTCCACGAGCGTGAAGGTCCGCTCCGTGGCTATGGCCAGGAGCGCCACGAGGATCGCCCCGGCCACGAGGCGTGCCGTTCCCTCCTCGCCGCGCAGCGCGAAGCCATCCACGATGTAACGACCCAGCCCCCCGCCCGCCACGAGCGCCCCGAGGGTGGCCGTGGCGACCACCTGGACGGCCGCCGTCCGGGCGCCGACGAGGATCAGCGGCATCCCGACGGGCAGCTCGACGCGGCGCAGCACCTGGAGCTCGCGCATGCCCATCCCGCGGCCGGCCTCCACCACGTCGCGGTCGACCTCGCGGATGGCCACGTGGACCCCGGCCAGGATCGGCGGGATCGCGAGGAGGATGAGCGTGGGGAGCGTCGACGGCGCTCCGAGCGCACCGGTGAGAGTGAAGAAGACGAGGAGGAGCGCATACGACGGGACCGCGCGCCCGATGCTGGCCACGTTCGTGACGCCGGTGCCCCAGCGCCCGGTGTGGCCCGTGTAGAGCCCGACCGGGACCGCGATGAGGGCGGCGACGAGCAGCGACGTGGCCGACAGCGTCACGTGCTCGACGAGGCGCGTGGGGATCCCGTCCGACCCGCTCCAGTGCGCGGGATCGAGGAGCCACGCGACACCGCTGGCGAGGATCTCCATCGGTCAGGCGGCTCGTGCGCGGGTCCACGGCGTCACGAGCCGCTGGAGCCCGACGAGGAGGAGGTCGAGGGCCATCGCCAGCGCGACCGACGCCACGACGCCGACGTAGACCATCGTGGGAAACGCTCGGTTGAACCCGCGGAGCATGAGCTGGCCGAGCCCGCCCTCTCCGATGAGGGCTGTCACCATGACGAGCCCGACCGTGGTGACCGTGGCCAGCCGCACGGCCGTGACGATGACCGGAACGGCGAGCGGGAGGTCGATGCGGGCCAGCCGCTGGCGACTCGTGTAGCCCATGCCGGTAGCGGCCTCGACCGCGTCGCGCGGCACCCCGTCGAGGCCGGACACCACGCCCCGCACGAGGATCAGGATTGTGTAGCTGACGAGGCCGATCTCCGCGGTCAGGACGGAGAGGCCCGTGAACGGCACCAGGACCGCGAAGAGGGCCAGGCTTGGGATCGTGTAGAGGAGCCCGGCGACCCCCGCAACGGGGCCGTACAGGGTCCGCCAGCGGTAGGCGGCGAGGCCGAGAGCGAGGCTGATCGCGAAGCCGACGCCGACCGCGATGACGGTCAGCTGGAGATGGTCGAGCGTCGCGGCGGCGATCTCGTCGACGTTGCCGGCGATCCAGTCCCAGCGGATGCTCACCGGGCTTCCCCGGCGTCGGTTCCCCCGAGGACGGCCCCGACCGGCGCGTCGGCGCCGTCCGGAGCGCCGAGGACGGCCCCGACCGGGTCGGCGTCCCGGCTGTCGGCTTCGGGCGGGGCGCTCTCGCGGAGAAGCGCCGCGATGGCGTCCACGGTGAGGAGGCCGAGGACGCGCCGATCCTGGTCGACGACGATCCCCGCCTGGACGCCTGCGTCGAGGAGGACCGACAGGGCGTCCTTCAGCGTGGCGCGCCGATCGAGGAGCGGATGGGCCGCGGCGGTCGCCGCGCCGTCGAGGAGCGCCCCGGGAACCACGTCGGCACGCGCGACCCACGCCTCCGGTCGGTCACGGTCGTCCACGAGGAGGAGCCATCGCTGCGCCCCGTCGAGGGCCCGCAGGTGCGCCACGCCCGCGACGTCGCCGACGCGGGCCGTAACCGGCGCCGCGAGCTCGACGTCGGCGACCCGCAGCAGGCTGAGGCGCTTCAGCCCGCGGTCGGCGCCGACGAAGCGGGCGACGAACGGCGAGGCGGGCGCCGCCAGGATCTCGGCGGGCTGCCCGAACTGCGCCAGCACGCCGCCCTCCTGCAGGACGGCGACGACGTCGCCCATCTTGATCGCCTCGTCGATGTCGTGGGTCACGAAGAGGATCGTCTTCGCCAGCGTCTCCTGGAGGCGCAGGAACTCGTCCTGGAGGCGCCCCCGGACGATGGGGTCCACGGCACCGAAGGGCTCGTCCATGAGCATGATCGGCGGGTCGGCGGCGAGCGCCCGGGCCACCCCGACGCGCTGCCGCTCGCCGCCCGAGAGCTGGACGGGGAAGCGGCGGGCGTACGTCGCCGGGTCGAGCCCCACGAGCTGCAGCAGCTCGTCGGCGCGCTCGCGCTGCCGCGCCGCCGGCCAGCCGAGGAGACGCGGCACCGTCGCCACGTTCTCGGCGATCGTCTGGTGCGGGAACAGGCCAACCTGCTGGATGACGTAGCCGATGCCGCGCCGCAGGTCGGTCACGTCGCGGGCCGCGGCGTCCGTGCCGTCAAGCAGGATCCGCCCCGAGGTCGGCTCGATGAGCCGGTTGACCATCTTGAGGGAGGTGGTCTTGCCGCACCCGGACGGCCCGACGAGCACGCAGATCTTCCCGGCCGGGACCGCCAGCGAGAGGTCGTTGACGGCGCCGGGCGTTCCGCGCTTTGCCTCGCGGCGGTCGTAGTGCTTGGTGACGTGCTCGAACTCGACGGTGGCCGCACGGCCCGTGGCGTGGCCCTGCATCCTCTCCGGCTCCCCCTTCGGCTGCTTCGGGACACCGTACCCGAACGTGCGCCCTCGCGGCGGCGGATCGAACCCACCCGGCCGGCGGATCGAGCCCACCCGGCCGGCGCATGCCGGGCAACCTTCAGGTGCCCTTCAGGCTCAAGGCGGAGACTCCGGGCCAACGCACGCGGCTGCCCACCTCGCGCCGCGCGGATACGAACGGATGGAGCCCATGCGCTGGAAGACGATCGGTGCCGCCCTTCTCGTGGTGGTCGGGATCGGGGCCGCGGCCTTCGCGGTGATTGGCCCGAGCGTCGGCGGGACGGCCGCGACGCAGTACCTGACGAGCCAGGCCACGATCACCGACGTCGTCGACGAAGTCGCGGCCACGGGGAGCGTGGCGGCGACAACGACGTACAGCCTGGCGTTCGGCGGCCCGGCCGCGCTCGCGACGAGCACGGCGTCCAGCACCGCGACCGCCGGCGCCTCGGGCGCGAGTGTGACGTGGACCGTCGCGACCGTGGACGCGACCCCCGGCCAGGCCGTCGCGACCGGCGACATCCTCGCGACGGCCGACGCCGCGAACGCGGCGCTCGACGTGGCGGTCGCGGAGGCCGCTCTCTCCTCGGCAGAGTCGCGCCTCGCCACGGACAAGGCGGGGCTGAGCGCCGCCGACAAGGAAGTCGCGAAGCTCCAGGTGACCCAGGCGAAGCAATCGCGGAGCCAGGCCCGATCCTCGTACTCCAACACGGTCGACCAGAACAACCTGAAGCTGAAGCAGGCGAACGCCGCCGTCACGCGGGCCAGGACGGCCTACCGCGAGGCCAGGGACGAGGGCCAGCCGCAGACCGCAATCGACCAGGCCCTCTCTGCGCTGGTGCAGGCCAAGGATTCGCGGGCCAGCCTCAAGCTGCAGGCAGCCCAGTCGAACAGCCAGTCGGCAAGCCAGGTCAAGCAAGCTGAGCTGCAGGTCACGGCCGCGAAGCTCGCCTACCAGCAGAAGAAGACCTCGGCCGATGCAGCCACGCTCGCCACCGACCAGGTGGCCGTCGCCCAGGCGCAGCAGGCCGTCACGAACGCCAAGGACGCCCTCACGTACACCACGCTCGTCAGCCCGGTCGACGGGGTCGTGGTCGCCGTCAACATCACGCCGGGACTCGCCGCCCCCTCCGGAGCCGCGGTCACGATCCGCTCTGATGCCCTCGAGGTCGCCGCCTCGGTCACCGAGAGCGACCTGCCCAGCCTCGCTCTCGGCCAGGAGGTGACCGTGACGCTCGCGGCGCTCTCGATCGACGTCACCGGGACGGTCGCCCGCATCGACCAGGCCCCGGCCTCGTCGAGCTCAGGCGTGGTCAGCTACGGGATCCTCGTCACGCTCGCTGACCCGCCCACAGGCACGGTGCCCGGGATGAGCGCGGAGATCGCGGTGACGACCGCATCGGCCACGAACGTGCTCGCCGTGCCGTCGATCGCGCTGCATGGATCCGCGGACGGCTCCTACTACGTTGAGGTTCTCAGCGACTCGGACCAGCCGCAATCGGTCCCCGTCACCGTCGGGCTCATCACCTCCTCGCTCGCCGAGGTCACGTCGGGCATCGACCAGGGAACCGCCGTGGTCACCGGGACCGCGAGCGCCAGGACCGGAACCGGCGTGTCCACCACGACCACGCGCGGCCTCGGCGGCGGCGGAGGGCTTCCCGGTGGAGGGTTCGACGCGGGCGGCGGGATCCCGGGGATCCGGCCGTGACCGGGCTCGGCGCCGGCGGACCCGCTCCCGACGGCCGTCCGCCCTCCCTTCCGCCGGTCCAGCCCCCGAACCCCGAGGCGGCGGGCACGTGGCTTGCTCACGAGGGGTCCTCGGTCATCGAGCTTCGCGGGATCACCCGTGTCTACTCGACCGGGCGCCTCGAGGTGGCGGCCCTGCGCGGGGTCGACCTCGACGTGGACGCCGGGGACTTCCTCGCGATCGTGGGACCGTCCGGGAGCGGGAAGTCGACCCTCATGAACATCATCGGCTGCCTGGACCGGCCCACGGCGGGCACGTACCACCTTGCCGGGACCTCGGTCGAGACGCTCGACGACGACGACCTCGCGCGGGTCCGCGGGCGGGCCATCGGCTTCGTCTTCCAGTCGTTCAACCTCCTGCCCCGGACCTCGGCGCTGGAGAACGTCGCCACGCCGCTCCTCTACCAGGGCGTTCCTCGCCACGAGCGGCTCGCGCGGGCCACCGAGGCCCTTCAGCGCCTCGGGCTCGGCGATCGGCTCGACCACGAGCCCTCGGAGCTGTCGGGCGGCCAGCAGCAGCGGGTCGCGATCGCCCGGGCGCTCATCACCCGGCCCGTCCTCATCCTCGCGGACGAGCCCACCGGCAACCTCGACTCGGCCTCCGGGCTCGAGGTGCTCCGGCTTCTCCACGAGCTGAACGAGGCGGGGACGACGGTCGTCCTCATCACTCACGACTCCGAGGTTGCCGTGGCCGCCACGCGCCAGGTCCACGTGCGCGACGGGCTCCTCGTCTGATGCGCTACGTCGAGCTGGTCCAGCTCGCGTTGTCGCGGATCGCCGCCGCCCGCCTGCGGGCGATCCTGACGATGCTCGGCGTGATCATCGGGGTCGGCTCCATCGTCGCCCTCGTCTCGGTCGCGCAGGGCGCGACGAGCGGGATCACCGACCGGATCGAGGGCCTCGGGACGAACCTCCTGACCGTGAACCCGGGCTCGTCGACGCAGGGCTTCGTCCGGCAGGGGGCGGGCTCCGCCACGACTCTCACGCTCGGCGACGCGGAGGCGATCGCGGGCGTCGAGGGGGTCGCCGCGGTCGCCCCCCAGGTCTCGACGCAGGCGGTGGTCGTCGCCGGCTCCGAGAACACCACGACGTCGGTCATCGGGACGACCGCCGACTACCTGCGGATCCGCACCTATGACGTGTGGCAGGGCTCCTTCCTCACGAACGTCGCG
Organism: uncultured Chloroflexia bacterium; assembly: GCA_963698595.1. Classification (GTDB taxonomy): domain Bacteria; phylum Chloroflexota; class Limnocylindria; order Limnocylindrales; family CSP1-4; genus CTSoil-043. The sequence goes on from CAVORL010000005.1 coordinate 181,338, forward strand.
AACGCCGCCTCAATGCGCGTCGCGGTCCTCGGGGCGACGACGGCCGACGACCTCGGCCTTGGGGAGAGCGCGATCGGCAGCGACGTCCTCTTGAACGGGATCCCCTTCCGCGTCGTCGGGATCCTCCAGGCGAAAGGGTCCTCGGGCACGGGGAGCCAGGACGACCAGGTGGTGATCCCGCTCTCGGCGGCCCAGCGCTACTTCGTCGCGGGCACCACGGTCAGCTCCATCGCCGTGAGCGTGGCGTCGGCCTCGGACATCACCGCGACCCAGGCCCGGATCACCACGCTCCTGGAGATCCGCCACGGGACGGACGGCACGAACGACGACTTCAGCATCGCCAACCAGGCCCAGCTGCTCGACACCTTCTCGTCGGTGACGGGGCTCCTGACGCTGCTGCTGGCGGGCATCGCCTCCATCTCGCTCGTCGTGGGCGGGATCGGGATCATGAACATCATGCTCGTCAGCGTCCGCGAGCGGACGCGCGAGATCGGAATCCGCAAGGCGATCGGCGCCCGCGGCGCGGACATCCTCCTGCAGTTCCTCGTCGAAGCGCTCGTCCTTTCGCTGGCGGGCGGCCTCATCGGCATCGTCATCGGCGTGGCCGCGTCGGCGGTGATTGGCAACCTGGCCGGCTGGGGCTTCAGCTTCAGCCTCGTCACCGTTGTGCTCGCGGTCGGCTTCAGCCTGGCCGTCGGCGTCGTCTTCGGAGTGTGGCCGGCTCGCCAGGCCGCCCGCCTCGACCCCATCACCGCGCTCCGCTACGAGTAAGGAGATCATCCCGTGACCGAATCCCAGCGCCCCACCGACGGCGCCGCACCCCCTCAGCCGATTCCGCCCCAGACCCTGCCGCCCGTAGCCCCCGCGCCCACGGCAGCGCCCCTTGCGAGCGTCATCGCGAAGCCCAGCGGCTCGAGCGGGCGGGGTACCTCGCTCCTGCTTGGGCTCGCGGCCGCGATCGCCATCGGCGGGGTCGCCTTCGCCGGGGGACGCCTCAGCGCCCCAGCGGCGACCGCGACCGGTGGCTTCGCGGCCGGGGGCGGCCAGGCGGGCGCCCGGCAGGTCCCCGGCGTCGGTCAGGGCGCGCTGGGGCGCGGGAGTGGCTTCGGCGGGGTGACGCTCAGCGGGACGGTCAGCGCGGTCTCCGGGGATTCGCTCACGGTGACGCTGGCCACGGGCACGGAGGTCACGATCCCGCTTGACACATCCACGCAATACCACGCGGCCACGCCGTCCAGCGCGTCGGAGGTGACGGTCGGGAGCAGCGTCTCCGTCACGCCCGGCGTCCGCGCGGCGAACCCGGATCCGAGCCAGATCCCGGACGCCTCGGGAGCACCCGGCTTCGCGGGCGGCTCCTTCGGGCCGGCCACGGACGTGACGGTGGTCCAGCCCTAGTCTGGGCCCGGGGCGCTCGGCGGCCCTGTCCTTCGAGTGGCGGGGCCGAAGCGCTGCTGGCGGCCACGCCGTCCCGCGGGTTCTGCGTCTCCCCGCGGCGCCTTCGTGCCTGGCGGGAGGTGAGCGGGGGGCGCGACCGAGCCTGATGCGCAACGGACGACGGCTGGTTTGGCGCCTCGGCCGGGCGCGCCGTCGCCCGCGTGGCCGGGCCGAAGGAGCTCCACGGGCCTACGAGGGAGGACCCGACATACTGCTCGAAGCTGGGCAGATCGGGCCAGGCGGCACCGACGGAGACCGCCAGGGCGGCCCGGCCGAACGAGATGGGGTCCACGACGAGCATGGCCGCGAGGACGAACACGCAGTCGCCTGCACCACACGCTGCCGACAGCCACGACTTGATCCGCGTGCACGGAGCGCGTGTGAACAACCTCAAGGACGTCAGCATCGAGCTCCCGAAGCGCCGTCTCACCGTGTTCACCGGGATCTCCGGCTCGGGCAAGAGCTCGTTGGTGTTCGACACGATCGCCGCGGAATCGCAGCGGATGATCAACGAGACCTACAGCGCCTTCGTGCAGGGCTTCATGCCGACGCTGGCGCGGCCCGAGGTCGACGTGCTGGAAGGGCTGACGACCGCGATCCTTGTCGACCAGCAGCGGATCGGCGCCAACCCCCGCTCCACGGTCGGCACCGCGACCGACGCCAACGCGATGCTGCGCATCCTCTTCAGCCGACTCGGGCAGCCGCACATCGGCTCGCCCAAGGCGTTCGCCTTCAACGTCCCCTCGGTGACCGGGGCGGGTGCGATCACCATCGAGAAGGCCGGACGAACGGTGAAGGAGCGGCGCACCTTCAGCATCACCGGCGGCATGTGCCCTCGCTGCGAAGGCCGGGGCACGGTCTCGGACGTCGACCTCACCCAGCTCTTCGACGACTCCAAGTCGCTCGCCCAGGGCGCGATCACCATCCCCGGCTACAAGGCCGACAGCTGGTGGACGGTGGGGATCTTCACCAAATCGGGCTTCCTCGACCCGGACAAGCCGATCCGCGATTACACCAGGAAGGAGCGCCACGACTTTCTCTACCGGGAGCCGACCCGGGTGAAGGTCGACGGCGTGAACCTGACCTACGAGGGGCTCATCCCGAAGATCCAGAAGTCATTCCTGGCCAAGGACGTGGACGCGATGCAACCGCACATCCGGGCGTTCGTGGAGCGGGCCGTGACGTTCACCGCCTGCCCCGACTGCGGCGGCAGCCGGCTCGCCGAGGCGGCCCGATCGTCGAAGATCGAGGGGATCAACATCGCCGATGCCTGCGCGATGCAGATCAGCGACCTCGCCGCATGGGTCGCTGGCCTCGACGAGCCGTCGGTGGCGCCGCTGCTCGACGACGCTGCGGCACACCCTCGACTCGTTCGTGGAGATCGGGCTCGGCTATCTCTCGCTCGACCGGTCGACGGGCACGTTGTCGGGCGGCGAGGCCCAGCGCACCAAGATGATCCGCCACCTCGGCTCCTCGCTCACCGACGTCACCTACGTGTTCGACGAGCCGACCATCGGCCTGCACCCGCACGACATCCGGCGGATGAACGACCTGCTGCTGCGGCTGCGCGACAAGGGCAACACCGTGCTGGTCGTGGAACACAAGCCCGAGGCGATCGCGATCGCCGACCATGTCGTCGACCTCGGCCCCGGCGCCGGGACGTCCGGCGGAGAGGTCGTGTTCGAGGGCACCGTCGAGGGGCTGCGGGCCAGCGGGACGCTCACTGGTCGGCACCTGGACGACCGGGTCTCCCTGAAGCCGTCCGTGCGGACACGTTCGGGAGTGCTGCAGGTGCGTGGCGCCAGCGCCCACAACCTGCAGGACGTCGATGTCGACATCCCGCTGGGCGTGCTGGTGGTGGTGACCGGCGTGGCCGGGTCGGGCAAGAGCTCGCTGCATCCACGGCTCGGTGTCCGGCCGGGACGGCGTGGTGTCGGTGGACCAGGCCGCGATCCGTGGCTCGCGACGGAGCAACCCGGCGACGTACACCGGGCTGCTCGACCCGATCCGCACCGCGTTCGCGAAGGCGAACGGCGTGAAGCCGGCGCTGTTCAGCGCCAACTCCGAAGGTGCCTGCCCCGCCTGCAACGGCGCCGGCGTGATCTACACCGAGCTGGGCTTCATGGACACAGTCGCCACGACGTGCGAGGAGTGCGAGGGGAAGCGGTACCAGCCATCGGTGCTGGACTACCAGCTCGGCGGCCGTGATGTCAGCGAGGTGCTCGCGATGACGGTGACCGAGGCCGGGGCGTTCTTCGGCGCCGGCGAGGCGCGCACGCCGGCCGCACACGCCATCCTCGGTCGGCTCGCCGATGTCGGGCTCGGCTACCTCATCCTCGGCCAGCCCCTCACCACCCTTTCCGGCGGCGAGCAGCAGCGCCTCAAGCTGGCGACGCACATGGCCGAGAAGGGCGGCGTCTACGTCCTCGACGAGCCGACCAGCGGCCTCCATCTCGCCGACGTCGAGCAGCTGCTCGACCTGCTCGACCGGCTCGTCGACTCCGGCACGTCGGTCATCGTCATCACGCACCACCAGGCAGTCATGGCGCACGCCGACTGGATGATCGATCTCGGTCCCGGCGCGGGCCACGACGGCGGCCGGATCGTCTTCGAGGGTCCACCCGCCGACCTCGTCGCCGCCCGCTCCACCCTTACCGGCGAGCACCTTGCGGCCTACGTTGGCACCTGACCGAGGCCTCGCAGACAGCCTGAAGCGAGATCCCCCATTCCAGCAGGCGCGACCGGCTCCGCCGAGGTGACCGGGGCGTTCTCCAGCTCGCGCCAGAGCGCACGGAACGCGGCGCGGTCCCCCTCCGCCTGCTGGCGGGCCGTCGTCACCGCGCGGGTCGTGCTGCCACACCGCCGATCGTCGCCGGGCGCTCGCCGGCGTGCGCGTCGGCCGACGCCTGCGCGAGGCCGAGGACCCGTCCCCTGACGGCCGCCCAGTCGCGCTCCAGGATGCTCATGTGGATCTCGTCCTGGAACCGGCCGTCGCGCCAGATCGCCTCCCGCGCGCGGCCCTCCGCGACGAAGCCGACCTTGCCGTAGGAGCGGATGGCCCGCTCGTTGAACGCGAAGACCGCCAGTGCGACGCGGTGCAGCCCGAGCGTCCCGAACGCATGCTCCAGCATGAGCGCCGTCGCCTCCGTGCCGTAGCCATGGCCCCAGCAGTCGGGCTCGCCGATCGTGATGTGGAAGAGCGCGGAGCCGTTGTCGCCGTCGAGCTGGCTGAGGGCGCACGTGCCGATGAGCCGATCGCCGTCGCGCAGGTGGATTGCCAGCGCGAACGAGCCCGGCCCCGTCACCCGCGCCTCGAAGAAGCGGCGCACCTCCTGCGGGCGCATGAGGCCGTCCTGGTACCGCGTGAGCCGGACGACCTCGGGATCGGCGTACCAGCGGGTGAATGCCGCGACGTTCCGCGCGTCGTGTCGTCGCAGGACGACCGTCCGCCCGTGGATCGCCTCGGGAAGCCAGCTCCGGGACCCCATCCCGGCGAGCGTATACCATCCCGCCCATGCGCCGGTGGAGCGAGGTCGCCGAGCGGATCGCCGCCACGACGCGGACCTCGGAGAAGACGCGCCTGCTCGCCGCGTACCTCGGCGCCCTCGACCCGGGTTCGCTGGCCTCGGCTGCCGTCTTCTTCTCGGGCCGCCCGTTCGCCCAGGCCGACACCCGGGCCCTCGGGCTCGGGTGGGCCACGCTTGCCGAGTCCGTCACCCGTGTCGCCGGCGTGTCGCGGGCCGAGCTCGGCGCGGCGTACGACCGCTACTCGGACCTCGGGCGGGCCGTCGGCGACGTGCTGGCGGCCGCCCACGAGGTATCCGGGGGCGTGGATGGCGCTGGCCCCTCGATCACGGAGGTGGCCACGGCGTTCGCGGCCATCGAGGCGGCCCGCGGCCCGGCCGCGAAGGCCACGGCCTTCGAGGCGCTCCTGCGACGCTGCGACGCCCTGACCGCGACGTACGTCGTGAAGGTCCTCGGCGGAGAGCTTCGGATCGGCCTGCGCGAGGGGCTCGTGGAGGCGGCGATCACGCGGGCGTTCGAGCAGCCAGCCGACCTTGTCGCCCGCGCGGCGATGCTCACCGGGGACCTGGGCGAGACCGCGCTCCTCGCTCGCGATGATCGGCTGGCGAGCGCCCGGCTGCGCCTCTTCCACCCGCTCCGGTTCATGCTGGCCTCGCCGGCCGAGGACACCGCGGAGATTGCGCGCCGCCTCGGACCCGTGGCGTGGGCGGAGGACAAGTACGACGGGATCCGGGCGCAGCTCCACCGGCGGGGCGACGAGGTGCGGCTCTACTCTCGCGACCTGCACGACGTGTCGGCCCAGTTCCCGGAGGTCGTGGCGGCGGCCACGCCGCTGCCCTGGGACGGGATCCTCGACGGCGAGCTGCTGGCCATCCGCGACGGGGGTGCGCTTCCCTTCCTGAGCCTCCAGGCGCGTCTCGGGCGCACCGCGCCCTCGCAGCCCATTCTGGACGAGGTCCCGGTTGCCTTCGTGGCGTTCGACGTCCTCGCGATCGGCCCGCGCGGAGGAGATGTCGCTCCCCTGCTGGAGCTCCCGCTCCGCGGCCGGCGCGCGCGCCTGGAGGGGCTCGACCTCGTGGGCGCGGACCCTGTGCGGTTTGCCCTGAGCCGGCTCACGACGGCGCGATCCACCGACGAGCTGGAGGCCGCCTTCGGCGCTGCACGGGCTCGGCGCAACGAGGGCCTCGTGGTCAAGGACCCGGCGAGCACCTATCTGCCCGGCCGCCGGGGCCACGGCTGGCTGAAGATGAAGAAGGCGCTTGCAACGCTCGACTGCGTGGTCGTCGGCGTGGAGGTCGGGCACGGCAAGCGCCACGGCGTCCTTTCTGACTACACGTTCGCCGTGATGGACGACAGGAGCGGGGCGCTCGTCACGATCGGCAAGGCGTACTCGGGACTCACGGACGCGCAGATCGCCGACCTGACGCGCTGGTTCGACGTTCACACGATCTCGCGCCAGGGCCGCTATCGCGTCGTGGCGCCGGAGATCGTCGTCGAGGTCGCCTTCGACGTCATCATGCGGTCCGCCCGCCATGCCTCGGGCTTTGCCCTGCGCTTCCCGCGGATCGCCCGCGTGCGGGATGACAAGACCGCTGCGGAGATCGACACGCTCGCGACGGTCGCCCGGCTGTGGGGCGAGCTGCAGCGCGGACCCGAGCACCTCGTGACCCAGCAGGCGTCGCGCCGTGCGGTCCGCCCGTAGGCCTGGAGAAGGGACCTCCGGCACGGCCCGATACGGGTGCTCAACGCCGCCGCCGACCGCAGATCCGGTGTTCCCCTGACGGGCGCGGCCATCTAGACTGCTGCCATGGGCATGCTGTTCGACTCTCCGCTCACGCTCCGCGCAGTCCCTCTGACCCTCTACACCGAGCAGCTGATCGTGCGGGGGACGATCAACACGCACCAGCACCGGGTGACGGACATCCTCAACCTGACGAACGAGCCGCACCTCGTCCTGGAGGACGTGACGATCGAGGAGTACGGCTCCGCCGACATCCCGACGCGGGCCGAGTTCTCCCAGGTGAACCTGGCCTCCGTGCTGTTCGCCGTCTCGCTGGCGACGGTCGAGCCGATTCGCGAGCTGCGGACGCCGAAGGTCGCAGAGCGCGCGCTCGTCTCGGTTCCGCCCTTCCGCGTCATCGGCCAGGTCCACCTCATGACGGAGCGCAGCCTGCGCGACAGCCTGGCCCAGCTCCAGGGGGCGTTCATCCCCGTCACGGACGCGATCTACTGGGCCGATCGGCTGGGGGAGACCCGGCAGGCCGCTGCGTTCCTCGCGGTCAACCGCGCCCGGGCGCAGGTCTTCGCGCCGTACCACGAGGTCGATCCATGGGTCGGCGTGGTGCGGCCCGGCGGCGGCGAGGCGTCGGACCACGACGAGGACCATCCCCCGGCGGGCTGACGGCACGCCTCGAAGGGCGCTCCGAGGGGGATGTGGGAGGAGCTCGGTCGCGCGCGCCGGTCATTGCTCCATATCATGCGAAGCCCATGGCTGAGACTCGTTCCCCGTCTGACGCCGTCGCTCCCGGCGCCGAGCCCGACCGGGCGAGGCTCGCGGAGCTGCGGGCCGCCCTCCCCGCGACGCGGGCCGGGATCTACCTGAACACGGGGACGGCCGGACCGCTGCCGACGGAGGCCGCCGCCGCCATGGCCGAGGTCGCGGCGCGCGAGCTCGCGGTCGGACGCGCCACCCGTGACGCGTACGAGGAGCTGGTGGGGCGGATGGACGAGGCGCGTGCCGTCGTGGCGGCGATCCTCGGGACCGACATCGACCTCGTGGCGCTGACGCACTCCACCACGGAGGGCATCAATCTCGCCCTCGGGACCATCGACTGGCACGCTGGTGACCGCGCGGTGACGACGTCGCTCGAGCATCCCGCCGTGACCGGGCCGCTGGCCCTGCTGCGCGACCGGCTCGGGATCGAGGTCGTCGAGGCGGAGATCGGCGACGGGGGCGACGCCGCCGCAGTCCTGGGGGCCCTCGAGGCGGCCGCGAGCGGCGGGCGGACGCGCGCGCTCGTCGCCTCGCACGTCGCCTGGTCCACCGGTGCCGTCCTGCCGGCCGCCGGGATCGCCGACCTGGCCCGGCGCCTTGGCGCGACGAGCATCATCGACGGGGCCCAGGCTGCCGGGTCCATTCCCCTCGTGATCGACGAGGTCGGGGCCGACTTCTACGCGGTGAGCGGCCAGAAGTGGCTGCTCGGCCCGGAGGGCACCGGCGCCCTCGCGGTCCGCCGCTCGATTGTCGCCGACGTGCTGCCGCCGGTGGGCGGCTTCTTCGCGGCGGCGAGGCCGTATGGGGTTGGCCGCGACGCGCTCCACGCCGACGCCCGGCGCTTCGAGACGGCCGGCCACCACGCGCCGTCGATCGTGGGACTCGCCCGGAGCGCAGGCTGGCTGAGCATGTACGTCGGCCTCCCCTGGGCGCACGCTCGTGCGGCGCGCCTTGCCGCCGGCGCCGCCGTCCGGCTGGCGTCGACGCCGGGCGTCGAGCTGATCACGCCGCTCGGACGCATGGCCACGCTCGTCACGTTCCGCGTCACCGGGTGGTCCGGCGACCAGGTCGTGGACGTGCTGGGCCGCCGGACCTTCGCGATCGTGCGGTCCATCCCCGACCGTGAATGGATCCGGCTCAGCGTGGCGTTCTTCACCACCGACGAGGAGCTCCGGCGGGTGCTCGACGCCGTCGCGGAGATCGCAGCCCACACGCCGGCCACGCTGCCGGAGCGGCCGACGATCCAGTTCCTCGAGCGCCCGGCCGAGTGACCCGCGAGCGCGGCGCCGGGATGTGCCCCGCCGGGCCCTGACGGTGCGCGAACGCACCACGAGACGTGGCCGGGGGCTGCGATAGGTACTCGGTGCAGGGTACCCTCGTCCTCCTCCATCCGGTTGGTACCGCGTGCTTGCGGTCCGACCGCCTCAGGTTGGAAGATATGACCGTGGCCGCGAATCCGGATCCGTATTTCGCGCTTCCGAAGCTCTACGGAGCACCGGCCTACGCGCGCCCCGCGAAGGTCGTGCCCGACACCGAGCGCCCGATCAACCCGGACGACCTTCCCATCACCGCCGAGCAGACCGACGAGGAGCGCGCCGTCGCGCAGACAATCCGCGCATCGGGCTCCTACCGTGCCGACGGGGCCGCGCTGTACGCGGCCGGTGCCGTGCATGGACCCGCCCGGGACCGGAACGGCTCGGGCGACGAGGTATCCGGTCGGCGCTTCAGTCTCCGTGCCCTGACGGACCGCCTGGCCCCGCGATCGAAGTAGCCCTGCTCGCCGGCCCTGCGGGTCGGGTGCCGTCCGGCGCCGCGATCTCAGCCGGGGGGCGGCTCGGGACAGTCCCAGGTGAGCCGGCCCCGGACCTCGTTCGGATCACTCGCCGTGGACGCCAGCCCGACCTGCAGGAGCAGGAGGTCGAGCGTCCCACTGCGGTCACCCTCGCCGCGCGCCGGCGCGCCGATCGGGGTCGCGAACGCCTCGTTGCCGACGGCGACGAGGTTCGAGCCGTTCCCGTCGGCCAGGCTCATCGTCTTGCGCAGGAAGTCCAGGTGCAGCTCGTGCGGCGTCGGCAGCCCCGCCAGCGGCCCGCTGCGCAGCGCCCCGATCCTCCAGCGGCCACCGGCCCACTCACACTCCGCCGCGCCGGCCGAGGACGGTGTGCCGGCGGGGATCGATGGCGTGAAGGTGAACGACCCGGTCACGGCGACCGGGGGCGCCACGGTTGGCCCGAAGCTGAGGCCGACCGTCGCCCCGCCGATCGCGCAGGCGGCAACGAGGGCGACCCGGTCGACCTCGAAGCCGCGGAAGATGAGCAGGAGGAGGAGGGCCAGGAAGAACCCGAGGCCGACACCGACCTTGAGGGCGAAGGCGATGAACCCCAGGTCGAGCGGGAGGCTGTCGGCGAACCGAACCGCGACGCCCCAGCCGAGCCCTCCCAGCACGAGGGCCACGGCGCGCCTCGCATTCTCGCGGGTGACCAGCGGCGCCCGTGGAGCTGCCTCGAGATCCCGGGGATCAAGGGGCGCCGGCGGAGGGAGCCTGGGGCGGCGGAACATCCCCCGGATCGTCGCACACCGCCGATGGAGACCGCCGGGGGCCGGCGGGCGGCCCGGCGCCCGGCATCGCCGCCGCGACTGCTTCGGTTCCGGGGGCCGAGCTCCGGAGCGCAGGTGTACTCTCGGTCCGGCGGGTCACCCGTTCCGGCGGGGGAGTAGCTCAGCGGTTAGAGCAGGCGTCTTATACACGCCACGTCGGTGGTTCGAGTCCACCCTCCCCTACCACCTCCGTTCGCCGATCACGGCGTCGTGTCCAGCGTGCGGACGGCCTGGACGAAGAGACTTCCCATGACGCGCGCGGTCGTGGGGAACGCGTGGATCGTGTCGGCGAGAACGTCCAGCGACGTCCTCGTCTTGACCGCAAGGACCGCCTCGTGGATGACCTCGGACGCGGCGGGGCCGGCGATGAACGCACCCAGGAGGGTTCTCGTCGGCCGGTCGACCACGATCGTCACGTGGCCGGTGGCCTCGGCGACGTAGCCCTTCGCGGTCGTGGCGAGATCGGCCACCTCCTCGAAGGCGTCGTGGCCGGCCGCGAGGGCATCCTCGAGCGAGAGCCCGACCCCGGCGACCTCGGGCTCGGTGTAGACCGCGCGGGGGATGGCGCTGTAGTCCGGTCGGACGTCGTCGCCCAGGGCGATGCGGACGGCGAGCTCGCCCTGGTAGTGCGCGACGTGCGTGTGCATCTCGGGGCCGGCCGGGTCGCCCGCCACGAAGACGCCGTCGGCGATCCGGAGGTCCGGGCCGACGACTGGGACGCCCCGGGCGAGGTCGATGCCGAGCGTCTCGAGGCCCAGGTCGGCGAGCGGGCAGCGTCCGCCCGACGGCCAGCATCACCTCGTGCCCCTCGACGGAGGTGCCGTCGGAGAGATCGACCACGTGCGCGCCCGACGACGCGGCCCGCGCACGCACGCGCACCGCGCGGACACCCGTCCGGACGTCCACGCCGTCGCGACGCAGGCCGGCCTCGAGCGCCGCGGAGTTGCGGGGGTGCCCCTTCGGGTGCACGCGGGGCCGGGAGGCGACGAGCGTCGTCGGGACGCCGTAGCGCGCGAAGACCTGCGCCATCTCGACGCCGGTGGGCCCGGCACCGAGGATGACCAGGCTCGCGGGCAGCTCGCGCGTGCTGGTTGCCTCGCGGTTGGTCCAGGGCGTGATCGTCTCGAGGCCCTCGATGTCGGGCACCGTGGACTGCGATCCGACCGCGATGACGATGTGGTGGGCGAGCAGCTCGTGCTCGGTGCCGTCGTGGGTGACCATGACCCGGCCGGGGCCCGCGATCCGGCCGATCCCGCGGACTACCACCGCGCCCGCTCCCTCCAGGCCGGCGACGTGGCCGGCATCGCTGGGCTCGCCGGTCCCCTCGCGGCTGATCATGTAGTCGCGACGGGCGGAGGCGCGCTCCCAGCCGTAGTCCCCACCGGCCGCGTGAACGGCGGCCGCGTGGAGCAGCGTCTTCGAGGGCATGCAGGCCCAGAACGGGCAGGACCCCCCGAACAGCTCCCGATCGACGATCGCGACCGAGGCGCCGCGCACGCGGGCCAGGTAGGCGGCGGCCTCGCCGGCTGGGCCGGCGCCGATGACGACGAAGTCGAGCTGCTCGTCCATCACGGGTGAGGTGTCTCCGATCCGCCCGGGATCGTGGGGGCCGGTCGTCCTTGCCGTCGACGAGCGCCCGGGCGTCGCCCGCTTCCACGCAGCCTACCCTTCCTCGGCCGCAACCCGCAGACGACGCCGGCTCCCCAGGGCCGACGTGCACGGGCTTGCCAGTGGGCCTATACTCACTAATACAGTCCAATTACTCGACTTAGTGCAGTAAGGATGTCGGCAATCATGTTTGGCAGGCGCGCGCTCGTCGGCACCGCCGTGGCGGGCCTCATCCTGGGCGGATGTGGCGGATCCCCTGGCACTCCGGATGGCACTGCCACCCCGGATGGCACTGCCACCCCGGCGGCATCGGCCGTGGCCGAGGGCGGCCTCCCCGGTCCGCTCGAGGATGCCCTCACCGTTCGCATCGGCGTCTTCCCGAACATCACCCACACGCCGGGCCTCATCGCCCTCGCCGACGGCGGCCAGCTCCGCCAGCTCCTGCCGAACGCGACGATCGAAGTCTCGCCCTTCAACTCCGGGACGACCGCTGTCGAGGCCATGTTCAGCGACGCGATCGATATCACGTTCATCGGGCCCAACCCGGCGATCAATGCCTATGCCCAGTCGAACGGGGAAGCGGTCCGCGTCGTCGCAGGCTCCACGTCCGGGGGCGCCTTCCTCGTCGTCCGGCCGGACATCGCCTCGGCCGACGACCTGCGCGGCCGGAAGATCGCGACGCCGTCGCTCGGGAACACCCAGGACATCGCGCTCCGGGCGTGGCTCAAGGAGCACAACCTCGCGACGGACACCGCCGGCGGCGGCGATGTGTCGATCGTTCCCCAGGACAACGCCCAGACGCTGGAGACGTTCCTCGCCGGCACGATCGATGGCGCCTGGGTGCCCGAGCCTTGGGCGACCCGGCTCGTCACGGAGGGCGGCGCGAAGGTCCTCGTCGACGAGCGCGACCTGTGGCCGGAGGGCCGCTATGTGACAACCCACCTCATGGTCGCGACCCGCTACCTCGAGGAGCAGCCCGAAGTCGTCAAGCGGGTGATCCTCGCGACGATCGAGGCGGTCGACTTCGCGAACGGAGAACCGGCCGAGGCCCAGGCGATCGTGAACGACGAGATCGAGAAGTGGACGACCAAGCGAGTCGGCGAGGAGCTCCTCGCGGCCGCCTGGGGCAATCTCACCTTCACGGTGGACCCCGTCGCCTCGTCACTCGCGAAGTCCGCCGCGGACGCCGCGTCGCTCGGCCTCCTCAAGGATCCCGGCGACCTGGCCGGCCTCTACGACCTGGGGCTGCTCAACGAGCTGCTGGGGGAGCTGGGCAGGCCGCCCGTCGAGGGGCTCGGCGCATGACCGCGGCGACCCTTCCCCTGGCGCCCGAGGCCACCGGGCTCGCCCCCGCGGAACCGGCGCGCGTCACGGTCCGGATCTCCGAGGTCACGAAGGTCTTCGGCGGCGGCGACGCGAGCGTCACCGCCCTCGAGGACATCTCCCTCACCGTCACGGCAGGGGAGTTCGTGTGCCTCCTCGGTGCCTCGGGATGCGGCAAGTCCACGCTCCTCAACCTCGTCGCCGGGCTCGACCGGCCGACCCGCGGCCTCGTCGAGCGGGCCGGCGCCCCGTCGTTCATGTTCCAGGAGGCGGCCCTCTTCCCGTGGCTCAGCGTGGAGCGCAACGTGGACCTCCCGTTGCGCCTGCGGAAGGTCCCCCGGGACCAGCGCCGGGCGCGCGTCGCGGAACTGCTCGATCTCGTGCAGCTGACCTCATTTGCTCGACGCCAGCCGCACGAGCTGTCGGGTGGCATGCGCCAGCGCGTCGCGCTGGCCCGCGCGCTGGCGCACGACGCCGAAGTGCTCCTGATGGACGAGCCGTTCGGGGCGCTCGACGCGATGACCCGGGACATCCTCCACGACGAGCTGGAGCGCATCTGGCAGGCGCTGGGGCGCACCGTCCTCTTCGTCACGCACAACGTGCGCGAGGCCGCCCGCCTGGGCGACCGGATCGTGCTCCTCACGAGCCGGCCCGGCCGGGTCGCCGAGGAGTTCGTGGTGGACATTCCGCGCCCCCGGCGAATCGAGGACCCCGACGTCGCCGCGCTTGCGGCGCACATCACGACCCGCCTGCGCGAGGAGGTCGCCAGCCATGGCCGCTGAGAACCGGCGCCTGCGGCTGGGCAGCTACGGCGCCAGCCGCTCGAGGACGGAGATCGCCGGTCTCGACGCGCTCGAATCGCCGTCCGTGGTCCGGGAGTCACGGGCCCGCCGTGCATGGGCCGCGACCTGGCCGAAGGCGCTCGCGCTGGCCATCGTCCTCCTGGTCTGGGAGGCGGTCGTCTGGACCGGCTGGCGCCCCAGCTACGTCCTGCCGCCGCCGTCGGACGTCCTGGTCCGCCTGTGGTCCGACCTCGGCACGGCCGAGCTCTGGGAGGCCATGGCGATCACGCTTCGCCGCGGCGTCTGGGGCTTTGGGATCGCGATCGTGATCGGCGTTGCCGTCGGTGCCCTCGTCTCGCAGTTCCGCGTGATGCGCTCCGCGATCGGCTCGCTCATCACCGGCCTCCAGACCATGCCCTCGATCGCCTGGTTCCCCCTCGCGATCCTGCTCTTCAAGCTCAGCGAGGAGGCGATCACCTTCGTCGTCGTGCTGGGGGCTGCTCCGGCCATCGCGAACGGGCTCATCCACGGCATCGACCACATCCCGCCGGTCCTCACCCGCGCCGGCCGGGTCCTCGGGGCACGCGGCGTGAACGCCTACCGCTACGTGATCCTGCCCGCGGCGATGCCCAGCTTCACGGCCGGTCTCAAGCAGGGCTGGGCGTTCGCCTGGCGGAGCCTGATGGCCGGTGAGCTCATCGTGGTCATCGCAAACAGGTCCTCGCTGGGCCAGCTCCTGCAGGTCAACCGCGAGTTCTCCGACAGCCAGGGGCTCCTGGCGATCATGCTGGTCATCCTGGCGATCGGGATCGCTCTCGACGTGCTCGTGTTCGGCATGCTGGAGCGGCGAATCCGGGCGAAGCGCGGCCTGCTCACGGCCTGAGGGTCAGTGCGCGACGAGGGCGTCGGCGTCCTCGAGGAGCGCGCGCACTGGGCCCGGCAGCGTCCCTGACACGACGTCCGCGACGGTCACCTGCTCCAGGACCCGGCGCAGGCTGACCCGGGTCGCTAGCCACACGTCCCGGAGCGGCGCCGCCGGGGCGCCGAAGCTGAGGGCCTCGGGCCGAATTCCCCTGACGTCGGCGAGCGGGCCCTCGACGGCGCGGATGATGTCGGCGATCGTGACGTCGGCGGCCGGCCGTGCCATGCGGTACCCGCCGACCTGGCCACGCACGGAGCGGATGAAGCCCGCGCGCTTCAGGTCCGCCAGGATGTTGGCAAGGAACGAGCCCGGGATCTCTTGGGCCGAGGCGATCAGCTCGGCCTTCATCGGAGCATCGCCCCCGTGGGCGGCGAGCTCGCACATCGCGCGCACCGCGTAGTCCACCTTCGCTGAGATCCGCACGCCGGCATGGTACGCGGAAGCTCAACCTGCCGGCCGCGCGTCCGTGCCGGGCGGACCGGCTGGGACCGCCTGGGACCGGCCGTGATCCGTCCCCGCGCGCTACGGCAGGCCGGCCACGAGGGCCCGCCCCCCGTGCTCCGGCCGCAGGTCGTAGGCGTGCGTCGCGGCCGGCACGACGACCGTCTCGAGCGGCTGCAGCCGCTCCGTCCAGCCCGCGCCTTCCAGGTCCACGGGTGCGTACAGGGCGGTCACGACGTGCAGCGACCGGCCCGCCGGGTGCTGGGTACCGGGGGCGTCGAGGAGGTCGAGCGTGAACCACGGGCAGCCGAGGACGCGGCCGGCCGGGACCGCGCGGTGGACCTCCGGGGAGTCGCCCACCCCGATCGAGGCGAGCGCCTGGGCCACGTGGAGCCGGCGCCCGGGCGTGGCGGGTCGCCCCCAATCGTCGACTCGGTAGGTCAAGTCCGACGGCTGCTGCAACTCGTACAGGAAGACGCCGGGACCGACGGCGTGGAGGGTCCCGGCCGGCAGGAGGACGGCATCACCGCGACGCACCTCGAGGCGTTCCAGGAGGTCGACGACCGCCGTCCCGCGCTCCGCCGCGGGCCGCTCGATCGCGGTCCGGGCGCCGGCCAGCGTGGCGTCCCCACGGAGCCCGACGAGGAGCTCCGCCCCGGGCACCGCGTCGATGACGTACCAGGCTTCGGCCTTCCCCACGGCGCCCGGTCCTTCCAGCCTCCGGGCGACCGCGTCGTCGGGGTGGACCTGCACGGAGAGCCAGGCGGCCGGATCGAGGAGCTTCACGAGCAGCGGGAAGCGGGGCCCGGGACCGCTGGGAGCCGAGGAGCCGACGAGCTCGCGGCCGAGCGCGGTCGCGACGTCCTCCAGCGGCCGGCCGCCCCAGGGGCCGGTCTCGACGATCGACCAGGGCCCGGCGACCCAGACCTCGCCGATCGGAAGAGCGCGCGCCGGACCGAGGCGTGACCCGCCCCAGACACGCTCCTTCTCGAGAGGGACCACCCGCAGCGGCGTCAGCACGGGGCCGAGCCTACCACCGCCCGCGCAGCGCCCGCCGCACACCTCGGTCGACGGGGGCCCGGCCGGTCAGGGATGCGGAGGCGGCACCGGGCGCGGCGCGAGGGCGTCGGCGAGGACGTCCCCCACGAGCGTCGCCAGCTGGTCCCACTCCACGAGGAATGCGTCGTGGCCCTTCGCGGAGTGCAGCTCTACGTAGCGCGCACGGGCACCCTCCCGGGCTGCGTCGGATACGAGCGCGCGGACTTGCGCCGGGCCGTACAGGATGTCGCCCTCGATACCCAGCCCGACGAGCCGCACGTCGTGGTCGGCGAGCTTCGCCAGGGCCGGGCCGAGCCCGCCCCTGCCCGCACCTGCGTCGTGGCGGTCCATCGCCCCGACGAGGACGCGGTAGGTCTCGGGATCGAAGCGCCCCACGAGCTTGCGGCCCTGGTGCGCGAGGTAGCTCGTGATCGATGGCGTGCCGTCCGTCTCGACCGCGCGCCCAAAGCGGTCCTCGAAGTCCGTCTCGCTGCGGTACGTGGTCATCGCCAGGCGGCGCGCGAGGTCGAGGCCCTCCGTCCCGAGGCGGCGCACGAGCTCGAGCTGGATGCTGTTCCACGCGATGGACAGGGCGCCCGTCGCCGCCGGCGCGGCGATCGGGAAGGTGGCCCTGACGGCCGCCGGGCGCTCCAGGGCGACCTCGAGGGCCACCATGCCGCCGAGCGAGCCTCCCGTCACGAGCGCGAGGCGCTCGATGCCGAGCGAATCGAGGAGCGCCCACTGGGCTCGCGCCTGGTCGCGGGCGGAGACGGCCGGGAAGGCGGCGCCATAGGGCTCCCCGGTGGCTGGATCCCGGCTCGTCGGACCGGTCGTCCCATAGCACCCGCCGAGCAGGTTGGCGCACAGCACCCCGACCCGGGTGGTGTCGAGGGCGCGGCCCGGGCCGATGAGCGGTGCCCACCAGTCGCCCGCCGCGTCCGCGCTCCCGGTGAGGGCGTGGACGACGAGCACCTGGGGCGCCTCGTGGGGCCCGGGGCCGTCGTGTCGATACGCAACCCGGAGGGCCGGGAGGACGGTTCCGTCGCCGAGCGTGAGCGGCCCGACGTCCCGCGTCACGACCGAGCGCGTGTCGAACGCGGACGGCGGCTCGGGTTCCACCGCCGCCACGCCCCCCGCGGCCGCGACCCGCAACCCCCCAGCGGGGCAGGGGAGCGGCACGGGTCCAGTTCGTGCCGGCTGGGTTGCCATCGCTACGCCCCCGCGGCGACGGCGGCGCCGGATGTCGCGGCCGCGAGCCCCTGGTCGAGGTCGGCCAGGATGTCGTCGATGTGCTCGAGCCCGATCGAGAGGCGCACCAGGTCGTCCGTCACGCCGCTGGCCAGCTGCTCCTCGGCGGACAGCTGCTGGTGGGTGGTCGTGGCCGGGTGGATGATCAGCGACTTCGCGTCGCCCACGTTGGCCAGGAGGCTGAACAGGCCCAGGCTGCTGCAGAGGGCCCGCCCGGCCTCGCGGCCGCCCCGGATGCCGAACGTCAGCACGCCCCCGAAACCCCCGTCCAGGTAGCGTGCGGCGCGGGTGTGCGTCGAGTGTGACGCGAGGCCCGGGTAGCTGACCCACGTGACCCGCTCGTCCTGCTCGAGCCAGCGCGCCACCGCCAGCGCATTGGACGAGTGGCGCTCTATTCGCAGCGGGAGGGTCTCCAGGCCCTGCAGGAACAGGAACGCGTTGAACGGGCTGAGCGCCGCCCCCGTGTCCCGCAGGCCCTGCACGCGGAGCTTGATGATGAACGCCAGGTCGCCGACGGCCTCGACGTAGCTGATGCCGTGATACGAGGGATCCGGCTCGACGAAGCCCGGGAAGCGCCCGGAGCCCCTCCAGTCGAAGGTGCCGCCGTCGACGACGACACCCCCGATCGACGTCCCGTGGCCGCCGATCCACTTCGTCGCCGAGTGGATGACGATGTCGGCGCCGTGCGCGATGGGCCTGCAGAGGAGCGGCGCGAACGTGTTGTCGACGACGAGCGGGATCCCGTGGGCATGGGCCACGTCGGCGATCGCCGCCAGGTCGGGCACGTCGAGGCGGGGATTGCCGATCGTCTCGAGGTAGATCGCCCTCGTGCCGGCGTCGATCGCCGGAGCGAAGCTGGCCGGGTCCGAGCCGTCGACGAAGCGGGTCGTGATCCCGAGCTTCGGAAGCGTCCACTGGAAGAGGTTGTACGTCCCGCCGTAGAGGCTGGTGCTGCTGACGATGTTGTCTCCGGCCTGCGCCAGGTTCAGGATCGTCGCCGTCTCGGCGGCCTGGCCCGAGGCGAACGCGAGCGCGCCCACCCCACCCTCGAGGGCGGCGACCCGGGCCTCGAAGACGCCGTTCGTGGGGTTCATGATCCGGGTGTAGATGTTGCCGGGCTCCTGGAGGGCGAAGAGCCGGGCGGCGTGGTCGGCGTCGTCGAAGACGTACGACGTGGTGGCGTAGATCGGGACGGCCCGCGCGTTCGTCGCCGGGTCCGGGCTCTGCCCGGCGTGGATGGCAAGGGTCTCGGGGCGGAGCTGCGGCTGGTCGGACATCTGGTCGCCTCCTGGGCTGCGTGGCTCGAGGGGCGGTCCCGTGGGCGACGGCGGCGGCGTCGGCGCAAGAGCGTCACGTCGCGGCGTCGGCCCTGATTCGGCGGCTGCCGCTGCGCTTCCCGGAGAACGAAAAAGCCGCAGTCCCTGCTGGACTGCGGCCCCGGGACCCGATCCTGGGCCCCGTGATCAACCGCGCAGGTCGATCAGGCGCCCAGGACCCCGTCCTCCACGCGGCGGGGCCGCCGGCGCATCTGCATCAACCAGGCGACGGTCGTGATCTGCATTGCCCGCGCAGTGTGGCCGATCCCCGCGCGGAGCGCAAGGGGCCCTCAAGCAAGGCTGGCCAGCACCGCGCGAAGGTGTTCCAGGCGGTCCGGCGTCAGGCCGCGCTGGGCCGGGAGCGCAGCGAGCCATGCCGGCACCTCCTCGAGCGCGACGACGGCGCAGCCGTCCGCCCGTTCGACATCGGCAGGGTCGCCGAGGACGGCCGCCCGGACCCGGACCAGGAAGTCCCGGTCGCCGGCCGCGAGGTGGCGCCGCAGCCGCTCGGCGTCGCGGGCCGCCCGCGCGAGCGGGTCTTCGATCGGACGCCACGAACGATCGACGAAGCGCACCTCCCAGCGGCCGCACGTCCGCCGGACAGCCGCGCGTGGCGGCAGCTCTTCGAAGAATGCCACTCCGTGCGGGCCGACCACGACATCCGGGATTGCCGCGCCGTCAGGGAGAACGACCCGGGGAATCACCGAGCAACCGCGTGGCAGGAGCTTCGCGCGGCGGGCCACGGGCGGCGCAGGCGGTCGAGCTCCACGCGCCTGGTTGACAGCGGCCGCGAGGCGGGCGACGCCGAGGATCGTGAAACACGCCGGCGCGGTGAGCGCGATCGCCCAGCCGATCGCCCCCACCACCGGCATCGCTGTGCCATGAGCGCCGGCGGTTGCCAGGCCGACCAGGAGGGGCGTGGCAGCGACGACCCACGCCGTGATCCCGGCCAGCGCGAGCCACGCGGCCCCGGCCACCACCGGACCGACAGGCTTGGGAAAGCTGAAGCTCGCCCGCCGGGCGCGCTGACGGGACGGGACGCGAGGGGCGAGCTGCATGCCCGGATGGTGGCGCCCGTGCATCCGCCGGTCGATGGAACCTTCGGAGGGATCCTCCCTGGCTCGACCGCCCGGTGCGGCGGTGCACCGATCGCTCCTCGTGGCGTCTGCTGCCCTGGCGGAGGTCGACGGGGGGACCGCTGGTCATGGTTCGAGATGACCCCCGTACCATTGAGGCGATCCCGCCAGGGCGCGATGCTCGTCAGCGTTCCGGGGACGGATGCGCCCCGGCCGGCACGGGGCATCGTCCAGGTTGGAAGCCTTCCCGCAGCGCACCCGTATCGCCGCGTCCCGCGTGGCGCCGCTGGCGCTTGCCCTCGTTCTCGCGGTCGTGATGGCGAGCCCGATGGCAGCTGCCGCAGTTCGCCTGTTCTCACCGTCCGTCTCGCCGACGAGCGGAACCACCTCCACGGTCGTCACGTTCGCCGTCACGTACCGCGACGCCGATGGCGCCCAGCCACGCTGGGTCCGGGTCTACGTCGGTGGGACGGCCCTGGACATGACCGGGGACGGCACGACGAACGCCGTGGCGGGGATCCGGTACACGAGGACGGCGACCTTCGGCCCGGGTACCTACGCGGTGGAGTTCAGGACGCGCGGGCAGGACTGGGTCTACTACATTCTCCCGGCGGGGACCCTCACGATCGGCGTCGCCCCCACGCCCACGCCGACCCCGTCGCCGACTCCTTCGCCCACGCCGACCCCCCGGCCAACGCCTACGCCGACTCCTTCGCCCACGCCGAAGCCCACGCCGAAGCCGACGCCGAAGCCCACCCCGAAGCCCACGCCGAAGCCGACGCCGAAGCCGACGCCGAAGCCCACGCCGAAGCCCACCCCGAAGCCCACCCCGAAGCCCACCCCCCAGCCTGCCCCGGCCACAGCGACGCCGGCACCGGTTGCCGTGGTCGTGCCCGGAGCGGGCCCGACCCCGACGCCACCGGCTCCCGGTCGCCCGGACCCGGGCGCCACGCCGGCCCCCAGTGCTTCGCCGAACGACGCTCTCGCGCCGATCGTCCCCGGGGGGCGTCCGGGACGTGGATCCAGCGGGGGCAGCGCGGGCTCGCCGGGAGATCCCGCCGCGGCCGGGCCCTTTGGCGCCGACGGCATGAGCCGCATGATCATCCTCGGAGCCGGCATCTCGACGGGAATCACGCTGGTTGCCGCCTTCTTCCTCTTCGGCCGCCGCCGGCGAGATGAGGAGGGCGATCGCGACCTGGCAGTTGCCGCCGCCACGGCGTACGGCGACGCCGCCGTCGCGTCCGTGGCCCCGCGCGTGGATCCCGGCACGGGCGGCGCCGATCTCGACCTGCCGCGCTGGCGGCGTCCCTCCCTGGCCGCGGCGCGGAAGTCCGACCCCACCCGGGATGCGCCGGCGGCCACCGGTTCGCTCTCGTTTGCCCACGCACCCGGTCGCGAGACCGGCGCGGAGCGGCGACGCGTCCGCTACCGGATCGTCCGCCTCCTCGATCGGCCGGACGAGGTGATCAACGAGACGGTCGGCTCGCTGGAGGAGGGAGACGAGGTCGAGGTCCTGGAGGCACAGGGGATGCATCGACGCGTCAGATCACCCGACGGCCGATCTGGCTGGCTGCACAAGACGACGCTCGGCGACCCCCTGGTGGCCGATGCCCCAGAGCTGGAGATCGAGCACGACGTCCTCCTGGCATACCTCGCCAGGCGAAGCAAGGGCTAGCCCGGCCGTCGCGCCCGGCTCCTCGGTGAGAGAGGCCGGCCTTCAGGCTCGCGGCGCAGCACGACCACGTGCTGGTGAGCGATGTTCGGCACGAACGCGCGGGGGTAACCGTACGGCCGCAGCCGCGTGCCGGCCTGGTACCAGATCAGGTCGCCCTTGGGAACGAGCCCGACGCGGGAGGCTCGGGCTGCAAGATCGGCCCCGGTGAACTGGTAGACCCCGTTGACGTAGGCGTCGCGGACGATCACGACGGCGTAGCGGCCGGGACGCAGCACCCGCCGCACCTCGCCGAGGACGCGCTCCATCGCATCCAGGTAGGCGGCATGGGTGGCGGCGTTGGCCAGGTCGGCCGGGTCATCTGAGACCATGGCGTAGTCCGTGCGCCGGTTCGCGTGGGCCTCGGCCAGGCGGCCGCCGGCCATCGTCAGCGGCAGCTGGACCGTGTAGGGCGGGTCCGTCGCGACGAAGTCGACGCTGGCGTCCGCGATCGCCGGGAGAAGCGCGAGCGCGTCGCCCGTGCGCAGCTCGCAGCCGGACGGGTCGAAGCCACGCGAGCCGCCCGGGTCGGAGCTCCCGAGGTCAGCGAGCAGCGGGCCGGTGCCGTCCCGCTCGCCCAGCAGGGCCTCGACGACCTCCGCGTAGATCGCCGCCCAGGAGGGATTGATCTCCAGGCCGATCGCCCGTCGCGGGCCGCGCGCGATCGCGGCCCCCAGGAGCGTCCCGCCGACGCCCGCGAAGGGGTCCACGACGAGGTCCCCCGTCCGCGTGAAGAACTCGATCAGGCGGGCCATGAGTCGAGGCGGCTTGTTCGCTCCGTGGCGTTTCCGCGCGACGTGGCCGAGCTCCGACGGGTAGGCGGTCACGAGGAGTGACTTGGTGAAGTAGAGCCACTCCTCGCCGGTCAGCTCGTTGAGCTCGTTGGCTGGGTGAAGGACGCGTTCCATGGCGGGAGTATGGGACCGCGGCCCCTCGATGGAGGTCACGGGCGGCCGTAGAATGCCCCGCATGATGGCTGCCGCCGGGCGCGAGACCATGTTCGTGGGCCGCGAGCGCGAGCTCGAGGCCACTCTCGCCGCCGCCGCGGCGGCGGCGGCGGGGCGCTCCGGCATCGTCCTCGTGGAGGGCTCGTCGGGGATGGGCGCCACGCGGCTCATCGGCCAGGCCGTCACGCTCCTCGGGGCAGTGGGTGCGCCCGCGGAACGCGCCCCGGCCGGCGACGTGGGATCCCCGCGGGTCGCTCCGACCGTTGTTCTCGGCGATGACCTGCCGGCGTGGCGCGGCGCCCCGTACGCGCCGTTCCGCGTCGCGCTGGAGCGCCTTCTTGCCGGGCGTTCCCGCGACGAGGCGGTCCGGCTCCTGGGACCCGGCGCGGAGCTGCTCCTGCCCCTGCTGCCGGGCGCTTGGAGCCGGCTCGCCGCCGGCACGCGTGCCCCGGCATCACCCGAGCGCCACGCGGATCGGGTGCGAGAGGCGATCCGCGGCGTGCTCTGCCGACTCGCCGAACAGGGTCCCGTCATCCTCGTCCTCCAGGACCTCCACGTCCTCGATGCCGCGTCGCGCGCGTTGCTCGCGTTCATCGCGCGCACCCTCGGGGAGCGGCCGATCCTCCTCGTCGGCTCGTACCAGCCGGAGGCGCTCGGCCGGGGCCATCCGCTGCGTGCCACGCTCGACAGCGTCGTGTCCGGCCCATGCCCGGCCCTGAGGGTCGCCCTTCCCCCGCTCGATCGGGCAGCCCTGCGGTCCCTCGTCGCGGCGCGGGAGGGCGAGGCACCCTCGGCCCCGACGCTCCTTCTCGTCGCCGAGCGGTCGGGCGGCAGCCCGCTCATCGCCGAGGAGATCCTGGTCGCTCGGCGCGAGCTGACGAGCGCCTCCCTGGGTGCTCCGCTCGACCAGGTCGTCGTCGCTCGCGCGGCACGCCGAACGCCCGAGTGTCGCCGCGTCCTGCGGATCCTGTCGGTTGCCGACGGGCCGCTCGAGGCGGCGAGGCTGGGGTCCGTGGCGGAAGCCTACGACGCGGAGGTCGGGCGTCCGGCCCCCAGATCGACCGGGGCAGCCCGAAAGGGCGGCGACGGGCTTGCCGGCGATCTCGTCGCCGGCGTCGGCGAGGCCATCGCCCACGGATTCGTCGAGCTCGTCGACGATCCCGCCCGGCCGCCGACGCAGCGTGCCGCGGATTCGACGCCGACGAGCGGGCGGCTCCTACGGATCCGGCACGAGCTCATCGCTGCCGCGCTGAGCGCCGACCTCCTGCCCGGGCCGCGCCGACGGATGCACGCGGCATTCGCCGCGGCACTCGCCGACCGTCCGGAGGAAGCAGGTCGCCATTGGAGGCGGGCGCACGAGACGCTGCCCGAGCTGGGGAGCGAGGTGGCTGCCGCCCGGGCCGCGGAGGACGCAGGCGCGGCGGCCGACGCCCTGCGGCACCTCGAGCGTGCGATCGGGCTGGCGGGTGCCCCCGCGGCCGCGGGGGCCGTGGACGTGGCCGCCGAGCTTGGTCTCCTCGTCCGGGCCGCGGAAGCCTCCGTGGCCGCCGGCGACGCCACGCGCGCCGAGGCGTTCATCGAGGCGGCGATCGCCCGCCACCCGGACCCGGGCGACCGGGAAGCGCGGGCCGGGCTGACGCGCCAGCTGGGGTCGTACCGCCTCGCGCGCGGCGACGAGGACGGCGCCGTGGCCGCGTTCGAGCGAGCCCTGGATCTCCTCCCGCAGCGACCAGCCACTGAACGGGCCCGCCTGCTCGCGATGTCCGCCCAGGTCCGGATGCTGAGTGGAGCGTTCACCGCCGCCGCAGGGCTCGCCGAGGAGGCGATCGCCGCAGCCGGCGCCGCGGGTCCCGAGGCGCGCGCGTGGCTGGGTCACGCCACCTGCACCCTGGCGGTGGTGGACGGCTGGCTGGGGCGTCCCGACGTGGCGATTCCCCGCCTGGAGGAGGCTCTCGCGATCGCCACGGAGCAGGGCCAGCTCGAGGATGCCTTCCGGGCACGTGCCAACCTCGCCACGATGCTCGACCTTGAAGGTCGGCGCGAGGCTGCCGTGGGGGTTGCACGCCAGGGGATCGTCGAGGCGGAGGCCTCCGGCCTCGAGGTCGTCCACGGCAACCTCCTGCGCGGCAATGCAGTCGACTTCTTCGTCAGCCTGGGTCGCTGGCCGGAAGCCCGGGCGATGGCCGAGCGCGCTCTCGACTGGGCCCCATCGGGGATCCCCTTCGTGAACGCCGCTCTCGGGCTCGCGATCGTGGAGGTGGAGTCAACCGCCGGGGACGGGGCGGCGCAGCTTCTCGGTCGCCTCTTCCTGGAGCTGGAGACCGTGCCGGACGTCCAGTTCGCCGCTCCCGCCTACCAGGCGGCCGCGTCGCTCGCCCTCTGGCGGGGTGACGTGGCGGAAGCGGTGCGCGCCGTCGATGCCGCGTGGGCCCGCGTGCGCGATTCGGAGGACTGGCCGAACGCCGCCCGGACGGCGGCGGCCCTGCTGGCGGTTGCCGACGCGCGGGGACGGATAGCGCGGGCTCGCCGCGACCTCGCCGGCCTGGCGACGACGAGGTCGTGGGCCGACGACGTGCTGCACCGGGCAACCCGCCTGGTGGAGACGGCCGGCGTGCCCCCCGACGCCTGGGTTCGCCGCGAGGTCGACGCCGACCTGGCCACGGCGCGCGCCTTCAGCAGGCGCCTTCGCGGCCAGGACGAACCCGCCGACTGGGCCGCCGTCGCCGCGCGATGGCTGGCGCTGCGGCGGCCCTACGATGCGGCCCGGGCGCTCCATCACGAGGTCGAGGCGCACCTCGAGGCTGGTGTCGCGACGACTGCTCGACGCGAGGGCCGCGACGATGCCCGGGCGCCGCTCCTCCAGGCGTCGGCGATCGCGGCGTCGCTCGGCGCGCTCCCGTTGCTCCGGGCCCTGGAGGACCTCGCGGAGCGCGCCAGGATCCCGCTCGGCGCCGATGCGCTGGCCCTCCTCCGCGAAGCCGAACGATCGGCTCGCGACGAGGCCTCAGCGGCGGCATCCGAGCCCGCAGAGCGGCCCCGGCGGTCGCGGGTCGAGCCGGCCCAGGACCAGCGCACTGCTGCGTCCTTCGGGCTCAGCCCGCGGGAGCAGGGGGTCCTCGCCGAGGTGGTGGCGGGACGGACGAACCGCGAGATCGGCGAGCGGCTGTTCATCAGCGAGAAGACCGTCGGAGTCCACGTCGGGAACATCCTCGCGAAGCTCGGCGTCGGCGGGCGCGTCGAGGCGGCGACCGTCGCGCTGCGGCTCGGCCTGGTGGACGATGCCCTCGAGCGCACGAAGAAGCCCGGACCTGGCGGTCCGGGCTTCGGGAGCCGGCGGCGCGGCGGCGCCGCCTAGAGGGCGGGCGCGGGGAGGGACCGCGACCCGCGTGCTCGACCGTTACCAGCGCTTGCCCCAGAGCGGGACGACGAACACTGCGAGGGCCGCGACCGTCACCGTGAGGCCGAAGAGACGGGCCCTGAGCTGATCCTTCATGGATGTGGTCTCCCAGGCGCGACGTTGATGTCGCTGGGCGTTCGATGAGGTGTGCGACCCTCTCGCGCCACTCGAGGGCCGCCGGTCGGCGCCTGTGCACGAACCTACGGTCGCGCCGACCCCGGCGAAATGGCACGTTCGTACTGGAGGGTCCCGGGTGCCTGGTACTTTCGGGCTACGCAGGGCGCCGCAGTGGTGCATCCGGGCACCGAACGGGACGGAGTGGCCGCCCGTCGCGGGCCGCCGCGCGGTCGGCGCGCGCCGGCATGACGCCCCGGCGTGGCCCGGGGCGCGGCGACGGCTCCCGGCCGGGTGGCGACCGGCGCGGTCCCGGGGTACAATCCCGGCGCTCTGTTGAACGAGCACCTCGGTCGGGGCGTGGCGCAGCTTGGTAGCGCGCATCGTTCGGGACGATGAGGTCGGAGGTTCAAATCCTCTCGCCCCGACCACTCCCCGTCGGTCTGTCGCCGGTTCGGCGCGCACGCGGACAACCTCCTCGTGCCCCCTGTGAACGGCCGCGGCAGCGGGCGGAGCCCGTAGCCACGTGGCGCCCGGATCGTCCTCCGCGCCGCTTACCTGCGGCTTATCGCGGCCACGCCTCTGCTTCCCGCGGTGACGGTGATCGAGCACTTCCCGTCAGGCAGGGAGACGTGCAGAGCGTGGCACCCTTGCGAGACGCGCCACGCGCCCGCATCGAAGTCGGTGTTCATGAGATCGTCGCCATCATCGCCCGAGCCGACGCCTACTTCATGGGCGAGCTCGGACTGGCGTTCGACTCGCGACTGCCAATCCCGGGCAACAGGAGGTAACGTGCCTGAGTTGGAGACGGCCGTGGGGGTCGTTATCAGTCTCCTCGTGCGCGGCGAGTACGCCACCGTGGAGGCGCTTACACGGGGTCGGCGGCTGTCAGCGACGGAGATTGAGTACGCGGTGCGCAGCTATGGGCAACGGCTCTGCCAGCCACCACCAGGCTGTTGGCAGCGCGCCAGCGTGGTCCCGGTGGTCGGGGTCGCGCCTGCGGTCGTCATGGTCGACGTACCCCTGTGGACGGACGAAGAAGGCGAATCCGATCTCGTCCTCAGCCTCAGGCTCACCGAGATCGCGACTCGCGCGTTCGCGACGGAGGTCCTTGATCTTCATGTCCCATAGCCGCACCCGGCCGCGCAGGTGACCCTCTTCGGCGGGGGCACGCCCTGCGACCCGGCCGCGACCTCCGGCGAGGCCTATGCCCGGGGCTGGCACTGGACCTATGACCCAGGCGGCAACCGGGCCGCCGAGATCCCGCCCCTCAACGTCACCGCGACCGCCCTCGATGTCACGGCCTGGACATACGACGGCGGGTATCGCCTGGTCTCGGTCGCCGACGCTGCCGCGGGCGGGGCCGTGTCGCGCCACACCGACTTTGCCTTCGACGCCCTTGGACGCGAGACCGACGCCCGCACCTACCAGGGCGCCGGCACCGGCTCCGAGAAGCTTCGCACCGCGACCACCTGGGACGGCGACGGCGCCCGGACGTCGGTCGCCTCGTACCTCGACGGCTCCGCCACGGCGGCCGACACCCTGGTCTTCACGTATGACGCCGCCGGCCGGCCCGACGAGACCAAGCGCGCCACGACGGTCATCACCGACTTCGCCTGGAACGCCGACGGGACGCTCGCCAGCCGGAGCGACGGCGAGGGCGGGGCGATCGGGACGAGCAGCTTCGACGTATGACTGGGCCAGGCGCCTGGCCACGACCTCGGTGCCCTCGGCCTGGGGCGCTAGCGCCCCGGCCACGTACACGTACCGGGCCGACGGCCTGGCCGCGGCCCGGAAGTGGAACGGCGAGAGCGACGCCAACGCCCTCACCTTCGCCTACGACCCGGCCAAGCGTCCGGCCGGCGCGGCCAAGGGGTCCTTCCTGACCCTCGGCCAGGCGTATGACCGGCGGGGCAACGTCACGCAGGAGTCCCGCACCCTGGCCGGGGTATCCGGGATCGCCGGCAGCGGGAGCCAGTCCTTCAGCTATGACGCCCTCTCGCGCCTGACCGGCTCCTCGGGTCTTGCCGGGGTCGCCCGCACCTATGGCTACGACCTCGACTCCAACCGGGTGGCCTTCACGTTGGGCTCCGACGCCTACGCGGTCACCTTCGACCGGACCGACGAGGCGATCGCGATCAGCAAGAACGGCGGAGCCGCGGTCGCCTTCCTCTACGACCGCTACGGCAACGTCCTCTCCGACGCCGCCGCCGGCACGACCGCGGGGGTCGTCACCTATGGGTACGACCTGGCCGACCGGACCACCTCGATCACGCGGGCCGGGACCACCACGAGCCTGGCCCTCGATGCCGCAGGAAGGCCCCGGACCCGGACCAGCGGCTCCTCGGTCGACACCCTGACCTATCTGGCCGCCTCCAACGAGGTCGTCCGGGTGGCCAACGCGGGGGGCAGCGGCACGACGACCGACGCGCTCCTCGACGCCGCGGGGACGAGACTGGGCACGCGGAGCGGGAGCACGGTCGCCTGGCTCACCCCCGACCTCCACGGCAGCATCGCCGCGGGCCTCCCGCTCGCCGCGTCCAGCGTCACTGACGCCCTCCGCTACGACGGCTACGGGGTCACCCTCGCCGCCTGGCCGACCGGGGGCAGCGAAGCCTCCCGCCACTGGAAGTACCAGGGCCGGCTCGATCTCGCTCCGGGAGCTCCCGACGCCGGTATCCCCTCTCTGTATGACTTCGGCTTCCGGGAGTACGCCCCGGCGCTGGGAGCCTTCACCAGCCTCGACGACCTGATGGGCAGCGCCCAGGACCCCGCCTCGCTCAACCGCTTCCTGTATGCCGCCGCCAACCCGGCCACGCTCGTCGACCCGGACGGGCACAAGTCAGTCTACGAGGGCGGGGGCTGCGGACCCGACGGGCGCCTGTGCGGCGGCCTGGGGGGTGACCACGCCGCGACCGAGACGGCGACCAAGGTGGCCGGCGGTGCCGACGCCCACCGGACCTCGTCCTCCCGTGGCGCGGGCTCCGGGGCTCCGGCCACCACCGGCACCGCCGGCAGCACCCCGGTCAAGAGCCAGCCGGCTCCCGGGACTGGCACGGGGCCGGCGGCGGCCTACGACCCGACCTACACCGATGCCGACGCGATCTGGGACTGCTTCCACGGCGGCATCGGTTCGATGTACGACTGCGACAACTACCGCCAGCTGCTCGCGGCGAAGGCCGAGGCGCGCAGCGGCGACGGTGGCGACCCGGACGCCTGGGCCGACGCCGTTGGCATCGCCGACCCGACGGGCATCGTGGACTTCTTCCACGGCGTCACCTACCTTTTCCGCGGCGACCTTTTCAACGCCATCATCTCCGGCGTCTCCATACTCCCCTTCGGTGATTTCGCCAAGGCCGGCCGTTACGCCGACGATGTGGTCGATGCGGTGGTCCGCGGGTCTGGGCGGACGCATATGCATCACACGGTGCCTCGGGAGATCCTGAAGCAGCTTCCTGAAGATGTAGCCAATAGCCCGCTCGTTCTTGGTCGGGCGGGGGCGCCAAATCGCTGGGCTATCCCTGAGGATGTTCACAAGGCCATCCATCAGGGTGCTGGTGGTGGGGCCTACAACGTGGCATGGAAGGACGCGCTCGCCGGCCTTGGTCATCAACCGACGGTTGATGATGTGCTGCGTTTGCGCACGCAGATCACGAAGCAGTTCGGAATTGACATCTATGGGCCAAGGTGAGCCGGATGGAAGTTTGGCGGTTTAGTGATCCTCGGGATGATCGGTACGCGGCTGCTGGCCGTCGGGGTGCCTGGACCGAGGGGGCACCTGAGGGCGTGTGTCCGCTGTGCTCGGCGTCGAGGCAGGTTCGTGTGCAGCCCCTTGTGATGGTGTGGGAACCTGGGTCGTGTGAGGTCGGCGACTTCACGTGGCCGGGGTTCGACAGCGAGGTTGTTGCCACCTCGGCGGTGCTCGATGTTCTGGACCAGTTCGATGGGTTCAAACCGGGCCCGGTCGAGATCGTGGAAGACCCGGGAACTCCGAGGCGGGGCAAGAGGGTTCGGTTGCCCTACGACGGCCCTCCCCTGCATGAGTTGTGGGTCACGGCGTGGGTCGGCATGGATCGGGAGCGATCGAGCGCCGAGTTGGCGCACGCGTGCGCGGCGTGCAAGGCGGAGCGATGGGAGCTCTACGGTGGGGAGCGGTGGGAGAGCAGCTTTGATCAGGACCTCCAGAAGCTGGTGAGGGTGAAGACCAGCCGGCCTCCTGGAGCTGGCATCTACGTCCGAGAAGCCACTCTCGGCGGCGCAAGCATCTTTCGGGTGGAGGAGTTCCCGGGCTGGGTCTTCTGCACTGACCTCGTTCGAGAGGTCGTCGAGACGGAGGGCTTCTCGAACGTCTCGTTTCTCGAGATGGGTGAGACGTTCTGACTTGTGGATCCCGCCCCTCAACGTGACCGCGACCGCCCTCGATGTGACGACCTGGACATACGACGGCGGCTATCGCCTGGTCTCGGTCGCCGACGCTGCCGCGGGCGGGGCCGTGTCGCGCCACACCGACTTCACCTTCGACGCCCTCGGCCGCGAGACCGACGCCCGCACCTACCAGGGCGCCGGGCACGGCCACCGAGAAGCTCCGCACCGCGACGACCTGGGACGGCGACGGCGCCCGGACGTCGGTCGCCGCGTACCTCGACGGCTCCGCCACGGCGGCCGACACCCTGGTCTTCAGCGTATGACGCCGCCGGCCGGCCCGACCAGACCAAGCGCGCCACGACCGTCATCACCGACTACGCCTGGAACGCCGACGGGACGCTCGCCAGCCGGAGCGACGGCGAGGGCGGGGCGATCGGGACGAGCAGCTTCACGTATGACTGGGCCAAGCGCCTGGCCACGACGGCGGTGCCGTCCGCCTGGGGTGCGGGCGCCCCGGCCACGTACACCTACCGGGCCGACGGCCTGGCCGCGGCCCGGAAGTGGAACGGCGAGAGCGACGCCAACGCGCTCACCTTCGCCTACGACGCGGCCAAGCGCCCGACGGGTGCCACGAAGGGCACCTTCCTCTCCCTCGCCCAGGCGTATGACCGGCAGGGCAACGTCACAGCAGGAGTCCCGCACCCTGGCCGGGGTGTCCGGGATCGCCGGCAGCGGGAGCCAGTCCTTCAGCTATGACGCCCTCTCCCGCCTGACCGGCTCCTCGGGTCTTGCCGGGGTCGCCCGCACCTATGGCTACGACCTCGACTCCAACCGGGTGGCCGTCACGTTGGGCTCCGATGCCTACGCGGTCACCTTCGACCGGACCGACGAGGCGATCGCGATCAGCAAGAACGGCGGGGCCGCGGTCAGCTTCGCCTACGACCGCTGGGGCAACGTCCTCTCCGACGCCGCCGCCGGCACGACCGCAGGGATCGTCACCTACGGCTACGACCTGGCCGACCGGACCACCTCGATCACCCGGGCCGGGACCACCACGAGCCTCGTCCTCGACGCCCTGGGGCGGCCCCGGACCCGGACCAGCGGCTCCTCGGTCGACACCCTCACCTATCTGGGCGCCTCCAACGAGGTCGTCCGGGTGGCCAACGCCGGGGGCAGCGGCACCACGACCGACGCGGTCCTCGACGCCGCGGGGACGAGACTCGGCACGCGGAGCGGGAGCACCGTCGCCTGGCTCATCCCCGACCTCCACGGCAGCATCGCCGCGGGCCTCCCGCTCGCCGCGTCCAGCGTCAGCGACGCCCTGCGCTACGACGGCTACGGGGTGACCCTCGCCGCCTGGCCGGGTGGGGGCAGCGGAGCCACGCGCCCACTGGAAGTACCAGGGCCGGCTCGATCTGGCCCCGGGAGCTCCCGACGCCGGTATCCCCTCCATCTATGACTTCGGCTTCCGGGAGTACGCCCCATCCCTGGGGGCCTTCACCAGCCTCGACGACCTCGTGGGCAGCGCCCAGGATCCCGCCTCGCTCAACCGCTTCCTGTATGCCGCCGCCAACCCGGCCACGCTCATCGATCCCGACGGGCACTGCGGGACCCGGATCTGCAACATCGACGGGGGCGGGGCCTCCCAGGCTGACGCCGCGATCGCCTACACCCGGCTGGCCGAGACGAACGCCCGGGCCGCCGCCCGCTCGCTGCCGCAGGCCCGCGACTTCTCGCGCTCGGGTGATCGCGGAGAGCGCGCCTGGTCGGGCGGCAGCGACTCGGACTACGCGCGCAAGGTGCGCGCCACCAGCATCGCCAGGCAGGTCGCAGCCAGGAACGCCCTGGCCTACGCGGGCCTCGCGGGCATGGCCGGCGACACCTACGAGGCGCGGGTGGAGATCGTCCGACACGAGGCCACCGCCCTCGAGGTGCTCGCGATCCCCGTCGCGGTCCTCGGTGGCGGGTTCGTCGCTGCGGCCGGAGGTGCCGCCCTGACGTCGGGCGCGATGTCGGTCGTGCGGGCCGGCGCGGGCTTCGTCGCCGACGTCTGGGCCGGCTGGACGACCGCGGGGGCAGCCGGCGCCTGCGTCATGGGCGTCTGTCCGGCGGGCATCGCCGTCGGCCAGGCCGCGGTCGAGGCGGCGGGCGGATCGCCGGTGTCGCCGGTCGGAGCGGTCGCGGGCGTGGCGGACGACGCGGCTGGAGCGGCAAGTCGGCTGTCGACCGGAGCGGATGACGCGGTGTTTTGGTCCGGCCTCGCCGGTGGCCCACAGGCTGCCGCATCGTGGGTTGAGAGATATGGCGGCACCACCCTTGAGGTAGCGCTCGCGAGGCGCGGAATCGCCGTCCCTGTCTGGGATTCCCGGAGCGCTGCCTCAGTTGACGCGTGGCGGTCGCTTTCGTGGGAGTTCGCCGCGGGCGCGCGCGGCGACATCAGGGTCCTCCAGGGTGAGACAGTGCGGGTCTCCTCTTCTGGGGTCAGGTTGAGTACCCGGCCCTGATTGCCAACCCTAGTGTCCGATCCATCACGTCGATCGATCCGACAACGGGACACGAGGTGCTTCTATGGACCAGGTGAAGGGCGTCGATTGCGATCTCGTGGGCCGTGCAGTCATCGTGTGGACGGGCTGGGGCAGGGCAGCATGGCCCCTCCGCGACGACGATGCCGTGGTCGCGTCACTCGGTCCGAAGGCCGCCGCGGCTGTCCTGCCGCTGGTTCATAGGCTCGCAGCTGAGGTCGATGGTATGGATGCTCACTCACGAGCACTCGATGTCGCGACCATGGCTGACCTGGCCGAACTCGAGGTCCATCGACGTCACCCCCGACTGAACGATGATGCAGTCCGCGCCCTGGTCTGGTGCTACACGTTCGACCACCGATGAATGCTCACCTTTGCCCACGACGCCACCGGCGCCCTCACCGCCTACTGCCCGGCCGCGCAGGTGACCCTCTTCGGCGGGGGCACGCCGTGCGACCCGGCCGCGACCTCCGGGCGAGGCCTATGCCCGGGGCTGGCACTGGACCTATGACCCGGGCGGCAACCGGCGTCGCGAGATCCCGCCCCTCAACGTCACCGCGACCGCCCTCGACGTGACGGCCTGGACATACGACGGCGGCTATCGCCTGGTCTCGGTCGCCGACGCTGCCGCGGGCGGCCGTCTCCCGCCACACCGACTTCACCTACGACGCCCTCGGACGCGAGACCGACGCCCGCACCTACCAGGGCCCGGGCACCGCCACCGAGAAGCTCCGCACCGCGACGACCTGGGACGGCGAGGGCGCCCGGACGTCGGTCGCCGCGTACCTCGACGGCTCCACCACGGCGGCCGACACCCTGGCCTTCACGTATGACGCCGCCGGCCGGCCCGACCAGACCAAGCGCGCCACGACCGTCATCACCGACTACGCCTGGAACGCCGACGGGACGCTCGCCAGCCGGAGTCGACGGCGACGGCGGGGCGATCGGGACGAGCAGCTTCACGTTGACTGGGCCAAGCGCCTGGCCACGACCTCGGTGCCGTCCGCCTGGGGCGCGGGCGTCCCCGCCACGTACACCTACCGGGCCGACGGCCTGGCCGCGGCCCGGAAGTGGAACGGCGAGAGCGACGCCAACGCGCTCACCTTCGCCTACGACGCGGCCAAGCGCCCGACCGGCGCCACCAAGGGCACCTTCCTCACCCTCGGCCAGGCGTATGACCGGCAGGGCAACGTCACGCGGAGTCCCGCACCCTGGCCGGGGTGTCGGGGATCGCCGGCAGCGGGAGCCAGTCCTTCAGCTATGACGCCCTCTCCCGCCTGACCGGCTCCTCGGGCCTTGCCGGGGTGGCCCGCACCTATGGCTACGACCTCGACTCCAACCGGGTGGCCTTCACGTTGGGCTCCGACGCCTACGCGGTCACCTTCGACCGGACCGACGAGGCGATCGCGCGCGGCAAGAACGGCGGGGCCGCGGTCAGCTTCCTCTACGACCGCTGGGGCAACGTCCTCTCCGACGCCGCCGCCGGCACGACCGCAGGGATCGTCACCTACGGCTACGACCTGGCCGACCGGACCACCTCGATCACGCGAGCCGGCTCCACCACGACCCTCGTCCTCGACGCCGCAGGCAGGCCGAGGACCCGGACCACCGGCTCCTCGGTCGACACCCTCACCTATCTGGGCGCCTCCAACGAGGTCGTCCGGGTGGCCAACACCGGGGGCAGCGGTACCACGACCGACGCGGTCCTCGACGCCGCGGGGACGAGACTCGGGACGCGGAGCGGGAGCACCGTCGCCTGGCTCACCCCCGACCTGCACGGCAGCATCGCCGCCGGCCTCCCGCTCGCCGCGTCCAGCGTCACTGACGCCCTCCGCTACGACGGCTACGGGGTCACCCTCGCCGCCTGGCCGACCGGGGGCAGCGAAGCCACCGCCCACTGGAAGTACCAGGGCCGGCTCGATCTGGCCCCGGGAGCTCCCGACGCCGGTATCCCCTCCCTGTATGACTTCGGCTTCCGGGAGTACGCCCCGGCTCTGGGGGCCTTCACCAGCCTCGACGACCTCGTGGGCTCGGCGCAGGATCCCGCCGCGCTCAACCGCTTCCTCTACGCCGCCGCCAACCCGGCCACCCTGATCGATCCGGATGGGCACTGCGGGACCCGGATCTGCAACATCGACGGGGGCGGGGCCTCCCAGGCTGATGCCGCGATCGCCTACACCCGGCTGGCCGAGACGAACGCCCGGGCCGCCTCCCGCTCGCTGCCGCGGGCCCGGGACTTCTCGCGCTCGGGTGATCGCGGTGAGCGCGCCTGGTCGGGCGGCAGCGACCCGGACTACGCGCGCGAGGTCCGCGCCGCCAGCATCGCGAAGCAGGTCGCAGCCGGGACCGCCCTGGCCTACGCGGGCCTCGCGGGCATGGCCACCGCCACCTACGAGGCGCGGGTGGAGATCGTCCGACACGAGGCCACCGCCCTCGAGGTGCTCGCGATGCCCGTCGCGGTCCTCGGTGGCGGGTTCGTCGCTGCGGCCGGAGGTGCCGCTTTGACGTCGGGCGCGATGTCGGTCGTGCGGGCCGGCGCGGGCTTCGTCGCCGACGTCTGGGCCGGCTGGACGACCGCGGGGGCCGCCGGCGCCTGCGTCATGGGGCTGTGTCCGGCGGGCATCGCCGTCGGCAACACCATCGAGTCGGCCGTCACCGGCGGCGGCACGCCCTCGAGCGTGGCGGCTCGCGCGGGAGCGGCCGTGAGGGGTGCCTCTGGTGCGACTCCAGCGGGTCTCGGGGGTCTATCCGAAGCAGGGAACTACGGCATCTGGCCCTACAAGACGCTGAAGGCGGATCTCAAGGGAACCGGCCTGGAAAGCCACCACCTGGTCGAACAGCGGTTCGCGGCCATCTGGGGACAGAAGCCATCCGGCATGGCCTCGATCGCCGTGACCGACGCCGAGCACCAAGCGTTCACCAACGCCTGGCGAGCGAGGATCCCGTACGGCGGAGGCACTGCCGGAGCCACGGTCGCTCAGGTGCGTGCGGCGGCGACGGAGATCTACGCTGGCTACTTGGATATCCTTCGCTCCCTGGGATTGCCGTGATCGACTTCGTCCCCCTCCTATCTCTCCTGAGGCGCAACCGCGGTTGGCCCGCTCCCGACGATTCGTGGGGACTCGGCCCCATGTACGGTGCGGATGGCTGGTGCCATGCCTGCGGCGTCCCGTTGCACGCCCAGTCTGGTCGACTGTGCCTCCGACGGGCTGGCCTCTCGCCACTGCCGAATGCCTGGATTCCGAACTGGGTCTTCGACACCGTCTGCCTCGCACCGCCTGTTGCCGACGCGGTAGCCGCCCGCTTCCGGATCGAGATCAGGGAGATCGAGTGGGCGGGTGGACCGGGGCCACGCGCGTTCCAGGTCGTGATCCCGACGGTTGGACCCGACTGGTTTGATCCGACTGAGCTCCATCGACTGACGATCGAGCGGCACGGTACGAGCGGGGCGACGTGCGGAACATGCGGCACGTGGCGCTGGATGCCACTGGCCGGCGACATCATGCAGGCGCTGCTGCCGGAGGTGCTCGCGCGGGACGCCGACATCCTGGCGAGTCCCGAGCGGTTCGGCGACGGCAAGCAGGCTTTCCGCGAGGTCCTTGTCCGGCGAGACCTGGCGGCGCTGCTCGCAGAGGCCAGCCCGAGGGACTTCGCCCGACCATAGCGTCCGCTGGCGGGCGTCGACATCCCGCCCGACGCGCTCCAGACGATCCTGACCGATATGCCGGGCTGGGCGGCCGTCACCGTCGGCGTGGGCGGCGGGGCGAGGGGTCTCCGGGGGCCCATCGGCCGCTTCGTCTCGGCCGCCCGGGCCCGGATCACCGGGCGAGGGAGCGGGGTGGCGGACCTCCCCACCCTACGCGTTGATCGGGCGCGACTTCCGAGTATCGCCGCCAACATCGAAGCTGCGCAAACCGCGGGGCATCCGTCGATCCTCACACGAACAATCGACCCGAGACTGATCGCCGCGAACCGGTTAGCTGCCTGTCGTGGCTTCTGCGGACCTGGCAGCCCAGACGAATACCCGTTCGCGTCGACCCTCGAGGGAGGCCGCGGAGCTCGAGTGGCGGGCGTGCCCCTCGCGGAGCAGCGGATCCAGGGCGGCCTACTTCGGGCATTCTACGAGGGCAACAACATCGCGGGCGGCAGCCGATTCCGCGTCATCGTAAACGGAGACTGACGATGTCGCCGTCCGAGAAGCTGTTCCAGGTGTCCGGCCACTACGGCCAGATCAGCATCGAGGCTGATAAGGCGGATCTCCCCGAGTGGGTGACCGGCGACGAGTCAGCGGTGTCAACGGACACCGCCGTGTGGATCGCGACGCGGTCCGATGCCGATGGCCCCACTACCGTCGTTCTTCGGCACGGGATCGATCCGCATCCTATCCACAGAGTCGTGTTCGACGGGCCGCTGAACGCGGCGACGCCGCGTCTCGTGATCGGCAGCGCTCTCGCGCGCGATACCCACGTCGTGGACCTCCCGGAACCGGGGATGTACCGCCTTCGGGTGTCAGTCGGACCGCCGCCGGTCGCGCAGGTGTTCGTCGAGCTCGGGCCGAGAGTCTCCGGCGTCACACGCGGATAGGTCAACACCTGGTGGGCAACGCCATCGTGGGCAACCCGGACGGCAGCATCGCCGCCGGCCTCCCGCTCGCCGCGTCCAGCGTCAGCGACGCCCTCCGCTACGACGGCTACGGGGTGACCCTGGCCGCCTGGCCGACCGGGGGCAGCGGAGCCACGGCCCACTGGAAGTACCAGGGCCGGCTCGATCTGGCCCCGGGAGCTCCCGACGCCGGTATCCCCTCCCTGTATGACTTCGGCTTCCGGGAGTACGCCCCGGCCCTGGGAGCCTTCACCTCCATCGACGACCTCGTGGGCAGCGCCCAGGATCCCTGCCGTCCCTCAACCGCTTCCTGTATGCCGCCGCCAACCCGGCCACCCTGATCGACCCGGATGGGCACTGCGCCGTCGTGGCGGCCGCGCTGGGGCCTGTCGGATGGATCGTGGCTGGGGTGACCTGCGCCCAGGTCGCCGGCGCAGCCGCCAGCGCCGCGGTCGCCGCCACCGCGAGCTTCATGGCCGCGCACCCCCAGGAAGTCGGGGATGCGGTTGTCGGGCTCGGCGGAGAGCTCGTCGGCGGGCTCGGGCGCGCGGCCAAGAGTGCTGCGGACTCGCTCGACGCCTACGAGGTGCGGGGCCGGGCCATCGTCAGGAAGGAGGCTGACCCTCGGTCCCCGAGTTCGACGGCCACGGGTGGAGCGGAACACGGAGCCATGCCGTCGGCGGTGACGCCCGGGACATCGCGGGGCGTCCTCCCCTCGCCGGAGTTCCGAGGCGAGCCTGTGCCCACGCTGCGGCGGGTGCCGTTCGATGAACGACCTGACGTGATCTCCGACCGGCTCCCGTTCCTCGGGAGCGCGGCTCGCCCGCCCAGCGACGACAACCCGACGCCCAGCTGGCCCCTCAACTGCTCGGGCCCCCGGGCGAAGATGTGCACGGCAATCACAATCGCCCTGATCGGGGCTTCCATCGCGGGCAATCTCCCGAGTGCCGGAACAAAGCCCAAGCCCAAGCCAGCCCCCCAACGGAAGTCGCAGCCCCGACCTGTGCCCGGGCCCGTGCTGTACAAGCCGGTCGCCATCTAGCCACTACCCGAGGAACCACGCGTGCCGCCGATCATTGGCTACATCCTTGTCTGGCTGATCGTGGGCCTGGGCGCGTTCCTGGCCCTGCGGGGTACCGCCCGGCCGTGGCGGAGGCCCTGGGTCGTTCCGGTCGTGGTCGGCCTGTTCGCCGTCGGGGGGATCCTGTGGACCGCGGCCGGCTTGGCTGACGGCATCGTGACCATCGGCGGCTGGGAGATCCCCGAGTTCGTGGTGCTGGCGCTCGGCACTGTCATCGTCCTTGTCGCCGGGCTCCTGCCCTGCTTCCCGCGCCTGGCGGGCGAGGACCCTAAGGAGCCGATGCGCCGGGTCATGCGCCACTACGACCGCATCCGCGAGCTCGCGGCCGCCGATGACATGGCCGGGGTCCGCCGCGAGGCCCGGGCCATGCGCCGGGCCGGCAACCGGGAGCTGGCCGAGCTCGTCCGGCTGCAACAGGCCGACGTCGACGACTGGCTCGCCCAGCACGAGATCCCGGCCGAGGCGAGCGCCGCCCGAGAACAGGCCATGGTGGCTGAGATCCGTGCCTACGGTGCCCGCCACGGCATCCCATCCGCCGACGCCCCTGCGCCACCGCCGGGCGACGCCGGCTCATCCACCGACGGGGCACCCTGACGGCCGAAACCTGGTGCCTCGGGCACGGCAGTCAACGCCTCCTGCGTTCATCTCATCCCTGCATTCATGTTGGAGGCATTGAAGGGTTGTAGCCGGACGTGTAGGGCCGCGCGGATCGTGGCGACAGGCGCACCGAGATACCGTGGTATCGTGGCGCCACCACTCCACGACCGGAGGCCAGCATGACGATCAAGTCCCGCACCCTGCGCCTGCCTGCCGACCAGGCCGAAGCCCTCGAGGCGATTGCCGGCGTCGACGACGTGTCGGTCAACGAGGAGATCCAGCGGGCGATCGCCGCCCACATCGAGGCTCGTCGGTCCGACCCCGACTTCCGACGGCGCCTGCAGGCCAGTATCGAGCGCAACCGGCGAGATCCTCGAACGCCTCGCTCGGTGACCGCCTACCTCGAGCTGGCGGACTACCTGCTCATCGCAGAGGCAGTCCTCGGGGTGCCGGCCGAGCTCATCGCGGACTTCAACCGGATCGGTCTGGCGGATTCGGCGCTGGCCGCTCCGCAGGCCGGGTTCGGCGGCGTCGAGGCCTATCCAGACTTCGAGACGAAGGCGGCGGTGCTCTGCTGGCATCTCGTCAAGAACCACCCGCTGCCCGATGGCAACAAGCGCTGCGCGTTCCTGGCCACGGTCGAGTTCCTCGAGCGCAACGGCCGGACCTGGATCCCGGCACCGGGTGATCCGGAGGAGACCGACCACGTGATCCGTGGCATCGCGAGCAGCGAGATCAGCGAGGTCGAGTTCCGCTACTGGATCGCCCAGCGCTGCGGTTGAGACCGCCAAGCAGGCCGGGTCGCGCCGCCGCCAGCCGACACTGAGGCTCAGCGCGCCAGGCCGGGCCCTTCTTGCGTTCGGCCGAGGAACTGGCCAAGGCCGGAGTCAACGCGCCATTCTGGCGCTCTGGCGCCGCCCGCGGGCGAAGACGCAAGGGACGCGGATGGTGGGCGTCGCACCACCGGCGCGGCCTGCCCCGCCCACCGAGGTACGGGAGCTCGGCGCCGCAGGCCTGGCAGTGGCGCGGCGGTGCGAGGATCGCGCGAAGGACCATCGTCGCGGACGCGGCCGCCGCCTCGATGGCGTCAGCGCTCATGCATCACCCCACTGGCGAAAACCCCCCAGAAAGGGCGAAACCCGGCCGCGTGCACACAGTCGCGGGGCGCAGTCAGCGGGGAAGCGCGCCGCCGTATGGGCTACCCCGCCCCGGTCGGTCGATGCACCCTTCGTCGAGTTGCACGAGCGGCAGAGCACGGCGGTGTTGGCGATGTCGAACGGCGCACCGCCAGCGGCCAGGGGCACGACGTGATCGACGGTCAGGTCGACAGCGGCGTGGGCGGGGCGCTGGTAGCCCGGGCACCAGTTGCCGTGCTCGCCACGCCAGGCACGGAGCACGCGGGCACTCAGCCGCTGCCAGGCCCGCGTGCTGTACAGGGCGTTGTGCTTGCTGCGGTTGGACTGCCGGGCGTGCTCCGTGCAGCGGCTACCCGTGCGGCTGGTGACGACACCGCAGACCGTGCACAGCTTCACCCGCGAATCGTCGATGGGGCGACTGGCGCGGTCTATTCGCCTCCGGTGCTACACCTGCGCGACCATGGTCGGCGGTGCAGGGTTTGCGCGGCTTCTGAGCGCGGGCCGCAGCTTGGCTCGGCGCCGGGCGGACCAAGACCCAGACCCGCAGCCAGCCGTCAAGCGCGGTCAGTCGCCGGCGGTCCGAGAGTCCAGGCGCTCGTCGGCAGCGCGTGCTGTGGGTCGACGGCCGCCTTACGGGTACGAGGTCCAGGCCAACCAGGCCGTGGCAGCGTTCCATCCCAGCCCTACGACGATGAGGAACTTGTCGGACAGCCCCGAGTACGTCGGCAGGCCGATGACGTTGAAGGCGAAGAGACCGACCGCGGCGATGACGCTGACCCAGCGAAGCGACTGCCCGGACAACGTCACGGACAGGACGACCATGACGATCGGAATCAGCATCAGGACGGCGACGAACATCAGCGCCGCCGGAACCATCTCCTGCTTGAGGCCGCCGAACTTGCCCGGGGTGGCGTCGCCGCTCCAGAACCGCATGACGTCCCCCAGCAGGTAGGTGAGCATCAGGGCTACCCACAGCGCTGACAGCTTGATCTGCACCTCTGGCATCGATCGGCTCCGTTCTCGATCAAGTGAGCTTTGGGGTTGAAGGCCATGCCTCGCGTCGATCCACCGGCTCGGTGGGCGCTGGACGGATCTGCCCGTCGGCATCGGCTCGTTCATGCGGCCACCCCTCAGGCCGCTGCCCGATCGATCGCGATGACCACGGTCCCTCGCGCATGTCCTGCTGCGACATGCCCGATTGCCCTGGGCGTCTCGCGCAGCGGGTAGCTGCGGTCGATCACCGGGGTGACCTTCCCCGCTTCGACGAGCTCCTTGAGCGCCAGCAGGTCGGCTCGGTTCTCGACCTTAGGGGCCGGTTTGCCCTGCTGGCGCACGAACATCGACACGATGATGAGCCGGATCACTCGGCCGAGCGCCCCTCCAGCGTGTCCTCCACCGTTGGAGAGCAGCAACCCGTTCGCGGCGAGGGCTCGCCTCGTCGCCGACATCGAGTGATCCCCCACGTTGTCGAGAATGAGGTCGTAGCGCGGTCCGCCCTTTCGGAAGTCCTCCTTGGTGTAGTCGATGACGTGGTCCGCACCGATTGACCGGACCAGCTCGAGGTTCTTGGTGCTGCACACCCCGGTCACGTCGGCACCGAATGTCTTGGCGATCTGCACCGCGAACGTGCCAACGCCCCCGGAAGCACCGTTGATCAGCACCTTCTGCCCGGCCTGGAGATGTCCGTTATCGCGCAGGAGTTGAAGCGCCGTTGTCGCGGACACGCCGACGGCTGCGGCCTGCTCGAAGGTGAGGTTGGCCGGCTTGAGCACGAAGTGGTCCTGGCTTGCTGAGGCGTACTCGGCGAACGCACCGCTGCACCACCCGAACACGTCGTCACCGGGGCGCAACGCTTTGACGTCCTTGCCGACCGCCTCGACCGTCCCCGCGATGTCCGTCCCCGGAACGCGGTTCTTCGGCTTGCGGAGTCCGGTCGCCAGCCGCAGGAGCAATGGCGAGCCTGTCATGACGATCACGTCACCGACGTGGATCGACGCGGCATGGACACGGACCAGGACCTCGCCTTCGCCGATCTCGGGACGATCGATGTCCTGTGACTCCAGGACCTCGGCCGCGCCGTACCTGTCTTGAACAATTGCCCGCATTGATGGGGTCTCCGGTGGCTTTACGATGTAAAGTAGGCAGATCGGACTTTACGATGTAAAGTGGGTGATGTCAACCCCGAATTGTTCGGTTGACCGAGTCCCAGGAGGAGGCCGATTGACGCAGACGAGCAGGCGAGCGCAGGGGCGCGTGCCGCTGAGCCGGGAGCTGGTGCTCGAGACCGCGGTCAAGCTCGCCGATCGTGGTGGACTCGAGTCCCTCAGCATGCGGAAGCTCGGCCAGGAGCTCGGGGTCGAGGCGATGGCGCTCTACTACCACTTCGCCAACAAGGACGAGGTGATCGACGGGATCGTCGATCTCGTCTTCAGCGAGATCGATCTGCCTGCCAGCGGAAGCGACTGGAAGGCCGCCATGCGTCAACGGGCGATCTCGCTCCGAGACGTGTTGCTGCGCCACCGATGGGCGATCGGCCTGATGGAGTCGCGGCGGAAGCCAGGGCCGGCGAACCTGCGCCACCACGACGCGGTGATCGGCAGTCTGCGGTCGGCAGGCCTCGACATGCCGACGATCGCGCATGCGTACT
Source organism: uncultured Chloroflexia bacterium (assembly GCA_963698595.1). GTDB lineage: Bacteria > Chloroflexota > Limnocylindria > Limnocylindrales > CSP1-4 > CTSoil-043. The sequence goes on from CAVORL010000005.1 coordinate 224,262, forward strand.
CGCTCGTGGACAGCTACATCTACGGTTTCGCCCTGTTCATGGCGAACCTCCCATTCGATCCCTCGGAGGAGGTCGCGGAGTTGGGCCAGGTCACGCTCCGGGCGTTCCCCCTCGACGCCTACCCCAACCTCGTCGCGTACATCTCAGCGATAAGGCCCGGCTACGACTACGGGGACGAATTCGAGTACGGGCTCGACCTGGTACTTGACGGCCTCCAGAGGGCAGCGGGATCTTCACGATCAGGGCTCGGCTCCAGCTCTGCGACGACGAGCCAGCCGGATGCGCGCCCGGAGTAGATCAGCTGCTCGGTGCTGAGGCCTGAGCGCGCTCGCAGGTCCGCGAGGTGCCGTTTCGCGGTGCTCGGCCGGACGCCCACGCGCGCCGCCGCACCCGCCACGGAGCCGGTCGCGACGAACGCCGCCAGGACGTCGACCTGGCGCGCCGTCGGCGTCCGTGGGAGAGAGCCTCACCGCCTGGACGAGCGCGGCGATGGCGTCGCGGGCGGCGGTCGTCCCCGACACCGGCACGGCGAGACAGGCCTTGGTGGCGTAGTCGACGACCGGGCTGATCCGCCAGGTCCCGCCGCGGCTCGTCTCGTACTCGGTGAAGTCGGTCTGCCAGACCCGGTTGCGCCGCGTGGGCGCGGCCACGAAGAGGGCCCGCCGGGCCACCGCGAGCGCTCGCCGCTCGGCCTGGTAGCGCACGGGGAGCAGGAGATCCCGCCTCGCGAGGGCCCGCAGCACGGAGCTCCGGCTCACGCGCACCCCGTCGGCGCGGAGCATGGCCCAGATCTTGCGGTGGCCCCATGCTGTTTCGCTGCGAGGGAGGTGCGGGAGAGGCAGGACGCCGAGCTATTCATCCACTCGGCCGAGATCGCCGGCGTGTTCGTCGGCTTCGGGGCGCTCATCGCCATCCGGAGCGGCGCCACGATGACGACGAGCGAGGTCAATGCCATCCGCTGGGTGATGACGGCCGGGATCTGGGGGAGGCCATCCGCTCGTGGGCCCGGAGCCTGTGCCCGATGCTGGTTCCTGAGGAGTCCGGCTAGAGGGGCTCCAGGCTCGGCACCACCAGCCACCCCTCCGCCCGCTCTCGGTAGATCAGCTGCTCGGTGGTGAGGCCCGACCGCGCCCGCAGGTCAGCGAGGTGCCGCTTCGCGGTGCTCGGCCGCTCCTTGGAGTATCGTTGATTGTTCGAAGGGGAAACGAAGCCCAGGTAGCAAGGGGAATACGGTCTTGAGTGGCTACAACGCAGTACTTGCAAGGAACACGGAGAACGCTCCGACAGGCATCGGCCCGTACTCGCAAACGGTCGCCTTCTCGCACTACAACAACCTGTCGGCCCAGCTGCCGATCGACCCGAAGTCCGGTCGGATCGTCCCCGGCGGCGTCAAGGAGCAGGCTGCGCAGTGCTTCACGAACATCAAGGCGGTCGTGGAGAGCATCGGCCATGTCATGGACGATGTCGTCAGGATCTCCGTGTTCGTCAAGAACATCTCGGACGTGGGCGCCGTTGACGAGGTCTACGCCTCGTTCTTCCCGGGTTACGTCCCGACCCGGACGACCGTCGCGGTTGCGGCCCTGCCGAAGGATGCCCTGGTGCAGATCGAGGCGCTCATCACGAACGGTGAGGGCACGATCCCGAACGCGCCGCAGGCGGGCGACCTCGTCAAGGTCGCGCGGGACACGGACGACGCGCCGCGGAGCCCGCTGTCAGCTCAGACCGTGGCCTTCTCCCACTACAACAACGTGTCGGCCCAGCTGCCGCTCGACCCGAAGTCCGGCCAGATCGTCGCCGGTGGCGCCAAGGAGCAGGCTGCGCAGTGCTTCGCCAACGTCAAGGCGATCCTGACGGGCATCGACGTTCCCTTCGACGACATCGTCAAGATCACGGTCTTCCTCAAGAACCTCTCGGATCTCGAGGGCGTGGACGAGGTCTACTCGACCTTCTTCCCGGACTCGGCCATCGCCAGGGCCGTTGGCTACGTGCCTGCACGGACGGTCGTCGAGGCTTCCGCTCTGCCCATGGATGCCCTGGTCCAGATCGAAGCGGTTGTCTCACACGGAGATGGGACCCCTCCGCAGGCCGTCGAGGACCGGCACGGTATCGTCATCAAGGCGAACAACACGGACGACGCGCCGAGGGATCCGCTGTCCACCCAGACCGTGGCGTTCTCGCACTACAACCACCTTTCGGCCCAGCTGCCGTTGGACCCGAAGACCGGCGCCCTGGTGGCCGGCGGCGTCAGGGAGCAGGCCGCGCAGTGCCTGAGGAACATCAAGGCGATCGTCGAGAACATCGACCACGGCATGGACGATGTGGTCAAGGTCAACGTCTTCCTCAAGAACATCGGGGACATCGCCGCCGTCGACGAGGCGTACGCGACCTTCTTCCCGAGCGGCGTTCCCTCGCGAAGGACGGTCGGCGTGACAGCGCTGCCCCAGGGTGCTCTCGTGCAGATCGACGCGGTGGTCGCGAACGCCGAAGGAACCAAGCCATAAGGTGCACGGGCACGTGCTCCTGGAGCTAGGAGCTGTCGAAGCGACACGTCAATGGCGACGGTGACTTCGACGTTGCATCCCGGCGATAGAACAAGGGGGAGTGAGGACGTGTTCCCAATCCCCCTTGTTCGATTCCCTCGGCGCGACGTCGTCCCGTAGCTCGCGCCGGACCGAGCCTTGGTGCTGCCGGTGGTCGCGACACGGGAGGCATGGTTCGAGCAGATGAAGGTTGGCTGGGAGTCCTGAGCGCCGTCGTGAAGCGGCCAGGCGGTCCCGCCACTCGTCCGGCTGGTACACGCCCTCGGTGCAGACGTCGACGAGTCATCGGGCACCCCCGGCCTTCGTCGCGATGTCGCCGATGATCGCCGCGGTCTCCGCAGGGCGCGACCACATCGGCCAGTGGCTCGTCGGCAGGTCGACCCAGGTCAGGTTGCGCAGCTCCGGGATCCCGGCGAGGAACGCCCAGTCGGGGTGCTCGCTCGCGTACTGCTGGTAGTCCCCGGATGTGTAGCCGGTCGCGATGATCGTCGAGGGGATGTCCCTGCGCGCGTCGTTCGTGAACTCGTGACCGTCGCGCAGGAGTCCGCCCGGCTCCGGGACAGCCTGCTCGCGGAACGTCGTCAGCTGCGGCTCACTGAGACCGTCGAGGTTCTCCTCCGCCTTGATCTGCTCCCAATCGAAGGGCTTCTCGACACCCTCGAACTCGGGGTCCAGGGCCCCCTTCCCTGGGGCCGTGTCGACGTAGACCACGGCGGCAATCCGGTCCGGGATGACGTCGCTGACAGCGTAGCCGGAGAAGCCGGCGGCGCTGTGCAAGGCGAGCACGACGGGCGCGCCGGCCACCTCGACAGCTTCGACGATGGCGTCGACATGGTCCTGCAGCGTGACCCTGGACCGGTCGGCGTCGGCCGATTCGAGCCCGGGCAGTGTCAGCGCCGTGACGTCGTGGCCGGCGGCGCGCAGCAGGGCGGCGACCTCGTCCCACGCCCATGCGCCGAGCCAGAACCCGGGAACGAGGATGATCGGTGCGCTCGTCATGTGCGATCCCTCCGTGTGATGGTTCCTGGTTGCCGAAACGCGATCCGCATCACGAGCCCCCGCAACGGCGCCCGGTGGGCCTCGACGGCCCGCACGCCGTCCCGGGGCTTCATTCGCGGGCAAGCGCTCCGATGGCAGGTTCCAGCAGGAGTTGCGGCGATCGGGCCCCGTCCCTCCGTCCCCAGAGTAGTGGCGGAGCACCGCTCCCGCATCTGTTGCGAGGCCGGTTCGACCATCATTCACGCGCGGCGGTCGACCCGACGAGGCAACGCCACGACGTCGACAGACGTGATCGACCAGGGCCCCTGAGTGATCCAGAGGGACGGCTCGCCACGAGAACCCTGCTGCTCCTGCCCCGGATCGACGGTCCGTCGGCGTTGCCGGACGTGCACCTCAGCTCGGACATCACCCTGTTCTCGAGCCGTGCCATCCTTGGACGCGTGACTGGTCCCCTCGCCCCCGACGAGACGCGCATCGATCGCTGGCTGTGCGCGGTGCGCCTCGTGAAGACCCGCCCGCTCGCGACCCGGTTGTGCGAGGGCAGCCACGTTCTCGTCAATGGATTGCCGGCAAAGCCATCGACGAAGGTTCGCGCGGGCGATCGGGTGGAGGCGCTCATCGCCGATCGCCAGCGCATCGTCGAGGTCATGCGGCCGATCGAGTCGCGTGTCGGGGCCGCCGTCGCCGCGACCTGTTACCTGGACCACAGCCCGCCCGTCGTGCCGGAGGCCGGGCCAGCGATCATGGTCGCACGCGGGGAGGGCCGGCCGAGCAAGCGCCTCCGGCGCGAGCTCGAGCGCCTGCGCAGGGGCGCCGACGCCTGAGCCCGATATCGGGATGGTGTCGGCCCCATCCCGCGCGTCACGCGGAGCCGTGTTCCCCGCTAGCCCCCCCCGATGAGGTCGGTTCCGCGGCGTGACCGCCTCTCGCCCCGGCCAGTCTGACGTTCTTCCACCCGGACGCCCGCCCATGGCGGCCGCCCTTCGGGCTGGCACCCGCCGCAGGGTCGCACCACCGTTTCGGCGTGCGACACTGGGCCGGTGCCTCGTCGCCGGCGGCTGGTCAGCGCGCTCCAGTTCTTTCCTCGTGGCGGCTCGTCGCACGTCGCCCGCGCACTCGCGCTCCATCTCCCGTCGCACGGTTGGGATGTGACCCTCGTCGCGGGCTCACGGACCGACCTCGGTGAGCTCGGCGACGCGACGCGCTTCTACGCCGACCTCGACGTCCACCCGGTGTCCTTCGACCAGGCGCTGGCCTCGCCCGATCCGCTCGACCCCCCGCCGGGGGCTGCGCCGATGCACCCCTCCTATGAGGACCGCCCTGGTGCCCAGGACCGCGTATTCGCCAAGCTCGACGACGACCAGTTCGAGCGACAGGTGCGGGCATGGGCACGCGCCCTGGGCGACGCCGGTGCCGCGGACGCCGACGCCCTGCACCTGCATCACCTCACGCCCGTCCACGAGGCGGCGTCACGCGTCGCGCCGCACGTTCCGGTGATCGGGCACCTTCATGGCACGGAACTGCTGATGCTGGAGGAGATCGCGGACGGCCCGCCTCCCGGCTGGGCGCACGCGCACGCGTGGGTCTTGCGGATGCGCGCGTGGGCGAACAGGTGCGAGCGACTGATTGTCCTGTCGCCATCGCAGATCCCGCGGGCGGAGTGGCTGCTGGGCCTCAACCCGGATCGCCTCGTCGTGCTACCCAACGGGTTCGACGCCGACGTCTTCCAGCGTCGCGACGTCGATCGCGCCTCCGTGTGGCGCGAGGCACTCGTCGAGAGACCGCGCGGCTGGCTTCCCGGGGGGCACCCAGGCAGCGTGCGCTACAGCGCCGAGGAGCTGGCGCCACTCGTAGACGGCGTGACGGTGCTCAGCGCAAGCCGATTCACGGAGGTCAAGCGGCTTCCGCTGCTCATCGAGGCCTTCGCCCGCGCCCGCGACCGTGCGCGGACTCCCGCCGGCCTCGTCATCGTCGGCGGCCATCCCGGCGAGTGGGAGGGGGAGCACCCGGCCGAGACAGTCGCCCGGCTCGGGGTAGGCGGGGTCTTCCTGGCCGGCTGGCACGACCACGCCGAGCTGTCTGCGTTCCTCTCGGCCGCCGACCTGTTCGGCTTGGCTTCGGTGCGGGAGCAGTTCGGCCAGGTGCTGGTCGAGGCCATGGCGTGCGGCCTGCCGCTGGTGGCCGTGAACCGCTTCGGTCCCGGCGAGATCGTCACGGACGGCCAGACCGGCTGGCTCGTGGAGCCTGATGACGTCGACGGCCTCGCCGCGGCGCTCCTCGAGGCGATCGACGACCCCGGCGAGCGGGCGCGGCGCGGCGCCATCGGGCAGCGCGTCGCGATCCAGCGCTATGGCTGGCCGGCGCTCGCCCGGCGCCTCGCCGACGTACTCGATGCGGCCGTGACGGGCGCGCTCCCGCACTGACCGCTCCGCCGCGCTCACCATCGCAGCGATGAGGTGCGCGCCGATCCCCCACGGACCAGCGGCTGCGGGCGCACCGCCACCCCCACCCGATGGCCCTTTGGTCGCGAGGGGTCAGAGCGCGGTCCTGTGCCGACGATCGGCGCCGATCACGGTGGCAGGGGGCACGACCCCCGCGAGTGGGCCATCCCGTTGGAGAACAACCTGAAGGCCAGCCGCCCCGCTTCTGCGTCCGGGACCGACGCAGCCCGGCGGCCCGACCGCGGCGCCGCTACAATTCATGCGAGCACGGGGCCCGCCGGGTCCCCGAAGATGGATGGGAGTCTGCGCATGGACGTCACCCTGCGCCGCGCAGTGTCGGCCGACATCCCGGAGTGCGGGCGCATTCTCTACGAGGCGTTTGCGACCCTGGCGGACCGGCACGGCTTCCCGCACGACTTCCCGTCCGTCGACGCCGCCACGATGAGCATGCACGCGCTGATCAGCAACCCGGGATTCCACGGAATCGTCGCCGAGGTCGATGGCCGCACCGCCGGCAGCTCGTTCCTCGATGAGCGCTCGACGATCCATGCGATCGGACCGGTGAGTGTCGATCCGGCCGCCCAGGATCACCACGTCGGACGCTCCCTCATGGTCGCGATGCTCGAGCGGACGAAGGAGACGTGCCCGCCGGGCGTGCGCCTGATCCAGATCTCCTACCACAACCGGTCACTGAGCTTGTACACGAAGCTCGGGATGGACGTCCGGGAGACCTTCGCCGCGCTGCACGGCGAGCCGATCCACGTCATCTTCCCCGGCTACGCGGTGCGCACCGCGACGGCCGCCGACGAGGCGGCCTGCAACGCCCTGTGCCTGCGCGTCCACGGCCACACCCGTGCGGGCGAGGTGAGCGGGGCGCTTGCCGACGGGAAGGCGAAGGTCGTCGAGCGGCTCGGACGGATCACCGCCTACACGACCGGCACAAACTACTTCGGGCACTCGGTGGCCGAGACGAATGACGACCTGCAGGCGCTCATCGGTGCCGCCGACGGCTTCGCGACTCCCGGCATGCTCGTCCCACTGTCGAACGCGGACCTCTTCCGCTGGTGCCTCGCCCACGGGCTGCGCGTCTTCTTCGTCGTCAACATGATGACGATCGGCCTCTACCAGGAGCCGCGCGGCGCGTACCTTGCGTCGGTCGGTTACTGAGACCCGGCCGGACGACGATGTTCGTCACCGCCGGCTGGGTCCCCGCTCGGCGGATCGCCCTGTCCGGCGGGCAGGCCAGAGCCGAAGCCACGGAGGAGCGGTCACGACGAGCCTCGATCGACCCCACGGCGCGCTCGCCCGGCGCAACGACCGCCTGCTGCTCGCCGGCCTGCTCGCCTATTCGGCGCTCATCGTCGTTCTCATGGTCGCAGGGGGCGTTGCGCTCACGCCGGACGTCATCGCCGTCGCGTTCGGCCTCCTCGCCGTCCTCATGGGGCGCGGGCGGCTCTTCCTGCGGGACTGGCTGCCCTTCGTGGCGCTCCTGCTGGCGTACGAGCTCATGCGCGGCGTGGCCGATGACGCCGGCATGCCGCTCCACGCGGCAGATCTCGCGACTGCCGACCGGCTGATCTCCTTCGGGGTGCTGCCGACGCAGGCCCTCCAGGAGGCGATCCCGCCGGCGGTCGGCAGGGCCGGGATCGCGATGGCCGCCACCATCGTCTACATGATCCACTTCGCCCTGCCGCTGGCGACGGGGTTCGTCCTGTGGGTCCGCCGGCGGGCGCAGTACTACGACTTCGTGGCGACCCTCATCGTCCTGAGCATGGCCGCCTTCGTCAGCTACCTGATCCTGCCCGCGGCGCCCCCCTGGTACGCGGCCAACATGGGACTGCTCAACGGCCCCGACGGGGTCCCGGTGATCACGTACCTGAAGCCCGGCGCCTTCGAGGCGCTCGCCAGCGCCCTCGGCTTCGACGGCCGGTACATGTACTCGCTCGCGTTCGGCAGCGTCAACCCGAACGCCGTCGCCGCGTTCCCGTCGCTCCACGTGGCATACCCGTTCCTCTCCTTCCTCGTCCTCCGGCGAGCGTTCGGGAGGGTGGGCTGGCTCGCCCTGCTCTACACCTTCGTCGTGACGTTGTCCGTCGTGTACACGGCCGATCACTGGGTGATCGACGCAATCGCCGGGGTCGCCTACGCCTACGTCGCCTACTACGTGATCGTCCACGCCCCGGTGGCGTGGCGGTCGCGGGCGCTCAGCCGGGTTCGGGGGACCAGGTCTCCGTGACGCTGAACCCGCGCCGCCGCAGCTCCTCGGCGTAGAGCGGACCAGGAACCGCGATCTCGGCAGGGTGCGCCCCGCGCGGCGTGATCCCCCGGGCGTTCAGGATCGCCTTGAGGGAGCCGTCCCAGCCGGTGGTCCGCTCCATCGCCGTGAACCCCGTCGCCTCGTCGTAGCGGTCGATGAGCTCCACGACCACGTCCGCCGCGCGCCCGTCCCGGCGACCCCGCGCCAGCACGCGGACGATGACGAGGTCCGGGTCGCCGGGCCGGGCCCGGATCTTCGGATCGAGCAGCGCGTGGAGGACGTCGCGCGGGACAACCGGCACTCCGGCGACGTCGATCGGCGCCGTCTCGAGGAGCCCCGCGTCCATGTACGCTTTCCAGGCGGCGAAGTGACCCGGCCAGCGCAGCGTCTTGTTCCACAGCGTGCGCAGCTTCCCCTCGAACGTCCACGGCATCGTGGAGGTGCCGCCGCCGGCAACGAACGCCTCCATCCGGCCGATCGGCTCGGGGAAGTCGATCGTCTCGTACTCCTCGTCGCGGAACGTCGGCACCTCCACCCGGCGCCCGTCGCGGATGAAGTGCGCGACGCCGTGGTACTCGTTCGTGAGGCCGGCGATGTTGAAGGTCAGGGTGTAGTTGAACGGCGGCTTCGGGTGAAGCGGGTTGCCGCCGTCCCAGAACGTGACCTCGTCCACCTCGTCGAGGAGCGACATGGCGTAGACGCTGAGGCTCGTCCCCATCCCGGGGACCTGCCCGCAGTCGGGGATCATCGCGATGCCGGCGGCTTCGGCCTGGGGCGAGAGGGCGAGCTGCTCGCGTACGAGCTCGGTGTTGCCCCCGAGGTCGGTCATGCTGGCGCGCGCCTCGATCGCCACCCGGGCGATGCCGGGGTTGAGCCAGTACGGGACGGCCGACAGGAACGAGTCGACGCCGTCGAGGAAGGCCCGCAGTGCCGCCCCGTCGGTGGCGTCGACCGCGTGGGACGTGGCGATCTCGCGGCCGACCAGGCGGTTGACGCGGTCGGCGGCGCGCCGAGCGGTCCCCAGGTCGGCGTCGGCGATCCGGACCGCCGCGGCGTCGCCGAAGCGAGCCATGTCATAGGCTGCGGCCGTGCCCTGGCGCCCGGCCCCGACGACGGCATAGGTGTAGCTCACGGTGGTGCTCCTGTGCGGGGGCTCGACGCGAGACGCGACGCAGCACCAGCCTAGCGGCAGGAAGGGGCGTCCGTGGCGTCGGTCCGGGCACCGCCGCGACCGCCGCTCGGTTCAGCGGGGGCGGGCCGCCCTGTCCCCGGGTATCGAAGGAGCGCCCCCCCGGGGGGGGCCGGCTCGGTGGTCGGCGTTGGCGAGGAGCGCTCCGCGTCAGCGCGAGCTGGTGCGATGCGCCGCGACGTGCGCGCTCCACTCCGAGGGGCGCGTGTCGGGTGAGGCGCTGCTGCCTTCCCAGCCGCACTCGCACGTCACATGCTGGGCTCGATGCCGGTATTCGGCGATCACGTGGCGGGGACCCTGGTCGACCGGGGGACGACGGGGGATGGGAGATGCCATGGGCGCTGGCCTCCGGGTGCTGAATAGCCCGTTCCGGGTGGGTGGGAACGAGCCGGCGGACGGCAGGGCCGCCCGTCACCTTTGGGAGACCCAAGTGTACCTCGAATGGCCGATTCTCGGTTCCGCCGACCGGCCGGCGTCGAGCGTGGCACCCTCGGCGGCGCGGGCCCGGCGCCGGACGGTGTCCCGGGTCGGACACGGCACCACCCGCGCGTTGCCACCCGGCGGCCCGATGTCCCGGATTCACGCCGTGGGTCGAATCGTGCAAAATCGACCGCGATTCGAGCACCGATGGAGGAGACGATGCCCGAGCCGCATGACCCCCTGAACCCGCCCGTCCTGCCCGCCGAGCTCGCTGCCGGGTTTCCCGGCGCCGTCGTGACGCCGGCAGACCCCGGCTACGACGCGGAGCGGCGCGTCGCCAACACCGTCATCGACCGGCGACCGGCGGCGATCGTGCAGCCGAACGACAGCGCCGGGGTGGTCCGGGCCGTCGGCCTGGCCCGTGACACGGGCCTTCCGCTGTCCGTCCGGTGCGGCGGCCACAGCTTCGCCGGCCACGGCGTCGTGGACGGTGGCATCGTCATCGACCTGCGCAGGATGGCAGCGATCGAGATCGACCCGGCGCGCCGCGTCGCGATGGTGGAGGGGGGAGCCCTCGCAGGGGAGCTCGTGAAGGCGACCTTTGCCCGGGGGCTCACCGTGCCCCTCGGGGACACGCCGACCGTCGGGCTCGGCGGCTTGACGCTGGGCGGCGGGATGGGCTGGCTGGTCCGCAAGCATGGGCTCACGATCGATCACCTGCGGGCCGTGGAGCTGGTGACCGCGGACGGCGCCGTGGTCCGGGCCAGCCACGACGAGCACCCGGATCTCTTCTGGGCTGTGCGGGGCGGCGGCGGCAACTACGGCGTCGCGACGCGCTTCGAGCTCGACCTTCAATCGATCGGCATGGTCCTCGGCGGCGCCATGGTCCTGCCGGCGACGCGTGACGTCGTGCGCAGCCACGTCCCGATCGCCGCGAGCGCCCCCGACGACCTCTCCACGATCGCGATGCTCATGGCGGTCCCGCCGCTCCCCTTCGTGCCGGCGGAGCACCACGGGAAGCTGGCGCTCGTCCTGATGTTCGTCCACGCCGGGGACCTTGACGCCGGGCGGCCGGTCCTGGAGGCGTACCGGCAGGTTGCCGCGCCACTCGGCGAGGCCGTCGCCCCGATGCCGTACCCGGCGATCTTCGAGCTGGGCGGCCCGGAGGGCCCGATGGCCGCCATCACCCGCTCGATGTTCCTGCCGGCGCTCGACGATACCGCGATCGACGCGATCCTGGACTTCATGGGACGCCCCTCGTCGCCGATGGCGATCGTGCAGCTGCGCGTCCTCGGCGGGGCGCTGGCACGCGTGGAGAACGAGGCGACGGCCTTCGCGTTTCGAGACCAGCCGCTCATGCTCACGATCATCACCCCCTTCCCCGACCCGGCCGAGGCGCCCGCCCACCGGGCCTGGACCGAGGGGCTCTTCGAGGCGCTCCGGCCGGCGGCGACCGGCGTCTACAGCAACTTCCTCGACGACGAGGGCCCGGCACGCGTCCGGGAGGCGTACCCGGAGACGACGTACCGGAGGCTTGCCCGGATCAAGCGCCGCTATGATCCGGACAACCTGTTCCGCAGCAACCACAACATCCCGCCGGCGAGCTGAGCCTCGCGCTGGCGGTCCAGCCGGCCGGCCGGGCCATCCGCGGGGCCGTTCGGCTCGAAGACAAGGTGCCGGCCTTGCCGGTTCGACCTCCCCGAGCCCGAGGACCATCCTGCCCATGACCGCCTCGATCCTGAGCCCGAACCCCTCCCCGCTCCCGGCCGACCGCGCCCGGAGCCTCTACCGGTGGAACGCCGTCCTCGCCGTGCTGCATTTCGTGCAGTTCGCGGCGATCCTGGCGCTCTCATTCGCGCGAACGCCGCTGGCGACCTCGCCCGTGGTGAGCAGCTACCTGACCTTCGACCAGGCGAGCCGGACGCTCGTTCCCGCCCAGCGCGCGCTGTTCGAGCTGCCGATCGGGCCCGCCGTCGCGATCTTCTTCCTCCTCAGCGCGATCGCCCACTTCAGCGTCGCGTTCCCGGCCCGCGGCTGGTACGAGCGCATGCTGGCGCGGGGCCAGAACCCGGCCCGCTGGATCGAGTACGCGCTCAGCTCGAGCGTGATGATCGTCGTCATCGCCACCCTGAGCGGGATCCAGGAGATCGGCACGCTCGTTGCGATCTTCGGCATCAACGCGGCGATGAACCTGTTCGGCTGGAGCATGGAGGCGGGCAACGAGGGCCGCGAGCGGCCCCAGTGGCTGCACTTCAACTTCGGCGTCATCGCCGGGGCGGTCCCCTGGATCGTCATCGCGATCGCCCTGGCAACCGCCGCCACGGAGCCCAACGCCGCGCCGATCCCGGCCTTTGTCATCGCGATCTTCGTGTCGCTCTTCATCAGCTTCAACGTCTTCGCGATCAACATGGTCCTGCAGTACCGCAAGGTCGGGCGCTGGCGCGACTACCTCTACGGCGAGCGGGCATACATGCTCTTCAGCCTCGTCGCGAAGACCATCCTGGCCTGGCAGGTCTGGTCCGGGACGCTGGCGCCGTAGCGCCGGATCGAACGACGATGCGTTACGTGGAGATCGACGGCCTCCGGGCATCCGTGATCGGGCTGGGGGCCTGGCAGTTCGGGTCCCGAGAGTGGGGCTACGGCGAGGAGTACGCGGCCGAGACGGCGCCGGCCCTGGTGCGCCGGGCCCTGGAGCTGGGGATCACGATGCTCGACACGGCCGAGGTCTACGGGTTCGGACGCTCGGAGCGGATCGTCGCGGGTGCCCTGGCAGGCGTTCCGCCCGAAGGCCCGTCCGGGTGTGACGGTTGCCACCAAGTTCCTGCCCCTCGCGCCGGCCGAGCCAATCCTTGCCCGGCAGGCGGCGGGCAGCCGACGCCGCCTCCGCACGGACGCCATCGACCTCTACTACGCGCACTGGCCGAACCCGTTCGTCTCGGTGCGCAGGACGATGCAGGCGCTCCGCCCGCTGGTCGACGGCGGGTCCGTGCGGCGCGTCGGGGTCAGCAACTACGGGATGGAGCAGTGGCAGGACGCGGAGCGGGCCCTGCGCGCACCTGTCGTTGCCAACCAGGTGCTCTTCAGCCTTGCCAGCCCGGCGCCGGCACGGGACCTGGTGCCGTACGCGGTCGACAGGGGCCGGCTCGTCGTCGCCTACTCGCCACTGGCGCAGGGGCTGCTGGCCGACGGGCTCGCCGGCGCGGTGCCCGTCCCCCGCCCGCGAGGAGTGCGCGGCGTGAACCCGCTCTTCAGGCCGGGCGGCCGGGCGAGGCTGGCGCCGCTCCTCCGCGAGGTCCACGAGATCGCGGCCGGGCACGGCGCCACGCCAGCACAGGTCGCCCTGGCGTGGGTGATCCACCATCCGAACACCATCGCGATCCCCGGCGCCCGGACGATCGCCCAGCTCGACGAGAATGCCGCGGCCGCGGACCTCAGGCTGTCCGACGACGAGCTCGCCCGCCTCTCGACGGCCGCGACGACGCTCGCGGAATCCGCCACCGGCTGAGCCGCGCGGGCGCAACCGGCCGTAGCTCCGCCCCCCCGGCCCGCGAGGGACGCGGCCGCACCCGGCCGCAGCGCCGCCGCCCCAGGCCCGCGAGTGCCGCGGCAGCACCCCGGCCCCTCAGGCACGCGGCCGATACGATCCAGTTGTCCGTGCGGCGGCCACCCGATCCACCTGGTCCAGGCGGGCCGATCGAGCGGTCGCGCCGCGAGGTCCCGGGAGGCGTAGGCTGGACCCGAGACCGAACCAGCCGAGGGACGCCACGATGACCCCCGTCGACCCCCACGCCCCCACCGCCGGGACCCGCACCGAGACTGACTCGATGGGGCCGATCGAGGTCCCGGCCGAGCACTACTGGGGCGCCCAGACGCAGCGCTCGCTCCACTACTTCGCGATCAGTCACGACACGATGCCGATCCCCTCGTCCGCGCCTTCGGGATCCTCAAGCGGGCCGCCGCCGACGTGAACGCCGGGCTCGGTATGCTCCCGGCCGACAAGCACGACCTCATCGTCCGCGCCGCCGTGGAGGTGAGCGACGCCTCCCTCGCGGCGGAGTTCCCGCTCCGCGTCTGGCAGACGGGCTCCGGCACGCAGTCGAACATGAACGTCAACGAGGTCATCGCGGGCCGGGCGAACGAGCTGGCGACCGGCTCCCGGGGCGGCAAGGTGCCGATCCACCCGAACGACGACGTCAACATGAGCCAGTCGTCGAACGACACGTTCCCCACTGCCCTCCACGTGGCGGTGGCCTCGGAGATCGAGGAGCGCCTGGTCCCGTCCGTGACCGCCCTCCGCGACGCTCTCGACAGGAAGGCGCTGGCCTGGATGGGGATCGTGAAGATCGGGCGGACCCACCTCCAGGACGCGGTGCCGCTGACGCTGGGCCAGGAGTTCTCCGGGTACGTCGCGATGCTCGACGGCGACCTGGCTCGCCTGCGCGCGACGCTCCCCGGGCTCCACGAGATCGCCCTGGGCGGAACCGCCGTGGGAACCGGCCTGAACGCGCATCCGGAGTTCGCGGGGCGCGTCGCGGCCCGCATCGCCGAGCTGACCGGCCTCCCCTTCGCCTCCATGCCCAACAAGTTCGCCGGCCTCGCCGGCCAGGAGGCGACCGTCTTCGCCTCGGGCGCTCTCAAGACCCTGGCGACGAGCCTGATGAAGATCGCCAACGACGTGCGCTGGCTGGGCAGCGGCCCGCGGGCCGGCCTCGGCGAGCTGCGCCTGCCGGAGAACGAGCCGGGCTCCTCCATCATGCCCGGCAAGGTGAACCCCACCCAGAGCGAGATGCTGACCATGGTCGCCGTCCAGGTGATGGCCTACGACGTCGCGATCGGGATCGCCGGCAGCCAGGGCAACTTCGAGCTCAACGTCTTCAAGCCGATCATCGCCCACGACCTGCTCCACGGGATCGAGCTCCTGGCCGACGGCTGTCGCTCGTTCCGCGAGCACTGCATCGAGGGGCTCGAGGCCGATGAGGAGCGGATCGCGGAGCACGTGGCGAGCTCGCTGATGCTCGTCACCGCGCTCGCCCCTCACATCGGCTACGACAGGGCGGCCCAGATCGCCAAGACCGCCCACCACGAAAGCACGACGCTCCGGGCTGCGGCGGTTGCTTCGGGCTTCGTGACGGCAGACGAGTTCGACGCCTGGGTCATCCCGGAGGCGATGACCCGCCCCACGCTGGAGGGATAGGGCCCTCTCGCGCCCGGCTGAGGCTCGCCGTCCGCGCCTCAGAGGCAGGCCGCGA
The DNA here is from genome assembly GCA_963698595.1 of uncultured Chloroflexia bacterium. GTDB lineage: Bacteria > Chloroflexota > Limnocylindria > Limnocylindrales > CSP1-4 > CTSoil-043. The sequence continues at coordinate 239,357 of CAVORL010000005.1, forward strand.
GAATCCCCGTGATCTCCGCGTCCGTGAGCACGACGGGGTTCGTCCGCATACTGCTACCCCGGCTCTCGGCGACGAGGCCGGGCAGGTCGGCCGGAGCGACCCCGACGTCGGCGAGGCGTGGCATCCCAAGCTCGGCAGTCCAGCGGTCGAGCGTCGCGACGAGGGCGTCGCGGGCCGCCACGTCGGGCAGCGCCACGTCCCCGGCGAGGACGCGCCCGGCCTCGGCATATTGGGCGAGCGCCGGCGATCCGCGCTCCCGCTGCCCCAGCGCCGCGAGGTTGGCGCGCGTCGTCGCGGCGAGGAGGATCCCGCAGCCGACACCGTGAGCCACGGGGTGCCGGGCTCCCAGCGCGGCCACGATCCCGTGCACCGCCCCAAGGCCCGCGTTCGCCAGGGCGATCCCGGAACAGCAGGCGGCCCAGGACATGGCAGCCCGCGCCGCAGCGGTCTCCGCCGCCGGGGCTCCGGCGACCGCGGCCGCGTGCCAGGCAGGCAGAGCCCAGGCTGCGAGCGCGAGCCCCGAGCGCGCCACGGCGTCCGTGAACGGCGAGGAGCCCGTTGACGTGATGGCCTCGAGCAGCTGCGTCACCGCGTCCATCCCGTCGCCCGCGACCACCGCCGGTGGGCAGCTTGCCAGGAGATCCGGGTCCAGCAGGACGACCTGCGCCACGAGCCGCTCGTCGCGGAACGACTTCTTGAACGGCGGCCCGTCCGGTGCTGCCTCCGGGAGTCGCCCGGACAGCACGGCGTTCTTGGTCACCTCGCTGCCGGTGCCGGCGGTCGTGGGGACTGCCACGAAGGGCGTGGCGGGGCCGGGGTAGGGGATGCCGCGACCGACCCCCTCGAGATGGTCCAGCGTCGTTGTGCCACTCCGGAGCAGGCCGGCGATCGCCTTGCCCGCGTCGAGGGCGCTGCCGCCCCCGATCCCCACCACGACGTGCGGAGGGGCGGCTCGGCGGGCAGCGACTGCAACGTCGACGGTGGCCGGCGACGGCTCGCCGTCCGCGATTAGGTGATCCCAGGCGACGCCCGCCGCCTCGAGGCCGGCCACGAGGGGCCCCCACGCCGGGCCCTCGCGGAACGAGTGCCTGCCGGTGACCAGCAGGACGCTCCGTCCGAGCGACGCGACGACCTCGGGGAGCTCGGCGATTCGGCCCGGCCCCACGACGAGGCGAGGAAGCCTCGCGATGGCGAACGGCACCGGAGACGCCACGGGGTGACCGGGCGTGCTCTCGCCGGGCGGCGCTCCCTCGCCGGTCATCCCGCCTCTGGGTAGAGGCCGGTGAACGGCACGCCGCGGCGGGGCTCGGCCATCATCGGTGCAACCGCCTCGCGCCACGCACGGTAGTGGTTGGTCTCCTTGTGCGCGCCCGCGGCCGGGGCATCGGCGTACGCCTCGTAGAGGATGAAGCGCGTCGGATCCCCCGCGTCCTGGAGGACGTCGAAGCGGACGTTGCCGGGCTCCCGCACGGACGCGACGCGGTTCGCTCGTGTCGCCGCGATGAAGTCGTCGACGCGTGCCGGCAGGACCCGGACGTGGACGAGCGTGACGTGCATCGCGGGGCCTCCCAGCGGACGATGTGCTTCGGGGGCAGGATACGCCCGAGCGGGTCCTGGGCGACGGCCACTCGTCGGCCCCGGCGGGCCCGCGCCAGCCACCCCGAGGAGACGCCGATGACCGGAGGCCCCGTCAAGGTCGACTACTTCTATCGCACTCACTGGGGTGCTCACGCCGAGTTCGTCGACCTCTTCCTGCGGAACCACTGGCCGATCCTGCGCGAGCAGCTCGACGATGGTCGCTTCCTCGACGTTCGGCTGCACGTCCCTCGCTTCCACGGCGACGGTCGGGCGGACTGGGACCTGGTCGTCACGATCGTGTACCGCGATTGGGCGGCGATGGAGGCCCACTCGGAGGCCGAGATCGCGGCGCGCCTCTACCCCGACCAGGATGCCTTCCGGGCCGAGGAGCGCCGCCGGTTCGAGATCCTCGACGCCCATTGGGATGTGCCCCTCGTGGAGGTCTCCCTGCCGCGCTGACGTCCCTCCGACCGTCCCCGTGACCGCGGCGGCGATCCCTCATCCGGCGGTCGTCGACTCCGTGTCGCGCGCCGGGGCTTCGTCCTCCTGCCGGCCGCGCTCGAGCCCCAGGAGGTTTACCACTGCGCCCACCACGAGCAGGACCGCCGCGACCAGCATCGCGAGGTGGAACGCGTCGGTCGACGCGGCATCGATCGCAACGGCGAGCTCGGGCGACGTGCCCGGCGGGGGTGGGCCCAGCGGGGAGATCCCGAGCCGGTCCGCCTCCGCCCCGTCGAAGCCGGGAACGGCCGCCACGAGGGAGGGCACGAAGGTCGCGGTGATGGCGATGAAGAGGAGCGCGCTGGCGAGCGGTGCGCCCACTCGGGAGATCGCGTTGTTGATGGCGGACCCGAGGCCAGCGCGCCGCACCGGAATGGATCCCATGAGCGCGGTCGTGAGAGGCGCGACGAGGAGGGCCAGCCCGACGCCGAACAGGAGACTCCCAGGGAGCACGTCGACCAGGTAGTCGAGGGGTGGCACGAGGCTCGCCGGGTCGCCGGGCTCGGCGGCCCAGGCGGCGCTCGTGGCGGGGATCCGGGCCAGCCACAGCAGGCCACCGGCCATGAGCAGCGGCCCGCCCACCATGAAGGGCCGGACGCCGATGCGCCCAGCCATCTGTCCCACGGGGGTCGAGAGGAGCGCCAGGAGGATTCCCGTGGGCAGCCCCAGGGCGGCCGCCGCGATGGGCGTGTAGCCGAGCGTCCCTTGGAGGAACAGGCTCTGGAACGGGATCGACACGTAGAGAGCGCCGTAGATCACGAGCGTCGAGAGGTTCACCACCGCGAAGGTCCGCCGGCGGAAGAGCTCCAGCGGCACGAGCGGGTCTGGCCGGGCGGCCATGAGGATCGGGAACGCAACGAGCGCGACCGCACCCACGGCGAGCGCCGCGAAGGCCGTCGGGTCCTGCCAGTCCTGCTCCTGGCCCCGGGTGGCCCCGAAGCCCAGGCCGCCCACCGCGACGACGGCGACGAGCGCCCCGATCCAGTCGACCCGGCCGGTCGCCTGCTCGTCTCGCGACTCGGGCACGCGCCGCAGCGCGAGGAGGGCGATCGCCACCAGGGGGAGGTTGACAAGGAACGCCGCCCTCCACGACAGGGTCTGGACCAGGACGCCACCGGCGAGGGGGCCCAGGGTCGCGAGCGCCGCCGTCGCCGCCGCCCACAGCCCGATGGCGCGACCACGCTCTTCCCCGGCGAAGGTGGCCGTGATGATCGACAGCGCTCCCGGGATCAGGAACGCGCCGGTGGCGCCCTGGAGGAGCCGGAAGACGACGAGCAGCTCCAGGCTGGGCGCCAGGCCGCAGGCGAGCGAGGTCGCGCCGAAGCCGATCAGCCCGAGCGCGAAGACGCGTCGCCGGCCATACGCATCCGATAGCGCCCCCGCCGGGATGAGAAGTGCGGCGAGGATGGCCAGGTAGCCGCCCGTGACGTAGGTCAGGCCCTCGAGCCTGCCGACGAGGGAGGCCGGCAGGTCCCGGCCGATCGACTCCAGGGCGACGCTGACGATGGTCCCGTCGAGGAAGACGATCCCCGACCCGAGGATGACGGCGAGGAGGACGGGCCCCCTGGAGACTGGCGCCGCCGTCTGCATGGGGCCGGATCAGCCCTTGGCGCGGTCGCCCAGGATCCCGCCGAGCGTGTCGCCGAGGCCTCCGAGGTCGATCCCGCCGGCGCCTGGGCTGTCGCCCCCGGTCAGGCCGGCGATCGCACTGCCCAGGTCCACGTTGCCAAGTGCGGCCTGGACCTTCGCAAGGAGGTCGGGGTTCCCCTGGAGCTTGCCCAGGAGGCCCCCGACATCGAGGTCTCCGCCCGCGCCTGCCCCACCGATGAGGCCCTTGAGCTGGGGCCCGAGGTCGGCGTCGCCGAGCAGGCCCTGGAGCTTCGCCGCGAGATCGTCGGTCACAGTGTCCTCCGTTTCGGTGTGCCCGCTTGATGAAGGATCGGCGGGCGCCGGCACCCGGGTCCCCGCGGGCGGGGCCCTGGCGTGTACATCCGCGGCGGAAACCGCCGGCAAACGCAGACCGTGGCCTGGCCGTGTGCCCCACGCACCAGCCATGCCTTCCCACCGCCCCCGGATTCTAGTCCGGATCGTCGCGAAGGCAATGCTCGGAGACATGTCGCGGTAGGCCGCTGCACGCCCGCGCCGTTGCGCGCGAGGCTGTCGCCTGGCAAGGGGCGAGCCCGGTGAGACGGCCGGTCGCGCAACGGCGTGGCCCTCGCGGGCGCCGCCCGCGTAGACTGGCGCCGGCGCATGCGCGCCGGCAGTGGAGCGTGCGAACAGCGATGGCGAACGACAGCGGGACGCGTGAGGAGCGCCGGGGCCGCCTCGGGGGGATCGTGCCGCGGCTGCCTCGTGGCACGCCCCCGGACGTGCAGCGGGACACCCCGAGCGAGGCGCCGGGACCGGCGATCACGAGCGTCGAGGACCACGGCGTACGCTGGATCCACATCGAGCGGCCCCGCCTCGCGGAACGGGAGTGGCTGGCGGAGCACTTCGACTTCCACCCGCTCGCGTTCGAGGACCTCGTCTCGCGCAACCAGCGCCCGAAGGTGGACACCTACGACGACTACCTCTTCATCGTCCTGTACTTCCCGAACTACGAGAAGGCCACGGGGCGGCTGAAGGCGGTGGAGCTCGACCTCTTCGTCGGCCCGGACTACGTCATCACGATCCCCAACGACCGCTTTGCGCCGCTCAGCCGCCTCTTCGGCCGAGTCGCAGAGAACGAGGAGACGCGCCGGGAGCTCTTCGCCTACGGCTCCGGGTACCTGCTCTACCGGATCGTCGACGAGGGGGTCGACGCGGGGTTCCCGATGCTGCGCCAGATGGGCAGCAAGCTCGAGGACGTCGAGGACGAGCTCTTCGAGGGGCGGTCGAGCGAGATCGTGCGCGACATCTCGGCCGTGAAGTCAGAGATCATCAACTTCCGGCGGATCGTGCGGCCGCAGCGCGTGGTCTACCGGGACCTGGAGCGGGCCGTCAGCCGCTACCGCGCGCCGGACCTCGACCTGTACTTCGACGACATCACCGACGCCTCGGAGCGGATCTGGGACGTCCTCGAGAACTACAAGGAGCAGGTCGAGTCGCTGGAGTCGACGAACGAGTCGGTCATCGGCCACCGTGTCAACGACGTCCTGCGGGTCCTCACGATCTTCTCGGTCCTGATCCTTCCGCTCACGTTCGTGGCCAGCCTGTGGGGCATGAACGTGAACGTGCCGTTCCAGGACGCGCCGTTCGGCTTCGAGATCCTCGCCGCGATCATGGTGGCCGTCCTCGTCGTCACCCTCGTCGCCTTCCGCCGCCGCGGTCTCCTCTAGGGCGACGCCGACCCGGCTTCTCTGGCGCCCGGCCAGGCGTTCAGCCGGGGACGAGCCCGAGCTCGGCTGCGAGCGCCCGGCCGGCATCCCAGTCGGGTCCGAAGCTGTCTCCGATCCGGCGCCGCTCGCGGCCGCACCACCCGGCGAACGACGGATGCGCCTCCTGCAGCTCCTCGGAGGCTCGGAGGCGGGCGTCGACGTACACGTGGAACGCGGCGTACAGCGCCATCGGGGAGGAGCCCGCGACCCGAGCCTCCGCCCCGGGGGTGAAGTCGATGGGGATCATCATCCGGGCAAAGAACGCCCCGATCTCGCCGGTGGACAGGTCGACGCTCTGGCTGTGGCCGGCGGCCCGCACGATCGGCGCGTGGGAGGAGAACGTGACGAGCGTCGTCGTCGCGTCGAGCGCCACGGCCCGGGCGGTCCCGCCGAAGGTCAGGAACGAGTTGAAGACATCCAGCCGGTCCACCACCCTGATCGTGCCCCACGAGAACGGCCGCTCGAGCGGGACGCGGGTCTTCCGGGTGATCTCGGTGGCCTGGCCCCGGCCGGCTGCTGCCACCCAGTGCTCCACCCGCTCCGGGTCGAAGTGGAGCAGCGTCGGCCGGTCCCGCAGGGCGACCACGAGATTCGCGCCGCCCGCCTGGTGCGGGGCGGTGCCGTTGACATCGAGGAAGCCGAGGCGCTCGACGTACCGCGCCGCCTCCGCGAGGGCGATGCCGAGCCGGGGCGCGCCGCCGGGGGCCGACGATTCGAGGGTCATGAGTACCTCCGGGGGTGACCCATTCTGCACGTCTCGCGACCGTCGCGGCATCCGCCGGTGAACCCGCTGCGGTAGGCCGAACGGCCCGTCCCGGGTCGACCGGCCGAGAGGGCTGGTAGCCTGTGTCGCCGTGAGGCCTCCCCGCATCCTCGTCGACCTGCTCGTGGGACAGCCACCGGTCTATCCGGTCGCGCCGCGCGATCGCGCGGAGGTGAGCATCCTCGGGCTCCGGGTGCCGCTCCTGGCCACGGCGTTTCTGCTCGTTGTCTGCGCTCTGCTGCTCTATGACCGAGGCTACGACGTCCTGCCGCGCTTCGGCCCGATCGACCCGCGCAGCCTCCGCAACCAGGGAATCGAGCGGATCATCGTGTTCGGGTTCCTGCCGCTCGCCATCCTCCTCTCCCTGCGCGAGGATCCGCGGCGCTACGGCCTCGGCCTCGGCGACGTCCGCCGGTCCGTCGTCCTCGGCCTGGTCGCGACGGCCGCCACGCTCCCCGTCATCGCCCTTGTCGGCGCGCTTCCGGCGATTCGCGACTGGTACGGCCCGTCGATGTCGACGGTTGGGGACGTCCTCCTCACGAACGTCATCGACCTCGTCCCGTCGGAGTTCCTCGTGCGCGGCTTCCTCCTGTTCGCCCTCGTGCGCGCCATCGGTCCGTTTGGCGTGGTCGTGGCCGTCGTCCCGTTCGTGATGGTCCACATCGGGAAGCCCGATCTCGAGGTGATCTCAACGCTCGGTGGCGGCCTCGTCTTCGGCTGGCTCAACTGGCGCACGGGATCCATCTGGGCCTCGGCGGCCTACCACGTCGCGATCCAGACGACGGTCATCGTCGCAGCGGCGGCCTGGGCGACGGCCGCGCCGAGCTGACGGGGTCAGGCGGAGCCGGCATCCGCGACCGCTGCCCGCGAGGATGGCCAGCCTGTGCCCGCGCGCGCGAGACCAGCGCGTGCCCGGAACCGAGGGGCGAGATTCCCCTCTTCCCATGCCCATGACGATGATCTAGTGTCATCGGCGTACATCCCCGCCCCGAGCGGGGCAATACGCTCGGCAGAACACGATCGCTCCCACTCTCACGGGCTCCCGCGAGGATCAACGGTCAAGGATCGCTGGGTGCCGGCGAGAGCAAGGAGCGGTCTCTCTTGTATTCGGACAAGGTCCTCACCTGCGCCGACTGCAGCCAGGAGTTCGTCTTCAGCGCGCGGGAGCAGGAGTTCTACGCTACCCGGCAGTTCAGCGAGCCGCGCCGCTGCGGCGCGTGTCGCGCCAGCCGCAAGGCGTCGCGCGGTGATTCCGGCGGCGGCTACGGCGACAACGGTGGCTACGGCGGCGGGGGCGGCTACAGCTCGCGCGGCCCCCGCGAGATGTTCACGGCAGTCTGCTCGGGGTGCGGCAAGGACGCGCAGGTCCCATTCCGCCCGACGAGCGGCAAGCCCGTCTACTGCAGCGACTGCTTCGCCCTCCGACGCGCCTGACGCGCCGGCTCGATCGCGCCGCACTCGGCACGGCCCCGGGGACTCCCGGGGCCGTTTCACGTGCCGTGCAATCCGGCGACGGGTCCGGCCCGCGACAGCGCCCGCGCCGAAACTGCGCCCGCCCTCTGGCGGACCGACCTCGAGCCCGAAGCCGTGGCGGGGCAGGGGAGAGGGCCTCCAGTGACAAGGGTCCGGCCCTGTCACGTGTGCCTCCGCGAGCGAGCCTCGCGGCGCGTACCATGCCGGTCGCAACCCGGACGCGAGCGATCGCCGCCCGGGACCTGTCTGCAGGCCGCGCCGAGGAGCCAAAGATGCCGTTCACTCCCTTCGAGCTCGAGGTATGGCAGTCCCGCTGGGAAACCACCGTCGAGTTCAACCTTGCCGACAGCGGCGTGCAGGCGGTCACCCTGGGCGAGCTCGCCGGAGGCGACGCGGCCCTCGCCCGCCTGGCCGAGATCGATCTGCACTACCCCCCGGTTGCCGGGACGCGGCTCCTCCGCGAGCGGATTGCCTCGTGGATCGGCGCAGCCCCCGAGGAGGTCCTCGTCACCGTCGGGGCGTCCGAGGCGAACGCGATCCTGATCTCGACCCTCGTGGGACCGGGCGACCCCGTCGTCGTGATGGAGCCCGGCTACCGCCAGATCCGGGGGATGGCGCTCAACGCTGGGGCCGAGGTGAAGCCGTTCCCCCTCGACCCGCGGCGGGGCTGGCGGCCCGACCTCGGGGCCCTTCACGACGCGGTCACCGCCCGCACGAAGGTCATCGCGGTGACGAACCCGAACAACCCGGTCGGGACGATCCTGACGGAAGGGGAGATGGACTCCGTCGTCGACGCTGCGCGGCGCTCTGGTGGGTGGCTCCTGGCCGACGAGGTGTACCGCGGCACGGAGCGCCTGACGGACGTGCTCACACCGACGTTCTGGGGCCGCTACGAGCGGACGATCAGCGTCGGCAGCCTGTCGAAGGCCTTCGGGCTCCCCGGGCTGCGCCTCGGCTGGATCGTCGCGCCGCCCGAGATCGTGGAGGCGGCCTGGCGGCGCCACGAGTACGCGACGATCGCGACCGGCATGCTCTCGATGCGCCTGGGCGAGATCGCCCTGGAGCCGGTGACGCGGGACCGCCTGCTCGCCCGGACCCGCGGGTACATCCGCGAGGGGTACGCGCGCCTTGCCGGCTGGATCGACGCCAACGCCGACCTGCTCGCGATCGTCCCGCCGGCTGCGACCGCGCTCGGCTTCGTGCGGTACGACCTCGACCTGCCGAGCGAGGCGGTCGCCGAAGCGCTCCGCCGGGAGGCGGACGTCCTCGTCGCCCCGGGTGCCACCTTCGGCGTCGAGCAACACCTGCGGATCACCCACGGGCTTGAGCCCGCCCTCCTCGACGAGGCGCTCGAGCGTGCGGGACGGGTCCTGCGCGGGCTGGCGGTCACCGCGGGCTGAGCGGGCGGTGACGTCGGACGGCCGGGAGATGTCGTGTCGGCCGCGAGGAAGCACGGACCGCCACCTCGCGAGGTCCACCCCGTGAGCCAGCTCCTCACGACCGCGATCGTCCTCGCCGGAGGGAGGTCCTCGCGCTATGGCGCCGACAAGCTGGCAGTCGACGTGGACGGGCGTCCCCTGCTGCATCGGGCCATTGCCGCCGTGGCCCAGGTGGCCGACGAGGTCGTCGTGGTGATCGCCCCCGACGCCGCCCGCCCCGGTCTCCCACGCGACCTGGGTGTGCCGGTCCGGGTCGTGCACGACGCAGCACCCGGCCTTGGGCCGCTCGCAGGCCTGGCAGCGGGCCTGGCGGCGGCCCGCGCCCCGCTCGCACTGGTCGTGGGCGGCGACCAGCCATCGCTCGCGCCGAGCCTGCTCACGGAGCTGCTCCTGTGGCTGGGCTCCGATGACGACGGACCGCTGCTTGACGTCGTCGGCCTCGAGGAGGATGGCCAACTGCGCCCGCTTCCCACTGCCGTTCGCGTGGCCTCGGCGCGTCCGGCCGCCGTCACCGCCCTTGCCGGAGGCACGCGGAGCCTCACCGGGCTGTTCGCGCAGCTGCGTGCGGGCACGCTGGGCCCGGAGCGCTGGCGTCGGCTCGATCCAGCGGGCGAGTCGCTGCTGGACGTCGACACGCCCGGCGACCTGCCATCGTCTTGACGGCCGCAAACCCTCCTCGCTCGGTCCAGCCCCCGGCCACCCTGCGGAGGGCCCCGTGACCACGCCCGCTCCCCGATCCTTCGCCGAGCCCGTGCACGCCCGGGGCGCCTGGGCCGCCTGGTGGCGCAGCTGGTACCGTCTCCTGCGCCTGGCCGGCGGACCCCTCGCTCGCCTCGCCATGCGCCCAGGGTTCGGCAACCTCGTGGTTCTCCGGCTGGCGGGTCGCCGGAGCGGGCGCGAGCGGTCGCTCCCTCTCGGGCTGCTGAGCGTCGGCGGACGGCGCTACGTCGGCCACCCGAGCGGCGACACGGCATGGACGCTCAACCTGCGGGCCGCCGAAACCGCCACGATCGAGAGCGCCCGCATCCCGCGCGAGCGCTTCCGGCCGGTGCTCTTGGGCCCGGGGCCGGAGCGGGACCGGGCGGTGCGCGCCAGCTTCCGGCAGCACCCGTTCCCGGGGAATGCCCTGTACCGGCTGGCGGGCCGCCACGTCGTTGCGAGCGGCGTCTTCTTCCGCCTCGAGCCTGTCGGCGACCGACTGGCGCAGGCGTCCGGCCTCCAGGGTCCAGGACGCCCAGGGTGACACCATGGTCGACGCCCCGACGGCCCGAAACGGCGACGCCCCGGCCGGCCGGCCGGGGCGTCGATCACTGAACGAGGTGCTTGCTACGCGACCGTGCGGATCGCCTTGACGACCATCGACCCCACGAAGACATCGTGGAAGCCCTGCTTCGTCGGGCTGCTCGCCGTCGTGTAGAGGAGATAGATCACATAGCCAAGGGCCGCGAGGCCGATGAGAATGCCGAGGAGCGGGAGCGGGTTGAGCGCCTGCGCGATCGTGATCCAGCCGCCGACGGCGACCCAGCGGCGGACTGCCTGGTCCATCGTCAGGGCTGCCCCATCGCTCGCGTTGCCGATCTGCATGCCCAGAGCCTTCATGCCCAGCGTGCCGCGCATCGCGGTCCACGTGTAGATGAAGTAGCCGGCGCTGATCGCTGCGCCGATCGCAGCCTGGACGAGCGCGGCAACGTAGTTGTACTGGAACCCGTTCTCCAGGTCGAACGTGACCACGTTCAGCCCGATCCCCGAGGTGATCATGCCGACGAGGAGCCCGACGATCGCAAGGAGAATGATGTCGATGATGTACGCAACGATGCGGTTCGGCAGGTCCGCGTAGACGAGCCCTGCCGGTCCGACCACCGGGGCCTTCGACGTCAGGTTCGACACCCAGGATGGGGCCTCGGCAGGCGTTCCGCCCGAGGGTGCCGCCGGAGCAGGCGGCGCGGGCTCCTGCGCCGCGGATCCCTCGTCGGGCGGCGCGGGCTCCTGCGCTGCGGATCCCTCGTCGGGCGGCGCGGGCGGGGGCGATCCAGTCGAGTCCATCATTCCTCCCTGTGTGCTGCTGCCGGTGGCCGTGCAGCGCCCTCCCTGGCGACCCGCACGGGTGACGCCCCGGTCAAACGAGAATAGCGACAAGGGCACCTCGTGAATAGCCCCTCTCGTCAGTTCGCGGCGAGCCGGCGGTGCGCACCGGACCGTCCCGCGGCGCTTCGACGCACCCCGCTCTAGACTGCGGTCATGGTCGGCCCCATCGCCCTGGTCGGATCCGGCGAGTTCACCCTTGCCATGCGCGAGATCGATCGCCAGCTCCTGGCGACCACCGGGCGCCGCCGCCCCCGGGTCGCCATCGTCCCCACTGCATCATGGCCCGACGGCGAGGCGACCTTCCGGCGCTGGATCGAGGACGGGCGTGCACACTTCGCCGCGCTCGGCGCCGAGGTCGAGGGCGTGGAGCTCCGCACTCGGGACGACGCGCTGGACGGGGCGTGTGCCCAGGCGATCGGCGAGGCCGACCTCGTCTATCTCTCCGGCGGCAAGGCGGATCACCTTCTCGAATGCCTGGCGGGTACGCCGGCCGGACAGGCGATCTGGGACGTGCACACGCGCGGGGGCGTCGTGGTCGGCTGCTCCGCCGGGGCGATCGTTCTTGCGGCCCGTCAGCCGCGTATCGCAATGCGTCGGCTCCGCCTCCCCGTCGGCTGGCGGGACGCGCTGGGACTTGCGCCCGGCGCGGTGATCCTCCCTCACTACGATGGCTTCCCGGAGGTGTTCGCCGTAGCCGCTGCGCTCATGGCTCCGCGCGGCACGGTCATGCTGGGGATCGACGAGGAGACCGCGGCGATCGGGCAGGACGGGACGTGGCGCGTCGGGGGCCGCGGGCGCGTGACGGTGTGGCGGGGGCGGGCGAGGACCCGACACCGGGAAGGCGACACCTTCCGCGTCCGGGAGGCGAAGCTCGCGACGCTGGCGCCAGACTAGACCCTGGCCCCTCGTGCGCAAACGCGCGGCGACGCTGCCGCGGTTTGGGGGGCGCCAGCAGGGTCGGCGCCGGCCCTAGTCGGCCTTCACGGCGCGGAAGCAGTCCGAGCAGTAGACCGGCTTGTCGAGACGCGGCTTGAACGGAACCTGGGCGTTGTTGCCGCAGCGTGAGCAGGTGACCGCGAAGTACTCGCGATCGACAGGATCGCCACCACGCTCGTAGCCGCGCGGGCCGCCGATGCTTCGCACGTCCCACCCGTCGCCTCGCGTCTGGCGACGGCTGGCACGGCAGCTGGGGCAGCGCTTCGGGTCGGAGGCGTAGCTCTTCTCCGCGTAGTACTCCTGGTCGGCGGCAGTGTGCGTGAAGCTCATGCCGCAGTCGACGCAGGTGAGCGTGCGGTCGGTGTACGTCAAGGGGTTGCTCCTCCAGGTCCGTGCGCTCGCGCCGACGAGCGATCCGGAGGCCCGCGCCGTCGGTGGGGACGGCGGGAGAGGCGAAGGAGGCCTGGTGCCGCGCGACCCGGGTGACGTGCTGCGGAACCTCTCGGGGCGCGCACCGGTTGCGTTGCCCGAAGGATAGCACCGGTCCACGCCGGGGTCCGCTGACGGCGGCGCCGGGGGCCGCGCGGCCGATCCTCGTCCCGCCGTCGCCGACCGCCGAAGATGGACTCGCCGACGCCTCGCGGATTTGCGACAATGCCCGCGATGCTGCGCCTGCTGCACACGGCCGATGTTCATCTTGGGGCCCGCCACGCCGACCTCGGCGAACAGGCGGCAGCGCAGCGCGAACGCCAGTTCGCCGCGTTCCGGGCCACCATCGACCTCGCCCTGGCCGAGAAGGTCGACGTGCTCCTCGTCGCCGGCGACCTGTTCGACTCGAACACGCAGCCGCGGCGGTCCGTGGAGCGTGTCGCCAGCGAGCTGCGACGCTTGGCCGACGCCGCCATCCGGACGGTGATCATCCCCGGGACCCACGACGTCTACGACGGGGCCTCGGTCTACCGGGCCTACGACCTGGCGACGGTCGCCGGCCTGCCTCCGGGCACGGATCACCTCGTGGTCCTCACGCCCGACCGGCCGGACGTGGTGCTGGGGCCGCTGGACCTCGTCGTCCACGGGTGGGTCTTCGCCACGAAACGTGCGCCGCGCAGCCCGCTGGCCGATGTCGACGTCGCCGCCGATGACCGGGCGACCTGGCACGTCGGGATGATCCACGGCTCGTTGAGCATCCCGAAGAAGACCGAGCACGACGAGGTGGTCTTCACGAGCGACGAGGTGGCCAGGTCGCACCTCGACTACCTCGCCCTCGGGCACTGGCACTCGACGCAGCGGGGGCAGGCAGGTGCCACCACGTGGGCCTACAGCGGCGCCCCCGAGCCGGTCGCCGTCGACCAGGACCGCGCCGGGAACGTGCTCCTCGTCACGCTCGAGCGGCGCGACGGCGGGCGCCACGTGACCGTCGAGGAGCGGCAGGTGGGGCGCACCCGCTTCGACCGGCTCGAGGTGGACGCTGCCGACGTCGGCAGCCAGCCCGCGCTGGTGGAGCGCATCGCCGCCCTTGCCGACCCGGATCTCGTCCTGGAGGTGCACCTCATCGGTGTCCGCCCCGACGACCTCGACCTCGTCGCCGACGAAGTCCAACGCGAGGTCGCCGAGCGGTTCTTCGGACTGCGCGTCCGCGACGCCTCCTCGGCCGCGCTCCCGGAGGGGCCGCTCCCGCCCCCGGACACGATCGCCGGAGCGCTGGTACGCGACCTCGAGGCGGCAATCGCCGAAGCCGAGGCGGCGGGCCACGACGACGCCGCGAGCGAGACCCGCGAAGCGCTCCGCCTGGCCCGCCTCCTGCTCGACGGCCGCGAGGTGACCCTGTGAGGATCACGCGGCTCCGGCTTCGCAACCTGAAGGTGCATCACGATCTCGATCTCGAGCTTGCGCCTGGGCTCACCGTGGTCCGCGGACCGAATGAATCGGGCAAGACGACGCTGCAGCGTGCGCTCGAGATCGCGCTCTTCCGGAAGGCGACCGCGGGTGGCGCGGAGATGGACGGTCTCCGCAGCTGGAGTGCCGGTCGGGACGAGCGCCCGTGGATCGCCGTCGACTTCGTCCAGGAGGACCTCGACGGGACGCGGGCAGGGACCCTCGAGAAGGACCTCCGCGGCGCGAAAGGCACGGTCAGGCTCGTCCTCGACGGCGAGACGGTGACGGATCCCGCGCGGGCCGACGAGATGCTCGCCGATCTCACCGGGATTCCGAGCGAGAAGTTCTTCCGCTCCACCGCGTCCGTGCGCCACCACGAGGTCGACGACCTGGCGCGCGACGAGGGCGCCCTCCGCGACCGGCTGCAGGCGTCGATCAGCGGGGCCGACCGCGGGACGAGCGCGGCGAAGCGTCGCCTCGATCGGGGCCTGCACGACCTGCAGGCGAAGGGCGAGCGGAACCCGGGCCGGCTGCGCCTCGCGGAGCAGGCCATCGCCCGCCTGGAGGTGACCGTCGCGGATGGCGAGAGGCAGCTCGCCGAGCTCGAGCGCGATCGCGATGCGCTCGTCTCCGCCCGTGAGCGACGGGCCTCCTCGGATCACGCGCTCACCGAGCGCCGCTCCCTGCTGGAACGGGCTCGCCAGGCCGAGCGCCTCGTGGCCGACCGCGCCGTCAGCCAGGAGCGCTTCGAGCGGTACCGCCAGGCGGTCGTCGTCGTCGACGAGGTCGCGGAGCTCGAGGCGACCCACCCGTCGCTGAACCCGCTGCCCGTCCTGCGCCAGCTCATGGAGCGGACCCGCGAGTTGGCCCGGGAGGTCGGCGAGCTCCGGGCGCATCTCTCCGAGGAGCTCGATTCGGTCGACTACGAAGTGGTCATCCCGGAGCCGCGCTACCGGCCCTTTGCCTGGTTCGCGTCGTTCCTCGCGATCGGGGGCGTCGTGTCCGTCGCGATCGGCGTCTTCGCCAACCTGACCGCCGCGGTCGCGGGCGGCGCGATCGCAGGGGTGGTTGCGGTCCTCCTGGCCGCCTACGCGCGGAGCCGGCGACGCATGGCCTTCGACCTGAAGCGCCAGACGCAGATGCGCCAGGACGAGATCTCCAGGCGCCTTCGGGGCCGGTCGCAACTGCAGGACGAGCTGCGCCGCAAGGAGGCGGACCTGACCGCTCAGCTCGTCACGATCGAGGTGGAGGACCCCGAAGGAGCCGAGGACCTCCTCGCGCGCGAGGACGCCCACTGCCAGGCCATCGACCGGGGCCGGGCCCAGCTCGACGGCCTCGTCGGGAAGGAGCCGGTCGAGACACTCCCGGCCCTGCGCGACGCCGCCGCCCTTGACATCGAGCAGAAAACCGGCGCCCTCGAGGCGCTCGGACCGATCGCCAAGGAGCCCCGCGCCCGGGAGCGCCTGGAGGCCGAGGTCCTCGAGCAGGAAGCCGCCCTCGAGCGGGCCCGCGACGACGAGGCCGCGGCGCGAGCACGGGTGGAGCAGAACCCGGTCGACGCCGAGCTCGTGGCCACCGAGTCCGAACGCCTGGTCGCGGCGCGTGAGCAGCTGGACGCCCTGCAGCGTCGCGAGCGCATCTATCGGGTAGCCCTCGAGGCGATCCAGCGGGCCGAGGCCGCGACGATGCGGACCGCGACCCGCTACCTCGAGAAGCGGATGCGGGGCGACCTGGATCGCCTGACCGGCGGCCGCTACCGCCGCATCGCGGTCGACGATGCCACGCTCGACATCTCCGTCTTCGCTCCCGAACGCGGCGACTGGGTCCGAATCGAGGAGCTGTCCCAGGGCACCCTCGACCTCGGGTATCTCGCAGCGCGCCTCGGTCTCGTGCGCCTGGTGACGCAGGATCGTCGTCCGCCCCTGGTCTTCGACGACCCCTTCGTCACCTTCGACGACGACCGTGCCGCACGGGCCATCGCGATGCTCCGCGAGCTGGCCGCGGACTTCCAGGTCATCTACCTGACGACCTCCGAGCGGTACGACTCCGCCGCCGACGCCGTCGTCGAGCTCTCGGGCCCGACAGCGACCGACCCGGGGGCGGACGACGCGGCAGAGCTCGCGCCCGCCGCGGGCTGAGGGTCATCGCTGCAGCCGAGTCCGGCGTGCCGAGCATCCGCGGCAGGGGAGCCGACCCGGACCGTGGGCACGCCGAGACGTTCGGCGCTAGGGTAGCTGCCGACCCACACCCGACAGGAGGAGACAGGTGGCCCAGGAGATCCCGGATGGCATTGTCATGGAGTCGGTCTTCGTGATCGAGGCGTCCTACGCGCCCGACGCGGCGGAGACGCGCCCGGCCCACCGAGCCGAGCACCTTGCCCGCATCGTGGAGCTTCGCGAGGCCGGCGTCGTGCTCGAGGCCGGGGCCTACCCGGATCTCTCGAGCTCAATGCTGCTGGTGCGCGCCGCCGACACCGACGCGGCCCTGGCCATCGCGGCCGCCGACGTCTACCTCCGCGAGGGCGTCTGGGTCGAAGCTCGCGTCCGTCCCTTCGTTCGGGTTGCCCGCCCCGACGAGATCCCGCCGGCGTGATCCCGATCGCTGGCGCACCGCGGCTGCATCGGCACGCCCTGGGCCTCCTCGTGTTCCTCCGGCCGGCACGACGCTTGCGCTCCGGGCACCATGCTGCGCTCCTCGCCCTCGCTGCCACGGTCGTCCTCGCGGGGTGCGGCGCTACGCCGACCGCGAGCCCGGCCCCCACGGCGGGCGCGACCCCGCTGCCGCCCGGCTCGTTCACCTTCGACCTTCCCGACGGCTGGCGGGCCGTCCCGGTCGGCGGGTCGCACGACGAGCTCATCGCCGAGCTCAGGGCGGTCAACCCGAGCTTCGCGGAGTCCCTCGACGCGCGCCTCTCGGGTACCCCCGACACGGCAACGTACTTCGCCTTCGACGCGACGCCGGCGGCGGTCGCCGCAGGCGACGTCGTCACGCTCGTCGTCACCGAGGTGGATCTCCCGCCCGACGTGTCGCAGGAGACGTTCGCCGCCGCGGCCCACCGCCAGGTCGAGCAGCTCGTCGAGGACACCGTGGAGCTGCGGCCGATTCTGGTCGCCGCCGGTCAGGCTTCCTCGATGGCGTACCTCGCGCCTCTCACCCGCTCGGATGGCCAGGAGGGCACCGTCGCGGTCACCCAGGTGCTGTACACGCTGCCGGGTCGGGGCTACGTGATGACGTTCGGGGCCCCGCCGCCGCGCGCCAACGACTACGCGACGACGGTGGCCGACATCGCGACGTCGTTCCGGATCGTCGTCTGAAAGGACGTCCGCGCCGGGCCTTGGGTCCCGCGCCATCCGGCGAGCGCCGGCGCGCGATCAGATAGGCATGACGGTCTCCCCGGGCCCGGCCTCCGGCGGCTCGCGCGTCGCGCTCCTGTGGCTGCGCCGTGACCTCCGTGTCCACGATCACCCGGCCCTGGCGGCTGCGCTGGATGGGGCCGAGCGTGTCGTCCCGGTGTACGTCCTCGACCCTCGTCTCCTGCAGGGACCACGCGCGTCGGCAAACCGGACGTGGTTCCTCCTCGGTGCGCTGGCCGAGCTCGCCGAGTCCCTTGCCGTCCGGGGTGCGTCCCTCGTCGTGCGGACCGGCCGCCCGGAACAGCTGGTCCCGGCGCTGGCCGCCGCGGCGGGCGCCGATGCCGTGTTTGCCACGCGCGATGTGAGCCCGTTCGCCCGGGCCCGCGACAGGGCCGTGGCAGAAGCGCTGGCAGCCGACGGGCGGCGTCTGCAGCTCACACGCGGGCTGCTCGTCGCCGAGCCGGAGGACGTGCGCACCCAGCGCGGAGGCCCCGTGACCGTCTTCACGCCCTTCGCGCGCCGCTGGGCGGCCGTGCCGCGCCGGGAGCTTCTGCCTGCGCCGGGAGCCATTCCCTCGCTGCCCCCAGGGGCGCTGGCGAGCGAGCCGCTTCCCGTCGCACCCGCCCCGACGGCCGACCCCGCGCTGCTGCCGCGACCCGGCGAGGCAGCGGCCCGCGAGCGGCTCGGCCGGTGGGTCGCTTCCGCGGCCCTGTCGGCGTACGCGGACGGCCGCAACCGGCTGGACGCGGAGGGGACGTCCCGCCTGTCGGCGGATCTCAAGTTCGGGACGCTCTCGCCGCTCGAGGTGCTGCGTGCAGCCGAGGGCCCGGGCAACGGCCGCCGCGTCTTCGTGGCGGAGCTCTGCTGGCGGGAGTTCTACGCTCATGTCCTGTGGCACTTCCCGCACGTCGCGCGCGGCGCATACCGGCCCGCGTACGACGCCGTCCCGTGGGTCGACGACGCCGCCGGGCTGGCGGCGTGGCGGGCTGGCCGGACCGGCTACCCGGTCGTCGACGCGGCGCTCCGCCAGCTCGCCGCGAGCGGATGGATGCACAATCGCGCTCGCATGATCGCGGCGAGCTTCCTGGTGAAGGACCTCCTCGTCGACTGGCGCCGGGGCGAGGCGCACTTCATGGCACACCTCGTGGACGCTGACGTGGCCTCGAACAACGGCGGCTGGCAGTGGACCGCGGGCACGGGTACGGACGCGGCACCCTACTTCCGGGTCTTCAACCCGGTCAGCCAGAGCCGGCGCTTCGATCCGGACGGCGCCTACGCGCGGCGCTGGGTGCCAGAGCTGGCTCGGGTACCGGACGCCTTCGTCCACGAGCCGTGGACGATGCCCGCCGACGTGCAGGCGGCCTCGGGCTGCGTCATCGGGCGCGATTATCCGGCCCCGATCGCGGACCATGCGGCGGCGCGGAAGCGCGCGCTCGCGGCGTACGCCACGGCGAGGAGCTGAGCGCGGAGCTCAGGGCGAGCCGGACCCCGGCCGCGTGATGCCGAGTGGGCTCGCCGGTTCAGTCCAGCTCGAGCGCCAGGTAGTTGCCGGGGTCCCGGAAGCCCAGTTTCTCGTAGAGCCCACGACCATGGTCGGAGGTCCGCAGGTAGACCCGGTAGAGCTGGAGGCCGCGCGCCTCCGCGACGAGCCGATCGATGACCGCCCGCCCCACGCCGTTCCTCCGCCAGAGGGGAAGCGTGTACACGTTGACGATGAAGCCCTCACGCGAGTAGCGCGAGCGCGGGTTCGGCGGCCGTGCGACGAGGACGAGCCCGCCCATGCCGACGATTCGTCCCGCGCTCTCCGCGACGACGGCCAGGTAGGTGTCGCCGTCGATGTGGGAGGCGAGGTAGTCGGCCACCTGCGAGCGATGCGGCTCCACCTGGTCGGCCGGCAGGTCTCCGCCCAGGGTCTCGCGATCGAATGCGAGACGCAGGTCGAGGAGGACTGGGAGGTCGGCCCGAGTGGCGCGGCGGACACGCAGGCTGGAGCGCAGATCGGTCACGCGCGGATGGTGCCACGCCCTGCGCCGTCTCGCCGGTAGACTCCGCCGGTGACCCTCGAGCCCGGCATGCCGATCGCCGCCGCTCCTGCCGCTCCCGCCGCCCCCGGCTCCCCCGTCGGGCGCCCCGCCCAGGGTTGGCGGTCGCTGCTCGTCGTCTACGGGATCACCTCCACGGTGGAGGCCCTCGGGGTCGCCCAGGTCTTCGCGTTCCTGCCGCTCCGGCTCCGCGAGGTCGGCCTCCCGGAAGACCAGATCCCCACGTTCACGGGTCTCTTCACGAGTCTCATCTTCGTCTTCGGGATCTTCCTCGTGCCCTTCTGGGGGGTCTGGGCCGACAAGTACAGCCGGCGCGCCGTCATCGTCCGGAGCGCGGTGGTCGAGGTGTTCGTGTTCGCCGGGGTCGCCCTCGCTGCCGAGCCGTCGCATCTCGCGATCAGCCTCCTCCTTGTCGGGCTACAGCTCGGCAACACCGGGGTGATGCTCGCCGCGCTCCGCGACGTGACACCCCGGCACCGCGTCGGCACGGTCACGGCAATCTTCGGGGCGACCGGGCCGCTCGGGTTCGCGATCGGGCCCTTCCTCGGCGGCTTGATCGTCGACGGGCTCGGTCTCCCGCTCGTCGCCGTCTTCTGGCTCGGGGCGGCGCTCTCCGCGGGGACGGCCGTCCTCGTGCTGGGGGGATCGCGGGAGATCCGGCCGAGCATCGTCCCGCAGGGGAGCGCCGTCAGGCTCGCCCGCCGTGCGATCGCGGGCGTGCTGGAGGACCCGGCGGTCCGCCGCATCTTCGCGATCTTCGGCGTGTCGATCCTGGCCAACCAGATGAGTCGGCCGTACCTGCCCCTGCTCGTCGAGGAGGCCCACGCCGGCCGGGTGAACCTTGCCTCGGCCATCGGCCTCGTGACCGGAACCGCCGCCCTCGTCGGGGCCCTCATCTCGCCCCTCGCGGGCCCCCTCGGCGACCGGGTCGGCTTCCGCAGGGTTCTCGCCGTGGCGCTGCTCGGCGCCGGGACGACACTCCTCGTCATGCCCTTCGCCCCGGGCGTCGCTGCCCTGGCCGGCGTCGCCATGGTCTACGCGGCCCTGCAGGCATCCACGCAGGCGATGGTGTTCGGGCTCGTCGCGGTCGAGGTGGCGCCCGAGCGCCGGTCGGCGACCCTCAACCTCGTGCTCCTGCCCCTCTACCTCGCCGGGATCATCGGGCCCACGCTGGGGGCTGTCGCGACCGGGGTCGGGGGGATCCCGGCGGCCTTCTATCTCGCCGGGGCGGTGTTCATCGCCGGGGGGCTCGCGGTCACCCGGTCGCTCCGCCGGTCGGCCCGGGGCAGGGCTCCCGGCTGAGCGGGATCAGGCGCCGTCGAGCCCGCGACGGGCGAGCTCCTCGCGCCAGTAGGCGATCGAGACGACGAGGTCGTCCACGACCCGCAGATCGTCCTGGGCCGAGGGGGGGCTCACCTCGAGCATGAGCACGACGTCCTCGGCGCCGCCCTCGCCGAGCGCATCCAGCACCCGGTCCGCCTCGATGCGGCCGACGCGGTTCCACTCCTCGGTGAACGGCCAGTGCCGGTCGGCCGAGGCATCGCTCTGCTGGACCTGGACGATGGGGGCGAGCGGGGCGAAGGCGCGCAGCCAGGCATACGGGTCGAGGTCGTCGCCGCTCGCCCCCGCGACGCACATGTGGCCGAGGTCCAGGCAGACGCGGACCGGGGTGTGCTGGGGGTCGCCGTCGCGGAGCAGGTCCCGCACGACGGCCATGCTCGAGGTCTCTCGTGCCGAGGGCCGATTCTCGACCACGAAGTACTCGAGGCCCGCCCGCCGGGCGTCGATCGCGAGTGACGTGAGGGCCGCCCGGACATCCCGCCAGCGGGCGGCCGTCGTGGCGTCGCCGGACGCGTCGGCCGACGCGAGGGCGCCGAGGTGGCCCCCGGTGGCGATCCCGCCGACCCGCTCCGTGAAGGCGATCGCCCGGTGGAAGGAGAGGCGAGCCTCGGTGCGGACCTCGGGATCAGGGTGGAGCAGCAGGCAGCGGGTGGCCGCCGAGCGGCCGGTGATCGTGGAGTGGACCTCCAGGCCGTGGTCCTCGATCGCGCGCCGGACGGCGCCCGAGCGGGTCACGACGCTCCCGGTGCCCAGCGGGGGCTCGACGAGGTCGAGCGAGTGCTGCACGAGGCGCAGCCCGAGGCGCTCGCGGACGATCGGTGCCCAGTCGGACGGGCGCGGCCAGCGCTTGACGGCGAAGGTTGTGGTGATCCCGAGGCGGACACGCACGACGACGATCTCCCGGTTCGAGTGATGGTGCGGCGGGTCGGGCGGCCCGCACCGCCCACACATCGTGCCACGGTCCGGCACTCGGCGCGCCCGCCCGGATCCCTCGTGCGTGCGGACGACGGGGCGCGGTCGGCGTCAGACGTCGCGACTCCACTCCGGCCATTCGGCGACCTGCCGGAACCCGTGCGCCTCGTACAGCCGAAGGGCGTGCTCGTTGCCGGTCGAGACGGCGAGCGCGATCGTCGGGAGGCCGCGACCCTGGAGGTGGCGGACGCCCCAGCGGAGCAGCGCCCGGCCCAGGCCACGACCGCGCCAGGCCGGGAGGACCCCGATCAGCTTGACTTCCCCGTACGGGCGCTCCTCGGCCGGGTACGCCACGGCACGGCCGAAGGCGATCGCCCGGTCAGGGTCGTCCGCCGATGCGACGAGGAAGATGTCGGTGGGGTCGAAGTCGGGCGCCGCGTTGCGTCCACGGACGATCGCTTCAGTCCACGTAACGGGCGTGGGATGGTCGGCGAACGACGCGTTGAGGAGCTCGACGAAGGGCGCGATCGCGTCACGTCCCGGCGTCCATGTCCGGCCGACGACGCCGGCCGGAAGCTCCGGCTCCGGGCACGGGTCCGTGGCCGAACGCTCCATCCAGGAGAGCGTGGCCCGGTAGGCGAACCCGCGGGCCTCGGCGAAGCGCCGGCCCGGCGTGTCGCCCGGCGGCACGTAGAGCAGCAGGTAGGGGTGGCCGAGGACGTCGCGGACGTACGGCCCCGAGGCATCGACGAGCGCCGTCGCGTGGCCCCGCCGGCGATGGGCACCGGCGACATAGAGATCGTTGAGGCGCGGCGCGACGTAGCCGACGACGATGCCCTTGTCCGTCGCAACGAACGCAGACCCGGGCTCGACGGCTAGGTGGAGGAGGTTGCGCTCGACGTCGCCGTGCGAGGCGTCCGGGAACTCGCGCAGGTCGACCGCCGCGTGGCCGAGTGTCCCGATCGTCGGCAGGTCGGCCGGAGTCGCCGGCCGGACCGTGTGCGCGACGGTGAGAACCGTCTCCCGGACCGTGGCCACGCTACTCGGGGAGGTCGCGCTCGTCCGCGCCGACGAAACGGGCGTCGGGCCGGATCAGGCGGTTCGCCGCCGCCTGCTCGATGACGTGCGCGGTCCAGCCCGCGTGCCGCGCCAGCGCGAAGGTCGCCGCGAAGAGGTCGGAGGACAGGCCCACGCCCTGCAGGACGGCAGCCGCGTAGAACTCCACGTTCGTCTTCAGGGGCCGCTCCGGGTGCTTCTCTTCGAGTACCCGCAGGGCGACATCCTCCACGGCGATGGCGAGCTCCAGCCAGTCGGGCCTCGTCGGCATCCCTTCGACGACGCTGCGCAGCGCCGCGGCCCGCGGGTCGTAGGCGCGGTAGACGCGGTGGCCGAACCCCATGAGGCGTTCGCCCCGGTCCAGGGCGTCGCGAACCCACGCCTCGGCGCGCTCAGGCGAGCCAACCCGGTGGATCTGCTCGACGACCTCCGAGGGCGCCCCTCCGTGGAGCGGCCCTTTCAGCGCGCCGATCGCGCCGACGACGGCAGATGCGATGTCCGACCGCGTGGAGGTGATCACCCGCGCCGCAAATGTCGACGCGTTGAGGCCGTGCTCTGCGCCGACGATGAAGTAGGCGTCGAGGGCGCGAGCGGTGGCAGGGTCGGGGCGTTTGCCCGTCATCTGGTACAGGAAGCCCGAGACAAGGTCGAGCTCGGGGTCCGGCTTGATCGGCTCCTGGCCCCCGCGGATCCGCACGAAGGCAGCGAGCGCCGACGGCGAGAACGCGGTGAGCGCCCGTGCCTGCACCTCGTTGGGGGGCCAGTCCAGCACCTGCGACGCGCCCCAGACGGAGACGGCGGTCCGCAGCGCGTCCATCGGCTTGGCAGTGTGCGGCAGTGCCCGCAGCGCCGCGAGCACCGGGGGCGGGACCCGGCTGGCAGGCAGGCGCGCGGCCGGGTTCCAGTCGCCGGTCCAGAGCAGGTTCGCCACGGACGCGAACGAGCCGTGAGTGACGAGGTCGCCGATGCGGTAGCCGCGGTACATCAGGCGGCCGTTGGCGCCGTCGACGAGACCGAGCTCCGTCTCGGCGGCGAGCACGCCCTCGAGGCCGGCGGAGTACGGTCGACCGTCGACCGTGTGAGTCGCGAGCGGCACCACCGCGCTGCCGCTCGGGGCGTTCGGGATAGCGGGCGAGTCAGGCATCGTCGTCTCACTTCGGCGGCTGCGGGCCCGTTGCGGGCTCCGGCGCGGACCCACATCCTACCCCCGCGCGGGGAGGTCGAGCCGTCCGCCCTCGGCCCCGAGGTGACGCCGTCGCGGCTCGGCCGCCTCCGCGGGCGCCTCCTCCTTGCTCTGCGAACGCCGCCAGACGTGGCGGTGTACGGGGGCCAGGTCCCGGTAACAGCGGGCGCGGTCGCTCGTTGCTGGAAGGTGAACGGGAACGGCGCACCGTCGGGCACATGCCCGCCGCCACCCCTGGGGATGAATGCGATGATCGGGATCGTACCGGCCGCCGTTGCGGCCAAGGTGGCCGCGGCGATCGGCGGCGGCGTGGTGGTTGCCACGATGGCCTTCGGCGCTGCGGCGCCCGCGGCGGTCTGGACGTCTGCCGACGCCGACGCGGAGCTCGCCAGGGATCGGACGCAGGTCCGGCTGGTGGAGCCGGACCAGGACCGCGTGCAGCTTCGCGAGCTCGCGTGCATGGACGCCGCGTGCGAGCCGGACCAGGACCGCGTGCAGCAGCGCGACCTCGCGTGTGACCAGGATCCAGCGTGCGAGCCGGACCAGGACCGCGTGCAGCAGCGCGACCTCGCGTGTGACCAGGATCCAGCGTGCGAGCCGGACCGCGACCGCGATCGGGACCGGGACCGCGACGGCGCGGGCTCCGCGGCGCAGCAGCAGGCCCGCGAGCAGCAGCAGGCCGGCGAGCCGCAGGAGCCGGCAGGCGAGCCGGAGCAGGACCGCACGCAGCATCGGGCCGGCCCTGGCCCGGCCGCTCAGCCGAGCCCCGATCCATCCGCAGCGCCCTCGCCGGATCCGACCGGGGGACCTGGCGGGCGCGGCGGATCCTGAGCCTCCCAGGTGCCCCAGGGTGCCGGGTGCTCAGGCAGGTTGTTCGATGCCGCGCCATCATGGGAATGCGGTCGGACTGCCTGCGTGCCGCGGGCTGAGCCACCGCGCACCCTGGGAGGCGATCTCGCGCGCCGAATGGACGACGCCCGCCACGATGAGGCTGCCATCAGCGCGCTCGTCGACCGCGCCGCAACCGGCGATGCCGCCGCCTTCGCCGGGCTGTACGACGCGTATGCACCACGCCTGCGCCGCTTCCTTCGGCACCAGCTCGGCGACTCCGACGTCGCCGAGGACCTTCTCCAGCGGACGTTCGTCAAGATGATCGAGGCTCTTCCCCGCTACCGGCGGCGCGGCGTCCCGTTCGGGGCATGGGTCTTTCGCATCGCCCGGAACGCGGTGACCGATCACCGTCGCACTGCTCATCCCGGCCTGCCGTTGGAGGTCGTGCTGGAGCGGGCGTCCGAGGCAGGGGACCCGGTGGCCGCCGCCGAGCGAGAGCACGAGCGTGCCGGGCTGCGCGTTGCACTCGACGCACTCCCCGACGACCAGCGCGAGGTCCTCGTGTGGCGGTTCTTCGCCGAGCTGACACCCGCCGAGACCGCCGCCCTCATGGGGCGCAGCAACGGCGCCGTGCGGGTGCTCCAGCACCGGGCCCTCGCGACGCTCCGGGGCATCTTGGAGTCCACCGACCAGGTGGGCGGAGGAGATCCCGCATGAGCCTCCTCGACCGGCTTCGCGGCCAATCCGATGCCGGCTCCAACGCGCCGGACTGGGACGACGACGCCGCCGGGACGGTGGCGACGTCTGTGGCGCGGCTGGCGGTGGCCTGGGATCCGGAACCGGCCGACCCGCGCGTCGCGGCGAGCCGGGCCGCCGTGCTCGGCGCCTTCGCCGCAGCGCATGGCGCCGCGTTGGAGCGGGGCGATGTTCTTCCGGGCGCCGCCGACCGTGCCCTCTCTCCCGCGGGCGCGGTGCCCGGAATCCGCAGGGGCGGGCGCCGTCCCGCCCGCCTGCTCCTCGCCACCGGTCTCGTCCTCGCGGCGAGCGTCGGGACCGTGGCGGCGTCCGGCCCAGGCGGGGCCCTCTATGACGTTCGCGTGGCAACGGAGGAGATCTTCCTGCCGGCCGCCCCCGACGAGCAGGTGCGGGCCCAGGTGGAACGCCTGGACGCACGTCTCGCGGAGGCCGCGGGCGCCGTCACGCGCGGCGACGTCGCCGCGGTACGGGCGAGCCTGCTCATGTACGCGCGGATCGCGACCGACGCAGGTGCCGGCGCGCGGGTCGACGCCGCGACGGCCCCGGCGCTGGCTCTCCGCGTGTACGCCCAGCTGGAGATCCTCGCCCGGCTCGGCGCAGCCGATCCGGCGATCGACGCCGCTCGCAGCGAGGCCGAGGGAGCGGCCCGGGCCCTCCTTCGCGCGCTGGGAGTCGCGGATGGCGGACCAAACCCAGGACCCGGTGGCCCAAGTGGGCCGGGATCGAGTGACGGGCAGGGCGGCCCGCCATCCGGCGCCTCGCCAGGCGGCTCCGGCCCTTCGTCGTCCGGTTCGCCCGGCGGGTCGGGCGGTCCTGCGGGCCCGGGCATGCCCGAAGCACCTGCCACGCCGAAGGGTCCGGGCCCGTCGGTCGCACCCGGCGGGTCGGGCGGCCCGGGTTCGTCCTCGGCGCCTGCGCGGAGCCCCGGCCCGAGCCTGACGCCGGCCGCCACACCGCGTCGAAGCGGCGACCCGGGCTCCGGCGGCGGTGGGGGCAGTGACGCCACGCCCCGCCCGGACGGCAGGGCAGGCGGGGACTCCGGCGAGGGTTGAGGCGGCGTCGCCCGGTCGTGCCGGCCTTGCCGGTGGCAGCGCGGTCCATGGCCGCGCAGGCTGTCGAGTCTTCACGCACGGCGCGAGGCCGTCGCCGCGACCCCTCGATCTGAAGAAACCTTCCCCCTGGTCGGTGCCTCTAGAGGGTGTGACCGTGGGTTCCGTTGGCCGTCGGGACGTAGATTGCTCCTCTCCCTGGAGCAAGCACACCGGTCGCGATCTGCACCTCGAGCAGCGACCCGGAGCGAGCACATGTTGAACACGCCACACGCGACCGCACGACTCCTCGCCGGACCCGCGCTGGATGGCACCCCGGAGTCCCTCGGGGCGCACCTGGCGAGACTCGGGCCGCTGCCGCGCGGCGAGGCCAGCCGCACCCTCATCCCACGCCTCGAGGTGAGCGGCCTCCTGGGCCGCGGCGGGGCCGGGTTCCCCGTGGGGCGCAAGTGGCGCGCGCTGGCCGAGCGCAAGGGTGGTCGGGCCGTGGTCGTCGTCAACGGTGCGGAGGGCGAGCCGGCCAGCCTCAAGGACCGGACGCTGATGGCCCACCGTCCCCACCTCGTCGTCGACGGAGCCCTCCTGGCCGCGGAGGCGATCGACGCCGACTCGATCATCTTCTACGTCGGCGAGGAGCACACGGCCGCCGCGACGGCCATCGGCCGTGCGCTCGACGAGCGTCGCAGCGAGCTTGGCCCGGCGACTCGCCTCGTCAGGGCGCCAGCCACCTACGCCGCGGGCGAGGCGTCTGCGGCCGTGAACTACATCAACGCCGGCGACGCCCGGCCGATCACGACCCCGCCGCGCGTGTCGGAGCGCGGCGTGGAGGGTCGCCCGACGCTGGTCCAGAACGTCGAGAGCCTGGCCTACGCGGCCCTCGTCGCCCGGTTCGGCGAGACCTGGTACCGGTCCGCCGGCCGGCTCGAGTCGCGCGGAACGGCCCTGGTGACGCTCAGCGGCGTCACCCCGCACCAGGGGGTCCGCGAGATCGAGCTCGGAACGACGGTCGGTGAGCTCGCCGCCGGGGCCGGTGCTCGGGCCGACGGCATCCGGGCGGTCGTGCTGGGCGGCTACTTCGGGACCTGGGCTCCCGTGGGCCAGGCGTGGAGTCTCCCGCTCGATCCCGCCGTCATGAAGCGCCACGACCTGACCTTCGGCTGTGGCATCGTCAGGCTGCTCCCCGCGGCGGTCTGCGGCGTCTCCGCCACCGCGGAGATCATGGCCTTCATGGCGCGCCAGAGCGCCGGCCAGTGCGGCCCCTGCCTTCACGGGCTGCGGGCGATCGGCGACGCGACGGAGCGGTTGGCGGACGGCCGGGCCGGGGCAGACGAGCTCGGGCGCGTCGAGCGGTGGACGTCCGAGATCGGCGGGCGCGGCGCGTGCCACCACCCGGACGGCGCAGTGCAGCTGATGGCGAGCGCGCTCAACGTCTTTGGCGACGAGTTCGTCCACCACGCCCGCACGGGGCGCTGCTCCGTCAGCGGGCTGCGGGTGGAGGCCGCCTGAGATGGAGTTCCGGCTCCGGGTCGACTGGATCAAGTGCGACGGCTACGGTCTCTGCGGCGACCTGCTCCCGGAGCTCATCGACCTTGACGAGTGGCGCTACCCGATCCTCCGCCCCGTGCCCCTCGACCGCGGCGCCCGTCACGACGCCCAGCGCGCCGTCGACTGCTGCCCGATGAAGGCGCTCATCCTGGAGCCGGTTCCCGCCCCGCGCTCCGCGTAGCGCTCGACGTTCCCGGGTCAGGTTGGCGGCCGCTCGCCGCACGCCGCCGCACGGTGGTTCGGTGCCCCTGCGCCGCCCGCCGGGCCGGATGGCGCGGTCGCCCGATCGACCCGGGCGCGGTCCTGCCCGGCCCGTCCGCGGCCCGGCTCAGCGAAGATCACTCAGCTCGGGGCGACCACCCGCGGGTCGTCAGCCGTGAGGTCGGCGGCCGCCGCGGCGTCGAGGACCCACGTGGCCCCGCCGCGGCGGGCCCGGAGGGCCGGGAGCCGCCGCTCGTTGCGCGCGCGGTCCACCGGCCCGGCGTACGCCGGGCCGAGCAGCTCGCCGACGATTGCCGCCTTCGCCGCGCCGAACGCGGCGACGACGAGGCCCGGCGACGCGTCGAGCGCCGACGGGGTCAGGGTCACCCGGTCCAGGTGCGGTCCGATGTGCGCCGGCGCTGGTGCCCAGGTTGTCCAGCCGGTCGCATCCCAGGTGGCACTGCCGGGAAAGACCGACAGGAGGTGCCCGTCCGGCCCCAGGCCGACGAGGAGCGCGTCGAAGAGCGGACGCCCCTCCTCGTCAGCGGTCAGCTCGGCTCGCAGGATCTCCTCGAACCGCGCCGCGCACGCCGCCGGCGTCTCGCCCGCCGCCAGCGCGGCATCGGTGGGCCAGAGGTGGACACGGGCCGGGTCCAGCGGCGCCGGGGCGAGACCGCGCCGGGCATCCCCCGGGAGCAGCACCTGATCGATCGCCCGCATGTTGCTGTCCGGGTGGCCGCGCGGCACGAAGCGGTCGTCGCCGAGCCACACGTGAAGGACATTCCAGGGGACGAGCGAGCGGAGCGGCTCCGCCAGCAGGGTCCGGTAGACGAAGGCGGGGGTGGACCCCCCGGTGGAGGACAGGTCCGCCCGCCCGCGCGCCGTCGCCCCGGCCGCGAGCCGGCCGGCGAGGAGGGCTGCGACGGCGCCGGCAGCGTCGTCGACACCGGGCCGTACGACGAGTGCGGGCTCCCCAGGCACGCTCACGTGGCGTCCGGGGCACCCGGGCCCAAGAGGCGGGCGGCGGTCGCGAGCGTCTCCTCGGCGATCGGGTCACGGCCGCCGGCCTCGAGCGCCTCGGTGAAGAGGTCGACGTCCGTCATGCGCGGCGCGTAGTACGTCCGCTCCAGCGCCGCCACGCCGTCCTCCCAGACGCGTGCGAGGACCGTCTCCGCCTCGGCGGTGACCTCGGCGCGGAGCTCCGCCCCCCGGCGCTCCGCCCGCAGCTCCACACGCAGGGTTGTCCCGCCCGGCATCCCCGAGATCACCGGCCGGACCACCACTTCGACGCCGCTGCCGCGCCCCCGGGAGAGCAGTGCCCGGAGGCCGCGTCCGGGGTCCGGCGGCGCGCCGGCCGGGGCCCGACGCGACGTGGTCGCGGCCGGCGCGCCGACGCGCGCGAGGGGCTGGTCCACGCGCAGTTCCAGGCGCGAGGCGAGCCAGGCCACGTGGTAGATGGGCTTCACGAGGTTCGTCGCCGCCTCCGTGTTCGGCCCGCCGTGCGTGGCGTAGGTGACGGAGACCTGCTGGAGCGATCGGAGATAGGGCAGGAACTCAGGGCGGTCGAAGACGGAGGCGACAGCCTCGCGCCAGCGGGCCTGCCGCATGAGGGCGAAGTCGGAGATGGGCAGGGCGGGCTCGGCTATCGCCGCGAGCGCGGCCAGCGGCGCCCGGCCGTCGCCGGTCCAGCTCGAGCCGTCGACAACGAGCCGGTCGGCCGTGCGTATGAGGGACGTCGCCAGGTCGGAGCCGAACGGCGGCGTGCCGGTCCACCAGACCGTGACGGGCAGGTCGTGGACCAGCAGCGGCGCGACGATCGCCTGGAGCTGGCGACCGGCGTCGCCACCCGCCGCCACGTAGACCTGCTCGGCGCAGGTCTCGGGCGCCTCGGCGCGCGGGATCATGCAGTAGACCCGCACGTCGGCCCGCAGCCAGCTCGGCCCGTCGGGGTCGGTCGGGACGAGGATGAGGGTCCGAGAGGGATGCCGGCCCGTGGCCAAGGCGAGTGTCGATGCGGCGCGCTCCCCGAGCTCCGGGCTGCGTGCCACGACGACGAGGTTCATGACGCTCGTCCGGGCGGCCACGTGCCGCTCCAACCCCCCGGCCAGGGCGGCCTGCGCCTGCGGCAGGGCCCAGATCCGCGCCAGCTCATGTTCGACCTGGGCCACGGACGTGGCGTGCCCTGCCCAGCGCAACGTCGGCTCGCCGGGTGTCGCGGCGACGCCGAACGGCACGATGGCCTCGCCGGTGCCGTTCGGGCCGTTCAGATGCGGCGCCATCGCCGGCCGTCCCTGGCGACGAGGGCGTCGGCCGCCTCGGGCCCCCAGCTCCCAGCCGGGTAGCTCGGGAAGTCCGGAGGTGGCCGGTCGGCCCAGGCCTCGATGATCGGCGTCACGATCCCCCACGCCTTCTCCACCTCGTCGGCCCTGGTGAAGAGCGAGGCGTCCCCCAGCAGCGCGTCGAGGATCAGCGTCTCGTAGGCCTCTGGGCTGTCGACGCTGAACGCGGAGCCGTACGTGAAGTCCATGTTGACGCTCCTCACGTCGACACCGAGGCCGGGCACCTTGGCCGCGAACCGGAGCAGGATCCCTTCGTCCGGCTGGATGCGGAGCGCCAGGAGGTTCGCCTCTGGGTCGGCGTTCGACTCCTTGAACAAGGCGTGGGGGACCTGCTTGAACTGCACCGCGATCTCGGTGGCGCGCTTCGGGAGGCGCTTCCCGGCGCGCAGGTAGAAGGGGACCCCGGCCCAGCGCCAGTTGTCGACGGACAGGCGGGCCGCGATGTAGGTCTCGGTCTCGGACTCCGGGTTGACCTTGGGCTCCTGGCGATACCCGGCGACCTCCTCGCCGGCGACCCAGCCGGTCCCGTACTGGCCCCGCACGACGTTCTGCTCGACGTCGGCGGCCGCCATCGGCTCGATGGCCCGCAGGACCTTCACCTTCTCGTCGCGCAGCGCATCGGCGTCGAAGGTCGCGGGGGGCTCCATCGCGACGAGCGCCAGGAGCTGCATGAGGTGGTTCTGGAGGAAATCCCGGGAGGTGCCGGCCTCCTCGTAGAACGAGCCCCGTCCCTCCACGCCGATCGACTCGGCCACGGTGATCTGGACGTGGTCAACGTAGCGCCGGTGCCAGATCGGCTCGAAGATCCCGTTCCCGAAGCGGAAGACAAGGATGTTGCGGACCGTCTCCTTCCCCAGGTAGTGGTCGATCCGGTAGACCTGCGATTCCCGGAAGACCTTGCCGACCTCGCGGTTGAGCCGGATCGCGGAGGTCAGGTCCCGGCCGAACGGCTTCTCGATGACGATCCGGCGCCAGCCGCCGCCGTGCTGCTCGTGGTCGAGGCCGGCCTGCCCGAGCCCGGCGATGATCTCCGCGAACGCCGACGGCTGTGTGGCCAGGTAGTACAGCCGGTTGCCCAGCGTCGCGTCCTCGGCGTCGATCGTGTCCAGGCGGGCCTCGAGGCCCTCGTAGAGCCCGGCGTCGTCGAAGCTGCCCTGGTGGTACGTGATCCGCTCTGCGAAGGCATCCCAGACCGATGCTTCGACCGGCAGGGCGCGGCTGAACCGCTCGAGGGAGGCGCGCAGCTCTGCCCGGATCGACTCGTCCGTGTAGGCGCGCCGCCCGATCGCCACGAGGCGGAACTCGTGGGGCAGGAGGTTCGTGCGCCACAGCTGGAAGAGCGCCGGCACAACCTTGCGGTGTGCCAGGTCGCCCGTCGCGCCGAAGAGGACGAAGATCGCGGGATCCGGCATCCGCTCCAGGCGCAGGCCCTCGCGAAGCGGATTGCCCGCCGCCTTCGGGCCGCCCTTCTTGCGATCAACCCGGGCAAGGCGCAGCTGGCGCGCCGTCAGGGGCTCTTCCGCCCCCGGGCGGAGCGTGGCCGCTCGCCGCCCGGCGGGCTCAGACCGCGGCACGTGCGCCTCCGCGCGGCGCCGTGCGCCGGTCCCACGCCCGGGCGAGGTAGGGGATCGCCGGGGGGGTGACGCATCCCGTCTTTCCGTGGTCGACCTCGACCGTGCCGATCCGTGCCGCCACGGCCTCGGCCGCTGCCCGGAGCGCGTCGTTCCGAAGGCCGATCGCGATCAGGGCTCCGTTCATGCTGTGGCGGGTCCGATTCCCGGCCGTCGCGATCCCGGCTTCGAGCCCCGAGAGCAGGCCGACGAAGAAGGCATCCTCGATGTCCGGGTCGTGCAGCGCGAGGTGGGCGTACAGGTCCCAGCCGGCCTGTGCCGTCCAGTCGCGCCCCGCTGCCGCCCAGCGATCGGCACGCTCGCGCACGCCCGGCACCTTCGCCGCGAGCGAGCCCACGAAGACGTCCACGAGGACGTAGACGTCGATCTGCGCCAGCCAGGCGTCGAGCTCGGCGTCGGTTGTCGCGGTCGGATCGGCAACCTTGCAGGCGAGGAGGCGGGCGTCGTGGTTGCCCGTCGCCCAGAGCCCGCGAGCCAGCGCGCGGTCCCGCCCGGCCTCCCTGGCGAGCGCATTGAGGGTCGCGAAGCTCACGCCGAACAGCGGCTCCTGCGCCCCGTGGCGGCGGTAGACCTTGCGGTTCTGCTCGGTTCCGGCTGCCTCGAGGCGGGCCAGCGCCGTCGCCGTGTCCATCGCTCCTCCCCTCCGGAGTGGCGGCCCGACGCTGCCGCTACTTCGTCTTCACGGGGTGGCCGCCGAACTCGTTGCGGAGCGCGGCGAGCACCTTGGCCCCGTAGCTCTCCTCCTGGCGCGACCGGAAGCGAGCCTGCAGGGCGAGCGTGATCACCGGCGCCGGGACGTCCCGGTCGATCGCTTCCTGCACCGTCCAGCGGCCCTCGCCGGAGTCGGCGACCCAGTCCTTGATCCCGTCGAAGTCCGGGTTCTTCGTCAGGCCGTCGTGAAGGAGGTCGAGGAGCCAGCTCCGGACCACCGACCCGTAGCGCCAGATCCCGGCGACCTGGCCCAGGTCGAGGTCGTAGTCACTGGCATGCATGATCTCGAAGCCCTCGGCATAGGCCTGCATGAGGCCGTACTCGATGCCGTTGTGGACCATCTTCACGTAGTGGCCGGCCCCGGGCCCGCCCACGTGTGCGTAGCCGTCCGGGGGGGCGAGCGTCCGGAAGACCGGCTCGAGCGGCTCAACCGCGTCGCGTTCGCCGCCGACCATCAGGCAGTACCCCACCTGGAGGCCCCAGATGCCGCCGGACGTTCCGGCATCGACGTACCTGAGGCCGCGCTCGGCGACCATCGCGTGACGCCGGACGTCGTCATGGAAGTTGGTGTTGCCCCCGTCGATGAGGGTGTCGCCGGCGGCGAGAAGGCCCATGAGGTCGGAGATCATCGACTCCGTGGCGTCGCCGGCCGGGACCATGATCCACACGGCGCGGGGGGCGGGCAGCTTCGCGACGAGCTCCTCAAGGCTGAAGGCGCCCTCGGCGCCCTCCGTCATGATCTCGCGAGTCTTCTCGGGGGTCCGGTTGAAGGCGACGACCTCGTGGCCGTCCCGGACGAGGCGGCGGACCATGTTGGCGCCCATCCGGCCGAGGCCGACGAAGCCGATGCGCATGTGGGTTCCTCCTTGCCGCTGGGGCATCTGTTCGCTCCGCTGGGCGGTGGGCTAGCGCTGGCCGAGCGCTTCCGCCACGGCTGCGTCGAGCGCCGCGAGGCCCTCCTCGATGTCGGCCCCGAGATGGACACGCAGGACCGGGAGGCCGTGGCTGTCGAGGGCCTCCATGTCGCCGCGGGCCTGGGCGTCGATGAGCTGGCCGAACGTGTAGGCCTTTCCGGGGACCGCCAGGTCAGCGGGGCGGTCCGAGGTGAGCTGCAGGAACCAGCCGACGGGCGGGCCGCCCTTGTGCAGCTGTCCCGTCGAGTGGAGGTAGCGTGGCCCGAAGCCCACGGTCGTCGCGAGGCCCGTGGCATCGCGCAGCCGGACGCGGATCCGGTCGATCGCCGCGGCGCGCTCGGCCGTCGGCGCGATGAACGCTCCGACCGACACGTAGCCGCCTGGTCGAGCCCGCGCCAGGTGGCGCTGGAGCTCCCCGACGAGCGTGTCGTGGCCGGCCGTCAGGCGAAGCGGCGTGTCGCCGTGGAGCGTGATCCCGTCACCGGACGCCAGCGGCTCCTCGTGCGGGAAGGAGCCGTGCCGCTCCAGCTCCTCGAGGACGCGTCGCGTGTTCTCCTTCGACTCGGTGACATTCGGCTCGTCGAACGGGTCGACCCCCAGCACGATGCCGGCGACCGCGGTCGCGACCTCCCAGCGGACGAACTCACCTGCGAGGTCCATCGGGTCGTCGAGGACGAACCGCAGCACCGGGTGGCCGGCCGAGGCGAGCACGTCGAGGAGGGCATCGGCGGACGTGCCGTCGGGCGCCGGCGCTGGGGGTTCGGTGCCGTCGAGAACGATCCGCACGAAGACCCGGTCCGTCCCGTAGGCGCTCGGGGCGCCCAGCGGCTCGCGGTCGACCGGCACGATCCCCGTCCCGACCTTGCCGGTGCTCTCCGCGATGAGCTGCTCCAGCCAGGCGCCGAGGGACGCCACCGCGGGGTCCACCACGAACGTCAGCTTGTCGCGGCCTGCGACCGCGAGGGCGCCGAGGGTCGCCCCGAGCGCGACCCCCGGGTTCGCCAGAGGGTCGCCGGCGGTGCAGCGCGCGTGCATCGCGACCGCGGCGGCCATGAAGGGGTCGAGGTCAACGCCCGCGAGCGACGCGGGGAGCAGGCCGACGTAGCTCAGCGCCGAGTAGCGGCCGCCGACCGACTCCGGGTTGAGAAAGACGCCCCGCATCTGGTCCTGGTGGGGGATCGCGTGGAGCGACCTTCCGGGGTCAGTCACCGCGACCATGAACTCCCCGGGCGACTCGATGCGTTCGCCGGCCTGGTGGAGGGCCTCGCGGATGCGCTGCCATGCATCCGCCTGGAAGGCGAGTGTCTCCGTCGTGGTCCCGGATTTCGACCCGACGACGAAGAGCGTGGCAAGGGGGTCCAGGCCCTCCCAGGCGGCCCGGACGGCAGCTGGATCGGTCGAGTCGAGGACGCGGATCGAGAGCCAGTCCTCGAGGTCCCCGAAGGTCCTGACGATCACCTCGGGCGCGAGGCTGCTGCCACCCATCCCGGCGACGATCGCGGCCGTGAAGCCGTCGTCGCGGATCGCCTCCCCGAACGCCTCGAGGGCCGGGATCTGCTCGGAGAAGTCGCCCGGCAGGTCGAGCCAACCCAGGCGGTTGGCGACCGTCTCCTGCACCGCGGGATCGCTCGACCAGAGCGTCGTGTCGCGATCCTGGAGGCGCCCGCCCCACCGATCCTCGTCGGCGCGGCGCAGGGCCGCGGCGACCGCGGCTGCCAGGGCCGGGTCGGAGATCCGGGCGTCGAGCGCGCCGGGCGGGGGAGGTGGGAGCGTGTTCTCGGCCATGGACGTCCTCCTGCTCCCCTGAGTCTACGCGGGGGGCGCCGGGGACGCGATCCTGGCGCTAGCCCTCGGCCTCGATGGCCAGGACCTTCGCCAGCCGGCGGGCGTGGCGCTCCTGGCCCGAGAAGCGGGCCGCGAGGAACGCGCGTGCGCACTCCAGCGCGGTCTCCGGGCCGATGACCCGGCCGCCGAGGCAGAGGACGTTCATGTCGTCGTGCTCCACGCCCTGGTGGGCCGAATAGGTGTCGTGGGCGATGGCCGCGCGCACGCCGCGGACCTTGTTCGCAGCCACGCACGCCCCGATCCCGGAGCCGCAGACGAGGATTCCCCGGTCCGCCTCGCCGTCGCGGATCGCATGGGCCAGCCGTCGCGCGAAGTCCGGGTAGTCGTCGTTGGGGTCCGAGCCGTCGCCCCCGAGGTCGACGAGGTCGTGGCCGGCGCCGCCGAGCCGGGCCAGCAGCTCGGCCTTGAGCTCGGCGCCCCCATGGTCGGCGGCGAACGCGACGCGCATCAGCGGCCACCTCCCGGGTGCGGTGAGGGCGGGGTGGCCACGCGGCCGCGGAACCCGTCGCGGACGACGCGGCGCCCGACCTCGGCGACGGCGTCAATGGTGAACCCGAACTCCTCGAGGATCGTGGTCGCCGGGGCGGAGGTGCCGAAGTGGTCGAGGGCCACGATGGCGCCCTCGTCACCCGCCCAGCGCTCCCAGCCGAGCGGGACGCCCATCTCCACGGCCACCCGCTTGCGTGCTGCCGCCGGCAACACGGTTTCGCGGTAGGCGGCGTCCTGGGCCTCGAACGCCTCCCAGCAGGGGAGGCTGACGACCCGGGTCGCGATCCCCTCCGCGTCGAGCGCCTCCGCCGCGGCGATCGCCAGATGGACCTCGGAGCCCGTCGCCACGTAGACCAGGTCCGGCAACGCGCCGGCGGCCTCCGTGGACGCGGGTCGGACGACGTACCCGCCGCGCCGGACCCCCTGGCGGGCCAGCTCGGTGGTCGCCCCCAGGACGGGGACCTTCTGGCGTGTGAGAGCAAGCGCCGTCGGACCCGCGGTGCGCTCCAGGGCCAGTGCCCACGCGGCGGCGGTCTCGTTGGCGTCGGCGGGCCGAACGAACCAGAGGTTCGGGATCGCCCGGAGGGCCGCGTAGTGCTCCACCGGCTGGTGCGTCGGTCCGTCCTCGCCGAGGCCCACCGAGTCGTGGGTCCAGGCGTAGACGACCGGGAGCCCGGAGAGGGCCGCGATCCGCACGCTGCCACGCATGTAGTCGCTGAAGGTCAGGAACGTGGCCGCGTAGGGACGCAGCCCACCGTGGCAGGCGATCCCGTTCGCGATCCCGCCCATCGCGTGCTCGCGGACCCCGAAGCGGATGTTGCGCCCGGCGACGTCGGCGGTGAAGTCGGCGCCACCCTTCACGTCGGTCAGGTTGCTCTCGGAGAGGTCCGCGGAGCCGCCGAACAGCTCGGGCACGGAGCCGGCGAGCGCGTTGATCGTGTCGGCGCTCGCGTTGCGTGTGGCGACATCGGCACCGGCCTCCCAGCGGGGGAGGTCGGCGTCCCAGCGGGCCGCCAGGTCGGCGTCGAGGCGCCGCTCGAACGCGTTGGCTTCTGCGGGGAAGGCAGCCCGGTATCGCTCGAAGTCCGCGGCCCAGCGCCCGGCGAGGTCCTCGCCGAACAGGATCGCCCGCGAGAAGAGGGCAGCGACGGCATCCGGGACGAAGAACGCCCGGTCCGGGTCCCAGCCGTACGCTTCCTTGGTCAGGCGCACCTCGTCGGGGCCGAGCGGGGCGCCGTGGGCCTTCTGGGAGCCGGCCTTGTTCGGCGAGCCGTACCCGATGACGGTGCGGACGGCGATGATCGAGGGCCGGTCGTCGGAGCGGGCCAGGCGGATCGCGGCCTCGATCGCCCCGACGTCCGTGCCGTCCTTCACGCGGAGGGCCTGCCACCCGTAGGCCCGGAAGCGCTCGAGGACGTCCTCGGAGAAGGCCATCGCCGTCGGGCCGTCGAGCTGGATCTGGTTGTCGTCATAGAGCACCACGAGCTTGCCGAGCCGCAGGTGCCCCGCCAGGCTGGCGGCCTCGGACGCGATCCCCTCCTGCAGGTCGCCGTCGGAGCAGATGGCATAGGTCCAGTGGTCGACGACCTCGTGCCCCGGCCGGTTGAACTCCCCCGCGAGGCGGCGCTCGGCGATCGCCATCCCGACGGCGTTCGCGACGCCCTGGCCGAGCGGCCCGGTGGTCGCCTCCACGCCCGGCGTGATGCCGAACTCGGGGTGGCCCGGCGTCCGCGAGCCCCACTGCCGGAAGCGCTGCAGCTCGTCGAGCGGCAGGTCATAGCCGGTGAGGTGGAGGAGCGAGTAGAGGAGCATCGAGGCATGGCCTGCCGAGAGGACGAAGCGGTCGCGGTTCGGCCAGT
The DNA here is from genome assembly GCA_963698595.1 of uncultured Chloroflexia bacterium. Classification (GTDB taxonomy): domain Bacteria; phylum Chloroflexota; class Limnocylindria; order Limnocylindrales; family CSP1-4; genus CTSoil-043. The sequence continues at coordinate 277,420 of CAVORL010000005.1, forward strand.
CCGGGTGCGTCGGGGCGTGGCGCAGGAAGCGTGTCCAGAGGGCGTAGGCCATGGGGGCCATGCCCATCGGCGCGCCCGGATGCCCCGAGCTTGCCTTCTGGACGCCATCGATCGAGAGGGTCCGGATGGTGTTGATCGCGAGCTGGTCGAGCTCGTCCGGGGACAGGGTCGTCATCGCGGATGGCTCCCGTGGTACGGCCTTGGCGGAGTCCGAACATTGTAGGCGCGGGGGATGAGCCCGGCCGCGGCGCCGCCGGGATCGGCGTCGCGATGCGGCGTATGCTCGGCTCCATGCCCCCGGCCTCGACTGCGTCGATCGCGCGCCCCGACCTGCGAGGAGGCGGTCCGCGCGCGGTCGTTCTTGGCGACCTGGCGCTCGACGTCGTGCTTGCCCCGTCCCGGGGCCTGGAGCTGGGAACCGACGTCCCCGGGGTGGTTCGGTTCCACCAGGGCGGCTCGGCCGCGAACACCGCCCGCTGGCTGGCCCGGCTCGGAACCCGCACGACGCTGGTCTGCGCCGTCGGCCGAGACGGTCCGGGGCGAGCACTCGTCGAGACGCTGTCGGCGCACGGGGTCACCGTCCGGGCCGCCCGGCCGGTCGGCGCCCGGACGGCGAGGATCGGGATCGTGGTGGACGCGAGCGGCGACCGGAGCTTCGTCGCCGATCGCGGGGCGGCCGACCTCCTCGTGCCGACCCACCTTCGCCCGGCGTGGTTCCGGGGCGCCGGCGTCCTCCACCTGCCGGCGTACTCGCTGCTGGGCGCCCCGCTCGCGGTCGCGCGTGGGACCGGGCTTGCCCGCGATGCTGGGGCGAGCGTGACGCTCGACCTCGCCTCGTCCGCGCCGCTTCTCGACAGGGGACGGCACGCCGCGGAGCGCCTCGTCCTCGACCTCGCGCCCGACCTGCTCTTCTCCACCGTCGGGGAGGCGGGCGCGTTCCTGGGCGACGCGAACGTGGAGAGCCTCCTGGCGTTCGCCCCGGCCGCCGTGGTGAAGCGGGGCGCTGCCGGCGCCACCATCCTCGTGCGCCGTGCGGGCCGCACCGCAGTCCGCCTGGAGGTCGCGACGCGCCCGGTCGTCGCGTCCGACACGACCGGTGCCGGCGACGCGTTCGACGCCGGGTTCCTTGCCGCGTGGCTTGCCGCGGATCGGGTCACGACGCCGGCCGCAATGCGCCGGGCGGTGATGGCCGGCCACCGGGCCGCCACGCGCCACCTCGCCGCGCCGCGCCCGGAGCTGGCGCTGCGGTAGGGGTCGCGGCGCGCGACGCGTCACGCGTCGTCCGCCGTCGCGAGCAGGCTGCTCGCGGCCTCCGGGCGTGCCCGCCTCGCCCGGGTGCGACCGGTGATGCTCCCGGGTCCACTCTTCTCCGCCCGGAGATTGGCCCTGTCCGGAGAGTCCGAATCGCCCTTGCAGCGCGCGGACCGCGTGCCGGATCGTTGCGAGCGTCGACGGCCGGATCCCCTAGCTCACCGGCCGAGTCCTTCGCGGCCCAAGGGACTGCGATGCCTGGGAGGTCGTCACACCGAGGGCGATGCCATGATCGACTCGAGCGTCGTTCTGTGGGGTCAGGCAGCCGTCTACACCCTGTATGCGTTCGCCGTCCTCGTGGTCGTCGGCGCGTTCGCGTACAAGGTCACGCGGCCCGGCCGGTCTACCCGGGTACCCACCTGGTTCTTCGTGGCGTGGGCGGGGGTCCTCACGGTCACCGGGGTGTCGCTCCACCTCGTGACGGCGAACACCATCCCGTGGGTCGCCGTGGACCTCGACCGCGAGGCCTACACCGCGGACAAGGTGTTCGAGATCTCGGTCGCCGACCACAGCTTCCAGCTTCCGGCGGCGAAGCTCGCCATCGATTGCGGCGACCAGGTCCTTTTCGACGTGACGACGGCGGACCTGACCTACGGGTTCGGCCTCTTCCGCCGCGACAATACGATGCTCTTCCAGATGCAGGTCGTTCCGGACCATCGCAACGACCTGCTGTGGACGTTCGAGAAGAACGGCGTCTACACGATCCGGTCGACCGAGTACTCCGGCCCGGCCGGCCACCAGATGATCGTGAAGGACGCCGTCGAGGTGACCGGCTGCGGCACCGCCGGCCAGTGACCGTCGCTCCCACCGCCAGACGAGGTTGCGTCTCATGACCTTCGCCCGGACACTCCTGGACGGCAACAAGGGGACCTTCCGGCCGGCGACGCTGACCCCGATGCAGAAGCTGACGCTCCGCTTCGTCGTGGTCGGCCTGGTGTACTACGCCTTCGCCCTCATCGAGGGCATGATCATGCGGCTGTACGCGGTGGAGCCGTTCCCGAGCCTGATCCCGGCCGAGCAGTACTTCGGGATCCTGACCGCCCACCCTCTCGTCGGGATCTTCGGGTCGACGTACATGCTCGTCTTCGGGGCGTTCCTGTTCCTCGTCCCGTTCCTCATGAAGAAGCCCCTCTACAGCTTCCGGCTGGCCCAGGCCACGTTCTGGCTGATCGCCATCGGCACCTTCGTCTTCTGGTTCGACGGGTTCCTGACCCACTACGCCCCGCTCTACACGCTCTACTGGCCGCTCCCGGCCGACACGGAGCAGTTCCACCCGCTCGGGGGTGCGATCTTCATCTCCGGCATCGCCCTCGTGATGCTGGGCACCCTGCTCTTCGTGTGGAACGTCTTCGCCACGATCCTCTACACGCCGCAGGGCGGACAGCACCAGCCGAAGTGGGCGACCTTCCGGTCGGCGATCGGCCTGACGGGGTTCCGGCGGATCATCCGGAAGGACAACCCCGAGGATCTCGTCCCGCTGCCGGTCGCGGCCATCGCCCGCGGTGCGGTGGACGCGCTGCTCAACGCGGTCGTGATCCTGTTCAGCGGAGTGCTGATCCTGGTCTTCCTCGTCGCCGCCCTCTTCAACGTCGACCTGCGGACGACGATCATCGACGCCCTGCTGTACAAGAACCTGTTCTGGTGGGGCCTCGACCTCATCGCCGACGGTCTGGTCCTGATCTGGGTGGCGGGCACCTGGTACCTCCTCGCCAACCTCATCACCGGCAAGCCGGTCTTCATGCAGAACGTCGCCCGCGCCGCCCTCCTCGTGGAGCTCGTCGTGAGCTGGACGGTGTGGTCCCACCACCTCCTCTCGGACCAGGGGCAGCCGGCGTTTCTCAAGGTCCTGTCCGGGGAGCTGGTCACGGCGCTCGAGCTCATCACGCAGGGCCTGGCGTTCTTCATCACGCTGGCCACCCTGTGGAGCGCCCGGCCCCTGAAGATGACCAATGAGCTGAAGTTCCTGCTCGGCGGCCTGACCGGGTTCGGCCTCGGTGTCGCGGCCGGAATCCTCCAGGCCGACGTCGGGCTCAACCGCATCCTCCACAACACGCAGTGGGTGATCGGGCCGCATGTCCACGTCGCCGTCCTCGTCGGACTCACGATGACCCTGTATGCCGCGATCTACCTGCTTCTTCCGATCCTGACGAACGGGGCCCGGCTGTGGAGCCAGAAGCTCGCGACGTTCCACTTCTGGGCGCACCTCGTCGGTGGCATCGGGATGGGGGCGTTCATGGGGATGGCCGGGCTGCAGGGCATGCTGCGGCGCACCATCTACTACGAAGGCGAGTACCGCGTCTTCATGATCCTCGCGGGGATCTGCGGCGGTCTCCTGCTCCTGGCCCTCCTGGCGTTCCTGCTGAACATCGTCATGACGGTGGGGCTGCGGGGCGCAATCGGGATCTTCACCCCGTCGCGCATGAGCCCCGACGTGCTGCTCCCGCCGCCGACGGAGCACTCAGCGGCGCCAGCCTGAGCTCCCGACCGCGCTCCTCCCAGCGCGACGGGCGGACCGCTGCCATGTCGTGTCCGTGCCCACGCCCTGTGCGTCGTCCGGCGTCGACGAGCGGCGACCTACGCCTTGAGGAAGCGCTCGAACCAGGCGAGCATCCGCTGGTGGCGGTCGATCCGGCGGTCTGGGCGCCCGGTGACCGCGAAGGTGTGCCAGGACTCGGGGTAGAGGACGTACTCGACCTCGCGCCCGAGGTGGCGCAGGGCGATGAAGAGCTGCTCGTTGTCGGCAGCCGGGCAGCGCAGGTCCGACTCGCCCTGGAGCATGAGGAGCGGCGTCCGGACCCGGGACACGAAGCGCAGCGGCGACTGCCGCCACAGCTTCGCAACCCCCTCGTCGGAGAAGACGTCGCCGAGGAGGGCCATCCGGTCGTACTCGGGCCCCGAGTCGGAGTTGGCCCAGTCGTTGACCTGGTTGGTCGCGCCGTTCTCGGAGACCGCCGCGGCGAACCGATCCGGCGCCGCGCCGATCAGCCAGTTGACCATGAAGCCGCCGTACGAGAGCCCGAGGATGCCGAGCCGCGCGGGGTCCGCCAGGCCGAGGTCGACGACATGCTCGACCGCGGCCAGCACGTCCGCCGCGTCGACGCCGCCCCAGTCGCCCAGCTGGGGGCGGATCCAGGCGCGCCCGTAGCCGGCAGAGCCGCGGATGTTGGGCAGGATCACGCGGTATCCGCGGGACGCCAGGAGGACGTTCTCGATCGAGGGGGCCGGCGACCATGCGCCGAGCGGGCCGCCGTGGACGTTGACGACGGTGGGGAGCGGCTCGTCGTCGGCGCCGGCCGGCGAGACGATCCAGGTCTCGATCGAACCGCCCGCGCCCGGTGCCAACAGGCGCCGCATCTCCGGCCACGGGATGCCGCGGCGCCAGGCGCCGCCGAGCGTGGTCCGGGCACGGGGGCGCGCCCCGCCGCGGGCTTCCTCCACGGTCAGGAGCTCCATCGGGCGGTCGTCCAGGGTGGCGACGAGCGAGACGACGCCGCCCCCGACGCCGAGCGTCCACGCGGCGATGTCCCCGCCCACGAGGCGCTCCGGGGGCGCTGCCGGCCGGCCGGTCCCGGGATCGATCGTGAATCGCCAGGGCTGGACCCGCCCCGCGTCGCTGACCAGCGCCACCAGCGCGTCGGGCCCATCCCAGAACGGACCCGGGCGCGACGACACCATCCAGCCGTTGAGGTCGGTGTCGTTCCAGGCGCCGACCGGGCGGTCGAGGTCGGAGGCCCAGGGCGACCACCGAGGCCGGACCATCGGCGCCCGGGTCGAAGGGTGCCACGAACAGCCCCGGCTGCTCGTCGTCGAGGGCGTTCGCGACGTCGACGCCGACGCAGGCGAGCCACCGTCCGTCCGGGGAGATCGCGGGCGAGCCGGCCGACGCGGCCAGGCGCACGATCTCCCGGGGCGTGCCGCCGCCGGCCGGCACCATCCAGATGGACGGCCGGGGGTCGATGTCCGCGTCCGTGCGCGGGTCGGCCGCGTAGGCGATCCAGCGCCCGTCGGGCGACCACGCGATGCCCTTCGCGTCGGCCTCCTGGCGGGCGAGTCGCCGCGGCTTCGCACCCTCCCGAACGGACCCCACGAACACCGTGTCCCAGCGGTCGCGGTGGCCGACCTCGTCCCAGCGCCAGTCGGCCCGGGTGATGCGCCGGGCCGTCACGCTGTGGCCCTTGGCTTCCTTCCCGACGATGAAGCGAGACTCGGCCGCGGCGGCGGCAAACGCCATGCGGCGGCCGTCGGGCGCCCAGGCCAGCTCGGCGACGCCGTGCTCCGGCGCCCAGAGGACCCACGGCTCGCCGCCGTCGAGCGCCTGGACCATCACCGCCGTCGGGCGGTCCGGGTCGCCGGGGAAGGAGCGGAGGAAGGCGACTCGGCCCCCGTCCGGGGCGACGCGCGGGTGCGTGTCGCGCACGGCGCCCGCCGTGAGGGCGGTGAGCGTCACGCTCCTCGAGTCCGTGAAGCGGACCAGGTGGAGGTGCGAGCGGTAGGTCTCCCCGTGGACGGAGCGCCGGACGACGACGGCGCCGCGCCCGTCCGGCAGCGCGTCGTGCTCCTCCAGGACGACCTGGCGCCGGATCAGGGCCGCCGGAGTGATCGATCTGTCCATGTCCTGCAGGGTAGCGGCGCCAACGGTCAAGCGGCGGCCGGGTGCGCGCCGCGCTACGCTGGGACCATGTCGGACGACCCGCGGCTCGCGGCCTTCCGGGCGCGCCTCGATGTCGCGCCCGAGGTCGAGGCTGCGCTCCGGGCCGGCCGCCCTGTCGTCGCCCTCGAGTCGACCCTCATCAGCCACGGCCTGCCGTATCCGCAGAGCATGGAGGTCGCCCAGGCCGCCGAAGCAGGCGTCCGGGAGAGCGGCGCGGTCCCCGCCACCGTCGCCGTCCGCGACGGGCGGCTTCTCGTCGGCCTCGACGAGGCGTCACTCCGCGCCCTCGCGACGAGCGATGGCGTGCGCAAGGTCGCGCGGCCGACGCTGGCCGCTGCCCTCGCGTCCGGCGGATGGGGAGCCACGACCGTCTCCGCCACGATGATGGCCGCCCACGCCGCGGGTATCCGCGTCTTCGCGACCGGCGGGATCGGGGGAGTGCACCAGGGTGCGTTCCAGCCTTCGGCCGGGCCCGACAACCGGGTTCGCCCGCCGAGCCTCGACGTTTCGGTCGACCTCGACGAGCTGGCGCGGACGCCGATCGCCGTCGTGTGTGCCGGGCCGAAGGCGATCCTCGACGTGAGGGCCACGCTCGAGGTGCTCGAGAGCCGCGGGGTCCCGGTCGTCGCCGTCGGAACCGACGAGCTGCCCGGCTTCTTCTCGCGGAGCTCCGGCATCCCGGCACCGCAGGCCGTGCCCGACGAGGCTGCCGCCGTCGTGGTGGTAGCCGCCCACCTGGCCCTGCCGGGCGGGGGCATCCTCGTATGCGTCCCCGTCCCGGAGGAGAACGAGCTGCCGCGAGCCGACGCGGCGGCCGCGATCGCACGGGCCACGGCGGAGGCGGAGGCGGCCGGCGTGCGCGGGCCGGCCCTCACGCCGTGGGTCCTCCGGCGGGTCGCCGACCTGACGGACGGCGGGTCCGTTCGCGCCAACACCGCCCTCATCATCAACGACGCCCGCGTCGCCGGCCGCCTCGCCGCGGCCCTCTCGCGCGGCCGATGACCAACCCGCCGCCCGGCTTCGCCATCGAGGCGCACGCGTTGCGCCGGGTCTACAAGGCGAAGCCGGACCCCGTCACCGCGCTCGACGGCGTGGACCTCGAGGTACCCGCCGGGGAGCTCTTCGGCCTGCTCGGGCCCAACGGCGCCGGGAAGACCACCCTCATCAAGATCCTGACGACCCTGCTCCTGCCGACGTCCGGGACGGCCCGTGTGGCCGGCTTCGACGTCGTCACGGAGACGTCCCGGATCCGGCGCGTCATGAACATGGTGGCGGGGGGCGAGCAATCCGGCTACGGGATCCTGACCGTGCGCGAGCAGCTCTGGATGTTCAGCCAGTTCTACGGCCTGGGCACCCGCGAGGGCTGGAGGCGCACGGACGAGCTGATCGAGCTCGTCGGCCTCGGCGAGCAGCGCCTGCAGCGGGTCAGCTCCCTGTCCACGGGCCAGCGCCAGAAGCTCAATCTTGCCCGCGGCCTCGTCAACGACCCGTGGATCCTCTTCCTCGACGAGCCGACGCTCGGCCTCGACGTTGCCGCCGCCCGCGCCACCCGGACGCAGTTCCAGACCTGGCGGACGGCCGTCCCGGGGCGGACGGCGCTTCTGACCACGCACTACATGGCCGAGGCCGACGAGCTGTGCGACCGGGTCGCGATCGTCGATCGGGGGCGAATCCTCGCGCTCGGCACACCGGCCGAGCTGAAACGGCAGGTCCAGAAGGAGTCGCTCTTCCGGATCGAGGTGGACCATCTTCCCGGTGGCGCGGAGGCTCTTGCCCGGGTCCCCGGCGTCGTCTCGGCCGCCCTCGGCGCAGTCGAACCGGGCGACGGCTCGGCGGATGGCATGAAGGTGAGCCTGGCGCTGGCGGACGACGGCGCGCTGGCCGGGGTCGTCACCGCGCTCGCGGCGGCCGGTGCCAGCCTGCGCAGCCTCGCGAAGTCCGAGCCCACCCTGGAGGACGTCTTCGTCGAGCTCGTTGGGCGCGGCCTCGACGAAGCGGACACGGCATCCGGTCCGCCGGTGGAGGCCCGATGAGCGCCCTCGGAGCCGCCCGGCCGCCCGGCCCGAGTGCGCCGGAGGGGTCCCGAGCCCACACTTCCGCGGCGGGCCCGCGGGAAGCCGCCGCCTGGAGCTTCCGGCAGGTCGCGACGACCAACCTGCGCAGCATCTTCGGGCGCGCCTACCCGCGACTGCGAGGCAGCTCCCGCGAGAAGTCGTGGGTCTTCTTCGAGATCGCCCTGCCCTTCCTCTCGACCTGCGCCTTCGTCCTCGTCTACCGCGCCCTCCAGGCGCCCGAGGCGTACATCGGCTTCGCGGTCCTGGGCGGGGCAATGACCGCCTTCTGGCTCAACGTCCTGTGGTCGATGGGTGCGCAGCTGTACTGGGACCGGGGCGAGGGCAACCTCGAGATCTACTTCACCGCGCCCGTCAGCCTCATGAGCATCCTCGTCGGGATGGCCGTGGGCGGCCTCTACATGACGGCGACGCGGGCGCTCGTCATCGTCGTCGTCGGGTCCGTCCTCTTCGAGGTCCAGTACGCGATCGACGAGTGGCTGCTCCTGGGCGCCGTCTTCATGCTCACAATGGTGGCGCTCTACGGGCTGGGGATGCTCATGGCGAGCCTCTTCCTGTTCTGGGGGCGCGAAGCGTGGCACCTGGCCAACCTCTTCCAGGAGCCGGTGTACTTCCTGGGCGGGATGTACGCCCCGGTGAAGGTCCTGGGCCCGCTCGCCGGCCTCGCCATCGGCGTCCTCCCGCTTGCCGTGGGGTTGGACGCGATCCGCCAGCTGACGTTCAGCCAGGTGCCGGACATCGGCGTCCTGCCGCCGGCCGCCGAGGCGGCGATCCTCGTCGTCATGTCGGCGGTCTTCATCGGCCTGGCCCGCCTGGCGCTGTCCTACTTCGAGCGCAGGGCGCGCGCAGAGGGGCGCCTCATCGCCCGCTGGCAGTGAGCGGCGACCGATGACCGCGCATCCCCTCGACCCGCACGGCCACCGGCCCGGCACGCCGGGTGACGACCGGGTCGGGCGCGAAGGGACCGGTGCGTGGCGATCCTTCGCGACCGGCGTTCGCCTCGGCTGGCAGATCGAGTCGAACTGGACTGACCCGTTCCTGTTCGCGATCTACTCCGTGGCCCGTCCCGTCGGGGCCGCTCTCGTCCTCGTGGCGATCGTGTGGATCGTCTCGGGCGGCAGCCGCCCCGACTATCTCGGGTTCCTCGTCGTCGGGAGCGCCTGCTGGACCTTCGTGGGGGGCGGGATGTCCGGCTTCGTGTGGGCCATCCTGGATGACCGCGAGCGCTACCGCATGCTCAAGTACGTCGTCCTCTCGTCCGTCCGCTTCCTGCCGTTCCTGGTCGGCCGGGCATCGGCCCAGCTCGGGGCTGCGACCGCCGGGTTCCTCGTCACGCTGCTCGTGGGGGTCCTCTTTCTCGGCGTCCGGATCGACGTCGCGGCGATCGAGTGGCGCCTCCTCGTCCCCGCCATGACGATCGGTCTTGCCGCGGTCATCGCCCTCGGCCTGGCTGTCGCCGGGCTGTGCCTCACGATCCGGCGCGAGGCATGGAGCTACCCGGAGGCGATCGCCGGCGGCCTCTACCTGCTCTCGGGCGCGATCTTCCCGCCCGATGTCCTCCCGGCGGCCCTCCAGCCGGTGGCGCTCGCGCTCCCCATGACGTGGTGGTTGGAGGGGGTCCGGCGGGCGCTCCTCGGGGTCCCCACGCCCGGGGTCCTTGCCGGATTCACGGATGTGGCGGTCATCCTCGCCTTGTGCGCGTCCACCGTCGTGCTTACACTCGCTAGCTGGACAGTCTTCCGCGTCTTCGAGCGAATGGCGCGCGAGCGGGGCCTGATCGACCAGACAACCGGCAGCTGAGGCAGGACATCGTCCCGCGAGGGGGCGGGCCGGGGAGGCGTTGATGCGGATCTACGAGGGAAGCCCGCGCCAGGACTTCGAGGAGGTCCTGCGTTCGATCGGGGCGTTCCTGGACCAGCGCGGGATGAAGGACGTCCTGCTTGTCGAGGCACCGGACGGGTTCATCGTGCAGGGTCTGGTGATCCAGGGCGGAGACACCGGGACCTGGTCCGAGGCGGTGGGCCACCAGGTGAAGGAGACCCTCACCTTCCTCGACGAGGACATCGCCCGCTTCATGGACGAGGCCGTCGCGCGGCGGGGCGCCGAGGCCGCCACGGCGACCGAGGTCGCCGAAGGCGGCACCGCTGCTGGGGGGCTTGGCGGCCGCCTGGTCCCGCGCGGGCTACTATGAGAAGTCCCTTCGGATCATCGGGAAGTGGATCGACGACGAACGTCCGCACGACGTCTTCTTCTTCGAGCAGGATGGGGCGTTCGTGGTCCGGCTCCACAAGGTGGGACCGGCCGGCTCACATCACAGCCTGGCGGAGTTCACGAAGGACGACATCGAGAGGCTCATCTCCGAGGCGCCGCGGCTCCGGCAGTAGGCGCTCAACCCAGAAGGAGGCAGGCCATGAAGGCCCTCAAGACCGTGGCGACCATCCTGGGGATCCTCCTTGCGGCTGCGATCGTCATCCCACTCGTGGTGCTCGCCGGACTGTTCATCTGGCTCAAGCTGACCGAGGAGAGCGACGAGGAAGCCCTCGAGCTCGAGCAGGAAGGCGTCTGACCCTCATCGACGCGACCACGGCCCCGGCGCCGCCGACGGCGACCGGGGCCGTTTCCGTTTCAGTATCCGCGACCGGCACCGCTGCAGGGGGCATGAGCTGTCCGTGAGTCGCGCGCGTCTCGTACCCATCCTGCCGCCCGGCGCCCCGATCAGCGTCCTCGTCGACTACGACGGCACGGTCTCGCGGCGCGACGTGGGCGACGTGCTACTGGCGGAGCATGCTCTCGTGGACCAGGCGGTCGTCATGGCCAGGGACGCCGACTATGACGCGGGCCGTGCCGGCTCGCGCGAGCTGACCCCCTGGAACATGGAGGTCCTGCCGCGGGACGGGGAACTGCTCCGATCCGTCGCTGCGTCGATCCCCCAGGACGAGACGTTCCCCGCGTTCGTGGAGGCCGTTCGGGCGGCGGGCGCCGCGATCGAGATCGTGAGCGACGGGCTCGGGTTCTACGTCGCCTCGAACCTCATTCGGCTGGATCCCGCCCTGGGGGATCTCGCGATCGCGACGAACGAGAACGACGTGGACGGGTCCGGGGAGATGACGTTCCCGTACGGCCACCCTGCGTGCTTCGTGTGCGGCACGTGCAAGCGCGAGCGGGTCCGCGCGCACGGTGCAGGCGGAAGGGTCGTCGTGTTCGTCGGGGACGGTCAGAGCGACCGCTACGCCGCCCATCACGCCGACATCGTGTGGGCCAAGGACGCGCTGCTCGCCTGGGGTCGCGCCACGGGGCGTCGGTTCCATCCCTGGGATCGCTTCGGGGAGATCGAGGCCTGGCTCCGGGCAGCCCTCGGCGACGGGCGGCTCCCCGCCACGGCGGCCGACCTCGCAGCATGGCGGGCGACCCACCGGCCGGTGGCACCCGACTTCATCTGCGGCCCGGAGCGCTGGGGGGCGGGGCGGGCGGTTCCGGTCGCGCTCGACGTCCCGGCGCTGGGTGATCAGGCGCCCGGCTAGCCCGCCGCCTCGCTCGAGTGCTTCCCGACGACGTCGCAGACCCGCACGCCTGCCATGTCCTCCAGCACTGTCACCAGCCCCGAGTGGTCGTAGTCGCCCCTCCCCTCGGTCCGCATGCGCTGCATCAGCTCCTCGACCTGCCTGGCGGCCGGCAGATCGACGCCCGCCTCGCGGGCGAGCTCGAGGGCGTTCTTCAGGTCCTTGAGGTGGAGGTTGACCCGGAATCCCGGCTCGTACTGGCCGCGGAGCATGTTGTCCCCACGCAGCTCGAGAACCTTGGTGGCCGCCAGGCCGCCCTGGAGGACATCGACGATCCGGGCGGGATCGACGCCCGCCTTGGCTCCGAGGACGAGGGCCTCCGAGACTGCCTCGATGACCACGGCCACCGCGACCTGGTTGCACACCTTCGCGACCTGGCCACTGCCCGAGCGTCCCACGTGGACGATCGTCGAACCCAGTGCCTGGAGGACGGGGAACGCCCGTGCGAACGCGGCCTCGCTCCCGCCCACCATGATCGAGAGGGTCCCGTCGATCGCGCCCTTGTCGCCACCGCTCACCGGCGCGTCCACCATCTCGGCGCCCGCTCCCTCGGCGTTGGCGGTCAGCTCGCGTGCCACGCGGGGCGAGATCGAGCTCATGTCGATCGCGAGCCACCCCGGGCGCGCCGCGGCGAGGGCCCCGTCGGGACCCAGATAGACCGCCTCGACCTCCTGGGAGTCGGGGAGCATCGTGATCAGCACGTCAGTCGCCGCGGCGACCTCCCGCGGCGTCGCGGCTGCCGTCGCGCCCTCTGCCACCAGCTCGGCGACCGGCCCCGGCAGGACGTCCATCACGACCAGCTCGTGGCCCGCCCGGAGCAGGTTGCGGGCCATCGGCTTGCCCATGATCCCGAGGCCGACGAACCCGACGCTCGGACGCAGCTCGATCGCCATCACCTGTCCTCCCTGGTCAGCCACCGCTCGAGCCCCTCCGGGGCGGACGTGTCGCGGCCGAACTGCCGACAGCGTAGGCCAACGCGAAGGCCGCCGAGGGCTCCTTCGTCACGGCCTGCCTCGAGCCTCAACCCGCGGACGTGACCGCCGTCCTGGCGGCGATCTCCCGGATTCGGTAGCATCGGAAAAACCCCCGGAGGACCGCGGCCCATGGCGAAGTATGTCTTTGTGACCGGAGGCGTCACCTCCTCGCTCGGCAAAGGCATCACCGCCGCCAGCATCGGGCGTCTGCTCAAGTCCCGCTCCGTCTCCGTCTCCGTCCTGAAGCTCGACCCGTACATCAACGTCGACCCGGGGACGATGTCGCCGTACCAGCACGGCGAGGTCTTCGTCACGGACGACGGCGCCGAGACCGACCTGGACCTGGGGCACTACGAGCGGTTCATCGACGAGAACCTCTCCCAGCTCTCCAACGTGACCACCGGCCGTATCTACCAGGCCGTCATCGCCAAAGAGCGCCGCGGCGACTACCTCGGCGGCACCGTCCAGGTGATCCCCCACATCACGAACGAGATCAAGGAGCGGATCCAGCGCGTCAGCCGCGACGGCGGTGCCGACGTCGTGATCGTCGAGGTGGGCGGCACGGTCGGCGACATCGAGAGCCTGCCGTTCCTCGAGGCGATCCGCCAGATGCGCAAGGACGTGGGACGCGAGAACGTCGTCTACGTCCACGTCACGCTGCTGCCGGCGCTGCAGGCGACGGGCGAGCTCAAGACGAAGCCGACCCAACACTCCGTCAAGGAGCTGCGGGGCATCGGAATCCAGCCGGACGTCATCATCCTGCGCTCCGACCACCCGGTGAGCGACGAGATCCGCGAGAAGATCGCCCTCTTCACCGACGTCGCGCCCGAGGCGGTCATCCCGGCCGAGACCGCCGCCACGATCTACGAGGTGCCCCTCATGTTCGAGGAGGCCGGCCTGGGCGACCTCCTCGTACGCGACCTGGGCCTCGCCGGCATCGCCGACGCCCCGGATCTGGCCAGCTGGCGCGACCTCGTGGAACGGATCAAGCGCCGCAAGCCGGAGCTGGAGATCGCCCTCGTCGGCAAGTACATCGAGCTCCCTGATGCATACCTCTCCGTCACCGAGTCGCTCAAGCACGCCGGGTGGGCCAACGACGTCGACGTGCAGGTCCGCTGGGTGAGCTCCGAGACGTTGAGTGACGAGAGCGTCGAGCGCGAGCTCGCGGGGGTGGCGGGCGTGCTCGTCCCGGGCGGGTTCGGACATCGCGGGATCGAGGGCAAGGTCGTGGCCGCGCGGTGGGCGCGAGACCGGCGGGTCCCGTACCTGGGCCTCTGCCTGGGCCTCCAGTGCGCGGTCATCGAGTTCGCCCGCGACGTGACCGGCTCGCGGGACGTCAACTCGACCGAGTTCGACATGTTCACGGAGCACCCGGTCATCGACTTCATGCCGGACCAGCGGGGCCTCGAGGAGAAAGGCGGCACGATGCGCCTCGGCCTCTACCCGGCCCGCCTGACTCCGGGATCGAAGGCCCACGCGGTCTACGGCGACGAGGTCGTCTACGAGCGGCACCGCCACCGCTTCGAGGTCAACAATCGCTACCGCCCGACGCTCGAGGCCGCGGGGATGATCCTGTCGGGCCAGTCGCCGGATGGGCGGCTCGTCGAGATCGTGGAGCTGCAGGATCACCCCTGGTTCGTCGCCAGCCAGTTCCACCCCGAGTTCAAGAGCCGCCCGGAACGGCCGCACCCCCTCTTCGACGGCTTCATCGCGACGGCGGTTGCCCTCCGCGCCGGCCGCGAGCCGGTCCTGCGGCCCCGGGCCGGGCGGCCAGCGCCGAGTGTCATCCCCGGGACCGGCGTCTTGGACGTCCCTGGTCCCGGCCGGGGAGACGCCGACGACCCGAATCCGGAGGTCCTCGCCCCGGAGGTCGAGCCGGCCTGACGGAGACGCCCCGGTTGCAGCCGCCGCGCCAGGTCCCGGGCGAGGCCGCGTACAATCCCGGGACATCCCTGCCTGAGCCCCCCGGAGGCCCCGATGAAGCTCTTCCTTGACACTGCCGACATCGACGAGATCCGCACCGGCGTTCGCTGGGGCGTCATCGACGGCGTGACGACGAATCCCACCCTCTTTGCCAAGGTTGGCGGGTCCTACGACGACGTGCTGCGCCAGATCTCCCGGCTCACCTCGGGGCCGGTCAGCGCCGAGGTCGTGGCCGACGACGTCGAAGGGATGCTCACGGAGGGGCGCCATTTCGCCGCCCTGGCCCCGAACATCGTGGTGAAGGTCGCGATGTCGGAGAACGGCCTCGAGGCCATCAGCAAGATGGCCGAGGAGGGGATCAAGACGAACTGCACCCTGGTCTTCTCGGCAAACCAGGGCCTCCTCGCGGCGAAGGCCGGAGCGTCGCTCCTGTCGCCCTTCGTCGGCCGGCTCGACGACGTCAACGAGGACGGGATGACCGTGATCCGCGAGCTTGCGGACATCATCAGCCTCCACGACTACGACGCGGAGATCATCACCGCGTCCGTCCGGCACCCCCGCCACGTGACCGACGCAGCGCTTGCCGGCGCGCACATCGCCACGATTCCCTTCAAGGTGCTGCGGCAGATGGTCCACCATCCGCTCACGGATCGCGGGATCGAGCAGTTCAAGGCCGACTGGGCGAAGGCAAGCGCCGAGGGCGCCGCCAGGAAGTAGCAGCGGCCGGTCGGTTCGCGCCGTGCGGAGGCGGAGCCCGGCTCCGCCTGTCCTGCGGGCCCGCGGAGCCGGAGGCGCTCGTTGCGGCGCGGCGTCCACCGCTGGCTGTCGTCGCGGGCACGTGACGGTCTTCACACTCAGCCGTTGACGCCGTCCCGCGGCGCGCGTATCCTCCGGGCATCCCACGCACTGCGGCCGCGGCCCGATTCCGCGCCCATGCGTTCCATCCCCCGGCGCCGAGCGCCACGCCCCCGCAGGTGACCCCTACCTCCATGCCGAACGGACCCGACCCCCAGCGCAGCCGCAACCGCCGTCCCCGCCGCCGTCCGCAGGGCCAGCGCCCGCTCGGCATGCCCGACTACGAAGAGCTGAACGGCGCTGCGGAGGAGGGGCCCGAGATCGGGGCGGCCGAGCTCCGCGACATGAGCCCCGCCGAGCTGCGCGCCACGGCTGCGGAGCTCGAGGTCGAGACCGAGGACGTCGAGCGTCGCGACGACCTCGTCGACGCGATCCTTCAGCGTCAGTCCGAGCGTCTCGGCCAGTCCTACGCCACCGGGATCCTCGACGTCGTGGACGAGGGCTACGGGTTCCTTCGTCGCCACGGGCTGATGCCCGGCCCGGACGACGTGTACGTCAGCTCAAGCCAGGTCCGCCGCTTCGGTCTCCGCATCGGCGACCGCGTCGGCGGCACGGTCCGGGCCCCGCGCGAGGGCGAGAAGTACTGGGGCATGCTCCGCGTCGACACGGTCAACGGCGTCGACCCCGACACCGCCCGCCGCCGGCCCCACTTTGCCGACCTCACGCCGATCCACCCGATCGAGCTGCTCAACCTGGAGTCGGACCCCAAGAACCTCAGCCAGCGGCTGGTCAACATCGTCAACCCGATCGGGAAGGGCCAGCGTGCGCTCATCGTGAGCCCGCCGAAGGCCGGCAAGACGATGCTCCTCAAGAACATCGCCAACGGCATCACCGCGAACTACCCCGACATCCTCCTGATGGTCGCCCTGATCGGCGAGCGGCCCGAGGAGGTCACCGACATGCGCCGCTCGGTCAAGGGCGAGGTGATCAGCTCGACCTTCGACGAGCCGACCGAGAACCATACCCACGTCGCCGAGATGGCCCTCGAGATCGCCAAGCGCCAGGTCGAGACAGGCCGCGACGTCGTGATCCTGCTCGACTCGGTCACCCGGCTCGCGCGCGCGTACAACCTGGCCCTGCCGCCGTCCGGCCGGACCCTCTCGGGCGGCATCGACCCGATCGCGCTGTATCCGCCGAAGCGTTTCTTCGGTGCTGCGCGGAAGATCGAGGAGGGCGGCAGCCTCACGATCATCGCCACGTGCCTTGTCGACACGGGCTCGCGCATGGACGACGTCATCTACGAGGAGTTCAAGGGGACCGGCAACAGCGAGCTGATTCTCGACCGCAAGCTCGCCGAGAAGCGGATCTTCCCCGCGATCGACGTCCAGCGCTCCGGCACCCGGCGCGAGGAGCTGCTCCTGGAAGAGCCCGTCCTCAAGATGGTCTGGACCATGCGCCGCATGCTGTCGGCGGTCGGGACCAACGAGGGGATCGAGCTGCTCCTCAACCGGCTCGCCAAGACCGACAACAACGCGATGTTCCTCGCCTCGCTGCAGAAGAGCGCCGAGGCCACGACCGGGTAGGGATCCCGGGGACGGTCGCGGCCGACCCCGGCGGGCCATTCGGCCCCCCATTACGGGCCGCCCGGACCCGCCCTCGTGCGGGCGGCCTCGTTGCCTGAATGCCGGCGCTCTGCTAACGTCCGGACATCGTCCGACCGGGAAACGGACGGGCAAGAACGCGTATCGAGACCCCAGCTCAATACCGCGTCCACCGGGCGGCATCCGTCCCAGCACGGCACCCTCGTGCTCAGCCGCCCTCCCAGGAGAACCGATTGCTGAACCTACCGGTCGCCGTGCGCGGGCTGCGCTCCAGAGCGCGCCGCGACGCGTCCGACCCGGGTCCCCAGGTCGCATCCCCGCAACGTCCCGGTCTGGGACTTGTCCGTCGCGCCGACGCCGCGTTCCGCGGCGTGTCCGAGCGCCCGCGCCGCGTCCCCGGCATCCCGGCCGCGCGACCCGCCCGCACTCCCGTGGCCCTGCTGCGCCGCTTCGAGTCGCCCGAGCGCCTTGTCCCGATCCTCGTGGCGGCCTTCCTCCTCGTCGCCTCGATCACGGCCGTGCCCAGCCTTGCCAGCGGCGCCACGGGTGGCACGGCGGGGTCCGGCGACTCCCCGCGCCTCGTCGTTGGCGGCGAGTCCGGACCCTTGTCCGCCGCTCTCGGTCCGAACGATGGGACCGGCCCCGGCGACCGTCCGCACCGGATCGGCCTCGACGAGTCCGCAGGGCAGGTTGCCCTGGGCCAGGCTGCGACGGTCGGTGCGCCCAACGTCACGGGCCAGTTCCTCGCAGACGGAACGCTCCTCAAGCCCGTCGTCGTCGATACGAACGTCGAGGATGGAAGCGACCAGCTTCGTCACTACAAGGTCCGGTCCGGGGACACCCTCACCGGCATCGCCAGCCGTCACGGCGTCAAGATGATGACGATCTGGTGGGCGAACAAGCTCAAGTCGAAGGACGACCTCAAGATCGGCCAGGTTCTCGTGATCCCGCCGATCAACGGTCTCGTCGTCACGGTGAAGCAGGGCGAGACGCTGGCGGCGGTCGCTGCGGCCAACAAGGTCGAGCCCGCGCGCATCGTCAAGATCAACGGCCTGACCGACGAGACGCTCGTGATCGGCCAGGTGCTCATCGTCCCGGGTGCTCAGGGCGACCCGATCCCGACGCCGAAGCCGACGGCACGCCCGGCCGTGCGCGTAGCCACGGTCAGTCGGCCCACTGCGTCGGGGACGTCGACCGGCTCGCCGGCCCAGTACAGCGGCGGAGCGTTCGCATGGCCGGTCGCCGGCGGGTATCTCAGCCAGTACTACAGCTCCGGCCATCCGGCGATCGACATCGCCGCCGACACCGGGACCGGCGTGAAGGCCGCCGCCGCGGGGACGGTCACCTTCGCCGGCTGGAAGAGCAATGGCGGCGGCTACCAGATCTGGATCGCGCACGGCAGCGGCATCTACACGACCTACAACCACCTCTCGTCGGTTGCCGTCTCGGCGGGCGCCCACGTCGGGCGGGGTTCGTTCATCGGGCGCATCGGGGCCACCGGCTGGGCAACGGGGCCGCACCTCCACTTCGAGGTCTGGCGCGGCCCGATCTGGGGCGGGGGCACCCGCGTCAACCCGCTGGCGTACCTGTAGCCGATCCGCCTCCGCCCGCACGCCCGCCGTTTCCGACGGGCGCCGCGAGGGCATTGACGGCGGCCGTGCGACAATCAGCACGATGTTCCTCGACCGCGTCAAGATCTGGGTCCGTGCCGGCGACGGCGGTGACGGGGCAGCAACCTTCCGGCGTGAGGCGCATGTCCCGCGGGGCGGGCCCGACGGAGGCGACGGCGGCCGCGGCGGGAGCATCGTCCTGCGGGTCGACCCGGGGCTGACCACGCTCCGCGACTTCCGCTACAAGCACCACTTCCGGGCCGAGCCGGGAGGACGCGGGACGGGCGCCAAGCGCCACGGCAAGGCGGGCCGGGACTCGGTGCTGGGGGTGCCACCCGGGACCGGCGTCCTCGACGACGCCACCGGCGAGCTCCTGGCGGACTTCGTCGCGGTCGGGCAGGAGGCCACGCTCGCGCGCGGCGGACGCGGCGGGCTCGGCAACGTCCACTTCGCGACTGCGACGCACCAGACGCCGATGCACGCTCAGAAGGGCGAGCCGGGAGAGGAGCGCTGGCTCCGTCTCGAGCTGCGCCTGATCGCCGACATCGGCCTCGTCGGACTGCCGAACGCAGGGAAGTCCACGCTCCTCGCGGCGCTCACCGCGGCGCGGCCGAAGATCGCAGCGTACGAGTTCACGACCCTCGAGCCGAACCTCGGGGTCATGGACCTCGGTGACGCGGAGGACCGCCGCCCCACGATCGCCGACGTCCCTGGGCTGATCGAGGGCGCGGCATCCGGCGCCGGCCTCGGGCACGCATTCCTGAGTCACGTGGAGCGAACGCGGGTCCTCGTCCACGTGGTCGACGGCGCCGGGCGCGACCCCGAGTGGGGCTACGGCGTGATCCGCGAGGAGCTGCGGCTCCACGACCCGGCGCTCCTCGAGAAGCCTCTCGTCGTCGCGTTCAACAAGACCGACCTGCCGGGCGCGCAGGATGCGTGGCCCGCCTTTGCGGCGGCCCGTCGGGCGGAGGGCGTTCCGTGCCTGGCGGTCGCCGCCGGGACGGGCGCCGGGCTCGACGTCCTGCGCGAGGTCCTCGCCGACCTCCTGCCCGATGCAGCCGGCCTCGCGGCCGACCCGGAGCCGGGAGGCGTCGTCGTCCACCGGCTCGAAGCGGACGGCGACGCCTTCACCCTCGGGCGGGACGGCGATTTGTTCGTCGTTATCGGCCGGCGCATCGAGCGGATCGCGGCCCAGACCAACTTCGACGTCGAGGAGTCCGCAGAGCGCTTCCAGCGAGCGCTCGCCCGGCTCGGCATCGACGAGGCCCTGCGCCGGGCCGGGGTCACGCCCGGCGACACTGTCAGGATCGGGCGCACGGAGTTCGAGTGGGGGGCCGCCGCCTGGGAGGACGACGCACGGTGAGTGCAGAGCGCGGCTCCGCAGGGGCCGCGAATCCCGTGGGAATCCTGGGCGGCACGTTCGACCCGCCGCACCTGGGACACCTCACCATCGCGGAGGAAGCCCGCGAGGCGCTCGGCCTGGAGCGCGTCCTCTTCGTCCCGGCGGGCCGCCCCTGGCAGAAGGACGCGCGCGAGGTGACGCCAGGGCCACTTCGGCTGGCCATGGTCGGGCACGCGATCGCAGGCAACCCGTCCTTCGCCGCCGATGCTCGCGAGGTGGAGCGCCAGGGTCCCAGCTACACGGTCGACACGCTGGCCAGCCTGAGCGCGGGCGGCATCCGCGACCCCTGGTTCGTCCTGTCGGCGGAGGCTCTCGGCGGGCTCGCGACGTGGCAGGAGCCCGCACAGGTCCTCGCGCTCGCCCGCTTCTGCGTCGTGCCCCGGGCGGTGGCGCCGGGCGATGTCCCGGGGCTGGACCCGGTCGCGGCGATCGGCGCCGTTCGCGCCCGCTTCGGCGTTGGCGCCGACCGGTTCGCGGCCCTCGACCGACCCCGCCTCGCCATCTCGTCCACTGAGATCCGCAGCCGGGTCCGATCCGGCAGGTCCATCCGCTACCTCGTCCCCGACGCTGTCGCAGCGTTCATCGCCGAGCATGCGCTCTACACTGCCGACGTGGCGTCCGAGCCGATGCCGCCCCGAGCCTGAAGGAGGCCCATGTCGTCCGACGCCAAGCCCGACCGCCCCGATCCCGAGGTCCCATCTCACGACGAGAGGGCCGCTTCTCCGGTTCCGGCCCCGGCCGAAGCATCGCCGCGCGCCGGCCTGCCGGCCCGGACGACGCCCCCGCCCGCGACGGGCCGCGTACCGCTCGACCTCGCCCGGCAGATCGTGGAGCTCGCGGAGGACAAGAAGGCCGCCGACATCGTTCTCCTCGACGTCGCGCCGCTCACGACCGTTGCCGACTACCTCGTCCTGTGCTCGGGCGGCTCCGAGCGCCAGCTCGACGCGATCGCGGACGGGATCGTCGAGGGCATCAAGACCGAGGGAACCCGGATCCTGGCCCGCGAGGGCGAGGCCGTGTCGCACTGGATCCTCCTCGACGTCGGGTCCGTGATCGTCCACGTCTTCGCGCCACCGGAGCGCGAGTTCTACGCCCTCGAGCGACTCTGGGCCGAGGCGAAGACCGTCCTTCGCGTCCAGTAGCCCGGTCGGGTGGTCGGGGCGGAGGACGACCGCCGCGCCCGGACGGTACCTGCGACCCATCGCCCGGGGTGCCCGCGCGCGTCGACAATCCCGGGCAGGTGGCCGACGAGATCGGCCCCGCAGTTCGAGGTCCCTGGATCCGATGGCGAGCCTCCGCGATCGATGCCCCGAGTGCTCCCGTCGCCTGGTTGTCTCGCGCTTCGACGCGACGTTCCGTCTCCACGACCTCGACGAACGCCTCTGCTTCGCGATCCCGGGCGCTCTCTGCGAAGACTGCCACCAGCTCTACCTCGACCCGGAGCTGATCGAGGTGCTCCACCTCGGCCGGGCCCGCTGCGTCTTCGCGATCGAGTCCGATCTCGTGCTGCAGGAGCAGGCCTGGTCGAGCGCCGACTGAGGGAGCTCCGCGAGGCCGCCGCCGACTGACGCAGGCGGGCGCCGGTTGCTTCGCCGCCCGGTTGCGCTCAGGCTCGTGCCACGTGCTCGGCGAGCCAGAGCACGAACGCGAGCCTCCGTCGCCCGGCGTCGGACCCACGCTCGCCCTTCAGGGTCGCGTCGAGCTCCAGCAGCCCCTCCAGCGCTCCGCTGAGCTCGTCCTGGCGCCAGGCGTGTCCTTGCTCCCACAGCTTGCGCGCGGGGAACTCCTTCAGCTTCAGGGCCCGAGCGGTGGCCTGCAGCGTGTCCCCTCGCTCACGGTGATCCGCGACCTGGAGCACCTCCCGCACGCGGCGGTGGAGGATGGCGACCAGGACCGGCTCGGGCGTCGTCTCGAGGAGCCGGTCGAGGAGCTCCGCCGCGTCGCGAGCCTTTCGCGCCCCCACCGCGTCGAGGAACGCCCAGGCCGACCCGGGGATGGCGTCGGCGACGAGGGCTTCGACGTCCGCCGTCCGCACCGGAGCGTCGAGCCGGAAGACGGCGAGCTTCTCCAGCTCGGCGACGGCCAGCCTGCCCTGCCGTCGCCGATCGACGTCGCCCTCCCGCACGAAGGCGCCCACCTTGCGAGCGAGGGCGTCTGCCGCCCCCCTCTCGAGGGTGATTCCTCGCTCGGCCGCGCGCTGCTCAACCCAGCGGGCCATGCCGCCCTCGCGGGGCGCGGGGACATGGCGGACCTCGCCGCCGGCCGCGGCGACCGCGCCGGCAAGGTCCTCGAGCGACTTCGTCCGCCGCGCCGATCCATCGACGGGCTCGAGGAAGGCGAGGGCATTGCCGGGCGCCAGCGCGGCGATCGCGGCCAGGAGCGCCTCCCGGTCGGCCTTCGACCGGACGAGCGGGCCGGGGTCCTCGATGATGACGAGTGTGCCGCCGCCGAAGAGCGTTCCCGTCGCGACGCGTTCAGCGACCTCGGCGGCGCGGGTGGCGGATCCCGCCGTCCTCCACGGGACGGGCGGCTCGTCGCCGGTCCCCGCTGCCCCCGCCCCCAGGGTGACGGCGGCCGCCTCGAGCCCGTACTCGTCGTCTCCCCAGTAGTAGCCGAGGGCGGGCCGGGTCATCGGGCCGCACCCGCCGTCGCGGCGCGAGCTGCGCGCAGCGCCGGTCCCGTCCAGCGCAGGCGCCGCACGTCGCCGGGAGCCACGCCGGCCAGCGCGCACACGTCGCGCTCGAGCACGTCGGCCCGGGCTCGCGCGGCCCGCTCCTCGCGGTCGCCCCAGCCGTCGGGGTACCGCCGGCGCCAGCCCGTGAAGCGCGCGTCCATCGTCTCCAGGCGCTGGCCGGCCCGCTTGTCGGCGTACGCGACGAGGAGCTCTTCCGGGGCCGCTTGGACGAGCCAGGCGTCCGTGCCGTCGCCGATAAGGCGGGTCACGGGATGGCTCGCTACGGCAGGCGCCAGCTCGCCGCAGCCCCGCGCGGTCAGCCACGCCGCCGAGCCGTCACCATGCGCGAGGGCGGCGGCGGGGTCGTCCGGCGGGAGCGCCTTGTCGGCGTCGTGGAGGAGCGCGGCTGCCTCGACCAGCGCCCGGTCGACGGAGATCCCGCGGGTTGAGCATCGGGCGGCCAGCCACCCGGCGATCTCCGCGACGGCGCGTGAGTGGCGGAGGTGCCAGGGACGCGGATCGAGCTCGAGAAGGAGGGCGGCGGCGGCCACGCGCGACGGAACGGGCATCCTGCCGATGATACGGGAGAGCGCCCGACGGGCCGGGACCTGCAGGCGCACGGCGCCAGAGCCGTGCGACCGAACCTCCCGCCCGGGCAATCAACGCGTCGACGGTGCCCGGCTCGAGAGCCGGTTCGACCCGGGCGCGGGCTGCCGACGGCGGAGCGGGAGCCGCCCGCTCGGTCCGGACTTCGATGCCGGCGGCCCCCAGCGCGACGTCGATCGTCCCGACGAGGTCGGTCCGCAGAACGACGGCACCCCCGCGGGCGAGGCGGGCCACGACCTCGGGCGCGGGGTGCCCGTAGTCGTTGTCCGCTCCCACCGAGACGAGCGCGACCTGCGGGCGGGCTGCGTCCACGAGCTCGGGCGTCGTGGAGGTCCGGCTGCCGTGGTGGCCGGCCTTCAGGACGTCGACGCGGGGGAGCCCGCCGGCGACGAGCTCCTGCTCGACAGCCGCCTCGGCGTCGCCCGTCAGGAGGAAGCGCCGGTCCCCGAACGTCCCCAGCAGGACGATCGAGCTGTCGTTGACCTCGGACCCGTCGTCGGACGCCACGGCGGACACCCGGCCGGCCGCCGGCGCGAGAACGTCGACGTGGATGCCGTCGAGGACGAAGGCATCGCCGGCGACGAGCCGGTGGGCGATCCGACCCTGCGCTCCGAGTGCCGCCACCAGCGCCGCGTAGCCCGGACCGGTCCCGGGCATCCCCGGCTGGGCGACCTGGCCGACCCGGTAGCGCCCGAGGAGGAGGGCCAGCCCGGCGACGTGATCCTCGTGGGGATGGGTCGCGACCACGAGATCGATCCGGCGATCCCACGGCGGGAGCCGGCCGTCGAGGGCGACGAGGAGCCGATCCGGATCCGGTCCGCCGTCGACGAGGAGGCGGCCCCCGGTCGGCCCCGTGACGAGGATGGCGTCCCCCTGTCCGACATCCAGGGCCACCACGTGGGCGCGCCCGTCCGGCCTCGTCGCTCCCGCGACGACGAGGACGGCAGCGGCGACCAGGCCAATCGCGGCTCCTCCGCGCACGAGCTTCGACCGGCTGTTCCCGCCTGGCGCGGATGTGTTGGCTTCGCTCACCCGGCCGTGAGCGGCGTCGCCGGTCGGGGCCACGGCCCCCGGTCTCGGGCGCCGTGAGGCCTGCGGCCTGCCGAGCACGGCGGCTACGCGGCGTCGTGCGCTGGCGACCGCCAGGCCGACGATCGTCACGGCCGCCAGCAGCGCTCCCGCCGGCGGGTCGAGCGTGACGTTTGCAAGCGGCAGCCTTGCCGCTGCCTCGACGACACCGACGAGCAGGCCCAGGATCATCGCGCCCGGGAGGCCGGCGACGACGGCCACGAGGCCCGGTCCTCCGAGGCCCGCCACGCTGCCGCCCGCGAGCGCGAGCGCTCCGGCAGCCATTGCCGCCGGCACCAACGGGACGACCGCCAGGTTGAGGACCGGGGACAACGGGGCCACGCGGCCGAAGGCGAGGAGGACGATCGGGAGTGTTGCGGCCTGGGCGGCGAGCGACACGCCGAGGCCGTCTCGGATCCAGCCCGGGAGCCACGGGGCACGATGGCCGAGGAACCCACCGATCGGCGACGCCCATGCGACGAGGCCGGCGGTCGCCGCGGCTGAGAGTTGAAGCCCCACGTCGGTGGCGCACTGGGGAGCCGCCACGACGAGGACGGCGACGGCCCAGCCGAGCGCGGCGGCAGCCGTCCCGGGCCGACCGGTCTCGCGCGCGAGGAGCGCAACGCCGGCCATGGCCGCCGCGCGGACGACGGATGCGGAAGCGCCGGCCAGCAGCGTGTACGAGAAGATGGCCACGACGATCCAGACGGACCGCGTTCGCCGGGACCTCCCCGCCAGGAGTGCCCCGACGAGCCCGGCCACGAGTGCGATGTTCCAGCCGGAGATCGCGACGACGTGCGACAGCCCAGTCGCGGTGAAGGCGGCCGCGAGGTCGCGATCGACGCGATCCCGGAGGCCGACGAGGATCCCCGCGGCCAGGCCCGCGGCGGGCTCCGGCAGCGCCCGCGCCAGGGCGTCGCCGGCCGCGCGACGGGTGCGCTCGAGCAGGGCCGGCGGGTCGTCGTCCCGCCCGAGGCGCTCCAGCGTGCGCGTCCGCAGGGTGCCCGTGACGCCCGTCCGGCGAAGGTAGTCGCCATAGCCGCCCTCCGGCGGCAGCCGGGGCCGGCCCGTGACCCGTATCCGGTCGGCAGGCTCCACGACGGGATAGCGCGGCGCCGTCACGGCAAGGACGACACCCGCCGGTTCGTCGAGCGTGACCGTCAGCCGTTGCGAACCCTCGAAGGGCGTCCCGACCGTCGTGACACGCGCGGGCCACGGACCGTCACCCGCGGGGAGCGCCGGATGCGAGTCCCCCGATCCGGGACCGAGCGCGAGGCGCCCAACCACCAGCCAGGCCCCGACGATGAACGCGACGCCTCCCGACACGCCCGGCCGGCCCCGGGCCGCGCGGAGCCCGAGCACGCCGGCTGCCGCAGCCAGCCCGAGGAGGACGCAGGCGACGGGCACGCCGCCTCCGGCGACGAGGGCGGTCCCGAGAGCGCCGATCCCGACACGGGCCCCGACCGGGATCACGGGCCGACCGTGACGAGCTCCCGGATCTTGCCGAACGTGGCCTCGCCGACGATCCCTCTGGCCCTCAGCTCCTCAACCGTCCCGAATGGCGCCTCCTCGCGTGCCGCGATGATCTTCGCGACGGTGACCGGGCCGATCCCGGGCAGCGTGTCGAGCTCCGAGGTCGAGGCCGTGTTCAGGTTGAGCGGGCGTCCCGTCCCGGCGCCGCCCGGGGATCCGCTCCCCGCGCTCGGGGCCGGGGGCGGAGACGCTGGATCGTCCCGCGAGGGAACCCGCACCTGGTCGCCGTCGTGGACCGGAGCCGCCAGGTTCAGGAATCCCGCGGCCGCCGCGTCGACGCGGGGTCCGTAGCCGCCTGCGGCGGTGATCGCGTCGCCCACGCGAGCGCCGGCCGGCAGCCGGTAGACCCCCGGCCGGCCCACCGCGCCGGCGACGTCGACGACGAGCTCGGGCACGGACGATGTGACCGTGCCGGGCGCCGGGCCGCCCGCCTCGTCCCCGCCCGCGACGAGCTGACCAGCGGCCGGGGCCTGTGGGTCCCCGCCGGGCAGAACGAAGGCGGGAGCCGTGGAGCCACCCAGGACGACGAGCGCCGCCGCGACGACGGCCATCCCGGCACCCGCCAGGCCAAGCCAGGCGCGCGGCGCTTCCCTGGCCGTACGGCCGCCCCTTCCGGGCAACGAGGGCGCCACGTCGGACGTCGTTCCATCGGGCGCGTCCTCGAGGGCACGCCAGGCATACGGTCGCTCCACGCTGGACTCCCCGGCGGGCGCATGGGCGGGAGAGGGGACGCCCGGCGCGTCGGGGGCACAACCGACGCGTCGGACGTCGGGCGGAGCCTACCGATCCGAGCTCATCGGTCGCTTATTCGGTCGCGGCGGGCCGCTCGACCGACATCGAGGCGCTCGTGCTGGACCGCGCCTGCGTGACCTGCGTGTCACGCTGGATGAGGGAGTGCCGCGACCGCGGCAAGTCCCGTGTCCGCCCCCGTCGTCGCGCTCCCGTCGAGCCACGCCCGGTGGCGCAGCGACCCGCCGTCGGCAATCTCGAACAGGTCCAGCCGGCCGGGACCCCACGAGGCGGCGGCCGCCCCCGGCGCGCCCATCAGCCCATCCGTTCCAGCATCGGCTTCACTTCGGTGACGAAGCGCGTCATGGACTCCTCGTCGTACGTGGCGGGCACGCCCGCGATGAGATGTCGGTAGCCAAGCACCACGTACGGCGCGAGCATCTCCGCCACGTCCTCGGGCGTTCCCACCGGCTGATCCTCCCAGTGGCGGGCCACCCGGTTACGGTCGAACGCGGCGCGGAAGAGACGCTCGGCCTCCGCCCGGTCGTCGCGGATGAAGACCGTGCCGACTCCCGTCGTCCGCTCGATCTCGGCGGGATCGCGGCCCACCGCGGCGCAGTGCTCGAGGAGAATCTGCTCCTTGCGCCGCACCGTCTCGATGCCGCCCCCCACGTTGTTCATGTCCGCGTACTGCGCGACGAGCCGCAGGGTGACCTTCTCGCCGCCGCCGCCGACGCAGATGGGAAGGTGCGCCTGGACCGGCGCCGGCAGGTTGCGCGTCGCGCGCGCCGTGTAGCGCGGCCCGCTCGCGGTCGGGTCGGTACCGTCGAGCATGCCGCGCATGATCGGGAGCGCCTCGCCGAGCCAGCGCAGACGCTCGGGGAAGCCGGAGCCGAACTCCAGCCCGAAGGCGTCGTGCTCTTCCTCGAACCAGGCGCCCCCGATGCCGAGGATCGCCCGGCCGCCACTGATGTGGTCGAGCGTGGTCGCCATCTTCGCCACGAGTGCCGGGTTGCGAAACGTGTTGGCTCCGACCATCAGCCCGAGCCGGACGTGCCTCGTCGCCTGGGCCCAGGCCGTGATCGTGAGCCAACCCTCGAAGTTCGGGCCGTGGGAATCCCCGACGATCGGATAGAGGTGGTCCCAGGTCCAAAGCGAGTCAAAACCCAGTTCGTCCGCCCGGATGCCCGCCTGGAGGAGGCTCGGCCAGTCCGTGTACTGGTTCCAGCACAGGGCGCCGATCTTGACTTCGCTCAACTCTCACGCTCCGCGTGATCAGGAAGGTCGACCGTGATGGAAGGCAAGGTGTCCACGCGTCGGCGCAGTTCACGTTGCCCGACGATGTCGACCGAGATCTCCACCGCCGGGATCGTTCCCCTGTTCTCGAGCCAGTGGATCGTGGTGTGATCCTCGGGCCAGCCCACTCCCGGCCCATAGTCCGTGGCGACCCCGTTTCGATGGTCGGTGATCGTTCCCTGCAGGATGTACACGGTGCCCGGTCTGCCGATGTGGTCGTGAAGCGGGCCAAAGACGCCTCCGGGCTCGATCGTCACCATCCGCATTCGAAGCTGGCGCCGACTCAGGCCCTCGATCTCGGGGCCAAGGTCAACCGTGGCAAGGGCCTTCACCGTGACACCCTTCGTCTCGGGTGCCACCTCTTCGTTGCCCATCGTGCTCCCTTCACCTCGGCCGTGGGTACCTCCGGCAACCGCCTGCGCGGCGGGAGTGTGCCGCGAGCCGATGCCACGAGGGTACGCCATCGCCGGACACCCGGCCCCCGGATCGAGGAGGGTCGGCCCTGCGTGGTCAACGGGCGTCCGTGGCACGCTGACGTCACCTGCCGCGATCCAGCAGCCGCCGTCCGGCGCCCGCCGCTCCAAGGAGCCCGATCCCGTGCCCGACTCCGCCGCCGCCCGTGAGGCCGGCAGTCTCGCCAAGGGCGAGCCGACCACGCCCCCCACGCTCCGCGACCGCACCGCGGACGTTCTCGGCGTCACCCGCAACCCGCTGGAGAGCTTCTTCGCGCCCGCCTCGGTGGCCGTCATCGGCGCGACCGAGAAGGAGGGGAGCGTCGGGCGGACCGTCTTCTGGAACCTCGTCAGCAGCCCGTTCGGGGGGACCGTCTACCCGGTCAACCAGAAGCGCTCGAGCATCCTCGGCGTGCGCGCGTACCCCAGCCTGGCGGCGCTGCCCGAGCCCCCCGAGCTCGTCGTGATCGCGACACCCGCGCCGACGATCCCGGCCACGGTGGAGGAGTGCGCCGCGGCCGGCGTCAAGTCCGTCGTGATCATCTCGGCCGGCTTCAAGGAGGTCGGCCCGGCGGGCGCGGAGCTCGAGCGCCAGATCCTCTCCACGGCGCGGGCGAACAGGATGCGAGTCATCGGACCGAACTGCCTGGGCGTGATGCGCCCGCCGACCGGCCTCAACGCCACGTTCGCGGCGGGGATCTCGGCATCCGGCAGTGTTGGCTTCGTCAGCCAGAGCGGTGCCCTCCTGACCGCCGTCCTCGACTGGAGCAAGCTCGAGAAGGTCGGCTTCAGCGCGGTCGTCTCGCTCGGCTCGATGCTCGACGTCGGGTGGGGCGACGTCATCACCTACTTCGGCAACGACCCTGCGACCGAGAGCATCGTCATCTACATGGAGACGATCGGGGACGCGCGCGCCTTCCTGTCGGCGGCCCGCGAGGTGGCCCTGACGAAGCCCATCATCGTCATCAAGCCGGGCCGGACGGCCCAGGCGGCGAAGGCAGCGGCCTCTCATACCGGTTCACTGACCGGGTCGGACGAGGTCCTCGCGGCGGCGTTCCGGCGGGTCGGCGTGCTGCGGGTCAACGAGATCTCCGAGATCTTCGACGTCGTCGAGGTGCTCTCGATGCAGCCGCGACCGCGCGGGAACCGGCTCACGATCGTGACCAACGCCGGCGGCCCGGGCGTCCTCGCGACCGACGCCCTCATCACCGGCGGCGGGGAGCTGAGCGAGGTCTCCCCGGCGACGATGGAAGAGCTCAACTCGTTCCTTCCGGGTCCCTGGAGCCACAACAACCCGATCGACATCATCGGCGACGCGACCCCCGAGCGCTATGCGCGGGCTCTCGAGGTGGCTGCCCGCGACGAGGGGAGTGACGCCCTCCTGGTCGTCCTGACGCCCCAGGCGATGACCGATCCGACGGCCACCGCGCGGGAGCTCGTCCCCTTCGCCCACATCGAAGGCAAGCCCGTGCTGGCCAGCTGGATGGGCGGGATGGACGTGACCGCGGGAGCCGCGATCCTGCGCGAGGCGGGGGTTCCCACGTTCGACTACCCGGACGAGGCGGTGAAGGTCTTCAACTTCACCTGGCAGCTCTCCAGCAACCTGCGCCAGATCTACGAGACGCCGGTCCTCCCGTCCGACGAGGAGCACCCGGTGGACCGAGTGCGCGCCGACGGGCTCATCGCCCGCGCCCGAGCCGAGGGCCGCACGCTGCTCACCGAGGACGAGTCGAAGGACCTCCTCGCGGCGTACGGGATTCCGATCACCGAGACCGTCGTGGCCCCGACGCCGGACGAGGCCGTGGCCGCTGCCGACCGGATCGGGTACCCGGTCGTCGTCAAGCTCTACTCCCACACGATCACCCACAAGACCGACGTCGGCGGGGTCCAGCTGAACCTCAAGGATGCCGACGGGGTCCGGCATGCCTACGAGCTCATCCAGGCCTCGGTCACCGAGCACAAGGGCGCCCAGCACTTCGAGGGCGTCACGGTCCAGCCGATGGTGAACTGGAGCGGGTACGAGCTGATCATCGGCAGCTCCATCGATCCGCAGTTCGGGCCGGTTCTCCTCTTCGGGATGGGCGGCCAGCTCGTCGAGGTCTTCAGGGACCGGGCCCTCGGGCTTCCACCGCTCAACACGACGCTGGCCCGCCGCATGATGGAGAACACCAGGATCTACGCGGCGCTCAAGGGAGTTCGTGGTCGGCTCGGCGTGGACCTGAATGAGCTGGAGCAGCTCCTCGTCCGCTTCAGCCAGCTCGTCGCCGAGCAGCCGCTGATCGCCGAGCTCGACATCAACCCGCTCCTGGCGTCTCCGGAGCGACTCATCGCCCTCGACGCCCGGGTCGTTCTGCACGACCCCGCGCTCGAGGTGGCGGATGCCCCGCCCCTTGCCATTCGCCCGTACCCGCGCGAGTACGTCAGCGCATGGACCTGCCCCGACGGCGAAGAGCTCACGATCCGCCCGATCCGCCCCGAGGACGAGCCCCTGATGGTGGAGTTCCATCGCTCGCTCTCGGAGGAGACGGTCTTCCAGCGCTACCTGCGGAGGCTCGGATTCGACGAGCGGACCACGCACGAGCGGCTGATCCGGATCTGCTTCGCCGACTACGGGCGGGAGATGGCGCTCGTCGCCGAGTGTGAGCACCCTGACCCGGAGCGCCCGCGGATCGTGGGCGTGGGCCGCCTGTCGCGGACGTTCGGGACCGACGATGCACAGTTCGCGGTGCTCGTCACCGACCAGCGCCAGGGGAAGGGCGTCGGGACGGAGCTGCTCCGCCGGCTCGTGGACGTGGCGCGTGCGGAGGGCGTCGTGACGCTCGGGGCCGACATGCGGGCCGACAACCTGGGGATGCAGCGCACCGCAGAGAAGGTCGGGTTCGCGATCGTCCCCGGTGCCGACGCCCAGTTCGTCCACGCGGAGATGCGACTGGCCTGAACGCCCGCGGCGGCATTCGCGCCGGCCGAACGATACGCGGCAACCCCGGCCGAGGGCGGCCTGCGTCCCCGGCGCTCGGCCGAGGGCGCCGCCCGGGAGCTGCGCAGGGTTGGCGGCACTCGTCCGCGATCGCGGGACCTGCCCGCGCCTCCGGGTCGGCTGCGCTCGATCGGGGGCCCCGGCGCGCCCACGAGCGCGGTTGACCGGCTGGGCTGATCAGGCCGAGCCCTCTCGTGCTCCGATTCGTGACGAAGCGACGGGTTGGCCGCGTATCCACGCTCATGGTGCCCCGTGGTGATCGGCCCACCTGATCAGCCGCGTCGCTCCCGGCAGGGCCGCGCGATCGTGTGGCCGCCCGACCTCGGGACTCGCTCGCGCTAACCCCGGACGACGATGTTGACCAGCCGCCCACCGCCGGCGTGGATGATCCGGTCGGGGGCCTTCCCGCCGAGCGCCGCCTGCACCTTCGGGCGACCGAGGACGAGGGCCTCGACCTCCGCCTCCGAGAGGCCCACGGCCACCTCGATCCGGTCCCGGACCTTGCCGTTGATCTGAACGGGGAGCTCGCGCGTCTCGACCGCGGCTGCCGCGGTGTCGACCTCCGGCCAGCGCTCGGCATGGATGGAGCTCCACGGAGCCTGCGCTGCGACGAGCCGTCGCGCCCACAGCTCCTCGGAGACGTGCGGCGCGGCCGGCGCGAGCATGAGGAGCAGGAGCCGGACCGCTTCGTCCCACGCCGTCCCGCCGGCCACCTCTGTCCCCCGGTAGCGGTACAGAACGTTCACCAGCTCCATGAGCTTCGCCACCATCGTGTTGAAGCGGAACCCCTCGTAGTCGACCGTCACCGCGGCGAGCGTTCGGTGGGCTTCGGCGCGGATCGTCTTCGCAGCCGCCGCGGCGTCCTCGCCGGCGGGGAGTCGCCCGGCGTCGGCGTCGCTCGGCTCGCGGCCGTGCGGGTCCAGGGCGAGCGTCCAGGCTCGGGTGAGGAAACGGGCCACACCGCCGATCCCGGTCGGGCTCCACGGGCCGCCCTGATCCCAGGGCCCCATGAACATGAGGAAGAGGCGCACGGTGTCGGCCCCGTACTGGGCGACGAGCGCGTCGGGGTCCTCCACGTTGCCCCGGGACTTGCTCATGCGCTCGCCATCGGCGCCCAGGACCTGGCCCTGGTTGAAGAGGCGAAGGAACGGCTCGCGGTGGCCCACGAGGCCGCAGTCGGCCATCGCCTTCGTGAAGAAGCGGCTGTACAGGAGGTGCATGACGGCGTGCTCGGCGCCGCCGGTGTACTGGTGGACGGGCGTCCAGCGATCGAGCATCGCCCGGTCCACCGCCCCGTCCTCCTTGCCGGGCGAGACGTAGCGGAACCAGTACCACGACGAGTCCATGAAGGTGTCCATCGTGTCGGTTTCGCGGCGGGCCTCGCCGCCGCAGCGGGGGCACGCGACGTCCAGGAACGCCGGGTCGCGCTTCAGGGGGTTCTCGCCGGAGCCGTGGTAGTCGACTGTCTCCGGCAGGAGGACCGGCAGCTGCGCGTCGGGGACCGGCACGATCCCGCAAGCGTCGCAGTAGACGACCGGGATCGGCGTGCCCCAGTAGCGCTGGCGGCTGACGAGCCAGTCCCGGATCCGGTAGCTGACGGCCGCCGTCCCCTCGCCGCGCGCCTCGAGGTCGGCCGTGATCGCCCGGCTCGCGTCCGGCGCGGCCATCCCGTTGTAGCGGCCCGAGTTGACGAGGACGTCGTCGTCCGTCTTCGAGACGTAAGCCGCTTCCAGTCCGGCCTGCTCACCGTAGGTCGCCGAGGGCCGGATCACCTCGCGAATCCCAAGGCCGAACTGGGTCGCAAAGGCGAAGTCGCGCTCGTCGTGGGCGGGGACCGCCATGATCGCGCCCGTCCCGTAACCGGACAGGACGTAGTCGGCGATCCAGATCGGGATCCGCTCGCCGTTGACGGGGTTGATGGCGTCGGCGCCGAGGGGGACGCCGGTCTTGTCGCGCTCCGTGTTGAGGCGCTCGATCTCCGTCTCGCGCCCGGCCTGCTCGACGTAGGCGGCGACGACCTCGCGCTGGCCGTGCGACGTCAGCTTCTCGACGAGCGGGTGCTCCGGCGCCAGGACCATGAACGTCGCGCCGAAGAGCGTGTCGGGGCGCGTCGTGAAGACGCGGATCTCGTCGTCGCCCTCGAGGTGGCTGTCCGGCGCGCTGCGAAAGACGACCTCGGCGCCCTCGCTGCGGCCGATCCAGTTCGTCTGCATGACCCGGACGGGCTCCGGCCAGTCGATCCCCGTGAAGTCGAGCAGCTCGTCCGCGTACTTCGTGATCCGCAGGTACCACTGGGCCAGGTCGCGCTTCTCGACCTTCGCGCCGCAGCGCCAGCAGCGCCGGTCGGCGCCCTCGACCTGCTCGCGGGCCAGCGTCCCGTCGTTCGGGCACCAGTCGACGGGCGAGGTCGCGCGATAGGCCAGGCCGGCCTCCAGGAAGCGCAGGAAGAGCCACTGGTTCCAGCGGTAGTAGGTCGGATCGCAGGTCACGACCTCGGCGTCCCAGTCGAACGCGGCACCCATGCTTCGCAGCTGGCGGCGCATGACGTCGATGTTCCGGTACGTCCATTCCGCCGGGTGGATCCTGTTCTTGATCGCCGCGTTCTCCGCCGGGAGCCCGAAGGCGTCGAAGCCCACCGGGAAGAAGACGTTGTGGCCCTGCATCCGCCGGTATCGGCCGAGTGCATCCGTGGGCGTCTTCACGTACCAGTGGCCGACGTGCAGGTTGCCCGACGGGTAGTCGTACATCGTCAGCAGGTAGTACGGCGGCCGCGTCTCGTCGTGGAGGTCCGTCCGGTGGCGGCCGAGCTCCGCCCACCGCGCCTGCCAGCGCGGCTCGATGGTGGAGGGGTCGTAGCGCTCGATCCGGGTCCGGTCGCTGGTCACGATGGCCTCAGGTACGACGCGACCCCTCGCCGCTGAGGCGAGGGGTCGGTTCGGCGGCGGCGGTCAGGGGCTGGTGGAGCTACGGGGACTCGAACCCCGGACCTTCTGAATGCCATTCAGACGCTCTTCCAGCTGAGCTATAGCCCCATCCGTCCGATGGCGGAGTATAGCCGAAGTGCCGTACCCCAGGGCCCGCCACGGCCTCCTCCGAACCCGCATCGGCCCGGCGTCGTCCCGCGCGGCGCCCGTCGAGCCGACGCTCCCCGATGGCTGTGCCGCATTGCCGAGGGAGATTGCGGCGGCCTCGTCGGTCAACGGGGAGGCGCAGGCAGGGACGGTCGGGAGGGTTTCGGTTGCCACCTCGGGCGAGCTCGGCCAGCCGACGAAGCTCGCGCCGGCCGGGAGGGTCGTCGCCTCGCCCGTGAACAGGTCGCCGACGACGAGGCCGCCTGGCGCCCGGAGCGCAACCGAGCGCCCTGCGGGCGCGACGCCGACGATGTACGAGGGAGATCCATCCCGTGGGCTGTAGGCGGGCGCGTCGAAGGCGATTGCGTCGCGCCACGAACCCGGCGCGTTGGCCGCGACGAGCCGACCACCCTCGGCTTCGGTGGCCCGGACGACCACCAGGAGGCCGCGACCATCGGCCGTGCGCACAGCATCCGTGACGGCGTCCGCCGGCGTGGCGACGTACCAGGTGTCATCGGTCGCGCTCCCGTCCGAGATCCAGGGGTACAGCCCGGCGCAGCCCCCAACCGGGCGCTCGTCCTCGCACCCCGTGCCGGGCTGCGACCCGTCCGCCGCGATGCGGGGCTCCAGCCCGGTCGTGGCCTGGAAGGCCGCTGGCAGTCCCGGCTGGAACGTCGGCACGTTGGCAGCCACGTCCAGCGTGCCGATCGTCGACGAGAATGTCGCCGGGTCCGATTGGAGCGCCAGCACCCGGACGTCGTCCGTCCAGGTGAGCAGCTGGACGGCGTCAAGGCGCGCGGAGTAGGGGACGACCCGGGATGGGAGCGCTCGCGACGTGGCCCGCCCCGTCGCGGGCTCGACGAGCAGGATGGCGGTCCCGTGAGCCGCCACGAGCCGCCCGTCGCGGGTCCAGCCGATCCAGGTGACGCCTCCGGGACCGTCACCGGCGATCAGGAACGATGCGCTGCTCCCCCCCGGTCCATCGAACACCAGGAGATCGCCGGTTCGCAGTGCCACGGCGAGGCGCCCACCCGGACCCGCGACGGCCGCCCCGTCAGTGGGGAGCGCGGTCGCGCCGCCGGTTGGTCAGTCGAGCTCCATGATGTGGTTCTCGAGGATCTGGGTCTTGTAGTCCCAGGGTCCGTTGATCGCCTCGAGCTTCAGGTACCACTCGGCCGTCTTGACGAGAACCTCGGCGTTGACCACGCCGCAGATCTGGCCGGCCAGGACGTTCACCCCGAAGCGGGCGGCCTCGTCGCGCACCAGGTTGAAGACCCGGTGGATCGGGGTGTCGAGCGGGTTCGAGATCTCGATCGAGACCTCGACCACCTTCTTTCCCGTCCGGCGGTGGGTCTGGGGAAGGCCGATCGTGCCCTGGATGTTGGTGAACCCGCCGGTCCGGTTGCGGATGGCCCGGGCACAGAGCTTCGCGACCTCGAGATCCTCCGTGTCGAGAACCACGTTGAAGTAGGCGTCGTGCTGCTCGAGGGCGCCGACGATCGTCGCCCCCGCCGTCGGATGCAGCCTCGCCGGGCCGATGTCGGGCGCGCGAGCCGGGTCGACCAGGACGGCCTCCTTGAGGCCCTCGTAGTTCCCCTTGCGGATGAAGGTCAGGCCGGAGTTCTCCGGGCGCCGGGCGTTCGTGCCGGTGAAGTAGATGGGCACGTCGTAGCGCCTGTGCAGCTCCTGCCCGAGGTCCTCGCAGAAATCCCTGACCTCGTCGATCGTGATGCCTTTCGCCGGGTAGACCTCGATCGTATCCACTGCACCGACACGGGGATGGCGGCCGTGCTGCTTCTCCATGTCGATCAGCTCGTAGGCCTTGCCGGCCATGTCCAGGATCGCGTCCCGCATCACGTCGGGGCGACCCAGGATCTCGGCCGGCAGCCGATCGAAGTCGGGGTCGGGCTCGTAGCCGATCAGCTTCATCCCCTCGCGGTTCCGAAGCTGATCCATGATCGCCTCGATGACCTCGGGATGCGTGCCGTCACTCATGTTGGGGTCGGAGAGGATGTACTGCGTTCCCATCATGTCTCCTTCAGATCCGGTCCTGCCTCGCCGATACCGTACTCTGGTGCGGAAGGGAACGAGCGGCCCCGGCGCTGCGGCTGCGGCGGCGCCGCGTGGATCCGGGACGGCGGCCCGCGGAGCCGCCGGGCAGTGGCGCGGTCGTCCCCCTTGTGCCCGCTCACCCGATGCCCTACCGTCGCGCGATTGCCCAGACACCAGGAGGAGGGACGGCATGCAGATCATCAACACCGACGGGATGGCCCTGATCGGGCCAGGATCGGAGTGGTTCTGGACGGCGCTCGGCGGCGTTGCCCTCACGGTCTCGTTCACTGCCATCTACCGGCAGCTCCGGCTGCAGACCAGCGCGGAGGCGATCGAGCACCTGGCGTCGCTGAAGAAGGAGTGGGACTCCGAGGGGATGGCCCGGAGCGTGCTCGCGACCCTTCTCGCCATCCGCGAGAACTGCGAACCGACGTGCCTGCCCGTGGCCTGGCACGACATCGGCGACTTCTGGCAGCGCGTCGGCTACATGGTCCGGAAGAAGGACGTCAGCAGAAACCTCGTTCACCAGTACCTCTCATCCGAGATCCGAGCCTGGTGGCCGTGGCTGGCCCCGACCGTGCGCTTCTGGCGCGAGACCGAGGGACTCCCGTCTCTCTACGGGCACTTCGAGTGGCTGGCCGGGCTCATGAGCGAGATGGACCGGAAGGCGGGCAGGACGATGACCTTCGGCAAGGAAGAGGTCGCCCGCTCCCTCGAGTCCTCCATCGAGATCTGCCTGCACCAGATCCGCAACGGCGAGGAGCTGCGCTCCGTGATCGTCCGCCCGGGGTCCCCGGCGACGCTGGCGCCCCAGCCGGAACCGTCGCCGGAGCCGCAGGCCGGATGACCGAGAGCCGGTAGCGGCCCTCAAGGCCCGGGCGCGACCCCGCAGGGGACCGCGGCGACGGCGCCCGGGAGAGCCTCACGACCGACGTCTCGGCCGATCGCGCCGCCCCCCCCCGGCCGGGGCTGCGGTGGCGGTCCCGAGACGCAGGTGGCTCGGCCTGTGCGACCATCCACCCATGGCGTTCGACCTGCTGATCCGCGGCGGCACCCTCGTCGACGGGACGGGCGCGTCGGGCCGACCGGCGGACGTCGCGCTGCTCGGCGACCGGATCCTGGCCATCGGCGACCTCGCTGCCATCGACCCGGGAGGGGTCGCGACCGTCGTCGACGCGAGCGGTCGGATCGTCGCCCCGGGATTCGTCGACCCGCACGGTCACTCCGACGCGTCGGTGCTCGTCGACAGTGCCCTCGTCAGCCATCTTGCCCAGGGCTTCACGACGCAGCTGTCCGGCAACTGCGGCACCAGCGTTGCGCCGGTCACCGAGATGGGCCGCGAGGCGGTCGAGCTCTCGATGGCGGGGGCCGGCCTTCGCCCTTCATGGACGACGTTTGCCGAGTACCTCGCCGTCGTCGCGGCGGAGCCGCTCGGGCCGAACGTCGCGTTCCTGGTGGGCCAGGGCACGCTCCGGGGCGCCGTGCTGGGCTCGACGGACGCGCCGCCATCCCCGGCCCAGGCGCGCGAGATGGCGCGCCATCTCGAGGAGGCCCTCGATGCCGGGGCCTTCGGGCTCTCCTCCGGCCTCATCTACGCCCCGGGGATCCACGCGCGGCCGGACGAGGTTGCCGCCCTCGTCGCCGTCGCGGCCCGCCGCGGTGCGCTCTACGCGACGCACATGCGCAACGAATCGGCGCATCTCTTCGAAGCGCTCGACGAGGCACTCACGACGATCCGCCTGGCTGGGGAGGGGGCGCGCCTCCAGGTCAGCCACCTCAAGGCAGGCGCGAAGGCCGTGTGGGGCCGCGCGGCGGAGGCGGTCGCCGTGTTGGAGCGGGCCCGCGCCGAGGGCCTCGATGTGGCCGCCGACCAGTACCCCTACACCGCGGCGGCGACCACGCTCCAGTGCGTGATCCCGCCTGCCCTCCTCGCGCTGCCGGTCGACGAGACGGTGGCGGCCCTCGGGGACTGGGAGGTGCGGCGCCGCATCAAGGATGAGATCGCCGGGGGCGTCTCCGGCTGGGAGAACGTGGCCGCCGACCCGGGCTGGGACGCGATCGTGCTGGCCGAGTCGCGCGCCCACCCCGACTGGGCCGGCCGGTCGCTCGCCGACCTCGGCCGGGAGCGCGACGCGGACCCGGCGGACATCGCCTGCGACATTCTGTCCGCCGACCGCCTCGACAGCTGGATCACGGTCCACTGCATGGACGAAGCCGACGTGGAGACGATCATGGCCGTCCCGTGGATCGCGATCTGCACCGACGCCGAGGGGCGCCGGCCGGGCCACCCGGTCCTCGACGCCGGCGTCCCCCACCCGCGCACCTACGGGAGCGTGCCGCGCGTCCTCGGTCACTATGTGCGCGAGCGTGGCGTGATCGCCCTCGAGGCGGCCGTCGCGAAGCTGACGTCGGTGCCGGCGGCGCGCCTCGGCCTGCGCGACCGCGGCGTCGTCCGCGAGGGGGCCTTCGCCGACCTCGTCGTCTTCGACCCTGCCACGGTCGCCGACCGCGCGACCTACGAGACGCCCGCCCTCCACCCGACGGGCATCGACGCCGTCATCGTGAATGGCGTCGTCGCGGTCCGGGACGGCGTCGAGACCGGCGCACGGCCCGGCCGGTTGCTCCGGCGCGGCTGACCACCGCGTGGCGCGATCGGCCGCGTTCGTCGAGTCCCCGGCGGTTGCCCGCCTCCGTGAGGGCGACCTGCCCTACACGCTTCGCCGCTCGTCGCGGGCACGCCGCCTGCGAGTGACGCTCGATCCGCGGCGCGGCGTCATTGCCACGGTCCCCGACGTTCGCATCGGGGAGTCGGCCGCGCGGTCCCTCGCCGAGCCGTTCCTCGCCGAGCGGGAGCCCTGGATTCGCCGCCATCTCGCTCGCCAGGCCGCCACCGCGGAGCGCCTTGAGGCTGCCGGCGGCGTCCGTGACGGGAGCGTGCTGCTCTATCGCGGCCAGCCCCATCGGATCCGCGTTGTGGCCGGCACCTCGCACAGGCGCCGCTCCCACGTCGAGCGGATCGGTGACGACGAGGAGGACGTCCTGCTCGTGACCCTCGCGGCCGCCGAGCGCCGTCCGCTGCCCGGCGTGCTGGAGGCCTGGCTCCGGGTGCGCGCCCGGGAGGCAGTCGAGGCCGCGATCGCCCGCCACGCCGGTCCGCTCCGGGTGACGCCGACGGCCGTCGCCGTGCGTGACACGCGAAGTCGCTGGGGGAGCGCGTCGCGGCAGGGGAGGGTCATGCTGGCCTGGCGCCTCGTCCTCGCTCCGCCGGCCGTCCTGGAGACCGTGGTCGTCCACGAGCTCTGTCATCTGCGGGTGTTCGGGCACGGCCCGGACTTCTGGGACCTCGTCGCCACGCGGGTCCCGGACCACGCGGCCCACCGGCGCTGGCTGCGCGCGCACTCGGC
The DNA here is from genome assembly GCA_963698595.1 of uncultured Chloroflexia bacterium. Classification (GTDB taxonomy): domain Bacteria; phylum Chloroflexota; class Limnocylindria; order Limnocylindrales; family CSP1-4; genus CTSoil-043. The sequence continues at coordinate 317,181 of CAVORL010000005.1, forward strand.
GGAGCTCCACGCCGCGGTTCGCTGATGGTGCGCGCCGGCACCTCAAGACCGACGTGGTTCGGCCGAATCCAGGCCGATCGGGGGACAGCGGCCGGCGCAGATGGCATGCTGGTCCTGAGCACCTTCTGACGGAGGACGCGGCCCGCGGCCAGCGCTCGGCCGAGCGAAAGGATGGCTCCGATGATCGACGACACCGGCACCCCGCCCCCGGCGCGCCGCTCCCGCCGGCCACTTGCTGCGGCGCTGACGGCGGTCGCGGCCGTCGCGCTCGTGACGACCTTCGTCCTCGCCGGCGGCATCCGGGGGTCCGCGCCGGACGCGGGCGCCCCGGCGGCAGCACCTGCCGGCGTCCCGGCCGTCGACCAGGACCCGGGCGTCGTCGACGCCGGATGGGTCGCCCCTGCGGGCCGCGGCGGCACGAACGCCCCCTCCCACGGCGACTTCCGCGGCAGGGGCATGCGGTTCGGCCACATCACGATCTCGAAGGTCGACGGCTCGACGCTTGCCCTCGTGACCGACGACGGGTGGACGCGATCGATCGACGCGACCGGCGCCACGATCTGGCGCGACGGCGCGACGATCGCGCTCGGCGACCTCGCGGTCGGTGACGAGATCATGCTCGGCCAGGAGCGCCAGGCGGACGGCACGTTCACGGTGACGGCGATCAAGGTGATCCTGCCGAAGGTCGCCGGTCTGATCACCGACGTCACGTCGTCGAGCATCACCCTGGCACTGCGTGACGGGACGAAGATGAGCGTGAATCTCACCTCGACCACGGCCTACCGGCTCGGCAAGAGCGGCGCCGACAAGTCGGCCCTCAAGGTCGGCATGCAGGCGACGGCGTCCGGGACGAAGGCCGCCGATGGCACGCTCACCGCGACCTCTGTCACGCTCAAGGCGGCGCGCATCGCCGGCACGGTGACCGCGACGAGCGCCACGACGATCACCGTCGCCGACGGGAGGGGCACCACGACGAGCCTCAAGGTCACCTCGACGACGACCTGCTGGGTGGCGGGTGTCGAGGGCGCGAAGCTGGCGGACGTGAAGGTCGCCATGTGGCTCGTCGCCGAGGGCGTCCGCAACGACGACGGCTCGTTCACGGCCTCGGCGGTCCAGGCGGCCGCGGGCGAGAAGCTCCGCGGCTGGGGCGAATTGAAGCGGGGCTGGGGCGGATTCAAGCTGGACCGGGGCGGCAAGGACAAGTCCCCCGGCGCCACGCCCGCCCCTGCCGGAACGCAGCCACCGACGTCGAACGGCTGACATCCCCGGGCATCCCGGGCCGGTCACGGCCGGCCTTCCCCGGCGGCAGGCGAGACGTGTTCCGCGGAGGCGGACGAGGCTGCTCGCCTGGTGACCGGGGGCCGCTCGCCGCGGAGCCGGACGAGGCTGCTCGCCTGGTGACCCGGGGAGGGTGGTGGAGATGAGGGGACTCGAACCCCTGACCCCCGCGATGCGAACGCGGTGCTCTCCCAGCTGAGCTACATCCCCACGCGAGGCGGATCCCGCGCTGGGGCGGGATCAACGGCGCGAAGTGTAGCACGGGGTCCCGGGCACCCCCGGGCACCCCCGGGCTCCGGCCGCCATCCCGCGCCAGCAACGTCGCGCGCCCGGTCGGCACCCCGAGCTTCGCGCCCGTACGCTCGCAGGGTGCACGACGTCGAGGGGCTCCTGCTCGGCCTGATCGCCGCCCTGGCGTGGGGCCTGACCGACACGATCGCGACGGTCACCAGCCGGCGGGTCGGCAGCCTGCGGACCGCGGCCGGTGCCCAGCTGACGTCGGTGGCCGTGCTCGCGGCGCTCGTCGCGGCTACGGGCACGGCGCTCCCATCGGACCCGGGGGTGGTCATCACGTCGTTGGCCTGCGGCTCCACGGCCGCGTTCGCCTACGTCGCATTCTTCACCGCCCTGCGCCACGGTCCGATCAGCGTGGTCAGCCCGGTCGTCGCGACGTACGGCGGGCTCACGGTCGTCCTGTCGGTGCTCCTCCTCGGGGAGGTGCTGGGCCCGCTCCAGGCGTTCGGTGTCGGGGTGGCGACGTCCGGCGTGCTGCTGGTCTCGGTCACGTTCGCCGGCGGCCTGCGCTCGGCGCGTCCGGTCGGGCCCGGCGTCGCCTACGCGATCGTGGCCCTCGTCGCGTTCGCCGTCGTGACGGTGGTCCTCTCGGGGCCGATCAGGGCGGCGGGCTGGCTGCCGGCCATCCTCCTGGCCCGGATCGCGAACGCCGGGTCCGCCTGGTTGGTGCTGGGGGTCTCGAGGCGGCTTCGGCCCGCCCAGCCGACCACCGCGGGTTCGCGACCGCTTGGCTGGCGGGCATTCGGGCTGGTCGCGGCCGTGGGGTTTCTCGACGTGGGCGCGTTCATCGCGTTCGCGGTCGGCATCGAGATCTCCCAGACCTGGCTGATCGGCATCACGAGCTCCTTCGGGCCGGTTGTCGCCGTCACGGCAGGCGTCCTGCTCTTCGGGGAGCGACCGCGATCGGTGCAGTGGCTCGGCCTCGGACTCGTCGCGGCGAGCCTCTTCCTCATCGCCCTGGGGTAGCGGGCTCCGGGACCGGACCGCCGACGAAGGGCTGCCGGGATCCGACCGCTCCGCGTTCCGGAAGGGCCACGATCGCTCGAGAGATCGGGCCACTGGGCTCTTCCAATCGTCGAACAGATGTTCTATTATCGGACGTCCGATGGACTACCACGCCGACCGTGTCGCCGCCCTCGCGAGCCTCCGGGCACGCTGGGGATCGGTTGCGCCACGGCCCGCGACGGAGGTCTTCGGGGCGCTTGCGGCCGCCCCGCTCCCGGCGGAGGCCGGGGCGGTCCCCGCGCTCCTGCCGCTCCACGGGGGGCTCCCCGGCGGGCGCCCCGGCGACGCTCCGACGCCACGCACCGTTCCTCGCGACGCGCCTCGCGAAACGGACCGGGCGATCCCCACCGGCTTCGCAGAGCTCGACGGGCTCCTCGCGGCCGGTGGCCTGCCGAGGACCGGGACGGTCGCCTTGCGCGGCGCGGGGACCAGCGGCGCCACGACCCTCACCCTGCGGGCGATCGCGGAGGCCCAGGCCGGTGGCGCGCTCGTCGCATGGGTCGACCTTCCCCGCAGCCTCGATCCCGTCGAGGCGGTCGCCCGCGGGGTGCGCCTGGAGTGGCTCGCGGTCCTGGTGCCGGGGACGGCCGACGAGGCGCTCGCCATGGCCGGCTCGCTCCTCCAGGCGCGCGCGGTCGACGTCCTCGTCCTGGATCTCGCCGGCGCCCGGGAGCGCGGGAGCAGGGCGTCCGGGATCCCGGGTGCCCGTCCCCGACCGAACGCACAGGGTCGCAGCCCGGGCCTCGCCGACCGGCTTGCCCGGCTCGTCGCGTTCGCCCGGCGCGCGGGGGCTCTCCTCCTCGTCCTCGAGCCCGCGGAGATCGCCGGGCCGCTCCGCGCCGCGCTCGCCGAGGGATCGAGCCTGGCCCTCGAGCTGCGTCGGACCGGCTGGATCCGCCTCGGACGGGAGGTCGTCGGGCAGCGGACAGAGGTCCGCGTGGCGAAAGACCGCCACGGGGCGCCGGACCGGCGGACGGCCATCCGCCTCCTCTACGCGGAGGGCGGTCCCCGCGACCGCTGCCTTGCCCGCGATGAGCTCCTGGCGGAGGAGCCCGTCGCCGAGAGGGTCGCCCGACCCGGGGCCGCCGCCCGAGCCGCTGTTGCCGACCGGCCCGTCGCAAGGGCCGTGCCGACCGCCGGGGACGCCCGAGCCGGGACCGGGCCTCCGTCCACTGCCGCACCCGCCACCTCCACTCTCTTCCACGAACCGGACCGATCGACCGATGCGCCTTCTCCACCTCTCCTGGCCCCATCTCCCCCTCCGGCTCGCGCGGCAGCGCGATCCCTCGATCCCCGCGACCGGGCCGCTGATCCTCGGCGGGCGGCCGTGGGATGACGGCGTCGTCCTCGACGCCAGCCCTGCCGCGCTCGCGCTCGGGGTCCGCCGCGGGATCCCCCTCGGGCAGGCCCACCGGCTCGCCCCGGAGGCTGTCTTTCTGCCGCCCGACCCCGCTGCGGACGCCGCAGCCGTCGAGGCCGCCCTCGATGCCCTCGCCGCGTTCAGCCCGGGGATTGCCGGCACCACCAACCCGGCCGACCGCGCCTTCGGCTCGCTGGAGGTCCAGGTCGACGGCCTCGAGGCGCTCTGGGGCCCCGAGCCGGACCTCGTCGGGAAGGTCCGGGCCGTCCTCGCCCCGCTCCTCCCGGGGACGCCCCGGGCGGGGATCGCCGGGACCCGCTTCGCTGCTGCGCTCGCCGCCGCCACCGGGCCCGGCCCGGCTGCGGTGCCCGCCGTCCTTGTCCCGCGGGGGGAGGACGCCGCCTTCCTCGCCCCGTTCCCGGCCTCTGCCCTGACCCGAGATCCCGAGGTCCGCGGCCGGCTTGCCCGTTTCGGCCTCGGCACGATCGGCGCAATCGCCGCCCTGCCGCGCTCGGCGCTCGTCGCCCGCTTCGGGGTCGACGCGGGAGCTCACCTCTGCGACCGGGCGAACGGCCGGGAGACCGACCCGTTCCGCCCCCGCCGGGCGCCGGAGCGGCTGGCCCTCGGGATCGCCCTCGACGAGCCGGTCGCCGACCTCGAGGCGCTCCGCTTCGTCCTGCGCCGCCTCGCCACCGCCCTTGGCGCGCAGCTCGATGCCCGGGGCGAGGCCGCCGGCCGTGCCCGCCTGACGGCGACCCTCGACCCGACGTTCGCCCGCGGGCGCCTCCCGCTCCCCGGCGCCGACCTCCCGGCGGTGACGCTCGCCCAGCGCCTGCCCGAGCCGACCGCAGACGCCGAGGCACTCGAGCGGCTCATTCTCGAGCGACTCGAGCGGGAGCCGCCGGTGCTGCCGGTCGTCCGCCTGGAGCTGGAGCTGCTCGATGTCGCCCCGGCAGCGGGCCAGCAGCTCGCCCTCTTCACACCGCAGGCCAACGCCGCCTCGCGCCTGGGCTGGCAGCTGGCCCGGCTCGCCGTCCGGTTCGGGGAGGGGAGCGTCGGGCGGATCGCCCTCGCGGACCCGGAGGCGCCGCTCCCCGAGACGCGCTGGACGTGGCACCCGGTCGCCGCCGACGGGACGGCCACGCCGTGAGCACCGCACCGGCCGGACGCGCCGGCAAGGGCCCGAGCGCACCCGCGGCCGTCGGGCCCCCGCCGGGAGCCGTCCCATGACCCGCCTCCTCCGCGAGCACCCCGAGATCGCGGTCGAGCTCGACCCCGCCGGTCGCCTCGTCGCGATCACCTGGGCCGGCCGCTGCGAGCCGGTCGAGGCCTGCGTCGGCTGGCGCGTCGAGGAGGCCTGGTGGGGACGCCCGATCGCCCGCGACTACGTCAAGGTCGTCGGTGCCCGCTGGCTCGCCCTCGTCTACCGCGACCGCATTGCCGGCACCTGGCACCTGGAGCGCCTCTACGACTGAGGCCGGCCGGCTCGACGGCCCCGCTCAACGTGTGAGCTGGTGCTCCGGCGCCGGCCGGTTGCGGAGCAGCCGGAGGACGCGGTCATACGAGGCGAGGTAGTGGCCGACCGTCCCCGCGCCGACGACGAAGGCCACGGTCGTGTGGCCGGCCGCCGCGAATCCGGCAGCCCCGCCGGCGAAGACCGCTACCTCGAGCGCCAGCCGAACCGGACCGGGGACGGGAACCGGCGCGCGACCCGGGTCGTTCGGGATGCGGAACGTGCCCCAGGCCGCCGCGGCGACCGCCGGCAGCGCGATCGCCGGGACGAGACGCCAGCCCTCGCCGCCGAGCGTCCAGCCGAGAAGAGCGAATCCGCCGAGCGCCACCAGCTCGAGCATGAATCGCAGGGCAAGGTTGAGGGGATGATCGGCCATCGTCCGACGTTGCTCAGGCGGCGGCCGGGACCGATGCCCGCACGAGGCGCACCGCTTCGGCCATCTCGCCCCGCCACGGTTCGCCGTGGCCCGGCAGGGCGAGGCTCACGCCGAGATCGACCAGCCGGTCGAGCGAGGCGAGCGCCTGCTGCGTGTCGGCGTTGAACTGGGGGACGGTCAGCGGCCCGCGGGCGCCGGTCAGCGCGCTCAGGGTCGCGAACGCGTCGCCGACGAAGACCGCGTCGCGGGCCGGGACGTGGAGCGCGGCGCTCCCCGCGGTGTGGCCAGGGACGAGGATGGCCCGAGGGGCGCCGGGGACGTCGAGCGTGGCGCCGTCGCCGTAGGTCGAGACTGCCGTGATCCGCGGGATCCGCAGCATCCCCTTCCGGACCGAGTAGGCGAGGAAGCCGAGGAGGGCGCCGGGGCGTGGCCGGGGGCCCTTCACGACCTTGTCGCGCGGCGCCCGGATCTCGCCCAGCGCCAGCGTCCGATCCGCTTCGTGGACCTGGATCGGGACGTCGAGCTCGCGCCGGGCGCGCTCGGCGAAGCCGATGTGATCGGAGTGGCCATGCGTAAGGACGACCGCGCGCACGTCGTCGAGCGTCCGGCCCATGGTGCCCAGCTCGGCGAGGAGCTCTCTCCACTGGCCCGGTGCCCCCGCGTCGATGATCGTGATCTCGCCCGCCTCCTCGAGGAGGTAGACGTTCACCCGGCCCTCGCCGAGCCGCCGAATCCCCGGAGCGATCTCCATCCGTGTCCCACCTTCGTTTGCGGACCGCCTCGTCGGCGCGGCGCCTGTTGGCTTGCCCAACCGCCATGGTGCAGAGAAGTCCACGGTCCCGCCGGCGTCGGTGGCGCCGGGCCGGGCCGGAGCCTAGGGGAGCGTGCGGAGCGCCGCCGCGGTCTCCGCGGCGGCGCCGGCCGCAGCCGCGACGAGGACCACGACGAGGGCCAGGAGCAAGAGCGCCAGGAGCCCGGCACCGAGCCAGTCGCGCCGGGTCGGTCCCATCGTCGTCCCTCCTCTGCGCGGGCGCCCCTCGAGCGTCGTCCGTGCGGTCAGCCCCAGGGGCAGGCAGCCCCGAAGAGGACCGTGATCATCGTCAGGCCGCCGAGCGGCCGCACCGTGGTCTGGACGCGGCACGCCGGGTCGAAGCCGACAGAGTCGACCACGAGCGCCCCGTTCTCCGACGGTCCGCTCAGCGCCTCCGTACTGTAGCCCGCCACCGCGAGGCCGGTCTGCACGTCCTCGACGACACGCTCGGGCGCGCGTTGGACCACGAAGGCGCCCGACACCGGCCCGTCGGCCGGGTCGCCCGGCTCGGCCGGCTGCGCGTCGGCGGGCACCGGGTAGCCGGGCGGAAGAGCGTTCCATGCCTCGCCCCAGGCCGTCTCGAACGTGCCGGGAGGGACCGGGGTCGGGAGGTCGCCGGCCGGAGCCTTCGTTGGCTCGGGAGTCGGTTCCTCCGTGGGCGCTGCTGATGGTGCGATGGGTGCCGCCGTCTCTGGGGAGGTTGTCGGTCCGGCGCCGGTGCAGGCCATCGCCACAACGGTGAGGAGCGCGATACAGGGGGCGAGGCGGCGACGTTGGCTGCGCATGTCCAGATGGTAGCCGGGAATCTCACGGGCCCCGTCGCGATGTCGCGCGACGGGGCCCGGAGGAAATCGCCGTCCCAGGTCCCCAGTCGCCGGGACGGCGCGAGGTGTGCGGGTCAGCCGGCCGGCCCCGCGGCGGCCAGGAAGACCGCCGGGAGGACGACGAGAACGAGCACGCCCGCGAGCAGGACGAGGAGGAGCGTCGGGAGGAGTGACCGGGTGCCTGTCACGAGGGTGCTCATCGCCACCATGAGACGCGAATCAGCCGGGCTTTGTTGCATCACCGTGGCCTTGACGTATAGAGAACGTGTGTTCTAGTATGAGCACGCCCCGCCACCGCGACGGCCGTGCCGCCGTCCCCTGTTGTCCGGGGTGGCCACATGCCTGCGCGGGCTTTCGCTGAGCTCCACGCACACACGAGCTTCTCGTTCCTCGACGGTGCCTCCGCGCCGGACGATCTCGCGGCGAGAGCAGTCGAGCTGGGCCTCTCCGCGCTCGCCGTCACCGACCGCCAGGGGCTCTACGGCGTGGTCCGGTTCGCTGCGGCGGCTGAGGAGGTCGGTCTCCACCCGGTCATCGGCGTGGAGGTGGAGCTGGTCGACGCGCTCGTCCCGGATCCCCACGGGCTGGTGATCCCGGCACGTCGCCCGGCGGCGCGACAGCGGCGCCGGGGTGTCGGCCAGGCCGAAGGTGCCGCGATCGCCCCGCCGGTGGAGCCCCGCGGCGGGCTGCCGGCGCGGCCCCGGCCGGATCGCGCCCGTCTCCCTGGGCACCGCGAAGCGGTGAAGGATGACCATCGGGGCGTCGGGCCGGGGGAGCGGGGCCCGCACCTCGTCCTGCTGGCCCGCGACGGGACCGGGTACCGGAGCCTCTGTCGGCTCCTCTCGCGGGCCAACCTCGCCGGCACGAAGGCGGCCCCGCGCCTCACCCAGGCGCTCCTCGCCGAGCATGCCGAGGGGCTCGTGGCGCTCTCAGGGTGCCGGCACGGGGAGCTGGCCCGGCGGCTCCTGGCCGGCGACCGGGAAGGTGCCCGGGCGGCCGCCGAGGCGTACGCGCGGGTGTTCGGGGGTGCCGGGTCGGGCGGGCGCGCCGGCGGCAGCCCGATCGCCGGCGCCGGCTTCGTCCTCGAGCTCTCGCATCACCTCCTGCCCGGCGATGACTGGCTCGTGGCCGAGACCGCGCGCCTAGCCCGGGAGGTCGGCCTGCCGGTCGTCGTCACGAACGACGTCCGCTACACGCTCCCCGAAGATCGCGAGCTCCACGACGTGCTCACGGCGATCCGCCATGGGCGGTCGGTCGCGACGCTGGACGAGCTGCGCACGCCCAGCGGCGAGCACTACCTGAAGTCCGGGGCGGAGCTGGCCGCTCTCCCCCCGGGAGACGAACGAGCGGACCCGGCCACCGCGGCCGCCTGGCACGAGGGGATCGCCAGCGCTGGGGAGCTGGCGGCCGCCTGCCGGGTCGACCTCGGCTTCGAGCAGTACCGCTTCCCGGGCTTCGCCGTGCCGGCGGGGGAGACGGCCTTCTCGTACCTCGCCGAGCTCTGCCACGGTGGCATCCGGCGCCGCTACCACCCCGTCACCCCGTCGGTGGTGAAGCAGCTGGCCCACGAGCTCGACGTCATCGAGCGGACCGGCCTGGCCGAGTTCTTCCTCATCTGCTGGGACCTCATGCGCTTCGCGAAGGAGCGCCGGATCCCCGCCCAGGGGCGCGGCAGCGCGGCCGACTCGATCGTCGCCTACGTCCTGGGGATCACCCGGGTCGACCCGATCCGCCACAACCTCCTCTTCGAGCGTTTCATCAACGAGGGTCGCACCACCTACCCCGACGTCGACATCGATTTCAGCTCGGAGCGCCGCGAGGAGGTCATCCAGTACGTCTACGAGCGCTACGGCCCGGAGCACACGGGGATGGTCTGCAACCTCGTGACCTACCGGGCCCGGAGCGCCGTGCGGGAGGTGGGGGTCGCCCTGGGCTTCCCGCGGCCGCTCGTCGACCGGGTCGCGAAGGCGCTCGAGACGTACGACTCGGTGATGGTCCGACGCGATCTCGAGGCGGACGGCGGTTTCGCTGAGTTCTTCCGGCGGGCGGGGGAGGGGAGACCCGGAGGGACGTCGGCCGCGGGGTCGGGGGAACCGGCGGCCGGCAACGCTGTCGACGCCTCCGTCGCGCTCGCTGGACGCCGCGGGACACTGCCGGGGACCGGCTTCGCGCCTGCGATCCGGTCCGGCGGTGCCTCCGACGACGAGGGCGGCCCGGGTGACTCGCCGACGAGCGTCGCCTGGCTCGTGCGGGGCGGCCCGCCGACGTTGACCGCTGGCGCCCGCACCGGCCACACGTTCGGGCCCGGTGCCGGGCCGCCGCGGGGACCGGCCGGCGATCCCGGCACCATCGACGGCCGGGCGCTCGACGTGGAAACGGGTGTCCTCGCGCCAGCGGCCCGGAGCGTCGACCGGCTGGGCCGGCCGCGCCACTTCGACCCGCCGCCGGCGCCCGCGGCCACCGCGCCGGGCCGGGCCGGCCGCGCCGCCACATCGTCGGCGCCCCGGGTCCCGCCCGAGCCTGTGCCCGCGCCGCGCGGCGGCAGCACGACGGGCATGTCACCCTGGGAGCGTTGGCTGGAGCTGTGCGCCCGCGTCGACGGCTTCCCGCGCCACCTGTCCATCCACACCGGCGGGATGCTGGTGACGGCCGCCCCGCTCATCGACATCGCCCCGCTGGAGCGGGCGACGATGCCCGGCCGGGTCGTGGTCCAGTTCGACAAGCGCGACGTCGAGACCCTCAAGCTCATCAAGCTCGACCTGCTGGGCCTCGGGATGCTGGCCGCGATCGACGAGACGGTCCAGCTGATCGAACACGACTGCGCCGTCTGCGTCGACCTCGACCGGCTTCCGGAGGAGGTTCCCGAGGTCTTCGCGATGCTCCAGGCGGCCGACACCGTGGGCGTCTTCCAGGTCGAGAGCCGGGCCCAGATGCAGACGCTCCCGAAGTCACGGCCGAGCTGCTTGGACGATCTCGTGGTGGAGGTCGCGATCATCCGGCCGGGCCCCATCCAGGGCAACGCCGTCCACCCCTACCTGCGCCGCAAGCAGGGCCTCGAGCCGGTGACCTACCTCCACCCCAGCCTCGAGCCGATCCTGCGCGACTCGCTCGGGGTGATCCTCTACCAGGAGCAGGTGATGCGGATCGCCATCGAGGTCGCCGGCTTCACGCCTGCCGGATCGGACGGCTTCCGGCGGGCGATGGGCACCTGGCGCTCGACGGCTGAGATGGAGAAGCTGCACGCGAGCTTCGTCGAGGGTTGCGTGACCGTGCAGGGGATGCCCCGCGACGACGCCGAGGAGCTCTACCGCCGCGTCGCCGGGTTCGCCAGCTTCGGCTTCGCCAAGAGCCACGCGGCGGCCTTCGCCCGGACCGCCTACGAATCCTCGTTCCTCAAGCTCTTCTACCCGGCCCAGTTCCTCGTCGGCCTCGTCAACGCCCAGCCGATGGGCTTCTACCCCGTGGAGGTGCTCGTCAACGACACGAAGCGCCACGGCGTGGCCGTCCTGCCGGTCGACGTGAACGCCTCGGCCTACCGCACCACCACCGAGTGGGTCGGGCGGCCGGGCTGGGTGCTGGCGGGTCCGGCCGGCGACGACGGGAGCCATGACCGCGATCCGGGTGAGCCGCTGCCGCCGGGCCTCGGGATCGCGGCCCGGCCGCGCCCGGTGCGCTCGCCGGCCTGTGTCGTCCCGGACCACGCCGCCAGGGACCGCTGGACACCGGAGAGCACGGTCGGCTGGGGTGTGCGCCTCGGGCTCCACCTGGTGAAGGGGATCGGCGCGGAGCAGGCGCCGCACCTCGACGCGGAGCGGGCCCGCGGGCCATACACGTCCCTGGCCGACGTCGTCGACCGGACGGGGCTGCCGGAGGAGGTTATCGAGCGGCTGATCCGGGCCGGGGCCCTCGACTCGCTGGAGCGGCCGCGGCGCGAGCTCCTGTGGCAGCTGCGCGAGACGGCCCGCCCGGCGAAGGGGGCGCCGAAGGGCGGCGGGCGGGTCGCGGGGCGCCCGCTGGACCTGCGCCTGCCGGCGACTCCGGCGCCCGACCTCCCGCCGCTCTCCGAGCTGGAGCGGCTCGGCGACGCCTACGCGATCCTCTCGCTCGATGCCCGGCGCCAGGTCGTCGCGCTCTTCAGGCCGGCCCTGGAGCGGCTGGGTGCCGTGACGAACGCGGCCCTCGCCGAGCGGCGGCCGGGACCGGTCCGGATCGGCGGCCTGGTGGTCACCCGGCAGCACCCCATGACGGCGAAGGGGACGGTCTTCCTGGCCCTCGAAGACGAGACGGGGATGGTGAACGTCACCCTCTGGCCCGACGCCTGGGCGCGCCTGCGGGGGGTCGTCCGGCGCAACGCGCTCATCTTCGTCCAGGGGACCCTGCAGCGGGAGTCGAACGTGGTGAACGTGGTGGCGCGGGAGGTCCGGCCGCTGGTCGACGAGGCGCAGCACGCGAACGGGCCAGGTCGCCCGGACGGGGTGCGCCAGCTCGGACACGCGGGGATGCGGCGGTCAGGGTGACGTCCTCGGACCACCTTCCGAGGTTGAACCCGTTGCCCCGCCGCGGGTGGCCTCCAGCGGCCTCGGAGATGGCACGCAGCCTAGGGGACGCAGCGGACATGACACGGCCCGGGTGAGGACCCCGACGACCTCCCTTGCGGCCCGAGCTTCCGCTCCGGAGGATTGCTCGCCGCGGCCCTCAACCGGGCCGTGCGCCTCCCGTTCGGAAAGCGCCCCGGGGCGGATTGCGGCGATCGACCCCGGCGTGGCCCGGCGATCCGGCGAACCGGGCGTCGTGCGGGGGTACGGGTCAGCGCCGGCGTGCGGCCTGGCGCTGTGGATTCGACATGTTGAGGAAACGTCGGTAGAAGCCCGCGAAGGCGCCGACCGCGACGCCGAAGACTGGCGTCGTCGTGAACACGTTGAAGGCGTAGCCCAGCTTCTGGTCGGCCGACACCACGTAGGTGAACCCAAGCGGCGTCACGATCGCGTCGGTGCTGGCTGCCACCACGATCACGTAGGCAATGCCCGCGAGGAGGCTCACGATCCCGCCCATCAGCCACGCGGCGCGAGGGGCGAGCATGCCGGCGAGGAAGGCCATGATCATCGGCGGAGGCTGCAGGATCACGTCGCTGGCGAAGACGACGAACTGGTTCGAAGCGAGCGCGGGAACCAGGACTGCCCCAGTGGTGATGACGATGACGAGCGCCGGAAGCCAGAATGACTTCGAGCCGACAACAACCGACGGGAGCGCGCGGATGTCCGCCTTGAACTCGACGGGACTCGCCGCCGACCGGAGTGCCTTCAGGATTCCGGGCCTGCCCGGAGCCGCGGCGGAGGGCTGCACCGACGACGGCGCTCGCCCGCGGGCAGACCGCGGCAGGGCTGCGTCGGGGACGGCGGCACGGCCGTCGTCGATCTCGGCGCCGGGCTCTTGGCTCGTCGTCACGGCGCGGTAGCGGCGACGGACTTCGGCGCGCTTCGTCCTCTTCGCGCGGGCCACGGATCCTCCTCGAGCGGTGCGGGGGGCGGGGTGCCGGGGCGATCGCGATGAGATCGGCGGTCGACGGCGTGGGGCGAATGCTACCCCGAGCCCGGCCCGGGCGCCGGGTGCGCGGAGCGGTGGGGCTGGTGAGTCCCGCGTAAGTGCGGGCTGGTATACCCCGACAGTCGTGCCCGCCGGCAGATCCCGCCCGGGAGGCCGTTCATGCGCGTCGGTCGGAGCGCCCTCGTGAGTGTGCTCGCTATTCTCCTCGCGGTCGCGTTCACCGGAAACGCTCGCCCGGCTGCTCCGGGGGTGATGCTCCCGATTGTGACCGCTGCGGCCGTGGTCTGGCCGGCGTCGAGTGCCCTCGTCGTCGCAGAGGTCGTGACCGGCGGGGCGTCCGCGTCCGACGAGTATGTCGAGGTGGCGAACGCAGGGGTCGACGTGCTCGACCTCGCCGGCCACGAGCTGGTCTACGTCACGGCCTCGGGTGCCACGATCACGCGCAAGGTGACCTGGACGGAGCCGCTCGTCCTGGAGCCTGGCCGGCACGTGCTCGTCGCGAACGCGCTCGGGATGCATGCCGCTCTCGCCGACGCGACGTACAGCGGCGGGCTCGCCGCGACTGGCGGTGCCATCGTCCTGCGGCGGGCCGACGGGACGGTGGTCGACGCGGTCGGCTGGGGCGACGCAACGAACGGGTTCGTCGAGGGAATGGCTGCCCCGGCGCCGCAGGCAGGCAGCTCGATCGAGCGGCGGCCCGGTGGTGCCGGCGGGAACCTCACGGACACGAACGACAACGCGAGCGACTGGCTCCCGCTGGCCCAGCCCGTCCCGCAGTCGCTGGCAGCGGGTCCGACCACGACGCCGCCTCCGCTCCCCACGCCCAGCCCCGCGCCAACCCCGACGCCGCTCCCCACGCCAAGCCCAAGCCCCACGCCCAGCCCCACGCCCAGCCCGACGCCGCTCCCCACGCCAAGCCCAAGCCCCACGCCCAGCCCCGCGCCAACCCCGACGCCGCTCCCCACGCCAAGCCCAAGCCCCACGCCCAGCCCCACGCCCAGCCCGACGCCGCTCCCCACGCCAAGCCCAAGCCCCACGCCCAGCCCCACGCCCAGCCCCACGCCAACCCCGACGCCGCTCCCCACGCCAAGCCCAAGCCCCACGCCCAGCCCCACGCCCAGCGCTGCGCCCAGCGCCACGCCAACCCCCATCGCCGCCATGTCCATCGCGGATGCTCGGCAGGCGCCGGACGGCGCGCACGTCGTCCTGGTTGGCGTCCTGACCGCTCCCCTCGGCAGCCTCGAGGAGGGCAGGGGTGGGTTCCTCGCCGACCCCGCCGCCGGAATTGCGCTGCTCCTGCCGGCGGACCCGGCCGCGATCCTCCCCGCCGGCACGCTCATCCGGGCGACCGGGACGCTCGGCGACCGGTACGCGCAGCGGACCCTGCGCCTCGACGGCCCGCCCGACGTGATCGGCGTCGCCGCGCTCCCCGCCGCCCGTGCCATCGCGACCGGGGGCGCGGGCGAGGCTCTCGAGGGTGACCTGGTGACGGTCGAGGGCGTCGTCGTGCAGGCGCCGTCCGTCCTCACGACGGGCTGGTCTCTGTTGATCGACGACGGCAGCGGGGCCCTGCGCGTCATCCTGCCGCTCGACGCGACGGTGCCCGCGCGTGACGAACGGATCCGTGCAACCGGTCCGCTCGGGCAGCGGGACACGACCGGCACTGGGATCAGCGGCTACCGGGTGCTCGTGACGGACCCGATCTCCCTCGTCATCGTCCCGACCCCGACCCCGACCCCGACCCCGACCCCGACCGCCACGCCGCACCCCACCCCCGCCCCGACCGCCACGCCGCACCCCACCCCCGCCCCCACCCCGACCCCGACGCCGCGTCCCACGCCAGCGCCGACGCCCACGCCGACCACGATTGCCGCCGCCCGGGCGGCCAGCATCGGGACCAGCGTCGTGGTCGAGGGCGTAGTGACGGCGGAGGCCGGGCTCATCGGCCTGCCTCCGCTCCTGGCAATCCAGGACCCTTCCGGCGCGATCGTGGTGCGCCTGCCCTCCGGCGTGGCCCCTCCTCCAAGCGGCACGCTGGTCCGCGTTGCCGGGAAGCTCGCCGACCCGTACGGCCAGCTTGAGATCCGGCCCGAGGCGTCGGGCGTGTCGAGCCCGGGAAGCGGTCCCATCCCGAATCCCGAGCCGGTCACCGCGACGACCCTCGGCGAAGCCACGGAGGCGCGTCTCGTCGTCATCGACGGGAGCCTGGAGGCCCGGATCTCGCGGGAGCCGGGTGGTGACATCGTGCTCATTCTCCGCGACCCGGCCGGCGTGCCGTTTCGAGCTCGCGCCACGCGCCGTGCCGGGATCTCGCCGGACGCGGCGCGTTCCGGTGCGCACCTGCGTCTCACCGGGATCGTGGGCCAGCGGGCATCGCGGAGAGGTGCGCTCGACGGATACCGCGTCTGGCTCCGCACGCCCGGCGACCTCGTGGTCGTGATACCCGCCCCCGGACCCTCGCCGACTCCGTCGGCGAGGCCGGGCTCGGGCGGGACACCCTCTGCCGGCGTCTTTCGGTCGATTGCGTCAGCGCTCCGGCTTGGATCCGGAACGGTGATGGTTGAGGGCATCGTGACGACACAGGCCACGCTTCTCGACGCGTCCGGGCGACGGACGATCGTCCAGGATGCCTCCGCGGCGGTCGAGATCTATGTCCCGGGGGGATCCGCCGCCCCGGCCCGCGGCGATCGCATCCGTGTGACGGGCGAGATGGGCATCGCCTACGGCGCTCCGCGCCTGCGAGCGGAGTCCATCGACCGGCTGGGGACCGCGGCGCTGCCAACCCCGCGCTCCCTGGGCGGCACGCCCAGCGTGGCCGACGAGGGCGAGCTCGTCCGGCTGGCAGGCACGGTCGTGAACGTCACCAGGAGCGGGGACCGATGGCGTGCGGAGCTGCGCCTGGCGAGCGCGACGGTCGTCGTGGCCGGCACGGCCGGCGCCGCCATCCCGTCCTCCACCCTCGGTGAGGGCGGGCGCGCCACGGTCATCGGGGTCGTGCGGCGGCCCCACCCCGCGGCGCTCGACCGTCGCTTCGCCGTGGTGCCCCGCGGTCCCGCCGACATCGACGTGGCCACTGGCACCGGCATGGCCGCTCCCATGGCGAACCTCGCCACGCCCGGAGCGGCGGGCCCAGGAGCGTCCGCTCGAGGTGACGTGGAGCCGGTGGCGGAACCCGCAGGCCCCCAGGCGATCGATGCGGACCTCGCAACCCTCGCGGGCCTGTTGGGACGCCGCGTGCGGGTCGGCGGGCTCGTGGTCGCGCTCGACCGGGACCGCGTCCTCGTCGACGATGGCACGGCCACGGGTCGGATCCGGCTCGTCGGGGAGGCGGCCGAGCTCCTGGTGCTGATCCAGCCCGGCGACGCCGTGGGCGCCTCGGGGCTGGTCGTCGAGACCGCCGGAGTGCCTGTGGTGCAGGTCGGCACGCCGGCCGATCTCGTCCGCCTTGGGGACCTGGGAGAGGCGCTGCCGCTGACGCTGCCGTCCGGCGGAGAAGCCGCGGCCGGAGCCGCCCCCGGATCGTCCCCGACGAGCCCGCTGTTGGGCGGGCGCTCGAGCGGCCCCCTGGCGGCCACCGCCACGGCCGTCCTCCTCGCGGCCCTGGCGGCCGGCGCACTTGCCGTGGGCCGCAGGTGGCGTCGCCGGCGGCACCTCGACGCAACCATCGCAACCCGCCTCGACGCCGTCGCGGGTCCGGCCTCCGGCACGCACGGGGGCCTCTCCCGAGGGGTCTCCGGGCCGGTCGCGCGCGCGCCGTCCGGGCCGCCAGGGGGATGCCCATGAGCGTGTGTGCCGCTGAGCGTGGGACGAGCGTGCGCGAACCGGCTTGACGCTCGCCTGCAGCGTGCCTATGCTCGCGCGGAGTTTCGGGCCGTTGGTGCGCACACCGTTCGTGCGGTGGCGGTACGAGCCGGCGCGAAGCGCCGTGGATCAATCGGACGAGCGCAGGGCGGTTGGGCCCCGAGGCGTCCGCGATGGTGAAGGGAGGCTCCTGTAGTGGCCGAGGCCTACTGCGTCAAGTGCAAGGCAAAGCGCGAGGTCAAGAACCCGCAGAACATCACGATGAAGAACGGCAAGCCGGCGCTGTCGGGCACGTGCCCGGTGTGCGGCACGAAGGTGTTCAAGATCGGGGGCTGACCGCCCGCGCGTAGCGCGCATGGAACCCCCGCCGGCGACGGCGGGGGTTCACATTGTCTCGCCCACGTGGGCGATGGCCCGGAGGGCGAGCCCCGGCAGGAGGCGTGGTGCCGCCTGCGCCGCGGAGGCTCCAGTCCCGGGACGCCCATGCGGCGAGTCCTGCGGGGCCGGGAGCTGGTCCGATGCTCCCGCGGCCGCCACTGAGAGTTGGCAATTTGCCCCTCACCGCGACGAGACCTGGCGCGGGTAGGTCGGGGCGCATAGCGAGAGAAGGCGGATCGGGACAGATGGCTAGCAACACCGAACAGCCCCGGGCGATGAACCGGGGCTGGATCGTTACGGTCAGCGCGACCATCGCACTCCTCATGTTGGGTGCGCTGTACGCATGGAGCGTCGTCAAGGCGGCCGTCCCTGCGGATTGGGGCTGGAGCGAGGCGGACAAGATCTGGCCGTACTCGATCTGCCTGATCTTCTTCTCCGTGTTCACGCTGATCGGCGGGCGAATCCAGGACAAGCGCGGCCCTCGTGTCACGATGACCACGGGTGGCATCCTGGCGGGCCTCGGACTGATCCTCTGCGGTCTGACGTCGAACCCGCTGGTCTGGTACCTCGGGTTCGGCGTCGTGCTCGGCATCGGCATCGGGTTGGTGTACTCGTCCGGCACGCCGCCGAGCGTCAAGTGGTTCCCCGCTTCGAGGACCGGCCTGATCTCCGGCATCGTGGTGGCCGGGTTCGGTGGCGGCGCCGTGTGGGTCGCTCCGACCCTGCGGGCGCTCATCGGGGCGTACGGCGTTGGGACGACCATGATCGTCTTCGGCATCGCCGTGACGGTCGTGATCTCGGTCTTCTCCCAGTTCGTCAAGGCCCCCCCTCCCGGCTATGTCCCGCCGGAGTCCCCGGCGAAGGCAGGCGCCAAGGTCAAGCCGCGGAAGGTCGTGGTGGACTACGCGCCGGCCGAGATGGTCCGCACCTGGCAGTTCCCCGTGATGCTCGCCTGCTTCACCTTCGGCGGCGGTGCCGGTCTTGTCGTGATCGGCAACATGGCGTCCATCGTGACGAGCTTCGGGCTCGAGGCCTACAGCGCCATTGCCGTGAGTGTGCTGGCCCTGGGCAACGGCCTCGGGCGGGTCATCTACGGCAAGCTGTCGGACAACTTCGGCCGCAAAGCCATCCTCACCTTTGCCCTGGCGCTCCAGGCGGTCCTCATCCTGGCCCTGTCGATGATCAGCACGGCCACGACGGAGACCGTGGACGGCGTCCTGAAGTACACCGGTCCCGCCACCGTGCCCTTGGCGCTCATCCTGGTCCTGGTGTGGTTCATCGGGGCCAACTACGGCGCCAACCTGGCCGTGATCCCCGCGATGACGAAGGACTTCTTCGGCCTGAAGAACTTCGGGACCAACTACGGTCTCGTGTACCAGGGGTGGGGCATCGGCGGCTTCGTCGTGTCCCAGATCGCGGCGTTCCTGATCGCAGGGCGCAAGACCGGGGGCGCCGAGGACATCTACCTGTGGGCGTTCTACGAGACCATCGCGGTGCTGGTCGTCGGTGTCGGGCTCATGATCATGCTCAAGGCGCCCAAGAAGGATACGAGGGCGCCCGAGATGGATCTGCCGGTCGAGGCGTCTGCCCCAGCCTCGTGAGCAACTGATCGGTTCGGTCTCACACGAGCGCTCCGTGCGCGTTCGGGGGTGGCACTGGTTTCGGCCGGTCCCACCCCCGAAACGATTCCTCCGGCGTCTCCCGGGACGTTCAGACGGCGATTGCGGGCCGCACGGCCCGAAAGGTCCGCGCGGGAGCCTTGGTAGAATGGGGAAGGTTCCCGCCGCCACGACGAGGGCTTGTGTCCCGTGCGGGACAGTCACCACATCCATTCCCTCGAGCGCCCCACCGGTCAGCCGGCCGGGGCGACGGTCGCTCCGATCTGACGTGTAGCCCGCACACGGGAGGTTCCTGGTCCATGTCCGTTCGCGTCGGCATCAACGGGTTCGGCCGCATCGGCCGCCAGTCGCTCAAGGCGCTCATCGAGCGTGCCCCCGACGTCGAGGTTGTCGCCGTCAACGACATCGTCGATGTCGCGATGAACGCCCTGCTCTTCAAGCATGACTCGACCTACGGCGCCTACCCGGGCGAGGTCTCCCACACCGCCGACTCGATCGTCGTCGACGGCAGGGAGATCCGGGTCCTCCAGGTCACCGACCCGGCGCAGCTCCCCTGGAAGGAGCTCGGGGTCGACATCGTCATCGAGTCGACCGGCCGCTTCACCGATGCCGACAAGGCCCGCGCCCACCTCGAGGCAGGCGCGAAGAAGGTGCTCATCAGCGCCCCGGCGAAGAAGGAGGACGTGACGATCGTCCTCGGCGTGAACGACGACGCCTATGATCCGGCGAACCACCACGTCGTCAGCAACGCCAGCTGCACGACGAACTGCCTGGCGCCCGCGGCGAAGGTCGTCCACGATGGCTGGACGATCAGGCGCGGCCTCATGAACACGATCCACTCGTACACGAACGACCAGCGGATCCTCGACGTCGCCCACAAGGATCCCCGCCGGGCGCGGGCGGCCGGCCAGAACATCATCCCGACGACGACGGGGGCCGCGAAGGCCCTGGCCCTCGTCATTCCCGACCTCAAGGGCAAGTTCGACGGCTTCAGCCTGCGCGTCCCGACCCCCACGGTCTCGGTCGTCGACTTCACGGCCGAGCTCGAGAAGGACGCCTCGCCGGAGGAGCTGAACGACGCCTTCCGCGCTGCCGCGGCCGGTCCCATGGCGGGGATTCTCGGCGTCTGCGACGAGCCGCTCGTGTCGTCCGACTTCCGCGGCGACGACCGCAGCTCGATCATCGACGCGGCCTCCACGATGTCCCTCGGCGGCAACTTCGTGAAGGTGATCGCGTGGTACGACAACGAGTGGGGCTACAGCTGCCGCGTTGCTGACCTCGTCACGTTCATGATCGCGAAGGGCCTGTAGCCCGGATCGATCGCCTCGACAGGATCGACTCATGGACAAGCGCTCCATTCGCGATCTCGATGCGTCGGGCCAGCGTGTCTTCGTTCGCGTCGACTTCAACGCGCCGCTCAAGGACGGGCAGGTCACCGACGACACCCGGATCCGGGCGGCCATCCCCACGATCCGGTTCCTGCTGGACCAGGGCGCGCGGGTGATCCTCGCGAGTCACCTCGGCCGCCCCGACGGCAAGGTCCAGGATGGCCTCCGCCTGCGCCCCGTGGCGGAGCGGCTCTCGGCGCTCCTCCGCCTCAACGTCCCGTGCACCGGCGACGCCCTGGGCGTCGGCACGGAGGACGCCATCCGCCGTCTGCGGCCGGGCGAGGCGCTGCTCCTGGAGAACCTGCGCTTCCATCCCGAGGAGGAGAGGAACGACCCGGAGTTCGCGAAGGCGCTGGCGGCCTACGCTGACGTCTACGTGAACGACGCGTTCGGGACGGCGCACCGCGCGCACGCCTCGACGTACGGGGTCGCCGAGCTCCTGCCGGCATATGCCGGCTTCCTCATGGAGCGGGAGATCAGGTACCTGGGCCAGCTCGTGGAGAATCCCGCCCGACCCTACGCTGCCATCATCGGCGGCGCGAAGGTGTCGGACAAGATCAAGGTCCTCGAGAACCTGACGAGCAAGGTCGACATCCTCGTCGTCGGCGGCGGGATGGCGAACACGTTCCTGCTCGCCGAGGGCAAGAGCATCGGCAAGAGCCTCGCCGAGCCGGACCGCGTCGAGGATGCCCGCCGGATCATCGGCGCTGCCGAGGCGCGCGGCGTTTCCCTCATCCTCCCAACCGACGTCGTGATCGCCAAGGAGGTCACGCAGGGGGCCGAGTACAAGACCCTTTCCACCGACAAGCTCCCGGCGTCGTGGCACATCGTCGACGTCGGCGCGCAGTCGCTGGCGGACATGGAGGCCGCCCTCGCCGACGCGAGGACGGTCTTCTGGAACGGACCGCTGGGGGTCTTCGAGATGCCCGCCTTCGGCGCCGGGACGCGCCAGATGGCGCGCTTCCTGGCCGGCCTCGCCGAGGCCGGGACGACAGTGGTCGTCGGTGGCGGCGACTCCGTCGCTGCCGTGACCCAGCAGGGCCTCGCGCCCAAGATGACCCACATCAGCACCGGCGGCGGCGCATCCCTGGAGCTCATCGAGGGCCGCGCCCTGCCGGGCATCGAGATCCTCCCCGACGCCGAGCCGGCGGCCGGGCCCGCCGGAGGCGCCGCGTGAACACCGAGATCGAGTACATCGACGCCCGCGAGATCCTCGACTCGCGGGGCAACCCCACGATCGAGGTCGATGTCATCCTGGCCGACGGGTCGGTCGGTCGAGCGGGGGTCCCGTCGGGCGCCTCGACGGGCGTCAACGAGGCCGTCGAGCTGCGCGACGGCGATCCGAGCCGCTTCGGCGGGAAGGGCGTCCTCACGGCCGTCGAGAACGTCCGCGAGACGATCGGCCCTGCGCTCCTCGGCGCCGACGCGGCCGACCAGCCCGACATCGACGCCGCGCTCCTGGAGCTCGACGGCACCCCGAACAAGGGGAATCTCGGGGCCAACGCGATCCTCGGCGTGAGCCTCGCGTGTGCGCACGCCGCCGCGGCCGCCCACGACCTGCCGCTCTACCGCTACCTCGGCGGCGCGGGGGCCCGGATCCTGCCGGTTCCGTTCTTCAACATCCTCAACGGCGGCAAGCACGCCGTGAACTCCACGGACTTCCAGGAGTTCATGGTGGCGCCCATCGGTCGCCCTACCTTCGCGGAGGCATTCCGCGCCGGCGCCGAGGTCTTCCACGCCCTCAGGGCCCTGCTCAGTGAGGGTGGCTACTCGGTCGGGCAGGGCGACGAGGGTGGATTTGCGCCGTCGCTCCCATCGAACGAAGCGGCCGTCGAGGTGGTCCTGCGGGCCATCGAGAAGGCCGGCTATCGGCCCGGCGAGGACGTCGCGATCGCCCTCGACCCTGCGGCGAGCTCGGTGCTGGTCGAGGGCACGGGCGCCAACGATGTCCCCGGGCGCTACCTGCTGGAGCGCGAGGGCCGGACGCTCGACTCCGGCGAGATGGTCGACCTCTGGGAAAGCTGGATCGCGAAGTACCCCATCATCTCGCTCGAGGACGGCCTTGCCGAGGAGGACTGGGCCGGCTGGAAAGAGCTGACCACGCGCCTCGGTGGGCGGGTACAGCTCGTCGGCGACGACATCCTGGTGACGAATCCGTCGTTCATTGCCCGCGGGATCACCGAGAAGGCGATGAACTCCGTCCTCATCAAGCTGAACCAGATCGGCACCCTCACCGAGACGCTCGCGGCGATCGAGATGGCCCGGCGCGCGGGCTGGACCGCGATGGTCAGCCACCGCTCCGGCGAGACCGAGGACACGACAATCGCCGACTTCGTGGTGGCGATGGGGACCGGCCAGATCAAGACCGGCGCCCCGTCCAGGTCGGAGCGCGTCGCCAAGTACAACCGGCTCCTGCGGATCGAGGAGGAGCTGGGCGCCTCCGGGGTCTACCTCGGCCCGGCGGCCCTCGCCGGTGCCGCTCCATTCCTGCCCGGCTGACCCGCGCGCGCCCCGCGGCGCCGGCCGCGGTCGTCAGCCGCCGATCGCCAGCAGGATCGCGCCCACCGCCACCGCGCCTGCTGCGGTGAGGCGCAGCGCGGCCCGCTCGCGCTCGCCGAGGGCGATCACGCCCCACGCTGCGGCCAGGATCGTCGCCGCCTCGCGGAGGGGCGCCACCCCGGCCAGCGGCGCGATCTGGAAGGCAAGCAGGATCAGCATGTACGTGCCGATGATGAGGAGGCCGGCCGCCAGTGCCCGCCGGAGCTCAGCGGGGCTTCCGACGAGCGGCGTCGTGGCCGGGCCGCCCGTGGCGTCGCGTCCGTTGCGCTGGTTCCAGGCGGCCACCGTGATCGCCCGCCACGCGAGAAGGCCGACGGCACACACGGTCCACACCGCCCAGGCGTAGAGCCAGGCCGGTCCGGTGCGCACCCCCACCCGGTCGAGCGCCGAGTAGGCGGCGACGGCGCAGCCCGCGAGGAGCGCCGACAGGATCGTCTCGCGCGACGCCGTCGCGAGGCCTGCGGTGAGGGTCCCACCGAGCAGCAGGACAACCCCCAGGTACCCGGGCGCCTCGAGCCGCTCCCCGAGCACGACGATCCCCACGATGACGCCGAGGAGCGCCCCGGATCCTCGCGCCACCGGATAGACGGACGACAGCGCGCCGCGCCGGTATGCAGCCGAGAGGGGCACGAAGTAGGCGGCGGAGACGACCCCCGACACGAGCGCGACGAGCCAGCCCTCGGGGGTCAGCATCGGGCGCCCGGTGGCAATCCAGGCGAGGACCGCGAGCGGGGTCACGGCGACGACGCCGAGGCCGACGGCGCGTGTGGAGGTGGCGAGGGGGTCGCCGGACGTCTTGACCAGCGTGTTCCACGCGACGTGGAGGACCGAGGACGTCAGGACGAGGACGATCGCGAGAAGCGGCACGGCTCGAGTCTATGGAACGGGAGCCGCCTCCGCGTGACGGTCAGGGGCCCTCATCGAACGAGCCCGGATCGGCGATCCGGGCTCGGAGGGGAAGGCAGACAGGCCGGCGTCGGCCGGACCTACTCCGTCTTCTTGGCGGGAGCCTTCTTGGCCGGAGCCTTGGCGGCCGGCTTGACCGCTGCCTTCTTGGCGGGAGCCTTCTTGGCCGGAGCCGCAGCAGATGCTGCGTTCGCGGCCGAGGCGGTGCTCTTCGCCCGGCTGGGGCGCGGCTTCGCGGCCGGCTTCGCGGCCGGTGCCTCCACCGTGGCGGCCTTGGTCTTGGCGGTCTCGGTCTCGACGCGACCCGCCTTGGCGAGCGCGGCGCGGGCCTTGCCGGCGGCGGTCTGGGCGCCCTTCGCCTTCACGGCCTTGCCGGCCGCGATGCGGGCCTTGGCGGCCTTCGCCGCGGCGGCCGTTCCGGTCGTCTTCGTCGCCTTCGCGCTCGCCTGCACGGCGGCGCCCCCGAGGGCAGCCCCGACCTTGCGGGCCAGGCGCGACTTGCGGCGCGCGGCCGCGTTCGGGTGGATCGCGCCGATCTTGGCGGCTCGGTCCAGCGCGGAGAACGCCTCGGAGAGGCTGGCGCTGGCGTCGCCCTCGGCCTGGCCGGTCGCGATCTTGATGGTCTTGGAGACGAGGGTCTTAGCCCTGGACGTGCGGGGGCCGTTGATGGCGGCGCGCCGCTCGGCCTGGCGAACCCGCTTCTTCCCGGACGGCGTCCGTGCGCCGGTCCAGCCGCGGGGAGAGTGAGCCACGGTTCTGTCGGTCCTCTAGGAGTGAGTCGGAAGGTGGACGTTGACGTTCTGGCGGTGGCGGCGCAGCGGGAGAGGACACCGCGACGGCGCGACCGCGAATGGTAGCAGATCGGGCGGTCGGGCCGGCGCGAGCGTCCCTGCTCAGTGAATCTCGCAGCGAATGCGCTCAGTGACGTTGTCAGTGCCACCCCATGAGGGAGACCCCGACGTTGACGATGACGGAGCAGCGACCGATCGAGATCGTGGGCCGCCGGCCGGCTTCGGGCCCCCACCCGTTACACTCCTGCCTCGTGACCATACCCCAGAACCGGCTGCGCAACTTCTCGATCATCGCCCACATCGACCACGGGAAGTCGACCCTCGCCGACCGCCTCCTCGAGGCGACCCACACGATCGATCCCCGGCAGATGACGAGCCAGGTCCTCGACTCGATGGATCTCGAGCGCGAGAAGGGGATCACGATCAAGGCGCGCGCCGTGCGCCTGGAGTACAGGGCGGACGACGGCCTCGTCTACGGCCTGAACCTCATCGACACCCCCGGCCACGTCGACTTCGCCTACGAGGTGAGTCGCAGCCTGCAGGCCTGCGAGGGCGCGATCCTCGTCGTTGACGCGGCCCAGGGGATCGAGGCCCAGACGCTCGCCAACGTCCACCTCGCCATGCGCCAGGACCTCGTGATCATCCCGGTCCTCAACAAGATCGACCTCCCCTCTGCCCAGCCGGATGTCGTGATCGACGAGCTGGAGAACGTCCTCGCCATCCCCCGCGAGGAGGTTCTGCTGGCCTCCGCCAAGGAGGGGATCGGGATCGCCGAGATTCTCGCCGCCATCGTCAAGCGGATTCCCGCGCCCGGGGGGAGCCCCAGGGCGCCCCTGCGGGGACTCGTGTTCGATTCGCACTACGACCAGTACAAGGGCGTCGTCACCTACGTCCGTCTCGCCGACGGCACGCTTCACGAGCACGAGCGGATCCGGCTCATGGGCTCGGGGGCCGAGGCGGAGATCCTGGAGCTGGGTGTCTTCCGCCCCCAGCTCGTGCCGGTCAAGCTCCTGGTGGCCGGCGAGGTCGGCTACATCGCGACGGGGCTCAAGAACGTCCGCGACGCGCAGGTCGGCGACACGGTCACGAACGCTGCCGCGCCCGCGCTCGCCCCGCTGCCCGGATACCACGCCGCCAAGAGCCTCGTCTTCGCCGGGATCTACCCGATCTCCGGGGAGGACTACCCGCTCCTCCGGGACGCGATGGAGAAGCTCCACCTCAACGACGCGAGCTTCACGTTCGAGCCGGAGTCGTCGGTTGCCCTCGGGTTCGGATTCCGCTGCGGCTTCCTTGGCCTCCTCCACATGGAGATCGTCCAGGAGCGCCTCGAGCGCGAGTTCGATCTCGAGCTCATCGCCTCGGCGCCCTCGGTGGAGTACCGGGTGCACGCCATCGGCGGCCGCGCCACGATCGTCATCGACAACCCATCGCTGATGCCGCCGGCCGGCGAGATCGAGGCGATCGAGGAGCCCTGGGTGACCCTGTCGGTCATCACGCCGGCGACGTACATCGGCGCGTTGATGGAGCTCTCGAAGAGCCGGCGCGGGACGTTCCTCACCATGGAGTACCTCGACCCGCAGCGCGTCCTGCTCTCCTTCGAGATCCCGCTCGCCGAGCTCATCGTCGACTACTTCGACCAGCTCAAGAGCCGCAGCCAGGGTTACGCGTCGATGGACTACGAGGAGGCCGGGTATCGCGAGGCCAGCCTGGTCAAGCTCGACGTTCTGGTCAACGGCGAGCCCGTCGACGCCCTCTCGATGATCGTCCACCGCGACAAGGCACCGGCGCTGGGGCGATCTCTCGCGGCGAAGCTGAAAGAGCTGATCCCCCGCCAGATGTTCGAAGTCCCGGTCCAGGCGGCGATCGGCTCGAACGTCGTCGCCCGCGAAACGATCCGAGCCATGCGCAAGAACGTGCTTGCCAAGTGCTACGGTGGGGACATCAGCCGCAAGCGGAAGCTGCTCGAGAGGCAGAAGGAAGGCAAGCAGCGGATGAAGCGCGTGGGCTCCGTGGAGATCCCGCAGGACGCCTTCCTCGCCGTCCTCAAGATGGGAGAGGACGCCTGACGTGGAGGAGTGGGTCGACCCGATCCGGACCCTCGTCGCCCTGGCGATCAGCTTCTTTCTCGTGGTCCTGCGGTTCGAGGCCGCGACGTTCGGGGCCGCAGAGTACGCCGAGCCCACGATCGATGGGCGCGCCTCGTTCCTGCGCCGCGTCAGCTGGATCTTCCTGGGCTTCGCCCTGGTGGGGGGCCTGCTTCTCGTCCATCCGGACCCCGCCGGCGACCTTGGGATCACCCTGGGGGACCGCGGGCAGGCGCTCCTGCTCGGGTTCGGGCTCGGTGCGGCGGGTACGCTGCAGGCGGTCGCCTATGCCCACGTCCGCTACGGCCGGATCCGCTTCCCGCCGACGTGGACCTACCCCGGCGCCGTCCTCAACGCGATCGCGACCGCCTTCATCGACGAGGTGGCGTTCCGGGGCGCCGTCCTGGGTCTCCTGCTCCTTGCGGGGATCAACCCGGTGACGTCCATCGCCACGCAGGCCTTCCTGTACACGCTGGCCACCCGCACCGGCGCCCCAGGACGCGGACGGTACATGTTCGTCCTCACGCTCCTGGGCGGGCTCGCCGCCGGCTGGGCCACCGTGGTCACGGGGGCGGTCGGCGCGGCGTTCCTGGCCCACGCGATCACCCGGACGGCGATCTTCGTCTGCACCGGGCATGCTGGCCAGCCGGCACCCCGGGGGGAGGAGATCGAGGAGACATGGGAGTTCCGGCGCCCGCCGCCGGGCTGGCGCCCGCTTGGGCGCCGCGATGACGGGAGCGCGGGCCAGCCGTGACCGCCGCGGGTGGCGACCGGGGTCCGGCGACCGAAGCGGCGCCCGACCCAGCTGTGGCCCCAGATCCCGGCGTGGCGCCCGAACCGGCGTCCGTGCCCGACCCGGCGTTCACGTCGCGCAGGCCGGCTCCCGGCCCTCCGGTCGCGCTCTACGTCCATGTCCCCTTCTGCCGATCACAGTGCCCGTACTGCGACTTCGTGGTCTACGCGGGGCGCGACGCGGTCGGGCCGCGGAACCGCCTGGCCCGGTTCATCGAGGGGGCGCTCCGCGAGCTGGACCTCCGCGCCGACAAGCTCGACGCGGCGTTCGGCCCTCCGGGGGCTCCGGATCGTCCGCCGATCGCCACGCTCTACGTCGGGGGCGGGACGCCTTCGGTCCTCCCCGCCGCCGACGTCGAGGCGCTCATCGCCCGCGTCCGCGAGCGCTACGGCCTCGCCCCCGGCGCGGAGATCTCGCTGGAGGCGAACCCCGGCCCCGACGACCGCGGCGACCTGCCCGGGTTTGCCCGGGCCGGGGTCAACCGGCTCTCGATCGGCGCCCAGGGCCTCGACGACCCGGCGCTGCGTGCCCTCGGGCGGCGCCACCGGGCCGCGGACGTCGCCGATGCCGTGCGCGCGGCGCGCGAGGCCGGGATCGCGCGCGTCAGCCTCGACCTGCTCTACGACGTGCCCGGCCAGCAGCTGGCGACCTGGGCCGCGTCGGTGGAGGGCGTGCTCGACCTCGAGGTGGACCACGTGTCGTGCTACGCGCTCACGCTCGACGATCCCGACGCCGAGGGGTTGACGGGGCCGCTGGGCGACCACCTCCCGACGACGGCGGGCGCCCGGCGCTGGCGCGAGCAGGCCGAAGCGTTGCAGGACGAGGATCGGGCGGCCGCCGCGTACGCCCTCGCCGACGCGGCGTTCGAGGGTGCCGGCATGCCCTGGTACGAGCTGTCCAACTGGGCGCGGCCCGGCGCGGAGAGCCGCCACAACCTGGCGTACTGGTCTCGCCGTCCTTACGAGGCCGTCGGGCCCGGCGCGCACGCCTTCGACGGACGGGTCCGGCGCTGGAACGCGGCGCGCCTCGACGCCTGGCTGGCTGCGCTCACCCCCGCTGGAGGGGCTGCCCCCGCGCTCCCGCCGGGTGGCCTCGAGGAGATCGACGCGTCCGCCGCCGGAGCGGAGGAGCTGTTCCTCGGGCTGCGGCTCGCACTCGGTGTCCCCCGGGAGGCGGCCCTGCGACGGCCCGACGTGCTCGCCTGGGCCCACGAGGCCGGCCTCGTGGAGGACGCCCCCCGGTCACACGTTCGTCTGACGCTGCGGGGTCGTCTCCTTTCCAACGAGCTCTTCTCGCGCCTGGTCTAGGCGTGGTGCCCCGCCCGAGCCGGAGTGCCCAGGATTCCGCCGATCCGAATGTTCGTTGACACTCGCAACGGCAGAGTGCTAGGATTTCGGCTGATCTGTTAGCACTCCATGTCAAGGAGTGCTAACCACGCGCAGGGCTGGCCGCTACTCGGCCTGGCCCGCAGAGGAGCCGCATCGTGGCGCGAGGAGTCCGCCGCAGCAGCGGCCCGCTCGACGCCAGGGCACAGGCGATCCTGCGGGCTGTCATCGAGGAATACGTGGCGACCGCCACGCCGGTCGGCTCGCAGACGCTCGTCGAGCGCTACCCCTTCGGGGTCAGCTCCGCGACGGTCCGCAACGTCCTCGCGGAGCTCGAGACCGAGGGGTTCCTCGACCACCCGCACACGTCGGCCGGGCGTGTCCCGACTGACGCTGGCTACCGCTTCCACGTGGAATCGCTGACTCCCGAGAGGTCGCTGCCGCCGATCGAGCAGCTGATGATCCGCCACCAGTTCGGCCAGGTCGAGTTCGCGACCGACCAGTGGTTCAGGCTGGCCGCGACCACCGTGGCGACCGCGACGCGCTCGGCCGGCCTGGCGACGCCGGCCAAGCCCCGTGCCGCCCGGATCCGGCGCCTCGAGCTCGTCGGGATCGGGGAGCGGATGGCGAGCCTCATCGTCGTCCTCAACGAGGGCTCCTTGAAGCAGGCGCTTCTCTCGATCGACCCCGGCACCACGGACGACGAGCTGGCCGAGGCGGCCAGCCGTCTGAACCGGAGCTGCGCGGCCCTCGCCGCGGCAGACCTCGCCGAACGGCTGCGCTGGTTCGAGGACGCGCCCGCCGACGATCCCGTGTTCGACCTCGTGCGGCGGGCCGGCGAGCGGGCCCTGCGGATTCTCCGCGACTTCGACGCCGCGACCGTCGAGCAGCTGTTCAGCGATGGTCTGCTTCACGTCATGGCGGAGCCCGAGTTCGCCGCCTCGGAGAAGCTGCGCCGCGTGTTCGAGGTCCTCGAGAACCGGCAGTACCTGGGCGAGCTCATCGAGGACGTGACCCGGGCCGGCGAGCTGCGGGTGTTCATCGGCGGCGAGAACCGCACCGAGGAGATGGCCGGAGTCGCCCTCGTCCTCGCCCCGTACGGGCGCCCGGGGGCCGCGGTCGGCGTCGTCGGCGTCCTGGGCCCGACGCGCCTCCGGTACTCGCAGGCGATCGGCACCGTCCGCTTTGTCTCGGCGATCATGAACGACCTTGTCGACCACCTCTACGCCTGACCGATCCCTGGAGACCGCATGCCAGACCAGCCCGAGCAGCACGAACACCCGCGCCGGCGCCGGAGCCGCGCCGAGGAGCGCATCGCCGAGCTCGACACGAGCCCGACGACACTCCTGGCGCGGATCGACGAGATCACCACGGAGCGCGACGCGGCGCTCACGAAGGCCGACGAGCACGTTGCGCTCGCGCAGCGCGCCCAGGCC
The DNA here is from genome assembly GCA_963698595.1 of uncultured Chloroflexia bacterium. Lineage (GTDB taxonomy): Bacteria > Chloroflexota > Limnocylindria > Limnocylindrales > CSP1-4 > CTSoil-043. The sequence goes on from CAVORL010000005.1 coordinate 347,266, forward strand.
GACTACGCGAACCTGAAGCGTCGCACCGCCGAGGAGCGAGAGCAGATGCTCGGCCTGGCCAACGAGGTACTGCTCGCCAAGGTGGTGTCGGTCGCCGACGACTTCGACCTCGCGATCGAGCACGTCCCGGCGGAGGCACGCGAGACGCCGTGGCTCGAGGGGATCGCCGCCATCGACCGCAAGTTGCGGGCGGTTCTCGAGAGCGAGGGGGTCACGCCCATCATCGCCCTGGGCCAGGCGTTCGACCCCCAGGTCCACGAGGCCCTGGCGCACGTCCCGGGCAGCGGCCGGCCCGAGGGCGAGATCGTCGCGGAGATCCGCCGCGGATACCGGATCCGCGACCGCGTCCTGCGCCCGTCGCTCGTCGCCGTGAGCGACGGCGTGGGTGCGCCGGCCGATCGCAAGAACTGACCCACCAACCTTCCAGCCAGCCACTTCAAACGGGAGCGACACGAACCAATGGGCAAGATCATCGGCATCGACCTTGGCACGACGAACTCCGTCGTCGCCGTCATGGAGGGCGGCGAACCCACCGTCATCGCCTCGGCCGAGGGCGGCCGCACCGTCCCCTCGGTCGTCGCCTTCACGAAGACGGGCGAGCGCCTCGTGGGCCAGCTGGCGAAGCGCCAGGCGGTCACGAACCCGGCCAACACCGTCTACTCGATCAAGCGTTTCATGGGGCGTCGCTGGGACGACTCCGAGGTGAAGCGCAGCAGGGGCCTCGTCCCGTACACGGTCGAGAAGGACCCCAAGTCGGACGGGATCAAGGTGGCACTCGGCGAGGGTCGCACCTACACTCCGCCCGAGATCAGCGCGATGATCCTGCAGAAGCTCAAGGCCGACGCGGAGGCGTACCTCGGCGAGAAGGTCACGGAGGCGGTCATCACCGTCCCGGCATACTTCGACGACACGCAGCGCCAGGCCACGAAGGACGCGGGCCGGATTGCCGGCCTCGACGTGAAGCGGATCATCAACGAGCCGACCGCCTCCTCGTTGGCCTACGGCCTCGACCGGAAGCACGACGAGAAGATCGCCGTCTACGACCTCGGGGGCGGCACCTTCGACATCAGCATCCTCGAGCTCGGCGAGGGCGTCTTCGAGGTCAAGTCGACGAACGGCGACACCCACCTCGGTGGTGACGACTTCGACATCCGGGTGATGGATTGGCTCCTGGCCGAGTTCAAGAAGGACCAGGGCCTCGACCTGCGCAGCGACCCGCAGGCACTCTCCCGCGTCAAGGAGGCCGCCGAGAAGGCAAAGATCGAGCTTTCCTCGGCGATGTCCACCGAGATCAACCTCCCGTACATCACCGCCGACGCCGACGGGAACCCGAAGCACCTGGTCGTGACGCTCACCCGGGCGAAGCTCGACGACCTTGTCGGCGACCTCATCCAGAAGACCGCCGAGCCGGTCCGCAAGGCGCTCAAGGACGCCGGGCTCACCGCGGCCGGCATCGACGAGATCGTCCTCGTCGGCGGCATGACCCGGATGCCGGCCGTCCTCGAGGCGGTCAAGGCGATGTTCGGCGGCAAGGAGCCGAATCGAGGCGTCAATCCCGACGAGGTCGTCGCCGTCGGCGCCGCGATCCAGGCAGGTGTCCTCGCCGGCGACGTCAAGGACGTGCTGCTGCTCGACGTGACGCCGCTCTCGCTCGGGATCGAGACGCTCGGCGGGGTCATGACCCGGCTCATCGAGCGCAACACGACGATCCCCACGAGCAAGTCGCAGACCTTCTCGACGGCCTCCGACAATCAGCCCCAGGTCGAGATCCACGTGCTCCAGGGGGAGCGCGAGTTCTCGAACGACAACAAGACCCTCGGCAAGTTCATCCTCGACGGGATCCCGTCGGCGCCGCGTGGCGTGCCGCAGATCGAGGTCACGTTCGACATCGACGCCAACGGCATCGTCGAGGTCCGGGCCAAGGACCGGGCCACGGGCAAGGAGCAGAAGGTCACGATCACGGCGTCCTCGATGCTCGACAAGAAGGACGTCGACCGGATGGTGCGCGAGGCCGGCGAGCACGCCGACGAGGACCGCAAGCGGCGCGAGGAGGTCGAGGCCCGCAACCAGGCCGAGGCCCTCACGTTCCAGGCGGAGCGGACCCTCAAGGATCTCGGGGACAAGGTGCCCGCCGAGGACCGGGCGGCCGTCGAGGGCAAGGTGTCCGACGTCCGCAATGCCCTCAAGACGGAGTCCGTCGATGTCGTGAAGGCGCGCGGGGCGGAGCTTGCCGAGGTGCTCCAGCGGGTCGGGACCGCGGCCTACGCGGCGGCCGACGCTCCCGCCGACGGCTCGTCCGACGACGGGAGCGGTGAGGCCGGGACAGGGGACGGGAGCCCCTCCGGCGACGGCGCCGGTACCGACGACGAGACGGTCGAGGGCGAGTTCAAGGAGGTGTAGCGGGGCCGCGGCCTCGTCTGCGCACCACGGGGCCCGGGCCGAACGCCCGGGCCTCTTCGTGTCCCGCGCAGGCCCCCCGGCCGCGGGCCGGCGACGGCGCCCGCGGGCCCGTCAGCTGCGACGCTGGAAGACGTACGCCGCAGGGGACCTGGTGTAGGCGACTCCCCGTCCCGTGCGGGTCAGCAGCTCCCTCGTCACCTCTACCGCCCGCGCCGGGATGAAGCAGTCGTCGAGCGCGCTCGTGGTCAGCTCGTACTTGCCGGCTCGTGCGTCCACGACGGCCACGAGCTCAAAGTCGGGATCGATCGAAGCCATGCCCGCGTCGCCGTGGCTGTTGTTGACGAGGAGCCATCCGCCTACCCGAAGGTACCGTTTGCAGGCCTGCGAGACGAAGCCCGCCCACAGTGAGACGAGCAGGTCGAAGCTCTCCTCGGGCTCCGCCAGGTCGGACGTGTAGTCAGCGTGACGAAACATCACGTCGAAGGCGCCCGCGTACCGCTTCCTCTCGGAAACGAGCAGCTCGACAAGGGGACGGTCCGCGAAGAACCGCTTTGCGCGTCGGTCCGTGTCCACGTACACGACGGACCGGAACACGAACGACGGCGCGAGGTGGACATACGAGCCGGGATAGAGCACGCGGTCGATGGGGAACGACCCTGCGAGGGACGTGAACAAGCCGAGGCGTTCGCCCGGGCGCTGCGCGTAGTCGCGGTACAGCTTCGACGTGGTTTCCGTCCCCATGGCGCGGCTCCTTCGTTCGATCCATGCACCGGCCACCAGCTCGCGCCGTTCGGTCTGCTCGTCGACGAGGGGGCCGCGGCGATCCCTCGCGGCCCGGCCGGTCCCGGCCGCCGGTCGGCGGTACACTCCGCGTCCCATGGCGCCCCCGAGTGATTCTCTCATTCACGCCCGCGGTCTCACGAAGCGGTTCGGTGGATTCACGGCCGTGGACGCGATCGACTTCGACGTCGCCCCCGGCGAGTCCTTCGGCTTCCTGGGCCCCAACGGCGCCGGGAAGACCAGCGCCATGCGGATGATCGCGTGCGTCTCCCCGGTGACCGGCGGAACGCTCCGGGTGCTGGGCATGGATCCGGCGGCCGACGGGCCGCGGATCAAGGCGCGCCTTGGGGTGGTCCCCCAGCACGACACCCTCGACATGGAGCTCACCGTCCGCGAGAACCTGTCGATCTACGGCCGCTACTTCGACCTGCCCCGCCCGGTCATCCGCCAGCGCGTCGACGAGCTCCTCGACTTCGTGCAGCTGACCGAGCGCTCGAAGGACCAGGTCGAGCCGCTCTCGGGCGGCATGAAGCGGCGCCTGACGATCGCGCGCAGCCTGGTGAACGAGCCGGACCTGCTGCTGCTCGACGAGCCCACGACCGGCCTCGATCCCCAGGCCCGCCACCTGCTCTGGGACCGCCTGTACCGGCTCAAGCAGAAGGGCGTGACCCTCGTCCTCACGACCCACTACATGGACGAGGCGGAGCAGCTGTGCGATCGCCTCGTGGTGATGGACCACGCCAGGATCGTGGCCGAGGGGAGCCCGCGCCAGCTGATCCAGCACCACTCGACCCGCGAGGTGCTCGAGATGCGCTTCCCGGTGGGCGTCCAGGAGACGCTCGACGGCCAGCTCGACGGCCTGGGGGAGCGGGTCGAGCTCCTGCCCGACCGGGTCCTCGTCTACGCCGACGACGGCGAGGCTGCTTCGGCCCTCGCCCACGAGCGCGGCCTGCGGCCCGAGATGGTCCTCGTGCGACGGTCGTCCCTCGAGGACGTCTTCCTCCGGCTCACCGGCCGCAGCCTCGTCGACTGAGGGGAGGGACATGGCGGCGCCGGCGGTCAGGGTGCTGGAGCACGAGCTGCTCGTCTACCGCCGCACGTGGCGCGGAAGCATCTTCAGCTCGTTCCTCAGCCCTGTCCTCTTCCTCGCGGCCATGGGCCTCGGGCTCGGCAGCCTCGTGGACGCGAACGCGGCCGCGGCGACGCCGGCCGGCGCCGGGTCGGCGGCCGCCCTCGCCGGCGTTTCCTACCTCGCCTTCCTGGCGCCGGGGCTCCTCGCAGCCAGCGCGATGCAGACCGCCGCCAGCGAATCGACCTTCCCCGTCATGGGCGGCCTCGTCTGGGTGAAGAGCTTCCACGGGATGGTCGCCACGCCGCTCCGGCCGTCCGACGTCGTGATCGGGAAGCTCGCCTACATCGGGCTGCGGCTGCTCCTGGTGCTGAGCGTGTTCTTCCTCGTCATCCTCCTCTTCGGGGCGGTCGCGGGACCTGCCTCGATCCTCGCCGTCCCCGCCGCGCTCCTGACGGGCCTGGCCTTCGCGGCACCGATCGCGGCGTTCTCCGCGACGCAGAAGGACGCAACCGGCTTCAACGCCCTGTTCCGGTTCGGGGTGATCCCGCTGTTCCTGTTCTCGGGGACGTTCTTCCCCGTCGAGCAGCTGCCGGGGATCCTCCAGCCCGTCGCGTACCTCACCCCGCTCTGGCACGGCGTTGACCTGTGCCGCTCCCTGGCGCTCGGCACCGTGGAGCCCGGGCTTGCCCTCGTCCACGTCGCCTACCTGGGGACGATGGCGGTCGCTGGCGTCGCCGCGGCGTTCGTCACCTTCCGCCGGCGGCTGGGAACGTGAGGCCGCCGCGATGACGCTCCTCGCGCGGGTCGTCCCGCATGTCGTGGTCGGGGGGCGACGCGCCGGGCTTCTCCTCGAGCGCAACCTCCTCGTCTACCGCCGCGGATGGCTCGTCATCGTCTCCGGCTTCTTCGAGCCGCTCTTCTACCTGTTCTCGATCGGGCTCGGGATCGGCGCGCTCGTGGGCAGTCGTGGCCCTCGACGGCGGCGCGATCCCGTACACGGCGTTCGTGGCACCCGCGCTGCTCGCCAGCTCGGCGATGAACGGCGCGATCTATGACTCCACGTTCAATGTCTTCTTCAAGCTCAAGTACGCGAAGATGTACGATGCCATCCTCGCGACGCCGGTCGGGGTGGGGGACGTGGCGCTCGGCGAGATCGGCTGGGCGCTCATCCGGGGCGGGATCTACGCGGCCGTGTTCCTGCTCGTGATGGTCGCCCTCGGAATGGTGCCTCTCGCCCTGGGCAGCCCTCGCCTTGCCGGCCGCGCTCCTCATCGGCTTCGCATTCGGCGCCGTCGGGATGGCAGCGACGAGCTTCATGCGCACGTGGCAGGACTTCGACCTGGTGCAGCTCGTGATCCTGCCCCTCTTCCTCTTCAGCGCGACGTTCTACCCGATCACGACCTACCCTGAGCCGGTCCGCCTCCTGGTCCAGCTCACCCCGCTCTACCACGGCGTGGACCTGGTGCGGGGCCTGACGACCGGGAACGTGGGGCCGGGGCTCCTCGTCCACGTGGCGTATCTGGGAACGATGGGCCTCGTCGGCCTGGCCGTCACGTCCCGCCGCCTGGAGCGGCTGCTCCTGAAGTAGCGGCAGTCTTCCGGCCGTCCCATGCTTCGCGGCCGCGCTATCCTCCGCCCATGAGCAAGCGGAAGGCCGAACCGCCCCCGGCCGGCACCGACGATGAGACCCTGGTTGCGGGCGCACCCTCGGAGCCCGCAGGGCCGCAGGGCGGGGCTGCCCCCGTGCCCGCGGAGCCCGGGCCTCCGAGCGACGTGCAGGCTCCCGAGCCGGTCCGCGACCCGTCGCCTGCACAGGGCCGTGCCATCGGGATCGACGTGGGTGGAACGGGCGTGAAGGCCGCTGTGGTGGACCTGTCGACTGGGGAGCTCGTCTCCCCCCGGATCCGGATCAAGACGCCCCGGCCGTCCACTCCCCAGGCCGTGATCGAGGTGATCGGCGAGATCGTCGACCGGCTCGCCGCCGAGGGTCATGTCGACGCCTCGATGCCGGCCGGGGCCGGCCTCCCAGGTGTCACGAAGCGCGGCCGCCTCATGACCGCGGCGAACATCGACAAGGGGTGGGTGGACTTCCCGGCCCGGGAGGCGCTCGAGCGGCGCCTGGGCCGGCCGGTCCGTCTCATCAACGATGCCGACGCCGCGGGTCTGGCCGAGGTCGCGTTCGGCGCCGCGAAGGGGGTTCGCGGGACCGTCCTCCTCCTCACGATTGGCACCGGGGTCGGAAGTGCGCTCCTGATCGACGGCCAGCTCCTGGATTCGACCGAGTTCGGGCACGTCACGTATCGCGGCAAGGAAGCCGAGACGCTCGTCTCGGGGGCGTCGCGCGAGCGGCGCGGGATCGGCTGGCGCCGCTGGGCGCGCGAGTTCAGCGAGTACGTTGCGCTCCTTGAGGCCTGGTTCTGGCCAGATGTCATCATCCTCGGCGGCGGGGTGAGCAAGGAGTCGGCGAAGTACGCCAAGTGGCTGAAGTCGCGCGCGCCGATCGTGACCGCCGCCCTCCTCAACACGGCCGGGATCATCGGGGCGGCGCTGGCAGCCGGCGGCCACGAGGAAGCCCCGGACGACTGACCCGGCGCCGGGGGCCGGGCCGGGACATCCGTCGGGACCGACCGGTACCTCTGGAGGCGTTGCGGTCGCGCGCTCGAGGAGCCACGGTGTGCTCCCATCGCTGGAGAGACGCCCGTGTCCTCGCTCCGCGCGCATCTACATCTGCCCCGCAGGGCGCTGGGTCCCGACGCGACGCCGAACGTGCCGCCCGCCGAAGTCTCCGCCGAGCCCAGTCTGCCGCCGGTCCCGCTCCGCCCGCCACCGGTCGTGCGCGCTTCGTCGAAGCGGTCCGCCGTCGGGGGCGCCCCGGAAGCTCCACCGTCCTCGACCCGCACGCGCCCCGCGACAAGGGCCGCGGTGCCGGCGAGGCTCGGGCTCCTCCCGGACATGCCCGACGAGCCGGCACCCGCCGTCGAGCGCCCGCTTCGCCTGGTCCTCGTGGAGGAGGTGCCGCAGGTGGTGGCACACGTGCGGGACATGCTCCGCGGCCACCCGTCGCTGCACCTTGTCGAGGTCGTCGCCGACGGACGGCGCGCGATGGGCGAGGCGCGCGACCTGCGGGCCGACGTGGTGCTCGTGGACTCGCTCCTCCAGGGACGTGCATCCGGCGTCGACGTCCTCGAGGGGCTGCGCGCGACGATGCCGGGGCTCGCGGTGGTCGCCCTCGGGGTGCCCGACAGTGCGGGACTCGCCGAGCGGGTCCGAGAGCATGCCGATGCCGTCGTCAGGCTCCCCTTCGGGACGATCGACCTCGCGCGCGGGATCCACGACGCGCACGCCAGCAGCCTCCGGCGGGTCCCGTCGAACGCGACCCGCATCATCGCCGTCTACGCCGCGAAGGGGGGGGTCGGCAAGACGACGCTCGCCCTGAACCTGGCTGCCGGTCTCGCCGCGTCCGGCGTGCGGACGGCCCTCGTCGACGGGAGCCTCCAGTACGGTGACCTTCGGCGGCTCCTGCGCGTGGACGAAGGCGAGCCGTCGATCTGCGACCTGCCGACGGACTGCGTCCGGATCTCCGACCTCGCCCAGACGATGCGGCGCGGGCCGGGGGGCGTCGAGATCCTGTTCGCCCCGCCTCGCCTCGAGATGGCCGACATGGTCACGGCGCGCGACCTCGACAAGATCGTGGACCTCCTGCGGCGGACCTACCAGGCCGTGATCGTGGATACGCCGAGCGCCCTCAACGACACGACGCTCACGGTGCTCGACATGGCCGACGTCATCCTCCAGGTCCTCACCCCGGAACCCGCGGCACTCGACAGCACGCGGGCTGCCGCCGCCGCGTTCTCGGCGATCGGATACCCGAGCGCCAAGGTCCGGGTCGTCATCAACCGCGCCGACGCCGTGGGCGGCCTGCGGCCGGACCAGCTGCGCCGCGCGCTCGGCCGTGACCCGGACTACGTGGTGGCGTCGGACTGGCAGCTCGTGTCGACCTCGAACCAGGAAGGGGTTCCCTTCGTCATGGCCCGCCCCGACGCCCAGGTGAGCCGCGACGTCCTGGCCCTCGGGGAGTCCGTCATGACCGTGATCGGCGCCGCCGCCTCGCCGCTTCCAGGGCGGGCCCGCTCGCGGGCTCGCGGCCGGACTCGCGCCGCGAGCTAGGCGTCGCGCACCCGGGTAGCTGGCCGGGGGCCGGAGGGCGAGGAGTCGGGCGGGGCCCGGTTGGCCCGCTGCCGCTCGTGGGGCATCGCCTGGAACGCGCTGTCGACCGCGTCACGGATCGCGAGCGCTCGGAGCGTCAGCATCGCCGACTCCCCTTCGACGTCCCAGTCGACGAGCTCCACGTTCGCCCCGACCGACCCCGGTGCCCGCCACCAGCGCCCGCCCGGGTGCCACAGCTCGTCGCGGCCTCGCAGGCTGTCCAGCCGGGCGAGCGCGGGCGCCGCCCGCGGGTCGACGAGGAGCCGCGGGTCCGCCTCGCGGAGGGCGTCGAGGCCGGCGAGGAGGTCGTAGTGCCAGTACGGGGGCCAGCGCGGTCGTGCGAACGCTGGGTCGATCAGGCCCCCGTCCCGTTCGCGTTCGACGACGCGGTGCCGGAGGAGGAAGTCGGCGGCCCGTGCTGCCGCCTCGACCGCGCGGGCCTCGAGCTCCGTCGTCCCGCTGCCGCCATATGCGGCGAGGCCTCGCAGGGGGATCCACGTCTCGTGGAGCGACGAGTGTGACGCCGCCGGCCGCGGATCGCAGTTCCAGCCGCCGTCGGGCCACTGCCAGGCGACCAGGCGCTCGACCAGGGCTGCGGCCCGGGGATCTGCGCCGAGGCCGAGCCGGCAGGCGGCCCACAGCGCGTTGCCCTCCATGCCTGCGCACATCCGAACCAGGCCGTTCACCGGACCGGCCCGGCGCCGCCGGACCGGCGACCCGAGCCAGCCCATCACGGCGTCGAAGGCGGCCCGGATCGGGCCTGAGGCCCCGGGCACCCGGACGTCGACGGCGAGCTCGCCGAGGGCCACCAGCCGCCAGTGCGCGCCGCGCCACTTCTGGTACGGGTGGAGGGACGCGACGGCACCCGTCGCGTCCGTTCGCACCGCTCCCCGCAGGAGCGGGCCGACCCACGGGTCGGCCTCCAGGCGGGAATCCAGTGCGAGCACCGCAGCATCGTTGCGCGAGCGCCCCTCCAGCCGGAGCAGCGCCAGGCGGCGGAGGGCTGGCAGGTCCGACGCGCCCGGGTGCATGAGTCCAGCAAAGCGTCGCGCGGCTCCGGCGTCGAGAGCCGTGCGGCCCGCCCTGACCATCCGGCCCGCTCCCCGTAGACTTCGCGTCGCACATGACGACGCAGCGCCACGCGGTTCTCGTCACGTGCCAACGTGGATGGAGCCGCGCCTCGCACCTGGCGCACTGAGTCAACACAGGTATCAACTTGTCTCAACCCGACTACTACGACATTCTCGGCGTCGAGCGAGGCTCCACCGACGCCGCAATCAAGAAGGCCTTCCGCAAGCTCGCCCAGCAATGGCACCCGGACGTGAACCGGGATGTCAGCGCCGACGAGCGATTCAAGGAGATCAACGAGGCATACCAGGTCCTGTCCGACCCGCAGCGCCGCCAGGCCTACGACACGTTCGGGCGGGCCGGTGTCGGGGGAGCTGGTGGCTTCGACCCGGGCGCCGGGGCAGGCTTCGGCGCCTTCTCCGACCTCTTCGACGCGTTCTTCGGCGGGAGCGCTGCCGGCGGGGTCCGGCGCGGCCGGCCGGCCGTCGGTTCCGACCTGCGCTACGACCTCCGGATCACGTTCGAGGAGTCGATCCGGGGGACGGAGAAGGAGGTCGAATTCCCGGTCCTCGATCGCTGCTCTACATGCGCCGGGACGGGCGCGAAGAGCGGGACGTCGCCCGAGACCTGCCCCCAGTGCGGAGGCGGCGGCGAGATCCGGCATGCCCGGCAGACGATGCTGGGCCAGATGGTGAATGTCGTCACGTGCCCCCGCTGCCGCGGCGAGGGCAAGGTCGTGGAGTCGCCCTGCGAGGAGTGCAGCGGTGACGGCCGGACCCAGCGAACCAAACGGATCCGCGTCGCCGTTCCGGCGGGGATCGACGACGGCCACCAGATCCGGCTCTCGTCCGAGGGCGAAGCGGGCCCTCGCGGCGGCCCCCCCGGCAGCCTGTACGTGGCCATCCACGTCGCCGCCCACCCGCAGCTCCGGCGCGACGGGACCGAGCTGTTTCACGAGCTCGACCTCTCGATCGCCCAGGCAACCCTCGGGACGACGGTGAGCGTCCCTACGGCCGACGGCGAGGAGGAGCTCGAGGTCAAGCCAGGAACCCAGCCGGGCACGGAGATTCGCCTTCGCGGGCGCGGTGCCCCGCACCTGCGCCGCGCCGGTGCCCGCGGTGACCTCCACGTGCTCATCGACGTCCGGATCCCGACGAAGCTCACGAAGGAGCAGCGCGAGGCGCTCGAGGCCTATGCAGCCGCCTCGGGCGAGACGAACGTCGGGGGTGGCAAGGGCGGCGTGCTCGACCGACTCAAGGACGCGCTGGGGTGATGGCCGGCCCGGGAGCGCGGGCCCCGACCTCCGACCACGACCCCGCCGCAGATGGGCTCGTCGGCGAGGACGCCTGGCTCGAGCTGGCCGTGACGTGTGACGCGGAGGCAGTGGAGGTCGTGGCCGAGATCCTCTCCAGGGTCGCGCCGGGCGGCGTCAGCGTGGAGGCCGGCTTCTCGCTCGTCCACGAGGGCCTCGGCGCCGAGGTGGACCCCTCGGTCCCCGCGACCGTCCGCGCCTACCTGCCGGCGCGCGACGCCGGCGCGGTGCGCCGGTCCACCGAGGACGTCGACCGGGCGCTCGGCCACATCCAGGCGTTCGGGCTCCGGGAGATCGGGGAGCTGCAGACCCAGGTCGTCCACGAGTCCGACTGGGCCGGCGCCTGGAAGCGCCACGTCAGGGTGCTGCGGATCGCGCGCCGGATCGTCATCCGCCCCACCTGGCGGCGCCATCGGCGGCGACCCGGCGATGTCGTCATCGCCATGGACCCTGGGATGGCCTTCGGCACCGGTCTCCACCCGACGACCCGTCTCTGCCTGGCGGGGATCGAGCGGTGGTCGGACGAGGGGATCCTCGCCCGCGGCGTGGCCCGCAACGGGAACGCGCGCCTGCTCGACGTCGGGTGCGGCTCCGGGATCCTGGCGATCGCGGCGGGGCTCCTGGGCGCAGGCGAGCTCGTCGGCGTCGACACGGATCCCATCGCGATCGAGGCGACGCTTTCGAACGCGCGGCGGAACCGGGTCGCGCGGCGGCTCCGGGCGCGGCGCGGCTCGCTGCCGACCGGCGACGGCCCGTTCGACGTCGCCACCGCGAACCTCATCGCCTCCCTGCTCGTCGCGCTCGCCGGTGACCTGGCCGCCGAGCTGCGGCCCGGCGGCCGCCTCCTCGCGTCGGGCATCTTCGTCGACCGCGAGGCCGACGTTCGCGCGGCGTTCGAAGCCATAGGCCTGCGCGTCCTGCGGCGCGACGCCGAGGGCGACTGGGTGATGCTCGAGGCGGAGCGCCCGATCCCCTAGCCGCCCCGTCCGGTGGGCCGTTCGGCACGCCTGCGCTACGATCAGCGGCCCGCTCCTGCGTCGAGGGGCGGACAGGGCGCGGGGCCGGCGGCCCCCGGGCAATCGCGATCGCCGCGGGGCCCAGCGCGGCCCTCATCTCGACGAAGCCGGCGCCGGGGGTGGCCCACGACATGGTGATCCGATGACCGACTCGCGCTCGATGCCGGCGAGCTCGCTTCCCGGGACCGGGAGCGCGGGCGCGCGCCAGGGCGCTCCGGTCCGGCGGGCCGCCATCACGAACCTGGGCTGCAAGGTCAACCAGTCCGAGATGGACGCCGTGGAGCGGCTCCTGCGAGCGCGTGGCGTGGATGTCGTCGCGGACGGGGCGGGAGCCGATCTCCACCTCGTCAACACGTGCACCGTGACGGCCGTCGCGGACGACAAATCGCGCAAGGCCGTGCGCCGGGCGCGGCGGGCGAGCCCCGGCGCGACCGTGATCGTCACCGGATGCTCCGTCCAGGTGGACCGCGCGACGTTCGCCACCGTCGACCCGGCCTCCCGGCTCGTCGGGAACACGGAGAAGGACGGCCTTCTCGCCGAGGTCGAGCGCCTGCTCGGCCTGCCGGGAGCCGGCGACGGAGCGGGCGCAACCCACGGGCCGCTCGACGCCCCGCTCCCCACGCTTGCTGGCGTCGAGATCGCCGGGATCGCCGACGACCGGACCCGCATCGACCGAACCCGCGCCTACGTGAAGGTCCAGGACGGCTGCTCGTTCTTCTGCACGTACTGCATCATCCCGCGGGCCCGCGGGGCCGAGCGCTCGCTCGTCCCGGAGGTCGTGCTCGCAGACGTCCGCCGGGCGCTCGCCGCCGGCCACCGTGAGATCGTCCTCACCGGCATCAACATCGGCACCTACGACGGTGGCCAGTCCGAACGCGGGTTTCGCGGGGCCCACACCGGCGCGGCCCTCTCGCTCGCGGGCCTCGTGCGCCAGATCCTCGCGGAGACGCCGGTCGAGCGGATCCGGCTCTCGTCGATCGAGCCCCAGCACGTCGACGACGAGCTCCTCGCGACCTGGACGGGCGAAGGTGCGGGACGCTGCCTGCCGCACGTTCACCTGCCGCTCCAGTCGGGCGACGATGGCGTGCTGCGGAGGATGGGCCGCCGCTACGACGCTGCGGGGTACGCGGCCGTCGTCGAGCGCGTGCGGGCCGCGATCCCCGGGGTGGCGATCCACGCCGACGTCATTGCCGGCTTCCCGAGCGAGGACGACGCCGCCTTCGAGCGCTCGCTCGCCTTCATCCGCGGGCTCGACCCGGCCGGTCTCCACGTCTTCCGCTACTCGGCACGGCCCGGCACGCCCGCCACGCGCATGGCGGGGCAGGTCGCGGACGGGCGGCGCAGGGAGCGAGCGGCCGTGCTGCTGGCGGAAGGCACCGCGGCCCGCGTCCGCTTCGCCCAGCGGGCGTCCGGCGGCAGGCGGCTCGTCCTCTTCGAGACCCCGGCGGACCCCGGCGAGGAGTCAGCCGGATGGATCGGGCACGCCGAGGACTACGTGCTCGTGCGGGTCCCGGGGATGCGCGGCCGGGGCCTGGAGGGCGAGATCGGGGTCGTGGCGCTGGGCGGGCCGGATCCCGGCGACCCGGCCCGGGCGCTGGGCCGCCTGGAGCGCACCCTGCCGCGCCCAACCGGCGCCGACCGACGGCTGCCCGGCGTACCCTTCCCGGCATGAGCGCCGACTGCATCTTCTGCCGGATCGTGGCCGGCGAGATCCCCTCCGCGAAGGTCTACGAGGACGATCTCGTCGTTGCGATCCGCGACATCGCGCCCTGCGCCCCGACCCACGTCCTGCTGATGCCGCGCCAGCACCTTGCCTCTGCCGCCGAGCTCACCGAGGAGCACGGCCCGCTCCTGGGCCGGCTCTTCGGCGTGGCCGCCGAGATTGCCCGCGCCGAGGGGATCGTCGAGCGCGGCTACCGCGTCACGACGAACGTGGGCGCCTGGGGCGGCCAGTCCGTGCCGCACCTGCACCTCCACCTCATGGGCGGCAGGGCCTTCCAGTGGCCACCCGGATGACGCCGTGCGAGACGCTCGCGACCAGCCGGCCGATCTCGCGCGAATGACCCGCCTCGCGCGATGGACCCGCCTCGTGCCGGTGACCCGCCCGCGAGCCTGACCGTCAGCAGGGCATGCTGCTGCAACCCCAGGCCGTGCGCACCGGAGCGGCCCGGCTCGACCGCACGTCAGGGGTGCTCGGTGACCGGGAGCGGCGCCGCGTGCGCGGCCCACGCCCGCACCTCGTTGCGCTTCACCTTCAGCGTGTGGGTGCGCGGGAAGTCGACGTCCGGCCAGAAGCGCCAGGCGGCGATCCGGGCGTGCACGGCGAGCGTGGCATTGGCCGCCTTGACGGCCGCGCCCACCTCCGCGCGGACGCGTCCGGCATCCGATCCTTCCGTCAAGCCGCCCTCGGCCGGGATCTCCGTGCCGCCCACCGACACCAACGAGCCGGCGCCCGGCTCCAGCACGATCGCCTCGATCCGCCCCGGCTCCGTCTCGACGACGACCGATTCGCGGATACCGGCAACGCGCAACGCATTCTCGAGGTCCTCGGGGAAGACGTTGAGGCCGTTGGGGAGGACGATCATGTCCTTCTTGCGCCCGTGGAGGACGAGGCGACCCTTGGGGTCGAGATGGCCCAGGTCGCCGGAGCGGTAGAAGCCGTCCTCCGTGAACGCCGCCGCGGTCGCCTCGGGGTCCTCCCAGTAGCCCCGGGTCACGCTGGGACCCCGGAACTGGATCTCGCCATCGTCGGCGATTCGCATCTCGACGCCCGGAACCGGCCAGCCCACGCACCCGAGCGGATGATCGCGCCAAGTGGTGACCGCCCCCGACCCCGTCTCCGTGGCGCCGTAGCCCTGCATGACCACCACGCCGAGGTCCTCCCAGCCCCGTTGCACCAAGGGCGGCAGGAACGCCCCCGCGGAGACGAACAGGCGAAGCTCCCCGCCGAATTGCCCGTGGATCTGGCGGATCACGGGCAGGTGCCGCCGGAACCTGATCGGGAGGCGCCGGGCGAGCGAGCGAACGAGAGCGAACGTCCGGGCGCGCCTTCGCTTCTCGATCTCCCGCTCCAGGGCCGACCAGACGAGGTCGAGGAACTGCGGGACGACGATCATCGCGCTCATCTGGTGCTCCCGCATCGCCGGGATGAGGATCCGCGGGTTGAGCGTCCGCACGTAGAGGATGTCGGCGCCGAGGTCGAGCGTCAGGTAGAGGCCGATCGCCTGCTCGAAGAGGTGCGACATGGGGAGCAGCGAGACGATCCGATACTCGATGTCGGGCACGATCAGGTGGAAGCCGTCGATGCCCGCCACGGTGTTCCCGTGGGTGAGCACGACGCCCTTCGGTGTCCCGGTCGTGCCGGAGGTGTAGATGAGCAGGTAGACGTCCTCGGGGGCCGGCCGGTCCCAGCCGCCCACCTCACCCGCCCAGCCCGCGGGGAAGCCGGCATCGGGCTCGGCGCACAGGTCCTCGGTCGTCGTCTTCGGGAGGTGGTCGATGTCGGCCTCGGCCGGGTTCGGAGCCTCGCGCCCGGTGCCGATCACGAGCTGGCGCGCCTCGGAGCGGTCGGCGATCCGGCGGATGGCGTCGGGAGCCATCCGAAGGTCGAGCGGGACGAGGATGAGGCCCGCGCGCATCGCCCCGAAGTAGACGGCGACGAGCTCCGGGCCCGAGGGCGACCAGGTCAGGATCCGGTCACCCGGCACGAGCCCGCGCGAGCGGAGCCGCCAGGCGACGAGCCGGCTGCGCCGGTCCAGCTCGCGGTAGCTCCAGGCCTGCTGGCTGCCGTCGTCCAGGTGCAGGCGGAGCGCCGTGCGATTGGCGTGCCGCGCGACGGCGCCATCCAGGACGTCGAGCAGGGTGCGCCCCGAAGGCCGATACGTGCTCACGAGCTGATCGTGCCGCACGGCACGCACGGTGGCAACGGCCTTCCATCCCGCGGCGTACCGTGTGCGCCGGAGGTGCCGCCGATGCCAGAGCCCGCAGTCTTCTTCGCCGATCTCGCCGCCGAGGCGAAGCAGGTCGCCCGGGGGATCCACAGCCAGACCCTCTACGACGGGCCCGACCTGCGGCTCGTCCTGTTCGCGTTCGCCCCCGGCGAGGAGCTGTCGGAGCACACGGCGGCCCGCCCGGCCGTGGCCCACGTCCTCGATGGAGAGGGTGACGCAATGGTCGGCGGCGAACCGCACGCGCTCGGTCCGGGCACCTGGTTCCGGATGCCGGCGCAGATGCCGCACTCGATCCGGGCACGCACGCCGCTCCGGCTGGCCCTCTACCTGCTTCCGGGTGCCGGCTGACGGCTCTCGCGCCCGCACGGGCCGATCCGGGGACGTTCGGCACGTTTGACCCGCCCCGGATGCCGGTCTATGCTCCGCCGGGCTCGCCGACGCGCGACGGAACCGCGCGTCGGTGGGCGTACGCGCCTGCTGAACTCGCCCCGCAGCATGCGTGGGAACGTCAATCCAGGGCGGAGGAGGTGATCCCGGCATTGGCAGAGATCCGCGTTGGTGAGAACGAGACCTTCGAGAGCGCCCTGCGTCGCTTCAACAAGAAGATCCAGCAGTCCGGCATCCTGGCCGAGGCTCGTCGTCGCGAGCACTACGAGAAGCCGAGCGTGAAGCGCAAGCGCAAGGAAGCCAAGCGCAAGAAGGCCACCCGCCAGCAGGGTTAGCCGCCGGGACCGGTGGCCGGGGTCGAGTCACCCCGAACAGGCGCCGGTCCACCTGCTTCCCCGGCCCGTGTCCCGGGCCCCGGAGGCCCATCGCAGCCGGCCGACGTCCGCGGACGCCGTGCCCCCAGCGGAGGAGCCACCCCGGTGTCCCTACGAGACCGCCTCCACGAGGAGATGACGGCCGCGATGCGGTCCGGTGACGCGCTGCGCCGCGACACCCTGCGGATGGTGTGGAGCGCGGTCTACGCCATCGAGAAGCGCGACCGCACCACCCTGACGGACGACCAGGCGATCGCCGTCCTCGCGCGCGAGGTCAAGACGCGCCGCGAGTCCGTGGAGGCGTATCGGGCCGGCGGGCGCGATGAGCTCGCGGCAAAGGAGGAGGCCGAGATCGGCGTCATAGCGGGCTTCCTGCCCCAGGCCCTGACCGAGGCCGCGATCGGCGCCCTCGTCGAGGAAGCGATCGCGGCGACCGGCGCGTCGTCAGCGCGCGACCTCGGCAAGGTCATGGGCTGGTTGAGCCCGCGCACCCGCGGGCGGGCCGACGGAAAGCTGGTGTCGGGGCTCGTCGCGGCCGCGCTGGCGCAGACGGACCTCGTCCCACACGACGCCGGCGGCCACGGAGGAGGCGGCCGGGGCTAGCCCCGGCCCGTTCGCATGCTCTCCCGACGACTCGACCGCGTCGCTGCCTTCACGCGGCGTGACGCCGTGCGCCTTGCCATCTCCGCGGTCCTGCTCGTCACCGGGCTGACGGCGGTCCTCGCCATCGACGACCTCCCGCGCGCCGTCGACCTCGAGGTCGGCGAGCTGGCGCCCGCGAACGTGCTCGCCCCCCGCGCTCTCGCCTTCGAAAGCGAGATCGAGACCGAGGCGGCGCGCCAGGAGCAGCGCGACGCGGTGCCGCCGCAGTACGACTATCGAGCCGAGACCGCGTCCGCCCTGACGAGCCGCCAGCTCGGCGCCCTCGCCGACCTCCTGGCCCCGGTCGATGCCGCGTTCGTGGCCGGGGTCTCGTCCAAGGAGCGCGCCGTCGTCCTCGCCGAGCAACCGCCCGGGCTCTCGCAGCAGGCCCGCGAGACGCTTGCCGGCCTCGCCTCGGAGCGGTGGGCGCTCGTCGGCGCGGAGGCGGCCCGCGTCCTCGGCCTCGTCCAACGGGCGGAGCTTCGCGACGCCGACCTCGAGACGGTCCGCCGCAACCTCGGCGAGCGCTTCTCGGCGGCCCTCACGGACGCCGAGCGGGGCCTCGCGACGGAGATCGCGGCACCGCTGCTCGTTCCCAACGCGACGTACAGCGAGGTGCTGACCAGCGCCGCCCGCGATGCGGCCGCGGCGGCCGTTGAGCCGGTCTCCTACACGATCCGGCAGGGCGAGGTGGTCGTCGAGTCCGGCAGGCAGGTCACGCTGCTTGAGATCGCCAAGCTCGAGGCGTTCGGCCTCACCGAGGCACGCCTTGACGTGGCCCGGCTGGCGGGGTGGTTCATGCTCGCTGCGCTCGTCGTGGTCCTCCTCCTCGCGTGGACATGGCGCTACCGCCAGGAGCTCTGGCACCGTGCTCGCGCGTTGGCTCTCCTCGGCCTCGTCCTCCTCCTCACGGCGCTGGTCTACAAGCTCACCGCGGGGCGGTCGATCATGCCCTTCTTCGTGCCCGGCGCGGGCGCATCGATGCTCGTCGCGATCCTCCTCGGCGCGGGCCCCGCGATGATGATCACGGCGATGCTGGCGATCCTGGCCGGTGCCGCGAACGGCCTCTCCCTCGAGATTGCGACGTACCTCTTCGTGGGCGGGATGACCGGCGTCCTGGTGGTGCGGCGCGGCGACCGGGTGGGCGTCTTCCTCCAGGCCGGCCTGGCGATCGTCCTGGCGAACACCGTGGTCGTCACGATCTTCTCGCTGCTGGGTGCCCGGGACCTGACCGGGGTGCTCCAGCTGTGGGGCGCTTCGCTCGCGGCCGGCGCCGGCTCCGCCGTCGCCACGGTGGGGACGTTCCAGGCCGTGGGCAACCTGTTCGGCATCCTCACGGTCTTCCGGCTGCTCGAGCTGGCGAACCCATCGCAGCGGCTGCTGCGTCGGCTCGTCCTCGAGACGCCCGGGACATACCACCATTCGCTCATGGTCGGGAACCTGGCCGAGCGCGCCGCCGAGGCGATCGGGGCCGATCCGCTCCTCGCCCGCGTGGCGGCCTACTACCACGACGTCGGCAAGCTCGCCAGCCCGGGGGCCTTCATCGAGAACCAGGCCGGGGCGACGAATGTCCACGATGAGCTCTCGCCCGAGGCGAGCGCACAGCTCCTCAAGTCCCACGTGACCGACGGGATCGACGTCGCCTACCGAGAGAGGCTCCCCAAGCCGCTCATCGCGTTCATCCCGCAGCACCACGGGACGACGCGGCTCTCCTTCTTCTGGTCGAAGGCGCGCGAGGCGGCTGCCGCCCCGTTCGGGGGTCTCGAGACGGCCGCCGGGCAGGCCGCCGCCGATGCGCTCGACGAGGGCCCCTTCCGCCACAACGGCCCGCGGCCCCAGACCAGGGAGGCGGCGATCCTCATGCTCGCCGACGGCGTCGAGGCGTCCGTCCGCTCGCTGACGAAGCAGGACGAGCCGACGATCCGGGCGATGGTCGGCCGGATCATCGACGATCGGCTGGAGGACGGCCAGTTCGACGAGTGCGACCTGACCCTGAGGGACGTGGAGCACATCCGCGAGGCGTTCGTCGCCCAGCTCCTCGGGATGTACCACCAGCGGATTGCCTATCCGCAGAACAAGGTCGTGGAGCTGGAGGCGCGCCGGAACGTCGCCGGCCCCGGCGCGTGAGCCGGCGGGTGGGGGCCTTCGTCGGCCCCCGACCGATCTACATGCCGCCGTTCCGCGTGGACCTGGAGGTCCGGCCCGGCGTGCCGTTCCTCGTCCCCGCGGCCGGCCTCGCTCGTCGGCTCCGGGCGGCGCTCCTTGCCGGCAGCGCCCCCGAGCCCGCGTCCGTGGGGCTGGTCCTCGCCGACGACGCGGAGCTGGCCAGGCTCAACGCCGCCCACATGGGCAGGGAGGGCCCGACCGACGTGCTGTCGTTCCCGCTTCTCCCTCCCGAGGCCTACCCGCCGCACGCGGGTGGGCCGCCCCGGCAGCCCGGACGCGCAGCCCGCCCGCCGGAGTCCCGGCGGGCATTCCTGCTACCGCCCGGGACGCGCCTCCACCTCGGCGACATCGTGATCTCGGTCGAGCGGGCGATGGCCCAGGCTGAGGGCGGGCAGGGCGGGCAGACCGGCGACCTCCGCTGGTCGCCGGCCGACGAGCTGCGCCTCCTCGTCGTGCACGGGGGGCTCCACCTGTGCGGCTGGGACCACGCCGAGCCCGTCGAGCGAGCGGCGATGCGCGAGCACGAGCGAGCGCTGCTCGGGTTCCCGGGCTGAGGAGGCCCCCGGGGGCTCGACCCCGACGGAGACTGGCGCGGCGCCGGTCTGCGTTGCTCCGAGGCCATCCTGGCGGGCCGCGCGGTACCATCTCCATGGGCCCGGTCCACTCGGATTCCGGGCCGTTCGGCGTGGCGCTCGGGCGCCACACTGCGGAGGGACCGTGAAGGTCGTGGTGGGGCTCGGGAACCCGGGCGAGCGGTACGTGAAGACGCGCCACAACATCGGCTGGATGACGCTCGACCGGCTCGCGGACCGGGCGGGCTGGGCCGGGCGTGGTCGCACGCGCGACGCGAGCGCCGTCGTCCACGGTCGCTACCACGGCCTGGACCTCGTCCTCGCCAAGCCGCTCACCTACATGAACGAATTGGGGATCGCGGTGCGCAAGCTGCTCGCCCGCGAGCGAGCACCGCTCCTTGAGGTCCTCGTCGTCACGGACGACTTCAGCCTCCCGTTCGGGAAGATGCGGTTCCGGGAGGGCGGCAGCCACGGCGGCCACAATGGGCTGCGCTCGATCGTCGACGAGCTCCACACGGAGGCCTTCCCCCGCCTGCGCATCGGGATCGGCGAGCCGGACGGCGGCGCCGTCGACCACGTCCTGTCCGTCTTCCGTCCGGAGGAGCGACAACGCCTCGACGAGCTGCTGGATGCCGCCGCCGATGCTGTCGAGACGTGGGCGCGGGAAGGGGTCAGCAAGGCCGCCAACCGCTTCAACGCGTTCCAGCTCCGCCCGGCCGACGAGGGCCGTACCGCGCCGCCGGGGGAGGTCGACGGCCCGCCCGGCCTGGACGGCGTGCGCCGCACGCGCACCGGGTGGCGCCGCATCCGTCCCCGGGCCGACGGATCCGACGAGTGATGACGCGCCCCCGGGGCGCCGGCGGGCGGTCAGGGCGACAGGCGGGAGGGACGGAGGCTCCGGGCGCGGCGGTGGGTGGCGAGGCGACGGGCGGGGGGGCCGCGCGCCGGATCCCTGATCTCTCGGCGCTGCCGCCATTGCTGCAGGGGACCGCCCCGTTCGAGGCGCTGGTGCGGATCCTGGCCGGCGGTCCCTCCGCGTCCGGCGCGCCCTCGGGGCCTGGCGGCGCCGGACCGCCCGGCCGAACCGGGACCCGCGACCACCACGCCGCGGTGACGGCGGTGCCGCACGGCGCGAAGTCGTTCCTCGTCGCGGCGCTCGCCCTCGCCGCGGGCCAGCGCGCCTGCTGGATCGCCCGTGACGCGGAGATCGGGGACCGGGTCGCCGACGAGCTCGTGACATGGCTCGGGGACCCCGACGCCGTCGCCGTCCTGGAGCCGCGGACCGCCCTGGCCTACGAGCGCGGCGAGCTGATCCGCGACGAGTCCGCGGCGCGGGTCGCCACGTTGGCCCGTTGGCGCTCCGGCGGTGCCCGCG
This sequence comes from uncultured Chloroflexia bacterium, assembly GCA_963698595.1. GTDB lineage: Bacteria > Chloroflexota > Limnocylindria > Limnocylindrales > CSP1-4 > CTSoil-043. The sequence goes on from CAVORL010000005.1 coordinate 368,586, forward strand.
TCCTCGTCGCCTCGGTCCAGGCGCTCCTCCAGCCGACGATCCCGCCCGCAGACGTGCCCGAACGGCCGCACACCCTCCGCCCAGGCGACCGCATCCGCCAGGACGAGCTGCTCGGCACGCTGCTTCGCCTTGGCTACGAGCCCGTCCTCGAGGTCGCCGGCCGCGGCGAGATGGCGCGACGCGGCGGCATCGTCGACGTCTTCGCTGCGGGCGCCGACCTCCCGGTTCGCATCGAGCTCTTCGGGGACGAGATCGACGAGATCCGGGTCTTCGACCCCACCGACCAGCGGACGCTCCGCGCAGCCTCGGAGGTCGTGCTCCTCCCGGCGAGCGAGTTCCTGGTCCCGGCCGGAGGGCCGGCCGCGATCCGGGCGCGCCTCGGGACGCTCGCCGGGCGCCTGCCGGAGCGCCTGGCGGCCGATCTCGTGCGCCTGGAGGGAGGCGAGACCCTCACGATGCGCCCGCCGGGGGGCCCCGGCGGCGGCCCGGCGGCCGACCGCGGGTCCGCAGCCGTCGATGGTCCGGGAGCCGGGACCCACGCCCTGGACGTGGGCGACGCGGCCGAGGTCTGGGCCGCGGTCGTCTGCGGCGCCACCGGCCTCGACCACCTGGCGCCCGAGGTGCTCCTCGTGGTGGACGAGCCGGGCGAGGTGGCAGCCGCCGCCGAGTTCCTGTGGGACCAGGCCGCGGAGCGCCGGCGTGACCTCGTGGCGGCCGGCGAGCTTCCCGAGGCCTGGCCCGATGCGTACCTCGCGCCCCGCGCCTGGAAGGAGCAGCTCCTGCTCGGCCGGACGCTGGAGCTCACCTGGGAGCCCGGTCCCGGCGCCGCGATCGGGGGTGGCGCGGCCCTCGACGACCCGTTCGGATGGCGCGAGCCGGTCCTGCCGCCCGGCCGCAGCGCCGGGCTCGCCCGTGCCATCGAGCGCTGGCGGGCGGGGCGTCCGGCCTCGGTCCCGCTGGCCGAGGAGGAGGCCGACGCGCCGCATCCGGTCCTGCCGCCCGGCCCCGTCGCCTCCCGTCGCGCGGCGGGCAGTGTCGTCAGCCCCGTGCCGCGGATCGTGCTCGCCTCCGACCAGGCGACCCGGCTCGCGGAGATCCTGGGAGAGGCCGGGATCCCGGTCGGCGTCACGATGCAGCCCGGAGCTCCCCCGCCGGGCGCCGTGGCGCTCGTCGGGCGCAGCCTCAATGCCGGCTTTGCCGGAGGCCCGGATGGGCTCGTCGTCGTGACGGACCGCGAGCTGTTCGGCACGGTCCGGGTACGCCGTCCCAAGGCCCTCCGACGCGTCGTGCCGCGCGACGTCCTGGAGCGGCTGACGGCCGGCGACCTCGTGGTCCACGTGGACCACGGCATCGCCCGCTACGAGCAGATGCTGCGGCGGGGCGGGGCGGGCGAGGAGCGCGACTACCTGGAGCTGTCCTTCGCGGCGGGCGACCGAATCTTCGTCCCCGTCGAGCAGGTCACCAGGGTCACCCGCTACGCGGGAGCGGAACGGCCTTCGCTGTCGCGGCTCGGGGGTGGCGAGTGGGCGCGCACCAAGGCGCGGGTGCGCAAGGCCGTCGCCGACCTGGCGGACGAGCTGCTGCGCCTCTACGCCACGCGCGCCGCGGCCGAGGGGCACGCGTTTTCCGCGGACACGCCCTGGCAGCAGGAGCTCGAGGCCTCATTCCCGTACGAGGAGACGGTCGACCAGCGCCGGGCCATCGACGAGGTGAAGGCCGACATGGAGACGGCTCGCCCGATGGACCGGATCGTCGTGGGCGACGTCGGATACGGCAAGACGGAGGTGGCTCTGCGGGCGGCCTTCAAGGCGATCCAGGACGGCCGCCAGGTTGCGGTCCTCGTGCCCACCACCGTGCTGGCGGACCAGCACCTGCGCACGTTCGAGCAGCGCTACGCGGCGTTCCCCATCACCGTCCGCCTCCTGTCCCGCGCCGTGCCGCCGAAGGCGCAGGCGGTGACGCTTGCCGGTCTTGCCGCCGGCTCCGTGGATCTCGTCGTGGGGACTCATCGCCTGCTGTCGAAGGACGTCCGCTTCCGCGACCTCGGGCTGCTCGTCGTCGACGAGGAGCAGCGCTTCGGGGTGGTGGCCAAGGAGCGCCTCAAGCGGCTGCGCACCGAGATCGACGTCGTGACGCTCTCGGCCACGCCGATCCCGCGGACCTTGAACCTGGCCCTCGTGGGCGTCCGCGACCTGTCGGTCATCGAGACGCCGCCGGAGGATCGCCTGCCGATCCAGACCCGTGTCGCGGAGGCGTCGGCGGGTCTCGTGAAGGACGCGATCCTGCGGGAGCTCGACCGCGGCGGGCAGGTCTTCTTCGTTCACAACCGCGTGGAGACGATCGAGGCCCAGGCCGACCAGCTGCGCCGCCTCCTGCCTGCGGCCCGGATCGTCGTCGGGCACGGCCAGATGTCCGAGGGAGCGCTCGAGCGGGTGATGCGGACCTTTGCGGGCGGCGAGGCCGACGTCCTCGTGTGCACCACGATCATCGAGTCGGGCCTCGACATCCCGAACGCGAACACGATCGTCATCGACCGCGCCGACGCCCTCGGCCTGGCCCAGCTCTACCAGCTCCGGGGCCGCGTCGGGCGGAGCAACCGGCGCGCCTACGCCTACCTGCTCTACCGGCGCCGGGATCGCCTCTCCGACGAGGCCCGCAAGCGGCTTCAGGCGATCTTCAACGCATCCGAGCTCGGGGCCGGCTTCCAGATCGCGCTCGCCGACCTGGAGATCCGAGGCGCGGGCAACATCCTCGGTGGCGAGCAGTCGGGCCACATGGCGGACGTCGGCTTCGACCTCTACACGCGGCTCCTCGCCGAGGCGGTCGAGGAGCGCAAGGCGAGCTTCGAGGGCCGTGAGCCGGCGCACGTGCCCGTCGGGGCGACCGTGGACCTGCCGGTGGACGCCCACCTCCCGGACACCTACGTCCCCGACGAGGCCCAGAAGCTCGAGCTGTATCGCCGGCTGGCGCGGGCCCGGACGCCGGGCGACCTGGCCGCGTTCCGCCAGGAGGTGGGCGACCGCTTCGGTCCGCCGCCCGATCCGGTGATCCGGCTCGTCGAGGTCGCCGAGCTGCGCCTCGCCGCGGAGGCGGCCGGGATCGTCTCGCTGGCCCGGGAAGAGGGCCTGCTCGTCGTGCGCTTCGGGAGCGGGCTGTCGCGGGGCGAGGCGATGCGCCTGGTGGCCGGCGCGCCCCTCCCCGGCGTTCGCCCGGGCGATGTCACGTTCGCAGCGAGCCAGGTCCGGATCCGGGCGCCTCGCGACCCGCGCCGGGCCTGGGCACTGAGCCAAGCGCTCGTGGCCCGCGTTGCGGCGGCGCGCGACAGGGCCGGCTGACAGGGTCCGCCGGCCGGTCTCGTCAGGCGTCGGCGTCAGCCCGACGAGGGGGCGCGTCGTCGCGGGGGGGCGCGTCGTCGCGGGGGGGCGCGTCGTCGCCGTCCCCGAAGCGGTACCCGAGGCCGTACTCGCTCTTGATGAAGCGGAGCTGCGGCGCTGCCGCCGTGAGCTTCGCGCGCAGGTTCCGGATCGTGGCCCGCAGGAGATGGGTGTCGTCGCGATAGCCGGAGCCCCACGTAGCGACGAGGAGGTCGGCGTGGGAGTGGAGCGCGCCAGGGCGCTCCGCCATTCGGCGCAGGAGGCGGTACTCCGTGGGCGTCAGGTGGACGGGGATCCCCGCCACCTCCACGAGGTGGCTGCGGCCGTCGATCCGGATCCCGGGGCACTCGATCGTCGCGTCCTCCCCGGGCAGGCCCGCGGCGCGACGGGCTCGACGGAGCGCAGCCGCCACGCGCGCCACGAGCTCGGGAAAGCTGAGGGGCTTCGTCACGTAGTCGTCGGCGCCCGTCGCGAGACCGCGGATCTTGTCGGCCTCCGCGCCGTGGGCCGTTACGACGATGATCGGGAGCTGGCTGTCCGCGCGCACGCGCTCCAGGACGTGCCACCCGTCGACCCGCGGCAGGCCGAGGTCCAGGACGAGGAGGTCGGGAGGCTGCTCGGCGAAGGCGCGAAGCGCGTGGGCTCCGTCGGGCGCGATCTCCACTCGCCAGCCGTGGTGCTCCAGCCAGAACGCGACGAGCTCGGCGAACGCAGGCTCGTCCTCGACCACGAGGATCCGCTCGCCGTGCCCGGCGATGGCGTCCGCCGCCCGGTGCGTGCTCACGGCGCCCTTCCACGCTCGCCGGGGGTGCCGGTCGATTCGCCTGCCCTCTCGGCGATCCGGCCACCCGGGGCGACGGGGAGCCCCACCGAGATCGACGTCCCGCGAGTCGTCGCATCAAGGCGCACCCAGCCACCGTGCGCTTCCACGATCCACCTGCACAGGTAGAGGCCCAGCCCGCTCCCCGGCGTCTGCGCGTCCCGGGCCGTGGCGCCGCGGTAGAACCGCTCGAACACGTGATCCCGGTCCTCGGCTGCGATTCCTCGGCCGTCGTCGACGACGCTGATCACCACCGTCTCGATGTCGAACCGGCGGGCCCGGATCTCGATGGCGGCGTCGCGCCCGGCGTGCCGTTCGGCGTTCAGGACCACGTTGGCGACGACCTGCCGGATGCGCGTGGCGTCGATGTCCACCGGCGGGAGCATGCGCGGCAGCACCAGCCGCACCGGTCGCGCATCGGGGGAGTCGGCTCGATCGGCCAGGAAGGCCCGCAGCAGCCCGTCGAGCGCAACGGGCGAGCGGCGCAGGACGAGCGCGTCTGTCTCGATCTCGCTCGCGTCGATGATCTCGTCGACGAGGGTTGCGAGGCGCTGCGCTGCTTCAGCGATCCTCTCGAGGTGACGCCGGGATGTCGTGGCGTCGACGTCGAGGTGGAGCAGGCCCTGGGTGTACCCGGCGATGAGTGCGAGCGGCGTTCGCAGCTCGTGCGACACGGCGGCGACGAAGCTCGTCTTGGCATCGTCGAGCGCTCGCTCCGCCCGGAGATCGCGGAGCACCCCGACCGCCCCGCCATCCAGGGCCGACATCCGCGACACGCTCGCCGCAACCGGGATGCGGGTGCCGGTCCGGTGGACCACGGACATCTCCCGCCCCACGATGGGACTGCCGCTCTCGAGCACCTCGATGAACGGGCAGGCGGTCTCGCACACGGGCGCGCGAGCCCCGGGTCGCGAAGATGCCCCCGCTTGCCGGGTCCCGCCGAGCTCGGGGCGGTCGCAGCCCAGGAACTCGGCGCAGCTCATGCCGGTCCCGAAGCGGGCCGGCGTCCCGACGAGCGCCGCCGCTGCTGCATTGAGACGCACCACGCGGCGCCGGGCGTCGACGGCGACGATCGCGTCCATGGCGTCGTCGAGGATCGCGGCGAGCATGGCCTGCTCGCTGGCGAGCGACGCGCGGAGCTGTGCGGCGCGCAGGGTGACGGCCAGCTCCTGGCGAACCCCGACGAGGTAGCGGAAGCGGTCCGGGTGCGGCTCCGCGGGATCCGCGCGGACGGCGAGGAAGCCGACAGAGCCCACCCCCTCACCCGGAACGTCCGCTCCCAGCGAGCGTCCCTCGGGCAGGGTGATCCCACTCCAGCCTCGCGCCGCGGCCCACGCTGCGCCGGCGTCGGCGTCGACGAACGAACCCGGGTACGTCTCCTGCAGCGCCCCCGCGTCGGGGTCGGGATCCGCGCCGAAGGTCGCCACGAGGTCGATGGTCCTCGATCCCGGGCGTGCCAGCCACAGCACGGCGTCGCTGGCGTCAGCCGCCCGGGCGACCTCGGCGAGGATCGCCGGGGCGATCTCCTCGACGGTCCCGCCCGCCGCGAGGAGCTGGCTCATCTGGTACTGCGCGAAGACGGTATCAGCCTCTCGCTGGGCGTCGCTGAAGATGCGGAGGCGCTCGTCCTCGAGCTCGCGGACGCGGGTCTCGAGCTGCTCGAGCCGCCGGCTCGTCATGTCGCCGCTCCTCGATCGACGGCGCGAGCCATTGCCACCAGCAGCAGGAAGCAGGACGTCGCGCCGGGATCGCGATGGCCCCGCGAGCGCTCGCCCAGCCGGAGGGCGAGGCCGCGGCGCGCGACGAGCGGGATCGTCGCGCGCATGCCGCCGCCGCCCGCCGCCACGGCCGCGGCGACGCACGCCCCCAGCGGGAGGCCGGAGCTCGCGCCGTCCCCCAGCGCCTGCACGGCCGGGGCGAGCGCATCCAGGATGGTCTTGTCGCCGACGCTGCAGCGGCCGCGGCGGGCGAGGCCCGCCGCGCCGGCCCGGAGCGCATCCGCCAGGTCGGCCGCCTCGGCGGCCTCCCGGCCGGCGAGGGCGAACCCCGCCTCGATGAAGACGATCCCGTAGAGCGGCCCGCTCGCGCCCCCGACGCTCGCCACGAGGGTGTGGCCCAGGACGCGCAGCAGCTCCCCGACGTCGTCCGGGCGCTCGGCCAGGCCTGTCCGTGCCACAGGGACCGCGGCCGCGAAGCCGAGGGCCATGTTCGCGCCATGGTCCCCGTCGCCCAGTGCCGCGTCGAGGCGGTCGAGAAGGGTCGCGTTTCGGGCAAGGGTCGTCGCCGCGCGCTCGACGAATCGGACGACGTCGGGCGCCGTCAACGCGTCGTGGCCGTGCGGACGGGAGACGGCGCGCGCACGGGACCCCTGGGACCCTATTCTCTCCATGAGCCGTCTGAGTCTACGGCGGCGCGCCGGGTCATGCGACGTGGCTTCGACCTGTGTCACGGGAGACGGGAGATGATCGCCCTCGTGCTGGTGGCGCACAGCCCGGAGCTGCTGCGGGGGCTGCGCGCGATGGTGGCCCAGACGGCGCCGACCGTCCCGGTCGAGACGGCGGGCGGCACCGCTCTGGGCGCCCTCGGGACGAGCAGCCCGAGGATCCGGCAGGCCCTCGAAACCGGCCTGGCGGCCTCGGGTGGCGACGGGATCGTGGTGCTCTTCGATCTCGGCAGCGCGGCGATGGCCCTCGAGATGGCCGTCGAGGCGTTGCCCGCCTCCGACCGCGCGAGGATCGCGGTCAGCTGCGGGCCCCTCGTGGAGGGCTCCGTGCGGGCCGCCGTCGAGGCCGCCGGCGGCGCCGACCTGGGGCAGGTCGTCGCCGCGGCCGATGCCGAGCGCGAGGCCGAGAAGCTGCCCGCGGACTGGCTCCGGGACGTGCCGGGCTGATGGACGACCTCCTCCTCCGCTGGCTCGACCTCGCCGCGGCCCGCGTCGCGGCAGCCCGCGAGGAGCTCACCGCGCTGGACGCGGCGATCGGCGACGGCGACCACGGGGTCAACCTGGAACGAGGGTTCCGTGCGCTGGCCCGGGCGATCGACGCGGGCGAGCTCTCCGGCGAGGCGCCCGCGGCGGTGCTGCAGGCGGCCGGCCGGATCCTGATGGGGACCGTGGGCGGAGCGAGCGGGGCGCTGTACGGCCGCGGCCTGCAGCGGGCGGGCGCGGCGCTCGCGGGGCTCAGCGACCAAACGGATGTGCCCGCCGCCCGGGGCCGGAAGGCGGCTGTGGCCCTCGAGGCGGCGATCGACGCGATCGCGGCCCTCGGGCGTTCGACGCCCGGCGAGAAGACGATGCTCGACGCCCTCGTGCCCGCCCGCGACGCGTACCGGGCGGCGCTGGACGAGGGAGCTTCGATGACCCGGGCCCTCACGGCCGCGGCGAGTGCGGCAGAGGCGGGCGCGGAGCGCACGATCCCGCTCCTGGCGACGAAGGGGCGCGCGAGCTACCTTGGCGAGCGCTCGATCGGCCACCTTGACCCGGGCGCCGTCTCCAGCGCCCTCCTCTTGCGCGCCCTGGCCGACGCCGCCGCCAGGGGCTGAGCTGCCGCGCCGGCCGGCTCCCGCGCTACCGCGCGCGGCGCCCGTGGCCCGCGAATCTCGACAATCCTTTGACGTTTTGAGCCGGTGCCCGGCCGTACCCTGTCTGCAACGGTGCCGGTGGGCACCGTGCGCCGACCGCGCCCAGACGGTCGTGCGGCCAGGGGCCGTGGCCGTGACATGACGGGAGGGACGCACTCGAGCAGATCGTGCTGTGCCCTGCCCGGCGAGCCCGAACCGGGTGCTCGCTCGCCGGATCGTCGGTTCGATCGGCGACGATGCGTCGCCCTCCGCGCCAAGGCGCGCTTCCTTCAACCTAGAGGGAGAGAGCATGCAACTCGACATCTTCATGGCCGAAGTCCTCGGCACGATGCTGCTGGTTCTCCTCGGCGACGGCGTCGTCGCGGGCGTCCTGCTGGCCAAGAGCAAGGCGAACTCCGCCGGCTGGGTGGTCATCACCCTGGCGTGGGGCCTTGCGGTCTTCGTCGGCGTCGTGGTTGCCGGCCCGTTCAGCGGCGCCCACATCAACCCGGCAGTGACCATCGGCCTGCTCGCCAACAACATCCTCGCCGGCAACGAGATCGATCTCGCCCTGTTCGTGACCTACATCTTGGGCCAGATGATCGGCGCGATGATCGGCGCCTTCGTGGTCTTCCTCCACTACTACCCGCACTGGGCTGAGACCGACGATCCGGGCCTCAAGCTGGCCGTCTTCTCGACCGGCCCGGCCATCCGGAACTACAGCTGGAACTTCGTCTCCGAGGTCATCGGCACCTTCGTTCTCGTGTTCGTCGTGCTGGCCTTCGGCGACAACTCCGGCCTCGCGGGCCTCGGCCCGCTGTCCGTCGCCCTCCTGGTCATCGTCATCGGCATGAGCCTCGGCGGCACGACCGGGTACGCGATCAACCCGGCCCGCGACCTGGGGCCGCGGATCATCCACGCCATCGTGCCGATCCCGGGCAAGGGCAAGTCGGACTGGGAGTACTCCTGGGTCCCGGTCGTCGGCCCGCTCGTCGGCGGCGTGATCGCCGCGATCGTCTACAAGTTCGCCTTCGTCGAGCTTGTGGTGAAGGCGGCCTCCTGACCCCGGCGTAACACCTCGTACCCCCGCGCGCCGGCGGCCCGACGGCCTCCCCGCCGGCGCGCATCCATCCAGCGACGTTCCCGAGCACCCGGCGGCAACGCGACATTGGAGGAACGGATGAAGAAGCTCATCAACTCCCCAGACAGCGTCGTCGACGACGCCCTCGCGGGGGTCGTGGCGGCTCACGGCGACCTCGTCAAGGTCATCGAGCCCAACGTGGTCGTCCGTGCCGACGCCCCCAAGGCCGGCAAGGTCGGCGTGATCTCGGGCGGCGGCAGCGGCCACGAGCCGATGCACGGCGGCTTCGTCGGGATGGGCATGCTCGACGCCGCCTGCCCCGGCGCCGTCTTCACCTCGCCCGTGCCGGACCAGATGCTCGCCGCGACCAAGGCGGTCGACGGCGGCGCCGGCGTCCTGCACATCGTCAAGAACTACACCGGCGACATCATGAACTTCGAGCTCGCGGCCGAGATGGCGCGGGCCGAGGGGATCGAGGTCACCAGCGTCGTCATCGCGGACGACGTCGCGGTCAAGGACTCGCTCTACACCGCGGGCCGCCGCGGCGTCGGCGGGACCGTGCTCGCCGAGAAGATCGTCGGAGCGGCGGCCGAGGCGGGCGCCGACCTCGCGACGGTCACGGCGCTCTGCCAGAAGGTCCAGGACAACGTCCGCTCGATGGGGATGGCCCTCACGAGCTGCACCGTCCCCGCCGCCGGCAAGCCGACCTTCGAGCTCGGCGACGACGAGATGGAGATCGGGGTCGGCATCCACGGGGAGCCGGGCCGCACGCGGATGAAGGTCGCCACGGCGGCCGAGGTCACCGGCATGCTGGCCACGCCGATTCTCGACGACCTGCCCTTCAAGCAGGGCGACAAGGTCCTCGCGTTCGTCAACGGCATGGGCGGCACGCCGCTCATCGAGCTCTACATCATCTTCGCGGAGCTCAAGAAGATCCTCGACGCGCGCGGGATCACGATCGCACGCAACCTGGTCGGCAGCTACATCACCTCGCTCGAGATGGCCGGCTGCTCGATCACCCTGCTCCGCCTCGACGACGAGCTGACGAAGCACTGGGATGCGCCGGTGCTCACGCCGGCCCTTCGGTGGGGTCTGTGAGCCGGACGCGACGACGTCCACGCCCATAGCGCGGAACGGAGCCGCCGATGATCTCGCACGACGACATCCTCGCCTGGATTCGCCGGTTCGCCGCCGTCGTGGCGGAGAACAAGGTGTATCTCACGGAACTCGACTCGGCCATCGGCGATGCCGATCACGGGATCAACATGGACCGCGGCTTCACCGCCGTGGTCGCCAAGCTCGACGGCATCGAGGGCTCCGACATCGGGGCCACCCTCAAGACCGTCGGCACGACGCTCGTCTCGACGGTCGGGGGCGCGAGCGGTCCGCTCTACGGGATGTTCTTCATGGGGATGGCCGGCGCCGTCGCAGGCAAGGACGGTCTCGCCCTGGACGAGTTCGCCGACGCCTTCGACAAGGGCGTCGGCGGTGTCCTCCGGATCGGGAAGGCCGAGCCGGGAGACAAGACGATGGTCGATGCGCTCGCCCCTGCCCAGGTCGCCCTCCGGGCCGCGATCGCTGACGGGGCTTCCGTCGGCGACGCGATGGCCCGTACGGCGGACGGGGCGAAGGAGGGCATGCTCGCGACGGTGCCGCTCGTGGCCCGCAAGGGCCGGGCGAGCTACCTGGGCGAGCGGTCCGCCGGGCACCAGGATCCCGGCGCGACGTCCACGCATCTGCTGCTGCGGTCCGCCGCAGAAGCCTGGGCCGGGCGCCAGCCCGGCTGATCGGTCAACCGAGTATCGGGAGACGCACATGACGAAGTACGTGGGGGCCCTCGACCAGGGGACCACGAGCACTCGCTTCATGATCTTCGACCACGCCGGCCTGGTCGTGGCCATCGATCAGAAGGAGCACGAGCAGATCTATCCGAAGCCCGGCTGGGTCGAGCACGACCCGATGGAGATCTGGGCGCGTTGCCAGGACGTCATCAAGGGCGCCCTCGCCAAGGCCGGCATCGTCGCCGCGGACCTCGCTGCGGTCGGGATCACCAACCAGCGCGAGACCGCGGTCGTCTGGGACAAGCGCACCGGCAAGCCGGTCTACAACGCCATCGTCTGGCAGGACACCCGGACCAAGGAGATCTGCGACGCCCTCGAGAAGGACGGCGGCCCGGATCGCCTGCGTGCGAAGACCGGCCTGCCCCTGGCGACCTACTTCTCCGGGCCCAAGGTCAAGTGGATTCTCGACAACGTCCCCGGTGCGCGTGCCCAGGCGGACGAGGGGAACCTCCTCTTCGGCAACATCGACACCTGGTGCATCTGGAACCTGACCGGCGGCACGAACGGCGGCGTTCACGTGACCGACGTGACGAACGCCAGCCGCACGCTCATGTTCAACTACACCACGCTCGCCTGGGACCCGGAGCTCACCGGGCTCCTGACCGTGCCGGCATCGATGCTCCCGGCGGTCAAGGCCTCCTCCGAGGTCTACGGCACGGCTGTCGGCGATCTCGCCGGCATCCCCGTCGCCGGTGACCTCGGCGACCAGCAGGCCGCGCTCTTCGGCCAGACCTGCTACGCGGTCGGCGAGGCCAAGAACACGTACGGCACGGGCAACTTCATGCTCCTCAACACGGGCACGAAGGCGGTCCCGAGCAAGAACGGCCTCCTCACCACCCTCGGGTACAAGATCGGCGACAAGCCCGCCGTGTACGCTCTCGAGGGCTCGATCGCCATCACTGGCGCCCTCGTCCAGTGGCTCCGCGACAACCTCAAGATGATCGAGGCTTCGGCCGACATCGAGACGCTCGCGGCGACGGTCGAGGACAACGGCGGCGTCTACTTCGTTCCCGCGTTCAGCGGCCTCTTCGCGCCGTACTGGAAGAGCGATGCGCGAGGCGTCATCGCCGGTCTCACCCGGTACGTCAACAAGGGCCACATCGCGCGTGCCGTCCTCGAGGCGACCGCGTGGCAGACCCGCGAGGTGCTCGACGCGATGAACGCCGATTCCGGCGTCGCGCTGACGGCCCTCAAGGTCGACGGCGGCATGGTCTACAACAACCTCCTCATGCAGTTCCAGTCCGACGTCCTGAAGGTCCCGGTCATCCGGCCGAAGGTCGCCGAGACGACGGCGCTCGGGGCGGCCTACGCGGCCGGCCTCGCCGTCGGCTACTGGGCAGAGGTGGAGGATCTCCGCGCCAACTGGGCGAAGGACCACGAGTGGCATCCGGCGATGGCACCTGCCAAGGTCGACGCCGAGTACGCGCAGTGGAAGAAGGCTGTCACCAAGACGTTCGGCTGGGTCGACTAGACTCGGTCGTCTCACACTCCGGGGCCTCTCGGCGGTGCCGGGGGGCCCCGCACCATGTCGGATGGGCGCGACCCGCGGTTCACGCCTATCGGGGGATCACGACGGATCGAGGTGGCCAGCATGGAAGAGTCGCGCGCTTGCGACGTCCTCGTCGTCGGCGGTGGTGCGACCGGGGCCGGAGTGCTCCGGGACCTGGCACGACGTGGCCTGCGCACCCTGCTGGTCGAGCGCGGCGACTTTGGTACCGGCACCACGGGGCGCTATCACGGCCTCCTCCACTCGGGCGGCCGGTACGTTGCCAAGGATGCGCTGGCTGCGCGCGAGTGCATCGCCGAGAACCGGATCCTCCGTCGCATTGCGCCGGCCAGCATCGAGGACACCGGCGGCTACTTCGTCGCCACGCCTGACGATCCCGACGACTACGTCGCCGGCTTCCAGGCGGCCTGCATCGCCGCCGACGTCGACTGCGAGGAGATCCCGCTCGGCGAGGCATTCCGGCGGGAGCCGGCCCTCAATCCGGGCATTCGCAGGGTCTTCAGGGTGCCCGACGGCTCCGTGGAGCCCTGGCAGCTCATCGAGTCCAACATCGCCGACGCGCGCGCCCACGGCAGCGACGCCTGGTCCTACCAGCGACTCGTGGGGATGGAGCGGGACGGCGAGCGGATCGTGGCGGCGACGCTGCGCGATGAGCGCTCGGGCAGCCTGACGCGCATCACGCCCCGCTTCGTCGTCTCGTGCACGGGCGCCTGGGCGGGCCAGGTCGCCGCGATGGTCGACGTCTCGGTGACGATGCACCCCGGCAAGGGCACCATGCTGATCTTCAACCAGCGCATGACCGACACGGTGGTCAACCGCTGTCACAAGGCGTCCGACGGCGACATCATGGTCCCCGTCCACACGGTGGCGATCCTCGGCACGACCGAGCAGCGCGTGGAGGACCCGGACCAGTACGAGATCACCCGCGACGAGGTGGCCGCCCTGATCCGGGAGGGCGAGAAGCTCTTCCCCGACCTCGGCCGGATGCGGCTCCTGCGCGCCTACGCGGGCGTGCGGCCGCTCTACCAGCCGCCAGCCGAGGTGACCGCGGATGCCCTGAAGGACGGTCGCCAGATTTCCCGCGCGCACACGGTCCTCGACCACGCCTCCCGTGACGGTGTGGAGAACTTCGTGACGATCGTCGGCGGCAAGCTCACCACCTTCCGCAGGATGGCCGAGGACACGGTCGACCTGGTGTGCGAGAAGCTGGGCGTCACCGAGCCGTGCAGCACCGCGGACGAGATCCTGCCGGGCCAGGTCCCCGGCAGGACGTACTGGCTGGGCCACCGGCTGGCCGACCACGAGGCGGAGGGCGGCGGCGATGCCGAGCTCCTGTGCGAGTGCGAGCTCGTCACGCGGCCCATGCTGGAGGCCTACCTCGACCGGCACCCCGGCTGCTCGCTGGACGACGTCCGGCGCGGCACGCGAATCGGGATGGGTCCCTGCCAGGGTGGCTTCTGCACGTTCCGCGCGGCGGGCCTGGCGGCCGAGCGGGCCGGAGCGGCAGGGTCCTCCGACGTTGCCGAGATGGCGGACCGTGCGATCCTCGGGTTCCTCAGGGAGCGCTTCAAGGGAACCCGGCCGATCGCCGCCGGCCGGCAGCTCCAGGAGCAATGGATGATCTCCGGCGTGTACGGCGGAGGCCTGGGGGTCGAATCGCTGATCGAGCACGGGACGCCGGTCGCGTCCGGGGAGGTCGTCGATGCCCAGCGCTGACGTCGTCGTCATCGGGGCGGGCCTCGCCGGGCTGACGGCCGCCATCGCGGCCTCGGAATCCGGCGCGCGCGTCCACGTCCTTGCCAAGGGGCACGCCGCTACCCACTGGGGGCCGGGCGGGATCGACGTGGCCGGGATCCCCGCCGCCTCCACTTCCCGCGATGGGGTCCGCCTGCTTGCCGATGAGACCGGTCATCCCTACGGGTTCCTCGGGGACGATGTCGCCCCCGCCCTCGACTGGATCCGCCCTCACCTCGCGGCGGGGGGCGTCGAGTACGTCGGCGACCTCGACACGCCGCTCCAGCTCGTCCCGACGTCCATCGGCGGGACGCGCCGCGCCGCGATCCTGCCGGCCGGCCAGGCCGCCGCGCTCTCGCCGTGGGCGGCGGGCGAACGCCTCGTCATCTGCGGGGTCGCCGGCTTCAAGGACTTCTGGCCCGATGCGATCGCCGCCAGCCTCTCCCGGGAACGGATCTGGGAGGGCGGGAACCGGCCGACGACGGTGATCCCCGTCAGCGTCGTCCTGCCCGGCCTCACGGGCCGGCACAACCTCAATGCGCTCGAGATCGCACGTCACTTCGACGACCCGGCCTGGCGGGCGCGGGCGATCGACGTGCTTGCCCGCGCGATCGCCTCGCTACCCGGCTCGGGCGGCCGGGTGGCCCTGCCCGCCGTCCTGGGGATCGCCGAGCATCCAGCCGTCCTCGCGGCGCTGCAGCGTGGCCTGCCGGCGGCACCCTTCGAGATGCCGCTCGTCCCCCCCAGCCTGCCCGGGATGCGCCTCTACGCGGCGCTGCGCTCCGCCCTGATCCAGGCCGGCGGCCGCGTCCAGATCGGCGAGATGATCGAGCGGGTCGAGCGCAACGAGCGCGCCGTCACGGCCGTCGTGTCCGCCGCCGCCGCCCGGTCGTACACGGTTCGGGCGGGCGCGCTCGTCCTCGCCACGGGCGGGATCGCCGGTGGCGGACTCGTCGCCGAGCGCGACGGCCGGCTGGTAGAGCCCATCCTGGGGCTCCCGGTGGAAGCGCCCCCGGCGGAGGACTGGCTCTCCGTCGATGCATTCGAGCCGGCGGGTCATCCCCTGGAGAAGGCGGGGATCCGTACGGACGACGAGCTCCGGCCGGTGGGCGCCGACCGGGCGCCAGTGCTCGAGAATGTCCGCGTGGCCGGCAGCCTCCTCGCCGGCCAGCGGTATGTCCTGGAGCGTTGCGGCGACGGCGTCGCGCTGGCCAGCGGATGGCGGGCGGCTCGATCGCTCACCGCGGTCCCGGCTGGGCGTGCCGAAGGGCCGGGGAGCGAGCGACCATGACGATCGCCGAGCTGATCATGCATGCCTCCGACGAGGCCGTCGGGTACTCGTCCGACGAGTGCCTCAAGTGCAACGTCTGCGTGACCGTGTGCCCTGTCGCGCGCGTCACGGACCTCTTCCCCGGCCCGAAGTACGTGGGCCCCCAGGCGCAGCGATTCCGGACCGGCCGTGCCCAGCCCGTCCAGGTCCCCGGAACACCGATTGCGCTCTCCCCCGACGTCACGGTGGACTGGTGCTCGGGCTGCGGCTGGTGCACCTCGGCCTGTCCGGCGGGCGTGAAGATCGCGGAGATGAACAGCCAGTCCCGGGCGCGCATGAAGGCCGGCAAGCGCCCGAAGCTGCGCGACTGGGGCCTGGGCCAGACGGACCTCGTCGGGCAGGTCGGGGTGCTCTTCTCGCCGATCTCCAACTGGGCGCTCGCCAACCGGCCGATCCGGGCGCTCATGGAGATGGCCGTCGGGATTCATCGGCAGGCGCCGTTCCCCAAGTTCGGCCGCCGCACGCTCCAGTCCACCTGGAAGCGCCGCCTGAAGCGGCGCGGCCCGGAGGCCATGCCAGGACCGGATCGGGCGGTCGTCTACTTCCACGGCTGCTCGGCGAACTACTACGAGAAGCACGTCGCCGACGCCGCGGTCGAGGTCCTCAGGCGCAACGGCCTCGAGACCATCATCCCCGAGCAGGTCTGCTGCGGGCTGCCGCTGATCAGCAACGGGATCTACACGGGAGCTCGCCAGAAGGCCCGCACGAACCTCGACGTGCTGGCCGGCTATGCGCGGCAGGGGTACCAGATCATCGGGACCTCTACCTCGTGCACGCACACCATCAAGGCCGAGTACCGGGAGATGCTCGACATCCACGATGACGACGCGACCGTGGTCGCGAACGCGACGTGGGACATCTGCGAGTTCCTGCTCGACCTCCACGATCAGGGCAAGCTCAACACGCGGTTCGGCCGGCTCGACGAGGACCTGCCCTACCACGCCCCGTGCCAGCTGCGCTCCCATGGGATCGGCCTGCCGGCGATGGACCTCTTCGCCCTCGTGCCGGGTCTTCGGGCGACCGACATGGATCACGACTGCTGCGGAATCGCGGGCACGTACGGCATGAAGAAGGAGAAGTACGCGATCGGCATGGCCGTCGGCGCCCCTCTGTTCGAGAAGATCAGGGCGAGCGGCGCGCCGGAAGCCGCCTGCGACTCGGAGACGTGCCGCTGGCAGATCGAGACGGCGACCGGAACCCGCACCCGTCATCCGATCGAGATCCTGCTCCAGGCGTACCGGGCCGGTGACCCCGACGGCGGCTCGAAGCCGGGGCCAGTGCCGGGCGCTCGCACGTGAGCGCGGCGCGGGGCGGCGGCGGGACGTACCTCCCGTGGGGCGTCGGGGTCGGCAGGGTCGTCCACGGGGTCGGCCTCGTCGCCACGATGGCGGCCGCCGCGTAGGATTGGGGCATGGAGCCGCTCGTCGGGATCGTCATCGTCAGCCACTCGGCGCAGATCGCCGTGGGGACCGTCGAGCTCGCACGCCAGATGGCGGGCGACGACGTCCGGATCATCGCGGCGGGAGGGACCGCCGACGGCTCGCTCGGGACGGACGCGGCGGCGATCATGGCCGCCGTCCAGGCGGCCGAGGCCGGGGCCGGGGTCCTGGTGCTTGTCGACCTGGGGAGCGCCGTCCTCGCGACGCAGGCGGCCCTGGAGCTGCTCGGGGCGGACGCGGCGGCGCGCATTCGGCTGTCGGGCGGCCCGCTCGTCGAGGGTGCCGTCGTGGCGGCCGTGCAGGCGAGCGTAGGCGACGACCTCGCGGCGGTCCACGCCGCGGCCGAGGAGGCCGCCAGCCTGCCCAAGATCCCGGAGTGAGCGAGACCGCCGCGGCGGGCGCGCCCGCCGGTCCGCGGCGCGTCGCCGTGCTCGGAGCGGGCGCCGTCGGGACGCTCCTGGGAGGCCTGCTGGCCGCGGCCGGCGATGACGTCGTGCTCATCGACCCACGCGTCGGCGGGGACGCGGACCGGCAGATCGTCATCCAGGAGCCGAACGGCCGCCGGCTCGCGGCCCGGGTGCGGCGGGCGACCGCGCTCGTGAACGCTGGTGCCACGCCGGACCTCGTGGTGCTGGCGGTGAAGACCTTCGACCTGGCGGCAGCGCTCGACGACCTGGGGACCTGGCCGGCGACCCCGGTCCTCACGGTCCAGAACGGGGTTGGGGCGGAGGAGATGGTCATGGCGGCGCGGCCGGGCGTGCCTCACGTCGCCGCGTCGCTCACGGCGCCCGTGGAGCGGCCGGGTCCGGCCGAGGTGCGCTGGCGCGGTCGCGGCGGGATCGGCCTGGCGCCCGTGACCGGCCCCGTGGACGACCTTGTCGATCGGCTCATGGTCGCGTTCGCCGCTGCCGGGCTTCCCGCGCGCCGCATCTCGGACGCGCGGGCGATGAAGTGGTCGAAGCTCGTCGTCAACCTCGTGGCCAACGCGCTCGCGGCGCTGACGGATCGCGATCCCGACGCCGTGTACGCGGACCCGGCTCTCTTCGATCTCGAGCGCCGCCAGCTGCTCGAGGCGCTCGCCGTGATGCGGGCGCAGGGCCTCCCCGTCGTCGCGCTGCCGGGCGCCAACGTCCCGCTCCTCGCGTTCGGGATCCGCCTGCCCGCCGCGGCCTCGCGTCCCGTGCTGCGCCGTGTTGTCGGCGGGGCCCGCGGGGGCAAGTCGCCCTCGCTGCGGCTCCATCTCCGCGGCGCCGCGACCGGCCCGTCCGAGGTCGCCTGGCTCAACGGTGCCGTCGCGCGGGCGGGCGAGGCGCTCGGCGTGCCGACGCCCGTCAACGCCGCGCTCGTGGCGCTCGTGGACGCCGCCAGCGCGGATCCGGAGCTGGCCGAGGAGCTGGCGGCGTATCCGGCCCGGGTCGTCGGCCTCGTCGCGGCGGGAGGTCCCCCGGCAGGGCGTGGCCTTCCCGCGGGTGCGCGCCCCGAAGCCATCGCGGCAACCGCGGATCCGGCGTCCGGCGATCGACCGGCGGCGCATCCCGGTCCCTGACATCCGTTCCCTGCCGCCCGGAGGAGACATGCAGACGCTCGACATCGAGATCCGCAACCCCCAGGGCCTCCACCTGCGCCCGCTCGGCCAGTTCATCAGGACCTGCGGCCGCTTCACGTCCGCGATGGCGATCCTCAACCTCACCACGGGCGCCGGGCCCGCGAATGCGAAGCAGATGCTGCGGGTCCAGCCCCTCGGGATTCGCATGGGCCACAAGGTCCGCATCACCGCCGACGGCGACGACGAGGTCGAGGCGATCGAGGGGGTCCGCGCGGCGATCGAGGGCGGCCTCGGCGAGGCGCTCGCCGGCGCGCCGGCCTCGGGGTCGGCGGCCTCTCCGGCGCCGACCCCGGCCCCTCCGGCGTCTGACCCCGGCCCCGCAGCCGGACTCGACCGCGCGGCCGCAGGTCGGCTCGCAGCCGGCTCCGGCCATGCCGCCGCAGGTGGCCCCGCCGCCCGCACCGGCGACCCTGCCCGCGGCGAGCACCTCGGAAGGCGGGCTGCGGGGCATCGGGGCCGTCCCGGGCATCGCCATCGCGCCGGTGTGGTGGTACCGCCCGGCCGAGGACGCCCAGGCCGGACCCACTCCGGGCGGCTCCCCCGCCGCGGCCGGCGATCCTGGCGCCGCGATTCGCGAGGCTGCCGCTACCGCCGCGGCCCAGCTCGAGGCGCTCGCTGCACGGATCCGCGAGGCGGGTCGTCCCGACGACGCGGAGATCTTCGAGGCCCAGGCCGTCCTGGCCACCGACCCGACGATCGTGGAGGCGGCCGTCGAGCGCGCGGCCGGCGGCGTGGAGCCCGCCACGGCCGTCGCCGCGGCGGCCGGGGAGGCTGCGCTCGCGGTCGCCGCGCTGGCCGACGAGCTCCTCGCGGCGCGGGCCGCCGACGTCCGAGATGTGGGGGCCCGCATCGGGCGGATCCTGCGCGGAGAATCGCTCGTCCTCCCGGACGCTCCGGTCGTCGCCATCGCCGACGACCTGCCGCCGTCGGTGACGGCGGAGATCCCGGCTGCGTTCCTGCGCGGGATCGCCCTCGAGGGCGGGTCGCGGACCGCGCACGCCGTGATCCTGGCCCGCGGGCTCGGCATCCCCTGCATCGTCGGCTGCGCCGGGCTGCTCGCGGCGGTCGACGCGGCGTCCGCGGGCGGCGAGCCCGTCGAGGTCGCCCTCGACGGCGAGGCGGGCGAGGTCCTGCTCGCGCCCGACGACGCGGCCCGCTCTGCCCTGGCCGAGCGCGCCGAGCAGCTTGCATCGCGGCGCGCGCGGGCTGCGGCCGCCCGGGGCCGTCCCGGCGCGACCGCCGATGGCCGGCGGATCCATCTCGTGGCCAACATCGGGAGCCCGGACGACACGTCCCGCGCCCTGGAGGCCGGCGCCGAGGGCGTCGGGTTGTTCCGCACGGAGTTCCTCTTCATGCAGCGCCAGGCACCGCCCACGGAGGAGGAGCAGGTCGTAGCCTACCGACGCGTCTTCGAGGCGTTCGGGCCGGGGCGTCCGGTTGTCGTGCGGCTGGCCGACATCGGCGGCGACAAGGGGATCCCATACCTGCGGCTCCCGGCCGAGGCAAACCCGTTCCTCGGCGTCCGTGCGATCCGGCTTGCCTATACCGATCCGGAGCTCCTGCTCACGCAGCTGCGGGCGATCTGGCGGGCCGGGGGGGAAGCCCGGGTGGAGCCCCACGTGATGGCGCCGATGGTCGCGACGCTCGAGGACGTGGCGCTCCTGGAGCGGCTCCGGGACGAGGCCCGGGCCGCCGTGACGGCCGCCGGCCAGGCCTGTGCGGCCGGGGTCGTCACGGGCATCATGGTCGAGGTCCCCGCCGCAGCTCTCCTCGCCACCGAGCTCGCCCGGCGGGTCGCGTTCTTCAGCATCGGCACGAACGACCTGACCCAGTATGTGATGGCTGCGGACCGGGGCAACGCGGCTCTCGGTCGCCTCCAGGACGCGCTCCACCCGGCGGTGCTGCGAGCGATCGCGGGCGTGGTGACGGGCGCCCGCGCCGCCGGGATCCCCGTGGCGGTGTGCGGCGAGCTCGCCGGCGATCCGGCGGGGGCGCTCGTCCTCGTCGGGCTCGGCGTGGGCGAGCTCTCGGCGGACGCGGGGTCCCTCGACGAGGTCCGCGCGGCGCTCGCTGCCGTGACCGCGCCGGAGCTTGAGGCGCTCGCCGTCAACGCCCTGGCTGCGCCCGACGCGGCGACGGTTCGCGCGGCCGCGGACGCTCTGCTGGCGCGCTGACTCCCGGCCAGGGCGGCTTCCTTCCGGGGTTGGGGCGGACACCTATACTCGGCCGGCATGGACGTGTTCTTCGTCGCCCGGGCCGCCGCCATCGTCGTCGCCGCCTACCTGGTGGGCGGCATCCCGTGGGGCGTCATCGTGGCCCGGCTCACCGGCGGTCCGGACCCCCGCACGATCGGGAGCGGGCGGACCGGCGGGGCGAACGTCGCGCGGGCCCTGGGCCCCCGTCTCGCGCTCGTCTCCGGCGTCCTCGACATGCTCAAGGGAACGCTGGCCGTCCTGCTGGCTCGAGCCCTCGGTGCCGGCGTCGAGGTCGAGGTCCTCGCCGGGCTGGCGGTCATCATCGGCCACAGCCGATCGCCCTTCCTCGGCTTCTCCGGCGGCCGGGGCGTCTCCGCAGCCTTCGGCGCCGCGCTGGTCCTGGCCCCGCTGGCCGCCCCGATCATCCTTGCCGTCTTCGTCGTCGTCCTCCTCGTCACGCGCTACACGTCGGCCGCGTCGCTGGCCTCGGCCGCAGTCGGGGGCGTTGCCTTCGGCGCGCAGGTCCTCGCCACGGGCCTCCCGTCCGCGCTCCTGGGCTTCGCCGTCGGCGCCTCGGCCTTGATCTGGCTCTTCCACCTCGACAACATCGGACGTCTCCTGCGCGGGGAGGAGCGCAAGTTCGGCGCGAAGTGACGGGCGAACGCGACATGCCGGCGCTCCCGGGTTGCCCGTGGCCGCCGCCGGGCCAGTCGTCGGTGCCGCTGGAGTAGACTTCGCGGCGGTGGCGCACCGCTGCCCTGCGACTGCACGCCCGGTGCCGACCGGGTGCCCCTTGGAGGTTCCCGCGACGATGACCCCGGACGAGCTCCGCGCGAAGATCCGCGAGATCCCGGACTTCCCGAAGCCGGGGATCCTCTTCTATGACATCACGACGCTCCTCAAGGACCCCGCGTCCTACCGGGCGGCGATCGACGCGATGCTCGCGCCGTACGCCGACACGCCCGTCGACATCGTGGCCGGCATGGAGTCCCGGGGCTTCATCTTCTCCGCTCCGATGGCCTACCAGCTCGGGGCCGGGCTCGTTCCCGTCCGCAAGCTGGGCAAGCTCCCGGCGGAGACGATCAGCGTGGAATACGCCCTCGAGTACGGGTCCAACACGCTCGAGATCCATCGCGACGCGATCCAGCCCGGCCAGCGCGTGCTCGTCGTCGACGACCTCCTCGCCACAGGCGGGACCGTGCGTGGGACGGTCGAGCTCGTGCAACGGCTCCAGGGCGAGATCGTGGGGCTCGCGTTCCTCGTCGAGCTCGGGTTCCTGAAGGGCCGTGATCGGCTGGATGGCCAGGCGGTCACCTCGGTCATCCAGTACTGACGGGCGTCCGACGGGCCCGCCGCGGATCGAAGCCGACCGATGCGCAATCCCCGGCATCCGCCCGCTATCCCTGGTGAGGCCGGGGTGCCGGGGCTCGCGCCGCCCGCCTCCGCCTTGCCGGGGGACGGTGGGCCAGCGGCGGACCACGACGAGGCACTCCGCATCGCCCGACGTCGGTTCTTCCGTGACATGGCCGGCGATGCGATGAGGACGGCGGCGACACTCGTCGGTGCCGTCGGAGCTCTCCGCGACACGACGCAGGAGATGGCCAGCAGCATGCTCGCGGAGTCGCCCACCGTGCCCGGCGCGGCACCGGGCTCGCCGCCGGCGACTGGGTTCCGCGGCCCCTTCCGCCTCGAGGCGGACCGTCTCGTGCTCCTCGACCAGCGGCGTCTCCCCGATGAGATCATCGAAGTCGTCTGCGAGTCCGCCGGCGACGTGGCACAGGCGATCCGCGACATGGTCGTCCGGGGCGCTCCGGCCCTTGGGCAGGTCGCGGCCATCGGACTGGCCCTTGCGGCCGGGCGAGCCACGAGCGCGAAGCCGTACGCCCGTCGGGCGATCCTGCGTGGCTCGGCGAACGCGCTCGTCAACGCCCGGCCCACGGCGGTCTCGATTCGCTGGGCCACGACCCGGATCCTGGCGCGCTATGCGGCGCTGGGCGAGCTGACGGACGACGGCGCGGCCGTGGCCGCGGCGCTGCGCGACGAGGCCGAGGCGATCGTGGCCGAGGCGACGCGCGACCACGCTGCGATGGGGCGGCTGGGCGCCGCGCTCCTGCCGGCACCGGAGGGACGCCCGATCCGGCTGCTCACCCACTGCAACACCGGCCCGCTCGCCTGCGGCCAGGTCGGGACCGCCCTCGGGGTCGTCCAGGCGCTCGCGGCCGACGGCCGCGACCTCCACGTCTACGTCGACGAGACGCGACCCTGGCTCCAGGGGGCCCGGCTGACCGCCTGGGAGCTGGGGCAGGCCGGGATTGCGTACACGCTCCTCGCCGACGCCGCCGCGGGCTGGCTCCTTGCGAGCGGCGACGTCGACGCCATCCTTGTCGGCGCCGACTGCATCGCTGCCAACGGGGACACGGCGAACAAGATCGGGACCTATCCCCTGGCGGTGCTGGCGGCCCGCCATGACGTGCCCCTGATCGTTGTCGCCCCGACGGCAACCCTCGACGGCGCGGTCGCCGACGGCTCCGGCATCCGGGTCGAGATGCGCGGAGCGGGCGAGGTCACCGCGTTCGCGGGCCGGCGCGTGGCGCCCGCGGGAGCGGCCGCGCTCAACCCTGCCTTCGACATCACCCCTGCCGAGCTCGTCACGGCGATCGTGACGGAGGCTGGCGTGCTCCGGGCGCCCTATGGCCCCGCGATTGCCGCCGCGATCGAGTTCCGTGAAGCCCGCAGCCCGGCGCCGGAGCCCGGCCCCGACGCGCCGACGGGTGCGTCTAGGCGCGCCGCCGGCGAGCTCGCGGCCGATCCCTACGCCGACGCGCCGGGGCACCCGGCATCCGGGGCCTGACGTGGCCACGACGACGACGTCGCCCAGGGTCGCTTCGCGCGGTCTCGAGGCGCGGTCCACGACCGATCGGTCCCTGCTTCGCAGCTTCCTGGAGCGCGACCGCCTCTTCGCCGGGTACGCCCTGTGCGACCTCGACGTGCGCGAGTTCGCCCGGACGCGCTGGGGCGTGGCCCTCGATGGCGACACGCCGCTGGCGGTCGTCCTCCAGTACGGCGGGTATGCCCCCCAGCCGCTGTTCGTGATGGGCGACAACGCCGGGATCTCCGCCATCCTCCGGGACGTCATCCACCCGCGCGCGGCGTACGCGGCCGCCCTGCCCGCGAACCTGCCGGCGCTGGAGTCCCATTACCGCGTGGAGCCGGGCGCGGAGATGGTCCGAATGTGGGTCGATCGCGCCTCGTTCCGCCCCTACCCGGCGGGCGTGGCGCGTCTGCTGCCCGTGGAGATCGGCGACCTCAACCGCCTCTACCAGCTGGGCTTCACCGCGTGGCTCCCGCCGACTGCGATCTCGGAGGGCGTCTATTACGGGATCCGCGTCAACGGGCGCCTCGTCGCCGCGGGCGGCACGCACGTCATCTCCCCGGAGGCGCGCCTGGGCGTGGTCGGCAACGTGATGACCCAGCCCGAGTTCCGCGGACGAGGCTACGCGACGGCCACGACGGGCGCGGTCACCGCGGAGCTCCTGCGCACCTGCGACCAGGTCATCCTCAACGTCCGGTCCGACAACCCCCCGGCCCTGCAGGCGTACCGCCGCCTGGGCTACCGGGAGCACGTTCGCTTCGAAGAGCGCCTGGTCCACCGCTCCGTGGACAGCGGGGGCCTGGTCAGGTCGCTGGCCGCCCCGTTCCGGCGCCTCCTGGGGCGCGGCTAGCAGTCGAACGGGCGCGGGCGCGCGTGGCGGTCGGGCGCCGGGCAGGCCGTCCACCCGCGCCTCGGGCATAATCGGCGCGCCGCCGCCGAGCATCCGCCTGCGCGGCACCCCGCCCCCCGGAGAGCCTGCCCCATGTCGACCCCGACCCGCCTGCCGCCCCACGACGTGACCGACCTCGGCCTCGCCGACGAGGGCGTTCGACGCATCGAGTGGGCCGAGCGCGAGATGCCCGTCCTGCGTCTGATCCGCGAGCGGTTCGTGCGGGAGCGGCCGCTGGCGGGGATCCGGGTGGCAGCCTGCCTCCACGTGACGACGGAGACGGCGAACCTGGTGCGGACGCTGGCTGCCGGGGGGGCCGAGATCGCCCTCGCGGCGAGCAACCCGCTCTCCACGAAGGACGACGTTGCAGCGGCGCTCACGGCCCGCTACGGAATCGGTGTCTTCGCCCGGCGTGGTGAGGACCGTGACACGTACTACGCGCACCTCGCCGCGATCGCCGACACCCGGCCCCAGATCACGATGGACGACGGCTGCGACCTCGTCAGCCTGCTGCACGACTCGCGGACCGAGCTGCTGCCGGGCGTCCTGGCGGGGACCGAGGAGACGACGACCGGCGTCATCCGCCTCCGGGCGATGGCGAAGGACGGCGCCCTCCGCTTCCCGGTCGTCGCCGTGAATGAGGCCGAGACGAAGCACCTCTTCGACAACCGCTACGGGACCGGACAGAGCACGCTCGACGGGATCCTGCGGGCGACGAACATCCTCATCGCCGGTCGGCGGGCGGTCGTCGCCGGCTACGGATGGGTGGGGAAGGGGATCGCGGCGCGGCTCAAGGGCCACGGCGCCCACGTCATGGTCGTCGAGGTCAACCCGGTCCGGGCGCTGGAGGCCCTCATGGACGGCTTCGAGGTGAAGACGGTCGACGAGGCGGCGCCCTGGGGCGAGCTCTTCATCACCGCGACCGGCAACGTCAACGTCTTCCGCCGCGAGCACTTCGTGGCGATGCCGGACGGGGCGATCATGGCCAACAGCGGGCACTTCGACGCCGAGCTCGACCTCGTCGCGCTGCGCGCGCTCGCGGAGGGCCATGTCCGGGAGGTCCGCGAGAACGTCCAGGAGTTCGACCTCGGCCCGAAGAAGCTGCACCTCATCGCCGAGGGCAGGCTCGTCAACCTCGGTGCCGCCGAGGGCCACCCGGCGGCGGTCATGGACATGAGCTTCGCCAATCAGGCTCTCTCGGCGGAGTACGTCGTGACGCACCACGCGGAGCTGGAGCCGACGGTCTACGTCGTCCCCGAGGCGATCGACGCCGAGGTTGCCCGCCTGAAGCTCGAGGCGCTCGGGATCCGGCTCGACGACATGACCGACGAGCAGAAGGCCTATGTCACGTCCTGGCATGCCGGCACGTAAGTTGGGACGAACGAAAGAGATGACGAACGGATCGGGCGAGCGCGCCGTCGCGCCGTATGGGAGCTGGTGCTCGACGATCGCGCCAGAGGCGCTCGTCGCCGGTTCGGTGCGGCTCGCGGAGGCCCGCTGGGACGGCGACGACCTCCTGTGGCTGGAAGGCCGTTCCGACGACGGAGGCCGTGCCACGCTCGTGCGGCTGCGTCCGGGAGGCGCGCCCGAAGCCGTCAGCCCGCCCGGCATCAACGTCCGGACGCGGGTCCACGAGTACGGCGGTGGCGCCTACCTGGCCGTTGGCGGCCTGGTGGTTGTGGCGGACTTCGCCACGGGGCGCCTGCTCCGCGTCGCGGTGGACCGCACCGCGACGCCGCTCACGCCGGAGGGCCCGTTCCGGTTCGCCGACCTCGAGCTCGACGAGCGGCGCGGCCGGCTGCTCGCAGTCCGCGAGGACCACACCGGCCCGGGCGAGGCGGTCAACACCATCGTCGCGGTCCCGCTGGACGGCTCGGCCGCGGGCGACCCGTCGGCCGTGCGAGTGCTCGTGGCCGGCAGCGATTTCGTCTCGTCGCCGCGCCTCGCGCCCGACGGGTCCCGCCTCGCGTGGCTGCGCTGGGACCACCCGAACCTGCCGTGGGACGGGACGGAGTGCCTGGTCGCCGACCTCGACGCTGCGGGCGCGCCGCGTGCCGCCCGCGTCATCGCGGGAGACCCTGCCACGTGGACCTCGCAGCCCCGCTGGGCGCCCGACGGGTCGCTGATCGTCGCCACGGAGCCGGGGGAGTGGATCGGGCTCCAGCGCTGGGACGGCGAGCGGCTCACCCCCCTCACGGCCGGCGTGGCGGCGGAGTTCGCCAGCCCGGACTGGGTCCTCGGCCTCTCGACCCACGGCTTCGCCGACGACGGGACGAGCGTGGCGGTCGGCCGCGCCGCCGGCCGGGACCGGATCTGGCGGATCGACCCGCTGGGGGCACGCCCCCCCGCGTCGCTCGACCTGCCGTTCACGCACATCACGGACCTCGCGGTCCGCGGAGCCGAGGTAGCCGCGATCGTCGCCTCGCCGACGATGTTCCGGAGCCTCGTCCGGATCGACCTGGCGAGCGGGACCTGGAGCGTGGTCCGCCGCTCGTCGAGCGTCGAGCTCGACCCGGCCACCGTCTCCGTTGGCGAACCGGTCGACTTCCCGACCACGGGCGGCACGGCGGCGCACGGGATACTCTACCGGCCGGCGAACCCCGGCTTCCGCGCGCCGCACGGGGAGCGCCCCCCGCTCGTCGTGACGAGCCACGGCGGCCCCACGTCGGCGGCGTTCAGGGGGCTCAGCCTGCCGTACCAGCTGCTCACCAGCCGCGGGATCGCGGTCCTCGACGTCGACTACGGCGGCAGCACCGGGTACGGGAAGACCTACCGCAAGCGCCTCGAAGGGACGTGGGGGATCACCGACGTCGACGACTGCGTCGCCGGCGCCCGGGAGATGGCGCGCCGCGGCGAGGCGGATCCCGGACGTCTCGGGATCGAGGGCGGCAGCGCGTCCGGGTACACCACGCTCTGCGCGCTCGCGTTCCGCGACGTCTTCCGGGCCGGGGTCAGCTACTTCGGCCTCGGCAACCTCGAGGCGTTCGTGCAGGAGACCCACAAGTTCGAATCGCGCTACCTGGAGCGCCTGATCGGGCCGTACCCGGCGGCGGCGGACGTGTACCGGGAGCGCTCGCCGATCCTCCACGCCGATGGCTTCGCCTGCCCGGTCCTCGTCCTGCAGGGCCTCGACGATCACGTCGTGCCCCCGAGCGAGGCGGAGCGGATCGTCGCGGCGCTCGCGGCCCGGGGGATCCGCCACGTGTACCTGCGCGTTCGAGGGCGAGGATCACGGCTTCCGCCAGGCCGCGAACATCGTGCGCGCCGCACAGGCGGAGCTCTCCTTCTACGGGGGCGTCTTCGGGTTCGTCCCGGCCGACGATCTCCCGCCCCTGCCATGGCGAGGCGTCCCCGGCGTGATCTCGCGCCGCGCGATCGCGGCCGTCCCTCTCGGTGGCGCTCGTCGCCGGCGGTTGCGGAACCGCACCCTCGGTGACGCCACGCGCGACCGCGTCGCCGGGCCCGACCGCCACGCCCGTGACCACGCCGCCGGCAGCCACGCCGCCCGCGACTCCCGCGGCCTCGCCGTCGCGCCCGCCTCGCCGACCCCGTCGCTGCCGACCCCGACGCCGTCGTCCGACGCCGTCGCCTGCGCCCGGCGCGGCGACCGGCCGGGCCGGCCGTCCGACACGAGTCGCGATGCCCTCGCTCGGGATCGACCTGGCGGTCGTGGTCCCGCGGCGGCGCTCCACCTGGCCGCTCTGCGACGTGGCCGAGTTCTTCCGACCACCGGCCTTCGAGCACCCCGGGAAGGGGCGGCGTGACGTACGTCTACGCGCATGCCCAGGAGGGGATGTTCCTCCCGATCCTGGAAGCCTCGCGGCGCAGGAAGGGGCGCGCGATGGTCGGCGACGAGGTGACCGTCTGGACCAAGCTGAACCACCGCTACACGTACCGGGTCATCGAGGTGCGGCGCTTCCAGAAGACGCTCGTCTGGGCGTTCCGGCTGCCTCCGAACTCGCTGGTCCTCCAGACGTCCGAGGACCAGTACCGCGCCGGCACGAAGGTGATGGTCGTCGCGCGCCAGGTCGGCGACCCGGTGCTCGCTCCCGGGGCCGAGGCCAACCCGCCGCGAAGCCGCGGGTCTGCGGCCGCTGATCGGCGGCTCTGCCTGCGTGCTACGCTCGCCGGCGATGACGAGCATCCTCGACGCCGCAAGCTACCTCTTCACGTCCGAGTCGGTCACCGAGGGCCACCCGGACAAGATGTGCGACCAGATCTCGGACGCGATCCTCGACGCGATCCTGCGCGAGGACCGCGGGGCCCGGGTGGCGTGCGAGACCGCCACCACGACCGGGCTCGTGGTGGTCCTCGGGGAGATCACGACGAGCACCTACGTCGACTTCCAGGTCGTCATCCGGGACACGGTCCGCGAGATCGGCTACACGAAGGCCGAGTACGGGTTCGACTACCAGACCTGCGGGGCGCTGGTGAGCGTCAAGGAGCAGTCGCCCGACATCGCCCGCGGCGTGGACGCGGCGGAGCTGGGGGCCGGCGACCAGGGGATGATGTTCGGCTTCGCCTGCCGCGAGACGCCCGAGCTGATGCCCCTGCCGATCGCCCTCGCCCACCGTATGGCGCGTCGCCTGGCCGAGGTCGCGCAAGTCGGGCCAGCTGCCCTACCTGCGCCCGGACGGCAAGACCCAGGTGACGGTGGAGTACCGGCACGGCGTGCCGGTCCGCGTCGCCACGGTCGTCCTCGCCGCGCAGCACGACCCGGACGCGCCCGGACGCAGCTCCGCGACGAGCTCATCGAGGCGGTCATCCGGCCGGTCATCCCGCGCGAGCTGCGGCCGACCGACCCGCGTGATGCACGTCAACCCGACCGGGCGGTTCGTGATCGGCGGCCCGATGGGCGACGCCGGCCTGACCGGTCGCAAGATCATCGTCGACACCTACGGCGGGATGGCGCGCCACGGCGGCGGCGCGTTCTCCGGCAAGGACCCCACGAAGGTCGACCGCTCGGCGGCCTACGCGGCCCGCTGGGTCGCCAAGAACGTCGTCGCCGCAGGGCTCGCCGACCGTTTCGAGCTCGAGGTCGCCTACGGGATCGGCATCGCCCACCCTCTCTCGGTCTCGATCGAGACGTTCGGGACCGGCCACGTCCCCGACGAGCAGATCAGGGCGGTCATCGACCGCCACTTCGACCTGCGGCCGGCCGGCATCATCGAGGCGCTCGACCTGCTGACGCCCATCTACCGCCAGACCGCTGCCTACGGTCACTTCGGGCGCCTCGACCTCGACCTGCCCTGGGAGCGCACCGACAAGGCGGAGCTCCTCGCGGCCGAGTGTGGCGTCGCGCTGCCGGAGCCGCCGGCGGGCTGACGGCCGAGCCCGCGGGGTCTGCGGGCGGCGGTCGCCGGTGCGGCGCCGAGCCGGCCGAGCCCGGGCGGCGGCATGGCGTTCGCGGGGCTGCGGCAGCGCAGCGTCGGCCTGCGCGCGGCCAGCACCGGCGGGGCCATGCGCGAACGGGACGATCGGCTACTATCCCGGCGGCGCCGAACCGGGCATCCTCTTCGAGCGCGAGGCGCCTGGGTGCGCGCGCGCTGGGGAGAACGGTGCCGAAGCTGGACGTCGCGCCAGATCTTGCCGGGGGCAGCGGCCGCGTGGGCCGCGCTCGCTCTTCCCGGGCCGCGGCATCGCCGGCGCGCACACGTCGCGCTGGCTCTCGGGCTCGCTGCCGTCCTGGCGCTTCCCGGGATCGTCCTCGGCGACGAGGCGGACCCGATCCCGACTCGCCGTCCCGACTCTGGCGCCCAGCCCGTCCGCCACGCTCACGCCGGCGCCCGACCCTGACGCGGGCGAGCCGACGCCGAGCATCGGCCCGGCGGTGGCCGCGACGCACCGTCGTCAGCCGCAGGATCTACCGCCCGGGCGCCGCGGTCACGCAGTTCACCGGCAGCTGGTGCGTGCCGGCGTCGGTCCAGACGATGACGAACCTCGTCCTCGGGACGCGCGACACGAGCTACGCGACCCAGAAGCTTCTCGCGTCCGTGACGTACCGGTTCAACCGCTATCGCTACAACGGCCCGGGCAACGACATCCGAGGCTGGGCTGGTGCCCTGAACTGGCGCCTGCCCGACAACCTTCCCGTCACCTACCGCGACCGCTCGTACCCGACGCGACTCGCGGCGCTCACCGCGATCGTCGATGCCATGGAGGCCACCGGCTACCCGGTCGGGATCACCGTCTGGCACGGCGGCCACGCCTGGACGGTGGTCGGCTACCGGATCAGCCAGGTGCCGGGCGATCCCTCGACGCGAGTGATCCTCGGTTTCGACGTCGTCGGGCCGCTCGGCTCGCCGCGAGATCCGTGGCCGAGTGCGCTACATGGCCGTCGACGACTTCGACGACCAGTACACGCGCTACTTCGAGGACCGGGCCCGCGAGCCGTGGCACCGCGACTTCGTCGTCGTGCTCCCCGAGCCGACGACGACGTGGGCCCGCGACTGGCCGCGTCCATGAGCGCCGAGCCAGGTTGGGGCCGGACGCCCCGCGACGGCGGGGCGCTCGCGGACCCCGGGTCCCGCGGGCAGGCCGGCACCGCCCGCGGCCCGTAGAATCAGCGCGTGTACGCGGTGATCCTCGCCGGCGGCGGGGGGACGCGGCTGTGGCCGCTCTCCCGGCCCGACCGGCCCAAGCCGTTCCTGCGCCTGCTCGGCGACCGGACGCTCCTGCGCGCGACGTTCGAGCGCGTCCTGCCGGCGCGTGGGAGGCCCGGGGGACGTCGTCGTCGTCGTCGACCGGCGTCACGTGGACCTCGTCCGGGCGGAGCTTCCCGGAGCTGCCGCCAGGCAACGTCCTCGCGGAACCGGCGGGGCGCAACACCGCCGCCGCCATCGCGTACGCGGCGCTCGCGCTCGGCCGCCCCGGGAACGACGTGATGGCCGTCCTCCCGGCCGACCACCTCGTGACGGACGAGCCGGGCTTCCGCGAGGTCCTGGTGCAGGCTGCCGCCCTCGCTGCGGCGCCCGACGCCCCGCTCGTGACGCTGGGGATCGCGCCCACCGGCCCGGAGACCGGGTACGGCTACGTCGTCGCGGCGGGGCCGCGCGCGGAGCCGGGCGCGCTGGGCGTCGCCCGGTTCGTCGAGAAGCCGCCGCCGGACGTGGCGGCGGCGCTTCTCGACGGTGACGCGCCGGTCGCATGGAACGCGGGGATCTTCCTCTGGCAGCGCGACGCGATCCTCGCCGCGCTCGAGGCGACGTGCCCCGGACATCATGGGGGCGCTGCGCGCGGGGCTCGCCGGCGGCGCGGACGCGCTGGCGGACGCCTACGCGGCGGTGCGCGCAACCTCGATCGACTACGCGGTCCTGGAGCCGGCCTCGCTCGCCGGACGGGTGGCGATGGTCCGGGCGGACGTCGGATGGAGCGACCTCGGCAGCTGGGCTGCACTCCGCGACGCCCTCGTGGCGAGAGCCACGGCCGACAGGCGAGCCGGCCGGGGCCGTCGGGTCCGGGGACACGCCGCGACGTCGGCTCGGACGGGACGCTCGTGCTTGCCGGCGAGCGGCTCGTCGTGACGCTCGGGTTGCGAGACACCGTCGTCGTCGACACGCCCGACGCGCTGCTCGTCTGCGCCGCCGACCGCTCCCAGGAGTCCGGGCGATCGCCGAGGAGCTCGCCCGGACCGGGGAGCGTTCCCCTGCGCCGGAGGACGAGCGGTGAGCGACCCAGTCGGCGCGGCCGGCGCCCGACCGACGGCACCCCCGGAGCGGCGCCGGGCCCGGGCCTGTCGCCGGCGCCCCCGGCCCCCGCGACGATCGTCTTCGGGACGGATGGGTGGCGCGCCCGCGTGGGCGAGGACTTCACCTTCGACGCCGTGCGGCGCTGCGCCGAGGGCGTCGTCCGCTACGTCGTGGACCGCGGCGAGCAGGCGAAGGGCGTCGTCGTCGCCTACGACCGGCGCTTCGCGTCGGAGCACTTCGCGGCCGCGGCCGCGGAGGTCCTCCTGGCTCACGAGATCCCCATCGCGTTCGCCGCCCACGCCGTCCCGACCCAGATGGCGAGCTACGAGGTCGTCCAGCGCGGCTCTGCAGCCGGCATCGTGATCACCGCCAGCCACAATCCGTGGACCGACAACGGCTTCAAGGTGAAGTCCCCGAGCGGCGCCGCGGCCGGCCCCGACATCCTCGCCGCCCTCGAGGCCGTCATCGCCGGCAACGGCGGTCGGGCCATCCCGCGTCGCCCGCTCGCCGACGCGGAGGCCGCCGGCCTCGTGGAGCGTTTCGACCCCTACGTCGGCTACGAGCGCTTCGTGCGGCGCACACTCGACCTTGACGCGCTGCGGGCGGCCGAGATGCGCGTCCTCGTCGACCCGATGTGGGGATCCGGGGCGGGCTGGATCAGCCGCCTGCTGGCCGGCGGGCGCATCGAGGTCGTCGAGATCCACACGGAGCGGAACCCGTACTTCGGCGGCGTCAACCCCGAGCCGATCCAGCCCAACGTCGACGAGGCGCTCGGCCTGGTCGCCGGCGGCGGGTTCGACCTGGGGCTCCTGCTCGACGGCGACGCCGACCGGTCCGGTGCCGTGGATGAGCGGGGCGTCTTCGTCCACCAGCTCCAGGTGTACGGCCTCCTGATGTACTACCTGGCGGAGCATCGCGGCCTGCGCGCGCCCGTGGTGAAGACGGTCAACGAGACCGCCATGGCCGAGCGGCTCGGCGCGCACTACGGGATCGACGTCCACGAGACGCCGGTCGGCTTCAAGTACGTCGGTCCGAAGATGATCGAGACGGGCGCGATGTTCGGGGGGAGGAGTCCGGCGGCTACGGCTTCGGGATGCACCTCCCCGAGCGCGACGGCATCTACTCCGACCTGCTGCTGCTCGACCTCTTCCTCCGCGAGCGCGCCGCCGGGCGGTGGCCCGTGTCGGCCGCGATCGCCCACCTCCACGAGATCGCCGGGCCCTCGTTCTACCAGCGCGTCGACGTTCACGTCGACCGGGCCTCCTATCCGGCGATGAAGGCGCGGCTCGCGGTCGAGCTCGTCGACAGGGCCCCGACGGCGCTCGCAGGCCAGCCCGTCACGCGCACTGTCGAGCTCTCGACGAAGGACGGCTTCAAGTTCTTCACCGCCGACGGCACCTGGCTCCTGGTCCGCTTCAGCGGCACCGAGCCGCTCGTCCGCGTCTACACGGAGGCGACCTCGCAGGAGGCCGCCGACGCATGCCTTGCGGCCGGGGAGGCGCTCGTCCGCGGCTGATGCCGTCCGCTGGACACCGGGGGAGCGTCGCGTGGGCACCGGAGGAGCTTCCCGCTGGAGTGTCCACCTGTTCGGCTCGCCTCGCGAGCCATGCCCACGTTCGCCCCTCTTGGCGCCGGGTAGTAGAGTTCGGGTATCGACTTCCCCGACCCGGCCGACGAGCGCACGGCCGAGCGGCGGCATCTGGAACGGCCCTGCGGGCCATGGAGGGACCTCGACGATGCACAGCTCTCTCATCGGCAAGGTCGAGAAGGCGAACCGCTACGCCCGTGAGCGGGATCGCCTCACGTTCGATGGCCTCGGCGTCACCTTCCGGGGCGACAACGACACGCATCACGTGAGTCTCGACGCCGGTGCCTGGCACTGCACGTGCCACTACTTCGAGAGCTGGAAGAGCTGCGTCCATCAGCTGACCCTGCAGAAGATCCTGGGCGACATGCTCGCCGAGGCCGCGCAGGTCTCGATCTTCACCGCCGCCGAGGAGAAGGTCGCCGCGAGCTGACGCTCCGGCGCCGCTGACGCTCCGGCGCCGCTGGCGCTCCGGTGCCGCCGACGCTCCGGCGCCGCTGACCCTCTCCGCGCCGCTGGCGCTCCGGCGCCGCTGACCCTCTCCGGCGCCGCTGGCGCTCCGGCGCCGCCGACGCTCCGGCGCCGCTGACCCGCTCCGCCCCCGCTGGCGCTCCGGCGCCGCTGACGGGGCCCGCCGTTTCCTGGGGTTCGCCGCGTCCGCCGGACCCGAGCCACGGCCGGGGGGCGGGCGCCCCGCGGCTCACGGGATCCAGGCGACGAGCACGCTCGGCGTCCCGCCGGGGACCGGGAGCATCCCCGCCGCCTCCCATCCCTCACCGGCGCGGCGCAGGATCTCGATCCGGTCGGGGTCGCCGTCTGCGTCGAGACGCACGACCGCGAGCGCTGTCCCGTCGGGCGCCACGGCGACGCGACCGATCCCCGCCGCGTCTGCCAGCGGCAGCGGGTCAGCCGGGAGAGCGCCCCGGTCGAGGTCGGCGAGGGTGCCGACGAGGACCACCTCGTCGGCGACGATCGCGACAAGGTCCCCGCCGGCCACGACTCCCCGGATCCTCGCCTGCGTGGCGACGAACGCGCCGCCGACGGCCACGCGCACGAGCGCCTCGCGGTCGAGGTCATCCCGGCCAGCCATCGCGACGGTTTCGTCGGCGACGGCAGCGAAGCCGGGGCCGTTCGCCTCGAACGGGACCTCGGCCACCACGACGCTGCCGGCGTCAGGCACGTGGAGGATGGCGGTCCGCCGGATGCCGGATCCCGGGTCGCCGGCGAGGAGCAGGAGCGTCGTCCCGTCGCGGCTCCATGCCGCGTCCAGGACGGGGCCCGGCAGCGCGGCGGGGGACACGTCCCCGCGCGGCCGCCACCCTGGAGCGCCCGTGCCAGGGGACGCCAGCGGTCCCGCGGTCCAGGTCCGTCCGTCCGCGGTCACGGCCGCGAGGCGTCCGTCCGGGGCCGCGACGAGGGCGACGAGGGGGACGGCGTCCGGCGGCAGCGTGAGGTCCGCGCTGTCGGCCGCCGGGTTGCCCGGGTCGTGGACGGAGGCATGCGGCCGGTCCGGCGCACCCGTGACGACGACGAGCCGTCCGGCCGGTGGCGGGGCCGGCAACGTGCCGGGCGCGCCCGTGCCTGCGGTCGGCGTCGCGTTCTCGAGCGCGGCCGAGCCGGGGGCCGTGGCGGGGCGGTCGGTGCCGCAGCCGCCGGCTACCACGCCGAGGACGAGGAGGGCCGCCGCTACGAAGGGCGTCGTGGCGGCGGCGATGGCACCGAGCGAGCTCCGCGCGCCCTTCCTCACCTGAGGAGATCTCCGCCGATGAGGCCGCCGTCGCCCGCGTCGAGGTAGAGCTCCAGAGCGCGGAGGCGCCCCGCGAGCGCCCCGAAGGTGCGGGCCTCCACCACCCATGCGAGGCGGAGGAGCGGGTCGGGGGCATCCGGCGCCTCGGCGTCGAACGTGTCGTTCGGGGCGACCCAGGCGAGGTGCGCATCGACGATCCGCGCCTGCGCCCGTGATGCTCCCAGGAGCGTGTCGAGGCGCACCCGGGCGAGCCGCTCGACGGTCGCCCGCTCCAGGGTGCGCACTGGAGCCTCGGCCCGCGGCCGCTCCGCCACCGCCGCGGCGTGGAGCGTGCCGTCGGCGAAGAGGGTGACGGTCGTGCCGTCGCCGAGCGCAGGGATTCCGTCGTGGCGGCGGGGCCAGGTCACGCGCCAGCCGCCGTCGGCAGTTGGGCCGACGAGGCAGGGCCGACGAGGGCAGGCCCGTCGGGGCGGAGCCCCGCAGCCGCCGCGATCCGGGTCGCGCGGGACCGTGCCGCGGCGGCGTCGACCCGCCGATCGGCAGGCTCGCGCCAGCCGAGGCGCACGGCCATGGTGATCCTGCCGGCACCGTCGAGCCGGAGGATCCCGAGCCGCCGGCCGGCCGCGTCCGTCGTGACCACCTCGTCGAGGGTGGCGCCGGCGAAGCGATCGACGACCCGGGCCGCGCGGGTGCGGGTGCCGGTCGGGATCCCGAGGGCGCGGGCGTAGCCGAGGGCGTGCGCGACGACGCGCGATGCGGCGGTCTCGGGGAGGGTGATGCGGAGGCTGGCGGGCTCGCCGGCGCGGTACCGGTCGCCGGCGAGCCCGGGGTTCGGGCCCGACGGGGCACCGGCCATGATGGTCACGCCCGCCACGGCGAGGGCGACGAAGGCGAGGGCGCCCGCGCGGCGAGCCCCTGGACGAAGCGCGGTCATCGTGTCCACCTCACAGGCACCGATCGCAGCCCGACGGGAGCGGCCCCGCCCGGCCGGTGTAGACGTACGAGCCCCACCAGTTGGCTTCGAAGGGATGGGCGAAGACCCGCGCCGCGGCAACGTCGAACGCCTCTCCGGCGCCGTTGCCGGGCCCGATCGCATCCCAGAACGCCACCTCGAAGGACCACTCGTCGTTGTCCCAGGCGTCGCCGAGGTAGCCCACGAAGAACTCGGGACCGCCCCAGCTCCCCTCGAGATGCTTCTTCCGGGCGATCTCGAACGCGCCCGGCATCGTCGACGTCTCCTCCCCGACGTGGCACATCGACATGACGACGAGGTTGCTCTGGCGGCCTGCGCGCTTCGTGGCGATGTCCTTCGAGTAGACCACTGCCTGGCTGCAATCCCCCGAGTCCTCGCGGAACCCCGCGTAGCGCCGTGCGTCGCCGGCATGCCAGTAGTGGTCGCCGTGCGAGTGGACGTACGTCCCCCAGTCGCCGGCGGTGCGGCCGAGATAGGCGCCCCGCGTGAAGGCGCCGCCGCCGAGCGAGGTCGGCAGGTAGCCGAGGTCGCGGAACGCGGCGGCGGCGGCCTTCCGCATCTTCTCCGGGTACGGGTCGTCGAAGGCGAGGCAGGGCGGCTCGAAGGCGGTCTCGTTCGAGGCGATCGTGGCCGGATGGGCGGCGCTGGCCGGGCCGGCCGCCGAACCAGCGAGCGTGGCGGCGAGGAGCAGGAGCGTGAGGCGGCGAGTCCATGGTCCGCGAGGCATCCGGTGCGACCTCCTCCGGCGGGTGGGGCCTGGCGGGAGGAGGCGGGCTGGGCGGGCGCCGGGCGGCACCGCGCGGGGCGAATCTGCAGGAGCGGCCTTATCCGTGACTTATGCGGTGGGCCGGGCGCTTCGCGGGCCCGGCCACGCCAGCGAAGGCGCCGTTCGGCCGCTCCGGACGCCCTCGCTCGTGCTACGCTCCGCCCATCAACCAGACCCGCCGCGTGGTCGCGAAGCCGGTGTGATTCCGGCACAGTCCCGCTACGGTGACCGTCCCCCTCGGGTGGACGGAAGTCCGGTCGCCGGCCCCGCGGTGCAGCCGCTCACACCCTCGCGCGAAAGGGGCAGGCAGGCGTGATTCCCACCGACTAGGACCTCCGCTTCCGTCCGCGCGCTCCCCGCGCGCCCTCGATCCTTCCGACGTGCTGCGAGGTCCTCCGTGCATCTCCCGTTCATCCGGCGCGGCCGCGCCGGCCTCCCGCTCATCCTGGTAGCGCTCAGCCTGGCGACCGTCTTCGCCGCATGCGGCGGGTCTGCCCCGACGGCCCCCTCCGGCCCGTCCCCGACGGGCTCGATCGCTCCCGCCGCGACCGGCACGCCGATCCCGATCCCGTCGCCTGCCCCCGCCGCCTATCCGCTGACCCTGACCGACGACGAGGGCACCTCCGTCACCCTGGTCGCCCGCCCCGAGCGGATCGTCTCGCTCACGCCCGCGACGACCGAGATCCTGTTCGCCGTCGGCGCGGGTCCGCGCGTCGTCGCCACGACGGACTTCGACGACTACCCGCCCGAGGCCGTCGCGCTGCCCGACGTCGCCTCGTTCCAGGGCGTGGACGTCGAGAAGATCGTCGGCCTCGAGGCGGACCTCGTCGTGGCCGGCGGCAACGGCTTCAACAGCCCCGCCGCCATCGCAAAGCTGCGCGACCTCGGTATCCCTGTCCTCGTGGTCTACGCTCCCGACGTCGCCGGCGTGCTCGCCGACATCGAGCTGGTGGCCGATGCTGCGGGCGAGGGTCCCTCCGGCAGCTCCCTCGCTGCGGGCATGCAGGCCGAGATCGACACCGTCGTTGCCGCGATCGAGGCGGGCGGCGGCGCCCTGCCCCGCGTCTTCTACGAGCTCGACGCGACGAAGGAGATCTACGGCCCCGCCGACGACTCGTTCATCGCGGAGATGATCGCGCTCGCCGGCGGCGACCCGATCACGACCGGCAGCCCGACCGTCTACTCCATCCCGCTCGAGACGCTTCTCGTCGCCGACCCGCAGGTGATCGTGCTCGGTGACGCCGCCTACGGGGTGACGCCGGAGCAGGTGGCGGGCCGGCCCGGCTGGACGGGCATGTCCGCCGTGACCGAGGGCGCGATCAGGCCCGTCGACGACGTCGTCGTCACGCGCCCCGGGCCTCGCCTCGTGGACGGGCTCCGGGCGCTCGCGCTCGCCATCGATCCGGGTGTGGTGCTTCCCGCTCCCACCTCCCTGCGGGTGACGGGGGAGTGACGGAGTGACGACGGGCGGCCGGGCGCTCACGCTCTCCCGGGTGCGCGTCCGGCGTCCGACGGTCGCGCCGCGTCCGGCCGTCCTCGCAGCGATCGGCCTGGGGATCCTCGCGGCGGCCGTCGTCCTCGGGGTCGGGGCGGGCAGCGTGGCGCTCGCGCCGGCGGACACGGTCGCCATCCTCCTCCGCGCGGTCGGCCTGCCGATCCACGCGACGTGGGCGCCGTCGGCCGAGACGATCGTTCTCGAGCTGCGCCTGCCGCGCGTCCTCACGGCTGCCGTCGTCGGCGCCGGCCTCGCGGTGGCCGGCGCGACCTTCCAGGGCCTCCTCCGGAACCCGCTGGCGGACCCGTACGTGCTGGGCACCGCGTCGGGTGCCGCGCTGGGCGCCGCGATCGCGGTCCTCATCCCGGTCCGGATGGCGCTCCTCGACCTCGGCCTCCTGAACGTGCTGGCGTTCGCCGGTGGTCTGGCCGCCGTGGCCGTCGTCTACCGCCTGGGGCGCGGCGGGCCGCTGGCACCGCTGACCGGCCTCCTCCTCACGGGGTACGCCGTCGGCTCGCTGCTGGCCGCCGGCCTGGCGATGACGATGTACCTCTCGGGCGCCAACCTGCGCCAGATCTTCGCCTTCCTCCTCGGCGGGCTTGAGGGCGCGTCGTGGCTGCGCCTCGCGATGACGGCGCCCCTCGTGATCGGCGGGAGCATGGCGATCATGGCCCGGGCTCGCGCCCTCAACGGCCTCCTGCTCGGCGAGGAGGCGGCGGCCCACCTCGGCATCGAC
Source organism: uncultured Chloroflexia bacterium (assembly GCA_963698595.1). Taxonomy (GTDB): domain Bacteria; phylum Chloroflexota; class Limnocylindria; order Limnocylindrales; family CSP1-4; genus CTSoil-043. Next base: position 407,822 of record CAVORL010000005.1, read on the forward strand.
GTCCGGCGCGAGCGCGGGATCCTGCTGGGACTTGGGACCCTGGTCACGGCCGCCGCGGTCGCAGTCTCGGGGCTCATCGGGTTCATCGGCCTCGTGGCTCCCCACCTCGTGCGCCTCGTGGTCGGTCCGAACGCCCGGCATGTCGTGCCGCTCTCCGCCATCCTCGGCGCGGTGCTGCTCGTGTGCGCCGACCTCGGGGCGCGCCTTCTCGGCGAGATCCCGGTCGGCGTCGTGACGGCCGTCATCGGCGCCCCGTTCTTCCTGGTGCTGCTTCGCCAGGCCAAGGGAGGCTACGAGCTGTGACGGCGCCCGGGTCGCGCGCGGACACCGTGGCCCCGGGGATCTCGCCCGCGCCGGGGACCGTGTCCGCTGCGGGCCTCGTTGCCGCCCCGGACCCCGGGGGCCGCAATTGCCGCGCCCCCGGCGCTCCCGTGCCGGCGTCCGTCGCCTCGCTCAGTGGCGTGGTGGCCGGCTACCGCGACCGGCCGATCCTGCGGGGCATCGACCTCGCGATCGCGCCCGGGGAACGCGTCGCGCTCGTGGGCCCGAACGGCGCCGGCAAGTCGACCCTCCTGCGCGTCCTCGCCGGGCTCGTCGTGCCGACGGCCGGGTCCGTCACGCTCGGCGGGGACCCCGTCGGCGACCTCGACCGCCCGGCGATCGCGCGGCGCCTGGCCGCCGTCCCGGGGCAGGTCAGCTTCCCGTTCTCCGCCCGCGTCGAGGAGGTGGTGGCGCTCGGCCGGCTGCCGCACGAGGACCCGTTCCGGGGCATGCGACCCGCCGATCGGCTCGCGGTCGACGCGGCGATCTCCCGGGTCGGCATCGACCGCCTCCGCGGCCGCGACGCGCGGGAGCTCTCCCTCGGCGAGCGGCAGCTCGTCCTCGTCGCGCTGGCGGTCGCGCAGGCCGCGCCGCTGCTGGTCCTCGACGAGCCGACGGTCCACCTCGACCTGCGTCACCAGGTGGCGGTGATGGAGCTGCTGGCCGACCTGAACGCCGGCGACGGGACGACGGTCCTCGCCGTCCTCCACGACCTGGCCCTGGCGCGCCACTTCTTCCCCCGCCTCGTCGTGCTCGACGGTGGGCGGATCGTCGCGGATGGTGCGCCGGACGCCGTCCTGACCCGTGAGCGGGTTCGCGGCGTCTTCGGTGTCGACCTCGTGCTGGCCGGTGGCGGACCCGGCCGGGGCGAAGTCACGGTCCCGGCAGCCGCGTCTCGGGTCGCCCCCGCGCGTTGACCGCGGGCACCCCGAGCGCTACCCTGCAAGCGTGAGCCCAGCCCCCGCGAAGAGCAGCGCCGTGCGCGCCTTCGTTCCCCTCGTGATCCTCCTGCTGGCGGCTGCGCTCGTGGCCGGATGTGGCAGCGCGCCGACGACGCCGGCGACGCCGGACACGACCGCGTCCCCCTCCGGCATCGAGACGCCGCCCCCCTCGGAGGAGCCGCCGCCTACCCTCGGGCCGACCGGAGAGCCGACCGCGGTGCCGACGGACGAGCCGACCGCGGTGCCGACGGACGAGCCGACCGGCGAGCCCACGGCCGCGCCGACACCCGCGCTGACCCCCGGAGGCGCGAACGCCTGCACGGGGAACGCCGAGAATCGAGCGTTCTACGAGGCCGTGGCGGGCCAGGTTGCCTGGAACGTCTACTGTCCCGTCCTTCCGGCTGGATGGTTCGTTGACGCCGGCAGCTTCCGCCTTGCCGCCGGCGGGAAGCTGGAGATCTCCTACAAGGGTCCGGGGGGCCTCCGATTGGAGCTCCGCGAGGGCGCCATCTGCGCGGGCCAGGACGCCTGTCCGGCGAGTGGCACGGACGCCGGGCCGGCCTCCTTCGGCGGCATGGCCGGGCGCCTCCTCGATGGCGGGGGCACGTGGCTCGTGGTCGTCGACGGCAGCGACGCCGACTGGGAGGCGAAGGGCCTCGGCATGGACGGCCCGACGCTCACCGACCTGACGAGAGGCTTCGCCCTCGTCGGGGAGTGACACCCGCTTCTGCGAAGCCTCCCGAATCCGGCCCGCACCGGATTCATGCACAATGGCGCATGCATCCTGGACAGCACCCGGACGATCCGGCCCTGCCCAGGTGCCCCTCGGAGGACCACGTGGCGTGACGGTCGGGACCGCCTTCCACCCGCGCACCGCGCCCCTCAACGCCCGCATGCGGTGGCGCGAGTGGTCCGGCTTCTTCACGGCAAGCGAGTACCACGCCAGCCACGTCATCGAGTACAACGCGATCCGCGAGGCAGCCGCCCTCATCGACGTCAGCCCTCTCTTCAAGTACGAGCTCCGGGGACCCGACGCCCTGCGCCTCGTCGACCGGCTCATCACCCGCGACGCGACCAAGCTGACCCCCGGCCGCGTCTTCTACACCCCCTGGTGCGACGAGCACGGGAAGGTGATCGACGACGGGACGATCCACCGGCTCGACGATGACGAGGGCGGCCAGGTCATCCGCTGGACCGCCGCCGACCCGCAGTACCGCTGGCTCCACCTCAACGCGCATGACCTCGAGGTGGAGATCGAGGACGTCTCCGAGCGCGACGCGGCGATCGCGCTGCAGGGGCCGCTCGCCCGGGAGGTCCTGCAGGCGGCGTCGGGCGAGGACTTCGCCGACCTGCGCTACTTCCGGCGCCGGGTCTCGAACCTGGGGGGTGTCCCCGTCGACGTCTCGCGCACCGGCTACACCGGCGACCTGGGCTACGAGCTGTGGATCCCGGCGGACCGGGCCCTCGAGGCCTGGGACGCGCTCGTGGCAGCGGGCGAGCCGTACCGGGTCCGCCCGGCCGGGATCCTCGCCCTCGACGTCGTCCGTCTCGAGGCAGGGCTGATCCTCATCGAGGTCGACTACACGAGCGCCGTCCACTCCCACATCCCCGCCCAGAACTTCAGCCCCTATGAGATCGGCCTCGGCCGGCTCGTCGACCTCGCGAAGGCCGACTTCGTGGGGAGGCGGGCTCTCATCTCCGAGGTCGCCTCCGGTGGCCCGCCCCGGCGCCTCGTCGGGCTCGACATCAGCTGGCCCGACATCGAGGCGCTCTACGCGGCCGAGGGGCTGGCTCCCTCGGCGCCCCCGACCGTGGTCCGGACGCCCGTGCCGCTCCACGCCGACGGAGGCCAGGTTGGACGCGTGACGAGCATCGGCTGGAGCCCGATCCTGAAGAAGATGATCGCCCTCGCCTCGGTGGGCGTCGCGCACGCCCGGACCGGGGGACGCCTCCACGTGGAGTGGACCGTGGAGGCGAAGCGCAGGCTCGTGTCGGCGACCGTCGTGCCCACGCCCTTCTTCGACCCCCCGCGCCGGCGCGCGTAGGGCCGCCCGACCCGGACCCAGGAGACAGGAGGAGACGCGGGTGGCCGAACGCTACGACGCGGTGATCATCGGCGGAGGCCACAACGGCCTGACGACCGCCGCCTATCTCGCGAAGGCCGGCTGGAGGACCCTGGTCCTCGAGAAGCGCCACATCCTGGGTGGCGCGACGACGAGCGACGAGATCGTGCCCGGCTACACGTTCAGCGTCCTCTCCTACGTCGTGAGCCTCCTGCGCCCCGAGATCATCCGGGAGCTGGAGCTGCCGAAGCACGGCCTGGACATCCTGCCCCTCGACGGGACCTTCACGCCGGTCCCCGGCGACTACCTGTGGCGCACCGACGACCACGCCCAGACGATGCGGGAGATCCGGCGCTGGTCGAGGCGCGACGCCGACGCCTACGAGGAGTACGGCCAGCTCATGGCCGACATGGCCCGCTTCATCAAGCCGATCCTCGGCATCGTGCCCCCCGACCCGACCTCGATCGACCCGCGCGAATGGCTGGGGGCGTTGGGCCTGGCACGCGACTTCGCGAAGCTCCCGGAGCGCCACCAGGCGGCCTTCATCGGGCTCATGACGATGAGCGCCGCCGACTTCCTGGACCAGTGGTTCGAGACAGACCCGCTCAAGGCCACGATGGCGGCGTCGGGGATCATCGGGACCTTCCTCGGCGTCCGTTCGCCCGGCACGGCCTACGTCCTGCTCCACCACTACATGGGCGAGATCGACGGCGCGTTCCGCGCCTGGGGGCTCCACAAGGGCGGCACCGGAGCCATCAGCTACGCCATCGCCAACGCCGCCCGCGCGCTCGGCGCCGAGATCCGGACGGACGCCGGGGTGGCCCGCGTGCGCCTCTCCTCGGCGGGAGACCGGGCGACGGGCGTCGTGCTGGAGAGCGGCGAGGAGATCGATGCCGGCGTCGTCGTCTCGTCGGCCGACGTCCGCCGCACGTTCCTGCAGCTCCTGGAGCCGGGGGTCCTGCCCGAGGACTTCGAGGCCGCGGTCCGCCGCTTCAAGTTCCGGGGCAGCTCCGGCAAGGTGAACCTCGCCCTGGATGCCCTGCCGACCTTCACCGTGAACCCCGGCGGCAGCGAGTACCTCCGCGGCGCGATGAGCATCTCACCCGGCGTCGACTACATGGAGCGGGCGTACGACGACGCCAAGTACGGGCGCTTCAGCCGGCGGCCCTACGTCGACATGGTGATTCCCTCGCTCGTCGACCCGTCGGTGGCCCCGCCCGGCAAGCACGTGATGAGCTGCTTCGTGCAGTACGCCCCGTACAACCTGGCGGAGGGGCCGGCCGACTGGGAGAACCAGCGCGAGGCGTTCGGCAACACCGTCATCGACACGATCAGCGAGTTCGTCCCGAACCTGCGCGACGTCATCGTCGAGAAGTCCGTCGTGACGCCCTGGGACATGGAGCAGGACTGGGGGCTGACCGAGGGCAACATCTTCCACGGCGAGCTCTCCCTCGAGCAGCTCTTCTTCAGCCGCCCCGTGCCCGGCTGGTCACGCTACCGGACCCCGATCCGCGACTACTGGATGGCCGGCTCGTCCACCCACCCGGGCGGCGGGATCATGGCAGCCAACGGCCGCCTCGCCGCGCTCGAGCTGCTCAAGGCCAGGAAGGGGAGGGTGGCGTAGATGGCCGCGAGCAGGCAGCCTTCCGCCGCCTACGACGCCATCGTCGTGGGGGGCGGCCACAACGGCCTCGTCGCAGCCGCCTACCTGGCCCGGGCCGGCCTCTCCACGCTCCTCCTGGAGCGGCGACGGACGCTCGGCGGGACCGTCGAGACGCGCGTGCTCGACGACGGCTCCCGGGCGCCGGGCCTTTTCCACACCGTTGGGCGCCTGCGCCCGGCCGTCCACCGCGAGCTCGACCTGGCCAGCCGCGGCCTCGCGCTGGTCGCGCCGGAGGTCCGGGCCTTCGCGCCCCAGCCGGACGGCCGCGCCGTCACTCTCTGGGCCGACGTCGAGCGGACGGCAGCGGGCCTCGCCGAGTGGTCGGGCGCTGACGCGCTCGCCTGGCCCGGCTTCGACCGCCAGGTCCGGGCCCTCGCTGCGTTTCTCGCCGCGCTCGGCGAGCAGACGCCCCCGGCGACCTCCGGGCCGGGCGTCGCCGACGCCATCACGGGGCTGCTCCTCGGCCGCGCCTTCAAGAAGCTGAAGCGCGACGATGCCCGGAACCTGCTCCGCGTCCTCCCGATGTCGGTGGCGGACTTCGTGAGCGAGGCCTTCGAGAGCGACGCCGTCCGGGCGACGGTCGCGGCGCGGGCCCTCCAGTTCACCGGCCTGGGCGCCTGGTCGATGGGAACCACGGCCACCCTGCTCGCCGATTCCGCCGGCAACGACGGCGGCGCGGCGGGCCAGGCCGTGTTCGCGCGGGGCGGCCCCGGCGCCGTCAGCGACGCCCTGGCCGCGGCGGCGCGGGGCTTCGGAGCCGAGCTGCGCACGGGGGCCGAGGTCGAGGCGATCACGTCGGCCGACGGGCGCACCACGGGCGTGGCCCTCGCCTCGGGCGAGGAGATCTCCGCGCCGATCGTCGCGTCGGGCCTCGACCCGAAACGGACGCTGCTCGGGCTCCTGGGCCCGCTCGACCTCGGGCCTCGCCTGCGCTGGCGGGCCGGGAACATCCGCCAGCCCGGCACCGTGGCGCGGGTCAACCTCTCCCTCTCCGCGCTGCCCCGCTTCCCGGCGGCCGGCGAGGGAGACGACGCAGCAAAGCGGATCCGGGGCCGGATCCTCGTGGGGGCGACGGGCATCGACGACCTGGAGCGCGCCTTCGACGCCTCGAAGTACGGCCGGGTCTCGGACCGGCTCGTCCTCGAGGCGACCATCCCCACCCTCGTTGACCCGTCGCTCGCCGCTCGCGACGGCGGCCACGTGATGAGCGTCGTCGCCCAGTACGTGCCGCACCGGATGCGCGCCGGGGCCTGGGATGAGACCGGCCGGGCCACCCTCGGGGAGCGCGTCATGGCCGCGCTCGAGGAGGTGGCGCCGGGCATCGGCGCCCTCGTCACGGCCCGGGAGGTCCTCACCCCGGCGGACCTCGAGGCGGAGTACGGCCTGAGCGGTGGCCACCCGTACCACCAGGAGCCCGGCCTCGACGCCTGGTTCGCCTGGCGGCCGCTCGTGGGCTGGGCGCGCTACCGGATGCCTGTCGAGGGGCTCTACCTCGTCGGCCCCGGCGCGCACCCCGGCGGGGGCGTGACGGGCGCGCCGGCCCACAACGCGGTGAAGGAGATCCTGGCCGACCGCCGGCGAGGCCGGTAGGCGCGCCCCGCCGGGCGGCGCGGTTGGGCGCCGGTGGCGCGCCGCGAGCGGCGAGGGACGTCCGGCGGCGACCCCGGTCACTCCCCCAGGGTCAGATCCCAGCCGCGCAGGCGCTCCAGGAAGCGATCGGCCGTGAGGTCCAGCTGGATCGGTGTGATCGCCACCTTGTTGTGCAGCAGCGCGTCCACGTCGGTGCCCGGGATGGCATGCCCCATGGGGGGCGGTCCGCCCACCCAGTAGTAGGGGACCCCTCGCGGGTCCTCCCGACGGATGAGCTGGTCCTGGTAGATCCGCTTGCCGAGCCGGGCGACCTCGATGCCCGCGCACTCGGCGAGGGGGATGGCCGGCACGTTCACGTTCAGAAGCTGCTCGGGCTCCAGCCCGCGTGCCAGGATGGCCCTTGCAACCACGCGCGCGGCCGCCATGGCGAGCTCGAAGTCGTCGGGCGCGTAGTCGTCGTGGCTGATCGCAAAGGCCGGGCAGCCGTTGAGCACCGCCTCCATTGCCGCGCTCACGGTCCCGGAGTACGTGATGTCGTCGCCCAGGTTGGCGCCGTGATTGATCCCGCTCGCGACCAGGTCGATGGGGCCCGGCAGGAGCCCCAGGAAGACGAGGCCGACCGCGTCCGAGGGCGAGCCGTCGATCGACCAGGCAGGCGACCCATCTGTCAGCGTTCGCTCGCGGACGCGGAGCGGCCGCCACATCGTCCGCGAGTGGCCGACGGCACTCTGGTTCGTGTCGGGCGCGATGACGATGACCTCGCCGAGCGGCTCCATCGCCTGCTTGAGGGCCAGCAGCCCGCGCGACTCGATGCCGTCGTCGTTCGTGACCAGGATTCGCGGGCGGCCCATCACGCCGGCCCGGCCGGCGCCGACGACGGCGGCTGGGGCGAGGGCGGCTCCGGCGGATCGTGCGCCGGGATCGCATCCTCCGGCCCCCCGATGCCCTCCTCCGTGATCTCCTCGGCCTCGCCGGGCCGCGGCTCGCGCGGCACCCGCCTGCGCCGGCCCTCCCGCATCGACAGGCGCTCGGCCGCCCGCGCCGCGATCGATCGCTCGTCCGACCGGGCGGTGCGGCGCAGGAAGTAGAAGAAGAAGGAGGAGATGACGGCGGCCACGGGGAGCCCGAAGACGGCGCCGGCGATGCCGAACAGCTTGAGGCCGATGAGCACGGAGGCCAGGACCACCACGGGATGGAGCCCGACCGCGTTGGCGAGGACGCGGGGCTGGAGGATGTTCTGGTTGACGAACCACCCGGCGCCCATGATGAGGACGGCGGGAACGAGGGCCTCGGGTTGGGCGACGGCCGCGACGATGACGGGCGGGGACCACGCCACGAACGGCCCGAAGAAGGGGATCGCCATGAAGATCCCCGCCGCGATCGTCGTGATGGCCGCGTAGTCGAGGCCCAGCACCACGTTGCAGAGCAGGGCCACGAGGGCGTAGGTGCTGCCGACGATGACCATGCCCCGGAGGAAGCCGCCGAACGAGCGCCCCACGCTCTCGGAGAGGAGGTGGGCCTCGGCGCTGTACGCCGGCGGCACCAGGCGCAGGAGGAAGGAGCCGATCGCCGCCCGATCGATCGAGATGAAGACCGCCAGGATGAAGACGATGAGCACGTTGCCGACGACGCCCACGCTGGCGACGGCGACGTCCTGCAGCGGGCCGAGGAGGTTCTGGGCCTGCGTCGCCAGGCTCCCCAGCAGCGTCTCGACCTGGCGGGAGAGGTCGACGCGGTCGAACCCGAACGAGACGATCCAGTCCGAGATGGGCTGCACGAGGGCGATGAGGTCCTGCTGGAACTGCGGCAGGTTCCTCAGGAAGTCCGAGATGGACGCGAAGAGGGCAGACGCGGCCACGAGGAGGAGCCCGAAGGCCGCGAAGGCCACCGCGCCATAGGCGATCGTCACGGCGATCACGCGCGGCATGAAGCGGGTCAGCGTCGCCGCGATCGGCTCGAGGACGAAGCCCAGCAGCCAGGCGAAGAAGAAGACCAGGATGAGGTCGGAGAAGAGGGCCCAGACCGTCGCCAGCTGGCCCACGACGACGAAGAAGAGGGCAGTCGAGCCCAGCGCCATCAGGACCGTGAGCCAGCGTCGCTCGCGCGGCGTCAGCAGGACCGTGGGGGCCTTGCCCCGGTCCCGAGGCGACGGCGCAATGGAAGGCTGTGCGTCCTGCTGGTCCATCGAGATCCGGTGTCGCGGGCCCGGCGGGCCCAGCCTGTGCCGATCCTAGCAGGGCGCTCGGCGCCTGCAAGGGCCGCCGGATCGCGCGGCCGCTACCGCAGCCCCATCTTGTCGTGGACCTCGGCCAGCGTGGCGTCCACGATCGGCTTCAGGCGCATGGCGCCGTCCTCCAGCACGCCGTCGACCCGCTCCGGGTGCGCCATGAGCTCGGCATAGCGCTCCCGGGCGCCGGCGTAGGTGCGCAGGAGCCGCTCCACGAGGAGCTTCTTGGTGTCGACGCAGCCGGTCCGGGCGGTCCGCTCACCCTCCCAGATCTCCTCGTAGTCGTCGCCGAAGAAGCGGTGGAGCTGGCAGACGTTGCAGCGTTCCGGGTGGCCGGGGTCGGTGCGCTTGATGCGGAGCGTGTCGGTGACCATGCTCATCACCTGGCGCCGGATCTCCTCCTCCGGCGCGAAGATCTCGACGGTGTTGCCGAGCGACTTCGACATCTTCCGCGCTCCGTCGGTGCCGAGGACGACCGGCGCGTCGGTGTGGACCGCCTGGGGCTCGGGGAACGTCTCGCCGTACCGGGCGTTGAAGGCCCGAGCGATCTCGCGCGAGAGCTCCAAGTGCGCTGCCTGGTCCTTGCCGACCGGCACCACCGAGGCCTTGTAGAGGACGATGTCGGCGGCCTGCAGGACGGGGTACGTCAGGAGCCCGTGGTTCACGTCGTCGGGCTGGTTGGCCCGCTTCTCCTTGTACGTGGGAGTGCGCTGCAGCCAGCTCACCGGCGTGACCGTGGAGAAGAGCCACATCAGCTCCGTCACCTCGGGCCGATGGCTCTGGACGAAGAGGGTGCACTTCGCCGGGTCCAGGCCCAGGGCCAGGAGGGCCGCCGCCATCTCGCGCGTCTGGCTGCGCATGCGGTCGGCGTCGTGCACCGTCGTCAGGGCGTGGAAGTCGACGATGCAGTAGATCGACTCGTAGCGATCCTGGAGCGCGACGTAGTTCCGGATCGCCCCGAGGTCGTTCCCGATGTGCGGAGCGCCCGAGGGCTGGATGCCGCTGAAGCAGCGGACCTTGGTGGGAAGCGTGCTGGTCATCGTGGCGGAGTGTACCGGGCGGGGCGCGGCGCGGCCGGGGGCGGCCGCCCGGCGGCGCGTGGCCGGGGATGTGGGCCGGCGCGAGGGCGGGACGGCCGGCGGCTCCGGGCCGCCCTCCCGCCACGCGGGTGGCCGCGCGTCGGCTACGATCTCCGGTATGTCCAGCCACGCTCCGCTTCGCGTTGCCGTGCTCGGCGCCGGCACCGTCGGCGGCTCCGTCGTGCGTGCCATCCTGGCCCGGCCGGAGAAGCTCGCGCCGTTCGACGGATCACGGCTCGTCCTCGTCGGCGTCGCCGAGAGGGACCTCGCGCGGGCCGCCGCCCTGGGGATCCCGGTCGACCTGCTGACCGACGCCCCGGCGCATCTCGTCGCGGATGCCGAGATCGACGTCATCGTGGAGCTGATGGGCGGCGACGAACCGGCGCGCACGCTGATCGCCGCGGCGCTGGGGGCGGGCAAGGCGGTGGTCACCGCGAACAAGCACGTCATCGCCCACCACGGGCCCGAGCTGGAGGCGATCGCCCGCCGGGGCGGGGGCATCCTGCGCTTCGAGGCGGCCGTCGGCGGGGGCATCCCGGTCCTCGGCCCACTCGCGTCCGACCTGGCCGGCAACGAGGTCTCCCGGGTCCGGGGCATCGTCAACGGCACCACGAACTTCATCCTCACCTCGATGGGCGAGCTCGGGCGGCCGTACGACGAGGTGCTGGCCGAGGCCCAGGCCAGCGGGTACGCGGAGGCCGACCCGCGCGGTGACGTCGAGGGCGACGACGCCGTCAACAAGGTGGTCCTCCTGGCGCGCCTGGCGTTCGGGGCGTGGCTCGAGCCGGGCAGCGTCCTGCGCACGCCGCCCACCGTGCGCGGCACCGGCAGGCCCGGGATCACCGGCGTCACCTCCGCGGAGATGGAGGGGGCAGGGGTCCTCGGCCTCGCCCTGAAGCTGCTGGCCGTCGCCGAGCGTGGTCCCGGCGGGGCCGTCGAGGCGACGGTCCTCCCGTCGGCGGTTCCCGCGAGCGGAGCCCTCGGCAGGACGGACGGCGTCCTCAACCGCATCGAGGTTCGCGGCGAGCCGATCGGCGAGGTCTCCTTCGCCGGTCCGGGTGCGGGCGGCCCAGCGACGAGCAGCGCGGTGGTCGGGGACCTCATCGCGATCGCGCGCCGCCTCGGCAGCTCCTGGGCCGGCCTGCCGCCGGCCGGGGAGAGGCCCGTCGCCACAAACGCCGCCGGCCCGTTCGCGGTGGCCCGTCCGTGGTTTGCCTTCCTGCCGGGGATCGCGCCCGGTACGGTGGAGCTGGGCGAGGCTGCCGCGGTCGAGGGGCTCGCCGGCGGCACCGCCGTGAGGACCGGGCCGCTGCCGCTGGAGCGGGCGCGTGCGGCGATCGCGCCGTGCCTGCCGGACGGCTCGGACGCCACGCTGTACCCCGTCGCCGACTGATGAACCAGCCCGGCCCCGCCGCCCGTGCCGGCGCCCCCGCTCCGGCCGGCTCAGCAGCCCGCCCGCGGCTCCTCGACCGCTACGCGGCGTTCCTGCCACTGACCGACGCTGCCCCGCGTCTGTCGCTCGGCGAGGGCGCCACGCCGCTCGTCCACGCCGAGCGCCTCGGCGAGGCATGGGGAATCCCCGACCTCCACCTGAAGCTCGAGGGCGCGAATCCCACGGGCTCGTTCAAGGACCGGGGCATGGTCATGGCCGTGGCGAAGGCGGTCGAGGAAGGGGCGATCGCGATCGCCTGCGCCTCCACGGGCAACACCTCGGCCTCTGCCGCCGCCTACGGGGCGGCCGCTGGGCTCGAGGTCGTCGTCGTCCTGCCGGCCGGGAAGATCGCCGCCGGCAAGCTCCTCCAGGCGCAGGTCGCCGGCGCCAGGGTCCTCGCGGTGCGCGGCAACTTCGATGCCGCCCTCGCGGCCGTGCGCCAGCTGGCGGAGCAGGACGAGCACCCCATCACGCTCGTCAACTCGGTCAACCCGTACCGCCTGGAGGGGCAGAAGACCGCCGCCTTCGAGGTCTGCGACGACCTCGGCGGACCACCCGACGTGCTGGCCATCCCGGTCGGCAACGCCGGCAACATCAGCGCCTACTGGATGGGCTTCCGGGCCTACCGGGAGGCGGGAGTCACGGATCGCCTGCCGCGGATGTGGGGCTTCCAGGCGGCCGGCGCAGCGCCGATCGTGCTCGGTCACCCGGTCGAGCAGCCCGAGACGTTCGCGACCGCGATCCGGATCGGCAACCCGGCCTCCTGGGCCATGGCCACCGCCGCCCGCGACGAGTCGGGCGGCCTCATCGAGGCCGTCACCGACGACGAGATCTACGCGGCCTACCGCGACGTCGTCCGGCTCGCCGGGATCTACTGCGAGCCCGCGTCGGCGGCGAGCCTGGCCGGCGTCCGGAAGCTGCGGGCCGAGGGGCGGCTCGAGCCGGGCGCCCGGGTGGTCTGCGTGCTCACGGGGCACGGCCTGAAGGATCCCGACAGCGGTGCCTGCCTGGCAGCGGAGGAGACGATGCTCGAGGCGGACGCCACGCTGCCGGCCATCACGGAGGCGCTCGGGTGGAGATGAACGTGCGGGGCGAGTGCCCCCCGGAGGGTTGCTGATGTCCATGAGCCGCTTCGCCGATCTCGACGGGCGCTGGGTCGCGGTCGAAGTGCCGGCCACGAGCGCCAACCTCGGTGCCGGCTACGACTGCCTGGCCGTCGCCCTCGACATCGTCAACCGGGTCGAGGTCGAGTGCCTGTCCCGGCCCGGCGCCGGCGTCGAGATCGGGGTGGAGGGCGAGGGCGCGGGTGAGCTGCCCGAGGACCGCACGAATGCGTTCGTCGTGGCGCTGGAGCGGAGCCTCGCCGAGGTGCGGGGGGCGTCCGACGCGGAGCTGGGGTGGCGGATCCGGATGCAGAACGGGATCCCCCTCGCCCGCGGGCTCGGCTCGTCGGCCGCGGCAACCGTCGGGGGCCTGCTGGCGGGCGCGGCGCTGGCGGGGGTGGAGCTCGCGTTCGACCGCGCGCTGGCCCTCGCCACGGAGCTCGAGGGCCATCCCGACAACGCCGCCGCGGCACTGCTGGGCGGCTTCACGATCGCCGCCCACGGCGACGCGCCGACGGCGATCCGCTTCGACGTCGCCCGGGACCTGCGCACTGTCCTGTTCATCCCGGACCTGCGGCTCAGCACCCGCGACATGCGGGCGGCCCTTCCCGAGAAGGTCCCCCTCGTCGACGCGGTGGCCAACCTCCAGCGCGTCGCCCTCGGCGTCGCGGCGCTGGCGCGGGGCAGCGCAGACGGGCTGCGCTACCTGACGGTCGATCGCCTCCACGAGCCGTACCGGGCCGCCGTCTTCCCGCAGCTGCCCGCTCTCGTCGCCGCGGCGCGCGACGCCGGGGCGCTGGGTGCGTGCCTTTCCGGGGCCGGGTCCACGATCATCGCCTTCGCCGACTCGCTGACCGGCCTGACGCGCATCGAGGGCGCCTTCCGGGCCGCCGCCGCGGACCTCGACCTGCCCGGCCGCGTCGAGCTGGTGGCGCCCCGGAACACGGGCGCCCGCGTGGAGCAGGCGCTCGGCGCGTAGGGGGCCGACGACCGGGCGGCGACCCGGCGTCCATCGGGCGGCGGGCCGCGGGTCGGAGACCGGGCCGAGCCCGGCCCCGCAGCCGCGGCTTACGCGGGCGGCGTGTTCGTCTGGACGAAGGCGAGGACACGCGCCCACGCGTCCTCGGACATCTCGGCGAAGTCCTCGGCCTTGCGGTCGAAGAAGGAGTGGGGGGCGCCGGGGTAGGTGACCACCTCGTGCGGGAGCCCCGTCGCGGCGAGCGCGTCGCGGAACGTCTCGACGGCATCGGCGGGGATTCCCTGGTCGGCGCCGCCGAAGATGCCGAGGACCGGGCCCGTCATGAGGCCCGTCGAATCTGCCGGCGCCGGGAGGTCGCCGCGGGCGCCGACGGGCCAGCCGTAGAAGCCGATCGCTCCGGCCAGGCCCAGGCCGATCGTGTTGGCGAGGAAGGCGAGGCGGCCGCCGAAGCAGAAGCCGATCGTGAAGATGGCCCGCCCACGACCGGGGCCCAGGTCGCGCAGACGCTCGGCGCCGGCCTTCACGTCCCACGACAGGCTGCTGAAGCGGATCTCGCCGACGTGGCGGCCGAAGTCGAAGTCGGTGGGCCGCTCGCGGATCCCGATCCCGGCCGTTCGCCCGAAGTAGTCGATGGCGAGCGCATCGACGCCGGCCTCGGCGAACCGGAGGGCGAGCTCCTCGTAGTAGGGATGGAGGCCGCGCACGTCGGGGAGGACGAGGATTCCCGCCCCGGAGGGTTCCTCCGCGCGGGCCAGGAGGCCGGCGAACCGGCCGCCGTCCCGGGCCCGCAGCACCAGCTCCTGCGTGTCGACGGCGCCCCCCGCGATCGGCACGATCGGCGGGTGGCTGCCGAGGTCGAAGCACATGCGCGGGCGACTCCTCGGTCCGGGCGGCGGGTGGACGGGCCGATCGTACCCCACGTTGCGCGAAGGTCCAGCGGATCCAGGCCGCTGATCCCGCCGCGGGCCGCCCCGGGGCGCCCACGCCGAACGGCTCCGGCGGGGTGGTCGTGGCGTGCGCGGTACAATCCGCGCCGATGCATCCACTCATCGTCATGAAGTTCGGCGGCACCTCCCTCGGCAACGCCGACCGGATCCGCCGCGTCGCCCGCCGCATCGCCGCGGAGCGCGCGACCGGTGCCGACCTGTGCGTCGTCGTCTCGGCGATGGGCGACACGACCGACGAGCTCCTCTCGCTCGCCGCGGCGATCACCGAGGAGCCCGACGCCCGCGAGCTCGACATGCTCCTCGCCACCGGCGAGCACCAGAGCGCCACGCTCATGTCGATGGCCCTCAACGCCCTCGGCGTGCCCGCGATCGCGCTGACCGGGGCCCAGGCCGGGATCGTGACCGACGGCTCGTACGGCAAGGCCCGGATCGCCGGAATCGACCCGGTCCGGATCCGGGCGGAGATGGCCGACGGCCGCGTCGTCATCGTGGCCGGATTCCAGGGGCAGAGTGCCCGGGCGGTCGAGCTCATGGAAACGACGACGCTGGGCCGCGGCGGCTCCGACACGACGGCGGTGGCCCTGGCTGCGTCGCTCCGCGCGAGCCGCTGCCAGATCTACACCGACGTGAAGGGCATCTACACCGCCGACCCGCGCGTGGTCCCCGGTGCCCGCCAGCTCCCGGTCATCGGATACGAGGAGATGCTGGAGCTGGCCCACCAGGGGGCCCAGGTGATGCAGGTCCGCGCGGTCGAGCTCGGCTGGGTCAACGACGTCGTCATCGAGGTCCTCAGCTCGTTCGAGGACGCACCCGGCACCCTCATCAAGGAGGTCCCGCTCGTGGAGCAGCGCAACAAGGTACGCGGGATCGCCCACGACCGGAACGTCGCCAAGGTGACCCTCGTCGAGGTCCCGGATCGGCCGGGCGTCGCCCGCAGCGTCTTCGAGCCGCTCGCGGACGGCGGGATCAGCGTGGACATGATCGTCCAGAACGTCGGCCACGGCGGGACGACCGACATGAGCTTCACGATCCCGCGGGCCGAGCTGGCGAAGGCGAAACGCATCCTCGATCCGCTCGTCCGCGACCTCGGCTTCCGGGAGATGACCAGCGACGCCTCCATCGCCAAGGTCTCCATCGTCGGGGTCGGCCTCCACAACACGCCGGGTTATGCGGCCCGCATGTTCGGGGCGCTCAGCGACGCCAACGTGAACATCGAGATGATCTCCACGTCGGAGGTTCGCATCACCTGCACGATCGCGGAGGACCAGCTGGAGGCGGCCGTGCGAGCGCTCCACGCCGCGTTCGAGCTGACGACGCCGGGCCCGGTCGACGGAGCGACCGCGAGCCGGTGACGCCGTTCCTCGCGCGGCAGGAGCGGTTCGAGCGGATCGGGTCGACGAACGACGCGGTCCGGGCGTGGCTCGCCGCGGGCACTCCAGAGGTCTGCCTCGCCGTCGCCGAGGAGCAGACGGCCGGTCGCGGCCGGGCGGGGCGGGCCTGGATCGCCCCACCGGGCGCCGCGCTCCTGCTGTCCACGGGATTCCGGGCGGGCTGGCTCGTCCCGGAGCACGCCTGGCGCCTGGGGGCGGTCGTCAGCCTCGCGATGGCCGACGCGGCCGAGGACGCGGCCGGGCTGCGTGACCGCGCGATCCGCCTGAAGTGGCCCAACGACCTCGTCGTCGAGGACGACGTCCCGCAGCAGGCCGGGACGGGGCTCGGCGGCGGGCCGATCCGCAAGCTCGGCGGCGTGCTCGGCGAGACCGAGGGGCTCGGGGGCGCCGATCCCCTGGTCATCGTCGGGATCGGGATCAACGCCGACTGGGCGCGGCCGGACTTCCCGCAGGAGCTGGCACCGGCGATGACGAGCCTCCGCGACGCCTCGGGAGGCCGGCCCATCGACCGCGCCCTCCTCCTCGACGGCTTCCTTTCCCGCCTGGAGGCGCGCGTCGAGTCCCTCCGGGCCGGCCGCTTCCCGGTCGACGACTGGGTCGCCCGCCAGGTCACCACGGGGCGGCTCATCCGGCTCGAGGGCCACGGCACGGCCCCGGAGGAGGCCCGCGCGGTGGGCCTGGACCCGGCAACGGGCGCACTCCTCGTGGCCGACCCCGACGCCCCGGGCGGGGAGCGGGCCATCCACGCGGGTGACGTCGTCCACGTGCGGCTGACCGGCGCCGCGGCCGGCGCGATCCCCGGTGCCGCGGGCGGCGCGATCCCCGGTGCCGCGGCCGGCGCGATCCCCGGCGCTGCAGCCGGCACCATCCCCGGTGCCGCGGCCGGCACCATCCCCGACGCCGATTCGGCGCCGGTGTAACGGAAGGGGCGGCGCGGTGTTTGGACGATCGAGGGGCGGGGAGGCGGCCGGCCGTGCCGGACGGGTGGTCCGGCTCGACCCGGACCGGAGTCTCGTCCGGGCGGCGCAGGCTGACCCGGCCCGCTTCGATGCCCTCTACCGGAAGTACGTCGCACAGGTCTACAGCTTTGCCCACCACGAGCTCGGCGATCACCACGAGGCGGAGGACGTGACGGAGCGCACCTTCCTCCTGGCGCTTGGCGCCCTCCCGCGCTTCCGCGAGGAGGCGCCGCCCGACGCGGGCCCGGAGGCGTCGACCTTCCGCGTCTGGCTCTTCCGGATCGCCCGCAACGTCGTCGCCAATCACCGCCGGACGCTGCGCCGGCGGCCGACGACCTCCCTCGAGGACGCAGCCCGGGTGCGGGCCCCCGACGACCTCGAGCGCGGTGTCGTCGCGCACGCCGAGGCATCGGCGGCCTGGACGGCCGTGGCCCGCCTCCCCGGCGACCGGCGGCGGGCCGTCGTGTTGCGGTTCGTGGAGGAGATGAGCACGGAGGAGATCGCCGGGATCCTGGGGCGCTCCGAGGGGGCCGTGCGGGTGCTCCTCCATCGCGCCCTCCGGACGGTCGCCCGCGACCTCCGCGCCGGCGAGGAGAAGCCGTGAGCGGCGCCCTCGACAGGGTCGAGGTCGAGGCGCTCATCACCGACCGCTATCTCGAGGCCCTCCTGGTCGCCACCGAGCGTCGTGCGCTCGACGCGCCGACGGACCCGGCCCTGGACCCGGCGATCCGGGCTGCGGCCCGGCGGCTCCGGGACGAGCTGTTCCGGGCGCACCCGTCGTTCCGCTTCGAGGATCGTCTCGCGCGTCGTCTCGCCGATGCAGCCGCCGGCATGCGTCGCACGGCGGCGACGGGCGGCGACGCCACCGTGCTGCCGTTCCCGTCGAAGACCCTGGCGGACGCCGATCTGCCGCCCGGGCGGCGCCCGCTCTTCGTGGGCGGCGCCGTGACGTCCGCCGCCCTGGGCCTCGCCGGCGTCGCGCTCGTCGCGTGGCGGCTCACGCGCGGGGCGCCCGCCGACCCGATGGCCCGTGCGGTTCGCCGTGCCCGCGCCGCCCGGCCCGTGCGCCACATCGTCCCCCGGGGACTCGCCTGATGCCCCTCACGCTGCCCTTCCGGCCACGCCGGGAGAGCTACCCGCCCGACATGTGGACCCAGTGCCCGGGCTGCTCCGAGATGCTCTTCAACAAGCACCTCGACAAGGCGCTCCGGGTCTGCGCGTCGTGCGGCCACCACTTCCGCGTCGCGGCGCCGGGCCGGCTCGCCCAGCTGCTGGACCCGGGGACGTTCCGCGAGCGCGACGCGGGCCTCGTCTCCCTCGACCCGCTCGGCTTCGTCGACAGCAAGCCGTACCCGGACCGCCTCGCCGGTGCGCAGACCGCGACCGGCCGCAACGATGCCGCCGTCTGGGGCTTCGGGGAGCTCGCGGGGCGGCGGATCGCGATCTGCGCCCTCGACTTCACGTTCATGGGCGGCTCGATGGGCTCGGTGGTCGGCGAGAAGGTCACCCGCGCGGCCGAGGCCGCCCTGGCAGAGCGCGTGCCGCTCGTGGTCGTCAGCGCGTCCGGTGGCGCGCGGATGCAGGAGGGCACCCTCGCGCTCATGCAGCTCGTCAAGACCATCGCCGCCCTCGGCGCCCTTCGCGCCGCCGGGATCCCCTACATCTCGGTCATGGCCGATCCCACGACCGGCGGCGTCTTCGCCTCGTTCGCCGCCCTCGGCGACGTCAACGTGGCCGAGCCGAACGCGCTCATCGGCTTCGCCGGCGCGCGCGTCTCTGCCGGGACCATCGCCGAGGAGCTGCCGCCCGGCTTCCAGCGGTCCGAGTTCCTCCTCGAGCACGGGTTCGTGGACCGGATCGTGACCCGGGCGGAGCTGCGCGAGGAGCTCGCGGCGCTGCTCGACGTCCTGGCGCCTCCAGCGGTCGCAGAGAGCGTCCCGGGGAGCGTGCGGCGTGGTTGACCGGCTCCTTGGCCGAACGAAGGAACGCGCCGTGACCCCGGCCGCGGAGCCGCCGGTGAGCCCGCGCGACGCGGTCTGGTCCCGCGTGCTGCTGGCGCGGAACCCCCGCCGGCCGCACATGCAGGAGCTGGTGGCAGCGATCGTCGACGACTTCCGCGAGCTCCACGGCGACCGGTTCTACGGCGACGACGGGGCGATCGTGGCGGGCATCGGCCGCATCGGCGGTCGCCGCGTCGTGATCGTGGGGCACCAGAAGGGCGCCGACACGGAGGAGAACATCCGGCGCAACTTCGGGATGGCAAAGCCCGAGGGCTTCCGCAAGGCGATCCGCCTCTTCGAGCTGGCCGACCGGTTCCGGATCCCCGTCGTGACGTTCGTGGACACCCCCGGGGCGTATCCCGGCGCCGAGGCGGAGGAGCGCGGCGTCGCCGACGCCATCGCCAACGCGATCCTCGTCATGTGCCGGATCCGCGTCCCCATCGTCACCCTCATCACCGGAGAGGGCGGCTCCGGCGGCGCGCTGGCCATCGCGGCCGGGGACGTCGTCGTCGCCCTGGAGAACGCCGTCTATTCGGTGATCAGCCCGGAGGGCTGCGCCTCGATCCTGTGGCGCACGTCGGAGCGGGCATCGGACGCGGCCCTGGCGATGAAGATGACGGCGGCCGATCAGCTGGAGCTCGGGGTCGTGGATCTCGTGATCCCCGAGCCGGGTGAGGGCGCGCATGCCGATCCGGCGGAGACGGCGCGCCGCCTGGGGGCCGTCATCGTCGAGCAGCTCGACCGCCTGGCCCTCCTGCCGGTCGACGAGCTGCTGGCGGCCCGGGCGCGGCGCTACCGCGGCTTCGGAGCCTTCATCGACATCGGCGAGCCGGAGCAGCCCGCGGGGGTCGAGCGTCCGGGGCTCGGCGACCGGCTCCGGCGGGCGCTCGAGGCCGGCGGCAAGACCCTGGGCGGCCTCGGCGGGCGCCAGGGGCGCGACGGGCCGCCCGCGCGCGAGGAGGTCTGATCCGTGACGCATGACGACGCCGGCACGCCCCGCACGGCTGAGGAGCGGCAGGCGGACCACGCCGCCATCGACCGCCTCGCCGACGAGCTCCTCCCGGCGCTGGTGGCGAAGCTCGGCGCGAGCGGCCTCGGCGAGCTCGACGTCCGCGAGGACGGCTGGCACGTCCGACTCCGGATGCCCGTCGAAGGGCGCGGGGCGCGCCGCTCCAGCGCTCCGGGTCGGGGCCCGGGGATGGCCGGCCCCGGGAACCCGTCGGCGCGTGCGGGCGCGGGTCCCGGACACCACGGGAGCGCCGCGGCCCCGGCAGACGCGACCGTCGCCGACGCGGTGCCCACGCTGACCGTCGCCACTGCGCCGGCCGTCGGCTTCTTCCGGCCAAGCCCCGACCTCGCCGCCGGCACCCGCGTCAGGGCCGGTGACCGGCTCGGGATGATCGACGTCCTGGGCGTGGGCCGCGAGCTCGTGGCCCCGGCCGACGGCATCGTCGGCCCGACCCTCGTGGCGCCGGGCGACCCCGTGGAGTACGGCCAGGGGGTCGTCGAGATCGAGCTGCCTGCCGAACCCGGTCCCGGCATGGCGGAGGGCGCCTGATGTTCGAGCGCGTCCTCATCGCGAACCGCGGGGAGATCGCCCTGCGCATCCTGCGCTCCTGCCGCACCCTCGGGATCGGGGCGGTGGTGGCGTACAGCGAGGCAGACCGCGACTCGCTCGCCGCCCAGCTCGCCGACGAGGCGATCTGCATCGGGCCGGCCGACGCGAAGCGGAGCTACCTCTCGGCGTCCGCCCTCATCTCCGCGGCGATCGTCACCGGCTGCGACGCGATCCACCCGGGCTACGGGTTCCTGTCGGAGGACCATGGGTTCGCCGAGGCCGTCGCCGCCCACGGGATCGCGTTCGTGGGCCCCTCCGCCGCGGTGCTGGAGCGGTTCGCCTCGAAGGAGGGGAGCCGCCGCCTGCTGGCCGCGAACGGCCTGCCGACGGTCCCCGGATCCGACGGGATGCTCCAGAACGACGATCACGCCCTTGCCGAGGCGGAGCGCGTCGGGTACCCGGTCCTCCTCAAGCCGTCGGCCGGCGGCGGCGGCAAGGGGATGCGGATGGTCCGGACCCCCCGCGAGCTCCAGGCCGCGATCCGGGTCTGCCGCTCGGAGGCGCGGGCCACCGTCGGCGACGACTCGCTCTACCTGGAGCGATGGCTCGAGGACGTCCGCCACGTCGAGGTCCAGGTCGCCGTCGACCGCTACGGGCACAGCGTCCATCTCGGCGAGCGCGATTGCTCGGTCCAGCGGCGCCACCAGAAGCTCATCGAGGAGGCGCCCACGCCGGCCCTGCCCGATGCCGCCCGCGCGGAGCTCGCCGAGCGCGCGATCCGGGCGGTCGTGGCGGCCGGTTACGAGAACGTCGGCACGCTGGAGTTCGTCGTCGACCGGGACAAGAGCTTCTACTTCATCGAGATCAACTGCCGGATCCAGGTGGAGCACCCGGTCACGGAGCTCCTCACGGGCATCGACCTGGTGGCGACGCAGCTCCGGATCGCAGCCGGCGAGCCGCTCGGCTTCAGCCAGGCCGACGTCGCGTTCCGGGGCCACGCCATCGAGTTCCGCATCAACGCGGAGGACCCCGCCCACGACTTCCGCTCCCAGGCCGGGGTGGTGGAACGCTTCTACGCCCCCGGTGGCCCGGGCGTTCGCCTCGACTCGCACCTGTACGCCGGCTACGAGGTGCCGCCGTACTATGACTCGCTCCTTGGGAAGCTGGTCGTGTGGGGCCCGGACCGGGCCGCGGCGATCGCCCGTGGCCGGGTCGCCCTGGACGAGCTCGTCGTGGACGGCGTCATCACCAATCGTGCCTTCCACCGGGCCATGCTCGACAACCCGGCCTTCATCGATGGCCGGGTGACGACGAACCTCATCGACCGCGTCGGCGGGGCCGCCTTCCTCGCCGCGCGGGGCTGAGGCGACCCGTGCACCCCTGCATCCATCTCCCCCCACGTCGTGCCCCCGCCGGGCGACACTGACCCCCCCCGCACCGGAGCCCGCCATGACCGAGCCCATCCACACGTCCCGCGAGATCCAGCAGCTCCTCCCGCACCGCTGGCCCTTCCTGCTCGTCGACCGGATCGACGAGTACGACCCCGAGGCCCGGCGGATCGTCGGCCGCAAGGCGGTGACGGGCACCGAGTGGTTCTTCGGGGGGCACTTCCCGGAGATGCCGGTCATGCCCGGCGTGCTGCAGGTCGAGGCGCTGGCCCAGACGATGGGCGTCTACGTCGCCAAGCAGGAGGGCTTCGGGGACCGGGTCGGGCTCTTCGCCGGGATCGACGAGTGCCGCTTCAAGCGCGTCGTCAAGCCGGGCGACGTGATCCGCCTCGAGGTCACCATGGAGAAGCTGGGGCGGCGCTTCGGGCGCGGGATCGGGGTCGCCAGCGTCGACGGCGAGGTCTGCTGCGAGGCCACGCTCTCGTTCATCATCCCCGACGCCTCGGTGCTGCGCTGATGACCCGGATCGCGCTCTTCTCCGACGTACACGGCGTCCTCCAGGCCCTGGAGGCCGTCCGCGCGGCGGTCACGGCGGCCGCCCCCGACGTCGTGGCGATCGCCGGCGACCACGTCTTCAACGGTGGCGACCCGGCCGCCACGGTCGACGGCATCCGGGAGCTGGAGGCGGCGGGCGCCCTCGTCGTCCAGGGCAACACCGACATCGCGGTCGCCGACTTCGACTACGGGGCCGCGTTCCCGTGGCTCGGCGACGGGGTCCCCGAGTCGTTCAAGGCCGCGGCCGAGTGGGCCCACGAGGCGCTCGGCCCGGAGCGGGTCGACTGGCTGCGCCGGCTGCCGGCCGAGCGCCGCATCCGCGCCGACGACGGGACGCTCCTCCTCGTGACCCACGCGTCGCCCGGCTCCCAGACGGCCGGCTTCGACCAGGGGCTCGACGAGAACGTCTTCCTGGACCGGCTGGGACGCACCGACGCCCGGGTCATCTGCTGCGGGCACACCCACGTTCCCGAGGTCCGCGACTTCGGGTGGAAGGTGGTCGTCAACGACGGGAGCGCCGGGTACGTCTTCGACGGCGACCCGACGGCGTCGTGGGCCCTCATCGACGTCGTGAACGGGGTGGTGACCGCGGAGATCAAGCGGGTCCCGTTCGACGCGCTCGCCGCCGCCGACACGGTGGCGGACCGCGGCCTCCCCGGCGACGTCTACCGGGCGGCGACGATCCGGAACGGGAAGCTGGTGCGGTGAGCGGCGCAGGCGAGGCCGGTGCGCTCCGGCGAGTCGTGGTCACGGGGATGGGCCTCGTGACGGCCCTCGGCGGCGACGTGGCGTCGACGTGGGACGGCCTCGTCGCGGGGCGGTCCGGCATCGGCCCGATCACCGTGTTCGACCCGTCCGGCCTCGCGTCGCGAATCGCCGGCGAGGCCCGGGGGTTCGACCCGTCGGGCGTGCTCGACCGCAAGGAGCAGCGGCGCAACGATCGCTACACGCAGCTGGCCCTCGTCGCCACCCGCGAGGCGATGACCCAGGCCGGCCTGCCGGAGCGGCTCGACGGCCTGCTGGCCGAGCGCACCGGGATCCTGCTGGGGACCGGCATCGGCGGCGGGATCACATTCGCCGAGCAGGTGCGCGTGGGCATCGAGAAGGGCCCCGACCGGATCAGCCCCTTCTTCGTCGCGATGGCGATCCCGAACCTGGCCGCAGGCCAGGCGGCGATCAGCTTCGGCGCGCTGGGACCGAACTTCGCGGTCTCGTCGGCCTGCGCGACCGGCGGCCACGCCATCGGGGAGGCCTGGGAGATCATCCGCCGCGGCGACGCCGACGTCATGCTGGCGGGCTCCTCCGAGGCCGGCATCCACGAGGCGCTGGTGGGAGGCTTCGCCGCGATGCGTGCCCTCTCCACCCGGAACGACGACCCCCCCGCGGCATCCCGCCCGTTCGACCGCGGTCGCGACGGCTTCGTGATCTCCGAGGGCGCGGGGACGTGCGTCCTGGAGGACCTCGAGCATGCCCGGGCCCGCGGGGCAGAGCCGCTGGCCGAGGTGGTCGGGTACGGCGCCTCGGCGGACGCCAGCCACATCACGCTCCCGGCGCCCGGTGGGACCGGTGCCCGGCGGGCGATCTGCCGGGCGCTGGAGAAGGCCCGCATCGCCATCGCCGAGGTGGAGCACGTGAACGCCCATGCCACGTCGACGCCGGAGGGCGACCGGACGGAGCTGGAGATGCTCCGCGCGCTCTTCGGTGACCGCGCCGGCGAGGTGAGCGTCACCGCCAACAAGAGCATGCTCGGCCACTCGCTGGGCGCGGCCGGGTCGATCGAGGCGATCGTCACGATCCTCAGCCTGCGCCACGGCGTCATCCCGCCGACGATCAACCTGGAGGACCCCGACGAGGCGGCGGCAGGGCTGGACCTGACGCCGAACATCGCGCGCGAGCGCCCTCTCCAGGTCGCGCTGAGCAGCTCCTTCGGCTTCGGAGGGCAGAACAGCGCCCTGGTGTTCCGGCGGTGGGACGGATGAGCGAGCCAAGGGAGCCGTCCGCGGCCCTGCCGGCCGACGAGCCCGCCGAGACCGCGACGCCGGACACCGCAGCGCCGGCCGAGCCCGTCGCGATGGGGCCCGAGCGGCCTGCCACGCCCGAAGCCGCAGCGTCGGCCGAGCCCGTCGCGATGGGGCCCGCGGGCAAGCCGGCGCCGGCTGCCGACGCATCCCTCCTCGCCCTCGTGGACCGCCTGGCGACCCTCCTCGACCGCAGCGACCTCACGGAGCTGGAGGTTGCAGCCGGTGCGACGGGGATCACCCTGCGCAAGGCGAGCGCGCTCGGCGGGCCCCACGTGGCGGTCGCCCCGGAAACCCTGCCCGCATCCCCGCGCGACCAGGTGTCGGAGGCGGGCCCGTCCGGCGCGGGCACCCACGCCGGCGCGGGCACCCACGCCGGCGCGGATCCCGCAGCGCACGGCGCCACGCGCTCGGAGGTGCTCGCGCCGCTGACCGGGATCTACTACGCCTCGCCGACCCCGGGATCACCCCCCTTCGTGGAGGTGGGCGCCGAGGTGGTCGTCGGCCAGGTCATCGGCCTCATCGAGGCGATGAAGCTGTTCAACGAGATCAAGTCGGACCGCGCGGGCCGGGTGGTCCGCGTGATCGCCGAGAGCGGCATGCTGGTCAAGGCCAAGCACCCCCTCTTCGAGGTGGAGCCGCTGTGAGCATCGTGACGCCGGCTCCCACCCACGGCGCCCGGTTCGCCCAGATCAGCGGGTGGGGCAGCTACGTCCCGACGGCAGTCCTCACCAACGCCGACCTGGAGAGGATCGTCGACACGAACGACGAGTGGATCGTCTCCCGGACGGGCATCCGCGAGCGGCGGGTCGCGGCCGCCCACGAGACGACGGCCTCGATGGCTGCGATCGCCGGTGCCCGTGCGATCGCCGTCGCCGGGCTCGACCCCGACGAGATCGACCTCATCCTCGTCGCGACGCTGACGCCGGACTACTGGATGCCGTCGACGGCGGCCCTCGTGAAGGAGGCGATCGGGAACACGCGGGCGGCCGCGATGGACGTCGCCGCCGCCTGCTCGGGGTTCGTCTACGCGTACGCGACGGCGCAGGCATGGGTCACCTCCGGCCTGGCGCGCCACGTCCTGGTCATCGGGTCCGAGCTCCTGACGCGCTTCCTCGACTACACCGACCGCGGCACCTGCATCCTCTTCGGCGATGGTGCCGGGGCCGTCGTCGTCTCCGCGTCGGACGAGCCGACCGGCCCCCACGGGATGGAGCTCACGACGGATCCCCAGGGCGCCTACATGATCTGGCTCCCTGCCGGCGGCTCGAAGGCGCCCTCCTCGGCAGAGACCGTCGGCCGCGGGGAGCACTTCATCCGGATGGAGGGGCGCGAGACGTACCGCTTCGCCACGAGGACGCTCGCGTCGACGGCGCTCGCCGCGATCGAGCGGGCCGGCCTCCGCCCGGACGACATCGACCTCGTCATCCCGCACCAGGCCAACATCCGGATCATCGAGGCCGTGGCGAAGGGCCTCGCGTTCCCGATGGAGCGGATCTACGTCAACGTGGACCGCTACGGGAACACCTCCGCCGCGTCGGTCCCGCTGGCCCTCGCCGAGGCCGTGGACAGCGGCCGGGTCAAGGTGGGCGACAGGATCGTCTTCGTGGCCTTCGGAGCCGGCTTCACCTCGGGCGCCGTGGCCCTGGAGTGGACCGTCGACCCCGCCCGGGGTGCCCGGGCCGCGGCGGTCGACCCCGACGCGATCCACGTCCGGCTCCCGGTCGACTGGGACTCGGTCGACCCCATCCCGCCGCAGCTCGCCGCCATCCTCGCCAGCCCGGGGCCGGTGGACGTGCCCCTCGACGACGTCGTGCCGGGCGACCCCGGGCGCCCGGCGACAATCGGAACGCCGGGCGACCCCGGGCGCCCGGCGACAATCGGAACGCCGGGCGACCCCGGGCGCCCGGCGACAATCTGACCGCCGGGCGTCCCCGGGCGCCCGGCGACAATCGGAACGCCGGGCGTCCCCGTTCGTTGACATGTGACGCTGGCAGCGTCACTATCCGTCCATGAGCCGTCTCGTCGCGTCCGAACACGGCCTGCGGGTGCTCGCCGCCCTGGCGCAGCGCCCGGAGGGCCTCCGTCCCGTCGACGTGGCCACGATCCTCGAGGTCCCCTTCTCGAGCGCCGAGCGGGCCCTCGGCGTGCTCGAGGACGACGGGCTCGTCGAGCGCGGTGAGCATGGGTTCGTGCTGCTCGGGGATCCTCGCGCACCGGCGGCCGTCCACTTCGCGCTCGCGATGGTCGAGCCGATCGAGGCGCTGGGCGTGCTGGCCCGCGCCAACCGGGCTGTCGAGTTCGCCGGGATCGACGGGCAGGGGGCGGTGCTCGTGATCCGGCGCTTCGCCGAGCCGGCGGACGAGGCGCTCCTCCACGCGGCGCTCGCGGATCTCCTGGCCCTGCACGACGGGCTGTGCATCGAGCTCGTCGACAAGTCCGCCCTGCGCGGGCGTCTCCTCGACGACCGGACGCCCCGCGACCGGGCGCTCCACATGCGGGTCCTGGCGGGGTCCGTCGATCGCTCCTTCCCGGACCGCACGCGCCACGGCGACGAGGGAGCCCCGCAGCTGGGACGCCTCCACGCGGGTGTCGCGGTTCCGAGCAGCCGGAAGCTCCGGGCCCTGGCGCGGCACCACGGCCTGCGGCGCGTGGTGGCGTTCGGCTCGGCCACGAGGGCGGACTTCCGGTCGGACTCGGACCTGGACCTGCTCGTCGAGCCGGTCGCCGGCCGCCGGATCGGCCTGCGGCAGCGCGCGGCGCTCGTCGCCGACGCGGAGCGCCTGTTCGATCGCGACGTGGACATCGTGGCCGCCGGCGAGGTTCGCCCGGCACTCGCCGCGCGCATCGCCCGCGAGGGCGTGGTGCTGCATGGACCCGCGGCATAGGCGCGCGCTCGAGGCGATCCTCGAGCACTCCGCGAAGATCCAGGCGTACGTCGCCAGGTCCGGGCCCGCCTGGCAGGACGACGACATGGCCGTCGATGCGATCGCGAAGCGCCTGGAGGAGACGGGCGAACAGGCGAAGCTGCTGTCGCCGGAGGTGCTCCTGGCGATGCCCGACGTGGACTGGCGCGGTCTCAAGGGGCTGCGCGACTTCCTGGCCCACAACTACCCGGCCGTCGTTGGCGGCATCATCAATTCGACGCTCAAGGACGATCTCCCGGTGCTGGTGGACGCCGTGCGGCGCCGGCTGGCCTCGGACGACCAGGGGAAAGGATGACCCGCATGATCGATCTCACCGGCAAGACCGCCATCGTCACCGGCGGTTCGCGCGGCATCGGCCGCGCCGTCTCCCTCATGCTCGCCCGGCAGGGCGCCAACGTGGCCTTCATCGACCGGGAGGCGTGCCTCCTCGACGATCACACGAAGGGCGACGTCGAGGCGCTGGGCCGGCGCTCCATCTGCGTCGGCGGCGACGTCACCAGTCCCGCGTCGTGCGCGGAGACCGTGGAGGAGACGCTCAAGGAGTTCGGGCGGATCGACATCCTGGTCAACAACGCGGGGATCACGCGCGACGACCTGGCGATGCGGATGACCGACCAGGCGTGGGCCGACGTCCTCAACGTGAACCTCACCGGCTCCTTCTACATGGCCCGCGCCGTCCTGCGGCCCATGCTCAAGCAGCGGGCCGGGCGGATCGTCAACATGTCCAGCGTCTCCGGGCAGATGGGCAACGCCGGGCAGGCCAACTACTCGGCCTCCAAGGCCGGGCTCATCGGCCTGACCAAGGCGCTGGCACGGGAGGTCGCCTCGCGCGGCATCACGGTCAACGCGGTGGCCCCCGGCTTCGTCCTGACGGAGCTGACCGACAGCCTGCCCGACAACGTCAAGGACGCCATCAAGGCGGCCACGCCGCTGGGCCGCTTCGCCACCGCCGACGAGGTCGCGAACGCGGTGACCTTCCTCGCCTCCGACGAGGCTGCGTACATCACGGGCCAGGTCCTGGGCGTGGACGGCGGCCTCGCGATGATGTGACGCCCGGCCGAGGGGCTGGGGAGGCAGATGCACCCATGACACCGGGCCACCCGGCCGGCGAGGCCGGCGCGCCGATGACGCCGCTCCGCCGGGCGCAGCTGGCCCGTGGCGTCCGCCTCGAGGTCCTGACCGTCGGCTGGAACGTCGTCGAGGCCGTCATCGGCATCGCCGCGGCGCTCGCCGCGGGGAGCATGGCGCTCCTCGGCTTCGGCGCCGATTCCGTCGTGGAGAGCCTGTCGGGGGCGGTCCTGCTGTGGCGCCTCGCGGCCGAGCAGCGTGGTGCGGACCGCGAGGCCGTGGAGCACCTGGAGGCGCGAGCGTCCCGGCTGGTGGGGGCCTCGCTGCTGGCCCTCGCGGCGTTCGTTGTCGTCGGCGGGGCAACCCGCCTCCTCGGCGGGGAGCGGCCGGACCCCTCGCCCGTCGGGATGGCCCTGGCCGCAGCGTCGCTGGCCGTGATGTGGTGGCTCGCGCGTGCCAAGGGGCGCCTCGCCGCCGACCTGGGCAGCCGGTCCCTGAAGGCCGACGCGTTCCAGACCACCGCCTGCTTCTGGCTCTCCCTGATCGTGCTGGTCGGCGTCGGCCTGAACGCCCTGGCGGGGTGGTGGTGGGCGGACCCGATCGCGGCCATGGCGATCTCCGTGGTCATCGCTCGCGAGGGGCTGGAGGCCTGGCACGGCGAGGAGTCGGAGGCGGCCTGGGCGGACGCCCTGGAGCGGGGGAGGGAGGCCGTCGAGGGCGGGGCAGGGGAGAGCGCGGAGGCCGGGGAGGCCGAGCGGCGCGGACGATGACGGAGCTCCGGGGGAGACGCCGACCCGGGACGCCGCGCACGGCCCGCGGCCCGGTCGCCACTGCCTCCTGACCCGCGTCGGCTGGCACACGGGCTCGTAGAATGGGTCCCGATGGCCCGGCACAACCCGTCTCCTTCTCCGAAGCCACCCGGCCGGATGACCTCCGACGCCGGGCGGCCTCCGATCGAACCGGGGGTCTGCCCGTACCTGGGCCTGCCCGACGATCCGCCGACCAGCTTCAGCTACCCCAGCGAGGATCACCGCTGCTGGGCCAGCTCCCGCGCCCGGTCGATCGACCTTCCGCACCAGGGGGCGTTCTGCCTCGCCTCGACGTACCCGGAATGCTCCCGCTATCACGCCCCACCGGCGGGCGGGCCACCGGCGGGCGGGCCACCGGCGGGGCCGGAGCTCGTCGATGGCGCGGTCGCCTGGCGCGCTGACGGAGGAGGGCGTCGCGGCCCGAGGCGCCGGCTGCGCACGCTCGCCGCGATCCTTCTCGTCGCATTCCTCCTGGCGGGGGCCGCCCTCGCTGGTGGGCCGGCGCTCTCCGACCTGGCCCGGGAGTGGCAGGTCGGCTGGGGCGCCGGAGGCCCCGCGTCTCCGGTTGCGGCCACGCCGGCGCCGACCCCGTCCCCTGCGGCGAGCCCCAGCCCGACACCCTCGCCCTCCGCGACACCCACGCCCTCGCCGGCGCCGACGCCGGCCCCGACCCCGGCCCCGACACCCAGCCCGACCCCGGTGCCCACGCCCCGCATCCACGTGGTGGCCCGGGGCGAGAACCTCACCAGCATCGCCAGGCAGTACCGCGTGACCGTGGCAGCCATCCAGGAGGCGAACGGGATCGACAACCCCAGCCTCATTCGCGTGGGCCAGCGCCTGGTCATCCCGCCCCGGTAGCCCCGGCGCCCGGGGGGCGCCGGGACCGGCGACGAGGTCGTCGCATGGAGGTTGTGCGCGGGGCGTATGCTGCATCCGGCTGAGTCTCCGTCCGGCCTCGACCGGGGGGTGCAGTCTCTGCGTCCCGATGGTGCTAAGAACGTGCGGCACGCGTGGCCGCCTGATGCCGGGGGCCTGGGAGGAGTTCGGGAATGACCACTCGCCGTCGGTGGCTGGCAGGCCTTGCGGCCATGATGCTCGTCGTGTTCGCGGCCGGGACCGTGGTGGGCTACTCGGGGGAGGTTGCCAAGCACGTGATCGTGTCCCGGGAGGCCGGGAAGCTGAAGTGCGGCGTGAAAGTCACGATCAAGGCGACCGTGAGCGACGCCGATCGCAAGCCGATCGCCGGGCAGCCCGTGAAGTGGGACTGGAAGTCGCGGGTGACAGGCGCGGACAAGATCCTGACCAAGAAGTCGGTCACGAACGCCAACGGCATCGCCCGGACCAGGGTCGTCCTCGCCTGCGTCCCCGGCAGCCGGGTCCTCCGGGCCCAGGCCGACAACACGAGGGGAACCGCGGTCCTCAACGTGACCGCCGCCGGCCTGCCCAACACGTCGACGCTGCCCGCCGGCACGCCGCCAGCGCCGTCGCAGCTGCCGCTCGCCGGGATGCTGCTTGCCGCACTGGCCCTGGCGACCGGCGGCGGGCTCCTCGCGCACCGGGTCGTCGTCCGCCGCTGAACCTGGCGCCGGCCGGCCACGCGCGCCGCGTTTCCCGCGGTTCCGTTTCGGCTAGCCTGACAGCGTGATCGACCCCGACCGCCGCTCCGGCCCGCAGCGTCCGCGGTGGAGCTCCGGGCCGAGCCGGGCGCTCGCCCTTCTCCTGGGCGCCGCCGTCATCGTGATCGCGGCCACGGTCCTCGCCTTCGTGCTGGGAGGCGGGCTCCGCGGGACGACGCCGCCGCCCGCAACGCCGCCGCCCGCAACGCCGTCCAGCGTCGCAACGCCGGCCGCGCCCCCCACCGCCGCGCCCCCCACCGTCGAGCCGACGGCGAGCGGAACCCCGGCGCCCGGCGCGACCGCCACGCCGGCGGTGGCCCCGTCGCCGGCCGTCACCCCGACGCCGACCGGCGGCCCGAAGGTCGCCATCCGGGCGAAGCGGATCCGCATCGAGCGCCTCGACATCGACCTGTCGATCATCGACGGCGACGGTATCGACGCCCCCATCGGGAAGGCGGCCCATTTCCCGTCGTCCGGGTGGCCGGACGGCGGCACCAACATCTACATCTACGGCCACGCCCGGGAGGGGATGTTCATCAACCTGTGGCGGGCGCGCAAGGGTGACGTCGTCGTCCTGGACCTCGCGGACGGGACATCGCGCACGTACGTCGTGACAGAGGTGCTGCCCCGCGTCCCGTGGGACGCCATCGAATACCTGGACCCGACGCCGACGGAGCAGCTGACGCTCCAGACGTCCACCTCCTACTTCCCGACCGCGCCGCGCTTCATCGTCATCGCCGTCCCGCGCCAGTGAGCGAGGGACCCACCGGCGCCCCCGCGACCCCTGCCCCCTCGCCCGAGCGGCGTCGCCGGCGGCGTCGCAGCCGTCACCGCACGCGGCGGCGCGTGCTCCTGGGGCTGGGCCTTGGCATCGTCGCGGTCCTCGCCGTCGCGGCCGGGCTGGCGTACGTCCGCTACCTCCCGGCGTACGAGACGGCGCGCTCCCTGCGGGGCGACCTGGAGCGGATGGTCGGGCAGGCGCGCGAAGCCGGCCTCGACATCGACCGGACCACCGTCGACGCCCTGGACGCCGACCTGGCGGCCACCCGCGCGCGCTTCGACGACCTGGCCGACCTGCTGGCGAACGATCCGCTCGTGGCCCTCGCGCGGGCGCTCCCGCAGACGCAGGCGGACGTGCGGGGGGCGGACGCGGTCGTCGGCGCAGCCGGCGACCTCTTCGGCGCCGCCGACGAGGGGATGGCCATGGGTCGGCGCTTCGTCGAGATCAAGGAGGCGCAGGCGGCGGACCCGGCGAACGCGTCGGCGCTCTCCCAGCTCGTGGAGCTGCTGGCCACCTCGCGCGACGGGATGGCGCAGATGTCCGCGCACCTGGTCCGCGCCCGGGAGACGCTGGCCGGGATCCCGGACGGCCTCGTGGGCCCGGTGGAGGAGGCACGCGACGCGATGCTCGCCCGCATCGACGAGTACGGCCCAATGGTGGACGGCCTGGCGGAGTCCAGCGGCCCGCTGGCGGGGATCTTCGGCTGGGACGCCCCGCGGCGCTACCTGGTCCTCACCCAGAACCCCGCGGAGCTGCGCCCGACCGGGGGCTACATCGGGAGCTACGGGATCATCGCCTTCGACCGGGGGCGGATCACGGAGCGCACGTTCCGCGACATCTACCTGCTGGACCTGCCGTGGGACTACCCGTTCATCCAGGGCCCGGAGGAGCTCCACGCCTACCTCCTGGGCGATGATCAGCCGTGGCAGCTCGCCGACGCGAACTGGTCGCCGGACTTCCCGACGAGCGCCCGGGACGCCATCCGGCTCTACGAGAACGAGTCCGGCGACACCCGGATCGACGGCGTCCTGGCGATCACCACCTACACCATCGACGAGCTGCTGACGATCACCGGGCCCATCGCCGTCCCGGAGCACGACCTGACCATCGCCCCGGGCGAGACGACCCTCAAGCTGATGCAGGCGATCTGGGCGGCGGCCGCATCCGGCGACCCGAACCGCAAGGCGGTGCTGGGGCCGTTCGCGGAGCGCCTCTTCAGCGCCCTGCTGGCGCTGCCGCCCCGGCAGTGGACCGCCCTGCTGAACGAGGCCGAGACCTACCGCCGGGACCGGCTCCTGCTGGCCTGGTTCAGGGATCCGGCGGCCCAGCAGCTCGCAACGGAGAACGGCTTCGACGGGGTCGTCCGGCAGGACCCCGGGGACTTCATCTACCCGGTCGACGCGAACGTCGCCCCCACCTCCAAGCTCAACGCGGTGACGGACCGTTCCCTGGACCTCGCGGTGCAGCTCGACGCGTACGGCAACGCCCTGGGCCGCCTGACCGTGAGCTGGGACAACCGGATCGAGAGCCCGGACGCCGCCCCGTACCGGGCGCTTCCGCTCATCGGCGATCTCCGCACCCTGGGGATGTACTTCCGGCTCCTCGTCCCGGAGCGGAGCCGTGTGGAGGAGGTCTCCGGGGGGAGCGTCGTGCCGCTGACCGATCCCGCGGTGGTGGAGGAGACCGCCGGCCGCACGGTCATCGGAAGCTACCTGCAGATCCCCCCCGGCGAGACGACCCTCACCTACGCGTGGACCAGCCCGTACGCGGCGGACGCGGACGAGACCGGCGGCACGTACCGGCTCACGATCCAGCGGCAGCCCGGCCTCCGGCCCGGGCCGTTGACCGTGACGATCCGGGCCCCCGAGGGGTTCACGATCGAGAGCGCGAGCCCCGCGCTGACCGTGAGCGGGGACACGGCGACGCTGGCGACCACCTTCGACCGCGACGTCACGCTGGAGCTCCGGTACGTCCCGCTGGGGGCACCGTGATCCACCGCCTCCCCGCGACCGGCCCTGAGGCCGAAACCGGGACGAGCCCGCCTGTATACTCGGGACCCGATCCGGCCGGTCCCGTCCCCGACCAGCCCGGGCCGCCCCCGACCACCGTCACCCCGTCGTCCCGCACACCTGGAGCCGCCCGCTGATGGATCTTCGCCGCCAGGGCCAGATCGTCCGCTCCTGGCTCTGGCTCCTCGTCATGGGCGTCCTGCTCGCCGGCGGCGCGGCCTACCTCGTCTCGTCCTCCCTGCCCAAGGTGTACGAGGCGCGGGTGACGCTCCTCGTCGGCCAGTCGGATTCCTCCAGCGTGGACTACAACACGCTGCTGGCGAGCCAGCGGATCTCCCAGACCTACGCGAACCTGGCCACGTCCGGGCCCATCCTGGAGCAGGTGATCGCCGACGCCGGCCTGGGGATCACGCCGGAGGACTTCCGCGACGTCGTGACCGCCGAGGCGGCGCGCGACTCCACGCTGGTGACCGTCAGCGTGGAGGACGGCGACCCGCAGCGCGCGGCGAACCTGGCCAACGCGATCGGGGAGCAGATGATCGCGGCGTCGGCGACCGTGTACGGCCAGAGCGGCCAGGTCCAGGTGTTCATCGGCGACCAGATCGAGGCCACCCAGCTCCAGATCGAGGAGACCCAGGCGTCCATCGACCGCCTGTCCGGCCTGCCGTCGCGCACGCTCACCCAGGAGCAGGAGCTGCAGGCGCTCAAGGGCCAGGTGGCCAACCTCCGCCAGTCCTACGCCGCCCTCGTCCAGCTCTCCGGCGCGGCCGCGAATGCGCTCACGGTCGTGGACCCGGCCACGCCGCCGGAGGAGCCGGCGGCCCCGCGGGTGCTCCTGAACACGCTCCTGGCGGCGCTCGTCGGGCTCCTCATCGGGCTCGGCATCGCGTTCACCC
Organism: uncultured Chloroflexia bacterium; assembly: GCA_963698595.1. GTDB lineage: Bacteria > Chloroflexota > Limnocylindria > Limnocylindrales > CSP1-4 > CTSoil-043. The sequence goes on from CAVORL010000005.1 coordinate 442,142, forward strand.
TGGAGTACCTCGACGACACGGTGAAGTCGACGAACGACGTGGAAGCGGTGACCGGCTTGGCCACGCTCGGGACGATCGTCAAGATGAAGAGCGCGAGAGGCCGCCGCGAGATCTATCAGCTGGCGACCCTGCTCTACCCGCGCGGGCCCGCCGCAGAGGCCTACCGGACGCTGCGCACGAACCTGGAGTTCGCCGCCGTCGACGAGCCGGTGCGGACCCTGCTGGTCACGAGCTCCATCCCCGGCGAGGGAAAGACCACCACCGCGGGCAACCTGGCCGTGGCGTACGCCCAGGCCGACCGGCGGGTGATCCTCGTGGACGCCGACCTGCGCAAGCCCGGCGTCCACAGGCTCTTCGGCCTGCCCAACTCCCGGGGCCTGACCACCCTCCTGCGGAGCGACGAGTCCACCATCGACGACGTCGCCCAGGCGACGGAGCAGGACAACCTCCGGATCATCACCACCGGGCAGCTGCCGCCCAACCCGGCCGAGCTCCTGGCGTCGCGCCGGATGCGCACGATCCTGGCGAACCTCGCCGACGCGGCGGACCTGGTGATCGTGGACAGCCCGCCGCTCCAGGCGGTGACGGACGCCGCCATCCTCGCCTCCGTCACGGACGGGACGCTCCTCGTCATCGACGCGGGGCGGATCCGCCGGGGGGCCGCGGGCCACGGCCGCGAGGCGCTGGCCAAGGCCGGCGCCCGCGTCCTGGGTGCCGCCCTCAACCGCCTCTCCGGGCGGGAATCCAGCGGCTACGTCTACTACGAGTACTACGGACCCCGCGGGCAGGAGGCCGGCTACCCGGTGCCTGCGTCCACGGCGAGCGCCACCGGCGGGTCGGCCGAGCGGCGCGGCTGACCGGGCCGGAGGCCGAGAGCGGGATGCGCGTCCTCATCATCGGGATCAACTACCGTCCGGAGCCCACGGCGGTCGGCCCCTACACGGCCGGGCTGGCGGAGCATCTGGCGGCCCGCGGCGACGACGTCACGGTCATCACCGGCCTGCCCAGCTATCCGGGCTGGCGCCTCGCGCGGGGCACGCCCCGGCGTCTCCTCGCCGACGGAGCGCCTGGACGGTGTGACGGTGCTGCGGGCTGCCCACTACATCCCGGCGACGCAGTCCGCCGCGCGGCGGGCGATCTACGAGGGCACCTTCGGGCTCACGGGGCTCCTCGCGAGCCTCCGCCTCGCCCGTCCCGACGCGATCCTCGGCGTCGTCCCCAGCCTCTCCGGCGGCGTCCTCGCCCGGCTCACGGGGCGGCGGTTGCGCGCGCCCTACGGGCTCCTCTTCCAGGACCTCATGGGCCCCGCGGCGCGCCAGTCCGGGATCGCCGGCGGGGGCGCGGTCGCGCGCGCCACGAGCGCCGCCGAGGGGTGGGCCGCCGCCGACGCCCGGGCCATCGGCGTGGTCGCGGAGACCTTCACCCCGTACGTCATCTCCCTGGGGGTCGCGGCAGACCGGATCCACCACGTCCCCAACTGGGCGCGGGTCGCACGGCCGAGCCTGGACCGCGCCGCCACGCGCCGCCGCTTCGACTGGCCCGCCGACCGCCAGGTGGTCCTCCACGCCGGGAACATGGGCCTCAAGCAGGGCCTGGAGCAGGTCGTCGACGCGGCCCGCCTGTCCGCCGAGCGTGACGAGCCCGTCCGCTTCGTGCTGGCCGGGGGCGGGAGCCAGGCGGAGGCGCTGCGGGCGAGGGGCGCCGGCCTCCCGAACCTGGACTTCCTGCCGGTCCAGCCCGACGGCGTCCACGCCAGCCTCCTCGCGGCAGCCGACGTCCTGCTCCTCTCCGAGCGGGCGACGCAGACGGACATGTCGCTGCCGTCCAAGCTGACCAGCTACTTCGCCGCCGGGCGCCCGATCGTGGCAGCCGTGCCCCCGGGCGGCCCCTCCGCGCGCGAGCTGGAGCGCGCGGGCGCCGGGATCGCCGTCCCCGCGGGTGACCCCGGGGCGATCCTCGAGGCCCTCGCGGCCCTGCGGGCGGATCCCGCGACCGGCCGCCCGCCTGGGCGCCGCGGGACCACCGTACGCTGAGGCCAACCTGGGCGCGGCTGCCTGCCTGGCGCGCGCCACGGCCCTCGTCGAGGAGATCGCCGCATGAGCGACGCGAAGCGCGCCCTCATCACCGGCATCACCGGCCAGGACGGCTCCTACCTCGCCGAGCTGCTCCTGGAGAAGGGCTACGAGGTCCACGGCCTCATCCGGCGCGCCAGCAACTTCAACACGCAGCGGATCGACCATCTCTACCGCGACCCGCTCGAAGTCGCCGACGCGCCTCTTCCTCCACTACGCGGACCTGACCGACAGCTCCAGCCTCATCGGCCACCTCCACCGGGTGAAGCCGGCCGAGGTCTACAACCTGGGCGCCCAGAGCCACGTCAAGGTGAGCTTCGAGATGCCCGAGTTCACCGCCGAGACCGCGGCGATGGGCACGCTCCGGATGCTGGAGGCCGTGCGCACCGCCGACTGGCCGATCCGCTTCTACCAGGCCGGCAGCAGCGAGATGTACGGCAAGGTGCGGGAGACGCCGCAGCGGGAGACGACGCCGTTCAACCCGCGCAGCCCGTATGCGATCGCCAAGGTCTTCGCCCACTTCATGACCGTCGACTACCGCGAGGCCTACGGCCTCCACGCCAGCAACGGGATCCTGTTCAACCACGAGTCGCCCCGGCGCGGCGACACCTTCGTGACCCGCAAGGTGACCCGCGGCGTGGCGGCGATCCTCGCCGGCACGCAGGAGCACCTCTTCCTGGGCAACCTCGACGCGCAGCGCGACTGGGGCTACGCGAAGGAGTACGTCGAGGCGATGTGGCTCATGCTCCAGCAGCCGGAGCCGGACGACTACGTCATCGCCACCGGCGAGATGCACTCCGTCCGCGAGCTGTGCGAGGTCGCCTTCGGCCTCGTCGGCCTGGACTGGGAGCGCTACGTCCGGGTGGACGAGAAGTACTTCCGCCCGACCGAGGTCGACGAGCTCCGCGGGGACGCCTCGAAGGCCCGCGAGCGCCTGGGCTGGGAGGCCGCGGACGACGTTCCGGGACCTGGTCCGCCTGATGCTGGAGCACGACCTGGCCGACGCCGGGATCGACGCGGGGGTGATCAGCGGTGGCTGACTTCTGGCCCGGCCGCCGGGTGATGGTGACCGGCGGCGGCGGCTTCCTGGGCCAGGCGATCGTCCGGCGGCTCCAGGCCGGCGGCGCCGACACCATCTTCGTGCCCCGCTCGAAGGACTACGACCTGCGGACGAAGGACGGGATCGACCGCGCCCTCGCCGACGGACGGCCCCAGCTCGTCATCCACGTCGCGGCGGTCGTGGGCGGGATCGGCGCGAACCGGGAGAACCCGGGCCGCTTCTTCTACGAGAACGCGATCATGGGCATCCAGCTCATGGAGCAGGCGCGCCTGGCCGGCGTGGAGAAGTTCGTCACGCTCGGGACGGTCTGCGCCTACCCGAAGTTCACGCCGGTGCCGTTCCAGGAGGACGACCTCTGGAACGGCTACCCGGAGGAGACCAACGCCCCCTACGGCCTCGCCAAGAAGATGCTCCTGGTCCAGGGCCAGGCCTACCGCGCGCAGTACGGCTTCAACGCGATCTACCTGCTGCCGGTCAACCTCTACGGCCCGGGCGACAACTTCGACCCGCGCAGCTCGCACGTGATCCCGGCGCTCATCAAGAAGTGCGTCGACGCCGTCGAGAGCGGGGCGGACCACATCGACGTGTGGGGCACGGGCTCGGCCACCCGCGAGTTCCTCTACGTGGACGACGCCGCCGAGGGGATCGTCCTCGCCGCCGAGCGCTACGACGGCCCGGAGCCGGTCAACCTGGGCACCGGCCAGGAGATCACGATCCGCGAGCTCGTGGAGCTGATCGCCG
>CAVORL010000006.1:0-1101029 GCA_963698595.1 uncultured Chloroflexia bacterium
CTACGGGTTCCTGGGGCTGCCCGAGATCGTCCCCGAGCTGCGCGAGGACCGCGGCGAGATCGAGGCCGCGCGCGAGGGGCGCCTGCCGCGCCTGGTGGAAGCGGCGGACCTGCGCGGCGACTGCCACGCCCACTCCGACTGGTCGGACGGCATCCACTCCATCGAGCAGATGGCAGGGGCTGCGCGCGCCGCCGGTTACAGTTATCTGGTGCTTACAGACCATTCCCACGGTCTCCCGATCGCGCACGGGCTCGACCCGCAGCGCGTGGCCGCCCAGCGGGCGGTGGTGGCGTCCCTGAACGCGCGCTACGCGGCCGAGGAGGCCTCCGGGCGCGCACCCGCGGGCACCCCTCCGGAGGGGTTCCGGCTGCTCCACGGCTGCGAGCTGGAGATCCGGGCCGACGGCGCGCTGGATTACGACGACGACCTCCTCGCCACCTTCGACCTCGTCGTGGCGGCACTCCACCAGGGCCGGCGGCAGCCCCGCGCTCAGCTCACCGCCCGCGTCCTCGGCGCGATCCGCAGCCCCCATGTCGACGTCATCGCCCACCCGGCGGGCCGCATGCTGGGGGAGCGGGCCCGCGACGACCTCGACCTCGCCTGGGACGAGCTGTTCGCCGCGGCCGCCGCAACGGGCACGCTGCTGGAGATCGACGGCTCCGACCACCGGCTCGACCTGGCCCCGGAGCGGGCCCGCCTGGCGGTGGAGGCGGGCTGCCGCCTCACGATCGACTCCGACGCCCACCGGATGGAGGAGCTCGAGGGGATCGGCTGGGGCGTCGCCCAGGCGCGCCGCGCGTGGGTGGAGCCCGGGTCGGTCGCCAACACGTGGTCCCGCGCGGACCTCCTGGCCTGGGTCGCCGCCAAGCCGGAGCGGGTCGCATGAGGCGCTGGCGGGAGCGGATCCGGAACCCGCTCCGCCGCTCCTCGTCGCAGCTCGGCGCCGGCGCCCCCGGGCATCCGCTGCCGGCGGCCCCACGCCCGCCCGCCCGTCCGCCCGTGCCGGGCGCCGTGCTCCGCGGGGCCCCGGGGAGGCCGCTCAGCAACGGCCCTGCGGTGAACCGCCTGGTCGGCCGCGACGCCGTCGCCGGGGGCCCGGCATGGGAGCTCGTCGCCCTCGCCGTGGCGCTCGCCGCGGTGGGGCGGATCGCCGACGGGCCCGGGCTCTGGGTGGCCGCCTTCCTGGCCGGCATCGCGCTCGCCTTTGGCGCCCTCGAGGTCCTGGGACAGGCCGAGCCGCCGGACGGCGCGGCCGACCTGGGCATCCCCGTGGAGGCCACGCTCCTCGCCGGGGTGGCCGGCGTCGCGGGCGTGACCGGGCTCCACCTCGTGCCGGTGGGCCTCTTCCTCGTGCCCGGCCTCATCGCCGTGGGAGCGCTCGTCGCCTCGGCGATCGACATCGAGCGCCGGATCCTGGCCCGGCGCAGCGGCCCGACGGCCGCCGATCGGACGGCCCTCCTCTCGCTGATCGTCGTCCTCGCCATCCTCGCCTTCGCGGGGATCGCGGCCGCGATCCCGGGCGCGCTCGTCGAGCCGCCCCCGATCGACCTCGAGCTCCCGCTGCCGGGCCTCCCCCTGGAGGGCCTGGCGCTCCTGGCCGTCCTCGACGGCATCGTCGCCGGCGCCCTCGGCTACCGGCTTGCGGCGCTCCGCGCGACGACCGTCCGGTCCGCCCTCCAGATCGCCCTGTCGTATGCCGCGGTGGTGGCGATCTCCGCCGCCGTCATCCGGGCCGTGGGCCTGCCGCGTCTCCTGGGCCCGGCGCTCCTCACGCTCGTGCTCTACCTGTGGAGCGCCTACCAGGGCGCCCCGCGGGGCGGCCGGCGCGACGTGCGCTGGCTGTGGGAGATGCTCCTGCTCGGGGCGCTGGGCGCCCTCGTCGTCGTCTGGAACCTGCTCTTCCAGGAGTGACCCGACGCCCCGGGCGCCGCGTCCCCGCGCGTCCGCCCCCGCGCGTTCCGCGCGTCCGCCCCGCGCGTTCCGCGCGTCAGCCCCGCGCGTCCCGCGCGTCCGCCCCGCGCGTCCCCGCGCGTCCGCCCCCGCGCGTCCCGCGCGTCCGCCCCGCGCGTTCCCGCCGAGCGTTTGACGGCATGGTCCTCGGGGTGTACAAACAACAGTCGCGCACCGTGCCCGCATCCCCGATCCGGCGTGCCCTCGCCGAACCGAAAGGACCCGCCCTCCGTGACGTTCCCTGAGCTCGAGCCTCCGGCGCCGGCCGCCCCCAGCCTCTCCCGGATCAAGCGGAGCCTGAGCGACCAGGCGATCGCGGCCGCTGCCGCCGCCGAGTGGCAGGAGGCGGCCGACGTCAACCTGAAGCTCCTGGAGCACGGGCCCGATGCCGAGGCCGAGAACCGGCTCGCCAAGGCCCTCTGGGAGATGGGTGACCTCGGCGGTGCCCGGGAGCACTACCAGAAGGCGCTGGCCCTCGATCCGACGAGCCGGATCGCCGAGCGCAACATCGACCGCCTCAAGCTGCTGCTGGTCGAGGCCGGCGACCGGACCGCCCCCGCCGACCCGACGAGCAAGGCACCCATCTCCATCTTCGTGGAGGAGACCGGCAAGACCGGCTTCGCCTTCCTCGGCGAGCTGGCCCGCCCCAAGGTGCTGGCGCAGGTCAACCCGGGCGACTACGTGGAGCTCGTCGCCGAGGACAAGCACCTCATCGCCTTCAGCAACGGAATCCGGGTCGGCGTCGTCGAGCCGCGGGTCGCGGCCCGCCTCCTCAAGCTCATCGCCGACGGCAACAAGTACGCCGCGGGCGTCACCTCGCTCGGCGCGCAGGACGTCCGGATCATCATTCGCGAGATCTACCAGGATCCTCGCAACTACGGCAAGGTCAGCTTCCCGACGGCCGCACGGTCCACCGACCTCCGCCCCTACACGAAGGGCACCCTGCTGCGCGAGGACGAGGACCTCGAGGAGGACCTCGAGGACGACGTGGAGGACGACGAGATCGAGGATCTCGACCGCGTCCTGCCCGCCGACGTCACGCCGGACGAGGCCTTCGAGGAGGAGACCGACGAGCTCGAGGAGCCGTAGGACCTGGCCGGCCCGGGCGACACGCCCGGGCGCCGCAGACCGGGCGCTCTGGCAGAATCCTCGGCGATGACCCACCGCGATCTCCCGGGTCGACCGGCCGAGCCGCTTGCGCTCCCGATCTTCGCCCGGCTTGCCCCGGCGCTGCCGCCCGCGGTCCTCGCCGCGCGCCTCCGGGCCGCGAGCGCACCGGACGATGTCGTCGTCGACCTGTTCGGGCGCGGTGGCTGGGTCGCCCGGACCGCCATCGCCCTCGGGCGACGGGCCGTCTCCATCGAGTCGTCCCCGCTCACGCGGCTGCTCGCCGACGTGGTCGTCCGGGCGCCGGACCTGCGGCACCTCGACGCGGCCTTCCAGGCCGTCGCCGCGGCGCCCATGGGCACGACGGGCCTGCGGGCCTGGATCGACGAGCACTTCGCCACGCACTGCCCGACCTGCGGGCGCACCCTGGCCCTCGACGAGCTCGTCTGGGAGCCTGACGGACAGGGCATCCTGCGCCCGACACGCCGCACCTTCCGCTGCCCTGCCTGTCTCGACCGGCGCGGTCACGGGGGCGAGGTCCGCCACGCGCAGCCCGAGGACGCGGACCTGGAGCGAGCCGGAGCCCTGGGCCCGGATCCGATCGCGCGGGCGGAGATCGCCACGCGCTTCCCGACGACGAGCGGGTCGGCGGGCCTCGTCGACCAGCTCCTGGACCTCCACGCGCCGCGCCAGCTGGCTGCCCTCAAGGCGATCCTGGACCGCATCGAAGGGGAGCTGCGCGCCTCCCAGGTGACGTCGGCGCTTCGGCTCGCGTTCCTGCACGCCGTCCTGCCGTCGAGCCGCCTCAACGGGTTCCCCGGGCGGGCCAGCACCCTGCGCATCGCCGAGGGGCGAGTCCGGCCGCCGGGAGCACCCGGCTGGCGCGAACGCAATCCGTGGCGCGCGTTCGAGGAGGGGTACCAGCTGGTGCGGGCCTTCGTCCAGGCGCTCGACGACGGTCCCTACGGCGCGGTCCAGGCGCGCCTCACCGAGACGCTGGACGGCCTCCTGGACGGGCCGCCGATGATCTCGCTTCGCGTCGGCTCGGGGGATGCGGTCGAGCGGCTGGCCGCCGAGGCCGAGGCCCTGGGGCCGGCGAACCGGGCGCGCGTGCGCCTGATCCTGACCCAGCCGCCGCCGGAGTGGACGCCGGGCCGCCTGTCCGAGGCGTTCGTCGCGACGGCCTGGGCGCTCGGGAGCGAGGCCGCCCGACTCCTGCCTTTGGCGCCGCTCATGGAGCCGGAGGCCCGGCCGCCGGCCCGGGCGGCCGCCCTGCGCGCCGGGCTCACGGCCCTCGGGCCGGCGATGGCGCGCGACGGGAGCTGCGCGGTGCTGCTTGATCCGGACGGCCCTCCGGGCCTCGCGGAGGCGAGCCTCGCGGGTGCGGCGGCCGGATGGCGGGTCGCCACGGCAAGCCTCGCCGAGCCCGGCGAGGCCCCGGGCGGCATCGTGGAGCTCATCCCGCCGGGGGGCACGCTCGGCCCGACGGCGCGGACGCGGGCGAACCGTGCCGCTCTCCCCGTCGCCGGGTGGCGCGGGCGACCCCGGTGTGGTGATGTCGCGCGGGCTCCTGTCCGGGCCGGTCCCGATCGACGGCCGCTTCTCTGTCTCCGAGCTCAACCGGGCGGTCACCGAGCGCGCGGTCGCCGTCCTGCAGGCCCGGGGAGAGCCGGCGGACCGAACCCATCTCGTCGGCGAGCTGATCGTCGCCCTCGACCGCAGCGGCCAGCTCCGGCGCTTCAGCGTGGCGGCCGGGCTCGCGGGCGGCGCCGACGCGGCGCCGGGCCCGGGCCCCTCCGCGCCCAGCGTGGCGCCCGAGCCGCGCCCGCCGGGGGGCGCGCCGGGTTCCGCGTGGAGCGCCTCCTCCGCCGCCGCGGCGGACCTCCTCGCCCTGATCGAGCAGGAGCTGGCCCGCCCCGACCAGCGCAAGATCGCCGGGTCGGAGGGAGGGCGATTCTGGCTGGCCGACCCGCGCGACGAGGCCGCCGCCGCGGCGCCCCTGGCCGACCGCCTTGAGTGGGCCGTCTTCAGCCTGCTCGGGACGGGCGCCTCGATCCCCGAGGCCGCGGTACGCGAACGCCTCGCCGACATGTTCTCGGGCGCAGACGCGCCCGACCCGTGGCTGGTCGACGCGTGCCTCGCGAGCTACGGCGTACCGGCCACGGGCAACGGTCGGCTGGCGGCGCGCGACGACCTCCAGGCCCGGTCCCTGGAGCACTCGGCCACCATCGGGCTGCTCGCGGACGTGGGGCACCGCCTGGGCCTGCACGTCGCGATCGCGCCGCGGGAGCAGGGCCGCCGCGTGGGCGGCCTGGCCCTCGGCGACCGCCTCCTCGCCGACGAGCAGGATCCCGGGCTCGGCTTCCTCGGGCGATCCGGCGCCGATCTCCTCGAGCAGGTGGACTGCTGCTGGTACGTCCGCCCCCGGTTCGCGTTCCTCTTCGAGGTGGAGTGGACCGCGATGCTGGGCGAGCCGGTCCTCCGGCGCGGCCGGGGAATCCTGCCCGACGAGCGCATCGTCCGCTTCCTCGTTCTGCCCCCGGAGCGGATCGCCCTGGTGCGCGACAAGCTTCAGCATTCGCCCGTGCTCCGGGCGTCGATGGACCGGTTCAACTGGCACGTCCTGCGAACCGACGCGCTGCGCCGCTTCGCGGCTCGGCCGGAGCCACGGCTGGGCGACCTGGAGCCGTACGTGGGGCTGGACCCGGTCGCCGACCGGCACGACCAGCTGCCGCTCTTCGAGGCGTGAGCGGGGGCGGCCCGCAGCGCGCCACGCCGCCGCGTACGCTTCTCCCATGACTGCCTCGACCGACCTTGCCGATCTCGCCGCCCGCACCTGGGAGCGGACCCTCGAGCTGAACCCCACCCTGGCCACCGTCCTCGGTGACGAGCGCTTCGACGACCGCCTGGACGACCCGGGGCCGGCCGGGCGCGCCGCCCGCCGCGCCCTCGCGGAGGAGGCCAGGGCAGGAGCGCTCGCGATCGACGCCGCCGCGCTCGACCCGGAGGAGCGGATCTCGCGCGACCTGCTGCTGCTGGTCGCGGACCAGGAGCTCCTGGAGGACGACCTCCGCGACGACCTCATCCCCTTCTGGGGGCAGCAGGGTCACCAGGCGCTCCTTCCCGAGCTCGTCCACCTCCAGAAGGCCGACACGCCGGAGCGGCTGGAGCGGCTCCTGGCCAGGATCGGGGCCTACCCTGCGCTCACCGACGCGATCATCGACCTGCTCGACGAAGGGCGCGCCGCCGGCCTGACCGCCGCCCGCGTCGTTGCCGACCGGGCGGTGGAACAGCTCCAGCGGCTCCTTGCCGCGCCGGCGGTGGCGTCGCCGATCGTGACGGTCCCCGTCGTCGCCGACGAGGCCGACCGCGCCCGGATCCTCGAGGCCGTGGAGCGCCACGTCCGGTCGTCCGATGCACGCTACCTGGACGCGCTCCGCTCCGCCCTGCCTGCCACGCGGGAGGAGCCCGGGCTCTGCTTCCTGCCCGACGGCGAGGCCCGTTACGCGGCGAAGGTCCGCGCCTACACCAGCCTCGACATCACGCCCGGGGAGCTCCACCGGATCGGGCTGGAGGAGCTGGCCACCATCGAGGGCGATCGCCGGGCCGTTGCACGGGCCGCCGGCTTCGGCGACGACACCACGGCCTATCGGGAAGCCCTCAACGCCGACCCGGCCCAGGTCGCGTCCACGCCCGCGGCGCTCGTCGCGCGCTGCCAGGAGGATGTCGAGCGCGCCCTCGCGGCCGCCCCTCGCTGGTTCTCGCGCCTCCCGAAAGCCGCCTGCGAGGTGCGCCGCGTCGAGCCGCTCCTGGAGCAGGATGCCCCGGGCGCCTATTACTACCCTCCCACCATGGACGGGAGCAGGCCCGGCATCTACTTCGTCAACGCGTACGACCTGCCGAGCCGCACCTTCTGGTCCGCGGCCACGACGACCTACCACGAGGCGGTGCCGGGCCACCATTTCCAGCTCGCCCTGGAGATGGAGCTGGAAGGCCTGCCGGCGTTCCGCACGCATGGCTTCTGGCCCCAGGGGACGGCCTACGTCGAGGGCTGGGCGCTCTACACGGAGCGTGTCGCCGACGAGGCGGGGCTCTTCCGGAGCGAGGCCGAGCGCTTCGGGATGCTCGACAGCCAGGCCCTGCGCGCCGTCCGGCTGGTCGTCGACACGGGCCTCCACGCGCAGGGCTGGAGCCGCCAGAAGGCGTTCGAGACGATGGTCGCGGCCGGAATTCACCCCACGGACGCCGGCATCGAGACCGATCGCTACATCGCCTGGCCGGGCCAGGCCCTGGCCTACATGACAGGCCGCCGGGAGATCGAGCGGCTCCGTGCGGCGCGGGCCCGCCGCGAGGGCGACGCATTCGACATTCGGCGCTTCCACGACGACGTGCTCCGGCACGGGAAGCTGCCCCTGCGCATCCTCGCCGACGTCGTGCTCGCCGGCTGATGCGCCGCCGCGACCCCGGAACCCCTCACGAGGCCCGGTCGAGCCGGAGGAATTGATGCGCACGCGTGACCCCGCCCCCGCCGCCGTCGCCGTCGACGCGCTCGCCGACCGCTACTGGGAGGCGTACCTGGAGCAGCACCCCACGACGGCCACGCTCTACGGCGACGAGCGCTGGGACGACCTCCTCGACGATCCCTCCGGCGCCGGCCGCGCGAGGGAGGAGGCGCTCCGCGCCGCTACGCTGGCCGAGCTGGCGACGATCCCGGTCGCGGACCTGCCGCTGGAAGCGCGGATCACCCACGACATGCTGCGCGTCGTGTGCGAGCTCGGGAGCGAGGCGCACGACCTCCGGATGGACCTCGTGGGCCTCGTCGACCAGATCGACGGACCCCAGTCGCTCCTCGCCCAGGGGGTCCAGTTCCAGGCCGCCGACACGCCTGCCCGGCGCGATCGCCTCGTGGCTCGGCTGGTGGCGTTCGGCCCCTTCATCGACGCTCACCTCGAGCTCCTCGAGGAAGCGAGGGCGAGCGGCATGACCGCCCCCCGCATCGTCGCCGAGCGGACGATCTCGCAGGTGGAACGCCTCCTGGACACGCCGGTGGATGCATCCCCGATCGTGAGCGGGGCCCGGCTCGCCGACGGAGACGAGGAGGGGCGCGCGCTCGTCGCGGACGCCGTCCGCGACGTCGTCAATCCCGCGCTGCGGCGGTACCTCGACGCTCTTCGCGGCCCGTATCTCGAGGCCACGCGGCCCGACCCGGGCCTGTGGTCCGCTCCGGATGGCGCAGCCCGCTACCGGATGGCGATCCGGCTCTGGACGAGCCTGGACCTCGATCCGGCCGACATCCACCGGGCGGGTCTCGACGAGCTCGAGTCCATCGACGCGGAACGCCTCGCCATCGCGACGGGAGCCGGCTTCGCGTCGGTGGCCGCCTACCGCGCCCATCTCGCCGACGACCCGGCGAACCGGGCGCAGAGCCCCGACGAGCTCGTCGCGCTGGCGACCGCCCAGATCGAACGGGCCCTCGAGCTCGCGCCGCGCTATTTCGGGCGCCTCCCCACGTCGGCCTGCGAGGTGCGCCCGGTCGAGCCGTTCATGGAGCGCGACGCCCCGCCGGCGTTCTACTACCCGCCCACCCTCGACGGGTCGCGCCCCGGGATCTACTTCGTCAACACGTACGACCTCCCCACACGCCTTCGCTCGAAGCTTGCTGCGATCACGTACCACGAGGCGGTGCCGGGGCACCACTTCCAGATCGCCCTGGAGATGGAGCATCCGACGCTCCCGGTCTTCCGGCGCCTCGGCAGCCGCATGATCGGGTCGGCCTACGCCGAGGGCTGGGGGCTCTACTCGGAACGGTTCGCCGACGAGGTCGGCCTCTACCGCGACGACGCGGAGCGCTTCGGGATGCTCGAGGCCCAGGCGTGGCGCGCCGTGCGGCTCGTCGTCGACACGGGGATCCATGCTCTGCGCCGGGACCGCCCGTGGGCCGTGCGGCTCCTCGTGGATGAGGCCGGTCTGTCCGCGACCGACGCGAGCATCGAGACCGACCGCTACATCGCGTGGCCGGGCCAGGCCCTCGCGTACAAGACCGGCCAGCGCGAGATCGAGCGCCTGCGGGCCGAGCTCGAGGCGCGCGACGGCGCGGCGTTCGACCTGCGTGCCTTCCACGACGCCCTGCTGGGGCACGGGTCCCTGGCCCTGGCCACCCTGGCACGGGAGCTGCCGGGCTGGGTGGCCCCGAAGGCGAGGTAGGGGAGCCCGGCGGGCCGGCGCGTAGCGGGCGGAGTGCATGCGACGGTGATTGTCCTCATGGACCTCCGGATGCCGGTGATGGACGGCGTCGAGGCGACCCGGCGCATCCGCCTCCTGCCGGCCCCGCCCCCGGTGCTCGTCCTCACGACGTACGACTCCGACGTCCAGATCCTCCGCGCGATCGAGGCCGGCGCGGCCGGCTACCTGCTCAAGGACACGCCACGCGAGACGCTCTTCGAGGCGGTTCGGAGCGCCGCCCTCGGTGGATCGCCGCTCGCGCCGACGGTGGCTGCCCGGCTCCTGGGCCGCCTCGGCCCGGGCGCCCCGGCCCGCGGCGCGGGCACCCTCACGATCCGCGAGCTGGAGGTGGTCCGTCTCGTCGCTCGCGGTGCGTCGAACCGCGAGATCGCTCGCGACCTGCGGATCTCGGAGGCCACCGTCAAGACCCACCTCCTGAAGATCTTCGAGAAGCTCGGCGTCGCCGACCGGACCTCCGCGGTGACGACGGCCATGGAGCGCGGCCTGATCGAGCTTCCCGGCCGGGACTGATGACGATGTGCCGCGAGGTGCGGCCTCAGGCTCGTGCGCGCCTCCGCGTGGTGAGCCAGCCGGCCAGTGCGACGAGGTAGAGGAGACCGCAGCCGGCCAGCGCGACGAGCGAGTCGCGATCGCGCACGAAGAGCGCAGCCCAGGCGAGCGGGTACGCGATGAACCCGATCGCCGTTGCCCCGCTCGCCCGCCGCAGGACGGTCCACCCGATGCCGGTCGCCGCGATGGCGGCAGCGGCCGCAGCCGGGTTGACCGCGATGGCGGCACCCGCCGCGGCCGCGACGCCGCGCCCGCCGCGCCATCCCGGGACGACGGGCCGGATCGCGCCCGCGACCGCGCCGACACCGGCCGTCACCGCGCCCCAGTAGCCCGCGACGGCCCACCCGAGCAGCGCCGGGAGCAGCGCCTTCGACGCGTCGAGGAGGAGGACGGCGAGCCCGGCCCGGGGGCCCGCGAGGTGCCAGACGTTCGCCGACCCGGGGTTCCCCTCGCCCTGCGTTCGCGGATCCACGCCGACGGCCCGTCCGACGAGGACCGCCGAGGGGAAGCTGCCGGCGATCCAGCCCGCAGCAAGGAGGGCAAGGGCGACGAGGGGCGGGACGGCGAGCGGATCGCCCCCGGGGACCGGCACCAGGCCTCAGGCTCCGCCGGCGAGCGTCCGGAGGAGGAGCCACGCCTTGCGGGGACGCGACACCACGGCGCGGTGCGGGCGCCGAGCCCCGTAGCCGTCCCGCTCGACCTGCCGGAGGATCTCGCGGTAGAGGACGGCCGCGGCCCGGATCGAGCGGCGTCCGTGGCGGAGGCGCGGGATCCCGGCCATGCCCGCCACGTAGGCCGCGTCGGCCCGTGGCGATCTCGTCGGCGAGGAGGGCGCGGCGGTCGGCGCCGGCGAGCGTCACCGACGAGTGCCCGTGACGGGCGAGCGTCTCCGCCGGAAGGTAGGTGCGCCCGCGGGCAAGGTCCTCGTCGACGTCGCGGATGATGTTGGTCCGCTGCATGGCGATCCCCAGGCTGCGGGCGGCCGTGTCGGCCTCGGGGCCGTCGGCGCCGAGGATCGCCGCCATGAGGCGGCCCACCGTGCCCGCCACCCGGTAGGCGTAGACGTCGAGATCCTCCTCGGTCGCGATGCGCGGTCCGGCCAGGTCCTGCCGCATCCCCGCGACGAAGTCGGCCACGGCGTCCCGCGGGAGGGCGGGATGGCGGCGGGCGAGGTCCGCGAGGATCCTGGTCTCCCGCGTCGGCTCCCCGTTCGGCGCTGCGCCCTCGCTCGGGGTCGCCCGGGCCCAGCCCTCCACGCCCGCGAGGCGCGCCTCGGCGTCGGTGGCCCGGGGGCCGCCGTCGCCCGTCCCTTCGAGGTCCACGAGGTCGTCGAGGGTCCGCAGCACGAGGTAGAGGAGGTCGACATCCTCGCGCACGTCCCCGGGGAGCAGGCGAGCGGCCAGCGCGAACGTCCGGGCGACACGATCGATCGTGGCCCGCGCCTCCGGCAGCAGGGCGGCCACGGCCGGGTCCCGCGGGGCCGTGGGCAGGGCGGCGACCGGCATGCCCGTCATCGTCGCAGGGGCCTCCAGCTCGCCCGGAGCGTCAACGCCGCCGTGCTGCCGCGTCCGCGCGGATGACGTTCGACGTCACCTCCGCGGTGAGCAGCGTCCCCGGGATGCCGGCGCCCGGGTGGGTTCCCCCGCCGACGTAGTACAGGTTGCGGATCGCGCGGTCCCGGTTGGGCTGCCGGAAGTACGCGGACTGCTGCAGCGTCGGCTCGACGGCGAAGGCGTTGCCGTCGGTCGCCCCGAGGTCGTCACGGAACGTCAGGGGCGTCCAGCTGTGCTCGGCCACGATCGAGGACCGGAGGCCGGGCAGGTTGCCGGGTCCCTCCAGCCAGTCGAGGAGCCGATCGCGCAGCTCCGGCTCCAGGCGTGTCCAGTCGTCGCCTGAACGGAGGTTCGGGACCGGCAGGAGCACCGCGATCGAATCGCCGCCCTCGGGTGCCATCCCCGGCTCGGTCCGGGCCGGAGCGTGGAGGTAGACGGAGAAGCTCGTCGGCATCCGCCGGTCCCGGGTCACCTCGCGGATGAAGCCCCGGTAGTCGTCGCCGACGATGAGGCTGTGGTGCTGGAGGCGCTCGAAGCGCCGGTTCGTGCCGAGGTAGAGCATGTAGGCGCTCATCGTCGTGCGCAGTGGACGGAGCCGCCACGGAAGGCGATCCGGGGCGTCGGGCAGGATGCGGTCGCGTGCCGTGACGTCGCCGTTGTAGACGACGAGGTCGGCCGGGATCTCGGAGCCCGAGTCGGTGATGACCGCCGTCGCGCGGCGGTCGTCGTGGAGGACCCGCGCCGCGCCGTCGCCCGTGACGATCGTGCCCCCGCCACGGGTCACGAGGCGGGCCAGCGCCTCGACGACCGAGTAGACGCCGCCGTCTGCGTACCAGGTGCCGCCCGCGACCTGGAGGTAGGCGATGGCCGCGTAGATGGCCGGGACGCGGTCGGGATCGCCGCCGATGAACAGCGAGTGGAAGTCGTAGACCTGGCGCAGCTTCGGGTCGCGGAAGTACTTCCCGACGTAGCTGCCCAGGAAGCGGATGGCGTCGAGCCCCGCCATCTTCGGGACGAGGCCCGCGAAGTCCCACGCCCGCAGGAAGGACATCCGCCCTGCGCGCAGGATCCCATCCTCGTAGATGCGCCGCGTGTCGGCCAGGAAGCGATCGAGGTTCGCCGCGTCGAACACGTTGAACGAGGCCATCTGGCTGCGGAGGCAGTCCACGTCCGACGTGAAGTCGAAGTGGCGTTCGTCGTCGGTCCAGTAGATCCGGTACATGGGGTCCAGCTCGCGCAGCCGGATCTCTGCCTCGAGCGAGCTCCCGGCGAGCCGGAAGAGCTCATCGAAGAGCTCGGGCATCGTGATGAGCGACGGGCCGGTGTCCCAGGTGTACGCGGCGTCCCGGATCCGCGAGGCTCGCCCGCCGACGGTCGCCCGCCGCTCGAGGACCGTGACGTCGTGCCCGTCGGCAAGGAGCCGGATGGCGACGGCGAGACCTCCGAAGCCGGCGCCGACGACGACGACCCGCTTCCGCGGCGCGCCCGGTGCCGCGCGGGCGGGGCCGGCAGGGCCGGCGGTCACGGGGCGGCGTGCGGCAGGCGGCGGGAGCTGGCGATCGGCGGTGCGGGGAGCAGTCACGAGTTCGGTTCCTCATAGGGCCGGCCGCGCCACGTGGCGGGCGCGCCGCGAACAGCGTCGAGCAGGCTCAGCACCATCGCCCCCAGGGTGGCGATGGCGGTGACGGGGTGGAGCAGGACGCTCGAGAGCGGCTGCCGCTCGCGCCACGCCAGGCCGACGCGGAACGCGAGGAGGAGCCCGAGCGCCACGAGGCCACCGGCCGTCACCCCCATATCGTGCGACAACGCTCCGAGGATGGGGAGGAGGAGGGGCAGGATCCAGCACACGCCGGCCCCGGCGATCCCTGCGACCGCGACCGCGAGGTTGCCCCCCGCGTACGCGACGAAGACGCGACGCCAGGCTCGCAGGGCCCCGACGCCGTCGGGATAATGCCGCGTCGCCGCGATGTCGGCCGCCCGGACCAGGCGGACCCGCTCGCCGGCGGCGACGAAGGTCCTCGCCAGCTCGACGTCCTCGCGCTGGGTGGCGGGCGAGGCGGCGTGGCCGCCGGCCCGCAGGTAGGCCGCCCGGTCCACCATGAGGAGGGGGCCGTAGGCGAAGGCGAGCGCACGCGGCCGGCCGCCGGTCCGGCGCAGGAGCCACAGCGGCAGGAAGCCGAAGATCGTGGCCGGGAAGAGGGGCACCAGCGCGCGCTCGCGCCAGGTCGGCATCGCGTACGCGGTCACCCCGCTCAGGAGGCCAGCCCGGGAGCGGGCCAGCTCGGAGGCCAGGGCGCGGCAGGCGCCCGGCCGGAGGAGCGTGTCCGCGTCGAGAAAGAGCACGTGGGGCGTCTCGGTTGCCGCCAGCGCGCGGTCGCAGGCCCAGCTCTTGCCGGACCAGCCGGCCGGCTTCGGCGGGAGCTCCAGGACGCGGTCGCGGCCCGCCCGCATGGTGTCCGGGCGCAGGCGACGCAGCGTGGTGGCGGCGATCGCAGGGCTTCCGTCGCTCGAGGTGTCGTCGGCCACGAGGATCCGCAGGTCGGGGTGGTCCTGGGTGGCGAGAGCGGCAATGAGTGCCGGGATCCGGGCCGCCTCGTCGCGGACCGGAACGACGACCGTGAGCGGCGGCAGCGGGGCGTCGCCGGCCCCGCCACCCCGCTGGCCCGTCGGCAGCGGGGGGCCACGTCGCACGGAGAGCTCGGTCAGGAGCAGGTTGACGAGAACGAGGCCGATCGCGCCGATGGTGGCGCCGGTCCAGACCAGGGCGACCGGGTCGGTGGAGATGCCCCAGTGGCGGAGCAGGAGGAGCGTCAGGACGAACCCCACGATCGGGTTGAGGCCCAGGAAGCTCCGCCACGCTCGTCGCGCCTGGGCCTCCGTGGGAGACGCGAGGATCGCGACCGGGAGGAGCAGGAAGAGCGCCAGCACGGCGGCGGCGGGCGGGCCGTACGGCAGGCCGATCGCGAGTGCCGCCGCGACGGCCACCCCGTAGCCGGCGAGGGCGACGGCGGCGGTGGCTCGGGCGCCGATCACGGTCGCGATCGATCCGATGCCGGCCGCGCGGTCGTAGGCGATGTCCTGGATCGCGCCGATCGCGTGGCTCGCGAAGCCCCAGGCGAAGAAGCCGCCGAGGATCGCCCATGGCAGCTCGACCGGCGCTCGCCCGGCCACGAGGAACCCGGCGATCGCGGGCAGGACGAAGTGGGAGGCGCTCGTGAGCGAGTCGAGCAACGGTCGCTCCTTGGTGCGAAGCGGCGGCGCCGAGTACGCCCAGGCGGCGCCGGCCGCGAGGAGCACCGCAAGCGTCCCGGCCGGGGGCGCGGCGATGGCCAGCAGGACGAGGAGCGGCACGTTCGTCGCCGCCACGGCCGCCCACACCAGGCGCCGCCGGCCGGGCGGGACGAGGCCGCCCTCGACCGACTGCTTGCGCGGGTTCGCGACGTCGCTCGCGTAGTCGAAGACGTCGTTCACCCCGTACATGAGGAGGTTGAACGGGACGAGGAAGTAGACGAACCCCAGGGCCAGGACGGGCGTCACGCCGCGCTCGACCTCGTACGCGGCCGCGAGGAAGGGGAGCGCGGTGTTGACCCACGAGATCGGTCGGCTGGCGGCGAGGATCCCCCGCAGGGCGCTCACGGCGAGCCGGGGCGGGCGAGCCCGGCCCCCGCGTCGCCTCGCGCCCGGCCCCGGCCGCTGAAGCCGCGGCGGGCGAGCTGGGCGGACGCGAGCGCGGTGAGACAGAGGGCCTGCCCGTACAGGTAGTCCTCCACGGGCGTGGTTCCCAGCCGGAGCCCGGTGACGTGCTCGGCGCCGTACGTGACGACCGGCAGGCCCGTCAGGATCGCGTCGAACACGATCGTGAAGGCCAGGAACGCCGCGAAGGCGAGCCAGGTGCGCCGGCGGCGCAGGATGCCCGCTGCCCCGGCCAGGGCGAACGCCCCCGCCAGCCAGGCGATGCCGGCCAGCGTGTACTCCGGGATCACGCGGGGCTCTCCCCGGTCCACCGCCCGGCGAGCCGGTCCAGGGTGATCGCCCAGACGGTGATGAAGGCGAGGAGGAGCGGCTCCTCGAGCGGGATCCCGGGTGGCCAGTACGCCACGACCCAGGCCGTGTCCGTCGCGAACCACCCACGCGCCGCGCCGAGGAGATCGAAGGCAAGGAAGACCGCCTCGACCACGATGACGGCGACGAGCGTCGGGCGGCGCCAGATCCCGAGTCCAAGGCGGCGATCGAGAAGGGCGACGCCGGCAAAGGACGCGAGGATCGCGACGAGATAGGGGCCGGGCATCAGGGCGAGTGTACGCGGGCGCGTGACCGGGTTCGCGACGTGGCATTCGCAGGTGACCGTCCCGTGCGGGGTGCGCAATTCGCACGTCAAGGTCACCTGCGGCGCGAAGATCGTTGACAGTCCTCTCGGAGCCGTGGCACGATCCGGATGTCACCCGTTCCGTAGCGCGGAACACCCCGCCGTCCGGCCGACGCTCGCCATCCCGTGCCCAGCGGGATGGCCCCGCCGGGAACGGGAGTCAAGGAGGAGCGAGGGTGCCAGGATCCGCGGCCGTTCCGGAGCTCAAGAGGGCCATCCAGGGGGCGATGTACGAGCGGGCGCGGGCGATCCTGCCCGGCGGCACCGACTCCAACTTCCGCGCGTGGGGCGACGCCACCATCTACGTCGATCGGGGCAAGGGCGGCCTCGTCTGGGACATCGACGGCAACGAGTACGTCGACCTCCGGATGGGCTACGGGCCGGTGATCCTGGGGCACGGTGACGACCGCGTCGACGACTACGTCAACGAGCGCATGCGCCGCGGCGTCAGCTTCTCGCTGACCTCGGAGGACGAGGTTCGGGCGATGGAGCTCCTCTGCGAGCTGACCGGGTGGGTCGAGATGGCCCGCATGACCGTCTCCGGCACCGAGGCGACCATGCACGCCATGCGCATTGCCCGGGCCTACACCGGGCGCGACAAGATCGTGAAGTTCGAGGGCCAGTACCACGGCGTCCACGACTACGCGCTCATCAGCGTCCTGCCCACCAACGTCGACGATCTCGGCGACGCGGAGAACCCCGTCGGCCTGGCGTGGGGGAGGGGAATCCCCGCGCAGGTCGCCGACACGATCATCCCGGCCCGCTACAACAACATCGAGCGGCTCCGGGCCCTCTTCGAGCGGCAGGGCGAGGAGATCGCGGCGATCATCGTGGAGCCGGTCCTGGGGAACGCCCAGGGGATCATGCCGAAGCCCGGCTTCCACCAGGCGATGCGGGCGCTCACCGAGGAGTTCGGGATCCTGCTCATCTTCGACGAGGTGAAGACCGGCTTTCGCTTCGCCCGGGGAGGTGCCGCCGAGTACTTCGGGATTCGGCCCGACCTGGCGACGTTCGCCAAGGCGATGGGGAACGGCTACCCGGCCGCGGCGTTCGGCGGCCGGCGCGAGGTGATGAGCGTCCTGCCGGACAAGGTCAGCCACGGCGGCACGTATGCCGGGAACCGGGTCGCCGCCGCCGCGGCCGTGAAGACCCTCGAGATCATCCGCGACACGCCGGCTCTCGAGACGATCAAGGCAACCGGCGAGCGGATCCAGGCCGGCGTGCGGCAGCTGATCGATGCCAGGGGCCTCGCCTACCAGGTCACGGGCCACCCGTCGATGTTCGGGATCATGTTCACGGAGAACGTCCCGAGCGAGTATCGCGACTGGGCAACGACGGACCATGAGCTGTACGACGCGATCGCCGCCGGCATGCAGGCCCGCGGCGCCATGCCCGAGCCCGACAGCCGCGAGCCGTGGTTCGTGTGCGAGGCCCACGCGGAGGGCGACATCGTGGATCGGGTGGTTTCGATCTTCGGCGACTCCTTCCACGCGGCGCTCGAGCTCCGCGCCCAGGGCAGGTCGCTGCAGCACGGCACCGAGGCGGCCAGCAGCACCCCGACCGCCCCGGGAGCCGGCTGATGGCGCTCGAGGTCGCGGCCGCCGAGGGTCCTCCGGTGCCGGAGGTGGCCCGGCGGCGGCATCCGCCGTCCACCGCGCCTGGCAGCGGCAGCGGCGCCGCAACCGCGACCCGTGCGGTCTCCCCGCCGGCCGCGGCCCGGCCCGCGCTCGCGGGGTCGTCCGGGGACGCCGAGCGCGGGCTTCTCGATGGGAACGCCGTCCGCTCCGTGGATCGCGCTGCCGCCCTCCTCCTCGCGCTCGCCGAATGCGCCGGCGAGGCCGGCGTGACCGAGCTGGCCCGTCGCCTCGGGCTCCACAAGAGCACGGCCTCGCGGCTGCTGGCCACCCTGCAGCGGCGCGGGCTCGTGGAGCAGGACGAGGAGTCCGGGAAGTATCGCCTCGGTCTCGTCGTGATCCGCCTCGCCGAGCGGGCCGAGCGCACGCTCGATCTCAGGGGAATCGCGCTCCCGGAGCTGGAGCGCCTGGCGCGCGCGACGCGCGAGACGGTGAGCCTGGGCGTCCTCGAAGGCGACGCCTGCCTCACGGTGGCCCAGGTCGACGGGCCGAACCTGGTGGCCTGTCCCGACTGGACCGGCCGCACGACGCCGCTCCACTGCGTCGCCTCGGGCAAGGTCCTCCTGGCCGCGATGGCGGAGCGGGACGTCGTCAGGGTCGCCCGACCAGGCCTTCCGGCCGTCACGGAGCGCACCATCACGCGCCTGGAGTCGCTCCTGGAGGAGCTGGCCAGGGTGCGCCGGCGCGGGTTCGCGTCGGCCTTCTCCGAGTGGATCGTCGGGACGAACGGGGTGGCGGTCCCGATCGCCGACGCCCGGGGCCGAGTCATCGCCGCGCTGGCCGTCTGGGGGCCTGCCTCCCGGATCACCCCGGCTCGTGTCGCGGAGCTCGTCGCGCGGTCGCGGGAGGCCTCGGCTGCCGTGACGGTGCGGCTCGGCGGGGTGGCGGAGAGCCCGGAAGGCCGACGTTCGCGGGGCTCGACGAATGGTTGACCTCGCGCCCCAGGCCGAGGGGCTCGTGGCATGGTTCGCGAGCTACGGGCTGCTGCTGCTCGTCGTCCTTGCCCTCGCGCTCGTCGTGCTCCGCCTCGGGAGGGGGTTCATCCACCGGTTCCTGCGACGGTCGCTGGTGCGGACGGCGCTGCAGGCCGGCATTCCGCAGGAGCTCGCGGAGGCGGAGGCGGCGAAGCGGGCGATCACGCTCGAAGGGCTCCTCGTCTCGATCCTGCGCCTGGCGGTGCTGGCCACCGTGGCGCTCGTCGTCCTTGCGGTGTTCGACCTGCTCCCGGTCGTGGCCGCCCTCGGCCTCGTCGGCGCGGCGGTCGCCTTCGCCGGCCAGGACATCATCCGCGACTACCTCAACGGCATGCTCATCGTCCTCGAGAACCAGTTCGCCACGGGCGACGTCGTGCGGATCGGCGGCGTCTCGGGGACGGTCGAGCAGGTCGGGCTCCGCCGCACCGAGCTGCGCGATCTCAGCGGCACCGTCCACATCGTCGCCAACGGCGAGATCCGGGTCGCGTCGAACCTGACCCGCGTCCACGCCGCGGTCAACCTCGACGTCTCGGTCGCGTACGGGACGGACGTCGACCGGGCGATGGCGGTGATCGACGCGGTCGGCGCCGGCATGGCGGCGGAGGAGGCCTGGGCCGGGCGGATCCTCGAGCCGCCCGCGGCACTGCGGGTCGACGCGCTTGGCGACTCGGGTGTCGACATCAAGGTCGTGGGGCGCGTGCGCGCCGGCGACCAGTGGGCGGCCACCGGCGAGCTGCGGCGGAGGATCCTCATCGCGTTCGCCCGCGATGAGATCGAGATCCCGTTCCCGCACCGCGTCGTCATCTCGCGATCGGAGGGAGCGGCCGCCGCGCCGTCGGCAGACGGCCTGCCGGCGAACGATGAGCCCGTCGACTGAACGGCCCCCGTGGCCGTGCAGGGCCGGCCCGGTCTCCGGAACCCTAGAATGCGCCGGACCTGTGGCAGAGGCGGTCGAGCGCGGCCGGCGGAGGGTCGCTTCCGGGTGACACGACGACCCCCGGCGGACGATACTGTGGTCGAGGCGATCCGCGAGAGCAGCGGGCGAGCAGAGGAGTGATCACGTGCCGCTTGGCTTCCTGAGGCGGGACAGCAAGGCTTCGGCGGCGCCGGAGCCGGCGAAGCGATCCCCCGCGTGCCGGCTCGGGCGCACGGGGGATCGAGTTCGAAGGCTTCACGGAGGAGTGGCGCCTGGCGGGGCGCATGGCGATCGAGGGCCGCCTGTCCGACGTGCTCAACCGGCGCGAGCCGATCCCGATCACCGACGTCCAGTGGGCGCCGGCCGACGGGTCGGCCGGGATGACTCCCGCGCCCGGCCTGGAGACGGTCGACCCGTACGATCTGATCCTCGTCTTCGCGGGCGCAGCCTCGCTCCAGCCGTTCTCCGATGTCCAGCGCGCGGCTCATCGCCTGCACAAGGTCCCCTACGACGTGGCCCTCGAGGCCCCGCCGTTCCGGGTGATCGGGACGGTCTACCTCTTCCCTGGCTCTGAGCCGGAGCGCCTGATGGATCGCAGCACGGACCTGTTCGTGCCCGTGACCGAAGCCGTCGCACTCCTGGGGCAGACTCCGGTCAACGACACGGCCATCGAGGTCGTGCTCGTGAACCGGTCCTACCTGCGAGGGGTGGAGACCATCGATCGGCGCATGGCTGAGGCGGCCCAGGGGCTGGTCGGCAGGGACCCCGGGGACTGATCCGCTGCGGTCGCAGCGCCCGCCCGTGCTCAGGCGCGGGCGGCTGCCTTGCGCCGCCCGAAGAGCGCTCGAAGGCTGAGCCGAGCCGGCGGCGGCGCGGCTGAACGCGGCGCCCCCACGACCTGCTCGGCGAGGATCTGGAAGTCCTCGGTCACCTTCTCGTGCGGGAAGAGGTCGATCACGGTGCGGCCTTCGTTGGCGGAGCGCACCATCTGGAGGCCCGCGGACCGGATCAGGGCGAGGGCCGGCATGCCGAGCGCGCGCTCCATGTCGGCGACCGAGACCCCGCTGTTGGCGCGGTTGACGACGACCGCCAGCTTCTCGGCGAAGCCGAGCTCCGCTGCGACGTCGCGGAGCTGCGCGGCGGCGCGCAGGGCCGGCACGTCGGGAGTGACCGGGACGAGGATCCGGTCGGCGCGCTCGAAGATCGCCCGGTTGAGGGAGTCGTAGTCCGGGTGGAGGTCCACCACCACGACGTCGTGGGCCCGGCGCCCCGTGTCGATCGCCTCGGCGACGAGCGCCGGATCCAGCAGGGCTGTCCGGAGCGGGCTCGACGAGAGCACCAGGACGTTCATGCCGGAGGGGTGGGGAGCGAGGAGCTCGTCGAGGGATGCCGGCATCTCGAGCCCGGCCTCGTGCGCGTCGACGACCTCGTCGACGAGCGTCCGGACGCGATCCAGGCCCAGGGACGAGCTGATGTGGCCGCTGACCGTGTCCGCGTCCACCAGGAGAACCTTCCGGCCCATCGCTGTGAGGGACGCCGCAAGGTTGATCGCGATCGTCGTCTTGCCGACGCCCCCCTTCGGGTTGAAGACGGCGACGAAGCGTGCCGTTGCGGGTCCAGTCGCCGACGCTGAGGGGCCCGGTCTGGATCACGGCCCCACTGCCGTCGTCGACCGCCATGCGACGGATCATCATCGCCTCGACCCGCCAGCGGATCGAGTCCGCGGAGTAGGGCCGGGTGAAGTACTCGTCGCCCGCCGCGGCATGGCTCGCGCCCATCCGCTCGAGGGCGCGCCGGGAGAGGACCATCAGAGACGGGATGTTCCGGCCGTTCTCGTGGAGCAGGCTGTAGCACTCCAGGGTCGTGTCGAGATCAGCCTCCCCGTCGAGGATGGCCATGGCAACGTCCCGGCCGGCGGCCAGCTGGGCCTCGAGCCCGGCCGTGCCGCGGATCACGAGCGGCTCGAGATCAGCCTCCCGGAGTGCGGCGGCCACGAGCTCGCTCTCGTCGCGTGGCAGCGAGATCGCGATCGCGGGACGTGCCATCCTCGAGTTCCTTCCGTTGACGCCGGGACGTCAGTCCTGGGGATCCTGGGCGCTGACGTGGACGATGCCGTCCCCGCTGTCGACGACCCGAGGCGCGAACCCGGGGATGGCCGGGATCAGGTCGCGGAGTGAGGTCTCGGGTGCGTGCTCGATGGCGAAGAGGAACTCACCGTCGGGTCCCGACGAGACGCCCACGTGGGTGACGCCCGCGAGGCGGCCCAGGTGACGCTTGAAGCTGGCGATGCTGGCAACGCTCACGAGCCCCGTCACCACGACCTGCGTCGATGCGGTCGGGGCCGGCGCGCTCTCCGTGGCGGGAGCCGCGTCGACAAGGCCGGAGAGGCGCGCGGAGAGGGCATCGCTGCCGATCTCCTGCACATCCTCCACCTCGGCTGCGGCTGCCTCGGCGGCAGCTGCCTCGGCGGCAGCGAAGTCGGGAGTGATCCCGAGCATCGCGAGGCGCGGGTCCGCCTCCGGCTCGGGTGTCGTGTCCGCCGCCGGGACGAGCGTGGCGTCGGCGGCGGTCTCGTCCGTGGCCTCGGCAGCTACGTCCGTGCTGGTCGTCTCGGCCGGCTCGGCGCTTCCGCCGGTGCCGGCGGCCTCGAGCGCGGCGGCTGCCTCGGCGGCAGCCTGGATGGCAGCCATGGCCGCCTCCGGATCAGGCACCGGCTCGTTCGGCGTGGCAGCCGCCTCGACGGGCGGCTCCTCGGCTGCCGGAGGCACGCCGAGGCCGGGCTCCCGCAGGAGCGCCGCCAGGGTGTCGTGATCGGGCTCCCCGAAGGCCGGAGGCTCGGGCAGGCTCGCCGCATGCGCCGCAAAGGCAGCGGGGTCCTCCTCGCGGAGGAGGCGGTCGAAGAAGTCCTCCATCTCGCGCTCGAAGGCCGCGAGGCGACCCCGGACCTTCTCGATCTCCTGCTCGATGAGCGCCGCGTGCCGCTCGAGCTGTCCCTCGAGCTGCTCGCGCCGGGAGCCGACGCGCTGCTCGGTCTCCTCCCGGACTCGCGCGATCTCGGCCTTCGACCACTCCTTGATCGTGGCGATGTCGTCGTCGGCCTGCCGGCGCAGCTCGGTCGCGTCGTCGGCCGAGCGGGCGTGGATCTGCTCGATGGCCGTCGTGCCGTCGGCGCGGTACTGCTCCAGCGTGCCGGTGCGGGCCTGCTCCGCGGCCGTCTGCATGGCACGGGTGAGGTCCGCCAGGAACTTGGTCGGGCGTCGGGCCGGCGTGGCGGAACCCTCGGCCGGCGTCGCGGAACCGTCGGCCGCCTTCCCGGCGGCCCGGTCGGAGGTGGCCGCGTCGTCACCTCGGGCTGGCGGCTCGACCTGGGAGCGGTCGTGGGCCGTGTCGGATTCGAGGGTCGTCACGGGTTCGTCCTCCTGGCCCCGGGCCGCGATCTCTCCCGCGTCCTGGCTTGTCTCGCTGGGCTCGGACGCGAACGCCGCGCCGGGATCGTCGTGCGTTTCGTGCGTGCTGACGGCGGGCTCGCCGGCTGGCTCGGCCGTCGCCTCGGCGGACGCCGACCGGTCCGTGCTCCACGGAAGCCGGAATCCGGTGCGGGAATCGGTGGTTGCCATGCTGTGCGGTCCCCTGTTGCGCGCCCGGCCCGAACGCCGATGACGCCTGCAGTGGATGCTAGGAGCAGGGAGCGGTCCGGTGGAGTTGACTGGTGGTACCGGTGGGCTCCGCCGGTGGTACCGGGGGCCCCCGCGGTGCTGGACGTCACCGGCGCGGCGCGACCGCACACTGGGCCCGTGGGCCGCATCGCCGACCTTCGCCGCCGCCGGTCGCCCGTCTCATCCCGGGACGCCGGCCTCGCGTCGGCCATGGTGCTCGCCGGCGCGCTGGATCGCCCGCGTCTAGGATGTGTCGACCATGTCCGCCCGTCGGCCCCCGGATCCCGTGCCAGTCCCGCCCGGCGCCCCCGTGCCGGTGGACCGCCTGGGCCGCCGGATGCGCGACCTGCGGATCTCCGTGACCGACCGCTGCAACTTCCGCTGCACCTACTGCATGCCGGCGGAGGTCTTCGGCCGTGACTACGCGTTCCTGCCGCGTGCCCAGATCCTCGCCTTCGAGGAGATCGCCCGCCTGGCCCGCCTCTTCGTCGGCCTCGGCGTGGAGAAGCTGCGGATCACGGGTGGCGAGCCCACCGTCCGGCGGGATCTGCCGGACCTCGTGCGCATGCTCGCCGCGATCGACGGTGTCCGCGACCTGACCCTCACGACGAACGGGGCGGCGCTGCGCAAGCTCGCCCGGCCGCTCGCCGACGCGGGCCTCCGGCGGATCACGGTCAGCCTCGACTCGCTCGACGACGAGGTCTTCCGGCGGATGAACGGTGTCAGACTTCCCGGTCGGCCGGGTGCTCGACGGCATCGCGGCGGCCGGCGAAGCCGGCCTCTCGCCCATCAAGGTGAACATGGTGGTCCGGCGAGGACTGAACGAGGACTCCATCCTCCCGGTCGCCCGCTGGGCGCGCGCTTCCGGCCTGATCCTGCGCTTCATCGAGTTCATGGACGTCGGGCAGACGAACGGCTGGCGCCTGGACGAGGTCGTTCCGCAGGCGGTGATCCTGGCACGCATCGATGCGGCGATGCCGCTCGCCGCGCTGCCGCCTGCCTACCCGGGCGAGGTCGCGGACCGGTTCCGGTACGTGGACGGGTCGGGCGAGGTCGGCGTCATCGCCTCGGTCACCCAACCGTTCTGCGCGAGCTGCACCCGGGCGCGCCTCTCGGCCGAGGGCGAGCTGTACACGTGCCTCTTCGCGACGCGGGGAACGGATCTCAAGACCCCGCTCCGCGCCGGCGAGACGGACGATGCGCTCGTCGAGCGGATCCGCACCGTGTGGGCGCTCCGCGCCGACCGGTATTCGGAGCTGCGGGCGGCGGGAACCGCCGACGTCCCGCGCGTCGAGATGTTCGCGATCGGCGGCTGAGGCCGGCGGCCGCGGCGGGTTGCCGCCGCGGGTCTCGAAACGCCGCTCGGGCGGCGCCTCGTCGCCGCCTGGGGCGGTCTCCGCGGGCAGCGGCGGGCTGGCCCGTGGGGGCCGTCGGTTGTCCACAGGTTGTCCACAGGGTGGGAAAACTCGTGGACGCGGCCGGCTCGGAACGTACGTCGTTCGTGGATAACCGGGTTGTGGCGGATGGCGCCCCTCGGCCATGATCTGTCTTGCCCGGAGGGGCCGCGAGAGTCGAGACCACGGCGATCACATCAACGAGGTCCGACGAGACGCTCGGGAGCAATCCCGGGGGCTCTCCCTCCGAGAGGTGCTGCGATCACATCAAGGGGCCACTCGGGATCTCGGTTCCTCCGGGCGTACTCATGTCCGTTGCGGAGGCGCGACCTCGTGCCGCCCGCCGGAGCGGCGACCGCCCCGTTGGGGAAACGACCGGCATCCCGGTGTCGGCACTCTCTCCCGGGGCGTTTTCGCGTCCTCGGGCTGCGCGCCCGGGCCCTCGAGCGCTCCGCTCGGACGCGCCCCGAGGCAGCCGCGGATCACGTCGGTGGATCGACGTCCTCGCGTGACGTCAGCGGGTCGGCGGCAGGCGTGCTGCAGACGTAGTAGCGGAGCATCGTCCGCGCGGTGTTCGTGATCGCGTGGGGGAGTCCCATCTCCACGCGGACGCCCTTGAGCGGCTCGAGCGTCTCCTCGAGCGACCCGAAGCGGACCGACCCGCGACCCTCGAGGACGACGAGCACGTGCTCCGAGCGCTGGTGCCGATGCCAGCCGGTTCCCGCGCCCGCGTCGAGCTCCACCTCGGCGAGCGAGAAGACGTCGGTCCCGAAGTCGCCCGGCTCGACGAGGATCCTGGTGCGGGTGCCTGGGGCCTCCACCACGCGCGCGCCATCGCGGCGCCGCACGGGCT
Source organism: uncultured Chloroflexia bacterium (assembly GCA_963698595.1). Classification (GTDB taxonomy): domain Bacteria; phylum Chloroflexota; class Limnocylindria; order Limnocylindrales; family CSP1-4; genus CTSoil-043. Next base: position 25,196 of record CAVORL010000006.1, read on the forward strand.
CGCCCTCCGCTCTCCACGTCCTGAGCGCGTCGTCGGGCCGCTGCGGCGCGACCGTGACGGTCGCCATCAGCGCCAGCGCGTCCACCGTCGCCTCGTTGCGGACAAGGTGATACTCGGCGGGTGCCTCGTACAGGACGTCGCCCGCCCGGATGATGGAGCGCCGCTCGAGCTCGGGCCCGTGCTCGAAGACGATCTCGCCGCCGGCGATGTAGACCAGCGTCTCGACGCCGTGGCGGTGCGGCCCGACCTGGGTGCCGGGCGGAATCCGATCGAACTGCAGCCGGATCGTCATCGCGCGACGAGCTTCCTCCGGCTACGCGTCGACGACGGGCAGCGCCCGCCCGGCCGACCGCGCGGCCTGCGCCTTCTCGGCCCACGCGGCAAGGACGGAGTCCTTGTGCGGCCGGATCGGACAGTGCTCGTCGCGGTTGCCCATTTCGTCGCAGTAGCCGAGAGGAACGCACTTGGGGGCCAGGAAGCTTCCCAGGAACGGGCTCACTGCGAAGACCTCGTGGCGGATCAGCTGGAAGAGCCGCCGGATCTCCCATTGGGCCATCGTGCAGAGGCGCAGGCCGGCCATGTGGATGAGCGCCCGCAGGTTCGCCGTCATCACGAGGTTCGTGCGCGTCGCGTTGGGGAACACGAACCGTGCATCCTCGCCGGGGATGCCCGCCGCGAGCAGGTCGCCGTACAGGTCGAGCGAGCCCGTCACCTGGTCCTCGAAGCGGGCACGGAGGTCCGGGTCTGCGTCGGCGATCGTGCCGGGCAGCATCGTGGCAGCGCTCTTGAAGGAGACGTAGCGCTGGCTCTGCTGGTCGAAGGCGACGCCGGCGCGGTGGCGCACGAGCTGGTGCGACAGCGTCCGGCTCACGCCACTGATGCCGAAGGTGAAGACGACATGCTCGATGGTGCTGCCGTGGCCGCTCTCGATCACCCCGCGAATGAGCTTCTGCATCTTCGCCGGGTCGATCTCGCCGGCCTCGGCGCGCCGGTAGATCTCCCCCGGCTCGAGCTCGCTGTAGCAGGTCCGGCAGGCCGTGTAGATCAGCGGGACGTACGCTCGTTCAACGATCTCCCGGTCCGGGAACAGGAGCGTCGCCTTCATCCCGAGGTCGTGGCGACCCGGGTTGCGCGGGATCCCTGTCCTGGGACGCGCGCCGCCGGCGCCTGGATCGGGCGCGGGTGACGGTGTCGGCTGATCGGCCATCTTCCAGAGAGGATAGCGGCCTCGGGTGCGGCCCGGGTGACGGCTACGAGCCGGGTGACGGACCCGGCGTCGCAACGCTCTCCGGTGTGGGCATCGGCGTCGGAATCGGCTCCGGCGTGGGCGTGGGCATCGGCGTCGGAATCGGCTCCGGCGTGGGCGTGGGCATCGGCTCGTCGGCGTGGGCGTCGGCTGGGAGTGGGCGACGGTGTCGGCGTCGGTGTCGGCGTCGGCGTGGGCGTCGGGCGAATGACCGACGCGGCATTCCGCCACAGCCAGTCGCGCGGGACGAGGCCGCTGGCGCGGATCCGTCGCGCGAGTCCCGCCCGACCCACCGGTAGTGCCAGGGCTCGTAGGCGTAGCACGAGCGGGCGGTCCCGCCCGCCGGGTAGGAGAGGACGAAGCCGTACCGCCACGCGTTGGACCGCAGCCAGGCTCCGGTCCGCGTGCGGCCCCAGTCCGCGTAGTACCAGGGCCGGGCGAGGCCGGGGATCGTGAAGTCGATGGCCGTTCCCAGCTGGTGCTCGGAGTGCCCAGCCCGTGCGCTCGTCGACGAGCGCCTGCGCGTAGCCTCCGACGCGGACCCAGTGGGCGAACGTGGCGGCCTGCGTGCCGGCGCTGCGATAGGCGGACGCGATGCCGATCGGGATTCCCGCCGTCCGGGCGGCGGAGCGAAGTGCCCGCAGATCGGGGACGACCTCGCGCCGCACCAGGCCCCCCGAAGGGAAGCCGGCCCGACGAACGGAGGCGAGGGGTGGCGATGTACGAGGCGGGGAGCCGGTGCCAGGTGTCGAGGACGGTGACCCGGAACTGCGACATCGCCCGGTACGGAGCCGGGGCGTCGCCGAGGCGGCAGGGCGGCAGCCGTGGCGTGGCGGCCGCCCGGACGGCGGGCGAGACGCCGACGAGGGCGATCACCGCGGCCACCACGATGGCCAAGGCACGGCCACGACTCCCGGCGCCGACCCGTCGATGCTCTCGTCATGCCAGCCATCATTCCGCGTTCCCCCGGTCGGGCTCAGATGACCGAGGTCCCCCCTGGGCGACCCGAAGGTCGTTGCCCTGCCGGTGCTGCGCGCTCGCGGTCCCGGAACCAGCGCCAGTAGAGCCAGGTTCCGAGCGAGTAGAGGACGATGATCGTCACGAAGTTCACGGTGTAGCCGCCCTCGAAGCCCAGCGTCGCCTGGAGCAGGCTGTACCAGGGCCCCGCGATGACCCAGCCGAGCGACCACAGCAGGCTCGCCGTCGCCGAGTACGTCGCCCGCTCGCCGCGCGGGAGCTGCTCCATGGCGAACGCGTTGGCGATGGGGTTGCCGGCGTTCATGAGCGAGTTCCGGACGGCCATCGCGAGGATCACGGTCCACAGCACGGGGCTGAACCCGAGCACGACGAGGAACGGGATGCTGACCCCCTGCACGAGGACCACCGAGCCGACCTTCCCGAGGCGCCGGGCCAGGGCCGGCTGCACGAGGATCGCGATCGCGGTGCCCAGGCTGGTGAAGGCGAAGATCACGTTGAGGACGGCCAGGTCGAGGTCGAACTTGCGCTCGATGAAGACGTTGAGGTAGGGGATCACCTGGCCCGCCCCGAGGGCGATGAGGAACCCCGGCACGAGGAGCCGCCAGAAGGTGCGGGAGTCGGCCGGCCGCGGGATGCCCAGCCGGGCTCGCCGGGTCGTCACCCGTCGGTCCGGCCGGGCGGCGATCGGCTCGCCCGCCCAGCGGTCGGCGGGACGCTGCTCCAGGGTGCGCCAGTCGCGTCGGCGACGGGGCCGGTCGTCGCGGAGCGCGAGGACGGTGGCGGTCGCGAGGGCGGCGGCCACGAGCATCACGACGAGGAGGACCCGGTAGACGGACGGGTCGCTCGGACCCGCGCCGGCGGCGCTGCCGATGAGGGCCGCGATGGCGCCGCCGAGGAGGGCGGCACCGACGTTCGTGACGTTCGAGACCGCGAACTGCAGCGAGAAGAGCTCGTTCCGGTGCTCCGGCCGGCTGCGCTCCATCAGCAGCGGCGCCGACACGACGAAGAAGGCCTGGTTCGCGGCCCCCATGGCCGCGGCGAGGAGCAGGATCGCGGGCGGCGACGTGGTGAGGAGAAGGCCCCCGATCGCGAGGGTGGCGCCGCCGGTTCCGAGCGCCAGGACGAGGCGCCGACCCATCCGGTCGGCGAGGATGCTCGCCGGGAAGGCGGCGAGGACGCCGGCGCGCCGAGCCGAACGTGCCGCTGATCCCGATGAATGCCGGATCGAAGCCCAGGGCGGTGAGGTAGAGGTTGAAGTCGACCCACCAGAGGCTGAGCGCGACCCCGTAGACGAGCGTCGTGACGAGGAAGATGCGGGCGTCGCGCTCGAACCCGGTGAAGCTCCGGGCGTAGCGCCGCAGGGCGTTCACGGAAGGCGGCGGCCGCGGCCGGGCGGGTCACCCGCGGCAGGCGTGCCGGGGGCCGACGCGCCGCTCCACGGCGAGCGCCTGGCGTGACGGATCATGGACAACCTCCGGGGCATCGCGCGAGGATGGCGCCCCCATCGTCCGCCGCCAAGGGCCCAACGAACGACCGGTCCGTGCCTCAGGTCATGCGTGGGTGCCGCCCGGAAGCATATCCGGCGCCGGGCCGCCTGCCGGGCCGCCGCGGGGTCAACGACTCCGTTCGACAGGGGCGGGATCGACTGGACCGGCCTGCGGAAGGCGCGGCGGCAGGGTGGTCCGGAAGCAGGTTCGGCCGGGCTCGCTCGAGAGCAGCTCGAGCCGGCCCCCGTGGCGCCCCACGATCGAGCGGGAGATGTGGAGCCCGAGCCCCGTGCCGACCCCGATCTCCTTCGTCGTGAAGAACGGGTCGAAGATCCGTTCGCGGGTCCCGGCCGGGATTCCCGGGCCGGAATCGCAGATCGTCACGGCGACCCCGCCGTCCGGCGTAGCGTCGGCCGCGATCTCCAGCGTCCCCTGCCCGTCCATCGCGTCGATGGCGTTCCCGACGAGGTTCGTCCAGACCTGGTTGAGCTCGCTGCCGTAGGCCTCGATCAGCGGGAGCTCGGGGGCGTAGGCGCGCTTGATCGTGACAGCGGCCTTCCAGCGGGCCCGCAGGATCACGAGCGTGTTCTCGAGGCCGGCCGTGACGGTGACCTGCTGCACGGGGGCGCGATCCAGGTAGGTGTACTCGCGGACGGCCCCCACGATCTCCGAGATCCGCTCCGCTGCGAGGCTCACCTCCACGAGCAGCTGACGCACGAGCGCCATCGCGGCGAGCCAGTCGGCGACGACGAGGCGTGCCTCGTCCGTCGCGAAGGGTTGCAGGAGGTCGTCGAGCTGGTTCCCGTCCCAGCCGAGGGCCACGAGCGACGCCGCCGGCTCCTCGGGATCGGCCATCCCCAGGCTGCCGAGGAGGGTCGCCAGGGCGTCCCTCCGGTCGGCGGCATCCAGCGGGTCGATGATCGGCGGGTCCGCCGCGCGCCGCGTCACCTCGTCCCGCAGCGCGTCGACGAGCTCGGCCGTGACGGGGCCTCCGAGGGGGCCGCCCGCCGTTCCCATGGCTCCGAGCGCCGCCGCTGCCCGGTCGGCCTCGTCGAGGATGGCTGCCAGCCGGCTGCCGCTGCTCCGGGCCGCCGCGGCCGGGTTGTTCAGCTCGTGGGCGAGGCCGGCGGCGAGCGTGCCGAGCGAGGCGAGCTTCTCGCGCTCGCGCAGGAGCGCCTCCGTGGCCCGGAGGCGGCGCGCGATCGTGCGCAGGAGCCCGGTCGTCACTCCCGGGTCGCGAGCCAGCACCGCGAGCAGGTCATCCCGGCCGATGCGCAGCACGCGGGCCGCCGTCCTCGCGCGCACCGTGGCCATCCGAGCGCCGCCCTCGAGGACGGCCATCTCGCCCTGCACCTCGCCCGGCCCGACCGTCGCGACCGCGATCTCGCCGGTGCCGGCCCGTTTCGTGACGTCGAACGTCCCCTCGAGCACCACGTACAGGGCGTCCCCGGGGTCCCCTTCGGCAAGCAGCACGGCGCCCGGCTCCACGGCAACCTCGCCGGCCACGTCCCGCACCCGCGCGAGCTCCGCCGCGTCCAGGTCGGCGAAGAGCGGGACGCGCGCGAGGGGGTCGTCCACCTCCGCGACCGGCGCGGGCGTCCGGCCCGGCGCGTCCTGGCGAGTCATCGCGAACATGACCGCGTCCTCGACCTCCTCGCGGAAGGGAAGGTAGCGGCGCAGGACCCCCTCGCGCTGGAACCCGGCCCGCTCCGCGACGCGACCGGACGCGCCGTTCCCGGGGAGGGTCATCAGCTCGAGCCGCACGAGGTGCGGGTCCTCGAAGGCCCAGCCGGCAAGCAGCCGGGCTGCCCGGGTCGCGAACCCGCGCCCCCGCGCCCAGGGCGCCACCCAGTAGCCGACGGCTGCCCGGCCGGGCACGGGCCCCTGGTCGAGAGCGGCCATGCCCACGAGCCTGCCGCCCGCCCGATCCTCGATCGCGAAGGTGGCATGGGTGCCAGAGTCCCAACCGTCGGCGACGAGCTGGATGAACGCCCGTGCATCGGCGAGCGTGTACGGGACGGGCAGTGGCACCCACCGCGCGATCTCCGGGTCCGCGCACGCGGCCGCGATCGCGGCCGCGTCGTCGTCCCGGGGCACGCGCAGGACGACGGCCTCGTCGGCAAGAGGCGGATCCGGCGGTAGGCGAATCGCGCGCCCCTGCGTCACGGGCGTTGCGGCTCCCGGCACGCCGTCAGAGCCCGGCAAGGTGCTGGTGAATGAACTGGACGGCCATCGAGCCCTCGCCGACGCCTGCCGCGATCCGCTTGACCGAGCGGCTCCGCACGTCTCCCGCCGCGAAGACGCCGGGCACGCTGGTCTCGAGGAGGAACGGCTCTCGCGAGAGCGGCCACGCCGGGACGCGGCCGTCGGCGCCGCGCGCCAGCGCCGGACCTGTGATGACAAACCCGGCAGCGTCACGCTCGACGATCCCGGCCAGCCACTCCGTCCGGGGCAGCGCACCGATGAACAGGAAGAGGGCGTGGGTCGCCAGCTCCTCGCGGCTGCTCGCCCTCGTGTCCTCGATCGTGATCGAGTCGAGCCCCTGCGAGCCGGTGACCGCGACGACGCTCGCATTGAGCCGGATCCGAACGTTGGGCCGCTCGCGGAGCTGCTCCACGAGATAGGCGCTCATGCCGGCCTCGATGCGCCCGCCCCGCACCAGGAGCGTCACCTCGGACGCGAAGCGTGCCAGGTGGACCGCCGCCTGGCCGGCCGAGTTCCCGCCCCCGACGACGGCAACCTGCTGCCCGCGGCAGGCGAGGGCCTCCGTGATCGCGGCGCCGTAGAAGACCCCGACACCGACCAGCGGCTCAAGGCCCGGCACGTCGAGTCGCCGATACTGCACGCCGGTCGCGATGATGAGCGCCTCGCAGGAAACCTCCGACCCGTCGTCGAGGGTCAGGAGCCGGTAGCGATCCTCGAGCCGGATCGCGGTCGCCGAGCGTGCCGTCAACAGCTCGGCCCCGAGCCGCGAGGCCTGGGCGACGGCGCGCCGCGCGAGGTCCGCTCCGCTGAGCCCGGCCGGGAAGCCGAGATAGTTCTCGATCCGCGAGGTCGTGCCGGCCTGGCCACCCGGCGCCTCGCGCTCTACGAGCAGGGTTCGCAGGCCTTCCGAGGCGCCGTAGACGGCCGCAGCCAGGCCCGCCGGGCCGCCCCCGACGATGACGAGGTCGTAGGTCGGGAGCCCGGGCCGCGTGCGGAGGCCGAGTCGCTCCGCGATCGAACCGTTGTCCGGCGCCACGAGGTGGGTGCCGTCGGGGAAGACGAGGAGCGGCGCCCGGCCGATCGCCACTCCCGCCGCCTCGCCGAGGCGCGCCGCCTCCGGGTCGTCCTCCACGTCCACCCAGCGGTAGGGGACCAGGTTCCGCGCCAGGTAGTCCTTGATCTCGTGAGCCCGTGCCGACCAGCGGTGGCCGACGAGGCGGATCCCCTCGAAGGGTGGCCGGAACGCTGCCCGCCAGTCGTCCAGGAGGTCGTCGAGGGCCGGGAAGAGGCGTTCCTCCGGCGGATCCCACGGCTTCTGGAGGTAGAGGTCGAGGTGGATCTCGTTGATGGCCCGGATCGCGGCATCGGTGTCGGCGTAGGCCGTGAGGAGGACCCGCCGGGCGTCGGGCGCCAGCTCCATCGTCGCCGCGAGCAGCTCGATGCCGGTCATCCCGGGCATGCGCTGGTCCACGAGGAAGAGGGCGATCGGCGTGTCGCGGAGCGCCAGGCGTCGGACCACGTCGAGGGCGCTGGCGCCCGAATCCGCGGCGACGACGGTGTAGGCGGACCCGAAGTGGCCTCGCAGGGCACGCTCGATCGCGCGAAGGACCGCCGGCTCGTCGTCGACCGCGAGGATGACGGGATTCGGCATGGCTCGGAGTCCTCCCCCCGTGGGCATGATCCTGGCCCCCCGCCGTTCCGGAACCGGCGACGCGCCTAGACTATCCCACGGCAGCCGCCGACGGAGAATCGGCGGCGGAGGGTCCGATGGAGGCAACGGCGGCACGACGCTACGTGGTGAACGGCACGCCGGTCGGACACCCGGTGCGGACCGAGCACGTCCGGATCGAGATGGACGACGGCGTCGACCTCGCGGCCACGCTCTACGCGCCCGCCGTCCCCGGCGGCGGTTCGTTCCCCGCCGTCCTGGAGTCGATCCCGTATCGCAAGGACGACTGGACGCTGTCGCGCGACTGGCCGCTCCACGGAGCCTTTGCGGCGGCGGGGTACGTCAGCTGCCGCCTCGACGTCCGGGGCACCGGGAGCAGCTGCGGCATCGCCGAGGACGAGTACACGGAGCGCGAGATCCGCGACAACCTCGCCGTCGTGGACTGGCTCGCGACCCAGCCCTGGAGCGCGGGGACAGTCGGGATGTTCGGGATCAGCTGGGGCGGCTTCTCCGCCCTCCAGGCCGCGATGCGCCGGCCCCCCGCGCTCAAGGCGATCATCCCAGCCTGCTTCAGCCACGACCGGTACCACCTCGACGTCCACTGGTGGGGCGGCACTCGCCTCATCGGCGAGAGCGTCTACTGGCCGGTCGAGATGGTCGGCGAGAACGCCCTGCCGCCGGACCCGGAACGCTTCGGGCCCGGCTGGCGCGAAGAGTGGCTGCGTCGCCTCGACGCGACGCCCCAGTGGCCGTTCAGCTCGCTGCGCCACCAGCGCCGCGACGACCACTGGCGACACGGCTCGGCGATCGAGGACTGGGGGTCGATCGAGGCGGCTGTGCTGGCCCTCGGCGGGCTCGCCGACTCCTACCGCGACAGCGTCCTCGCCCTCGTGGGTCACGTGCGGGCGCCCGCCCGTGGGATCCTCGGCCCCTGGGGCCACGCCTGGCCGCACGCCGGTGCCCCGGGGCCGACGATCGACGGGGTGGGCCTCATGACCCGCTGGTGGGACCGCTGGCTGAAGGGCGAGCGCAACGGGATCGAGGACGGCCCCGCCCTCACCGTCTACGTCACCGAGCCGGAGGGCGCGGAGGCGTTCCCCGTCGCCGTGGCACCGGAGCGCCTCCCGGGCCGATGGTGGGCCATCGCGCGTTGGCCGCCCGCGCCGCCCCCGGCCGCGCCCCCGCCGCTCCACCTCGGCGGCGCCGGGGCCGCCGGGCGCGGCAGCCTCGGGCCCGCCAACCCGGGCCTCGACGAGTCGCCCGCGACCTGGTCCGGCGGGCCGGCGGCGTCGATGACGGCGCCCTTCACCTGCACCGGCGACGAGCCCCAGGGCGGCCCGCTCGACCAGCGGCCCGACGACGCGCGCTCGCTCGTCTACACGGGGGAGCCGCTCGCCGACCCGCTTCTCATCATCGGGATCCCGGAGGTGGACCTGTGGGTGGCGGCCGACCGGCCGGTGGCCCAGGTGGCGGTCCGCCTCGAGGCCGTGGCGCCGGACGGGTCGAGCGCGTTGCTGGCGAGGGGCCTCCTCAACCTCACCCGTCGCGATTCTTTCGCCGAGCCGGCGCCGGTCATTCCCGGGGATGTCATGGCCGTGACGGTGCCGCTCACCGCGACCGGGGCCCGTGTCCCCGCCGGCCAGCGCCTCCGGGTCGCCGTGGCCGGCGCGGCGTTCCCGGTGGCCTGGCCGCCGCCGGCGCCCGTCAGGCTGACCCTCTACCAGGATGCCGGGCGTCCGTCGCGGATGCGCCTACCGCCCCCCGCCGCGTGGGCGCCGATCGAGGGGGGCCTCGGGGATGGCGTTGCCGATCCAGGGACGGCCGAGCATCTCGAGGGGATCCCTCCCGCGTGGCGGACGGAACGTGACGACCTCGCCGGCAGGACGGCGCTGGTCTCGGAATCCGGCGGCGGCCACCGGTTTCCGGAGCGCGACGGGCTCGTCTTCGGGTCCGACGCACGATTCCGCATCGAGGTCGACGACGACTGGGCGACGGCGCGCGCCGCCGGGTCGATCGCCTACCGCGTCGCCTGGCCCGGTGGGCCGGTCGTCACGGCCGATGGGCGCCTCGTCGTGGCGTCGGATGCCGAGGCCTTCCGGGTGACGGTCGAGCTCGCCGTCGCAGAGGACGGGGCGGTGGTCTTCGAGCGGACGTGGGAGGAGCGGATCCCGCGCGACCTCGTCTGAGCCGCGCGTGGCCGAGGGCCTTCCGCGCCGACGTGGGCGAGGCCGCGTCCGGGCGCGCCGGTCATCCGAGCTCTGCGTCGGCGGCGGCCAGGACGCGGGCGAGCTCGGCCTCGACCGCGTCGGGAAGCGGGTCCACCGGCGGCCCGGCCAGGATCTCGCGGACCTGCTCCCGCGCCCTCCCGTACATGGTGGGAGATCCCAGGTCGCGCCAGGCCTCGTACGCGTGGCGGCCGATGAGACCGGGGGCCATGAACTCGCGGCTCCGGGCCGCCCGGCGGGTGACGAAGCTGGCCAGGAAGTTGCCCCCGGGCCCGACTGCCGCCACCTCGGCGGCGAAGTCCGGGTCGGCCGGCTCGCCGAGCCCCTCCACCATCCGCTCGACGTAGTGGGCCAGCTCGTTGTCCACGAGGATCTGCTCCAGCACGAGGGCCTGGTCGCCCTGGATCTCCCCGAGGCCGACGATGATGTCGGCGCCCGCCGAGGCCGGTGGCAGCATCGTCACGAGCTTCTCGATGACCGCCTCGGGGCCTGGCTGCGGGGCGTCGGACGTGCAGCCGGCGGCGGTGGCGGGGAGGCCGTAGAAGCGGCCCATCGTCACGAGGGCCGCCGACATGATCCCCATCTCCGGCGTGCCGCCGAGGAAGGCCCCGCTGTGGAAATCCATGGAGCCCGTGGCGCTGCTGTAGATGACCGGGCGCCCGGGGTGGGCCAGCTGGTAGACGACGATCGCGGAGAGCGCCTCGGCGTTGGCCAGCGCGACGTTGGCGAGGAGCCCCGCCGGCCCGGTCGTCCCGGTCACCGGCATCGGCATGATCATCACGGGCAGGTCGAGGCTTCCCAGGTCGAGGTACGCGTCGAGCATCGGTCCGTCGTGGACAAGGGGGGCGACCGGGCAGTAGATGAGCGACCACGGGTGCCGGGCGCGCACCGCGTCCGCGCCGCCGCCGGCGACGGCGAGGGCCTGGGCGAGGAAGGGCGCCTGCTCCCGCGTGTGCAGCTCGTGCTGGCCGTGCTTCGACGAGTGGCGGATCATTCCCACGAACTCGTGGAGTGCGCGGGTGCCGGCGGGGGCGTCGGAGGCGGTGACCGGCGCCCAGGCCATGACCCCCAGATCGGCCGCCTGGAAGACCCGCAGCCCGAGCTCCGTGTCGCGCCGGGTCCCGTAGCGCCGCTCACCGGTGTCGAAGTCGATCACGAAGGCGGCCGTCCCGTCGATCGCGTAGCGCGTGACCGGCGAGGGGACGGCGTAGTCGTGGGCGGGGTTCCGGGCGCCGAGGACGAAGGACCGGGGCGCGGTCGCAAGTGCCGCCTCGACCAGCTCCCGCGGGATCCGCGCGACGCCGGAATCGTTGTCCACTGGAGCGCCGGCCTGCGCGAGGAGGGGGAGGGCCCGCTCGCCGTGGAAGCGGACGCCGGTCTCAGCGAGCATTCGCAGGCTCCCCTCGTGGACCTGCTCCCGCTCGCCCTCGTCGAGGAAGCTCGCCGCGTAGCGCATCCCGCACCGTCCTCTCGTCGTGCCCCTCCGCAGGACTCCAGTCCCGCCGCCCGGCGCGAAGACGGCCGACCGGGCCGGCGACGTCCCCACGAGGAGCCTGACCCCACCACCTTCGCACGTGGCACGTCCACGATGCCGGCCGTCCCGCGCGTCGCGCCGCTCCAACCCCCCGGCGCGGCGTCGCGCGGCGTCGCCCGGCGCCATCCAGCGGGCCGGCAGGATCGCCGGGGCCGCCCGCGTGCGCACCGACCGCGAACCGGGGATCATGCGGGCGTGGACCGTCGGCGCCCCCGGCTCGGCCTGCCGGACCTCGGCCCCCGCGGGGAGGGCTGGGTCCTGCTTCAGCTCGTCCTGTTCAGCCTCCTCGTGTTCGCCGGCACGCTGGGACCGGCCTGGGAGGAGCCGTGGCTTACGGCCGGCCGGGTGCTCGGGCTCGTCCACCTCGGGGCGGGCGTCGTGGTGGCGGTGCTGGGGCTCGTGGGTCTGCGCGAGAACTTGACGCCGGTGCCGCGCCCGGTCGAGGGAGGCCGCCTCGTCGCGCACGGGATCTACGGCCGCGTCCGGCACCCGATCTACGCGGGGATCATCGCGGCCGCGGTGGGCTGGGGGCTCTTCACGGCGTCGCCGGCAGCGCTCGCCGTGGCCGTGCTCCTCGGGGTCTTCTTCGACGTGAAGGCGCGCCGCGAGGAGGCCTGGCTGGTGGCGGCCTATCCCGGGTACGCGGACTACCGGCGGCGAGTCCGCAAGCTGCTGCCCTTCCTCTACTGAGGGCCTGTGAATGGCGGGCGTGGCGGTCGCACGATCGGCGCGAAGCGCAGCATCCTGATCGAGTATCTCGGGCTGCCGCTGGCGGTCCGCGTGGATCCGGCCGGGCCCCACGATGTGAAGGTCGGGCGCGAGCTGCTGGCCGCCGGCCTGGAGGACCCCCCGCTCGTCCGCGACGTGATCGCCGACCGGGGCTGCACAGGGCCGGCGGCGCTCGCCGCCACGCGGCAGAGCGTGCCCGATCCTCGGGCGACGGCCTCACGCGTCAAGCGGAGAGCTTGGGACCGACGTGCCAACCGGCCTTGGCACACAGGGTGGGCGACCGACGTTGACACGGGGAAAGATCAGCACAGGACTCCGTGGCCCCGCCATGTCAACGAGAAACGACATGCCCAGAACCGATAGCATCGTCGTTCACGACGGCGCACGAAGGCCAAGGGAGTTCCATGCACCGAAGACTGATCGCTATCGCAGCCATCCTCGCCCTCGTCGGCCTTGCGGCAGGCTGTTCCCCATCTCCTGAGCCGGCCGAAGACACCGACTCCGATCAGGCCGTCTACCAGCAGACCATGTCCATCTCCAAAGACTATCTGGCGCTCCGCTATCGCACCGACCTCGTCCTGGCCAACGCCGGGGACTTCGCGGACTACGACGCCTGGAGCACGGAGATGTCGGCCGTCATCGGTGACTGGAACGCGATGGAGCAGGAGGCTGCGACCCTTGAAGCCCTGGCCGGCAAGATGGCCGAAACGAAGATCAGCCTGAATCTCGTTCCCGTGGCCTACGCCTACGACCAGCAGGAGATCTCGGACATCGTCGATCGGGCCCCCATGGGGAAGAAGATCATGACCCTGGCCAAGCACCTCGGCGTCGACGCCAAGCACGCCCAGGCGATCCTCAACCAGTCTCAGGCCCAGGTCAGCAGGGATGCCTACGGCAGCGAAGGTGACGTCTTCGCGGGTCTCGAGAACGATGCCACCAGGGTCAAGAATGGATGCAAGGTCACGGGCTTCGTGGCCGGGGTCGTGATGACCGGCGGAGCCGCTGGACTGGCCGCCAGCGGAGCACTCGTGCAGACGACGGTCGTCGTCGTGGGCGCCGACCTGGCCCTGGAAGTCACCGGCGATGAGGCCCGGATCGCCCTCGGGGACAAGAACAAGGTCTCCGAGATGGTCAGCACCATCCGCACGGTGACCGAGCCGGCGGCCGGCATCCTGACCATTGCCGCCATGCCGGGGAACCTGGGCAAGGCCATCGAGAAGCTGGGAGCCGTGAGCTTCACCGCCGACCAGTTCAGGTCCGCGGTGCAGGACCGCAAGGTGCTGGGCATGAGCATCGTGCCCAGCAGCGAAGGCGGACTCCAGGTCAAGACCGCCGCCCTGAGCCCCGAAGAACTGCCCGCGTGGCGCCAGGACACCGGCGCCATCGCCAGCGGGGAGTCGATCGCCGAAGTCCTCGGCGCCGAGGTGGCGACGGCTGCTACCAGCGCCGCCCCGGAGGCCGAGGTGACCGAAGCCCCGGCGGCGTCGAGCGAAGCGCCCGCGAGCGCTGAGCCGCCCGCAGCGGCCGGTGTCATCAGCCGGAGCGATTTCGACGCTTGGAGCGATGAGCAGTCCCTCGTGTGGGAGAAGGACGGCGGCTTCCTTGGAGGCGACATCACCGAGAAGTTCGGCCCGCCCGACCTGATCACCACCAAGAAGGGCTACCCGGCCTGGGTGTACTACGACCTCATCTCGCAGCTGAACAACACGTCCGAATCGGTGCTGTTCACGTTCTACGAGGAGGGCGGGTTCGTGGCCACGACAGAGTGGGGGGACCGGGACCGGGTGAATGCGCTGGTCGACCATCTCTAGTTGTCCTGGACGCGAACGCCCATCTGGCATCGATCCAGTCGGCAACCACTAACCAGTCCGGTTCAGGAGGCTCGCGTCACCTCGACCCCGAGTATGCCCGTGCTTCGGGCGACACGAACAACACCACGTCGCCGTCAGCCCGCACACCGTCCGTCAGCTCGATCGTCGCGCCCATCAAGGCGATCGTGCCGCCACACCGTCCCAGGTTCCATGGCATGAACGGGCCAACTCGAACTACGACTCTCATTCACAGGCCCTGAGAGCCCCCCGCGAGCGATGCCCGCCGGAGGCGATCCATGACCGCCCGGCCAAGGCCGAACGGGGCCATCGGCTCGGCGATGATCCGGTCCACCTGCCGGGCATCCAGGTCGTGCAGCGCGTCGAAGAGGCGGGCAGCCACGCGGATGGGGTCCGCGGCCTGGTCGAGGATCTCCACGGCGACGAAGGGACCACCTCGCCGGATCGCCACGGTGGCCCCCGCGGCCGACACAGCCAGCAGGCCGAGCCGCTCTCCGGGAGCCGCCCGCAGTCGATCTTCCGCTTGCGCCCCGCGCGGGTCGACGATCTCCAGCCGCGCGGTGGTCGCATAGTGCGACCCGCGACGACCCGGGGCGAGCTCGGCGGCTCCTTCGTCGCCGTCGGCCAGGACATGCAGCGGCCCGATCTCCGCCTCGATGGCTTCCGCGGGGAGGCCGCCCGGACGGAGCAGCACCGCCCGCCCCTCCGCCAGGAGCAGCACGGTCGACTCCACGCCGACGCGGCACGGACCACCGTCGAGGACGAGCCGGACGCGGGCGCCGAGGCCGCGCGCGACGTGGGTCGCGCGGGTGGGGGAGACCCGGCCGAAGCGGTTCGCCGACGGTGCGGCCACTGGGACACCGGCAGCCCGGATCAGCGCCCGGGCGACCGGGTGGTCCGGCACGCGGACGCCGACGGTGGGCAGCCCCGCCGTCACGATGCCGGGGATGTGCGTGCGACGGCGCAGGACGAGGGTGAGCGGACCCGGCCAGAACCGCGCGACGAGCCGAGTGACGCGCGGGTCGTCCGCGTCGTCGGGCACGACGTGCCGCGCCAGGTCCGCTGGATCGGCCAGGTGGACGATGAGCGGGTCGAACGCCGGCCGCTCCTTGGCGGCGAAGATCCGCGCCACGGCGGTGGCGTCCAGGGCGTCGGCGCCGAGGCCGTAGACCGTCTCGGTCGGGAAGGCAACCAGGCCGCCCGCGCGAATAAGCCCGGCGGCCTCGTGGATCGCCGCGGGATCGTCGCCGGGGAGGATCCGCGGCGCGTCGCTGCCCGAGCTCACGGCCGTCGACGCACCGTGCGCGGCGCCGGCGCGACCGTCCCGCGACCCGTCCGCCGCGGGGCGCCGCGGCGGGGATCGCCTGTCGCCTGCCAGGCGGCGAGCCACGTGGCGCACAGGAGCTCCACCACCTCGAGCCGGTCGACCGCCTCCTCGACCGTTCGTCCCACCGCGAGCGCTCCGTGGCGGTCGAGGAGGACCGCGCCGACCGCCGGATCCTGTAGGGCGGTGGCCGTCGCCGTCGCGACCGCGTCGCTGCCGAACGGCAGCCCGGGGACGTAGCCCAGGCAACCCACGACGGCAGCGGCCTCGGGCAGGACGGCAGGGTCCGGGAGAAGGCCCGCCAGGAGGCAGGCGAGCACCGCCGGCGGGTGGGCGTGCGCCACCGCGCGGGCATCGGGTCGGACGCCGTAGACGGCCCGGTGGACGGCGATGTCGGAGCTCGGGCGTCGCGCACCGGGCGCCGGGAGGCCGCCGTCAGGCTCGACGGGCACCGCCAGGATGTCGCCCGGCTCGAGCTCGTCCTTGCGCCGACCGGCTGGGGTGACGGCAAGGGCGAGCGACCCCAGGCGCACCGACAGGTTGCCGTCACACCCGGCGATGAGGCGGCGCGCACCCATCCGTCGCCCGTTGGCGACGATGGCGGCCGCGGCCGCCTCGAACGCCGGGTGCGGATGCTCGCTCGTGTCCATGGCGGCCTAAGGATCGCGCGTTCCGGTGCTCGCCGCTGGCCCCGGCCACGGTGTGGTCGACGAGGACGCGGGGATCGCCGCCGGCGCCGAAGCTGGGACTGCAGTTCCCGTACAGCAGGAGTGACCCCGGCTCCATCTCACCCTGGCGCAAGCGTACCCTTCGCCGGTGACCACGACGACTGCCGCAGGCGCACCCGCGCCGGACGAGCTGGGCGGGACCCTTGCCAAACCCTTGGACCCGACGACGGCGCCTCCCGCCGCGCTGACGACTGCGGCAGCCGCGACTCCGGCGCCGTCCGCCGCAGCGCCAGCGGCCACATCCCCGGCGGAGGACGGGTCCGTGGCCCTGGCTCCCGGACCCGGCGGGGCAGAGGAGATGCCCCTGCACCTGGCGCCGGCCGTGACCGCGCCGCCCATCCCTGACGCGCCGCTCCGGGGCAACCGCGACTTCTGGGTCGTCCTGCTGGGCCAGGGGGTCAGCTCGTTCGGCGACGCCATCACGAACACCGCCCTGCCGATTCTCGTTCTCCTGCTGACCGGCTCCGGCCTTGCGATGGGGATCGTCGGCGTGCTGTCCACGCTGCCCGACCTCGTCCTGGGCCTGCCCGCGGGTGCCTATGCCGATCGCTGGGACCGGCGCCGCATGATGCTCCTCGCCGACCTGGGCCGCGCCGTGCTGACGGCCCTCATCCCCATCTCCGTGTGGCTCGGGGGTCCGACGCTGGCCCTGATCTTCCTCGTCACCTTCCCGCTGAACGTGCTGCGGGTCCTCTGGCTGGCGGCGTTCACGGCGGCCGTGCCGGGCCTGGTCGGCCGCCGCCAGATCGCCCGCGCGAACGCGATCTTCGAGGCGTTCTTCAACATCGGCTGGATCGTCGGTCCCGCGCTCGCCGGATTCCTGGCCGCGGCGATCGGGCCGGGGCCGACCATCGCGATCGATGCCGTCACGTTCGGAGTCTCATCGGCAGCGCTCCTCCTCGTCCGCCGTCCACTGCGGCCCGCCGTGCGCTCGGAGCCCACGCGCCTGGTCGCCGACATCCGGGAGGGGATCACGTATGTCGCGTCCCAGCCCACGCTGCGGACCGTCATCGCGCTGTGGACGACGATCTCGGTCACCTACGCGGGCCTGGTGAGCGGGCTCATCTTCTACGTGACCGTCGACCGGGGCCTCGGAACCGATGTCGTCGGCCTGGTCCTGTCGGCATTCGCCGTCGGGTCGCTCGGCGGATCGCTCGTGGCGGCCCGGATGGCCTTCCGCGCCGTCGGGCGGGTGATGCTCGGCGGCAGCATCGTGATCGGCGTCACGCTCGTGATCGTGGCCCTCGACGTCCCGGTGCCGATCCTCATCGCGGCTGCCTTCGTGGCGGGGGTTCTCAACGCCAACGTCCTCGTCTCGTACCTCACGCTCCGCACGCAGCTCTCGCCGGACGCGCTCCTGGGCCGGGTCGGCGCGACGGCGCGGACGTTGTCGGTGGGCCTGATGCCCGTCGGCGCGCTCACTGCCGGGATCCTCCTCGACGCGATCGGGGGCACCGGGACTCTGCTCGCCATGGGCTCGGCCTCCATCGTCGCGGGCCTGGGCTTCGCACTCGTCCCGAGCGTGCGGACGGCAAGGGTCCCACGCGGCGGGTCGGACGCGTGATCGGCGGGCAGCCGACCGGCCGGCCCGGCGCCTGGCCCGAGTGCCGGCGCACCGGCGCAGTGATCCCGGCGAGCCTGCCGGCGCCGCCGGAAGCGTTCGACCGGGTCCGGGAGGGGATCGTCCGGTTCCGTCCCGGGAACCGGTCCTCCTAGCCCCCCGGCGCCGCCCGCCGGGGCCGGAGGCGTCGCCACGCCTCGACCGCTGCCCCCCACACGACGTCCTCGACCCGTCCCACGACGCCGGCACGGCGGATGAGGTGCACCGAGACGGTCCACGCCCCTGCGATGACGAGGAGCATAGCGAGCACCTCGAGGGAGATCGGCGTCAGCTCGTAGAAGTCGCGCAGGGGCGGGATCTCGATCATGACGAGGTACACGACGAGCATGACCCCGGAGAGGAGCCAGGGCCACCAGCGGATGAACCGCCCGGTCCCGGTCTCGCGGGCCCCCGACGAGATGAGCGGCAGCAGCCCCAGGCCGCAGAAGACGGTCAGCGACGTCAGGATCGACTGCGCCTCGGGAACGACGACGCCGCGCTCGATCGTGAAGGCGTAGAAGGGCAGGGCGACCAGGACGACGCCGAGCGAGGCCGGGATCGACACCCGGAGCGTCTCGCCGAGCAGGCTCCGGGGCAGGCGGCGCGGCGGGACCCACAGGGCAAGGACGACGAGGGGGATGCCGACCGTGGCGAATGCAAGCACCGAGTTCTGACGCGGCGTGAGCGGGAACGGGAGGCCCAGGAGGGCAGCCCCCGCGATGATGAGCAGCACATAGAACGTTCGCGACAGGAGGAGGACCAGGGTCGCCTCCATGGCGGCCACGATCCGCTGGCCCTCGATCACGGCTTTCGGCAGGACCGCGAACTCGTCGCGGAGCAGCACGAGGTCGGCGACGCCCCGAGCGGCGGCGCTCCCGGACTCCATGGCGATCCCCAGGTTCGCCCGGCGCAGCGACAGGATGTCGTTGACGCCGTCGCCCACCATCGCGACGTAGTGCCCGCCGTCCCGGAAGATGCCAACCAGGCGCGCCTTGACGGCCGGCTCGACGCGCCCGAAGACGCTGGCCCGACCGGCCGCCTCCACGACGGCTTCGTCGGACAGGGCGGCGAGGTCCATCCCCGAGATGGCGCCTCCCTCGACGAGCAGGCCGACGCGACGCCCGATGGCCTCGACGGTCGCCGGGTCGTCGCCCGAGATCACCTTGAGGGTGAGCCCTGCCCTCGACAGGCCGCCGAGGATCTCCGGGACATCGGAGCGGAGCTCCTCGATGAAGCCGAGCAGTGCCACGGCGCGGAGGCCGTCCGGGAGGACCGGCCGCCCGCCATCGTCGCGGAGCGCGGCGCCGTCGGTCGCCCGGGCAAGGAGAAGCACCCTGACCCCCTCCGCCGCGATCGCCTGGGCCCGCGCCGCGAGGCCGGCGGGCGCCCCCGCGAGGTGCGGTCCGAGGACGGGTGGGGCGCCCATCACGTACGTGGTGCCCGGGGCGGCGCCGGCCCCGTCCCCCCCGGCGAGAGCCCCCGGCGCGTCCCCGAAGCGGAGTCCCGACCAGCGCCGCTCCGAGGCGAACGGGACCTCGTCGGCCACCGGCACGGGTGTCCCCGGGTGCGCGGCGGCCAGCGCCGCGGTGGTCCGGTTCGGCGCGGTCGTGCTGGACGCAATGGCGGCCAGGAGCGTCCGCAGGCCCTCCGCACTCTCGCCCCCGACCGGCTCGGCGACGGAGAACGCGATGCGCTGCGTCGTCAAGGTCCCGGTCTTGTCGACGCAGAGGGTGTCGACGCGGGCCATGGACTCGACCGCGTTCTGGCGCTGGACGAGGGCTCCCAGGCGGGTGATCCGGAGCGCGCCGGCCGCGTAGGTGACGGTGATCATGATCGCGAGGCCCTGCGGCACCAGCGTGACGAGCACCGCGGCCGCCGTGAGCGTCTTCTGGGAGTCGAACCCGCCGGGCAGCGCGAGGAGTGCGAAGGTCACCGGGATCGAGGTGACGAGGACCAGCCCGGCGACGATCCAGATGGTGGCCGCGATCTCGCGCTGCAGCGGAGTCCGCTCGTCGCCCAGCTTCTTCGCCTCTGCCAGGAGGCGATTCGCGAAGCTGTCGGCGCCGACCCGCTCCACCTCGTAGACCAGGGTGCCGGAGACGACCGCGCTGCCGGAGAGGACCGGCTCGCCGGCAACCCTCGTGACGGGATCGGACTCGCCCGTGAGGAGCGACTCGTCGAGCTCGCTGCGGCCGCCGCCGACCACGGTGCCGTCGAGGACGACCTCGTCGCCCCTGCGGGCCACGACGAGATCGCCCAGCACGACCTCGGCCGGGTCGATGGCCCGCTCTCGCCCATCGCGGATCACGCTGGCCCAGGGCCGGTGGAGCAGGGCGATCCGATCCAGCTTCCGCTTGGCCCGGGTTTCCTGCACGACACCGATCAGGATGTTGCCGATGACGGGCCCGGCGGTGAGCGCCGCCTCCACGTGCAGCCCGAAGACCACGAGGAGCAGCGACACCGCGATGAGGATCCCGTTGATCCCGAGGTAGGCGTTCTGGCGGAAGATCTCCCAGTACGTGCGCGACGTGGGCGGCCGGTACTCGTTGCCCTCGCCGCGCGCCTGCCGGGCTGCAGCCTCCGCCTCCGAGAGGCCGCAGGCCGGCGTGCGGAGTGGCGCGGCGATCATCGGGGGCGGCGTGAGGCCGGGCGCGGCGGTCATCGGGAAGATCATCCTCGATCACCGGCGGGTTGCGTGCGCCCGTGTAGCCTGTGCTCCGTGAGCGTGATCGAGACGAGCGGGCTGACGAAGCACTACCGGGCGGGCGGCCTGCGGGCCCGGTTGGGGGGGACGGCGACCGTGATCTCCGCCCTCGAGGGCGTCGACCTCGCGGTGCGGCCGGGCGAGGTGTTCGGCTTCCTGGGCCCAAACGGGTCTGGCAAGACGACCTGCATCCGGCTCCTTCTCGGTTACCTGCGCCCCACGTCTGGCAGCTCCCGGGTCCTCGGTCTCGACGCTCAGGCCGACGGGGTGGCCATCCGCGGCCGCTGCGGGTACCTGCCCGGCGGCATCGCCCTCTACGATGCGATGACGGGTGACGAGCTCCTCGCCTACCTCGGGGCGTTCTACGGGAGACCTGCGAGCCGGCGGGCGCGGCTGGTGGACGCCCTGCAGCTGTCCGCCCGGGACCTCGCCCGTCCGGTCCGCGACTACAGCCGGGGGATGCGCCAGAAGCTCGGGATCGTGCAGGCGTTGCAGCACGATCCGGAGCTGGCCGTCCTCGACGAGCCCTCGGAGGGCCTCGACCCGCTGATGCAGCACGCGTTCTACGAGATCCTCGACGAGCTGCGCGCGGCCGGCCGGACGATCTTCCTCTCGTCGCACGTGCTGTCCGAGGTCGAGCGCGTCTGCGACAGGGTGGCCATCGTGCGCCGCGGTCGGCTCGTTGACCTCGAGGAGATCGGGACCCTCCTCGCCCGGCGCCGCCGCTCGGTGGCCATGCGCTTCGCGGGGCCGTCGCCGGTCCTCGCCGGCGTGCCCGGCATCTCCGACGTCGAGATCGCGGACGGGCTCCTGCGCTGCCGGCTGGAGGGTGACGTCCGGCCATTCCTCGCGGCGGTCGCGAGCTCGGAGGTGAGCGACCTGACCATCGAGCCGGCCCGCCTCGAGGAGGCGTTCCTGGAGCACTACGCGGAGGGCGGCCGTCCGGACGCGCCGGACGCGCCGGGCGGAACCCCGGGCGAGGGCACCGCATGAGCGGCGTTCTGTTCCGGCGAACACTCGGGGCTGCCCGCTGGCGGCTGCTGGCGGTGGCGCTCGGCCTCGCAGTGTGGGGCTTCCTGCTGCCGGTGATCTACGCGACGTTCGGGGTCACCTTCCGCCAGCTCGTCGAAGGCGGCTACTTCGGCGAGCTGTTCGATGCCTTCGCCGCCCTCAGCGGCGGGAACGTCTTCACGCTCGACGGGTCGGTCGCCATGGGGTTCGTCCACCCGATTCCCATCGCCCTCGTCGCGATCCTGGCGATCGGCCACCCGATCGGGGCGCTGGCGGGGGAGCGCCAGCGTGGCACCCTCGAGGTCCTCCTCGCGCGACCCGTCTCGCGACGCCGCGTGTACGCCACGGCGCTCGTCGCTACGTGGGTCTTCGTCGGCACCGCCCTCGCCGCGAACGTCGTCGGCATCGTCGCCGGGGCCGTGCTCTTCGACGTGGCCTCCGAGCTCGACCAGGGCCGGCTGCTCCTGGCGTGGGGCAACGCGGTGGTCCTCTACGCGACCCTGGGCGCGCTGGCGCTCGCCGCCTCTGCCTCGTTCGATCGGGTCGCGCCTGCCCTGGGGCTGGTGCTGGCGGCAGCCATCGTCTCGTACGCGGTGGAGATCCTGGGCGCCCTCTGGCCGGACATGGCCGGCCTGCGCCCGTGGTCCATCTTCCACTACTTCCAGCCCGCCGAGATCATGGCGGGCAGTGCCGGCCCGACCGACCTGGCCGTGCTGGCCGGGATCACCGCTGCCGCAGGTTCATGCGGCCTCTGGGTCTTCTCGAGGCGCGACCTCGCCGCCCCCAGCTGACGACGTCGCTACGGTGCCGGGCTAGCGGAGGCTCCCGGCGACTGCGTCGGCGGGGCCGAGCCGCCCGGCGATCCGGAGGCTCCCGGCGCGAGCGGGGTCCGGACCGCCTCGATGGCGTCGCGCAGCAGCGGCCACTCTTGGCTGAAGCCGCGCAGCAGGCGCTCGCCGCCGGGACCCTGCAGGCGCAGCGTGGGTGTCGAATCGATCCCGGCATTGCGTCCCGCGGTCGTTTCCTCGGCGACGGCCTGGGCGATTGCCGGATCGTCAAGGCAGGCCAGGAACGCGTCGGCGTCGGGGACCCCCGCGATCGTCGCAATCTGGACGAGGTTGTCCCTGACGAATTGCCCCTGGTTCTCGCCCTGTTGGAAGGCGTAGAGGGCGTCGTGGTAGCGCAGCTGGGCTGCCGGCTCCTGGCGGCCGGCGCATCGGGCGGCCACTGCGGCAGCGGTCGACTCCGGGCCGAGGAAGGCGAAGTCGCGGTAGACGATGCGGGCAACTCCCGGCATCACGTACTCGCGTTCCACGGCGCCGCCGAACAGGGACTCCTCGAGCTTGCAGAACGGGCACTGGTAGTCCGTCCAGACCTCGATGGTCACGGGTGCGTCCGGGCTGCCCACGCTGTCTTCCCCGGCCACGAGAGCGGACGTCGGGGACGGGCTGGGTGATGCCCCTCCACCAACGGCGCCGGTCGCGAGGCCGAGCCCGGCGGCACCCACGACGATGCCCAGGACGGCGGCGCCAACGTATCCCGCGATGCCGGCCGGCCCGCGGCCGGTGCGCACCGGGGCGACCTCGACCGGCTCCGTCTCGGCCGCGGGCCCGCCGCCGGGCGCCCCGGGCGCCGGGACAGGCTCGGCGGCCCCGGTCCCGGGCACGGGGGCGGGGGTGGTGGGCTCGCGATCCGTGGCAGCGTCGTCGGTCATGGGGTCCCCGTGGCGGTGGGCCGGGCCGCAGGAGGCCCGCAACCCGGACAGAGTACCGGGCACGGTGACGGACCGCCTGCGGACGCGTCCGCAGGGCAGCGGCAGGGGTCGCCGCCAGCCCGACAGCACCGCAACCCACCGCACCCCACGCTCGGTGTCCGAGGGCACCGGAAGATGGTCGTCCGGGCCCCCGCGGCAGTCCCAATCGGGGGTACTCCGCGTGTAGAGTGGCCATGGTCGCGTGAGGCGGTCGGCGTGGGCACTGCCGGCGTGGAGCGTTGCCAGGAAGAGCGAAGGATCCTCGTGTCGCCAGATCAGCTGACCTACGTCCTCGTCGCCCTCATCGTCACCGGGCTCGCGATCCTCCTGCTCCTGGTCGGGGCACTCATCGCGCGTCGGGGGCGGGGTGAGGCGCGGCCGGCTGCCCGGTCCGGAGAGCCGGCCCCACCCCGCGTGCCGCAGGAAGCCGCGGCGGTCGCATGGCCACCGGCGTCAGCGACGCATATTCCCGTCCTTCCGGCGGTCCTCGCGGCCAGTCGGGCCGAGCCCGAGCCGCCGGTCGAGCCCGAACCCAGCTTGCCGCCGGAGCCCGCCTTCGGGGGCGGGGGGGAGCCCGCGAACGCCGCATCATCCTCCTCGGAGCCCCCTCCCGACCAGGGTCCCGCCGTCACGGCGGCCGAACGCCTGGAGGCGGCGCGCCGCCTCCACGACCCCCGCGAGGAGGACATCATCCAGGGGTTCCTCTCGATGTCGCCCCGCAGGCGGGAGGCCGCCACCTTCGACGCCCCGCGCGCCCCATCCGTCGCCGGACCTGCCGCAGAGCCGGTCATGGCAGCCGAACCGGCCGCCCCCGAGCCAGCCCCCCTTCCCGCCCCCGCTCCGGCCCCCGCACCGGTCGCCCCGTCGGCACCGGTCGCGGCTGCTCCGCCCATCCAGCCCATCCGGTCCATCCGGCCCAGCCCGGACCCGAGGGATCCGTCCCGGCCGACCCGTATTACGACGAGGCCACGGGCCTCGACTCGCGGGCGGCGTGGGAACGGGCCATCGCCGAGGAGAGCGCCCGCTACGTGCGCTACCGGCGGCCCGTCGGCGTGGTGGTCGCCGAGCTCGACGGTCTGCTCCGCTTCGAGGGCCGGTTCGGGTCGGACGCGGGCAGCCGCGTTCTCGCCGCGGTCGGCGATGCGATGCGCCGCAACGCCCGGCGCACGGATCGAGTGGCCCACGTCGGCGGCGGCCGCTTCCTCGTGATGCTCCCCGAGACCGACGAGATCCAGGCCATCAACTACGTCGAGCGCGTCCGGGGCGAGTGCGAGCGCTGGCTCGAAGCCGGCGCGGTGGCGCTCCACGTCTCGATCGGCTGGGCGAGCCCCAGCGCCGTAGGCGAGCTCGACACCGCCCTCCGGACCGCGGAGGAGCGGATGTACGTCGAGCGGCGCCGCGCCGCCCGCGCCGCGGCCCCCGGCCTCGACGCGTTCCGCTGATGGGGGCGCTCGCCGGGCGGCAAGTGCCCTGCCGCCCGGCGGCGCCCCTGTCGGGCCCACGGCCCGCCGGTGAGCGGCCCCGCGGCGGAGGTCGTGGTTGTCAGGAAACGGGCTGGGTCAGCATGATCGGCAGCCCGATCCTGTCCGTGTAGACCGGCCGGTACCGATCGGCGTTGTAGAAGCGCTCGACGTCGACCGTGCGGGCCCCCGGCTCGGGGATGGGGCAGTACCCGTAGCGGCCGTCGCGGATCGCGGTCATCTGCCCTGTCCTGCCCTGGACGACGAGCTCCATCGCCACGTTGGCGTACGTGATGCCCACCATCTGGTCGAGGGCGTCCGGGTCGCCCGAGCGAAGGTCGTAGGTCAGCTCGGAGTCGACCGTCTCGATGCCCGTCCGACGCTTGATCTCGTTCGCCAGGAACTCGCCGATGCTGGCCTTGTGGCGGTGGCCGTACGCGTCGGCGTCGCCGACCTCGCGGAGCTCCAGGCCCACGGGGAGCGCGCCCTCGGACGCGATCACGAAGGAGTAGCGGCTCGGGTTGTTGCGCCGGTCCTCGACGAGGACGTCCACCAGGTGCTCGAGGTCGAAGTGCACCTCGGGGATCACGCAGCGTGACGAGGTGACGTACGCGGTGTAGAGCGCCGTGAAGCCGGCGTTGCGGCCGAAGATCCGGAAGACCCCGATCCGCTCGTGCGAGCCGAGCGTCGTCCGCTGGCGGTTGATGGCGTCCTTCGCCCGCGTGACCGCCGTGGAGAACCCGATGCAGTACTCGGTCCCCTTGACGTCGTTGTCCATCGTCTTGGGGATCGCGACGATCTGGACGCCGGCGTCGGCGAGCACCTTCGAGTAGGAAAGCGTGTCGTCGCCGCCGATCGAGACGAGCGTGTGGATGTCGAGGCGCTCGAGGTTCTCGAGGACGACCGGCGTGAAGTCGTAGGTCCCCTCGGACGTCTCCAGCGAGGCGAGCCGGTCGGCCGGCACGACAGCTGGCAGCTTCCCGGCCCGCATCCTCTTGGGGTTCGTGCGGCTCGAGTGGAGCGCGGTCCCACCCGTCCGGTCGATCGTCCGGGTGTTGACGCGGTCGAGCGGCCGCGCGTAGTCCGGGTCGAGGTCGGGGCCCGGGCGCATGTGGGTCAGGGCTTCCCAGCCTCGGCGCAGGCCGATGACCTCGAAGCCCAGCTCGGTGGAGCGATAGACGACGCTCTTGATCACGGAGTTGAGGCCGGGGACGTCGCCGCCCCCGGTGAGGATGCCGATACGGCGCGGACGGGACATGACGTGGCGCTCCCCTCGGGAATCCCGACGAACGAACGGGACTGGCCTGCTGGCCCCATTCATGGTACCGGCGCTCGCCGGGGCCGGCGGCATGCCACACGCCGCGCCGTGAGGGGCCGGAGGTCACGACGCCCGGCTGGTAGCCCCAGACCGCGTCGGTGGCCGCGTCCACGCGCTCCGCGGGGCGGTCAGCGCCGGTGGCGCACCCGGCCGGGCTTGTGCTGGTGGAGCGGGATGCTGTCGCCACCGCGGGCGTGGATCGGGCGCGGGGGTGTCGCCGGGTCGGGCAAGAAGTCGTCCAGGACCTCGACCGGGATCGATCGCCGAAGGAGCTGCTGGATTGCCCGCAGCAGGTCGACCTCATCGGGGCAGGCCAGGCTGATCGCGATCCCGCTGGCGCCGGCGCGTCCCGTCCTGCCGATCCGGTGGATGTAGTCCTCGGCCTTCGTCGGGAGCTCGAAGTTCACAACGACCGGCAGCTCCTCGATGTCGAGCCCGCGTGATGCCACGTCCGTCGCGACGAGGATCTCCACCTCGCCCGACTTGAAGTCGGCGAGCGCGCGGATCCGCTCCGCCTGGGTTCGGTCGGAGTGGATCGCGGTGGCGGCAAAGCCGTGGCGTTCGAGCTCGGAGGCAGTCCGGCGCGCGGCGACCTTCGTGCGGGTGAAGACGAGGACCTGGCGGAGGTCGTGCTCGACCAGGAGGAACTCCAGCAGGGCGGTCTTGAGCTCGCGGTCCACGGGGTAGAGCACCTGGCGCACGTCCGGCGCCGTTGCGTTACGCGCCGCGACCTCCACGGTCGCCGGGTTCGCGAGGAACTCCTTCGAAAGGCGCCGGATCTCGTCGGAGAACGTGGCCGAGAAGAGAAGCGTCTGGCGGCGATTCGGGAGGAGATCCAGGATCCGCCGGATGTCGGGGATGAAGCCCATGTCGAGCATCCGGTCGCCCTCGTCGAGGACGAGGATCTCCACCTGGCCCAGGTTGGCGGCCCGCTGCCCCACGAGGTCGAGGAGGCGGCCCGGGGTCGCCACGAGCAGCTCGACGCCCGCTCGCAGCTCCTTGATCTGGGGGTCCAGCGGCACGCCGCCGAAGACCACGGCCGACCGGAGGGCGACGTGGCGGCCGTACGCGGCGGCCATCTCCGCCACCTGCATCGCGAGCTCCCGCGTCGGGGTCAGGACCAGCGCCCGCACGGGGTGACGCGCCGGCGAGAACGACGCGTTGGCGTACGGCCTGAGGCGCTCGAAGATCGGAAGGACGAAGGCGGCCGTCTTGCCGGTGCCGGTTTGGGCGGCGCCCATGAGGTCGCGGCCCTCGAGGATGAGAGGGATCGCCTGGACCTGGATGGGCGTTGGCGCGGTGAAGCCTTCGTCAGCGACCGCGCGGAGAAGATCGGCCGACAGGCCGAGAGTATCGAATGTCACCGCTGCGCAGCATAATCGATGCAGCACGCGAGGCCAGCCGCTGCTCGCGGGCCGGCGAGGAGGCGAACATGGCGAAGCGAAAGCCGGAGGCCGGGACACGCAGCCGGAGGACCGCGCCGCGTGAGCAGGCGCAGAGCGGCGGGGCCGACAACCCGCCGGCGCGCGGTGCCGCCGGCGGGCGCGAGGGGCGCAATCGCCGCCCGGAGCGGGATGCGCTGTGGATCCCGGCAGCGGCGCTGGACGCCGGCGGGGTCACCCCGCTCGACGAGGCGGGAAGCGCCCGGATGTCGGCCAAGGCGTACGGGGCCGAGCTGCGCCGGCTCAACGTCGAGCTCGTGAAGTGGGAGGAGTGGATCAAGGCCCAGGGCCTCAAGGTGGTCGCCATCTTCGAGGGCCGGGACGCGGCCGGAAAGGGCGGCGCGATCAAGAGGATCGTGGAGCCCCTGAACCCGCGCTACGCGCGCGTCGTGGCGCTGCCGGCGCCGACCGAGCGCGAGAAATCCCAGTGGTACTTCCAGCGCTACGTTGCCCACCTGCCGGCCGCCGGCGAGATCGTCCTGCTGGACCGGAGCTGGTACAACCGCGCCGGCGTCGAGCGCGTCATGGGGTTCTGCTCAGAGGACGAGTACCAGGAGTTCCTGCGCTCCTGCCCCGAGTTCGAGCGGATGCTCGTGCGGAGCGGGATCATCCTCATCAAGTACTGGTTCAGCGTGTCGGACGCCGAGCAGGAGCGCCGCTTCCAGGACCGCCTCGGCGATCCGACCAAGCGCTGGAAGCTCTCGCCCATGGATGTCGAGAGCCGCTCGCGCTGGATGGACTACAGCAAGGCCAAGGACGAGATGTTCGCCCACACGGACATCAAGCAGGCGCCCTGGTGGGTGGTTCGCTCCGACAACAAGCGGCGCGCCCGCCTGAACGTCATCAGCCACCTGCTGTCGATCGTGCCGTACGAGGACCTGACCCCGGAGCCGATCGTGCTCCCGCCGCGCCAGAAGGACACCGGGTACGTCCGGCCGCCGATGGAGGACCAGACGTTCATCCCGGAGCCCTACTGAGTCAGCGCCGGGCGAGCGCCGCGAGGGCCGTCCGGCGTTCGAGCTCCGGGTCCCGGTCGTCGATCGAGCGCAACCCGCCTGCCAGTCCCGGCCGCCCAACAGCGTGCCAAGGGCCCTGGGGCAGCCTGCGCGGTATCCTCGCCTCCTGACACGATGGACCGCAGGAGCGATCGAGATGGCAAGCAACGAAGAGCGCGACGACGGGCAGGCGCGATCCGAGGAGGAACGCTCGGCGCTGCTGACTGCCTGCGGCCGCATGCTCGGCAGCCTCGGTCTGCTCATCATCGTGATCCTGCTGCCGGCCACGTTCCTCGTTGTTGCCGCCAACATGGGGCTCGTCGACGCGCCGGGCTGGTCCGGCACGAACAACACCGTCTTCGCGTTCTTCCTCGTCATCGTGCCGGCAGGGCTCGTGCTCGCGACGGTTCACTTCCTGCTGGGGGGCCTCGTGCTGGCGCGGCGGTTCTGGCCGCTCGTGGTCGCCGTCCTCCTCCTCTTTGCGGTCGTGACGCTCTTCCCGCTCGGCCTGCGCATCAGTTGGCCGTTCCTCTCCCTCACGCTGCTCTACGCGTCGACCCTCGTCCTCGCCGTGGTCCGCCACCGCGAATTCGAGTGAGTGGCCGCGGCCCGGCGCCCCGGGGGCGCCGCGGGCCGCCGGTCTGCTTCGTGGGTCAGGGCACGAGGACGGCGGTGCCCTCCGGCGACCCCGCGGCGAGGCGCCGAAGTGCGCTCCCGCCCGCGTCGAGCGGGAGAACCTCGACCGCCGTGCGGATCGGGATGCTCGCGGCGAGGGCGAGGAAGGCGCGTGCGTCCTCGCGGGTGTAGTTCGCCACGCTTCGCAGCCCACGCTCCCACCAGAGATCGTCGTACGCGAACGCCGGGACGCCGTCGAGATGGATGGCGTTGACTGCGACGGTTCCGCCCCGACCCAGGGCCCGCAGCGCCGCCACCACGACGCTCCCGGCCGGTGCGAACGTCACGGCTGCGTCGAGGGGACCCGGTGGCGCGTCGTCGTAGCCGCCGACGGTCGCCGCACCCAGCGCCAGAGCGCGCTCGCGCTCGCGGGCGGAGCGGGTGGCGACGTGGACCGTGCAGTCCCAGGCGCGGGCGACCTGGATCGCCAGCGAAGCCGACGCCCCGAAGCCGTACAGCCCGAGGTGGCCCCCGGGGCGGATCCCCGAGACGACGAGCGCGCGGTACCCGATGACGCCGCCGCAGAGGAGGGGCGCGGCAGCCACGTCGTCGAAGCCGTCTGGGACGGGGAGTGCGAATTCCGCCCGCACTGCGATCCGCTCGGCGAACCCGCCGTCACGGTCCCATCCGGTGAAGGTCGCATCCGCGCAGAGGTTCTCGCGGCCCGACCGGCACGCCGCGCACGTCCCGCACGCTCCTGCCAGCCAGCCGACGGCCGCCCGCGCCCCGAGCTCCCAGCCGTCGACGCCGGGCCCACAGGCCTCGACCCGGCCCACGACCTGGTGACCGGGGATCGTCGGGAGACGGTGGGGAGCGAGGTCGCCCGCCACGAGCTGGAGATCCGTCCGGCAGACGGCGCACGCCGCGACCCGGATCACGAGCTCGCCCTGCCCCGGATCCGGATTGGGCACCTCCGCGAGGCGCAGCGGGCCGGGCTCGGCGTCGACCGGCCCGGGAACGTCGACGACGAGCGCTCTCATGGCGCGGGGGTGGCCTGCTGCCGCCGCCGGGGACCGCTGCGGCTCAGCGGACGGAGACGCTGCCGACGCCGCCGCGGACCCCGATCTCCACGCGGTTCGCCGCCGTCTCGTAGTCGGGCGACTGCCACGCGTCGCCGGCCGGGGTGCGCGGGAACCGGGCGGTGTCGACGTCGCTGGAGCCCAGGGCGATGGTGGTCCGGATGCGGGCCGCCACGCCGTCGGGGACGCGGAAGCGGATTGCGGCGGCACCCCCCTCGGCGTCCACGTGGGTGAAGCCGGCGGCGGCCGGGAGCGTGATTCGGGTGTCGCTTGCCCCCGTGCGCAGGCGCAGCTCCCCGAGGCGCAGGGCCGACAGGTCGAGCTCGCTGTCCGCGGCCCCCGTCTCGACGCGCAGGCTGAGCGGCACC
This sequence comes from uncultured Chloroflexia bacterium, assembly GCA_963698595.1. Taxonomy (GTDB): domain Bacteria; phylum Chloroflexota; class Limnocylindria; order Limnocylindrales; family CSP1-4; genus CTSoil-043. The sequence continues at coordinate 55,495 of CAVORL010000006.1, forward strand.
TCGCCGGTGAGCCCGATGCGCCAGGTGTACGGGGCACGGTTCCACGAGAGGTTCGACGGGGCGGGGGGTGAGAGGCGCACCCTCCCCGGCGCGCCCCGCTCCGCCTTCACGCCTCCCTCGCAGGTTCCGTCGACGAGCATCCCCGGGGCGGCCTGAGCGATGGCGAGACGCCCGGCGCCGAACGTCACCATCACCTCGGCGTCGGGCGTGCCGTCAAGGCCGAGATCGAGGCGCTCGGAAACCGGCGTTGCCAATCCGGCCGGACCCGCGGGGTGGGCAGGTGGTCGCCGCCAGGGGCCGGGGATGAGGGCCCCGACGAGGACGATCACCCCGATCCCGACGAGGAGCAGCGGCACGGCCAGGTCGGTGAGCTCCGAGAAGCGCCCGTCGGACAGGTTGACGACCCCCTCGAAGAAGAGGAAGCCGACGAGGAAGATCACGATCCCGACCGCGAGCGCGCTCAGCCCGCCGCGGAGATCGTCGGCGCGGCGCGCCAGCAGGCCGTAGAGCGCCAGGCCCAGGCCGACGCCGCCGGGGGCGACGAGCGCCCAGGCATACGCCCAGGTCTGGTAGAGGCCGTAGGTCTCCTGGGCCGCCAGGACGATTCCCACCATCGTCACGATGCCGCCCACGGATGCCATCCCGGTGCCGCCGGAGCCACCCACCGCGAAGGCGCCGACGAGCAGGGCAACGCCGGGGAGGATGATCCACGCGGGCCACTCGAGGCGCACGTCGCCGAGCTGCACGAGGAGGGCTGCCGCACCGAGAAGGATCAGCCCGACGCCGATGACGAGCGCTCCTCGCTGGTGCCGTGCGGTACTGGTCATACATCACCTCTCGCGCCACGCGTGATCGGGCCATGATCGGGCTTCCCGAGCGTTGTCGCAGGGTTGGTGCGTCACTCCCTGGAACCGGCTGCTCGCCACGGCCGTCAGCGGTGTGCATCGCCAGCAGGTCAGCGGCAATCGACCGCGTCCAGGTGGCGGCGGCGATCTCGGCCGTGGAGCTGTGGCGACTGGCGTAGGCAACGAGCACGCAGGGCGGGCGCATCGGGGCTCCTGCCGGGCGGTCCTGGATGGACAGCATGCAGCCCCGGATCGTGGACCGGCAGAGGCCTCCGGCCCGCGCCCCGCGGGCCGTCCCGACGCTTCTTGGCGGACGCTAGGCTTCGCGACGGAGGTTGCATGACCGGGTCCCGCGCCGCCCCGCCACTCCTGCTCGTCGCCGCGGGCGCGTCGCGACTCGGCGACGCGGCACGACGCGGGCCATTGGTCGCCGCGGCGGCCGAGGCGATCCGTGCCCGGACCGGCGTCGCCCCCGACGTGCAGGTCGCCGTCTCTGCGGGCGCCGGACGGGCGGCCGCGACCGAAGCCGTGGCCGCCGGCGCGCCGCTGATCGTCGTCGCCGGCGGCGACGGGAGCGTCCGGGTCGTCGCGAGCGTTGTGGCCGGCACCGGCACTGCGCTCGGGATCGTCCCGGGCGGCACCGGCAACCTCCTCGCGGCGGCGCTCGGCATCCCCCGCCGGCCTGCCCGCGCCACAGCCGCGCTCGCCACCGCCCGCGAGCGTCGGATCGACCTCGGCCGGGCGTGGCTCGGCCCCGATCGCGAGCTGCACGTTCCATTCATCGTCGCGGCCGGCGTCGGCTTCGACGCCCGGGTGATGGCGGCGACGACGGAGCGCCGCAAGCGCCGGCTGGGGATCGCCGCGTACTTCGCCACGGCGACCGCCGTCGCGGCGCGGATCCGGCCGTTCGACGTTCGCCTGATCGTCGACGGTGTCGTTCATGAGACGGACGCCCTTGCCGTCCTCGTCGCGAATGCCGGCGAGCTCGTCCCCGGGCTTCTCCGGCCGCGCCTGCCGCTCGTCCCCGACGACGGGGTGTTCGACGTGCTGGTGGCTCGCGGCCGCGGGGCGGTGGGGGGCTCGCGCGCGGCGCTCGAGCTCCTGCTTGGTCGAGGGATCCACACGGCCATCGGCCCGTATGGCGCCAGGTTCGTCGCCCGCCGCGTCGAGATCGTGGCGGCCCACGGCGAGCTCGTCGAGGTCGACGGTGACGTCCTCGGCGCGACGCACCTTGCGGCCGAGGTGGACCCGGGCGCCCTCCGCGTCCTCGTACCCGCCTGACCCGCGCGCCCCGGCCGGCGACGGCCGGCGAGGTGGGACGCCGCCGCGCGCTACCATCCTGACGATGTCATCCCCACCACTCCCCGCCAGCCTGCCGTTCACCGGTGACCCGGAGGCGGACGCTCTCCTCGCCGCCGATCCGCTCGCTCTCCTCATCGGGTTCGCGCTCGACCAGCAGGTGACCGTCCAGAAGGCCTTCGCCGGCCCCCTGGAGCTGCGCCGTCGGATCGGCACGCTCGATCCCGCGGCAATCGCCGCGATCGAACCGGAAGCCCTCGAGGAGGCCTTCCGCGAGCGTCCGGCGCTTCACCGCTTCCCGGCCGCCATGGCGACCCGTGTCCAGGAGCTGTGTGCCGTCGTGGCGCGCGAGTTCGACGGGGATGCCGCGCGCGCCTGGAGCGATGCCCGCGACGGCGCCGACCTCGAGGCGCGGCTGCGCTCCCTGCCCGGGATCGGCACGCTGAAGGCGGCGACGCTCGTCGGGCTGCTTGCGAAGCAGTTCGGCGTTCGGCCGCCCGGCTGGGAGGCGGTCGCGCCGTCGTACCCGACCCTGGCCGACGTCGACTCGGCCGAGGCGCTTGCCCGCTACCAGGAGCAGAAGCGCGCCTGGAAGGCGAGCCAACGGGCAGCGAAGGGCGACTAGGACTCCCGCGCGGGAGCAGGTGCCGAGCCCGCGACTCCGGCGGCGTTCGTGGACCGCGCCGGCACGCGGGCCGCGTGGACGGCGTCGAAGGCCAGCAGGAACGCGCCCTGGACGATGGTGGCGAGGCCGTGCCCGCAGGCCGTCGGGCTGCGTCGGCCCCTCCCGGCCGCCACCGCAAGCCCGGTCGCGATATAGGCGACGTCGAGCCCCGCGTTGACCGCGAGCACGCGCCGCGTGCGGGCCGCTTCACGGGCGAGGTCATCCGGGTCGACGGGCGGATGTGCGATCAGCCGCGCCGCCCGTGCTCGTCCTGCGACGGCGAGGCCGGCGTCGATCGCGCCCCACCCGATCGTCTGGGAGCCGAATGCCCGGAGGAAGGGGTTCCCGGTGGCCGCGCCGGCGACGGCCAGCGCGGCCCCTCCGGCAACGCTGGCCAGGGCCCAGGTGAGCAGGCGGCGAGCGAGGCGAGCCTGGAAGGCGTAGGGCTCGACGGGGGTCATGATGCCCCGTCCCGCCCGGACGCTCCAGCGCCTCGCCCCATGAGCCGGCGAACGGGCATCGCCAGGCGGCGCCGAACGATCTCGCGGCCGCTCACGCGCTACTCGGTTCCGGAGCCGGCCCCCTGGAAGCTCCGGATGGCGTCCTGGGCCGTGTTCACGCGCGGATCGCTCGCGTCGGCAAGGCGGACGAACGCCTCGAGCGCCGGAACGGCTTCGTCGGGACGCTCGAGCCGGGTGCAGGCGGTGGCACGGTTCCAGTGCGCGATTGCCTCCGAGTCATCGACGGCGAGCGCCGCGTCAGAATCGGCCAGGGCGCGCTCGAGGAGGGCGGTGCGCGCCTCGCGAGACGGTTCCGACTCCGAGAGGCGAAGCAGCGCTCCGCCACGATTGCAGAGTGCCATCGAGTAGCCGGGGTCGATCTCGAGCGCCTGTCCGTACGCCTCGACGGCGAGGGCATCCGACGTCGGCTCGCAGGCCCGGCCGAGGTTGAATGCCGCGTCTCGCACCAGCCGCCGGTCGGCGCTGGAGCGGATCACCGCGGCAAAGTCGGGCTTCGCCCGCTCCAGCTCGCCCAGCTCCGCGTAGCACAGCCCCCGGTGGTACAGCGTCTCCGTTCCGCCCGGTCGCACTTCCAGGTCCAGGTTGAAGAAGCTCAACGCCCGCCCCAGGTTGCCCCGCGAGTACTCGTTCATCCCTCGCGAGTACTCGGTCGCCCCCCGCGTATGGAAGTTCTCGTCCTCCTTCTCCGCCGACTTCTTCCACCACGGCATCAGGGCTTCCTCCAGTCGTGCATCCGCGCGATGGTACGACGGATAGCGGTCGGCCTCCCGGGAGGCCCGACGATGTGTGCAACAACGGTCAGCGTGGGACCTCGGGGTCGCGGCCCAGCCCGACCGGGCAGGCCACGCCCGTCCCGTGGTCCGGGCAGTAGCCGTTCGGGTTCCTTGCTGGCGAATGTCCGACTGATCGGTCCTGAGGTCCGGGCCTCGACTCAGCGGCGCCGCTAGGGCTGGGCCTCGAGGACCTGCTTGAGTTTCGCGAAGTCAGTTTCGTACTGCTTCCGTCCGGTGCCGGCGATGAGCGGCCAGAGCAGACGGCTGAACCCGGTCGGTTCGGCCGTGATCTCGACCCGCGTGCCCCCTGGGACCGTCGCGAAGTCGTACGCAGCCGTGAACGGGACGGGTTTGGTGACCTTGAAGGCGAACCGTCGGTCAGGTTCCCAGGCGGTCACCGTCCAGGCTGTCGTGACACGCCGGCCCATGGAGGATCGCACCTCCTCACCCGTCGAGCCCACGCCGATCGGCCCATCGGAGGTCACCTTCGCCTCGATCAGGCCTTGTTGCCAGAGGGTTTCGTTCTCCAGTCTGGCCAGGAATGCGAAGACCTCCTCGACCGGCCGATCAATGATGACGCTCTGCGCGAATCTCGCCATGGCCCCTCGCCCCCCCTCGCTTGGGCCGCGAGGTCGTGCTTCGCTGCACGTGATCTAGCGGCTCAAACCTGCGGCATTATGCGCCGAAACCGGGAGCGCGAGGATCGACACGAACGATGTCCGCGAGCCTCGATCCCCCCACCGACCGGGCAGGCCACGCCCGTCCCGTGGTCCGGGCAGTAGCCGTTCGGGTTCCTCGCGGACGAAGGTATGACTGATCGACCGCGGGCTTCAGGTCGCCAGTTCGGCCGCCTCTCGAAGCCAGTCGACCACCTGGTCATCGACATCGTTGACGCCCTGGATCTCCAGGTGGTGCATCCAGTGCTTCGGTGATGGGTGGACGATCTCCTTGAACCGCTGCGACTCAGCGCGCCGGCCGAGTGCGAACGAGAGGACCACGTCCGCTCCGGGATGCTTGAGGTATTGCCCAGGGACCCAGAGATAGGCGAAGCCGCGCAAGCGATGGAAGGCAACTTGGCTCTTCGATGTGCGGACCTCGACCGGTCCAAGGGCCTCGAGCGCCGAGTGGACACGCTCGAAGACCGCAAGGGCGACCGGATTGCCGGCGAGCAGCTCCTCGGGTTCCACCAGCCAAGTCTAGTCGGCAGCGGATCGCACTCCCAGCCCGACCGGGCAGGCCACGCCCGTCCCGTGGTCCGGGCAGTAGCCGTTCGGGTTCTTGTCGAGGTACTGCTGGTGGTAGTCCTCGGCGTAGTAGAAGGGGGTCGCGTCGGCGATCTCCGTCGTGATCGCCCCGTGGCCGGCCGCCGTCAGGCTCGCCTGGTACGCGTCGCGTGAGGCTGCGGCCGTCGCGCGCTGTCCGGCGTCGAAGACCTGGATCACGGAGCGGTACTGGGTCCCGCGGTCATTGCCCTGGCGCATCCCCTGGGTGGGGTCGTGATGCTCCCAGAAGACGCGGAGCAGCTCGGCGTAGGTGACGAGCGCCGGGTCGAAGACGACGCGGACCACCTCCGCGTGGCCGGTCCGCCCCGAGCAGACCTCCTCGTAGGTGGGATTCGGGGTGAAGCCGCCGGCGTAGCCGACGGAGCTCGAGATCACGCCAGGCGTCTGCCAGAAGGTCTTCTCGGCGCCCCAGAAGCAGCCCAGGCCAAAGACGGCCTCCTGCGCGCCGTCGGGGAGCGGGCCGGCGAGCGGCGTGCCAAGGACCGTGTGCCGGTCCGGGACGGCCATCGGCTCGTCCCGCCCGGGAAGGGCGTCGGCGGGGGAGGGGAGGGTCTGCTTGGTGTTGTCGGCGAACAGGATGTCGAGGATGCCCAAGGGTGTGCTCCGTGCGGCTACCGGGATCGTAGCAAGTCGAGCGTGACGCGCTGATGACCGGATCCCCCGGGGGGGGCCGCAGTGGCGGTCGCACCCCGCAGGGGCGACCGCGGCCCCCACCGGCGACGCGGGCCGCCCGGGGTGGAGAGGACCCCGACCTGGTCATGCGTGCGCCAAGCCCGCCCGATCGGACGCGCAGCGTCGCGGTTGGCTGCCGCGGCCGTGCCCGTGGTTACGGTCGGTGCCCTCGGTCCGCGCTGTCGTCCGGAGGCGCGAGCGCGGCCGGCCGCGCAAGGCAACGACGCGGAGGGCGCGGGGCCGGTCAGTCGAAGTCGAAGATCCCGCGGCCGGCAGAGAACTGCAGCACGAGCCCGCAGCCCTTGCAGATCCTCAGCACGAGCTTGTGGCTCGTGATGCCCCAGCGCGAGTCCATGCGGCCCTTCTGCTGGTCGAACTGGGTCCCGCCGCAGAGCGGGCACTTCAGCACGGGCCGGGCGGCCTCCTCGGCGCGTTCCCAGGTCATGTCCAGCTCCTTCCCGCACCGAGGCGAGGTTGTCTCACGGGTGCTCGTCCCCAGGCGATGCCACCGGGACGACGAGCGTGGCGAAGAGGTGGTCCAGCATCGCCGCCGGGTCTGCCGTGAGGCCAGTGTGCGCCTCCGACGGCTGGATGATCGTCGACGAGGGCGCCACGAGCCAGTGATAGCGCTCCGGCTGCGCAAGGGCGGCGATCGGCCCTCCGGCCGGGTTGCCGGCCGCGATCTTCTCGATCGCGTCGAGGTGCGACCAGACGTCCGCCGGGCAGCAGGTTGGGTCAAGGGCCTGAAGGCGCGCCTCGTCGAGGGCGACGCGCGCCCCGAGGAACCGCTTCGGCCGGCAGAGCAGGACGATCCCGGCGTTCATCGATTCGCCGCGGTCGACGCGCGGCACGACGCGCACGATGGCGTACGCGAAGGGGTGGAGCGCGGGATCAGGCGCCGGTGCGGGCACGCTCTGCCTCCTCCACGAATGCCCGCGGGGCATCCAGCCGTGCCCGCAGGTAGTCGACGTAGGCCCGTCGATTGTCCGCCACCGAGGCGAAGGTCGGATCCCCGTCGAGCCACGCGTCGGGGACGGCGTCGACAAGCTGGCCCAGGAGGTCGTCGCTGACGAGCGGCGCGAGGCGGGCATCGGCCTCCTCGATCGAGCCGGCGAACGGCAGCAGCACGTGGTCGCGGACCTGCGGGAACGGGCGCGAGGAATGCGCCGGATCGCGGGTCGCGTCGGCCCAGCGGTGGTGCACGTACAGCGCTGCGCCGTGGTCGATCCCGTGGAGCCGGCGGTGCCAGACGAGAAGGTTCGGATTGCGCGGTGTCCGGTCGACATTGAGCGTGAGCGCGTCGAGCCACACGAAGGCGGCAGCGAGCTCGGGATCCGGCGCGGGCCCGACCGCGGGCGCGAAACCGAGTGCCCCCGGCAGGAAGTCGACGCCGAGGTTGGTCCCCGGGGATCGATCCAGGAGCTCCTTCACCTCCCAGTGGGGCTCACCGGCCGCGAAACGCGAGTCGAGCTCGACGAGCACCTGCTCGGGCACGGGCAGGCCCAGCGCCCGGGCCAGCTCGCCGACGATCACCTCGGCGACGAGCGCCTTGGGGCCCTGGCCTGCGCCATGGAACTTGACGACGTAGAGGCCGTCGTCGTCCGCCTCGCACAGGCCGGGGAGGGAGCCGCCTTCGCGGAACGGCGTGACGTAGCGAGTCGCGGTGACGGTCCGAAGCATCGGGTGGAGTGTACGGGCCGACTCCGTCGGGAGTGTCCCCGCGGGGCCGCGGGGCCGCGGGACGTGACCCCGCCTCAACCCTTCACCACGCCCAGCGGGGCCAGGCGGCGGACCGGCCGGACCAGGTCGGCCGAGGCCGCCATCACCGCCTCGATGTCCTTGTAGGCGAACCCGCCCTCCTCGGCAACGGCGCGCCGATCGCCGGCCAGCAGGACGATGCCCGCGGCACACATGGCGTCGAGGACGGTCGCCGGCGCTCGCGCCTTCCGGGCCGCCGTCCGGCTCATCGCGCGGCCCGCCCCGTGCTGGCAGGTCTCGAACGCGGCGGCGTTCCCGAGCCCGACGCCGACGTAGGAGGCGGTCTCCATGCTGCCCGGCACGAGCACCGGCTCGCCGGCTCGGGCGCGGACGGCGCCCTTGCGATGGACGAACCCCGTCCGCGGTGTGCCGGCCACGACATGTGTCTCGCGGGCAGCGTCGTTGTGGTGGATGTCGACCGTGCGCGCGAAACGGCCGATGCGGGTGTGCGCCCCGAAGGCCCGCTCGACGGCGTCGAGCATCCGCGAGCGGTTCACCTCGGCAAACCGCCGGGCGTACGTCATGGAGGCCCAGTAGGCCTCGAACTCGGGAGAGCCCTCCCGCAGGTAGGCAAGCTCGCGGTGGGGGAGCGGGTCGCCGCGCGCGAGGTTGCCGGCCAGGGCCCGCCGCTGGAACGCGTCGCAGATCGCCTTGCCCAGGCTCCGCGAGCCGGAGTGGAGCATCACGCAGACCTGCCCGTCGGCGTCTCGCTGGACTTCGACGAAGTGATTCCCGGATCCCAGCGTGCCCAGCTGGTCGATCCCCCGCGCCCACCATGCGGGCTCGATCGAGGGCGGCCGCTCGAGGCCGATCTCCAGCTCGGCGCGCCCGTGGTCGACGGGCCGCGGCTGGCTCCTCGTCCCGGTCGGCACCGCCCCCTCGATCGCCTCGAGCACCGCCCGCAGGCCGCGCCGTCCCAGGGAGGCGACCGTGAGGTCGGTCTCGGCGAGGGAGACTCCGCAGCCGATGTCGACGCCGATCGCGTACGGGACGACCGCGGCCTCGGCGAAGAGGACGCCGCCGATCGGCATCCCGTAGCCGGCGTGGACGTCCGGCATGAGTGCCACGTGGTCGATGGCGAACGGCAGCCGTGCGAGATTGATTGCCTGGTCCAGCGCCGAGGGCTCGACAGCGGGAGCCCATGAATGGATGGGCACGCCGCCGGGGACCGGGATCACCTGCATGCTGTCGAGGGTAGGCCGGGCGCTGCCCGCTGGCGAGGGGCGAGGCGCCCGAATGTGGGCGTGCCCGCCGGAGGGTCCGGGTCGGGCCTCAGCGAGCGCGTCGGGCGTGGCGCAGGCGAGCCCGGACCTTGGCCGGATCCGGAGTGGTCGGGCTGGCTCGGCGGCGCCCATGGGGGTCAATCGCCCAGACAGGTCCCGACGTGCCGGGCGGTCGCGATCCAGGAGTGGTCGACCGGGACCGTCTTCCGGTGCCCGGCCACCTCGTTGAGGGCCACCGCCCTGGTTCCGTCACCCCGAGCGGCCACCATGACGCCGTACCTGCCGGCCGCCACGAGGTCCGCGGCGGCGCTCCCCAGGCGAGTCGCGAGAAGCCGGTCGACGGGAGATGGCGTCCCGCCTCGCTGGATGTAGCCCAGGATGGAGAGGCGCGACTCGAGGCCGGTCAACTGCTCCAGCTCATGGGCCAGGCGGAGCGTGTTCCCCAGGTGCTGGCTCTCCAGGAGCGCGATCTCGGCGCGCGCCGCCTCCTTCTCCGCCGGGTCGTCGGCCCGGTCGGCCCGCCCCTGGGCCGCACCCAATGCGGCGGCGTCCTCGACGCTGCGAGCTCCCTCGGCCACCGCCACGATGCTGAAGTTCGTGCCCCGCCGGACCCGGTCCTTGATCGCGGAGGCGACGCTCGCGACCTGGTAGGGGATCTCCGGGATGAGGATGACGTCGGCGCCGCCGGCGAGCCCCGCGCCGAGCGCCAGCCAGCCCGCCCGGTGCCCCATCACCTCGGTGACGATGATCCGGTGGTGGCTGTGGGCCGTGCTGTGCAGCCGGTCGATCGCGTCCGTCGCGATCTCCAGGGCGGTCGCGTAGCCGATCGTCGCGTCGGTCGCCGCGAGGTCGTTGTCGATCGTCTTGGGGATCGTCAGGACGTTCAGGCCGGCCCGCTGGAGCCGGAGGGCGTTCTTGGCCGTGCCCCCGCCCCCCAGGCAGACGACCGCGTCCAGGCCGGCCTCCCTGACGGTCGCCGCGATCGCGTCGGTCATGTCCCGGACCTCGCCCTCGACGAGCATCCTGTGGGGCTTGTCGCGGCTGGTGCCGAGGATCGTGCCGCCGACCGTCAGGATGTTGGAGAGCGTCGTCGTGTCGAGGTGGACCGACCGGTTCTCCGCCAGGCCGCGGAACCCGTCGCGGAACCCGACGAGCTCCATCCCATGTGTGCTGATCGCGGCCTTGCCGAAGCCGCGGATCGCCGCGTTGAGGCCGGGGCTGTCGCCGCCCGCGGTGAGGATTCCGACGCGGCGTGGTTTCACCATCACGGAATCCTACGCCGGGCGTTCCCGCCGCGTGAATGCACGGCGTCGCACTCGGACCAACCGGGCCGGCCACCGGGACGGCACCAGGTCGGCGGCTGAACGCGGCACGCCGCGGCGCTGGCCGGATCCCGACCGGGCGGGCCCGTGAGGATCAGCTGCAGCCGCTCGTGGAGCCGCAGTTGAGGCACTTGTAGCAGCTGCCGTTGCGGACCATGATCGAGCCGCAGTCCATGCAGGACGGGGCGTCCTCCTGGATCGTGAAGGCGGTCCGTTCCGCGCCCAGCGAGGCTGCCACCGCGCTCGCGGCGGTCGTCCTCCCGTTTCCGTTGCCGTTGGCGTGGCCGTTCTTCGCCGGCTTCACGACGGTCACGTCGATCCTGCCGCTCGGTGCCGGCGGCTCGGCCTTTGCGGGGGCGGTGGCAACCGCCGTGGCCCTGGGGGCCGGGGGCTCCGCCGAGGCGTCGACCGCGGGGGGCGCGGTCGCCTCATCGACTGCCAGCGGACCCTCCTCCGCCTCGGGGGCGTAGGCCGTGGCCGGGCTGCCGAAGGCGAACGGGGCGGCCGGGACGATGTTGCCGCGGTCCTGGATCCCCAGCGCGGCACGCTCGTCGCCGCCCAGGAAGCGGCTGCCGAGCCAGCGGAAGATGTAGTCCACGACGGACTTCGCGATCGGGATCTCGCTGTTCCCGGTGAACCCCGACGGCTCGAAGCGGACGTGGGCGAACTTGTTCACCAGGTCCCGCAGCGGCACGCCGTACTGGAGGGCGAGGCTGATCGCGGTGGCGACGGTGTCCATGAGTCCGGAGACCGTGGACCCCTCCTTGGCCATCTTGAGGAAGATCTCGCCCGGCTGGCCGTCGGGGTAGAGGCCGACGGTGATGTATCCCTCGTGGCCGGAGATCTCGAACTTGTGGGTCACCGCGGTCCGCTCGGCCGGGAGCCGGTGGCGATGCGGCTTGACCGCCTCCTCCTGGGCCACGGAGAGCTGCTTCCGGAGCTCCGCCACGAGCTCGCTCGCCTCCTTCGTCTCGTCGTCCGTCTTGAGCCTGCTGGTGCTGAGCGGCTGGCTTCGCTTGCTGTTGTCGCGGTAGATCGCGATCGCCTTGAGACCGAGCCGCCAGCCCTCCAGGTAGATCTGCTCGATCTCCTCGACCGTCGCCGTCTCCGGCATGTTGACCGTCTTGCTGATGGCACCCGAGAGGAACGGCTGGACCGCCGCCATCATCCGGACGTGGCCCATCGGCAGGATGGAGCGGGTGCCGTTGCGCGGCTTGAAGGCGCAGTCGAAGACGCTGAGGTGCCCGGGCCGGAGGCCCGGCGCCCCCTCGATCGTCTCGCGCTCATCGATGAAGGCCACGATCTCCTCGACCTGGGTCGAGGTGTACCCGAGCTCGCGGAGGGCGCCCGGGACCGTGTTGTTGACGATCTTGAGGTAGCCCTCGCCGACGAGCTTCTTGTACTTGACGAGCGCGATGTCGGGCTCTATGCCCGTGGTGTCGCAGTCCATCATGAACGCGATCGTGCCCGTCGGGGCCAGCAGGGTGGTCTGCGCGTTGCGGTAGCCGTGCTGCTCGCCGAGCTCATAGGTCTCGTGCCACAGCTCGCGGGCCGTGGCCAGGAGCGGGGCGGGGACCGCGTCGGAGGGGATCCCGCGGGCCGCGTCGCGGTGCATGCCGATCACGTGCATGAACGGCTCGCGGTTCTTCTCGAACTCGATGAAGGGGCCGCCGTGGTCACGGGCGATGACGGCGCTCTGGCGGTACGCCTCGGCGGTCATGATCGAGGTGAGGGCGGCGGCGTAGGCCTGACCCTCCGGCGAGTCGTAGGCGAGGCCGCGGCTCATGAGGAGCGCGCCGAGGTTGGCGTAGCCGAGACCCAGCGGCCGGAAGCGGTGGCTGTTCTCCTCGATCTTCGGCGTCGGGTAGCTCGCGTTGTCGACGAGGATCTCCTGCGCGGTGATCGTCACGCGGCAGGCATGCCGGTAGGCGTCGATGTCGAGCTCGCCGTCCTCGCCCACGAACTTCATGAGGTTGACCGACGCCAGGTTGCAGGAGGTGTCGTTCAGGAAGCTGAACTCGGAGCACGGGTTGGTCGCGTACTGGCGATCCGAGGCGGAGACCGGGTTCCACGCGTTGATCGTGGTGTCGTACTGGATGCCGGGATCGCCGCAGACATGGGCGGCCTCCGCCATGCGGCGGAAGATCTCGCGGGCGTGGTGGGTGTCCATTGGCGCCCCGCCGACGACTGCGTGGGTGGTCCACTCGCCGTCGGTCTCGACGGCGCGCATGAACTCGTCGGTCACGCGGACGGAGTGGTTCGCGTTCTGGAAGAAGACGCTGGCGTAGGCCTCGCCGGTGAACGACGGGTCATAGCCCTGCTCGATGAGGGCCCATGCCTTCTGCTCCTCGAGCTTCTTGCTGTCGATGAAGTCGAGGATGTCGGGATGGCCCGCGTCGAGGATCACCATCTTCGCCGCGCGGCGGGTCTTGCCGCCCGACTTGACGACGCCCGCGAAGGAGTCGTAGCCCTTCATGAAGCTGACGGGTCCGGACGCCGTCCCGCCACCGGCCATCTTCTCGCGCGAGGAACGGATCGGGGAGAGGTTGGAGCCGGCACCGGAGCCGAACTTGAAGAGCATCGCCTCGGTCTTCGCGAGGTCCATGATGCTGCTCATCGAGTCCTGCACGGAGTTGATGAAGCACGCCGAGCACTGCGGCTTGGCCTCGATCCCGACGTTGAACCAGACCGGCGAGTTGAAGCTCATCTTCTGGTTCACGAGGAGGTGCGTCAGCTCGGCGGTGAAGGCCTCGAGATCGTCGCGCGTCGCGAAGTAGCGCTGGGTCTCCGCCCAGGCCGCGATCGCGAGGACCACCCGGTCGATGAGCTGGCGGACGCTCGTCTCCCGCTCGGGCGTGTTGAGGTGGCCCCGGAAGTACTTGCTGACGACGACGTTCGTCGCGAGCTGGCTCCAGGCGGCCGGGACCTCCACGTCCTTCTGCTCGAAGACGAGCTTGCCGGACTCGTTCCCGATCGCCGCGGTCCGGATCTCCCACAAGGTCTCGTCGTAGGGGTGGACGCCGGGCCGGGTCCAGAGCCGCTCGAAGGTGAGCCCGCGGTTGCCCTCCCCGGTGAAGCGGAGGGCGGCCATGGCGGCCGCAGAGGCCTCATCCGCGCGCGCTCGGATGGCCGCGGCATCGGCGAAGGCGGCCTCGGTCCGCGCCGTGACGGCCTCGGCGCTCCCGTGCGGCACGCCGGCGGCGCGCGCCGCGCCGGACGCGGCCTTGCGGGCCTTGGCGGGCTTGGCGTCCTGGGGGAAGACGGGGACGACGTCGTGGACGACTCGGGCCATGCTGCGTGTGCTCCTCTTCCGGGAGGGCGGCTCGCCGCCCTGGTCCCGGTCCCTGCCCGCGGCGCGACGCGCGCCGCCCTGCTCGTGGCGGTCCGCCCGCCCCTCCATCCGCGTGCTCCTCCCGTCCGACGAGCCGGGCGTGGGCCCAATTCACCGGTTCGGTGCACCTGCGCCCCTGTCGCTCCCACGCGATCCGCGGCGCGGCGGTTGCCCCGCCAGGCGTTCCCCCGACCCTCCGCCGAAGGTCCCCGACAAGGGCCTGTCCGTCCGGAAGGCGGTCCCAGAACTGTATCGCGGGAAGGGTGTCGCGTCAACGCCAAACCACAACATGTTGTGGTGCTTTGGGTGGACCAACAACTACATGTTGTGGACGAGATGGTCCGGCGGCACGACGCGTCGACAGCCGGCCGGCACCCCGTGGACGCCCGGCGGACCTGCGTGCACGGCCGGTTCGGCGCCGGTGGCGGCCCCCGCACGCGCGGTGGGGACGGGCATCATACCGCACGGATGTTCGAATAACCGGTCCACCGGAAGAGGGACGAGAGCCGCCGGCCGATCCTGCCGGCGAGCCCGGCCATCACCGATCTCAGGTCGGGACGTGCGCCCCCGGCTCGCGCTCCTCGATGGCCCAGTGAATCCCCCAGCGGTCCATGGCGGCCATGTACGGGTCGGGATCCAGCTGCTCCGGGACGTAGACCCCGGCCCCGCCCCAGTCGCCGCGGGCCAGAAGCTCCAGGGCAAGCACCGGGTTGAAGCCGGTCTGCAGGGCGACGGCCTGCAGACCGAAGCTCGCCCACGACTCCTCGCCGACGGTCTTCTGGTACAGGTACACCTCGCGCGGCGCGCCGTCCTTGCGGCCGATCGCCCACGTCCCGACGATCGCCCGGCCCTTCATCCGCTCGCCGACCTTCGCGGGGTCGGGCGTGAGAGCCGTGACGACATCGCGCGGGGCGACCTCGACGCCGCCCACCCGGATGGGCTTCGTGGAGTCGAGGCCGACCGCGTGGAGGACCCTGAGGATGTTGATGAAGTCGGAGCCGAGGGCGTACTTGAAGGTGGCCTTCTTGACGGCCGGTATCCCGCGCGGCATGAGGACGACTTCCTCATGCTCGACGTTGACGCATTCGATGGGGCCGATCCCCTCCGGGAAGACGAACGCCTCGGGGCCCGAGAACGGCTCCGTCGTGTAGTGGCCGCCGCGAGCGACGTCCCAGATGAGCGGCGGGTTGAGGCACTCCTCGATCGTCGTCCAGATGCTGAAGACGGTCGCGAACGCGTAGCCCTCGATGTGCAGGTCGCCACCATCCCGAACGTGCAGCTCGTCGATCTCGTCGAACAGGTGCTTGCCCGCGTACGCCGCGAACACGTCGGTGAGGCCCGGGTCCATGCCCAGGCCGAGGATCGCCAGCCGCCCGGCGGCTCGCCAGGCCTCGTGCTGCGGGAACTGGTAGTCGCCGAGCTTGACGCCGGGCGTCGTGAACGGGGTCGTGGGGTGAGGTTCCGACAGGCTGACGGCCATGTCCAGGTAGTCGGCTCCGGCGGCGAAGGCGCCGTCGAAGATCGAGGGGACGAAGCGCGGGTCCGCCCCGTTGACCACGATGTCGACGCCATGCTCGCGGGCGAGCTGGGTCACGAGCTCCGGCTTCGCGGCATCGACGACGGCGGCGGGGAAGCGTGCGGTGGCCGGGGCATCGGCCGGCCCGCCCCCGAGCCGCGACTGGACGAGCCGGGCCCGCTCGATGTCGTAGTCGGCCAGGACCATCCGCTCGAGCCACGGCGTGTCGGCGCTGAGCTTCGCGATCGCCTCGCCGACCGTGCCGACGCCCACGAGGAGCACCTTGAGCTGTTTCACGGGAGACCTCCGCGGCTGACGCTGCGCCGGGACGCTGGCCTGTAGGGTGCCACGCGGCCACGGCTCCGGCCGGCGTGTTGCGCCGGGCGGCCTCGGGCTTTCCGTGCGGTGGCACAGGCCCCTGCGGGCGGGCCCGCGTCACGCGCGGCGCGGGCCTCAGGCGGGCCGATGGCCGCGCTTCGGGTTGCCTCGCTTCTTCGTGGCGCCGCGTCCGGGCTTCCAGCGTCGCCCCGCGTCGTCGGGCCCGGTATCGTCGTCCGGCGCACGTGGCGACGTGGGCCGTCCGGCGGCCGGCGCCGCCAGGCGCTGCCGCGAGAGCCGTCCGGCGATCCACGCGGTCCGGGCAGTCCGGGAGCCCGCCGCCCGCAGGCTGCCCGCGAGGGCAATGTCGTCCGTCACGACGAGCGTGCCCTCCGCGGCCGCGCCGACGAGGTGAACGAGAAGGGCGTCGGCCGAGCGCCGCCCGGAGTAGCGCACCTCGATCCCGGACGTGAGGCGGCGGTTGATGCCGCCGGGCGGTGGCGAGCCGTCGAGCACGAGCATGACGCTCACGCCGGCCGGCACGAACGCGCGCAGGCGCCCGATCACCGCCGCCGCCGGCAGCGGGCCCCCGGCGCGGTCAAGGGCGTGGAGCAGGTTGGTCCCGTCGATGAGGAGGCGCGTGGCGCCGGCGAGCGGGTCCGTTGCGGAGCGGGGCATGGGGTGATGGTACGTCGCCGCGCAGTCCGGGCTACGATTCGCCCGATGCTCCTCCTCGTCGATCTCGACGGTGTCGTCTACCGCGGTGCCGCGCCGATCCCCGGCGTGGCAGCCGTCCTCGCCGACCGCGCCGCGCGCGGTGACACGGTCGTCTACGTCACGAACAACTCGATGCACTACCGGGCCGACTACGTGACCCGTCTCGGCGGCATGGGGGCGCCCGTCACGGCCGACCGCGTCGTGAGCTCGGCGCGGGCGACGGCACTGTACCTGGCCGACCCGCGGCTCCACCCGCCCGTGCGTCGCGTCCTCGTCGTCGGCGCCGGCGGCCTCGAGCGCGAGTGTCGCGATGCGGGGCTCGATGTCGTGGTCGCGGCGCATGCGGCGTCGCGCCAGGCGCGCGAGGGCATCGACGGGTGGGAGGCGGCCGGGCGACCCGACGCGGTCGTGGTGGGCCTGGACCCCCAGTTCACCTACCAGAAGCTGGCCGTGGCGGTCGACTGCGTGCACCAGGGTGCACGGTTCGTGGCAACGAACCGTGACCCGATCTATCCGACGGAACGGGGGGGCCGGCCGGGTGCGGGGTCGATCGTCGCCGCCATCGAGGCCGGGTCGCAGGTCACGCCCATCTCGATCGGGAAGCCGGCGCCGCTCCTGCTGGAGCTCGCGATCCGGGCCGCCGGCGAGGGGCTGGCGCGGGACGACGCCGTCATGATCGGCGACGGGATTGCCACCGACCTGGCAGCGGCAAACGGCCTCGGCATCCCCTGCGTCCTCGTGCTCACCGGAGTGACGACCCGGGCCCAGGCGGAGGTCCTTCCCGCGGACGGGCGCCCGGTCGCGCTTGTCGCCGACGCCGCGGAGCTCGCGGCGGCGCTGGAGCGGCTGGCGGAGACGGCGGCGCGGCGCCACGACGCCCCGGGAGCGTAGTCCGCCCATCCGGCGGCACGCCCGGGCCGCACCACCAGGAGAGATTGCCGCACAATGGCGGCACCTCGCCCTGCCGGCCCCTGCCGCCGGATCCCGCCCGGGGGATGCACCGACCCATGTCCACCGTCCTCGTCAGCGGCGCCTCCGGCTTCGTCGGCAGCCACGTCATCCCCGAGCTCAGCGGCGCGGGCCACCGCGTCGTCGCGCTCGTCCGCACCCCGAAGGCCGGGGAGACGGTCGTGCGCCGCCTTCCCGCCGAGCAGGCGGCCCGGGTGGAGCTCCGTGTGGGCGATGTCCTCGACCCGTCGACCCTCTCAGCCGCGCTCGCCGGCGTCGACGCGGTGGTTCACCTCGTCGCCATCGCGCGCGACTGGAACGGGGGGAAGGACCTCCTGGGTGTCAACCTGGGCGGCACGCGGAACCTGCTCGCCGCAATGCAGGAAGCGGGCGTGCGACGGATCGTCCACCTCGGCGCCCTCGGCGTGGAGGATCGCGAGAACCTGCACTACGCCAAGAGCAAGGCGCGAGCGGAGCAGGCCGTCCGCGCGAGCGGCCTCGACTGGACGATCCTGAAGCCGTCGCTGCTGTTCGGGCCGCGGGACGGGTTCTTCAACATCGTGGCCGACCTCGTCCGGATCCCGCTGCCGCTCGTGCCCGTGCCGGGCGACGGGAAGAGCCGCTTCCAGCCGCTCCATGTCGGCGACCTGGCGCTGTGCGCCCGCCTCTCGGTGGAGAGGCCGGAGACGATCGGCCGTGCCTACGAGCTCGGCGGCCCGCGCACCTGGACGTACCGCGAGATCACCCTCGAGGTGGCGCGAGCCCTCGGGAAGCGCCGCCTGGTCATCCCCGTGCCGGTCCCCCTCATCGGGCTGGTGGCGTGGATGGCCGAGTCCCTGCGCCTGCGCTTCTTCCCCGTCGCCACCGACCAGCTCCGCCAGCTGGCGCTCGACAACGTGGGCCCGCACGACGGCGTCCAGCGCGCCTTCGGCTTCGTTCCGCGCACAATGGAGGGCGAGCTCCTGTACCTGCGCAACCCGGGGAAGCGCCAGGAGCCGACGCCCGCCACGTAGGCGGGCCGGGAGGTAGCGTGCGCCGCAACGCCATCGTGCTGGCCTGGCTGGCCGCGGCGATCGTCATCGCCCTTGGCGCGGCGGGGATCGTGGAGGCGCTCGACCACCTCCCCGGCGGAGCGGGGCGACCGGAGCTCACGTCGTCGGCCGACGGCACGGTCGCGCCCGACCTCGACGCGGCATCCGATGAGCTGGCGGACCTCATCGGTGCCGTGGGAGTCCTCGGCGACGACGGCCGGTCCGCGCTGGCCGCCCTCGTGGCCCGCAACAGCGCCGAGCTCGAGGCCGACATCGGCGCCGGCACGCTGCAGCTCGACGCCATCGACGCCGCCGCCGCGCGCCTCGCGACGCGCTTCGCGGCGAGCCCGCTGACCGCCTCGGACCGGGCCATGCGCTACTCCCCCGTCACGATCGCCCGCTTCGAGGCCCTCCGGTCGGCCCTCCCCGCGGTCGAGCCGATCCGGGCCGCCTGGGAGCGGCTGGCCGGGGGAGTCGTGCCGGCCACCGAGCTGACTCGGCACCTGCTGGCGCACGACGAGATCGCAGGCGCCGCGATCCAGCTGGGGGGCGCCGGCACGTACGATGAGGCCATCGCTCGCATCGACGACGCGAGCGCGGAGCTGGCATCGGCACGCACGATCCGCGACCGGCTGGCGGCAACCGTCGACGTGGCGACCCTCGACACATGGATTGCCCGCAACGCGGCCTACGACGACGCCCTGCGCGACCTGTGGGGCGCCCTCCGGGAGTCCGGTGAGCGGGTCACCGACGCGGTCCGCGAGGCGGCCGCCCGGGAGCGGACGGCCAAGGACCTCCTGCCCCCCGACGCACGGGCGCTCGTGGTGATCCTGGGGGACGTCGCCCGCGGCGGGCTCAACCAGGCCGTGATCACGATCGAGGACGCGCGCGGCCGGCTCCTCGAGGCCGCGTCGCTCGCCGCGGCCCCGCTCGCCGGCACGCCCATCCCGGTTCCCTGACCGCGGCTAGACTTGGGCGAGCGTCCGGCCGGGCGCCGGGCCCGCGGCGCCGCAGTCTCACGGGAGCCGTTGTTCGCATGCAGCTGCGCGTCGTCACCGATCAGCCCTGGGACGTCGCCGCCGACGTCCTCGCCATCCCCCTCGCCGGCGAATCCGACCTCGACGGTCCGTGCGGCGAAGTCGACCGCCGGAGCGGCGGGGAGCTGCGTTCCCTCGTCACGTTCGGCGAGGTCTCCGGGAAGCGCTACGCCACGGCTCTCGCCGGGGCCGGCGACCTCGCGGCCGGGCGTCTTCTCGTCGTCGGGACGGGACCGCTCACCGAGGTCGATCGCGAGACGGTCGTCCATATCGGGGCCACGATCGAGCGCCGGCTCGCCGGGCGCGAGGTGCGGCGCCTGGCCGTCTGGCTCGGCGATCTCGGCGGCGCGATCGAGGGGGGGCCCGAGATCGCGGCGGAGCTCCTGGCACGCGGCGTCGTGGAGGGCGGCTTCG
Organism: uncultured Chloroflexia bacterium; assembly: GCA_963698595.1. GTDB lineage: Bacteria > Chloroflexota > Limnocylindria > Limnocylindrales > CSP1-4 > CTSoil-043. Next base: position 75,167 of record CAVORL010000006.1, read on the forward strand.
ACCCCGCCGCCATCTACCGGGCCGCGCCGGACGCGTCGCCCCCGGCCCTCGACGAGCTGATCCTCGTCGCGCCCGGTGCGGATCGGACGGCGCTCGCGGCAGCCGCGGCGCGGGGCGTCGTGATCGGGGAGGGGACGAACCTCACCCGGCGGCTCGCCAACCGGGCGGCGAACGACGTCAGTCCCGAGGTCCTTGCCGAAGAGGCCCGCGCCATCGCCGCCGCACACGGCCTGTGGGTCGACGTCGTCGACGAAGTCCGGGCTGCGGAGCTCGGCATGGGCATGTTCCTGGCGGTCGGGCGCGGGAGCGCCAACCCCCCGCGAATGATCGTCCTGCGCTCGGGACGGGAGGGTGAGAAGGACGCCCTCGGGCGCCACCTCGCCCTCGTCGGGAAGGGCGTCTGCTTCGATTCAGGCGGCATCTCCATCAAGCCCTCCGAGAGGATGGAGGAGATGAAGATGGACAAGACGGGTGCCTGCACCGTGCTCGCGGCCGTCGCGACCGTGGCGCGCCTGGCCCCCGGAACGCCGCTCCTCGCCGTGGCGCCAGCGGTCGAGAACATGCCCGGCCCGCACTCGACGCGGCCGGGCGACATCGTGACCGCGCTCAACGGGAAGACGGTCGACGTCATCAACACCGACGCCGAAGGGCGCCTCATCCTGGGTGACGCCATGACCTACGCGGAGCGCCTTGGAGCCACCCACGTGGTCGATGTCGCCACCCTCACCGGCGCCGTGGGCCGCGCCCTGGGTCACCTCGTCGCCGGCGGCTTCGGGGCGCCGCAGGCCTGGTACGACCAGGTCGCCGCCGCGGCGGACCGCGCCGGCGAGCGCCTCTGGCAGATGCCGCTCATCGAGGAGTACTGGGCCGAGATGGACAGCTGGTACGCGGACATGTCGAACGTCGGGTCCTCGGCCGAGGGGGGCCTCATCCGCAGCGCCCTCTTCCTGCGCCAGTTCGTCACGGTCCCCTGGGTCCACCTCGACATCGCCGGAACGGCCTACTTCCGCAAGGCCCTGCCATGGGCGGCCCGCGGCGCCACGGGCTCGTCGACGGCCACGCTCGTGGAGCTCGCCCTGGCCGGGGCCGGCCCGGCGTAGCGGGGCGGCGACGCCCGATGGGCTCCGAGACGTTCACGTTCCTGATCGTCGACGAGCGCCTGCTCGCGGTGGTCCTGGGCATCGCCGGGGCCGCCTGGGGCTTCGCCGCCGACCGGATCGGCGCCCGCTGGCCGGTCCACGAGGCCGAGGTCGACGAGGGCGGGGCAGTCTCTCGCGCGGCCGGCTGGGTGCGTCCGGTCGACTGGCGCACGGTCGTCGTGGTCGCCCTGGGTGGCGTCTCGCTCGGCGCGCTCGCCCTTCGCTTCGACGAGCTGGTGCCGCTCGTGCTCTTCGGGGCATTCTTCGCCGCGCTCACGCTCCTGCTCGCCACCGACCTCGATCAGCGGCTCCTCCCCGACGTCATCACGCTTCCCGCGATCCCGATTGCGCTGGCCGTCTGCCTCCTGGGGCTCAATCCGCTCGTGCCCCTCGGCGCGCTGCCCGGGGCGCTCATCGCCGCGATCGCGATCCCCGCGTTCCTTTTCGTGGTGGCGATCCCGTTCGGGGCCGGGGCGATCGGCATCGGCGACCTGAAGCTCCTCGTCACCGTGGGGCTGCTGACCGGCCTGACGCGGGCCGTGACCGGCGTCGTCGTGGGAGCCCTGGTGGCCGGTGTCGTGCTCGTCGCGCTCCTCGCGGCGCGCCGGATCACGCTGCGCACGTACGTCCCGTTCGGGCCGTTCCTCATCCTCGGGGCGTACTGGGCGGTCCTCGTCATCGGCTGACCCGAGAGTCCTGCTGGCGGGTTGGCGGCCGAGGAGTAGAATTCGCGCCAGCCGGGTCGTCCCGAGGCGTGCCCACTTCGGACGGCGAACCCACCGGCGGGATGGACACCGCCACGGCGCCCGGGAGCGCCCAACGGAGCACCGCTCGCACGATGATGTCGCCAGCTTGATGGGCCGCCCCACGCCCCGCGTTGCGGGATGGACGCCGCGCAGCCGCCGTGCCCTGCCGGGCCGACCCGGTGCGCGCGCGGGCCGGCTCGTCCTGGCCTTCCTTGCGATCCCGCTGCTCGTCGGGCTCGCCGGCCCGCCGAGCGCGCGCGGCGACGAGCTATCCGACGCCGTGGCGCGCCAGAAGGCGCTTGCCGCGCAGGTCAAGCAGCAGCGTGCCGAGGTCAGCCGCCTCAGGGAGCTCCAGGGCGGGCTCGCCCAGGAGATGGCGTCCACGCAGACCGCGCTGAACGGGATCAACACGAACCTCGCCCAGACCAGGGAGCGGATCTCGCGCATCGGGGCCCGCGTCGTCGAGGTCCGGGCCATCTACGACGACCTCGTGGCGCAGGTCGCGCTCCTCGACCGCCAGGTCGTCGCGATCGAAGAGGAACAGGTGGAGAAGGCGCAGGAGCTGCGCGATCGTCGAGACCTCCTGGCCGCCCGGATCCGCGAGGCGTACCGGACCGACCGAACGACCATCGTCCAGGCGTTCCTCTCCGCCGGCACGTTCACCGACCTTCTCCAGGACGTCGGCTCCTACCTCGACCTCGGCGATCAGGACCGGGAGCTGGCCAGCCGGATCGAGGCCGATGCGCGGACCATCGCGGCGCTCCGGGCGCTCCTCGTGGACACGCGGTCAGCGCGGGAGGAGCTGCGGGCGGTGACCCTGGCCCAGAAGAAGCAGCTGGACGCCCGGATGCGCGACCTGCGCGAGGCTCGGGCGCGCCTGGCGGAGCTCCAGGACGAGACCGAGCGCCAGCTGGCGATCCAGCGCGCAGCCTTCGCCAAGATGGCGTCGAGCAAGAGCGCCATGCAGGCTGCCATCGCCAGCAACCTCGCGGCGCAGAAGAAGCTCGCGGGACGGATCGAGAGGATCGTTGCCCGGCAGCGCAGCCGTGGGAACATCCCTTCCCAGTACAACGGGACGCTGCGCTGGCCCATGGCCGGGACGCTGACCCAGGAGTTCGGGTGCACCGGGTTCTCGTGGGAGCCTCCGGTCGGCAGCTGTGCCCACTTCCACCAGGGGATCGACCTCGCCGCGCCGATGTACACGCCGATCAGGGCCGCAGGCGACGGTGTCGTCGTCTTCGCGGGCCCGAACCCGTGGGACCCGTACCCCAAGGCGTGGATCGTCATCATCGCCCACAGCGAGTCGCTGCAGACGTGGTACGCCCACGTCGACAACGCCGTCCGCCCCCCTGCCGTCCTGGCCGGGGAGCACGTGTCCGCCGGCCAGGTCGTCGCCTACATCGGGATGACCGGGCGGACGACCGGCCCGCACCTCCACTGGGCGGTGATGTCCAACGGCAGCTTCGCCAACCCGCGCCTCTTCCTCTGACGCGCTCGTCGCCCGGTGCCCCGACGCTGGCATGCGGCGCGCGGGAGCCGGGTCGGGCCGATCCCCCGTGGTAGCATCGAATGCGGGCATCCCGCCTCCCACCCTGCCCCCGCCGGCACACGAGGACGGTCGATGAAGCGGACCTTTGCGGTGATCCTGGCCGGTGGCGAGGGCGCGCGGCTCTCCATCCTCTCGGAGAAGCGGGCGAAGCCGGCGGTGCCGTTCGGGGGGAAGTTCCGGATCATCGACTTCGCCCTCTCGAACTGCGTCAACTCCGACATTGACAACGTGGCCGTCCTGACCCAGTACAACCCGCGCTCTCTCTCCGACCACATCGGCTCGGGCCGACCCTGGGACCTCGACCGCAGCGTCGGCGGCGTGCGGATCCTCCCGCCGTACATCGGGCGCGGGAAGACGAGCGAGTGGTACCGGGGAACCGCGGACGCGGTCCTCCAGAACATGTCCGTGGTGGACCAGTCGCCCGGCGACGCCGTCGTCGTCCTCGCCGGCGACCACGTCTACAAGATGGACTACTCGCCCTTCACGAGCTTCCACCGTCGGCGCCGCGCCGACGTGACGATCGCGGTTCGTCGCGTGCCGCTCGCCGAGGCCACCCGGATGGGCATCCTGGCGATGGATGAGTCGGGCCGGATCACCGAGTGGCAGGAGAAGCCGAAGCAACCCAAGTCCGACCTCGCGAGCATGGGTGTCTACGTGTTCAGCAAGCGGGCCCTCCACAGCTGGCTCGATGCGGACCATCCCGACTTCGGGACCGACGTGATCCCGGCGATGATCGAGGGCGGCGCGCGCGTCTACGGCTACCGCTTCGACGGGTACTGGCAGGACGTGGGGACGATCCACAGCTACTGGGAGGCCAACATGGCCCTCCTCGAGGATCGCCCGGAGCTGGACCTGTACGACAAGGAGTGGTTGATTCACACTCGCTCCGAGGAGCGGGCGCCGGCCAAGATCGGGTCCACCGCCCAGGTCCACCGCAGCCTGATCAGCCACGGCTGCCAGGTCGAGGGGATGGTCGTGAACTCCGTCCTCTCGCCGGGCGTGGTCGTCGGCGTGGGTGCCGTGGTCCGCGACTCGATCCTCATGTTCGACACCGTCGTGCGGCCCGGCGCGGTCATCGACCGGGCGATCCTCGACAAGGAGGTCACGGTCGGCCCGGGCGCGATCGTCGGTGAGGGCAGCGACCTCGGCATCGCAAACCGGACGTCACCGAGCCACCTGAGCACGGGCATCACGATCGTCGGCAAGCGCGCCATCATCCCTCGCGGCGTGCGGATCGGGCGCAACGTGAGGATCGACCCCGACGTCCGGGCATCCGATTTCACGGGCCGCTCGATCGAGTCGGGCGCCACGGTGACCCGCCGCGAGGGACGCCCGCGGAGCCACCGGAAGGCGTCCCCGGCGCCCGCCGGCCCGAGCGTTGGCGTCGCGTCGGCCAGCGGGAAGCGCTCCGACTCGGCCTGACCAGCCGACCTGGGCCTGATTCCGCCCCGGCGTCCATGCATCTCGCGTCTCCCGACCGACGCGGCCCTGCTACGATCGCCGAATGAGGCTCCAGCCGCATCGCCCGTCGCACGAGATCCTGTCCGGCGAGTCGGCCGACGTCTACTTCGCGCGCGCGACCCGGATCCTCGAGCGGGAGGGCCTCGACCCCATCGTGGCGATGGAGATCTTCAGCCGGGGTCAGGGTGTCCTGTGCGGCATCGACGAGGCGAAGAACCTCCTGGCTCACGTGCTGCAGGACGCCGACCCCGGCGAGGTGCTCGTCGAGGGGCTCGACGACGGGGACCTCTTCGCGCCGAAGGAGGTCGTCCTCCGGATCCGGGCCAGATACCGCGTGTTCGGCCTCTACGAGACGGCGATCCTCGGCATGATGGCCCAGGCGACTGGCTGGGCAACGGCCGCGAGGGAGTGCGTCGAAGCGGCTTCCCCGCAGCCCGTCATCAGCTTCGGGGCCCGCCACGTCCACCCCGACGTCACCGACGTGCTGGACTACGCGGCGATCGTCGGCGGCTGCGTCGGTGCCTCCACGCCCGCCGGGGCCCGGCTCGCGAACCTCAACCCCACCGGGACGATGCCCCACTCGCTCGTGCTCATCCTCGGCGACACCCTGCGGGCGGCGCAGGCGTTCGATCGCGACCTGGAGGCCGACGTGCCCCGGATCGTCCTCGTCGACACGTTCAAGGACGAGGCGGAGGAGGCACTCCGCGTCGCCGACGCTCTCGGGGAGAGCCTGTACGGCATTCGCCTCGACACCCCGTCGGAGCGAGGTCGCGTCACGGCGGATCTCGTCAAGGAGATCCGGGCCCGCCTGGATCAGGCGGGCCACGGCCACGTGAGGATCGTGGTCTCCGGCGGCCTCACGCCCGAACGGATCCGCCACTTCAAGGAGCAGACGGCGCCCGCCGACAGCTTTGCCGTGGGAAGCTACATCTCGGGGGCGAGCCCCGTCGACTTCACGGGCGACATCAAGGAGATCGACGGGCGGCCGATCGCCAAGCGCGGCCGGATACCGGGAGTCACCCCCAGCCCGAGACTGAAGGTGGTGGACCTGTCCTCGTGGCGGAGCGGCGCCTGAGCGGCCCGACGCGCGCCGACGTCCTCACCTGGGCCGAGGCGACGGCCCGGGCCGGGCGCGTCGGCCGGATCGCGTCCACGCTCGAGCTGGACCTCCTCGCCGGCGGCTCCACCTACCGGGGGCTGGCACGCCTGCGCTTCCCGGTGACAGGCGAGGGCGACCTCTTCCTCGACTTCCGGGGTGGGACGGTCGAGCGCCTCGTCGTCAACGGGCGCGAGCTCAGCGCAGAGCGTCCGGAGCATCGGATCCTCCTGCCGGGCGCCGCGCTCGCCCCCATGACCGAGGTCGAGGTCGCGTACGAGAACGCCTTCGACCACGGCGGCGACGGGTTTCACCAGTTCGTCGACCCGGAGGACGGTGCGGAGTACCTCTACTCGAACTTCGAGCCGTTCGAGGCGCACCGGCTCTTTCCCTGCTTCGACCAGCCGGACCTGAAGGGCACGTACGAGCTGACGGTCCGGGCGCCCGGGGATTGGGTCGTGATCGCCAACGCGCTCCCCGCCTCCGCGGTCCCGCTGCCCGACGGGCGCCGGGAGCACCGTTTCGCGCCGACGCCGCCGATCTCCACCTATCTCGTCGCGGTGATCGCCGGGGCATACGAAGGCGTCCGGACGCTCCACCGGGGGACGCCGCTCGGGATCTGGAGTCGCCGTTCGCTCGCGCGCTTTGTCGACCCGGACGAGATCTTCGAGGTGACGAAGCAGGGGATCGACTACTACAGCGCCCTGTTCGACCACCCCTTCCCCTTCGCGAAGTACGACCAGATCCTCGTCCCGGAGTTCAACTCCGGGGCCATGGAGAACGTGGGTGCCGTCACGTTCAGCGAGAGCTACGTGTACCGCGACTCACCCACCGACACGCAGCGCCTGACGCGCGCCGAGACGGTGCTCCACGAGCTCGCCCACATGTGGTTCGGTGACCTCGCGACGATGCGCTGGTGGGACGATCTCTGGCTCAACGAGAGCTTTGCCACGTACGTCTCCCACCTCGCCCTCGCCGAGGCGACGCGCTTCGACGGGGCCTGGCGCGCCTTCCACGCAGACATGAAGCGCTGGGGGTACCAGGCCGACGCGCGCTCGACGACCCACCCGATCTCGGGCGTCGTCCCGGACACCGATGCGACCTTCTACAACTTCGACGGCATCACCTACGGCAAGGGCGCCTCGGTCATCAAGCAGCTCGTGGCGGAGATCGGACCCGAGGCCTTCCGGGCCGGCCTGCGCACCTATTTCCGGCGCCACGCCTGGGGCAACGCGACCCTGGCGGACTTCCTCGCGGCGCTCGAGACCGGAGCCGGGCGCTCCCTCGGCGACTGGTCCCGCCGCTGGCTGGAGGCCGCGTCGCTCAACACGATCGAGGCCTCCTGGACCGCTCGCGACGGCCGGATCGAGCGCCTCCAGCTCACCCAGGAGGCGCCGGAGGATCATCCGACCCTCCGCCCGCATGCGCTCGCGGTCGCGCTCGTGCGGGCCGGTGACGAGGGGGCCGCGGAGGTCGAGGTGGTCCCGGCGCGCCTGGATGGGGCGGAGGCCTGGATCGACGAGGCCGTCGGCCGCCCGGCGCCCGATCTCGTCTTCCCGAACCACGGCGATCACGGGTATGCCCGCGTGCTCCTGGATTCCGCCTCCCTGGCGGCCGTGCCGCGCATCCTGCCCCGCCTGGCGGACCCGCTCCTGCGCCAGCTCATCTGGGGGACGCTGTGGGAGATGGTGCGGGGAGCACGCTTCTCATCCCTGGAGCTCCTGGAGCTCGTGCGGACCCATCTCCCGGCGGAGAGGGACGACCAGATCGTGCAGGCTGCGCTCGACGCCGCGCGCGGCGCGCTCGTGCGCTACGTGCCCGAGGAGCTCCGGCTGGACGAGGCGCGCCGCTTCGTGGCAGTGGCGCTGGGAGCGCTGGACGGGTTGCCGACCGGGGACCTGCGCACGCTCTGGCTGCGGGCCGCGATCGCGGCCGCGGCGGAGCCGGCTGACGTCGTCGCGGTAGGACGGGCCGTCGACGGGGTCCCGGGGCTGCCGGAGGTCCGGGTGGACCGCGAGATGCGCTGGTCCGTCGCGGCGCTCGCCGTGGCCCACGGCCTGCCCGGCGCCACGGACCGCCTGGCGGCCGAGCGGGCGGCCGATCCCTCCGACCGCGGCGTCCGTGAGGTCGTGCGGGCGGAGGTCGGTGCTCCCGACCCCACCGTGAAGGCCGCGGCATGGGAGCGGATCCACGGCGAGGGCTACGGATCGTTCCACCTGACGCAGGCGGCCATGCGGGGCTTCAACCACGCCCACGAGGCCGGGCTCCTGGAGCCCTACGTGGACCGCTTCTTCAGTGCGCTGCCGGCCGTCGCGGCGGAGCGCGAGCACGCGTTCGTCCGGGCGTACGTGTCGGCCCTCTTCCCGTCCTACCGGCCCGAGGCCGCTCTCGTGGAGCGGGCCCGGGCGCTTGCCGACGCCGAGGGATCCTCGCTGCCGAGCCTGCGGCGGCTCCTCACGGAGGCGGCCGACGACATGGAGCGGGCCGTCGTCTGTCGCTCGTTCGCGACGCTCCGCGCCCGGTCCCGGACCCGCGCCTGAGCAGCGCGATCCGGCCCGAGGGAGGACTCCTCCGTCGATCCGTGGCAGGATCGCCGGCATGGACGACCACCCACGCGGCGGTCCCGCGCGACCCGACCCCCCGCCCGGGGACGAGGACGCGGGCACGCACGCCGACAGCGGAGCTCAGCACCCCGACGACCCGGAGAGCGCCTACGAGCTGCTCCAGCGGGGCCAGGCGCTGCTCGCCCGGCGCCACCACGCCCAGGCCGCGGTGGTCCTCGCCCGGGCCGTGCGCCTCGAGCCCGGCCGGGGGTCGATCCTCGAGCCCCTCGGGCGGGCCTACTTCATCAGCGGGCAGGTGGAACGGGCGGCGGACACGTTCGAGGCACTGCTCGAGGTCGACCCGTCCTCGCATTACGGCCACTACGCGCTGGGTCGCGTCCTCATGCGGTTGGGTCGCACCGATGCTGCCCGCACGCACCTCCGCCTGGCCGTCGCGCTTGCGCCGGACAGCCGGCTCTACCAGGGCGGCCTGCGCCGTCTGGGGGGAACCGGAGTGGAACGCCAGACCTAGCCGGCGGGTGCCACACCGGCCGTGGCCGGGGTTCCGCCACGCCGCCCGTGGCGGGGCGCAGCTTCGCGCCGGCTCCTCAGGGCGCCGCACCTGATTCGAGGAGGCGCGCCACCCAGAAGATCCCGACGAGCGACTTCGCGTCGCCGATCTCGCCGCGCTCGGCCGCGGCGAGCGCGGCGCGCCAGGGCACGCGGACCAGCTCCAGCGCCTCGTCCTCGTCGGGCTCGAGCCGATCCTCATCGGCCGGTACCAGGTCGGTGGCGAGGTAGAGGACCATCCGCTCCGTCGCGAAGCCGGGAACGGTCCAGAACTCGCCCACGCGCACCCACCGACCCGCCCGGCACCCGGTCTCCTCCTCCAGCTCCCGCCGGGCGGCACCGTCAGGATCCTCGGTCGCGCCGGAGGCCGGGTCGCGGTCGAGCGTGCCGGCCGGGATCTCCAGGAGGACGCGGCCGGCCGGGTGGCGGTACTGGCGCACGAGAAGGATCCGCCCCTCGGGATCGAGGGCCACGATCGCCACGGCACCCGGATGGACCACGACCTCCCGACGCGAGCGGTGGCCGCCGGCGCGCTCGAGCGTGTCCAGCCGGAGCTCCAGGAGCCTGCCTTGATGAACGACCTCGGAGGCGACGAGGTGCTCGTCGAGCGGGTCGGCGACCGCGCCGGGAAGGGAGTCCCGGTCAGGGTTGGGATGCGGTTCGGGGAGGGGCTCACGGTCCGGCACGGAGGCAGTATCGCGGAGCGGCCGGGGACGCGCGAGCCGGGCACGCGAGGGCCGGGCCCGTGGCGGGCCCGGCTCTGAGCGGCGGTGCAGGCCCGGCGACCGCGCTGGGCCGCCGGACTCCCGGTCAGCTGGCCCGGCTGCGCCGGACCGAGAGGTCCGTCTCCGCGTCGAACAGGTGCATCTTGTCGAGCGGGATGTGGAGAGCGACCACGTCGCCGGGGCGCACCCGGCGCTCCGACGAGACGATCGCCACGATGTCGATCCCGGCGGCCACGACGTGGAGCAGCTCCTCGTTGCCCAGGTACTCCACGACGTCGGCCTTTGACTGGACCGAGGCGGTCTCGCCGCCGGTCGGGACGACGTCGAGGTGCTCCGGGCGCACCCCGACGATGTAGTCGCGCCCGGTCGTGGCGCCGACCCCCTCGCGGAAGGCCGCGGGCAGGGGGATCTCGATGCCGTCGCCCTTGAGGATCGCGGCATCGCCGGCGCCATCCAGCTTGACCGGCAGGAAGTTCATGGCCGGGCTCCCGATGAAGCCGGCGACGAACTTGTTGTCCGGGTGATCGTAGAGCTCCTGGGGCGCGCCGACCTGCTGGAGCTTTGCCTGGCTCATGACGGCGATCCGCTGGCCCATCGTCATCGCCTCGATCTGGTCGTGCGTGACGTAGATGATCGTTGTCCCGAGGCGCTGGTGGAGCCGCGCGATCTCGGCGCGGGTCTGGACCCGGAGCTTGGCGTCGAGGTTGGAGAGCGGCTCGTCCATCAGGAAGACGGCAGGCTCGCGGACGATGGCCCGGCCCAGGGCGACGCGCTGGCGCTGGCCGCCGGAGAGCTCCTTCGGCTTGCGGTCCAGGTACGGACCCAGGTCCAGGATCCCGGCCGCCTCGTCGACCCGGCGCTTGATGTCCTGCTTGTCGACCTTGCGGAGCTTGAGCCCGAACGCGAGGTTGTCGTAGACGGTCATGTGCGGGTAGAGCGCGTAGCTCTGGAAGACCATCGCGATGTCGCGGTCCTTGGGGGCGATGTCGTTGACGACCCGCTCGCCGATCGAGAGGGTGCCCGAGGTGATGTCCTCGAGGCCGGCGACCATGCGGAGGCCCGTCGTCTTGCCGCACCCTGACGGGCCGACGAGGACCATGAACTCGCCGTCCTGGATCTCCAGGTTGAAGTCGTCGACGGCGACGACCTCGCCGTACTTCTTCGTGATGTGATCGAACGTCACCGTGGCCATGCCCCGCTCCTCTCCCCGCCGGGTCATCGCGGGCTCCTGCATCACGGCCGTCTGGGTGGCGCGGACGAGCCCCGTACGAGGTGCCGGCTCAGGTCGAGCCGATCGTAGCACCCGGCCGCAGCGAATCAAGGCCGAGGGGGGGCGCGGGAGCGCGGAGGGCGCGGGGCCGCGCTTTGATCCTCGGCGGCGTCGCGCCCGTGGGCGGCCCGCGCCGCCTACAGGGGGACGGCAAAGGCCAGGACGACGAGCGTCGCGGAGGCCGCGATCTCCACGACCCCGACCTGGACCGGGCGCAGCGCGCGGGCAGTCCCGGCGCGCCGGCGCTCGACGATGGGGAGCGCGACCGCGCGGGCCGTGAGCGCGGCGAAGAAGACAGCGTACGGCCAGGGGAGGATCACGGCGGTGAGGACCGTAGCGGCGGCATGGAACCCGACCGAGAGGGCGGCGAAGCCCCGGTTGCCGCGCTGGCGGATGACGGAGCGGACGACGAAGACGGTGCCTGCGAGGTAGCCGCCGGCCACGAGCGTGGCGCGCGCGACCGTGTCGAGCTCCCATGAGCCCGCCACGAGGGCCGCTGCCGGCACGAGCGTCAGCGCGATCGCCGCCTGGGCGAGGCTGTTGACGAGGTCCCGGGGCGACCCGTGTCGAGCCCCGCCGAACACCAGGGCCCCCATCGGCACGACGACGACGGCGGCCACGGCGAGCTCCGGGAAGGTGCGCAGGAGCGCCAGCGACGAGGCCGACAAGATGGCCGCGTACGCCGCCAGCGAGGGGATGAACGAGGGTCGCCTTCGGGCGCGAAGCCAGGCCTGGGCCGTGGCCGCCGCGAGATACCCGCTGACGGCGGCGATCGCAAGGGCGACGTGCCACCCAGACGGGGCCGTGACGGCGATGCCCAGGAGGAGGGGCACCGCGAGCATCGCCCAGGCGCCGTGTTGCCGGGGGAACCACAGCCGGACCGGGGCGCGCCCGGACGCCGCACCGGGGGCCGACGAACTCACGGCTCGCGCGCGGCAGAAGCGCGGGGCGCCGAGGCGGGCATCCCGACCAGCGCCCGGCCGAGCCCCCGCGCCCCGAGCCGGGGCCGCGCCCCGCGCCGGGGCCGCGCCCCGCGCCGGAGCTGCCTCACGCGTCGGCCGCGATGAAGCGATAGCCCAGGCCGCGCTCCGTGCGGATGTACCTCGGGCGGTCACGGTCGTCGCCGAGCTTGTCCCGGAGGCGTCGGACGTAGACTCGCAGGTAGTCGACCTCGTCCACGTATTCCCGGCCCCACACCTTGGCCAGCAGCGTGCCGTGCTGCAGGACATGCCCGGAGTTCCTGACGAGGTGATACAGGAGCTTGTACTCCGTCGGCGTCAGGTCCATCCGGTGTCCGCGGAGGCGCGCCTCCTGCTTGGCGAAGTCGACCTCGAGGTCCAGTGCGCGAAACGACGGCGCCCGGCTCGTCGGTGCCGGCATGTCGTGGCGGCGCAGAACGGCCCGGACGCGGGCCATGAGCTCGAGATGGTTGAACGGCTTCGTGACGTAGTCGTCGGCACCCAGCTCGAGACCCTTCACCTTGTCCATCGCATCGTCGCGGGCAGTGAGCATGACCACCGGGACGTCGGAGAAGTGGCGAATCTCGGTGAGAGCGCGGTAGCCGTCCATGCCGGGCAGCCCGATGTCGAGGAGGACGGCGTCCGGGTGCATTCGCTCGACGATGTCGAGGGCCTCCTCGGCCGTCCCGGCTCCGAGCACCTCCACGTCGCGCCACTGGAGCATGAAGCCGAGGCGGACGGATTCGACGACATCGGGCTCGTCGTCGACCACGAGGATCCGCATCAGTCGACGTCGGCCGGCCCGTCGGTGGGCACCACCAGGGTGAACCTGCTTCCCTCGCCCGGGACGCTGGCGACGTCGATACGTCCTCCGTGGGCCTGGGCGATGGCGAGGGCCGTCGGGAGGCCAAGGCCGACGCCGTGCGTGTCGCGGTCGTTGCGACCCACGAAGAACCGCTCGAAGAGCCGCGGCTGCTCGTCCGGCGGGATCCCGGGGCCGTCGTCCTGGACCGACCAGCTCACCTCTTCGTGGTCCCGTCGGACCCGGACGAGGGTGCGCCCGCCGATCGGGCTGTATTTCACGGCGTTCGAGAGGAAGTTCACGAGTGCCTGCTCGAGGCGTCGATGGTCAGCGTACGGGCGGATCGGCTCGGGCGGGCCCTCGATCACGATGACCTGGCGGCGCTCCGAGGCCAGTGGCGCGACCGACGCCACCGCGCCGCGGGCCAACTCGAGGGCATCGAACCGCCGGAGCTGAAGGACCACCTCGCCCGTCCGGAACCGGGCGATCTCGAGGATGTCCCCGACGACACGCTGCATCCGGTCCGCGTTTCGCTCGATCACCGAGAGGAGCGCGGTCAGCTCGGCGTCCGACGGGCTCGTCGTCGGGGCACGGAGCACCCCGACGCAGGTCCGCACCGCGGTCAGTGGCGTGCGGAGCTCGTGGGCGATCGTCGAGAGGAGGTCGGTTCGCAGCCGTTCCAGCTCGGCAAGCCGCGCGGCGACGGCTTCGGCCGCGAGGCCACCTCCCTGCATCGTGCGGCCGAGGCTCGTGAGGACGTGGACGCGAGCGTCGCCGTTCTGGCGCGCGACCCGCACGAGGCCGAGCCCGGCGAGCTCCCCGAGCAGATCTGCCGCTCGGGATGCCTCGACGTAGGCGCCAACGGCCCCGAAGCGCTCCGAGAGCCCGCGCGGTGTGACCGCGTCGCCGACGAGGCTGAGCGCCGCCGTGGCGAGCGGCGACGGGGAGGAGGCAGCGCTCGCGGCAGGATCCATCGCGTACATGACCACGCGAGGATACGCCCGGGCGCCGGTCACGGCCGGACGGGCGAGGTTGGGGGTGACGTCGGCGCCCCGCCGGCGCCTCTCATCAACCGGCGACGGCGACGAGCTCGGCGCTAGCGGCCGCGACCGCCGGAACCGCGGACGGTTCGCGGACCAGCGGCTCGATGAGGACGCGTCCCCCGACGGGCCCGGCGACAGCGTCGACGGTCGGCTCGACGAGCTCGAGCGACGGTGTCGGCGCCGCGAGGTCGTACGAGCACATGCACGGGCCGTCTGCGGCGCAGCCCGCGCAGCAGAACGAGAGTCCAATGTGGAACACGGGGTGAGCCGCGATGACGTGGTCGCAGGTTGCGCAGGTGAACGTGTGCGTAGTTGGCATCGGATCCCTCGAGCGGTGCTCCTGGCCGGTTCCGGCGTGCTTGGGGCACGTCCTCCGGCCGTTGGCACGGGCGCTAGGTCGCCATCGTCGACTCGGCACCTGAACGCGCCGGGGAACGGCCATGAACGATCCGTGAACATTCGCAACGTTGCCGTACCTGTAGCGCAACTTGACCGCAATGTTCATGCGGCGTTCATGGATGTCCATCCCGAAGGTTGCGGGCATGTGAGAGGCTGCGCCGATGCGGACCCGAGCCGGCATCGGCTGGCCCCGCCCCGACACGGAGCCACGCATGACCGAGCCGACCACCCGACGCCCCGGCGTCCGCACGGCCGCTCCTGGAGCCGGTGCCCTGGCGGCCGCGCTCACCCAGTTCGACGCCGCTGCCGATCACCTCGCACTCGACCCCGGAGTCCGCGAGATCCTCCGCGCCCCGCAGAGAGAGCTCGTCGTCCGGTTCCCGGTCCGACTCGATGACGGGCAGGTCCGCGTCTTCACCGGCTATCGCGTCCAGCACTGCCTTGCCCGCGGGCCGGCGAAGGGCGGCCTGCGATTTCACCCATCGACGGACCTCGAGGAGGTCCAGGCGCTTGCGATGTGGATGACGTGGAAATGCGCCCTGGTGAACGTTCCCTTCGGGGGCGCAAAGGGGGGCGTGACCTGCAACCCGCGCGAGATGAGCCAGCGGGAGCTGGAGGCGCTGACTCGGCGCTTCGCCACCGAGCTGGAGGTCCTGATCGGCCCCGAGTCGGACATCCCGGCGCCGGACGTGGGAACGAACGCCCAAACGATGGCCTGGATCATGGACACGGTCTCGATGCACCGCGGCTTCTCGGTTCCCGGCGTCGTCACCGGCAAGCCGGTCGCGATCGGAGGCTCCATGGGCCGCGCCGACGCGACCGGCCAGGGGGTCGTCTACACGATCGAGGACGCCGCCGGCCGGGTGGGATTCGCGCTGCGCGGTGCGACGGTCGCGGTGCAAGGCTTCGGCAATGTCGGCGAGGCGGCCGCCCGGATCATCGAGGCTGCCGGCGCTCGGGTCGTGGCGATCACCGACCTTGGAGGCGGCGTGTACTGCGAGGCCGGCCTGGACCTGCCGTACCTGCGCACCTACCTGCGGGCGCAGGGGACGCTCGTCGGTGCCCCGGGCACCCGCCCGATCGACAACGACGAGCTCTTCGCGCTCGACGTCGACATCCTCATCCTTGCCGCCATGGAGGGCCAGATCACGGCCGAGAACGCGGGCCGCGTCCGGGCCCGGATCCTCGCCGAAGGGGCGAACGGGCCGACGACGCCGGAGGCGGACCCGATCCTCGAGGCGAACGGGGTGACCGTGATCCCCGACATCCTGTGCAACTCGGGCGGGGTGATCGTCAGCTACTTCGAGTGGGTCCAGAACCGTGACGCGCACTTCTGGGCGCCCAAGATCATCAATGCCCGCCTCCGCGCAGCGATCCTGGAGGGGGCGGCGACCGTGTGGGAGCGCGCCGCCCGCGACGGCATCGGTTCGCGCCGCGCCGCTCATGCAATCGCCGTCGAACGCGTTGCGGAGGCCTCGATGCTTCGCGGCATCTACCCGTAGGGCCAGGCGCCGGGCACGCGGTGCGCGCGTCCTCCCCGGCGGCCTGCCTCGCCCCCTTCGACCTCCCCTGCCAGGGGCCCGGCCGCTCACACCCGGCCGGGCCCCGTCCTCGCGGGCCCGCACGGGTCCCACGGAGGACGAGCGGGCGGGGGGCACTGAGGGGCCCGCGACCCCGCTCGGTCAGCCGGCGGTCAGGAGCCGCAGGGCCGCCTCCATCCGGGCGTCGGGAGCGAAGTTCCGTGAGTGGAACGAGCCCGCGAGCTCCTGGAGATCGGCGAGGCTCCGCCCCCTGAGGTGGCCGACGACCTCGGCCAGGAGCTCGCGCTGGAAGTCGCGGTCGGCCTCGCTCGCCACCCGGAAGCGGCGCTTGGCCGAGAGCGGCAGGATCCCGTCGATCTCATCGACGTAGCGCGCGCGCGCGGCAGCGGCGCGCGAGGCGCGGTCGGCCACCCCCGCCTCGCGCAGGAACTCCATCCACGGCGTGCCGTCGCGCATGGCGAGCAGGCCCATCGCCCGAACGTCCTTGTAGTGCCACAGGTTCCAGTGGAGCCCGTCGGCGTTGGCCCGGCGGATCACCGCCTCGAGCATCGACCGCTGGGCGTCGACCTGGGACGCCGAGCCCGTCCAGTAGTTGATGCCGAACTCGCCGAGGAAGACCGGCCGGGCAATCCGCTCGTTGTCCGGGCGGACCTCGAAGCCGGTCTGCTGGAACAGGTACGCCTCGTCGATCGCGACGCCGTCGTGCAGCCCCGGGAACTCCCCGACGACGCGCAAGGGGGCCGTGTACTGGTGGTAGAAGTGGAACGCCGCCATCACCTGGGGGTCGTCGAAGATGTCCGCCGCGATCGCCCCGAGGTCCGTGGCGTGCGAGTCCCCGTTCACGATCACGACGTGGTCGGGATCCTCCCGCCGGATCGCCGCGAGGCACGACCTCGTGAACGCGTTCATCCGCTCGACCTGGCGCGGGTGGGTCGTCACCGGCTCGTTGAGGATCTCGTAGCCCAGCACCGCCGGCTCGTCGCGATAGCGCCGGGCGATCTCGCCCCACAGGGCCGCCGTGCGGTCCTGGAAGTCCCGCACGTCCCACAGCAGAACCTCGCCGTCGGCGCTCCCGGCGTTCCAGTCGGCCGCCTGGCACCCCGGCGCCGCGTGGAGGTCGAGCAGGACGTAGAGGCCGTGGCGGCCGGCCCAGCCGACCACGCGATCGATCAGCGCGAAGCCGGCCTCATGGTACTGGCCTGGCCGCCAGTCCGACTCGAGGTGACGGTAGTCGAACGCGAGCCGGACGTGGTTGAAGCCCAGGGAGCGAAGGTAGGCGAAGTCCCCCTCGTCGAGATAGGCGTCCATGTACGCGTCCCAGAACGCCCTCTCGGCGGCCTCGCCGAGCAGATCCCGGAACGACCGGCGCATCACGTGGTCCACCTGGGGCAGGCCCACCATGAAGTGTTCCAGCATCATCCAGTTGCCGAGCCCGATCCCCCTCAGCGCCACCGGCGCCCCGGCGGCAAGGATCCGACGGCCGTCCAGCCGGAGGAAGGGGAGGCCGGCCGTCCCGGCACCTCGATCTGACACGTTCGCACCTCGGAGATCCCCGGCCTGCCGGTTGGACCCGCGTTTGCGGAGGTCCAGTGCTGATCGGCCTTCGCCCCCGAATCTAGCACCCGGCGCGGCATGAACCGCGGCTCAAGATCATGTGAGCGCTCTCTTGACAAGCCCTCTAGAATGGCCTGCAGGAGCGTGAGAGCGCTCCCATCCACAGCCAGACGTGACACGCCCGTGCGCCACGAGCCTCCGTTGCGCGGGAGATCGCGGCCAGTCGGTGGCCGCCGGGCAGGTCCACGTCGGCCCGTTGACCAGGGCGAGGTCCCTCGCTCAACCAGGAGGAGCCAGACAGCAGACATGCGCAAGCTCATGATCCTGCCCGTCACGTTGATGGCGCTGGTCGTCGCCGCGTGCGGCGGCGGTGCGACCACGGCGCCGGCCACCCCAACCGGACCCGAGCCGAGCGGTGCCGCGCCCACCAGCGCCCCGGCCCTGTCGGGGACCCTCAAGGTCCTCATCCACCAGAACCCGCCCCTCGTCGACTTCATGACCGCGTTCAACGAGACGTTCCAGGCGGCGAACCCGGGCGTCACGGTCGACATGTCGGTGGTCAACGCGAACGACCTCCCGACGAACGTGCTGACCCGCCTGACCGCCGGCGACGTCGACATCGTGGTCCCGTCGCTCACCGGCCTGTCGAACCAGGTCCAGCCGTACATGACCGACGTCGTCCCGGTGGGCTGGCAGCAGGAGGCTGACTCCGGCCTGCTCATGGACATCACGGACCAGCCGTTCGTCCAGAACTTCGATCCCACGGCCATCGCCGACGGCTCGACCTACAACGGCAAGGTCTATTCGATCAACCTCGGTCGCGTCGCCTACGGCGGCCTCTACTACAACAAGGACCTCTTCGCCGCCAACAACGTGGCGGTCCCGACGACCTGGAGTGAGCTCGTCGCGGCCTGCCAGACGTTCAAGGCTGCCGACATCCCGTGCATGACCGCCGGCGGCAAGGACGGCTGGCCCGTCTTCGTCGGGGCGTTCGGCCTCGCCGGCACCGCCTTCCCGGACCAGGCCGCCCTCGTGCAGGGGCTCTGGGAGGGCACCAAGAAGTGGACGGACGCCGACCTCGTCGCGCTCGCGTCCAAGTACCAGATCTACGATCGCGACATGATGGAGGCGGGCGCCAGCGGCCTCGCCGGCGACGCGGCCCCGGGACGCTTCGCCTCGGGCGCGGTCGCCATGCAGGCGGGCGGCAGCTGGTACGCGGCAGCTATCGAAGCGGCCCAGCCGGCGTTCGAGTGGGGCTACATCCCCTTCCCCGGCAGCGACAACGCGGCCGACAACCAGAACATGTTCGGCAAGTACGACATGGGCTTCTCCATCGCCGGCAACGCGCCCAACAAGGACGCCGCCGTGGCGTACCTGACGGCCTTCTCCGAGCCGGCCAACTACCAGGCGTTCGCGAACGCGGTCGGGTTCATCCCGACCCAGCCGGGCGCCACGCTCGACACGGCGATCGGCCAGGAGCTCGCGCCGTATCTCGAGAACTTCAAGGTCGGCTTCGAGCAGTACTGGATCGCTCCCAAGGGCGCAGGCGCGCTCGCAGCGGGCGTGATCCTGAACAACATGTTCAAGCCGTTCGGCACCTACGACGACCCGACGGCAGCCGCTGAAAAGGCGCAGTCGGACCTCGGCAAGTAGCGCTCTGGCGCCAGCCAGATCCTCGTGTGAGGTGGAGCCCCCGGCCCTTCGGGGTCGGGAGCTCCATCACTCCAGCACCGCGGACCCAGGGAGGATGGCTTCGTGAGGTACCACTTCGGCGGCGGGCTGTCGAGGGCCGCGCCCTACGCGTTCCTGGCTCCCGGCATCTTGCTCTACGTGCTGATGGCGCTGGGCCCGTCCCTGGCGACGGCCGTCCTCTCCTTCACCGACGCGACGGGACTGCCGAACCTCCCCATCAACTGGGTGGGGCTCGAGAACTACCGGGAGTTCCTGACGCTCGGGGCCGCGGCACAGCAGAACCTCGACGCGATCATCCGCACCTTCATCTTCTGCATCTCCGTGACGGTCGTCCAGTTCACCCTGGGCCTGGTCGTCGCGGTCCTCCTCAACCAGAAGCTGCACGGCACGAAGTTCTTCCGAACGCTGTTCTTCCTGCCCGTCATCCTCGGCGTCACGATCCAGGGTCTCATGTGGACCCTGTTCCTGTACCCGCTCGGCGGCCCGATGCAGTCCGTCCTCGGGTTCTTCGGGCTCGAGTCGCAGTTCCTGGGCGGCCAGCCGATGGAGGCTTTCGCCTGGGTCATCGTCGTGCAGATCTGGTCGAACCTGGGCATGACGATCGTGATCTTCATCGCCGGCCTCGCCACGATCCCGAATGAGGTCTACGAGGCGTCCCGGATCGACGGCGCCAGCCGCTGGCAGGTCTTCCGGGAGGTGACCTGGCCACTGCTCACCCCGACCGTCAACACGAACCTCATCCTCACCATCATCGGCTCGCTGCAGGCCTGGCAGCTCTTCCTCGTGCTCACCGGCTACAAGGAGGGCACCCAGGTGATGGGCTACGTCGTCTACGCGACGGCCTTCGGGGCGGCGTCCGGCGGCTCGGCCTCCAGCTTCCGCCAGGGCTACGGCGCGGCCGCCTCGATCGTCCTGTTCGCGATCGTGCTCGTGATCGGGCTCACGACCCAATACCTGCTGCGGCGGAGAGAGGCTCGGTTGCTGGGATGACGACCTCCATGACTCCCACCCCGGTCAACCCTCCCCTCGAGCGGCCTCAGCAGGTTCCGTACGTGCGAGGACGGCGCATCGACGCCGGCCGCGTGGCGGCCTACGTCTTCCTGATCGCGCTCGCGATCGTCTACCTCGCTCCCATGCTCATGCTCGTGCTCACGGCGGTGAAGACGCTCCCCGACTTCAGCAAGAGCCCGGTCGGGCTGCCCACGACGTTCGCCCTCGAGAACTTCGCCGAGGCGTGGGACAAGGCGAGCTTCCCGCGCTACCTCTTGAACACCATCCTGTACACGGTCTCGTCGACCGTGGTGTTCCTCATCAGCGCGACATTCCTCGCGGTCGCGATCGCACGGCGCTTCGTCCGCGGCGGCGGGCTGCTCTTCACGATGTTCCTGATCGCGCTGTTCCTGCCGCCGGCGCTGATCCCGCAGTTCCAGCTGATCCTGCGCCTCGGCCTCTACAACAACCCCATCGGCTACATCATGCTGTTCCTGGTGAACCCGATCGGGATCGTGATCCTCGTCAACTACATCCGGACCATCCCGATCGAGCTGGACGAGGCCGCCGCGATCGAAGGCTGCGGCTACGTCCGGTACGTGCTGCAGATCATCCTTCCGCTGGCCATGCCGGCGATCGCGACGGTGGCCGTGCTGCACGCCATCGGTGTCTGGAACGAGCTGATCCTGGCGACGATCTACCTGACCTCGTCGGACCTCTACCCGATCACGCGGGGCCTCATCGTCTTCAACGGCGTCTACGGCAACAACTGGCCCGTGCTGGCGGCAGCCGTCCTGATGATCGCGGCCCCCATGGCCCTCTTCTTCGTCTTCATGCAGCGCTACATCATCGGCGGGGTCACCGCAGGGGCCGTCAAGGGCTAGCCTGACGCCCTACCCTCGATGCTCCGTCCCGGTCCCGGTCCCGGTCCCGGCGGACCCACGGCTCGCGCCGGGCCCCGTCGGGCCGGACCACATCTGGAGCCCGCCGCGCGCGTCGCGTGACGCGCGGGGCTCTCCGCATCGCGAAAGGAGACCGATGGCACCGAGGCCGCGGACCCCGGGCAACGCTGGCAGGACGGCGACGGTGGAGGACGTCGCGAGGCTGGCCGGCGTCTCCCGGGCGACCGTCTCAAGGGTCGTCAACGGGAGCCCACGAGTGCATCCCGAGACTCGCGTCACGGTCACCCGGGCCATCGAGGAGCTGCGCTACGTGCCGAACCCGGCGGCGCGGGCGCTGATGACGCACCGAACCGACTCCGTCGGGGTGGTGGTCCTCGAGTCGGCGAGCCGGCTCTTCGAGGATCCCTACTTCGGCCAGCTCCTGCTGGGGATCAGCGCGGGCCTTGCCGACCGCGAGGTGCAGCTCGTCATGCTGATCGCGCAGTCTCCCCGCGAGGAGGATCAGCTCGAGCGCTACATCGCGGCCGGGCACGTCGACGGGGTCATGGTGATCGGTCCCCGAGGGAACGACGAGCTCCCGCGGCGTCTCGTCGCCCGGGACGTCCCGGTCGTCGTGAACGGCCGACCCTCGCTGGCAAGCCTCCCGCCCGGCCAGCGGCAGATCAGCTACGTGGATGTCGAGAATCGGCAGGGCGCGCGGTCCGCCGTGGACCATCTGGCGGGCAGCGGCCGGCGCATGATCGCGACGATCCACGGCCCGCTCGACCTGTCCTCTGGGCGCGACCGCCTGGAGGGCTACCGGGATGGCCTCGCGGCCGCCGGCCTGGCCGTCGACGCCGGGCTCGAGGCGGAAGGCAGCTATCGAGCCGCCGTTGCCGCCGAGGCCATGCGCACGCTGCTGGAGCGACGCCCGGAGCTCGACGCGGTCTTCGTGGCCTCGGACTCGATGGCAGCCGCCGTCATCGGCGTGCTGCTCGACGCGGGGCGCCGCGTCCCCGACGACGTGGCGGTCGTGGGCTTCGACGACTCGTCGGTCGCCATGGCGGTCCGGCCCACGCTGACGACCGTCCGCCAGCCGATCACCGGGATGGGACGCGAGCTGGCCGAGCTTCTGATGCGCCAGATCCGGGACCCGCAGGGTGCCCCGAGCCGCGTGATCCTGCCGACGGAGCTCGTCGTCCGCGAATCGAGCGCCCCTCCGGCGGGGAAGCGCGCCGGAGGGGCGGACGGCCGGACGGGCGCAGTGATCCTCGGCGCACTGCCCGCGGCGAGCGGCGCTGCCATCTCCGGCGGATGACTGGATCGCCGCCCACGCAGGAGCGCCTCGTCATTCCGCGCGCCGCGTGGCGCTGCCCCATCGGTGGGGCCCCCGCCGATCCCGGGCGCCCGCGGGTCTCGCACGAGGTCCTCGTCGACGACGGGCCCTGGGGCGGCGTGCCGCTCGGCGGCATGGGCTCCGGGAGCATCGGCCGGACGCCGCGTGGCGACTTCGCTCGCTGGCACCTGGACGTGGGCACGCACCGCTTCGAGTCGATCCCGGCCTGCCAGTTCTCCGTGTTCGTGGCTGGCGGCGGCCGGTCGAGCGCGCACGCCCTGAGCGCCATCCGGCCGGCCACCCTGGCCTCCTGGGGCTGGGATCTCCCCGTCGGGGCGGGCACCTACCACGGCCTCTATCCGAACGCGTGGTTCGAGTACGACTGGGACGAGCTGCCCGTCCGCCTCGTGCAGCGCCAGTTCTCGCCGGTCATTCCGGGCAGCTACCGCGAGAGCAGCTACCCGGTCGGGCTGTTCGAGTGGCAGGTCGAGAACCCGGGCCCCGATCCCGTGACCGTCGGGCTCATGTTCACGTGGCAGAACCTCGTCGGTCGGGGCGCCGGTCGCGACCTGCAGGGCGGCCACCGCAACCGGGCGATCCGCCGGGACGGGCTGACGGGGGTGGTCCTGGCGGGGCCTGACGATGCGGCGGACGAGGCCTGGGCCGGGACCTTCGCCATCGTGGCGGAGGAGACGGCGGGGCTCGGGCTCAGCGTCCGCAGCCGGTTCGCGGCCGACGACGGCGCCGACGTCTGGGCCGACTTCGCGGCCGACGGGAGGCTCGACGACGTCGACGACCCGACGCCGGCCCGGCCCGGGGAGCCGATCGGCGCTGCGCTGGCCGCGACGTTCGAGCTCCATCCGGGCGAGGTCCGGAGCATCCCCTTCGCGCTCGCCTGGGACCTCCCGGTCGCCGAGTTCGGGTCCGGTCGCCGATGGCATCGGCGCCACACGCGCTACTTCGGCACCGCGGGCACGGCCGCCTGGCAGATCGCAGCCGAGGGCCTCGCCCGGCGAGCCGAGTGGCAGGCCGCCATCGACGCCTGGCAGGCACCCATCCTCGCCGACCTCCACCGGCCCGACTGGTACCCCGGCGTCCTTCTCAACGAGCTGTACTACCTCGTCGACGGCGGCACGCTGTGGGCGGACCGCGAACCGGGCGGGGAGCGACCGGGAGACATGGGCCGGTTCGCCCTGCTCGAGTGCTTCGACTACCCGTTCTACAACACTCTCGACGTCTACTTCTACGCCTCGTTCGCCCTCGTCACCCTGTGGCCCGAGCTCGCGAAGCAGGTGATCCGCGACTTCGTGGCCACCGTCGACGTCGACGACCCGGAGGACGTCCCGGTCTGGGCGACCGGCGGCCGCGCCGTCCGCAAGCGCGCCGGGGCGCTGCCCCACGACGTCGGCGGTCCGGCCGACGACCCGTTCGTCAAGCTGAACCACTACCACCTCCAGGACGTGAACGGCTGGAAGGACCTCAACTGCAAGTTCGTCCTGCTCGTGTGGCAGTCCGTGGCCCTCCTGGGAGACGAGGACCTGTGCCACGTGGCCTGGGCAGGCGTCGTTCGCGCCCTGCGCTACCTGGCCGCCTTCGACCGCGACGGTGACGGTCTTCCCGAGCACGACGGCGTGGCAGACCAGACCTACGACACGTGGCCGATGCTCGGTCCGAGCGCCTACGGCGGCTCGCTGTGGCTGGCGGCCCTGCGAGCGGCGATCGCGATGGGCGAGCGGGTGGGGGACGCGGAGACCGTCGCCTGGCTGCGGGACATCCTGCGGCGTGCCCATCCTGCGTTCGAGGAGAAGCTGTGGGCCGGCTCGCACTACCGCTACGACGCCGGCGGTGACGCCTCCACCAGCTCGATCATGGCCGACCAGCTGGCGGGCCAGTGGTGGGCCGACGCCACGGGCCTCGGCGAGATCGCGCCGGAGGAGCATGTCCGGAGCGCGCTCCGGACCATCTTCGACATGAACGTCCGCGGGTTCGACGACGGCCACATGGGGGCGGTCAACGGGATGCGCCCGGACGGGACGGTGGATGTCTCCAGCGAGCAGTCCCAGGAAGTGTGGATCGGCACCACGTACGCGCTGGCCGCGTTCATGGCGTCTCGCGGCATGCTCGCCGAGGCATGGCAGACGGCCTCCGGCGTCGCGCGCGTCGTCGAGGAGCGCGGCTACCGCTATCGGACGCCCGAGGCGTACGACGTCGACGGGAACTTCCGGGCCACCATGTACCTGCGCCCGCTGGCGATCTGGGCGCTCGAGCGGGCACTCGGCGACGGCCGTGGCTGAGTCGCACGCGCCGCCCCGGGATCAGGCCCCGCGCCCCTGCCGGCAGGGGCGCCTCGCGGTCGCTGCGCTTCTCGTGCTCGGCCTCGTGGCCGGCTGCGGCGGATCCGCCGCGCCGAGCGGGACGCCGATCTCCAGCGCCTCCCCGGGCGCGCTTCCCACGCCGTCGCCGGCCCCGGTGACGCCGACTCCCGCGCCGTCGATCCCGGCCGGCCCAGTCTCCGATCCCTCCACGTGGCCGCTCGCCTGGAGCGACGAGTTCGACGGTCCGGCAGGCGCCGGCCCGGATCCAGAGACGTGGGGCCGGGATCTCGGCGACGGCAGCGCGGTCGGGCTCGTCGGCTGGGGCAACAACGAGCGCCAGACCTACACCGACAGCCCTGCCAACGCCGCGCTCGACGGCAAGGGCCACCTCGTGATCTCCGTCCTCGGCGCGGACGGCACCCTGGGCTGCTACTACGGGCCGTGCGAGTACACGTCGGCACGTCTCCTGACGAAGGGCAGGCTCGAGGTCCAGTACGGTCGCATCGAGGCCCGCATCAAGGTCCCGGGCGGCTTCGGCCTGTGGCCGGCGTTCTGGATGCTCGGCGCCGACATCGACCAGGTCCCCTGGCCGGCCTGCGGCGAGATCGACATCATGGAGTTCGTGGGCCGGTGGCCGACCGCGATCACGGGCACGATCCACGGCCCGGGCTACTCCGGGAGCAGCGGGCCCACCAGCTCGGTCGACCTCGGCGGCCCCGTGGCCGACGCCTACCACACGTTCGCCATCGAGTGGCGCCCGGACCGCATCACCTGGCTGCTCGACGGCACCCCGTATAACGAGGCGACGCCGGCCGAGGTTGCGCCCAACGCCTGGGTGTTCGATGCCCCGTTCTTCCTCGTCCTCAACGTGGCGGTCGGCGGCAACCTCGGGGGCATGGTCGACCCGGAGATGCCATTCCCGCAGACGATGAAGGTCGACTACGTTCGGCTCTACCAGGAGAGTGCGCCGTGAGCCCGTCTGCCAACCCGAACCAGGCGTCCACCACGTCCCACCAGGCCCCCGACACCGCCGTGAGCGGTGGGTTCGAGTCGCTGGGCGATGAGCGGTTCGCCGTGATCCGCGACGTCGACCGGATGGCGCCGTTCCTCATGAACGTCGTGACGGACAGCGACCTGTGGCTCTTCGTCGGCTCCAACGGACCCTTCACCGCCGGGCGCCGGAACCCGGACCGGGCGCTCTTCCCGTACCAGACGGCGGACAAGATCCTCCGTCACGCCGACACGAGCGGCGCGCTCACGATCCTGCACGTGACCCGCGGCGAGCAGACCGCCCTCTGGGAGCCCTGGGCCGATGGACGGCGCGTCCACCGCGTCACGCGGAACCTGTACAAGAGCGTGGCCGGAGAGACGCTCGTCTTCGAGGAGGTCAACCACGACCTAAGTCTCCGCTTCCGCGCGACGCTCACCGGCTGCGGCCGGTTCGGGCTGGTGCGGGACGCGGAGCTGGAGAACCTTGCCGCCGATCCTGTCGAGGTGCGCTACCTGGACGGCTGGCACCAGGTGATCCCACCCGGCGTGACCGAGGAGGTCTGGGCCCGGCTCAGCTACCTCGCCGCCGGGTACATGCGACACGAGCGCATCCCCGGCACGACGCTGGCCATCTACACGCTCAACGCCGCCATCTCGGATCGACCGGAGCCGTCCGAGTCGCTCCGCGTCGCCGGCGCCTGGTCGCTCGGCCACGCCGACCCGGTCATCCTCCTGAGCGAGGGCCAGGTGGCGGCGTTCCGGCGTGGGGAGGAAGTGCATCCGGAGCACGAGGTCCGGGGCGAGGTGGGCGCCTATCTCGTGGCCGGTGCCGTGCGCCTCGAGGGCGGCGCCCGCGGCGCATGGTCGACGGTGGGCGACACAAGCCTGGACCATGCCGCCGTGGTGGATCTCCGCGCCAGGCTCGCTGCGCCCGCGCCGCTCGAGCAGGAGCTTCGCGCAGCGGTGGCCGACAATCGGGCGGGGATCCGGCGACGGATCGCCGGGGCCGACGCCCTGCAGCAGACCGCCGACGAGGCGGCGACGGCCCACCAGGTCGCCAGCGTCCTCTACAACTCCATGCGGGGCGGGACGTTCGACGCCGACTACACGGCCCCGGTCGCGGACGTTGCCGCGTACCTCCGGGACCACAGCCCCGCCGTGCACGCGCGCCACGCCGACTGGCTGGCCGGTCTCCCATCCACGATGGACCTGGACCAGCTCGTCGTGGCGGCCGCCGGTCGGAACGACCCGCACCTGGAGCGCCTGCTGCGCACCTACCTGCCGCTCACCTTCAGTCGCCGCCACGGGGACCCCAGCCGCCCCTGGAATCGCTTCAACATCCGGCTCCAGGACGAGGACGGGCAGCCCGTCTACTGGTACGAGGGCAACTGGCGCGACATCTTCCAGAACTGGGAGGCCCTGGGCCAGAGCTATCCCGGCTACCTCGAGCGGTTCATTGCCGTCTTCCTGAACGCGACCACGGCGGACGGCTACAACGCGTACCGGATCACCCGCAACGGGGGAGACTGGGAGGTCCCCGACGAGCGCGACCCGTGGAGCCACATCGGGTACTGGGGTGACCACCAGGTCATCTACCTGCTGCGTCTTCTGGAGAGCTTCGAGCGGCGGGCGCCGGGCGCCCTCGCCGCGCGGTTCGGGGATCTTGACTATGCGTACGCCCAGGTCCCGTACCGCATCGCGCCCTTCCGGAGCCTGCTGGAGGATCCACGCACCACGCTCACCTTCGACGAAGCCCTCCACGCGTCGCTCCTGGCGCGGGCCCACGAGCAGGGCATGGACGGGAAGCTGATGCTCGACGAGAGCGGAGACGTTCTCCGCGTCTCGCTCCTCGAGAAGCTGCTGGTGCCCCTCCTGGCGAAGCTGACCAACCTGGTCCCCGGCGGGGGGATCTGGATGAACACCCAGCGACCCGAGTGGAACGACGCC
This sequence comes from uncultured Chloroflexia bacterium, assembly GCA_963698595.1. Taxonomy (GTDB): domain Bacteria; phylum Chloroflexota; class Limnocylindria; order Limnocylindrales; family CSP1-4; genus CTSoil-043. Next base: position 102,715 of record CAVORL010000006.1, read on the forward strand.
AACAACGCCCTCGCGGGGTGGGGCATCTCCGTCGTCACCGTGGCGGCGATCCACAGCCACCTGCGGTTCCTGGCGGCGGTTCTCCCCGGCGCCGGGGACGCACCCGTGTCGGCCTCGGTTGCGCGCCTGCTGGACCAGGTGTCGGCCAGCCTCGCGGACGCCGTGGGCCCGCTCGACGACGAGCGGCGGTTCGCGACCATGGCCCGGCTCGGCGAGGCCGGTGAGGCGCACCGGGCCGCGGTCTACGCCGGCGAGCTGGGCACGCGTGAGCCCCTGTCGTACGCGTCGGTGCGCGCCCTGCTGGACGCTGCCCTGCCGGTGATCGAGGAGACGCTCCGCTCGAACCGCCGGCCGGACGGGCTCTACCACAGCTACAACCTCCTCAGCCTGGACGGCGAGCGGGCGAGCGTGGGACGCCTCGGGCCCATGCTCGAAGGGCAAGTCGCCCTCCTCGAGTCCGGCTTCCTGTCCGAGGAGGAGGCCCTGGGCGTGCTGCGGGCGCTGAGGTCGAGCGGCCTGTATCGCGAGGATCAGCGGACGTACATGCTGTACCCCGATCGCGAGCTGACGCCGTTCCTCGCCCGGAACACCCTGGAGGGTCCACCGCCGCTGCAGGACCCGCGGCTGTTCGTCGCCGACCGGCTGGGGGGCTGGCACTTCCAGGCCGATCTCAGCACGCTGGCAGACGTCGAGCAGGTGCTCGACCTGGCCGCGGCCGATCCGGCCACCCGCGAGGTCGTTGCGGACCTCTGGCGAACGACGTTCGGCCACCGCGAGTTCACGGGCCGGAGCGGCACCTTCTTCATGTTCGAGGGCCTGGGATCCATCTTCTGGCACATGGCGTCCAAGCTCAGGCTTGCCGTCCAGGCCACGCAGCGGCGGGCGGAGGATCCCGTCGCAGCCGCCGAGCTGGCTCGCTTCCACGACGAGGCCCGGGACGGCCTCGGCTTCACGAAGTCGCCGGACGTCTTCGGGGCGTTCCCGACGGACACCCACTCGCACTCGCCCCGGCACCGGGGCGCCCAGCAGCCCGGCATGACCGGCCAGGCGAAGGAGGACATCCTCGCCCGCTTCGGCGAGCTCGGGGTGGAGGCCGTCGGCGGCCGCCTGCGCTTCGAGCCCCGCCTCCTGCACCGGGCGGAGTTCCTTGGCGCCCCTCACCGGTTCTCCTACCTCGGCCTCGGCGGAACACCGGAGACGTGGGACCTCCCGGCGAAGAGCCTCGCGTTCACGTACTGCCAGGTGCCGGTCTGCTACCGGCTCGGCGAGGCCCCGAGGATCGAGCTCGAGCTGCGTGACGGAAGGCTGGAGGCGATCGAGGGGGTCGAGCTGGGAGTCGAGGCCAGCGCGGACATCTTCGCGCGGCGGGGAACCTACCGGCGGGTGACCGTCACGCTTGAAGGGTCCACCGTCCGGGGATAGGCGGGCGGTGCGCGGTCATCAGCTGCCACCCGGTCAGCTCCCACCCGGCGAGCGTCAACCCAGCTCGCGTCAACCCGGCGGCGTTGCACCACCCCGGTTCGGAGCGGGGGCGGGACGCGCCATGGCCGGCGGCGCGACGAGCACGGAGCAGGGAGCGTGCTCGACCACGTGCCGCGAGACCGAGCCCATCAGGAGCCCCCGGACGGCTCCCCGGCCCCGGCAGCCCACGACGACGAGGTCGGCGGCCCGCGTGCACGCTTCCTCGACGATCGCGCGCCCCGCCACTCCTGACGGGACAGAGGTGTCGGCCGTGAGCCCGGCGTCCCGGAGGCGCGCCGTCGCGTGGTCCGCGATGAGGGCAGCCGCGTCGCGCGCGAGGGCCGTCGACCCGGTCCCCGCCACCACCACCACCGTCACGTGCGCACCCGAGGCGAGCGGGTAGGCAGCGATCACGTCCATCGTCTCCGCGGCGTGCGGCGATCCGTCGACGGCGAGGACGACGCGGCGGGGCGCGCCGATCGGCGGGCGAGCCACCAGCACGGGGCAGGGCACCTTCCCGAGGAGGGCCAGCGCCACGCTTCCCAGCAGGAGCGACGGGAGCCCGCCTCTGCCCAGGGGACCGACGACGAGGAGGTCGACGCGGAGCTCGCGGGTCGCCGCGGCGATGACGGCGGCCGGGGGGCCGCTCCGCACGACCTGGCGGACCGGCGTCTGCCAGGCTCCCAGCCGGGCTCCGGCGGCCTCGACTTCGCCCCGGGCGGCAGAACGCTGGGCTGTCCAGGCGTCACTCAACAGCAGATCGAGGTCGCGGCCCTGCCGGCGCCGCAGCCGATGGAGCGTTGCCTCGTCGACCTCGGCCACCGAGAGGAGGACGAGCTCGTCGGCGGCCGTGAGTGGCAGGCAGGCGGCGAGCTCGAGGGCGATGCTGGCATGGTCCGACCCGTCGAGCGCCACGAGGATCCGCATCGGCGCCCGCGCCGCGGGGCCCTGCGCCTGGTCGCGCGCATCCTGGTGCATGGCTCGCCTCCCGGGCCCCGGCAGCCGCCGGGAGCGCCTGCGCGGATGGGTGCCCGCCACCAGCGTAACGTGCCCGAGATCGCGGGAGCGGGCCGAACGCCAACCCAGGGCCGCCGGCGGCGCTGCCCGGTCGCGCCTGCCCCATCGGGCAGATCCTCGAGCGCCCGTTGACGCAGCGCCCCGGCCTCGGCAGCATCGCGGAGGACGGGCAGACAGGGGGCGACGTGATGGGCGACCGTCAGGCAGCCAGGGACGCGCTCCAGGGCGACGGGGAGCTGGAACGCTCCCGCACCCGCGACGCGAGCGGCCGCACGCCGTCCGGAGCGTTGCCCGCCGGAGCGGCGCACGCGGAGGCGGCGCACGCCGGACTGCCGGTCGCCGCGCTCCTCGGGCTCCAGCGTGCGGCCGGCAACGCGGCGGTCGTCCAGCTGCTCCGCGGATCCGGCCCGCCGGCGGCCCCGGAGCCGCCGTCCTGGCGGCCGGAGGAGCGCGAGGAGGCGGCTGGCCCGCTCGAGGTCGCGCCGGCCCCCGACGAGCTCGTCGGCAACGTGCCGGCGCTCGAGGAGGGCGAGCGGCCCACCCGGGCCGAGCGCGCGGAGAAGCGGGCCGAGGGTGACGTCTCGATGCCCGTCGCCGAGGAGGACGTGGCGATCGGCGGCGGTGGCCTCCCGGTGTCCGGCGCGGCCCCGGCGGTCGGCGCGGGCCCGGCGGCGGGCAGCTTCGTCGACGGTGGGCGGGCCGACACGATCCCCTTCGGCGACGCGGAGGAGCACGGCCTCGACGCCGTCGGCGGCGACCTCGACCCCGGCACCGAGGACCTCCGGCCGCGCATCTTCGTCGCCGGCGGGAGGACGGGGAACGTCGCCTGGGGCGGGGGAGCCGGCGCCGGCCCGCACGGCAACCAGGAGTCGGGCAGCGCCGAGATCGTCAAGCCGGAGATCGAGACGAGCTGGGGCGGCGTCTTCACGAACGCCGACGCCTGGGTCAAGGAGGGGACCGGCACCGTCACCGTGAAGCGGGACTACGTCTCCAGCAGCCCGGGCGACCAGGGCAACGGCTGGTACGTCACGGACAAGGCCGCCGCGGGCCTGGAGCGCCACGAGCAGCGCCACGTCTCGCAGTCGCGCTCGGTCTACGCCGACAAGATCCAGCCGATGCTCGACCGGATCCTCAACAGCTACACCTACGGCAAGGGGAAGGTCTACAAGTCGGTCGACGCCGCGGCGCTCGTGCAGCGCTACGTCGACTGGGCCTCGTCGGTGAAGGGCTTCGACGAGGACGACAAGGCCTGGAACGGGAAGGGTGGCCAGGTCGACTAGGAAGACCAGCACTCGCCCAACTTCCCGCGCCAGATCGGCGCGGGGAAGGTCACCGGCAAGGAGTTCCAGAACCGCCTCAAGATGCCCACCGAGGAAGATCCGCCCGAGTAGGGGAACGGACTCCGGCGACGGCCGGGAGCGGCGAGCGTCGATACCCGGATGCCCGTCGCCCGCCCAGCCCGTTCCGCCGGGCCGCGCTCCGCGCCGGTCACTGGTGCGGGAGGTGGGGTGGCCTACGGGGCTTGAACCCGTAACCTTCGGAGCCACAATCCGATGCTCTGCCGATTGAGCTAAGGCCACCGCGGTCGCGGCACGCGCGGGACCGGGCGGGCCCGGTGCGCGTGGGACGGGCGGAGTATACGCGACGGGGCCGTGACGCCTCGGGTCCCGGCAGCACGCCCGGGGTCTCATGAGCTCCCGGTACGCGGACACCGGATCCCGGCCGTTCACGACCCGGACGGCCTAGACTCGACCCGGCGACCGAGCGGCGATGCCTGCCGGTGGACGAGGGCTGACGTGGTCATCTGTGGCGAATGCGGCGGGCAGAACGAGAGCGGCGCGACGCGCTGCGCGACGTGCCACGTGCCCCTTACGTCCGACGGCGCCCGGGCCGCGCCGCCCTCGCCGGCTGCCGAGCACCACGAGCCGCCGCCGGCGCGGGCCACGCCGGCCGTCGTCGGGGCGCTGGACGAGCTGACCCGCCGGGTCGCAGCCGGGCAGGATGTCGTGTTCTGCCTCGACGTGCGCAACGACGGGCCGACCGCGGATCACCTCCGGATCGAGGTGCTGGGCGACGCGGCCGCGTGGGCAGACGTCACCCCGTCCACGCTCGACCTGCTCCCCGGGGCGTCGGCGGCGGTCAGCATCCGCTTCCATCCGCCACGTGGCACCGGCGGGCCCGCTCGCAGCGTGGACTTCGCGGTCGCGATCCACTCCGCGGAGCACCCCGACGCCACCGCCATCGAGCTGGGCGTCATCGAGATCGAGCCGGCCGGCGCGGCCGGAGCCGAGGCGGGCGTCTCGGCGGGGCGCCGTCGCATCTCGTCCCTGGCGGCCACGGTCGGGGCCGTGGCCCTCGTCCTGGTCGCCGCCGGGGCAGTCATCCTCGCCGGCTCTGCCCTCGGCCCCGGGTCGTCGCCGGCGGCGGTCGCCGCGACCACGCCGGCTGCCACGCCCGTGCCCGGCGCGACGTCCTCGCCGGCCGCCACGCCCCTTGCGAGCGCGACGCTCGTGCCGGCGGAGCCCTCGGGGGGCCCGGGCGCCCCCGTCGCCTGGTGGCAGGACGCCTACGATGCCGCCACCGCCCGTGGGATCGTCCTCGGCGCCGAGGTGGCCGAGGGCACGACCGACGAGAGCCTCCCGTACGCCGAGTTCACGAACGGGTCTGTCGTCCAGCGGGTCTACGACGCGTACTGGCTCAGCGACGAGATCTGGGGTGCCTGGAAGGCGCTCGGTGGCGGCCCCGGCCCGGCGTCGAACCTCGGCTACCCGGCGAGCGCCCTGCTGGGCCCGAATCCCGCCGAGCGCCGCCAGCTGTTCGACGACGGCGCCGTCTACTGGACGCCGTCGGCAGGCGCCCACGCCGTCTCCGGCATGACCTGGAGGTGGTGGAGGACGCTCGTCGAGCAGAGGGGTGGCGACGTGGAGCTGCCCGCGGGATCCGGTCTCGTCGATCCCCTGGGCCACCCGACGAGCGAGGTCCGCAGCGACGCGAGCGGATCCTGGATCGAGTTGGAGAACGGGATGCTCGGCGTGGCCGTCGGCGGCGACGGCTGGGCCTGCGCGTACGCCGGTCCCGCCGGCGGCCTGCCATCGTGCGCCGAGCTCGGCCGGGATCCCGCGACGCCCGCCCAGCCCACGGCGACGCCCGCGCCCTGATCCTCCCGCCTTCGCGCGCCGGCCAGAGTCCGGAATCGAACCCTACTCGGCGACCGGTTTCAGGTCCTCGTCCCAGGCCCACCCGTCGATGTCGGGAGGCTCGTAGCCCAGGATCGTGAGGGCGTGCCGGACCTGGGTCCGGTGCTCGCCGCCGTGGTCCAGCGCCTGGGTGAAGATGACGACGGCGCGGATGCTGACCGGCTCACCGCGGAACGCCGTGTCGATGATCTCCCCCGGAGCGTATTGCCCGGCGAGCTCGATGAGCGCCTGCCCGGACGCCTGGGCGCGGCGCCGCAGGACCCGGACCGACGGAGCGAGAGCCTCGGGCGGCATCGGTGGGTCCGGCTCGTTTGCGGCGGGTCCCCGAGGCGACGGCTCGCGACGCAGCCGCGACACGTAGCGTTCCTCGGCCTCGACAAGGTGGCGGAGCGTGGCGCCGAGCCCGCCGTAGGTCCCCTGGGTCACCCATTCGAGATGGTCGGGTGGGAGCCCTTCGCAGGCGGCAAGGAGGCGATCGGTGGCCCACGCGTGGTGGCGGAAGAGCTCGACAAATCCAGCGTCCATGCGGTGAAGCGTACCTCCCCGCCCGCGCCGGAGGACGGCCCGGCGCGCGTCCCCGGGTCCAGACCGGGACCACCGTCCGGTGGGGGCACGGGACCATCGCGCGAGGGATTCCGGCCCCCACCGAGAGTACGGTCCGGAGGTGACTCGCCGTCAGCCCCAGCGCACGCCCGCCGGCCGCCTCGCGGCCTTCGTTGCGGCCGCGTTCCTCGGCATGACGATCGGCGCCTTCGCGGTGCCGTCGCCGGCCGCCGCGTGGGCCGGCAGCAGCTTCAATGCCTCGTCCGAGGCCGAGCTCCTCCAGCGCACGAACCAGGCGCGCGCGAGCGCCGGCCTGCGGGCCCTCAAGGTCGACTCCAAGCTCGTGTCGATCGCCCGCTGGCGCAGCAAGGACATGATCGTGCGGGACTACTTCGACCACTCGATCCCCGGCAGCGGGGATGTCTTCCAGGTCCTCCAGGGCGATGGCTACTGCTTCAAGGTGGCCGGGGAGAACATCGGCTGGAACTCGTACCCGGACGACGTCGCCACGCAGGCGGTCCATACCCAGTTCATGAACTCCGCCGGCCACCGCGGCAACATCCTGGGCAAGGCCTGGGACGTCATCGGGATCGGTGCGTACAAGGGCAAGACCGAGAAGAAGATGTGGACCGTCCTCTTCGCCGACAAGTGCGGCGGCACTGCCACCGCGACGCCGAAGCCCGCGCCGAAGGCCACCCCGAAGCCGACGCCGAAGCCGCGCGCCACCCCCAGGCCTGCGCCGGGCCCGGCAACCACCCCGAAGCCCGCGCCGAAACCGAAGGCCAGCCCGCGGGCGACCCCGGCTCCCACCCCCGAGCCGGCGCCCGAGTCGACGCCCCTGCTGGTGCGGGTGGCATTCGCCGAGCCCGACGACGACGCGCCGCGCGGCCTCGTGCTCGAAGCCGGAGGCGTCGCACTCGTCGAACGTGGCGAAGAGCGGGATTTGGCCGGGGACCGGCCGTCCCCCGGCCAGACCTACCGCGTCCTGGACCCGGTCGGAGTCCCGTCCCCCGCACGAGGACTCCTCGACGGGCTGGGCGGCGCGATTCTGCGCTTCCTCTTCGGCGCGTGAGCCCGGCCGCCTCGCCGGCGGTCATCCGCGACCCGGGCCGGCGCTACACTCGCCCCCCGGCGGAGCGTTCCGGCACCGCCCCGACCGAAGGAGCCGCCTGATGCCGCCCATCCTCGAGGCACACGACCTCGTCCGGAGCTATCGGATGGGCGGCGTGGACGTCGATGCCGTCCGCGGCGTGTCCCTGGCGGTCGAGCCGGGCGAGTTCGTGGCGGTGATGGGCCCGTCGGGCTCCGGCAAGAGCACGCTCCTCCACCTCCTGGGAGGCCTGGACCGGCCGACCTCGGGCGAGGTCGTGCTCGACGGCGCGGTGGTGAGCCGGCTCGGCGACGATGAGGCGACGAAGCTCCGGCGGGCGAAGACCGGCTTCGTCTTTCAGTTCTTCAACCTCATCCCCATCATGTCCGTGCGCGAGAACGTGGCTCTGCCCTTCACGATCGCCGGACGGGACCCGGGCGGACGCGAGGAGGCGGCGGCCATCAGGGACGTCCTGGAGGCCGTGGACCTCGCTGCTCGCGAGAAGCATCGGCCCGACGAGCTCTCCGCCGGGGAGCAGCAGCGCGTGGCGCTGGCCCGGGCCCTCGTGCACCGGCCGGCGCTGCTGCTGGCCGACGAGCCGACGGGCAACCTCGACTATGCGACGGGGACCGAGATCCTCGACATGCTCTGGCGCCTGGGTGCCGAGCGTGGCCAGACCCTCGTGCTGGTGACGCACGACGCCAAGGCCGCCGCCTACGCCGACCGCGTGCTCGTGCTCCACGACGGCGCGATCCGCGACGAGATCGTCCTCGGCCGGCGCGAGGACCACTCGGCCGGCGCCCTCATCGCCCGTCTCGCCACCCTGGGGCTCTGAGAGGTGCGCGCCGTCGCCGCGCTCGCCCGCCGGAGCCTCCTGGCCCGGCCGCTCCGGGCGTTCCTCACGGTCGTCGGCATCGCCCTCGGCACGGGGGTCCTCGTCGCCGGCCTGATCCTCAACGGGGCGCTCGACGCGGCGGTGGAGCGAAGCGCGCACGACGTGTTCGGCCGCGCCGACCTGCGCGTCGCTGCGCTCGAGGAGCAGGGCCTCTCGCCGGAGACGGTCGCCGCGATCGCGATCGCACCGGGCATCGCCACCGTTGCCCCGACCCTGGAGCGCCGCACGTATCCCCTGCCGGACCTGGCGAGCGGCGCCGGGACGCTGCCCGAGCCGCTGACCGTCGTCGGCATCGAGCAAGCCGCCGAGCCGGCGGTCCGCGAGCGGCCCCTTGCGGCGGGGGAGCAGCTGGGCACCGGCGACGACCACGGGGCGCTCGTGTCGGCCGACCTCGCCCGCGAGGACGGCCTGAGCGTTGGATCGACGATCACGTTGCTTGGAGACCCCAGCTCGGACCCGGTGGCGCTGCGCGTCGTCGGCGTGCTTGCCGTGACTCCGGGCGATCCAGACCCGGCCGGGCGCAGCGCCGTCATCGCGCTCGAAACGGCCCAGCGGCTCTTCGCCACGGATCGCGTGAGCGCCGTGGACGTCCTGCTGGCGGATCCGGCCGGTGGGCCGGCCGCGATCGCCGGGCTCGAGGCGCGTCTGGTGGGCGAGCCGTACACGATCACCACGCCTGCCGAACTCGTCACCGCCCTCGAGGCGGCCACCGGCGAGATCCGGGCAGCGATCGCCCTCGTCGCCGCCGTCGCCCTCTTCGGCGGCGCCTTCCTCATCTTCAACACGCTCTCCATGACGGTCGCCGAGCGCGCCCGCGACGTGGGGCTGCTCCGCGCGGCCGGGATGACCCGGCGCCAGGTCGTCCTGATGGTGCTCGTGACGGCGATCCACCTGGGGGTCGCCGGGGTCCTCCTCGGGCTCATTGCAGGGGTCGGCCTCGCGGCCGGCGCGGTCGTGGTCCTCGGCGGCGGCACCCTCGTGCTCGACGAGCTCCAGGTCCCCGCCGCCGCGCTCGCCCTCGGGACGGCGCTCGGCTTCCTCGTGACGGCGGCGGCAGCCGTCGAGCCCGCGATGCGGGCCGGGGGCATCTCGCCCGTGGCAGCGCTCCGGCTCCGCGTCGACCAGGGGGCCGCCCTGCGCGCGCGGCTGCGCTGGCTCCTCCTCGTCTTCGTCGCGGTCGGTCTCGTCGGGCTGTTCCTGTGGCCGGGGGCGGCTGCCGGCCAGGCGGGCCTGCTCCGGCCCCTCGCGGTCTTCGCGCTCCTGCTCGGCGTCGCCCTCGCCGCGCCGTTCGTGGCGGGGCCGCTCGGCCGGCTCGTCGGCCTGCTCGCCGCGCCGTTCCTGCCCACGGAGGAGCGCCTGACACGGGGGTCGCTGGTCCGCGATCGGAGCCGGACCGCGCTCACCGTCGGGTCCCTCGCCGTCGCCCTGGCGGTGTTCGTCGCGCTGGCCGGCGTCGCCGGATCCACGCGCCTGGCAGCCACCGCGTGGCTGACCGACGTGGTGCCCGGGGAGCTGCTTCTCACGTCCATCCGCCCGGTTGCGGCCGACGAGTCGGCTCCCGGCGAGATCGCCGGCCTGCCCGGTGTCGCGCGGGTGAGCCCGCTGGGGCGCTTCTCCGTCGCCCTCGACGGCGCGCGCGCCGACGCGGCCGCGGTGGTCGGGGCAGACCTCCTTGCCGACGGCCGCCTCCGGTTCGTCGAGGGCGATCGCACGGGGGCGCTCGGCGCGCTCGACGCGGGGGGCTCCGCGATCGTCCCGCGCAGCGTGGCCGAGCAGCGGGGGATCGGGGTCGGGGCGAGCCTCGAGCTCCTCACCGGCGCCGGCGCCGTCGAGCTGACAGTGGCGGGGGTTGCCGAGCGCACGATCCCGGGCGACGCGGGCGAGGCGATCCTCGTGGGCTGGCCAGACGCAACCGAGTGGCTCGGCGTGCTCGGCGCGGACGCGTTCGCGGTCCGCTTCGAGCCGGGCGCCGACGCGTCGGCGCGCCCCGCGGTCGATGCCGCGGCGCGCGGCTACGCGCTGGAGCCTGCGACGCTCGAGGAGGCCGCCGGCGCAATCGGCGCTTCCGTGGACCGACGGGCTGCCCTCTTCGCGGCGCTCGCCGCGGTGGCCGTCGTCGTGGCCGCGCTCGGGATCGTCAACACGCTGGCGATGAACGTCCTGGAGCGTGTTCGCGAGCTGGCGCTCCTCCGCGCGACGGGGCTCACCCGGCGCCAGGCGTGGCGGCTCGTCGTCCTCGAGGCGGCGATCCTCGGGGTCGTCGGGGCGCTCCTCGGCGCCGGGGCGGGACTCGCCGCCGGGGCCGCGCTCGTCGGTCTGGCCGGTGGCGGCGGCGCCCCGTTCGATCCGCCGTGGGCTGTCGCCGGGGCCGCGCTCATTGGTGGCGTCGTCCTCGCCGTGCTTGCCGCGCTCTATCCGGCCCATCTCGCGGCCCGCGTGAAGATCGTGCCGGCGCTCGGCCGCGACTGACCGCGGCCCGCCGGCGACCGTCCCGTGCCGCCGACGTGTGAGCGGATCGATCCCGGCGCCGACTCTTCGACCGGCCGCCGGGCGGCGCGCTGCTAGACTCCACGAAGCGCGGCCGTATGTCGCCGACCGGGGAGACGCAGATCGATGAGCCTGGCGACCGAGCGCCTCAACCGGCTGCCCGCGGCCGAGCGCGGGATCACGATCGGGGACTTCCTCGTTCCCATCGTGGTCGGCGAACGCATCAGCACGCGGGCGAGGCACCTTGCCCTGGTCGGCGTCGGCGCCATCCTCATCGCCCTGGCCGCGAACGTCCAGGTCGTCCTGGCCGGCCAGTCGTTCGTTCTTCCCGGGGATGTGAGGATCACGCTCCCGAACTCACCCGTCCCGATCACGGCGCAGACGTTCTCCGTCCTTCTCGTCGGCGGAGCGCTGGGCCTGCGGCGCGGCGTCCTGGCCGTGGGCCTGTACCTTGCGCTGGGCCTTCTCCTGCCGATCTATGCGGGGGGGGCCTCGGGCCTCGACACCTTCGTCTCGCGCGACGCGGGCCAGTGGGTGCTCGGCGCCACCGGCGGATACCTGCTCGGCTTCCTCGTCGCGGGTGCCCTCGTCGGTCGACTGGCGGAGCTCGGGTGGGATCGACACGTCGGCGGAGCCGTGGCGGCGATGCTCGTCGGCAACTTCGCGATCTACGCGATCGGCATCCCCTGGCTCATGGCCGCGGCCAGCTTCGACGTCGGGACGGCGGTCTCGAAGGGCCTGGCTCCCTTCATCTTCGGCGACATCCTCAAGCTGGCGCTGGCCGGGATCGTCTTCCCGGTTGCCTGGTGGGTCGTCGGCCGGCGCACCGGCGAGCGATAGCCCCGGCAGCTCCTCGCGTCGTCTCCGTCACGGGGCGGCGCGCCGGCTCGCCGCCACCGCGCCGCCCTACAGGGTCCGCGGGAAGCGTGGAGCCAGGCGCATGGTGAGGTCGGCCGGGTCGACCGCGTCGAGCGCGGCCAGGAGGGCCCGCGTCGAGCCGAGCCCGCCGCGGCGCTCGTCCAGATAGCCGCGCAGGGCAGCGAAGAAGGCCTTGTCGCCGGTTCGCCGGCGGATCGTGTCGAGGACCCGGCTCCCCTGGACGTAGACGACCTCGAAGTAGCAGCGCGCCGAGTAGCGGTAGATCGAGCGGTCCAGCTCGTCGCTCTCACACCGGCTGGGACGCAGCGTGCCCGTCACGTAGCGGGCCAGGAAGTCGGCCGGCGCCTCGTCCGCGAACGGCTCGCGAGCCTGGTCGCTCCCCACCAGCCCGTAGAACCACTGGTGGGCGATCTCGTGAGAGACGAGCCACGGCAGCCGGACGTCGCTCGCGCCGCGCGGAACCCAGATTGCACCAGGCGACTCGACCGCGTACCCACCGGCCGTCTCGGCAACGGTGAGGGTCCGCCACGGGTAGGGTCCCAGGAGCGCCTCCAGCCGGTGCAGCGCCCGGCGCGCCTCGCGCAGCAGCGCCGTCCGCCGCGCCGCGGTGCGGGCCATGACGATGAGCCGTGTCGAGCCGACGTCGGCCCTCGTTGCCCGGAGCCGGCCATCGGCAACGAACGTCAGGTCCCGCACGTCGACCGCCTCGAAGACCTGCGTCATGCCGTCGCGCGAGACGCGCCGGCCGTTCGTGGCGATCCGGACGAAGCGATCGCTGGAGATCTCGACGCGGACAAAGGGGCTAACCGCGGTGATGAAGGGATCGCCATGGTTCGTGCGGGCGAACCGTCGTGCCCGACTGATCCATGGAAGCCAGCGGTACGCTGTCCACGCGCCCCCTGCACGCGAGAAGAGCCAGCGGCTGGCGTCCAGGCGCGTCCCGGCGCGCGCCGTGAACGAGAGCCGGAGATCGGTGCTGGCCCCGTCCTCGAGGACGCCGCCCAGCGGGAGGCGGATCGTCTGGCCCGTCACGACGGGCGCGACGGGCTGCCCGTCGACGGTGGCCGCGCGGATCCGCAGGCTGCCGATCTTGGCGAGGACGGTGTTCAGCTCCAGGTGGTCGATCCTCGCCCCGGAGCGATTCGTGACGGCGATCCGCTCGACGACCGACATCGAGCCTGTCGCGAGGCGAAGCCGAACCCGCACGTCATAGCGCGCCTCCACGTGGAGGCTCGTCCGGTCGACGGAGCCGGGCACGATCGCCGAGATAGCGCGAATCGGGGGAGCCGCAGGACCGGCGGCATTGATCCCGGCCAGCACGAGGGCGGCCAGCAGCGACGCGAGCAGGTGGCGTTGGCGTGCCGCTGGGTGCATGCGCGCAGTGTCGCCCTGATCGCCACGCCTCGCCAGCGGGCGGGTCGGGGGTGCTGCGGGCCCATTCGTCGCGGCGCCCCCGCCGCATCAGCGCCGCCATGGCGGCGGCCTTCCTCGACGCGATTCGTGCCGAGCTGCTGGACCTGCCACGCCGGGCCCCGGCACGCGCCGCCGCTGCGTCCTACCATTCGTGGCCGTGACTGCCGACACTCGCGTCCTCGTCGCCGTAGACCTCGGGACCTCCGCCGTGAAGGTCGGGGTCCTGTCCCCGGGTGGGCGCCTCCGCGGCTTCGCCCGGGTTCCCTACGCCCTCCTCCTCGACGGAGCGCCGGGCCGCGCCGAGCAGCGGCCGGACGCCTGGTGGACCGCGCTCGCCCGCGGTGTCCGCGCTGCCCGCGCCAGCGCCGCGATCGATGGGCCAGCGGAGCCGATCGCGATGTGCGTGGTGGGGCAGGGCCCGACGCTCGTCGCCACGGCGGCCGACGGGCGCGCGCTCGCGCCCGCCATCACATGGCTCGACCGGCGCGCGACAGCGGAGACCGCCGCCGCCGCTGCTGCGATCGGGCGGCAGGGGTGGGTCGTCGGTCTGCTGGGCCGGGCGCGCCTGCTTGCCACGCTCCGACCGGAGGCCACCGAGGAAGCCGCCTGGCTCCTCGCGGCATGGGATCACGTAGCGTTCCGCCTGACCGGTGTCGCCGTCGCCTCGCTCCAGGATCCAACCGAGGCGATCAGTGCCGAGGAAGCGCGGGCCGCCGGGCTCGACGAGCGGATCGCCCCGCCGGCTGCACGCGCCGGGACCGTGATCGGGACGCTTCGTGCGGCGCCGGCCACCGAGCTGGATCTCCCCCTCGGCCTCCCCATCGTGGCCGGCGCCAATGATGCGATCGCGACGTTTCTCGGCGCCGGCCTCACGGCGCCGGGCCAGGCGATCGACACAGGCGGGACCTCCGGAGGCTTCGGCCTCTACGTAGACGGGCCGGTCTCCGCACCGCCGCTCTGGACCGGGCCGGCCCCGCTCCCCGGCCTGCACTACGTGGGCGGCGCGATGGCGGGAACGGGGAAGGCGCTCGACTGGCTCGCCGACGATGCCCTGGGCGGGGCCGCGACCCTCCCCGAGCTCCTTGCCGAGGCCGCAACCGCCCCACCCGGCGCGGGTGGCCTCCTCTTCCTCCCGTACCTTGCGGGCGAGCGCTGGCCGCTCCACGACCCGTCCACCCGTGGCGCGTTCGTTGGCCTGACCCTGGGCCACCGGCGAGCACACCTCGTGCGCGCCGTCCTCGAGGCGGCGGCGTTCGCCCTCCGCCACGTCGCCGCGCCGGCCTTCGCGGCCGGGCTCCCGTTCACCGAGCTGCGGGTCACCGGCGGCACCGCGGCCAGCGGCCTCTGGAATCAGGTGAAGGCCGACGTCGTCGGCGTGGAGGTGGCCGTGCCCGCAGTCGCCGAGGCCTCGGTGACCGGTGCGGCGATCCTGGCGGCGACCGGGATCGGCGTCGTCGCCGATGTGCGGGCGGGGATCGTGGCCATGGTCCGGGTGGCGGATCGGCTGGGACCCCGGCCGGCCGCGCGGGCGGTCTACGAGCGGATGGCAGGCCAGTACGAGGAGCTCCATGAGCGGCTTGCGCCGGTGAACGCCGTCCTGGGCGAGATCGAGACGCCGGGCTGGCCGTAGCGGAGCCCGGGGCACCAGGTCCCGGCGATCCCGTATCCTTCCCTGCGCCGGCTCCGCTTGTACCGAGCGGCCCAACCACCGGCCTCGATCACGTCCCACCGGAGGACCACCCGTGCTCATCCCGCGCTCGTCGTTGCAGCCTCGCCCCGGCCGCGTCGTCGCGCTCGTCGTCGTCGCCGCTCTCACCGCTGCCGCGTGCGTGCCGCCGACGGGTGACCAGGCTTCGCCGACACCGACGCTCAGCCCCACGCCGTCACCGTCTGCCAACCCCTACACCGGCGTGACCGACGGCGCGGGTGCGGGCGTGAAGCTCGGGTACGTGTCGTTCGGCGAGAGCGTTCCCTACGTCGCCCAGGTCTCCGCGGGGATCCGGGCCCAGGCGGCCCTCGCCGGGGTCGAGCTGGTCGCGTGCGACGCGAAGCTGGATGCCAACGGCGTCACCGACTGCATGAAGCAGCTGGTCGAGGCGGGGGTCGACGGCATCATCCAGTTCCAGGCCACCCTGGCCGACCCGGCGACCGCGTGCGCCGCGGGCCCGGCGAGCGCGCCGGTGATCGCCGTCGAGATCGCGCAGCCTCCGTGCGCCGCGTCGCTCGTCGTGGCCGACGACCTCCGTGCCGGCCAGATTGCCGGCCGGGCAGTCGGCGCCTGGGTCAAGGAGCAGTGGGCCTGCACGTACGACGCCTATGTCTCGTTCGAGTCGACGGCCGCGGCACCGAAGAGCCGTCTCCGGATGGAGGGCTACCGGCAGGGCTTCGCGGAGAGCTGCCCGATCACCAACGAGCAGGTCGGCCGGGCCATCGACACGCGGTCCGCCGCGACGACGGCGATGACGGACCTGCTCGGGAAGCTCCCGGGCGCGTCGCGCATCGTCGTGGTCGCGGTCAACAGCGATGCGGCCCTGGGGGCCCTCGATGCGGCCGAGGGAGCATCGAGGACCTCCGACGTGTGGGTTTCCGGCCAGGGCGCCGGCGAGGACGTGCGTGCTGTCATCCGGTCCAACGAGCACTATCTCGGCGACGCGGCGTACTTCCCCGAGCGCTTCGGCGCCACGATCATCCCGGCGCTCCTCGACCTCGTCGCCAGGAAGCCGGTCCCGGCGCAGCTCCTCGTGGAGCCCGAGTGGGTCGACGCGACGACGATCGACGCGATCTACCCGGAGTAGCCCCGAGCGGGTCGTACCTTCGGTCCGGTCCCGCGGGAGGGAGGCGGCCGGTCCCCGGCGGCGTCCGCGACCGCGGCGGCGATGGCCGCGACGAGCGCGGGCAGGCCGGTCTGCACGGACGGCGACAGCGGCGTTCCCACGTCCCAGCATGCACCGCCGATCCCGACGAACGTCCCGGCCGGCGGGGCGTCGCGAAGCGTCGCCGCCAGCGCCAGCACCTGGTCAGGGGGCAGCTCGTGGGACGAGCGCGGAACGGGCCCCGTCCCGGCGCGCCCGCGTGCACGATCGACGAGATCGGCCAGCGGCCGCACCCAGACCTCGCCGGGCGTAAGCCCGGCCACGGCATCGACGACGACGCACGGGGCGCCGGCCGGCAGGTCGAGCAGCAGCTGCACGTCGAGCTGCCCGGCCGCCACGATCTCGACCCGGTCGAGCACGCTGGCGGGCAGGAGGGCGGCCGCGGCCGGGCCGGCGGCGTCGTCGCCGCGGGTCACCTCACCGCAGACGAAGACCTGGACGCGGGCCGTCACCAGCTCGATCAGGCCTCCTCGATCGTGAGGTCGAGGAAGTGCGTCGCGCAGCTGATGCACGGGTCGTAGCTGCGGATCATCTGCTCGAGGCGGATCGTGGCCTCATCGTGGGGGAGGTCCAGGACCTCCTTCGCCGCGACCACCAGGTCGCCCTCGATGGCAGCCTGGTTCTGGCTCGTGGGAGGGACGATCTGGGCACTCGCGATCCTACCCGCCTCGTCCACCTCGTAACGGTGGAAGAGGAGGCCTCGCGGAGCCTCCGTCGCCCAGGCGGCGACGCCGGGCCGACTCTGCCATGCCACGCGCGGCTCGGCCGGCGGCCGGTAGGCGTCGATGAGGTCGAGCGCCTCGGCGAAGGCATGGACGAGCTCGACCGCACGGGCGACGATCGAGGCGTACATGTTGGTGCGGATCAGGTCGGCGTATCCCGACGCCTCCAGCGCCTCCCTGGCGAGCGGGTGGAGCTGCTCCGCCGCGAGGGTCACCCGGGCCGCGGGACCCACGAGGTAGGCGCCCCGGCCGTCGCGCGACCGGGCGTGGAGCGCGTTCGAGCCCTGGACGTGATGCTCCTCGAACGCGTCGCGCCAGGCCGGCAGGGCGAGGTCGAGCCCGTCGGACGAGACAATCCGGCCATCGTTGAAGGGGTACTCGCTGGCGTGGCGCAGGCTGACGAGCCGCGGCTCGCGGGCGAACGCCGGCATCGTGAAGCCGGCCACGATCTTCACGGTCTCGAGGGCAAACTCGAGCCCCTCGGCGAGGGCCGCGCGGTGCTCCTTGAGCTCGCTCACCCGGGGCGCCCGGCTCCACCCGCCGACCCTCACGCTGACGGGATGGATCGGCCTGCCGCCGAGGATCGTCACCAGCCGGTTGCCCGCCTTCTTCATCCGCAGCGCCTGCTCCACGAGCGGCCGATGGTCGGCCGCCATGTCGAGCGCGCTCGGGTAGCCGAGGAAGTCGGGGGCGTGCAGGAGATAGATGTGGAGCGCGTGGCTCTCGATCCACTCGCCGCAGTAGAAGAGCCGCCGCAGGGCCCGCGACGAGGGGTCGATGCGCACGCCGAACAGATCCTCGAACGCGTGCGACGCGCTCATCTGGTAGGCGACGGGGCAGATGCCGCAGATGCGGGCGACGATGTCGATGACTTCGTCGGGGGTCCGCCCGACGATGATCTGCTCGAAGTATCGGGGCGTCTCGAAGATGCCGAAGCGAGCCTCGACGATCTCGCCATCGTGCACCCGGAGCCGGAGCGAGCCCTCGCCCTCGACGCGGGTGAGCTCGCCGACCTCGAACACCCGCTCGTCCACGGTCTTCTTCGTCGGGGTGCTCATCGCCTGCCTCCCGCAGTCCCGGGCGCGCCCGCCACTTCGCCGGTCTTGGCGTCCGGCTTCGCGCCGGCCGGCCGGCTGCGCGTCCCACCCAGCTCGGTGACCATGCTGCGGAACGGCTCGTTGTATGCGGTGAACCCTGCGAACAGGCGCCCGATCTCCTCGCGGGGCCGATCGCCGGCCACCTGGAGATGCCGGGTGAGCCCCGCCGCGTTGGCCTGCTCGCGCGGGCCGAAGCAGCCGTAGCAGCCGCGGCCGAAGCGGGGGCAGATCGCCCCGCAGCCGGTCTGGGTCACCTGGCCCAGGCAGGGAATCCCCTGACTGACCATGACGCAGACGACACCGCGCCGCTTGCACTCCATGCAGACCGCCTCGTCCATGAGCTGCGGGCGACGGCCCGTCGTGAGGGCCGTCAGGAGCTCCACGAGCTGGCCCGGATCGATGGGACAGCCGCGGAGCTCCGCGTCGACGCTCACGTGCTCCGCGACGGGGGTGGAGCGGGCCAGGGACTGGACCCACTCGGGGTTGGCGTAGACGCCGGCACGGAAGGCATCATGGTCGGCCCAGTTGCGGAGGGCCTGGATACCGCCCGCGGTGGCGCAGGCACCGATCGTCACGAGGAATCGGCTGCGCTGCCGGAGCTCGGCGATCCGCTCCAGGTGCGCGGGCTCCGACACGGAGCCCTCGACGAAGAGGACGTCGTACGGTCCCTCGGAGCGACTCGAGGTCGCCTCCGGAAAGTCAACGATCTCGAAGTGCTCCACGACGGAGAGGAGCTCGTCCTCCAGGTCGAGGAGCGTCAGCTGGCAGCCATCGCAGGAGGCGAACTTGACGACGCCGACGCGGGGACGCGACTTGACGGAGGCGTGCGGCGCCATCAGATGCCCTCCCGGCCGAACGTGTCGCCGAGCTGCGCGATCGAGAAGACCGGGCCGTCGCGGCACACGAAGTACTTTCCCATCTGGCAGTGCCCGCAGAGCCCGATCCCGCATTCCATGTGCCGCTCGAGGGTCACGTAGATGCGGGATGCGGTGACGCCGCGGCCGGCCAGGGTGGTGGCGGTCGCCTGCATCATCCGCTCGGGACCGCAGACGAAGGCAATCATGTTCGAGCCGTCCCACGTCGTCTGGTCGAAGAGGTGCGTCACGATGCCGACCGGCCCCGACCACTCGGGCCCGGCGCGATCGACCGTCAGGCTCACCTCGATCCCGTCCCGGCCGCCCCAGTGCTCCAGCTCGTCCCGGTAGAGCAGGTCCGCCGGCGTGCGGGCGCCGTAGAACAGCTTGACGTCACCGAACCGACGCCGGCCGGCGACGATCGCGTGGAGGACCGGCCGCAGGGGCGCCAGGCCGATGCCGCCGGTCACGATGACGAGATCGCGCCCGACGGCGCGGTCCAGGGGCCAGTTGTTGCCGAGCGGGCCGCGCAGGCCCAGCCCCTCGCCGACCCGCAGAGCGCACATGGCCCTGGTCGCCGGTCCCGCGCCCCGGATCGTCAGCTCGATCCCGTCGGGGAGGAAGCGGCTGATGGAGATCGGCAGCGGCGGGAAGCCGGGCAGAGCGACCATGGCGAACTGGCCCGTGCTGCCCTTGGCGAAGGCAGGATCCGTGCCGGTGAGCGTGAGGGTCGTCGTGTCCGCCGTCTCCTGGTGGCTCGCCACGACGCGGGCCGTGACGAACTCGTTCGGCGTGGCGGCTACCGGCTCCACGAGCGGCGTCTCGGGGACGAGCGGGACGGCCGGGGCGATCGCGTTGAGCTCCTCGCGAACGTCGATGCCGACCGGGCACCAGGTGATGCAGCGGCCGCAGCCGACGCATCCCGAGCTCCCGAACTGGTCCCACCACGTCGCGAACTTGTGGGTGAGCCACTGCCGGTACCGGTCGCGAGGACGGGAGCGGAAGCTGCCGCCGGCCACCTTGGCGAAGCCCGGGCTGAAGCAGCTGTCCCAGCTGCGGTAGGTGACGGACTCCGACCCGGCCAGGTCCGTGACCTGGCTGAGCGTTGTGCAGAAGCAGGTCGGGCAGGCGAGGGTGCAGTTCCCGCAGGTGATGCAGCGCTCCGCGACCTGCGCCCAGCGCGGGTGGTCCAGCTGGGCGACGAGGCGGTCGTGGAGGCCTGCCGCCGGGACGGGATCGCCGATCCGGGCCCGGACCGCGGCCACCGTCGCGGCAGCCCCGTACTGCTCCGCGGCGGAGGCCGGGCGGAGGGGGAGGCGCCCCAGGAGGTCGCGGCCGGCGGTGGTGTCCGCGTCCACGAGGAATCCGTCGTCGATCTCGGTGAGGAGAACGTCGTAGCCCGTCTCCACCTCTGGTCCCGTGCCCATCGACGTGCAGAAGCACGTCGAAGCTGCCGTCGTGCACTGCACCGCGACGATGAAGACCTCGGCGCGACGCGCAAGGTAGTCGGGATCCACGAACGAGGTCCCAACGAAAACGCGGTCCTGGACCCCGATTGCCGCGATGTCGCAGGCACGGGCTCCCAGGAAGGCCACCGGACCGGCGTCGGTCGGCTCAGGTGTGAACGTGGCCGCGAGACCCTTCTTGGTCGCGCGCGTGAGCGGGGCGAACGCGGGGAAGGTCCAGCGTTTCCACGCTGTGGGTCCCACCACGTAGCCGAACATGTGCTCGTCGTCGCGGCGGCCCAGCCGGTAGCGCCCCGGGGCCTGCTCGTCGCTCACGCCCCGCGGGAGGTCGTCGAGCGATGTGATCTCGTCAAACACGATGGCGCCGTCGGCGACGGTCGGGCCGATCACCCGCCGCCCGTCCTCCCGCAGGACGTCGATGAGGACCTGCAGGTCGGCGCGAGCCAGGAACCCCTGCCCTTCGGGGGTGCTGGGCCGATGACCCAGCGGACGGGCCGTGCGCATCACCATTTCGCGACCTCGACGGCCGCGAACTGGTCCAGGAGCTGGACGCGGGTTGCATGGAGGCGGCGGGCCACCGCCACGAGCACCCGTGGGTAGAGCGCGGCGGCCAGCTGGCAGTCCTCGCGGAGCGCAGCGCGCAGCGCCGCCCCCTCGAAGACGATCGCCTCGATGGGCTCCAGGGCGATCCCGCTGGAGGTGGCCTTGTACGGCGGGACCAGGGCCGACCAGAAGTAGACGTCACCCGGCTCGATCGTCAGGATCGTGATGTCGCCGCGCTCGGGGACGAGCAGGCGGAGCGCGATCCGGCCGCGGACCAGGATGCCGAAGATGTCGCTCTCGTCTCCCTCCTGGAAGAGCTTGGTCCCCGCCTCCGCGTTGAAGCGCCGGCCGAGCTCGGCCAGGCGTGTCTGGGCCTTCGCGGAGAGGCCCGATGCGAACCATGACGTGTTCAAGGCAGCAATCAGCGCGGCGCTCTCGTTCATGACTCCAGTCTCCCGCCGCTGGCGGTTCAGGCGGCAGGGCCGACCGGCACGCCGACACGGGCCGACCGTCGCACGGTCTCTCGCTGCGAGCCAGCGCCACGCTGCCCCGAGGCCCGGCGAGGACGGCGCGGCGCACCAAGTCGAGGTCCCGGGAGTCGGACGTCGGCCCTAGCGCAGCACGATGAAGCCGTCAACGTCGACGCGGGGATGCCGGCGGGTTCCGCGGACCTCGACCCGGAAGGTGTGACTCCCCGGCGTTTCGAAGGTCCGCCGCGCGACGATGCGACGATGGACTGTGGACGCGCGGTACGTCCTCGTGGACCCGCGGAGGGTGCCGTCGGCGTACACGCGCGCACTCCCCTGCGACGGCCCGACGGTCGTGACCCAGGCGACGGCGAGGCCGGTGAAGGCAAGCGTCGCGCGTCGCCCGGCCGCCGTCGCATGGCGGGCCCGGCCACCCAGCTGAGCGCGGGCGCGGCTGCCGAGCCAGGTCCCGCGGTAGGTCACCCTCGACGAGCGCTCCGTGTAGACCGTCGGCGTGAAGGACGGCCCGGTCACCCATGGGGTGGTATTCCCCGCGTTGTCGGTCGCCCGAACCCGGTAGGCATACCGCTTCCCGTACGCCAGGCGCTGGGTGACGTCGGCCGCGGCGGCCACAGGGAGCGCCACCTGGGTGAAGGGGCGGCCGTTCACGCTCCGCTCGAGGCGGACGCTTGACACGCCGCTTCCGTCGTCCGCACGGGTCCACGCGACGCGGACCGCCACTCGCGATCTCCCGGCCCGGCTGCCCGCCACGAAGTAGGGGCGAATCGGTCCCAGCGCCGGTGGTTTCGCGTCGTCGCCGAGACGGGCGATGCGGGTCGCCCACCCCCCGCCGGAATCGGCCAGCTGGTTCGCCTGCCAGACGGAGCCCGGCTCCAGGGGGTCGCTGGCCACGCCGACACTCTCCCCCCATCGCTCGTTGAGGCCGGCGCCCGCCGTTCCGCCATACGGCCCGCGGCCGGCGGCGATGAGCGCGGCCCCGGCCGACCAGGCGCCGGCCGGGGTGCCTGGCACCTGGCGGCGGGCCCAGGAGGAGATGGTGCTCGCGGCGCCGGACTGGCTGTATACGGTCCAGAGCGTGCCATCGTCGCTGTACCCGACGCCCGGCATGAACGTGTCAGTGGAGCCCGCGGAGGGCCCGACCCGCAGGTCCTGCCGGAGCGCCGGCAGGACGCCGGTGGTGGACGTCGCGAGCTCCGTGATCCGCGCGCAGGGACGCGTCGCGCCGCCCACCGCGCAGCGCGAGGTGCTGGCGACGGCGAGGCGGCCGTCGAGCCAGACGGCGTCCGTGGGTCGCAGGTCGAGCGCGTTGTGCTGGCTGCCGATCGGGCCGCCCGTGTCCACCGGCGTTGGTGGGTTGGCGAGCTTCGCGAGGCCGAGCGCCGTCGTGAGGTTGGCCGGTTCACTGATCTCCAGGCCCGCCGCCACCGTGCCCTCGATCCGGACGTAGCCGAGGTCGGCCCGGTCCGCGGACCCGTCGTCGAGGGCGACGACGGCATGGAGGGTCGCGCCCGGCGTGAGGCCCGTCGCGGGCGCGTAGGTGAACGCCCCGGGTTCGGGTGTCGTCGAGGCCACCGTCGGTGCGCCGCCGCCGTCCTCGAGGTCGTCGCGGTCGACGACGTGGAGGGCTGCCCCCAGGTAGGCGCCCACGACGACGGCGCCACCGGGCCCGCAGGAGACGCCGACCTCGTTCGCACCGACGGCCACGAGGGTGGAGGAGAGGCCCAGGGTCGGATACGCCGGCCAGCGACCCTCGAACGGCAGGTAGTAGCGATCCCACGCCCCGGTCGGGTCGTCCGTCGTGGAGACGGCAAGGAAGAGCGCTCCGCCGGAACAGGTGTAGGCGGTGGCGGCTGCGACCCAGCGCCGCCGCTCCGGGTCGTACCGGACCCGCGGGTCGGCCGCGGTCGCGCCCGGGTCCCAGGCCGCCAGGTCGAAGAGGGCCGCCGTCGTCAGCTCGTGGAGCCGGGTGCCGGACCGCGTCGTGATCCGCGCGGCGGCATCGACGACCTGGACGACGCGCGTCTCGCCGACTGCCACCCAGGGGTCCGGCGGCTCGAAGCACGGCCTCGACGAGCCGCACGGGACCACCGCGTCGGTCATCCCGTCCCAGGCAGGGCCCACGACCCCCGGGCCACCCACGGCGGCCGCCGCCAGGGCCGTCGTCGCCAGGGGTGTCGCGGCGTCCTGCGCGAGGCTGGCGTGCATCCTGTCCGGCGTCGCGTCGAGCGTCTCCGCGGGCCCGCCGTCGCCGCTCCTCGCCTGCTCGCGATCCGCGCGGTCCCAGCTGACGCCCGGCACGCCGGCTCGGGTCCGCTGGGCCGCGGATCCCTCCTCGCGGCGCGCCAGCGCCCGCACAGTGGCACGTCCCGCGGACACGAGGTGCGCCGTCGTGATGGGCTGGAGGTTCGCCCGAGACTGCGCGACCACGGGCCCCGCGGTGACGGTCCCGGACGTCGCGACGATCGCGACGGCGAGCGCAACAACGAGCGCGAGGCAGCGGACGCGGTGGCTCGGCGTGGAGGGCTGCGACAACTCGACCTCCCCTCGGACGACCGGCCGACGATAGCATCGGAGCCGGACTGCCCGGGATGGCCCGATGGTCGGGGCGCGGAGTGGCTCCCCCGGGTAGGCCGCGTCCGCGGGTCCGCAGATGCGCTCGTGGTCAACGCCGGCGGGCGGCGTCCTCGAGGACCTGGTTCGCCGTGATCTCGCCCGAGAGGAGGACGAGCGGGATCCCGCCGCCGGGCTGCGTGCCACCGCCCACGAAGAAGGCGTTGGCCAGGTGCGGGGAGCGGTTCGGCGGCCGGAAGAAGGCGCTCTGGCGATAGGTCGCCGCGAGGGAGAAGATGGAGCCGAGATGTGCGTTGTGGGCAGCCGAGAAGTCCGGCGGCCCCCAGTCCGCCCAGGCATCGACTGCGTCGTCCCGCAGCCCGATGAGCCCCCGCAGGCGCTCCAGGATCGTGGCCCGGTAGGCGTCCCGCTGCTCGTCCCACCAGGTCGGATCGTGCAGCGGCGGGGTCACCGCGAGGACGTAGAGCGCCGTCCGCGGAGTGCCGTCGGCGGCTGGCGCCATGCGCAGGTCCGGATCGGTCGCGGCCGGGTGACATACGTAGATCGTCGGGTCGCTCCGCGGGACGCGATCGGCGGTGATCGAGCGCAGCTCGTCCTCGTACGACGCCGCGTGCCAGACGTTGTGGTGGTGGAGGCCCGGGAAGGCCTGGCGCACGCCGAGATGGAGGATGTAGGCCGAGCTGGATGGGCGGGCGTTCTCGAAGCGGCGACGGGTCCGCGCCGGCAGGGCGTCCCAGCCCAGGAGGTCTCGATGGGCGTGGACGACGTCGGCGTTGAAGACGACCTCGTCGGCCGGGTGGGCGCCGTCGCGCGTCAGGACCTCCACCACGCGCCGCTCGCGGATCGTGGTCCCGGTGACCGCCTCCCCGTACCGGATCTCCACGCCGACCCGTCGGGCCAGGGCGTCGAGCGCGAGAGGGACCGCGTGCATCCCGCCCCGCGGGTGCCAGGTTCCGAAGCGCGTCTCGAGGTAGGGGATCGAGAGGAAGCTGGCAGGAGCGCTCTGCGGCGTCGAGCCCAGGTAGATCGACTTGTAGTGCAGGACGTGGCGGAGGTGCGGATCGTGGAAGAGCCCGTCGATGCGCCGGGCGTACGTCGTCCCCGCGTCGAGGCGGAGCCCGGCCCGCAGGATGCGTGGGTCCAGCAGGTCGCGGGGGGTCCAGCTGCGGCGGAAGAACGACCCGTCCAGCTCCCGCCAGATGCGCTCGCCGCGTCGCATGAAGTCGGGGATCGCCGCGGCGTCGCGCGGGTCGAGGCGCGCCCACATCGCCCGGAGCTTCGCGAGGTCGGAGGAGGTCTCGACGACGGCCCCGTCAGGGAAGGTGACGTGGCTGGCCGGCTCGACGGGGAGAAGGTCGACGTACGTATCGGCATCCTCGCCCGCGGCGGCGAACAGCTCACGGAGGAGCACGGGCAACGTGAAGATCGTGGGACCCGTGTCGAAGACGTAGTCTCCCAGCACGCGACGGCCCATCCTGCCGCCGGGCGCCAGGTTCTTCTCGAGGAGCACGACCTGCCGGCCCGCGGCTGCCAGGCGGATCGCGGTGGCGAGCCCGCCCAGGCCGGCCCCGACGACGACGACTCGTCCCGCGTTGCTCACGGCTGCGCGCCGTGTACGCAGTGGGTCACGCCGGCACCGTGGAATCCGGGTTGAGCCGGGGCTCCCCGGCGTCTCCCGTGCGGCGAGCGACGAGCGAGCGCCCCACGCCGGGCAGGAGCCCGGCGAGCGTCACCGCCGACGCGAAGGCCCCTACGTAGAGCGCCTGGCCCGCCCCGAGCGGGAGGATGACGGCCAGCGTGGCGGCTGCGCCCAGGGTCACGTTGAGACCCAGGAACCAGCGGTAGAGGGACCGACCGCGCTCGCCCTCGGCATCCCGCCCGACGACCGCGAGCGCGACGTACGGGACGAGTGGCAGCGCGGCTGCCGCGCTGCGCCGCCAGCGGACGGCAAGGAGGGCCGTGATGATGAACCAGGCCCCGGCGAAGGTCGCGGTGGCCCCTCTGCCGAGCCTGACCCCGATCGTGACGACGCCGGCGGCAGCGTCCTCGGCGATGTCCGTGATCGTGGTCAGGGCGTGGGCGGCGATTCCCCAGGTTGCGAAGATCCGCACGGGCGGATCGACGGCCCGGGTGGATCCCATGGCGTGCATCCCTACCTGGAGTGGGATCGCGTAGAGAACGTTCGTGAGGGAGTCGGCGACCGGCCGCCCCTTGATGCGGAGGGGCGGCGCGTTGTACGCGAGCGAAAGGCCGAGCAGCGTGAGGAGGCTGGTCGTCGCCCGCCACGGGAGCCGCCACGCCGCGAGGATCGCGAAGGGGACCATGAGCAGCGAGCTGGCGATCGCGTGGAGCCGGAGCTCGTCCCGCGGCGCCAGGGCTCCCTCCACCCCGCCCTTGCGCGGGTTCTGCTGGTCGGTGTCGTAGTCGAAGTGGTCGTTGACCGCGTGAAGGTAGTAGTTGTACGGGAAGGTGAAGAACGCGAGGAAGACCAGGTCGAGGGGCCGGAAGCGCCGTCGCCCTCGGGCGAGGGCCCACAGGAACGGCATGCTGGTGTTGAGCCAGAGCAAGGGCCGCGAGATCTGGATCGCCCAGCGTACGTGTCTCACGGGTCGCCGCCTCCTCCCGGTGGGTGTTGATGCAGCCGGCAGGCGACGTTCCTGCGAGGGGGGACGCAGCCGATCACAAAGGGGGAACTCGATCGGCTGCGACGCTACCACTTCGGGCGACGCCTGGGGCCCGGATGGCGCGGCGCGTGCGCCGGCCCACCTCCTGTCCCCGTGCGGGAGTGGACTGGGTGCCCCTCTACGCGTCGGCCGGTCGCGAGGCGCGAACGCGCTCGATCGCCAGCCGCAGCAGCTCCATGCCCGCGGGGTCGAGGTCGTACGTCCATTCTCGAATCCGTTCCGGCCGTCCGAAGCGGGGCGCCAGGCCGATCTCCAGCGCCTCGCGCGTCAGGAGGAGCAGGTCGGCCTCGCGGTCGGCCATCTCGAGCGTCTCCTCGTCACCGGCCACCGCCTCGATGAGCCGCCGCCGGCCGCCCGTGCGGGCCAGCCAGTCGACCATGTTGGCCGTACTGCGCGTCGACGAGCAGACCATCCCCACCGTGCTCCCCGGCGGGAGAGCCCCGATCTCGTCGAGGAGCGCCGCGTACGAGGGCGCCGCCATGAGGGCGACGACCTGCGCCCGGCCCTTCACGAGAGCGATGGTCTCGTCGGCGTGGAACGTCGAGGTCGCGACCAGGTCGTAGTGGTGCCGCTCGAGGCGCTCCACGACGGTTTCGATGAGCGCGCCGTCGGCCTCGGCAATCCCGGCGAACTCGTGGCTGATCCTCTCCGCGGCGCGGCGCGCGTCGGCAGCGGTGCACTCGACGAAGAGGACATTGACCCGGGGCCCCGGTCGCCGCCGTTCGGTCGCGGCCGCGTAGACGGCTGCGGCCACCTCGTCGGCCGAATAGCCCGCGCGGGCAGCCGTGCGGAGGAGCTCGGCCACGAGTGCGTCCACGACGCCGGTCGTCCGGCGCACCGGCGGGCGGGTCGCCACGCGCGTCCCGGCCCCCTGGCGGCTCACGACGTAGCCCGCCTCGGCGAGGCGTCGGTACACGGCCCTCACCGTGTTCGGGTTGACCCGGAGCTGTGCCCCCAGCTCCCGCACGGTGGGAAGCCGCGCCCCGGCGTGGAGTCGGCCGGTGTCGACCTGGTAGGCGAGCTGCCAGTAGAGCTGGGTCGAGATGGGGATCTCGGAGTCCCGTGCGATACCGAGGGCACTGGCACCGCTCCGCCGGTCGGCCTCGCGAAGGACGGTGCCCGTCTCGTCGGCGCGCGCGGCGACCTCGGCCGCACCCTGGCCCGGCGCCGGCGCGCCGTCGGTCTCTTTGACCCGCCTGCGGGGCTGGGTGGCCTGCCCGTCAGGTGACCTATCGCCCATTGACATAGCCTGATAGTCCAACTAGCCTGCGAATTGCGCTACTGAACTATATCAACGGTTCCGGCCGCATCCATCGAGGCCACGATCATGGAAATCCTCCTCCTCCTGCTGATCGCCCTGATCGGGCTAGCAGCGTTCGACGCCCTCGCGCTCGAGTTCGGCGTCGATTCGCGCGTCGGCTCCGACGATCCGCACGCGCCCCTGCCCGGCGCGCACTGACGTCCGGCCCCCTCCAGGGCCCACCATACACAGCTCGGCGAGGCCACCTCTCCCTCCTCCTCCCTCCGGCCGACCCGAGCCTGAACGAACCGCCGGCCTCTGCCGGCGGTTCGTTCGTCTTCGGCCCGAGCGATCGCCGGCAGCGGGCCCGCGGTGCTCAGGCCGGGAGCTGGGCCACGTCGGCGAGGGCCTCGCGGTAGATCGCCACCCCGTCGATCCCCTGCTCGGGGGAGGCGAGGAGCGCCAGATCCTCGAGGAGTCGCCGCTCCAGGCGCGTGCCGGCGAGGCCGTCGATGAGCTGGGCCGCCCGGGCCGCCGAGCGGAGCACCTGCCGAGTCTCGGGCCGTGCCGGCTTCTCCCAGAACCAGCCGCAGCTGGCGAACATGGCGAGCCGCCAACGTTGGGCCTCCATGAGTGTCGCCAGCTCGTGGCGCGCCGTGACCTCGGCCGCCTGGCCCAGCCATGTCGCGGAGAAGGTGGCCGGCGACTCACGGCCCAGGATCACCTCGACGTACGCGTCGCGAGCGGCCCACGGGTCCGCCTCGCCGGGTAGGGCCGCGGCTCGCGCTTCCGTCACGGTGTCGATCGCCCCGGCGAGACGCTCGAAGGCGGCCCGGAGGGGGAGCTTCCAGCGTCCGTCTTCGGCGCACGGGCACTCCGCGCTCCAGCGGAGGAGGCCGTGATGGCAGCTCCACGACGTCCGGTCCTCGATGCTCACGGTGGGGAGGCGTGCCGGATCCTCGTTCGCGAGCACGGCCCCGAGCGAGACGATGTCGAAGCCGCGGTCGACCGTCGGATCGACGAGCCGCTCCAGGAACAGGTCCCGCCAGCGCTGGTGGTGGCCGTACAGCTCGCCGTCGGTCGCGACGATCGCGAGCGGGATGCCCGCCGGCCGGTGTCCCGACCCGTCGCGCTGGAGGGCAACGGACGTGAGCGGCAGGACGTGCTCGCGGGCGAAGCGGTCGGCGTCTGCGGTCGCCTCGGGCTGGAACGAGACGGCGCCGGAGAGCCCCGTGTCGTAGAACGCGACGGTGAGATCGCGCCCTCCGCCGAGCTCGACGCGGTACGGACGCCGCGTATCGAGCCCGCGCGTGGCGGCCTGCCAGGGCGCGAGGACAGTCCAGCGGACGCCCTCCTCGGCGAGCATGCGGAGCGTCACGGTGTCGACCCCGGTCTCCGGGAGCCAGAAGCCGGTGGCCGGGCGCCCGAAGCGCACGGCGAAGTCGCGGAGGCCCCAGCGGATCTCCGTCCGCCTGTCGCGCGCCGAGCCGAGAGGAAGGATGGCGTGGTGGTAGCCCTGGGCCACGGCATTCGTGCCGCCGTCCGCGGCGACGATGCGGGCGAGCGTCCCCGGGTCCTCTGCGGCGAGCCACCCGGTCAGGGTCGGGCCGACGTCGAACGAGATGCGGTCGAGGTTCCCGCGCTCGGCGTTCGGGCGGTAGCACTCCGCGCTGACGCGGGCGTTCCAGCTGGGGAACGGCGCGGCCGTCCGGTCCGGCCGGTCGGGCCCGCCGAACGGGTCCCGGCGTTCCGGCTGGTAGAAGTGGGCGTGGATCGCGAGGCGGCCGCGGGTCATCGCGGTGCCCGGAGGCCGTCCTCGGCGGCGCGGTCCCGCGTGGTGGCGACCGCATGCTCGATCCGCACGGTCGTGGCGCCCCCGGCTGGAAGGACGAGCGGCCAGCAGAACACGAGGGCCGAGCCCTGGTAGACGCGCTCGAAGCCGGCCTCGGAGTTTGAGATCGTGTCGATCGGCGAGATCCAGGTGTCGGCAGGAGGGTCGACGGCGGTCGCCAGGTCGAGCCCGATGGACTCGTTGCCGGAGCGCAGGGCGGCGAGGCCCGCCCGACTGGCGAAGGCGTCGTGGGTGGTGCGCTCACCGTCGATGATGTAGTAGGCAGCCGGGTTCCCGCCGCCGCCGAGCATCATCGCCGCCCACTCGACCGCGAGCGTCGTCTCCAGCGGGCCGGCACCCCGGTTCTCCACCCGCACCGCGAGCGCGAGCGTCGGGCTGCGCCGGTCGCCGCCGGCCGCGATCGTCTTCTCCACCCGCACGGGGAGGTCTCCGGCGGGCGTGCAGGCGACCCCCTCCCGGACCAGGCGGATCCATGGCGCCCCGGAGTCTGTGCCGGTGGCCTCGATGGTGAACGGGCGATCCACGAAGTCCCCGTACTCGGTGACGTCGGCGCGGGCGAAGGCGTCCGGCGTCGTTCCCGGCGCCAGGAGGTGGACGAGGCCCGAGCGCCGCTCGTAGCCGTCGTAGTGGAGGCGCCCGGCGAGGCCGGCCTCCTTCGTGGTGACGATCTCGTGGATCGATTCGACCCCGTCGACGGCCGGCAGGACGCCCCCGTGCTCGGCGAGGCGGCGCTCGTGGGCGACGAGAAGCTCGTGGTCGGCCTCCGGACGGCGCCGCAGCACGGCGGCGAGCGCATGGCGCGCCGCGCGGATGTCCCAGCCCCCGATCCCGGCGCCCTCGGACGACTTCACCGTCACGACCTGGCCCTCCGTCGCGAGGACGGCCTCGGCGATCCCGTCGAGGTCGATGTCCTCGTCGTGCACGCCGTCGACGGCGGCGCCGGCGGCCCGGGCGGCGGTGTCCGCCGCGTCCTCGGCAGCGATCAGGTGCTCGTACGTGGCGAGCCGCATGTGGCTGATGTAGATGCCGCCGAAGAGCCCGTGCCAGTAGCAGTCGTTGGACTGGCCCTGGTAGAGGTGGTCGAGCGCAGCGTCGCGGGCCGGTCCGTGCGGCATCGCGGCCACCTTCGCCGAGGCCCGCAGCATCTGCTTGTGAAGGTCGTTGACCTCGCGGTACTTCACCTGGAAGTTGCGCCAGAACCCGCCGCGCAGGTAGCGCTGCTCGGGGGCGCCGGCCGCCTCTGCGCGGTGGAAGAGGTCCGCGAAGACACGGCTCTCCTCGGGCGGCAGGGCCCACTCGCCCATCTCCGCGTAGGACGCCGTCGGCAGGTAGATCCGCCCAATCGGCGGGTTCGAGGCGAGCCAGTCGGACGGGGTGACCGTCGTCAACCAGGCAGCGTTCGCCTCGAGCTCGTCGAAGAAGCGGTCGACCCAGCGAGTCGGCCCCCAGCAGTGCTCCCAGGTCGTGGGCCAGGCGCCGAACTTCTCGCCATCGTCGCCCATCATGCCGACCCGCTCTCCGTCGTCCGTCGCGTGCTCGCGCAGGTGGGCGATCACGTCGTCGACCGGGCCGAACGGGATGAGATAGCGCAAGCCCTTCTCCGTGCCGAAGACCGTCAGCAGGTGCCCCTGGTCGTCCGTCGTGTACGGACCCCAGTTGCGGTCCTCCGGGATCGCCGCCGCCCGGAAGTGGTTGTCGTCGACGATCGTCCAGCCGTACCCGGCGGCGACGAGCGAGGTCGGCATGTCGGGCTCCCAGACACGCTCGGCGAGCCAGGCGCCGTGCGGCCGACGGCCGGCGATCCGCTCCACCTCGTCGGCCATCTTCTCGAGCTGGCCGATCCGGTCGCGCTCGGGGAGCGACGCGAGCACCGGCTCGTAGTAGCCGCCTCCCAGCAGCTCCACCTGGCCACGGTCAACGAGGCGGCGGAGGCGCGCCAGAAACTCCGACCGCTCGGCGCGCAGCCAGTCCAGAAGCGGCCCCGAGTAGTGGAGAGCGAGGCGCACCCGGGGATGGCGCTCGAGCGCCTCGACCATCGGAAGGTAGGCTTGCTCGTAGACGTCTGCGAAGACCCACCCGAAGTTGCCGACGGGCTGATGGTTGTGGATCGCGAGGGCGAGGGAGATGCGCGGCGCCACGGGTCCTCCGGCGGATGGGTGTGGGGGCAGTGCGATCCTGGTTCTGGATCCCGGCGCTGGTCGTCAGCCGGCCTCGGTCACCACGGGGCGCTTCCCGGCGACGACGGCAGGCTCCATGCCGCCTGCGGGCAGGTAGAGCACCTCGGTGTACTCGTGCAGCATGCGGGTCGTCGAGAAGCGCCACAGCGTCGTAGCCATTGCCCGCCGCATGAGCTCCAGCCACTCCCGCGGCAGCCCTTCGGCTCCGCGATCGTAGTAGCGCGGCACGACCTCCTCCTCGAGGATCCGGTAGAGGTCCAGCGCGTCGGCCCAGTCCTGGGCCCCCTCGTCATCGGAGGTCACGCGGCCGCCGATGGCCCAGCCGTTGTCGCCGCTCCAGCCCTCGTCCCACCAGCCGTCGAGCACGGACAGGCTGACGACGCCGTTGTTGGCGGCCTTCATGCCGGACGTCCCGGACGCCTCAAGGGGCCGGCGCGGGTTGTTGAGCCAGATGTCGACGCCCCGGACCATGAGCTTCGCGATCCGCATGTCGTAGTCTTCGAGGAAGAAGACGCGCCCTGCCAGCTCCGGCGAGCGACTCCGGGTGAAGATCGACTGGATCACCTGCTGGCCGGGTCGATCGGCAGGGTGTGCCTTCCCCGCAAAGAGGAACTGGACCGGGCGCCGGGGGTCGTGCACGAGGCGGGCCAGCCGGTCGATGTCGCTGAAGATGAGCCCGGCGCGCTTGTAGGTGGCGAAGCGGCGAGCGAACCCAATGGTCAGCACCTCCGGGTCCAGCGCCTCTCCCACCTCGGCCAGCCGTCCCGGGGGCTCCCCATGGCGCGCGAACTGGGCCAGGAGCCGCTTGCGGGCGAAGACGGCGAGGCGCCGCTTCTGGTTGAGGTGGGCGTCCCACAGCTCGCGGTCCGGGATCCGTCCGACCCGCTCCCAGAAGCGGCCCGCGTCCGACTGGCCGTCGAGGTCGTCCAGGTCGGCGTCGAGGTAGCGCTCGAAGAGGTCGCGCATGGGCCGCCCGATCCAGGTCGGCGTGTGGATGCCGTTCGTGATGCCGTGGATGGGCCGCCCTCCGAGGATGTGCTCCCACGTGCCGTTCGCGGTCTCCGCGTGGAGCTTCGAGACGGCGTTCGCCGCCGTGGTCAGGCGCAGGCTGAAGGCGGTCATGTCGAACTGGCCGGGATCGTCGTCCACGCCTTTCCCGAGGCCGAGCACCTCGTCGATGGGCACGCCCCGGTCGGTCGTCCCCGCCCCGGAGCAGGTGGGCTCCGCCACGCGTCGCACCAGGTCGATGTCGAAGCGCTCGTTGCCCGCGCTGACGGGCGTGTGGATCGTGAAGACGCTGGAGCGCCGGATGGCCGCCCACGCCTCGTCGATCGGCGTTCCCGCGACGACGAGCTCTCGGGCGCGCTCGACGAGGAGGAACGCTGAGTGTCCCTCGTTGAGGTGCCAGACCGCGGGCACGATGTCGAGCGCCCGGAGGGCCCGGACGCCACCCACGCCCAGGACCAGCTCCTGGTGCAGGCGCATCTCACGCCCCCGGACGTACAGGATGTGGGTCATATGCCGGTCGCTCTCGGCGTTGCCCAGGTGGTCGGTGTCCAGGAAGAGCACCGGCACGCGTCCCACCTGGAGGAGCCACACGGCGGCGGTGATCGTCCGCCCCGGGAGCTCGACGGGGACGTAGAGCGGATCGCCCATCCGGTCGAGGACGCGGAGGACCGGGAGGCGGTTCAGGTCGAAGTCCGGGTACGCGTGCTGCTGGTGCCCGTCGGCGTCGATCGTCTGCCGGAAGTAGCCCTTCCGGTAGAGGAGGCCCACGCCGACGAGCGGGAGGGCCATGTCGCTCGCGCTCTTCATGTGGTCGCCGGCCAGGACCCCAAGACCGCCGGAGTAGATG
This sequence comes from uncultured Chloroflexia bacterium, assembly GCA_963698595.1. GTDB lineage: Bacteria > Chloroflexota > Limnocylindria > Limnocylindrales > CSP1-4 > CTSoil-043. Next base: position 136,119 of record CAVORL010000006.1, read on the forward strand.
CCGAGCGACTCGTGGAAGCCGTACTCGGCGCAGAAGTAGGCGATCGGCCCGTTGAATGCGTTGGCGTGGGTCCGCTGGAACCAGTGGTCGGCCCCGTTCGCCATGTAGTGGTCGAACTCGCGCATCACGTCCTGGTACTCGGCGATGAACACTCCGTCGTTCAGGAGGGGCGCCCAGTTCACGGGGCTCTCGAAGATGGCGATCGGGTTCCGGTAGCGGGCCCAGGAATTCCCGTCGACGCGCTGGAACAGCATCGCGGCCCGCGGGTGCCACATCCACCACAGGTTGTAGGCGAGGCGACGGAGCCCCTCGAACTGGGGCGGCAGACGGAACGGCGCCCCGGGCAGGGTCGGGACGCGGACGAGGGGTTCCATGAGCGGCGATGATACCGCGCGTCGCCACACGGGGAGCCCGTGACGAACGAGGTCACCGTTCGGGGCGACCTTGCCGGCCGCCGAGGCTCCCGCTGTGCCGCTGGCCGGACAGCCCTCGACCGGGGCGCGTCCGACCCGGCTACCATCTCCCGATGCGGGTGGTCTTCGTCGCCGCAGAATGCGAGCCGTGGGCCAAGACGGGCGGCCTCGGCGACGTTGTCGACGCCCTGGCCCGCGCGCTGGGGCGCGTTCCGGGTGCGCTCGACGAGCCCGTCGAGGTCTTCCTGCCGCGCTACCGGTCAGTGGCGGTTCCGGCGGACCGCGAGGTCGCGACGGCGAACGTGCCCGTCCCGGACCCGCGGGCCGCCGGCGGGGTACGCCGGATCGCGATCCGCTCCTTCGATGCGTCCGGCTACCGCCTCCGGCTCGTCGACCACCCGGCCGCCTACGACCGAGACGGAATCTACGGCGGGGCAGGCGGCGACTTCCCCGACAATGCCTGGCGCTTCGGCCTCCTGGCCCGGGCCGCCCTCGAGACCCGCCGCGCCGAGGGCCGTCCCGTCGACGTCGTCGCGCTCCACGACTGGCACGCGGCTCCCGCCGTTCTCCAGCGCGACCTCGCCTACGCCGCCGACCCGCTCGTCGACGGGGCCGCGATGACCCTGACGATTCACAACCTCGCCTACCAGGGCTGGGTGCCGCGCGACTGCGTCGCGGATCTCGGTCTCGGCGCCGACCCGCCGCCGGGCGACGCCCGGGGTCTCAACCTCCTCCGCGAAGGGGTCCTGAGGGCGGACCTGCTCAACACGGTCAGCCCGACGTACGCTCGCGAGGTCCTGGGGCCCGAGATGGGATTGGGCCTCGACCGCGAGCTGCGCTCCCGCGGCGACCGTTTCGTCGGCATCCTCAACGGCATCGATCAGGATCTCTGGGACCCGGCGCACGACGATCGGATTACAGCGACGTTCGATGCCGGCGACCGCCGTGGCAAGGGGGCCTGCCGCGCCGACCTGTGCGCCCGCCTGGGGTTCGACCCAGCCGACCCGGCCCCCGTCCTGGGGGTCATCGGCCGACTCGATCCCCAGAAGGGCTTCGACCTCGTGGCCGGTGCGGCGCCGGAGCTGGCGCGTGGCGGGGCACGGATCGTTGCCCTCGGCAGCGGCAACGAGAAGCTCGTGGCGGGAATGCGCGCGGCGGAGGTGGCCCACCCCGGCAGGATCGCGATGGTCGAGCGCTTCGACCGCGACCTCGCCCGCTGCATCTACGCGGGAGCGGACATCTACCTGATGCCCTCGCGCTTCGAGCCGTGCGGGCAGGGCCAGATGATCGCGATGCGCTACGGCACGCCCCCGGTGGCACGCCGCACCGGCGGCCTCGCCGACACCATCGTGGATGTCAACGAGGATCCCGCTCGGGGCACCGGGTTCCTGTTCGACGAGGCGTCGCCGGACGCGCTGCGCCTCGCCTGCGAGCGCGCGATGTCCGTCTTCATGGACGCCGATCCGACGCGCTGGGACGGCGTCGTCCGGCGCGGGATGGCTCTGGACTGGTCGTGGGAGCGGGCCTCCGCGCCCGCCTACGTCGATGTCTTCCGCCGCGCGGTCGAGGCGCGCCGGAGGGGCGCGCGGCCGGCCTAGGTTCGGGTCGCCGCGACGACGACCGCGCCGACCGTGAAGCCGGCACCATCGGGATCGATCTCGAAGGCCTCACGGGCAACCGCCGGGGCGTCGCGGAGCATCCGCCGGACGGCCTCGGCGCGCCATACCGCTGGGGCGGTCCGGCCCAGCCAGTCCTCGGTGTCGTGGCGAAAGCGCCACTCGCGGACGATGTCACCGGTGAGGCCGGCCGCGACGAGCGCCGCCCGCCAGTCCGACGGACGCTGCGCGCGCCCGTGGGTCGGGTCACGGAGGATCTCCACGGCATTGAGGAAGCCGTCGAGTTGGGCGTCCTCGGGCGCTACGAGGTCCACGAGGACGATGCGGCCGCCCGGGCGCAGCACGCGCGCCGCCTCGCGCAGACCCGCGCGCGGGTCCGGCCAGTGATGGATCGAGAAGCGGCTGACGGCGAGATCGAAGGTGGCGTCCGGGAAGGGGAGCGCCTCGGCGGTCGCCTCGGTGAGCGTGACGTTGGCGATCTCGCGCTCCGCGGCGAGGCGCGCGGCGACGGTCAGCATCGCCGGGGTCGGGTCGATCGCGTCGACGTGCGCGACGTGCGGCGCGATGGCCAGGGAGGCGTGCCCGGCGCCGGCCCCGATGTCGAGCGCGCGGTCGCCGGGTCGTGGCTCCAGGGCCTCGACGAGCCAGGCGAGGTCGGGGCCCGCGGCATGCGACCAGCCGGTCCCGTAGTGCTCCGCGACGGCGCTCCACTGCGCCCGCAGCTCGTCGGTCACGCAGGTGCTCGCGCCGTCCCGGGCTGCGCGCCGGCCGGGGCGCGTCGCGCCGGGCGGGCCGGCCACTCCGACGGGGGCGTGGGCGGGCCGGGGACGGTGGGGGCGCCCAGCGCCGCGAGGAGGCGCTCGCTCGCGGCGGCGATCTCGGCGACGGCGGCGTCGAACGTGGCGGCATCGCGGGCGGCGGGCGACCGGATCGCGGCGATCTTGCGGGCGTACTGGCGGGCGGCGTCGAGGACGTCGCCCTCGGTGGCGGGGGGCGCGGCCCGGCCGCGCAGGGGACGGATGGAGCGGCACATCCTCGAAGCGTAGCCGGGACCGCGGGCGGGTGCCCCTGGGGGAAGTGCCGGGCGCCGGCTGACCTGGCAACATGCCGGCGCCTGCCCCGTGGTTCGATGTCCGTGGGCGCATACCGGGCGCCCGGTTCCCGGTACTGGTCCCTCCGGCACTCGCGCTCGCCACGTCGATGGGGCACCATCCGCCTTGGAGGTGCTGTCAATGATCCGTGCTCGAACCGTCCTGCTTGGCGTGGCCGCCGCCGGGGCCGCCCTCGGCGCTTCGTACGCTCTCGCGATCCGGCCCTGGTGGCGCTCGTGGGGCGTCGATCCCACCGAGGCCGAGGTCGCGCTCCCGGGTGACGACCTCGTCGCGGACGCGACCGTCGTCGAGACGCGGGGCGTGGAGATCGGCGCCCCGCCCGACGCCGTGTGGCCCTGGCTCATCCAGATGGGCTACGACCGGGCCGGTTGGTACAGCTACGACGTCGTCGACATGAAGGGCGGCAGCGCGGACCGGATCGTCCCCGAGCTGCAGAGCCTCGCCGCCGGCGACCTGGTCCCGAACTCGCCGGAGACCGCCTTCGTCGTCCGCGCGCTCGACCCGGGCCGCTCGCTCGTCCTCTACGCGGACGACGCGACGGTCCAGGAGCAGGTCGCCGCGGCGCGCGCCAGGAAGGAAGCCGGCGAGCCGATCGAGAAGACCCCCGCGAACCTCAAGGCCGCCGGCCGGGTGATGCCGTCGATGCCCGACTTCGCGGCGAGCTGGGCCTTCGTGCTCACGCCGCTGGGCGACGGCCGTCGCACGCGGCTCGTCGAGCGGTTCCGGGTCCGCATGCCCGCGCCGGAAGGTCCCGCGGCGAACGTGATGGGCGGGGCGTTCGGGTTCGGCGTCTTCGCCATGACCCGCAAGCAGATGCTGGGGATCCGCGACCGCGCCGAGGCCGCCCTGATCGCGGCCGGCATCTCGGCCGAGTTCGCCGGGCGTGCCCCGGCCGCGACACCCGACGCCCCGGCCGCGACGCCCGACGATCCGGCGAAGAAGCCGGCACGGAAGCGGGCCGCCAGGGCCACGACGACGACGGCTGAGGCCCCGGAGCCCGAAGGTGCCGAGGCGGCTTCCCGGGCCCCCGCGGAGGACGCGAGCTCCTCATAGGCCAGAGGGGCCATGAGCCGGCCTCGGTTGCGCTGGAGGACCCCGGGACCGAGGTCGTGCGCCCGCCCTCCGCGCGGCGCATCGACGGCGTGGCGGTCGCGTCCATGCGCTCAGCGCGATGTCAGGCGCCCGGCAGCTCCAGCCAGAGCAGCGCGCCTCCCTCCGGCGCGGGCCCAGCACCGACGCGTCCCCCCTGGGCCTCGACGAGTGCCCGCACGATCGCGAGGCCGAGGCCCGAGGAGCCCGTGCGGCGGTCGCGCGCCGGATCGGCCTGGTAGAGCCGCTCGAATACGCGCGGGAGGTCCTCCCGCGCGATCCCGGGACCGTCGTCCCGGACCTCGAGGCGAACCATGGGACGCGCGACGGGGCGGCTGTCGCCGGGATGGCCCTCGCCAGGGTGGCCGGCCAGCACGATCCGGCCGCCCGCCGGGGTGTGGCGCAGGGCGTTGTCGAGGAGCGCGGCGAGCACCTGGAGCACGCGGTCGCGGTCCGCCAGCACGGCCAGGCCGGGCGCCGGAGGCTCCACGTTCACGCCCTGGCCGGCGGCCACCGCTCGCGCCGCGACGGCACGTGCCGCGTCGCCGAGGACGGCGGCCACGGCCACGCGCTCCGGGTGCAGGTCCAGCCGGCCGCCCTCGGCCAGGCTGATCGTGCGCAGATCGTCGACGATCCGGGACAGGAGGCGAGCCTGTTCGCGGATCGTGCGGAGGTGCTCGTCGTCGGCGTCGTAGACGCCGTCGAGCACCGCGCTCGTCGTCGCCTCGACCACGGCGAGCGGCGTGCGGAGCTCGTGCACGGCATCCTGCATGAACCGCCGCCGATCCTCCTCCGCCCGCTCCAGGGCCGCGGCCATGCCGTCGAACGACCGGCCCAGGTCGCCCAGCTCGTCGTCCCGGTCCGCCAGCCCGGAGCGCTGCGTCAGCTCGCCGCCCGCGACGGCCCTGGCCGCGTCCTCCAGGCGCCGGATCGGCCTGGTGAGGCGGCCCGCCGCCCACACGCCGGAGAGCGACGCCACGACGGCGGCGACGCCGGCCACGAGGACGATCGTCAGGATCATCGACTCCCGGATGTCGTCGATCCGCTGCCCCTGGCCGGCGGCCGGCCCCGGCCCCTGGCCGCCTCCCTGGCCCTGGCCGGGGCCGAGCGTCGGGTCGGTGATGAAGTCGAGCGACGCGAACCCGCGGTCGACGACGAGCGGGGTGGCGAGCGCGATCGCGCCGGCCGTGCCGATCGCGACGACGGCGAGCGCTAGGGCGAGGCGCGACCGGAGGCTCATCGGGCCCGGCCGGTCGGTGGCGTCCGGCTGGCGATCGCCGTCGCGGGGGCCCCGGCCGCGAAGCTGCTCATTGGCGCCCCGCCCGGTAGCCGATCCCGCGCACCGTGTCCACGTACCACCCGCCGCCCTGCCGGGTGCCGAGCTTGGCCCGCAGGTTCTTGACGTGGCTGTCGATGGACCGGTCGAAGGCGTCGAACTCCTCGCCGTGGACCCGCAGCCCGAGCTGCTCACGCGTCCATGCCCGGTCGGGTTGCTCGGCGAAGGCGAGGAGGAGGTCGAGCTCGGTGCGCGTGAGATCGATCGCCCGGCCGGCCCGCCTGACCTCTCGAGCCAGCGGGTCGACCTCGAGATCGGCCAGGCGCAGGAGGGGGGCCGCGTCCGACTCGGCACCTCCGCCGGCCTCGCCCGGTCTCGGCCGACCCCCCGAGCCCACGCGGCGGAGAACGGCGCCGACCCGGGCGACGAGCTCCCGCGGCTCGAAGGGCTTCGTGACGTAGTCGTCGGCGCCGAGCTCCAGGCCGGCAACCCGGTCGATGACGTCGTCGCGGGCGGTGAGGAGGATGACCGCGGGCGCCGGGCCGCCGTCGGCCCGCAGGGAGCGCAGGACGTCGAAGCCGGTCCGGCCGGGAAGCATGACGTCCAGGACGACGAGGTCGGGCGGAGCTGCCCGGGCTGCGGCGAGCGCCGTCTCGCCGTCGTGGGCGACCTCCACGGCGTGCCCTTCGCGTTCCAGGTAGGCGCGCACGACGTCCACGATGCGGGGCTCGTCGTCGACGACCAGGATGCGGCTCACGGGGTAAGGATGCGCGGAAGGCCCGGCCGTTGCAGGCCGGGCCTTCGCTGCGGGGAGAGCGGCGCGCCGGACGTGCCGGGCGCCGCTTGCGTGGGTGCCTACGAGCCGTTCCCCTGGGAGCCGTTCCCCTGAGGTCCGCTGCCGTCGCAGGCGCCGTTGCCCGCGCCACGTCCACGGCCCTCGCCGGTCCCGGAGCCGGGCTCGCCGTCTGCAGCCGCGCCGCCGCGGTTGCCGGAGGCGTTCGCCGGCCCTGCGCCCACCGCGGCGCCCTGCATCCCGCCGAGCGCTGTGCGGTTGACCATGTCCATCGCCCGCGTCTCGAGCTGCTCCCGCAGCGCGGTCGCCTCGTCCGGCGTCAGCGCGCCCGCGGTGACGCGGGCCTCGATCCGCTCGCTCCACTGCGCCTCGAGCGCGTCGACGAGCTTCTGCGCGTCGACCTTCTGCTGCTCGGCGATCTGGGCCAGGGAGAGGCCGTCGTGGCGCAGGTCTTCGATCGCGTCGTGGCTCAGGCCGAGCTGGTCGGCGATGACGTCGGACTGGCCCCCGGCCCGCTCGGTGGTGCCGTTGCCCGCGCCGAGGCCCCGGCCCATCGGCCCGGCCGCGGCCACGCTCGCCACGACCATGACGAGGAGCAGGGCCGCGGCCCCGGTGGCAAGGAAGAGTCGTCGCATGAGGTGCCTCCGTCGGCTGTTTCGCTTGTCGGGTCGGGACCGGTCGCGCGGCCGGCCTGCCGTCCCCGACGTCGACCCCATGCTGGGAACGCAACGTGGCGGTTCGATGCCGCCTGCGTGGAGGACGTGTGGAGATCGCCGCGGCCTCCGTGGTACCGTTTGCTGGCCGCGGCCCGCGCGCCGTGCGCCCGGGCGGGAGTAGCTCAGCTGGCAGAGCGGCAGCCTTCCAAGCTGCATGTCGCGGGTTCGAACCCCGTCTCCCGCTCCACGCCCTCTGGTGCCTGCGACGACCCGCCGGCCTCACCCGAGTTCAAGGGGCGCATGTTCTCGCCAAACAGGTTCAGCACGGGGAGGGCGCCGATGAGCCAGCGCAGGCAACGGGTGCCGGTCGGCCTGTCGGTCGCGCTCGCGATCGCGCTGGTTGCGTGCGGCGGAGGCAGGACGGATCCGGCGTCGGAGCAGTTCGTCGCCGCCTCCGACGCGTTCGCCGCTGCCTACCAGGCGGCCGTGGAGAGCAACCCGAACCAGGGGTATTCGGACATCGTCGCCTTGTTCTCCGCGCTGGGATCGTCCACGGCAACCTTCGCCGATAGCCTCCGCACGATCCCCTTCCCGGACAGCGCGAGTGCCGACGCTCAGGCCCTTATCGGGGCGGTCGTGATCGCGCAGACAGCCTGCGTGCAAGCCTCGCGGACGCCGGAAGCGAACATCCAGGTAGCGATCGACGCCGCAGTGAGCGCCCTGACGGACGTGTCCTCCGCGTCGGCAGTCCTCCGGAGCAACCTTGGGATACCCACTTCACCCTGATGTGTCCGGTGGCGTGGAGGTCCCCGATGGGCCTCGGGCGGCGGCAGCTGGCGCGCCGGAGCACCCCGGTCGGGTGGGCGCCCGGCCGCCTGCAGGTCCTCTCACGACCCGTCGGCCGGGTCAGCCCCAGAGCGCGTCGATGGAGAGGTAGCGCTCACCGGTGTCGTAGGCGAACGTAAGCACGCGGGCGCCGTCCGGCATCTCCGGGAGGAGCTGTGCGACCGCCGCGAGTGAAGCGCCCGACGAGACCCCGACGAGGACGCCCTCCTCGCGCGCGGAGCGCCGCGCATAGGCCATGGCGTCCTCCGGGGCGACCTGGATCACGCCGTCGAGCAGCTCGGGGCGCATCACGCCGGGCACGAAGCCGGCGCCGATGCCCTGGATCGGGTGGGGGGAGTGTGTCCCGCCCGAGAGGACCGGCGAGAGCGTCGGCTCCACGGCATAGACCTTGAGCTTCGGCCAGCGCTCCTTGAGGAGCTCGGCGACGCCGGTGATGTGGCCGCCCGTCCCGACGCCGGTGATCACGTAGTCCAGGCCGTCCGGGAAGTCGCGCAGGATCTCCTGGGCCGTCGTCCGGCGGTGGACCGCCGGGTTGGCCGGGTTGTCGAACTGCATCGGGATCCAGGCCCCCGGGATCTCCTCGGCCAGCTCGTTCGCGCGGGCGATGGCGCCCTTGATCCCGAGCTCGCGGGGCGTCAGCTCAAGCTCGGCGCCGTAGCCGGTCATCAGCTTGCGTCGCTCGATGCTGAACGACTCCGGCATGGTCAGGATGAGCCGGTAGCCCTTGACCGCGCACACGAGGGCCAGCCCGATCCCCGTGTTGCCCGAGGTTGGCTCGATGACGACCGAGCCCGGGCGGAGGATGCCGCGCTCCTCGGCGTCCTCGATCATCGCGAGCGCGATGCGGTCCTTGATGCTGCCGCCGGGGTTCGCCCGCTCCTGCTTGGACCAGACCTCGACCCGCGGGTCGAAGAGCCGGTTGACCCGGACGTGGGGTGTGTCGCCGATGGTGGCGAGGATGGAGTCGGCATTCATCGATCATTCCTTTCAGTTGGTGGGTCCAGGTGGCCACCGCGTGCGGTCGCCCCCGCGAGCAGCCTCGGTCAGATGACGTACTCGGCGTCCTCGAACCCGTCGCGCGTGCGGCGGACCCGGAACTGGCTGGTCTGGTAGACGAGGGATCCGGGTGGGACGCTGCTCGTGAGGAACACGTTGCCACCCACCACACTGTCCTCGCCGATGACCGTGTCGCCCCCCAGCACGGTGGCGTTGGCGTAGATGACGACCCGGTCGCCGATCGTCGGGTGGCGCTTCGTGCCCGCTGCGCTCTTGGCGACCGAGAGCGCCCCCAGGGTCACGCCCTGGTACAGCTTCACGTTGTTGCCGATGACGGCCGTCTCGCCCACGACCACGCCGGTCCCGTGGTCGATGCAGAAAGAGCGCCCGATCGTCGCCCCGGGATGCATGTCGATGCCGGTGCGCGTGTGGGCGATCTCAGCAAGGAGGCGGGGCAGGATGGGGACGCCGAGGCCGCAGATCTCGTGCGCGATCCGGTGGATCGCGATCGCGAGGAAGCCGGGATAGGCGGCGACCACCTCGTCGATCGACTCGGCGGCTGGATCGCCAGCGCAGATGGCCTCCGCGTCCAGCACGAGCCGAGCGTGGATGTCGGGAAGGGCCTCGGCGAACGCATCGACGACCCGGCGGGCCTCCGCCTCCCCGGTCAGCGGCGCGATGAGCCGCCGCAGCTCGCGGCGGGCCAGGATCAGGCGCGCGGCGAGGTCTTCCGCGGTCGCCGTCGCATCATCGGAGAGCTGCGCGAACAGGATGCCCAGCAGCGCGTCGACGACGGACGCGACGTCGCGCTTGAGCGGGAAGAGCTGGCCGCGCTCCTGACGGCCGGCTGCGAGGGCCTCCGCGAAGGCGTGTTCGAGATCGTGATCGTCGCGGTTCGGCATGCTGTTCCTTTCCGGGTCAGCGGTCCGTGTACCGGATGGATGCCGGCACCGTCACGCCGACCAGTCGGTCGGCGCGCCGGAAGAGCCGGGCGAAGAGGGGTGGGATCCACCAGCGCACGACGTAGAGGCGGCACCCGACGCAGGTGCCCGTTGCCGCCAGGAGGACCTGCAGGGCGACGACCGCGCCGACCAGGAGCCACCCGACTGGCGAGGCTCCGACGCCGAACATGACGGCCGCGAGGCCGATCGCAATGGCCCCCAGGGCCTGTGCGAAGCGCGGCGGGTACTCATGCTCCGACTCTGCCGGCGGGCCGAGGCGCAGGCCCCGCCGGACGACCGGCCAGGCGCGGCCCGGCAGGAAGAAGCGGGTCCCGAACGCGGCCGAGACGGCAAGGTTCAGGCCGACGAGCAGGGCCAGCCACGGGAGCCCGAGGAGGTACGAGGAGGCCAGGATGGCGGCGGAAACGGCGGCACCGAAGCGCTGATGGCGCGGATCGACCTGGCGCGCGGGAGTGGCGACGATGGACACGGGAGGCCTCCGGGGACGCGGGACGGGGGCGCGGCGACGCGGGAAGGGGTCACCGGGGTGCGGCGCGCGAGGGCGCGACGCGAGTGGGAACCGCGAGGGCCCGCGCTGTGGGGCCGGAGGTCAGCGGGCGTCCGCGACCGTGCCCAGCGCCGGCACTCGCCGGGGACAGGAGCAACAGGCGCCGCTCGGGAGGCGGCGAGCGCGGGTCGACATGACAGGAGCATAGCGCGGATGTCGAGAGGCCGCGTCCGGTGGACCGACCCCGGGCGCTCAGGCGCGAGGTGACGCCTCGATCGCCTCCCGAAGCCGCCGCAGCGTGTCGGGCACGGACGCCCGGAGCTCCTGCTCGATGCGGCCGGCGGCGAGCGTCGCGAGGCCGCGCAGCTCCAACCCCGCCCGGACCGTGATCCGGCAGCGGCCGTCGTCGAGTGCCGTGACCTCGCACGAGGCGGTGAGGCCGAAGAAGCCCGACGACGCGGAGATGGAGATCGAGCGGGGCGGGTCGACGGCCTCGACACGGCCGGCGGACACGATCTCGATGCCGCCGGGTCCCGCCGAGACAAGCCGGAACTCGTCGCCCGCCGTCGGTCCCTGCCCGGCGGAGGGGACCCCGCGTGAGGTCATGCTCGTCGTCGGTTCGGCGTGCAGGACTCCCGGCAGCCAGGCCGGGTAGTCCTCGACGCGGGTGACGACGGAGAATGCGTCCGCCGCCGGTGCGGTCACCTCGACCTCGTCCTCGATGCGGATCACGTCCCCAGCCTAGCAGTGGCCGCGGACGACAGGCGGCCGGTGCGGCGCCGATCCGCGCGCCGGCCCGGTCCTCCAGCCCTCGGCCCTGTCGGCTACGGCCTGAACGACCGACTCCGGCGCCGGCCCGCGAGGAGTGCATGACGGGCCGCCGGGTGGGCCATGACCTTCGGTTGATGGCGCGCGGAGGCACCACCCGCCGATCCTGCCGAGGACGAGGCGACCCACGCCGGCCCGCCCCGTCGCCACCACGCCTGCTCGTGTCCCGACCTCGGAGACCCCATGCCCCGCCTCACCGCGAAGGTGTTCACGGATCTCGCCATCTGGATGAGCGCCTTCGGGCTGCTCATCGGGTTGATCTTCCCGCCCTTCTGCCTCGCCCTCGGCCTGCCCTCCGAGAACGTGCTGACCCCGCTCTTCTTCGGGTCCACGCTTGTCGCAGGGCTGACCGTGGGCGCGGTGAACTTCGGCCTCGCGCGGCTCGTCGTCGGGCGGCGCCTGCGCCGACTCGCAGAGAGCATGCAGACGGTCGAGACCCAGCTGGCCGCGGCCACCGTGACCCACGATTGGGCGGGCTGCGACCCGGAACGCTGCGCCCTTCCGGTCGACTCCGCCGACGAGGTGGGTGCAAGCGCGGCGGCGTTCAATCGCCTGATCCGGACCCTTGCCCGCTCCCACCAGGTGGAGGCCGCGACCAGCGACTTCACGGCGGTCATCTCGAGCCATCTCGACCTGGACGAGCTCGCCGAGGCGTCGCTCGACGCCCTGCTGCGTCACACGGGCGCGTCGGCCGGCGCGATCCTCGCGGTTCGCGACGAGGAGCTGGCACCGGTGGCCGCCCATGGGTTGCGCGCCCTCGATCGCCTCGCCGCCAACGACCACGTGACCCGGGCGCTGCGCCGCGCGAAGACGGAGCGGATCGACGTTGATCCTGGCGACGCCCTGGTGGATTCGCTCCTCGTCGACCAGGTGGCGCGAGAGATCCTCGTCGTGCCGATCGCGTTCAAGAGCGTCCCGCTTGGCGCAGTCATCCTTGCGGCGGTTGCCCCGTTCGGCCCCGACGTGCCCATGCTGCTCGAGCAGTTCCGCGCCGACCTCGGCCTGGCGCTCAACAACGCGCTGACCCATGACCGTCTGCAGCGCCTGGCCGCCCTCGATCCGCTCACCGATGCCTACAACCGCCGCTTTGGCCTCTCCCGGCTCCGCGAGGAGTTCGCCCGGACGGTCCGGACCGGGGCGCCGCTCGGGGTCCTGATGCTGGATCTCGACCACTTCAAGCAGGTCAACGACACCCATGGCCACCTGGTCGGCGACCGCATCCTGCGCGCGACGGCCGGCGCCTGCCGGCGCGTGATCCGGGAGGGCGACATCCTCGTCCGCTACGGCGGCGAGGAGTTCCTCCTGGTTCTCCCCGGGGCGAGTCGGGCGGACCTCGCCGAGCTTGCCGAGCGCGTGCGCCGAGCGATCGGCACAGTCGTCATCGCCGAGGGCGACCAACGGATCTCGGTCACCGTGAGTGCCGGTGGCGCCTCGTATCCGGAGCACGACGTCGAGGCGTTCGAGGCTCTCATCGGAACGGCCGACGCAGCCCTCTACGAGGCGAAGCGCGCCGGTCGCGACCGGGTCATGGTCGCCTGAGCCGGTCGCCTCCCGGGTCACCGGCGCGCACGTGACGGGTCGCGCCGGACACCCCGCTCGGATCCGGAGCGCCCGCGACCGCACCACGACCGCCCCAAGGGTCCGGGTTCGGACACGGATCATCGAGCCATGGTCGCGCCGCCTGCCGGCGGAGAGGATCCGGACATGCGAAACCACCGCCCGCTCCTCCTCGCCCTCGCCCTCGTGGGCGCCGTCGCCGGCAGCCTCACGAGTGTCCCCGCCGGCCAGGCGGACGCCCTCTCGTCGGCCGGATCGCTCCGCTTCCCCGGCCTGGGTCGATCGGGTGCCGAGACGATGAGCGGCCCGATCTTCAGCTGGGGCTGTCGCGGTGGCGAGCTCGGTGCCCAGATCTACCGGTGGGGCTGCGCGGGCGATCGCAACCGCTACCTGATGGGGCACGCGTACGCCGGGTTCGAGGAGCTGCACGACTTCGTCGCAGCCCGCGGCGTGGCTGCCGGGACGCGCGCCCTCGTCGGCATGCCGGTGTACCTCCGCACGGCGACCGGGAGGCCGGTGCTCCTCCGCGTCACCTGGGCCCGGGTTGCCTCGGTCACCTACTGGGGCCGCACCGGCGAGCGGTGGGCGTGGAACGAGACGGACGTCCCATCGATCACGTTCCAGACGTGCTATGGGGCGCGCTCCGAGGACCGCCTCATCGTCCGCGCCGAGCGCGTCGACTGATCGGAGGCGCCCGGGCGCCAGCACGAGCGAGGGAGCCGGCGAGGCTGCATCCGACCCCCGTAGGATGAACCCCACATGCAGCTCCTCGACGGCGCCCCGGTCTACTCCGCCACGGACCTCGTCGGCTTCCTCGCCTGCGGTCATCGCTTCGAGCTGGAGCGCGCCGCGCTGGCGGGCCTCGTCGCCAAGCCGTTCCGCAGCGATCCCACGATCGAGCTGATCCAGGAGCGGGGCTTCGAGCACGAGGCCCGCTACCTCGCGGACCTCCGGGCGCTGGGTCGGAGCGTCGTCGAGATCGCGCGCGACGGCTCGAACGCCCACACCCGCGAGGGGCTGCGGGAGGCGACCGAGCAGACCGTGGCGGCCATGCGCGCGGGCGCGGACGTCGTCTACCAGGCCACCTTCTTCGACGAGCGGTGGCGGGGTCACGCCGACTTCCTGTTGCGGGTCGAGAACACGCCATGGGCGCCGCCGAGCGCCTTCGGAACGTGGCACTACGAGGTCGCCGACACGAAGCTCGCGCGGCACGTGAAGGCCGGTGCCGTCCTGCAGGTCTGCTCGTACGTCGACCAGCTCGTCCGGCTCCAGGGCGCGGAGCCGGCCGAGCTGCACATCGCGCTCGGCGGCAGCGCGCGCGAGACCGTGAGCCTGCGGGTCGCCGATTTCATGGCGTACTACCGCCGGGTGAAGGCCGACTTCCTTGCGGCCGCCGACGAGGCCATGGTGGGTCGGCCCGCCTACCCTCCGGCTGCCACGTACCCCGATCCCGTCGAGCACTGCGACATCTGCCGCTGGTGGGCGGTCTGCAGCGGCCGTCGGCGGGCCGACGACGACCTCAGCCTGGTGGCGGGGATCAGTGCGCGCCAGCGCCGCGGGCTCAAGCGGCGAGCCCCCGACCATGTGCCCGGGCCGATCGCGACGCGGAGGGGGCTTGCAGCGCTGCCGCTGCCGCTCCGTCCCCGCCTCGAGGGCAGCACCGACGCTGCGCTCGAGCGGGTCCGTGAGCAGGCCCGGATCCAGGTCGAAGGAGAGGATCGCGGCGAGACGCTCTGGGAGCTCCTCGAGCCCGAGTGGGCCGAGGACCGGCAGACCGGCGAGCGCGAACTCGTGCCCGACCGCGGTCTCCTCGTGCTGCCCGAGCCGTCCCCCGGCGATCTCTTTCTCGACCTGGAGGGCGATCCGTTCGCGTTCGATGACGGGATCGACTACCTGTTCGGCGTGCTCGACCCGGCCACCGATGAGGAGGAGCCTCGCTGGGCCGGGGAGGCGGTCCCGAAGTTCCACGCCTTCTGGAGCCTCGACGACGGGGGCTGCGTGACGCCGGCCGCCGAGAAGGCCGCCTTCGAGCGGACGATCGACTTCCTCATCGCCCGGCTCGCAGCGGACCCGACGCTTCACGTGTACCACTACGCGGCCTACGAGAAGACTGCGCTCGGGCGCCTCGCCCAGCGCCACGCCACCCGCGAGGAGGAGGTCGACCGGCTCCTGAGAGGCCGGGTCCTCGTCGACCTCTACCGCGTCGTGCGCCAGGGGGTCCGCGCCAGCGTAGAGAGCTACTCCATCAAACGCCTCGAGCCCCTGTACGGCCTCGTCCGGGAGGTGGAGCTGCGGGACGCAGGGAGCAGCATCGTCCAGTTCGAGACGTGGCTCGGGCGCGGAGCCGATCCCCAGGGTCCCGGGACTGCCGCGGGGGACCCTGGCGACGACGCGATCCTGCGCGAGATCGAGGGCTACAACCGCGATGACGTGGTGAGCACCTGGCGGCTCCGGGACTGGCTCGAGGCGCGCCGGCGGGACCTGGGCCTGCGCCTCGGCCTGGACCTGCCGCGGCCGCCGCTCCTCCCAGAGGCCGTCGAGCCGGAGGAGCCGGTCGGGCGCGCCGCGGAGGTCGCGGCCGTCGTCGAGGCTCTGGAGGCCGGCCGTGCCGGCGTTGCGCCGGAGGAGCTGCCGACCGCGCAGCACGCCGCCTGGCTGCTGGCCCAGCTTCTCGGCTGGCATCGTCGCGAGAACAAGGCGTTCTGGTGGCGCTACTACGATCTCTGCGGGAAGACCGACGCAGACCTCGTCGAGGAGCGCGAGCCGCTCGGCATGGTCGAGCTCGAAGCGGACCTCGGGCAGGCGAGCAGGAACGGCGCCCGCCTCCAGCGCTTCCGGTTCCCCGTCCAGGACCACGCGCTCAAGGTCGGGCGACAGGTCGACGACCCCTGCACGGAGAAGTCCGTCGGGAAGGTCGCCGAGATCGACGAGGTGGGCCGCACCGTCACCGTCTACCGGACGGCAGCAGAGCTCGCCCGGGGCGTGCCCGCGTCGCTCCTCCCGAACGACTTCGTGCGGACCGGCGTCATCGAAGACTCGCTCCTGCGGATCGGTCGCTGGATTGCCGGACAGGGGGATCCGGCCGCGGGAATCGAAAGCCCGGAGGCACCGTTCCTCGCCGCGCGCGAGCTGCTCATGCGGCGACCACCGCGGGTTGCCGGGAGGGAGCCCGGGTCAGCGCTCCGTGCGCCGGGCGAGACGGCCCTCGAGGCTGCGACGCGCCTGGCCCTCGCCCTCGACGGCGGCGTCCTCGCCATCCAGGGACCGCCCGGCACCGGCAAGACCTACACCGGGGCACGGATGATCCTGGCCCTCGTGGCGGCCGGCAGGACCGTTGGGGTCACGGCGAACAGCCACAAGGTGATCGGCCACGTGCTCGACGCCGTCCACGAGGCCGCCGTCGAGGTGGGCGGGCGGATCGCCATTGGCCAGAAGCCCGGAGAGGACGACGGCCCGACGTGCGAGCACGCCGAGGTGCTCCGCAACCCTGCCGACATCGCCGCCGCCCTCGCCATGGGCCGCATCCAGGTGTTCGGTGGCACGGCCTGGCTCTGGTCGGGAGCGGGGATGGAGGCGAGCGTCGACGTCCTCCTCGTCGACGAGGCCGGCCAGTTCAGTCTCGCCAACACGGTCGCAGCCTCCCCGGCCGGCCGCTCCCTCGTCCTGCTGGGCGATCCGCAGCAGCTGGACCAGCCCCTCAAGGGGAGCCACCCTCCCGGAGCGGAGCGGAGCGCGCTCGCTCATCTCCTCGCCGGCGCCCCGGGCGGTTCCCAGGCGACGATGCCCCCGGAGCTCGGCCTGTTCATCGAGCGGACGTGGCGGCTCCACCCGGAGATCTGCGCCTTCACCGGGGAGGTCTTCTACGAAGGTCGCCTGCTGCCCGAGCCGGGTCTCGAGCGGCAGGTGCTGGCCGGCACTGGGCCGTTCCACGCGACGGGGATCCGCTGGCTCCCGGTCGTGCATGCCGGCAACGACGTCGACAGTCCCGAGGAGGCTCGCGAGATCGCCGGCCTGCTGAACGAGCTGTTCGAGCCCGGAGCGGAAGCCCGCTGGACGGACGCCGCTGGGGTCACCCGGCCCCTCCTCCAGGAGCATGTGGTGATCGTCGCGCCGTACAACGCCCACGTGGACCGGATCGCGGCGACGCTCAGCGCAGCCGGCCTCGGAGGCGTGCGGGTCGGCACCGTGGACAAGTTCCAGGGCCAGGAGGCGCCGCTTTCCATCTACGCGATGGGCTCGTCCACGCCGGAGGACGCCCCTCGCGGCATGGAGTTCCTGTACTCCCGGAACCGCCTCAACGTGGCCACCTCGCGGGCACGCTGCGTCGCCGCCGTGGTGGCGTCGCCCGCTCTCGTGCGGGTCGCCTGTCGGACGCCGCGCCAGATGCGCCTCGCGAACGCCCTGTGCCGCCTCGTCGAGGTGGCGCGGGCCTAACCCGGGTCAGTCGTCGAGGCTGACGGGCGGGTACGGGCCCGTCATGAGGAGCAAGTAGCAGGTGATGCGGTTCTGCCAGCGGATCTGGCCGCCGACGATCCGGTAGGCCCAGTCCGCGTACCGGCCGTTCACGAGGACCGGGATCCAGGTGAAGAGGCTGAGGAACGCGACGGCGACGCCAAGGAACCACAGCAGGATGAAGTGGGGGATCAGCAGGATCAAGCGGATCCAGATGCCGAGGATCGGGATCCCCGCCCAGCGGGCGACCGGCTGGGAGTGGTCCCACTGGACGTCGACGTCGTGGTAGCCCCCGACGGAGAGGGGCGGGTACGCCGAGGCAGCGAGGACGACGTAGGCCTGGACCCGGGTGGTCCAGCGGACGAAGCCGCCCACGAACGAGTACCCCCAGGCCGGGTACCGCCCGTTGACCAGCACTGGCATCCACATCACGAGTTGCAGAAGCCCGACGAGAATGGCATAGAAGAAGAGCACGATGTAGTGGGGGATCACGACAAGGCTGCGCACGAGCACCCCGACGAGCGGGATGCCCCACAGGCGGCTCATCGTGACCGTCTGGTCGAAGGTCGTGATCATCGGGTAGATCGGCGGGCGGGGTCCCGGGGGCGGGATCCCGGGCCCCGGAGGCGGCGCGGCGGCCGGAGGGGGCGTCGGGAGGGTTGGCTCGATCGGGTCGGTCACCTGGTCCTCCATCGTGGGCGGGGCGCTCGACGATCGTACCGGCTGTGCCAACCCCGCGCCGCGACGCCTCGGCCATCGTCGCCGCGCCCGAGTCGGTGAGCCGGACGTCGTGGCCGGCCCGGCATTGCCGCTTCCGGCTCAGCCGGGGCGCCGCATGCAGCGGATCGACCAGCGCCCGTCGAGGTCCTGGTGGGCGCCCTCGACCCGGCCGGCCCGCAGCAGCTGGCCGAGGGCGGCGGGCGGTCGGGCGGGGTTCTCGCCGAGCAGCCGGCGGACGCTGCCCTCGGCATTCGCCTGGGCCGGCGAGATCTGCAGTCCGGGCTCGCCGCAGGCGAGGCGCTGGAGCAGGTCGTTGACGCGGGCGAGGTCGTCGTCCGAGTAGTCGGCCGGGCGCCGGCGCGTGCCGCCGGTGGGAGTTGTCCTCGGGGGGCTCGGAGCCTCTGCCCCGCCCGCACTCCGCTCGGCCGTCGAGCCCGTCACGCCGTCGGCACGGACGGCGCCGCCTGGACGGCGCCGGTTGGCGAAGGGCAGGACGAGAGAGGCGTCGGGGAGAGCCGCCGTCGCGACGGCGGGGACCGCCGTGGCGAATGCCTCGAGAAGGGCGTCCTCGTACTCCTCTGCGGCGTCCGTCGCAGCCCACCAGGTCCGTGCGCCGCCGATTCCGAGGAGCGCCTTGAGCCACTGGCCACCTGGGTTCGGCCGGGCGTCGCCCAGCGGCGTGCGGGCCATCCCGTCGACACGCTTCGCGATCGACCTGGCTGATCCCACGTAGACGAGTGTCTCCCCGGGGAGCCACCAGGCGGCCAGGCGCGCCGCGAGGCCTTTCCCGGTCGGCCGCTCGCCGTCGACGAGCAGGGTCGGAACCCTCGCCAGCCACGTCCCCACCGCCGAGATGTCCACCGGGGCGCGGTCGAGCGTCGCGGGCCACTCCACGACGAAGACCCCGGGGCCTCCGACCCGGATCGGAGCGCCCCACCGACCCGGCCCGTCCGGGGTCAGCCCGACGGCGCGGAACAGGGCGCTCGGCTCGACCGGCATCGCCTAGGCCGCCACGACGGCGCCGAGAGCGGCGGCGAACGAGTCGAACGTGGCGGAGGTGAAGCCGGCGACGTTGATGCGGCCCTTCCCGACCACGTAGACGGCGTGCTCTTCGCGGAGGCGGGCCACCTGGTCGACCGAGAGCCCGAGGAGGGCGAACATGCCGCGTTGCCGCGCGATCGGATCCCAGTCGCCGGGGATGCCGCGTGCCACGAGGGCCTCGACGAGGCGGGCCCGGTTGTCCTTGATCCGGGTCCGCATCCCCGCCAGCTCGGTCTCCCATCGCGCCCGGAGGTCAGCGTCGCCGAGGATCGTGGCGACGATGTCGGCCCCGTGGCTCGGAGGGTTCGAGTAGTTGGCCCGGATCGCGATCTTCACGTTGCTCTGGGCGGCCGCGGCGTCCTGCTCGGTGCGGGCCACCAGCAGGAGCGCGCCGACGCGCTCGCTGTAGAGGGCGAAGTTCTTGGAGAACGAGGTGGAGATGAGGAGCTCCGCCCCGGGTCGGATGAGCCCCTCCATCCAGTCGGCGTCCTCGCGGATCCCGTCCCCGAACCCCTGGTAGGCGAAGTCCACGAAGGGCAGGAGGCGGCGCTCTTCGACGAGGTCCCCGATGGCCCGCCACAGGGCGGGGGACGGGTCGACGCCGGTCGGGTTGTGGCACGAACCGTGGAGGAGAACGATGTCGCCGGGCGATGCCTGGCCGAGCGCACCCAGCAGCGCCTCCTCGTCGATCCGACGGCCCGAGGGGTCTGTGTACGGGTACGTCCGGATCCGGAACCCGGCCAGCTGGAAGAGCTGAGGATGATTCGGCCATGTCGGCTCGCTCATCCAGATCGTGGCCGACGAGCCGGTCTGGCGGAGGAAGTCGGCCGCCACGCGCAGGCCACCCGTGCCGCCCGGCGTCTGGCTGACGGCGACCCTGGCGCTCCGTGCGAGCTCGTGGTCCTCGCCGAAGACGTAGCCCCGGACCGCATCGCGGTAGTCGGCCGCGCCGTCGATGGGCCGGTAGCCCTTCGGCGCGCCCTTGGTCAGGATGCGTCGCTCCGCCTCGGTCACGGACGGCAGCACGGGGGTGGTGCCGGTCTCATCCACGAAGACCCCCGACGACAGGTTGATCTTGCCGGGTCGCGGGTCATTGCGGAACGCCTCGGCGAGGCCAAGGATGGGGTCGGGCGGGGCGGGCACGCGGGCGAGGGAGGGGAGGGCCACGAAGATCTCCTGAGATCGGGGGCTGGGCGAGCATGCGGGGATGTCGGCACACGATACCGCGGCTGCCCCGACCCGGATCGGGCGGTGCCGGGTACCCTGCGCGCATGCGCCTGCTCGCCCTCACCTGCGAGGTCCTCGCCCGGTCGGTCTACCTGTGCGCCGCGCGCTCGCCGCACGTCGTCGACGTCCGCCTCAACCGGCGAGGCCTGCACGACAACCCGCCGAACCTGCGGACGATCCTGCAGGCCGAGATCGACGGGATCGGGCAGCCCTATGACGCCGTCGTCCTGGCGTACGGGCTGTGCGGCGGGGCGACCGCGGGCCTGCGAGCTGGCGGGATCCCCCTTGTCGTCCCCCGAGCCCACGATTGCATCACGGTCTTCCTGGGCTCGCGCGACCGCTACGCGCGGGAGTTCACGGACCACCCCGGCACCTACTGGTACGTGCAGGACTACGTCGAGCGGACCGACGACGGGAGCGCGTTCGGCGGCGTGGGGGCGGTCTCCGACGCCGACGCTCTCGCCACGTACCAGCAGTACGTCACCAAGTACGGCGAGGACAACGCCTCGTACCTCATGGAGGCCCTCGGCGCCTGGCGCTCCCACTACGACAGGGCGGCATTCGTGGACATGGCCGTCGCCGACCCCCACGGCGCCGCTGCCGTCGAGGCGCGCACCCGCGAGGACGCGGAACGGCGCGGCTGGACCTTCGAGAAGCTGGCCGGCGAGCTGGTCCTCGTGCGGCGCCTCATCGACGCCGACTGGAGGGACGAGGACTTCCTCGTCGTCAAGCCGGGCCAGCAGCTCGCCATGTCCTACGACGAAGCGGTGATCCGCGCCGAACCTGCCGGCTGACTCCGGCCGCTGCCCCGTCGGCTGACGGGGATCCCGGGGCCCGCCGCCCGGACCGGGACTACGGCGTTGCCACCTCGTCGAGCAGCCGACCGTCGGGCCCCCACAGCTCCAGGATCACGGGGGCGACGCCCAGAGCGTGCGTGGAGCAGCTGAGACAGGGGTCGAACGCGCGAACCAGCGCGGATACGCGGTTGAGGGCTCCCTCCTGGATCTTGTTGCCGTCGACGAAGCGCCTTGCGACCTGCAGCACGCCGCGGCCGATGGCCAGGTTGTTGTGGCCGGTGGCGACGATGAGGTTGGCCCAGGTGATGGCGCCGTCGTCGTCCACCTTGTAGTGGTGGATCAGCGTCCCGCGCGGCGCCTCGATGATCCCGATGCCCTCGGAGCTGTTGACTCCCGCGCGGGCGCGGACCTTGGTGCCGAGGATGGCCGGATCATCGAGCAGCTCCTGCATGCGCTCGAGCGCGTAGGTGGCCTCGATGAGGCGAGCGTAGTGGTAGTGGAAGCCGCTCTGGACGATGCGCCCGAAGCGCTGCCGATACTCCTCCAGCTCGATGTCCGCGCCCGGCGTTCCACAGCGGTCGGCGACATTGAGGCGCGCGAGCGGGCCGACCCGGTAGATGCCGTCGGGGTGGCCCGAAGGCCGGTAGTAGGGGGCCTTCAGGTAGGAGTGCGGGAGGGTCGCCTCGCCGATATGGGAGGCGTAGTCCTCGGCCCGCACCTGGTCGGCGACGATGGCACCGTCGGCGCCGACGAAGCGCAGCTTCCCGTCGTACAGTCGCAGCGAGCCGTCGGGCCCGACCAGGCCGAGGTACATGGTGGGGAAGTTCGAGAAGGCGTCGATCTCGTCCGGAAAGCCCGCCACCGTCTTCTTCCAGGTGGCCAGCGTGCGCTTCACGATGGCCATGGCGGCAGGCAGCTCGGCCAGCGTCTTCTCCCTCGCCTGCGGGTCCAGCGGGGCGTTGACGCCGCCGGGTACGGTCCACGACGGGTGGACGCGCTCCCGCGCAAGGCGCTCGATCACCTGCTGGCCGAACTTGCGGAGCGCGATCCCGTCGCGCAGCGCGTCCGGGTGCTCCTCGAGCAGCCCCGCGATGCTGCGCCGGGCCGGATCGGAGTCCATGCCGAGCAGCAGGTCGGGCGCCGACAGGTGGAAGAACGACAGCGCGTGCGACTGGACGATCTGGGCGCAGTGCAGGAGCTCGCGCAGCCGGGAGGCCGTCTCCGGGATCCGCACGGCCATGATCTCGTCGCAGGCTTTTGACGAGGCAAGCAGGTGGCTCACCGGGCAGATGCCGCAGATGCGCGCCGTGATCGACGGCATCTCGTAGTAGGGCCGGCCCTCGGTGAACTTCTCGAATCCGCGGACCTGGGTGACGTGGAACTGCGCGTCACTCACCTGCCCCGCGTCATCGAGCTGGATCGTGATCCGGCCGTGGCCCTCGATCCGGGTGACGTGATCGATGGTGATGGTGGTCATGGCTGGCCTCCCGGCCTTCGCGGTCGCTGTCGCGGGTGCTTCCGCGGCCGGACCATGGGGCCGTGGGGCGCGCGGCGCCCGCCCCGCCGTCCCGGAGGCCGACTTCCTGGTGGTCATCTCGGCGCCCTACCCGAACCGCGGCTTGTTGCCGAGGTCCGGCGTGCGCCCTTCGAGCAGCTCGCTGAGCACCAGCAGGATCGCATTGGGCTTCGGCGGGCAGCCCGGGACGTGGACGTCGACCTTGATCGACTGGTGGAGCGGCTCCGCGTGCTTGAGCAGCGCGGGCACCCCCTCGGTCGGCACGCCCGGCTGATCGGTGGCCCCCTCCACGTAGATGCGCTCGAGCAGCCTGCGCACCGGGATGCCGTTGCGCATCGAGGGGACGTTGCCGGTCACCGCACAGTCGCCGAGGGCGACCACGATCGCGCTCTTCGCGCGCGCCGTCCGGGCGAGCTTCAGGTCGTCCTGGCTGCTGACCGCGCCTTCGATGACGGCGACGTCGACGTCCTCGGGCCACTCCTGCGCGTCCACGAGGGGACCGAACACGATGTCGGCCTTCCGGAGCACCGCGACGATACCCTCGTCGATGTCGAGCAGCGACATGTGGCAGCCGGAGCAGCCGTCCAGCCAGCAGGTGCCGATCCTCGGCCGGCCCATCAGATCCCCCTCCGGATGGAGGTGAGGTGGCTGACGACCGCGTTCTGCTTCGTCATCTCCTCCACTCCCCAGCCCTTCTCGGCCAGCGCGCCGGTCGGGCAGGCCTGGACGCACTTGCCGCAGCTCGTGCAGGTGGTGGCCTCGCCCCACGGCCGATTCAGCTCCGAGACGAGCATCGACAGGGTCCCGCGAGCCGCCACGTCCCACACGTGGGCGCCCTCGATCTCGGCGCAGGTGCGGACACAGCGCGAGCAGAGGACGCAGCGGTTGTGGTCGAGCACGTAGCGCGGGTGCGAGGTGTCGACGGCGAGCCGCGGGTAGCTGTAGGGGTAGCGGACGTGGGTGACCCCGTGGTCCTGGGCCAGGGTCTGCAGCTCGCAGTGCCCCGAGGAGACGCACACGGCGCAGACGTGGTTGCGCTCCGAGAAGAGCAGCTCGAGCGCGATCTTCCGGTAGGCGTGGAGCTGCGCCGAGCTCGTGACGACCGCCAGGCCCTCCTGCACGGGGGTGGTGCAGGCCGGCTGCAGCCGGCCGACCCCCGAGATCTCTACCACGCACAGGCGGCAGGCGCCCGCCGCGCTCAGCCCCTCCATGTAGCAGAGGGCCGGGATGTACGCGTTGTTCGCCCGCGCGACCTCCAGGATCGTCTGGCCGGTGGCCGCAGCGATGACCTCGCCGTCGATGCGGACCTTCACCTTCTCGGTCACAGCCGGTCCTTCCTATCTCTCGACGCTGTGGATGTCACAGCGCAGGCAGCGGGATGTCTCCATCACCGCGACCCCGGGCGTGAGGCCGAGGGAGACCTCCGCATGCGAGAGCACCCGCTCGGCGGCGGGCATCTCGAGGGGGGTGTTGCGACCGCCCTCGGCCGGGGTCTCGGGCGGTTCCATGCCGTACGCGAACTCGGGGCCCAGGCCGGCGATGCGCCTTCGGCCCGTGAGCCGCCAGTCGATGGTGCCGGCGGCCTTCTTGCCGTAGCCCATCGCGTTCGAGACGTTGGAGGCGCCGGTGATCAGGTCGCCGCCCGCGTAGAAGCGCTCGCGGCTCGTCTCGAGCGAGTACCGGTCGACCTCGATCGTGCCGCTGCCGCCCTCGTGGACCTTCAGGCCGGATGCCTTCAGGAAGTCGGGGTCGACCTTCTCGCCGACCGCGAGGATCACGGTGTCGCATTCGAAGCGGATCACCTCGTCCGTCAGCACCGGCCGGCGCCGGCCCGAGGTGTCGAACTCGCCGAGCTTCGTCCTGACCGCCTCGAGGGCACGAACCTGGCCGTTGGTGTCGCCGACGATGCGGTGCGGCGCTGCGAGATAGGCGATCTTGACGCCCTCGAGCTCGGCGGCCTGGATCTCCTCCGGGATCGCCGGCATGTCCTTCCGCTCACGGCGATAGACGACCGTCGCCTCCGCGCCCAGCCGGCGCGCCGTGCGCGCAGAGTCGATCGCGGCGTTGCCGCCGCCGATCACGACGACCTTCTTGCCGATCGAGACCTGCTCGTCCCGCGCCGCGGACTCCAGGAACGGGAGCGCTGGGATCACGCCCGTGAGCTCCGTCCCGGGCATGTAGACCCAGGCCTCCTTCCAGGTGCCGATGGCGAGGAAGACGGCGTCGTACTGGTGCGCCACTTCGTTGAGCGTGATGTCCTCGCCGACGTTGACGTTGAACCGGAACACCACGCCGAGGCGCTCGATCAGCTCGATCTCCCGGTCCAGGACGGACTTCGGGAGCCGGTACTCGGGCAGCGCGTAGCGGAGCATGCCGCCGGCCGCGGGACGCGAGTCGTAGACCGTCACGCTGTGGCCGAGGAGCGCAAGGTAGAACGCGCAGGTGAGCCCCGTCGGCCCGGCGCCGACGATGGCGATCTCCCGCCCGGTCGGCTCCAGCCTGCGCTCGACCACCCGCTCCACCATGGCGTTGAAGCGACCCGAGAGCAGCACCTCGTCGGCGATCAGGCGGTGCACATCGCGCATGTTCACCGCCTCGTCCACCGCGGCACGGCGACAGCGGTCGTCGCAGGGATGCTGGCAGACACGCCCCGTGGAGGCGGGGAGCGGGTTGTCGAAGACCACCGAGAGGAAGGCGTCCTCGAGCCGCCCTTCGTTGTACAGCTGCAGGAAGCGCGGGATGTTCATGTGCAGCGGACAGGAGTTCTCGCACGGCGAGAGCGCCAGGTCCTCGCACACGCCGGCCCGACAGCGCTTCGCCACGATGTGGTCCTCGAACTCGTGGCGGAAGTGGCGCAGGGTGGTGAGCACGGGGTTGGGCGCGCTCTGGCCGAGCCCGCAGAGCGAGGTGTCACGGACCATGCGGCACAGCTCGTCGAGCGCCTCCAGGTCCGCGTGGGTGGCCGTGCCCAGCGTGCAGTTGTCGAGGATGCGCAGCGCCTGGTCGAGGCCGACGCGGCAGGGCACGCACTTCCCGCAGCTCTCCGACTGCGTGAACTCGATGAAGAAGCGGGCGACGTCAACCATGCAGTTGTCTTCGTCCATGACGACCATGCCGCCCGAGCCCATGATCGAGCCGAGCTGCGCGAGCGTCTCGTAGTCGACCGGCGTGTCGAACATGTCCACCGGAATGCAGCCGCCCGATGGACCTCCCGTCTGCACGGCCTTGATGTCGCGCCCGTGCGTGCCGCCCCCACCTACGTCGTAGATGAACGTTGCGAGCGGCGTGCCCAGCGGCATCTCGACCAGCCCCGTGCTCTTCACCTTGCCGACCAGCGAGAAGACCTTGGTGCCGGGGCTCTTGGCACTGCCGGTCTCGGTGAACCAGGCCGGCCCCTTCGAGACGATCGGCGCGACGTTGTACCAGGTCTCCACGTTGTTGATGTTGGTCGGCTTCCCGTACAGGCCCTTCTGGGCCGGGAAGGGCGGGCGCGTCCGGGATCTTCCGGCATGACCTTCCAGGGAGGCGATGAGCGCCGTCTCCTCGCCGCACACGAAGGCGCCAGCGCCCTCGACCGTCTCGATGTCGAAGGCGAACCCGCGTCCGAGCACGTTCTCGCCGAGGAGCCCGTAGGCTCGCGCCTGCGCGATCGCGCGCTCGAGACGCAGCACGGCGAGCGGGTACTCGGCGCGCACGTAGATGATCCCCTTGCCGGCACCCGTGGCGTAGCCGGCGATCAGCATCCCCTCGAGGAGGGCGTGGGGATCGGATTCGATCTCGTTCCGATTCATGTAGGCGCCCGGGTCACCCTCGTCCGCGTTGCAGATGAGGTACTTCTCCGGGTCGAGCGCCTTCTGCAGGAACTCCCACTTGTTGCCGGTGAGATACCCGGCGCCGCCGCGACCACGGAGCTTCGCGGCCTTGATCTGCTCGATCACGGCGACCGGGTTCTGGTCGATCAGGACCTTGTACAGGGCCTGGTAGCCGCCGACCGCGACGTACTCCTCGATGTCGTCGGGATTGATCAGCCCGCAGTTGCGGAGGACGGTCTTGACCTGCCCGCTGAAGAACGGCAGCTCGTGCCAGTGCGGCACCTCGGGGTACCCGTAGCCGTACTTCACGTGGCCGGTGATGTGATCCCACTCCTCGATCTTGCAAAGCACGAGCTCGGGAGGCGGCGGCTGGCCTTCGCCGAGGCCGTTCAGGATCTCGTCAACGTGGTTCGGCCGGACCTGGCGGAGGATGAGCAGCGGGTGGCCGGGCACCCACACGTTGACGAGCGGTTCCTCGGCGCAGTAGCCAAAGCATCCGACCGGCGCCAGGTGCACGGCGAGGCCTCGACCGTCGATCTCCGAGGAAAACGCGTGGAAGACGGATTCGGCGCCGTTGCCGGAGCCGCAGGTGCCCATGCCGACGGCGATCCGGGGCTTGCTCGGCAGCAGCTTCGCGAGGCCGTCCTCCCGCACGGCAGCGAAGGCGGCGATGTCGCCGATCATCATCGCGCGGCGTCCTTGCGCAGCATCTCGACCTCGCGGATCAGGGCCTGCTCCTTGACGTGGCCCCGGATCGCGTGGTTCACCTCGACGACGGGGGCGAGAGCGCACTGGCCGAAGCAGGCGACGGTGCGGATCGTGAACCGCCGGTCCCGCGTCGTCAGCTTCAGCTTGTCGGCCCCCTCGCCGATCTCCTGCAGGCCGAGCTGGAGCTTCACGCGCTCGAGCAAAGCCCGGGATCCACGGGTGTGGCAGGCGGTGCCGCGGCAGATCGCCACGGTGTGCGTCCCCTGAGGGTCGAGGTTGAACAGCGCGTAGAACGTCGCGACGCTGTAGATCTGCGACTGGGGCACGCCGGTCCGCGCGGCCACGTACTCCAACGTCTCCATCGGCAGGTACGTGTGGCGGTTGTGCTCCTGCAGCTTCTCGAGGATGACGAGCAACGCGCCGGGGCGTCCGGCCTGGTCGCCGATGACGCGGTCGATCAGGTCCCGGTCTTCGTCGCGGGGCAGCGCCGTCACCACGCCGGTGGTCATCGAACCCTCCAAACGGAGGCCGCGTCCCGGAGGCCGGCCATGCGACCAACCCGCAGAACACGGCGAGCGGCCGCATCCTAGCGGGAGGGCGGCCGGTCCAGACAGGGCCATTCGGTAACGTCGCGAGGCCACTCGGCATGGGGTGCACGGGCCGGAGAGCGGGCCACCCGGAAGCCGCCGACCCGCAGCCGGGATCCGGCCGCTTCGTCCGGGTCAGGTCATCCCGACGGCGATCTTCGCCACCTCGACCGCCGAGGCGGCATCCGGCGCGAAGCCGTCGGCGCCGATCGTTGCGGCGTACTCGGCTGTGACGGGGGCACCGCCGACGATGACCTTGACGTCCGGGAGGCTCGCCCGCACGGCGGCCACCACGTCCCGCATGCCGACCATCGTCGTGGTGAGCAGCGCGGAGACCCCCACGAGCGAGGCGCCGTGCTCCTTCGCCGCGGCGACGAAGGCCTCGGCGGACACGTTCGTGCCGAGGTCGACGACCTCGATGTTGGCGCCCTTCCACATCATCCCCACCAGGTTCTTGCCGATGTCGTGGAGGTCGCCCTTGATCGTCCCGATCACGGCGGTGTGCTCGGGGTGGATGTCGGCCGCGACGAGGACGGGCTCCAGGACCGCTGTCGCCTCCCGCATCGCCCGCGCGCTGATGAGCATCTCGGGGACGTAGATCTCGTTGCACTGGAACTTGCGGCCGATGACCTCCATCGCGGCGGTCATCGCGTCGAGAACCGCCCGTGGGTCCAGCCCCTCGGCCACGGCCTCGGTCGTGATCGCCACTGCTGTGGCCCGGTCGCCCGCCTCGACCGCGGCGGTCAGGGCCTCGAGATCTGCCACCCTGCTGCTCCTTCTGCGTTGGGAGGAGGGTCGCGCCTGCGTCGCGTGGCGCGGGTCAGGCGAGCTCACCGGCGCGGTAGGCCGCGAGGAACGCCACCCCGAACGGGTCCCGCCCGGTAAGAAGATCGGCGGCGAGGGCGTAGGCGCGCGTCGTTCGGTCTGCGGCGAAGATGTGCGAGACGTCGGACGCCACTGGGTCGATGATCCCCGAGTCGGCCCCGGCCTCTGCGGCGAGGTCGATGAAGACGTCGTTGAGCAGCTTCCGAAGCGGCAGCCCGAAGCTCACGTTCGAGAGGCCGCCCGTGAGGTGGACGTCGGGCCCCAGCGTCGCCCGCAGGGTCCGCACGGCCTCCAGGAACCAGGCCCCGACCTCCGGCTCCACGGCGACCGGCAGAACGAGGGGGTCGACGAACATCGCCCCGGGGGCGAGCCCGCGCTGGGTCGCTTCCTCGACGATCCGTTCTGCATTTGCGACGCGCTCGGCCGCCGAGGCGGGCATCCCGTGCTCGCCGATTGCCCCGAGGACGGCCGGGCAACCCTCGCCGGCGGCGAGGTCGAGGACGTCGAGCCGCTCGAGGGAGGCCGAGTTCAGGAGCGGCGCCCCAACGGTGCGGGCCGCCGCGGAGAGGCCCGCCCGCATCACCTCCGGTGACGACGAGTCCAGGGCGAGCCCGGCGGGCGTCGCGTCCTCGACGGCAGCCACGAGCCAGCGCATGGCCGCGACGCGCACGTGGAGGTCGTTGCTCGCCTCGTCGACGTTCAGGTCCAGGTAGTCGGCGCCGGCGTCGGCCTGGCGTCGGGCGAGGAACCGGACGTAGCCCCGGCCGAGCTCCGCGCCCGGCCCGCCCGCGAGGCCTGCGAGGACGGCGGCCTTGACGTGCTTGACCTTCTGCTTCGCCCCGGCGCCGTCGAGGGCCGTGTCCGGGACCGGCAGGAGGAGCTCGGCGCCCGCGTCGTCGGTGAACG
Organism: uncultured Chloroflexia bacterium; assembly: GCA_963698595.1. Classification (GTDB taxonomy): domain Bacteria; phylum Chloroflexota; class Limnocylindria; order Limnocylindrales; family CSP1-4; genus CTSoil-043. Next base: position 165,341 of record CAVORL010000006.1, read on the forward strand.
GCAGCGCCGGCCGGCCGTCGGGGAGCTCCGTGACCCGGGCCCCGCTGCGCAGGAGGACGCGGGTGGCGTGGACGTTCTCGCCGATGACGGTGAACGGGCCCCGGACGGTGTCGGTCATGCGCGGGTCTCCTTCGTGGGCGTCGTGCCGGCGGGCTCGCCGGTGCCCGGGGACGCCGCCGAAGCGGCGGCACGGCCACGGTGGTCGCGGCCCAGGTACGTGTTGGCCCAGGCGCTCGTGCGCCGCAGAGCATGGTCGACGAGGACGGGTGGCCGCTCGAGCATCGCGAGCTCCTCGCCGTACGGCTTGAGCCGGTCGTACGCGCGCACCCAGACGCAGGGTTCCGGGACGACCTCGCACGTCCCGTCGTGGCTGCCGCCGCACGGACCGTTGCGCTCGCCCTTCGGGCACTGGCTCTCCGGGCACAGGTAGGCGACGTCGGGCAGCGAGCAGTCGCCGCAGTCGCGGCAGTCGAAGAGCGGGATCTTGACCGCCTGCTCCAGCGCGTGCACCGGCCGCGACAGGCCGTACCGCTCGACGGCCTCGTAGAAGCGGGTCGCGGCGCGGTAGCCCGGCGTGCCCGGCGTGAAGGCCCGGTCGTGGGTCACGCGGTTGAGGCGGTACGCGATCGACCCCCGGCGCCGGGCCCTGGCCCGCGCGGCCGGGGTGATGGAGCGGGCGTAGCGCAGGTCGAGCTCGTCGGTCCCGAGGCCGGTTGCGGCATCCCGCCGGTAGAGGAAGAAGGTGCCCCTCGGGCTGTGCTGGACCTCCCTCGCGAGCGCCGGCCAGTCCGGCGCGAACGACGCGGCCATCTCCAGAATCCGCTCCACGTCCGCCGCGGGCAGGCTGTGCCCGGCGAGGTAGGCGCCCCGGAAGCCCATCCCGCGCGCGATCGCGACCTGCTTCGCGGCGAGCTCGAGGAAGAACGTCTTGCCCTTGTCGGCCCCACCCGCCGCCTTCTCGATCGTCGCCAGCAGCTCGTCGGAGACGACGCAGCCGGGAATCTCGTTGGCGTTGAAGAGCCGGGCAACCGTCCGGGTCAGGACGTAGACGTTGGCCAGCACCGGGAGGCGCAGGTCGTGGAGGCGCATCCAGCGCAGGAGCTCGTCCCACTTGCGCGCGTCGTAGCCCAGCTGGGGGATCACGAAGTCGGCCCCGGCGCGGACCTTCATGGCCAGCTTGAGGTACTGCGGGATCACCTCGCTCTCGAGCCGCTTGAAGGGCGAGACGGCGGTCGCGAGGTAGAAGCCCGGGGCGCGCTCCGCGCCGTCGCGTCCGGGCTCGCTCGCGAGGTCACGGTAGAGGCTCAGCAGGCCCACCGAGTCCACGTCGAAGACCGGGCCGGAGAGGCCTCCCGCCCCCTCTACCGGGTAGTCGCCCGACACCACGAGGACGTTGCGGATCCCGCGCGCCTCGAGCTCCCAGCCGAGTGAGCGAAGAGCGTTGCGGCTGCGGTCGCGGCACGCGATGTGGACGATGACGTCCTGGCCCGCAGCAAGGAGCTCCTCGGCGAGGGGCACCGGGCTCGCCATCGCGTGGCCGCCGGCATTGTCGGTGATCGAGACGGCGGCGATCCGGGGGTCGCCGACCAGTGCCCGGGCCGCCTCCAGGCTGCGCCGTGCCGGCGGGTCGAGGGCCAGCCCGCGGGCCGGGACGATCTCGATGACGGTCACGAACTCGTCGGTCTCGACGAGACGAGCGCGGAGCGGGGCCTTGGCTGCAGAGCTCATGCGGGCGGTGCCTCCACGGTGGACGGCAGGGGCTCGAAGCGCAGGCCGTCGACGAACAGGTCGAAGAAGTCGGGCTCGGCTTCCAGCTCCACGTGCTCGATCGTCCCGACGAACGCCTCCAGGCGGGCCCGCGCGTGACGGGAGAGCAGCAGCTCCGCCGCCCCGCGCACCGAGGCGTTGCCGTGCTGGACCACGCGCTCCGTGGGCACCGGCGGCAGGAACCCGATCCGCTGGGCGTTGGCCACGTCCAGGTGCGAGGCGAAGCCGCCGGCGAGGTGGAGGGCGGTGAGGTCGCCCGGGCCCAGGCCGAGGGCTCGCAGCAGGACGCGCATGCCGACCGCGTTGGCCGCCTTGGCCTGGGCCAGCTGGGCCGCGTCACCACGCGAGAAGCTGATCCCGTGGTCCGGGTCGATCGTGACCGCCTGCGTCCCGCCCGCGAAGGCTCCCGTCGGGCTCATGGCGCCGGTCCGGCGGAGCTCGGCGAGGACGTCGACGAGGCCCGAGCCGCAGATCCCCTCCGGCTCCACGTCGCCGATGACCCGGACCTCCCAGGCGTCGCCATGAAGGCGGGCCGCCTCGATGGCTCCCTCGGAGCCCGGCATCCCGTAGCGCACGAGGCCGCCCTCGAACGCCGGCCCGGCCGGGCACGAGGCGGCGAGCACGCGGCGCCCGTCCGTGACGACGACCTCGGTGTTCGTTCCCACGTCCACCAGCATGGCAGGTCCGGATGAGGTGGCGACCGCGGCCGCCTCGAGCATTCCCGCCGGCAGCAGGTCGGCGGCCGCGTCGGCGCCGACGTGGCACGCCACGAGGGGGGCGCCCCAGACCCGGGCGTGCGGGTTGACCAGGACTCCGAGCTCGTGGGCCAGGCGGGTGACGCTGCTGGCCGGCGCCTCGCCGGCTCGCCAGGCCGTCTCGGTCACGCTCCTGAAGGGTGAGCGGCCGATGGGCGCCACGTCGAGGTCGAAGAAGAGGTCGCGCATCGTCGCGTTGCCGACGACGACGACCTCCAGCACATCGTGGCGGTCCAGGCCGTGCTCGGCGTAGATGCGCGACAGCTCGTGGTTCAGCGCCCGCCGCAGCGACCGCCGGAGCTCGCCGGGCCGCTCCGCCTCGTACGAGATGCGCCCGATCACGTCGCTCCCTCCGAACCGCTGGGGGTTCTCGAAAGCGCCCACCGCGACGGGCTCGCCGGTCCCCAGGTCGAGCACCTGGAGCACGACGGTCGTGGTGCCGACGTCGAGCGCCACGCCCAGGAGCCGCTCGCGGGCTGCGACGAGGTCCTCCTCGTACCAGCGGACGCGGCCGCCGGCGACCGTGATCGCGGGGTCAACGTCGAGCGGGGGCCCGTCCGGCGGCATGAGGATCTTCAGGTGTCGCCGGAGGACCACGAACTCCAGGTCGGAGTCGGCCGGCTCGCGCTCCACCACCGCCCGGCAGGCGAGACGGTAGCCCGGCCGGAGGAACGTCTCCTGGGCGTCCGGGGGCGCCAGGGCGTCGCCTCCGCGGAGGATCTCGACGACGCACTCGTGACAGCGCCCCGAGCGGCGACAGCTGGCGGGGACGACCATCGCCAGCTCGTCGGCAGCGTCGAACAGCGTCCCGCCCGGCAGGAGCGGGGCGCGACGCCCAGCGTGGACGAGGTCGCGGGTCACGTGTGCAGGATAGGTCCCCGCGAATCACTCGTCCCGGGGCACCCCGACGTGGACCGTGCCCGACGGCCTTGCCCGCCAGCGCACAGGGCTGGCTGGCCGTTCACAAGGGAGGCCGCGGGGCTTGACACGATGTGCGCCAAGACGCAGACTACCGTGCGTGAACGCTTACCAACAATCGACGAACCCGCTGGCCGCGCTCGGCGACGCGACCCGTCGCGCGATCGTCGAGGCCCTGCGGGAGGGCGAGCGCACCGTCGGCGAGCTGGCCGCCGGCCTGCCGGTCAGCCGGCCCGCGGTGTCGCAACACCTGGCCGTGCTCAAGGCCGCCGGGCTGGTCGTCGAGCGGACCCAGGGCACGCGCCACTACTACCGGCTCGACCCGATCGGGCTCGTGCACCTTCACGATCGCATCGATGCGATGTGGGGGCTCGAGGCCGGTGAGGTGCCGACACCGGCCTCCACGCTACCGGTCGCGGCCTCGTCCCCGGCGGCCGCGGAGGAACCCGCGCGGGATGAAGGCGGCAAGGGCGGACGCAAGAAGCGCAAGAAGAAGGGCGGGCACAAGGGCCGCTCCTGACCGACCGATCTTCGGCACCGGGCCCCTTCATCCCCGGCGTCATCGCCACGGCCAAGCGTGGCAGCCCCGCGACCGCCAGCGGCGGGCGGGCGGCCGCGATGCTAGTGGGTGACGACCTTCGGCAGCGTCTTCGCCTGCTCGATCCACTCGACGATGGTCGCCTCGGTCGGAAGGCGCCGAACGTGAGCGCGCGCGGCGTTCGCCTCCGCCATCGTCGTTGCGAGGTTGGCCGGGTTACGCTGCGCCAGCTCCGAGCAGGAGTCGACGCCGCTCGCCTCGAGCAGGTCGGCGTACTCGGAGCCGATCCCGGAGATCCGGTAGAGGTCGACATGGTTCGTCCAGCGCAGGATCTGCTGGGCGCTGATCCCAGTCGCCTCCGCGAGCGCCCGTCGGCCCGCGGCCGGCCCGGCCGCCGCGAGCAGGTCGTCCGTCGTCTCGACCTTCGCCTCGCGGAGCTTCGCGCCGAAGACCGGTCCGACGCCCTCGAGATCCTCGATCTTCACTGCCTGACCCTCCTGTCGTCTCGTCCCGGGACGCGCTGCCCCCATGATGCCACCCGCCGACGAAGGAGGTCGCCGACGCCGTTGAGGAGCGCCTTCGATCAGCCCGGCACGAGGCTTCGGACGACCCACGCCGCGAGGACCCGGGCACAGGCGACGGCCTCCTCGAGCTCGACGTGCTCATCGGCGGCGTGGGCGACGCGCACGTCGCCCGGGCCGAACATGACCGTCGGCGTCCCGCCCTGGTGGATGAGCAGCCGCATGTCGGACCCGTAGGGCACGCCGACGGTGGGCGGCCGGCGCCCCAGGACTCGCGCGGCCGTCTCGGCCAGGCCGACCGGAAGCGGGTGGTCCGGCGGGAGCTCGGCGGAGGAGAAGCGTCCGCCCGAGATCTCCAGCGTCGCCGGGTGTTCGCGCAGCCACGGGTCGGCGGCGCAGGCAGCCTCGACCACCGCGCGGAGCTCCGCCGCTGCCTCGTCGGCCAGCTGGCCGGCCCGGACGCCGTAGCGGCCCTCGGCGACGACGCGGTCCGGCACCGTGCTCGCCCAGTCCCCCCCGTGGATCGTCCCGATGAGGGTGGGGTAGGGGAGGCCCAGCGCGAGCATCTCCGGGCGGGCCTCGGCCGCGTTGCGCGCGGCCTCGTCGGCCCGCAGCGCGGCGTGGAGCACCTCGAGCTTCTCCAGCGCGGAGACGCCCTCGCGGCGCATGGAGGCGTGCGCTGCGCGGCCCGGGACGGTGAGGCGGAACGTGATGGCGCCGGCCTGGACCGTGACGATCTCGAGGCTGGTGGGCTCCGTGATGACCGCCGCGTCGCCGACGCAGCCGGCACGGATCGCCGCCAGCATCCCGGCGCCGCCGTCCTCTTCCGCGGGGACCGCAACGAGGACCGCCTCGCCGGCAAGCGACGCGGACGACGCCGTCGCCCGGACCGCGGCGAGCGCCGCGACCATCGCGGCGAGCCCGGCCTTCATGTCGCAGGCTCCGCGGCCGTACACCCGGCCGTCTCGCACCTCGGGCCGGAAGGGATCCAGCGACCAGGCGCCGGGATCGCCGGGCGGGACGACGTCGGTGTGGCCGACGAGGAGCAGGCGCGGCCCCGGCAGCGCGCCGCGGAGCGTGCCGGTGGCGAGCGGCAGCGTGGTGCGCGGCATCTCCGAGCCCGGGAAGTCGGGATCGGCCGCGATGGTCTCCGGGTCCTCGTCCCACGCCCGGACGTCCAGCCCCTCGGCCGCCATGAGGCGCGCCAGCCCGTCGCGGGCGGCCGCCTCGTCCCCCGTCACGGAGGGGATCGCCAGGAGGTCCAGGAGCACGTCGCGGAGGAGGCCCGGGTCGACCGCCTCGGCGGCCGCCAGGGCAGCCTTCGCGGCCACGCTGGCCGGGTCGGTGGGCATGCTGTCGTGGGTCATGATCGCCTCAGGAGCGGGCGCGTCAGGCAGGTGGGGCCGCCCGCGCCGTTGATCCCGATCTCGAACGCGGGATACGCGTGGACCTCGCAGCCGGCCGCCTCCAGGGCCCGGCGGATCGCGGGGCTTCCCTCGGCGACGACGCAGACCCCGGGCCGGACGGCCAGCACGTTGCAGCCGAGCGTCGCGAACTCCTCCGCGGGGACCGGCAGGAGCCGGACCCCGAGGTCGCCGAGGAGCTCCCACAGCCCGACCGGGAGGAGGGGGAGGTAGACGACGGCCAGGTCGTCGGCGACCGGCGAGATGACCGAGAGCAGGTGGAGCAGCTCTGCGTCGCCCCGCCAGTACGGCACGTCGAAGACCCGGACGTCACTGCCGACGAGCCCCGTCAGCTGGCGGATGCCCTCGGTGTTCGTCCGGAGCGTCCGCCCGGCGCAGAGCAGGTCGGACCGCAGCCAGAACGTGTCGCCGCCGTCCACCGTCCCCGGCGCCTCGATCCGGCCCAGCGCCGGGACGCCGCGGGCCGCCAGCCAGGCTTCGACCACCGCCTCCTCCCCGCGCCGCGTCGGCTTGCCGGAGCGCAGCGGGATCGCCCCCCGGTCCGTGACCAGGAGGGGGTCGAAGGGGTAGACGAGATCCGGATAGGGCGTCTCCACGGCGCCGAGTTCGTGGACGCGGACGCCGAGCCGGACGAGGAGATCGACGAACGCGTCGTGCTCCCGCTGCGCGAGCTGGAGGTCCACCGCGTGCATGTACCCGTGCGCCGGGTCGCCGAAGGCTGCTCCGAATGCCCGTCCCGGCCGCTGGACGAGGACGTCGCGGAGGGGGGCCGTCATCGATTGGGCGCCATAGGCGTCGAGCAGCGACGGGTTCGGCGATGGGTCCGGCGACGCGAATAGCCCGCGAGTCATGGCCAGCAGCATACCGGCCCGTCAGGGCCAGCGGTCAGCCGGTGGTCCGCTCCACGATCCGGCCAACCTCGTAGCCGGCGGCCTCGGCCCCTGCGGCGAGCCGCATCGCGAGCTCGTGTGCAACGGCTGCGGTGGGAGCGGGTTCCAGCGCGCCGACCTGGTCGGCAGCCCCGGATACGGCGGCAAGGACCACCAGCCAGCGCAACGCTGCCTCGAACGACTCCCGGTTGACGTAGGCGATGCCGTCGTGCCGGTTGACGCCGAGCCAGCGCGCCAGGTCGTCGTCCGCGAACCAGGCGCGGACGAGGCGGCCGGCCCGCTCGCGTTCCGGGGCGGCAAGCGCCTCGGAGCCGGGGCGGGCGACGAGATGTCGCACCGTCTCCACGGTCCACCATGCGGCCCCCTCGTCGAGGCCCCGCCAGCGGTAGGCGTCGGCGAAGACGCGACCCAGCCGAGACCGGTCGAACCAGCCCCGGGCGCGCCTGGCGTCGGGGTCGGGCTCCACCACGCCCGCGATCGCCTCCGCGGCGAGCCAGCCGAGGAGCGCGCCCCACGTGGCCGCGTTCGGCGGGAGCGCCGCCGCCACGAAGGCCTGCGGCACGTCGGCGGCACGATCGGTGGCCGGCGGCGCGAGTGCCGCGTCCAGCGCCGCCCGGAGACCGCGCCCGAAGCGAGCCGCGAGTTCGTCGATCTCCGCGTCCGGGACCGTCGGGCGCACCACGGCGCGAATCGAGCGCAACGCGTCCGCGGCGCGGGCGGTCCACGCGGTCGCCAGCGAATCGAGGTCCGCCGGTGCGGCAGGCGCGGCGGGTGCGACCGGTGCCTCTGCCTGGCCTGCCGGGGTCGGCTCGACGGCGAGCCCGGCCTGCGCCTCTGGCTTGGCCGGGCGGCCCCGCGGCGGGGTCGCAGCGGCGCGCACGGCCGCGGCGAGGTGGGCGGCCACGGCGTCCGTGACCTCGCGGACCAGGCCGTCGTTGACGAGGATTGCGACCGCGTCGTGGAGCGGTCGCAGGCGCCGTTCGGCGAGGGCGGCCTGCACGCTGGGCACACCGGCTCCGCCCAGGTCGGCGGCCAGGGCACGGTACTCGGCCGCGGCCTCCCCGGCGATCTCGCGCCAGTCGAGCAGGACGCGCAGGGCGTACGCCTCCAGCTCGACCCGAAGGCCACGGTCGCGGAGGTCACCGACCTCGCGGAGGTACTCCAGGCCGTCGAGCGCGTCACGGAAGGCGACCACCGCACCGGGCTCGCTGCCGAGGGCGAGCCCGTCGGCAATGGGGGTCCGCACGAGGCGCTTTCCTCCGCGCTCGTCCTTGACCGCGAAGGCCACCGAGTCGCGGACGCGGCCGCGCATCGACCCGAAGCGGTTGTGGTAGATCACGAGCGACCGCTCGCCACCGGCCACGTTCGAGTAGGCGAACACATCCTCGTTGACATGGCCGGCGTCGTCGATCACGTCATAGAACCGGAAGTCGCGCACCTCGGCGAAAAGGCTCCGGCGGTGCAGGAGTGGGAAGAGCTGCCACTCGTGGCGGGCGACGAGGCCCTCATTGGGGAGCTCGTCCCAGTAGGCGCGCGGGAACTCCATCCCGTACTTCTCGGCGAACCCCTCGACCTGGCCGTGGCCGAACATCGGGAGCCCGGGCATCGTCGCCATGACCGTGGCGATCCCGAAGTACTTGTCTCCCGTGCCGAACTGCTGGATCGCGGTCTTCTCGTCGGGGTTATTCATGAAGTTGACGTAGCGCTTCAGGATCTCCGGGTCGAACTCGAGGGTGTTCTTCACGAGAAGCCGGTACTCGGCGTTCTTCTCGTCGCGGAGCATGTGCATGAACGCGCTGTTGTAGACCCGGTGCATCCCCAGGGTCCGGACGAAGTAGCCCTCCATGAGCCAGAAGGCCTCGGCGAGGAGCAGCGTGTCGGGGACCTCGGCGGCCACCCGGTCCACGACTTCGCGCCAGAACTCCTCCGGGATCGCCGCGTCGAAGTCTTCCTTGCTCATCGCGTGCTCGGCGCGCGACGGAATCCCACCACCCTGGCCGGGCTCCGGGTACCACAGGCGCTCGACGTGCTTCTTGGCGAGCGTCATCGCGGCGTCGAATCGGATGATCGGGAAGCGCCGTGCCACGTCCAGGATCGTCTGGATGACGGCCTCCCGGACATCCGGCTTGAGGTAGTCGAGCTGAGCCGTGTCGTTCCAGGGCATGCTGGTGCCGTCGTTGCCGTGGTAGACGTAGCGCACGTCGCCGGTCCGGCGATCCTCGCGCCGGAAGACGACGGCCGCGTCGGTCGAGTCCCAGTAGTGGTCCTCGATCTGGATCGCCACCTGCGGGTCGTCCGACAGGTCGGTCCCACCGAACGAGTAGCTCGGGTAGGGGCTGTCGGGCCGGGCCAGGAACCAGTCGGGCTGGTCGATCACCCAGCGCGAGTCGATCCCCATGTGGTTCGGGACCATGTCCGAGGCCAGGCGGATCCCGCGGGCCCACGCGCGGTCGCGCAGGTTCGCCCAGGCTGCCTCCCCGCCGAGGTCCTCGGCGATCGCGTAGTCGAGCAGGGAGTACGCAGAGGCGACCGCGTCCGGGTTGCCGCGCAGCTGCTTGATCCGCTGCGACGCCCGGCTGCGCTCCCACAGGCCGATGAGCCACAGGCTGGTGAAGCCCCAGCGTGCCAAGCGGTCGAGCTCTTCGTCGGGGACCTGGTCGAGCCGCCGGATCTCTCGTCCGTACCACCGGCTCAGCTGGTCGAGCCACACGTACGTGCTCTTCGCCATGAGCACGACCCGGGGCATCCAATCCCTGTCCTCGGAGAAGCGATCCGCTTCCGCGTCCATGCCCACGAACGACGGCGCATGCCCGGGCCCGTCGCCCTGTGCCGGATGGAAGCGCATCCCGAGCGCGCGCTCCTCCTCCGACGCGACGTCGAGGCCGATCACGATCCGGTCGAGAAGCGCGCCGAACCGGTCGCCGAGGTGGGCGGCGAGGAACGCTCCCCAATGGGCGCGGATCCAGCGGAGTTGCCCGGAGAGAGACGAGGGCTCCGCGAGAGCGGGTGCCCGCAGCATCGTGACGAGGTCCTGGCGATCGGGGCCGAACGGCGGGCGCCCGGCCAGATGGCGGGCGAGCTCGTCGACCACGGCGCGGTAGGCGGTGGTCGCTACCAGGTCGCGATCGTCGAAGAGCTCGCCGAACGGCGCGAAGGCGGGGTTCACGTTCTCCAGCCAGCACGCCAGCAGCTCCTCCAGGGCCACCTCGCGGTTCGGGGTCCCGGCCGTCTCGCCGGCCAGGTACGCCTCCGGCGTGAGCTCGCCGCGATGGACGGCACGTGGCGGGAAGTCCGTCGTGAAGCGGAGGAGGACGTCGTCGACGGCCGGCGCGCCGAGTGCCTCATCGAGGTGGTCGAGCGCGTCGTCGATTGCCTCGGGGTCCTCCTGCTCGCGGTAGATCGCGACCACGGCGTGCAGGACCTCGTCGATGAGGCCCATTGCGTTGAGGGAGCCCGGCGCGAGGACCGGCTCGGGGTGTCCCGCGGCTCGCCGCTTCGCGGTCATCGCGGCCGCCAGCCCGCGGACCGCCCGGAGGTTGGGCAGGATGACGTTGCCGGTGAGCTCGAAGAGGGTTGCGTCCAGCTCGTAGCGCTCGCGAGCGTCGCGGCGAACGTGCAGCTCGCGGAGTTGGTGGATCACGTCCTCTCCTCCCCCCGCCCCTCGACGGCTTCCGTGGCCTGGATCATGGTGTCACCGGCACGCCGAAGACCCGGATCTCGCTGATCGCGACCCCTCCATAGCCCGGGCTGAGGCCTGCCCGGCAGGCTGACATTCTGGCCCTCGGGGCATCATCGGTCCAGCCCTGTGCCCGCGAGCGACGACCGAGCCTGCCCATCCGCCGGTGCGGTCGCGCTGTGGCCGCTCGACGGCGGTTCGGATGGGTTCGTCGCGCCACAGGTCACCGGAACTCGCCTCGACGCGGTACCGTCAGGTGAGCATGAACGTCCCAACCCGCGCTGCTGCCGCGCGCCGGCTCCGCTGGTCGCCCGTCCTCGCGCTCGCGCTCCTCGTGGCCGCGTGCGCCGGTCCGGGGGCCGCGTCGCCGACGGCACCCCCTCCCGTCCCGACCGCGATCACGCAGGGCGAGGCCGTTGCCCGCGTGCTGGCCCAGGATCCGCGCTTCGCCGGCATCGGCCCCGCCGATCCTGACCTGATCGGTCAGGCGGCCTGGTACGAGGTCACGCCCGCCGCGGCCGGGTGGCGGGTCGTCGTGACGATCGGCTGGGGCGACTGCCCGGCCGGCTGCATCAACCGGCACACGTGGGTGTACGAGGTCGACGGAACCGGTGCGGCGTCCCTTGTCGAGGAGACCGGCGACCCGCTCGAGGGCACGAGCCACGCTCCCGGCACCGTCGCATCACCGCCGGTCCCCATCCCGTCGGACGGCGGGGCGTGGATCGTCGGTCGCGCCCTCGCGGGACCGGTCTGTCCTGTCGCGCAGGACCCTCCCGATCCCGCCTGCGATGATCGACCGGTGGCCGGGGCGACCGTCGTGATCCGCGACGCGGACGGCGCGCGCGTCGCGGAGGTTGTGACGAGCGACGACGGCACCTTCCTCGTGGCTCTCCCGGCCCCCGGCTTCTACATCGTGGAGGGACAGCCTGTCGAGGGGCTGCTCGGGACGCCGGCCCCGGTCGAGGCCCTCGTCGGGGAGGGCTCGTGGTCGGTCGCCGACCTGGGATACGACACCGGGATCCGCTGATCGTGAGCAGCGCCCGGGTTCGCGAGCCGGGTGGGCGGAGGCGGTCCGAAACTCCCACCACCTGTCAGGCGAGCGTCGCGCCGGCGCCTGTCTCCTGATCGCGGCTGTCCGGCGCGGCCGCTAGACTTCCCCCTGGATGGCACTCGTCGCGACGCGCGCACTCACGTTCCGGTACCCCGGCGGCGGGGGAGGCGTCCTCGCGCTCGATGACCTCAGCGTCTCGATCGAGCCGGGGATCGTGGGGCTCGTGGGGGCGAACGGCGCCGGCAAGAGCACCCTGCTGCGGATCCTGCTGGGCCTCCTGGCCCCGACCGCAGGCTCCGCCACCGTCTTCGGGCTCGATGTCGCGCGCGACGGCTCGCGGATCCGCGAGAGGGTGGGGTACATGCCCGAGCACGACGTACTCCCGCCGGATGTCTCTGCCACGGACCTCGTCACCCACCTCGCGGAGATGTCCGGCCTGCCCCGCACTGCCGCCCGCGAGCGGACGGCCGAGGTGCTCCGCCACGTTGGGCTCTTCGAGGAGCGCTACCGACCGATCGGCGGCTACTCCACGGGGATGCGCCAGCGCGTCAAGCTCGCCCAGGCGCTCGTCCACGACCCGCGCCTGCTCCTCCTCGACGAGCCGACGAACGGGCTCGACCCGGCCGGCCGCGACGAGATGCTGGAGCTCGTCCGCCGGACAGGCACGGAGTTCAGCATGGCCGTGATCGTCAGCTCGCACCTCCTCGGCGAGATCGAGCGCGTGTGCGATCACGTCGTCGCGATCGACGCCGGCCGGCTGCTGCGGGACGCGCCGCTGGCCAGCTTCACCTCGCGCACCGGCACCCTGGTCGTGGAGGTCGACGAGGGCGCGTCCGAGATCGCGGCGGACCTCGTCGTGGCCGGCGTGGTGGCCCGGGCCGACGGGCCGCGCCGGGTCCTCGTCGAGGTGGCCGCCACGCCCCCGTTCGACCTGGTCCGGGACGTCGTTGCGACGCGCGGCCGCGCGCTGACCCGCATCGAGCCGGCCCGTCACCGCGTGGAGGACCTCTTCCGCGACGCCGACGAGGGAGGCGCCCGTGACGACGCCGCCTGACGTGCTCGCCGGCTCCGCCACTGGCAGCATCTACGACCTCGGCTACCGCCGCTACGACGGCCCCCGGCTCGGGCGCCGCCACGCGGTCGCGGCACTGTTCATCCACGGCCTGCGGGCCGTCTTCGGGCTCGGCCGGAGCGGTCGCGCCAAGGTGGCGCCTCTCGTGCTGGGCGGGCTGATCGCGCTGCCGGCCGTGGTGAGCGTCGGGTTCGGTGCCCTCGCCCGCGGGGCGGGAGGCGAGCTCAACCCGATCACGCTGGAGGGGTATCTCCCGTTCGCCCAGACGCTGCTCGTCTTCTTCGTGGCTGCTCAGGCCCCCGAGCTCCTTGTCCGCGACCAGCGCTACCAGGTCCTCACCCTCTACTTCAGTCGCGCCCTGCAGCGCACCGACTACGTCCTGGCGAAATACCTGGCCCTGCTGGTCGCGGTCGGGCTCGTCCTGTTGCTGCCCCAGGTCATCCTGCTGGCGGGAACCCTCTTCGCCACGCCCGACGTGGGCAGCGGGCTCGCCGAGGCCGCCCCGCTCCTCTGGCCCGTGGTCGGGCGGACGGTCATCGTGGCGGCGCTGCTGGCGGGGATCGGGTTGCTCGCGTGCGCCTTCACGGTCCGCCGCGCGTTCGCGGCGGGGACGATCATCGCGGTCTTCCTGGTCCTCAACGGCGTCGTGACCGTGCTCGTGGCGCGCGTGGGGCTGAGCGGCCCGATCAGCCTGGTCGCTCTGCTCGACCCCTTCGCGCTCACCGGCGGCGTCTCCGCGTTCCTCTTCGGGGTCGAGCCCAGCGACGCCTCCATCCTGCTATCCAACCTGCCGGTGTGGCTCTTCGCCGCCACGGCGGTCGTCGTCGCGGTCGGCGCGCTGGGGGTCCTGGTCGTGCGCTACCGACGGATTGCAGCGTGACGGAGTCGGCCGCCGTGGCAGTCGACCTCGCGGAGGTCTCCCGCTGGTACGGCAATGTCGTGGCCGTCAACGGCGTGAGCTTCTCCGTGGGACCCGGCGTGACGGGCCTGCTGGGACCCAACGGGGCCGGCAAGTCGACGCTCCTCCACATGATCGCTGGCCTCCTCCGGCCGTCGGCGGGATCGGTCACCGTCGAGGGTCGGGCGACGTACGGGGATCCTGCGGTGTTCCGGCGCGTGGGCCTGGTGCCGGAGCGCGAAACCGTCTTCGGCTTCCTCACCGGGCGCGAGTTCGTGCGTCTCAATGCCGACCTGCAGGGCCTTGCAGCCGCCGGCGAGGCCGCCGCGCGTGCGCTGGGGATCGTCGAGCTCACCGACGCCGCGGACCGGCCGCTGGCCACCTACTCGAAAGGGATGCGCCAGCGGGCAAAGGTTGCCGCGGCCCTCGTCCACGACCCCGGCGTGCTCGTGCTCGACGAGCCGTTCAACGGCATGGATCCGCGGCAGCGCCTCCACATGATGGGGCTCCTCCGGTCGCTCGCCGGGCAGGGCCGGACGATCCTCGTCTCCTCGCACATCCTGGAGGAGGTGGAGCGCGTCGCGGAGCGGGTCCTCGTGATCGTCGCCGGTCGCCTGGCCGCGTCGGGCGACTTCCGCGAGATCCGTCGGCTCATGACCGACCGGCCCCACGAGTTCCGCCTGCGGACGTCGGACGACCGGGCGCTGGCGGCGGCGATCGTGGCCCGGCCGACGGTGGCCGGCGTGGCCCTCGAGGACGGCCGTCTCGTCGTCCACGCGGCCGACTACGCAGCCTTCACCGGCGAGCTGGCCGGGATCGCCCGGGCGACCGGCATCTCGATCTTCGAGCTGATCCCAGCCGACGAGTCGCTCGAGTCGGTCTTCGCGTACCTGGTGCGCGGATGAGCGACACGACCATGTCGCCGCCGCCCGCAGCCCCTCCGAGCCGCGCGGTGCCGACGCCCGGAGGACTCGCGCCTGCCCGACGACCCGCCGCGTTTCGCCCGCTCGTGCGCCTCATGGCGCGCGGGCTGCTCGGCCGGCGACGCACGGTGGGCGTGGTGGTCCTGGCGGCGGCCCCGGTCCTGGCGGCCGTGGTGCTCGCGTTCGGGGGCGGCATCGGGGACGCGAACACGCTGGCCCGCGAGGTGTACGAGTCAATCACGCTCGGGCTCGTCATCCCGCTCGCGGCCCTGCTCCTCGGGACCGGCGCCCTGGGGACCGCCTTCGACGATGGCACGATCGTCTACCTGCTCCTGAAACCAGTGCGCCGCCGGACCGTGCTCCTGGCCGCGGTGGTGGTCGCGGGCGTCGCCACGGCCCTGCTCACCCTGGCGACCACGCTCGTCGCCGGCCTCCTGCTGCTCGGCCTGTCCGATGCGGCGCTGCTCGCCGGGATGCTCGCGGCGACGCTCCTCGCGGCGGTCCTCTATGCCGCCGTCTTCGTGGCCCTCTCCGTCTTCACGGGTCGGGCGCTGCTCCTGGGCCTCGGGTACGTGCTGGTGTGGGAGGGCCTCGTCACGTCGCTGCTGGAGGGGACGCGAATCCTCTCGATCCGCGAATACGCCGCGTCGCTCGTCGGGGCCATGTCCGGGACTGCCTCGAGCGGCTCGGGGGGCGGGGTTGACCCGCTCGTCGCGCTGGTCCTCTCCGCTGCAGCGCTCGTCCTCGCGATCGCTCTGGGTGCGTGGCGCCTTGGCCGCTTCGAGGTCACCGAGGCCGGCTGAGGACCTGGTCCTCGGAGAAGGCGCATCGCCGGTGGAGCGTCACGGCGTGTCGCGCACGGCCCGGGCCTCGTACAATCCGGTCGATGCCAGATCCGCGGATCCGACGCCCGCGACCGTCCGCTCCTCGCAAGAAGCGGCCGCCCGACGCTGCCGGGCCCGCCGAGACGGCCCCGGTCGAGGGGCTCCCCGATGGCGCCGCCGCGACGACGCCGCCCGCGAGCGATGAGCTCCGGCCAACGGAGCGCCTGGAGGCCGTCGATGCGGCATCCGCGGAGGCCGCCGCCGCCGCCCTCGCCGCGGAGGACGTCGCGCAGGACGCGCTCCCTGCGGGTGAGCCGAGCTCGGACGCCGAGGCCCCGGAGCCCGCCGCCGACTCCGCCGACGTGCCTGCCGGGGATGGGCCTGCCGAGGAGCCCCGCGGCGATGAGTCCACCGAAGCAGGCGAGGAACCGGCCGGCTGGTTCCGGGACGACCCGCTCGAGGGGGTCGCCGCCGCCGCCTCCTCCCCGACGGGGGTCCCTGCCGACGGTGCCCCGCCCATCCCTGAGATGGAGGAGGAGGCGGGGGATCGCGACCTCCCCGTCGCAGCGCCGCTGGCCTCGGGGGAACCTCCCCGGGGCCGGCGCCGGATGCGCGGCCTGCTGATCGGCATCCTGACGATCATCGCCGTCGCCGCCTTCGGCTTCGTGATCGGGCTCATGCTCCCCACGGTCCTCCCCGGTCCCGGGATCGACACCGGCGGGGCCACGCCGAGCGTTGCCCCGAGCGCCACCCTCGCCCCGACCCTCGCCCCGAGCGCCACCCCCGTCCCGACCGCCACGCCGACGCCGAGCGCGACGCGCGAACCCACCCCCGAGCCGACCCCGGCCTCGTCCCCGGTCACCTACATCGTCAAGGTCGGCGACCAGCTCCAGCGCATCGCGGATCGCTTCGGGGTGACCATGAAGGCCATTCGGGAGCTCAACTCCATCGACGACCCGAACCTGATCCGGGTCGGCCAGAAGCTCCTCATCCCGCCCCCGACGAAGTCACCGGCACCGTAGGCCGTCGACCGGGGCCGGCCGACGGCAGGTCCGCCACGGTGGGGCCGCCCGGGGTGCTGGGGGCCGCCCGGCGAGCGCCACTTCGTCCGGCGACGCATGCCCCACGGGTCCCGCGGGCCGGCCGACCGGACCGCCTTACGGTCGCTCCAGGCCGTGGGCCTTGAGGAAGGCGTCGTCCGCCAGCAGCGTGGCCGTCGCGTCGTCGCCCACGATCTCACCGTCGTCCATCACGACGGTCCGCGGGAACACCTCGTCCACGAGGCGCATGTCGTGGGTCGAGACGAGGAGCGTCTGGTCGAGCGAGCGCAGGAGGACGATCAGCTCGCGGCGGCCCCTCGGGTCGAGCCCCGCAGACGGCTCGTCGAAGACGAGCACGCTGGGATCCATCGAGAGGACGGTGGCCAGCGCCACCCGCTTGCGCTGGCCGAGAGAGAGCCGGTGGGGGAGGCGTCGCTCGGAGCCGGCCATGCCGACGGCCGCCAGCGCCCGCTCCACGCGCTCGTGGATCTCGGACTCCGGGACGCCCATGTGGAGGGGTCCGAAGGCGACGTCTTCGAAGACCGTCGGGCTGAACAGCTGGTCGTCGGGGTCCTGGAAGACGAGGCCGACCTCGGCCCGGATCCGCTTGACGCTGGTGCGATCGATGAGTGTCCCGCCGATCCGCACCGAGCCGTGGGTGGGGGTGTTGATGCCGTTGAGGTGGAGCATGAGGGTGCTCTTGCCTGCACCGTTCGGCCCCACGAGGGCAACCTTCTCGCCGCGGGGTATCCGGAGATGGATCCCCCGCAGCGCCTCGAACCCGTCCGGGTACACGAAGTGGAGGTGCTCGACCTCGATCCAGCGGGCGACCAGCTCCGCGGACGGCGCGGGCCCCGCAACGGGATGGCCATGCAGTGCCCCGGGCACATGGGCGTGCTCGTGGACGCCGGGACTCTCGGACTCGGGTCCATGCTCGTGGGGGTGGACGTGGCCGGCGGCCATGGGGGAGGCCGGGGGCCGCACGCTGCTCATGGCCGTGGGAGCACGAGCTGGCCCGCGACGGCCAGGGCCAGGATGGCGGCGGCGACAACCACGAAGGCGGTCCAGTCGGTTGCCGTCAGGGCCCGGCCCCCCATCGAACGGAACTCGCCGTCGAAGCCGCGCGCCAGCATCGCGGCATAGACGCGCTCGCTGCGCTCGTACGAACGGAGGAACAGCGAGCCGACCATCCCGCCCACCACCTTCGCGCGCCAGCGGATGCTCCCGCCGCCGCGTCCCTCCACGACCGCGGAACGGCTCTGGCGGGCCCGGTTGAGGCGGCCGGCCTCGCCGGTGAGGACGGCGAGGTAGCGATACATGAAGCCGATGATCGCCACCAGGAGGCGCGGCAGGTGCAGCCGGCGGAGCGCCTCCACGAGGTCTGGAAAGGGGGTGGTGAACGAAAGCAGCAGCGCCGCCTGCACGCTGACCCAGCTCTTGAATGCGATCGTTGCGAATTCGCGGAGACCCTGGCCGCTGATCGTGAGGGACAGCGGTCCCAGCACGACCGTGGCCAGCGGATCCCCCGGCCGGGAGAACACGAGGGGCAGGGCGGCGAGGATGAACGGCAGCGCGAAGAAGGCAGACCGGGTCAGCCGGAATGGGCCGAGGCGGGCGACGGCGGACAGGCCCACCAGCGCCAGCCACGCGATGCCGAGCGCGACGAAGGATCCGACCGGCAGCAGGCTGATCGACAGGATGAAGCCGACCGTCAGGACGAACTTGAGCCGCGGGTCGACGCGGTGGACGACGCTGTCGCGGGCGAGATAGCGGTCGAGATTCAGGTCAGGCCGCCGGGTCCTTCCGCCTGCGGGCGAGCAGGCGCCCCAGGAGGAGCACGAGAACGAAGACGACTGCGATCCCGACGATCCCCGCGACGATCGTGGAGATGGTCCCGTCGAGGCCCGGGATCGTGTAGTCGGGCAGGATGAGGAAGCCCGGCTCCTTCGCGGCTGCCTCGAACCCCTGCTCGATCGCGACCGCGTCGAGGCCGTCCGGGTCACCGGAGGCGAAGTTGGCCGCCAGGATGGCGACGCCGGCCGCGATCGCGAGCCCGGCGACCCACCAGTAGCGGTACAGCAGGCCCTTCGGGGTCTCGTCCGGCACGTCCCCGTCCGTCCCGGCCCCGCGAGCGGCGCCCGGAGGTCCGGCCGGACCAGGGCCCGGGGCGGCGGGGCCGCCCGTGGCGGGCGTTGCGGCGGAGTCTGGGGTGGGGGACCGCAGCGTCACCTCCGCCACCTCAGGCGCGTGCCGCGACCGGCGCCCCGCGCAGGTGGAGCAGGTCGGGCCGCGTCACCCGGATGAACCCGAGGGCGGCAATCGTGATGAGCGCCTCGCCGATCCCGATGAGGGCGTGAGTCGAGAGCATCGCGGTCAGCGCCACCACGAGGTTGGTCGTCCCCGAGAGTCCCAGCTCGATCGCCATCGCGCCGGCGGCGCCGAAGACCGAGAGCCACGCCGCAACGCCGGCCGCAGGGATCCGTGCCCGCTCCTCGCCGCCCAGGATCCGGCACAGGGACCGGTAGACCGCATAGCCCCCGAGGGTGCCAATGATCCCCATGTTGAAGATGTTCGCGCCCATCACCACGAGGCCGCCGTCCTGGAAGACGAGGCCCTGGACCGCCACCACGGCGACCATGACGAGGGTCCCAGCCCAGGGGCCCAGGAGGACCGCGGCAAGCACGCCCCCCAACAGGTGCCCCGAGGTTCCGCCCACGACCTGGAAGTTGAACATCTGGGCCGCGAAGACGAACGCTGCGGTCACGCCCATGAGCGGGATGGCCCGCTCGTCGAACGTCGCATTCGTCTTCCTGACGGCGTACGCCGTCACGGCAAGCGTCACGAGCCACATGAGGCCGGCGATCGGCACGCTGAGGAACCCGTCGGGGGCGTGAAGCTGGCCGGGCCCGAAGCCGCCGGTCGCTGCGGCAGCGCCCGTGATGGATGCGAACACCCTGGTCTCCCCTCGGCTCGGGTGACTGCCCAAGCTCTTTCGTGGGATTGTAGCGCACGTTATCGCAGATGCAACGGGTTGCAACAATGCCCCGCTGCCACCTTGGCCTGCCTATACTCCGTGGCATGAACCCTGCCGGATCGTCCGCCCCGCCGCGCAGCCACGACCCGCACGTCTGGGAGACGCTTCGCCAGCGCCTCCACGAGCGGGGCCTCCGCTGGACCCCCCAGCGCCGGACGCTCGTCAGCGTGCTCGCGGAGACGCACGGCCACGTCACGGGCGCCGAGCTGGTGGAGCGCTGTCGACGGCGCGACCCGTCGACGATCCCGTCGACGGTCTACCGGACGCTCGATGTCCTCGAGGACATGGGGGTCGTGCGCCACGGCCATGGGCCGGACGGGCGCGAGGAGTATCACGTCCTTCCCGACGCGGTCCATGGTCACCTCCACTGCAACGGCTGCGGTGCGACCTGGGAGATTGGAATCGGCGAGGCCGCGGCGATCGTCCGGGCGCTGGACGCCGACCGCGGCTTCGAGGTCGACCTCTCCCACGTCACGATCGTGGGCCGCTGCCGGGCCTGCCGAGGTTGAGGGCCGCCCCGGCCGCGTGCCGCGGGCGGCGCCGATCCCTTCATGGCGGGCAGCCGTCGCCCCGCGACTGCAGCCGCCTGCCCGAGGTGCGAGGACCTCACCGCGGCCTCTGAGGCGCGCTCCTCGGCACGTCCGACCCGGACTCCACATCCGCGGCGGCCCCCCGAACGATCTCGGTGTGGAGGTGATCCAGTCATGCGCCAACGAAGCGTCGTCCCCGTCGCGCCCGGTCCCGGCCAGGAGTCGGTGTGGGACTACCCGCGCCCGCCCCGCGTCGAGGCCGTCCCGGACCGGGTCCGCGTCGTCGTCGGGGGCGTCGTCGTGGCCGACACGACCAGCGCGCTGCGCGTGCTCGAGACCAGCCACCCGCCGACCTACTACGTACCCCCGGAGGACATCCGTCTGGACCTCCTTCACCCCTCGCCGCGCACGTCGTACTGCGAGTTCAAGGGGCGAGCGACATACCGCACGCTGCTCCTGCCGGCGGTCCGTTCCGTCGCCGACGTCGCGTGGCTGTATCCGGACCCGACGCCTGGCTATGAGGCGCTCGCGGGCCACCTGTCGTTCTACGCGAGCAGGGTCGACGAGGCATGGGTCGGCGACGAGCTCGTGACGCCTCAGGCCGGCGACTTCTACGGCGGCTGGATCACGTCGCAGGTCATCGGTCCCTTCAAGGGCGCGCCGGGCACTTGGGGGTGGTGAGAGTCCGACCGCGACGCGCAAGCGGCCGGCGAACCTCCAGCGACCTGCCGGTCAGCTCTCCGGCGTGGGGACCCCCAGGATGTTGAAGCCCCCGTCGACATAGATGACCTCGCCCGTTACCTGTCGTGAGAGATCGCTGGCCAGCCAGACCGCAGTCCCCGCCACGTCCTCGATCGTGATGTTCGAGCGCAGCGGCGCCACGTCGCGGAAGGCGCCGTACATCGACTTGAAGCCGGCGATCCCCTGCGCCGCCAGCGTCCGGATCGGCCCTGCCGAGATCGCGTTGACCCGGACGCCCTCGGGTCCCAGGTCGGCGGCGAGGTAGCGGACGCACGCCTCGAGCGCCGCCTTCGCGACGCCCATCACGTTGTAGTGGGCGACGACCTTCTCGGCTCCGTAGTAGGACAGGGTCAGGATGCTCGCGCCCGGGCGCAGGTGCGGCCGCGCCTCGCGGGCGAGCGCGACGAGCGAGTAGGCGGACACATCCATGGCGAGCGCGAAGCCTTCGCGCGAGGTGTCGACGAAGGTGCCTTCGAGGTCCTCCCGGTTGGCGAAGGCGAGGGCGTGGACCAGGATGTCGAGGCCGCCGACCTCCGCCCCCCAGCGGTCGAAGACGGCCTTGACCTGGCCGTCGTCGCGGACGTCGCACGGTTCCACGAACGTGCTGCCGATGCTGGCGGCGAGCGGTGCCACGCGCTTCGCGATGAGGCTCTCGACCGAGCTGAAGCCGACGGTCGCCCCGTGCTCGTGGAGCGCCCTTGCGATCCCCCACGCGATCGAGTGGTCGTTCGCCACGCCGAAGACCAGCGCGGTCCTCCCGTCGAGCAACCCCATCCAGCAGCCTCCTGTCGACGATCACCACCGAGGGTGGCCATCCTACGCGCTGGAGGTGGGCCCGGCGGCGGCGCGTCCAACCCGGCTCGGCGGGCGACGAGGGGGACGAAGCGGTACGCTCTGGGCGTGAACCCGACTTCCTTGAGCCTGGACCGCTTTCGCCCCCGAGCCTGGCCGGTGCGCGCCGCCTTCATCGTGCTCGGCACATTCTTCCTGGCTTTGGGTGCCGTCGGCCTGGTGGTCCCGGTCCTGCCGACCACGCCGTTCGTGCTCCTTGCCGCCGCCTGCTACGCACGGGCGTCGAGCCGTCTCCACGCCTGGCTCCTGCACAGCCGGACGTTCGGTTCGACGATCCAGGCATGGCAGGATCACGGCGCAATCCCCCGCCGGGCAAAGGCGATCGCGCTCGCGATGGTGATCCTCACGTTCGGCGTCTCGATCGCGTTCGTTGCGGAGGCGCCGCTCACGCGCGCGGCTCTCGCGGCGCTGGGGATCGTCCTCGTCGCCTGGATCGCTCTCCGCCCATTGCCGCCGACGGGCCTTCTGCCTGCGCAGCGCCTCGTCGAACGCGCGGACGGGCGATGATGGATCTTCGCACCGCACTCCGCGGAGTGCGCGCCCTCGTGCTCGATGTCGACGGCGTGCTCGTGCTGCGGGGGGCCGTCCTGCCGGGGGCGGCCGAGGCCATCGCGCGACTCCACGAGCGCGACATTGCCTACCGCGTCGCCACGAACATCTCCGCCTCGCACCGGGAGACACTCGCGGCCCGCTTCGCCGGCATGGGCCTGCCGATCCCTGCCGAGCGGATCGTCACCTCCCTCTCGGCCACCGTGGACCACGTCCGCCGCGCCTACCCCGGCCGCCCGGTCTTCGTCCTGACCGATCCCGACGGCCTGCGCGAGTTCGGTGATCTCCCCCGGCTGACCCCCGAGGACGCCGATGCCGACGGCGCGACCGCCGCCGCCGTGATCTTCGGCGATGCCGCCCACGACCTGAGCTACGAGAACCTCGACCGCGCCTTCCGCCTGGTCCGGGGAGGGGCGGAGCTCGTCGCGATGCACCGCAACGGCTGGTGGCATACGCCCCGCGGCGAGACGATCGATACGGGTGCCTTCGTCGCCGCGGTCGAGTACGCGGCCGGCGTCCGTGCACTCGTCACCGGCAAGCCGAGCCTCCCGATGTTCCGCACGGCGGTGCGGGGCCTGGCCGCGGACATCGCCGCCGCCGGCGGCTCACGCCTGCGGCGCGACGAGGTGGCGATGGTGGGGGATCACGCCCCGCAGGACGTCCGAGGCGCGCGGCGCGCCGGCCTTCGCGCGGTCCTGGTCCTGTCGGGCCGGACGGGCCCGGACGACGTTGCCGGGCTCCGCGGCAACGAGGTCCCGGACGCGGTCACGGCGACCGTGGAGGACGTCGTCGCCGCGCTAGACTGACGACCGGACACCGAACCGCCACCGAGCCGGCCGCCCCCACCTCGGCCGAGCACGTCCCAGCTGCGTCGAGCCTGCGACACGAGGAGCATCCACCCATGGCCGAGCGGATCAAGATCACGTACTCCACCCTGCGCAACGACAACGAGGAGCTCCACGCGCAGTACGACGCCGGGATCGTCAAGGCGCGGGCCCGCCTGGGTGCGTATCACCAGAACTGGATCGGGGGCTCCGGCCACGACGGCGACGGCACCTTCGAGCTGCGCTCGCCGATCGACCGCGACCTCCTGGTCGGGACGTTCGCGCGCGGCACCCGCCAGGACGTGCGCGACGCGATCGCCGCCGCCCGCGCCGCCCAGCCCGCCTGGCGGCGGGTCCCCTGGGCCGACCGCCTTGCCATCCTGCGCCGCGCCGCCGACCTCATCTCGGAGCGCCAGATGGAGTACGGGGCGCTCATGGCGACCGAGGTCGGGAAGAGCCGGCTGGAGGCGCTCGGCGAGGTCGAGGAGTCGGCCGACCTCATCCGCTACTACGCCGACGTCTACGAGGGCCACGACGGCTATGTCCGGGTGATGGACAACCTCGGCGACGCGACCGTTCACACCAGCTCCGTCCTGCGTCCGTTCGGCGTCTTCGCCGTCATCAGTCCCTTCAACTTCCCCATGGCCCTCGCCGCCGGACCCAGCGCGGGTGCCCTGATGGCCGGCAACACGGTCATCTTCAAGCCGGCAACGGCGAGTGCGATGAGCGGCGTCCTCCTTGCGGAGGCCTACCGGGACGCCGGCATCCCCGACGGTGTGTTCAACCTCGTCATGGGGCCCGGCCAGACGGTTGGCCAGGAGATCCAGGAGAACCCGGGGATCGACGGGATCGTCTTCACCGGCTCGTACGAGGTCGGGATGGACCTCTTCCGCACCTTCTCGAAGGGCTGGCCGAAGCCGTGCATCGTCGAGATGGGCGGCAAGAACCCGGCCATCGTCACCGCCCGGGCCGACCTCGAGGAGGCGGCCGAGGGGATCATGCGCAGCGCCTTCGGCTTCGGTGGCCAGAAGTGCTCCGCGAACAGCCGGGTCTACGTGGAGCGCCCGGTCCACGACGAGCTCGTCCGCCTGCTCGTCCAGAAGACCGAGGGGATCACGATCGGTGACCCGCTCGTCCGGACGAACTGGCTCGGCCCGATCATCGACGGCGACGCCGTCCAGCGCTACGAGACGGCCGTGACCGAGGCGCGCCGCGACGGGCGCGTCCTCATCGGTGGCGAGCGCCTCTCCGATGGTGACCTCGGCCGTGGCTTCTTCGTGGAGCCGACCATCGTCGGCCACCTGCCGCCGAACCACCGGCTCTTCCGCGACGAGCTCTTCGTGCCGTTCACGGCGGTCCACGCGGTCGACTCGCTCGACGAGGCGATCCGGCTCGCAAACGACAGCGAGTACGGCCTGACCGCGGGCGTCTACAGCGAGGACCCGTCCGAGGTGGAACGGTTCCTCGACGAGGTCGAGTCGGGCGTCCTCTACGTCAACCGGCGTGCCGGCGCCACGACCGGCGCCTGGCCCGGCGTCCAGCCGTTCGGTGGCTGGAAGGGCTCCGGCTCGACTGGCAAGGCCGGCCTGAGCCTCTACTACCCGGCCCAGTTCCTGCGCGAGCAGGGCCACACGATCGTCGACTGAACAGTCAGCCAGGACTGACTGGCAGCGGTCAGCAACGACTGACCGACAAGCTCGGCCGCTGTCGGCGAGCGACGCGTCGGCGCCCTGGTGAACGGCCGAATCTGCGGAGACGTTCCGCTATACTCGGCGGAATCCACTCTGCATGAGTTGCATGCAACGAACAACCGCGCCTGCCGACGCGGACCAGCTGGAGGTTTCGCGTGAGCTCGCCGTCCATGGTGCGTCGTCTTCCGAACATCGTGACCGAGCTGCCGGGCCCGAAAGCCCGCGCTCACATCGAGTTTGACCACACCTGGACGAGCCCCAGCCTCCCGCGGGCCTACCCGATCGTTCCCGTCCGCGGCGAGGGATGTGCGGTGGAGGACATCGACGGCAACCTCTTCCTCGACTTCGCCGCCGGGATCGCCGTCAACTCGACCGGCCACGCCCACCCACGCATCAGCGCCGCGATCGCCCGCCAGGCGGAGCTGCTCATCCACTTCAGCGCCTCGGAC
The DNA here is from genome assembly GCA_963698595.1 of uncultured Chloroflexia bacterium. Lineage (GTDB taxonomy): Bacteria > Chloroflexota > Limnocylindria > Limnocylindrales > CSP1-4 > CTSoil-043. Next base: position 190,308 of record CAVORL010000006.1, read on the forward strand.
TTCTACCTGCCGGGCTACGCGCACGCTGCGGAGCGGCTCGCCCGGCTGGCCCCCATGAGGGGCCCCACCCGGGTCTTCATCGCCAACTCAGGCGCGGAGGCTGTCGAGGCGGGCATCAAGCTGGCCCGCTACCACACCGGCCGTCCCAACCTCGTCGCCTTCCTGGGCGCCTTCCACGGCCGGACGATGGGCGCGCTGAGCCTCACCGCGTCGAAGGCGAAGTACCACGCCCGTTTCGGGCCGCTCCTCCCGGGCGTCTACCACGTGCCCTTCGGGAGCGAGGGTCTCGACGAGCTGGAGCAGCGCGTGTTCAAGCGCCTCATGCCGGCCGACGAGTTCGCCGCCGTGATCGTGGAGCCGATCCAGGGCGAGGGCGGATACGTGGTCCCCGATGCCGCCTTCCTCCCGCGGCTACGCGACATCTGTGATCGCCACGGCATCCTGCTCATCGCCGACGAGGTCCAGTCCGGCGCGGGCCGCTCGGGAAAGATGTGGGCGATCGAGCACTTCGGGGTCGAGCCGGACATGGTTCTCACGGCGAAGGGGATCGCCTCGGGGATGCCGATCGGCGCAGTGATCGCGAAGGCCGACGTGATGAGCTGGTCGACCGGCTCCCACGGCTCGACCTACGGCGGCAACCCGGTGGCGCTGGCGGCGATGATGGAGACGATCTCGCTCCTCGAGGACGGCCTGATCGACAACGCGGCGGAGCGCGGGGAGCAGGGCCTGCGGGAGCTCCAGCCGCTCGTCGAGCTGTACCCGAACCTCGTCCGCGACGTGCGCGGCAAGGGCCTGATGATCGGCATCCAGTTCGACTCCGGCGACACGGCCGAGGCGGTCCAGATGCAGGCGTTCCACCGGGGGCTTCTCGTCCTGGAGGCGGGCGACGACTGCGTGAGAATGTCGCCGCCACTCGTCGTGACTGCCGAGGAGATGACGACCGCGGTCCGGATCTTCACGCAGGCCATCGCCCACGTGGCGGGTCATCGCGCCGAGGACATCGAGGAGGTCGAGGCCGCCGGGCGATCTGGCCTCATCCGGGAGGATTTCGGCACCTCGATGTAGCTGGGCGGCCGCAGACGCGGCCGCCAGTCGACCGGGCCACGCTCCCCGGGTCGAAGGAGGAGGCGATCGTGAGCTCGAAGGTCGCCACGATGCGCGACGCCGTCGCTGCGCTCGTGCGCGACGGGGACACGGTCGCGATCGAAGGCTTCACGCACCTCATCTCCTTCGCGGCGGGCCACGAGATCATTCGCCAGGGTCGCCGGAACCTCGTCCTCGCGCGCATGACCCCCGATCTCATCTACGACCAGATGATCGCCGCCGGCGTCGCGCGCAAGCTGATCTTCAGCTGGCTCGGCAATCCGGGGGTCGGCGGGCTCCATGCGATCCGGCGTGTGACCGAGGGCGCGAACGCCACCCTCGAGCTCGAGGAGTACAGCCATTTCGGGATGGTCGCTCGATACGCCGCGGGCGCGGCCAAGCTCCCCTTCATGCCGCTGCGGTCGTACTTCGAGACCGATCTGCCCGTGGCCAACCCGCTGATCCGGCCGATCGAGAGTCCCTATGGGGACGGAACCGTCTACGCGGTGCCGGCCCTCCGCCCTGACGTCACCGTGGTCCACGCCCAGCGCGCCGATGCCGCCGGGAACACCCAGGTCTGGGGCCTCCCGGGCTGCCAGAAGGAGGCCGCCTTCGCCGCAGAACGGGTCATCGTCGTCGTGGAGGAGCTGGTAGACGAGGCAGTCGTCCGGGCAGACCCGAACCGGACCATCCTCCCGGGGATCGTCGTCGACGCCGTGGTCGTGGAGCCGTGGGGCGCCCACCCGAGCTATGTCCAGGGCTGCTACGACCGCGACAACCGCTTCTACCGGGACTGGGACCCGATCAGCCGCGACGCGGCGGCGACCGACGCCTGGCTTCGCGAGTGGGTCCATGACGTCGACGGCCGGGCGGCCTACGTCGAGAAGCTGGGGGCGGACCGCCTGGCGTCGCTGCGCCCGTCCGGCCCGGCGCTCTCGGGCGTCGTGGACTACGGGGAGTACCGCTGATGACCGAGCCGCGGCAGGGCGCAGCGGCCCCCCCGGAGTTCTCGAAGTCCGAGATGATGATCGTGGCCGCTGCCCGGGAGCTCGCCGGGCAGCACGTCTGCTTCGTCGGCGTCGGGCTCCCGAACATCGCCGTCAACCTGGCCAAGCGCACCGTCGCCCCCGAGATGGAGCTGGTCTACGAGGCAGGCGTGTTCGGGGCGGAGCCGGCGCGCCTGCCGCTCTCGATCGGGGACCCCACGATCGTGACCGGGGCGACGGCGATCGTCTCGATGTGGGATCTCTTCGCCTACTACCTGCAGGGCGGGCTCGTCGACGTCGGTTTCCTCGGAGCGGCGCAGATCGATCGCTTCGGGAACATCAACACCACGGTGATCGGTGACTACGCCGAGCCGAAGACGCGCCTCCCGGGCTCGGGCGGCGCCTGCGAGATCGCGATCAACGCCCGCCAGATCTTCGTCATCATGCGCCAGTCGTCACGCTCGTTTGTCGAGGAGATCGACTTCCGAACATCGCCTGGCAATCTCGGCGGCGCCGAGAAGGCCGAGCGGATCCGTCGCGAGCAAGGCTGGCTCGGGCGCGGGCCATCGGTCGTCGTTACGGACCTCGGGATCTGGCACTTCGACGAGGAGGGCGAGATGCGGCTCGACTTCCTGCATCCGGGCGCGACGCTCGACGAGGTCCGAGCGACGATCGGCTGGGAGCCGAAGGTGTCGTCCACGCTGGCGGTGACGTCGGCGCCAACCGCCGACGAGCTTCGCCTGATCCGGGACGAGCTCGACCCCGAGGGCATGTACACGGACTAGGGTGGGCGTGGAGGATCAGGCGCCCCGCCGCGGCGAGCCGGAAGGGCTCGCGACCCGCGTCGGCCGAACCACCATCACGGGGCAGCGCGCGTGGCGGACGACGTAGTCCGAGACACTGCCCAGGAACAGCCGACCGACGGCTCCCCGCTCATGGGTGCCCACCACGATGAGGTCGGCCGACTCGGCCTCCGCGGCCTCGACGATGCCCTCGCCGGCGTCACCGCCCCAGGTGAGCCCGGTCGCGTCGGCGCCGCCCGCCCGGGCGCGCTGCACGACGCTCTCGACGGCGAGCTGGCGCGCCTCGCGGACACTCGGCGTCCCACTCACGACGGACAGGACCAGCAGGCGCGCGCCTAGGCGGGCCGCGAGCTCCACTGCCTGCTTCTCGGCGGCCCCCGAGGCGGTGGACGCGTCGGTAGCCAGGAGGACGGTCTCGATGCGGGCCATGATGGTGGCACCGGGCGGGGACGCCTCCCGGGCGATGCTCCTTCCCTGTGCGACACGGTGCAGCTTGTCGTTGGCGTCGCTGTGGGTCTTCTCGAGAACGACGATGAGTGGCGTGACCATCCTGGCCGCCCGTCCGAATCCTCGACGTCGGGCGGGAGGGCCGAGGGACGCCCGGGTGCCGGGGTGGTCGGCTGATGGTCGCGGCGGTGCGCTCGCCCGGGTTGACCCGGAGCGTGTCGCCCGATAGTAGAGCGAATGACCGTCCGCCCGCCGTGACATTCGGCCCATTCCCGGCGTGCCAACCGTCCCAGATGTTCGCACGTGCGCATGTTTCGTCGGGTCTGCGCGTCCAGGGGTGCGGGGAGGTCGGCGCTCCTGCTACGCTCGCGCCGATGACCGTCGCGTCCCCTCCGCCGACCCCGTCCGACCTGCTCCTCGAGGCGTTCCTCGCGCTCGATGCCTGGGCAGCAACCCCGGCCCGGCCGCGGTCGCTCCTCGTGCGCGGCCTCAAGGCGCTCGCTGTGTCCTGCGGTGCCGCGGGCGCCCACCTCGAGGTTGGCATGCACCACGCGTCGGCGACGGGCGGCGGGTGGGGGACACTCGCGCGGCGGCCCGGGCGAGCACATCGCGCGGGCGTGGTGGCGAGCCAGCTGAGCTCGACGCCGCGAGGGCCGGACGCCGCCGGGCCGCTGGGCGAGCCCGTGGGGACGCTGTGGCTTGACGAGCCTGCAGGGAGCGCGGTCACGGCAGCACGAACGGTGGAGCTTGCCCTCGCCGGCGCCCGTGCCCGGGCGGAGGTGGCCTGGGCGGGCCGGCGCCTGGAGGCGCTCGACGATGCCATCCGGGCCATGGCCGGCGTCCTCTCCGTAGACCGGGTCCTGCAGGTGATCGTGGAGAGAGTCCGTGACCTGGTGGGCGCACGCTACGCCGCGCTGGGGATCCACGACCAGGCCGGGGTCATCGAGCAGTTCGTCACGAGCGGGATCAGCCGCCCGGATCGCGCGCGAATCGGGGCTCCGCCACGGGGCCACGGCCTGCTGGGCGTCATCATCCGCGAGAACCGCACGATCCGCCTCGACGACCTGATGGCCGATCCCCGCCGGGTGGGCTTCCCGCCGAACCACCCGGAGATGCACCCGTTCCTCGGCGTCCCAATCGTCGTCCGGGGCCGCACGATTGGCAACCTGTACCTCACCGAGAAGGAGGGAGCCTTCGACGACGAGGACCAGCGCCTCGTCGAGACCTTCGCACGCCACGCCGCGATCGCCATGGAGAACGCCCGGCTCCACGAGCAGGTGCAGCGCCTTGCCATCGTCGAGGAGCGCGAGCGGATCGGGAAGGATCTCCACGACAGCGTGATCCAGGCGATCTACGCCGTCGGTCTCTCGCTCGACGATGTGCCGGAGATGATGGACGACGAGCCCGACGAAGCCAGGCGACGGGTTGAGCGGGCCATCGAAAGCCTGGACCAGACGATCCGCGACATCCGGAACTTCATCTTCGGCCTCCGGCCTGCCCTCCTCGACGGGGTCAACATCGTGGAGGGCCTGGCAGCGCTCGCCGACGAGTTCCGGGTCAACACGATGATCGACGTGGAGCTGCGTGCCGGTCCCACCGTCTCCGCGCCGGTCATCGGAGCCGACCGCATCGCCGAGGTCCTCTCGATCGCACGGGAGGCGTTCAGCAACATCGCCCGTCACGCGCGAGCCACCCGGGCCGAGCTGACGGTGGAGCCGGCTCCCGAGATCGCGGGCCTCGAGATCATCATCGCCGACAACGGGACCGGCTTCGATCCAAAAGCCACGCGAGGCCTGGGGCACCAGGGTCTGCGCAACATCCGGACGCGAGCGATCTCTATCGGCGCAACGCTCGTCGTGGACAGCCGGCCGGGAGATGGGACGCGTATCATCGTCCACGTGCCGGGCGCCCGGACGGAGGATGATCAGCCGTCCGAGGATCTGTCCGACGCGTGAGCGATGCGCGCCGGCGTCCCCGACCGCGATCGCCGGCACAGAGGTGGTGAGCACGAGATGAGCGAGCAGACAGAGCCGCGTCCCCTCCGCCTGCTCGTCGTGGACGATCACGAGGTCGTTCGCCAGGGCCTGGTCTCCCTGCTCGAGCGTCGCGAGCGGTTCCAGGTGGTGGCCGAGGCCGGGACGGTCGAAGAGGCGCTGGACGGCGCCCGCCGCTATCAGCCCGACCTCGTCGTGATGGACGTCCGGCTCCCGGACGGCTCCGGCATCGAGGCCTGCCGCGAGATCCGCTCCGAGTTTCCCGGCACGCGCGTCGTCATGCTGACGAGCTACCCGGACGAGGAGGCGGTCCTGTCCGCGATCATCGCCGGGGCGTCGGGGTACCTCCTGAAGCAGATCCGCTCACGCGACCTCATCTCCGCGCTCGAGGCGGTGGGGCGCGGCGAATCGCTCCTCGACCCGGCCGTGACGGAGAAGGTCCTGGAGCGCGTGCGGCGCATCGCGTCGGGGACCTACACGGACGAGCTGGCCCAGCTGACCGCCCAGGAGCAGAAGATCCTGCAGCTCGTCGCCGAGGGGAAGACCAACAAGGAGATCGCGCAGGAGGTCTTCCTCTCCGACAAGACCGTGAAGAACTACGTCAGCTCGATCCTTTCGAAGCTGAACCTCCAGCGTCGGGCCCAGGCCGCGGCGTTCGTCGCCAAGCACCGCCTGCCCGGTTCCGGCACGTAGGCCCGCGGCCGCCCGTGCGGCCGGGAGGCTCCGTGCGCGCCGCCGATCCGAGCCCGCCGGGCCGTGACTCCGCAGCCGGCCCGAGCGAACGGCGCTCCAGGGGCCGGACGCGATGCCTGCCAATCGGCGCCCGGGTTCGTGCCCGATGGGGGCGCCGATCGGTCCGGTCGGCACGCAGGAACACGGGGAGGTGTTCCTAGACTGCCGCCATGATGATCGTCAGCGCCGAGGAGGCGGTCGCCGACATCCGGTCCGGCGACCAGGTCTACGTGCAGTGTGCGGCTGCGGCGCCGTCGGTACTGCTCGACGCGCTCGTGGCGCGGGCTCCGGAGCTCCACGACGTCAGCATGATCCACCTCCACACGGAAGGGCCCGGACCCCATCTCGCCCCGGAGATGGCGGGGCACTTCCGTCACCGTGCTCTCTTCATCGGGCCCAATGCGCGGGCGGCCGTCAACGAGGGGCGGGCCGACTTCGTGCCTGTCTTCCTTTCTGACGTCCCGGGCCTCTTCTCCCGCGGGCTCATGCCACTCGACGTCGTCCTCTGCAACGTCTCGCCGCCGGACGCCCACGGCTTCTGCTCGCTGGGCACGTCCGTGGAGGGCATGCAGGCCGCGCTCCTGGCGGCCGGGATCGTCATCGCCCAGATCAATGCCGCGATGCCGCGCACCCTCGGGGAGAGCTTCGTCCACGTTGACGACATCGACTACGGCGTGGAGGTCGAGATCCCGCCCTACGCGTACGGACCCCCGGAGATCGGCGACGTCGAGCGTCGCGCCGCCGAGTTCGTGGCGGACCTCGTGCCAGACGAGGCCACGGTCCAGATGGGGATCGGGGCGATCCCCAGCGCGGTCGCGTCCTTCCTTCTCGACAAGCGGGACCTGGGAATCCACACCGAGATGATGACCGACAGCGTCGTCGACCTTGTCGAGGCGGGCGTGGTCACCGGGTCGGCCAAGGAGCAGAACCGGGGCAAGGTCATGTGCACGTTCATGATGGGAACCCCGAGGCTGTACCGCTTCGCCAACGACAACCCGATGGTCGAGATGCGCGCCTGCGACTTCACGAACGACACGCACGTGATTCGCGGCTTCCGCCGGATGACGGCGATCAACTCCGCGATCTCCATCGACCTCACCGGCCAGGTGTGCTCCGATTCGATCGGCTGGCACCTCTACAGCGGCGTGGGCGGTCAGATGGACTTCATCCGGGGCGCTGCGCTCGCGCCCGAGGGCCGGGCCATCATCGCGCTGCCGTCGACCGCGGCGAACGGACGCGTCTCCCGGATCACCCCACTCCTCGTGGAGGGCTCGGGCGTCGTCACGACGCGGGCCCACGTGCGCACCGTCGTGACCGAGTGGGGTGTCGCGGAGCTGCACGGGAAGTCGATCCAGGAGCGGGCCCGCGCGCTCATCGCCATCGCCCACCCGGACTTCCGCGACGAGCTGACCACGCAGGCGCGGAGGACGCACTACCTGTAGGACGGCAAGGTCACAGAGCGGCGGGAAGGGCCTGCGAAACGGGAGGGTCGGCAGGCCCCACGCGACCCCTGCCGGAGTGCCCGAATCGCCCGCCGGAAGGCATGTCGTGGTGGACGCCGCGCGTCCCCTGCGACGTCCACCACGGGCCGAAGTGTCGCCCGGCTTCACGACGGGTGGCAGGGCCGAATGGCCCTAGGTTTCGGGACGGAGCGGGGGTCCGATGAGGAGGCGCCGGGGCGACCCTTGCGACATGTTCCGTTCGCGTCCCGACACGGTTCGCCGCCTGCTCATCGTGAGCGACCATCTGGCCGCCAGCGATGCCCTTGCGGCGCACCTTGGCCGGCACGGCTTCGTGGTCGTCGGCGAGGTACGCTCTGCACGTTCAGCGGCCCTCGCGGCCCGGACGTGCGACCCGGACCTCGTCCTCGTCGACGGCGCCCTCCGTGGCGGCTGGCGCGCCGTGGCCGAGGCTCTCGACGGCGTCGTGCCCCGCAGCCGGATCGTCGTGCTCGAGGCTTATCTCGGGGCGGAGGAGGCTCGCCAGGCCCGCGACGCCGGAATCGGCGCCACCATCCTGAAACACGTCGAGGGCGGCACGCTCGCCAGCCGCCTTCGGGCGATCGGAGGACCCGCATGACCCTGGATCAGCCCCCGGAGCGGCCCACTGCCGCGCCGGACCCGGCAGCCACCGATGCGCCCGAGTGGAACCATCGCTACGAGTGCCTCGATGGCAACGAGGCAGCGTCCCGCGTCGCCTACTCGGTCAGCGAGGTCATCTCGATCTACCCGATCACCCCCGCCTCCACGATGGCCGAGAACGCGGATGACTGGGCCGCCGCCGGCCGGCCCAACCTGTGGGGCGCCATCCCGGACGTGATCGAGATGCAGTCCGAGGCCGGGGCAGCCGGGGCGCTGCACGGCGCGCTCCAGAAAGGCGCCCTGGGAACGACGTTCACGGCGTCTCAGGGCCTGCTGCTCATGGTCCCCAACATGTTCAAGATCGCGGGCGAGCTGACGCCCACCGTCATCCACGTGGCGGCCCGCACGGTCGCGACCCACGCGCTGTCGATCTTCGGCGACCACAGCGACGTGATGCTCGCCCGCTCGACGGGCTGGGCCATGCTCGCGGCCGGCTCGGTCCAGGAGGCGCACGACCTCTCGCTCGTCGCCCACGCGGCCACGCTTCGGGCGCGCGTGCCGTTCCTTCACTTCTTCGATGGTTTCCGCACGTCGAGCGAGGTCAACAAGATCGCCGTCCTCGAGGACGACGACCTGCGGGCCCTCGTGCGCGACGAGGACGTCCTCGCCTTCCGCGCCCGCGGCATGACGCCCGAGGCGCCGGTCGTGCGCGGCACGGCCCAGAACCCGGACGCCTTCTTCCAGGCCCGCGAGGCATGCAATCCGTACTACCTTGCCGTTCCCGGGATCGTCCGCGACGTCATGGAGGAGCTGGCCGCCCGCACGGGCCGGCGCTACGGCCTCGTGGACTACCACGGCGCTCCCGACGCCGAGCGCGTCGTCGTCATCATGGGATCCGGCGTGGGCGCCGTCGAGGAGACCGTCGACACGCTGAACGCCGCGGGCGAGCGGGTCGGGGTGCTGACGATCCGCCTCTTCCAGCCGTTCCCGGTCGACGACCTGATCGCCGCGTTGCCTCGGACCGTGCGCTCCATCGCGGTGCTGGACCGGACCAAGGAGCCGGGCGCCGTCGGCGAGCCGCTGTACCTCGACGTGGTGGCGGCGATCGCCGAGCGGATGGACGCCGAGGAGCCGCCGTTCCCCGTCCAGCCGCGGATCATCGGCGGGCGCTACGGCCTCTCGTCGAAGGAGTTCACGCCGGCGATGGTGAAGCCCGTCTTCGACGAGCTGGCCCGGGCACGGCCAAAGCGCCACTTCACCGTCGGCATCTACGACGACGTCACGAAGCTGAGCCTCCCCATCGACGCCGAGTTTGAGCGGCCCCGCCCCAAGGGTGAGGTGCAGGCGCTCTTCTACGGCCTCGGTGCGGATGGCACGGTGGGGGCCAACAAGGCCTCGGTCAAGATCATCGGCGAGGGCACGGACCTCTTCGCCCAGGGCTACTTCGTCTACGACTCGAAGAAGTCCGGCTCGATGACGGTTTCGCACCTGCGCTTCGGCCCCCAGGAGATCCGGTCCGCCTATCTCGTCGACCGGGCCGACTTCGTCGCCTGCCATCAGTTCGGCCTCCTCGAGCGCACGAAGGTGCTCGAGCACGCCAAGCCCGGGGCGACCTTCCTCCTCAACTCGCCGTACGGCGCCGACGAGGTCTGGGACCACCTCCCCCGCGAGGTCCAGGAGCAGCTGGTCGCGAGGAAGATCGACTTCTGGGTGATCGACGCCTTCGCGGTCGCTGCCGAGGTCGGGATGGGCAACCGCATCAACACGGTGATGCAGCCCTGCTTCTTCCACCTCTCCGGCGTCCTGCCCGCCGAGGACGCCATCGCGCGCATCAAGGACTCCGTCGAGAAGACGTACGCGAAGCGCGGCCAGGCTGTCGTGGAGCGGAACTTCGCGGCGATCGACCTCAGCCTGGAGCGCCTGGCCCATGTGCCGCTCGGGGCCGTGACGAGTGACCGCCCCGTCGGCTCCATCGTCCCCGACGACGCGCCCGACTTCGTGAAGCAGGTCACCGCCGTCCTGATGGCCGGCGAGGGGGACCTGCTGCCGGTCAGCGCGTTCCCGGTCGACGGGACCTTCCCCACGGGCACGACGCGCTACGAGAAGCGGGCGATCGCCCAGGAGATCCCGATCTGGGACAGCTCGATCTGCATCGACTGCGGCAAGTGCGCGATCGTCTGCCCGCACGCAGCGATCCGCATGAAGGTCTACCCGGCAGCCGCGCTCGACGGCGCGCCCGCGGGCTTCCCGAGCAAGGAGTTCAAGTCCCGCGAGCTCGTCGACCACCACCTGACGATCCAGGTGGCGCCCGACGACTGCACCGGCTGTGGCGTCTGCGTCGACGTGTGTCCCGCCAAGAGCAAGACCGAGATCCGCCACAAGTCGATCAACATGGAGCCCGTCCTCGAGCACCGGGACACCGAGCGCGAGCGCTGGGACTTCTTCCAGACAATCCCGCCGCTCGATCGCAGCCTCCTGCCGCACGACACGGTGAAGGGCTCGCAGGTCCTGGAGCCGCTCTTCGAGTTCTCCGGCGCCTGCGGCGGCTGCGGCGAGACGCCGTACCTGAAGCTCGTCTCGCAGCTCTTCGGCGACCGGATGATCGTGGCGAACGCCACCGGGTGCTCGTCGATCTACGGGGCCAACCTGCCGACCACGCCATGGACGGTGAACGCCGAGGGCCGCGGACCCGCCTGGTCGAACTCGCTCTTCGAGGACAACGCCGAGTTCGGGCTGGGTATGCGCCTCGCGCTCGACTCTCAGACCAGCCAGGCGCGGCGGCTCCTGGCCCGCCTCGCGCCGGCCGTCGGCGATGACCTCGTTCGCGAGCTGCTCGAGAACCCCCAGGACGGCGAGGCCGCGATCGCCGCTCAGCGCAACGGCATCGCCCGGCTGCGCGAGGCGCTTGCCCGCGTCGACGGCGACGGGCGCGGCGACGCCCGGCACCTGCTGGCCCTCGCGAACGACCTCGTGCGCCAGGGAATCTGGATCGTCGGCGGCGACGGCTGGGCCTACGACATCGGCTACGGCGGCCTCGACCAGGTCCTGAGCTCCGGGCGCAACGTCAACATCCTCGTCCTCGACACGGAGGTCTACTCCAACACGGGCGGCCAGGCCTCCAAGGCCACGCCGCGCGCGGCGGTCGCCAAGTTCGCAGCGGCAGGCAAGTCGACCCGCAAGAAGGATCTCGGGGCGGTCGCCCGGGCCTACGGCGACGTCTACGTTGCCCAGATCGCGATGGGCGCGAGCGACGTCCAGACCACCCGGGCGTTGCTGGAGGCAGACGCGTGGCCGGGCCCCTCGCTCGTGATCGCCTACAGCACCTGCATCGCCCACGGCATCGACATGACGAAGTCCATGGCCCACCAGAAGGACGCCGTGAAGAGCGGCTACTGGCCGCTCTACCGGTATCAGCCCAGCGACGTCGAGGACGGCCAGCCGTTCAAGCTCGACTCGCAGAAGCCATCGATCCCGGTCAGCGAGTTCGTGGCGTCCGAGACGCGGTTCGCGATCTTGGCGCGAACGCATCCGGAGCGAGCGGCCGAGCTGGCCGAGCTCTCGCAGGCAGATGTCGACGAGCGCTGGCGCTACTACGAGCAGCTCGCGTCGATCCACCGCAGCGTCCCCCGTGTGCATCACGATGACGCGGGGGCGCCACCCGACGAAGAGGGCGCCGGCGAAGCGGGCCCCGGACACGAGGGGGACGAGGCGTGAGCGTCGATCTTGGCACCCGCTACCTGGGCCTCGAGCTGCGCTCGCCGCTCGTCGCCTCGCCGTCGCCCCTCACAAGCCAGCTCGACACGGCGCTGGAGCTCGTCGACGCCGGAGCGGCCGCGCTCGTGCTGCCCTCCCTCTTCGAGGAGGAGATCCTCAACGAGGAGATCAGCCTCAACCAGTCGCTCGAGGCGGGGTCCGAGCAGTTCGCCGAGGCCCTCAGCTACTTCCCCAACATCGACGCCTTCGCGCACGCGGGGGACCGCTACCTGACCTCGCTCGAGAAGATCAAGTCCCGGGCCGGCGTCCCCGTGATCGGCAGCCTCAACGCGACGACACCGGGTGGCTGGATCCGCTACGCACGGCTCATCCAGGATGCCGGCGCCGACGCGCTCGAGCTCAACCTCTACCACTTCGCCGCGGATCCGATGCGGACGGCCAGCGACATGGAGGGGACGGACCTCGAGCTGATCGCCGCCGTCCGGGCCGCCGTCACGATCCCCCTCGCGGTCAAGCTCAGCCCCTACTACTCGTCATTCGCATGCTTCGCCCGCGCGGCAGTCGAGCGGGGCGCCGACGGCCTCGTGCTCTTCAACCGCTTCTATCAGCCTGACCTCGACCTCGACACGTTCGACGTCGTCGCCCGGCTGGACCTGAGCCGACCGACCGACCTGCGCCAGCCGCTCCGCTGGACCGCGATCCTGCGGCCGCAGCTTGGCCCCGACGTGTCGCTCGCGACGAGCTCCGGGGTCCACGCGGGAACGGACGCCCTCAAGGCGCTCATGGTGGGCGCCGACGTCGCGATGATCACCTCGGCGCTCCTGCAGCACGGACCCGCTCACCTCCGCGCCATCGAGGCGGAGCTGGTGGCGTGGATGGAGGAGCACGAGTACGTGTCCGTCGACCAGCTGCGCGGGAGCGCCAGCCAGGACGCCGTCGACGATCCATCCACCTTCGAGCGGGTCAACTACATGAAGATCCTCCGGTCCTGGAGCACGCCCAGGGAGACGACCCGGACGTAGCGCATCGCGGCTGCCGGCCGGGCGTTTCGCTGCCGGTGCTTCCGCCATACTCCGGGAGACCCCGCCGCAGCGAGAGGAGCGTTCGACCGCCCATGCGTGCCGCCGCCGAGATGAGTCGAAGCATCTGGTGGGCCTTCGCCGCCGGGGGCGTGCTGGCGCTCGCCGCCGCCACCGCCACCGGGCTTGGCGTCGTCGCCGCGACCGTCGCCACAGGCGCATGGCAGCTGCCGACCGGCATCCTGATCCTCGTCGCCATCCGCCGGGCCCCGGGAGCCGTCACCGACGCGATCCCCTTCCTGGGGGCGGGGGCCGGCGGCGCGGTCCTGGGGCTCGTCGGCGTTGCGCTCCCGTCGGTCGACCAGCGGATCGCGCTCATCGCGATCGGCATCTGGGCCGTCGTGGCCGGCGCCGGCTTTCTCACGGTAGCCCGCGTCGCCCAGGCGAACAAGGTGGCTGACGGCGGGCTGACGACCGTGGCGTGGGCCTCGATCGGAGCAGGAGCCGGGATCTCCACACTCCCTGCGTTCGGGCTCGGCTCGGCGACGTACGCCCCCGCCGCCGCGCTCGCCATCACCGGCGTGGTCACGCTCCTCGCCGCACTCCGGCTGCGAGTCCTGCCCGACGCGGGGCCTGGCGCGATCTCGCACCGCGAGCAGCGCCGCCGCGAACGGACCGGCGGGACGGGATAGCGGCCCGCCTTCTGCCGCGGGCGGTCAGACGGGGACGTTCACCGGCTCCAGGTGGACGCGCCGGCTGCGGGCCCCGACACGGTGCCCGACGTCGAACGCGGCCAGGTCGGCCGCCAGCACCGCCGGCCGTCGTGGCCCGACCGTGTCCCGGATCGCCGTCCGCGCCGACGCGGGCCGGACCAGGCGGAGCCGGCCGATGAGCGCTCCGAGCGCGACGACGCTCACGAGCGAATCGTCGCCCGCGTCCTTGGCGAGGCGTGTGCAGGGGATGCGCAGCTCGATGATGTCCTCCCGGTCGGACGAGTCGCCGACGAGCGTCTCGTTGACCACGAGCAGGCCCCCAGCGGCGACGCGCGCGGCGAACCTGGCGTGGGACGGAGGGTTGAGCACGACCACCGCGTCCGCCTGGTCGATGATGGGCGACCCGATCGGCTCGTCCCCGACGATCACGGTGCAGGACGCCGTTCCACCGCGCATCTCCGGCCCGTAGGAGGGGATCCAGAGGACTTCGCGCCCCTCGTGCATCGCGGCCCGGGCGAGGACCTTGCCGGCGAAGAGGATCCCCTGGCCCCCGAAGCCGGCAAAGATGATCGAGCGCTCCACCGTCAGCGCTCCGCCGGCGTGGCGGCCCCCCGCCCGGGCGCCGTGGGCTGCGCCTCGGCGGCGGATCGCGCGATGGAGCCCCCCGGGCCCTGCGTCCGGTCCACGATCACGCCCGGCTTGTACTCGAGGGCGACGACCTCCCTCAGCCGCTCGATCGACTCCGTCGGCGTCATGCCCCAGCCGACGGGACAGTTGCTGATGACCTCCACGATCGTGAACCCGCGGCCCTCCATCTGGATCTCGCAGGCCCGACGGAGGTAGCGCTTCGTGCGCCCGATCGTCGCCGAGTCGGCGACGGACCCACGCGCCGCATACGCGACCCCGGGAAGGACCGCGAGCATCTCGGTCATCGGGACGGGATAGCCGTGGAAGGCGGCCTCGCGGCCCAGCGGCGAAGACGTCGTTCGCTGGCCGAGGAGCGTCGTGGGTGCCATCTGGCCGCCGGTCATGCCGTAGATCCCGTTGTTGACGAAGACGGCTGTGAGCAGCTCACCGCGCGCCGCCGCGTGGACGATCTCACCCGTGCCGATGGCGGCCAGGTCGCCATCGCCCTGGTACGTGAGGACGAACGCGTCCGGGCGGACCCGGCGGATCCCCGTGGCGACGGCGGGCGCACGGCCGTGGGGCGCCTCGACCCAGTCGACGCCGAGGTAGTCGTAGGCGAAGACGGCGCACCCAACCGGGGCTACCGCGATGGTCCGCGCGCCTAGACCGAGGTCCTCGAGCACCTCCGCGATGAGGCGATGGACCACTCCGTGACCGCAGCCGGGGCAGTAGCGCGTCGTGCGGTCGAGGAGCAGGTCAGGCCGGTCGAAGACAACGCGCGCTCCCTCGGGGATTGCGACGCTCATCGTGGCGCTCCCTTGGAGCGGGCCTTGGTGGTGGCCGACAGGCGGCGGAGCGCGCTCACCACCTCGGCCGGCGAGGGGACCATCCCGCCCATGCGACCGGTGAAGGCGACCGGTGCCCGTCCCTCCACCGCGAGCCGAACGTCCTCGATCATCTGCCCCGCCGACAGCTCGACCACGAGGATGCCGCGGGCGCGCCCGGCCAGGGTGGCAAGGGCGGCGGCCGGGAACGGCCAGAGCGAGATGGGTCGGAACAGGCCGGCCCGGAGACCCTCGCCGCGAGCCCGGGCGACGGCCGTCCGGGCCACGCGGGCGGCGGTCCCGTAGGCCACCACGACGAGCTCCGCGTTGTCGACGTGCTCCTCGTCGAAGCGCACCTCGCGCTCGACGATCGCGCTGAACTTCGCCTGGAGGTGGCGGTTGTGGTCCTCGAGGTCCTCGGATTTCAGGTGGAGCGAGCGCACGACGCGGGGCGGCCGGCCGTCGGCGCCCCCGACCGCCCACCCGGCGCTGATCCGGGGTGGCTCGCGGAACGTCAGCTCGACGGGTTCCATCGCCTGGCCGAGGATGCCGTCCGCGAGGATCATGACCGGGGTCCGGTACCGCTCCGCGATCTCGAACGCGTCGGCCGTGAGGCGCATCGCCTCCATGATCGACGCGGGCGCGAGGACCGGGACCCGGTAGTCGCCGTGCCCGTGGCCGCGCGTCGCCTGGAAGTAGTCGGACTGGCTGGGCCCGATGCTGCCGAGGCCGGGGCCCCCGCGCATGACGTTGACGAGGACGACGGGGACCTCGGAGCCGGCCATGTAGCTCATGGTCTCGGCCATCAGGCTGATCCCGGGCGACGACGAGCTCACGAGGACCCGCGCGCCCGTGGCCGCCGCGCCGAGGGCCATGTTGATCGCGCCGAGCTCTGATTCGGCCTGCACGAACGCGCGCCCCTCCTCGGGCATGCGGCGGGCCATCCACTCCAGGAGCTCTGCCTGCGGCGTGATCGGGTAGCCGAAGTAGGCGTCGCATCCGGCGCGGATCGCGGCCTCGGCGATCGCCTCGTTCCCCTTCATCAGCACCCGCCGTCCGTGACGGCGCCGCTGGGGAATCGCCGGGGCGTCGGGCGCCGGACGCGGCGCGGTGGCCGGAGCCGTCATTCCGACGCCTCTCGGGCAGGGCGAGGTCGGGCCAGGATCGTCAGGACGCAGTCGGGGCAGACCCGGGCACAGTGGGCGTCGGAGGTGCACGCCTCCGTGTTGGTGATGTGGACGGGGTGGTAGCCCTGGACGTTGACGCGAGTCTCGTCGAGGGCGAGGATCCCCTTCGGGCAGGCCGCAACGCACAGGGCGCAGCCCTTGCAGCGCTCGGCGTCGATGAGGACGGGCTGAAACGGCACGGCCGCGGCCCGGCCTGCCCCGGCCTGGTCCGCTGCGCCCCCCATCGCCTGGTCTTCGAGTGTGGGTTCCGCGACGGCGATCAATGCGGTTCGGTCCCCCATCGGCGGCGCTGCTTGCCGGCGTGGTCGCTTCGAGCCTCCTCCGAGGGAGCCGGAGCGGCGAGTGCCGAAGGATCGCGATTTGGTGTCGGATCGGCCCGTTCCGGTCGAGGCCCCGCTCACGTCAGGCGGGCCCCCGAACCTGGACTCGGCCCCGCCCGGACCGGCCCGGGCCTAGCGCCCGTCACCTGCATTGGCTGGTCGCTGGCGCTCGGGCGCGGCACCGCTGAGCTCGCGCCAGCGGGCCTTGAGCTGGCGCTCCGTCAGCGGCCCGGCGGGAGCGTCCTCCACGGGCCGGTCGCGCCGGTGGCGCAGGTCGTCCGCTCGAAGCTCTGCGGCGAAGCGGCCGTGGACTGTGCCCGGCCCCAGGGCCACGACGCGGTCGCCGGGCGGCACCAGCGCCGCCACCTCGCGCAGGTACGTCGCCAGGAGGTGCTCCCGCCGGCGGGCGATGAGGTCGTCAGGGTCGGCCCCGCCGCCCGAGCGCACCCGCGGATCGTGCCGGACGTGGCTCGTCGACCGGCGGTGGGGCGGGACCTCCGAGCCGACCCTGCGGAAGCTGGGCCGGCTCGCATCGTCGCCGACGGAGCCCTGGGCCCCGAGCAGGAGCGCCTCGTTGGCGTCGAGCCAGACGAGTGTGACGGGCCGATGCCGCCGCTCGTCGTGGAGCTTCATCGGATCGCCTCCGGCATGCTGCGACGGGCCAGCGGCCCGCGCTCCGGGCGATGATGCCTTCCCGCGCGCCGGGGGGCCAGAGTCCACGGTCACGAACGTCGCGCGACGGGCCATCGTCGGGCCATTCGGCCCATCCATGGGACACGGCGTCGCGGCAACCTATTCGCATGGCTGCATCCGTGGAGCCGGGCGCGCGCGTCCCCGCCGCCGAGGTGGAGGACGTGGTTGCAGCCCGCCAGGTCTTCGTCGAGGGCGTCGTCCAGGGCGTCGGGTTCCGGCCGTTCGTGTGGCGTCTTGCATCGGAGCTCGGGCTGGCCGGGCGCGTCCGCAACGCGGCGGGACGCGTGGAGATCGAAGCGGCGGGACCGCCTGCCGCGCTCGACGCGTTGGTCCGCCGGCTCCGGAGCGACGCTCCGCCCCGGGCGCGCGTCGACGCCGTGTCGGCGACGCTGCTTCCCGCCGCGGCCGCCGCGGGGCTGACCCGTCCGTTCACGATTGACGAGAGCGTGGAGGCGGCGGCGACCGAGCGCCTCTTCCCGCCGGACATCGCGACATGCGACGACTGCCTGCGCGAGGTCCTCGACCCGGCCGATCGGCGCCACCGCTATCCGTTCACGAACTGCACGAATTGCGGCCCTCGGGCCACGATCATCGAGGAGCTGCCCTACGACCGCGCCCAGACCACGATGCGGGCCTTCCCCCTGTGTACGGCATGCGCCGCCGAGTACGCCGACCCGGCGAACCGGCGCTTCCACGCCGAGCCCGTCGCGTGCCCCGCCTGCGGCCCGCGCCTGGCCTACCGGCCAACCGGCTCGGCCGGCCCGACCGCGCGCGACGATGCCGCGCTGACGATCGCCGCGGCCGCCCTGCTCGCGGGACGAATCGTCGCCGTCAAGGGGCTCGGCGGCTACCACCTCGCCTGCGACGCCACGGACGAGGCGGCCGTGGAGCGGCTGCGGGACCGCAAGCGCCGCTGGGCCAAGCCGTTCGCTGTCATGGTCGGAGACGTCGCCGCGGCGGAGCGGCTGGCACGGGTGGGAGCCACGGAGCGCCGGCTCCTCGCCGGGCCGGAGCGGCCGATCGTGCTCCTCGTGGCCCGCGGTCGCGGGGAGCCGCGGCTGGCGCAGTCGGTCGCGGCCGGCCACGACCGCCTCGGCGTGTTCCTGCCGTACACGCCGCTGCACCACCTCCTCCTTGCCGCGGTCGGCCGGCCCATCGTGCTGACCTCCGGCAACCTGTCCGACGAGCCGCTCGCCACCGACGACGCCGACGCCGCGGAACGGCTGGCCGGGCTTGCGGATGCGTTCCTGGTGCACGACCGGGAGATCCGGGCCCGCTACGACGACTCGGTCAGCCGCGTCGTCGCGGGCCGGGTGTCGATCGTGCGGCGCGGGCGCGGGTATGCCCCCGAGGCCCTCCTGCTGCCGATCGCCGCGAGCCGGCCGCTCCTGGCCGTGGGCGCGGAGCTGAAGCACACATTCACGCTTGCGCGCGGCCGCCGCGCCCACGTCGCACCGCACAACGGGGACCTTGAAGACCTCCCCGCGCACGTCGCCTTCACCGACGGGCTGGCTCACCTGTCGCGGCTTCTCGCGCTCGAGCCCGAGGTGGTCGCCCACGACCTCCACCCGGAGTACCTCTCCACGAAGTACGCGGTCCGAGGCTGGCCCGCGGAGCGGAGGGTGGCGGTCCAGCACCATCATGCGCATGTGGCCTCGTGCGCCGCCGAGCACGGCATCAGCGGGCCGTTCATCGGGGTGGCCTACGACGGTCTCGGGATGGGCGACGACGGCACGCTGTGGGGCGGGGAGATCCTCGTCGCCGACCTCGTCGGCTACCGGAGGCTTGCCCGCTTCGGCCAGGCCCCGATGCCCGGCGGGGCACTCGCCGTCAAGCGTCCGTGGCGGATGGCGCTCGGCTACCTGCTGGCCGCCGAGAGGCTTCCCGGGGGCGGGCCCGGCGGGGCGGCCCCCGGGGCGTCGGGGCGCGTCCTGGACCCGGATCTCGCGGCGTCCTTCCTGGCCCGGCTCGATCCGCGCGAGGTGGGCATCGTCCGGACGCAGGTCGCCCGCCGGCTCAACGCGCCGGTCGCGTCGTCCGCGGGGCGGCTCTTCGACGCCGCCGCTGCGCTCCTCGGGCTTCGCGACGTGGCCGAGTACGAGGCGCAGGCCGCCATCGACCTCGAGATCGCAGCCGGCGAGCGCCGGGCGGCGCCCCTGCCCGCCGGGCTCGCAAGGAGCGACGGGCTCCTGGTCTACGACCCGAGCCCCACGTTGCGGGCGCTCCTCGAGGGTGTCGCTGCGGGCCGCCCTGCCGGGACCCTCGCCGCCGCCTTCCACGAGACGATTGCGGAGGTCACCCGTGAGCTCGTCGCCGCCGCCGCGGCCGAGACGGGCCTGCGCGTCGTCTGCCTGTCAGGCGGGGTCTTCCAGAACCGGCGCCTCGCGAGCACGCTCCTGCGCCGGCTCGCCCGCGACGGCTTCGACGTCTTCATCAACCGCCGGGTTCCCGTCAATGACGGCGGGATCAGCTATGGTCAGGCGGCAGTGGCCGCCGCGAGGACGGCTGCCGCCGGGGCGGGAGGTCGCGAGGCCCCCGTCCGTCGTCCCTGAGGAGGAGCGCGCAATGTGCCTTGGGATTCCAGGCAAGGTCATCGAGATCCGCGACGACGCGGGGCTGCCGATGTGCAAGGTCGACTTCGGCGGCGTCCGCAAGGATGCCTGCCTGGCCTACATCCCAGAGGTCCAGCTGGGGGACTACGTGATCGTCCACGTCGGGTTCGCCATCAGCCGGGTCGACGAGGAGGAAGCCCTCAAGACGCTGGAGATCCTGGCGACAATGGGCGACATGGTCCAGCAGGAGCTGGCGACCATGGGTCCGGGGATGGACGAGCCGGCGGTCGTCTCCGACGACGCTGTGATCCCCCGGGAGACCCTGGGGGGTACGCCCGCGTGAAGTACCTCGACGAGTACCGCGACCCCGTGCTCGCGAGGAAGCTCGTCGCGGAGATCCACAGGGTCACCACCCGCCCCTGGACGCTCATGGAAGTCTGCGGTGGGCAGACCCACACGATCGTGAAGCAGGGGATCGACGAGGCCCTGCCAACCGGCGTCCGGATGATCCACGGACCGGGCTGCCCGGTCTGCGTCACGCCGCTCGAGCAGGTCGACAAGGCGCTTGCGATCGCCGCCCGCCCCGACGTGATCTTCACCAGCTACGGCGACATGCTCCGGGTCCCGGGTTCGACCACGGACCTGCTCGCCCTGAAGGCGCGAGGGGCCGACGTCCGCATCGTCTACAGCCCCCTGGATGCGCTCAAGATCGCCGTCGGCAATCCCGACCGGCAGGTCGTCTTCTTCGCCGTCGGCTTCGAGACGACGGCCCCGGCGAACGCGATGGCCGTCGCCGAGGCGGCTCGGCGGGGCATCGACAACTTCTCCGTCCTCGTCTCGCACGTCCTCGTGCCCCCGGCGATGATCGCCCTCCTCGAGTCGCCGAACAACCAGGTCCAGGCGTTCCTGGCGGCAGGCCACGTCTGCGCAGTGATGGGCTGGACCGAGTACGAGCCGATCGCCGAGCGGTACCGGGTCCCGATCGTGGTCACCGGCTTCGAGCCGCTCGACCTCCTCGAGGGGATCCTCATGGCGGTGCGCCAGCTCGAGGAGGGCCGCGCCGAGGTCGAGAACCAGTACGTGCGCGCCGTCCGACGCGAGGGCGTGCCCCTCGCCCGCCGCCAGATCGACGAGGTCTTCGAGGTCGGCGAGCGCAAGTGGCGCGGGGTGGGGGAGATCCCGCAGTCCGGCTATCGGCTCCGCCACGCGTACCGGCGCTTCGACGCCGAGGACAAGTTCGACGTGGGAGAGATCCGCACGAACGAGCACCCGGCCTGCATCGCCGGGGCGATCCTCACGGGCGACAAGCTGCCCACCGACTGCACGGCGTACGGGACGCTCTGCACGCCCCAGAAGCCGCTCGGCGCCCCGATGGTCAGCTCCGAGGGGACCTGCGCGGCGTTCCACGGTGCGGGGCGCGGGCTGGGCGGCGCCCGGTCGCCGCTGCCCGTGACACCCTTCGTCCAAGTCTCCCCGATCGGCCGGACAGAGGCGCCGCGATGAGTGTCGGCCACGATCCGTCGACAGGGTCCGACGGTGTGCCCGCGCGGACGGACGACCCCACGTCCGCGACCGAGCCCGGGGGCGAGGCCAGCCCCTCCCCGATCACCGAGGGCGAACGGGTGATCCTCGGCCACGGGTCCGGGGGCCTGCTGTCGAGCGCGCTCTTCCGGGACGTGCTGGGGCCGGCCCTCGCGGCCGCGGCCCCCGGCGGGCCGCTCAACGACGCCGCAGTGGTGGTGGTCGGCGGGACGCGCGTGGCCTTCACGACCGACTCGTTCGTCGTCAGCCCGCTCCGCTTCCCGGGCGGCGACATCGGGGAGCTGGCGGTCAACGGGACGATCAACGACCTCGCGATGATGGGCGCGCAGCCGCTGGCGATCTCGCTGGCCTACGTCATCGAGGAGGGCCTCCCGCTCCGGGAGCTGGCCGACATCACGGAGTCGGCAGCCCGGGCGGCAGCCCGGGCCGGTGCGCGGATCGTCACCGGGGACACGAAGGTCGTGGGGCGCGGCGCGGCGGACCGGCTGTTCGTCAACACCGCCGGGATTGGGATCGTCCCCGAGGGGATCGCCCCCTCCGCGGAGCGGGCCCGTCCCGGCGACGCCCTGGTCCTGTCGGGGGCGATCGGCCTCCACGGCGTCGCCATCATGTCCGTCCGGGAGGGCCTGGAGTTCGAGGTGGAGATCGCGTCGGACACGCAGGCGCTGAACGGGCTCGTCGCGGCCATGCTCGCGGTCGAGCCCGGGATCCGGGTGCTGCGCGATCCGACGCGGGGCGGCCTCTCGTCGGCGCTCAACGAGATCGCGGCGACCTCCGGCGTGGGCCTGGTCCTCGACGAGAGTGCCATCCTGATCCCGGGCCCGGTTCGCGCGGCCTGCGAGATGCTGGGCCTCGACCCGTTCCACGTCGCCAACGAGGGGAAGCTGGTGGCCATCGTGCCGGCATCTTCGGTGGATGCGATCGTCGCGGCGATGCGTGCGCTCCCCGAGGGAGCCGGCGCCGCCCGGATCGGCGAGGTCGTCGCGGAGCATCCCGGGATGGTGACGATCCGCACGCTCGTCGGCAGCGAGCAAATCGTGGACATGCTCGTCGGGGAGCAGCTGCCCCGGATCTGCTGAGGCGGAGCCCGCCCGGGTCCCGGATCCCGCCAGGCCCCGGACATGTGCCCTCCCGCGCGCGCGGCCGGATGCGGACACGGGTGGCGCGTGGCAGCCGGGTCGGGGACACCACCGGGGGCGCAGGCAGGCACGCGATCCCGCGCTTCGGCCACCACCACCCTCGAGCGCCCGGGAACTTGGGGCTTGACACAACGTGAAAGCGTGAGATCGTTCTCACGCCAGCTGTGAGAAGGTTCTCACAGCGTATGCGGCGGTCTCGGCGGTCCCGGCGAGGAGGTCCTCGACGCTCCAACGACGCACCCACGTGACCCAGGAGGAGTCTGCCTTGGCGGATCTGACAGCCCTTGTTGACGCGGCCCGCACGAGCGAGCTCTTCACCGCGCCGCGCCTCGAGGCCGACCTGCCCCGCTTCCTCGACGAGCA
This sequence comes from uncultured Chloroflexia bacterium, assembly GCA_963698595.1. GTDB lineage: Bacteria > Chloroflexota > Limnocylindria > Limnocylindrales > CSP1-4 > CTSoil-043. The sequence continues at coordinate 213,127 of CAVORL010000006.1, forward strand.
CGGGGAGCGGATCCGTCAGCTCGCTCGACGCACCGCAGCCGGCGAGTTCGACCACGTCTACTTCGTCGGCAGCGGCGGCTCGTGGTCGAACATGTACAGCGGCAAGTACCTGCTCGACCGCCTGACCCGCGTCACCTCTGACGTCCTGACGAGCTACGAGCTCGTGTGGCGCAACCCGCCTCGACTCGGGAGCCGCTCGCTCGTCTTCCTGGCGTCGTACTCCGGCGCAACCGAGGACGCCCTGGCCGCTCTCCGCCACGCGAACGCCGTCGGTGCCCACACGGTTGCGATCGCGAAGCGTCGCCCCAGCCCGATGGCCGCCGAGGCGGCCGAGATCCTGGACTACGAATCGACGGCGCTCTACATCCTCCCGATGGCCGCGGTCACGCTCTTCGCGCTCGAGCTGGCGGTCCAGGCGGACGGACCCAGGCGCGAGGAGGCGGAAGCCGCCCTCGCCCAGCTTCCGGAGATCCCGGCGATGCTCGGCCGGGCCTACCGCGAGGGCGAGGCGGCGGGCCTTGAACAGGCCCGGCTGTTCCTCAGCTCGACTGCTCTCAACGTCTTCGCGGCGGGGCCGCTTCTCGGCCTCGGCTACAAGTTCGCGCTCACCGTGTTCATGGAGAACATCCGGGTCATCGGCTCGTTCATCGAGTCGGCCGAGTTCCGCCATGGGCCGGTTGAGGCTCTCGAGCGGTCGCGCCTCGACGTCGTCGCCCTCCTCGGCACCGACGAGACGCGCAGCGTCACCCAGCGCTCGATCGACATCGCGACCGCCAACGGCGCTCGTGTCCTTGTCCTCGATGCCGCCGACTACGCCGGCCTCCACCCGCTCCTTGCGCCGTTCGTTCTCCTGGTTCCGCTCCAGTGGTTCACGGTCTACTCGGCCCTCTTCCGCGGGATCACCGACCTCGACGAGCGCGTGTTCATGGGTCGCCGCGTCCTCGCCGCGGGCCCGGACGCCACCTGGCCATAGCCCGCGAATCGCAACACCACCCCGCCCCAGCCCGCGAAAGGAGCCCCGCCGTCGTGACCACCCCGAGCACCCTCCCCCTCAAGCCGCTCCCGCACGAGCGGCGGGCCGGCATCGATGCCGTGCTCGACCGACGGCCGGAGATCGAGGCGCTCGCCGCCCGCGTCGTGGACGCCGGTCTGGTCAACGTGTTCCTCACCGGCAGCGGCGGTGGTCTCCTTACGCACACGCCAGCGCAATACCTCCTGGAGCGGGGAACCGCGCGGTTCCCGACGTTCGCTCATTCCGCCAACGAGCTCATCTACCGTGAGCCCGCCGCGCTCGGGCCGGGCAGCCTCGTCCTCGTGGCCTCCAACACTGGGACGACCCCGGAGGTCGTGGACGTCGCGAAGTACGCGAGGTCGCGTGGCGCGACCGTCGTCTCCTACACCCGCCTGCCCGACAGCCCGCTGGCGACCGCAAGCGATGAGGCCATCACGTACGGCGACGACACCGGCATCGGTGATCCGAAGCAGTTCGCCGAGGCGATCACGGTCCTCGCGATCCTCCGTGCCACCGGCGACCTCGCCGGCGACGCGTACGAGGCGCACATCCGTGCCCTTCAGGTGCTCCCGGACGCGCTCATCGACGCGGTCCGCGAGGGCGAGGACCTCAACCACCGGATTGCCGAGGCGCTGAAGGACGAGCCGGTCATCTATGTGCTCGGCTCCGGCCCGAATGTCGGCGTGGCCTACTGCCTGTCGATGTGCTACCTCCAGGAGATGCAGTGGAAGCACGCCGCCCACTTCGACGCCGCGGAGTTTCTCCACGGCGCGATGGAGGTGGTCACCGACGAGACGGCCGTCATCCTCTACCTCGGGGAGGAGACGACCCGGCCGATCGACGAGCGCGCGAAGCGGTTCCTCGACACCTACACGAAGAAGGCGTGGTACGTCGACGCCCGCGACTTCACCCTCCCCGGGGTCGAGAAGGCGATGCGCCCGTTCGCTTCCACGCACGTCCTGTTCGCGATGCAGAGCCGCCTTGCCGAGCATTTCGAGGCCGTCCGCGGGCACGACCTCAAGACGCGCCGCTACATGTTCAAGGTCGAGTATTGAGATGCGGCTCCTCTGCGCCGGCGACAACGTCGTCGACCGGTACCACGACCTCGGCCTCATGTTCCCGGGCGGCAACGCCCTGAACGTGGCCGTGGCCGCGGTCCGGGCGGGCGCCGAGGCCTCGTACCTCGGCGCGGTCGGCACCGACCGCGCCGGGGAGGTCGTTCTCGCGGCGCTCCGAGCCGAGGGGGTCGACATCAGCCGCGTCAGGGTCGTCCCCGGCCCGAACGCCTACGCCGACGTAACGCTCGTCGAGGGCGACCGGGTCTTCCTCGGCTCCGACATCGGAGTCTCGAGGTTCGTCCTCGGCCCCGACGACCTCGCCTGGGCGGGCACGTTCGACCTCGTCCACACGGGTGATTGCAGCATGGTCGAGGACCAGGTGGCGGAGCTGGCCCGGGTCGCCCCCGTCTCATTCGACTTCTCAATCCAGCGCGATCCGGCGTACGTGGAGCCGCTCCTGCCGCATCTGGCGATCGCCTGTTTTTCCGCCAGCGACCTCGATGAGGAGGCCACGCTCGACCTCCTCGCCAACACGGTCGCCCGCGGCCCTCGCTTCGCCCTCGCGACACGCGGGACCGCGCCGGCCCTCCTCCATGACGGTCGCCGGACCTGGCACCAGGCGGTCGTCTCCACCTCGGTCGTCGACACCCTCGGGGCCGGCGACTCGTTCATCGGCCGCTTCCTCGTCGGCGCCGTCGACGTGGAGGACCCGGCCGTCACCCTGCAGGCCGCCGCGTACGCGGCGGCCCTCACCTGTGGCAGCTACGGGGCCTTCGGGCATGGCAGCCCGCTCGCCCCCGAGCTCGCAACGCCCTCGATGGTGGAAGCGACCCAGTTCTGAGCGCGATCCACCCGGGCGCATATCGAAGGAGGAGAACGTGACCAACCGAACCATGGCGGGGCGGCCGGCCAGCCGCCTGCTCGCCCTCGTTGCCGCCGTCGGCATCGTTGCCGCCGCGTGCGGCGGAGGCGCCACGGCGGCGCCCGCCGAAAGCCCCGCAACGGCGGCACCCGTCGAGTCGGCCGCGCCGGCGGAGCTCGAAGGCAAGATCACCTTCCTTCACAAGTACGGCGATCCCCGGTACACCCCGTACTTCGAGTCGGTCGTCGCCGCCTACATGGCGGATCATCCCAAGGTCGAGATCGACGTCCAGGCCGAGACCGACCAGGGTGTGAAGGACAAGCTGCGTGTCCTCGCGGCTTCGAACTCGCTCCCGGACATCTACTTCTCCTGGGCCGGTGACTTCACGCAGAAGTTCGTCCGTGGAGGCCTCGCGAAGGACCTCAGCGCCGACGTGGCGGCCGAGTGGAAGGACAGCTTCTCCCCGGCCGCGCTCGAGGCGTACACGTACGACGGCAAGCTCTACGGCGTGCCGATCACCCTCGATGCCAAGTACCTCGTCTACAACACGAAGCTCTTTGCCGACAACGGCGTCGAGGTCCCGACGACGCTCGAGGGCCTCCTCGCGGCCTGTGACACGTTCAAGGCCAAGGGCTTCAGCGACCCGATCGCGTTCGGGAACCAGTTCGGCTGGCCGGCGATCCACTTCATGACCCAGCTGAACCCGTACTTCGTCCCGCCCGCGACGATGGCGAAGGACTACGATCCGGCGTCCGGCGAGTTCACCGATCCCGGCTACCTCGAAGCTCTCCAGGCGTTCGCCGACCTCAACACCCACTGCCTGACCCAGGGCGCCAACGGCATCCCGCACGAGAACGCCCAGGCGAACTTCCTCACCAGCGCGTCCCCGATGCACCTCATCGAGTCCGTCGAGTTCCAGGTCCTCACCGAGGCCGGCGGCGCACCGGCCGAGCTCGCGAGCAATTGGGACTTCATCAAGCTCCCGCCCCCGGCCGACGCCGCCGGTGACACCGGGGCACTCGAGGGCGCCCCGGATGGGTTCCTCGTCAACGCAAGCTCCGCCCATGTCGACATTGCGGTCGACTTCCTCAAGTACCTCACGAGTCTCGACAACGCGAAGAAGCTGACGGCCGATCTCGGCTGGCTCAGTCCCATCATCGGCTCCGCGACCCTCGAGAACACCTTCCCCCAGAACGTGCGGGTCGTCGAGGACATCGCCGCGGCCTCGAGCATGGCGATCTGGCTCGACACCGTCACCCACATCGACGTCGCCAACGCCTACCTCAATGGCGTCCAGGGGATGCTCGACGGAACGAAGACCGCGGCCGACGTTCTCGCCGACGTCCAGGCGGCGGCCGTGACCGCCAAGACCTCCACCGAATAGCATCTCCTCCCGGGGGCGGCCGCCACGCCGCCCCCGGAGGACCTCCTCGAGGAACCCCGATGTCGACCACGCGACGCGGCCGCCGGACGATGCTGTTGTGGGTCGCCCCTGCGGTCGTGCTGCTGGTCCTGTTCGTCTACTACCCGGTCGTCGAGAACCTGCGGCTCAGTCTCTTCCGGTGGAGTGCCTTCACCCAGGAGACGTTCATCGGGCTGGGCAACTACCGGGTGATGGCAGCGGACCCGGTCTTCTGGAGCTCCCTCTTCAACAACGTCGCCTACGCCGTCGTGTCGGTCACCTTCCAGGTCCTCGGCGGCCTCGTGCTCGCCGCCGTCCTGGAGGAGCTCGTGCGCGGTCGCCTGAAGGGCGTCTTCCGGACGATCTACTTCGTCCCGGCGGTCCTCTCGCTCACGGTCGTGGGCCTGCTCTTCACGTTCATCTACAACCCCCAGATCGGCCTGGTGAACGGGTTCCTGGACCTCGTAAACCTCGACCAGTTCAAGCATTCGTGGCTTGGGGAATCCGCGACGGCCATCTGGTCCATCATCGCGATGAGCCAGTGGCAGTCCATCGGCTACGTGATGGTGCTGTTCATCGTGGCCATGCAGCGGATCCCCCGTGAGCTCTACGAGGCCGCCTACATCGACGGGGCCAGCCGCGCGCAGGCCTTTCGGCGGATCACCGTGCCGCTGGTCCGGGAGATGAGCCTGCTGGCGACGATCATCACGATCTCGGGCGCCTTCCTCGTGATGAACGAGGTCTGGGTCATGACCGCGGGTGGGCCGAACAACTCCAGCCACACGCTCGCGTCGTGGCTCTACAAGTCGGCCTTCTTCAACGACCACATGGGCTATGCGGCCGCGATCGCCGTCGTCATCTTCCTCATCACGCTCGCGGCATCGATCGTTCAGCTCTTCATCAACCGCGGGAAGGCGGTCCAGTACTGATGGCCGGCCCCGTCGCGCGTCCGCGCCATGACCCGGGTGCGGCTGGGACCGTTCCCCGCGCGATCGGGCGGGTGGTCGCCTATGTCCTCCTCATCGTCCTGGCCGTGGCGATCATCTACCCGATGGCCTGGGCGGTCCTCAACGGCTTCAAGTCGAACCTCGAGCTGTTCGGCGACCCGTGGGGGCTCCCCACGACCTGGCGCTGGGAGAACTTCCAGAAAGCGTGGGATCTCGGTGTGGTCCGCTACCTGGTGAACAGCGTCATCGTGAGCGGGGCCTCCGTCGTCATGACGATCCTGTTCAGCGCGATGGCGGCCTACGCGCTCACGCGGCACAGGATCCCCTACGCCGGCGCGATCACCGTCCTCCTGCTCGGCGGCATGATGCTGGCGCCGACGGTCGCGCTCATCCCCCTCTTCCGACTCCTGCAGACCCTGGGGATCTTCGACACGTACTGGGCGCTCATCATCCTGTACACCGCGTTCAGGATCCCGTTCACGGTGTTCCTGATCCGGGCGTACATGATCACGCTCTCGCGCGAGATGGAGGACGCGGCGATCGTTGACGGCGCCAACCGATGGCAGGTCTTCTGGCTTGTGGTCATGCCGTTGAGCCGACCGATCATCGTCTCGGCCGCGCTGCTCCAAGCGCTCTTCGCCTGGAACGAGTTCGTCTTCGCGCTCGTGTTCATCAACTCCACCGACCTCAAGACGCTTCCCGTCGGCCTGCTCCAGATGCAGGGGCGCGTCCTGTCCGACTGGCCGGTCCTCTTCGCGGCGCTCACGATCGCCTCGATCCCGATGATCATCCTGTTCCTCGCCGGCCAGCGCCAGTTCATCCGGGGCCTCTCCGAGGGCTTCGGCAAGTAGGAGGCACGACGCGCGCCGCTGCGGTGCGACGTGCGCCGTGCCGGTGGCCGTTCGAAACATGGGACGACGCGAGATCCCCGAACACGCAACGCTCGACGACGTCGCCCGCTCGGCGGGAGTATCGCGCGCGACCGCCGCCCGTGTCCTCGGCGGCTACGGCAGCGCGAGCCCAGCCGCCCGTGAGCGGGTCCTGGCTGCTGCTGGCACGCTCCGCTACCGGCCGAATGCGCTCGCCCGGAGCATGAAGTCGGGTACGACCCGGACGCTGGGGGTCGTGGTTTCCGACATCCAGCTCGCCTTCTTCTCCCAGGCGGTCCGGGGCATCGCCGACGCGGCCCGTGCCGAGGGCTTCGAGGTCATCCTTGCGAACACGGACGAGGAGATCGCCCTCGAGCGCGCCGCCGTGGGTGTCTTGGTCGACAAGCAGGTGGATGGCCTGATCGTGGTCCCGGCGGAGCCGGGCGAGTCCGGCCACCTCCGGGAGGCGCAGGAGCGCGGCATACCCGTGGTGCTCCTCGACCGAGGCTCCCCCGGCATCAGCTGCGACGTCGTCGTCGTCGACAACCACCGGGCCGCCAGGAACGCGGTGCGCCACCTCGTCCGGCTCGGGCACCGGAGGGTCGCGATCGTGCTGGAGGAGGGGACGGCTCTCGACGCGGCCGAGATCGTGAAGGCCCGGCTCCGGCCGGACGGCGGCGTGACGAGCCCGATCCGCGAAGCGGGCTGGGCGTCCGCGCTGCTGGAGGCCGGCCACGCGGTCACCGACGACCTGATCTGCCGGGCCCGCTACGACCGCGCGGACGCCTGCCGCATCACGACAGCGGCCCTCGACCTGCCGGATCGCCCGACCGCCATCCTCACGACCGACGAGACGATGACACTCGGGGCCGTCGACGCGATCCACCAGGCCGGGCTGCGCATGTTCGCGGACATCTCGCTCGTCGCGTTCGACGATCTCCCGTGGACCGAGCTCGTTCGGCCGCCGCTCACCGTGGTTGCGCAGCCGGTCCACGATCTCGGGGTCACCGCGACGCAGCGCCTTCTGGGCCGGATCGCCGGGAGCGACGGGCCCCCGGAGACGGTGGTCCTCCCCACGTCGTTCGTCGTGCGCGGTTCGACGGGGGCGCCGCCCGTCGGAGCCTGACTGCCGGCCGTCGGCACGCGCTCCTGGCGGCATCCCTGCCGTTCGGCCCCCCTGGACCCGGGCCGGTCGGCCGGTGCAACGGTCCATCTGGCTATAATGCGCAAGTGCGCATGTATGTAGCATGCGCACATGGACCCGATCTGGAGCCTCCAATCGGAGGTCATGAAGATCTTGGCGAGTCCCCGCCGGCTCGAGATCCTCCACCTGCTTGCCGAGGAGCCGATGGAAGTCGGTCGCCTGGCCGAGGAGATGGGGATCACGCAGCCGAACGTCTCCCAGCACCTCGCCGTCATGCGGGCTGTCGGGATCGTCGAGGCGGAGCGCGAGGGCCGGGAGGTCAGGTATCACCTGACCGACCCCGAGGTCATCGACGCCTGCAACCTCATGCGGGGGGTCCTCATGCGCCGACTCGCCCGACTCGGCGAGCTCTCCGAACGCCCGGTCCTGTCCGAGGATCGCCCGGGCCCCACAGCCTCGCCGCCCGTGGCGAGCTAAGGAGCGCACGTGGAAGACGAACCGCTGAACATCGTGATCTTCTCGGGGACCGAGGACCGCCTCCAGGCCGCCGCCGTCATGGCCAGCGGCGCCGCGGCGCTCGGCCGAAAAGTCAACATGTTCCTGCAGTACTGGGGGCTCGAGGCCTTCCGCAAGGCGAAGATCACAACCAGCTTGGGGCTGGCGCCGGAGGCCGGTGAGCGCGGTGCTGCCCTCGTCGCCGCGGCCGCCAAGGCCGGGCAGCAGCCCTGGCACGCCACCCTCCGCGTCGCGAAGGAGCTCGGCGAGATCGACATCCAGGCATGCTCCCTCTCGATGGACGTCCTCAGGATCGAGGAAGACGACCTCGATCCGCTCGTCGACGGCGTGGAGGGCGTGACCGCCTTCTACCTGAATGCGGGCGACGGTCACATCCTCTTCATCTGACCCGATCTGCGACTGATCAACGATCCTGCTCGCCGGCTTGGGCCGGCGCGGCGCCCGCGAAAGGAAGGGAACCATGACGACCGAGCAGGTCGCCCAGGTGGTCGACGCCAAGGGTCTCTCGTGCCCGATGCCGATCGTGAAGACCGCGCAGGCGGTCAAGGGGCTCACCTCCGGCCAGCTCCTCGAGGTCCTCGCCACTGATCCCGGCTCCACGAAGGACTTCGCCGCGTGGGCCAAGTCCACCGGCAACGAGCTCGTCGAGCAGTCCGTCGAGGGCGGCGTCTATCGCTTCATCCTCCGCAAGAAGTGAGCAGCACAGCCATGACGACCGCGACCGAAACCCCCGTTCCCGCTGTCGAGCCCGCGCCCGCCCCGGAGCCCGCAGCCGAGGCCAAGCCCCGCGACATCCTGATCATCTGCTACAGCGGTGAGCTGGAGAAGACCTGGGCCACGATGATCCTGGCCACCACCGCCGCCGCGATGGGAGCGAAGGTCCGCGTCTTCCTCACCTTCTGGGGCCTCCAGACCTTCGTGAAGGACGAGAGGCGCATCACGGGTGACAACCTGATGCAGAAGATGATGTCGTTCATGCAGCGACCCGGGATCTCGCATCGCAAGCTCTCGAAGATGAACTTCCTCGGCATGGGCCCGTGGATGATGAACAAGCTTGCCAAGCAGTACAGCGTGGCGAGCCCCAAGGAGCTCCTCGAGATCGGCCAGGCGATGGGCGTCGAGTTCATGCCGTGCCAGATGACGATGGACATGTTCGGCCTCAAGAAGACGGACATGATCGATGGCCTCGGTGAGCCCGTCGGCGCCGCAACCGTCATCTCCCTGCTCCAGGGAGGCGACGCGCCGCTCTTCATCTGACTGCTCCGTGGGCGCGGCCGGTCGCCCCTCCCCTGGGGCCACCTGCCGAACCCCGGCTCCCCCGCGCCCCGAACGATCCCGACGCGTTCCCAACCGAAAGGAACTCTTCATGGCCGCCACCATCACCCGCACGATCGATGCGCGCGGCAGCTTCTGCCCGGGCCCGCTCATGGAGCTCATCCGCGCCATCAAGGAGTCCGAGGTCGGCGAGACGATCGCCGTCTGGTCCGCCGACAAGGGCAGCAAGATCGACATCCCGAAGTGGATTGAGAAGGCCGGCCACACCCTCGTCGCGGTCGACACCAAGGACGGCTACGACGAGATCATCGTCACGAAGGTCCGGTAGGGCGACCGATGCAGCGCGTCGTCATCCTGGGGGGCGGCGTCGGCGGCACGCTCAGCGCGAACCTCGTCGCCCGCAAGCTCAAGAAGCGGATCGCGAACGGGGAGGCGAAGGTCACCGTCGTCGACCTTTCGGGCAAGCACACGTACCAGCCCGGGTACATGTACATCGCGATGGGCAACGAGCGACCCGAGCGGCTCATCCGGAGCGAGCGCTCCCTGCTCGACGACAACATCGACCTCGTCGTGGACCTGGTCCAGCGCATCGACACGGACGCGGGCCTCGTCGAGCTCGCGTCCGGCGAACGCCTGAAGTACGACCAGCTGGTCATCGCCACCGGCTCGCGGATTGTCCCCGAGACGATGGAGCACTTCGACCAGGAGGCCCACCACTTCTACACGGCCGCCGCGTCGACGAAGCTGCGCAAGGCGCTCGACGCGTTCGGCGGCGGGAAGATCCTCATCGGCATCGCCGGGATTCCCTACAAGTGCCCGCCCGCCCCGCTCGAGGTCGCCTTCCTTATCGAGTCGGAGCTGCGCGACCGTGGCCTCCGCGAGAAGACCGAGCTCCAGTACCTGTCCCCCATCAACCGGGCGTTCACCATTGAGAGCGTGAGCGAGATGGCGACGCCGATCTTCGAGCAGAAGGGGATCGACCTCCAGCTGCTGGCCGGCATCGATTCCATCGATGCCGAGCGGAAGGTCGTCATCACCGACGCCATGGAGGAGTACTCCTACGACCTCCTCATCTGTGTTCCGCCACACAAGGGCGCGCAGGTGGTCATCGATTCCGGGCTCGCCCCGAAGTCGGGCTGGGTGCCCACCGACCGGCACACCCTGCAGGTCAAGAAGATGGCGCCCCCGGGCACGAAGGATGAGGACGTCGAGCGATACCCGAACATCCACGCTCTTGGCGACACAACCGACCTGCCGCTCTCGAAGGCGGGCTCCACGGCGCATTTCGAGGCGCCGGTCGTCGCGGAGCGCGTGGCAGCTGCCGTCAAGGGGCGCGCCCCGTCCGGCAAGCACGCCGTCTACGGCGGCAAGGTGATGTGCTTCTTCGAGGTAGGCGACGGGAAGGGCACGATCCTCTCGTTCGATTACGACCACCCGCCGAAGCCGCCGAAACCGAACAAGCTGTGGCACCTGGGCAAGATCGTCTTCAACAAGACCTACTGGCGAACGGTGCCGAAGGGGCGCGTCTAGCGCGCGGCCTCCGTACAATCGGTCGATGACTGGCCAGCAGGCGGCGTCGCCCGGGCGTGTCTTCCCGCGCGTGTTCGGGCGCCGCCTCGCCATCGCCGATCACGCCGTCGGCGCCACGATCTGGGATGCGGACGGGCGCGCCTATCTCGACGCGGCAGGCGGGGCAGTTGTCGTCGGGATCGGCCACGGCCGGGCGGAGGTGGCCGCCGTCATGGCTGCCCAGGCCGGGCGCGTCGCATACGCTCACGGGACCATGTTCACGAGCGATGCCCTCGAGCGCTACGCGGCCGAGGTGGGGTCGCTGCTCCCGCTCGACGCGCCGGCTGTCTACCCCGTATCGGGCGGCTCCGAGGCCATCGAGACTGCGCTCAAGATGGCCCGCGCCTATCACCTCGCGCGGGGCGAGGCGTCCCGCGACGTCGTCATCGCCCGCTGGGGGAGCTACCACGGCAACAGCATCGGCGCCCTGGACCTCTCGGGTCGCGAGCCGCTTCGCCGTCCCTACGCGCCATGGCTCGGGCGCTTCCGGCACGTCTCGACGCCGTACCCATACCGTGCCGGCCAGGCGGCGGCGCACGCCCTCGGGGACGGAGCCGCGCTCGCGGCGGAGCTCGAGCAAGAGATCGAGTCGGCCGGGTCCGGGCGCGTGGCTGCCTTCGTCGCGGAGCCGATCGTCGGAGCGACGCTCGGCGCAGTCGTGCCCCCGGACGACTACTGGCCGGCCGTCGCGGATGTCTGCCGGCGTCACGGCGTCCTGCTCATCGCCGACGAGGTGATGACCGGCTTCGGGCGAACCGGCCGCTGGTTCGGCAGCGACCACTGGGGGTTGCGCCCGGACCTCCTCGTGGCCGCAAAGGGCGCGACATCCGGCTACTGGCCGTTCGGCTTCGCGGCGGCCAGCGGGCCGGTCTACCAGGCAATCGCCGGGGGCGGCTTCGTCCACGGCTTCACGTTCAGCCACTCCGCAGTGGGCGCGACGGTCGCGGGCGAGGTCCTGCGGATCCTGCGCGAGGAGAACCTCGTCGCGAGCTCCGCCGCGAAGGGCGAACGGCTGCGGGCGCTGCTCGTCGAGCGGCTTGGCGAGCGCCCGCACGTCGGCGAGATCCGCGGTCGCGGGCTCATGGTGGGCCTCGAGATCGTGGCGGATCGCGCGACGACGACGGCCTTCCCGCGGGCCGAGCGCCGAACCGAGGCGATCGTTGCCGGGGCGCGCGAGCGGGGCGTCCTCGTCTATTCGGGAACGGGGTCCGCGAACGGGGTCGACGGCGACACGATCCTGCTCGGCCCGCCGTTCGTGGTGACCGATGACGAGATGGCCCGGATCGCGGACGGCGTTGCCGCCGCCATCGTGGCGGCAACGGAGACTGCCGCGGGGACGGCCCGGGCCCGGTAGCGGGCGCCGCAGCGCGGCCTGCGCCCGGCACGCGGATCCCGGCGCCGCGGCGAGAACCGGTTGGGGCTAGCCCTGGCGGACGCCGCGACGGAGGAGGACGACCCCGATCAGGACGAGCACCAGGGGCACGACCAGGTCGCCCAGCGTGGGGAACCCTGGGATCGTCGCGCCGAGGGCACCCCAGCCGCCGTAGACCGTGAGCGCGCCCCCGACCCACGCCTGCCAGCGGATGCCCTCGCCCCTCGAGACCCTGGCGAGCCCGATGACGAGCAGCCCGATCCCGGCCCCGAGCGTGCCCCAGCCGGCGGGCGGGAGGCTGGCGAGCTCGGCCACGACGCGGGCGATCCCGAACCCACCCAACACCGCCCCCGCGTGGAGCGCCCACGCTCCGGCGCGGCCGGCGAGGTGCCAGCCGACGAGAAACCCGCCGAGGACCGCGAGGGCGAGCGATCCGACGAGCGCGACGGCAGGTACGAACTCCGCGAGGACGAGGTAGCCGCCAAATGCGGCAAGGGCGAGCCCGATCCTCAGGCCCAGCCGGCGTGCCTCCTCCGGGTCGATGCCCCAGGCCACGACACGCACGCCGGGGCTCGGTGGCTGCGGGCCCGGCCCGGGGCCCGGGGCCCGGGTTTCCCGAGCCCGCCACGTGCGCGCCGCGTCGCCGATCACGTCACCGACGAGGGCCGGCAGGCCGTCGTCCGCGGGGAAACCCCCGTCCGTTGATGCGTCTCTCGCCGCGCCGGCCGTCTCGGCTGCGCGCCCAGAGCCGTCCGGCGGCCGCTCCGCCTCCATCCTGGGGCGCGGCCCCAGGGAGCCAGGATCGATGCCGGCCTTGAGCGCCGCGAGACGGCGCTCGACCTCGTCGTCGGCAGGTGGCTGGCCGGGAGGGGGAGCGGTGGTCATGCGCCGATCCTACGCCCCTGCCCCCTCCCCTCTACTTGTCGCGAAGCCGGGAGAGGAACCTCTGGGTCCGCTCGTCCTGGGGGGCGTCGATCACCTGTTCCGGGGGGCCGACCTCGATGAAGATCCCCTCCTCGATGTAGTAGACCCGGTCGGCGGCCTCGCGGGCAAACTGCATCTCGTGCGTGACGACGAGCATCGTTGAGCCCTCGTGGGCCAGCTCCTCCATGACCTTGAGGACCTCCCCGACGAGCTCCGGGTCGAGCGCCGAGGTCGGCTCGTCGAAGAGGAGGACGTTGGGTTCCATCGTCAGCGCCCGAGCGATGGCCACGCGCTGCTTCTGGCCGCCGGAGAGCCGGGCCGGATACTCGTCCCTCTTCTCGGAGAGCCCCACCTTGTCCAGGTACTTCTCAGCGATCGCGATCGCCTCGTCCTTCGCGACGCCCTTCACCCGGACGGGTGCCTCGATGAGGTTGTCGATCACCTTCATGTGCGGGAACAGGTTGAACTCCTGGAACACCATCTGGGCGCGCATACGGATCTGGCGGATCGCCTCGCGGTGCCCCGAACTGCGGGATGAGAGTGGCTCGGCCTGCACGCGGATCCCGTCGATCTCGACGGCCCCGGCCGTCGGCTCCTCGAGGAAGTTGAGGCAGCGCAGCAGCGTGCTCTTGCCGGAGCCAGACCGGCCGATGAGGCAGATCGTCTCCTTCGGGTAGACCTCGAGGGTGCACCCGCGGAGGACGTGGTTGCTCCCGAAGTACTTCTCGATCTCGAGGGACCGGATGATGGGCTCGGCGCCCGCCGGGACGAGCGCTCCGGGCTTCGCGTAGGGGTCGCGAACCGTGGCGTAGCGGTCCGCGGTCTCGGCTGCGTTCATCGAATCACCTCAGGTCCGCCGATCGCTCTCGGCCATTCGCTTCTCCAGGCGGTCCTGGACGAGCGACAGCACGATCGTGAGGGCCCAGTAGATCGCGGCGGCGACCATGAGCGTCTCGAGGGTCCGGAAGTTCGACTGCCCGACGCGCTGGGCGCGCCACAGGAGCTCGGCGACGCCGATGACCGAGACGAGCGACGAGTCCTTGATCATGGAGATGAACTCGTTGCCGATCGCCGGCGTGATGATCCGGATCGCCTGCGGGAGGATGATCCGCCGCATCCGCGTCCGGCCCTGCATGCCCAGGGCCTCGGCAGCCTCGGTCTGGCCGTGCGGGACCGCCTGGATCCCGGCCCGGAACGTCTCCGTCATGTAGGCGCCGTAGTTGAAGGACAGCGCGAAGATCCCGAGGACCTCCTTCGGCAGCTGTGACACGGCGGGGATGATCTGCGGAAGGGCCAGGTAGATGAACAGGATCTGGACGAGGAGCGGCGTCCCCCGGACCAGGGAGACGTACAGGGTGGAGATGGAGTAGAAGACCGGGACGGAGCTGAGCCGGCCCAGCGCGCCGAAGATGGCGAAGCTGATCGCGAAGGCGATCGAGATGACGGCGACGTAGATCGTGGTGCCCACGCCGCCCAGGATGTAGGGGCCCCACTCGGCCATGAAGGCGAAGTCGATCTTGCCCGCGGCCACGAGGGAGCCGAGCGCGCCCCCCAGCAGGACGGCCCAGGTGAGGACGAAGACGATCCGGAAGCGCAGTGTCTGCCGCCGCCGCCGGGCCGCGATCGCCTCCACGATTGGATTCTGTGGCTCGAGGGGGAGCCTCCCCCCCGCCGGCGCGCCGAGCGCGCCCCCCGATGCGGTCACTGCGGTCCTCCCTCCCCGGAAACGGCGACGGGGGCGTCCGTGACGGACGCCCCCGTCGAGATGAGCCGATCGCCGGCCCTAGTTCGTGTCCGGCCCGACCGTCAGGTCGTCACCGAACCACTTCACGGAGAGTCCCTGGAGGGTGCCGTCGGCACGCATGTCGGCGAGGACCTGGTTGACTAGTTCGATGAGGCCCGTCGGATCGGGCCCGCTCTTGTCGAAGGCGACGCCGAGCGGCTCATAGAAGACCGGGTCCCCAACCTTGACGAGAGGCAGTCCGTCCGCGACGGCCTGGTCCACGGTCGTCTCGGAGCTCAGCCAGCCCTGGAAGTCGGTTCGTCCCGCCTTCCAGGTCTCGGCGCACAGGCGGTCGGTCGTGAGGGTGGTGGCGGTCGAGCCTGCCGGGGGCGTGTTCGTCGGGGTGTAGGACCCGAGATCGAGGGTGCCCTGCAGCCAGTCGTAGTAGGTCGTCGCCTCACCCACGCAGATCACCTTGCCGTCCAGCCCGTCGAGCGTGGTGATGCCCGACTCGACCGAGGTGGCCATCTGGGCCGGCGTGAAGTAGTACGGGTCACTGAAGGCGAGCACCTTCTCGCGTGGCGTGGTGATCGACATCGAGCCGACGCTGAAGTCCCAGCGCCCACCCCAGGAGCCCGCGGTGATCAGGTTCCAGTCCGGCGTGGCGAACTCGATGGGGAAGCCCAGGCGCGTGGCGATCTCCGTCCCGACGTCGATGTCGAAGCCTTCGAAGGTGCCGTCCGACTTCAGCGACGACTGGGGCGGGTACTGCGGGTCCGTCGACATCACGATCTTGTCGGCGGCCATGACCCTGCCGAGCAGCGACTCCGGGTCGACGGTGGGTGCCGCGCTCTCGGGCGCCGTGCTCTCGGGGGCCATGCTCTCGGGAGCCGTGGTCGGGGCCGTCGTGGCCCCGCCAGAGCACGCGGCGAGCGCGAGCCCCAGCGTCGCGACGAGTGCCGCGATCCTGCGGGTCGTCTGCATGGGGTATCTCCTCCTCCTGGTGCGGGGGCAGTGGGCGCCCGCGGTCGGCGTGCGTCGACGACGGGACGCTGCCGACGACAGTTCGAGCGGATCATGTCACGATTCGCAGGTCTGCCACAACACTTAGTGGCAGGTTTCCGCCCACGCGGCGCGCATGTTGCCGCCCCAAACGACTGGCCACCCGGTTCCCGACGGGACGATAATCGCCCCATGCCGTCCTTCGTGCAGACCGTCCTCGGGAGGGTCGATCCTTCAGAGCTGGGCCTTACCCTGCCCCATGAGCACACCCGGTGCGTGCTCTGGCAGATCCCGGGCCGCTGGGACTACTGGGAGTTGACCGGCGAGGACGAGCTGATCCTCCCCGAGCTGGCCCGCTTCAGGGAGCTCGGCGGAACCTGCCTGGCCGATCTCACCCTCCAGTCGATCGGGCGCGACCCGGCACGGCTGCGGCGCCTGGCCACGGCATCGGGTCTGCACCTCGTGATGGGCTGTGGCTGGTACCGCCAGGCGTACTACCCGGCGGAGGCCCTCATCGACCGGCGGACCGTCGGATCCCTCGCCGAGGAGCTGGCGCGGGAGTTTGCCGAGGGCGCTGACGGCACCGGCGTGCGCCCTGGGATCATCGGCGAGATCGGGACCGACAAGCCTTGGCTGTCGGCCCAGGAAGAGCGCGTCTTCCGGGCCGTGGCCAGGGCGTCGCAGGTCACTGGCATGGCGGTCATCACCCACGCCGTGATGTCCCCGGTCGGGCTGGACCAGCTCGCCGTCATGGAGGACGCGGGTGTCGACCCGGGACGGGTCGTCATCGGTCACGCCGACTCCTATCCGGACCTGGAGCACTACGAACGGATCTTCGAGCGCGGGTCGAGCATCGAGTTCGACTTCCTGGGCATGAGCTTCACGCCGCAGGAACGGATGGGAGAGGACCGCCTGATCCGCCTGCTGCTGGAGATGCTCGAGCGCGGCCGCGCGGACCGGGTCCTGCTTTCGCAGGACGTCTGCCACAACAGCCAGCTTCGGCACTACGAGGGCAACGGCTACACCTACCTGCAGGAGACCTTCCTGCCACGGCTCCGCGATGCCGGGGTGGGGAAGGACGAGATCCGGCAGATCACGGTGGAGAACCCCCGGCGCATCCTCTCGATCGAGCGGTAGGCGGCGCTCGCCGGCCGGCTAGGCCTCGAGCGTGGCCCCGACAGAGAGCTCCACGTTGCCCTTCAGCGCCTGGCTGACCGGGCAGCCGTCCTTGGCCGCCTCGGCCAGCTCTCCGAAGGTGGCGGCGTCGATCCCGGGGACCACCCCGCGCACGGCAAGGGCCGACGAGATGACGCGCCAGCCCGCCTCCAGCTTGTCGAAGGTCACCGTCGCCGTGACCACCAGCGACGTGGGCGGCGTCCCATTGCGTCCGAGCCTGCCGGAGAGCGACATCGCATAGCAGGACGCGTGGGCCGAGGCGATGAGCTCTTCCGGGCTGGTGCGGCCGTCGGCGGCCTCGGTCCGGGACGCCCACGTGACTGGCAGCCCGGAAAAGGCGCCGCTCGTGACGTCGTCGATCGACCCGCTGCCGTCGGCGAGAGCGCCGGTCCAGCTGACCTCGGCCGTGCGGATGGCTGCCATGGGATCCTCCTTTGACAACGGCGTCGCCGGCGCCACCTCGCGTGAGCGCGGCACGTTCCGACCACTGATGGTACGCGGAGCCCGCGGCTGCCCGGAAATGGCGGCGTCGTGGCGCTTCCTGCGTTCTGCTGCGGCGCCGCTCAGCGCGCCCGCGCCACCGAACCGGCGAGGGCGCGCGACACACGGTCACGCGGAAAGGTGACCCGGGTCGCGCCGTGGAAGGCCAGGTAGGCGTCGATGGCAGCGGCAAGGGCGGGCACGAAACCGTCGGCTCCGAGCGGGTCGAAGCCTTCCTCCCACCAGGCGCCGAGAATCCGGACCGAGCGACTCACACGTTCGAAGCGCGGCTCGATCCGGCCCACGAGGCGGTCGCCGAAGAGGAGCGGGAGGACGTAGTAGCCCCAGCGTCGCCTCGCAGCCGGGACGTAGACCTCCCAGACGTAGTCGAACTGGAACAGCGAGCGCAGGAGACCGCGGTCCCAGGCGAGCGGGTCGAGCGGGGCGAGGAAGGTGACGGCCCGATGCTCGCCGCCGGGTTCGACGCCTTCCGCGACCTCCCGTTCCGCCTGGGCAAGGAGCGGCAGCTCGTCGGTGACGAGGTGGCGGAGGCCACCGACGCCCTCGACGTCGACGGGGACCAGCTCGCCCCGCTCCACCAGGTCGGCCAGCAGCGTGGCACGGCGCGGGCGGGGCGATCCGTCGAGAAGCGCCTCCCCCCGCCCCAGGCCCAGGAAGATCTCGGCCTGCCCCGTGGCGCCAAGAAGGCCGTGGGCGCGATACCGGCTCAGGAGGCGATGCAGCAGCTGCTCGCGCTCCGGCACGCGCTCGGCGAGCAGGCCCGCCGGGAAGAGCCGCTCCGCAAGGTCGTAGTACCGCCGGTTGCCGTCGCGCCGCGCGATGCCAAGGATGCCTGCCTCGGCGAGCGCCTCGAGGACCGCGCGCGACTTGAGGGTGGGGCCCCAGTACCAGTCGATCGCCTCGCTGCGATCGAGGTCGATGGTCGAGAGCGGCCCGTCGCGGCGGATGCGCTCGAGGAGCTCGGTCACGTGGTCCGCGTGGCGAAGAAAGGTCTCCCGATCGTGGGCGTGCCGCGCCCGGTCCCACGTCATCCGGTGCCACGGCAGCTCGCGAGTCGGAAGGATGCTGAGGCCCTTGTTGTGAGCCTCGAAAAGGAGGCGCCGGTCGTAGAGCAGGTGATCCGTCCAGCCCCCGCGGTACCCCTCGATCCGGGCGTGCAGGATCAGGTCGTGGTTGCGGCCGGCGACCGCGAGGGGATCGAACTGGAGGGACCCGAGGCGGTCGACGACCGACAGGACGGACTCCTCGACGGGCGGCAGCGCCCGCGGCGGGGCGAGGAGGTGGCGGATCGCCAGGAAGCGCCGGGCGACGGCACCCGATACCGGGCGTGGGGCGGGCATGGCGCGGATCGTACCTGCCGGCACGGCAAGGCAGGGCGCCACACGGATGCTTCGCTCAATCCGAATGCTTCGGTTATCCGATACCCTTTCGTGGACACTGACCCTTCGCACGGAGCGAATGATTTGCCCGACGTCGCCGAGCCCCACGATCCGCGGGTCGATCCTGAGCGCCAGGCGCGGGTCGAGCGGGTTGTCGCGGCGTACGAGGCGCTGATGCACCGCCTCACGTCGACCCACGCCCCGGAGTTCCTGGCCGTGGGCGTGACGATGTCGCAGGCAAAGGTGCTGTACCTGGTCCAGTCCGTTCCCGGCCTGCGCATGTCGGACCTTTCCGCCCGCCTGCACGTCTCGCTCTCCACCGTGAGCGGCGTGGTGGACCGCCTCGTCGACCAGGGGCTGATCCGCCGCCGGGACGACCCCGCCGACCGCCGCCACGTCGTGCTTCGGATCACCGATGCCGGCGCCACGCAGCTTCAGCGGTTCCGCCAGCTGAACGCCGGGCAGATCCGGGCGCTCCTCTCCCGCATCGACAGCGAAGGGCTGGTGACCGTGGAGCAGGCGGTCGAGCTCCTGGCCTTCGCCGCGCTCCCCACCGGCGCCCGTCAGCCGGGCGTTCTGTCCGCCCCCGCCGCCTCCGCCCGGCCGGGTGATGCCTCCGCCCCCCCCGCCTTCGAAGGAGATCCCACGTGAGTCGTTTCACCGAGCTGTCGGTCGCCAAGCGGAGCGTCACGCTTCTGCTGGCTTTCGGGCTCTTCCTGGCCGGCATCTCGGCGTGGGGCAGCCTCAAGCAGGAGCTCCTGCCGGACATCGACTTCCCGGTCGTCACCGTGATCGCCCCGTATCCCGGCGTCGGCGCGGCCGACGTGGCGGATCAGGTTACGAAGCCGATCGAGCGGAGCATCTCCAGCGTCCCGCGACTCTCCGCGCTGTCCTCCTCGTCGGCCAACTCGATCGCGATCGTCGTCGCCCAGTTCGAGTTCGGCACCGATGTCAAGGAAGTCCGCTCGACGATCGAGCAGAGCCTCCAGTCGGCCGGCCTTCCCCAGGGCGTCTCGCCGCAGGTGGCTGCGCTCAACATCAACGCCTCACCGGTCATCATCGGCTCGGTTGCGGGCACCACCCAGGACGGTCTGGATGCCGCCGCGCAGGTCGCCCGCACCGAGGTCGTGCCGGCCCTGCTGGGGATCGACGGGGTCGCCACCGTCGACCTGACGGGCGGGCTCGAGACCGAGGTCGTCGTCACGCTCGACCCGGCGAAGCTCGCAGCGAGCGGGATCTCGGTCGCGCAGGTGACGGGCGTCTTGACGGCCAACAACCTGACGCTGCCGTCGGGCCAGATCACCTCGGACGGCGCGAACATCCCGGTCTCGACGATCGGCACCATCACCTCGGTCGCCCAGATCGAGAACCTCGTCGTGGGGGTGAAGCTCCCCGCAAGCCAGGTGCCGGGCGCCGGCTCCGCTCCCGGTGCTCCGTCGGTGACGGACCCGGCTGCACCTCCGTCGACGCCAGCCGCGCCGACCCCGATCCTCCTCGGGGAGATCGCGACGGTTGCCGAGCTGGACGTGCCGACCACCGGCTATGCGCGGACCGACGGCGTCCCGTCGCTCACCCTCACGGTCACGAAGACGTCCAGCGGGAACACCGTCGAGGTTGCCGACGCGGTCACGGCCGAGCTGAACCGAATCGGTGCGGCCAATGCCGACGTGGTCCAGATCACGGTGATCTCGGACCTCTCGGCCTTCATCAAAGAATCTCGCGACGGACTGCTCCGTGAGGGCGGCCTCGGCGCGCTCTTCGCGGTGCTCACGATCTTCCTGTTCCTCTTCAGCATCCGCTCGACGCTCGTGGCGGCGGTCAGCATCCCGCTCTCGATCCTGACCGCGCTCGTGGTCATGCAGATCGCCGGGATCACGATCAACGTCATGACGCTCGGCGGCCTCGCCGTCGCCGTGGGTCGCGTCGTGGACGACGCGATCGTCGTCCTCGAGAACATCTATCGACACCGGGCGCTCGGGGATGACCGCCTGACCGCGGTTCTCAAGGGGCCCCGCGAGGTGGCGAGCGCCATCACGTCGGCAACCCTCACAACCGTTGCCGTCTTCCTCCCCCTCGGCCTCGTCGGTGGCATCGTCAGCGAGCTGTTCCTGCCCTTCGCCCTGACGGTCACCTTCGCCCTGCTCGCCTCGCTGGTCATCGCCCTCAGCGTGGTCCCGGTCCTCGCCTACCTCTTCATCGGCCGGGTCAAGCTCAACGTCGACGAGGACGGCGAGCCGAAGAACTCGCCGTGGATCCGGGCCTACACGCCGACGATCAGGATCGCCCTGCGCAACAGGCTGACGAAGTGGGGCATCCTGGCCGTCGCCACGGCCCTCTTCATCGGCTCGATGGCGATCGCGCCGTTCCTCCCGACCCAGTTCATCAACGCCGGGTCCGAGAAGCTCCTCCAGGTCACGGTGGCCCCGCCGGCCGGCACGAGCTCCTCCGCGGTCCTTGATCGCGCGCTCGAGGCCGAGGCGATCCTTCTCGGCGATGCCAAGGTCGAGCACGTGCAGACGAGCGTGCCAGGGGAGGGCGACACGAGCTTCGGCACGGTCACTGCCGCTCTCAGCGGGCGCCCCGCGAACAGCGCCACCCTGACGGTACGCCTGGCCGACGACGTCGACCTGACCGCCTATGCCCAGGAGCTCTCGAGCAGCCTCGCGCCCGTCAAGACGGACGGGTTCGACGTTGCCGTGGCGCAGACTGCCGGGTTCACCTCCAACAGCCTCAGCATCGTCGTCAGCGCGGAGAGCCTGGAGGATGTGGCGAGCGCCAGCGACGCGGTGCTGGCCGCTCTCGCGGAGAACCGGGACCTCCTGAACCTCAAGTCGGACCTCTCGAAGGGGACCCCGGAGGTCCAGGTCGTCGTCGATCCCAGCAAGGCACTCGGGGCGGGGCTCACGGCCGCCCAGGTCGCCGGCGAGGTCCGGGCGACGCTCGTCGGGACGCGCGCAACGACCGTCCTGCTCGAGGGTGCGACGGATGCCGTCCCGCTCTTCGTGCAGGTCGACCCGGCGGCAGTCACGAGCGTCGGCACGCTTCGCGAGCTGCCGGTCGGCACCGGTGCCACGGTCCCGCTGGGCGCCATTGCGGCGGTGGACCAGGTTCTTGCCCAGGGAAGCATCACCCGCGTCGACCAGGCTCCCGCCGCGACGGTGTCGGCCGAGATCGCGAGCGACGACACCGGGGCGGTCTCGATGGCGGCCCAGCAAGCGATCGACGACCTCGTGGCAGCCGGCTCGATCCCGGCCGGCGTGACCGTCACGCTTGGCGGGGTGACCCAGCAGATGAACGAAGCCTTCGGCAACCTCTTCCTGTCGATGGGCGTTGCCATCCTCCTCGTCTACGTGATGATGGTCCTGACCTTCAACTCCCTCATCACGCCCTTCATCATCCTCTTCAGCCTTCCCCTGGCCACGATCGGCGCCTTCCCGGCGCTGCTCCTGACCGGCCGCCCGATCGGGGTCAGCGCCCTCATCGGCTTCCTGATGCTCATCGGGATCGTGGTCACGAATGCGATCGTCCTGCTCGACCTGGTCGAGCGGCTTCGTGCCGAGGGGCACTCGACACGCGATGCCCTCATCGAGGGCGGCAGGACCCGTGTCCGGCCGATCCTCATGACCGCGATCGCCACGATTCTCGCCCTCATGCCGCTGGCGGCGGGCCTCTCCGAAGGATCGATCATCGCGGCCGAGCTGGGCACGGTGGTGATCGGAGGGCTCTTCAGCTCGACGTTCCTGACGCTGCTCGTGATCCCGGTCCTGTACTCGCTCGTCGACGGAGGACGGTCGGGCCTTGCCCGGCGCCTCAGCCGGGGCGACGACGAGGCTCAGGCCGTGCCGGTGGGCCCTTCCCCGGCGGAGTCGGCCTCGGCCGGCTGAGGACGGGCGGGCCGGTCTCGTGACCGGTGCAATGCAATGGCCGGGCCAGAAACCTCCGTCCGGCCCGTCGAATCCGTGGCCCTTCGCAGCGCTTGCGGGGCCACGGAGTGCCGTGCTCGCGGCCCCTGTCCGGGGGGCGGTCTCGGCCAGCCGGTGTACCCTGACGTTCGGGATGTGGGTGGGTCCGCGGCCCGTCCGCCTTCCCTGGTTCGTTCGATCCGGCTCACGGCCGGCGCCGGTCGCGGTTCCTGCTTCGGGCGCTCCGGAACTTCCCGGCGACGTTCGGGCCCCGACACGCTGAGGTGACGACACGGAGGTGCGAGGATGCTGTTCATGAAGCGGCGCAGCCGGTTCCAGCGGGCCAACGAGGTCCGTGGGTGGCTCACGCACGACGAGCGCGGCCGGGTGGTCGGTCTCGTCCTCGTCTCGGTGGCGATGTCGATCGCGATGACCCTGCTGGCGGCCGCGATTGTCGGAGCGATCTCGCGTCGGCGTGCCCAGGGCCGTGACGACGAGGCGCCAGGCGCCGAGCTGCCTGCCGACGCGGAACCCGGCACCGACGATGCTGCGGGCATCGCCGTCATGGACGGGACGGCCCTGGTGGACCACGAGGTCGCGGCCCAAGCCTGACCCGCCGTCGGTCCCTCCCGCAGCGCCGGGGGCGCGGCCCCGCGGGTGCCCCCCAGGCCGCGTTGGCCGAGCACGACCGAGGCGCGCGGGTCCTGGCGGCCGTGGGCGCCCGCCCGTGGCGTTCCGACGAGACACCTCGGCTGCGCTGAGCCGGCGCCCTCGGCTGCAGCGTTCCACATCGCGGTTGACGCCGGGCGGCAGATATCCGACAATTCAACTCGGAATTCGGCCGGGTCCGGGCGTCCCACCGGGCTTCGGCCCGGGCGTTCCATCCGGCAGCGTCCCACCGGCCGAACTCCACCTGACCGCCCGATCGCGGCGCGGGCCTCCCCGCCGCCGCCGCCGTCAGACACGAGGTGCCTCGATGACCACCGCTCGCGAGGAGATCGTCTCCCAGGAGTACAAGTACGGCTTCCACGATGACTTCACCTATCTCGCGGAAACGAGTGGTGGGCTCAGCCGGGCGACGGTCGAGGAGATCAGCGCGATCAAGGATGAGCCGGACTGGATGCTCCAGTTCCGCCTCCGCGCCTACGACCACTTCCTGAAGCGGTCGATGCCGACCTGGGTCCCCGAGAGCGTTCAGGGGATCGACTTCGGCAAGATCGTCTACTACCGGAAACCGTCCGAGCGCGAGGAGAAGTCCTGGGACGACGTCCCCGAGCAGATCAAGCAGACGTTCGAGAAGCTCGGGATCCCCGAGGCGGAACGCAAGTTCCTGGCCGGGGTCGGCGCGCAGTACGACTCCGAGGTGGTCTACCACTCCGTCCGCGAGGAGCTGAGCAAGATCGGCGTCGTCTTCATGGGCATGGACCAGGGGCTGCGCGAGCACCACGACCTGGTGAAGAAGTACTTCGCGACCGTCGTCCCGCCGGAGGACAACAAGTTCGCCGCCCTCAACTCCGCCGTCTGGTCGGGCGGCTCGTTCGTCTACGTCCCGAAAGGCGTCGAGGTTCCGCTGCCGCTGCAGGCGTACTTCCGGATCAACGGCGAGAACACCGGCCAGTTCGAACGAACGCTGATCATCGCGGACGAGGGCTCCAAGGTCCACTACATCGAGGGCTGCACGGCCCCGATCTACACCACCGACGCCCTCCACGCAGCCGTCGTCGAGGTCATCGCCCTCCCCGGCGCTCAGATCCGTTACACGACGATCCAGAACTGGAGCCGCGACGTCTACAACCTCGTGACGAAGCGCGCCCACGCCCACGCTCACTCCACGGTCGAGTGGGTCGACGCGAACACGGGCTCACGCGCCACGGTGAAGTACCCGGCCATCTACCTGCGCGGCGAGGGCGCCACGGCCGAGGTGATCAGCGTGGCCTTCGCCGGCCACGGCCAGCACCAGGACACCGGCGCGAAGGCCATCCACCTGGCGCCGAACACGCGGAGCCGGATCGTCTCCAAGTCCGTCAGCAAGGACGGCGGGCGCGGCACGTACCGCGGCACGCTCAAAGTGGCGCCGGGCGCCACGGGCGTCGTCGCGAGCGTGCGCTGCGACGCGCTCCTGCTCGACGAGGGGAGCCGCTCCGACACGTACCCCTACATCGACGTCCAGGAGGACGACACGACGATGACCCACGAGGCCACCGTCGGGAAGGTGTCGGCCGACCAGATCTTCTACCTCATGAGCCGCGGGCTCACCGAGAACGAGGCGACAAACCTGGTCGTGCAGGGCTTCCTGGAGGTCTTCACGAAGGAGCTCCCGATGGAGTACGCCATCGAGTTCAATCGCCTCGTGAAGCTCGAGATGGAGGGGTCGCTCGGATGACGACGCCGACCGAGGCGCCCGCCGGGTCGTCGATCCCGGCCGGACGGCCCGCGCCCCGCGCGCGCCGCGCCCCGGCCGACCTCCCATTCGGCTTCGCCGACGCCGCCCTCGCCACGGCGCTCGGCGCCGAGCGTGACGAGCCCGCCTGGCTCCGCGAGGACCGCCTCCTCGCGGCCGCGGCCTACGGACGCCTGCCGGTCGAGTCGAGCGAGCTCTACACGTCGTACGTCGACTTCCGGGGCGCCGATCTCCTCGCGGCGCGCCCGTACGTTGCGACCGCGACGGCTCCCCCCGCGCCCGGGGATGTCCCCGACGGCGCTGCCGGGATCATCGAGCTGCGCGAGGACGCCGTGCTCCGCCTGGCGCTCGCCCCCGGCGTCGCGGAGCGGGGAGTCGTCCTCGAGACGCTCGGTGCCGCGCTCGACCGCGATGCCGCCGGCCTCCGCGAGGCGCTGACGGCCACCCAGCTCCCCGCAGACGAGAAGCTGGCATGGCTCTCGCGTGGCTTCTGGAGCCAGGGCATCCACCTGCACGTGCCGGACGGCGTGCGCCTGGAGCGCCCGATCGTCCTCCGCTGGGCCACCGGCACCCCGGAACGTGCGCTGTTGACGCGGACGCTCATCCGCCTCGGCGAGGGCGCCGAGGCCTCGCTCGTCGAGGAGCTCGTCGCCGCCGGCCCACCCGTCGAGCGGGAGGCCGGCGAGCCGGTGCCGCAGGCCCTCTTCGGCGGCACAAGCGAGATCGACCTGGGCCCGCGAGCCATGCTCCGCTTCGCCTCGATCCAGGACCTGGCGACCACCACGACGGCGCTCCAGCAGCGCACGGCGCGGATCGGTGCCGGGGCCACGCTGCGCTTCGCGATCGCGCACGTCGGCGGCCGGGTCGTCCGCTCGCGGATCGACAACCGCCTCGAGGGCGACGGGAGCGAGGTCGAGCAGGTCGAGATCGTGTTCGGCGGCCGGGACCAGCTCTTCGACCTCACCGCCTACACGCGCCACGTCGGCCGCGACACGACGGGAAACCTGCTCAGCAAGGCCGTCCTGCAGCACGGCTCCCGGGCCTACATCAAGGGTCTCATCTCGATCGAGCGGTCAGCCCGCGGGACGGACAGCTTCCTGGGCGAGTTCGGGATGCTCCTCGACAAGCAGAGCCGCTCCGTGACGATCCCCAGCCTCGAGATCGACCAGCCGGACTGCCGGCGGGCTGCCCACGCGTCGTCGGTCGGCCCGATCGACCCGACCCAGCTCTTCTACCTGGAGAGCCGCGGGATCACCCCCGACGAGGCTCGCAAGTTCATCACCCTCGGTTTCCTGGAGCCGGTCGTTGCTCGCGTCCCCCTCGAGTCCGAGAAGGAGCGCCTGTGGGCGATCCTCGAGGCGAAGTGGGCCGATTCGCTCGCCGATTCGGCGCCCGCCGCGTGACCGCGTGATCTGGACCTCCGCGTGAGCCGCCGGATCGACTGCGGGCCCCTCGCCGACCTGGCGGAGGGCACGCTGCAGATGGCGTGGGTGGACGGGACCGAGCCGGTCCTCCTTGTCAACGTCGAGGGAACCGTTCGCGCGATGCAGGGAACCTGCAGCCACGAGTACTTCGAGCTCGACCGCGGATTCCTCACCGCCGGGACGCTCACGTGCGCGCTCCACCTGTCGCGCTTCGACCTCGTCTCCGGCGAGCCGTTGGACCCACCGGCCGACGAGCCGCTGGCGGTCTACCCGGTCACGATCGAGGACGGCCGCGTCGTCGTCGAGTACCCGGACTAGCGGAGCTGCCGGCGGCGCGAGGCCGGCGGCTCCTCGCTCGTCGGCGACGCGACACGGCGGCGGTCAGCGCGCCAGGAGCGTCCCGATGCCCCGGTCCGTCGCGACCGCCAGGATCGCGTCGGCGAAGACGAGGTCGGCCAGGCCGACGCCCAGGTGCGTGACGACGACCCGGCCGCCCGCGGGTCGGGCCGTCCCGACCCTGATCGCCGCGCCCAGCGTCGCCCCGGGGTCCGGGTAGCCCTCGAACTGGCCAGCGTCCCGGGCGGCCCGGAACTGCCCGACCTCGTCGACGAGGAACATCCCGGCGTCGCGCGCGACGGGGGCAGCGACCGAGGTCGCGTAGTCGACCGCCACGACCAGCGTGTCGCGCCCGAACCACTCTGTGGTCATCACCTGGTTCAGCGGCCCGAACGAGACGCAGGTCACCACGACGTCGGCGCCGCCGACGGCTTCCCGGGCGTTCGCCACAGCCATGGCCGCGCCGATGCCGGGGATGCCGCGCGCCGCTTCCGCGAGCGAGGCGGCACGGACGGCGTCGCGATCGTGGATCGCCAGCGTGACGTCCGGCAGGAGGTGACCCAGGATGGGGACGTGGGCGCGGCCCTGCACGCCGGCCCCGATGATCGCGGCGCGGGCGGGACGGCCAGGCGTAGCGGGCGCCCAGCGGGTGATGGCGACACCCGACACGGCGGCCGTGCGGCGGGCCGTGATCGGGCCGCCGTCGAGGATCGTGGACGGGACGCCGGTCCGGGGGTCGTTGACGACGACGAGCGCGTGGAGCGCCGGCAGCCCCGCGTCCACGTTGCCGGGGACCCCGGCGATCCACTTCACGCCGACCAGGTCCCGCGAGCCGTCCGCCGCGGGCCCCGGAAGGAAGGCCGGCATGGCGTGGGCGAACGAGCCGGCAGGCCGCGGGTGGACCCCGATCTTCGGCGGCAGCTCGGCTCCCTCCGCCAGCCCGACGAGCGTTCGCTCGGCCAGGGCGAGCTGCTCGAGGAGCGGCGGCATGCAGCGCTCGACGTCGGCCAGGGCGAGATAGCGGAGCGACGAGTGTTCGACCGGGGCGATCGTGCGCGGCGGCTCCATCGGGTACCTCCGTGGCGTGCCCGCCGACGGGGGAGGGCGGCCGGACTGTAGCACGCGGTCGCCGAGCGGCCGCCCCGCCTTCCGCGTACGATCTGGGCCGTGACCACGCCCACTGAGCTCGATCCTGCGACGCTGCGGGAGACCCTGATCGCGCTCGGCATGGAGCGTGATGCGATCCACCTCTACGACGGGCTCGCCCAGCTCGACGAGGACGCCCACCGGGCCGAGGCGTTCCGTCGCATTGCCGCCGACGAGCGCCGCCACGCGGAGGTCTGGGAGCGTCGCCTTCGCGAGGCTAGCGTGCCGCTGCCGGCTCCATCGGGCCCGCGCCCGCGCGTGCGGTTCATCCTCATCGTCGCCCGTCTCTTGGGCACCCACGCCGTGACGGACCTCGTGCGATCCCTGGAGGGCGCCGACGAGCGCCGCTACGCGCGCGGCGCGCCGACGCCCGCGAGCGTCTCCCAGACTGCGGCGCTCGCCGCGATGGCCGCCGACGAGCGCCGCCATGCCGAGACGTGGCGACGCCTGGCGGAGGCTCCCAGCGGCGCCGAGGCCGACGCGACGGCGGTCGACGCCGCGCGGCGCGGACGGGTGGCCAACGGCGTGGCCGACATCACCAAGGCGGAGACCTGGCACCGGGGCGGGGCCGGCACGCTCCGGGCGATCGTGTTCGGGGCATCGGACGGCCTCGTGAGCAACCTGTCCCTTGTCATGGGCGTGGCGGGCGCCACCGCCCAGCCGTCGTTCATCCTCCTGTCGGGGGTCGCCGGCCTGATCGCCGGCGCCTTCTCGATGGGGGCGGGGGAGTACATCTCGGTGCGCTCCCAGGTCGAGGTGCTGGAGCGCCAGATCGCGCTCGAGCGCGCCGAGCTGGAGGCGGTCCCGGAGGAGGAGCTCGAGGAGCTCGTCGCCATCTACCAGTCGAAGGGTCTGCCCGAGGCAGACGCCCGACGCTTCGCGGAGCACATCTTCCAGGACAAGGAGGTCGCGCTCCAGACGCTCGTCCGCGAGGAGCTGGGGCTCGACCAGGACGGCATGGGCTCGCCCTGGGCCGCCGCGGGCGGCTCGTTCGTCGCCTTCACGATCGGGGCGGTCATTCCCGTGATCCCGTATCTCTTCGGAGGCGGCCCGGTCGTCCTCCTCCTGAGCTTCGGGATGAGCCTGGTGGCGCTCTTCATCCTCGGCTCCCTCGTCAGCCTCCTGAGCGGCCGGAGCCTGCTGTACTCGGGGCTGCGGCAGGTGGGGATCGGGGCCGTCGCCGCGATTGTCACGTTCCTCGTCGGCCGACTGATCGGCGTCAGCGTCGGCGGCTGAGACGTGCCGGAACGAGCGCTGATGGCCCGCCTGCGGGCGGAGGGGCTGGCCCCCGGTTCGTGGGGCAACGGTCCGGGCGACATCTACGGGGCCCACACCCACGCCTACGACAAGGTGCTGGTCTGCGTCGTCGGAAGCATCGTGTTCGGCCTGCCGGCCCGCGGTGAGCGCGTCGAGCTCGCCATCGGAGATCGACTCGACCTGCCGACGGGCACGGAGCACAACGCGGTCGTGGGACCGGATGGCGTCACCTGCCTCGAGGCGCACCTGCCGGCGGGCCGCCTCGGCCCGGAGCCGACGCGGCGTGCGGCCGGGACCTGGTAGGCGGGCCGCGGACCTGGGGCCGTGCCCGGCGCGGCTGTCGGGGAATCGACAAGGCCCCCGGCGACGGGGGCCCAGGGTCGGTAGGCTATGCGTCCCGGACGGGCCCGGACGAGATCGTCGGGCCTCCGGTCACGTGGCGCTGCGGGCTACCGCAGGCCGTAGCGAGCCCATAGAAGGAGCTTCTCGCGCGGATCGACCTCGGGCTGATCCTCGCCACTCAGGAGGAGGCTGACGAAGGCAAACAGCGCGAGGAGGCCGAGCACGGTTGCGATGACCATCGTGCGCACCTCCGTGGTTCGTGCAGTGAGACTGCCGATTGGCAGGTGATTTAGATAGTAGCCTAATGAACAGACAGCGTCAAGGACAGATAGCCTAAGGTACTGGTACATGATGACCGGAGAACTCAAGGTCGATCTCATCGATGCCAGGATCCTCGACATCCTCCAGCGGGAGGGTCGTCGCTCGTACGCCGAGATCGGGGCGGAAATCGGCATGAGCGGCCCGTCGGCGCACCAGCGCGTCAAGAAGCTCGAGGCTCGGGGGATCCTCCGCGGGTACATGGCCAAGGTCGACCCGACGGCTGTCGGGCTCGGCGTCCTCGCCTTCATGTGGGTCACCCAGGCCCCCGGCAGCATCGCCGACGACATCACAGACGACTTCGCGGCCATCCCCGAGGTGGAGGCCTGCCACGGGATCGCTGGGTCCGCGGACTACCTCCTGAAGATCCGGGCCGCCGATACGGCCGACCTCGAGCGGGTGGTCCGTCTCATCCAGGCCACCCGGCATGTCTACCGGACCGAGACCGAGGTCGTCTTCTCCACTCGATTCGAGCGGCGGCCCCTCCCGCTCCTGCGCGACCAGGACGGGGCCAGGCAGTCCGCCAGGGGATCCGCCGAGGGCCGCGGCGCGTAGGGGACGCGGAACGGCGGCCTGCCCCGACGCCGAGCTCGCGGGGACAGGGGACGGGCTGCCGCATCCCCGCGACGCCGCCCCCGTCGCTGCCCGCGTCGCCGAGGCGGCAGATCCAGGCCTGTCAGACGCTGCAGCGCCGGCGCGGGTCGTTCTTCGGGTCCGGGCGACCGGGATCACCGGCGTCCGCGGGCTGCGCATCCTGCCCGATCTCCTGAACGCGGCCGACGGCGAGGAGCAGGACCGCACCGATGCCCGTGGCGAGGGCGGCGCCAAGCCACGACGCGGGCTTGGTGTTCACGCGGCGGACATCGTCGGATGCCGCCGCGTCACGTCCGCGGCTACACTCCGCGGGCGATGATCGACTGGACCCCCGACCCCATCGCCGTCTCGATCGGCCCGATCTCCGTCTACTGGTACGGGATCATGTACGCCCTCGGGCTCGCGGCGACGTTCGTCGTGGTTGAGCGCGAGGCGCGGCGACGGGGGCTCGACACCGGGCTTCTCGTCAACGGCCTCATCATCGTCGCGGTGGCGGCCTTGATCGGCGGGCGCCTCTACCACGTCATCGACCAGTGGGACCGCTACAAGGACGACTTCGCCGCGATCGTCCTGCCGCCATACAGCGGCCTGGGCGTCTACGGCGGGGTCGTCACCGGCTTCGTCGCCGGGATCCTCTACGCACGCTGGAAGCGTCAGCCGATCCTAACGTGGGCTGACGTTGCGGCGCCGGGGATCCTGGTGATGCAGGCCATCGCGCGCTGGGGCAACTTCTTCAACCAGGAGCTCCATGGCCCACCGACGAGCCTCCCCTGGGGAATCGCGATCGAGTGCGGCAACAGGACCGCAACGTGGGCCTGCCCTCCGCTGGGCGACACCCCCGTCGACGCCCACTTCCACCCCCTCTTCCTCTACGAGTCTCTCTCCGGGGCTCTCGGCGCGATCCTCCTGCTGGTTCTCGCGCGGCGCGCCCGGCGGCTCCGTCCCGGCGACATCGTGCTCCTCTTCTTCGCCTGGTACGGCTCCACCCGCTTCCTGCTGGAGCCGCTGCGGACGAACAACTGGACGTTCTTCGACGTCCCGGTCGCGTCGATCATCAGCGCGACGTTCGTCCTCGGGGCACTGGCGGCCATGGCCTGGCGCCACCGCCCGGGCGCGGACGCCGGCGAGCCCCCCGGAACCGGCGGGCCTTTCTCGGCCGGCGATCCGGATGCGGGCGGAGGGCTCCCCGCGGCCGAAACTGCGCCGCAATGACCGCGCAGCCGCGGCGCCGCGGCCCGGCGAACACCCGCCCGGAGGCCGTGCGGGCGTCCCGTGGCGATACCCGCGAAGGCCTGGACTGGCTGGGGAAGACCCCCGACGTGCGGGCCGGCCTCGCGTATCGCCTCGCGCGCGCCCTCGCGCGTGCCCTCCTGATTGGAGTCTGCGGCTTCCGCGTGGACGCGCGAGGTCGAGAGAACCTCCCCGCCGGCGGCGGCTACATCCTCCTGGCGGCGCTCCACCGGGGCTGGATGGACCCGTTTCTCGCCCTCGACGCCGTACCGGCGGAGCCCCGAGTCTGGACGCTGGGAAGCGGCCCGTCGGCCTTCGACCGCCGCTGGAAGGAGGTCCTGCTGCGCGTCGTCGGAGGCGTCCTGCCGGTCTGGCGCGGGGGGGTCGGGATCGAGGCCCACGTGACCGCGGCCCGCGCCGTCCTCGACCGAGGGGCTGTCTTCTCGACGTTTGCGGAGGGCACCATCGGCGGGCCCCCGGATCGCCCGACCCAGTTCCGCCTGGGCGCCTTCGTCATCGCCCTGCGGACCGGCGCCCCGATCGTGCCCCTCGCGGTTGCCGGCACCGAGGTGCTCTATCGCGGCAAGCGCTTCGCGACGCGAATCCTGCCGCCGGTCACGATGGCCGAGCTCGCCGGCGATGCCGGGAGTGGCGCACCAGAGCCCGGGTCCCGCGAAGAGATCGCCACGGCTCGCCGCGCGGCGGCGCGACTCGAGGAGATCCTCGCGGTGGAGATTGCGGCGATCCACCCGGCAACGGTCGGTCCTCCGACCCGCCGCCGCTGGCCGTGGTTGACCGGGCTCCTGCTGGGCCGGCCGCGCGCCTGAGCGCCGTTCACGCGGCGCTCATCGCGGACGCGCGCGGCTCCTCAGAATCCGCGTGAACAACCCTGCACGTCTCACCGAAACCCGGAGGTGCTCCAGTGGACTCCCTTCCCCGTCCCAGGATCACCGTCATCGGCGCCGGCCATGTCGGCGCCACGACGGCCCAGCGGATCATCGAGACGGGCCTCGCCGACGTCGTCCTCGTCGACATCGTCGAGGGGCTGCCCCAGGGCAAGGCGCTCGACCTCGCGGAGGCGGCCCCGGTCGTCGGCTACGACGCCAGGATCACCGGCACGAACGACTATGCCGACACGGCGGGCAGCACGATCATCGTCGTCACGTCGGGCCTCGCCCGGCAGCCGGGGATGAGCCGCGACGATCTCCTGGCCAGGAACGTCGAGATCGTTGGGTCGGTCGTCAGGCAGGCCGCGGCGGTGAGCCCCGACGCGATCATCATCGTCGTCACGAACCCCCTCGATGCGATGTGCCACGTGGCGCTGAGGGCCTCCGGGTTCGGGCGCAACCGGGTCATCGGGATGGCCGGAGTGCTCGACACCGCCCGCTTCCGGAGCTTCATCGCGGCCGAGCTCGACGTCTCAGTGCGCGACGTGTTTGCCTTCGTCCTCGGCGGCCACGGAGACACGATGGTCCCCCTGCCGCGCTACTCCACGGCCGGCGGAGTGCCGATCACGGAGCTTCTGCCCGCCGAGCGGATCGAGCAGCTGGTGACGCGCACCCGCAACGGCGGGGCGGAGATCGTGGCGCTCCTCAAGGCCGGCAGCGCGTACTACGCCCCGGCGGCGGCCACCGCCGAGATGGTCGAGGCGATCCTCCTCGACCGACGGCGCATCCTCCCCTGCGCCGCGTACCTCGAGGGGGAGTACGGGTTCGACGGCCTGTTCATCGGGGTGCCGGTGGTGCTCGGCAAGGGCGGCATGGAGAAGGTGATCGAGATCGACCTCACCGACGAGGAGCAGGCCGGGCTGGAGCATTCCGCGGCAGCCGTCCGCGAGCTCGTGGGGAAGCTGCCGGCGTAGGACGTTCGTCGTTCGACCCACCCGAAGCCGCGGGCCGTTGCGGGTCGTCGTCGGGCCGGAGCGCACCACCGGGGCCGGACCGGCGAACATCGGTCGAACGGCTCGCGGTCGGCCGGCGGGGGCGCTCGTCGCTTCCGAGCCGCGCCCGTCAGGGCGCCGGCCGGATGCCCCGCTCGCAGGGTTGCACGAAGCCCGCCTCGGTGGCGCGGTAGTCGTACTCGGTTCCTTCGGTGCGCAGCACGATCCAGTAGCCGGGCGTCTCGACCTGGACGTAGAGCCGCCCGGGGATCGGGCAACCAAGCGACCCGTCGGGCCAGATGACGGCCTCGGCGCGGACGACCTCCGCGGCCCCGGCGATCCCGTCGCCGAGGAGCGATGCCAGGTCCGCACGGGCGGCCGCCATGACATCGGCGGGCACTTCGCCGAGGCCGGGCGGCGGCGTGGGCGGGACGGTCTCGAGGATCGGCGCCGGCGCGAGGGACGGTCGCGCCGAGGTGGGGCCGGCCGGCGCGGCGCTGCATGCCGCGAGCGTCGCGGCGACGGCGCAGACGAGGAGCGGCGCAAGGCGGGACCGGGTCGCGTGCATGCTTGCATCATGGACGCTCCCGCACCGGCCGTGGTTCCTGCGACGCCCGGCCCCCGTTCCCCGCCCACCGGTCTAGACTCGCTCGCGATGACGCATCACTACACGGTCCTCCACGGGGGCACGATTCTCACGCTGGAGGGAGCCCTGCCCACCGACGCCGCCACCCGCGTCTCGGGGACCGGCGCGCCCGACGCGGCCGGGATCCGGGCGACCGCGATCTGCTTCGCCCACGAGCGCATCCTCGCCGTCGGGTCCGACGCCGAGGTCGTCACCCTCGCGGGTCCGGATTCGCTGGTCGTCGACCTCCGGGGGCGGGCCGTCGTGCCCGGCTTCGTCGAGCCCCACGCCCACCCGTACTGGGAGGGCTATGCGGCCGGCCTGGGCCTCCTTGCCGGCGGCGACCGTCGGGCCGCCCTGCGGGCCATCCCGGGCCTCGCGGAGCGCCTCCCGCCGGACGCGTGGCTCGTTGCTCGCTATGACCCGACGGGCTGGGACCACCCGGCGGATCCCCGTCGCGACGACCTCGACCGGGCGGTTCCCGACCGACCCGTCCTCCTCGCCCATGTCTCCGGTCACGCCGTCGCCGCGAACAGCCTGGCTCTCGCTGCCGTGGGCCTCGATGCGTCCGCCCCGGATGTCCCCGGACACGCGGTGGCGGACCGCGACGCGAGCGGGGACCCGACGGGCGTGGTGCGTGGCACGGGTGCCTGGGAGCTGTTCTCGCGCAGCCTTCCCGCGCCGACGCCGAGGGCAGGCGCTGCGACGCTGGCACGCGCCGCTGCCCGGCTCGCCGCGGACGGCGTCACGAGCGTGGCCGACGCCGACGTCGGTTCGACCGCCGGCCTTGCTGCAGAGCTCGCGGCCTGGGGAGCCGCCATCGGATCAGGCCGCATGCCCCTGACCGTCTCGCTCCTGCCGGGCCTCGACCGCCTCGCACCCGCGGCCGGAGGCCGGGTCCCGACACCCGCCGAGGTCGCGGAGCTGCTCCCGGACTCCGCCCGCGGGCTGGCCAGGCTTGCCCACGTAAAGCTCAAGGCTGACGGTGCCATCACGACCCGCACGGCATGGCTGCGGGACCCCTATGCCGACGGGCCGGGTACCGGCTCTCCCGTCTACGGGACCGCCGAACTGGCCGACCGCGTCCGGCGCGCGGTGGCCGCCGGGTGGGGCGTCGCGACGCACGCCATCGGCGATGCCGCCGTGGCCGCCGTCCTCGACGCTCTCGACGACGTCGGCGCCCCGGCTGGCGCCCCCCACCGGGTGGAGCACGCCATGCTCCTCGACGACGATCTCATGGCGCGGCTGGCCGCCTCCGGCGCCACGGCCGTCGTGCAGCCCGAGTTCCTCGCCTGGGCCGGGCCGACATACCGAGCGCGGCTCGGCGACGAGCGCGCCGCGCGCCTCCTGTCGCTGCGCGCGCTGCTCGCCGCGGGCATCCCCGTCGCGTTCTCGAGCGACCGCCCGGTGGTGCCGGGCTCCCCCCTCGCCGGCGTCCGCGCGGCACTGCGCCACGCCCCGGGGCTCTCGGTCGCAGAGGCGCTCCACGCGTGGACGGCGGCGGGCGCGGCCGCTCTTGGCGACGGTGAGGGCGGGCGACTTGCGACCGGCGGCAGGAGCGACCTCGTGATCCTTTCAGGCGACCCGACCGTGGTGCCTGCCGAAGCGTGGGCCAGGAGCGAGGATGGCGTCCGGGTCGAGGCGACGATCGCCGCCGGCCGCCTCGTCCACGGGACCCTGGGGGAGGCTGGATGACGCCCGCGATGCTGGCGGCGATCGTGCTCGACTGGGACCCCTACCTGCACCTCGGCGACAGCGCCGTGCGCTGGGAGACCCTGGCCATCGCGGGGGCGATCCTCGCGGGCATCCTGCTGGCCGCCCTCCTGGCGGGCCGCACCCCGGGTGACGACCTGCTCATCGGCGAGGACGACCCCCCAGAGGAAGAGCAGGCGGAGTCCTGGCACCTGCGCCGGGACGACCTGCTCTTCATCGTCCTCGGGGCGGTGCCCGGCGCGGTCGTCCTGGGACGGCTGGGGTACGGGTTGCTGCACCTCGACGTCTATGCGCAGGACTGGCGCTCGTTGCTGGATCCCGACCGTGGGAGCTTCGAGCTGACCCTCGCGGTCGTGGGGGGCACGCTCACCGGGATCTACGTGGCGGCCCTCCTCGACGCCCCGGTTCGGCGCTGGCTCCATGTCGCCGCCGTGCCCGTTCTCCTCGTGCTCGGGCTCGGGAAGGCCGGGGAGGCCCTGGGCGGCTCCGGCCAGGGGGCAGCCTCCTCCGTCGCGTGGGCAACCGCGTACCTGCCGCCCGGGCCGTGGGGCAGCCTCGGAGCCGAGATCCCGGCCCATCCCGCGCAGCTCTACGAGGCGGCGATGACCGGGGCCGTGATCCTCGTCGTGATCCTGGCGGCCCGGCTCACCCGGCTGCGCCGCGCCGACGGGCGCCTCTACGCGCTGGGTATCGGCCTCTGGGCGCTCGGGCGAGGCCTCCTTGCCTCGACCTGGCGTGATGAGACCGTCGCCCTCGGGCTCAACGTCGCCCAGCTCATCTGCCTCGCCGCGGGCGCCCTGCTCCTGGGCATCCCGGTGGCGGCCGCCGATCTCCGCCGCCGGGGTCGCCGCCGGCTGGCGACGCCATGACGGGGGCCGGCAGGCGCCGGCCCCCCATCACCCGTCGCCGAGCTAGGCGTGGCGAACGTAGTCGGCGGGGCTCCGCCGCAGGAAGCGCCCGTGCCCGGCCGGTCCGACCCAGGCCCCGTCCCGGACGAGGACCGTGCCGCGGCTCATGACGATGTCGGACGTGCCCTGGACCTCGAAGCCCTCGAAGATCGAGTAATCGACGTCCATGTGGTGCGTGGCCGCGCTGATCGTCCGCTTCCGGTTCGGGTCGAAGACGAGGATGTCGGCGTCGGAGCCGACCGCGATCGTCCCCTTCTGCGGATACATCCCGAAGATCTTCGCCGGGTTCGTCGCCACGATCTCGACCCAGCGCTCGCGCGTGATCCGACCTTCGACGACGCCCCCCTGGTGGAGGAGGTCGACGCGATCCTCGACCGCGGGCAGGCCGTTGGGGATCTTGCGGAAGTCGCCCCGGCCCATCTCCTTCTGGCCTTCGAAGTCGAAGGGACAGTGATCCGTCCCGACGAGCTGCAGGTCGTCGCGCAGGAGCCCGCGCCACAGGTCGACCAGGTGGTCCTTCGGGCGGAGCGGCGGGCTGCACACGTACTTCGCGCCCTCGAACCCGTTGCCGAGGTCGTCGAGGGTCAGGAAGAGGTACTGCGGGCACGTCTCGGCCCAGACCGGGGACCCGCGGTGGCGGGCCGCCGTCACAGCCTCCAGCGCGTCGCGCGACGAGAGGTGCACGAAGTAGACCGGGACCCCTGCGGCCTCCGCGAGCGCGATGCAGCGGCTCGTCGCCTCGCCCTCCAGGCCGGGGTAGCGGGCGAGCCCGTGGCCGATTGGGTCGGTGGTGCCGGCTGCGACGAGATCGGCGGCGATCACGTCGATCACCGGGCCGTTCTCGGCGTGCATGAGGATCAGCCCGCCGTTCTTCGCGGTCTGCTGCATGGCCCGGAAGATGTGATCGTCCGGGCTGAGGAAGACGCCCGGGTAGGCGGTGAAGAGCTTGAAGGTCGGGACTCCCTCTGCGACGAGCTGGTCCATCTCCGCGAGGCTCGCCTCGTTCACGTCGCTCATGATCATGTGGAAGCCGTAGTCGAGGACCGCGTGGCCCTCGGCCTTGGCCATCCACACGTCGAGACCCTCGCGGAGCGCGTGTCCCTTCGGTTGGACCGCGAAGTCGATGATCGTCGTCGTCCCGCCATGGGCCGCGGCCTTCGTCCCGCTCTCGAACGTGTCCTTGGCGAACGTACCGCCGAAGGGCAGCTCGAAGTGCGTGTGGCCGTCGATGCCGCCCGGGACCACGTACTTCCCGGTCGCGTCGATCGTCTCGTCGGCGACCAGCCCGGAAAGGGCGGTTTCGGTCGCCCCGGCGTCTCGCCGGACCACCGCCTCGATCGTCTCGTCGACGACCAGGACGTCGGCGTCGAACGACCCGTCCGCTGTGACGATGAGCCCGTTCTTGATCAGCCTGCGCATCGAACCCTCCTCAGGTCTTGGCCGCGCGGACGTCGCGGAGCGCCGGGATGATCTCCCGGCCGTAGATCTCGAGCTGCTCTTCCTCGTTGCCGTTCATCAGGTAGACGTTGAACTGGTCGACGCCGGCGTCGGCCAGCACCCGGAGCTTCGCGACGTGCGCCGCGACGTCGCCGACCACCGCGAAGCGGTCGACGATGTCGTCCGTGACGAACTCCGCGTTGGAGCTGCCCACCTCGGCGTGGTGGAGGTAGTCGTATCCTTCGCGGCCCCGGATGTAGCGGGTGAGAGCCTCCGGCAGGTCCCCCTGGTACTTGTTCACGAGGTCGACGACGTGGTTCCCGACGAGCGCCGGGAACCAGCGGACCCGGTCGCGGCCGTCGGCCAGGTCGCCGACGTGGGCGGGAGCGGCGGCCATGATCCGGATCGTGTGCGGATCGCGGCCGGAATCCCCGGCCGACGCGTGGACCTGGGCGACGAACCACCGGATCAGGTCCGGGTCGGCGATCTGGAGCATGGCCCCGTCGCCGACGCGGCCGGTGATCTTGAGGGCCACCGGGCCGTAGCCGGCCACCCAGACGGGCAGCCGGTGGCCCGCGGACCACGGGAGCTGGAGGGCCACCCCCTCGTACTCGATCGGCCGGCCCTCGGCGAGGGCCCGGATGACGTGGATCGCCTCCTCCAGCATGGCCATCGTCGTTGGCGCCTTGCCGAGCACGCGGATGGCAGAGTCCCCGCGGCCGATCCCGAGGTCGAAGCGACCGCCCGAGAGCTCCTGGAGGACCGCCAGCGAGGAGGCCGTCACCGACGGCTCGCGGGTGGCGGGGTTCGTGACGCAGGTGCCGAGGCGCAGCGTGGTGGTGGCCTGCGCCATGAGCGTCAAGAGCACGTATGCCTCGCGCCACAGGACGTGCGAATCGAAGAGCCAGCCATGGCTGAAGCCGGCAGCCTCGGCCTGCCGGGCGAGCGCGACCGTCCGCTCGATCGAATGGTCGGGCTTGAGCGTGAACCCGAACTCCATCGCCACCCCTCCGTCGGATCCGCCGCTACGGCCGGACGAGGTCCCCGTACTGGTCCGGGCGGCGGTCGCGGTAGAACTGCCACGTTTGGCGCACCTTCTCGACCATCGCCAGGTCGAGGTCGCGCACGAGCAGCTCCTCGTCGTGGGGGCTGCCGACCTCACCGATGAACTGGCCGCGCGGGTCGCAGAAGTAGCTCTGGCCGTAGAAGTCGTCGGGGCCGATCTCCTTCTCGATTCCGACCCGGTTGATCGTTCCCACGAAGTACCCGTTGGCGAGCGCGTGGCTGACCTGCTCGACGCGCCAGAGGTACTCGGAGAGGCCCCGGCTCGTGGCCGACGGGATCAGCACGATCTCCGCGCCGTTCAGGCCGAGTGCCCGCGCGCCCTCGGGGAAGTGGCGGTCGTAGCAGATGTACACGCCGATCTTGCCAACCGCGGTCTCGAAGACCGGGTAGCCGAGGTTGCCGGGGCGGAAGTAGTACTTCTCCCAGAAGCCCTCGACGTGCGGGATGTGAGTCTTGCGATACATGCCGAGGTAGCTGCCATCGGAGTCGATGACCGCCGCGGTGTTGTAGTAGATCCCGCTGGTCTGGCTGTCCTCCTCGTACATCGGGACGACGAGGACCAGGCCCGTCTGCTTCGCGAGGTCCTGCATCCGCCTGGTGGTGGGGCCGTCTGGGATGCGCTCCGTGTACGAGTAGTACTGCCTGTCCTGGACCTGGCAGAAGTACGGCCCGTAGAACAGCTCCTGGAAGAGCATGAACTGGGCACCTTGCTTTGCCGCCTGGTGGGCATACCCCTCGTGCTTCTGGATCATCGACTCCTTGTCGCCGGTCCAGCTGGCCTGCAGCAGGGCGCCTCGCACAATTCGCGGCATCTCTGTCACTCTCCTCGACGGTTCGGCCGCCGGCGTGCGGCGGTGAGGTGCAGCCAGCCGGGCCGTCGCCCGTCGGCGGGGGCAGGGACGCAAGCGTACACCGCGGCGGGTGGACCCCGCCCCCTCCCGGGGCGGAGCCTCTGCGCGCCCGGCCCGGCCTGCCGCCGGCTTCCGGCCAGGCTCGTCGGCCGGCCCCGGCGTGCGCCTCCTAGTGGCAGGTGCCCGAGCCGCTGTCCGTGTACGTGGCGCCGGCGACCGGGACGAACTGCCAGGCGTAGCTGCCGGGGCGCAGGGTCAGCTGCAGGACGCCATGGGTCGCGGCGTTCCGCACCACGCTGTTCGGCTGGACGGCGCCGAACGGCCGCAGGGCAGCCCCGCCGGTCCCGACCACGAACTGGCGGATCCCCGTGAGGCTGGCGGCCCCGGTCGACCCCTGGGGCGCGAACCGCTCGTAGTCATGGTCGTGCCCGTTCAGCACCAGCTCCGCGCCGGCGTCCTCGAGTGCCTTCCAGAGGCCCCGCACCTGCGGGTTGGAGCCGTGCATGCCCGAGGAGAAGAGAGGGTGGTGCCAGACCGCGGCGACGCAGGCGCGGGGATGCGCCGCCAGGTCGGCCCGGAGCCACTGCTCCTGCGCCGAGCCCGGCCCGCAGCCACCGACTGCCGAGCAGCTCGAGTTGAGGCTGTAGATCCGCCAGTCGCCGAGGTCGTACGCGTACCAGCCCGCGCCGGGCGCCCCCGCCCGGGCGCCGAAGTACGCGAAGTAGGGTGCTGCGCCCGCCGTGCCGTAGTCGTGGTTGCCGGGCGCCGGGTAGGTGCGCAGCTTCCAGCGGCCCCACGTGGGGTCGTAGCATCGCGCGAGCTGGCGCCTCGAGCCGGACGGGTAGGCGACATCGCCGGCGACGAACACCGTGCCGGGGATCCGGTCGAGGAGCCGGGCCGTCTTCTCGTCCCCGGTGAGGCTGCAGTAGGCGACGTCGCCGGCGCCGACGAGCGTCGGGTCGGCCGGCGGCTCGTCGACGATGACGAAGCCGTCGATGTCGACGTACGGGTGGCCGGGCGTGCCGACCACCCGGACGCGCAGCGTGTGCGCCCCGCTCGCCGGCCATGCGTGGCGGAAGACGATCCGCTTCGCAGCGGGTGCTGCGCGGTGGAGGTCGACCGTGGCGACCTGGACGCCGTCGATGAAGACGTCCGCCGATCCGCGGTTCGACCCGCGCCGTGCGATCCACGCGACCTGGCTGCCGGTGAAGGTGAGAGCTGCCGAGGCGCCCGCGGTGGCGGATCGGAGACCGCGGCCGCCCACGTAGCGAGTGGACGCATGGAGCTCCCAGCCGGCCGTCGTGGCGAGATCGGCCGTCGTCTCGGTCACGCGGCGCTGGCGGAAGGCGGGGCCCGCGACCCACGAGCTCGCGTTCCCGGCCCTGTCGACCGCCCGCACGGCGAACTGGTAGTCGTGCGGCGGGCGGAGGTCCAGCGTCACGCTGCGCGCAGTCCTGCTCGAGAGAGGAACACGTTCCCACGAGCCTCCGTCGATGCGCTGCCTCAGCCTGAAGGCGGCGACCCCGGACCCGCCGGCGTCGGTCGCGGCCGGCCAGGACACCCGGAACGGGTTTCGGCCGTTGACGACCGCGCCCGTGCGCGGCGTCGCGAGCGGGGCGGCCGCGATCGGCGGCGCGCTGTCCGCGGCGACAGCCGGCGAGGGATCGGTGAGGCCGGCAAGCAGCGCGGCGATCGCGGCTGCGGCGATGAGACTGGCAGACGCGGATCGGGTGGCCATCATGGCTGGTACCCCCCTGTCGGCGGAGGTTGACCGTGAGGCCGCGCCACCGACGCGGCCCGCCCATTGTACGTGGCCCGGGGGCGTGCTCCGATACGCAGCTCGCGCACTTGCCAGCGCCTCCGCGGCCTTGCGCGCGACGCGCGCGCGCGTCTCCCGCGGGGCAGGCGTGGCGAAAACGATGTGCCGCACGTGAGCGGGCGCACTAGTATGCGCCGAGCGTTCGTCGGGCGCGGACGCGGGCCGGGCCGTCATCCTGGGCTGGGCGGGATGCGGACGCGCGAGCGAGTGGGAGAGGGAGAGAGGAGGCGCCGGGGCGGCACCGCAGCGAGCATCGACAATCGAAGACTGATCTATGCCATCAACGCCTGAGAGATCATCGCGGAGGGAGCAGATGACTACGACATCGATGGAGGAGATCGCCTACCCCGACGGGAGACACGAGCTGCGGCCGGAGGTCGACGCGTCCCTGGACGGCTCTGCGCTCCACAACGCGGACCTGGCGCCGGTCGCGCTGCCCAAGCGGAACTGGACCACCTACAACTACCTGGCCCTGTGGGTGGGCATGTCCATCAACATCCCGTCGTGGGCGCTCGCAGCCGGCCTGATCGCCCTCGGGATGGACTGGGTCCAGGCGGTTCTCACGATCGGCCTGGGCAACCTGATCGTCCTGATCCCGATGCTGCTGATCAGCCACTCGGGCACCAAGTACGGCATCCCGTACCCTGTCGTCGCCCGCGCCTCGTTTGGCGTATGGGGAGCCAACCTGCCCGCCCTCCTGCGCGCCGGAGTTGCCTGCGGGTGGTTCGGCATTCAGACCTGGATCGGCGCCCTTGCCGTGTTCGGAATCGGGGCCGCGGTATTCGGCGCGAACAGCTGGTGGACGGATGCAGGCCGGATCTCGATCGGCCTCGGCGACGCGGCCTCCCAGCCCTGGACGATGTGGCTGAGCTTCCTCGTCTTCTGGGCCGTCAACATCCTGATCATCCTCTTCGGGATGAACGCGGTGAAGCGCTTCGAGAACTGGGCGGCGCCGTTCCTCGTGGTCGTGTTCACGGGCCTGATGATCTGGATGGTCGTGCAGGCTGGCGGCCTCGGACCGGTCATCGACCAGCCCGGGAAGCTCGGTTGGGGCCCCGACTTCTGGGCGGTCTTCCCGATCTCGCTGATGGGCATGATCGCCTTCTGGTCCACGCTCTCGCTGAACATGCCTGACTTCACCCGGTTCGGCCGCAGCCAGCGCGAGCAGGCGGTCGGCCAGGCGGCCGGCCTGCCGACGACGATGACTCTGTTCCCGCTCCTCGGCGTCCTCACCGTGTCGGCGACCGTCGTCGTCTACGGCGAGGCGATCTGGGATCCGACCGCGCTGGTGAGCCGGATCGACAACGCGCTCATCGTCGTGTTCATGCTGTTCACGTTCGCGATCGCCACGCTGTCGACGAACGTCGCAGCGAACGTCGTGAGCCCCTCCTATGACTTCTCGAACGCCTGGCCGAGAAGGATCAGCTTCCGCACCGGCGGGGTCATCACGGGCATCATCGGGATCCTGATCATGCCCTGGAACCTGCTCGCTACCCCGGAGCTGTACATCTTCACCTGGCTCGGCACCTATGGCGGCCTGACCGGCGCCATCGCGGGTGTGCTGATCGCCGACTACTGGCTCATCCGCAGGACGAAGCTCAAGCTGGCCGACCTCTACCGTGCGGACGGCATCTACCGCTATGCCGGCGGCTGGAACTGGCGGGCGCTCGTCGCCCTCGTCGTCGGCGCCCTCGTGGGCATCGGCGGCGCCTACACGCCCGCCGGCACCGCCGGCCCGTTCCCGGCCGACGGTATCATCTCCGGCCTCAAGCCCTTCTATGACTACAGCTGGATCGCCGCGTTGATCGTGGCCTTCGTGCTGTAC
Source organism: uncultured Chloroflexia bacterium (assembly GCA_963698595.1). Lineage (GTDB taxonomy): Bacteria > Chloroflexota > Limnocylindria > Limnocylindrales > CSP1-4 > CTSoil-043. The sequence goes on from CAVORL010000006.1 coordinate 256,930, forward strand.
TGGGTCCTGGCCTTCTTCATCAAGGCGAAGGGCCAGGAGTTTGACGAGGCGGCACCCCACGCCGCCGCGGCCGAGCCGGGCACGCCGGGCGCCTGAGCCCGGCTGGCGGGGGTCGCGGTGACCCCCACCCGGAACAGAATCGAAGGGGCCCCTCCTCCGGGAGGGGCCCCTTCGCGTGGTCGTGGCCCGGCGGGCTCGCCGCCGGGAGGCGGTCTCAGCTGTTGCCGGGGAAGACGAGGGAGAGGGCGCCGCGGCGGCCGGGCTCCGGCCAGCGCTCGGTGACCATCTTCTGCTGGGTGAAGAAGCGGATCCCGTCCTCGCCGCGCATGGCGAGGTCGCCGAGGGCCGACTCCTTCGAGCCGCCGAAGGAGAGGTACCCGGCCGGCACCGGGATCGGCACGTTGACCCCGATCATCGGGACGTCGACTTCGAGCTTGAAGCGCCGGGCGGCGCCGCCGTCGGTCGTGAAGATCGCGGTCCCGTTGGCGTACTGGTGGCCGTTGATGAGGCCGAGCGCCTCGTCGTACGTGGTGGCGTGGACGATGCCGAGGACCGGCCCGAAGATCTCCTCCTGGTAGATCTTCATGTCCGGCGTGACGTGGTCGAAGAGCGACACGCCGAGGAAGTAGCCCTCGGGCTGCTCCGGGTGGACGAAGGGCCGCCCGTCGACGACGAGCTCGGCCCCCTCGGCCTCGCCGATGTCGATCCAGCGGATCACCGACTCGCGGTGCTCGCGGGTGTAGATGGGGCCCATGTCGACGCCCTGCTCCATGCCGGGCCCGATCTTGAGCTTCGCGATCCGCTCGAGCATGAGCGGGCGCAGGCGCTCGGCGGTGTCGCCGACGGCGATGACGAGGGTCTGGGCCATGCAGCGCTCGCCGGCGGAGCCGAAGCCGGATGCCACGGCGGCGTCGGCGGTCAGCTCCATGTCGGCGTCGGGCAGGACGACCATCGCGTTCTTGGCGCTGGTGTAGGCGCCGACACGCTTGCCGCGCCGGGTGCCTTCCTCGTAGACGTAGCGCCCGACGGCGGTGGAGCCGACGAACTGGATGGCCCGGATGTCGGGATGCTCGACGATGGCGGTCACGGCCTCCCGGCCGCCGTACACCACGTTGAACGTGCCGTCGGGCCCGCCGGCCTCCGTCCACAGCTCGGCCTGGAGCTGGGTGGCGCCGGGGGTGTGGCTGGAGGGCTTGAGGAGGACGGTGTTCCCGCAGGCGAGGGCGATCGGGACGATCCACATGGGGACCATGACCGGGAAGTTGAAGGGCGTGATCGCGGCGGTGACCCCGAGCGGGGCGCGCAGCGTGAAGGCGTCGACGTTGGTGGCGACGTTCGGCGTCATCATCCCGGCGAGGTGGACCGGCAGGCCCGCCGCGAACTCCACGGTCTCGAGGCCCCGCATGACCTCGGCGAAGGCGTCGGGGAACGTCTTCCCGTGGTCGCGGGTGATGAGGGCGGCCAGCTCCTCGCGGTGGCGGAAGAGCAGCTCGCGCCAGGCGAAGAAGATCCCGCTGCGGGCGATGAGGGGCGTGTCGCGCCAGGCCGGGAAGGCAGCCTTCGCGGCCGCCACGGCGACCTCGACCTCGGCGGCCCCGCCGCGCGGGACGCGGGCGATGACCTGCCCGGTGGCCGGGTTGTAGATGGGGCCGGTCTGCTCGGGCAGGACCTCGACCGGCCGGCCGGCGATCCAGTGGGACAGGATGGGCAGCGTCGCGGGCTGCGCGGGGGTCTCGATGACCATCGTGGGATGCCTCCTCTGGGAGCGTGCGGCAGGACGCGGCGGGCTCCACCGCCCGGAAGCCAGCCGGGCAAGCCCGCGTCGCGAGACGTTCATGAGATCGTCGCCGAATTGGCGCTCCGGCGCAAGTCCACTCGGTGGCCGATGTCCCTGCCGGACGGACCTGATCGGTCGCCACCAAGCACGCTGGGCCCGGCGCCGTGACGCCGTCCGCCATCGGCCGCGCAGGCCGCCGCCGGCGGGGCGGCCTGTGGTCTAATGCGACCCACGGTGGCCTGGCCGACGCAGAGTCCCCTGCGCGCCGCAGCTGTCCGCCATGCAAACCAGGCAGGATGTCGACACGGTCCCGCGGCCTTCCGCGCGGGCACGCCGACGCGAGAGGTGACCCATGAGCGCCATGCCCGCGACCGACCGGATGACGTCGGAGGAGATCGTCCGCCTCTCGCGGGCCCACACGTTCTTCAGCTGGTCGGTCCAGGGCTCCCTCGACCCGATCGCGATCGACCACGCGGAGGGGATCTACCTCTACACGCCCGAGGGCCGTCGCATCATCGACTTCAACAGCCAGCTGATGTCGGTCAACATCGGGCACGGCGACCGCCGCGTGATCGACGCGATCACGGCCCAGGCGACAAGGCTGCAGTACGTCCAGCCGGCGTTCGTGACGGAGGTCCGGGCGCGACTCGGCACGAAGATGGCCGAGATCCTCCCGGGCGACATGGACAAGGTCTTCTTCACGCTCGGCGGCGCCGAGGCCGTCGAGAACGCGATCAAGCTGGCGCGCCACTACACCGGGCGGACCAAGCTCCTCGCCCGCTACCGGAGCTACCACGGGGCGACGCTCGGGGCGAACACCCTCACCGGCGACCCGCGTCGGTGGGCGAACGAGCCGGCCATCTACGGCGTGGTGCGGTACCCGGACACGCACCGCTGGGGCGAGCGTGATCCTCGCCCGGTGGGCGAAGCCCTCCAGGGCCTGGAGGACGTCATCCAGTACGAGGGCCCGAACACGATCGCAGCCGTCTTCCTGGAGACGGTCGTGGGGACGAACGGGATCCTCATCCCGCCCGACGGGTACCTGCAGGGCGTCCGCGAGATCTGCGACCGCTACGGGATCCTCATGGTTGCCGACGAGGTGATGGCCGGCTTCGGCCGCACCGGGAAGTGGTTCGGAGTGGATCACTGGGGCGTCGTGCCGGACCTGATGACGATGGCCAAGGGCCTCACGTCGAGCTACCTGCCGCTGGGCGCCGTCGCCATGCGCCACCACATCGCCGAGGCGTTCGACTCGAAGATGTACTACGGGGGGCTGACCTACAGCAGCCACCCGGTCAGCCTGGCCGCCGCGCTGGCCACGATCGGGGTCTACGAGGAGGACGGCCTTGTCGGGAACTCGGCGCGCATGGGAGAGGTCCTGCGCGGCCACCACGAGGCCCTTGCCGCGAAGCACCCGTGCGTCGGGACGCACCGCAGCCTAGGCCTCTTCGGGGTCATCGACCTCGTCCGCCGCCACGATCCGTTCACCCCGATGACCGGCTTCAACGGGACATCCGACGAGATGAAGGCGGTCGGGAAGTACCTCCGCGACCACGGCCTCTACACGATGGTCGTGAACAACTCGATCCACACGAACCCGCCGCTCTGCATCAACGAGGAGCAGCTGGGCGAGGGCTTCGCCATCATCGACGCCGCCCTCGACCGTGCCGACGAGGCCGTCAGGTAGCGGATCCGACCCGTCGTTGACGCGCTGAAGCCGGCCCTCGGGCGGGCTTCACCCTGCTCCCGCGCGGCGCTCGAGAGGTCCGGCCGGCGACGCGGGCGCCGCCGTCATCGGGTAGCGAGGCGCGGGACGCCGCGCCGGGTCAGGAGCCTGGCTGTTCCCAGCCGGGCGGCGGCCGGCGGCTGCCTGCCTTGGCATCCCGGGTCCGGTACACGATGTACGGCCGGGCGACGTATGCCAGCGGAACGCTGAACACGTGGACCAGCCGCGTGAACGGCCACAGGGCGAGCAGCGCAAGCGAGAGCAACGCGTGGAGCTGGAACGTCAGGGGCGCCGACGCCATGAGCCCGGGGTCGGGCTGGAGCAGGAGCACGCTGCGGAGCCAGACTGCGACGTCAGCGCGGTAGTCGTGGCCCGGGCCCAGCAGGTTGATGCCGATGGTGTTGAACGTACCGACCGCGATCACGGCCCCCAGCACCAGGTACATCGTCATGTCCATGCGGGTCGTGACCCTGAACACCGACAGGGTGAGCGCGCGGCGGCGGACCAGGAGGATGAGGCCGGTGATCGTCATCAGGCCCGCGATGCTGCCCGCGACCGCTGCGATCGAGTGGTAGAGGCCTTCGGAGATGCCGATTGCGCCGGTCACCGAGGCCGGGATCAGCAGCCCGACGACGTGGCCGCCGAGGACACCCAGGATGCCGAAGTGGAACAGGGGGCCGGCCCAGGCGAGCTGACGGCTCTCGAAGATCTGGGATGAGCGCGTCGTCCATCCGAACTGGTCGTACCGATAACGCCAGAGGTGGCCGGCCACGAACAACGTGAGGCAGAGGTACGGGAGCACGACCCACAGCGCCGTGCTCATGGTCGCGTCTGCTGGGGTTCGACCGGGCTGAACGGCTCCAGCCCGACCCGCTCGGCCGGCGGTCCGTCGGCCTCGAGCCGACGGGCGAGCTCCAGGGCCGCGGCGCTGGGGCGGGGCAGCACGGCCTCGAGCGCCGACACGGCATCGGCGTACGGCGAGCCGTCATCCTCGAGCGAGTGGCGGAGCACGGCGATCCCAGCCTGGTGTGCGAGGAGCAGGTCGAGCGGGGCCCTGTCGTCGGACGGGGTCTCGGCGACCAGCTCCAGCAGGGCCGGCAGGAAGTCGGCCAGCTCGCCGTCGGCCATCGCGTAGCCGCGCTGCTGGTACAGGTCGAGGAACCGCCACAGTGCGATGCCCCGACGCCGGGTGTCGCCGTTGAGGTGGTACGTGAGGTAGAGGCAGTTCCGCCGCCGCAGGTCGAACGTCGCCACGTAGTCGGCCTGGAGCGTCAGCAGGGGCGTGGTCTCGAGGTGCGCGACGAGCCGCAGCAGCGGATCCCCGATGGCGCGGGGCAGGGACTCGCCGGCTGTCCTCAGCACGGGGACCTGCCCCAGCTGGACAGGGTCCGGGTAGAGCAGCAGCCGCGAGATCGCAGCGAGGGCAAGTGCGCGGTCCTCGGCGGAGAGTCGCGGCTTCATCGCTCGCTGCCTCCGTGATCCTCGGTCGGGGTGGGAACTGCGGCACCGGTGGCCGGTGGGGCAGATGCGGGCCCGTGACCTGCTCCGGCCGGATCTGCACCCCCCGTCCGGAGCTCCACCGCGCCCCGGCTCTCGGGCAGGTCCACATGCCCGCCGGACTCCGCCCGCTGCCAGGTGAGGAGGAGCGACTCCACCGAGACCGGTGTCGTCGGGACCTCCCCGAACGGACCCGCGCCGCCCATCCCGGGCCCGCCCGCGTAGTCGAGGCTGCACCCGGCCGCCTCGCCCAGCGCCCGGCCCACCTCGGCGTGGGTGGAGGGGATGACGTAGCGATCCTCGTACTTCGCGATCGCCAGCAGTCGGTGAAGGTCCTCGAGGGCCCGGCCACTGAAGCCGACCGAGGTGGCGATCGTCTCGTCCGGCGCCTCCTCGAGGTTGATCCGCCGCATATGCGCCCGCATCGCGGCGAGGATCCGGAGGCTGCCCACGACGGGTGCCGGGTCCCCAGCGGAGAACAGCTCGGCCAGGTACTCAACCGGGATCCGCAGCGCGTCGATCGCCGCGAACAGCGTCGGGCGATCCTCGCCGTCGAACCCGGTCCCGGTGAGAGCGTCAACCACCGGGGACAGCGGCGGGATGTACCAGACCATGGGCATCGTCCGGTACTCCGGGTGGAGCGGAAGCGCGACCCGGTAGCGGTTCGCCAGCGCGTACACCGGGGAATGGCGAGCGGCCTCCAGCCAGTCCTCGGCGATCCCGGCCGCCCGGGCCGCGGCGATCACCGCAGGATCCTCGGGATCGAGGATCAGCGATCGCTGCGCCTCGAGCAGATCGCGCGGATCCTCGACCGATGCGGCCTCGAGGACGCGATCCGCGTCGTACAGGAACAGCCCGAGATAGCGAAGCCGCCCGACGCACGTCTCGGAGCAGATCGTGGGCTGTCCGGCCTCGACCAGCGGATAGCAGAACGTGCACTTCTCGGACTTGCCGGTGCGGTGATTGAAATAGACCTTCTTGTACGGGCAGCCCGAGACGCACATGCGCCAGCCGCGACAGCCGTCCTGGTCCACGAGGACGATCCCGTCCTCGGCCCGCTTGTACATCGCCCCCGACGGGCAGCTGGCCACACACGACGGGTTCAGGCAGTGCTCGCAGATCCGGGGCAGGTAGAACATGAAGGCCTGCTCGAACTGGAGCTTCACGCGGTCCCCGATGCGGCGCAGGATCGGGTCTGCGGGGGCCAGCTCCGGGGCGCCGCCGAGGTCGTCGTCCCAGTTCGCCGACCAGCGGATCTGCATGGGCTCGCCGGTGATCAGGGACTCCGGGCGCGCGACGGGCACGTCCGCCTGCGCGGGAGCGTTGATGAGCGTGTCGTAGTCGTAGGTCCAGGGCTCGTAGTAGTCGTTGAGGCTGGGCAGGGTCGGGTTGCTGAAGATCCGGAGCAGGCGCTTGACGCGGCCACCGGCCCTGAGCTCGAGGGAGCCGCCCCTGGTCCGGACCCAGCCGCCCTCCCAGCGGTCCTGGTCCTCGTAGCCGCGCGGGTACCCCTGTCCCGGTCTCGTCTCGACGTTGTTGAACCAGGCGTACTCGACGCCCGCCCGGTTGGTCCAGACCTGCTTGCAGGTGACCGAGCAGGTGTGACAGCCGATGCACTTGTCTAGGTTCATGACCATGCCCAGCTGGGCCATCACGCGCATCAGTACTCGACGTCCTGCGAGCGGCGCCGGATCACGGTGACCTCGTCGCGCTGGTTGCCGGTGGGGCCGTAGTAGTTGAAGCCGTAGGACAGCTGGGCATACCCGCCGATCAGGTGGCTGGGCTTGATCAGCAGGCGGGTCAGTGCGTTGTGGATGCCACCGCGACGGCCGCTCAGCTCCGATTTCGGGGTGTCGATCGTGCGGTCCTTCGCGTGGTACATGTACGCCGTCCCCTGCGGCATCCGGTGGGTCACGACCGCCCGCGCGACCACGACGCCGTTGCGGTTGTAGGCCTCGATCCACTCGTTGTCCCGGACCCCGATCCGGGCGGCGTCCTCCTGGCTCATCCACAGGTCCGGTCCACCGCGTGACAGGCTGAGCATGAACAGGTTGTCCTGGTACTCCGAGTGGATCGACCACTTGGAGTGCGGCGTCAGGTACCGGACGGTCACCTCCGCGCCCTCGCCCGCGCCGTCCTGCGGCCCGAAGATGCGGGCCATGTTGAGCGGCGGGCGGTAGGTCGGCAGCTGCTCGCCCAGCTCGGCCATCCAGTCGTGGTCCAGGAAGAGGTGCTGCCGGCCGGTCAGCGTGTGCCACGGCTTGAGCCGCTCGACGTTGATGGTGAACGGCGAGTAGCGGCGGCCGCCGTGCTCGCTTCCCGACCACTCCGGCGAGGTGATGACCGGCTGCGGCCCGGCCTGGGTGTCGGCGAAGGTGACCCGGCGGCCCGCCTGGTCCCGCGCCAGGTCCGCGAGGGGCCGGCCGGTCCGCTGCTCGAGCTGCTCGAACCCGGCCGTGGCCAGGCGTCCGTTCGTCGTCCCCGACAGCGCGAGGATCGCCTCGCACGCCTGGTTCGCGCGGGCCAGCGACGGGCGTCCGTCGGCGATGCCGCCGCGCACCGTCCCGCACAGCCGTTTGAGCGCCTCGACTTCCTCGACCGGCTTCAGCGCGACGCCCTTGACCAGGGTGCCGGCTGTCTCGACCTTGGGCCCCAGGGCCACCATCATCTCGGCCACCGCGCCATAGTCGCGCTCGACGACCACCAGGTTGGGCATCGTCTTCCCCGGCACCGCCTCGCATTCGCCGTGGCGCCAGTCGAGCACGCGTCCGCCGGGCTGGGCCGTCTCGCCCGGCGTGTCGTGCAGGAGCGGGAACGCGACCAGGTCCCGCCGCACCCCGAGGTGACGGGCCGCCATGGGGGTGAACACGCGGGACAGTGCCACGAACGTGTCGTAGTCGCTCCGCGTCTCCCACGGCGGTCTGATCGCCGCGCTGAACGCGTGGACGAACGGGTGCATGTCCGTGGACGAGAGATCGTCCTTCTCGTACCACGTCGCGGCCGGGAAGAGCACGTCCGAGAACAGCCCCGTGGACGTCATCCGGAAGTCGAGCGACACGAGCAGGTCGAGCTTGCCTTCCGGCGCCTGCTCGTGCCACGCGACCTCGACCGGCCGGCGCTCAGGCGGCGTCGGATCTGCTCGCAGCGAGGCGTCCGTCCCGAGCAGGTGCCGCAGGAAGTACTCGTTGCCCTTGCCGGACGAGCCGAGCAGGTTCGCCCGCCAGACGGTCAGCACGCGCGGGAAGTTCTGCGGGGCGTCCGGGTCCTCGGACGCGAACCGGAGGGCACCCGTCTTCAGCTGCTCCACGGTGTGGGACACCGGGTCCAGCCCGGCCGCCTCCGCCTCCGCCACGAGGTCCAGCGGGTTGCGGTCGAACGTCGGATACGAGGGCAGCCAGCCCATGCGCGTGGCCTGGACGAGGGTGTCGGCCAGCGCGCGGCCCTTGAACAGGCCGCGGCCGAGGGGCGTCGCGAGCTCGTCGGCGCCAAACCCGTCGTACCGCCACTGGTCGGAGGCGAGGTACCAGAAGGCGGTGCCGGCCATCTGGCGCGGCGGGCGGACCCAGTCGAGGGCGAAGGCGAGCTGCGCCCAGCCCGTGAACGGGCGGACCTTCTCCTGGCCGACGTAGTGGGCCCAGCCGCCGCCGTTGACGCCCTGGCAGCCGGTAAGCGTGGTGAGGGCGAGCATGGAGCGATAGATCTGGTCGGAGTGGAACCAGTGGTTCGTCCCGGCGCCCATGACGATCATCGAGCGCCCGCCGGAGCGCTCCGCGTTGTCGGCAAACTCGCGGGCGATCCTGGTCACCGTCGCGGCGGGGACCGACGTGATCTCCTCCTGCCAGGCGGGCGTGTAGGGGGCCGGATCGTCGTATCCCGCGGGCCATTCGCCGGGCATGCCCGGCCGGTTCACCCCGTACTGGGCCAGCAGCAGGTCGAACGAGGTGGTGACGAGACGCCCGCCGATCGTCCGGACGGGGACGCCCCGGTGCATGACCGAGCCGCCCTCGTTGGGTCCGTCGTTGACGTCGAAGCGGGGAAGGTCCACGGCGACCGATTCGCCGCTGCCGAGCATCGAGAGGGCCGGGTCGACGCCCTGCAGGTCGAGGTTCCAGCGCCCCATCCCGGATGCCGTGTACCGGTCGCCGAGGCTGCCGTTCGGGACGACCGCCTCGCCCGTCCCCGCATCCAGCAGGACGGTGCGCCATGCGTCGCCCTCGCCATCCCGGCCGAGGTCCGCGGCCGTCAGGAAGCGATCGGGGACGTACGCGCCCGGGGCGTCCTCGCGCTCGCGCAGGGTGATCAGGAACGGAAGATCGGTGTAGGTCCGGACGTAGTCGTGGAACCGGCCCACCCGGCGCTCGACGAAGAACTCGCGCAGGATCACGTGCCCCATCGCCATGGCCAGCGCGCCGTCGGTGCCCGGCTGGGCGGCCAGCCACTCGTCGGCGAACTTCGTGTTGTCGGCGTAGTCGGGGCTGACGACCACGACCTTCTGGCCGCGGTAACGGGCCTCGGTCATGAAGTGAGCATCCGGGGTCCGCGTGACCGGGATGTTCGAGCCCCACATCACCAGGTACGAGGCGTTCCACCAGTCCGCGGATTCGGGCACGTCGGTCTGGTCGCCGAACACCTGCGGTGACGCGATGGGGAGGTCTGCGTACCAGTCGTAGAACGACATCACGCTGCCCCCGATCAGGGCGTTGTAGCGGGCCCCCGCGGCATACGAAGCCATCGACATCGCGGGGATGGGCGAGAAGGCGGCGATGCGATCCGGGCCCCACGCCTTGATCGTGTGAACCTGGGCGGCGGCCACGATCTCGAGAGCCTCTTCCCAGTCCACGCGGACCAGGCCGCCCTTGCCGCGCGCCTGCATATACCGGCCGCGTCGCTCCGGGTCTCCCACGATGTCGGCCCAGGCATCCACGGGATCGCCCAGCCGCGCCTTCGCGTCCCGGTACAGCTCCAGCAGGACGCCGCGGATGTACGGATATCGGACCCGGGTGGGAGAGTAGGTGTACCAGGAGAACGCCGCGCCACGCGGGCATCCGCGCGGCTCGTACTCGGGCGAGTCGGGCCCGACGGACGGGTAGTCCGTCGCCTGTGTCTCCCAGGCAATGATCCCGTCCTTGACGTAGACCTTCCACGAACAGGAGCCGGTGCAGTTCACGCCATGCGTGGAGCGCACGATCCGGTCGTGGGTCCAGCGGTCCCGATAGAAGGCGTCGGAATCGCGGCCGCCCTGGTGCGTGATCGTGCGCAGGTCGTCCGAGACGGCGTCCTTCTGGAGCAGGCGTCGGGTACGCAGCAGCGAGCGGATGAGGACATCGGCGCCCATTCCCGTGCGGCGATCAGGCATCGGCGTGGCCCCGTGACCGGGCCGACCGACGCCGTCCGGCCCGCGCGGGGAGCGTTGTGCCCTCCGGGCCGCCGGGCCGGTGCGGATGGGCATCGGACCCGGGGCGCGCGCGAAGGTCGACCACGCACAGCAGCGGCTCGTCCACCGCAAACGGGTGGAGATGCTCGACCTCCACGGCCCCGCCGAGCCGTCGGAACGTCTCCTCGAGCATGCCCTGATGGACGCCGCAGACGACACTGCGGTGCGCGCGAGCGACGACCTCGAACGGGCACCTCCGCAGGTGGATCTGCTGGTCCCCAGGCGGGCGGTCGGGCGCGAAGCCGAGCCGGTCCATCAGGTCCACGGTGGCATCGACGGCTGCACCTGGTGTCGACGGCTCGGCGCCGGTACGCACGCCGAGGGCGTCCGTCCAGCGTCGTCCGGCCTCGCGGGCCGCGGCAACCGGATCAGGGCTGCCCGACACCTGGCCCGCCAGCGCGCCCGCGAGCCCCTCGAAATCATCGGGTCGGGCAGCCACATCGCTGGCACGGGCGGAGTACCGGATCCTGGGCCGGCCGACGGTCGCACGACGCTCGGCGGTCCGCCCGACCATCCCGGCCGACACGAGCAGGTCCAGGTGAAACCTCGTCGTGCTGGGTTGGAGGCCGATCCGCTCGGCGGCCTCCCTCACGGACATCGGCCGGCCGGCCCGGCGCAGCAGCGCCAGGAGCGCGCTGCGGCTCTCGGCCGCGAGGAGCGGGTGCGAGTCGCCCGCGGAGGTCATAGAGGTGATTATAATCATGGCAATCAAGTCCCATGGGCCTGCACGTCCCCCGGCCTTGAGCACCAAGGAGCTTCGCCACGATGACCCCGGTGCAGGCAACGAGCGGAGCAGCCGCCGGAGGGTCAGGCGGGCCCGGAGCGATGTCGACCCGCGGCAGCCGCTCCCAGGCACTGTTGCTTGCCACGCTCGGATTCTTCGGCGGCTTTGCCGGGGTCGCGATCTTCGGGCCGATGGTGCCGAGGTTCACGGATGTTCTCGGCCTGTCCCCGTTCGAGGCCGGCATCCTGGCAGCCATCCCGGCGCTGACCGGCTCGCTGCTGCGGATCCCGTTCGGGGCGGCAGTTGACCGGGTGGGTGGCAAACGGCCCTTCCTGGTGCTGCTTGCGCTGACCAACGTCGGGGTCCTCGGCCTGCTGGGCCTGCTCGCGACCTCCTACCCCGATCGGATGGCCGGCACGTACCCCGTCCTTCTCCTGCTCGGCGCGCTGATCGGCTGCGGGATCGCCACCTTCTCGGTGGGGATCGCGCAGGTGTCCTACTGGTTCCCGAGGAAGGCCCAGGGAGGGGCCCTGGGCGTGTACGCCGGTCTCGGCAACACGAGTCCCGGCCTGTCCTCGATGGCCCTGCCGGTGGCGGTGGGCTCGATGGGGATCCTCGGCGCCTACAGCGTGTGGTTCGCCATCCTGCTGAGCGTCACCATCGTGTACGGCCTGTTCATCCGGGACGCGCCCTGGTTCCAGCTGCGCGCGCGGGGGGAGGTGGTGGACCCGACGCGGGTCGCCGATCTCGGCGGCAGCGAGCTGGTCCCGAAGGGCAGCGCGGTCGCCGGGCTGGGCCACGCGGCGGCGATCCCGGCCACCTGGGCGCTGGTGTTCTTCTACTTCCTGTCATTCGGCGGGTTTCTCGCCTTCACCTCGTGGCTGCCCACCTACTGGAACGCGATGTACGGCTCGGCCCTGCGCGACGCCGGCCTCCTGACCGCCGGCTTCGCACTCGTGTCGGCCCTGATCAGGGTTCCCGGCGGCCTGCTCTCCGACCGCGTCTCGATCCGCTACGCGCTGCCCGGCAACTTCGTCCTGATGCTGGCCGGGACGCTCGTACTCGCGTTCTCGAGCTCGTTCTGGGTCTCGGTCGGCGCCACCCTCGCGGTCGGCCTCGGGATGGGCCTCCAGAACGCGATCGTGTTCAAGCTGCTGCCAGACTACGTCCCCGACGCCGTGGGCGGAGCGTCCGGCTGGGTCGGCGGACTTGGCGCCCTGGGCGGGTTCGTCATCCCGCCGGTCATGGGCTTCGCGACCGGGCTCATCGGCGGGCCGACGGCCTATGCGCTCGGGTTCCTGCCGTTTGCCGTCCTGATCGTCCTGTCCGGGCCGATCATGGTGTGGCTGTCACGCTGGAGCGCAGGTCGAAGGCGAACGGCCTCCGGCGCTGGGTGAAGCGACGGGCGAGGATCTCGACGGGCCGTCAGCCCTCGGGCTCGTGGAGCCCCTCGACACTTGCGACGAGGAGCGACGCTTCGCCCCCCCCCGCCGCGCGGAACGCTGCGGGACCGCGTGGGTGGTCCGGCGGGGCGCATCGCCTCGAGCGCCGCAGGGTCTCGCCACGGAGTGACGATCCGCTACAGCGTGGGATCCGACCCTCACCTGCACGAGATACGTCAGGACGAGCCCCGGTTCCGGCATCGCCAGCGCCTCTGCGAAGGCTCGACGCAGATCGTCCTACCGCGCCCCCTCGACGCGGCTCTCCAGGGTGGCCAGGACCATGCGTGGCTGTTGGGTCGACTCCGAGCTCACCTGCCGCCGGTCCCGAACTGCCGGTCGCCGGCGTCGCCGAGGCCCGGCAGGATGTAGCCCTTGTCATTGAGGCACCGGTCGAGGGCTGCGCAGTGGATCGTCACGTCGGGGTGCGCCGCGCTGACTGCCGCCACGCCCTCGGGAGCCGCGATGAGATTGATGAGCTTGATCCGTGCCGCGCCCCAGCGCTTGAGGACGTCGATGGCCGCGGTCGCGGAGCCGCCGGTCGCCAGCATGGGGTCCAGGATCAGGCACAGGTCGACGGTCGCCGAGTCGGGGAGCTTGTTGTAGTACTCCACCGGGCGCAGGGTCCGCTCGTCGCGGAAGAGCCCCAGGTGCCATACCTCCGCGGTCGGCATGAGCTCAAGCATGGCATCGACCATGCCGAGCCCGGCCCGAAGGATCGGGACCAGGCCGATCCGGTCGCCGAGCTCGTGGGCGTCGATCTCCTCGAGTGGCGTGCGCACGCGGAGCGGACCCAGGCGGGCGTCGGCGAGGGCCTCGTAGCCGAGGAGCCATGAGAGCTCGCGGACGACCTCGCGGAACTTCTTGGGCTCGGTCTCCTGGTCCCGCAGGATGGCGAGCTTGTGGAGCACGGCGGGATGCTCCGAGAGGTGGAGGTTCGGCGGGACGGGGATGTCGGACACGGGCGCGCACCTCGGGCTGGAGCGGGCGTTCGGCACGGCCGGCAGCCCGGGACGGGGGCGTCCGACCCTGGCGATCCTAGCACCGGCCCGGGTCCCCCGGCCGGGCGTCGGGGCCGGGGCGGTGGCCGATCCGGCCGACTCGCCGTGGCCGGGCTTCGGCGTGAAGGCCTGACTGACGCGCCTCTGCGCGCCGGGCGCCCCGGAGGACAATCCCCGCGCTATCCTCGGGCCACGATGTCGCCCGCCCGCGCCTCCCGAGCAACCCGTCGCGTGTCCACCAGCGCCGCGTCGCGGGGTCCGCGTCGGGCCCCGCCGGTCCTTGCCCGCCAGGTCCGCGGGGGGGTCGTGGAGAGCGCCCACCGCGGCCACGTCGTGCGCGTCGATGGGTCCGGCCTGGTGACCCACGTGGCGGGCGACCCGGAGACGGTGGTGACACTCCGTTCCTCCGCGAAGCCCTTCACCCTCATCTCCCTCGTCGAGGCCGGCGGGGTTCGCGAGTTTGGCCTGTTGCCGGCGGAGCTTGCCGTCATGGCGAGCTCGCACTCCGGGGAGGACCTCCACGTCCGAACGCTCCAGGCCGTGTTCCGGCGCTCCGGCGTCACGCAGGCGCTCCTTGCCTGCGGCACCGAAGGAGCGCCGCTCGACGAGCTGACCTCGGCTCGCCTGGCGCGGGACGGCGAACGGGCCGGCGCGATCCGCCACATGTGCTCCGGGCAGCACGCCGCGATGCTCCTGCTCGCACGGCTGGGGGACCTGAGCCTGGAGGACTACTGGCAGCCCCACCATCCGGTCCAGGTCGCTGTCCGTTCCGCCGTGGCGCGGGTCTTCGGAGCCGACCCGGACCACCTCGTCAGCGCCGTCGACGGGTGCGGGATCGAGACGTACGCGTTCCCGCTCACGGCCGTCGCACGGGCGTTCGGCCTGCTGGCCGACCCGCAGTCCGGCGCCACCGAGGATGGGCAGTCCGGGCTCGTCCCCGCGCTCGAGGCGATCCGGGACGCCATGGTCGCCCACCCGGAGATGGTCGCCGGGACGCGCGACCGGCTGGACACGTCGCTCATGAAGGCCCTTCCCCGGCGCGTCGTCTCGAAGGCCGGCATGGAGGGCCTGCGCGGGATCGCGGTCCTGCCCGACCCGAGATCGGGCACGCGGGGCTCGGCGCTGGCGGTCAAGGTCGAGGACGGCAGTGGGTTCGACCGCGCCGGCTGGTCGGTCACCATCGAGGCGCTCCGCCTCGCGGGCCTCCTCGAGGGACATGCCCTCCGGGTCCTCTCCCGCTACCACCGCCCCGTCGCCCTCGACGCTCACGGTCGGATTGCCGCCGAGACGATCGCGGAGTTCGATCTCGTCCCCGTCGGCGAGCTCGTCGGCTGAGCTGCTCCTGAGGGTCTGGTCGCGGTACGATCCCCCGGTGCCGCGTCGTGACTCTACCGACCTGTCGAGTGCCGCCCAGGAGTATCTCCTCGCGCTGCGTATCGCGGTCGGCGACGGGTGCCGGATCACGACTGCGCACCTCGCCCGCCAGGTCGGGGTGACGACGCAGGCCGCGAGCGAGATGGTCCGGCGCCTGTCCGCGGACGGGCTCGTGGCGCAGGGTGACGGGCGCGAGCTTGGCCTCACCCCGGCCGGCCTGGCCGCCGCCGACACGATCTTCCGGCGTCATGCCCTGCTCGAATGGCTCCTGACGACCGTGGTCGGCCTCGGCTGGGCCGAGTCGAACGTCGAGGCAGCTCGACTTCAGGGCGCCATCTCCCCTCTCGTGGAGGCTCGGCTCGACGAGCTCCTGGGTCACCCGGAGACCTGCCCGCACGGCAACCCGATCGACCTCGCTGCAGCCAACCGGCGACCCCCCGGGATGCCGCTCGCGGACCTCGAGGCCGGCGAGCGGGCGACGATCTACCGCATCACCGCAGCCGCCGCGGAAGACCTGGCGCTGCTCTCGTATCTCGAGGCCCGGGGCCTCACGCCGGGCGCCCACGTGACGATCCTTGCCCGCTCGGCGTCGCTCGACGCCGTGACGCTGGACGGACCGTTCGGTCGGGCGACGCTGGGCCTGCGGCCGGCCGGCCTGGTCCACGTCCTGCGGGGCGAGGCGGATGCCGCGCTCTTCCACCACGTCCCGGAGGGCGTCCGCCGGTCCTGAGGTCCCGCTCCCGGGTCGCCCTGCGCGGCCGGTTGCCCAACCTCGGCCCACCGTAGACTGGCGGGATGATCGGAGTTCGTGTTCGCATCGCCCCCAGCCCCACCGGTGCGCTCCACATCGGGACGGCCCGCACGGCGCTCTTCAACTACCTCGTCGCTCGCCGCGTCGGCGGGACGTTCGTCCTCCGCATGGAGGATACCGACCAGGCTCGCTCGACTGCCGAGTTCGAGCACGACATCCTCGAGCATCTCCACTGGCTCGGCATCGAGTGGGACGAAGGACCCGCCGCCGGCGGGCGCGAGGAGCGCGGGCCGTTCGGCCCGTACCACCAGATGGCTCGTCTGCCCCGCTACGCGGACGCTGCCGCCCGGCTCGTGGAGCAGGACCTGGCGTACCCCTGCTACTGCACCCCCGAGGAGCTCGATGCCGACCGCAGGGCGCAGGAGGCGGCGAAGCTCCCGCCGCGCTACGTGGGCCGCTGCGCGGCGTTGACCGCAGCCGAGCGCGCCGCCCGCGTGGCGGCGGGCCGCCGGGCTGCGATCCGGTTTCGCGTCCAGCCTGGC
Organism: uncultured Chloroflexia bacterium; assembly: GCA_963698595.1. Lineage (GTDB taxonomy): Bacteria > Chloroflexota > Limnocylindria > Limnocylindrales > CSP1-4 > CTSoil-043. Next base: position 273,195 of record CAVORL010000006.1, read on the forward strand.
GTCGTGGGCTTCGACGACCTTGTCCGTGGGCAGGTCGAGATCGATGCCGCCGCCCTCGGGGGCGACCTCGTGATCATGCGGGCCGACGGCACGCCGCTCTACCACTTCACGGTGGTCGTGGACGATGCCGCCATGGAGATCACCCACGTGATCCGCGGCGAGGACCATCTCTCCAACACCCCGAAGCACATCCTCCTGTTCCGGGCGCTCGGCCACCCGCAGCCGGTCTTCGCCCATCTGCCGCTCATCCTCAACGCGGACCGCACGAAGATGAGCAAGCGCAAGAGCCAGACAGCCGTGAAGGACTACGTCGCCGAGGGCTTCGTGAGGGAGGCCCTGGTCAACTACCTGGCCTATCTCGGCTGGTCGCCGGGGACCGAAGAGGACGTTCTCTCGCTCCCTGAGATCGTCGAGCGCTTCGACCTGGGGGCTGTCCAGAAGGGCGGCGCCGTCTTCGACCGGGCCCGCCTGGAGTGGCTCAATGGTCAGTGGATCCGGCGCCTCGCTGACGACGACCTCGCCGACCGGCTGGCCCCGTTCCTGGAGGCGGCCTGGGCGGCCGGCCGGATCGACCGGAAGCCGGACCGCGCAGAGATCATGGCGCTCCTGCCGTTGGTCCGCGAGCGGCTGCCGGTCCTCGGGGCGATCGGCGACGTCCTGGGTTTCCTCTTCAAGGAGGCCGTCGACCTCGACCCCGAGGTCCTCGTCCCCAGGCGCTGGGAGCGCGACACGGCGCGCGCGGGCCTGGGCGCAGCGAGCCGGGCGATCGACGCCGCGGGCCCCGAGGGCTTCACGGTCGAGGGGCTCGAGGGCGTTCTCCGCGGGGTCGCGGAGGCGAACGGCTGGAAGCCGGGCGACCTGTTCATGGCCATCCGCGTCTCACTCACCGGGAAGATCGCCACCCCGCCCCTCTTCGAGTCGATGGTTGCTCTGGGGCGCGAGCGGACGCTGGCTCGCCTGGACCGTGCCGCTGGTGTCCTGGAGGAGGAGTCGCCCGGATAGGGGGCCGCAGCCGGGCAGGCCTTCGGTGGGCGCCCCGGACGGCGTCGATCGGGAGCCCGTCTATCCTGTGTGGTGATGGCCCGCACGATCCTCGTCGTCGACGACGAGCCGACCCTGCGCGAGACCCTGGCCGACGCGCTCGACGCCGACGGCTTCAGGGTCGTCACGGCGTCCGATGGACGGGAGGCCCTCGCCCGGTTTCGGGAGGATCGCCCCGACATCGTCCTGCTCGACCTCATGCTGCCCGAGCTGTCGGGGATCGAGGTCTGCCGGATCATCCGCCAGGAGTCGGGCGTTCCGATCCTCATGCTTACGGCGAAGAGCTCCGAGCTCGACAAGGTCCTCGGCCTGGAGCTTGGCGCCGACGACTACGTCACGAAGCCCTTCAGCCTGCGTGAGCTGACGGCCCGTATCCGGGCCCTCCTGCGTCGAACCGACGTGCGGATCGAGGAGGGGCCGACAAGCGTTGCCCTGGGCGACCTGACCGTCGACCTGGCGGGCCACCGCCTCCTGCGCGACGGCGTCCAGGTCGCGATGAAGCCGAAGGTCTTCGAGCTCCTGGCGTTCCTGCTGCGCCACCCGGGGCAGGTCTTCAGCCGGGAGCAGCTCCTGGAGCGGGTCTGGGGCTATGACTACGCGGGCGAGACGCGCACGGTCGACGTGCACGTCCACTGGCTGCGCACGGCGATCGAGCCTGAGCCGGCCGCCCCGGCCACGGTCCAGACCGTGCGCGGCGTCGGGTACGTCTTCCGCCGGCCGGCCTGATCGCGACTGCGGGCCGCAGCCGCCGGTCCGCGGCCCGCGTCGGCCCGGCCGCTGGTCCGCCGCGCACCCAACCTACTGGTGCTTGGCGGCGATCCGCTCCAGGACCTCCGCCGCGTCCTCGCCCGCGTCGATCGTCTCCTCGAGGGTGTTATAGAGATCACGCATCTTGATGACGTTGAGCGGGTCGCCCCCGTCCCGGAAGAGACGCCCGATCGCCGACCGGGACAGCCCGTCCGCCTCGTTCTCCAGGTCGTGCACGGCCTTGAGGTGCATCCCCGCCTTCTCGAGGTGGTCGAGCTTGCGGAGCGCCTCCAGGAGCTGCTCGGCCTGGGCCGCGATGATCCCCGCCAGCCGCCGGGCCTCGTCGGTGGGGGTGTCGATGGCGTAGATGACGACCGTCTCGGCCGCCTCCTGGATGCCGTCGACGATGTCGTCGAGGCGCACGTAGAGCTCGTGGATGTCCTCCCGGTCGAAGGGCGTGATGAACGATCGCTCGAGGCGGGCGGCGATGTCGTTGTCGATCTCGTCGCCCCGGTGCTCGAGCGCCTGGATCGTTCCCACGCGCTCGTCGAGACGATCGAAGTCCCTGAAGAGCGCGTTCAGGGCGCGGGCGGCCTCGAGCAGGTTCTCGCCGTCCTTGACGAAGATGTCGTGGAAGGCCTCGTCCTTGGGGATCAGCCGGACCATGGGGAACCTCCTGGGGTCATGGGTCAGCCGCCGATGCCCAGGGCGTCGAGGACGACCCAGGAGACGGCGCCGACGGTGGCGGCGGCCGGGATCGTGAAGACCCAGGCGGTGAGGATGCTGCGCGCGACGCCCCAGCGCACGCCGTGGGCTCCCTTGCTGGTCCCCACGCCCATGATCGCGCTGGAGATCACGTGCGTGGTGGAGACGGGCATCCCGAAGTGCGCGGCGCCGTAGATCACCGTGGCGGCCGTCGTCTCCGCGGCGAAGCCGTGGATGGGTTCCAGCTCGACGACCCGGTGCCCCATGGTGGCCATGATCCGCCAGCCGCCGGCGGCCGTGCCCAGGGAGAGGGCCGTGGCCGACACGAGGATGACCCACGTGGGCACCTCGATCGTGTCGATGACGCCCGCGGAGAAGAGGGCCAGGGTGATGATCCCCATCGTCTTCTGGGCGTCGTTAGAGCCGTGGCTGAAGGCCATGAACCCCGCCGACAGGACCTGCAGGCGCCGGAAGTGGCGCGCCAGCGGTCGCCGGGCGGCATTCCGGAAGATCCAGAAGAGCGCGACCATGAGGGCGAACGCCCCGAGGAACCCGATCATGGGCGACGAGACGAGCGGGACCAGGACCTTGGTCACGAGCCCGTCGAGCTTCAGGGCACCGGCGCCGGACGCGACGACGGTGGCGCCGAGCAACCCCCCGATGAGCGCGTGGCTGCTCGAGCTGGGGATCCCCAGGCGCCACGTGATGAGGTTCCAGGTGATCGCGCCGATCAGCGCTGCGGCGACGACGGCCTGGGTCGTCGTCTGCTCGTCCACGAGGCCGGCCCCGATCGTCTTGGCGACGGCCGTGCCGGCGAAGGCGCCGATGAAGTTGAACGCCGCCGCCATGGTGACCGCGTAGGCGGGCCGCAGAGCGCGCGTTGCGACGGACGTGGCGATCGCGTTCGCGGTGTCGTGGAAGCCGTTGATGTAGTCGAAGAGGATCGCGAGCACGATGATGGCGATCAGGGTCTCCGTCATCCTTCGACGCCTCTCACGGATTGGGGCCGGTCGCACATGGCGCAAGTATGTGGATATCGCCGGGCGCCGTGCGGCCGGCTGGCGGCATCGCGCAGGTCGCGTTCCAGCAGTGCGTCCGTGCTAACGGAGCGCCCGGTTCCTCGGCGAAGCTCACCCGATGACTCCGGGGATGTCCCGATAGCGGCCCTTGAGCCACCTCCCGTCCAGCATGTCACCGATGGCCTGGTTCGCGAGGTCGGAGAACGCCGGGTCCAGGATGTGCATGTCGACCGCGACCACGTCGAGGTTGTCGTTCGAGGCGTCGGCGTGCTCTTGAAGGGCAGCCCGCATGAGGACCGCCTTCAGGGACCATGTGGGGTGCTCCGGGTCGGGCTCCCAGGTGGGTCCGTCGCCGTGTCCCTCCGCCCAGCCCCGCTCGCGGCTCGCAAGCGCCTCGCGCTGGTCATAGGCCGACCACCCCTGCATCGGGAGAAGGAAGACCGTGGGCCCCGTGGTCCGGCTCAGCCGCTCCGCGATCATCCGGGCGACCGTCTCCACCTCCCCGGGGGTCGGGACCAGGATCGTCACGCTCGGGTTGTGCAGGTACGGGAGCCCGGTGTCCCGCCAGCCTGGGCGTCGCCCGCTGGTGATGTCGTCGAGGTACCGCTGCGGCACCCGCTCCAGGGCTCCCAGCGCGGCCTGGTCGAGGCCTCCGGGGGCGACCACCTGCGGGATGCCCATCGCTCCCGCGGCCGTGAGGCGCTCGCCCTCCCACGCCACCGGCGTGCGGTACACGCTCCCCAGGAGGGTGCCCATCAGCTCCGCCGTCGTTAGGTCGATGACGGCGGTGATCATCCCGGAGCGAACGAGGTCCTCCATCGTCGCCCCCGGAACGCCGACCGCGTGGAAGGCAGCGGTGTCCCAGCCGCGCGCCTCCATGAATGCGGCGCAGCGGAGGACGGCGGGCGTCGTCGAGCCGTAGGAGGTGATCGCGCAGAGCGGCTTCGACCCGGCCGGCACGTCGGGGATCCTGGCCATTGCCACGACCGCTGCGGTGGCGTTCGCGACGACCCTTCGGGTCACCACGTTGACCCCCTGCTCGGCGGTCGGGTTGACGATGAAGATGTCCTTGTTCCCGAGCCACAGGCTGACGTCGCTGGGCGCCATGTCCGTCAGCATCACCTTCGGCACGCCGAAGGGGAGTGCTCGCATGACCTGGGTGGCCGTCGTCGTCCCCACCGCCCCGGCCCACGAAATGATCCCGTCGCACCGGCCGGCCGCGTGCAGCTCCAAGATCTTCGCGGCACCGGCACGGCCCACCAGCTCGATGGCCGCCGCGCGGGGCGCCGCGAAGACCTCCCCGACCGGCGTGCCGGTCGCCGCCAGGACCTCGTGGAGCGGCACATCTGCCCAGTCCACGGCTGCGCCGAGGCTGAGGTCCATGACCAGCGGCGTTCCGCCGTACTCTGCCACCTGCTCGGCCAGGAACCGGATCTCGACGCCCTTCGTGTTGCACATCCCGGTGACGACGATCGTGGGTGCCTCGCTCACCACTACCTCCCTCGCTCCGTGCTGCGCCGCCGAGCGCGGCAGCCGCCCTCCGCCATGATGCGGCCCCGTCCGGTTCCCCGCGTGCTGCCGCGGCGCGGTCGCGCGCGCCGGATGCCGCCCGACCGGTCTCGTCGGTATGCTTCACTCATGCGCCTGAGCCACCTCTTCTTCACCTCGCTCCGCGACGACCCCGCAGACGCGGAGATGTCCAGCCACCGCCTCCTGGTCCGGGCCGGCTACGTCCGCCAGCTGGGCGCCGGGATCTACTCCCTGCTGCCGCTGGGATTCCGCGCCAGCGCGCGGGTGGAGCAGGTGATCCGCGAGGAGATGGACCGGATCGGCTGCCAGGAGATGGAGATGCCGGTGGTCCACCCGGCCGACCTCTGGAAGGAGACCGGGCGCTGGTACCAGATCGGCCCCGAGATGGCGCGCTTCAAGGACCGCGGCGGACGGGACATGGTCCTCGCGATGACCCACGAGGAGGTCGTCGCGAGCCTGCTGGCCGACATCGTCAAGAGCTACCGCCAGCTGCCGATGATGGTCTATCACTTCCAGACGAAGTGGCGCGACGAGCCGCGCTCGCGGGGCGGGCTCATCCGCGTCCGCGAGTTCGTCATGAAGGACTCGTACACCTGTGACCTCGACGAGGCGGGGCTCGATGTCGCCTACGAGAAGCACTTCGAGGCATATACCCGGATCTTCGAGCGCCTCGGGTTGCGGGCGATCCCGGTAGCATCCGACGTCGGGATGATGGGCGGCAGCCAGGCCCACGAGTTCATGGTCCTCAACGAATACGGCGAGGACGTCCTCGTGCTGTGCGAGACATGCGGGTTTTCCGCCAACCGCCAGGTCGCGACGGTCCGCGTCTCGGAGCCGCCGGCTGCCGATCCGCTGCCCCTCGAGGAGGTGGCGACCCCGGGGGCCACGACGATCGCGGACCTCGCCGCGTTCCTGGGCATCAGCCCCGAGGAAACCGCGAAGGCGGCCTTCTTCGTCGATGGCGAGGGGCGCCTCGTCACGGCCATCGTCCGCGGTGACATCGAGGTCAACGAAACGAAGCTGGCGAACGCCACCGGCGCCCGTGCGCTGCGTCCTGCCCAGGCCGAGGAGATCAGGGCCGCGGGGATGGAGCCCGGCTATGGGTCGCCGATCGGGGCGACGGGAACCACCGTCGTCGTCGACGAGCTCGTGGCCCGCTCGTCCAATCTGGTCGCCGGGGCCAACCGCGAAGGGTTCCATTACCGCAACGTGAACGTCGGGCGTGACTACGCTCCCGACATCGTGGCCGACGTCTCGAACGCCCGCGAGGGCGACGGCTGCCCGACCTGCGGGGCTGCCGTCATCCTGCGCAACGGCATCGAGGTGGGCAACATCTTCAAGCTCGGCACGAAGTACAGCGCCGCTCTCGGCGCCTCGTATCTCGGCGAGGACGGGATGGCCCACCCGATCGTCATGGGCTCCTACGGGATCGGCGTGGGGAGGGCCCTCGCCTGCGTCGTGGAGACGCATCACGACGAGAAGGGGATCGCCTGGCCCGCGGAGGTGGCCCCGTACGCGGCCCACCTGGTGACCCTCTCGGCCGCGAAGGACCCACGCGTGACCGCAATCGCAGAGCGACTCCACGACCGCGCGCGGGATGCCGGCCGCGAGGTCCTGTGGGACGACCGCGACGAATCGCCGGGGGTGAAGTTCACCGACGCAGAGCTGCTCGGGATGCCCCTGATCGTCACGGTCAGCCCGCGTTCGCTGGCCGCGGGCGGTGCCGAGGTGACGGTCCGGGCGACCGGCGAGCGCACCATCGAGCCGCTCGAGGCCGTCGAAGCTCGGCTCCTGGCCTAGGTCCGGGGCGCCGGGACGCGATGGGCGCGTTCGTCGAATACGGCGCCCTCCTCGCGCTCCTCGGGGCGGCGGTCCTCCTCCTTGCGGCCCTCCTCCAGCGCCGTGGTTCCCGGACGTCGCCGGTGCTCGGGGACGGCCGTGCGTCCGCCGCGAACGGAGCCGCCGTCCACGCCGCCGAGGAGCGGGCGTCCACCGCGCTGCAGGACGTGGCATCGCTCGTCGAGCTCGTCGGTGTCGGCGTTGCCCGGGTTGCCCCGGACCTCACGGTCACGGCCGCGAACGAGGCCGCCCACCACCTCCTCGGCCGCCGCCCCGGCGCGATGCCCGGCAAGAGCGCCCTCGAGGCGTTCACCGATCATCGCGTCGAGGAGATCGTCCGGACGGCGCTCGAGACGGGCTCTGCGACGGGCGAGCTGATCGTCCGCACCTCCGAGGCGCCGACGATCCTGGTCCGGGCCCGGCGGACCGCCAACGGCGACGCGTGGCTGGTCATGGAGGACGTGTCGGAGCTGCGTCGCCTCCAGCGCATCCGGGCCGAGTTCCTCGACAACCTCGGCCACGAGCTGCGCACACCCCTGACGACCGTGAGCCTCCTGGCCGAGACGCTGGCCACCGACGCGTCGTCTCTTCCTCCCAGGGCGGCCGAGCGCGTCGCGAAGATCGGGGTGGAGACGGGACACCTGGTCCAGATGGTCAACGAGATGCTCGACCTGTCGCGGATCGAGTCGGGGACGGGCGCGCTGGTGCGCGACGACCTGGATCTCGGGCAGCTGGCCCGTGCGACCGCGGACCGGCTCCGCCTGTTCGCCGAGCGTCAGGGTGTAGGCCTCGAGGTTGTGGCGCCGGGCGCTGTGCCCCTCGTCAGCGGCGACAGGGAGCGCCTGGGGCAGGTCCTCCTGAACCTGCTCCACAACGCGATCAAGTTCAGCCCTGCTGGATCGGCCGTCACGGTCCGGGTGGCCGCATCGGAGCTGCGGGTCATCGTCGCCGTGGAGGATCACGGGCAGGGGATCCCCCGCCCGGACCTGCCCCGGATCTTCGAGCGCTTCTACAAGGTGGACCGGGCGCGGTCACGGGGCACCGGCGGGACCGGCCTGGGGCTATCGATCGCGCGCCACGTCGTGGAGGCTCACGGGGGCGCGATCTGGGCCGAGTCGGAGGAGGGGATCGGGTCGACCTTCTCGTTCTGGATCCCGGTGGTGGGCCCCGACGTGGCCGTGATGCCGGGCGGGTGAGCATGCTCCTGCTGGCCCACCGCGGCGATCACCGTCGGGCGCCGGAGAACTCCCTCGCAGCGTTCCGGGCCGCGCTCGTGACCCAAGGGATCGGCGGGGTGGAGCTGGACGTTCGCGCGTCGGCGGATGGCGTCGCCGTCGTCCTCCACGATGCGACGCTGACGCGGGTGCACGGCCGCCGCGTTCGTGCGTCGCGACTGACGGTCGAAGAGCTGGCGACGCACGGCGTCCCGACGCTGGCCGAGGTCCTGGCGGCGTGCCCTCCGCCCGCCTTCCTCGACGTCGAGCTGAAGGAGGATGTCGGGGAGCTCGCGCTGGGCCCGATCAGGGCGGCCCGCGGCCGGCCGGACGGCAGCGTGGCGCGAGTCGTGATCTCCTCCTTCGATCGGAGGACGCTGGCGACCGTCCGGCGCCTCGAGCCGGCCTGGCCCTGCTGGCTCAATACGGTGTGGCTGAGCGACCGGGCGATCCGGGCCGCACACGCCCTGGGGTGCGCCGGAATCGCGGCCGAGTGGCACCGCATCGATGCGCTGCGCGCGGAACGTGTCCGGGCCGTGGGTCTGGATCTCGCCGCGTGGACGGTACGCGACCCCGCCGCGCGGGACCGGCTCACCGGGCAGGGGGTCGCGGCAGCCTGCGTGGAGGGAGCGGCGCTCCCGGGGTAGGGGATGGGTGGGGGGTGCCCGCGTGCCGCTTCGAGCTCAGATCGGCGGTGTCGTTCTCCGTGATCACGCGCTTCGCGGGGATCGCGCCGTGATCCGGGGAATGGCTATTCGCAGCAGGACCCGCCCTCGCGTCCGGCGCCGCTGCCCAGCGCGACCACACCGTCAGCCGGCAGTGACCGCGCGGCGATGAGGGCCGAGGCCGCCGCGTCGCGAGCCAACATGGCAGCGGAGCTTCCCCGGTCGGGCGACACCGCGAGCGGGCTTGCTGTCGGACGCGTCGCGCGGACGATGGCCCCATACATCCCGTCGCTGACGGCGTGCGTCGGAACAATTTCGACGCCGGCGAGCCCGGCCGCGGCCAGGCCCTCTGCGTACTCGGTGAAGGACAAGGCTCCCGCGATGCAGCCGTCGTAGTCGCCCCGGGCGGCCCGGTCTGCCGGCGAGAGCACGTCGTCCGCAACGACGTCGCTGACGCTCATGCGCCCGCCGGGGCGGAGGACACGGGCGATCTCCGCGAAGACGCGGGGCTTGTCCGTGGAGAGGTTGATGACGCAGTTGCTGATGACGACGTCGACGGACGCGTCGGGCAGTGGGATGGCCTCGATCCAGCCCTCGAGGAACTCCACGTTGGCGACCCCCGCTGCGGCGGCGCTACGGCGCGCGAGCGCCAGCATCTCCTCGGTCATGTCGAGGCCGTAGGCGAGCCCCGTCGGTCCGACACGCGCCGCGGAGAGGAGAACGTCGATGCCGCCGCCGGAGCCCAGGTCGAGGACCGTCTCGCCGGGCTTCAGCTCCGCGAGCGCGGTGGGGTTGCCGCAGCCGAGGCTGGCTGCGACGGCGTCACGGGGCAGCGGCGCCAGCTCGTCGAGACCGTAGAGCCCGGGCCCGAAGACCGGGTCGCCCGGCACCGCGCCCCCGCAGCATCCCGGGCCCTCGAGAACGGCCAGGGCGGCGCGGGCATAGCGCTCGCGAACCTCGTCGCGCAGGGTGTCGGTCATGGGGTTCTCCCGAGGTTGGGGCCACGGAGCCCGGGTGATGCCACGCCGCCGCGCGGCAGACGTCGATCGAGGCGGGGCTGGGCCGGGGATCGATCCACGAGGATGACTCTGGGCCATAGATCAACGGTGGTCAATATAGAAGATGCTCGATATGCTGACGCGGATGGCGAAGTCACTCGACCCCGACGTCCGGCTCCTCGCTGCGCTGGGCGACCCGACGCGCCTGGCGATCGTCCGCCAGCTCGCGACCGACGGGGGCGTGTGCGCGTGCGACTTCGACGCCTGCGCGGCCCTGGCGCAGCCAACGATCTCGCACCACCTCAGGGTTCTGCGGGATGCGGGCCTCGTCCACGGTGAGCGCCGAGGGACCTGGATCTGGTACCGGCTCGACCCCGGGGTGGCGAAGCGCCTGTCCGAGATCGCCGGTGAGCTGGCGCCCGCGCCGGCTCACCCGGCGACGGCGGCCGGGGGCAGCCCGGGCGCGGCCGGGCGGGCCCTGTCGGTTCGCGAGCCGAGCGCGTCCCGGATTGCCGGCACGGCCGGATGATCCGGCTTCGGGTCGCGACCCTGAACCTCCGGAACCTCGCCGACCGCTGGGAGGAGCGTCTCCCACTCCTGCTGGCCGACACGGCGGCCCTGCGACCCGATCTCCTGGGGCTGCAGGAAGTCGTCTACCCGATGCAGCAGGACCGACTCCTGGCGGCCGCGACGCCGGACGAGCACGCCATCGAGCGCGGCTGGGCGGGCCGCCCGGAGTACGGCAACAGCCTCCTGGTGCGGCGACCGCTCGCGCCGGCGGGGGCCGCTGAGCGGCTCGACCTGGACCTGCAGCGGTCTGCCGTCCGGGTCATCGTCGACCTCGGAGACGGGGCCTCGCTGCTCGTCGCGGTCACGCATCTGCACCACCTGGGCCCCGACGCCGCGCTCCGCGACGAGCAGGCGGCTGCCCTCGTCGCGTGGTTGGATGCCGCCCCGGCAACGACCGCGCAGCTCGTGCTCGGCGATTTCAACGCCGCTCCGTCCGAGGCGGCGTATGCCCGGATGTCCCGGTCGGGGTTCCGGTCGGCCTTCGCCGAGGCGAACGGCGCCGAGCCCGCGGTCACCTGGCCATCGGGGCTCCAGGCACCCGCGATGGACACGGACGGCGACCCGGCCTGCCTCGACTACGTCTGGCTCCGGGGGGCCGCCCGGGCCGCGGAGGCCCATCTCTGGGCCGACCGACCGGCGGCCGGCGACGCGACCCTGTACCCGTCCGATCACGTCGGCCTCGCCGCGCTGCTCGAGGTCGGCTGAGCTCCCGGCCCGCCCGCGGCTGCGAGTGGGCGACGCGCTCCGCTCGAGGCCGGCATCCGGGAGCCGGCCTGTCGGCGCGTTGCACGCTTGTGACTTCTGGCCCTGTGATATCCAACCCGACGATGTCACATTGTCCGCTGTGAAGAACCTCCCAGTCCTCGACGACCTGATGCGGATGGGCCGCCCGGCGCCCGACGTCGAGGAGGCCGTGGCGCTCGCCGCACTGCTCGCTGACCCGATCAGGTCCAGCATCGTGCGGATGCTGCGCGACGGGCCCGTCTGCGTCTGCGACCTGGCCGCCGCGCTCGATGCCCAGCAGAACAACGTGAGCAACCACCTGGCGCGGCTCCGCGAGGCGGGCCTGGTGCGGGCCAGCCGGGTCGGGACCGACGCGCGCAGGGTCTACTACGAGCGCGACGACGCCGCCTGCCGGCGGGCCCTCGATGCGTTCGGCGAGGTGCTCCAGTGACCGCGCTCGTGATGCGCCGCGCCGCGGCCCCGCTCTGGGCGTGGGTCGCGGCGGGATCCATCCTGTGGCTCGGCGCATGGTTCGCCGCGCTCCCCGCTTCGACGTGGGTCGCCTTCGACCTTCTGGGCCTCCAGCGGGGCTCGCAGCTCGGGGAGGCGCTGGCCTTCTTCCTGTACGACGTGCCGAAGGTGCTCCTGCTCCTGGCCGGTGTCGTCACGCTCGTGTCGTTCCTCCGCTCGTTCGTCTCGCCGGAACGCGTTCGCGGGGCGCTCGCCGGACGTGGAACGTTGCCCGGGACCGTGGCCGCGGCCGGCTTCGGCGTCGTGACCCCGTTCTGCTCCTGCTCCGCAGTCCCCCTCTTCATCGGCTTCGTGGAGGCCGGGGTCCCGCTCGGGGTGACCTTCGCGTTCCTCGTCGCCTCGCCGATGGTCAACGAGGTGGCCCTCGTGCTCCTGTGGGGCCTCTTCGGCCCGGGGATCGCCATCGCCTACATGGTTGCCGGCCTCACCGTCGCGGTCGTGGCCGGGCTCGTCATCGGCCGCCTCCGCCTCGAACGGTATGTCGAGGAGTACGTCTGGCGTGTCCGCCAGGGGGGGCAGGGCCTCGACGTCCGGCTGACCGTGGCCGACAGGGTCCGCGACGCGTGGCGCTCAACGCGGGAGATCGTGCGCCGGATCCTGCCCTTCATCGTGATCGGGATCGGGGTGGGTGCCCTGATCCATGGGTACGTCCCGGCCGAGCTCGTCGTCGCGATCGGCGGCCCGGGCAACCCGCTCGCCGTGCCGGCACTCGTCGTCCTCGGAGTCCCGCTTTACGCCAACGCCGCGGGGACGATCCCGATCGTCGAGGCGCTCCTGGGCAAGGGCCTGCCGCTCGGCTCCGCTCTCGCCTTCATGATGGCCGTCACGGCCCTCTCGCTGCCCGAGATGGTGATCCTGCGGCGGGTCATGAAGCCGCGCCTCATCGCGACGTTCGTGGCGACCGTCGCCGCCGGGATCGTGGTCATCGGCTACCTGTTCAACCTGCTCGTCAGCTAGTCCCAGGGAGGTTCGCGTGAAGAAGATCGAGGTCCTCGGCCATGGCTGCCGCAACTGCCAGATGCTGGAGGAGGCTGCCCGGGAGGCGGTCGGGCTCGCCGGCGTGGAGGCCGAGATCGTCAAGGTGACCGACGACGGCGAGATCGCGAGCTACGGGATCATGCAGACGCCGGGCCTCGTGATCGACGGACGCGTCGTCTCCGCGGGGCGCGTGCCGGCGGTCGGCGACATCGCCGCCTGGCTGGGGGAGTAAGGGGCCGCGACCCGTCATCCCGGGCGTCAGCCGCGGAGCGCGTCCGGCGGGAGGAGCCAGCGCAGCGCGCCGGTGCCAAAGGCCAGCGGCAGCTCCACGTCGATACGGGCGAATGCCCCCTTGCTCATGGGGACTTGAGCCCCCACGAGCCATGTCGCCATCTCGGAGAAGTCCGGGTCGTGGCCGACGAGGACCGGGCGCCGCGGGTTGCCGGCGCCGGCAAGGATCGCGGTCACCGTCGCGGGGTCCAGGGCCTCGCCAAGCCGCTCATCGACGCGGACCGCCACGCCGAGGCGCCCGGCCACGATCTCCGCGGTCTCGCGGGCTCGGACGAGCGGCGAGGTCAGGACCGCGTCCGGGATGAAGCCGATTCCGGCCAGGTGGCCGCCGAGGCGCTCGGCCTGTCGGCGACCCTTCTCCGTCAGGGGGCGCTCACCGTCGGGCCGGTCCCAGGTGTCGCGATCGGCGGCGTGGGCGTGGCGCAGCAGGCAGAGCTCCACGAGCCCGGGCCGGTCGCGGCTCATCGGTCGCCCGCCCGCTCCGCGCGCAGCTCCACCGCGAGGGCGGCCATCCGGTCCGCGATCGCGTCGCGGGCGGCCCGGAAGGCCGCGAGCCTCGCATCCCCCGGCCCGGTCGCGGCGGCCGGGTCCGGGAAGCCCTCGTGGGCCGTGCGGCGAGCGCCGGGCAGCACGGGACACGTCTCGCGGGCCTGGTCGCACACCGTCAGCACCAGGTCCCAGCGTCCTTCGAGCATCTCGTCGACGCCCTTGGAGCGCGCCCCCGACCAGTCGATGCCGACCTCGGCGAGGACGGCCACGGTGAGCGGGTGGAGGCCCGCCGGCTGCGTGCCGGCTGAAGCGGCGGCGATGCCTTCGCGGGCCAGGAACGCCTCGGCCATCTGGCTGCGCGCCGCGTTGCCCGTGCAGACCACCAGGACCCGGACGGGCTTGCTCACGGGTTGAGGTCCTCGCGGGCGCCTGACGAGAGGAACACGACGTCTTCGGCGATGTTCGTGATGTGGTCACCGACCCGCTCCATGTAGCGGGCGGCGATGAGGAGCCGCATCGCGCGCTCCACGTTGTCGGGGCTCGCCTTGGCCAGCGCAGTCAGACGATCGAACGACCGGTGGTACAGGTCGTCGATCTCGTCGTCGTGCGTGGCGACCTCGCGCGCGGCGTCGGCGTCCGCGTCGACGAGGGCGCGGATCGTGTCGGCCAGGAACTGCGCTGCGATCCGGCCCATCTCCGGGATGAAGAGGTTGCCCTCGAGCGGCGCCTCCGGGGCGAGCTCGCGGGCGCGCTTCGCCACGTTCGCCACGGAGTCGCCGATGCGCTCCAGCTCGTAGCCGATCCGGTCGAGCGCGAGGAGGAAGCGCAGGTCCCGGGCGACCGGGGCCTGCGTCGCGATCGTCAGGACGATGAGGTCCATCGCTCTCACCTGGAGGGCGTTGATCTCCTTGTCGCCCTCGATCACGAGGAGTGCCTTCGCGGCGTCGTGGGTTTCGAGAGCCTCGACCGTCAGGCGGATCCGCTCCTCGATGATGCTGCCCATGCGGAGCAGCAGGTCCTTGACCGACCGCTCCTCCTGGTCGAGCGGGCGGCGCGGGAGCGCCACCCCGGGCCCGGCGACGTTGCCCTCGATGGTGCGCAGGATCCGCCCGCCGTCGGAACCGAGGGTGGGATCGCCGTGCGGGTCTCGCTCGCTCATGCCTGCCTCCTCGCACTCACCCGAAGCGTCCCGACACGTAGTCCTCGGTCATCCGGTTCCTCGGGTTCGTGAAGATCTGGGCGGTCGGCCCCAGCTCGACGACGTGCCCGGCCCGATCGTCGTCCATGTTGATGAACACCGTGTAGTCGGACGCGCGAGCGGCCTGCTGCATGTTGTGGGTGACGATGACGATGGTGTACTTCTCCTTCAGCTCAGCCATGAGCTCCTCGATCTGGAGCGTGGAGCGCGGGTCGAGGGCGGAGCATGGCTCGTCCATCAGGATCATGTCGGGCTCCGTGGCGATCGCCCGGGCGATGCACAGGCGCTGCTGCTGGCCGCCGGACAGGGTGAGGCCGGAGGCCCCCAGCTTGTCCTTCACCTCGTCCCACAGCGCCGCCCGCCGGAGGCACGATTCGACGAGCTCGTCCATGTTGCCCTTCCAGCCCGTGATCCGCGGCCCGAACGCGATGTTGTCGTAGATCGACTTCGGGAAGGGATTGGCCTTCTGGAAGACCATCCCGATCCGCCGCCGGACCTCGACCGGGTCGACATAGTCCGCGTAGAGGTTCTCGCCGTGGAACAGCATCTCGCCCTCGACCCGGGCGCTCGAGATGAGGTCGTTCATCCGGTTGATCGAGCGGATCAGGGTCGACTTCCCGCACCCGGACGGCCCGATCAGTGCCGTGATCCGGTTCGCGGGAATGTCGAGCGTGACGTCCTTGACGGCCCGGAACGTGCCGTAGTAGAGGTGCACCTGGCGCAGCGAGACGGCCGACGGAAGCGAGGACATCGGCTCGTCGAGCGCAACGTCGGGTCCGGCCTCGACGGCCTCGCGTCCGATCCGGACGTCGCGCCCCGGATGGGTCTGGTTGTCGACGGTCACGGAGTCTCCCTGGGGGGTGTTGTCGGCGCCTACCACTGCTTTGCGTACCGGTTGCGGAGGAAGATGGCGAGGGCGTTGAAGAAGAGGGTGATCATGAGAAGCGCGATGATCGCCGCCGACGTGAGCTCCCGGAACTCCTCCTGGGGTTTGCGCGACCAGTCGTAGACGGTCATCGGCAGGACCGTGTACGGCCCCGCGAGGAGGGCGTCGAGGCCGCCCGCCGTCGAGAAGGTCCCCAGGACGGCGCCGGCGAGCAGGAGCGGGGCGGTCTCCCCGAGCGCCCGCGCGAGGGCGAGGATCGTCCCGGTGAGGATGCCCGACCGGGCGGCCGGCAGCACGAGCCTGCGGGTGACCTGCCAGCGCGATGCTCCCACGCCGTAGCCTCCCTCCCGGAGCGTGCGCGGCACGGCGCGCAGGGCCTCGGCCGACGTGATGATCACGATCGGCAGGATGAGTGCCGTGAGGGTGGCCGACCCCGCGACGATGTTGCGGCCGTTGTTGGGGAACCCGAGGAACGCGAAGAAGGCCACGAAGACGGTCAGGCCGAGGAGGCCGTAGACGATCGACGGGACGCCGGCCAGGTTTCGGATGTTGACGTTGATGACGCGGGTGACCCGGTTGTCGGGTGCGTACTCCTCCAGGTAGACGGCGGTCAGGATCCCCAGAGGGAAGCACAGCAGCGAGACCAGCAGCCCCATCAGGACCGATCCGATGATGCCCTGGCCGATCCCTGCCTTGGCGGGGTTCGACGACAGCCCGGAGGTGAGGAAGTCGAGGCCCCTCGCCTCGTACACCGGGAGGCCGCGGGAGAGCTGGTCGACCAGGAGGGCGACAAGGATCGCAAGGGTCAGCACCAGCGATCCCAGGAGAAGGCTCGCGAAGACGAGCCCGCGCCAGTCGGGACCGTGTCCGGCCAGCGTCCGGGTGACGGCGCCGGTCGTGATGGAGGGAGTGGTCTGCGCCATGGCCGCTCTCAGTACGCCTGGCGGATGCGGCGCACGAAGGTGTCGCCGACCACGTTGAGCAGGAGGGTGATGACGAACAGCAGGAGCCCGATGAAGAAGAGGCTCTGGAATGCCGCGTTGTCGCCGGCCACCTGGTCGGACCCGGTGGCGAGGGCGGCCATCGCCGCGGTCATCGTCTGCCCCGGTTCGAGCGGGTTGAGCGAGAAGAGCGAGCCCCCCGATGCCCCGGCGGCGATCGCGACGACCATCGTCTCGCCCACGGCCCGCGAGATGCCCAGGATCACGGCGGCGACGATCCCCGAGACGGCAGCCGGGAGGACCACGCGGGTGGCGGTCGTCACCCGTCGCGCGCCCAGCCCGTAGGAGGCTTCGCGCAGGGCGAGCGGCACCGCCTTCATGGAGTCCTCGGAGATCGTCGCCACGAGCGGGATCGTGAGGATCCCGACCGCGATGGCGGCCGCGGCGAGGTTGAAGCCCTTGGCCCCCGGCGCGAGGACCTGCACGACGTCCGGGCTGATGAACGTGAGGGCGAAGAAGCCGAGGACCACGCTCGGGATCCCGGCCAGGATCTCGAGGACCGGCTTGATCGTTCCGCGAACCCTGGGGCTCGCGTACTCGGACAGGTAGATCGCCGACAGGATCCCGATCGGCCCAGCGATGAGCATGGCGATGAAGGTCACCATCAGGGTCCCGGCGAGCAGCGTCGCGATGTCGAACATGCCGCGCCGCGGGAACCACCCCGGTGCCGCGAGCTGCGCGAGGTCGATCCGGAGCAGGAACTCGACTGCCTGCCCGAGGACGGTGAAGATGATGAAGAGGGTGATGCCGACCGAGACGAGGGCCGCCGCGAAGAAGAGACGGCCGATCCAGGCCTCGCGCGCCTGGCGCGCCTGGCTGCCGGCAAGGCTCCGCGAGCCGCCGGGCGCGGTTGCCGCTTCCATCCCTCACGACCCTCCCGATCCGGAGTCTAGCCGGGTCCTCTGCCGTTCCGGAACGCTACCTCGCGCCGTCCCAGGCGGCCCGAGTCGCCTCGAGCTCGTCGGCCGGGAGGTTCACGTACGGGACGGCCTCCAGGACGGACTCGATGGTGCCCTCCGCGAGGTAGAAGTCCACGTAGGCGGTCACGGCGGCATTCTCCATGGCACGGGCCTTGTTCACGTAGATGAAGAGCGGCCGGCTGATGGGGTAGCTCCCGTCGGCGATCGTCTCGGCGGTCGGGGCGACGCAGGTCCCGTTCGGGTCCGCGCTGACCTCGAGCTCCCGGATACTGCCGGAGCTCTCCTCGGCGAACGCGAAGCCGACCCAGCCAAGCGAGGTCGGGCTGCCGGTGATGCCCTCGATGATCACGTTGTCGCTGGCCGACGAGGTGTAGTCGGGGCGCGTCGTGGCGTCCTGGCCGCGCGACTCGGCGATCCCGGCCAGGACGAGCTCGACGAAGGTGTCGAACGTCCCCGACTCCTCGCCCGGACCGACGATCGAGAGGTCGGCGTCGGGAAGAACGGTGCTCGAGCCCAGCTCGGCGGCGATGGCCGAGCCGTCCGACCACTTCGTGAAGCTGATGGACTCCGGCCCGACCAGGGCATAGAGGTCGGCGAAGCTGAGGCAGGCGATCGCGTCGTTCTCCGGGCTCGTCATGATCGTGATCCCGTCGTAGGCGATCTTGAGCTCGACGTAGTCGATGCCGGCCGCGACGCAGTTGGCCGCCTCCTCGTCCCTGATGGCGCGTGAGGCGTTGGAGATGTCGGTCTCGCCGTTGCAGAAGCGAGCGAAGCCGTCGCCGGTGCCGGGGCCCTCGATCGTGTAGTTGAAGTCAGGGTTGCTCTCCCTGAGGAGCTCGGCGACGCCGGTGGAGATCGGCTCCACGGTGGACGAACCGGAGACGTTGACGCTGCCGGAGACGGCGCCGCCGGGCACCATCGATCCGGCGGGGGTCGGGCTGGCTCCACCGCCGCAGGCCGCGACCGTGATGGTCGCGACGAGCGCGAGCGCGCCCAGGCGCCTCGGGGAGGTGATGCTCACGGGTGCTTCCTCCTGGTGTGCCGCCGTGCACGCCTCGACGCGCCTCCGGGCGGCTGACTCTTCCGCTTGTCCGCCTGGACTGTCGATCGAGCGTGTCAACCGGGGGTTTGCGATGGGTGAACACCGTGTTAACAGCCATCCACCAGGACGACGTGCGTGGCGTGCCGTGCCGTCACGTGCCGCCACGCGGCCGCGCGTGCCGGTGCCATCCGCCGCCGGAGTGCCCGGCGCCGACTGCCTCGGTCCACGCGGCCGACATCGATCCGACATCCCGCCGGGAGTGGCAGACTTGCTGGGTCAACGATGCGCCGCCGGCGCTGGGCGGACGAGGGAGGGCAACCATGGCGAAGGGCAGCAACGACAAGAAGGGCAAGAAGCCGAAGTCGGGCGCCCCGACGACGGAGCGCCGCGCGGCACGGCTGGAGAAGGCGCTCAAGGACGCCCTGCGGCGAGAGGCGAAGGCTGCGTCGCGGCTGGCGGCTGCCGAGCTGGAGGTCGCAGTCCTGCAGGTCGCGCTCGCGGAGGTCGTGGGCGAGGCTGCGCCCGCCGGACCCCGGGCGCCGAAGCGGGCCCCGAAGGTAGCCGCTGGGCCCGCCGCAGAGCCCGTGGCGCAGGCAGCTCCGAAGACGCGGCGGAGGCCCGTCGCGAAGTCCGCGGCGCCGGCTCCGCGGGCGCGAGCGCGCCGCGCCCCGCGACCGGGCTCGCCGGGCGGCTCCGGCACCTGACCCACTCGTGGCGCCCGCCTCGACGGATCATCGCCTCGGTCGACGCCGTCGCCAGCTCCGCCCATCTCCTCGTCGCCCCGGTCGACGGGCATCGACTGGAGCTGCGGGCCGACGCCCGAGCCAACCGAGGCGCCGACACCCCCGCTGGAGCCGATGCCCGTCGCGGCACGGACGTGTCGCCGACGGGGTGGCTGCCGGCGGGACCCCCGCGCCTGGATTCGTCGCCGCGGGAGGACGGGCCGGGGCCTTTCGGGAACCGCAGACGGCCGCTGCCCATGAGCGGTAACGTCGTCACAGTCGGCAATGCGCATCGAGGGACCATCGATGGACTGGGGTGTCGCCGCCTTGGCCGCGGTCATCGGATACTTGTTCGGGTCGCTGTCGTTCGCGCGCCTGATCGTGCGCTGGCGCGGCGCCGACGTCGACATCGAGCGGATCGAGGTGGCGCTCTCCGGCGGCGAGACGTTCATCAGCGACTCCGTGAGCGCCACCGCCGTCCGAATGACCCTCGGCAGACGGTTCGGCTGCCTGACGGCGCTCCTCGATATGGCAAAGGTCGGGTTGCCGGTGCTCGCGCTGCGCCTGACGATGCCGGACCAGCCCTACTACGTGCTCCTCGCCGCGGCCGCGCTCGTCGGCCACGCGTTCCCGGTCTACCATCGCTTCAAGGGGGGCCGCGGTGAGTCGCCGATCTACGGGAGCCTGCTGGCCATCAATCCCGTGGCAGTGGTCGGGACGACGCTGCTGGGGGTCGGCCTCGGCTTCCTGGTCGGCAACATCCTCGTGCTGCGTTGGGCAGGGATGGTCCTTCTGATCCCGTGGCTGTGGCTGGCGTCGGGCGATGCGGCGGTCGCGGCCTACATGGTGTTCGCAGCGTTGTTCTACCTCGCCGCGATGCGCCCGGAGCTGAGTCAGTACTGGGCGATGCGCGGCAAGGGCACCGACCCGACCAACGAGGAGATCGCGATCGAGTTCGACATGGGCCAGTCCCTCGGTCGGGCGCTCGACCGATACGGCCTCCTGCCGGCGCTGGTCCGAGCCGTCCGGGGGACGGACCGGCCCCCGCGGTAGCGACAGACGGCACATCGTCCCGATGGAGCGCGACGCTAGGCTTCGGATGCTGACCAGCCCGGGGACCGGCGACACCACCACCACTGCGACGCCAGCAGGGATGCAGCCCGACACTCCCGCCCCGGGCACGGCCCCTGCGCCCGTGGGATCGTCCGGATCGTCCGGGCTGCCTGCCCGGCCGCTCATCGATCTTCAGACCGTCGTCAAGGACTACTCGACCGGCGCGGGCCTCTTTCGGGCGCTGTCCGGCGTCACCCTCCGAGTGGAGCGGGGCGAGCTCGTCGCGATCGTGGGCAAGTCGGGTTGCGGGAAGTCCACGCTGCTCAACATGATCACGGGGATCGACCGACCCACGGACGGTGCGCTCACGGTTGCCGGCCTGGACCTGAGAAGCGCGTCCGAGAACGACCTTGCCCGCTGGCGCGGTCGGAATGTCGGGGTGGTGTTCCAGTTCTTCCAGCTGATCCCGACCCTGACGGTCGCCGAGAACATCATGCTGCCCATGGACTTCGCCGGCCGGGGTACGCCGCGCGAGCGGCGCCTGCGGGCCGGGGAGCTGCTCGAGCTGGTAGAGATGACGGACCAGGCGGACAAGCTGCCCCTCGCGACCTCGGGCGGCCAGCAGCAGCGGGTCGCGATCGCGCGCGCCCTGGCCAACGACCCGGCCCTGCTCGTCGCCGACGAGCCGACGGGCAACCTGGACTCCGCGACGGCCGCCGCGGTGTTCGAGCTGTTCCGGCGCCTGTGCGACACGGGTCGCACCGTCGTGATCGTCACCCATGACGTCGACCTTGCCGTCCAGGCACGGAGGATCGTGCACATGGCCGACGGACGGATCGTGGACGGTGCCGATGGGTAGCGTCCGGTGGCACAAGGTCAGGCGCGACTTCTCCGCGTACAGGGTCCGGACGGCGGCCGTCGTGGCCTCGATAGCAGTTGGCGTATTCGCGGTCGGGACCATCGCCGGCGCCAACGCGCTCCTCGACTCGGCGCTCAACGACGCGTACGCGGAGGGCAGTCCCGCCTCGGCGACGTTCTACACCGCGGCCGGGTTCTCCCCCGATCTCGTCGAGGCGATCGGCCGGATGGACGGCGTCGCGGTGGCCCAGGCCCGGCGGACGGTCTCCGCATGGCTGGAGCCGGACGCCGCTGGCACGGCGACGGGCCGGGGCGCGACCGAGATCCAGCTCATCGCGCTGTCCGACTTCGACGACCAGCAAATCGACCGCGTCCTGCCGCGGACCGGGAGCTTCCCGCCGGAGCGGGGCGAGATCGTCTTCGAGCGGTCGGCACTCCGGCTCGTGGATGTGCGGGTGGGCCAGCACGCCACGATTTCGAACCGCTGCCGGCCAGGAGCGCCGGCTGCGCGTGGTGGGACTGGCCTACGAGCCTGGCGCTTCACCGGCCTACTACTTCGGGCGACTCAGTGCCTACGTCACCCGCCAGACGCTGGTGGACCTGGGATGGCCGGCGACGTACAACGAGCTTCGGATTCGGACCACGCCCGACATCATCGACCGCGCCCGGGTGCAGGTGGTCGGCGACGCGGTCCGCCAGCGCCTGGAGCGTGCCGGGACGGCGGTCACGTTCACGCTCGTGGCGGAGCCCGGGAGCCATCCCGCCCAGGAGATCATCGGGGGGGTGTTCCTCGTCCTCGAAGCCATCGGGTTTCTGAGCCTGTTCGTGGCAGGGTTCCTGATCATCAACACGATCAACGTGCTGATGGCCCAGCACCTCCGCCAGATCGGGATCATGAAGGTGGTCGGTGCCCGGCGCGACCAGGTCACCGGCCTGTATCTCGCCCTCGTTGCGCTGTACGCGGTCGTCGCGCTCGCGATCGCCGTCCCGCTGGCGGCCATCGGCTCGTATCTCCTTGCGTCGCTCGCCACCGGCCTGCTCAACGTCGATCTCTCGCGGACGCTCGTTCCACCCGAGGTGATTGCGGGCGAGGTTGCTGCCGGGTTCGGGGTGCCGCTGATCGCGGCGCTGGGGCCCATCTGGCGCGGCGTCCGGATCACCGTCCATGACGCGCTCACAGACACGGGCGTGGACGAGCGCTTCGGGCAGGGACCCGTCGATCGCCTCCTGGCGAGGCTCCGGGGTCTCTCGCGACCCCTCCTGTTGTCGATCCGGAGCACGTTCCGGAGGAAGGGCCGCCTCGTCCTCACGCTCGCCGCGCTGACGCTCGGCGGCGCGGTGTTCATGACGATCTTCAACGTCCGGGGTTCGCTGTACGCCACCCTGGGTGACACCACGCGCTACTTCGACTACGACGTCCAGGTCCAGCTCGCGGAACCGGTCCGCGCGACGACCGTCGTTGCCGAGGCGCTCCGCGTGCCGGGCACGACCGCGGCAGAGCCATGGCGTTTCGCGAGCGCGATCCGCCAGCGCCCCGACGGGAGCGAGGGCCTGTCGATGGTGATGTTCGGGCTTCCCCAGGACAGCCGGACGGTGTCACCGATCCTCCAGGAGGGCCGCTGGCTGCTGCCCGGCGAGGGCAACGCGCTGGTGGCCACGTCGAACATTCGGCGGGATGACCCGGATGTGCGGGTTGGGGACACCCTGACCCTGCGGATCGCCGGCGACGATTCCAGGTGGACGCTGGTCGGCATCGTCCAGTCGCCGACGTTCGCCGTCTTCCTGTATGCCGACGGGGAGGTGCTGGGTACCGTGACCGGAGGCCGCGGCAGAGCGGACATGGTGATGGTCAGGACGGCGACCCACGACGCGGGCTCGCAGGCGGCTGCCGCCCAGGCGTTGCGCGGACACCTTGAATTGGTCGGAATCGGGGTTGCTTCGGTGACGACGACGAGCGACGTCATGACCACGCTGTACACGGCATTCGACACGCTTGTCCTGGTGGTCTCGGCAATGGCCATCCTGCTTGGGGTGGTGGGGGGCTTGGGGCTCACGGGGACCATGACCATGAACGTCGTCGAGCGATCGCGCGAGATCGGGATCATCCGTGCGATCGGCGCCACCGACGCCGCCGTTCGGCGGGTGTTCGTGGGGGAGGGAGCCGTGATCGGGCTCCTCGCCTGGGCCGCGGGTGCTGTCGTCTCCATCCCCCTGAGCAGGATCCTGTCCGACGAGCTCGGGCAGGTGTTCGTTCAGCGGCCGCTCTCGTTCGAGCCATCCCTCGCCGGACTTGCGACGTGGTTGGCGGTCGTCATCGTCCTGTCGATCCTCGGCAGCCTCGTGCCCGCGTGGCGGGCGTCGCGGATCGCCGTTCGGGAGGTCCTGGGGTATGAGTGAGGAGGCACTGCCGATGCGTCGCTGGATCTTCGCGGGCGCGGCCGTCGTGGCGCTCGTGGTCGTCGCCGTCGTGTTCGCAGGCGGAGGGCTCTCATCCGGCTCCGGGTCGGGGACGGGAGCTACACCCCTGCCGACCGTCCCTCCTGCGGACCGCATCGTGGCTGATGCCAGAGCCGTCCCCGCACGTTGGACGACGGTGGCGGCGACCGTGCCTGCGTCGGTGGTCCGCGTGGCCGTGGCCGAGGGCGACCAGGTCATCTCCGGGGCGGTCCTCGTTGTGCTCGACGATGAAGCGGCCCGGGCCGAGGCGGCGACGGCACAGGCAGGGCTCGATGCGGCGAGGGCGCGCGCCTTGCAGGCCACGGCGGGCGTCGCTCAGGCCGCCGCGGAGGTGGACCGCGCGACGCAGGTCTGGCGGGCAGCCCGAGCGTTGCGGAACCAGCTCCCGGGCAATGCCTCGAACGCCCGCAAGCGGCAGGGTGATGCGGAGGTCGCAGCCGCCCTGGCCGGTGCGGATGCGGCGAAGGCTGCACGCGACGGCGCGGCCGCAGCCCGCACCGTCGCCAACGCCGACGTCGCCCGCGCCACGGCGACTCTTGACGCCGCGAACGCGGCAGTGACTCGTCTCATGGTCAGTGCCCCGATGCCGGGCATCGTGGCCGCAGTTGCGGTGGCCGACGGCGACGTCGTCGCGGCGGGGACGCCGCTCGTGCGGATCGCCGGCAGTGATGGCTGGACGTTCGAGACCACGGACCTGACGCAGGACGAGGTTGGGCTCATCTCGCTGGGGTCGACCGCGACGGTCATCGTCGATGGACTGAGGGGGCCCCCGATCCCTGGTCGGATCACGCGGATCGCGTCGTACGGCGTGGACCGCCAGGGCGATGTCGTGTTCACTGCTGCTATCGAGCCCACCGGTCCGGTCCCGCCCGGGGTCCGGTGGAACATGACGGCGTCCGTCGAGATCGCGATCGGACCGTGAACGGGCGAGCGGGCCAGCCCAGCGCCTGGCGTCCTGGCGAGCGATCGCGTCGGGCAAACGCCCTCCTGATCATCGCGGCCATGCTCCCCGTCAGCTGCGCCTCGCCGCCGCCCACGCAGGATCCGGGGACCGCCACGCCAGCTGTGGCGCCCACGGCCGGGCTCACGGCGACGCCAGCGCCGATCCCGGCGACGCTGCCGCCGATCCCCTCCGGTTCGGACATGGTGGCCGTGCCCGAGGCGGGGATCCGCCTTCCGGTCCCAGACGGCTGGGAGCGCGTGGATGCGGCCGCCCTGTCGGCTGCGGCCACGCGTGCGAGGCTGCTGGCCACGTACCCGGGCTCGGAGCGGTTGCTCGGGTCCATGGATGAGCTGGGGGGACGGGCAGTCCCCGTGTTCCTCGCCCTGGACCCGTCGGCGGCGTCGCTGGCGGCTCCGGTTGCTTCCAGCCTGTCCGTGATGGTGTCCCAGCCATCGGTAGGCGGCTTCATGCTGGACTTCGTCAGCGGGTTCATCGAGCGCGGGCTGACGCAGGCGCTCGGGGTGGAGGACCCCCCGGTTCGCGACCGCGTGGATCTGGCCGCCGGCGAGGCCATCAGGCTCAGCTACCGGATCCCGTCCGCGGATCATCAGCAGGTGCTCGCCTATGCCTGGGTGATCGGCGCGCCGTCGGGCACGCTGCTGGTGACCCTCCTCGGGACCGCCGCGGCACTGGGGAACCGGGATCCGGACGAGATCGCGGCGGCCATCGCGCTGGATGCCGCTGGCTCGCCTTGATACTCCCGCCCCACGGTGCACGCGTGCACCACGTCCGGCCCCCTGGGTGGTCCGGACTGGCCGCGTGTGGCAGGATCGACCATGGCGAGCGCGGGCGACCCGAGCACGCTTCACCCGGCACGTTGGGAGGACTGCGAGGAAGCATGGGTGCCAAACGCTCCGCATCTGAGCGCCAGGGTGGCGCATCGGGCCCCGACCACGGCCACGATCAGGGCGGCCGATCTGACGACCTCCGGGGCCACCGGCACGACCCAGTTCGCGTTGCCGTGCTGCTGTGCGGCTACGGCGAGGTCGAGGACAACGCCGACCTTGCCGAGTACAACGCGAAGTCACTCCGGCTGCTGGTCAGCAAGTCAGTCCGGCTGCCGGAGCGTGCGGTCCCGTTCCTGTCACGTCGCCTCGCGCGCAAAGCCCGCGAGGAGTACGAGCGGGCGAACCGCTTCGTGTCGCCCCACAACGCCATCTTCGAGCGCCAGCGCGCCGCACTCCAGGTGTCTCTTCGCGAGATGTACGGCGACCGCGTGGAGGTGTTCACGGCCCTGAACTTCTGCGAGGGCTACCTGCCGGAGCAGGTCCTGCCGGGGATCCGCGAGGCCGGGTTTGACCGCCTGGTCATCTACCCGTTCCTCGTCGTCGACTCGGTGTACACGGGCGGGCTGTCGCTGGAACAGGTCAACAAGGCGCTTGGATCGGACGGGGCGTGGGTGCGCGAGCTGCGCTACCTGCCCAGCTTTCACGACCGGGAGGGCTATCACGAGCGTCTCGCGAGCCACGTCCGGGACGGCGTTGCTTCGCTCCGGTCGCGCTACGCCTCCTCCCAGATCGGCGTCGTGCTCCTGAACCATGGCTGCCCGTACAGGGCGAAGGGATTCGAGACGGGGATCCGGGATAGCCGGATCCTGTATCACGCCGTGAAGGAGAGGCTATGGCACGAGTTCCCGAGCATCAGCGTGGGCTGGATGAACCACCCGACGCCGGGCCGGTGGACTCAGCCTGACATGCTCCAGGCGGCCCGCAACCTGGTGACGACGGGTGCGCGGGCGATCGCGTTCGTCCCGATCGGTTTCGTGACCGACAACCACGAGACGATGCTCGACGTCGGCTACACGATCGACCGCCTGGCGAGGCTGCACCCCCACGTCGAGGTCATCCACCTCCCGAGCCTCAACGACGACCCCGCCCTGATGTCGCTTGCCGCCGACTGGATCGCGCCGCTCATCGACGACGCTGCACGCCGGTGACCACGGGACGCGTTGGCGGCATCCGCCGGCGGCTGGACGCAGCCCGGCGGCCCGCTGTGGTCGTGGAGGCTCACCGAGGCGATCAGCGCGAGAGTCACAGCTTGCCGAGCCCCGCGGCCGGGCCCCTTCGCCCCACGCATGCGGGCCCCGCCCACACGGTGGCGCCGCAGCCGCTCGTTGCGCTGCGCGACGGCGGGCATCTGCCTGATCGCTCCCGGGTGGGCGCCAAGGCCGCGTCGCTCGCCTGGCTCGCGAGGCACGGCGTCCGGGTGCCAGCAGCGGTCGCCGTCCCGTTCGACGTTGCGGGTGCGGTCGCGGACGGCGATGTGCTGGCCACCGAGCTGCTGGCCGGGGCGCTTCGCCGCTGGCTTGCACCGGACGGCGTCTACGCCGTCCGCTCGTCTGCGGACGGCGAGGACGGCGAGCTGGCCTCGTTCGCCGGGCAGTTCGAGACCAGGCTGGGCGTACCCGCCGCGGAGGTCCTCGCGGCCGTCCGCGAGGTCGCGAGGCCGGACTCGACGCGGATTGCCGCGTACGCGACCCGCTCCGGCGTCTCGACTCCTGAGCAGGTCGCGGTCGTGGTGCAGCTGATGGTCGCCGCGCGGGGAGCCGGCATCGCCTTCAGTCGCAACCCGCTGACAGGCCTCGATGAGACCGTGGTCGAGGCCGTACCCGCGCGCGGCGACTCGCTGGCCGATGACGGCGTCACGCCTGACCGGTGGGTCAGGCGGTGGGGCGCCTTCACCGAAGCACCGACGGAGCCCAGGGTGCCGCAGGTTGTCGTCGAGGCGGTCGTGCGCGAGACCGCGCGTCTCGCCGCGGCGAGTGGGCGACCCATCGACCTCGAGTGGGCCTACGACGGAACGACCACGTGGTGGCTCCAGGCCCGGCCGATGACCGGGATCGACGGCCTGCGGGTCTACTCGAACCGGATCGCGCGGGACGTCCTGCCCGGTGTCATCAAGCCCCTCGTGTGGTCGGTCAACGTGCCTCTCGTCAACGCTGCCTGGCTGGACCTGCTCGAGGAGCTCGTGGGAGCCCTTGATGTCCGCCCGGAGGACCTCGCGCGGTCCTTCGGCTGTCGCGCGTACTTCGACATGACGACGATCGGCCTGGTGTTCGAGGCGCTCGGGATGCCCCGCGACAGCCTGGAGCTGTTGCTCGGGCTGCCGAAGGGCCCGGACGCGCCGGGCTTCCGACCTGGCCTCGGAATCGCTCGCCACCTGCCTCGCGTCGCACGGGCCGGCGGACGGATGCTCGGGCGCGGTCGCTGGGCACGGATTGAGGTCGCTGCCCTCCGCGCGGCGCACGCGGAGCTGGCGGCCACGGACCCTGCCACCATGGATGCCCAGGCGCTCCTTCACCGACTGGATGCAATCACGACGGTCGGGCGACGCGCCGCCTACGCCAACATCGTCGTCCCGCTGACGATGCACGCCTATGACCGCATCCTGCGCAGCCAGCTCCGGGCCGCGGGCGTGGACCCGGAAATCGCCGATCCTGCCGCCCACCGTGCTGACCGCGCCGCGTGGAGTCCCGCCGCCGCCCTGGACGAGCTGGCCTCCGTCGCGGGCGGCCTGCCGGAGCCGGCCGCTGCGGCCCTCGCGGCCGGCCGTGCGGCCGCGATCCGGGAGCGCCTCGATCTCGCCCCGTTCGGGCAGGCGCTTGCGGCGTACCTCGAGCGATTCGGCCACCTGTCCGACAGCGCGAACGACCTGTCGCAGGCGACATGGCGCGAAGATCCCGATCACGTCGTCGAGCTCGCGCTGGCGCACCGCGAGCGGAGCGGCTCAGAGCCCGAGACCACGGGCCCCGCCGAGGTGCTCGCCCGGGTGCCGCGCGTGCGACGCCCCCTGGTTCGCCTGCTGTGGCGGCGCGCAGGTGCGTTCCGCGTCTATCGAGATGCTGTCGGCGCGTCCTGGGCGCGCGTCTATGGACTGCTCCGGCCCACGTTCCTCGCCCTCGGTGACCGGCTGGTGGAGCTCGGCGCGGTCGACACCCGGGAGGACGTGTTCTACCTTGCCGTGGACGAGATCCGGACCCTGGCCCGCCGCTCCACGCTGGCCTCGGGCGATGCCCGCGTCCTTGTCTCTCGCCGGCGGGCTGACGTCGTCGAGGCGGCCGGCCTGGTGGTCCCGGAGGTCGTCTACGGTGACATGTTCGTCGCCCGTCGAGCCGACGAGATCATCCGCGCCGAGCTGGCCGGGATCCCGACGTCCCGCGGGTCGGTGAGGGGGACCGCGCGCGTCGTCCGCGGCTCCGCCGACTTCGGGCGGGTCGCCGCCGGTGACGTGATCGTGATCCCGTTCTCGGACGTCGCGTGGACCCCGTTGTTCGCCAGGGCCGCCGGGGTCGTGGCCGAGGCGGGCGGCATCCTGTCCCACAGCTCGGTGGTTGCGCGCGAGTACGGCATCCCGTGCATCGTGTCAGTGCCGGATGCGTGCTCGGCGATCCCGGACGGGGCTACCGTCGTGGTGGACGGGATGGCCGGTACCGTGCTGGTCGAGGACGGCTCGACAGGCTGAGCCGCGCCGCCCGACCGACGTCATGGTCTTGGCACCAGCTCCGCCCTCGGCGGGTTGAGACCCGCCGAGGGGTGGGGGAAGCGACGTGATCGGCCTCGGTGCCGGTCGTGGAGCCTCAGAGCGCGGCGACCGCGCGTCCCAGGAGGCGCCGGAAGGTGGGTCCCGCCACGCCCCGCCATGGGACGCCCATCGTCCGGCGGAGGCGAGCCAGGTCGCGCTCCCGCGCCGCGAGGTAGCCGCTGATCGCGAGGGTCTCGTCGCGCGAGAGCGAGCCCGCCCCGGCAACGAGATAGTGGCGCGTCATGGCGATCGCCACGTCGGCATCGTGGAGCAGGCCGAGATGATCCTGCAGCGCGACGACGCGCGGGATGAGCACCTCGCTCTCCTGGCCGAGCGCCTCCCGGAAGAACTCCAGGGTGTAGCGCAGCCACTTGGCGGCGATGCGGAGCTGGTGGACCGTCTCGATGTCGGCCCAGCGCAGCACGGACTCGTAGGCTCGCACCTGCTCGTACGCCAGCCAGATCCTCGAGCCGGCCGTGTCGCGGACGCGGTGCGGCGAGACGGGACTCGCCGGGGCCAGGACGGCCATCCCTTCGGACGCGACGAAGACCCGGTAGTCCTCGACCAGGCGCTCGTAGGCGGCGCCGTCGAGCTCCCGGAGAAGGACGGTGCGGGCCACCTCGCGCTCCTGCCGCCAGGCAGCGGGGAGCCGCTCGAACGCCCGTGCCTCCCGGGTCGAGAGCGTTCCCCGGTGGGCGACAGCCCCTTCGATGAGGACGTCGAAGTCGCGGACCGTCCCGAGACGCCCGGCGAGGACCCGCAGGCGGGCCCGCAGCCGCCGCGTCCTGGCGTCGCGGAAGCCGTCCCCGAAGACGCGCCATGCGGCCCGCATCCGGCGCGTGGCGACGCGCATCCCGTGAAGGTCCTCGATGTCGGCCCCGGACCGCGTCCCTGCCTCGCGGGCCAGCATCCGGGCGAAGTGGAAGCGCAGGACCTTCCGGCCGGCCTCGGCGAGGATGTCGTCGCCGGTGATGCCCGGCGCTTTCCCGACGGCGAGGCGGCGCGGCCCCGGCGCCGCGGCGGCGACCCCGTCCGCATTGGAGGCTGCGGCCCCAGGGTCCGGGGTTGCGACGGTGGAGGGGGACGGCGTCTCTGGAACGGGCGCCTCCGCTGCCGGCAGCGTCGCCGGCTCCGGCGTGGGCGAGGCACCCGGCGCCATCACGACCCCTGGCGCCGTGGCATCGGCGCCAGGCTCGGGTCCGCTTCCCGTGCCGGCCGGGGTCCCCCGTGGAGGCTCCGGCTGGTGCGCGCGCGTTGTCGCCCGGGAGCCGGTGACCGCGAGCGCGCGCTCGAGCTTCGACGAGGTCTCCGGCTCGAGGTCCGGGTCTTCCGCGAAGGCCGCCGCGAGTGGGTCGAGCGCCGAGGCGGGACCCCGCCGGAGCTCCGCTTCGAGCTCCAGGAACCGGTCCACGACCCGGCCGCCCACCACGACCGCGACTTCGTCCAGCGATAGCTCGATCTCGGCCGTCTCGTCGGCCATCGCCCGCGTCCGGCGGAGCTGGCGGACGGTCACGAGCTCGACGAGGGGGGCATCGCCGGCGTGCTCCAGCACGAGGGATCGGGCCGGCGAGGGTGGCCAGGCGTGAGGATCGAGCGAGAGCCCCGCCGGACCCTCCAGCTCCTCGCGGCGATGGAGCGCGTGAGCCGCCGGCGTGGTCGACTTCGCCGAGACCACCGTCATCGACGGCCCCCGGCGCAGGCGGACGGCCCAGCCGGCGCGCCCGAGGGCGCCGTCCGCCGTGTCGACGTAGCGGTCTTCCACCTGGACCTGGTGTGTGCGGCCGGCCGCCCTGAATCCGCCCAGCGTGCGCGCCGCGGCCAGGCGCCCTGCCGCCGCCGCGTCGGCGACCCGGTACTTGAGCTCGAGCTCGACGTTCTCGGCCGTCATCGGACGTTCTAGGCCCGCGGGTCCAGGGAGCGCGCCGGCGCGCTCCCCTCCGGCTCGGCCGGCCTGGCGGCGGCCTCGAGGGCTCGCTCCTTGAGGGTGGCGAACGTGTCGACGGTTCCCGGCGCCGAGAGGATCTCCTCCGTGCGTCGCCAGGTGGCGTCCGCCCCCAGCTGCCACGACCGTCGATCGTCGGCCAGCATGACGGCGACGACCTCCTCGATCCGGGCCATCGCCTCGAGATCCTCGACGGGGAAGACCACCTCGATGCGGCGGTCCAGGTTGCGTTCCATGAGATCGGCCGACCCCGTGTACCACTCCTGGCGTCCGCCGTTGGCGAACCCGAAGATCCGGCTGTGCTCCAGGAACTCGCCGATGATCGAGCGCACGTGGATGCGGTCGGAGCGCCCCTCGATGCCGGGATGCAGGCTGCAGGCGCCACGGATGATGCAGTCGACGTCGACGCCCGCCTCGCTCGCCGCGTAGAGATGCTCGATCATCTCCGGGTCCACGAGCGCGTTCACCTTGATGACGATCCGGGCCGGGAGACCGGCCCGCGCGTGGTCGGCCTCGCGGTCGATGAGATCGCGGATCTGCGGGCGGAGGGAGTCCGGCGCCACGAGGAGCCGCCGGAACCCCTGCTGGCGCGAGAGGCCGGTCAGGTAGTTGAACAGGTCGGTCGCGTCGGCGCCCAGCTCCGGGCGGCAGGTCAGCAGGCCCAGGTCGGTGTAGAGGCGGGCCGTCTTCGGGTTGTAGTTGCCCGTCCCGAGGTGGAGGTAGCGCCGCAGGCCGGAGCCCTCGCGGCGCACCACGAGGGCAACCTTGCTGTGGGTCTTGAGCCCGACCAGCCCGTACACGACGTGGGCGCCTGCCTCCTCCAGCTTGCGGGCCCACACGATGTTGGCCGCCTCGTCGAACCGCGCCTTGATCTCGACGAGAACGGCGACCTGCTTGCCCTGGTCGGCGGCGCGGATCAGGTCGCGCACGACGGGTGAGTCGCCGGACGTGCGGTAGAGGGTCTGCTTGATCGAGAGGACGTCGGGGTCGTCGGCAGCCTGCGTGATGAAGCGCTCGACGGACGCCGAGAACGACTCGTACGGGTGGTGGACCAGCAGGTCGCCCTGCCGGATCACCGCGAAGACGTCGGCCGGGTCGCCGTCGCCTTCGACCAGGCGGGCGGGCACGACTGGAGACCACTGCGGATCGCGGAGCTCGGGGAGGTGGAGCGTCGCGATCTCCCACAGGAACGACAGGTCCAGCGTTCCGGGGACCTCGTACAGGTCCTCGGGGTCGAGGCCGATTCCCGACAGGAGGAAATCCCGTCGCTCCTGGGGCATGGCCTGTTCCACCTCGAGGCGCACGGCCGAGCCGAAGCGGCGTCGCCGGAGCTCCTGCTGGATGGCCGACACGAGGTCGCCGGCCTCGTCCTCCTCGACGTCGAAGTCGGCATCCCGGGTGACCCGGAACATGTGCCATTCCACGATCTGGACGCCGGGGAAGAGCGTGTCGAGGTTGGCGCCGATCACCTGTCCCAGCGGAACGTAGACGTGCGGCTCCACCTCGACGAGGCGCGGCAGGATGGGTGGCACCTTGACCCTGGCGAACCGCTCCTCCCCGGTGACCGGGTCGGCCACGATGATCGCGAGCGACAGGCTCAGCGTGCTGATGTAGGGGAACGGGTGCCCGGGCGCCACCGCGAGCGGCGTGAGCACCGGGAAGATCTCCTCGAGGTAGCGTTCGCGCAGCTCTGCGTGGTGCTCGGGGATCGCCGCGTGGTCGACGATGGCGACCCCTTCGCGGGCGAGACCTGCGCGCACCTCCTCGTACAGGCGGCTGTGCTCCCGGACGAGCTCTCGCACCCGGTCCCGGACCAACGCAATCTGCTCCGCGGCCGTCCTCCCGTCCGAGGACCGCTTGACGCCGCCTGCGGCAACCAGGTCCATGAGGCCGGACACGCGGACCTGGAAGAACTCGTCGAGATTCGAGGCGAAGATCGCCAGGAACTTGGCCCGTTCCAGGAGCGGATTCCGCTCATCGCGGGCCTCGTGCAGGACGCGCGCGTTGAAGTCGAGCCACGAGAGCTCGCGGTTGATGTACGGGAACGCCGCGGGTCGACGTCGGCCGCCCGTGCGGCGGGAGCGCGCGGGGAGGGTGGTCATGCTGCCGATTGCCTGATCCTGTGCGGCGGGCGCATCGCGTGGGCGGGGGTCCTGGCCAGCGATCGTAGCATGAGCCCGTGCGCGGCCAGCGAGGCGGAGGTCCCGGTCTCAGCCCCTCGCAGAGCGCGAGGCGGGCTGCCCGGACGCCGCGCGGGCGGCCTCGCAGGCCGGGCACGGGCAGTGGGCGCGCAGGGCCGTGTACGTGTAGTAGCCCGTGTGGTGGCCGTCGCCCCACGAGGGTGCGACGGCGTAGCCGCCGACCGGCTCCATCGAGACCAGGCGGGTCTGCTCGGCCGTCAGCGTGGGGTTGCTGTCGAGCCAGCCGGGAAGGCCGGCCTCGCCGCGACAGAAGGCGCACGGGCAGAGCCACCGGAGCCGGTCGAAGTCGTACGAGGTGACGTGCCCGTCCGCCCATTCGATGCGGACCGTGCGCGCCGCCCGGTCGGCATGGATGCGGACCGGCGCCGTGAGGTCGTCTCCGCGCAGGTAGCTGGAGGTCATGCGCCGATTGTAGGCGCGGCAGCGCACCCCGCGGTGCGGCAGACTTGCGCGCATGCGCCGCGGTGATCCCGCCTCCGTCTTCGCCCGCAACGCCCGTCTCGTGGCTGGGCGCGAGTACGGCGTCCGGGTGCGCAGCCGTGCCTTCGCGGTTTCCACGCTCGTCCTCGCCGTCGTGGCTGCGCTCGCGGCCATGGCTCCGCTCGCCATCCGCGCACTGGAGCGCGACACCGTGGTGCGGATCGGGGCCAGCGCCCCGGACGCCCGGACCGCTGAGCTGACGCTGCGTTCGCTCGATATCGTCCTGAACGCCGGCGCGAGCCTCGATCCCACGGCCACTCCCCAGTACCGCTTCAGCCTCGTCGACCCGGTCGATCTCCCCGCTGCCCGCACCGAGGTGGCTGCCGGATCGCTCGACGGCCTCGTCGTCCTGACCCGCGGGCCGGGTGACCGGCTCGACTTCGAGTATGTGACGGCGAACCCGGCCGGCCGGCAGGCCGTCCTGTTCCGTCTCGTCGCCGTCGCGATCGCGGCGAGCATTCGCGCCGACGAGGCGAAGGGCCTCGTCGGGGCGTTCGTCGTCACCGACGCGGTGCCGGGTGACGTGCCCGCAGTGTCCGAGGTCGACGTTGCGAGCCGCCAGATTCTCGCCACGGTGCTCGTCATGCTCATCTTCGTGACCTCGGTCACGTACGGCATGTGGGTCGCGACGAGCGTCGCGGAGGAGAAGTCCAGCCGGGTCATGGAGGTGATGCTCAACGCCGCGACCCCGGGCGAGATGCTCGGCGGCAAGGTGCTCGGTGTCGGGGGCGCCGGTCTGACCCAGCTCGTGGCGATCGTGGTCCCGGCCGGCGTGGTCGTGGCGCTCCAGGACCCGCTTGCCCGCCTCGTCCTTGGCGTGGCCGGCGCCGCGACGCCGCTGGCCGGCCTCACGCCCGGAATCCTCGCCGCGTTCGTCGTCTTCTTCCTCCTGGGTTTCGTCCTCACCGCGCTCGTCTACGCGGCCGCGGGCTCGCTGGTCAGCCGCCAGGAAGACGTGCAGCAGGTGGCGCTGCCGATGCTCATGCTGTCGTTCGCCGCCTACTTCGCTGCCTTCTTCGCTTCCAGCGCCCCGGCGGCCGCCTGGGTGGCCCCGCTCTCGTGGATGCCGTTCTTCAGCCCGTACCTGATGATGACGCGCCTCGTCACGGGCTCGGTTGCGCCGTGGGAGATGGCCCTCGCGGTGGGCCTCCTCGCGGGGGCGATCCTCGTGGCGCTCGTCGCCGCGGCGCGGATCTACGCCGCCGGGGTGCTCCTCTACGGGCAGCGCCCGACCGTGGCCGGCGTGGTGCGGGCGGCCCGCGCACGGTGACGCGGACGAGTGCGCAACGGGGGTCCGATCAGTCGCCCACGTGCGGCTGCTTCACGACGAGCACCGAACAGTGGGCGTGCGTCAGCACGGCGTGCGCGACGCTCCCCATGACAAGTCTCGTGATACCGACGTGGCCGCGCGAGCCCATGACGATGAGGTCGCCCGCCTCGTCGGTGGCGGCCCGGCGGAGCTGGTCGGCCGGGTCGCCCTCGCGCAGCTCTCCCGTGGCCGTCCGTCCCGCAGCCTTCAGGTGGGCCTCGGTGGCTGCCACGATCTCGCGATGGGTCGAGCGGGCCGTGGCCAGCATCTCCGTGTAGACGTCCATCGCCGCCGCGAACAGCGTCGGTGCGATGCCCGAGCGCCACGGTGCTGCCACGTCGACGACCCCCACGACGAGGATCGGCACCTGTGCGAACACCGACCAGGCCCCGATCACGTCCCGGGCGGCGACCCCGGCCGGAGAGCCATCCTCGGCGAGGATGGCCCGGGCCAGGTGGTCGCCCCGCGCAACGAGGACCGGGCAGGTGGCGTGATCGACGACCGCGGCTGAGACCGAGCCGAGGACGACCGTCTCCACCGGCCCGTGGCCGCGACTGCCGAGGACGATGAGGTCCGGCTCCCAGAGCTTCGCCTCCTCCACGATCGCCTTCGACGGGCGTCCCCGCAGCAGCTCGGCCTGGACGGCGAGCCCCGCCGCCTCGAGCGGGGGACGGGCCTCCTCGAGGACGCGGGTCAGCTCGACGACAGCCTCCTCCTCCATGAGGTCGGCGTCGGCGGGGATGGCCGGGATCCAGGGGCCGCCCCACAGGGCCGGCGCGATGTCGAGCGCCGCGACAAGCCGAACGGTGGCCCCCGCCGGCCACGCCAGCGACGCCACGAGGGCGCGTGCCCGGTCGGCGGACGCCGAGCCGTCCAGGGCGAGCAGGATGCGCATGACGGGCACCTCCGGGCGGGGTCCGGAACCGCGAGACGGCCGGTTCGTGTCCCATCATGACGCGCTGGCGCTTCCTCCACCACGGCGGAACGGCCCATGTCGCAGGGCGGAGGGTCGTACACTCCCGGCCATGCGTCGATCTCCTGATCCCGAGGACCT
Organism: uncultured Chloroflexia bacterium; assembly: GCA_963698595.1. Taxonomy (GTDB): domain Bacteria; phylum Chloroflexota; class Limnocylindria; order Limnocylindrales; family CSP1-4; genus CTSoil-043. The sequence continues at coordinate 309,182 of CAVORL010000006.1, forward strand.
CTATCGGCTGCGGATCCCGTCCGATCCACAGCTCTCCCCCGACGGCTCGCTCGTGGCGATGACCGTGCAATCCGTCGCACCCGGGCGCGACGGGTATCGCCACGCGATCTGGCTCGTCCCCGCCGAGGGCGGGTCCCGACCCCGCCGGGCGACGCTGGGGGCGCGCCATGACACGCGCCCGCGCTTCTCGCCCGACGGCCGGACGCTGGCGTTCCTGTCCGACCGGCGCACGCTCGTCGAAGAGGAGCCCACGGCGCCGACGGACCGCGAGGACGGCACCCAGGTGCACGTCCTGCCGCTCGACGGCGGCGAGGCGCGCCGGCTGACCGACCTGCCCCGGGGCGTGGACGCCTTCGAGTGGTCGCCGGACGGGCGGACCCTGGTGGTCCGGACGACGTCGTGTGGCGCCACCCGCGAGGAGGATCGCAAGGCCCGTCGCAAGCCGAATCCCCCGAAGCCGGGCGAGGTCCCGAGCTCGGACTACCGCTACTTCGACCGGCTCCAGAACATGCTCAACGGCCCCGGTTTCATCGACAACAAGGTCGGCCACCTGTGGCTGGTCGACGTCGAGACCGGGGCGGCCCGGCGCCTCACCGACGGCCCCACGACGGACGAGGACCCGGCGTGGTCGCCCGACGGCACTCGCATTGCCTTCGCGGCCTCGCGCGGGCGCGACCACGACCTGGACTGGCAGTTCGACGTCTTCGTCGTCGAGGTGGCCAGCGCCCGGCTCACCAGGGTCACCGACGGCGCCGGCTGTGTCTTCGGTACGCCCGCCTGGCTCCCGGACGGGGCGACGCTGGCTGTCGTCGGCCATCGCCTGCCGCGCGGAGGTGGCAGCCGCAGCGACATCTGGCTCTTCGCGGCCGACGGCTCCGAGGGCCGCCCGGGCGGCGGTCGCAACCTGTCGGGCCATGCCGATCTCATGATCGGGGCGGGGCTGGGCAGCGACGTGACCCAGGGGGAGCCCTCTCGCCTCCGCGTGACGCCGGGCGGACGCCACCTGCTCTTCAGCGCCCCGGTGCGGGGCTCCTACGAGCTGTGGCGGATCGGACTCGAAGGCGGTGACGTGGAGCGGCTCACCGACGACCGCCACTACGTCTCCGGCTGGGACGTCGCCGGCGGCGGCGGCGGGACGCGGGTCGCGGCGATTCGATCGTCGGCGACGGCGCTTCCCGACGTCCACCTGCTGGATCTCGGCGCTGACGGGAGCCTCGCCGCCGGCGCGCGCCTGCGTCCCGTGACCTCGTTCAACGACGAGGTGCTGGCGGACGTCGAGGTCCGCGCCCCCGAGGAGCGCTGGGAGGAGGTCGACGGCCGCTCGATCCAGGGCTGGCTGCTTCGGTCGGCCGCGGCCGATCTGGGCGAGGCCGCGCCGCTCGTGCTTCAGATCCACGGCGGGCCGCACACGCTCTACGGCTGGGCCCCGTACTGGGAGTTCCAGGTGCTGGCCGGTGCCGGCATCAGCGTCCTGTTCACCAACCCCCGAGGCTCCGACGGCTACGGTGAGGACTTCAACAGCGCCAATCTCCCCGACTGGGGCGCCGGCCCGATGCGCGACGTCATGGCCCACGTCGACGCCCTGGTGGCGGCCGGGGTCGCGGACCCCGCCCGGCTCGGCGTGACCGGTGGCTCGTACGGCGGGTACCTGACCAACTGGATCGTCGGCCACACTCGGCGCTTCGCCGCCGCGATGACCTGCCGAAGCGTGACCGACCTCTCCAGCCTGATGCTCACCGGCGACCTCGCGGGCGGCATCTTCGGGATCATGGAGTTCGGCGCTCAGCCGTGGGAGAACCCCGAGCTCTACCGGGAGCTCTCACCGATCACCTATGCCCAACGGATCCGGACTCCGCTCCTCATCCAGCACTCCGAGAACGATCTGCGCTGTCCGATCGGCCAGGCGGAGGCGCTCTTCGCGATCCTGCGGACGCTGAAGAGGCCGGTCCGCTTCATGCGGGTCCCGGACGAGTCCCATGAGCTGACCCGCTCGGGAACCCCGTTCCGGCGGGTCGAGAACCTGGTCCAGGTTCGCTCCTGGTTCGACCACTTCCTCGTCAGGAGGAAGCGGCGGCTGCCCCCGCTTCCCGTGCAGCGCGGGGGCATCTGAGAGAGGGGGCCGTCCGCCACGCCCTTGCCGACTCGGCGAGCAGGACCGGCCTGCCGGGATCGCTGGGTTCCGGGAGCGCCTGCCTCCCGGTGCGATAATCCCGGCCATGGTTGCCGGACCCGCCACACCGCGGCTCCCGCGCGGCGCCGTCGAGCGCCGGCTCTTCGTCGATGCACCGCCGGCGGCCGTCTGGCTTGCCCTCCACGACTCGTCGCGCTCCGCCGCGGTGGACATCCTGCTGCAGCTCGATCCGGCAGGTCCCGACTGGCCGGCCGCAGGCTCGCGACGCCGCGGGCGCGTGCGCCTGGGACCGCTCCCGCTTGTCGCCGTGATCGAGAGTCTCGAGGCACGCCCTCAGCGCCGGTTCCGGGTCGGCATCGCCGGCAGGTCCGTCTCAGGGGAGCGCCGCTGGGAGCTTGCACCGGCCGCGGGGGGCACCCGCGTTGCATGCGCGGTGCATCTCGAGGGACGGTCGCGGGTCGGCCGAGCCCTGCTCCGCCTGGAGCGCCGGGCGATCGGCCCGCGCCTGGAGGCCGAGCTGATCGCCCTCAAGCGGCATGCCGAGGGTCGCCCCGAACCCACGCCCTGACAGCCACGCCGTCCGCGCCCCCTCAGGGCCGGGTCACGCGACCTCGCGCCGGATCGTCAGCGCCGCGATCACGGCGAAGAAGAAGACCAGTCCAGTCAGGATGGCGAGGTCGAGCTGCAGCGCCGACGAGGTGAGGTCGGCCCCGGCGACGAGGACCTGCCGGAGGCCGTCGACGGCATACGTCAGGGGCATGAAGCCGACGAACGGCTGGAGAATCTCGGGGAGGCCGCTGGTCGGGAAGAGGATCCCGGACAGGAGGAACTGCGGGACGATGACCACCGGGATGAACTGGACGACCTGGAGCTCAGTCCGGGCAAAGGTCGAGAGGAAGATGCCCAGGCTGACCGCGCCGAGCGCGGCGAGGACGACGACGAGGAACGCGAGCAGCGGGCTGCCGGCGATCGGCAGGCCGAGCCCGATGGCGAACGCAGGCAGGGGTCCCAGGGACGGGATGTCGACCGAAGCGAGCCCCCACGCCAGCAGGAGCGCGACTTGGAGCGTCGCGAACAGCCCGAAGCCGAGCGTGTAGCCGCCCACGACCTCGCTTCGCGCGACCGGGGTCGCCATAAGCCGCTCAAGCGTCCCACCGGTGCGCTCCCGGAGGAAGCTGACGCCCGTGAGGATGTAGACGAAGAAGTACGCCAGGAACCCCAGGATCGCCGGCGCGAACGGGGCCATCGGGTCCTCGCTCGGCACCCCGTACAACGTGGTGTGCTCGATCGTGGGCAGCGCCGCTCCCGTCACCGCGACCGTCGCGGAGAGCATCGCCCGCTGGACCGCGGCGATCTGCGTCGCCTCGCCGAACGGATCGAGGCCGTTGGTGAGGATCGTGATGGTCACTGTGCCGCCCCGCCCGAGCTCCGCGGGGAGGAGGATGGCAACGGTGGCCGCCCCATCGTCGATCGCCTGTGCCGCAACGGCAGCGTCGGCGACGACCGTCGCGGTGCCCCCGCTCGCCTGCAGCGCTCCGCCCAGGGCGTTCGCGACGATCAGGCCGGGCGGGCCGGCCCCGTTGACCACGACGGCGTCGACGGCGGGGCTCTGGCCCTCGCGGACGATGAAGGTGATGAGCCCGGTCATGACGATGGGGACCACGAGGAGGAGGGCCACCGACCGGTGATCTCGCCGGATCTCCTGGACGACGCGCCGGAAGATCGCGAGGAGGCGTCGGCCGCTCATCGGGTCGCCTCCACGTCGCGGCCCAGGCGCAGGAACGCCTGCTCCAGGTCGTCCGTGCCCGCTTTGGCCCGGACTGCCACGCCGGTGCCGCGTGCGATCACCTTCCCAGACCGGATGAAGAGCAGCTCGTCGCAGCGATCGGCCTCGTCCATGACGTGGCTGGAGACGATGATCGTCGCGCCGGCGCCGGCGAGCTCCCGGAAGTGGGCCCAGAACTCGGCCCGGAGGAGCGGGTCGATGCCGACCGTGGGCTCGTCGAGGAAGAGGATCGGCGGGCGGTGGACAAGGGCACAGGCCAGCGAGAGCCGGCGGCGCTGGCCGCCGGAGAGCGTGCCTGCGACGGTGCCCACCCGGTCGTCGAGATCGACGAGGCCGAGCGCATCCCGGATGGCACTCCCGTCGCGAACGCCGTACAGGGCAGCGAAGAAGCGGGCATTCTCGCCGACCGTGAGCCCGGGGTAGATGCCGTCGCTCTGCGTCATGTAGCCGATCCGGGCAAGCAGCGCCCGCGACGGCATCGCGGTGCCCAGGATCTCGGCGCGTCCGGCAGTCGGCCGTGCCATGCCGGTGAGAAGCCGGATCAGCGTCGTCTTGCCGGACCCGTTGGGGCCCAGGAGGCCGTAGATGCGGCCGGGGGCCAGGTCGAACGACACGTCGTCGACGGCGCGGATCGTCCCGAACGTCTTGCCGAGGCCGACGGCCCGGATCGCCGCGGCGCTTTCCGTGTCGGTGGGCACGGGTCGTGCAGCGGCCTGCGCCATCGGCTCCTCCTTGTCCAGCTCTCCCGGGATGCCACGCGGTCCGCGTCCCGGGGCCTTCCACTCGACGCTCGGCGAATCCTACGCCGACACGTGCGAGCCGTGGCGACGGCAGGTATAATTCACAAATGCCTGAAACATCAGCATCAGCGACACCGGGGTCGATGGACGACCACGAGGCGGCCTTCGTCGAGCAGCTCGGGCAGCATCTCTACTCGCGGGGCATGCAGCGGATGTCGGGGCGTATGTGGGCGTGGCTGCTCATCTGCGATCCCCCCGAGCAGACGGCTGGTGCCCTCGCCGAGGCGCTCCATGCGAGCCGCGGAGCGATCAGCGGCGCGGCGCGTGACCTCGCGACCGTCGGCCTCATCCGCCGGGGCAAGCGGCGCGGCGAGCGGCGGGAGCATTTCAGCGCCCCGCCCGGCAGCATCCGTCGGTTGATCATCGCCAGCGGCACGATGCTCACGCACGGCCGCGAGCTTGCCGATGAGGGGCTGGCGCTCATTGCCGACCGCCCACCGGCAGCCCGAGCGCGACTCCAGGAGTTCCGCGACGTGTACGCGTACTACGAGCGCGAGTGGCCCCTCGTCGTCGAGCGGTTCATCGACCAGCGGAACGCCCGAGAGGACAGCGCCCGTCCCGCGAATGACGGGGCAGGGCTCCCGTCCGGAACGGCCGCCGTCGATCGCCCGTCCACTCCGACCATGTAGGGGAATCGGCCCGCCGTAGCACCAGGAAGGAAGACGCCAGCATGACCGCCGTCATCGAAGCAGAGCGCCTCACCAAGAGCTACGGGCGTCACCGGGGGATCATCGAGGTGGACCTCGAGGTCCAGGAGGGCGAGGTCTTCGGCTTCCTGGGCCCCAACGGCGCCGGCAAGACGACGACGATCCGGACCTTCCTCGACCTGATCCGGCCCACCAGCGGTCTCGTCCGCGTCTTCGGGATCGAGTCCAGCGCCGACCCCGTGGCGATCCACCGTCGCGTCGGCTACATCCCCGGCGAGTTCGCGCTGTACGACCGCCTCACCGGCGGCCAGACGATCGAGTACTTCGCCAACCTTCGGGGCGGGGTCGACCGCTCGTACCAGCGGGAGCTGATCGACCGGATCGACCTCGACCCGTCGCGCAGGTTCAAGGAGTACAGCAAGGGCAACAAGCAGAAGGTCGGGATCGTGATCGCCCTCCAGCACCGCCCGGACCTGCTCGTCCTCGACGAGCCGACCTCCGGCCTGGACCCGCTCGTCCAGCAGACCTTCTTCGGGCTCGTCCAGGAGGCGAAGGCGGAGGGCCGGACGGTCTTCCTCTCCAGCCACATCCTCTCCGAGGTCGAGAAGACCTGCGGCCGGGTCTCGATCATCCGCGAGGGCAGGATCGTGAAGACCGGCACGGTCGAGGCGCTGCGTGACCTGGCCCACCACCAGGTGGAGCTGCGCTTCACCGACTCGGTGCCCGTTGACGCGTTCGCGGGTCTGCCCGGCGTGAGCGACATCGTCGCCGACGACCACGTCCTTCGAATGCGCGTCACCGGCCCGATCACGCCGGTCGTCCGGGCCGCAGCGCAGTACGACCTGCTCGACTTCGTGAGCCGGGAGCCGAGCCTGGAGGAGACCTTCCTCGCGCAGTACGGCCAGGAGGCCGCCGGGGTGAGCCATGACCGCTAGTGCCGGCACGCCGCCGCTGGCGGCGCCCATTCCCTCGATCCCGCTCCGGCGCCGTCTGTACGGCCTCGGGAGCATCTACGGCAAGGCGATCCGCGACTCGCGCCTCGCCTTCATCATCGCCGCGGGCTTCCTGTCGGGGATGGCGCTCGTCATGGGTGCCGCCGTCTCGACCGTCTTCCCGACGCCGGCCGCGCGCCTCGAGGTGGACGCGCTCATCGGGGCCATGCCGGCGTCGATGGTCAACCTCTTCGGCCGGCCCCTGGAGATCGGCACCCTGGGCGGCTACATGACGTTCAAGTACGGCGCCACCTTCGCCCTGGGCATCTCGCTGTGGTCGATCCTGGCCCTCTCGGGCACGCTCGCCGGCGAGGCCCGTCGCGGCAGCCTCGACCTGGTCGCCGCCGCGCCGTTCGGCAAGCGCCGGATCGCCCTCGAGAAGCTGACTGCCCACCTCACGATGCTCGTGCTGGCGCTGGCGATCTTCGCCGTCGTCACCACGCTCGGCTCGGTGATCTTCGGGGACGCCGCCCTGGGCGACACGATCCCGCTCGAGTCCTCCGTCGGCTTTGCCCTCTGGACCGGGTTCCTCGCCCTGTTGTTCGGCGGGGTCGCGTTCGCGCTGGCGCCCCTCCTCGGCCGTGCCGGCTCCGCGGCCGTCGCCGGCGTCGTCATGGCCCTCCTGTGGGTCGCCAACGGCCTGGAGATCGGTGGCCCGATCATGGCCCTGAGCCCGTTCCGCTGGACCGCGGACCATGTCGCGCTCGTGGGCATGTACGACTGGCCGGCGCTGGCGCTCGTCGGCATCGTCGGCATCGTCTTCCTGGCGATCGGCGTCGAGCTGTTCGTGCGCCGCGACCTCGGAGTCACGGCCGGGCTCTCGCTGCCCGGCCTGCCGGCGAGCGTCCTGGGCGTCCGGGGGCCCACCAGCCGGGCGTTCGGCGACCAGCTGCCGCGGGCGACCTCGTGGGGGATCGGCCTCGGCCTCTTCGGGGCGCTCCTTGCGTCCCTGGTGGGACCGCTGGCGGACCAGATCCGGACGAGCCCGGACCTGATGCAGGTGTTCGGCTCGGTCTTCCCGGGCTTCGATCTCGCGTCGGCCGGCGGATTCCTCCAGCTCTACGTGGCACTGCTGTACATCGCTGCCGGGTTCGCGGCCGCGACGCTCGTCTCGAAGTGGGCATCGGACGAGACGGACGGCCGCCTCGAGATGGTCCTGACGACGCCCGCGAGCCGGGCCCGATGGGCGATCTCGGGCGGCGTTGCCGCCCTGGCGGCCATCGTGGTGATGACCGTCCTGTTCGCGACCGGCATCGGGCTCGGTGCGGCGTCCAGTGCGGTGGATCCGGGCGAGGCGATGCTCGGCTCTGCGGCGCTCGGCCTGTATGCCTTGGCGATCGTCGGGATCGGCGTCGCCGTCGGCGGGCTCTGGCGCACGTCCATCGCGGCGGAGATCGCCGCGCTGTTCGTGGTCGCCACGTACCTCGTCGACCTCCTGGCGCCGCCGCTCAACCTGCCGGACTGGGTGCACCAGCTGGCCCTGACCTCGCACCTGGGCCAGCCGATGGCCGGCGCCTGGGACCCGGTCGGGATCGCCGCATGCCTGGCGATCGCGATCGGCGGCGTGCTGCTCGGCGCCTGGGGCATGGCCCGTCGCGACGTGGGCTAGGTGGCCGAGCACGCTGCGGAGGCTGCGCCGGCGGCCGGCCAGCGGGCGTCGCGGGCCGGACCGCATGCGTCGCGCACGGTCACGCGGGGGATCGACGGGGTCCTCCGCTGCGCCTGGGGCGTGGAGAACGACCCGCTCTATCGGGCCTACCACGACCGGGAGTGGGGCCGTCCGTCGCGCGACGGGCGGCACCTCTTCGAGATGCTGGTCCTCGAGGGTGCCCAGGCGGGCCTCTCGTGGTCGACGATCCTGCGCAAGCGGGAGGGCTACCGGCGGGCGTTCGCGGGCTTCAACCCCGAGGTCGTGGCGGCCTTCAGCGATGCCGATGTCGCGCGGCTCCTCGGCGACGCCGGGATCGTGCGCAACCGCATGAAGGTCGCCAGTGCCGTCGCCAACGCCCGCGCCGTCCTCGCCCTGCGCGATGCGGGTGGGTCGCTCGTCGAGCTTTTATGGGGCTTCGTGGGGGACCGGTCCTTCGACCGACACCCGGCGAACCTCGGTGAGCTGCCCGCGGAGACCGGGGAGTCACGGGCGATGGGCCGCGAGCTGAAGCGCCGCGGGTTTCGCTTCGTCGGCCCGACGATCTGCTACGCGCTGATGCAGGCGACCGGCCTCGTGAACGACCACATCGCGGGCTGCGCGGCGGGTGACGAGATCCGGGCCGCGAGTTCCTGACGTCGTGCCGGCCGTCGCGGGCCTCGGGAAGGCTCGGCCCGCCTGGCGTCTGCTTCGACCTCCAGCAGGACGGCGGCGACGGCTCGCTACCGCTCACGACCACACCATCGGCGGCCGCCACTGGTCCCATTGGGGGGCTGGCTCCGGGGTCCCGGCGCTGATTAGGTACGGCCAGAGCCGGACCTTCGCCATCGTGGCGCCCGCTGGCTCGTCCATAGCACTCCGGTTGCGGTTTGCGGCCGGCCGATGGCCAGAGGCCCGGTCGGTGGCGCCACGCAGGCCGGGGGAGGCGTCGGTTGTCCCTGCTCCAGCGGCTCGAGGGCGTGCAGCAGGGTGCGAGCGCGGAGGCCGCGGGCCCGGTCGCACCCGTACCACCCTCTGCTGTTGCCAGGCGGCCCCAGGCTGGGGGCAGGGAATCCTTCCTGCAGGGCATCCGGCTGCGCCTCGTCGATCAGGTCGTGCACGCCTCCGACTCGCTGTTCGATGCAGGCCCCGGGACCGACGTCCACGCCAGGATTGCCACGATCGTCGACCGGGTGATCGATTCGGGCGACTTCGCCGTCACGCGGCCGGAGCGTCTGCGCCTGATCGAGGAGGTGGCCGCGGAGATCGAAGGGTTCGGACCGCTCGAGCCGCTCCTTCGCGACGGGTCGATCACCGAGGTCATGGTCAACGGCCCAAACCAGATCTACATCGAGCGGCGCGGGAAGATCGAGCGCGTTGACGTCGCCTTCCTCGGCGACGAGCACATCCTGCGGATCATCGACCGGATCATCACCCCCCTTGGGCGGCGCATCGACGTGTCGAGCCCGCGGGTGGACGCGCGCCTGCCCGACGGCTCCCGGGTCAACGCGATCATCCCGCCTCTCTCCCTCGTGGGTCCCGTCATCACGATCCGCAAGTTCTCCGCCACGCCGTACACGGTGGAGGACCTCATCGGCTTCGGGACGGCGACGGCCGAGATGTTCGACTTCCTCAAGGCGTGCGTGGAGACGAAGCTCAACCTCTTCATCTCCGGGGGCACCGGCTCGGGCAAGACGACGACGCTCAACGTCGTGTCGTCGTTCATCCCCGAGGACGAGCGGATCATCACGATCGAGGACGCCGCCGAGCTGCAGCTCAACCAGCGGCACGTCGTCACCCTCGAGGCGCGGCCGTCGAACCTCGAGGGCCACGGCGAGATCACGATCCGGGACCTGCTGCGCAACGCCCTCCACATGCGCCCCGACCGGATCATCGTGGGGGAGTGCCGGGGTGGCGAGGCGCTCGACATGATCCAGGCCATGACGGTGGGCCAGGAGGGCTCGCTCTCGACGGGCCACGCCAACAGCCCGCCCGACATGCTGCGCCGCCTCGAGACGATGGTCCTCATGGCCGGCGTGGAGCTGCCGCTGCGCTCGATCCGCGAGCAGATCGCCTCGGCCGTCGACCTCATCGTCCACACCGCCCGCCTCAAGGACGGCTCCCGCAAGGTCGTCAACATCACCGAGGTCTACGGGATGGAGGACGACGAGATCCTCCTCCAGGACATCTTCGTCTTCGAGCAGACCGGCGTCGTCGATGGGAAGGTGGAGGGCTTCCTCAAGCCGACCGGCGTGCGGCCGACGTTCATGGGCCGCTTCAAGGCCAGCGGCATCGAGCTGCCGGAAGGCGAGTACGGGATCCCACCCGAGGACCCCGAGCATCCCCCTCACCCCGGCAAGGGGCGCTGGGGAATCGGCGAGGTGGGCAGCGCGTCCGCGGCGTCGAGAGTGCCGGTCGGCCAGGGCCGCGTCATGCAGGCCGGGGGCATCATCTTCGTCTCGTCGATGGGACCCGTCGATCCGGAGACCGGCCAGGTCGTCCTCGGTGGGATCCGGGAGCAGACCCGCCAGTGCCTCCACAACGTCAAGGCGAAGCTCGAGGAGGCCGGGAGCTCGCTCGAGAAGGTCGCCTGGGCCAACTGGTCCCTGCGTGACCCGGCCGAGTTCGACGCCTTCAACGAGGAGTGGGTCCGCTGGTTCCCGGGTGACACGCCGGTCGGCCAGGGCACCCTGATGCCCCCGCTCCAGCGCCGGGCCGGCTTCCGCATCTCCATCGGGGTGATCGCCGGAGCATAGGGGCGGTCCGTTCGGCTCCGCGTCCCCGCCGCGGTCGTCGACGTGGGCAGGCCGGCGGCGCACTCCGCCGTCGAACGCGGGGGCGCGGGGTTGACGCCCGGCAGGGCTTCGTCGTGCCGGCTCGAGGAGGGACGCGATCCTCGTACCATGGAGGAAGCATGCGTGCCCTCCGCGCCGTCTTCCTCCTCAACGGGGCAGCCCTCGGCGTCTTCTACCCGTTCATCGCCGTGATCCTCGACCAGCGGGGCGTGTCGCCGGAGGGGATCGGCCTCGTCACGGCCGCGTCCGCGGCCGCGTTCTCCGTGGCGGTGCCTCTCTGGGGCCACCTGGCCGACGTCATCCTCGGCCGACGACGTGCCCTCGCGGTCACGGCGCTCGGGGCGGCGGTCTTCGTCCTCGTCGCCGGAGCTCCGCTCCCGCTCGTGGCAGTCAGCCTGGGCTTCGTCGGGTTCAGCCTCTTCGAGAGCGCCTGGGGATCGCTCGGGGACGCGCTCGCCGTCAACGCGATCCGCGATCACGGTCGCGAATACGGCCGGATCCGGCTCCTCTCGTCGATCGGATTTGCCGTCGTCGCAACCCTCGCCGGGTTCCTCTACAACGTCACCGGCTACGGTCCGGCCTTCGTGCTCTGCGCCGGCCTGGCCGGCCTGCTCGCGGTAGCGGCGCTGTTCGCGCCGGACGTCCCGCGGGCCGACCTGGAACGAGTGGCCGGGAGGCGGACCCGGGGTGGGTCATTCGTCGTCGCGCTGCGGATCCAGCCGCGGCTGGGGCCGGTCCTCCTCTCCATCCTCCTGGTCCACGTCGGGATCATCGCTGGGTTCACGTTCCTGCCACTTCGCCTGCTCGAGCTTGGCGGCGGCCCCTCGGACGTGGCGCTCCTGGCCGGCGTCTCGGCGTTCGCCGAGATCCCGGCCATGCTCGTCGTCGGCGGCATCGCGTCCCGGGTTGGGATCCGCGGGCTCATGTCAGGCAGCATCTTCCTGTACGCCGCATGCTTCGCCGCGTGGGTGGTCCTCGACAGCCCGCTGCTCATCGTGGCGACCCGGGTCGCCACCGGGTTCGGCTTCGCGGGCCTCTGGGTCGGGAGCGTCCTGACGATGGCAGTCCTCCTCCCGCCGCGGCTCCAGGCGACCGGGCAGGGCCTCTACCAGCTCACCGGCTTCGGCCTCGCGGCCGTGCTGGCGAACGTTGGCGGCGGGTTTCTCTACGGTGCCTTCGGGTCCGAGATCGTCTTCATCATTGCGACGGTGCTCGCTCTCGCCGGCGGCGTCTTCGCCGTCGCTGCCTTTCCGGTGGCCGGGGCCCGGGTTGCCCGGGAAGAGGACTTCGAGCGCCTGCCACCCCTCCCGGGGATGCCGGCCTGAGCTCGGCCATGGCCCTGGCGCGGCGCCCCGGCGGCCGCGCGCTCAGGCCTGTTCCCGGCGGCTCGCCCGACTACTTCGCGTCGAGGCCGAGCTCCGCGATCGCCTCGCGCAGGAGCGCGGCAGAGCGACGCAGGCCGGAGGCCTCCTCGGAGGAGAGCGCGAGGTGCAGCGTTCGCTCGACGCCCTCGCGACCGACGACCGTCGGCACCGACAGGTAGACGTCGTCGATGCCGTAGTAGTCCGAGATGAGCGAGCTGACGGAGAGGACCGTTGACTGGTCGCGAAGGATCGCCTCGACGATCCGCATGAGGCCCGCCGCGACGGCGTAGTAGGTGGCGCCCTTGCGCTCGATGATCTGGTAGGCGGCATCCCGCGTTGCCTCGAAGATGGCGCGCAGGCGGGCCGGGTCGTGCTCCATCCCGTTGGCCACGGCGAAGTCGGCGAGCGGCATTCCCGCGATGTTCGCGAGCGACCAGGCGGGCACCTCCGTGTCGCCGTGCTCGCCCACGATGCTGGCGTGGACCGACCGCGGGTCGACCCCGAAGTGTTCGGCCAGGAGGGCGCGGAAGCGGGCCGTGTCGAGAATCGTCCCCGAGCCGATGACGCGAGCGGCCGGCAGGCCGGCGATACGGTACGTGAGGTAGGCCAGGACGTCGACCGGGTTCGTGGCGACGAGAATGATCCCTTCCGGGTTGCAGCGGGCGACAGCCGGGACGATCTCCCGGAAGATCGCGGCGTTCTTGCGGGCGAGGTCCAGGCGGGTCTCGCCGGGCTTCTGGGCTGCGCCCGCCGCGATCACGGTGATCGCCGCCCCGCCGCAGTCCTCGAGCGGCCCGGCCCAGATCCGGGCCGTCCGGGCGAACGGGACGGCGTGCATGAGATCCATCGCCTCGCCCTCGGCCTTCCTCGCGTTCGCGTCGACGAGGACGATCTCGGCGGCGATCCCCGAGAGGAGCAGGCTGAACGCGAACGTCGAGCCGACGGCGCCCGTGCCGACGATCGCGACGCGCGTGGGATGGGCCTCGGCGGGCGGCTCCGAGGAGCCCGGGACGGGATGGGCCAGCGACTCGCTCATGGCGCCATTGTGGCGCACTCGCCGCGTGTCCCGGATCGCCACCACAAGCTGCCCTCCGCGGCGCCGTCCCCAACCGTAACCCCGTCGCCACGCGAACCGCACTCGGCCGTGCCCTGATGCTACTGATCGGCGACGCGAACGCGGGTAGGGTTGGGTTCCCGCGATGACGGAAGCGCCACGGGACTGCACGGAGGCCGGCCGATGGACCGCCCGCGATACGCCGCAGTCGCGCGCCCGCCGCTCCCGGCGGCACCCCTGTACGACCCACGCTTCGAGCACGACGCCTGCGGCGTCGGTTTCGTCGCCGAGACGGCCCGCGGCGCCCGGTCGTCGGCGCGGATCGTGCCCCTTGCCCTCGATGCCCTCGCGGCGCTCACCCACCGTGGTGCGACCGCCGCCGACGCTCGGACGGGCGACGGCGCGGGCCTGGCGCTGCCGGTTCACGGGGGCCTCGTCGGCGCGCTCGCGGGCGACGCCGGCGTCGCCGTCAGCGACCCGGCGCGCATCGCGATCGGCGCGGTGTTCCTCCCGGTCGACCAATCGGCAGCCGAGGCCGCGCGGCGCGCGATCGACGACGCCCTCGCGGGGGAAGGGCTCGCCGCGCTCGGATGGCGGCGTGTGCCGGTCGACCCGACCGTGCTGGGCCCAGAAGCCGCCGCGACTGCGCCCGACATCCGCCACCTGTTCGTCGCGCGCCCGGTGGGAATGGGGCCGCTCAGCTTCGAGCGGGCGCTCCTGCTCGCGCGCCGGACGGCCGAGGCAGCGCTGGCGACGACACCTGGCCAGGAGGCGTTCCACGTGGCCTCGCTGTCGACGCGGACGCTCGTGTACAAGGGCCTGTTCGTGGGGGCCGAGCTCGGACGCTTCTATGGCGACCTCAGCGCGGGAAACCTCGGCGTCCCGTTCGCGACGTTCCACCAGCGCTACTCGACGAACACCCACCCGTCGTGGGCCCTGGCCCAGCCGTTCCGGCTCGTAGCGCACAACGGCGAGATCAACACCCTGCGCGGCAACCGCGAGGCGATGCGGGGGCGGTCGGCACGCCTCGGCGACGGGCGCCTGGGCCGGCGCCTGAGCGAGCTTGCGGCAGGCGGCAGGCCGATCCTGGACCCGGATGGCTCCGACTCGACCTCGCTCGACGAGACCCTTGAGCTGCTGGTCGCGGCGGGCTGGCGGGTTGATGCGGCCGTGATGGCGCTGATGCCGGAGGCGCTCGACCTGCGGGACGAGCCGGTGCCGGGACTGGCGGCTTGGCAGGCAGCGGCGATGGCGCGTGTCGAGCCGTGGGACGGCCCCGCCGCCCTCGTCTTCTCGGACGGACGTCGGGTCGGGTGCGCGCTTGACCGCAACGGCCTTCGTCCGGCCGCGTTCGAGGTCCGCCGCGACGGCCTCGTCGTGTGCGGCTCGGAGGCCGGGATGCTGCCGGTCGATGCCGGGCAGGTCATCCGCCGCGGCCGGCTGGGACCGGGCGAGCTCCTCGTGGTCGACCCCGTCGCCGGCCTGATCCACGAGGACGCCGCTGCGAAGCGGGCGGCCATCGCCGCGGCCCCGGCGGGCGCGCCCCCGCGGCTGCTGGGGGTGGTCGTCGAGGGTGCGGAGCGAGCGTTCCCGCCCGCCCGGGCGCTCCCCGACGCAGACGCTCACCGCCGGCGCCAGGTCCTCTTCGGCCTTGACGCCGAGCAGCTCCGGATGACGCTCAGGACGATGGCCTCGACGGGCCGCGAGCCCACCTGGAGCATGGGTGACGACACACCGCTCGCGGTGATGGCGCGGCGCTCGAGACCCGTTGCGGGGTACCTCCGCCAGGCGTTCGCCCAGGTGACGAACCCGCCGATCGACCCCGAGCGCGAGCAGGTCGTGATAAATCTCGAGGTCCCGGTCGGACCGCGACCTCGCCTTCTCGATCCAGCGCGGCGCGGCTCGCCGCGCGCGATCCGACTTGCCGGCCCGATCCTGGACACTGCCGGCCGTTCCGCCGTGCTCGGCCTGGCCCGACGCGGCCCCGGCCACACTGCGCCCTGGCGGGTCGCCTCCCTTGACGCGACCTGGCCGGTCGCCGAAGGTCCAGGTGGGCTCCGCGCGGCTCTCGACCGGCTCGCCGGCGACGCGGAGCGGGCCCGCGATCGGGGCGCCGACCTGCTCGTCCTCACGGACGACGAGGCGGGTCCCGGGCGGGCGCCCGTCCCGAGCCTGCTGGCCGCCGGGGCGGTGAACGCCGCCCTCGTCGACGCTGGCCGCCGCGATGCGTGCGACCTCCTCGTCGAGGCGGGCGACGCATTCGACGTGCACGCAGTCGCGATGCTCCTCGCGGTGGGCGCCGACGCGGTCCATCCGTGGCACGCGATCGCGACCGCCCGCGGCATCGCCGGATCGCGCGGCCAGGAGGAGCTCTCCCCGGAGGCGGCCGAGGCGGCCCTCCTCGGGGCGCTCGAGCACGGCCTGCGGAAGGTCCTGGGACGCATGGGCATCAGTGCGCTCGCGTCGTACCGGGGCGGTCAGCTCTTCGACGTGGTCGGCCTCGCGGACGAGGTCGTCGAGGGCTGCTTCCCCGCAGCCCCCCGTACGGCAGGGTCGGCAGGGTTCGAGCGCCTCGGATCGGAGGCCCTCGCCCGCCACGCCGCGGCCTACGTGGACGTGCCCGCCCCGGCTCCCGCTCCGGCACTCGTGGATCCCGGCTTCGCCCGGTTCCGCGCCAACGGCGAGCTGCACGCCTTCTCGCCGGCGGTCGTGAAGGCGACCCAGGCCCTCGCTGCCGGCCACCCGGCCGGGATCGGCCCGGGCGCTGCGTTGGCCTCCGTGGCGATGGAGGAGGCGATCGAGGACCAGCTCGACGCGTACCGTGCCGCGGTCGCCCGGGACGAGCCGGCGATGGTCCGGGACCTCCTCGTGCTGCGCCGCTCGCGGCCCGTCCCCGTGGCCGACGTGGAGCCCGCCTCGCAGATCGTGCGCCGCTTCGTCTCGTCGGCGATGAGCCTCGGCGCGCTCTCGCCGGAAGCGCACCGGGCGCTCTCCATCGGGATGCGCCGCCTTGGCGCGGCGTCGAACTCGGGCGAGGGCGGCGAGGACCCGGCGTCCTACGAGCCGGACGCCGGCGGCGAGCTCGCCGAGTCGGCGATCAAGCAGGTCGCCTCCGCCCGCTTCGGCGTGACCGCCCGCTACCTGGCCCGGGCCGAGCAGCTCGAGATCAAGATGGCGCAGGGCAGCAAGCCGGGCGAGGGAGGCCAGCTCCCGGCGCAGAAGGCAACCCCCTTCATCGCGGCCCTGCGACGCGGCCAGGCGGGCATGACCTACATCAGCCCGCCGCCACACCACGACATCTACTCGATCGAGGACCTCGCGCAGCTCATCGCGGACCTCCGGGCGATGAACCCCGCCGCCCGCATCGGGGTGAAGCTCGTGGCGTCGGCGGGTGTCGGTACGATCGCCGCAGGGGTGGCGAAGGCCCACGCCGACTACGTGCTCATCTCCGGCCATGCTGGCGGAACCGGGGCCAGCCCCCTCTCGTCGATCAAGTCCGCCGGCCTGCCGTGGGAGCTGGGCCTTGCGGAGGCACACCAGGTCCTCGTCCGGCAGGGGCTCCGCGACCGCGTCGTCCTGCGCACGGACGGCGGGCTTCAGACCGGCCGCGATGTGGTCGTCGCGGCCCTCCTCGGTGCGGAGGAGTACGGCTTCGGCACGGCGGCGCTCGTCGCGATCGGCTGCGACATGGCCCGCCAATGCCACCTCGATACCTGTCCCACCGGGATCGCGACGCAGCGCGAGGACCTGAGGGCGAAGTTCAGTGGGACGCCGGACCAGGTCGTGGCCTTCTTCACGGCGCTCGCCGAGGATGTGCGGCGCGAGCTTGCGGCGCTCGGCTTTCGGAGCCTCGTCGAGGCTGTCGGCCGGACGGATCGCCTGGCCGCCGCCGAGGGCGGCCCCCTCGCGCTCGACGGAGTGGTCGGCGCACCCGCCTGGCGGATCCCGTCGGATCGGGCGGGCGTCGACCCGCAGCGGCTTGGGCGGCTCGCGGAGGCTCCGGCGGCAAGTCCCCTCGAAGAGCGGCTCGTCACCGCGCTCGCCCCCGCGATGGCGGCGTTGGCCGGTCCCGGGGGGGCTGACCCCGTTGTCCTGGCGGAGGCCCTCACCACGGGCGAGCGAGCCGTCGGGGCGCGGATCTCGGGCGACCTGGAGCGGGCCCGCGATCGCGCCGGACGGCCAGACGTTGGCGACCCGGCCGCCTTCCTCGTCGACCTCCGCGGCACCGGCGCGGCGGGCCAGAGCCTGGGCGCCTTCGCGACTGCGGGAGTCCGGGTCACGGTGAGCGGCGTCGCGAACGACTACGTGGCAAAGGGCCTCTCCGGCGGCACGGTCACGGTGCGCCCGCCGAGCTCAGCCGGCTTCCGGGCGGAGCGCGAGGCGATCGCCGGCAACACGTGCCTCTACGGCGCGACCGGCGGCCGGCTCCATCTCGTGGGGCGCGCCGGGATGCGCTTCGCCGTCCGGAACTCGGGGGCCACCGCGGTCGTTGAGGGGATCGGGGCCCATGGCTGCGAGTACATGACCGGCGGGATCGTCGTGGTGCTCGGCCCGACGGGACGGAACTTCGGGGCCGGGATGACCGGGGGACGGGCCTACCTGTACGATCCGGAGGGTCGAGTCCCGTTCCGGATCAATGCCGCGAGCGTGCGGGCGACGGCCCTCTCCGCCACCCCCCCCGCAGGGGGAGCTCCCGACCAGGCGGTCGAAGAGCGCGAGGCGGAGCTCCGCGGGCTGCTGGCGGCGCACGCGGCGGAGGGGAGCGGCCTCGCTGCGACCCTCCTGGCCGGGTGGGAGACCGCGCGCGCCTCGTTCTGGCTCGTCGAGCCGTTCGCCGCGGGCTGACGGAGGCCGGCCGCCTCGTCGGACCTGGGCTGCCCGACCGCCTTCGCGGGTCGTTTGGCACTACCGCGCCGGCCGCGATGCCGCGCGCTCGCGCCGCGGACGCGTCGCTGGGCCCGGCTTGGACCCGGAGGCCCGGTCGAGTCGGGCCGGTCGGCTCTGGCCGCGGTGAGGACACACGGTGAGGATCGGGGCGCGTCCCTGCGACCTGCTGCAGCGCGAGGACTCCGATGAACGGCCTGACGGACACCGCTCACCTCAGCCACGAGCGTCTGCTTCTGCGCGTCGACGCGCTCCTCGACGTGGCCCGCGCGGTCGGAACCGTCCCCTGCGAGCAGCTGCGGGACCGGGTCGAGCAGGTCCGGCAGTTCCTGCTCGTCTCGCTCCTGCCGCACATGGACGCCACCGAGTCCGCGATCTATCCTCGCCTCGAGATGCTCCTCTCCGATCAGGGCGCCTGCGGGCCGCTGCGGCGTGAGCATGACGATGTCCGCAGGCTCGTCGCCGAGCTGGACCGGCTGTGCTCCGCCAACCGCGCGGGCGAGTACCGGCGCGGCCCGGCCCTCGCCCTCCGTCGCGTGCTGTACCGGATTCACGCGATCGTGCGGGTCCACCTCGACGAGGAGGAGATGATGGTCGATCTGCTCGCCGGGTCGGTGGACCCCGACGAGGCCGCGGCGATCGCGACCGACATCGAGCGGGCCACTTCCATCCAGCTCTAGCAGCGGGTCGCTGACATCCGCGCCCGAAGGCGCGATACTCGCGCGGTGATTCGGTCCACGCACGTTGCGAATGCCCTCGCTGCCGGCCGCCCCATCGCCGCCGACGGCGCGATGGGGAGCGCCCTCATCGTCCGCGGGCTGCCGCTCGGGACACCGCCCGAGGCCTGGCTGCTGATGCCCGAGGGTGCCGCCGCGGTGGGCGACGTGCACGCCTCGCACGCGGCAGCCGGGGCCCGGATCGTGATCACGGCAACCTTCGGGGCGAGCGGCGTGCGCCTGGCGGACGGGCCCGCGGCCGGCCGCACCGGGGACGTGTGCCGAGCCGCCGTCGCGATCGCCCGCGGGGCGGTGCCCGCGGGCGTCCTCGTCGCCGGCGACCTGGGGCCCACCGGGGCCCTCCTCGCGCCCTACGGCGATCTCGACCCGGCCGCTGCCCGAGCCGCGTACGCGGAGCAGGCCGCAGCCCTCGCCGCAGCGGGCGTCGACCTCCTGTGGGTGGAGACGATGGCCGACCTCGCCGAGGCCCGCGCGGCGGTCGAGGGCGCGCGCGAGGCGGCGCCCGACGTTCCCGTCGTGGCGACGCTCACCTTCGAGCGCGGCCGGACGCTGTTCGGGGACCGCCCGGAGGACGTCGCGACGGCGCTGGCGGGGCTGGGCGTGGCCGCCCTCGGCGCCAACTGCGGCGCCGGCTTCGAGGCCGTCCTCGAGGTCCTGCCGGGCCTCCGGGCGGGCGCTCCGGGCCTGTCGCTCATCGCGAAGGCGAACGCCGGCCGGCCGATCGTGACGGCGGATGGAGGCGTGGTGTACCCGGCGACGCCGGCCGATGCGGCTGCCTACGCCCGGCGGGCCGTGGAGCTGGGCGCGTCGATCGTCGGCGGCTGCTGCGGGACGACCGACGCCCACGTGGCTGCCATCGCGGAGGCCCTCGGGGCGGGTTGACGCAGGGCCCGGTCTCGGTCGGCCGGGGCCGCGCTCCCACGGCCGCCGCGACAGCGATGCTCCCTCAGGGTACCGGGCAGGCGTTGCCCCGGGCGCGCATGCGAAGCCGCCAGACGAGGGCGGCCGCAAGGAGTGCCAGCGAAGCCATCCCCACCATTGGCTGAAGCGGCGCCCAGGTCGACAGCGCGCCGCTCGTGCCGAGCAGGACGAGCACGATCTTGTTGCAGACCGGGCAGCCGATCGCGAGGAACGCGGCAAGCCCGCCCGCGTAGCCCAGGGCGGACGTCGGGCGCGCACGCTCGGTGGCGCCCGGGGTGAGGGCCGGCGCGCCGGCATCCGCGCGGAGGTCGAGGGTCACGGGGCGCGGAGGGACGAGGTACGTCCCGGCCAGGAGGCCCATGAGGGGCGCGGATGCGAGCCAGATGCCGATCGCGAAGGGCTCCGGGGCGATCTCGCGCCCGAAGACAGGGTTCGGGATGATGGCACTGACGAGGCCGAAGGCGATGAGGCCGACGAGCGCGGCGCCCGACGACCAGGCGAGATACCGCGCGTCGGCGAGCGCGACAAGGCACGCCCGGGGTGTCAACCTGCGGCCTCGACCGCGGAGATGACGCGCTCGAGGCACGCTCGGGGTGTCAACCTGCAGCCTCGACCGCGGAGATGACGCGCTCGAGGCGCCCGCGGGCCTCGGAGCCGACCTCGCGGATCGCTGGATCGCCGACGATGGTCATGGCCGTGGCCGGGTCCATTGCCTCGACGATGGTGGCGTCGCCATCCGCGCGGATCACCACGTTGCAGGGCAGCAGCGCACCCACCGACGGGTCCACCTCGAGCGCGCGGTGGGCGAGGGGAGGGTTGCAGGCGCCGAGGATCAGGTACGGGGGCATCTCGACTCCGAGCCGAGCCCTCATCGTGGCGGCCACGTCGATCTCGGTCAGAACGCCGAACCCCTCGACGCGCAGCGCTGCCTCGACCGCCGGCCGGACCTCCGCCGGCGTGCCGGCGACCCTCGTGCCGAACGTGTACGGTGTCTTGACCTTCACTGATGCCTCCGATTCTGCCGGCACGGACGGCCAGGAGCGGGACGTCCCCGTCTCGTCACGGTGTACCCGAGCATACGTTAGGTTGCGTGGTTGCGCAATAACGCAACCGCCTGCACTCGCGCCACGCGCAGAGCCGCGGTCGGCTACTCGGGCGGGGCCTCGAGGCGGTAGCCGACCCCGCGCACGGACGTCGGGAGCGGTGCCCCGGCCTTGTCGAGCTTCGCACGGAGGCGGGCCAGGTGCGGCTTGAGCCACTGGGGGTCGGGGTCCGGGTCGTTGGGCCAACCCGCGGCGAGGAGGCGATCGTGAGGGACCACCCGGCCCTTGGCGGCGGCGAGCGCCGCCAGGAGCGCGAACTCCGTGCGCGTCAGCGCCAGCGCCGTGCCGTCGGCGATCGCCTCGTGGCGGCCCGTGTCGAGCGTCAGCGATCCGATGCGCAGGCCCCCGGCGGGTGCGTCGCCGCCCTCGACCCGGCGCGTCACGGCCCGGATCCGGGCCAGCAGCTCCTGCCGTCCGAACGGCTTGGTCACGTAGTCGTCCGCCCCCGCGTCGAAGGCCTCGACCTTGGCGAGCTCGTCGGCCTCGCCGGTAAGGACGATGATCGGCGTCCGGCTCGTCTTCCGGATCTCCCGGCAGACGTCCACGCCGTCGTGGCCGGGCATGGCGAGGTCGAGGAGGACGAGGTCCGGGGCCTCCTCCTCGAAGCGACGGAGCGCCGTGTCGCCGTCGTAGGCCGTGATCACCTGATGCCCGGCCGTCCCGACCAGGGCAGTGATGGCGCCGACCATGGCCGGCTCGTCGTCCACGACCAGGATTTCGGAGCCCGGCGCTCGCCTGGGGAATCGTCATCGCACGCGTTCCTCCACTCCGCTCCCGCCGCGCTCACCCGCCGCCGGCAGGGCGACGACGAAGCGGCTCCCGCCGTACCCGTTGCCCTCGATCCATACGCGGCCGCCCATCGCGTCGACGAGGCGGCGTGCCGCGTACAGCCCGATCCCGGAACCGCGCCCACGCTGGCGAGCCTTGCGCACGAAGGCCTCGAAGACCGTCTCCCACTCGTCGATCAGGATTCCCGGGCCGTCATCGGTGACGTAGATCCGGATCTCGCCGACCTGGCGCCATGCCCCGACCGAGACGCCCTGGCCGCGCGGCGCGTACTTCGCCTCGTTCTCGAGGAGGAGCTCCATGACCTGTCGGAAGCGGGCCTCGTCGCCGAGCCCCACCAGCGGCCCATCGGCGTGCTCCCAGCGCAGCCGGTGGTTGCGCAGCAGCGGCCGCAGGACATCGATCGTCTCGCCCACGGCCTCGCCGACGTCGAATGGAGTGCGAGCGAGAGCGACGAGGCCCTCGCCGCGAACCGAGACGAGGATGGAGTCCACGAGGCGATCGAGGCGGGTGATCTGGTCGACCGCCGCGTTGCGCCAGTCCTCCGCGCTTGCGCGGGCCGGCGCCTCGTCGCCCCCGCCGGCCGCGTCCGCGAGCAGGTCGATGTAGGCGCGGACCACCGAGAGCGGCGTCCGCAGCTCGTGCGTCACGAGCGAGAGCAGCTCGGCGCGGGCGCCGTCGAGGTGCTGGAGCTGCTCCAGCTGGCGCTCCTGCTCGCGCTGGAGGTGCCCCTTCTCGACGATCCCGGCGAGGAGCGCGGCGATCGTCCCGAGGAGCGTGACCTCGCGCTCCGTGAAGCGGCGAGACTCGACCGTCTGAACGTTGAGCACGCCGACGACGAGGTCATTCCAGGTGAGCGGCATCGAGAGCATCGAGGTGAGCCCGGCGAGGTCGAACCCACGCAGGTACTTGAAGCGCGGGTCGAGGCGCACGTCGGGCACCTCGATGGCCTGGCGGCTGGCCGCTGCCGCCCCAGTGACGCCTTCGCCGAGCGCGAGGCTCAGCCGGCCCACGTGGTCCGGATCGAGCCCGTTCGTGGCGGCGAGCGTGAGCCGGTTCGTCGAATGGTCGAGGAGGTAGAAGCTGCACACCTCGACGTGGAGGGCCTCCCGGGTCCGATCGACGACCGTCTGGAGCAGCTCGTCCCAGTTCCGTGCCTGGGTGGCGAGCTGGGCGAACTCGTGGAGGAAGGCGAGCTCACGTAGCGTTCGCCGCGTGTCGGTGTCGGGCGTCACGTCGCCCGCCTCGGCGCCGCGCCGCGCGGCGTGCGCCGCGACGCTGGCGGGGTGCGGCAGGGGTCGGGGCTCGGGCATCGTCCCGGATTGTCGCGCGAACGGCGTTCGGGCGCGTGCGCCGCCGTCGGAGCCCGCGGCCGCCGTGCCGTCACCGGCCCGCGAGGTCGTTCCCCCGGAGCCCGGGGGCCGCCTGCTCCACGAGCGGGCCGAAGTGGGTCGCCCAGCGCTCGAGGGCTGGTTCGTCGGCGAACAGGACGAGGACCGTGTCGTTGCCGGCCAGGGTTCCGACCTGCCCGTGGAGGGGCGACTCGCCGATCGCCTGGGCAATGGCCGGCGCCGCGCCCGGGCTGCTCACGAGGACGAGGCTGAGGCCGCTGCGGGAGATCGTGACCGGGTAGTCGGCGAGGATCCGGCGCAGCCGAGCCTCGCCCGCCTTGGCGAGCGGGGGCGGCGGCTGGCTCGCCATGTGCGCGTCGCGCGAGCGCCCTGGGTCTCCGGCTCCGGCGAGCGCCTCGGGCGTGACGTAGGCGTGGTGATCCCCGCGTCCGGCCTTGACGAGCCCGAGGTCGGCGATGTCGCGGCTCACCGTCGCCTGGGTGACGGCGAAGCCACGCTCGCGGAGCAGGCCGGCGAGCTCCTCCTGGCTCCTGACGGCTCGCGCCGCCACGAGGTCGAGGATCGCCCTCCGGCGGGCGGCGCGACCGGCCCTCGCCTCGCCGGCCACTGCGATGCTCAGGCGGCCCCGACGGCGGCGTCGCCGTCGGCCGTGATGCGGGTGCCGAACGAAGGGTCGGTGAGGGCCCGGGCCAGCGCACGGGGGGCAGCCGACTCGCAGATGATCGCCTCGGCGCCGGGCGCGGAGATGCCAGCCAGGGCGGCCCGGACCTTGGGGACCATCCCACCCGCGATCGTCCCGTGGGCGATCAGCGCCTCCGCCGCTGCGGTCGTGAGCGTTCCGATCTTCGCCCCGTCGGCGTCGCGGATCCCGTCGACGTCGGTCATCAGGACCAGCTGGCTCGCCGCCAGGCCGGCAGCCACGCCGGCAGCCGCATCGTCGGCGTTGACGTTGCAGACGACCCCGCCCTCGTCGCGGGCCAGCGGGGCGACCACCGCCACCCGGCCCGTCGTGAGGAGCGCGTCGAACAGGCCGCGCCGGATGCCGACCACGTGGGCGACGAGCCCCAGCCCCGGGACGCGCTCGGCGACGAGGAGACCGCCGTCCACGCCGGACAGGCCTACGGCGTCGACGCCCTGGTCGCGCAGGGCCGCCACGAGCTCGCTGTTGACGACGCCGCGGAGGACAGCGGCCGCGACCTCGATGGTCGCCGCGTCGGTGACGCGAAGCCCGCCCTCGAAGCGCGTCGGGACGCCGAGCCGGGTGAGCCACTCGGTCATCCGCTTCCCGCCGCCGTGCACGACGACAACGGGGCGTCGCCGCGCTACGGCTGCCACCTCGGCCAGCACCTGCCGCTGCTCGGCGAGGGTCGTGCCGCCGAGCTTGAGGACAAGCACCTCGCTCACGTCGTGTACTCCGAGTTCCCGATCACGTACTGCTCGGTCAGGTCACACCCGAACGCCTCGCCCGTCCCGCCACCGAGCCCCAGGTCGATCCGGACCAGGACCTCGGTGGCGTCCATCGCCGCCCGCGCTGCGCCGCGGTCGAAGGAGACAGGCCCGCCGGACGGCCCGTCGTAGACCAGGTGGCCGGCGATGGCGATCCGCATCGTGCCCGGCTCCACGAAGGCCGGGGCGCCGGCACGGGAACGGGCCTCGGCGTGGTCGAGGCCGGCCATCTCGAGGAGGCGGACCTCGCCCAGGCGGGCGTTTCCCGCGGCGCCGGCGATGCGGCCCCAGTTCGGATCGCGGCCGTGGATGGCGGCTTTCAGGAGGCTGCTCGAGATCACCGAGCGCGCCACCGCCCGGGCGTCGACGTCGTCCCGCGCGCCGGAGACCTGGCAGGTCACGAGGGTCGTGGCGCCCTCGCCGTCGGCGGCCTGCTGGCGGGCGAGCGAGCGGGCGACCGCCTCGATCGCGGCGCCGAGCGCGGCGGCCTCGGGGGTCGCCGGGACGACGGGGGCTGCCGCAGATGCGCCGGACGCCAGCAGGAACACCGTGTCGTTGGTGCTGGTGTCGCCGTCCACGGAGAGCTGGTTCCAGGTCCGCACGGTCGCCGCCCGCAGGTGCTCGTAGAGGGCGGCGGGCGCCACCGCTGCGTCGGTGAGGACGACGGCCAGCATGGTGGCCATCCGCGGGTGGATCATCCCGACCCCCTTCGCGATCCCGGAGACGGTCACCCGGACCGGGGATCCGCCGGGGGACGGAAGCGTCACGCTGGCGGTTGCGACCTTGGCCACGGAGTCCGTCGTGCGCAGGGCTTCCGCGGCAGCCTCGAGGCCAGAATCCGTCGCCGTGAGACCGCCGGCGGCGAGGGTGGCGATGCCGGTGGCGACCTTCTCGACCGGGAGGCGGGTCCCGATCAGGCCCGTGGACAGGCTCAGCACGCCGAACTGATCCACGCCGAGGCGGGCGGCGACCGTCTCCGCGATGGCGACCTGGTCGGCGAGCCCGGCGAGGCCGGTCGCGGCGTTGGCAGAGCCGCTCGTCGCGACGATGGCCTGGGCGCGTCCGAAGTGATCGGCGGCGCTGCTCCGGCTCTCGGGACGGGTGATCGCAAGGTTTGCCCGGGACGCCTGCACCGGGGCCGCGACCACCTGGTTCGTCGTGAAGACGGCCGCGGCCGACGCCGGTCCGGCCGTCGTCCGCAGCAGGGCGAGGTCCGGCCGTCCGCTCGCCTTGATGCCGCAGGTCGTCGCCCCGGCCGTGAACCCGACCGGCATGACCGCCCGTTGCTCGACGGCCGGGAGCGAGGCCGGGAGGGGGGACAGGAGGTCGTGCATGGCCTCGGGCTGCCCGGCGGCCGCCGCCGGCTTGGTCGTCATCGTCGGGTCACCTATGGTGCGAGGGGGAGCTGCTCGAGGCCGGTCGCCTCGGGCAGGCCGTGGACGGCGTTGAAGGCCTGGATCGCCTGGCCGGCGGCGCCCTTGACGAGGTTGTCGATGACGCCGATCGCGATGAGCCTGCCCGTCCTCTCGTCGGCGCGGACATGGATCCTGCAGCTGTTGCTGCCAAGGACGTGCTTCGTCGCCGGCGGCTGCGTGACGAGGTGGACGAACGGCTCGCCGGCATAGGCCGCCTGGTACAGGTCGTCCAGCTCGGGCTGGGAGACGGGCCGGGGGGGACGCACGTGGCAGGCCGACAGGATGCCGCGGGTGATCGGGACGAGGTGAGGCAGGAAGTCGATGGTCCGAGTGCCGGGGTTGGCATCGGGGCCGGCGTCGCCCGCCGACCCCAACGCGCCGAGCTCCTGCTCCAGCTCGGCGACGTGCCGGTGGCCACCCACGCCGTAGGCCTTCACGCTCTCGTTCACCTCTCCGAACATGAGATCCTGCTTCGGCTCCCGTCCGGCTCCCGACACCCCGGACATGGCATGGACGACGAGGTCGTCGATCAACCCTGCCCGGGCAAGCGGCGCGAGCGCCAGGAGCGTCGCGGTCGGGTAGCACCCGGGCACGCCGACGATCGCGGTGGGCGCATCCCGGAGGGCGCGGAGGGCCGCTCGGTAGAGCTCCGGGAGGCCGTAGACGGACACGTCGAGGAGATCGGGCCGCGGATGCTCGAAGCCGTACCAGCGCGGGTAGTCCGTCGCGTCGCGCAGCCGGAAGTCGGGACCCAGGTCGATGATGGCCGCGCCCCTGGCCGCGAGCTCCGGCACGATCTCGGCCCCGGCCCCGTGGGGGAGCGCCAGGAAGACTGCGTCGGCGTCGGGAACGGTGGCGTCGACGTGGAGGCCCGTGCGGTCGAGGTGGATATGCGTCCCCCCGATCGGCTCGTGGCTTCGGCCGCGCCCGACGAGACCCACGATCTCGACGTTCGGGTGGCGCGTGAGCAGGCGGACGAGCTCCGACCCGACGTAGCCCGTGGCACCCACGATCGCGACCCGGATCTTCGCCGCCGGGTCATCGTCTCGCGGCCCGCGCGGGAGCGGCACCGCCGGGCGCCCGGGCGCCACCTCGACCGACCTCCCCGTTGTCGCGCTCACGGGCGCCGCGTTCCCCCCGCCCACGGGGCGGGTCGCGCCGGGCCGCTCGCGGGCGGTCGCGCGGATGCGGCTTCGTCGGGTCGGTCGTGGCGCATCGCCGGGATCGTCATGTGTTGCATGACTATACACAACGTTGCATGGTCATGCAGGTGGACTTGACCGGCCGACCGATGCCCGCCGCGGCCGGCCGGGCAAACGACGGTGAGCCGGCTACGCCTTGTCGGGCGGGAGGCCCTGCCCGGGACCGGTCACCGCGGCCTCGCCCTCGACGGGTGGCGCGCCTTCCGGCGAGATCACGACGTAGCGGTGGTGGAGCTCCGCGACCCCACTGGCGAGGCCGGCCGACACGGAGCAGTACGTCGTCGCGGAGAGCTCGATCGCGCGGCGCACGGCCTCGACGTCGACCGCGGGCCCCTCGACCTCGTGGACGATATCCACGCGTTCGAAGGCGTGGGGATGTGCGTCGCGCGGGACACCCTCGACGCGGACGCCGTAGCGGCTGACGTCCTGGCGCTTCTTCCCGAGGATGCTGATGACGTCCATCGCCGTGCACCCCCCGAGGGCCGCGGCAAGGACCTCGGTCGGCCGCGGCCCCGTGGCGCCGGCCTGGTCGTCCATCGCGAATTCGAACCCGGACCCAGTCCGGGCCACGAAGCGTAGCCCGCCCTCGTGGCGGAGGGCGGCGGTCTTGACGGCCATGGGATGCCTGCTCCTGAGCTTGCGTGATCGGATCATCTGCTGGGGAACGCGGTCTCATGATACCGCAGCGCTTGCGTGCTTGCGCAAGTCCGTGAATATCCTGCCCGCGATCAGACCTCTGGAGCCGCCGATCCTGCGGGGGCCTCGAACTGCTGGTGGTAGAGGCGCGCGTAGAGGCCGTCGGCGGCCAGGAGCTCTTCGTGGCGGCCCCGCTCGACGATGCGGCCGCGCTCGTAGACGAGGATCCGGTCGGCGCGCAGGATCGTGGAGAGGCGGTGGGCGATCGCGATCGTCGTGCGACCTTCCATGAGCCGCTCGAGGGCGGCCTGGATCAGGCGCTCCGAAACCGTGTCGAGCGCCGAGGTCGCCTCGTCGAGGATGAGGATCCGCGGGTCCTTCAGCAGCACCCGGGCGATCGCGATGCGCTGCTTCTCGCCGCCCGAGAGCTTGTAGCCGCGCTCCCCGACGATCGTCGCGTAGCCGTCGGGGAGCTCCAGCACCCGCTCGTGGATCGCCGCTGCCCGCGCGGCGCCCTCCAGCTCTGCCGCCGTGGCGTCCGGGCGCGCGTACAGCAGGTTGTCGCGGATGGAGGCGTGGAAGAGGTAGGTCTCCTGGGTGACGACGCCGATGGCGCGGCCGAGCGAGGCCAGCGCGATCCGACGCACGTCGATGCCGTCGATCTCCACGGCGCCCGCGTCGACGTCGTACAGGCGCGGCACGAGATAGGTGGTCGTCGTCTTGCCGGATCCGGAGGGGCCCACCAGCGCGACGAGCTCCCCGGGCTCGGCCTCGAAGTCCACGTCCTCCAGCGCGAATGCCGGCGGCGGCGTCGTGGCCGTGGCGGCCGGCTCGTCGCCGCGGGCCCCGGCGGGAGGGGCCCCGTCCACGTCCCGCCGCTCGTGGAGTGCCGCCTCGATCGCCTCTTCGGCGATCGGCTCGACGACCGCGTCGGCCACCGCCTCGTCCGGTGCCGACGGCTCGTGGCGGTGCCGTCCGCCGGCCACGACCTCGAGAGCCCGCTCCGAGGGCACGGTCTCCGTCGGATAGCGGAACCAGACCCGGTGGAAGCGGACGCGACCTCGGAAGCTCGCCGGCTCCAGCGTGACCGCGTCCGGCGCGTCGACGATCTCGGGATCGAGGTCCAGGTACTCGAAGATCCGGTCGAAGAGGGCCAGGGAGCCGGTGAGCTCCACCTGGACGTTGAGGAGCTGGCCGAGAGGGAAGAAGAGGCGGCTCTGGAGCGTCGTGAACGCGACGATGTCGCCGGCCGTCGGCGCCGACGGGTCGCCGTTCATCGCCAGCACGGCGGCCAGCCAGTACACGAAGGCGGGGATGATGCTGAAGATCGTGCCGATGATCATGAAGAACCAGCGCCCGACCATCGCCTGCCGGATCTGGAGGCGGGCCAGGCCGCGATTGAGGTCGCGGAAGCGCTTGGTGGCCGTAGCTTGCTGGCCGAACGTCTTCGTCAGGAGGACCCCGGAGACGCTCAGCGTCTCCTGCGTCACGGAGGTCATGTCGGCGAGCGCCTTCTGGGTCTCCGTCGAGACCTCCCGCCGGACGCGCCCCACGCGCTGGGTGAGGACCAGGAAGAAGGGCAGCATCCCGAGCGAGAGAAGTGTCAGGCGCCAGTCGATGATCACCATGGCGACCACCGTGGAGAGGACGACGGCGACGTTCGCCGCGACGCTCGTGGCGGTGTCCGTCACCACGGCCTGGACGCCTCCGACGTCGTTGGCGAGGCGGCTCTGGATCTCGCCCGTCCGAGTCTCGGTGAAGAATCGCAGCGGCAGGCGCTGCAGGTGCGCGTAGAGCGCGTTGCGCAGGTCCTGCATCACGCTCTGGCCGATGACGTTGTTGAGGTACGTCTGGCCCACGCCGACGAGCCCCGAGAAGATGGGGACCACGATCATCAGGCCGACGTACAGGTAGAGGTTCTGGTACTCCCGCCCGATGATGACCTCGTCGGTGAGGAGCTTGAGCATGATCGGGTTGACCAGGCCGAGCAGGCTGGTGACGAGGATCGCCACGACGACCACCCCGACCTGGAGCCGGTACGGACGGAAGAAGTCGACGATCCGCGCCACCGTGCGGCGCCGACGCTCGGGCGGGAGGGCCGCCGGCGGTTCTCCGTCCACGTAGCCCCGGGCCAGGCGGCCGGCGCCGCCGCGTCCCATCACCGGGATCGCTCGGGGATGCGCGCAGTGACGACCAGCGTGGAACGTCGGGTGGGGAGGCCGCGGACCAGGAGATCCCCGATGAGCCCGGCCATGAAGGTGAGCCGCCGCCGTCCCCACGCCCGCGCCAGGTTGTCGACGGTTCGAACGTGGATGTCGACGAAGTCTGCCGCGCCGAGCGCGGCACGCAACGATGCGGGGTCGTTGCAGATGCCCACGAGCGGGTGGGCGTCCTCGGCAGACTCCTTCACGAGGGGCTGGAGGCGACTGCGAAGGG
The DNA here is from genome assembly GCA_963698595.1 of uncultured Chloroflexia bacterium. Classification (GTDB taxonomy): domain Bacteria; phylum Chloroflexota; class Limnocylindria; order Limnocylindrales; family CSP1-4; genus CTSoil-043. The sequence goes on from CAVORL010000006.1 coordinate 339,296, forward strand.
CCGCCGGCAGCCGAAGGTACACAGCGACGAACGGATGGCGCCGGTTGACAGTCGAGAGCACGAGGGTGCCCCCGGGTCGGAGCCATCGGGCAATGTTCGCGAACGCTGCCGGAGGATCGGCGAGATGCTCCACCGTGAACGAGCTCAGGACGACGTCGAAAGCAGCCCCCGGGAGGGCGTTCGGGCTCCCGCACAGGTCGGCGGCGACGAACGCGTCGAGGTAGGCGGGCGCCCCGGATCGAGGCACGTGGACGTCAGTCCCCACGAGCCGGTCGATCCGGGCGCGGAACCGCGCGAGGGACGAGCGATCACCGCACCCGGCGTCGAGGGCCACGATGTCGCCCACGAGCAGGCCGTCGCCGATGCCGTCGGCAGCGTCAGCGCGGCGCGTCGCCTCGACACGCCGGACGGCACCGGCCAGCGACCGACGAACGAGGACGGACGGCGCCGCACCGAAGCGAAGGCGACGCAGCGTCGCCTCGCGCCGCCGACGCGGCTCGTCCCGGCTCACCCGGCAGTGGCAGTCGCGGACTCGACGACGCCGGGCTCCTCCAGCCAGCGCTCAGCGTCGATGGCCGCCCGGCAGCCGTCACCCGCCGCGGTCACCGCCTGGCGGTAGCGGTGGTCGTGAACATCCCCGGCGACGAAGACCCCCTCGATCCGGGAGTGCGTCTCGTGCTCGACGACCAGGTAGCCCTTCTCGTCCGTCTCGAGCCAGCCCTCGAACGGGGCCGTGTTCGGGCGGTGGCCGATCGCGAGGAAGAAGCCGTCGACAGGCAGCTCCCGTGTGGCCCCGGTCGCCGCGTCGCGGAGCCGGACCCCCGTGACCTTGTCTTCCCCCAGGACCTCGTCGACGAGCGTGCTCCGGTGAATCTCGATCTGGGCATGGCTCTCAGCGCGGGCCTGCATGATCCTGCTGGCCCGGAACTCGTCGCGACGATGCACGAGGTGGACCTTCGACGCAAAGCGGGTCAGGTAGAGCGCCTCCTCCATGGCCGTGTCGCCGCCCCCCACGACCGCGACTTCCTTGTCCTTGAAGAAGAAGCCGTCGCACGTGGCGCAGGCGGAGACGCCGCGACCCCGGAGGCGCTCCTCGGACTCCAGGCCGAGCCACAGGGCCGAGGCGCCCGTCGCCACGATCACCGCCTGGGCGCGGTACTCGACGCCCGACGCCCATGCGCGGAACGGCCGGGCCGAGAAGTCCACGCGGTCGGCCTCCACGTCGAAGACGCGCGCCCCGAAGCGCTCGGCCTGGGCGCGGAAGCGCGCCATCAGCTCCGGCCCCTGGATCCCGTCCGGGAACCCCGGGTAGTTCTCGACGTCGGTGGTGATCGTCAGCTGGCCGCCCGGCTGGTGGCCGGCGAGCACGATCGGCTCAAGGTTCGCCCGCGCCGCGTAGATCGCCGCAGTCAGGCCGGCAGGGCCGGACCCGAGGATGAGGACGGTCGTGTCGAGCGGTCCGCCGGAGCTGACGGGGACCGCGTCCGCCGCGGCGGGAGCGGCGTCACCGGGGGCTCCGAAGTCGATCGTGAAGCCGCCGAAGGGAGAGGTGGATTCGGACATCGGAGGAGCAGTCCCGTGCTGGAATCGGCCGCGAGCACGCGCGGAGCGGAGCCGTATCGTAGCATGCGAGCCGTACTCCCCAGGAGTATCCGACGGGGACGCCGAGAGCCAGCGCGACGGCGGAGTGCCTCGGCAGCGCTCGACGGCAGCAGCTCCGGGCGGGCGTGGGACGTGCGACGGCCGGACCATCGGGCCATGCGGGACTTGCAGCCCCTCCCATACTCTGGTCAACGCGCCCAGGGTTCTGGGCCGCTCGGAGGAGGGGGGAATGCGGGCAAGGCACGACGCCCCGCGCCTCGGCGTCATCGGAGCCGGCCTGATCATCGTGGTCGCGCTGCTGGTCGGGGTGGTCGGGTACGCTGCCTACCAGGAGGAGGTCCGCTCGATCCACGCGGCCCGCTTCGCCGAGCTGCGGCTCATCGGCGACCTGAAGACCGAGCAGGTCCTCGACTGGCGGAACGAACGGCTCGGGGACATCGCCGTCGGTTCGGCCGTGGCCTTCGGTGGCGTCGATCTCGCCGATTTCGCGAATGACCCGAGCGACGCGGCGGTGCGCGCAGGGTTCGGCCGCTACATGGAGGCTGTGCGGCGCAACTACGACTACGCGGACGCGATCCTCACCGCGCCAGACGGCCGCCTCCTCCTGTCGCTCGATCCGGTCCTGGCCGAGCTGGACGCGACCACGCGGCAGCTGATCGCGCAGGTGGCCGCCTCGCGGGAGCCGACGATGGGCGACTTCGTCCGCGCCGAGTCCTCCGGAGACGTGTACATCGATGTGGCCGCCCCGATCCTTGATCCATCCGGGCGCTCCATCGCCGCGCTCCTCCTGCGGATTGACCCGACGAGCTACGTCTTTCCGCTCATCCAGTCGTGGCCCACGCCGAGCGAGTCGTCAGAGACCCTGATCGTTCGTCGCGACGGCGACGACGTCCTGTTCCTGAACATCCTCCGCCACCGGTCCGTCCCGGCCCTCACCATCCGCGAGCCGCTTTCAAGGACGGACATCCCCGCGGTCGCCGCGGTCCTTGGCTCGGTGGGCGAGGTCAGGGGGGTGGACTACCGCGGCGTCGAGGTGCTGGCCGACGTGCGGCCGATCCCCGGCACGGCCTGGTTCCTTGTCGTCAAGGTGGACGCCGCCGAGGTCCTCGCCGAGATCGACCAGAGGGGTAGCACGATCCTGCTCCTCGGCCTCCTCGCCGTGCTGCTGACCGGGGGAGCGGTCGGTCTGCTCTTCAGCCTCCGGCAGAGCAGCCTTCGCGGGCGGCTTCTCCACGCGGAGCGCGACAAGGCCTCGGCCGCTCGTCTCCACGAGCGGATGCTCGCGCTCGCGCGCGACAGCTTCCTGCTGCTCGACGCCTCCGGCCGGATCACGGACGCGAACGAGGCGGCCGTCGCCGCGTACGGATACAGCCGGGAGGAGCTGCTGCGGCTGAACATCGCCGACCTCCGCGCGCCCGAGTCCCGGGCGGCGCTGGACAGTGACTGGCAGGCCGCCGCGCGCGCGGAGGGTGCGCTGTTCGAGACGACCTACCTGCGCCCGGACGGGAGCACCTTCCCGGTTGAGGTGAGCTCACGGCTGATCGACCTGGACGGCAGCGAGTATCGCGTGAGCTTCGCTCGCGACATCACGGTGCGCCGCGCCACAGAGGCCCAGCTTCTCCGGCTCAGCAGGGCATACGCGACGCTGGCCGCGACGAACGAGGCCATCCTGCGCTCTCCCGACGAGTCGGCGCTCTTCGAGAGCATCTGCCGGATCGCCGTGGAGGACGGCGGCTACGTCGGGGCCTGGGTCAGCATCGTGGACGAACCCTCGCGGCGCACCATCACGGTCGCGACCGCGGGGACGACCGACGACTATGTCCGGGAGCTCATGGTGAGCACCGACCTCGCTGTCGCGGAGGACCTCGGGCCGACGGGGCTCGTCCTGCGCGAGGGTCGCGCGCACTACTGCGACGATTGCCTCGGGGACGCTGCGCCGGCGTCCTGGCACGATCTGGCCCGGAGGTCCGGCATCCGCGCGTTCGCGGCGCTGCCGCTGCTCCGCGGTGATGCCCCGGTTGGCGTGTTCTCACTGTTCGCGTCGAAGCCGCGCGTCTTCGAGGCTGAGATGCGCACCCTGCTCGAGCAGATGGCCGCTGACGTCTCCTTCGCCCTCGACAGCTTCGAACGCCTTGCGGCGCGGAAGCGGGCCGAGGAGGCGCTCGCGGCCGGCAATGCCGGGCTCGCCGTCCAGCTCGACGAGCTTCGCCGCTGGAACGATGCCACGCTGGAGCGCGAGGAGCGAATCCTCGAGCTGAAGCGCGAGATCAACGACCTGCTGGCGAGCCTGGGCCAGCCGCCGCGCTACCCGAGCGCCGCGGACGACCGCGAGGGGACGGCGCCGGATGGCTGAAGCGACGGTCGTTGCCCTGGTCCAGAACGCCGCGCTCCTGCTGGCGTTGGCCCTGTTCTACGACCTCGCCCTCGGTCCGCAGCTCATCCCGTCCGCGCGGCTTCGACAGGTTGTCGTCGGGGCCATGATCGGGGCCCTCGGCCTCGTCGTGATGCTGACGCCCTTCGAGTACTCCAGCGGCATCATCTTCGACACCCGCTCGGTGCTGCTCGGCGTCGCGGGTCTCTTCTTCGGCGCCGTTCCCGCGGCCGTGGCGATGGCCATGACCGCTGCGCTCCGCCTGGCCATCGGCGGACCGGCGACGGTCATGGGCGTGTCCGTCATCCTGGCCTCCGGATGCATCGGGATCGCCTGGCGTCGCATTCGCGGACGTGGGCTCCACGACCTCTCCGTGCGCGAGGCGTACCTGTTCGGCCTGGTCATCCACGCCGTGATGCTGGCCCTGACGTTCACTCTGCCGTGGCCCGTCGCCATCGACGTGGTCGCGGCCATCGGCCCGCCGGTCATCGTGGTCTATCCCTTCGCCACGGCCCTGCTGGCCCTCCTCATGGTCAACCGGCTGCGACGCGAGCGGGACCGGAACGCCCTCCGCCTGGGCGAAGAGCGCCTCCGCCTGGCCGCCGACGCCACGGCCCTGGGCCTGTACGACCTCAACCTGCAGACCGGCGAGGCCACGGTCAACGAGCACTACGCGCTCATGCTCGGCTTCGACCCCGCCAGCTTCCACGAGACGAACGCCGCCTGGATCGAGCGGCTCCACCCCGACGACCGCGAGCCGGTGGCGGCCACCTACCGCGACTCCGTCGCCGGGAAGGTGGCGGAGTACCGGGTCGAGTTCCGCCAGAGGACTGCCTCGGGCGATTGGAAGTGGATCCTCTCGGTGGGCAGGCTCGTCGAGCGCGACGCCCAGGGAGCCCCGCTGCGGATGCTGGGCACCCACCTGGACATCTCGGCGCTCAAGCAGGTCGAGGAGGAGCTCCGCGCTGCCGCCGCGGACGCGGCGCGGCTGCTCGAGCAGGAAGTCCGCTCGCGCCACGCGCTCCTCAGCATCATCGAGGACCAGCGGGCGACCGAGGCGGCCTTGCGCGAGAACGAGGAACGACAGCGGACGATCCTCCAGGCGGCCATGGACGGCTTCTGGCTGGTGGACATGCAGGGGCGTCTCCTGCAGGTCAACGAGGCGTATTGCGCGCTGAGCGGCTACAGCGCGCCCGAGTTGCTGGCCCTTCGCGTCCCCGACCTTGAACTCGTTAAATCGGCAGCCGAGACGGCCGCCCACATCGAGAAGCTGCGATCGGTGGGCGAGGAACGCTTCGAATCCCGGCACCGGCGCAAGGACGGCAGCGTGTTCGACGTCGAAGTGAGCACCAAGTACCAGCCACACGACGGTGGGCGGCTCGTGTCCTTCCTCCGTGACATCACCGAGCGCAAGAAGGCGGAGGCCGAGATCCTCCGGCTCAGCGAGACGCTGGAGGAGCGGGTTCGCGAGCGCACGGCGGAGCTGGAGGCGGCGAACAAGGACCTCGAGTCGTTCAGCTACTCGGTGAGCCATGACCTGCGGGCGCCCCTGCGGGCGATCACCGGCTTCGCCGAGATCCTGGCCCGCCGCTACGGCGACCGGCTCGACGCGAAGGGCCGCCACTACGTCGACACGATCGTGGACTCCGGCACGCAAATGGGGGTCCTCATCGAGGGGCTCCTCGACCTCTCCCGTCTCGGGCGCGGCACGGTTCGGACGGAGCCCGTGCCCCTGGCCCCGCTGCTGACGCAGCCTCCGCTGCCACCTTCGGGGCGCAGATCAAGGCGGCCGGGGCGACCCTCGCGGTCGGGGAGCCCCTGGCGGTCCCGCTGGGCGACCCGGTCCTGCTCGAGCGGATCCTGGCCAACCTCGTCGAGAACGCCCTCACCTACCGCCGGCCCGACGTCGCCCCAGCGGTGATCGCCTCAGCGCGACCCGCCACGGCGACTCGGTGATCCTCGCGGTGGCCGACAACGGGATCGGCATCCCGGCCGAGTACCAGGAGCGGATCTTCGAGGTCTTCACCCGCCTCCATGCCCGCGACGCCTACGAGCGGCACCGGGATCGGCCTCTCCGTCGTCCGCAAGGCCGCCCGCCTCATGGGTAGCGACATGACCGTAGAATCCACTGAAGGTGCCGGCAGCACCTTCAGCGTCTTGCTGCCGGCGGCACCAGAGGGGAGCGCCAGGCCATGACGGACGTGTCGCGGGAGGCCCGCATCCTCCTCGTCGACGACAACGCCAACGACGTCGAGCTGACCCGCGACGCGTTCCGCGAGGAGCGACTGGTGAACCACCTCGCCGTTGCCAGATCGGGACAGGAGGCCCTCGACCGCCTGTTCGGCCGGACTCTCGGGCCGGACGGCGAGCGCGAGCCCCTGCCCGACCTGATCCTGCTCGACGTCAACATGCCGCGCGTCGACGGCTTCGAGGTTCTCCGCCAGATCAAGAGCACGCCGGTCCTGCGCCGGATCCCGGTCATCATCCTTACGTCCTCGCGTGGGGAGGGGGACCGGGCGATGACCTACGACACGGGCGCCAATTCCTACCTCGTGAAGCCCGATCTCCCTCGACGGCATGCTGGAGATCGTCAGGAGGATCCAGGGATTACTGGCTGACTCTCAACGTAGGTCCGCCGCTGGACGCCGACGACGTGCCGGTGTGAGGCGCGTGCGGACGCACCGCCAGTGATGTCCACGGGCGCCGCGCCCGACAGCCCGATCGTGGTCGAGCCGCTGCGTGTCCTGATCGTGGAGGACCGGCCGAGTGACGCCGAGCTGATGGTGCTGCGCCTCGAGCAGGATGGCTTCGACCCGCAGTGGGTGCGCGTGGAGACCGAGCCGGAGTTCGTTGTTGCGCTGGATGCCGCGCCGGACATCGTCCTGTCCGACTGGCATCTGCCGGTGTTCAGCGGCCTGCGCGCGCTCCGACTGGCCCGGGGTCGAGGGGGTGACACCCCCTTCGTGATCGTCTCCGGCAACATCGGCGAGGAGGCCGCGGTCGAAGCCCTGCAGGCGGGCGCCGACGACTACGTGCTCAAGGACCGGCCGGCCCGGCTGGGCCCGGCCGTCCGGCGGGCACTGGAGCGGAAGACGCTTCGCGACGAACAGAAACGGGCGGACGCCAAGCTCCGGCAGGCCGCCATGGTCTTCGAGAACACGGGCGAGGCGGTCGTGATCACGGACGCCAACGGCTCGATGGTCGCCGTCAACCGGGCCTTCGTCGAGATCACCGGCTACTCGGAGGAGGAGGCACTTGGCCGGAACCCGCGAATGCTGCACTCCGGGCGCCAGGACCGGAGCTTCTACCGCGACATGTGGGCCGCCCTGGCGACCAGAGGTCGGTGGCGAGGGGAGGTTTGGAACCGTCGCAAGAGCGGCGAGGTTTACCCCGAGTTCATGACGATCGCCGCCGTCAGGGACGAGCAGGGCAGGACATCCCACTACGTCAGCGTTGGCGGCGACATCAGCAGCGTCAGGGAGGTGCAGGAGAAGCTCGACTTCCTCGTCCACCACGACGCGCTGACGGGCCTGCCGAATCGCGTCCTGCTCTACGACCGTCTCGAGCAGGTGATCCGGCGAGCCGAAGAGGCGTCGTCCGTCGTCGGGCTGATCGTCCTGGATCTCGATCGCTTCGGGAGGGTGAACGACGGCTTGGGCCAGGACGCCGGCGACGAGCTGCTCCGGTCAGTTGGGCACCGGCTCTCCGGCCTGCTTGGGGTGGCGGACACCGTCGCCCGGATCGGGGGCGACGACTTCGCGATCGTGGTCGAGGATGGGCAGGACGCGATCCACTTGGCCGGCGTGGCGCAGGGTCTCCAGGACTCGCTCGCACTGCCCTTCGCGATCGGCGGCCAGGATGTTTTCATCGGCGGCACCTTGGGGATCAGCATCTACCCTCTCGATGGCACCGATGCCGCGGCCCTGCTTCGCAGTGCCGACGTCGTGCTGCGCGAGGCCAAGGCCCACGCCCCCGGGTCGTTCTTCTTCGCGAGCGCCGACTTGACCGCGGCGCTGGAAGGTCGCCTGGAGTTTGAACGCGCCCTGCGGGGCGCCGTCGGCCGGGACGAGCTCGTCGTCCACTACCAGCCCCAGGTGGACATGGCCGACCGCTCGCTGGTTGGCGCGGAGGCGCTGGTTCGCTGGCAGCACCCGGACAGGGGGCTCGTGGCTCCCGGCGAGTTCATCCCGCTGGCCGAGGAGATGGGCCTCATCGGGGTGCTGGGCGAATGGGTCCTGGCCGAGTCCTGCCGGCAGCTCGCGGCCTGGCAGCGGGACAGCCTCGTCGTGCCCCGGGTCTCGGTCAACCTGTCCGCGCGGCAGCTGGATGACGCGGACCTGGCCGCGATGGTGAAAGCTGCCCTCGACGCCGCGGACATCATGCCGGAACGCCTTGAGCTGGAGGTGACCGAGTCGACGGTCATGGGCGGGTCAACGATCACATCTGCGGTCCTGGCGGACCTGCGAGCACTCGGCATCGACCTGGCGCTCGACGACTTCGGCACCGGCTACTCCTCGCTGGCCCAGCTCCGGGCCCTGCCGCTGCGCCGGCTGAAGATCGACATCTCGTTCGTCCGCGACATCGGCCGCGACCCGGCGGCGGAGGCCATCATCCGGGCGATCATCGCGATGGCCGCCAGCCTGGGGCTGGAGACCGTTGCGGAGGGCGTTGAGCGGGAGGATCAGCACGAATTCCTGCGTGACGCCGGCTGTGACATCGGCCAGGGGTACCTCTACGGCCGCCCGGTGCCGGCGGACGCGCTGCTGGAGGCCTGGCGCTGACCATGGAGGCCGAAGCCCGTCTCCCTGCTCGCGGCGCCGCCCAGCCCGAGCCCGTCCCTCCCGCTCCGCGGGCCACCACGGGGCCGGTCGTCGGGTCGTCCGTCGCCGACAGCGTCGGGTTCGAGCGGGCCGTCATCGACCACCTCTACGACGGGGTCTACTACGTCGACTGTGCACGCCGGATCAGGTACTGGAACGAGGGAGCGGCGCGCCTGACCGGGCACGAGGCGACCGCCGTCGTCGGCCAGTTCTGCTACCAGAACCTTCTGGACCACGTGGATGCCACCGGTAGGCAGCTCTGTCGCTCCGGCTGCCCGCTGGCGGCGACGATCGGCGACGGCGAGCCGCGCGAGGCCGAGGTCTTCCTCCGCCACCGCGAGGGCCACCGGGTCCCCGTCCGGGTCCGGACGTCACCGGTGCGCGACCGCGAGGGCAAGATCATTGGCGCCGTGGAGATCTTCAACGACAGCACCGATCTCTCGACTGCCCGGCGCCAGTTGACCGAGATGCGCGACCTGGCGATGCGCGACGCCTTGACCGGCCTCCCGAACCGCCGACACTTCGAGATGTCGATGGCGACGCGGATCGCCGAGCTCGCGGGCTACGGGCGTCCGTTCGGGCTGCTCATCGCCGACATCGACCGGTTCAAGCTGGTCAACGACCGGCACGGGCACGCCGCCGGCGACGCGGCGCTGAGGACCGTCGCCAGCACGCTGCTCGGGTCATCGCGGCCAATGGACGACATCGCGCGGTTCGGCGGCGAGGAGTTCGCGCTCACGATCACCGACGTGGACGCGGCCGCTCTCCGCGCGATCGCCGAGCGGTTCCGGGCGCTGGTGGAGCGGTCGCGCTTCCGGGCCGGGGAGCGGGACCTCCGGATCACGGTCTCCCTCGGCGGGACGCTCGCCGAGGTCGGTGACACGGCGGAGGCGATCTTCGAGCGGGCCGACGCGGCCCTCTACCGGGCCAAGGAGAGCGGCCGGAACCGGGTCTGCCTGCACGGTGACACGGAGGTCGCGACGCCCACCGCCTGACGGGCGAGCGACGCCCGACCTGCGTGACGCGGGCGGTGTCGCCGCGTTGTCCTCAGCCCGCCCTCCAGATCGCTACGCGATTGCGATGCCGTGGACCAGCTCCGCGAGGCGCGCGGCGAGCGCGTTCGATGCCCGGCTGCTCGACGCTCTGGATCCCGACGATGACGTGCTGCGCGCCGGCCTCCGCCAGCGCCGCGAAGCGCTCGGTCGCCGCCTCGGGAGTCTCCGTACCAGGGTGTCCGTCGGCAGACAGCCTCGCGGTCTGGAGGGTTGTCCGCTCGATCTCCGCGAAGGGCCGTCCGACCGTCTCGCAGTGCTCGCGCAGGATCGCGTACTTGCGGCGCAGCATGTCCGGGCCGCCGAAGACGTTCGTGGCGTCGGCGTACGCGGCCACCAGGCGCAGCGTCTTCTTCTCGCCGCCGCCGCCGATCATGATCGGGACGCGCGGCCGGCTGATTGCCTGTGGCGAGTTGAGCAGCCGCGTCGCCGTGTAGTGGGCGCCCTCGAAGCCCTCCTCCGTCCCGCGCTCGCCGCGCCACATTGCATGCGCGATCCGGAGCGTCTCCTCGAGCATCTCGAAGCGCGTCCCCAGCGGCGGCATCGGGAACCCCAGCCCGTCGCTCTCCTCCTGGTTCCAGGCCGCCCCGATCCCCAGCCACGCTCGACCACCGGAGAGGACGTCGAGCGTGGTGGCCGCCTTGACCCACATCCCGGGCAGGCGGTAGTGGACGCCCCCGACCATGAGCCCGAGGCGCGCGCGGCGGGTGTGGGCGGCCAGGTAGCCGAGCGTCGTCCAGCCCTCGAGCATCGGGTCCTCGGCGGGCCCGATCCCGCGGATCTGGAAGAAGTGGTCCATGACCCAGATGGAGTCGAAGCCCGCCTCGTCGGCTTCGCGGGCGACCCGGGCGAGCGTCGGCCCGATGGCGTTCGCGCCGCCGGCGTAGTCGAACCGGTTGAGCTGGAGGCCGATCTTCACGGGCACGTGCTCCGGGTGGCTGGTCTTCTCAAGCGACCCGAGCGTACACCCGGGCATGACGTGCTCGCGGCATCGGCCGTCGGGGCCGCCAGGAAGCGGGATATCGTGCCGTCCGAGTGGACCGCTCGCACGGACGCCTCGACCTGTGATCCGGTCCGCCCCTCCTGGGTCCGATATGGAGCCCCGGACCCCGGGCGACCGCGCATGGCGTGGCGGTTCGCCGTCGGTGCGCAGCGGCCCGGCCCATACCCGAGCGCACCCGGTGAGGGCACCACCGATCGCGGTCAGCGGAAGAGGTCGACCTCCGGGGGCATCAGGACGTCACCGCGGATGCTGCCGTCGCCGGGAGGAGGCGCCGCGCCGCGGACGAGGGCCGCCGGCCGGCCGGCCGACTTGCCCAGGACGAGCTCGGCGGCCGACGCGATCTCGTCGGCCACCGCGCGGACGGTCGCGGCCATCGGCCGCCCGTCGGCATCTGGCGTTCCCCGCAGGTCCTCGAGCGGGCGGAACCCGGCGACGCCGATGGCCAGGTCGGTGATCCCGAACCGCCAGGGGCGCCCGTGGCTGTCGGAGATTACGACGCCAGGCGCGGTTCCGAAACGGGCCACGAGCGCCTCGCGGATCCGGCGGGCCGAGGCGTCTGCGTCGGCGGGCAGGAGCAGGACGACGTGGCCGCTCTCCGGCCCCACGTTGCTCGCATCGACGCCGGCGTTCGCCAGGACGAAGCCGTGGCGGGTCTCGGCGATGATCACGCCGTTGGCCATCCGCACCACGCGCACCGCCTCGCGCAGGACGACCTCCACCTGGCGGGCGTCCCGCTTCCAGCGCGCGGCGAAGGCCGCCGCCTCCGGCCGAGGCTCGACGGACGGGAGATCGACGATCGCTCCCTCGGCCTTGGAGACGACCTTCTGGGTGACGACGACCACGTCGTCGGGGCGCAGCGGGAGCGCCCCGGGAGTCGCCACGAGGGCGTCGCCGAGGAGGGCTCCCAGGTCGTCGCCCGGGCGGACCTCCGGAAGCCCCGCCAGCGGGATGACGACGAGCCCCTCCGACGGGGCCGTCGGGTCGACCGGAGGTGGCGTCGAGCCGGGCGGGACGGAGCCGGTCACGGGAGCTCGGACCGCAGATCGGCGAGGCCGTCAGCCTCAGCGACGAGGAGGTCCTCCGGCGTGTCGAGGTCGCGGGTGAGCGGTCCTCCGAGCTCCAGGTACGCCGCGCCGGCGTCGCTGGCCGCCGCCGCGTGGGCGGCCCGGGAGCCCTCGCCGAAGCGGAACGGGACCGCCCCGGGGGGCGCCACGAGCAGCAGGTTGGTGCCCGTGCCGCCCCGGTCCGGGACCAGCACGACGAGAGCGCGATCGCCGCTCCCGGCGCCCCGGGCCGCCAGCGCCCGCGCAGCTGCGACTACGCGCCCCAGCTCAACGGGGCTCACGGCCGGGAGGTCGGCGGGCACGACGAGGAGCGCGTCGGCGCCGGCTTCCTCCGCCCAGGCCCGTCCCTGGGCGAGCCCCTCGTTCAGGCCGCCGCCTGCCTGGCGGACGCCGGAGGCCCCGAGCTGCGCCGCCCTGGTCAGGGCTTCCGGGTCGGCCGAGACGACCGCGACCGCCGCGGCCCCGGCGGCCGTCGCCGCCACCACGGTCTGCCTCAACAGCCGCTCCACGAGCGCCCGGCGCTCCTCCGGGTCAAGGGCCTCGCCCAGGCGCGCCTTGGCGCCCTCCAGCCCCCGGACGGGGATGACGACGAAGATCCTGGCAAGGGTGGGCGACGGGTCCGGCACCCGGCGATCGTAGTCGAGGCCGGGCTCGGGTACCGCACGGCCCGGCGCGAGGTGCCGGAGGCGTCTGGCCGGATCCAGCCGTCAGGAGGCCCCGCCGGAAGCCGCCTCGACCGCCGCGGCTGCCAGGGATGCGCGGGATTCGTCGTCGGTCATGACCGTGGCGCGGACGATCGGCTCGACCCCGAGCGCTGCGATCGCCACCGCATCCTCCTCGTCGACCTCGTCGATCAAGAGGGCATCGAGCAGGCCCGCGTACGTGCGGACGATCGCGACGGAGTTCGCCTCTCCGCCGAGGGAGACCGCCATCCGGTCGGCGGGCCCCTTGAGCGCCCGGCCGCCCACGAAGGGTGAGACGGCGACGACACGCGCGCCGCGCCGGCGGGCTGCCAGGAGCAGGTCGCGGATCCCGGGGACCGCGAGGATCGGCCCGATCGACACGAACGGATTGGACGGGCAGATCACCACGCCGTCTGCGGCGACGAAGGCCGCGGTGACCTCGGGCGTCGGGCGCGCCACGTCGACGCCGGCGACGTCGATCTCCAGGACCTCGGGCGCCTGGTGGTCGCGGACGAAGTACTCCTGGAAGGACAGCCATCCCGAGGGCGTCCGGACGCGCGTCCGGACCGCCTCGTCGGCCATCGGCAGGACCGGCGTCACGACGCCGAGCGCGCGCTGGATGCCGCGGTTGACCTCGGTCAGCCGGGCGCCCTCGCGCAGCAGGCGCGCGCGGTGGACGTGGACGGCCAGGTCGCGGTCGCCGAGGCGGAACCACGCAGGCTCGCCGAGGCGGGCGAGCACGTCGGCCGCGGCCCACGTCTCCCCGGCCAGGCCCCAGCCGCGCTCGCGATCGGCCAGCCCCGCGAGGGTGTACATCACCGTGTCGTGATCCGGGCAGACGAGCAAGCCGTGGAACTCCTCGTCGTCCGCGGTGTTGACGACGACGGACAGCTCGTCGGGCGCGAGCGTCGCGGCGAGGCCGTGGGCGAGCTTCGCGCCCCCGACCCCGCCGGCCAGCGCGACGACGCGCGTCATCCCCGGTTCTCCGTCAACCGCTCAGCGCGGTTCGGACCTCGCCGATCCGGGCGATGGTCTCTGCGTCGTAGGGGGCGGGCAGGCGCACGATGAACGTGGCGAAGCCGAGATCGAGGTAGGGCCGCATCGCCGCCGCGACGAGCTCCGGCGGCCCGAGGAGGGTGGGGACCTTCCCCGCGTCGGGCGTCCCGTTGTGCTCGCACAGGGCCCGGAAGACGCGCTCAGCCTGCGCGGGATCGTCCCGGATCACGACCGGGAAGCTCACCGTGCGGTCGATCGAGGCGGGATCACGCCCGACGTCCGCGCAGTGCTCGCGCAGGATCGCGTCATGGGCGGCGACCTCATCGAGCGTGCCGTTCGTGTTCCAGGCGTCCGCGCGCAGGGCCACGGTGCGGAGCGTCTTGCGGGGACCGCTGCCGCCGACGAGGATCGGCAGGTGGGCCTGGATCGGCCGCGGCTCCGCGAGCGCGTCTTCGAGGCGGTAGAAGCGGCCGGAATGGCTGAAGCGCTCGCCGTCGAGGAGGCGGCGGATCACCGCGACCGCCTCGTCGAGCCGGTCGAGCCGCTCGCCGACGCTCGCTCCGAAGTCGATCCCGAACGCCTCGTGCTCGCGGGCGAACCAGGCCCCGCCGAGGCCCAGGACGGCGCGCCCACCGCTGACGTGGTCGATCGTGGCCGCCAGCTTCGCCGTGTGGCCGGGGTTGCGGAAGGTGTTGGCGCCGACCATGAGCCCCACGCGGACGCGCGAGGTCCGCGCGGCGACGGCCGCCATCGCGAGCCAGCCCTCGAAGACCGGCTGTTCCCACGGCCCGAAGATCGCGTGGAGGTGGTCCCAGGTCCAGACCGAGTCCCAGCCGGCCTCTTCCGCCGCGAGCGCGGCCGCGAGGAACCCTTCCCAGTCGCTCGCCTGGCTCCACAGCTGGGCCCCGAAGCCCACCGGGCGCATCGCCCTAGGCCTCGGGCTCGAGGACGAAGAGGTCGCCCCAGTTCGTCCGCTCGGCGACGCGGCCCATCTGCGCCCGGAGCTCGGCGAGGGCGGCGGGGCGCTCGTCGCCGGTGATGAGGCGGGCCAGGTACTCCCGCTCGACGCCCTTGATGGAGAAGGTGGTCGCGGGGTTGGCCCTGAGGTTCGCCGTCCAGCCGCGATTCTGTCGGCTCCCGGAGCCGATGAGCAGGCTGCCGTCGGGACGGGCTACGCACCCGATGGGGGCGCGGCGGGCCAGCCCGGTCTGCGCTCCCGTGGTCCCCAGGATCCCGATGCGCCCGGAGCGTGCCATGAGCGAGCCACCGAGCGTGTTGAGGAGGCGCTGGAGACGGTTCACGCTGCTCCCCCGGCCACGGAGCCGGCCACGAGAGCCCGCAGGTGCGGGAGGCGCTCGATGGTCTCGCGGTCGAACGGCGCGGCGAGGTCGGGGATGAGATGGGTGAACCCCAGCTCGAGGTACGGGCGCCACATCTCGGCGACTCGTTCCTCGGGGCCCAGGAAGTCCACCTCGGGATCCGGGTCGTAGTCGTCACCGTGGCGTGCCAGCCGCTCGCGGAGGGCGCGGTGAGCCTCCTGAGGGTCGTCACGGAGGCAGACGTACGGGAAGAGGGTGAACTCGATCTCGGCCACGTCGCGGCCCACGTCCGCGCAGTGGCCGTTGAGGACCTCCACCTTCCGCTTCATCGTCTCGAGCGAGCCGCTGACGTTCCAGCCGTCGGCGTAGCGGGCCACCGTGCGGAGGGTCTTCTTCTCCCCGCCGCCGCCGATCATGATCGGGAGGCGGCCCGGCCCGCGGACCGGCAGCGGGCGCTGCCGGAGCTCGTGGAACCGGTAGTGGCCGTCTACCGGGCTCGTCACGTCCTCGCCCCGCAGGAGCGCCGTGGTCGCGGCGACCGCCTCGTCGAGCCAGTCGAGCCGCTGCCCGAAACCGCTCCCGAAGTCGATGCCGTGCGCCACGTGCTCGTGCTCGAACCAGGCGCCGCCGAGGCCGAGCCAGGCCCGCCCCCCCGAGACATGGTCGACGGTCACTGCCGACTTGGCCGTCAGCCCGGGGTTGCGGAATGTGTTTGCCCCGACCATGAGCCCCAGCGTGGTCCGCTCCGTGATCGCGGCCCACGCCGCGAGGAGCGCCCACCCCTCGAAGATCTCCTGGTCGGGGCTGCCGACGATGGCGTGGAGGTGGTCCCACGTCCAGACAGAATCGAGGCCGGCCGTGTCGACGGCGAGGGCCGCCTCGCGGAGCTCTGGCCAGGTGGCCTTCTGGGGCCACAGGAGGGCGCCGACGCGGAGCGGGTGCCGGGCGCGATCGTCCATGCCGGTCAGTCCTCCACGTGGTCGTGGGTAGTGACGATCTCGACGCGGAACGTCACCCGGTGCTGGGTCCGGAACTGGGCGATCAACCGTTCAGCCTTCTCGGGTTCGTCGGCGTGGTAACGCCGGGCGAGGTCCGCGATGTCCTCCTGGGCGATCGCTTGCTCGTCGATGGTCTCGGCGACGCGGCCCACGAGGGCCACGAACGAGTAGCCGTCGGCCGGGTCCATGACGCTGAGGGCGCAGCGCCGGTCGCGGCGCAGGTTCGCCGGCCAGCGCCGGCCGTCGGCGCTGTTGATCGTGAGTCTCCCGTCGGGGTCGAGGCGGTACCAGACGACGGTCTGGCGCGGGCCGCCGCCGGGATCCAGGGTCGCGAGCGTCGCGAAGCGCCGGGGCTCGGCGAGGAACGCGCGGATGCGATCGGGGAGGGGGCAGGGTTCGAGCATGCGTCGATCGTACGGCACGCGCTGGCCGCCGGTGGGCGGCGTATCCTCGTGGCGTACCCGGCGCGGAGGCCGGGGCGGACGGAGGTTCCGATGGAGCTCGACGGGCTGCACGTGGCCGTCCTCGCCGGCGAGGGCGTGGAGGACCTGGAGTACTGGGTCACGGTGATGCGCCTCCGGGAGGCGGGTGCCCGCGTCACGTCGGCCGGCCTCGCGTCAGCGAGCGTGCGGGGCAAGAACGGCCTCGTGGTCCCCGTGGACGTGGAGGCCGGCGGGCTCGACCCCGACGAATACGACGGTCTCGTCATCCCCGGCGGCTGGATGCCCGACAAGCTGCGCCGATACCCCGCCGTGACGGAGTTCGTGGCGGCCATGCACGCGGCGGGTCGCCCGATCGGAATCATCTGCCACGGCGGGCTCGTCGCGATCTCTGCCGGGATCGTCCGGGGCTCCAGGGCCACCGGCTCCCTGGGGATCAGGGACGACCTCGTCAACGCCGGCGCGACCTGGGTCGACGCGCCGGCGTTCCGCGACGGCAACCTCGTCTGGGGCCGCGTGGTGGAGGACATCCCGGCCTTCTGCCGGCTCCTGGTCACGGCCCTCGCGGAGCACCGGGCAGCGAAGCCGCGCTGAGCGTCCCGGGCGGCGGCGCGCCGCTCCCCGTCAGCGCCTGCTGCGTCCCCGTCGGGCAAGGGCGTCGATCGTCACGGCCGTCAGAAGGACCGCCCCGGTGATGATGAGCTTGATCGACGGCTCGAAGCTGAGCAGGTCCATGCCGTTCGAGATCGACTGGATGACGAGGATGCCCAAGAGGGCGGCCCAGGCAGATCCACGGCCGCCGAACAGGCTCGTGCCGCCGATCACCGCCGACGCGATCGCGTTGAGGAGCACGTCGCCGGAGCCAGAGGACTGGGTGACCGCGAGCAGCCGGGAGGCTGCCAGGATCCCACCCCATGCCGCGAACGTCGAGGCGAGCATGAAGACGACGACCCGGACGCGATCTACCGGGATCCCCGCGCGCCGGGCCGCTTCGGAGTTCCCGCCGATGGCGAAGACCATGCGGCCGAAGCGGGTGCGCCGAGCCACGAAGTCCATGAGGCCGACGAGACTCACCAGCAGGACGAGCGAGAGCGGCAGGCCGCGATCCTGGCCCAGCACGAGCAGGGCCCCCGCAACCACGACGGCGACGATGATCGTCCGGGACCACACGACGAGCGCCGGGCCCGGGGGCAGCCCGGCTGCGACCCGGTTGCGGCGCCCGATGAACGCCGCCCCGCCGACGTAGAAGACGAAGAGCGCGCCGACGGCCCAGGACCAGATGCCGGTGAAGAAGGTTCCGGCGAGCCCGGTGATGAAGTCGTCCCGCAGGTTGATCGTGCCGCGCGATCCCAGGACGAAGAGCAGGGCGCCCTGCCACGCGATGAGGCCCGCCAGCGTCACCACGAACGAGGGAACGCGGGAACGCGTGATCCACAATCCCTGCAGGGTGCCGACGAGCGCGCCGGCCATGAGCCCGCCCAGCACGGCGATCGGGCCCGGCAGACCCATCTGGACGTTGACCACCGCCATGACTCCGCCGCCCAGCCCGGAGACGATCCCGACTGTCAGGTCGATCTCGCCCAGCAGCAGCACGAACACGACGCCGACGGCGATCGTCCCCACGGCCGCCATCTGGAGCGAGAGGTTCACCAGGTTGATGGGGGTGAAGAACGTGCCGCGGGATGCCAGGCCGAAGACGGTCCAGATCACGATCAGCCCGATGATGACCGGCAGCTGGCCCACGTCGCCCGACCTGACCCGACGCAGGTAGGCAGACAGGATCCCGCGAAGGCCGGCCGCCTCGGCGATGACGCGCGGGTCGTTGGCCATCGTGCTGCTCATCGCGGGGTCTCCCGGGGGGCGCCCGCCCCGGGCGCGTCGCCCTCCATCGCCTCTCCCGGCACGGCACCCGTCATGACGGCAACCAGCTGCTCTCGGCCCACCGTCGCGGCGTCATACGTCCCGACGTAGTGCCCAAGCCGCAGGACCGTGATCCGGTCCGCCACCTCGAACACGTCGACGAGGTTGTGGCTGATCAGGACGACGCCGTGCCCCTCTTCGCGGAGCCGCTTCACCAGCTCGAGAACCTCGTGGGTCTGGGCCACGCCCAGCGCGGCCGTCGGCTCGTCGAGGAGCACGACCTTGTTCTCCCAGAGCACCGAGCGGGCCACTGCGACCGACTGGCGCTGCCCGCCGGACAGCGACTCGATGGGGGTGCGGACGCTGGGGATCTTCACCGAGAGGCGGCGCAGAACCTCGATCGAGCGCTGCTCCATCGCGGTCTCGTTCATGCGGCCGAGTGGCCCGGGCCCGCCCAGCTCGCGGCCAAGGTACAGATTCGCAACCACGTCGAGGTTGTCGCACAGGGCGAGGTCCTGGTAGACGGTCGCGATCCCGAGCCTCGCCGAGTCGTGCGGCCCGCGGATGGAGACGTTGCGGCCCTCGAACCGCACCTGCCCGGAGTCGGCCGGATGGATGCCCGCGATGACCTTGATGAGCGTCGACTTCCCGGCCCCGTTGTCACCGACGAGGGCGACGACCTCGCCGGGGAAGACGTCGAACCGGACATCGGTCAGCGCCTGCACCGCGCCGAAGCGCTTGCTGACCCCGGTCAGCTCCAGCAGGGGCGTGCGGGTCGCGACGGCCATCCTCTCCTCCCGATACGCCGACGGCGGGGAGCTTGGAGCTCCCCGCCGTCGATGCTACGCGATCTCGCAGGCGTTCTGCCTACTGGATTCCCGCTGCGTCGCAGGCTGCCTTGAAGTCGGCAGTGCAGATGACGCCGACACTGTCGGTGCCGTAGAAGCTGTCGGCGATGACCGTGTCCTTGACGGACTTGGTGCCCGCGACAGCCCCATCCACCGTGACGGCAATCGGGGTGAGGAGGATCGAGGGGACGTCCGCGGTTCCGTTGTTGACCGGCGCCGTGGTGTCGCTGATCGCCTCGCCCTTGACCAGCTTGCAGGCGAGCTCGGCGGCCTTCTCGGCCTCCGGCTGGATCGCCTTGTAGACGGTCATGTACTGCTCGCCACTCAGGATCCGCTGGATCGCATCGACCTGGGCGTCCTGGCCCGTGATGGGCTTGGTCGCGGGGTCGACGCCGTTCGCGACCATGGCCGCGTAGACGCCGGCCGCGCCACCGTCGTTGGCGACGTAGACCGCATCGAAGCCGTCAGCGCCGAACTCGGCGATGGCGGCCTCCATGATCTGCTGGGCCTCCTCCTGCTTCCAGTTGGCCATCGCGTCTTCCTTGATGATGTCCACCTTGCCGTCGAGCACGCTGTGGGCACCCTTTGCGAAGAGGAGCGCGTTGTTGTCCTTGGGCGAGCCGTTGATCCAGATGACCTTGGCCATCGTCATCCCGCCGGCCGTCAGCTTGTCGAGCAGGGCCTGGCCCTGAAGCCGGCCGACAGCCTCGTTGTCGAACGAGATGTAGTAGTCGGGAGAGCTGCCGCCCTTGAGCAGGCGGTCATAGCTGATGACCTTGACGTCCTTGGCTGCCGCGTCGGTGGCAATCTTGCCGCCGGCGTCGCCGTCAACCGGATCGAGGACCAGGACCGTGGCCCCGGCCGTGATCGCGGCCTCGGCCTGCTGCTGCTGAGCGGTCGCGTCCTCGGCCGCGTTGTTGTAGATCAGCTCGACGTCGGGGCAGAGCTCCTTGAACTTCGCCTCGAAGAACGGGCGATCGGCAGCCTCGTAGCGTGCCGTCTGCTTCTCTGGCAGGAGCAGCGCGACCTTGCCGTCGCTGCTCCCGCCGCCGCAGGCGCTGACCACGATCGCGATCGCGGCAAGGCCTGCGAACAGGGTTCGATGCTTCACGTTGGTGTCTCCTCCTTGACATGAGCCGGGGTTCCCCCACCGGGTTCCGAGCAACTGTCGGGACCGCCGACATGATCGCTCCGAACCGGGGCAAACTGTCAAGTGGCTATCGGCCGGCCTGGGATCGCGGCGTCCGTGGCGGGTCGAGCCTCTCGTTGTCCCGGACGTACACTCGGCCCATCCGCTGCCCGAGGATCGTCGATGTCCTTCCCGTTCCGGACCGTGCTGGGAGCCGGTGCACCGCGGTTCTTCACGCCGGCATGCCGCAACCGGCGCCTCGTGTCGGCCCGATTCCGCGCGCCGGCGGCGTCATGACGACCCCGTTCCCGGTCATCGTCAACCTCCGCGGCATCGGTGTCTCCTTCGCCTGGTGGCGCACGCAGGCGCTGCGCCTGGAAGGGGCCGGCTATGCCGGCGTCGCGTGCTGGGATCACTTCGTCAGCCGGGGCGTGCGCAGCGACCCCGTGCTCGAGGCGTGGACGACGCTCGCCGTGGTCGGCGGGGCGACCACACGCCTGGGGCTGATGACCTTCGTGGCCAACGTCATGAACCGGCACCCAGCGGTGCTGGCCAGGATGGCGGCGACGCTCCAGGAGGCGACCGGCGGACGGCTCACGCTCGGCATCGGGATCGGTGGGCATCCCGCGGAGCACCTGGCCTACGGGATCCCATTCCCGGACGCCACGGAGCGCGCTGCTCGCCTCGAGGAGGCGGTGACCGTCCTGCGCGCCCTGTGGACCGGGGGGCCGATCACGCGGCCCAGCCCCTGGTACCCGCTCGATGGGGCCCACGCATTCCCGGTGCCGGTCCCGGCGCCGCCGATCGTCATCGGGGCCGAGTCCCGGGGAGGGGCGGCCCTCGCCGCCCGGATCGGCGACGGCTGGACGACCCCCGCTGCCTCGCTGGACGACCTGCGGCAGGTCTACCTCGACGCCCTGGCGGCCGCGAGCCGCGAGCGAGCCGCGCAGCGCGTCCTCGTGGCCTTCGACCTGGGGAAGGGCGCGACACTGGCGGGAAGCCCCTGGGTGGAGGATCCGGCCGCCGCGGCCGCGCGCTGGCGGGAGGCGGGAGCCGACGGGGCGGTCGTGGGTGCGCGGAGCACCGCGGACGTCGATCGGCTCGTCGGGGCCGCCGCGCGGCGCTGAGCGGCCCGCCGTGCGCGGCGCTGAACAGCCCGCCGTGCGAAGATCGCGAGCGTGACTCGGACCTCCGACGCCGCCCGCGCCACGGCGGGCGCGACCACCCCCGGCGATCGGGCGCCCACGTCGGCGGTCGACGCCCATGCCGCCGACCTTGCGGCCGCCGTCGAGATCGCCACCCGCGCAGGCCGGCTCCTCGCCGAGCGGATCGACGACGCCGGCGCGGTCGCGTTCAAGGGGGTGCGCGACATCGTCACCGAGGTGGACGAGGCATCCGAGCACCTCGTCCGGGCGGAGATCGCCGCGCGCTTCCCGGGCGACGCCTTCTATGGCGAGGAGTCCGGGCGCTCCGACGGGGGCGCGCGCCGGACCTGGGTCTGCGACCCGCTCGACGGCACGATCAACTACGCCAACGCGATCCCGTTCTTCTGCGTCTCCCTGGCGCTCGTCGAGGACGGCAGGCCTGTCGTCGGTGTCATCCACGACCCGCTCCGGGACGAGACCTTTGCCGCGACGTCCGGGGGGCCTGCGACGCTCGCGGGCCGTCCGATCGCAGTGTCGCCGAAGGAGCGACTCGTCGACCTCGTGATGTCGCTCGCGGTCGGGGGACGGTCGTCCGCGGCGCGGATCCGGCGGGTCCGCCGAGAGATCCGGGTCCCGCGCCAGATGGGGTCCGCGGCGCTGTCCCTGGCCTACGTCGCGAACGGCCGCTTCGATGCCTTCAGCCAGACCGTCGGCCTCTCCCCGTGGGACGTGGCCGCGGCGGGGCTCATCGCCGAGCGAGCGGGCGCGGTCGTCACGGACCTCGCGGGCGGCCCCTGGTTCGATCTCGCCGCACCGACTCGTGGGATGGGGGTGCTCGCGGCGCCTGCGGCCCACCACCCGCGCCTCCTGGAGCTCCTCCGCGATCCTCCCTAGCCCGGGCGACGTCGCGCCGCCGGCTCTCGGCGCCGCGGCCGGGCCTGCGGGCGGGCTAGGGCGCGCGCCAGCGATGCGGGCGCCGGCCCAGGCTGGGCAGCGACCACCGCGCACAGAACCCCTCCCACTCTTCGCGATCGGTGCCGGCCCACCGGAGCTCCTCCGCGGTCCTCTGCGGGACATGCGCGTCGAGGCGCAGGGTCGCCAGCTCGCGGAAGAGGAGGGCGTCGCTCCAGCACTCCCGCAGCGTGGCCGCGAGCCGCTCGGCACCCCGCACGCGCGGCCAGGCGGACGGCGGCGCATCCCGCACGCCCTCGAGCGTGCCGAACGCGGCGAGGACGGCGGACGCGCCCACGGCCCCGAAGCCGGGGATCCCCGGGAACCCGTCGGCGGCGTCGCCGACGAGCGCGAGCCAGTCGGGGATGGAGGCGGGCGGGACGCCCCATTTCGCGCGGACGCCGGCATCGTCGTAGACGAGATCGCGGCGCCGGTCGCGGAGCACGACGCGCCGGTCGCGGACGCATTGCGCGAGGTCCTTGTCGGGCGTGCACACGAGCACCTGGGCCACCGCCGGATCCTCCCCGAAGCGGGCCGCCGCGGTGGCGAGAGCGTCGTCGGCTTCGTGCTCGACCATCGCCCACAACGGGATGCCGAGCGCCAGGATCGCCTCCTCGGCCACGGGGAACTGGGCGAGCAGATCGGCCGGGACGCCGGCCTCCGTCTTGTAGAGGGGCCACAGGTCGTTGCGGAAGGAGCGGATCACGCGGTCGTGGGCGCAGGCCACGTGCGTGGCGCCCTCGTCGCGGAGCAGCGCCAGGAGTGTCCCGACGAGGCCGGCAACCGCCGTGAGCGGCATCCCGTCGCGCCCGCGGACCTGGGGCCGGGGTGCGTGGTAGGCCCGGAACAGCTCGTAGGTCCCATCGACGAGGTGGACGCGAACCTGCCCGGCCCGCGCCTCAGTCGGCGTCGGCACCGCTGCCGGCGGTCGCCTCGGCGTGGGCCGACTCCACGATCTCCCGCAGGCGCTCGAGGTCGGCCTGGAAGATCGCCCCGAGGATCGGCTTCTGGAGCAGCTGGCCCAGGTGGGGGAAGAGGGGCGGCACGAGGTGTTCGTCCCACCGCACCAGGGTCCGCGTGGCGTCGATCTCCTCGAGCGTGATGCGACCCTCCCCGGTGTACCTTCCCACATGGCGGATCCCAAACCGCAGCGGGGGGTCGAAGATGTCGACCTCCACGGGGTCCACCATCCCGACCAGGAAGATCCGCACGTCCGCGTCTCCGCGCGAGCCGACCCCGAGCGGGCCGGGGGTCGTGAGGCGGACGGACTTCATCTCCTCCATCCAGAGCGGCTGGCGCTCGACGTCGGAGACGAGGTCCCAGACGTCTTCGATCGGGGCGTCGATCGTGATCGCCATCTTCATGACCGGGTCGGGGCCTTCGCCGCGGGAGATCAGGTCCCCGATCCAGCGGTCGACGAGGAAGGTGCCACCGACGCCGGCAAGGCCGAGGGCGACGAGGGTTCGAACGCGCATCATGCTCTCTCTTCGGGCGCGGCCGGGGCTGCGGATCGCGACAGGAGGACGGCCCCGGCTTCCTTCATCGCCTCGAGCGCCTGGTCGCCGTCCCCGGGGTTCAGCTCCACGGGCCGGATCGCGTCGACGAGGAGGCACGACTCGTAGCCGAGGGCGATGGCGTCGAGCACGGTCGCCTTCACGCAATAGTCGGTGGCGAGGCCGCCGACGATCACGCGCCGGATGGCCCGGCCGCGCAGCAGCCCGTCGAGCTCGGTCGGGACCGTGGCTCCAGAGCGCGGGTCGCGCAGCGTGAAGCCGGAGTAGCCGTCCTCCCCGGCCGTCCCCTTGCGGACGGCCGGCCCGGCGTCGCCGACGAGGCCCGGGTGGAGCTCGGCGCCCCACGTCCCCCCCACGCAGTGCACGGGCCACGTGCCGCCGTCCTTGGCGAAGTGGGGAGTCGCGGGTGGATGCCAGTCCTGCGTGTACGCGACGAGAGCGCCCGCCGCGCGCGCCGCGGCGATCTCCGCGTTGAGGACGGGGAGGATGGTCTCGGCGCCCGCGACCGAGAGCCCGCCGGCCGGGTCGGCGAAGTCGTTCTGCACGTCGACGACGACGAGCGCCGTTCGTGGATCGTACGCGCTGGCCACGCTCGGACTGTACCCGATGCGAGGCAGCCGGGTCCCCTGCCCGGGCGCGGGTGAGGCCGAGATGGGCTACTCTCGGCGACGGCGCCCGCACAGCACGACTCGCTCGTCCCCGTCCCAGGAGTGCCCTGCAGCGTGTATCCCGACGACTTCAAGCAGCAGCTCCCGGACATCGATCCGGCCGAGACGCAGGACTGGATCGACTCGTTCGACCAGGTGATCGAACAGGGGGGCCTCGACCGGGCCCGCTTCGTCGCCTACAAGCTCCTCAAGCGCGCACGCCAGCGCCAGGTCGGCCTGCCGCCGCTGACCAACACGCGCTACATCAACACGATCAGCCCGGAGCAGGAGCCGTTCTTCCCCGGCGACGAGGGGATCGAACGCCGGATCCGGCGTCTCGTCCGCTGGAACGCAGCGGCCATGGTCCTGCGGGCCAACACCAACTTCCCCGGCATCGGGGGGCACCTTTCGACGTACGCGAGCTCCGCCAGCCTCTACGAGGTTGCCTTCAACTGGTTCTTCCGGGGCAAGGACCACGGGGCCGGCGACCAGGTCTTCTACCAGGGCCATGCAGCGCCGGGCATGTACGCCCGCGCCTTCCTCGAGGGGCGCCTCAGCGAGGACCAGCTGGACCACTTCCGCCGCGAGACCCGCCCGCGCCAGGGCCTGAGCTCCTACCCGCACCCCCGCCTGATGCCGGACTTCTGGGAGTTCCCCACGGTCAGCATGGGGCTCGGACCCATCTCGGCCATCTACCAGGCCCGCTTCAACCGGTACCTGGAGCACCGCGGCATTGCCGACACGTCCGGGTCGCGCGTCTGGGCCTTCCTCGGCGATGGCGAGATGGACGAGCCGGAATCGACGGGCGCCCTGTGGCTTGCCGGCCGGGAGCGGCTCGACAACCTCACGTTCGTCGTGAACTGCAACCTGCAGCGCCTCGACGGCCCCGTCCGCGGCAACGGCAAGATCATCCAGGAGCTCGAGGGGCTCTTCCGCGGCGCCGGCTGGAACGTCATCAAGGTGATCTGGGGCCGCGAGTGGGACGAGCTCCTCGCCCGCGACATCGACGGCGTTCTCGTCAACAAGATGAACGAGACCGTCGACGGCGAGTTCCAGAAGTACTCGGTGGCCGGCGGCGCCTACATCCGCGAGCACTTCTTCGGGCCGGACCCGCGTCTCCGGAAGCTCGTTGAGCACCTCTCCGACGATGACCTGACCCGCCTGCGCCGGGGCGGCCACGACTATCGCAAGCTCTACGCCGCGTACAGCGCGGCGACGGAGTTCCGCGGGGCCCCGACGGCGATCCTGGCCAAGACGATCAAGGGCTGGACGCTCGGGCCCGGCGTGGAGGGGCGCAACATCACCCACCAGGCCAAGAAGCTCTCGGAGGCCGAGCTGGCGATCTTCCGCGACCGCCTGGAGCTCCCGATCCCCGACGCGAAGCTCAAGGACGCGCCGTACTTCCACCCCGGCGCCGACTCCGCGGAGGTCCAGTACCTGCTCGAGCGTCGGCGAGCGCTGGGCGGCTCACTGCCCCGGAGGGTCGTCCGCGCGCAGCCCCTGCCGGCTCCCGGGGAGGCGACCGACGCGGAGTTCGCCGGGGGTTCCACCGCGGCGGTGAGCACGACGATGGTGTTTGCCAAGCTCCTGCGCAACCTCATGCGCGATCCGGGCTTCGGGCGGCGAATCGTGCCGATCATTCCCGACGAGGCCCGCACGTTCGGCATGGACCCTCTCTTCAAGGAGGTGGGGATCTACGCCAGCCAGGGTCAGCACTACGACCCGGTGGACTCGGACCTCGTCCTCTCCTACCGCGAGGCGAAGGACGGCCAGGTGCTCGAGGAGGGGATCACGGAGGCGGGGTCGATGGCCTCGTTCCAGGCGGCGGCGACGTCCTACGCAACCCATGCCGAGCCGATGATCCCCTTCTACATCTTCTACTCGATGTTCGGCTTCCAGCGCACCGGCGACCAGGCGTGGGCGTTCGCCGACGCGCGGGGCCGCGGCTTCATGATGGGCGGGACGGCCGGCCGGACGACGCTGAACGGGGAGGGTCTCCAGCACGAGGATGGCCATAGCCACCTGCTTGCGTCCGTCGTCCCGCCGCTCCGTGCCTACGACCCGGCCTTTGCCTACGAGCTCGCGACGATCGTGCGGGACGGCATCGAGCGGATGCACGTCCGGGGAGAGGACGTCCTCTACTACATCACGCTCTACAACGAGAACTACGCCATGCCGCCGAAGCCCGAAGGAGGAGTCGACGAGGGGATCGTGCGCGGCCTCTACCGCTTCCTGCCGGCGCCCGAGATCGCGGGCGGCGCCAGGGGGCGGGTGCGGCTGGCCGGGTCCGGAGCGATCCTCCAGCAGGCGATCGCCGCCCGCGACCTGCTCGCCGAGCGCTTCGGGATCGCTGCCGAGGTCTACAGCGCGACGTCGTGGCAGCTCCTCCGCCGCGACGCCCTCGAGGCCGAGCGTTGGAACCGCCTTCACCCGGCGGAGGCGCCCCGCGTGCCGTACGTGTCGCAGGTCCTCAACGCCGACGGTGGGCCGGTCGTGCTCGTCTCCGACTGGATGAAGGCACTCCCGGATCTCCTCGGCCGCTGGCTGCCGCCAGGCTACGTCGCCCTCGGGACCGACGGCTTCGGGCGGAGCGACACCCGCGAGGCGCTCCGGGCGATGTTCGAGATCGACGCTTCCCACGTCGCGATCGCAGCGCTGGCCGCGCTCCAGGCATCCGGCGAGGTCGCCCCGGTCGCCGTGGCAGAGGCCATCGCCGCGCTCGGGATCGACCCGGAGAAGCCCGACCCGCTGGACCTCTAGACGCCGCGCGGGCCAGCCCCAGCCACACCGCCAACCAGTCACGGAACCCTGGCGCGCGCTACCGCGTCAGGGGACCACGTCGGCCTGGCTGCCGACATCGAGGGTTGCCGGGCCAACGTCGGACGACCCCACACGAGCATCCGGGAGAAGAAGCCATGACGACACCTCGTTCCACCTCCGCCGCCTGGTCGCGCCGCGGCTGGCTCGCCCTCGGCATGGCGATCGGCCTTGTCGCGGCGGTCGTGCTGGGGCCGTCCCTTGCGCCGCGCGCCAGCCTGGCGGCCGACGACACCGCGCCCGACCGCACGATCAGCGTCACCGGCACGGGCACCGTGACCCTCGTTCCCGACGTCGCGGACCTCCACGTCGGGGTCGTCATCCAGCGCCCGAAGGTGAAGGACGCCCAGGCCGCCGCCGCCATCGCCATGCAGGGGGTGGTGAAGGCCCTTCGCGACGCCGGGGTGGCCGAGCGTGACATCCGGACGACGACGCTCTCCCTGCAGCCCGTCTACGACTACAACAGCAACGGCAGCGCGCCGCGGATCGTCGGCTACGAGCTGCGCAACGGCGTCGTGGCGACGATTCGCGACCTCGACCGCCTCGCCGACGCCGTCGATGGAGCGCTTGCAGAAGGGGGCACCACGCTCGACGGGATCGCCTTCCGGATCGACGACCCCACCGGGCCCGAGGGCCAGGCGCGCACGCAGGCCATGAAGGCGGCTCGTGCCAAAGCCGATGCTCTCGCCGGCGCCGCGGGCGTGACGATCACCGGCGTGGCCTCGATCAGCGAGCAGTCGTCCCCGGCGCCGTGGCCGGTGCCGTACGCCGGCGCAGCCCGGGACGAGGCGGTTTCCACGCCGATCCTGCCCGGCACGTCCGACATCACGGTCACGGTCAGCGTGGTCTACCTCATCGGGTAGCGCGGGCCGGCGCCTGCGCCCCCGGTCGTCACACGAGCCCCCGGCGGCCCTCCCGGCCCGCCGGGGGCTATTCTCATTCGGCCATGTCCAGCTCCTTGTACGTCGTCGATGCCTTCGCTGCCGGGCCGTTCAGCGGCAACCCGGCCGCGGTGATCCTGGCCGATGG
The DNA here is from genome assembly GCA_963698595.1 of uncultured Chloroflexia bacterium. Lineage (GTDB taxonomy): Bacteria > Chloroflexota > Limnocylindria > Limnocylindrales > CSP1-4 > CTSoil-043. Next base: position 367,584 of record CAVORL010000006.1, read on the forward strand.
TCCGCGCCCCGACTCCTGGCTCGCCGCCGTGGCCGCGGAGATGAACCTCTCGGAGACCGCGTTCCCCCGGCCCCGGCCGGACGGAGCCTGGGACCTGCGCTGGTTCACGCCGACCGTCGAGGTCGACCTGTGCGGGCACGCGACGCTGGCCACCGCGCACGTGCTGTGGGAGACGGGGCGTGCCGGCGACGGAGAGCCGATCCGGTTCCGCACCCGCAGCGGGCTGCTCGCCGCGACACGGCGGCCTGATGGCTGGATCGAGCTCGACCTGCCGGTCGACCCCGTTCGCCCGATCGCGCCACCCGCCGGGCTTGTCGAGGCGCTCGGGGTGGAGCCGACCTTCATCGGGAGCGGAGCGGCCAACCTGCTCGTGGAGCTGCCTGGCGCCCCCGACATCCGGGGCCTGCGGCCCGACCTCCCCTGGCTGGCGACCGCCATCCCCGACGGCCTCATCGCCACTGCCACCTCGGACGACCCGCGGGCCGCGATCGTCTCGCGCTACTTCTGCCCGGCCGCCGGCATCCCCGAGGACCCGGTCACCGGATCGGCGCATTGCGCGCTCGCCCCTCACTGGGCTCCCCGGCTCGGCATGTCGTTCCGTGCCCTCCAGGTGTCGCCCCGGGGCGGCCTCCTGGACGTGGAGCTTCGCGGGGAGCGCGTCGCCGTGGCCGGAGCCGCTGTGACCGTGATCTCGGGCCGCCTCCTGGCCTAGACACCGCCGATCAGCGGCCCGGAGGCACGGGCCCCGCGGCGGAGCATGACCGTGGCCGACCCAGCCGGGTCACTCGGCCGGGAGGACGATCCGCAGGACCCGGCCGCCGGACTGGTCGGCGACGTAGAGCTCGCCGGCCTCGTCCTCGCCGAACGATGGCAGCGCGAGCCCGGTCTCGAGGACGGGGCGCGGGGTCGGTGTAGCGGCGCTCGGGTCGAGGGCCCAGATCGTGCCGCTGCAGAAGTCGCCGTACAGGTACGTCCCGGCCAGGCCGGGGATGCCCGACCCGCGGTAGACGTAGCCGCCGGTCACCGAACAGCCCTGGTCGTGGGGGTACTCGGCGATTGGCAGCACGAGACCCGTCGTGTCGCAGCCCTCGGACGGGTCGAAGCAGGCGCTCGCTTCCATCGTGTTCCATCCGAAGTTCGGACCGGCGGGCGACCCGGCCGGCCAGCGATTGACTTCCTCCAGCGAGCCCTGGCCCACGTCGCCGATCCACAGGTCGCCGGTCGCGCGGTCGAAGGAGAAGCGCCACGGGTTGCGGAGCCCGTATGCCCAGATTTCCGCCCGCCCGATGTCCTGCCCGACGAACGGGTTGTCGGCGGGGATCCCATACGGCGCGCCACCGCCCGGTCGCGGGTCGATTCGCAGGAGCTTGCCAAGCAGCGTGTCCAGGCGCTGCCCGTTGCCCTGCGGGTCGCCGCCGGACCCTCCGTCGCCGGTGGCGATCCAGAGGAGCCCGTCGGGGCTGGTCGCGAGGGCCCCGCCATTGTGGTTCGCGTACGGCTGGTCGATTCGAAGGAGGACCCGCTCCGTGTCGGGGTCGACGCGGTCGGCCGCCGGGTCGGGTGCCCGGAGCTCGCTGATGACCGTGTCGCCGTCGCGGTCCGTGTAGTCGACGTAGAGGCGCCCGTCGGCGGAGAAGGTCGGCGAGAACGCGAGGCCGAGGAGCCCGCGCTCGCCGCTCGAGGAGATACGGTCCTGCAGGTCGAGATACGGCTCGGAGAGGAGCCGCCCGTCGCGCACGACGCGGACTCGGCCCCCTTGCTCGACGACGAAGAGGCGGTCGCTGCCGTCCCCGGCATTCCCGACGAAGAGCGGCGAGTCGAACCCATCCGCCACAGGCTCGAGGGCGAGCCTCTCGACGGGTGGGACGGTGGGGGTGGTCGCGGGCGGCGCCGTCGTCGGGGCGGGGGAGAGGCTTGCCGGGGGTGGCACCGGCGTCACCACCGGCGGCGTCGCGCCCGGCGGTGTGGGTGCCGCGCCGGAGCACGCAGCGAGGAGGCCGCCGATGGCGATGACGGCGATGACGGCGAACCCGGTGCGGGACGCCGGCCGGAAGCTGGACTGACTCATGCCGCCAGTGTGCGCCAGGACGCCCGCTCGGGTTGGCGCGCGAGGCCACCGACGCGTGGCGCGAGGCGGGACGGGCGACGTCGTCACCTGCCGGGCCCGTACGCGGGCAGGAGCGACGCGAGCGCGCCCGCGTGGCCCGGCGTCACCCCGCGCTCGTCGTGGCGGAAGAAGACGTAGGCGTCGCGGCCGTCCGCGAGAAACGGCTGTAGGCGTGCGGCCCAGTCCTCGAGATCGGCGGTGCCGTACGCGGTCCGCCGCAGGCGCACGTAGATGAACGGGCCAGTGACCGTGAGGGGCGGGTCCGGCGCCTCGTCGACCTCCGTGACCACCAGCGCCGCCCCGGCCGCCCGGAGGGCGGCGTGCGTCTCGTCGACGTGCCAGGAGGGCTCCTGGAGCTCCACCGCGAGCGGGAGGTGGGCCGGCCAGGCCGCCAGGAGCCGGGCGAGCCGCGCGTCGTCGCGTGGCTGGCCCGCAGGGATCCGGACGAGTGCCGTGCCGAGCCGTTCGCCCAACGAGGCCAGGGGCGCGGTGAGCCAGGGCAGCGTCGCGACGGGATCGGTTGCGTAGGCGCGGAGCGTTCCGGTGCGCAGGAGCTTCATGGCAAAGCGGAACGACGAGGGCACGCGCGCCGCCCAGGTGGCGGCCTGCTCCGCCGACGGGTGGCGGTAGTACGTGGAGCTCATCTCCACGGCCGCGAGCCGCGCCGCGTACGCGGGCAGGAGCGCGCCTCGGCGTGTTCCCGGCGAGTAGAAGGCCGGTTCCCAGCCTGGATACGAGAAGCCGCTCGTCCCGGTGCGGAGGATGCCGGCCATGCGGGTCAGGGCTCCTGGGCCCCCGCCAGGGCCGGCGACTCGGTCGCAGAGCCGGCGTCGCGGGTCGCAAGCCCGGCGACGACGGCCTCCAGGGCCCGGACGAGCCCCACCCGATCCTCCTCGGCGATGAAGGAGAGGAAGCTCGCCTCGACGCCCCGGAGGTGGACCGGGGCGGCGGCGCGGAGCCGCTCGAGCCCGACGGAGGTGAGCACGGCCCACGACCCCCGGGCGTCGGTCGGGCAGGCGCGGCGCGCAACGAGCCCGGCTGCCTCGAGGCGGCCGACGAGCCGCGAGACGCCGCTCCGGGAGAGGACCACGCGATCCGCCAGCTCGTTCATCCGGAGCCGCCGGTCATGGCTGGTGGCGAGCTGGACGAGGGCGTTGTATTCCGCCAGGGTCAGGCCCCGTTCCGCCACGAGCCTCGCGTCGAGGCGGCGCGTCACGGCGGCAGAGGCGTGGAGGAACGCGATCCACGCTCGGAGCCGCGGGTCGCCGGGGCTGAACGTCCCGGCCACGGATGGGGTGCGCGGGGGCTGCCCGATCGGCGTGGCCATCGGCTCCTGGCTCGTGCGGGGTCCCGGTTGCCGGATCATACGCCGTCGAGATGCATGGTTGCACGCGCAACTACTCGCCGTGCGATCGATTTTGCAAGGCCGATCCGGCTCCGGCGCCCGGTCATGCCGGGCCTTACGGCGCGGCGAACGTCGCGTCGATGCACTCGTCCAGCGTGACCGGGCGCGCCACGGGGCTGTCGGGGAGCCCCAACATGAAATCGATCGAGCGCTGCCAGGCAGCCGCGTCGACGGCCCCCATTCCGTTGGCAGCCGTGTAGTCGTTCTGCCACGTCTCGATCGTCGCCCGGAGCACCGCGAGCTGGGCCTCCCGGTCGGAGGCGAGCTCCGGCACCCTCGCGATCGCTGCCTCGAGGCCCTTCTCGGGCTCCGCCGCGATCTCGTCCATCGCCCGCCGGGTCGCCTCGATGAAGGCGCGGATCGCGGGCGCCTTCGGGCCGTCGAGCGTCGCCCGGCCGACGATGAGCCCGTTGCCCGGGAGCTGGGCATCGGCCGGCAGGGCCAGCACGACGGCCGGCGTCCCTCCCAGCTCGAGGCGGATGGGCTCGTTGTTCACGAAGCCGGTCGCCGCGTCGACGACACCCTGCTCCAGGGCGGCGAGCTGCCCGAAGTCGGGGAACGGCACGATCGTCAGGTCGTCAGGGGTGAGGCCGACGCCACCGAGGAGCGCCTGGAGCTGGAGCCACGACGACCCGAAGCGGCCCGGGATGCCGACCTTTCGTCCCGCCAGGTCCGCCGGCCCGGTGATTCCCGACGACGCCTTGGCGAACACGATGCTCGGGAAGTCCGCGTAGACCGTGAAGACGTAGCGGACGGGGATGTCCTGGCTGGCCGCCGGGATGACGCTCGTCCCATCGGCGATGCCGACGTCGACCGAGCCCTGTCCGACGAGCGTCACGAGCTCGGGGTCGATCTTGTTCTCGAAGGTGACGGCCAGACCGGCGTCGCGGTAGTAGCCGGCCTGGTCGGCGAGGTAGAACTGGGCGAACTGCACCGATGGGATGTAGCCCAGCCCGACCGCCAGGTTCACTGGAGCGGCAGGGGTGGGGGAGGGGGTCGCCGCGGGCGTGGCCGGGGGCGAGGCGATCGGCGTCGAGGAGGCCGGCGGCGCGCCACTGCCACAGGCGACTGGGACGAGCGCGAACGCGCCGAGCACGAGCGTTGCGAGCGAAGTCGTCAGCCGCGCCCGAACTGAAGGGCGCGGGCCGGTGAGCCGGAGGGCCGAGATCGTCACGTGCGTCTCCCGTGGTCCGAGCATGGCCCCGGGGCGGCACAGAGCGTGGCGGCATCAACCGTGGACGCCCACGCGCTGCCTTCTTCCATCCGGACTCTCACCGTCGGCCCCGCTGGCGCGGCCGGACCTGGCCGCGATCGGGTCTGCGACCGGGCCGGCTGGCCGGCTCCGTCGCTCGTGGGCTCGCCCCGCGCTGCGGAACGCTACCACCGGTCGGGCATTGCACCCTGCCCCGAAGGCGCTTCGAATGCTAGCACCGGCAGGTCGCCGCTGATGGCGTGGACGGTCGCCCTCAGGTCCTGAAGGCGACCCTGCGCTCCAGGAGGAGGACGGCACCGTACAGGGCGATCCCGACGAGCGCGATGAGCGCAAGGGTAGCGAACAGGAGAGGGATGTCGAAGAGGCTGCCCCGGGCGAGGTTGATGAGCACCCCGAGCCCCCGCTCACCGCCGGTCCACTCGGCGACGATCGCCCCGACGACGGCCAGCGTGATCCCGATCCGCAGGCCTCCCACGATCCCCGGCAGGGCCGCCGGGATCTCCACGAGGACGATCCTCTGGCGGCGCGTCACGCGGTAGCTCCGCGCCATCTCGAGCAGGCGCCGATCGATGCCGCGTACGGCGACCATGACGCTGATCGCGACGGGGAAGAAGACGACGAGGGCGACGATGATCGAGCGCGCCAGCAACCCGGTCCCGAACCAGAGGGCGATGAGCGGTGCAAGGGCCAGGATCGGCACCGCCTGGGCCGCCACCAGGTACGGCGACATGACCCGGTTCGCGAGGCGGGAGCGGGCGAGGAGGTAGCCGATCGGCAGGGCTGCGGCCGCGCCGACAGCAAACCCGACGAGGATCTCGGACAGGGTGGCGCCGAGGTGCGGCCAGAACGTGCCGTCCGTGCAGGCCTGCAGGAACCGCTCCGCCACGATGAGTGGGCCCGGCAGGATGAAGACAGGGTAGCTGCCGAGCCACACGAGGGCCTGCCACGTGACGAGGAAGCCGACGAACGCGACGAGAGGCGGGATGACCCGCCCGCGGCGGCCGCTCATTCCAGCTCGTCGTCCGGCTGGGGGTGGGCCACGAGCTCGCCGCTCGACACGGCGAATGCGTCGTCGGTCACGCCGCCAAGCCGATCCCTGATCGCGGCCGCCGTCCTGGTCACGATCGCCGCGTCGAGGTCGTCGAGCCGGCGCGGCCGGGTCAGCTCGACCCGGATGTCCGCCGCGACTTCCGCGGGCCGCGGTGACAGCACGATGACCCGGTCTGCGAGGAACACGGCCTCGGGGATGCTGTGCGTGACCACGATGATGGTGGCGCCGATCCGTTCCCAGAGATGGAGCAGTTCCAGGTTGAACCGCTCGCGGGTCAGCGCGTCGAGCGCGCTGAACGGCTCGTCGAGGAGGAGGACGGACGGCTCGAGGGCCAGGGCGCGCGCGATGGCCACCCGCTGGCGCATCCCACCGGACAGCTCGCCGGGCCGAGCGTCGGCCCAGTCCCGGAGGCCGACGAGGCCCAGCAGCTCGCGGGCCCGGTCCATCCGCGCCAACGGCGTACCCCCTCCCACCTCGAGCGGAAAGGCGACGTTCGCGGCGGCGCTGCGCCAGGGGAGCAGGCGGGGCTCCTGGAAGACCAGGCCGACGCGAGGGTCGGGGCCGGCCACCTTGCGTCCGTCGACCTCGACCGCCCCGCCGGCCGCGGGAAGAAGGCCCGCGATGACCCGCAGGAGCGTGCTCTTGCCACAGCCGTTCGGCCCCACGAGGGCGACGATCGAGCCGTGCTCGATCCGGAGATCGATCCCGTCAAGGACCCGGACTGGTCGGCCACCCACCGGGAAGTCGAACCGCAGGTCGGCGAGGAGGATCGCGGGCGCGCCGGCGGGCGGCGCGGCGGAGGGCGGCGCGGCGGACACGGGCTCCTTCCGGGCAGGGCGGCGCGCGCCGGGCGGCGCGCGGACGCGACGGCGACGAGTCTACATCCGGCCGGGGGAGGTGCCGGAGGCGAAGCCGGGCACGAAAGCGCCCGAAGAGACCGCCGATCCGATCGCAGCGCCCCCCTTGCGGGGGACTCGCCACCCTTGCGGGTGGCTGTGCGCTCCTTGCGAAGCGCGTCCCGCCCTTGCGAGCGGGTCCGGCACCTTTCGGCTCCGGTGCGACCGTCGTTCCGCGACGCCTTCCTTGCGGAAGGGACGGCCCTCCTGACGGAGGTCCCGGCTCCCCTTGCGAGAAGCCCGGCCGCCTTGCGGCGGCACCGCGGTCCGTTCATCACGGCCCCTTCGGGCTGACCGGATGATGCCGGGCCGGCCCCTGCGACCGCAAGGGGTTCTGTCCACGAGATTCCGGACGGACCGCCCGGTTATCCACGAACCATCCACGATCCCCGTCCACATCCAGCCGGTCCGAGGGGCTCGACGAACCGCGGGGGCGGCGCCGTTCGGCCCTGGGATGGATCGCCGGCTCGGCGCGGACCGGAGGCGCCGAGGAGCCGTCGGGTCAGGCGATCTGGCGCTGGTAGCCGCAGATGGGGCAGGTCGCCGTCCCCGTCCCGGGATCGAGCTGCAGGGACGTGGGGCACCCGTTCGTCCCGCAGTAGAGGCGCGCGTCGGCGAGCTGGCGACGGCGGCGTCGCCGGGCCTCGGTGCCATGGGCGGCGAGGCGGAGGGGCGCGGCGGGCCGCCGCGCGTGGGTGAGGAGGGACATGATGTCCGGTGAGCCTTTCCTGGCCGACCGCGAAACCTCGCGGTCCGAACCATGCGTAGAGGGTGGCGACCGGCGAAATCTTGGGCCGGCGACACGGTGGCGACGCAGCGCGGGGAGCGTGAGTTGATAGCTCTGACCCTGCGCGACAGGCGTCGCGATGACCCCGCCAGCATCGCGGGTCGGACGGGTTCTGTCAAACGTGACCCGGTGGTCAGCCGCTCGAGCGGCGATTGGGCGTTCTGGTACGCTGCGCCGTCGTGAGCGCCACTCCATCGTCGACGCCGCCTGCGAGCAGCCTGCACGTCGCCCGACGCCGGTACGTGCCCGGCCTGCTGACGGTCCTCGTGCCGGGCCTGGGTCACCTGGTCACGGGCAGGCGGCGCCAGGCCGCGATCTACGGCCTCCCACTGGTCCTCCTCGCCGGACTCGGCCTGGGACTGCTCGTTGCGATCAGCCCCGACGACCTGCTGGGCGCCCTCCTCGACGACCGGGTCCTCGCGGGCCTGCTGTTGCTGCAGGTCGGCCTCCTCGCGTGGCGGTTCCTCGCCCTGGGATCTGCGCTGACAGACCCGCGCCTGCCTCGCCCAGGCCTGCGTGACGTCCTGCCGATGGCTGCCCTCGTGCTGCTCGTGGCTGCGCCGCAGGTGGGCGCGGGATTTCTCACCCAGGCAGGCCGCGAGAGCGCCGACGAGGTCTTCGCCGCCGGCACGGAGACGACGGGCGCCTGGCGGCCCGACGCATCTGGGGCTCCCACGGCTCCCCCGTCGCTCGCCCCGGGGGAGACGGCCTCGCCCTCCCCGACGCCGTCGCCCGTCACGCCCCGCATCAACGTCCTGCTGCTCGGCGTCGACTCCGGACCCGGGCGCACGACCTTCCTCACCGACACGATGATCGTGGCGTCTCTCGACGCGGTGGCCGGGAGCGTCTCGCTGCTGTCCTTCCCGCGCGACCTGGTCGACGTCCCCCTGCCGGGCGGCCGGCACTTTGCCGGAAAGCTGAACTCGCTGGTGGCGTACGCCCGCTGGCACCCGGACGCTTTCAAGGGCTCGAACGGCCAGGGCTACGACGTCCTGATGGCTGCCATCGGGGAGATGACCGGCCTCCAGATCGACTACTACGCCCAGGTCAACCTGCCCGGGTTCGTCTCTGTCGTCGATTCGCTCGGCGGGGTCGACGTCAACGTTGCCAACTCGTTCTGCGACCCGACGTACCACGACTACGGCTTCGAGCGTGGCTTCGCGATCACGGCGGGACGCCACCGCCTGAACGGGCAGCAGGCGCTCGCGTACGCGCGCGTGCGCAAGGCAGCCGGCGAGTCGGACTTCACGCGCCAGACCCGCCAGCAGGAGGTGCTGTCGGGGATCCGCGACCGGGTCGTGAAGGGCGGCTTCTTCAACGATCCGCTCGGCTTCGTGCGGGCGATGGGCAAGACGGTCGAGACGAACATCCCGCGCCGGCTCGTGGCCACGCTCGTGGAGGCGGCCCAGGATGTCGATCGGTCGACCACCTATCGCGAGGTGGTGGCCGGCAGCAACCTGATCCACTCCGGGTACGACCAGCGCGGCTACGTCATCTTCGGCGACTTCGCCGCGATCCGGGCCCGGGCAGACCTGCTCTTCACGCCGCCCGGCACCCTCCCGCGCGGCCGCTTCCTCGCGCCGGAGCCGGTCGCCAAGCGCTCATCAGGCAGTGGCGTCTCCAGCTGCGCACCCGCCGCAACGCCAAAGCCGAAGCCGACCCCCAAGCCGACCCCCAAGCCGACGAAGAAGCCAACCCCGACACCGACGGCGACGCCCACGAGCGAGCCGACGCCCGAGCCCACCCCGGCGTCGGGGGGGTAACGGCGGCGGGGTTGCGCGCTCCGTCCGCGCCTTCGGCCACGTGGAGGTGAAGCTGGATGCGTAGGTCGAGGTTGCTGGCCGGCCTCGCGAGCGTCGCCGCCGTGGCGATCGCATGCAGCGGGGGGCCCGGGCGGATCCCGGCGCCCGGGGTGGCGACGCCGGCCGGGACGCTCGCGACGCCGGCCCCCTCAGGGGGTGCCGTCGTCCTCGCCGCGGTCGGCCGGACCGCCGACCAGGGGTTCTTCGCCGACCTCCAGCGCTCGTTCGTCGAAGCGGCGACCGGCCTCGGGGCCGAGGTCTGGACCTTCGACGCGAAGCTCGACCCGAAGCTCGCCAGCGGGTTCGTGAGCGACGCCATCTCGCTCGGTGCGCGGGGAATCGCGATCACGGTCCCCGACGAGTCGATTGGCCCCGCCGTGGCACGGGCCGCCAGGGAGGCAGGTGTCGTTCTCGTGGCCACCGAGATCGCCATCGTCGACGAGTCCGGCAGCCCTGTCCCGTTCGTCGGCCACGACAGCCGGCGGATGGGGATCCAGGTCGGTGAAGCCGCCGCCGGGCTCCTCGGGGATTCGGGCTGGCTCAACGACTCCACGAAGAAGGTGGGTGTCCTCTCGGTCGAGGTGCAGAGTCTGGCGGTCTGTAACGAGCGCACCGACGCCGCGAAGGCCGCCCTCATCGCGGCGGGGGTCCCCGAGCCCCAGGTCCACTCCGTCCCGTACTCCGGCGAGACCTCGTCGGCACGTGACGCGACCGGCCCGATCCTCATGGCCAACCCCGCGATCACCGATTGGGTCGTCGTCGGCTGCAACGACGAAGGCGTCCTCGGTGCGCTCACCGTCCTCGACGCAGCGGGCGTGGTCCCCGCGCGGATCATCGGTGTCGGCCTCGGCGCTCACGAGGCCTGCCGGGCGTGGGCCTCCGGCGAGCCCACTGGGTTCAAGGCCGCCGTGTACGCCTCGGGACTCGACGTCGGGACGACCGCTGCCCGGGTGCTCTACGATGCCGTTGCCGGAGGCACGCCTCCGCCGGCCGTCTCGGGTGTCCCGGCGACGATCGTCGGCCCCAACACGTATCGCGGCGTGCTCGACGAAGCGTCCCTCGAGAGCTGCTCAAGGTAGTTCGCAGGCTGACGCGTCCCGTCCGGGTGCAACCCGGGCCCCCGCCGCCACGTCGTCGCAATGGAGGATGCATCCGGATGGCCGACGCGCAGCCCGCAGGGCATGCGGCCGCCGCGATGCCGGCTGCGCGGGAGGACGGCCAGTGATCCGGCCGGGCTCCCCGTTCGGCGCCTTCCCCACCGTGGAGCTGACCAACGACCGGGTCCGGATCATTGCCTGTGCCGCGCTGGGCGCCCGAGTGCTGTCCCTCGTCGACACGCGGACGGACCGCGAGTGGCTGGTCCAGGGCGACGCGCCGGACGCCGGGCCCGACGGGAGCGCCGTCGCGTGGGGCGCCGCCGACGCCGTCTACTCGGGTGCCGCCGCCTACGGCTGGGACGAGTGCCTGCCCACCGTCGCGCCGTGTCCCGACCCGACCGACCCGGCCGGACCGGCCCTGCGCGACCACGGCGACCACTGGGGACGCCCGGCGGAGCTGCGGGCCGAAGGGGCCGCCCTGGTGGCTGCATGGGGTGGGCGCGACGGCAGGTACCGCTTCACGCGGCGACTCCGGCTCGACGGCGCCCGGGTCGTCGCGGAGTACGAGCTGGAGAATCGCGGGGCTGGCGAGCTCTCCGTCCTGTGGTCCATGCACCCGCTCCTGGCGCTCGACCCCGGCAGTCGCCTCGAGGTCGAGGGCCTCTTCTCGGTCCGTGTTGCCCACGCAACCGGCCTCGCTCTGGCGCCGGTCCCGGGCCGGGCGGCGTGGCCCGAGGCGCCGGGCACCGACGGGCGTCCGATCGCCCTCGATGTCGTCGGAACGCCGGGGGCAGGCACGGCGCTCAAGGCGTTCGGCGGCTGGGAGCTCTACGGGAGCTGGGACGGCGCGGGCGGCGAGGGGCTGCCCGGGATGGCCGCGGTCACCCAGCCCGACGGCTCGCGCCTGGAGCTGAGCTGGTACGCGCCGATCGCGCAGAACCTCGGGATCTGGCTGGACGACGGCGGGTGGCCGGATGCGCCGGAGTCGCCGCAAGTGCAGCACGCCCTCGAGCCGACGACCTCCCCGGACGAGGATCTCGCCTCGGCGATCGCCGCAGACCGGGCGCTCGTGCTCGCGCCCTCCGAGCGGGTGGCCTGGTCGGCCACGCTTCGCGTCCGCGAGCCGGGCGAGCCTCGCGGCCCGTAGGGGCGGGCACCCCGACGCCCCGCGCGCCGAGTCGTCGAGCTCCACGGAGGGTCCCTGCTGGTCCTCGCGCTGCCCGCGGGCCGAGGCGGTTCCGCGGATCGCCGCTTCCCCGGGTCTTCGCGCGAACCCCGTATAGTGAACAAACCGACCGGTCGGTCGGTTTGGTGCGAGGCGCGGGACGGACCACGGATGGGCGAGCAGAAACGGTCGACGGCCCAGGCGGAGAAGAGCCGGACGCGGCGCGAGCAGATCCTCGACGCCGCCTTCAGCACGTTCGCCCAGCGGGGCTATCGCGACACTGCCGTTGACGACATCGCGGCGGCCGCGAGCACCTCGAAGGGCGGCGTCTACTTCCATTTCACTACGAAGGAGGCCATCTTCCGCGAGCTGATGCGGACGACGGCCGACCGGCTCGCGGCCAAGGTCGAGCGCGCCGTCGCCGCCGAGTCCGAACCCATCGGGCGAGCTGAGGCGGCGCTCCACGCCGTCCTCGTGACGTTTGCCGGCCACCGCACGATGGCGCGCCTCCTCTTCCTCGACGCGCTCGGCGCGGGCCGGGCCTTCAACGCGGAGACGAACGCCCTCCACGATCGGTTCGCGAGCCTCATCGCCGGCTACCTCGACGAGGCGATCGCCGACGGCTCCATCCCGCCGATCGACACCGAGACAACCGGGGTCGCCTGGTTCGGGGCCCTCAACGAGGTCGTGGCGCGCTGGCTGCTCGCCGACGACCCCGGGCTCCTCGAAGATGCCTACCCAACCCTGCGGGCCCTTCTCCTGCGCAGCGTGGGGGTGCCCGAGGAGCGGATCGCCGCCGGCCCGGACGCGCCGCGGGCGCCACGGACTCCCCGATGACTGTCGCCGACCGACGCGGGCTGGGGACCCGCGACCTCGACCTGGAGGTCGCGGTCGAGCACGCGGCGGGGCGCCGGATGAGCGTCGGGCCGGAGCAGGGTGCCCTCTGGTCCGCCACCGTCCGGGCCATCGATGTCGACGCGATCGCCCTCTTTGCCGCTGCCCGGGAGCTGGATCTCGAGGCGGCCCTCTGGCTCCGCCCGAGCGACGGGACCGCGCTCGTGGGGATCGGGAGGGCCTGGGCGGTCGAGCCCGTGGGTCCGACGCGCTTCGCCGACGCCGCGCGCGCCTGGCGGAACCTGCACGCGGGAGCCGACTCGGGCGATGACGGACCGCCGTCCGGCGACCTGCCGCGGGGCGCCGGTCCAGTCCTCCTCGGCGGTCTCGGCTTCACGGGGCGCGAGCCATCCCTCGACGGGCCCTGGAGGAGCTTCGGCGCCGCCTCGCTGGTCCTGCCCCAGCTGACCTTCGCCCGGACCGCCGGCGGCGCCTTCGTCACCGCGTCCGGCAGCGCCGCAGCGGCCGACACTCCGCGTTCGATCGCGCGACGCTGGGACGTGCTGGCAGCGCGCGGGCGTGAGCTGGCGCCCGCCCCCGGGGCGCTCGTCGCGCGGCCCGCGGGCGCCCCGCTCGTGGTCGACGGGGAGCAGCCGGATCGCGCGACCTGGGACCGGGTCGTCGGGCTCTTCGCCGGCGCCGTCGGACGGGGGCGCCTCGACAAGGTCGTCCTTGCTCGATGCGTCGAGCTCCGCGCGCCGCTCGAGCTCGACGCGGTCAACGCGCTCCGGCGCCTGGCCGCCGCCGGCCCGGAGAGTGCCACCTTCGCCTTCGTTCGGGACGGGGTCACGTTCCTCGGCGCCTCGCCGGAGCGTCTGGCCTGGACGGAGGGTCGCGTGTTCCGCAGCGTCGCCATCGCCGGGTCCGCGCCGCGCGGGGCCGACGCCGCGGAGGACGCCCATCTCGCCGCCTCGCTCCTGGCAAGCGACAAGGAGCGGGAGGAGCACGGGGTCGTCGTGGCGATGCTCCGTGACGCGCTGCAGCCGATCGCAGAGAGGCTCGAGATCGCTCCGGAGCCAGCCGTCCTCCCGCTCAGGCACGTCCAGCACCTCGTGACGCCGGTCACCGGGATCCTCCGCGAGGAGACCGGGATCCTGGCCTTCGCGGAACGACTCCATCCGACGCCGGCCGTGGGCGGTGAGCCCCGCGACGCGGCGCTCGACCTCATCGCGGAGCACGAGGGCTTCGACCGGGGCTGGTACGCCGGCCCGGTCGGCTGGCTGGGGGCCGACGGCGACGGCGAGCTCATGGTCGCGCTGCGCTGCGGCCTCGTGGAAGGGCAGCGGGCCACGCTCTACGCCGGCTGCGGGATCGTTGCCGACTCCGATCCCGCGTGTGAGTGGGAGGAGTCGCGGATCAAGCTCCGTCCGGTCATATCGGCCCTCGGGCGCCTCGAGGATCGACCGCGATGACCGACGTCATGGCGCTCCGCGGTTTCGTCGACGAGCTCGTCCGGGCTGGCGTCCGAGACGCGGTGGTTTGCCCCGGCTCCCGCTCGACGCCGCTGGCGCTTGCCCTGCGGGCGCATGACGGGCTCCGGGTCCGCGTCCTGCTCGACGAGCGAAGCGCCGGCTTCTTCGCCCTTGGCCTCGCCCGGACGGCCCGGCGGCCGGTGGCCGTCCTGACCACGTCGGGGACGGCCGCCGCGAACCTGCTGCCCGCGGTCGTGGAGGCCTCGCTGGGTCGCGTCCCGCTCCTCGTCCTTACCGCCGACCGGCCTCCGGAGCTGCGCGACCGGGGAGCGGCGCAGGCGATCGACCAGGTCGGCCTCTTCGGCGTCCACGCCCGGTGGTTCGCGGAGCTCCCGCTCCTCGATGGGAAGGATGTCACGCGCCGCCACGTCCGTTCGGTGGCGGCGCGCGCCGTCGCGACCGCGCTGGCCGGCCCCGCCGGGCCGGTCCACGTCAACGCCCCGTTCCGCGAGCCGCTCGTGCCGGACGGACCCCTGGGGTCGCTCGCCGACGGCCCGTTCCTGGCCGTGGAGGCCGGTCGGCGACTGCTCGACGAGGACCAGGTGCAGCACCTGTCCCGCAGGCTCCGCGCCGTCGAGCGGGGCCTGGTGCTGGCGGGACCCCAGGACGACCCAGCGCTGCCGGCGGCGCTCGCGCGCCTCGCCGCCGCGCTCGACTGGCCGATCCTTGCCGACCCACTCTCGCTCTCCCGCTGCGGTCCGCACGACCGGTCGCGGGTCGTCGCCCGGGGCGACCAGATCCTGCGTCCCGGGCCCTGGCGCGATGGCCACCTCCCGGATCTCGTGATCCGGTTCGGCGCGCAGCCGACCTCGAAGCCGATGCTCGCGCTCCTGGAGGACCACCTGCCCGACCTCGTCGTGGTGGACGGCGACGGCGGCTGGCGCGAGCCCGCGGTCGTCCCGGCGACGTTCGTCCACGCTGATGCGACGGCCACGGCCCACGCCGTCGCGGACACCGTCGCGGCAGCCGGGCGGCGGCGGACGGAGTCTCGCCTGCGCCCGGCGCCGGCACGGAGCAGCCCTTGGCTGGACGACTGGCTCGCCGCCGAGCGCGCCGCCGACCGGGCGCTCCGGGGCTGGCTGATGTCGGTCACCGACGCGGGCACGTCGTTCGAGGGAGCCCCGTTCGCTCACCTCGCCGAGCTCCTGCCCGACGGCGCCGCGCTGTGGGCCGGGAGCTCGATGCCGGTCCGCGACATGGACGCCTGGCTGCCGGCGGGGCCGCGGGCGATCCGACCGCTCGCCAACCGGGGTGCCAACGGGATCGACGGCGTCGTCTCGTCGGCCGCCGGCGCCGCGGCAACCGGTGCCCCGGTCGTCCTCGTGATCGGTGACATCGCCCTCCTCCACGATCTCTCGGGCCTGGCGGCTGCGCGCATGCACGGCCTCTCGGCCACCGTCGTGGTGGTCAACAATGACGGCGGCGGGATCTTCTCGTTTCTGCCGCAGGCTGAAATCGAGCGACCCGCCGCCGGGCTGCCGGAGCACTTCGAGGAGCTCTTCGGCACGCCCCACGGCATTGATCTCGGGCCGCTCGTCACCGCGCTGGGCGCCGAGCACCGGGCGCTGGGCGCCGGCGAGCTCCGCGCGGCGCTTGAGGCGTCGGTCGGGCGACCCGGCCTCCGCGTCCTGGAGCTGCGCACGGAGCGGCAGCGCAACGTTGCCCTCCACCGCGAGGCGGCGACCGCCGTCCAGGCGGCGCTCGGCGAGCTCGTCGCCGGCCGCGGGGACGGTTCCAGGTGAGCGAGCGACTGCGGATGCTCGTCGACGGGATGCCGTGGACCGTTCGCGTTGCCGGCCACGGCCAGCCGATCCTCCTGCTCCACGGCTTCTCGGGGAGCGGACTCTCGTGGGCGGGGCTCGCCGGCCTTGGGGGCCGGTTCCGGGCGATCGTGCCGGACCTGCCGGGCCACGGGACGACCGGCTGGGAGGACGCCCCGCCCGGAGCCCCCGTCGAACACGGCGCCCCCGCGCCCGATCTGCGCCCGCGCACCTCGGTGGAGCGAGCCGCGGATCACCTGGCCGTGATCACCCGGCGCCTCGGCGCCGAGCGGGTCGACGTCGTCGGCTACTCGATGGGCGCCCGGATCGCGCTGCGCCTCGCCATCGCCCATCCGGATGCCGTTGGGCGCCTCGTCCTGGAGGCGCCGTCGGCGGGGATCGTCGATCCCGCCGCCCGTGCCGAGCGGGCCGCTGCCGACCTGTCCCGGGCACGGCTCGTCGTCGAGGAGGGGATCGATGCCTTTGCCGCACGCTGGGAGGCGGAGCCGGTCCTCGCCGGCGAGGCGGCGCTCCCGCCCGCCGCCCGGGAGCGGCAGCAGGCAATCCGGCGCGCCCATGCGCCGCTCGGCATCGCCGCCTCCCTCGTCCACGGTGGGCAGGGAGCCATGGAACCTCTGAGCGCTCGGCTGGCGGAGATCGGCGCGCCGACGCTCGTCGTCGTGGGCGCCGACGACCCGGCCCGCATCCGCGCGGAGGAGGTCGCCGCCGGCATCCCCGGAGCCCGCCTCGCCACCGTCGCGGGGGCGGGCCACGCGCCGCACCTCGAGCGACCCGATCGGTTCCACGCCCTCGTCCTCGACTTCCTCACGGAGAGCTCTGCATGACCACGCAACCCGCCTCCACCACCTGGACACCGGTCCGCCGCTACCGGGACATCCGCTATGAGCACTCCGGCAGCGGGATCGCGAAGCTGACGATCGCCCGGCCGGAGGTCCGCAACGCGTTCCGCCCGCAGACCGTGGCCGAGCTCATCGACGCGTTCGCCCGGATCCGCGACGACGCGAGCATCGGCTGTGTCCTCCTCACCGGTGCCGGCGAATCGGCGTTCTGCTCGGGCGGCGACCAGAACTACAAGAGCCACGCCGGCGGCTATGTCGGCGACGACGGGATCGCTCGCCTCAACGTCCTGGATCTGCAGCGCCAGATCCGCTCGCTGCCGGTCCCGGTGATCGCGCTCGTCAACGGCTACGCGATCGGCGGGGGCCACGTGCTCCACGTCGTGTGCGACCTCTCGCTGGCGAGCGAGAACGCGATCTTCGGCCAGGTGGGCCCGCGCGTGGGGTCGTTCGATGCCGGCTTCGGGATCGGGCTCCTGGCCCGCCTGGTTGGCGACAAGAAGGCCAAGGAGATCTGGTTCCTGTGCCGCCGCTATACGGCCGCGGAGGCCCTGGCGATGGGGCTCGTGAACAGGGTCGTCCCGCTCGCCGACCTCGAGGCCGAAGGGGTCGCGTGGGCCGAGGAGATCCTCCAGATGAGCCCGACGGCGATCCGCTTCCTCAAGTCGGCGTTCCTCGTCGCGACCGACGGTCTTGCCGGGCTCCAGGAGTTCGCGGGCAACGCGACCGGGCTCTACTACACGACGGACGAGGCCCACGAAGGGTCGCGGGCCTTCCTCGAGAAGCGCAGCCCCGACTTCGCGAAGTTCCCGCGCCGCCCATGAGCAGCGTCCCCTCCGCGGCGACCGCGCGGCCGTCGACCCTCCGGATCTGGCTCATCGCGATCCGCCCGAACACGCTCCCGGTGGCGGCGGCGAGCGTCGCGGTTGGCCTGGGGGCCGCCCTCGCGGTCGGGACGCCGTTCCGCCCCGATACGGCGCTGGCCTGCCTTGCCGTGGCGCTCCTGCTCCAGGTGCTCGCCAACCTCGCGAACGACCTGTCCGACCATCGCCGGGGCGCCGACAGCCCCGCCCGGGCCGGGCCCACCCGGGTCGCCGCCTCGGGACTCGTGACCGAGCGCCAGCTGGAGGCTGCGATCGCGCTTGTGATCGGCCTCGCCGGCCTCGTGGGCCTCTGGCTCGTCGCGGTCGGCGGGCCCGTGCTCCTCGCGCTGGGCTCCCTCGCGATCGTCGCCGCGCTTGCCTACACGGGGGGCCCCTTCCCGTACGGCTACCGGGCGCTGGGCGAGGTCTTCGTCTTTGTCTTCTTCGGGCTCGTCGCCGTGGTGGGCACGGCCTACCTCCAGGCACTGCGCCTGGATCCGCTCTTCGTCGTCGTGGCGATCCCGGCGGGCGCCCTCATCACTGCGGTCCTCGTCGTCAACAACCTGCGCGACATCCCGACCGACGCAGCTGTCGGGAAGCGGACGCTCGCGGTCATCCTCGGGCGACAGGCGACCGCCGCCGAGTACGCGCTGCTCCTGCTGCTCGCCTACGCGGTGCCCGTGGCGCTCGTGCCCCTCAATCCCGGGTGGGGCTCCCTCGGGGCAGCCGTGTGGCTCCCGCTGCTGACTGCCCCGCTGGCGGCCCCGCACCTGCGGACGGTCCGCTCGTTCCACGAGCCGCGCGAGCTCAATGCGACGCTCAAGGGGACGGCCCGCCTGGCCCTCGCCTTCTCGCTCCTCTTCGCCGCCGGGCTTGCCCTGGCTGGCTCGCAGGCAGGGGGCACATCGTGACCGATCCGACGACGCTGCGGGAGCTGCTGGAGGCCGTCCCGGTCGCGGGCCTCTCTGCCCTCCGGGTCCGCGTCCCCTTCCGGCGGCCGTTCGCCACCGCCACCGGGATGTGGCTGCACCGCGAGACGTGGATCATCCTGCTCCAGGGCACCGACGGCCGAGTCGGTGTCGGAGAGGCGGTCCTCGAGCCGGACGCAACGGAGGTCGAGGAGACGATCCTGGCCCGGGCGATCCGGGAGACCGCCGGCCGGGCCCGGGAAGGCGACCTGCCCGACGCCGAGGAGCTCGAGCTGCTCGGCAGCCCCGGGCGCGCCTTCCGTGCGGCGGTCGATGCGGGACGCCTGGACCTCGCGACGACGTTCGACGGCGCGCCCGTGGCCGTCAACGGGACGATCGGCTTCGCGGCGCCGCGGGAGGGCGCGCAGGCGGCCCTCCAGGCGATCGAGGCCGGGTTCACGACGCTCAAGCTGAAGGCGGGCGCGGAGCGTGAGACCGAGGACCTCGTCGCCCGTGTGCGAGCGATCCGGGGCGCCGTGGGCCCGGAGATCCTGTTGCGGCTGGACGTCAACGGGGCGTGGGACCTGGCGACGGCCGAGGACCGCCTCGAGGCGATCGCCCGGTACGACGTGCAGTACGTCGAGCAGCCTCTCGCGGCCGACGACACGGCCGGGGCCGCGGCGCTCCGGGGCCTCGTCCGCGTGCCCGTTGCCGCGGACGAGGCCATCCACTCGGTGGCTGCCGCGCGGCGCATCCTCGCGGAGGGGGCCGCCGACGTGCTCGTCGTCAAGCCGGCCCGTGTCGGGGGCCCCGTGGCGGTCGCGGAGATCGCGGCTGCGGCGGCGGAGCGCGGGGTGCCCCTGGTGCTGAGCACGCTGTTCGAGACCGGCATCGGGATCGCCGGCGCCCGCGCCTGCGCGGTCGGGCTCCCCGGGGGCCTGGCCCACGGGCTCGCGACCGCCGGCCTCCTGGAGCACGACCTGCTCGCGGAGCCGCTCGTCGTGGAGGACGGCCGCATGGTCCCGCCGGGGGGCTCCGGTAGCGGTGGCCTCGGCGTGCGGCTCGACGACCGCGTCCTGCGCCGTTTCGCCGTCGAGGCGGTGGAGGCCGCCGGGTGAGCCTGGGACCGAGCCTCGCGCTCGCGGTCCGGCGCCACGCAGCTGCCGGGCCACTGGCTGTCGCGATCGTGGATCCCGCCGGCCCCCACTCGGCTGCTGCCCTGGACGCTGCGGCCGACGGGACGGCCAGGGGACTCGAGGCGTCCGGGATCGCGCCGGGCGACCGCGTCGCCTTGCTGGCGGCGCCGTCCTTCGCGACGCTGGCAGCGCTCGTGGGGATCTGGCGAGCCGGCGCCACCGCCGTCCCGCTCTCGACGCGCCTCGCGCCGCGCGAGATCGCCCGCGCGCTGGACGAGTCGACGCCCGCGCTCCTCGTCCACGACCCGGGCCTCGGCGGCCGGGCCGGCAGCCACGACCTACCGGCCCTGGCGCTCGATGCCCTGGCGGCGCGGTCCGGGCGGGCTCCGCGCCGCGACGTCGACGTGGATCCGCGGGCGCCGGCCGTGATCGTCCTGACCTCGGGCACCACCGGGCGTCCGAAGGCGGCGATCCTGTCGCACGCTGCCCTCCAGGCCAGCGCCACCGCGTGGTCGGAGGCCCTCCCGCCGGCGACGGGCTGGCTGCTGTGCCTGGGGCTGGCCCATGTCGCCGGCCTCGGCGTGGCGTGGCGCGCGCTCGGAGCGGGCGTGCCCCTCCACGTCGTGGTCTCCGAGACGCCGGCCGTCCTGGCGGCCCTCTCGCCGCCGGAGGCACCCAGTCACGTATCGCTCGTGCCAGTGCAGCTCGCGCGGTTGCTCGACGCGGTGCGCGATGCGCCGCCGCCCGCGTCGCTGCGCGCGGTCCTCCTGGGCGGCGCACCAATTCCCCCGGAGCTGATCCGACGGGCCGTCGCCGCCCGGTGGCCGGTCGTCCCGACGTACGGCCTCACCGAGGGCGGGTCAGGGGTGACCGCGATGCCGGCGGAGGAAGCCGGCACGCTGCCGGGCTCCGCCGGGCGCCCGCTTCCCGGCGTTGCCGTCCGGATCGCCGACCCCCGGCCCGACGGGGTGGGGGAGATCCAGGTCAGGACCCCCGCGGCATTCTCCGGCTACCTCGGTGCGCCCGCGGAGACGGCCGCCGCGTTCACGAGGGACGGGTGGCTGCGCACGGGCGACCTCGGCTTCCTCGACGGCTCCGCGCGCCTCGTCGTCGCGGATCGCCGCGACGACCTCGTCATCTCCGGTGGCGAGAACGTGAGCCCGGCCGAGGTCGAAGCCGTCCTCGCTGCCCATCCGGCCGTCGCCGACGTGGGGGTGGCCGGTCGTCCACACCCGACCTGGGGCTCGGTGCCCGTCGCGGGCATCGTCCTCCGTCGCCACGCCCACGAGCCGGGTGACGAGGCCCTGCGGGCGTGGTGCACAGAGCGCCTCGCCGCGTTCAAGGTCCCGGCGGCGTTCGTCCGACTCGACACGCTGCCCCGCACGTCGGCGGGGAAGCTGCGCCGGGCGGACCTTCGCGATCGGCTGACACCGCTCGTCGTGGTCCTCCATGCGGTGCTGTCGACGGGCCGCCAGCTGGCACCCCTGCTGCGCGAGCTCGGCGCCGCGGGTGACCTGCGCGTGCTTGCCCCCGACCGCCGGGGGAGTGGCGAACGCCGCCTCGACCCGCCGCGCACGGTGACGATGGAGGAGCACCTGGCCGATCTCGCCACGCTCCTCGACGAGGAGAGCGCGGGCCGCGTGATGCTGCTTGGCCACAGCTACGGCGGCGTCGTCGCGCTGGAGGCGGCGGCACGGATGCCGGAGCGCGTCGCCGAGGTCATCGCCTACGAACCGCCGTACGGACCCGTCGCGGACGCCCGGACGCAGCGGGCGTTCCAGCGCGTGGCCATGGATACCGCGCGAGCCGGCTCGACCGGCGGGGCGCCTGCCGCGGCGCGGACGTTCGTCCGCGGGGTTGCCGGTCTCCGCGCCTGGGACGGGCTGCCCGGCCGCACCCGGAGGTACCTCGAGGGAGAGGGCGGGAGCGCGATCGCCGACGCAGGGATGGTCGGCCTTCAGCCGGCAGGACTGACCGGCATTGCGTGCCCGGTAACGATCATCACCGGGGCGGAGTCCGAGTCGTTCTACGCTCCGATCGCCGACGCTCTCGTGGCCCTCATTCCCGGCGCGCGGCGAATCGCGCTGCTCGGGCTCCGCCACACCGCCCCCATCACTGACCCCGCCCCGATAGCCGTGATCGCCCGCGAGGCGTTCGCGCCGGCGAGGCCGCGGGTGGCCCCCCCAGCCCCCGCGTTCCGGTCTCGCGAGACATCGACGTGACGACCCCACGCGACGGGCGAGACGAAACGCCGTCCGGCCTCGCCACGGACCGCGGCAATGCCGCCGCCCCCACCGAGGTCGGCGCGATGTTCGACCGGATCGGTCGCGTCTACGACCCCCTGAACCTGCTGATCAGCGCCTTCCAGGAGCCGCGCTGGCGCCGGCGGGCCGTCGCCCTCGCAGGGTTGCGACCCGGCGGCCGCGCCATCGACGTGGCCACCGGCACCGGCAAGGTGGCCGCCGACCTTCTGCGCTCGGCCGAACCGGGCGGCCGGGTCCTTGGGGTCGACATCAGCCCGGGCATGATCGGGGTGGCCCAGCGCCGGAATGTCAGTCGGCCAGGGCTTACGTTCGTGATCGGCGACGCGATGGCGCTGCCCGCCGAGGACGACCGGTTCGACGCGGCGACGATCGCGTTCGGCATGCGCAACCTCCCCGACTACGCGAGGGGCTTCGCCGAGATGGCCCGCGTCGTGCGGCCAGGTGGGAAGGTGGTCTGCCTCGAGATTGCCCGCCCGCGCAGCCGCCCGGCGCGCATCCTGCGCTGGTGGTTCGAACATCTCGTGCCCGTCCTGGGGCGCATCGCCGGCCAGGGCGGCGCCTACGCGTACCTCGTCCGCAGCGTCCAGGGCTACCCGGCGCCCGAGCGGATCGCCACGATCATGAGCGACGCCGGCCTTCTCGGGATCCACTGGGTCCGGATGTCGGGCGGGATCGTCACGCTGCACGTCGGGACGGTGCCGCCGCCGGGGGAGCAGCAGACGAGGGCGCGCGAGGCGCCAGACTCACGGGGTGGTTCGAAGGCGAGGCGAAGGTCAGCGGGCCGCGGATAGAGTCAGTACCACGGCCAGGGTACGGCGGGCCAGTCGGGGTGCGGCTGCGGGAAGCGTCCCGCGTGCAGGAGCGCCTCGACGCGCGCCCGGGTGGCGGCCAGCTCGTCCGGGGCCAGGTGCGCCTCGAGCCGGCCGGACAGCCGGGGGAGCGCCCGCAGCAGGAGCGCGAGCGCCTGTCTCTCCCGGTCGGCGAGCTGGTTCCCGCGCCACCCCCAGAGCACGGTCCGCAGCTTGGGATCGATACCGAAGGTGACCCCGTGGTCGACCCCCTGGATGAGGCCGTCCTCGCGCACGAGCAGATGGCCGGCCTTCCGGTCGGCGTTGTTGACGACGGCGTCGAAGAGCGCGATACGACGCAGGCGGGGGTCCGCCCGTCGGACCAGCTCGACGACGTCGTGGTTCTCCGGGACGTTCACCCACAGCTGGAGCATCCCCGGTCCGGCGGGAGCGTCCTCGCGGAACACCGTGGGGGGCACCACGTCCCAGCCGGAAGCCTGCGAGACGATGAAGGCGGCCACCTCGCGGTGGGCAAGCGTGCCGTCGGGGAAGTCCCACAACGGTCGCTCCCCGCGGATCGGCTTGTAGATGGCCGCCGCGACCGTGTCCCCGGGTCCCCCCACTCGGCCGTGGACCGCGACGAGAAGCGTCACGTTCGAGGCCTGCACGAGGCGCCCGACGACCTCGATCTCGCCGCCCTCGAGGAACGGGACGGCCGTGGCCGCGGGGAGCGCAAGCGACGGGGGAAGCCGCGCCCCCGGCTCTTCGTCTGGGACGGACGGCCCCGAGGGTCCGGCTTCGCCGGTCGCGTCAGGGTGGTCCGCCTCGCCGGTCACGTCCGGCGCCGCCTGAGCTCCCGGCCACGGCGGGGGATCAGTGGACGTACCCGTTGCGGCGCGGGCACAGGTGGCCCGACGGATCGAGCGGCTCACCGCAGACCGGGCAAGGTGGGCGCCCTGCGGCCACCGTCCGAAGCGCCCGTTCCGTGAATGCCCGCGCCCGGATTGGCGTGAGGCGGACCCGGACGAGGTCGGGGCCGTCGGGATCGTCGTCGGCAATGAGGAGGGACTCGTCCTCCTCGTCCTCCTCGTCCTCTTCGTCCTCCTCGCGCCGCGCCCGCGCCTCGACGACGATCTCGTCGCTCTGGCCGTCCCAGCCCAGGGTCATCGTGCCGACGCGGAAGGCCTCAAGGAGGGGCTCGTCGAGCGGCCGCGTGTCATCGTCGCCGGGCGCCAGACCGTCGGGAACCACGATGCCGCGGTGGGCGACCTCGCCGAGTAGGAGTGCCATCCGTTCCGCGAGAACCTGCACCTGCACCTTCTCGAGCACGACCGAGACGAGCGCGTTGCCCCGTTTCGCCTGCAGGAAGAAGGTCCGGTTTCCCGGTTCCCCCACCGTTCCGACGACGAAGCGGTCGGGAAGACTGAAGTCGTAGATGCGACGCGACATGAAGGGACTCTACCGCGATGGACGCCGACCCGCCCCACGCCGTCCCGCGGAAAGCGGCGACGCCGCCAGCGCCTCGACGCTCCCCCCGCGGTCGTTCATGCGCTCCACGAAAGTGGCGCCCGCCCCGTACCGGACCACGGACAGCGCGCAGGGAGCGACGCCGATCCGCTGGAAGCCGTCGAGATGGAGGCCCAGCGCGTCGGCGAGGATCGCCTTGATGACGTCCCCGTGGCTCACCACCGCGTACGTCGCGTCCGGCCCCAGGGCGGTGTTCCAGCGTCGGATTGCCGCCACGGCCCGCGCACTCATCTCGGCCAGCCCCTCGCCCTCCGGAAACACGCCCGCCGACGGGCGAGCCTGCACCACGGCCCAGAGCTTCTCCCTGCGGAGCTCGCTGAGCCGTCGGCCGGTCCACGACCCGTAGCGAACCTCGCCGAGCGTGTCGTCGACATGGAGCTGCGGCGGGCCGTCCCGCCCCTCCAGGATCGCTTCCGCGGTCTCACGGCAGCGCTCCAAGGGTGACGAGACGACGGCAACGAGCGGAACGGCACGCAGCCGCCCGCCGAGGGCGGCTGCCTGGGCGCGTCCCCGCTCGTCGAGGTGGACGCCGGGCGTCCAGCCGGCCAGGACGGAACCGGTCAGGGGCGTCAGCCCGTGGCGGATCAGCAGGAGGGTGGTCACCAGCGGCGTCCGGACGCGGTCGGCGCCGATCAGGCCGGGCCCGCGGCCGTGACCCCGTCGGGCGGCGCATCCTCTCCGCGGGCCTCCTCGTCGGGCTCCTGGGCCGCCCAGCCCGGGATCGTCTCGCCGCGCTCCGCCGCCGTCACCTGGAGCCCGCCGAACAGGGTGAAGCCGCTGATCTCGAGGCCGGGGCTTTCCAGGGTTGGCTCGCCGGCATCTGTCGTGTTCGCCGCGCCGCCGAAGATGGCCGGCCCGCTGAGGGACACCGGGACGCCCGGGGCCACGACGACGCGGGTCCCGCCGAAGACCGTCCGAATCTCGAGCCGGGCCCCATCCGGATCGAGCGTCGCCTCCCGCAGGTCCAGGTCGGCCCCGCCGTACCAGCAGATCAGCCGGCCGCCGCAGAACGCGGACGCCGTGCTTTCGAGCTTCGCGCCGTCCATCACGACCGCGAAGTCGATCTCGTCGTCGTCGGGCGCGGGGAGCGCGGGAGCCTGGCGCCTGTAGCCGATCGCTGCCAGGGCGCTCGCGATGCCCGCGCCGATCGAGACGAGGATCGCGACGCCGAAGAGCCGGGCAAGGGATCGGGGCATGGTTCGACCTCCGGGATGCGGGACGTCGACGTCGGGCGGGACGCCAGCCTCGATCGTACCCCGCGGCGTCGAGCGCAGCCCGCTACGATCATTCGATGGATCCGCTCGTGATCGACGCCGCCTGTCCCCGGGCGCCCGCGTGATCGGCGGCCGCGTCGTCGTTGTCGGGTCGGTCAACGTCGACCTCGTGGTCGGCGTGCGGCGTCTTCCCGGGCCCGGGGAGACGGTCACCGGCGGCGACGTGTCCCGCCACCACGGCGGGAAGGGGGGAAACCAGGCGGTCGCCGCGGTGCGGCTCGGGGCGAGCGTTGCGTTTGTGGGCGCCGTGGGACCCGACGACTTCGGGGAGGGAGCGCGCGCCGCGCTGGCCGCGGAAGGCGTCGACGTCCGGTACCTGGCCACGGTCGACCGGCCGACCGGGGTGGCTCTGATCGTCGTCGACGAGGCCGGGGAGAACCAGATCGCCGTCGCCCCGGGCGCCAACCATGCCCTGACGCGGGACGCGGTGGAGCAGGCCCTGGCGGAGTTGGCCCTCGGGCCGGCCGACGTGGTCCTGGCCTGCCGGGAGATCCCGCCCGACGCGGTCGAAGCGGCGCTCGTCGTCGCCCGCGCGACGGGCGCGACGGGGCTCCTCAACCCGGCTCCCGCGGACGGAGTCGATGCGGCCACGCTCGCCCTCGCCGACGTGCTGACCCCGAACGCGGCGGAGCTGCGCCTCATTGCCGGGTCCGGCGACGTTGACGCCGGCGCGAGACGGGTCCTGGCCGGCGGGCCGTCGCGGCGCGCTGTCGTAGCGACCCTGGGGGCCGCCGGTGCGCTCCTCGTGCCGGCCGACGGTCCTGCTCTGGCCGTCGCTGCGGCCGCCGTGCAGCCCGTCGACACGACCGGGGCCGGCGACACGTTCAACGGGGCACTTGCTGCCGGCCTCGCGGACGGCCGTCGGCTGGCCGACGCGGCGGTGCTCGCGGTGGCGGCGGCCGGGCTCTCGACGACCCGCCGGGGGGCCCGGGGCGGGATGCCGACGGCCGTCGAGCTTGGCGCCTTCATGCAACGGGGCTGAGCGGCCGGACCGAACGGCCCTTGCCCCCGGGGACGCGAACGAGCGAGACTGCCGGAGTCCTGCCCGCGCGGAGATACGTGCGCGGTATGCCGACGGCTGTAGGCTGCCGGTTGGAGGTCGCTCCTCTTGCCTGTCGCCCGGCCCGCCGGGTTTGAGGACGAGGGACGACCAGGAGGCGACGTCGCGAGATGAGCGCACGCCGGGCCCGCTGCCTCTTCGTGCTCGCGGCGTTTGTCGCGCTCGTGGCTCCCGGGCTGGCGCCGCTCGGAGCGGCCGCGGCCGCTCCAGATCCCCGCGTCGTGCTCGTGGTGGGTCCCGTCGGCAGCCTCACGGAGAGCTACCGCGAAGCGGCCCGGGCAGGGGCCAGAGAAGCGCGGCGGTGGACCCAGGACGTGGTCGAGGTCTACTCGCCCGACGCGACCTGGCCGCGCGTCCGTGCGGCGTTGCAGGGCGCGTCCATCGTGGTCTACCTCGGGCACGGGAACGGCTTCCCCAGCCCGCACGGATCCGAGCTCCAACGTGCCGTCCAGAACGGCTTTGGGCTCAACCCGGTCGCCGACCGCGGTGACAGCGCGCACCAGTACTTCGGCGAGTCGGCCGTCGCGCAGCAGGCCCGCCTAGCCCCGGGGGCGGTGGTCCTGCTGTTCCACCTGTGCTACGCATCGGGCCTCTCCGAGCCCGGCGTCGCCGAGGGTACGGAGGCCGTCGCCCGCGAACGGGTCGACAACTACGCCGCGGGGTTTCTGGCCGCCGGTGCCTCGGCAGTCGTGGCGGACGCCTACGCCTCACCCGCCCCATACCTCCGGGCGCTCCTCGGCACTCAGGCGCCGGCCCGGGCGGCGTGGTCACGCGCCAGCACCGCCAACGGCAACGTGCGGGCCTTCTCCAGCCAGCGGACGCCAGGCGCGGTCGGGCTCATGGACCCGGAGCGCGCGTCGAGCGGCTTCAGCAGGTCGATCGTCCTCGCGCAGGGCACCGCGGGCGTCGTTCCCGCCGGCCCGGGCGGGAACGCCGAGGTGCCGCCTGGCGGATGGGAGATCGTCCTTCCACCACAGCCATCGCCGGCGCCGGATGCGTTCGCGCTCGGGGCCAGCCCCGGCATGCCCTCGCTCGGGGGCATGCCGATCGCCGGGTCGACTGTCGAGCTCGACCTCCCGGTGCAGGTGGACCCGGGGATCGTCCTCGGATCCGCCTACACCCTGGGCACGCGCTGGATTCCGCTCGACGTGGCCGTGGCCCCGCCCTCAGTTGCGTCCGGCGGGGAGATCCCGCTCATCGCGCAGGAGTCCGCAGCGTCCCGCGTGGACGTTGCGCCGGCCACGACCCGCGACGGGATCGTGGCGGCCTCGGTCGCCCTCCCCGGCACCACTGGGCGGTACCGGCTCGAGGTGACGATCCACGACGCGGACGGGGTCGCCCTGCCGTACGCGGTGCAGGCGTCCATCCCGAGCGCCGTGGTTCACGTGGGCGGACCCGGAGCGGCCTGGCTCGACGCTCCGCCGCTGCTGGTCGTGACCGCCGGCACGCGCGCCTCGGTGCAGGTGCTGACCACGAACGGCGAGGCGCACCCCTGGGGAACGTGCCCCGACGCGCCCGCACGGCTCGGCCCCGATGCTGGGGCGGTGTGCCCGACCGTGCGCCTCGTCGGGCGCTGGGTGCCGATCACCGGCCGGGGCATCGTGGAGCAGATGACGCGGCCGCTCGACGTCCCGGCTGCCACCTCGCTGGCGACCTGGCTGGCGGGCCCGGTCCCGGCCGAGCCCGGGACGTACCTCCTCGTGGTGAGCCTCGAGCGCTCGACCGGCGACACTCCGCCGCAGGTTCTTGGCCGACCGATCGCCGTGACGGTGACGGTCGTCGCGGCACCCCTGGTTCCGACGCCGCCCGGCGGCTGACGAACCGCACGCTGGCCGCCGCCCCTCCTCCCGGTGGGGGTTCACGGCGACCGGTCCCCGTGCGCCGTCCATCCCCAACGGCCCGTGGCCGGTCGCCACCCCGCTCCGCGGCCGAGGAACGTGGCGGCGCGTCGCAGCAGATCGGGGGATTGCCAGGCCCGGTGGACGCCGCTACCGTCCGCGTATTCAAAGGAGAAACGCCATCCCTCGATTCACCCCGGCGCGAACGCCCAGCGACGCCGCCCCGCGCCGATGCGGCGTCGCGCCGCCAGGCAGGCTTCAGGGGGTCCCTTGAGCGCTGAGCCGGATCCCTACGAGATCCTGGAGGTCCGCCCGGACGCCAGTGACGAGGTGATCCGTGGGGCCTACCGGGCCCTCGCGCGCCGCCACCACCCGGACAGCTCGCACGACGGGGCCTCCGTCGCGCGGATGGTATGGGTGAACTGGGCCTGGGAGATCCTGGGCAATCCGGAGCGGCGCTCACGACACGACCGGGAGCACGGGAACGGTGGACCCCGGGCAGCCACCCCGCAGGCGAACCAGGCGCCCGGCTCGACCGGCTCGTCGCGGGCAGCGGGTGGCACGACCCAGGCGAGCCGATCCGCGCCGGGTGCCGGGACCTGGGGCGCGGGCGGGAGCGCCGGTGGAGCCGGGGCGAGACACGGTGGCCCGGAGGCGCGCGGGCGCCCGCCGGTGCAGCGACGGGGGGCCGACGGCCAGGTGATCGAGTGGCGCAACGCCCCGGATGGCACGGGCGGCGCGGGCGAGCCGCCGGGCCGCCCGTCGGGAACGGTCCTGCCCTTCGGCAGGTTCATCGCCTGGTCGATCGGGGAGGTCGCCCGCTACGACCCCGGCTACCTCGACTGGCTCGACCAGCGACCCGAGGGCGCGGCCTACCGGGTCGAGATCGATGCGACGCTTAGGCGCCTCGGCTGGCGGCAGCGGCCCGGATCGAGCAACGATTCGTGGCGCGACCTGGCGAGGCGGAGAAGCCCCTGACGCGACCGCTCGAGAGCCGCCCCAGCGCGTCGCCGGGGCGCCCCCGTCACCGGCTCAGTGGCAATCCTGCCATCCGCTCTGCGACCGCGCCACGCAGCACCTTGCGGGTGTGGGTCCGCGGGAAGTCCGGCTCCGGGAACGGTGCCCGGCCCGCGATCCGCTGGTGGTCGGCCAGCCGGCGGTTCGCCTCGCGCACCGCCCCAACGAGGGCGGACGCCTCGTCGGCAGGCTGCTCGCTGAACGCCGCCCCCTCGCGGAACGCGAAGGCGATGCGGCCGGGCTCCGCCTCGTAGACGACGGGCTCGACGAGGCCCTCGGCGACGAGAGCCGCCTCCACGTCCTCCGGATGCACCTTCATCCCATTGGGAAGCGCGATGAGGGAGCGCGTCCGCCCGACCAGGCGCAGCGCGCCCGAGGCGTCCAGCTCGCCGACATCGCCGGTCCGGTACCACCCGTCGGGCGTGAACGCCGCCGCGGTCGCCGCAGGATCGCGCCAGTACCCCGAAAACACCGACGGCCCCCGGACCACGATCTCGCCGTCGGCCTCGACCCGCAGATCCAGCGGCGACCGCGTCCAGCCCACCCGGCCGGGCGGCGTGCGCCCGGGGTAGTTCGTCGCGACGAGGCCGGCCTCGGTGGAGCCGTAGCCCTGGACCACCGCGACGCCCAGCGCCTCCCAGTTGCGCTGGAGGGTGGGGGAGAGGTGCGCGGCCGACGAGAGCACCAGGCGCAGCTCCCCGCCCAGGGCCGCGTGGACCTTGGCGAAGAGGCGCCGCCGCAGCGCGACGGGCAGGTGCGGTGCGACCTGCAGCGCCCGCCGGAAGGTGGCGCCGCTTCCGGTTCGCTCGGCCTCGCGGCGGATCGCCCCGAAGAGGAGCTCCAGGACCTGGGGCACGACCACCAGGGCCGTCGCGCGGTGGCCGCGGATCGCCGCGGCGATGACGTCGGGCCGGAGCGTCGTGATGTACTCGGTCTCCGCGCCCGCCGCCACCGCGTACACCAGCCCGGCAACCTGCTCCATGATGTGGCTGAGGGGCAGGATCGAGACGAAGCGATTGTTCCCCGCCGGGATCGTTGCGAGGCAGCGCTCGGTCGAGGCGAGCAGCATCTCCTGGGTCACCGTGACGCCCTTGGGGTTGCCGGTCGAGCCCGAGGTGCAGAGGATCTCGATGGGGTCGCCTGGGGCAGCGGGCACGCGGGCCGCGAGGGAGGAGACGGCACGTGCGCCGGGAGGGTCCACCAGCTCGTCGAGGTCCAGGACCGGCAGCCGCGCCAGGATCGGGCTGGTGACCGGCTCGAGGGTGGCGCCGATTCCCAACAGGATTGCCGAGGGCTCCGTGAGGGCCGAGATCCGCTCGACCGTGTCGGACGTCATGCGCGCATCGAGCGGAACCAGGATCACGTTCGCTCGGCCCGCCGCGAAGAGCGCCGCCGCGAATCCGGGGCCCGGCGCGCCCTGGACGAGGACGCGCGCGCCCGGCGGGAGCGCCGCCGCGAGCCTCGCCGCGGCATGCTCAACGGCGACCCCGAACGCCGCCAACGTCAGCGACTCCTCTCGAGCGGTCGAGGTCCGGACCCCGAGGAACGGGGCCGCGCCCCGCGCGGCGATCGCGCGCCCGAGGAGCTCGGAGAGAGTCAAGGGGAGGCTGGACGGGACGGTCGGCGAGGGCATGGACAGTGGGCCTCTCGGGGGGGGGGAGGGGAGACCGCCGGGCCGGTTCCAAGCGGTCGAAGGCGCGTGGCCGGCAGACGGCTCCGACCGTTGAGGATGAGCATAGCCCGGGGACGGGGATCGTGACGCGCGGGGACCCGCGTGCCGTGCTCGGGCCGTCAGGCGGCCGGGCGACCACTACGTCCACTGGCGTAGGTGGCCACACGAGTCCATCGCACCGGCCCCTGTTCCATGAGCTTGCAGCGCCGCCCGCGCGCCGCCCGTCCGGGCTTCGCCCGGCAGGGCGTCAGCGCTACATCGACGCGACGTAGTCCGGGGCGAGAAACGTCTCCGGATCGTCTCGGAACTCGAGGAAGCAGCCCTTTCCACAGAACACGTACACGCGGCCCTCGTACGTGCTCACGAGGCCCTTCTCGCGGGCCTCCTCGGGGTCTGGGGTCATCCCGCAGACCGGGTCCTCGTTCGAGGCGACGGTTCGATGCTCGACCATGTCGGCGTCTCCTTGGCCTGGCTTGGCGGGGGGTTGACGTGACTGCCCGGCGAGGGCGTCCCCACATACCCCCTGGGGGTATTGTCGCGGAGATTGTCAAGGCGCGCAATCGAGCGACCCGCGACCACGGCGGCCCGTTCGGTTCCCGTCGCTCGCTGTGGCCGGAAGCTCGGTGAGCCCTTCGCCGTGGCCGCGACGCGTTCCGCCGAGGCCGCGGAGCGTTCGGGCGGACTGCCCCTCTGCCGACCGTTGGCGACGTAGGCCGCGCCGAACGCGGCAATCGACGGGGCCCGTGGTCGGATCAGGGGAGGAAACAGGGGATTGGCTGGCGAGGAAGGATTCGAACCTTCAACCCCCTGATCCAGAGTCAGGTGC
This sequence comes from uncultured Chloroflexia bacterium, assembly GCA_963698595.1. Lineage (GTDB taxonomy): Bacteria > Chloroflexota > Limnocylindria > Limnocylindrales > CSP1-4 > CTSoil-043. The sequence continues at coordinate 399,263 of CAVORL010000006.1, forward strand.
TCTACCGTTGAGCCACTCGCCAGCGATGCCCGTTGGGCGACCCTGAGTCTACCGCGCGACGGCGGTCGCCTCAACCGTCATGTCGATGGTCCGTGAATCCGTCAGCCGGCGACCGGGGCCGCGGCTCACAGTGCGGGTGATCCCTGCCGGGCCGTGATCGAGCCTAGGCCGTGATCGAGCCTAGGCCGTGTCGTGTCGCCCCTGCGCGCGGAGCCTGGCCCAGGTGTCCCTGAGCGTGAGCGTCCGGTTGAAGACGAGGCGGCCGGGCGCCGAGTCGAGGTCGGGGCAGAAGTAGCCCAGGCGCTCGAACTGCACGGACTCGCCGGCCGGCACGTCGGCGAGCGACGGCTCCACGAGGGACCCCGTGAGCACCGTTTCCGAGCCCGGGTTCAGGTCGGCGAACAGGTCGCGACCGTCGGTCCCCGGATCCGACCGGCTGAAGAGGTGGTCGTAGAGGCGGACCTCCGCGGGAATGGCGTGCTCCGCCGAGAGCCAGTGGAGGGTCGCCTTGGGGCGGCGGCCGTCGGGCGCGTCGCCACCCCGGGTCGCCGGGTCGTACGTGCAGCGCAGCTCGACGATCTCCCCGGCCGCGTCCTTCACGACCTCGCGGCAGGTCACGAAGTACGCCGCCCGGAGGCGCACCTCGCGGCCTGGAGCCAGGCGGAAGAACTTCGCCGGGGGCTCCTCCAGGAAATCGTCACGCTCGATCCACAGCTCGCGCGTGAAGGGCACCTTCCGCGTCCCCGCTGTCAGGTCCTCCGGGTTGTTGACGACGTCCATCTCCTCGACCTGCCCCGCAGGGTAGTTCTCGACGACGACCTTCAGGGGATCGAGTACCGCGAACCGCCGGGGAGCCGTCCGGTTGAGGACGTCGCGCACGGCGTGCTCCAGCATCTCGACCTCGACGGTGCTGTCGGCCTTGGCCACCCCGATCATCGCCGTGAAGTCGCGGATGCCCTCGGCCGGGAAGCCGCGCCGGCGCAGGCCGGAGATGGTGGGCATCCGGGGGTCGTCCCAGCCGCGCACGTGCCCCTCCTCGACAAGGCGCAGGAGGACGCGCTTGGAGAGCACGGTGTACGTCAGGTTGAGACGTGCGAACTCGATCTGCCGCGGGCGCGACGGGACGGGCAGGTTCTCGAGAAGCCAGTCATACAGCGGCCGATGCGCCTCGAACTCCAGGGTGCAGATCGAGTGCGTGATGCCCTCGATCGCGTCGGACTGGCCATGCGCGAAGTCGTAGGTCGGGTAGACGCACCATGCATCGCCCGTCCGGGGATGCGTGGCGTGGACGATCCGGTACAGGACGGGGTCGCGCAGGTTGATGTTCGGGCTGGCCATGTCGATCCGGGCGCGCAGCACGCGGGCGCCGTTGGGGAACTCGCCCCGCCGCATCCGCTCGAACAGGTCGAGGCTCTCCTCGACCGGCCGGTCGCGCCAGGGGCTGGTGCGGCCGGGCTCCGTGAGGGTGCCGCGGTGCTCGCGGATCTCGTCCGCGGAGAGGTCGTCGACGTACGCCCTGCCGGCCCTGACCAAGTCGACGGCCCACGCGAACAGCTGCTCGAAGTAGTCCGACGCGAAGTAGAGGTGCTCGCCCCAGTCGAACCCGAGCCAGCGCACGTCGGCCTCGATGGCGTCGATGTACTCCTGCTCCTCCTTGGTGGGATTCGTGTCGTCGAAGCGCAGGTGGCAGCGCCCCCCGAACTCCTGCGCGATGCCGAAGTTGAGGCAGATCGACTTGGCGTGGCCGATGTGGAGGTAGCCGTTCGGCTCCGGCGGGAAGCGCGTGACGATCGACGTGTGCCTGCCGTCGCGCAGGTCGGCGGCGACGATCTCTCGGATGAAGTCGCCGCGCTCCGGCGACGTCGAGGGCTGGGTGCTCACGTTGCGGCGGCTCCCGGGTCGTGGCTGGTAGGCGCCGCTTCAGCTGCGGCATCGCCGACCGGGTGGACGGCGGTGGATGGCCGCTGGTCCGGAAGGGATTGGCTGGCGAGCAAGGATTCGAACCTTGAATCCCCTGATCCAGAGTCAGGTGCCTTACCGTTTGGCCACTCGCCAATGCCGGCTGCATGATATCCCATCGACGCGCCGGCCCCGTGGGGCGGGCGAGGGCGCTGGGCCGGGGCCGCTCGAGGCGCGGCTACGCCCGACCGCGATGGTAACGCTCGAGCAGCGCCGCGACCGCCCCACGCGCCTCGGCCCACTCGGGCTGGTCGCCGAGGATCGACGCGTCCGGATCCCGCCGGGCGAGCTGCGTCATCGCGGTCACGATGGCGCCGTGCTGGACGGCCCGCGACCGGCCGGCGTCGACGGCGCCGGTGACCAGGTACCGGCGGACGAGATCGAAGGGCGCCCGCCACCGCCCGATCCTGATCTGGGCGCCCTCGCGGAGCGACTCCAGCCACTCGTCGTCACCGACCGACGCCGGGTCGTGCTCCTCGATGTGCTTCGGCAGAGGTACCCGCCGGCCCGGCGTGCGTGGCGAGGCGACGAATCCGTCCTGGTCCACCTCCCGGTAGCAGATCGGGCAGGCCGGGAGGGCGGCGTCCCCGCGCGACGGCGATCCGAACGCCATGCCGCACCGTCCGCAGGCGGCCACGCCCGGGCAGTGCGCGACGGTCCCGCACTGTAGGCAGACCGGGAGCGGCGCGACCACCATCGAGCTAGAAGATGGGGTGCCCGAAGTCCGGACGCTTGAGGAGCGCCGGCGCCGACCGGGCCGTGGGCGAAGCGTCGGCCGGCCCGTCTCCCTCGCGCGGTCCCGCCGGGGGGACCGGCGCGTCCGGGTCGGTCGCGGCCGCGAGGTGCTGCCCAGGGTCCGCCGGGGTGTCGGGCCCGCCGGAGAAGCGGCCCCGGAACCACGCGGCCCGCATGCCGCGGCGCGCCGCGAGGGTCGGAGCGTGTCGGCGGGTGCGATGGATCATGCGCGGATGCTCACGCCGGCCGCAGCCCTTCCACAATGACCCGGGGGTCCGGGGGAGGATGGTCCGGGCATGCGTCCGCGGGCCACCCGCCGGACGCGCGCCTCGGCAGGACTCCATCATCGAACAGTGAGATAGTGACTGCCCACGACATGCACCCGAGGAGCCCGATGCCGACGCTTGACCCCGATGTCCTGCGCGCCGAATTCCCCGCCCTTGCCATGGAGCAGGATGGCCGCCCGGTCGTCTTCCTCGACGGCCCCGGCGGGACCCAGGTGCCGCAGCGCGTGATCGAGGCGGTCTCGAGCTACTACCGGGAGTCGAACGCCAACCACGGTGGGGCGTTCGCGACGAGCGTGCGCAGCGATGGAATCCTTGAGGAGGCGCACGCGGCGGTCGCCGACCTCCTCGGCGCGGAGTCGTCGGCCGAGGTCAAGTTCGGCAACAACATGACCTCGCTCACATTCGCCCTCTCGCGTTCGATTGCGCGCCTGCTGCGGCCCGGCGACGAGATCGTCATCTCGCGCCTGGATCACGAGGCGAACCGCGGACCCTGGCTCGCTGCAGCCGCCGACGCCGGCGCCGTTGTCCGCGAGATCGGCGTGAACCTCGCCGACTGCACTCTCGACCTCTCGTCGCTCGAGGCGATCCTCTCGGAGAAGACACGCCTGGTTGCCGTCGGCAGCGCCTCGAATGCGGTCGGCACGGTCAACCCAGTGTCCGAGATCGTGCGCATGGCCCACGCCGCGGGCGCCTGGACCTTCGTCGACGCGGTGCACTACGCACCCCACGGCGTCCTCGACGTGGTGGGGCTGGGTACGGACTTCCTGGCCTGCTCGGCTTACAAGTTCTTCGGCCCGCACGCGGGGATCCTGTGGGGCCGCGCCGCCGTCCTCGACGAGCTGCCGGCGTACAAGCTCCGTCCCGCCGTGGAGCGCTGGGAGACCGGGACCCAGAACCACGAGGGCATCGCGGGGACGCTCGCGGCCGTGGAGTACCTCGCCGACGTGGGCCGGCGCTTCGGGGAGTTGGGGCATGGGGCGACGCGCCGGGACAAGCTCATCGCCGGCATGCATGCCATCGAGGCCCATGAGCGCGACCTCTCGATCCGTGCCCTCGAGGGGCTCGCGGACATTCCCGGTCTCGCGATCCACGGCCTGGCGAGCCCGGCCCGCGTCGCCGAGAGAACCGCGACGTTCGCCGTGACCATGAAGGGCTGGACACCCCGTCGGCTCGCCGAGGCATTGGCCACCCGCGGTATCTACGCCTGGGACGGGGACTTCTACGCCACGACGCTCATCGAGGACCTGGGTCTCGCGCCGACCGGCGGCGTCGTCCGACTGGGCCTGATCCACTACTCGACGGCTGCGGAAGTCGATCGCCTCCTGGGTACGCTGGCCGAGCTCGCATCCGGCGCGCCCGACCCGGCCTGACGCCGGGCTGCGGACGCGTCCCTACAGCCTGCCGCCGGCCTGGGCCAGGCCCCGGCCCAGCGCGGTACGGACCGACTCAACCGGCCAGCCCAGGTGGCGGGTCGCCTCGTCGACGAGCATGTGCGGTGCGTGGCCTCGCGGGTCGTGGCCCGCGGCGTGCAGCTCCGGCCACGCCCGACGTGCCGCTTCGGCGAGGAAGGCCACGTCCGAGAGCTGACCCTCGACGAACTCACGGCCGACCGGCTCCCCGTGGCCCGGCACGACGACGCCGTCGACCAGGTCCAGCAGCATCCCGAGCGTAGCGGGCCAGTCGAGGGGGAAGGAATTCCTCGAAGCCCGGCGGTGCCCCATGCTCCACCAGGTCGCCGGCGAAGACGATTCCCGCGTCGGGCACCAGCGCCACGACGTCGTGGTCCGTGTGGCCGCGGCCCAGGTGGGTGAGCACGACGGCGCGATCGCCGAGGTCGAGCTCCACGGACAATTCGAAGGTGCAGTCCGGGGGATCGAGCGGCGTCTCGGCCAGCTCGTCGGCAAGATCCGGCACCCAGCGGGTCACGTTGTCGCGCTGCGTCGGGCCGTGGACGCGGAGCGCGGCGGCGCAGCCCTCGTGCGCCCAGATCTCGCAGGGCCGGAACGACGCGTTCCCGAAGGCGTGGTCGAAGTGGACGTGCGTGTTGGCGACGACCCAGGGCAGCTTCGTCAGCTGGCGTAGGTCCCCGACGAGCTCCCGGGCCTGGACCGACGTCGCCCGCGTGTCGATGACCAGCACTCGGTCGCGACCGAGCACCGCCCCGATCGTCTGGTCGAGGAACGGGTACCGCCGCACATAGACACGGTCTCCGACCTCCCGCCAGGGGTGCATCGGGTGGTGCCCGGGTCAGCCGGCGTGGATCGAGCTGAGCCCCTCGAGCGCCTTGCGGGCTGCCGCCACGTCGCTGACGACGAAGCTGAACTGTGCCTGGTCCCCCCAGCGCCCGATGAACAGGTGCCCGTAGATGTTGACCCCTGCGTCGGCCAGCCTTCTCGCGACGCGCGCCATCCCGCCGGGCTGGTCGTCCACCTCGACGAGGACCGAATCGCCCTCGTGGAACTCGTACCCACCCGACTGCAGCACCGCCCGCGTGGCGTCATCGTCGGCGGTCTTGAAGATGACATGGCCGCTCTCGCCGATCCCGCCGCCGCCGATCGCGCGCAGGTCGACACCGGCGTCGGCGAGGCGCTCTGCGAGGTCGGCGAGCGAGCCCGGCTGGTTCGGGAGCTGAACCACGAACTGGTTGGCCATGCGCGGCTGCCCTCCTCTGCCGACCGTCGGCCCCGCTGGCGCGACCCGTCAGATTGTACTCAGGGTTCCGGCCTGCGTGACGGGCTGGCGGGCGGGCGATGGGGCGGGTGGTCGCGTCCGGCGAGCCGCCGACCCCGGCGCTGGTCACCGGGGAGCAGAATGCGGGACACGCCCGAAGCCGGCAGCCGGGAGGAGCACCCCCAGTGATCGAGACGTACCAGCAGTTCATCGGTGGCGACTTCGTCGACAGCGCGAGCGGCAGGACGCTCGACGTCCTGAACCCCGCCCGCGACGAGGTGATCGCCAGCGTTCCGGCAAGCGCCAGGGAGGACGTGGACCGCGCCGTCGAGGCCGCTGCGACGGCCTTCGCGAGCTGGAGGGAGACCACGCCGCAGGACCGCAGCCTGATCCTGCTCAGGATTGCCGACGCTCTCGAGGCCCGGGCCGACCATCTCGGCCGCCTGGAGAGCCGCAACGCCGGCAAGCCGGTCGCCTACGCCATCGACGAGATGGCCGTCTGCGTCGACCTCTTCCGCTTCTTCGCCGGCGCCTGTCGCCAGATGGAGGGGAAGGCCGTTACCGAGTACCTGGCCGGCCACACGTCCCTCTTCCGCCGCGAGCCCGTGGGTGTCGTAGCCGCGATCGCGCCCTGGAACTACCCGATGTACATGGCGGCCTGGAAGCTGGGCCCGGCCCTGGCCACGGGGAACACGGTGGTCCTCAAGCCGTCCGTCCGCACGCCGCTGTCCGCCCTCGCCTTCGCCAGGATCGCGGCCGAGTTCCTGCCGCCCGGCGTCCTCAACGTCCTGGCCGGCAGCGGCGCCGACATGGGCGACTTCCTGGTGGAGCACCCGAAGGTGCGCATGATCTCCATCACGGGCGACACCGTCACCGGCAAGCACATCGCCCGCCTGGCCGCCGACAGCGTCAAGCGGCTCGTGCTGGAGCTCGGCGGAAAGGCTCCCGTCATCGTCTTCGACGACGCCGATCTCGACTTGGCTGCGGGCACGATCAAGTCGGCCGGCTACTGGAACTCGGGACAGGACTGCACGGCAGCGTGTCGGGTCATCGTGGGGCCCCGGGTCTACGACGCGTTCGTGGACAGGATGGCCGACCAGGTTCGCTCCGTCGCGTGGGGCGACCCGGGCGAGGTCGAGGAGCTCGACATGGGCTCCCTCATCGCCCGCGCGCAGGCCGACAAGGTCGAGGGGATGGTCGGCCGCGCGCTCGAGGCACCCGGCGTTCAGCTCGTCGTCGGCGGGAAGCGACCGGCCCGCGCGGGCGCGTATTTCGAGCCGACCCTCATTGCCGGGCCCGACCAGAAGAGCGAGATCATCCAGGAGGAGGTCTTCGGGCCTGTCGTCACGATCCAACGCTTCAACGACGAGGAGCAGGCGGTGGCCTGGGCCAACGACGTCAAGTACGGCCTCGCGGCGTCCCTGTTCACCGGCAGCATCGGGCGCGCGATGCGCGTCGCGAAGGCGCTCGACTTCGGTACTGTCTGGATCAACGAGCACCTCACCATGCCGTCGGAGACGCCGCACGGCGGGGTCAAGGAGTCAGGGTGGGGAAAGGACGGCTCAGCGTATGCGCTCGAGGACTACACGTTCGTCAAGAACGTGATGATCAACTCGGGCGTCTGACGGATCGCGCGGTCCCGGGATGCCCGCGAAACGAGACCGCGCGGAGGTGCCGGGCTGAGCGAGCTGCAGATCCCGATCACCGACAGCACCTGCCTGCTCGTGCTCACAGGGGCGGGCATCTCCGCCGAGAGCGGCCTGGCCACGTTCCGGGGCGCCGGTGGGCTCTGGGAGGGCCACCCGGTCGAGGAGGTCGCCACCCCTGAGGGCTTTGCGGCCGACCCCGAGCTGGTCTGGCGCTTCTATTCGGCCCGCCGGCGCGACGCCGCAGCCGCCGAGCCACACGCGGCCCACCGCGCCCTCGCAGCGGTCGAGGACCGCCTCGGCGACCGCTTCCTGCTCGTCACCCAGAACGTGGACGGGCTCCACGCCCGGGCCGGGAGCCGCCGCCTCGTGGAGATCCACGGGTCGCTCTGGCGGACGCGCTGCTCCACCTGCCTCCGCGAGCCGCACGCCGATCACACCTACCCGGTGGAGCCGCCGCTTCCACGCTGCGCATGCGGGGCGCTCCAGCGACCCGACATCGTCTGGTTCGGTGAGCTCCTGGACGCGTCCGGCAGCCGGCGGGTCGACCGGTTCATGCGCGACGCGGCAGCCGCGAACGTCCCCTTCGTGTTCCTCGCCGTTGGGACGTCGGGGAACGTCTACCCGACCGCAGGCTACGTGACCGCCGCGCGCCTGCTCGGCGCCGAGACGTGGCTCGCGAACCTGGATCCCGCGTCGAACGCCGGTGCCTTCGACCACGTGGTTCGCGGACCGGCCGGCGCAAGCCTGCCGCGGCTGCTGGGTGTGGAGGGGTAGAGGATCGGCCCGCATCGTCGGGGTCGCACCGCACGAGCGAAGCCACGCACGGACTCGCCTGTTCGTCGTAGGCTGGACGGAGGCGAGGACCGTGCAGGCCCGGGCCGCGCCTCCCAGCCACGGTGGCCGCACCGGAGGGATCGTTCATGCGCCGGCGGATCGCGTTCCTGCTCGTAACCCTGGGCCTCGTCACCGCTTGCGGCGGCGGCGCCACCCCGACGCCGACCGAGGTGCCGACCCCCGCACCGACCGACGTTGCGCCGCCACCGGCGCCGTCGGCCGCGCCCAGTGGCGTCCCAGCCGCCACCGAGCTGCCGGCGACCGGGAGGCGCTACAAGGTGAAGAGTGGCGACACGCTGTGGGCACTCGCCGAGAGGTTCGGGGTGAGCCTCACGGCCCTCAGGGAGGCGAACCCGGACGTGGAGCCTACGAAGATGCAGGTGGGGACGATCCTCGTCATCCCCGACGAGTAAGGTCCGGCCTCCGGCGCCCGGCCTCCCATCGCGGCCCTGGCGTCCTCTGCCGGAGCCCATCGCCAGGCGTGGCAGGACGAGACTCCGCGTATCCTTCGCGGGTGACCGTCCCCCGATCGCCTGCCTCTCGCCGCGCGGCCCTGCCGGGGGAGCTCCCGTCCGCCGACGCGCGGCGGCCCGTGCCACATCATGCCATCCGCCGTGGCGTGCTCGACTGGTTCGAGCGCTCGGGCCGCGAGCTCCGATTCCGCGGCCATGGGCGACCCGACGCCTGGGGCGTCCTCGTCTCCGAGGTGATGGCCCAGCAGACGCAGATCTCGCGCGTCGAGGCGCGCTGGCCCCTCTTCATGGTCGCCTTCCCGACGCCCGCGGCGATGGCCACCTCGGCGCCGGCCGACGTGATCCGGGCCTGGCGTGGGCTCGGGTACAACCGGCGCGCGCTCGCCCTGCACCGTGCAGCGGTCGCGATCGTCGCCGCGGGGGGAAGGGTCCCCGAGGATCTCGAGTCCCTCGAGGCCCTCCCTGGGGTCGGCCCGTACACGGCCCGCGCCGTGGCCGCGATCGCCTTCGGGCGGCCGGTCGGGGCGGTCGACGTCAACGTCCGGCGCGTGCTCGGGCGGATCATCGCCGGGGATGCGGGCCGGCTCACGCCGGGGATGCTCCAGGCGACGGCCGACGCGCTCGTCGATCCCGCTCGACCGGGGGCCTGGACCCACGCGCTCATGGACCTCGGGGCGACGGTCTGCCGCCCCGCCCGGCCGGACTGCCAGGCCTGCCCGGCACGGCGCTGGTGTGTGGCCGCCACAGGCCACGCCCGCCTCGGCGACACGCCCTTCGGGGGACCGCGGTCGTCGCGACGGGCCATCCCCTTCGAGGAGACGACGCGCTGGCTGCGCGGAAGGATCGTGGACCGGCTGCGCGACGCGCCAGCCGGGATGCCCGTCGAGGTCGGCCGGCCCCTCGGCGGGCACTCCGCGGCCGCCGTCGCGACGGCTCTGGCCGCGCTGGCGCGGGAGGGGCTCGTGGAGCTGGACAGCGCCGGCTTCGCGCGCCTGACCGGGACACCCGCCCCGTGACGCCACGGCAGCGCGCGGAGGCGGTGGGCCGCGACCCGGCAACCCTCGACCCGGCCTTTGCATTGGCGGCCGAGCAGGTGGCCGACGGGACGGCGCCGTTCGTGATCCTGGCGGTGGGCGACCGCGATGGAGTGACTCGCGTGGAGGCCTTTCCGGGCCCGGCGGCGCCCGGCGTGGACGTCGACTCGATCTGCCTGTTGGCGTCGATCACGAAGTCGTTCGTCGCGACCGGAGTCATGCAGCTCGTGGCCCAGGGCCGCGTGGCGCTGACCGACCCCGTCGATCTGTACGTGCCGGAGCTCGCGGCTCCGGGCAAGCCTCGGATCGCCGTCTGGCACCTCCTCACGCACACCTCCGGGATCGGGGACTTCGACCTTCTGGAGATGGCGCGGCAGGGGGCCGGTCGCGCGGAGCTCGTCCAGTTCGCCGCCACGGCTCCGCTCGGCTTCTCGCCGGGGAGCGGCTTCGAGTACGTCAGCTCGACGTTCGACCTGCTCGCCGCGCTCATCGAACGGGTGACGGGCGAGCCCCACGCGGCGTACCTGCGGCGCACCATCTGGGAGCCACTCCGGCTCCTCGACACCACCTTCGACCCGTGGGACCGACCCGCGAGGGTGGCTCCCGTCGGCGAGGCACTGCCGCCCGGCGACCCGCGTCCGTGGGTCCCTGTTGCGCGCACGGAGAGGGAGTTGCGAGCGTTCTCAGGGATGGAGCTGCCCGGCGGCGGGCTCTTCGGCACGGCTGCGGACCTCCTCCGCTTCGGGCGGGCGATGCTCTGCGACGGAGAGCTGGACGGCGCCCGGATCCTCCCGTCCCTGTTCGTCGACCTCATGACGCGCGAGCAGACCGTGGGCGCGCTCGGGGTCACCGCCGACCCCTTGCAGGCGCCCCACTACGCCCTGGGCTGGGGAAAGCCGAACCCGCGGACCGCGCCCGGCTCCGCGGCGGCCTTCGGTCACGGCGGCGCCACGGGGACGCGCCTGTGGATCGACCCGGAGCACGACCTCGTCTTCGTCTACCTGTCCGGCGTCTGGAACTACCCGAAGCGGCCGATCGACGTCGTGCTGCAGGCCGTGTACGCCGGGTTGAGCTGAGGCAGCCGGCGGTGACTCGAACAGGCAACCAGGCCACACGCGCCGAGCCTCGGTCGGTGGGTTCTGCCCGGGCGCGGGATCCGCTCGCGCGCGAGGTGCGCCTGCTGGGAGCGCTTCTCGGGCAGGTCATCGTCGAGCAGGAAGGGCTGGCTGCGCTGAACCTCATCGAGCTCATTCGTGGGAGCGCGATCGCCCTTCGCCGGCGCGACCACGCAGCAGCCCGCGAGGCGCTCGACGCGGACCTCGCCGGCCTCGAGGCCCCGGCCCTCGAGGTCGTGACCCGCGCGTTCAGCACCTTCTTTCAGCTTGCCAACCTGGCCGAGGAGAAGGGGCGCGTCCGGGTGCTCCGACGCCGCGAGCGGAGCGCGGGGCGGGCACCTGTGAAGGGATCCCTCTCGGACGCGGTTGCCCGCCTGGGCGAGGCCGGGATGGACGAAGCCGCGATCGCGACGCTGATCGCGCGACTTGAGATCTCGCCGGTTCTCACGGCGCACCCGACCGAGGCGCGCAGGCGGACTGTGCTCCTCGCGCTGCGGCGCATCTACGGGCTCCTCGACGGGCTCGACGACGCGCGGCTCACGCCCGCCGGAGATGCCGAGATCCGGCGCCGCCTGCGAGAGGAGATCACGGTCCTGTGGCGGACCGCCGACCTTCGCCAAGAACGACCGACGCCCCTCGACGAGGTCCGCTCGGCGATGGTCTTCTTCGACGCGACGCTCTTCACCGTCACGCCACGCCTGTACCGCATGCTCGACGCTGCGCTGGACCGGCAGCGGACCGGCCAGCCGCCTCCGGGGGAGGTTGCGCCCGACGAGGGCCGGACCGGCACCCGTCCGCCGCGGGTCCCGGCATTCCTGCGCTGGGGCTCGTGGATCGGGGGCGACCGCGACGGCCACCCGTACGTCACCGCCGAGACGACGCTCGAGGCTCTTCGCATCCAGGCTGACCACGTGCTCCACGGCTACGAAGCGGTGGCCTCCCGGCTCATGGTCGCAGCGTCGGCGCGCCCCCGTGAAGGTGAGACGCCGCCGGCGATCTCGCGGCGCCTCCTCGCCGACGCGGACGAGCTGCCCGAGACGATGCGAGACCTCCAGGCGCGCTTTCCGCGGGAGCCGTACCGGCGCCGCCTCGGCGCTGTGGCGGAGCGCCTGCGCAGGACGCGGGTCCACCTCGCGGGGCTCCCGGGGGCCCAGGCCGGTCGCTACCCCGACCCGGAGGCGCTCCTCCTGGACCTCGCCGAGCTCCGGGACGCCCTGGAGGCGGACGGGCTCGGCCGAGTGGCCCACGGGTCGCTCCAGGATCTGCGCTGGCAGGTGGAGTCGTTCGGATTCCACCTCGCCTCGCTCGAGGTCCGCCAGCACAGCGGCGTCCATCGCGCCGCTCGGGCCGTCCTTGCCGGATCACGCCGGGATCTTTCCGCCGAGGTCGCGCCCGGAGTCACGGCGGGCGAGGTCCTCGCGACACTGCGCGCGATGGCCGTGGCCCAGCGCCGCTTCGGGCCGTCCGCCTGCCGGCGCTACGTCATCAGCTTCACGGAGAGCGCGGACGACGTGCGGGACCTCCTGGAGCTGGCCCGACTGGCCGGGGATGCCGGGATCCCGGCCCCGGCGACCTCCGGGATCGGCCCGGGCGTCCCGGTGCTCGACGTGGTTCCGCTCTTCGAGTCCGCCGCATCCCTGACCGGGGCGCGCGCGATCCTCGCCGACCTCTTTGCGGACCAGGAGTACCGGGATCACCTCCGAGGGGGAGGCGATCGCCAGGAGGTGATGCTCGGCTACTCCGACTCGAACAAGGAGTCCGGCTACGTGGCGGCGCACTGGCTGCTCTACCGTGCCCAGGAGCAGCTCGTCGCGGCGGGCCGGGACGCAGGCGTCGCGCTTTCGATCTTCCACGGGCGCGGCGGCGCCCTGGGCCGGGGAGGCGGGCCGACCCATCGGGCGGTCCTGGCCGCCCCGCCCGGATCGGTGGCTGGACGCCTGAAGCTGACCGAGCAGGGTGAGGTCATCGCGACGCGCTACGCGAACGAGGCGCTGGCGCTGCGAGCGCTGGAGCAGACGACCTCCGCGACCCTCCTGGCCTCGACTTCGGAGCACGAGCGCGCCGTGGCGCACGCGGGTCAGGATGGCGGGGACGCGATGGACGAGCTGGCCGCAAGCGCGGCCGTGGCGTACCGGGCGCTGGTGTGGGATGACCCGGCCTTCGAGGCCGTCTTCGCCGCCGCCACGCCGATCGAGCAGATCGCCGGGCTGCACCTCGGATCGCGTCCTGCCGCCCGCGGCGGGCCCGCCGCGGGCGGGGCCCGTGGCGCCGTCCTGCCGCCCCTGGCCGGCCTCCGGGCGATCCCCTGGGTCTTCGCCTGGACCCAGGTCCGCCTCAGCCTGCCGGCGTGGTACGGGATCGGCACGGCTCTCGAGCACTACGAGCGGCGCCACGGGGCGGCCGGGATGGCGCGCCTGCAGCGCCTGTACGTTCGGTGGCCGTTCTTCCGGGTCCTCCTGCAGAATGCCGAGGTCGCTCTCGCGCGCACCGATCCGCAGGTCGGGGCCCGCTACCTGAGGCTCGCCGGGGAAGACGGGGCGCGGCTGGCGTCGACACTGGCCGGCGAGCACGCTCGGTCGGTGCGCTCGGTGCTCGCCGTGATGGGCCGCTCGGCGCTCCTCGACGGGGTGCCTTCGATGCAGCGCTCCCTGGAGCTGCGGACGCCGTACCTCGACCCGCTGAGCGAGCTCCAGGTGCAGGCGCTGGCGCGCCTCCGGGCGGCGGGCCCGGACGATCCGGGACGAGCAGAGCTGGAGCGGCTCATCTCGCTGACGATCAGCGGGCTCGCCGCCGGCGTCCAGGGGACCGGGTAGCCCGACCGCCTGGAGCCAGCCCGGCCTCTCTGCCCGCTCATACGGCGCGGGCGGGCGCCTCGCCCGGAGGCAGCACGGCCGTGCTGCGCCCGGCGGGGACTGGCGCGACGCGCTACGCTCGGTCACGCCGATGACGACCCCAGAGCGCCCTGCCGCGGCCGCCCCGCCGCTTCCCGCCCTAGACCCGGGCCTGTTCGAGCTCGACCTCGACGAGCTTGCCTCGCGTTGGACCGTGGTGATGACACGCGCACCGATGACAGCCGCCGAGATGACCGGCGCGGACGCCCGCGCCCAGCGCTTCGGCGTGCCCGGCATCGACCTCATGGAGCACGCAGGGACGGCGGTCGCGGCCGCCGCGCGGGCACTCGCCGTCGCCGGAGACCGGTGGAGCAGCGGGCCGATCCTGGTCCTGTGCGGTCCCGGGAACAACGGCGGCGACGGCTTCGTGGCCGCCCGTCGCCTCGCGGCGGCCGGGGCGCGGGTCGTGGTGGTGCTGGTGGCCGTTCAGGGGCGGCCGGCCACGCCGGATGCCGCCCGCAACTGGGACCGCCTCGCCCGGTCGGCCGGCGTGGAGCGGATCCACGCCGCGGGAGCCCGCGACGTCGCGGTCCTGGGGCAGGGCGTGGAGCGCGCGGCCATCGTCGTGGATGCCCTGCTCGGGAGCGGCGTTCGCGGGCTCCTTCGTGAGCCGGTCCGCTCGGCCGTCGAGCTCGTGAACCGGGCCCGGGCGGCGGCGGTGCCGGTCCTGGCCGTGGATTGTCCGACGGCGGTCGACCTCACCTCCGGCGAGCTCTCAGACCCCGTTGTCCGCGCGGATGTGACCGTCACCTTTCACCGTCCGAAGACGGGGCTGCTCACTCGGCGTGGGGCTGCCGTCGCGGGCCGCGTCCTCGTGGCTCCCATCGGGATCCCTCCGGCCGCGGACCGCGCCTGACGGTGTCGAGGGTTGCGCCGCACAGTGACCAGCGATGCTCGCGATCCGGGCGGCTGCACGCGTAGACAGGCCGTCCAGGTTTCGTGCGGCGTGATGGCGCCGCACCCGAGCTGAGCTCGGCGCCCGAGCTACGCGGCGCCGCCCTTGAGAGCAGCAAGACGGGCCTCAACCTCGAGGTCGTCGGACGCGTCGTCGAGGCTTGCGAACTGGGCGTCGAGCGAGCTGGAGGCGACCTCCGCCATGCCGCGCGCCTGGGCCTCCTCGTGGCGCACCTTCTCCTCGAAGCGTGAGACTTCCGAGGTCGGGTCCATCACGTTGACCGACTTCATCGTCTCGGTGACCTTCGCCTGCGCGCGGGCCATCTTGGAGCGCGCGATCAGCTCGTCCTTCTTCTGGACCAGCTCCTCGCGCTTGGTGCGCATTCCGTTGAGGCCGTCCTTGAGCTTGTCGACGAGGACCGTCTGGTTCGCGATCTGCTCGTCGAACGTCTTGACCTGCTCCTCGAACGAGATCTGGCGCTTGAGCGCGATCTTGGCGAGGTTGTCGAACTTGTCGGCCTCGGAGGCGCTGCCGGCGGTACGCAACTCATCGGCCTTCCGCGAGGCTGCGAGGGCCTTGGAGCCCCACTCGGTCGTGGCCTCCTTCGCTTCCTTCGCGTCATCCTCGAGGAGGCGCAGGTTGCCGATCGTCTGGGCGACCGCCTCCTCGGCTTCGCGGATGTTGTTGGTGTAGTCGATCACCATCTGGTCGAGCATCTTCTCGGGATCCTCGGCCGAGTCGAGGATCGCGTTGATGTTCGCCCGAACCAGCTGGCCCATGCGGCCAAGGATCGAAGTCTGCGCCATGAGGCATTCCCCTCCGTGCTGTCGCGGCCCGGATATCGGTGCCGCATTGCGTGAATCCGTGAGGTCGGTCGGCGGGCAACGTGCCCACTGCCGACGCTCATCGTACCGCCTGGCTCACCAGCGGCCCCCGCCGCCGCCGCGACTACCGCCGCCGCCGCCAAATCCACCCCCGCCGCCGCCGCGACCGCCGCCGCCCCAGCCGCCGCCTCCGCCGGGGAAGCCGCCGCCAAGTCCACCGCCGCCGCGTCGGCCGCCCGAGAGCATCCCGCCGATGATTCCGCCGATGATCGCGGCCGCCACGTCGCCCCCGCCGCCTCCGCCACCACCCTGCCGGGGACCGCCGCCCCGGCCGTCGCGCCCGCCGCGCCAAGGGTCGTCCCAAGCGCCGTAGTCGCGCTGGGCCAGGCCGAGCGCGTCGTTTGCAAGTCGTGTTGCTGCCTCGGCCTCGCGCACCCCGGCCGCGGGGTCGGCCGCGCCGACCGCGACGGCCTGCTTGAGGTGGCGGTCGGCCTCCGCGAGACGGGTGCGCGCCTCCTGCCCGACGCCACCTCGTCGATTGGCAACGTAGTCGGACGCCCGGGTCAGAGTCGCCTGCGCCCCGCGGATCGAGGTGTCGAGCCGGGCAGCCATCGTCGCCCGTTGCTCTGCGGCGGTCCGGATTCCCGCGAGCACCTCGTCGGCGATCTCGTTCCCCCGGCGAGCCTTGGCGTACGCCGCGGCGACGTCCGGTTTGGGCACGCCGATCTCCTGCCGCGCCTCATCGAGCAGGGTTGCGGCCTCCGCGAGTCGGCCTGTGATCGCTGGATCGGCAGGTTGGCTCGGCACCGCCGCCCGGGCACGCGCCAGGTCCGCTTCGGCCTCGGCGAGCTCCGCGGTGACCTGGTCGCGGGCCTGTTCCAGCTCGGTCGCGAGGCGCTCGATCGCATCGAGGAACCCGCTGGCCTGGGCGACTGCCTCCTGGCCCACGCGGGTTGCCGCCGCCGTGCGGGAGAGGTCCCCCGTCGCCTTTGAGGCTTCGCCGTCCGCCACCGCGGCATGAGCCGCCTCGAGCCGAGCGCGAGCCTCATCAAGGTTCGAGGCGACCGCCTCCCAGGCGCTGTCGGCATACTCCCGGAGCTTGGCCATCGTCCGTTCGACTCCGGGCACGCGGCCCTCGACGGCGTCCGCCGCGGCCGGCAGCCCTGCAAGGATCGCCGGCGCCTCCTTCTCAAAGGCACGCAGCTCGTCGAACCGCGCTGCCTCCTCGTCGAGGCGGTCCTGGGCCCCGTGACATCGCCCGATGAGGTCCAGGAGCATGCGCCTGCGCGTCGGGCGATCCTCCGGCGTCTCGTCATCGAGCTGCTGGCGGACCTGGAAGGCGGCCCGCAGGTCGTCCTTCGCCGCGGCGATGGCGGTTTCGAACGGGGCGGCCGCGGCCTCCCCGAACTGCGCCTGGGCGAAGCCGAGCTCCTGCTCGCTGTCACGCACCGCGTCGTCGGTCACGAGGAGGAGCCGATTGGCCTCGCCATCGAGGTCGGTCTCGCTCATGCCGGCAAATGCGTCCGTCGTCGCGTCTGCGACCTTCGGCCCGCCCCCCGGGACGCCGACTGCTGCGCCGTAGCGGCGCCGGACGAAGAAGAACCAGCCGAGCCCGGCGATCAGCCCGACCACGACGACGACCGCCAGGATGGTGCCGATGCCGCCGCCGTCGCTGCTCGACCCAGCGTCGCCGCCCACCGGCACCGTCGTCGGCCGCTCGGTCGCGACCGGCGCTGGCGTCGCCGTCATCTCGGCCTCCAGGGCACGGGCAACCGCGACCATCGCCCCGGCGTAGTCCTCGTCGCGGAGGCCCGGCTCCAGGTCGCGGGAAAGGAGCTGCTCGAGCTCCGGGTCGCTGAGAGGGAAGCCGGATGGCGAGGAGAAGCCATAGGCCCGGTCGTCGAGGGCGACGACCAGCAGGAGGTCGGTGCCGCCGAGCGAGCTTCGATCGGCGGTCTCCGCGGCAAAGTCCACGATGCCCTGTCCGCTCGTCGTCGTCGTGTACCAGACCCAGAGCTGGATGGATGTCTCCTGCTGGAGCGCCGCGAGGGCATCCCTGACCTCGGCTTCCTGGGATGCCGAGAGCGCGTTCGCACCGTCGGTCAGCTGGCTGGCGAGGTTGCGCGGCTCCACGCCCGCGACGGTCCCGGCGCCGACACTCAGCATCGCGGCAAGCAGAGCCAGCGCGAGCGCGGCAAGCATCCTGGCCAGCCCCCGGGACGTGATTTGCCGGCGGGAGGCAATGGGCGTGGCCTGGAGCGCTGCGGTCATGATCTCCCCCGTGGCCGCGGACGACGGTGCGGACGCACTGCCCATTCTCGCGCGAACGGCAACGCCGCGCGAGCTACCCCCGGGGGGGGCGTGCCGAGCGGGCACCACGACCGGCTCCGGCCCCGATTCCGGCCGGCCTGCTTCCCGCCACGTTCCCCGCCCGGCCCGCTTCCCGCAGGCCGCTTCGTCGGCGCGGCTCCGCCGGGCCGGGCGCTACCATGACGGCGTCCGGCTCGTCCCCCGGCGCGCAGCACCGCGTGCGCCGCTCACTCAAGCCTCCGCGGAGAACGCCCCCATGGCCGTCGGCTCGTCCAACTCCTTCGACCTCGTCGTCCTCGGCGCCGGGACAGGCGGCTATACCGCCGCATTCCGGGCCGCCCAGCTGGGGCTGAAGGTTGCCCTCGTCGACGAGGACAAGATCGGGGGCACCTGCCTTCACCGCGGGTGCATCCCGACCAAGGCGCTCCTCGAATTGGCCGACTTCTACCATCGGGTGGGTGCGAAGGCGCGTGACCTTGGCGTCCTGGTGGAAGGCGACGTCGCCCTCGACTACCCGGCGGTGGCCGCGAGGCGCGACCAGGTCGTGCGCCGGATGTGGACGGGCCTGAAGGGCCTCGTCGGCAAGAACAAGGTCGAGTGGATCGCCGGGAGGGGGCGGCTCGAGGGGCCAGGCAAAGTGCGCGTCGTGCTCCACGGCGAGGACGGGACGCCGAGCGCCGGTGGCGAGCGCGTGCTCGAGGCGACCGACGTCATCCTGGCCACGGGATCGCGGGTGAAGAGCCTCCCGGAGATCACGCCCGATGGGACCCGTGTCCTCACCTCCGACGACGTCCTGAAGATGAGCGACCTGCCCTCCAGCATCGTCATCGTCGGTGCGGGCGCGGTCGGCTCCGAGTTCGCCTCGATGTTCCACGACTACGGCGTCAAGGTCACGCTCCTCGAGTACCTGCCTGAGATCGTGCCGCTCGAGGACCGCGACGTGAGCAGGGAGCTCGTGAAGAGCTTCAAGCGGCGGGGCATCGAGGTGATGACCAATGCCCGCTTCGACGCGGCCTCGCTGAGGGTGTCCGACGATGGGATCCGCCTTACGGTCGGTCAAGAGGGCGGCGAGTCCGCCGAGATCGCGGCCGACTGCATCCTCGTGGCGACCGGGCGCGCCGCGAACGTGGAGGACATCGGCCTCGACTCGACCCGGATCGCCGTCGAGAAGGGGATCATCCCGGTCGACGGCCACATGCAGACAGTCGAGCCGCATGTCTGGGCGATCGGCGACATCGTGGGCGGGCTCTGGCTGGCTCACACCGCGGCCCACGAGGGGCTAACGGCGGTCCACACGATCGCCGGCGACCCCGACGTCCATGCGATGGACTACGACGCCCAGCCGCGGGCCACGTACTGCCGGCCTGAGATCGCGTCGATCGGCCTGACCGAGCAGGAGTGCGAGAAGCGCGGTCTCCCGGTGAAGGTCGGCAAGGTGCCCTTCCAGGCGATCGCCAAGGCGCTCATCGGCGGAGAGTACGAGGGCTTCGCCAAGGTGATCGCCCATGCGGAGAGCGGGGAGACGCTCGGCCTGCACATCATCGGCCCGCACGCCACGGACCTCATCGGCGAGGCCTCGCTGGGCTTCTCGCTGGAGGCCGCGGCCTGGGAGATCGGGGCAGCGACGCATCCTCACCCGACGCTCTCCGAGGTCATCGGCGAGGCTGCGATGGCGGTCGACGGGCGGTCCATCAACTTCTAGGTGGCGTCCGAGCTGAGGCTGGCCCGACCAGGACCTCCCGAGGGCTCCCCGCCGCGCCTGCCGACCGCTGCGATCGCGGTGTGACCGTCACAGGATCCCCGAGCGGCCAGGATCCCGTCGCTCGCTCCAGGTTGCCGGCGGCCGGCTTCGGTGGCTTCGGGACGGATGTCACCGCCCTGGTCGCCGGGGATGCCTTCGACGACCTCGACGGGCCCCCATGCCGTGTCGGCCAGGACTTCCCATCGTCTGACGCGCGAAGGTGACTCGCCGCGCCTCCCGCGATGCTAGGCTTCAGCGTGCTCGAGGCTCTCGCGTGGCGAGAGCCGGTCGCGCACGACCCGCCGCGCCCACGCGGTGCGGTGCCCCGATGGGGCCAGGTCCAACCTGCAGGTTCGAGTCCAGGAAGCCTTGTACGGAGTTGTCGTTGTGGCGGTGCGTTCGTGAGCTCTGAGCTGTTGTTCATCCTGGTCCTCGCGGCCGGACTCGCCGGTCTGGCCGGCGCCGGTCTCGCGGGACGGTTCGTCCTGGGCAAGGACGAAGGATCCGAAGACGTCCGGCGGATCGGCCGGCTCATCAGGATCGGGGCGATGGCGTTCCTGCGCCGGGAATACACGATCCTTGCCGGGTTCGTCGTCGTCGTGGCCGTGGTGATCGCGGTGCTGATCGACTACAACGTCACGGGCAATGCGCGGATCGCGGTGCTCAACGCACATCCGGGCGGCATCGAGGCCGACGGGCCCTGGACCGCCATCGCCTACGTCCTGGGAGCCATCGGCTCCGGGCTTGCCGGGCTCATCGGCATGAGCGTTGCGATCCGGGCCAACACGCGGACCGCCACGGCCGCCGCGGTTGGGCTCAACCCTGCGCTTCGCGTGGCGTTCGCCAGCGGCAGCGTCATGGGCCTCACCGTCGTCGGCATCGGCCTGCTCGGCATCACGATCCTCTGGATCGTCTTCCGCGATCCGAACGTCGTGGCAGGCTTCAGCTTCGGTGCCTCGTCGATCGCCCTGTTCGCCCGCGTCGGCGGCGGAATCTACACGAAGGCTGCGGACGTCGGCGCCGACCTCGTCGGCAAGGTGGAGGCCGGCATCCCGGAGGACGATCCGCGGAATCCCGCGACCATCGCGGACAACGTCGGCGACAACGTCGGCGACGTCGCAGGCATGGGCGCCGACCTGTTCGAGTCCTACGTCGGTGCACTGGTGGCCTCGCTGACGCTCGCCGCCGTCGGCGCGATGACGCTGGGCGTCGGCGATGCCGGACCCGACGGCGATCTCATCCTGCTGCCCCTGCTGATCTCGGGCGTCGGGATCGTGGCCTCGATCCTGGGGACGTTCCTCGTCCGAACCGGCGACCAGGCCAGCATGAGCAAGCTCCTGTGGGCCCTGCGCGCCGGTGTCTACGGCGCCAGCGCCATCGCCCTGCTGCTCACCGCCGGCGTGATCCTGCTCCTCGACCTCCCCTTCGCCCTGTTCTGGGTGGTGCTCACCGGCCTGGTGGTCGGGCAGGTCATCGGCACGGCGACGGAGTACTTCACCTCCTACGAGTACCGGCCCACCCGCTGGATCGCGTCGCAGGCCGCGACCGGCCCGGCGTCGGTGATCATCGCCGGCATGGCGATCGGCATGCTCAGCGTGATCGTGCCGACCGCGGCCATCGTTGTCGGCATCTTCGCGGCGAACGAGCTGGCCGGGCTCTACGGGGTGGCGCTCGCCGCCGTGGGCATGCTGTCCACGCTGGGGATCACCCTGGCCACCGATGCGTATGGTCCCGTCGCGGACAACGCCGGCGGCATTGCCGAGCAGGCCCACCTCGCCCCCGAGGTCCGCGAGCGGACCGACGCGCTCGACGCGCTCGGCAACACCACGGCCGCGACGGGCAAGGGCTTTGCGATCGGGTCGGCCGTGCTCACGGCTCTCGCCCTCGGTGCAGCCTATGTGCAGGTCACCGACATCCAGTCGCTCGAGCTGACGAACGCCCGCGTCCTCGTCGGCCTGTTGATCGGGGCGACCCTGCCGTTCGTCTTCTCGGGTCTCTCGATGCAGGCCGTCGGCTCGGCCGCGAACTCGATGATCGTCGAGGTGCGGCGCCAGTTCCGGGAGATCCCGGGTCTGCTCGAGGGGCGTCCAGGCGTCGAGCCGGATGCGGCCCGCGCCGTCGACATCTCGACCCAGGCGGCCCTCCGCGCGATGCTCCTGCCGGGGACCATCGCCGTCCTGTCGCCCGTCGTCGTGGGCGCGCTGCTCGGCGCCGAGGCGCTGGGCGGCTTGCTCATGGGCTCGGTGGCGTCGGGCTTCCTCCTGGCGCTTCTCATGGCCAACGCCGGCGGCGCCTGGGACAACGCGAAGAAGTACATCGAGCTCGGCAACCATGGCGGCAAGGGCTCGGACGCCCACGCGGCGGCGGTCGTCGGCGACACGGTCGGGGACCCCTTCAAGGACACCTCGGGACCGTCGATCAACATCCTGCTGAAGCTGACTGCGATCGTCGCGGTCATCTTCGGACCGCTCTTCGTCTAGGTCCCGAACGCTCGGGAATCACGCAGCGGGCCACCCGATCCGGGTGGCCCGCCCAATTCAGGGGGCAGGGCTTCCCTGGGCGCGTCCTGCGGAGACCGAGCGGCACTGCGTGCTGCCCCGGGCCGGATGGGCCACACTGCTCTGGGCAGGGGATCCGCTGAGCCAGCCGGATCCGGCTGCGTACCTGTACGCGACGCGGGATCCGACCCCGCGGAGGAGGGACTCGGTGGCAACGGTCACGATGCCGCAGCTCGGCGAGGGCGTCGCCGAGGGGACGATCGGACGCTGGCTGAAGAAGCCGGGCGACCACGTCGAGAAGCACGAGCCGATCGTCGAGGTGATCACCGACAAGGTGAACGCCGAGGTGCCGTCTCCCTTCGCCGGCACGTTGACCGCCATCCTGGTCGACGAGGGGGCGACCGTCCCCAACGAGACGCCGATCGCGGAGATCCAGGCCGCCGAGAGCGCGGAGCCGGCCGCCGAGAGCGCGGAGCCGGCAGCTGCGGCTCCTGGCACTCAGCCGGCAGCGGCGGGAGCGCAGGTGTCGGCAGCTCCCGGAACGCCTGGGCTGGAGGCCCACGAGACGCTTGCTCCTGCCCAGCCTGCGCCGGCAGTCTCCGAGGTGCCCGCACCTGCCGATTCCGCGCCCGCAGCGCCGCCCCCGCCCGCAACCGCGTCGCTCCCGGCTGTCGCCGACCCGGACGCTCGCATGACCCCGGCCGTGCGACGGCTGTTGCGCGAGCACGACCTCACGGCAGAGCAGGTCCGCGGCACCGGTGGAGGGGGTCGCATCACCCGCGACGACGTCGTCGCCACGGTGGAGGCAATCAGGACGGGAGTCGCCCCAGCGCCAGCGGGGGTTTCCGTGGAGGCCGCTCGTGCCCCGGCCGCCCCGGCTCGCAGCGCCGCCACGCTCCCTGCCCTCGGCCGCCCCGCCCCGGCGACCCCCGCCGGCACGCAGGTCGTCTTCCCCGAGGGCGCGGACGAGGTCATCGTCCCGATGACCCAGATGCGCAAGGGGATCGCCGCCCAGATGACACGGGCGCTCCTGGTGCCCCACGCTTACGTCCACGTCGAGGTCGACGTCATGGGCCTGGTCCGCCTGCGTGAGGCCCACAAGCGCGACTACCGGGCCCGCGAGGGGATCTCCCTCAGCTTTGTCCCATTCGTCATGAAGGCCGCCGTCGAAGCGCTCAAGCGGAACCCCACGTTCAACGCGACCTGGATCGAGCAGGGGCTGGTCGCGAAGCGGCGGATCAACATGGGGGTCGCCGTGGCGGTCGATGACGGCCTCATCGTCCCGGTGATCCGGGATGTCGACCAGCTCTCGATCAACGGCATCAACCACGCCATCAGCGACGTCGCCGCCCGGGCCCGGGCCAAGAAGCTCCGCCTCGACGACTTCGGCGGCGGCACCTTCACCGTCGACAACACCGGCTGGTTCGGCAGCAACCTCACGATGCCGATCCTCAACGTGCCCGAGGTCGCGATCCTGACAATGGAGGCGATAACGAAGCGCCCCGTCGTCGTCGAGACCCCGCAGGGCGACGTGATCGCCATCCGGCCGGTGATGAACATGGTTATCGGCATCGACCACCGGGCGAACGACGGCGCCCAGGCCGGCTACTTCCTGCGCGACGTCAAGGGGTGGCTCGAAGGCGTCGGCCCGGAGACCGCCGTCTACTAGGAGGCAGGTTGTCCGTCGAGACGGGTCCCGGGAGCGAGAGCGTCCCGCCGCCGCCCCACCACGACCGCCCGTCGATCGCCGAGCGCGCCGCGCGGCGCGAGGAGTTCCAGGCCGGCGGCCGCGACCGGTACGCGGCGCTCCTCCGAAGCCTGCAGGCCGGCCGTGAGCTCCCGCTCCACCGCCGCGTCGGCCGTGTCAGGTTGGACTGGCACCCGATCCTGTGGACCCTCGTCAAGGCTGCGATCGTCGTCGGCTTCGCCTACTTCGCCATCCGGGCCGGCACCGAGTGGTGGCGCGAGAGCCACCTCGAGACGTGGAGCGGACCCGACGCCGCCGTCCAGTCGGGCGTCCGCCTCGCAGACTGCCCGATCGTCGACGTGATCAGGGTCGAGAGCTTCCCGTCGTGGATTGCCTACGGGGGGAGCGTCTACCGTTACACGGGCTGGAAGCGCCCCTATATCGGGCCGGAGACGCCGGGCTACGCGCCGACGCCGTACACGAACGGCGACGCGCGCCTCGTCCTCATCGAGAACACGCCCGACGGCGTCGCCCGTGACACGATCCTCGTCTGGCTCGACGGAGCCCTGGCCGGGATCGAGTACGCGCGGACCCCCGACTGCTCGCCCCCGTAGACTTGCGCCATGGCCCGTGAGCTCCCCGTCCTCGACCCCGGCGGCGTGCCCGCCCACCCCGCTGTCGCCGGCCTCACCGCGTCGACCGCGATGGTCGCGGCCCTCGACGACCCCGCCCGTTCCAACGACGCCGGGACCGGGCCCCATGCCCGCCGCCACCCCGACTGGCTGAAGGCGACGATGCCGGCCGGCGAGGCGGTGCGCGACCTGCGCCAGCTCCTGCGTGGGCTAACCCTCAACACGGTCTGCGAGGCGGCTCGCTGTCCGAACCTCGGGGAGTGCTGGGACCAGCGCACCGCCACCGTGATGATCCTCGGCGACGTCTGCACCAGGGCCTGTGGATTCTGCGCGATCACGACCGGCCGCCCGACCTGGTTCGACCCCGACGAGCCCCGCCGTGTCGCCGAGGCGGTCACGGCGATGGGGCTCGAGCACGTCGTCGTCACGTCCGTCGCCCGCGACGACCTGGCGGACGGCGGCGCGTCCGTGTTCGCGGAGACGATCCGCGCGCTGCGCGCGCGCCGCCCCGGGATGGGGGTCGAGGTCCTCATTCCCGACTTCAACGGCGAGGCGGCGCCGCTCCGGGCGGTGATGGAGGCCGGGCCCGACATCCTCAACCACAACGTGGAGACCGTAGAACGGCTCCAGAAGCCGGTCCGGCGGCGCGCCCGCTACGACCGCAGCATCGGCGTCCTGGCCCGGGCGAAGGTCGATGCACGTGAGCTTGGGCTCGCGGTCCACACGAAGAGCTCGATCATGGTCGGCCTCGGCGAGGATCGCGACGAGTTGCTGACGACGTTCCGCGACCTGCGGGCCGTCGACTGCGACATCCTCACGATCGGCCAGTACCTGCGCCCGACGATGGCTCACCTGCCGCTCGTGCGCTACTACCACCCGGACGAGTTTGCGGACCTGCGTGCGGCGGCTCTCGCGATGGGCTTCCGCCACGTGGAGTCCGGTCCGCTCGTGCGCTCGAGCTACCACGCACGAGACCAGGTCCCGGGCGTCGCGGAGCGTGTCGGCCGAAGCCGCGCAACCGTCGGTCCCGATGGCCGCGTGGTGCCCGGCGTCGCGGAGTCGGTCCCGTGACCCGCCAGCTCCCCCGCAAAGTCCCGCTCGCCGAGCTCCATTGCCACCTGGGCGGCGCGGTGACGCCGGCGATCATGTGGGGGATCGCGCACCAGCAGGGGATCAAGCTCCCGACCAAGGACTACTGGGAGTTCCGCGAGCTCATCACCGTCTCGCCGACACGAGGGCGCTCGTTCGCGGGCTACCTCGAGCTCTTCCACTGGACCGAGCTGATCCAGTCGAGCCCGCTCGCGGTGGAGCGCGCCACCTACGAGGTCATCGGCGGCGCCTACCGCAAGAACAACGTCACCACGATGGAGCTCCGCTTCAACCCGATGAAGCGAAACCGGGGCGGCGAGCAGGATCTAGACCACATCATCGCGGCGGCGGTGCGAGGGATGGACCGGGCCACCCTTGAATACCCTGTCAAGCCCGGCCTGATCCTGTGCCTGGACCGGGCGTTCCCATACCAGCTCAACGAGATCATCGCGGACAAGGCGATCGCCTGGCGCGATCGCGGCGTGGTCGGCGTCGACATCGCCGGCCCCGAGTCGAGCGGCTTTCGCGTGAGGGAATACCGGCGCCTCTTCCGGCAGATCCGCCGGCACCACCTGGGGATCACCGTCCACACCGGGGAGTCAGGGCCGGTGGAGGAGATCGCCGAGGTCATCGAGGAGCTCGAGCCCGACCGCATCGGCCACGGCGTGAAGGCGGCCTACGACCCGCGGACGCTGGCGATGATCCGGGAGCGGGGGATCGTCCTGGAGGTCTGCCCCACCTCCAACCTGAACACGCGCGTCGTCTCGGGGTGGGACGAGTTCCGCTGGATCCTCGACACCTTCCGCCGCGAGGAGATCCGCTTCACCATCAACACGGATGGCCCGGAGATGCTGAAGACCTACATCCGTGACGAGCTCGCCACGCTCGGACGCCTCGGGATCCTGACGGTCGACGAGCAGGTCGAGGTCGCGCGGACTGCCCTCCAGGCGTCGTTCGTGCCGAACGTGAGCGACATCGCGCTGCCACGCCTTGAGCCGGCACGGCGCCGGGAGGTCGAGCGCGAGGAGGCGTGAGGCGCGCGGCGATCAGGCCTCGCGGGGCCGGATCCGGTACGTGCAGGAGCGGTCTCCCGAGGCGATGTGCGAGGTGCGCACCACCCGGGCGTCGAGGAGCTCCTCGAACAGCTCGAGCTCGGCGCGGCACGCCGCCGGGTGGCCCGCGGCCACACCGAGGATCGCGCAGTTGTGCTCTCGGAGCTCGAGGGATCCGCCACCTGCGGCCTGCATCTCGACCCGACACACGTAGCCCGACTCGTCCTGGATGAGCGCCAGCTCCCGCACCTTCTCGGCGAGGGTCGGCGCGGGGCCCAGGCGCTCGGCGAAGCGCATCGCGTGCCGCTCGCGGAGGAGATGCCGACGAGCCTGGAAGACCTCCTCGACGAGCGCGTCCCCGCCGACCGCGACGACCGACTCGAGGAGCGTGGTGGCCAGGCCGTCGTAGTTGGCCGGAAGGCTGGGTTGGGCCTGCGGGGTGATGTCGTAGAGATGGCGCGGCCGGCCGACGCCGTGGCGGACCGTCTGGCGGGTGACGAGACCTGCATCCTCGAGCCCGCGGAGGCGCTGCAAGGTGCTCGTCCGGCTCATCCCCAAGCTGAGCGCGATGGCGTCCGGTCCTGCGGCGCCGGCTTCGCGAAGGGCGAGGAGGATCTTTCGGCCGAGGTGGTCGTCGGGGGCGTGGCCGTTGCGTCCGCCGTTTGCGCGACCTGACGCGTGGCCGTTGCCCTCGTCGGGGCGCTGGCGGTGGCGAGGCCCGGGGCTCGGGCTGTCGCTTGGCCGGGGCGCGGTGCTCGAGTCGCTCACGGGCCGAAGGCTAGCATCGGTCGCGATCAGCCGCCGACGGCGAACCGCGCAGGGTCGGGAGCCGGGGTGCGCCGCGGGCATCGCGTCCCCCGCGGTACACTCAGCGTCATCCCGCCGCGCGCAGTGCGGCGCTGGCTCCCTGGACCGGTCCCGGTGCCCTGGAGGTTGCGTGCCCGAGATCCGCGCGTTCCGCGCACTCCGCTACAACCCTGAGGTCGTGCCCGACCTCTCCTGCGTCGTGGCGCCTCCCTACGACGTGATCTCGCCGACGCGCCGCGCCGAGCTCGCTGCCCGCGATCCCCGCAACGTCGTCGCGATCGACCTCCCCGTGGACGCCGGAGCCTCCGACCCGGACGAGAAGTACCGCGTGGCGGCGCGGCACTTCGCCGCGTGGCGTGCCGACGGGACGCTGAGCAAGGACCGCCAGCCCTCGCTCTACGTGTACGAGCAGGAGTTCGGCGTGCCCGGCACCGTGGAACGGCGCGTGCAGCGTGGGTTCTACGGTCGACTGCGCCTGGAGGAGTTCGGGCCGGGAGCGGGCGTCCTCCCGCACGAGCGGACCCTGGCCGGCCCGAAGGAGGACCGCCACAAGCTCATGCGTGCCACAGGCGCCAACTTCTCCGGGGTGATGGTCCTCTATGCCGACCCTTCGGGGACCGCGCGACGGGTGTTGGCCGAGGCGACGGAGGCCCTCTCCATCGCCGACGTGACCGACGACGACGGCGTTCGCCACCGCCTGTGGGTGTTGGCCGACGAGGGCGCGACGGCCGCAGCCGTCGCGGCGCTTCGCGAGGTGGCGGGCCGGGAGCCCGTGACGATCGCCGATGGGCACCACCGGTACGAGACAGCCCTCCGCTACCGCGACGAGCGCCGGATGACGCGCTCCAGCGAGGACGATCCGCCCTTCGACTTCATCTTGGCACTCTTCATGGACGTCGCGAACGAGCCAGTCCTGGTCCTGCCGACCCACCGCGTTGCGTGCGCGGTGGCGGGAGCGGGCGACCTCGTGGCCACGGCGGAGGCCAGCGGCCTGTTCGACGTGGATCTCGTCGAGCGTGGTGCGCTGCTGGCGGCCTTCGGGCCGGCGACAGCGACGCCCGGCGGCCGTGGGCGGATCGGCCTCTGGACCCGCACCGGCGGCGCGTTGCTCACCGCCCGCCGCGATGCCGTGGCGCCGCTCCTGCCCGCCGGCGGCGATGCCCTGAGGCGCCTCGACGTCACGCTGCTCGCGGTGGTGCTGGAGCGACTGTGCTCGATCGACCGGGCCGCGACGACGGTCGGCGGGCGCGTTGCGTTCACGAAGGATGCGGCCGAGGCGCTGGACTGGGTCGACGCCAGGACGGACGCCGCAGACGTCGCGTTCCTCCTCGAGGCGACTCCCGTGGCGGAGATCGCGGCGGTCGCCCGCGACGGAGATGTCATGCCCCAGAAGAGCACCTACTTCTTTCCGAAGCCGGCTACCGGCTTCGTCCTGAATCCTCTCGAGTGGTGACATGAGCGACGATCCTTACGACCGCGAGTGGCCCCGCTCACCCGAGCCGGGCCCTGGGTCCACGCAGGCAGGTCGTCCCGTTCGCAAGGACGAGATCGAGCTCGACGAGCAGGGCCTGTACGTCGAGAGCTGGCTGCCGGAGCGACGCTCGCGCCGACGGCCGATCTTCTACGTGCACGGCGAACTGGCCGGCTCATGGCTCTGGGAGCGCTGGCTGCGCTACTTCGCCAGTCGCGGCTGGGAAGGGCACGCGCTGAACCTTGCCAACCACTACTGGAGTCGCACGGCCGATCCGCAGACCCTGTCCTTCGAGACGTACCTCGACGATGTGGTCGCCGGGCTTACCCGCGTCGGCCCCGGCGCCGTGGCGGTCGGGCACGGTCTCGGCGGGCTGCTCGCCCTCAAGGTGGCTGCCGAGCGTGTCGGCGTCGCCGGGCTCGTCCTTCTCGACGCCGCGGCGCCCGCGGCGACCCAGCCGCCCGTGCGACCGCACATCGTGAGTGACGTGCCGCCGGTCTACGGGAAGGCCCTGATCGGCTGGGAGCGCCTGCCGGAGAAGCTCCAGCGTGAGAACCGTGACCTCTCGCTCGATGACGTCCTGAGAATCCAGCACCTGCTGGGCCAGAAGCCCTTCGAATCGGGACGGGCGCGGGGGGCGATGCTGGCGGGCGTCCCGGTCACGCCGAGGCTCCTGCAAGGCGTCCCGATGCTCGTGATCGGCTCGGGCGTCGACGGCGCCCCGGCTGCCCTGGCTGCGGAGCGCCTGGCCGGGTGGCTGGGGGCGGAGCACGAGCAGTTCGGGGCCGCGTCCCACTACGGCCTGGTCCTCTCCGACGAGGGCCATCGCCAGGTCGCCGACCGGGTCCGCGTCTTCCTGGAGGCTCACCGCCTGTAGAGCCCTGCGCGGCCGCCCATGTTGCCGCCCGCTTCGCGCCTCTGGTATCCTCCTCGCGGGTCGAGGCTCTGCCAGTCGACCGCGTGCCGCATTCGTCTAGTGGCCCAGGACGCCGCCCTCTCAAGGCGGAGATCACCGGTTCGAATCCGGTATGCGGTACCAACCGAACTCCTCGACGCCCCCGGTCCGCGCCCCGGGGGCGTTCTCCTTTCCGCGGTCGTGCGGGCCGACCGATGCGCGAAGCCATGACCGGAGGACCGATGCATCCCCAGGCGCTGCGGCGGCTCGTGATCCTGACCGAGGGCGAGTTCGGTCCGCACTCTGCGAAGACCGCGTTCGGGGTGATCCGCTACGGGCGGCACGAGGTCGTGGCCGTCCTCGACTCGACGCTCGCCGGCCGCAACGTCGCGGAGTGGCTCCCGGACCACGACATCCCGATTGTCGCGACGCTCGCGGAGGCACTCGCCATCCCAGGCCGACCGCGCCCCGACACGCTGCTGATCGGGATCGCACCGACCGGAGGCCGGCTCCCTGACGCCTGGCGCCCAATCCTCCACGGGGCGATCGACGCGGGCCTGGACCTCCACTCGGGGCTCCACACGTTCCTTGGTGATGACCCCGAGCTCTCCGCGGCGACCGCCATCTCCGGCGTCCACGTCACCGACTTCCGGCGCCCACCGGAGCGCTTCGAGTGCGCGATCGGGAGGCGCCACGAGCCCGGCAGGCGGGTCATCCTCACGGTCGGCACCGACTGCGCGATCGGCAAGATGTCGGTCGCGCTGGAGCTTCGCGACGCGGGGCACGCGGCCGGCGACGCGGTCGCCTTCGTTCCGACGGGGCAAACCGGGATGATGATCGACGGGTGGGGAGTCTCGGTCGACCGGGTCATCAGCGACTTCCTCAACGGCACGGTGGAGTGGCTGGTCGAGGAGGGCGAGCGACTGGGCGACTGGGTGATCGTGGAGGGGCAGGGGAGCCTGGATCACCCTGCGTATAGCGCCGTCACGCTGGGCCTGATCCACGGGGCCACCCCGCACGCGATGATTCTGGTTCACCGGGCCGGCTTGGCCGAGCACGACTTCGACCACGTCCCCGACCGCTCCTTTCCGATCGCCGAGCTTGGCCCGTTCATCGAGCTCCACGAGCGGATCGCCAATACGGTGGCGCCCTCGAAGGTCGTTGCCGTCGCCGTGAACACGTCGGACTACGCCGACGAGGCGGACGCACGGCGCGTGGTCGCGGAGATCGAGGCCGAGACCGGGCTCCCGGCGGCCGACCCGGTCCGTTTCGGAGTCGGCGGGTTCTGGGCGCAGATCAAGTCCGCGGTGGACGCGCTGCCGTGGGTGGGGGCCGACCGATGAGCGCGGTCTGGGATCTGCGCACGCGCATCCTCCGGATCCCGTTCCGCGAGCCGTTCAGGATCGCCCGCGACACGCCCGGCGCCGGGGCGGCGATGTCGACGATGATCGTCGAGCTGCGATCCAGTCGGCTGCCCGGCCTCGTCGGGCTGGGCGAGGGCTGTCCCGACGCGTACTACGGCGAGACGCTGGCGACGATGCCGGTCGTCATGGACCTGCTTCTCGATGCCGTCGACCCGGGAGTACTCGACGCGTCGAGCCCGGCGGCGGCCAGGGACTCACTTGCGGCCATCGGCACTGCGTTCGGGGAGGCGATCCGCGGTCACGGCGCCGCCCGCTGCGCCCTCGACACGGCTCTCCACGACCTGGCCGGCAAGGCGACCGGCACCCCGGTCCACCGGCTCCTCGGGCTCTCGGCGGAGATTCCGCCGACGGACTTCACGCTCGGCCTCGACGAGCCGGCCGTGGTTGCGGAGCGGGCGCGCCGCGCAGCCCGCTTCCCGGCCCTCAAGATCAAGGTCGGCGGGACGGCCGACCTTGCGACCCTGGAAGCCGTCCGTGCCGCGTACGACGGCCCGATCCGGGTCGACGCCAACACGGCCTGGACGCCCGGGAGCGCCGCGGCGCTCCTCCCCGAGCTCGTGCGCCTCGGCGTCGAGCTCGTCGAGCAGCCGTTCCCCGCGCGCCGCTACGACTGGCTCCGCGATCTCCAGGTCGCCTCCCCGCTCCCGATCGTTGCCGACGAGAGCGCCGTGCTCGACGAGGACCTCGACGCCCTCGTGGGGATCGTCGCGGGGGTCAATGTCAAGCTTGCCAAGGTGGGTGGACCGGGTCCCGCCGCGCGGATGCTGACCCGCGCCCGTGAGCTCGGCTTCCGGACCTTTCTCGGATGCATGGAGGAGACCTCGCTGGGGATCGCTGCATCCGCTGCGGTGGCCTCGCTGGCCGAGTGGGTCGACCTGGACGGCTGTCTCCTCAATGCTGACGATCCGTTCGAAGGCCTCACGCTCGGTGACGACTGCCGTTGGCAGCTCGGCGACGCACCCGGCCTCGGGATCCGGGAGAGGACCTAGTCGTCGCGCATCGGCGATGGCCGTGGGACGTGTCAAGAGCCCACCGGTGCCCGCTGTCCACGGATCTTGCCTGCGGGGCGGGGGACGTCCACCGAACGCATGTTCCTGTGGACAAGTCGGTGGGAGGGTTGGTGGACAAGGCTGTTTCGGTCTCCCGGGGTTGGACGTAGGATGAGCCGGTCGCCGCGGCCGGCAGAGCAGGCGGCGACAGCCCGGGGCACCGAGATCGCGCCCCGGCACTGCGGTCGGACCGCCCGAACTCGCGGGACCGCAGGCCCCAGGTCCGTCAACCCGTTGGTGCCGCGCCGTGCGCGGGGAGGAGAGGTCATTGACTGAAGCGCGCCCCCACGCGCTCTCCGCAGCCGACCCCGAGGCCGTGGAGTTCGTCCGATTCTGTCGGGCTCGCCGACGGGTCGGATGGCCGGAGCTGTATGACGAGATGTGGTCGGTTGCGATCCGCGGCCTCTTCCGCGGCTACAGCTTCACCGACCTCGAGCAGTACGGGATCGGGTTCAGCCTGTTCGGGACGCGCGACCTGGCGGCGCTCGCGGCCGCCGTGATCGATGAGGAGTGCGCGGCGGGCGGCCCGGGAGCCGTGCCGAGACGGTCGGGGCGTGGGCGGGATCCCCGGACCGCAACCGTTGCCCAGGTCCCAGCCTAGGCGCGGATCTGGCGGCGGGCCATCTCGCTCTCGATCTGGCGCTCAGCCTCCACGTAGGTGTCGATCTGCTCCCGCAGCTGGTTCGCCTGGGGCGTGTACAGGTGCACCTGCTGCTGCAGGATGTAGCTGAGCCGGCGGCTCGTGATCCGGACGTGGTCCAGGTTCTTCATGAGCACCAGGGGATCCATCGCGGCGAGGTCGTCCGGGTGGTACATCTGCGTCATCGTCCCGGAGTGTAGCGGAGCGGGAGGCCGGGCCGGGCAACGCCTACCCGTGCGGCGGCCACCTCCAGTCAACGGGGATCGCGGCACTGGACAGGGCTCGCCGACGCCCAGCCTCCGACGTTGCGAGGACCAGGATCCGGTCGACCTTCGTGGCGCGCCCGGCATGGTCCCCCCACAGCTTCGTCATCTTGCGGGGTGCTGCAACCTCGTCCCGGGCCACGCCGGCGAGCAGGTAGCCCTCCGGACGGGCCGCCGCCTCCCACGTCTCGTCGGCCAGGCCGATCGTCTGCCCGCCGGCAGCCGGCCGACCATGCTCGGCATCGATGTCGCCCAGGACGAGCGCGACGACAGCGTCATCGGCGAGCGCCGGACGCAGGCCTGCGAGCACGTCCCGGAGGAAGGCGAGATACGGCTCGCGCCGGTGGGCATCGTCGAGCGTCGCGTCGATCGTGGCCGCCGAGAACCCCAGGAACCAGGTCCGGAGCCAGTTGTAGTAGCCGTACTTGAGGACGCTCAGGTAGGGCGGCGAGGTCAGCACGAGTCGCGCCCGGTCCGGGAGAGACCGCGCGCGGAGGGCGGCCCGAACCCGCACCCCGGCGTCGCGGGCGTCGCCGAGGAGGGCAATTCCTGGAGCCGACGGCCGGCCGTCGCGCGCCAGACGGCGGAGCTTGGCAGACAGGAGCGTGAAGAGGTCGCGCTCCGGAGAGGCGAAGCCGGTCCGCGCCGCGTAGTCGCGCACGTAGCGCGGCGCCATGCTGAAGGTGTTCGGCATCACCTCGGAGAGGTAGCCGGGCCGTTTCCCATGGAGGATCCCGGCGATGGCTGCGGCGAGGAAGCGGTCGGCGGGGTCCTCGAGACGGAGCCGGGACCGGACGAAGAGGAGTTGTCCCAGCGTTCGCGGGTGGAATGACAGCGTGATCTCGGTGGGAACCAGCTCGGTTCCCGGGCCCGGACCGCCGCCCGATCCGGCGGCCGGGACCATCGCAGGAGCGCCGGCCGCCACGCGAGACGCGAGCTCCAGCCACGCCGGCGCCTGGAACGACCAGTCGATCCGCAGGCCGGCAAGCCGGGCCTCGAGCTCGCGGGACGTCGGCGGCTCGAGCTTCGCCGCGGTCAGGACGTGGGCCAGCGGGTTGAGGTCGTTGCCCACCCCGATGCGGCCCTCTGCGCTGGCCTGGAGGGGGGTCGTCCCGCGCCCCGAGAACGGGTCGAGGACGACGTCTCCGGGCCGGGAGTACCGGGCGATGAAGGCGTGGGCGAGGGCCGCCGGAAAGCTCGCCAGGTAGGAGCACATCGGGTGGTAGGCGTGACCCCACAGGCGGGGCTGGGCCTTCCAGTCGGTCTCGATGTCGAGGTGGGGGAGGGTGGCGAACGGGAGCGCCAGCTGGCCGGGGCCTGGCCGCGCGGTGCGCGACCCGGGCCGCACGCGCCCGGGCAGGGCGCCGGTGGCGACCCGGATCGACGGTCGGGCGCTGGGCGAGTCCGCCTCCGGGTCCGCCGTTTCGACCCGGGGCGGGGACAAGTCCGCGGCTGCTGTCGCGTCCCCGGGGGCCGGCGCACCGGCTCGTGCCGTCACGCGATCCGCGCCTCCATCCCTGCGCGTGGCTCCCGGGCCTCGCGGGCGCGGAGCATAGCACCCGCGGAGGGCCGGATTCGAGCCGATCCTGGTTCGCGGTCCCGCGGACGCTAGACTCCGGGTGCGCCCCCGTAGCTCAGGGGACAGAGCGAGGGACTTCTAATCCCGCGGTCGCAGGTTCGAATCCTGCCGGGGGCGCCATGAGACCAGCACGAGGCTCCGTGGCCCGGTACCGGAGCGCGCATAACCTCGCGGGTACCGCAGGCAGCAGGCCCCTTCGCTCCGCATGGTCCTGGACCAGCGCCCGCACTCGCGTGGATGGCCCTTCCCGCTTCAAGTCATGACTCGGCTCGGTGCCCCGATACACCATCCACGCAGCGCCCGGATGGCCAGGCTCGCCACGTCGGCGGGCGACAGCCGCATCGGCCCGCGGCCCAGGGTGGGCCCGGGTTACGATCCTGCGCAGCCAGGCAACCCCGACCGTTGCGACCGTGCACCGGACCTCCGGGTACCCCGGAGCCCACCTCGAAGGTACGGCTTGGCCCGGGCCACCTCCCACCACTAGCCTCCGCTCGTCAATCACGCGGACCGCACCCGTGTCACCAACGCCCCCGGCGCCCCGGGATCCAGTCAGGCGAGGAACCCCCGCATGGCCGTCAGCGACCTCGGACCGCTGCTCACCGCGAGCGAGGTGGCGGAGATGCTGCACCTCCACGTGAACACCGTGAAGCGCCTCGGCGATCGCGGCGAGCTGCCCTTCTTCCGGGTCTGCTCGCGCGGCGACCGACGTTTTCGCCTAGAGGACGTCATGTCGTTCCTCGCCCGGAACGCGCGCAAGGCCTCCTGACCGCGGTCTTCGCGTCCGCCGGCGCGGCAGCCACGCCACCAGTGGCACGCCGCCCGTGGCGGCGGACGCGGCAAATCGACACCCAGGTCCCGGTCTAGCGCTTCAAGCGGCGGTCTGATCTCCCGCCGGTGTCGAGGCGAGGACCCGACGGAGGATCGCCAGGGCTTCTCCGACCTCCTCGGTCGTGACGTCCAGGGGCGGGATCCAGCGAATCACGTTGTGGCCTAGGCCACACGACAGGAGGAGAAGACCTTCGTCGGCGCAACCCCGGGCCACCGCCGCGCAGGTTGCCCCATCGGCTTCGCGGGTGGCGCCCTCCTTAACGAATTCGACGCCCACCATGAGGCCGGGGCCGCGGACGTCGCCGATCCGCGCGTCCTGGGCGGCGATCTCCCGGAGCCCCGCCGAGAGCTCCCTCCCCCTGGCATCCGCGTTGGCGACCAGGTCACGCTGTTGGATCTCCTGGAGGACCGCGAGGCCGGCGGCACAGCTGACCGGGTTGCCACCGAAGGTTCCCCCATGAGCGCCCCTGCCCCAGCGCTCCTGGAGAGCCCTCGAGCTGGCAAGGGCGGAGAGAGGCAGGCCGTTCGCGATTGCCTTCGCCATGCAGACCACGTCCGGGACGATCCCCGCGTGCTCGAAACCCCACATCCGCCCGGTCCGCCCGAAGCCCGACTGGGCCTCGTCCGCCACGAGCAGGATGCCGTGCCGGTCGCACACCCGCCGGAGGATCTGCAGGAAGGCAGGCGGCGCCGGGACGTAGCCGCCTTCGCCCTGGACCGGCTCGATGACGATCGCTGCCACCTCCTCGGGCGAGATCGTGGAATGGAACAGGTCGCGAAGGTGGCGGAAGGCCACGGCCACCGCACGCTCCTCGTCACCGCCGAAGTCACGATAGACCGACGGGAACTGGGTGATGTAGACGCTGGGAAGGAGCGGCTCGTACCCCTGCCGGTAGTTGGGGTTGGAGGTGGTGACGCTCGTCGCTCCGAGCGTCCGGCCATGGAAGCCACCTCGGAACGCGACGATCCCGGGACGCCCGGTGACCCGACGGGCCAGCTTGAGAGCCGCTTCGATCGCCTCGGTCCCGGAGTTCATGAAGAAGATCGTGTCGATCGGATCAGGGAGTGTCGCGGCCAGCTCGCCGGCGAGGCGCACGGTCGACTCCGCGTAGCCGATCGCCGCCACCGAGGAGATGAGCCGGTCGACCTGCGCGTGGATGGCGGCCGTGACGCGGGGGTTCCGGTGGCCGAGCGCGCTGACCGCGATCCCGTTCGCGAAGTCGAGATACGCGTTCCCGGCGGTGTCGTAGAGGTGGTGGCCCTCGCCGTGGCTCCAGGACCGCTCGAAGTACCGGCCCAGCACCGGCGTCACGTGGTCCGCGGCGAGCGTGGCGAGATCGAGACCGGTGGCGGCGGGGGCGGCCGTCACGGACGTGCGCAGCGTGTCCAATGGGGCACCCTCGGCTGCGTCGCCGGCCGGGCCGGACTGCGGCGGGCTGCGGCGGACCTCGGCCGAGTATAGGGGGGCGCCGCGGCCCTGCGGGGGTGCGGCGGGCCCGTCCCGCCGGCGGCGGAGTGCCGGGGGTGCTACGCGATCGGGTCGAAGCGCGCCTGGAAGAAGCGCAGGTACCTCGGCTCGTAGGTCATCCGGAGCCCCTTCGCGGTGTGGCGGGCGTCGAAGCACGCCTTGACCGACTCGGCGACGACGTCCATGTGGGCCTGCGTGTAGACCCGCCGGGGGATCGTCAGTCGGGTGAGCTCGAGCTTCGGGCGCTTGTGGTCTCCCGTCTCCGGGTCACGCCCCGCGGAGACGATGCCCCGCTCCATCGACCGGATGCCGGAGTCGAGGTAGAGCTCGGCCGCCAGCGTCTGGGCCGGGAAGACGTCGTGTGGAAGGTGGTCGTAGAAGCGCCGCGCGTCGAGGAAGATCGCATGCCCCCCGACCGGCCGCACGATCGGGATGTTCCAGACCTCCAGCAGCTCGCCGAGATAACGGACTTGTCCGACGCGGCTTCGGACGTGCTCGTCCTGCACCGACTCGGCGATCCCGATCGCCAGCGCCTCCATGTCGCGCCCGGCCATCCCGCCGTAGGTGTGGAGCCCCTCGTAGACGACCACGAGGTTGCGCAGCTCCTCGAACACCTCGAGGTCGTTGACTGCGAGCCACCCGCCGATGTTGACGAGGTGGTCCTTCTTCGAGCTCATCCACGCCCCGTCGGTGTACGAGCAGAACTCGAGCAGGATCTCGGCGATCGTCCTTTCGGCGTAGCCCTCCTCCCGTTCCTGGATGAAGAGCGAGTTCTCGACCATCCGGGTGGCGTCGAGAAGGACCCTGATGCCGCGAGGCTCGCACCAGGCCCGAAGGTCGCGGACGTTCGCCATCGACACCGGCTGGCCGCCGGCCATGTTGACGGTGCCCGCCAACGACACGTAGGGCACCTTCGCAGCGCCGACCTCGGCGACCAGGCGCTCCAGCTTCGCGAGGTCAACGTTGCCCTTGAACGGCGCCAGGGACTCCGGGTCGTGGGCCTCGTCGACGACCACGTCGTGGAAGGTGGCTCCCGCCAGCTCCTGGTGGAGCCTGGTCGTCGTGAAGTACATGTTGCCGGGGATGTGGTCGCCGGGCTTGATGAGGGTCTGGCTGATCAGGTGCTCAGCCCCGCGGCCCTGGTGCGTCGGCACGAGGTACCGGTAGCCGTAATAGCGCCCGACGGCCTCCTCGAGGTGGTAGTAGTTGCGACTCCCGGCATATGCCTCGTCGCCGAGCAGCATCCCGGCCCACTGGCGGTCGCTCATGGCCGACGTGCCGGAGTCGGTCAGGAGGTCGATGTAGACGTCGTCGCTGTGGAGGAGGAACGTGTTGTACCCCGCCTCCGACATGGCAGCCACACGCTGCTCGCGCGACGTCATCGCCAGGGGCTCGACCATCTTGATCTTCCACGGCTCGGCCCAGCTGCGGCGGCCCCTCTGCTGGCCCATGGTGTGGAGTGGTTCGGGCGCCATCGACTTCGACTCCTGGTGCGGGGCTGGCGGGACGCGGGGCGCGGCACGCTTCGAGAGGTGCATTGTGGCCCGGCCAACACCCCCGGCGCTGGGCACGGCCGTCGATCCCTGCGGACCCGCGAGGGGCCTGGGTCGCGGGTCTGAATCTAGCCGGGCTCTCCGTCCTCGACCGGCACCGCCCGCCGCGACTCGCCGCGGCGGGCGCGTACGATGACCGCCACGGCCACGACGATGATGGCGCCGGCAACGACGGTCCTCGGCTCCAGTGGCTCGGCGAGGATGAGCCAGCCCAGGATCACCGCTACGACCGGATTCACGAAGGCGTAGGTCGAGACGAGGGAGATCGGGGCCACCCTGAGCAGCCACACGAACGCCGTGTACCCGACGAGGGAGCCGACCAGGACAAGGTAGGCGACGGCAGCGACCGAGGCAGGACTGATCTCGCTCGGGCGGATGCGCAGGACGTCGCCCGTTAGCACGGCGAGGACGAAGAGCACGGCGCTGCCGGCGAGCATCTGCATCGCTGTGCCGACGAGGGGTCGTCGCGGCACGCGGGCCGTCCGGCTGTACAGGGACCCCGTGGCCCACAGGACGGGCGAGAGCAGAAGGACGGCGACCCCGAACGGGTCGAGGCTCCTCGCGCCACCGGCCGGGCCTACCAGCACGGCCACGCCCGCGAACCCGATCACGGTGCCGACCACGATGGTCCGCGTCAGCACGACCCCGAAGAAGACCCGGCCGAGGATGGCCACCCAGAGCGGCAGAGTGGCGATGACGAGCGCCGCGATCCCCGACGGGATGGTCTGCTCGCCGATGGAGACCAGCCCGTTCCCACCGGCGAGGAGGAGGCCCCCGATGATCGCTGCGTCCCGCCACTCGGGGCGCCCAGGTCGGTCGCCCGCCGCGTCGCCGCTGCGGATGGTGGCCGCGTAGAGGATGGTGCCGGCGATGAGGAACCGGACGGCCGCCTGGGTCAGCGGCGGGATGGTCTCGACAGCCACGCGGATTGCCAGGTACGTCGAGCCCCAGACGAGGTAGAGCGCCACGAGGGCAACGGCGATCCGGACCTGCGAGGCGGGCGCGAAAGACGACGCCGATCGGGGAGGCATGACGTGCAAGGATGGCACTCGCGCACGGTCGGCGCTGGCAGATCGGGCCGCCCCATCGGTTGGGCCCATGCGACAATCTCCGGAAGATGAACCTCGACGATCGCTTCGACGACCTTGTCACCAGCCTGGGTGGCTTCTACCGAGCCTGGGTCATCTACCTCGGGCTCGAGCTGGGCCTCTTCGCGGCCCTGCGCCGCGCCGCGGCCGACGGCATGACGCCGGCGGCGTTGGCTGCCGCGACCGGGACCGCGCACGGCCCCGTGACTCGCTGGTGCCAAGCGGCCTATGCGAGCGACCTCATCGACGACGACGGCACGCGTGTGGTGCTCGACCAGCTGACGGCGGCGATCCTCCTCGACGTGGACCGCCCCGAGTATCTCGGTGGCCAGTTCGTCTACACGGTGGCGGCGAGCCTCGACTACGGCGAGCTGCCGGAGCACCTTCGAACGGGACGCGTCCTGCCTGGCCGACCACCCCGCTATCACCGTGCGATCGAGCAGCTGACGCGGCAGGACACGGCCGTCTTCTTCGAGGAGGCGTTGCTGGCGATCCCGGACCTCGTGACGATTCTCGCCCGGGGCGCCGACGCCATCGACTTCCACTGCGGCGGCGGGCGCTGGCTAGTCGCGGTGGCGCGACGCTTCCCGGCGACGCGCCTTGTCGGCGTGGAGTCCGAGCCCGACTCGATGGAGCGCGCGATGCGCCTCGTGAAGGAGGCCGGCCTCGAGGGGCAGATCCGCCTCGAGGCGCGCGAGGTTGCGGCCACCACGGACCAGGCGGCCTTCGACCTCGCCTACTTCCAGCAGACACTTCACGAGATCCCGGACCCGGTCGCCGAGCTCGCGGCTGCCTGGCGGGCGCTCCGCCCCGGCGGCCGGCTCCTCGTCCTGGGCTGGTGCCTGCCGTCCGCTCTCGAGGATCTCGCGACGCTGCACGGCCAGCTGATCACGGGAGTTGCGCTCGACGAGTCGCTGCACGGTGGGCACCTCCGGACCGTCGCCGAGCACGCCGCTCTCTTCCGCGAGGCCGGCCTGCCGGAGCCCGCGGCGATCACCCTGCCGTCCGACGCGACGCTCCTCGTCGCAGTGCGGGGTTCCTGACCCGCCGGAGGGGTGAGCGAAGCCGGGCGACCCGGGCCCGGCAGAACGAGTCCCTCGCCGGGACGGCGCGCCTACCGGACCCGGAGGTCCGGTACCATCCCGCCCATGATCGAAGCGCAGACAGCTCCCGTGGAGGCCATGGCCGGCCATCGTCGCCGGGCCGCGCGGCGGCTCTTCGGGGCCGCGGGGTTCGACGATGCGCTCACGTCGTACCTGCGGAAGCGTCGCTGAGCGAGCTCAGGTTTCCCCGTCTCCGGCTGCGGGAGCCCTCGGACGCGCTCCTGGCCCTGCCGTGGGACCAGCTCCTGGAGACCTGGCGGCCCGACCAGGTGGAGCTGCGCGTCCTGCCCGTCGGGCCCTCGCGCCACCTCGTCCGTTTCGTCGTCGGCGGGGGAACGCTCTACGCCCTCAAGAAGGAACCGCTCGAGATCGCTCGGCGGGAGTACGCCGCGCTGCTCCACATGGAGCGCTCCGGCCTGCCTGCCGTCCGCCCGGTCGGGATCGTCGAGCGAGATGACGCGGGGACAGGCGTGCTCGTCACCGAGTTCCTGCGGCATTCGCTCCAGTACCGCCGCCTGCTCATGCGCGTCCCGCTCGAGCCTGGGGGCTACCGTGACCGCCTCCTCGATGCCATGGCCGGCCTGCTCGTCGACCTCCACCGGGCGGGCGTCTACTGGGGCGACTGCTCCCTCGCCAACACCCTGTTCCGGCGCGACGGAGACACGTTCGCGGCGTACCTCGTGGACGCCGAGACGAGCGAGGTCCACCCGTCGCTCTCCGACGGCCAGCGGGCGTTCGACGTCGACGTTCTCGTCGAGAACGTGGCCTTCGGGCTCGCCGACCTGGCCGCGTTCCAGCAGCGCCCCGAGGCCATGGACGAGCAGCTGGAGGCCGCCGAGGCGGTCAGGACGCGATACACGCGGCTCTGGGAGGAGGTCTTCCGTGAGGTGGAGATCGAGCCGGGCGACCGCTTCGCGATCCAGGCTCAGCTGCGCCGCCTCAATGAGCTCGGCTTCGCGGTCGGCGAGATCGAGCTGGAGCCGGGGCCCGCCGGCCGGGTCCACCTGCGCACGGTCGTGACCCGCCGGGACTTCCATGCCCGCGAGCTGCAGCGTCGGACCGGCCGTGTCGCGCTCGAGGGGCAGGCCCGGCTTCTCCTCAACGACCTGCGGGAATACAGGGCGTGGCTGGAGTTCGGCGGAGGGCGCCGGGTGGCGTCGGCCGAGGCGGCCGAGCGCTGGCAGCACGAGGTCCTCGAGCCGACCCTCGACCGGCTGGCGCCCGCCATCGGGCCTGACCGCGACGCCCTCCAGGCCTACTGCGACCTCCTCGAGCACAAGTGGCTGCTCTCGGAGCGGCGCCAGGAGGACGTGGGACTGGCGGCGGCGGTCGAGGCGTACCTCGCGGCCGGCGCGCCGTCGCCGGAGTCGCTCGGCGTCGGGGGGGCGTTCGACCCGGACCCGGACCCGGAGATCGAGGTTGCTCCGAACCCCGTCTCGCCGGGTTGACCCTGGGTGCTCGGCGTGCCTTCGCGGCGGGATCGTCCCGCGGGAGCTCCAGCCGTCGGGTGGGTCCCCTCTACCAGCGCTCCTCGTGGACGATGTCGGCGAGAGCCTTCCGGCCACCCGCGCGCTTCGGCACGACGAGGACGTCGGGATCCGCCGGGTAGCCGAACGACAGCACGTACTCGCAGTGCCAGTCGTCCGGGAAGCCCAGCAGGAGGCGTGCGCGATCCTGCTCGTAGACGGTCGCGGGGACGCTGCCGATCCCGAGCTCCCATGCGGCGAGGATCATGCTCTGGGCAGCCCGTCCCAGGTCCCAGCTGATCGAGAGCGAAGCTCCCGGGGCCCGAGGATCAGGAGTCACGAGGGCAACCGCGACCGCTGCCCCGGCAAGGTGCCCGGCCCAGGGGCCGAGCGTGGCGAGCTCCGCCAGGTGCCCTCGGTCGCGGCACACGATGAACGCCCAGCGCTGGAGGTTCTTGGAGCTGCCCGTGCGACGGCCGGCGTCGAGGATCCGCTGCACCGCCGATGACGGGAGCGGGCGCTCGTCGAAGTCGCGCACGACGCGCAGCGAGTCGATCGCCTCCCATGTGCCGAGGGCGGGCTGGGAGTCGTCCGGACCGTTCATCGCATCCTCCAATCGGGTGCCCGTCATGGCGCAGCGGCGGCCGCCATCGCGAGGCCTCCGAGCGGGCCCTCCGTGTCCGCCGGTCGCGTGACCGCGGCTGCCACCGCCCGCCGAGCCGCCTCGTCGGGAGTGAGCGGCCCGCCCAGGTGACGGGCGAGGAACGCCGCGACGGCGGCCCGGCAGGCGGGAGACTCGTAGAGCCAGCGGTGTGAACCGCCCTCGACGACGAGGAGCTCCACCGAGCGGTCCGCCTGCGCTCGGGCCGAGCGGGCCAGGAGCTCGGCATGGCGGACGGGCACCACCTCGTCGGCGCTGCCGTGAACGACGAGGACTGGCCCCGGGTAGCGACGGATGGCTCTCAGCGCGTTTACGCGCCCCGGGCGGTGACCGCGCGGACGGAGGTAGACGTGCATCGTCAACCACGCGAGCGGGTGCGCGACGGGCGCCGGGATCGGCAGGCCGGCCAGCTGGAAGGTCCGGCGCAGCAACAGGCGAGGATGCGCCGGGATGGCGGTCGCGACCACCGCCCCCACTCCCTCGGTCATCGCGGCGGCCAGGACGGCCCCGACGGCCCCCATCGAGTGGCCCAGGACGCCCACGGCCGTGACCTCGTTCCGCCCGGCAAGGACGAGCACGGCCGAGGCGGCATCGGCGCCGAACTCGCCGCCACTGATTGGCAGCACCTCCGGCCGGTTCTCGCCGTGGCCACGGACGTCGAACATGAGCGTGTGAAAGCCGGCCGCGTTCAGGAAGCGGGCATGCGGCAGCATGCGCGCCCGGTTGGACTCCCACCCGTGGACGAGGACGACCGCCGGGCCAGGCTGCCCGTTCCGGGCGGGCACGAACCAGGCTGGCAGCGGGCCGGCGGGCGACGGGATGTCGAGCGTTTCGTAGGGAAGGCCCTCGTCGGCCGGGGTGACGAGCGGGGGTCGGCGGGCAGGGAAGCCGGCGCGGCGTCGGTACTCGACGGCGAAGCCGTACGCCGCGGCCACGGGGGCCGCGACGACGGTGGCGGCGGCGACCGTGCGCACGGCGCGCCGGGACGGGCGAGCGGGCATGGCCACAGCGTAGCGCCTAGCATGGTGGGATGGCCCGACGCAACCCGCACGAGGTCCTCGGCCTGGCCCACGGGGCGAGCCAGGCGGCGATCAAGGCTGCCTGGCGCCGCCTTGCGCGGGCGCATCATCCGGACCTTGCTCCCGGCCCCGCCGAACGGCGTGCGTCGACGCGCCGCATGGCGGAGATCAACGCCGCCTACGCCGACCTCCGCAGGGAAGGTGGCGTGGGCCCTTCCTTCGCCCAGCGCGACGCGACAGACGGCACGGCCCGCGGGGACCGCGGAGCCTGGGAGGCCCCGCTCCGTCCCGCCGGCCCTCCGCCGCCCCCGCCAACCCGGCCGGTGACGGCCCGCGTCGACACGAGTGACCTGCTCCATCGCCGCAATGCCACCACGACGCCCCGCGGTGACGGGTTCCGGCACCATCCGCGCGCGACGACGCCGCCGGCCCCGGCGCGCGCGTGGACGGCAGAGCCGCCGCGCGCCTCGGACCCGACCGGTCCGCTGGAGCGTCTCCGCGCCCGCCGAGCGCGCCGCAGGCCTCTCCCAGCCCTCGACATCGCGCTCACCACGATGGTCCCGTTCGGGAAGTTCCACGGCCGGACGCTGGGCGAGATCGCATTCATCGAGCCCTCGTACGTGGCCTGGCTGGCCCGCGCGATCACGAGGGACCCGGATCTCCTGGATGCCTCGCGCGTCGTGGCCGCGGCCATGGAGGGCGACGGCGCCTTCGATGGGGACGGGGCCAGAGGCCAGGGAGCCGTCGGCTGAGCAGGGGCGCCGGACGCACCAGCGGGGCGCCCCGCGTCGGGCGCCCCGCTGGCACTGCTCGATGTCGGACCCGACAGCATGAGCACTGCCGGCCGATGATTCCGTCGCCGCCGCCGCACCGGGCCTGCTGGCCGGATGACCGTGGTTACTCGACTCGTGACCGGTTACGGCGGGACCCACCCTTCGACACCGTTTCCGGCGTCCTCGACGGCTGTGCGTCTCCCGTCCCGGTCCGTGGCCGACGCCCCAGGTTGCTCCCGGTTGTCGCGCCGGCGGCTGACATGTGCCACCGTACCGGTCGCCGCCGCCGAGCGGCAATGGGAGCCTCGTCCCGGTGGGCACTCGTCGAAGGTCGAGGGCGCGCGGGCACCGCGACGGGACCCTTGGCCGGTGCGCAGCGGCACGCCATGCCCGTGACCGGGCTGCCCCGCGCCATGGGGACCTTGATCGACCCCACGGACCTGTGACCGTTGCGACACCGCCGCCGGCACCAGCGTCCAGGTCGCAGCGGAGGCGGGGG
The DNA here is from genome assembly GCA_963698595.1 of uncultured Chloroflexia bacterium. Lineage (GTDB taxonomy): Bacteria > Chloroflexota > Limnocylindria > Limnocylindrales > CSP1-4 > CTSoil-043. The sequence continues at coordinate 444,224 of CAVORL010000006.1, forward strand.
CCGAAGGGGCTCAGCTAGAGGCGGCCATCGCCGCGTACCGCTGGTCGAGACCCGTCAGGGAAGTTCCGGGACCTCACCGGGTTTCGCGTTTCCCACGAGGCCGGCCGTCGCCTCGGCGGCCCCGGCGAGCGACGTGCCAGCCCACGTCACGCCGAGTGCCTCCATGAGCGCGGCGTCGGCGGACAGCGCCCCCCCCACCAGGACCGCGATCGGACGGTCCGGCCGAGCGGCACGGGCCGCCGCCACCGTCTCACGGAGGGCGTCGCTGCGGTCGCGGTGCGAGGCGGTGAGAGCCAGGAGCTCGGCGTGATTGCGGGCAAGGAAGCGGGCCAGGTCTGCGACCGGGACATCCGGGCCCAGGTTCGCGATGGTCCAGCCCTGTTCCCGAAGCACCTGGTCCAGGCAGACAAGGCCGATGGCATGGTGCTCGCCGGCCACGCCGGCCAGCACGGCCAGGGGTCCCACGCGGCCCGCCGGCCCCGCCAACGGCCGGATCCGGTCGAGCGCGCGAACGAGGGTCTGGCTCGCAAGGTGCTCCTCGGCCACCGTCCAGCGGCCCTCCTCCCAGCGACAGCCCACGAGAGCCATCGCATCCCGGAGAAGGCCGTCGAAGACGTCGACCCGGCGCCGCTCGGCAAGCGCGTTGCGGAGCGCCCAGGCGGCGAGCTCGTCGTCGCCGTCGGCGAGCAGCCCGGCGAGCAGCTCGGGCGTCATGGTGGTCGCAGGGGCTGTGCCACGCGCGTGCGCGGCATCGATGGGCGGCAGGTTCGGAAGGCGGTCGGTCATGTCATCTGACTCTACCACCGGTTCGCGGCTCGCTGGCGGATGGATGGACCGGCTACCATCCGGGGATGTACTTCGATGCCCTGTCGTTCCTCGAGGACGAGCGCGAAGCCTGGCGCCCCTTCGAGGCGCTCCTGGAGATCGGTCCGGCGCGCTTCGACGAGCCCGTGGCGGGTGCCCACGCCTGGTCTGCCCGCGATCTGCTCAGCCACCTCGTGGCCTACCAGGCCCACTGCCTCGACGTTTCGCGGGAGCTGGCAGTCCGCGAGCAGAGCCCGTCCCACGCGCGGATGGAAGCAGCCTGGAACGAGCGGGGCGACGCCGTGAACGACGAGCTGGCAGCGACCTGGCGAGACCTCAGCGACGAGGAGGTCCGTAGCCGAGCGAGGGAGACGCCGGGCGAGCTGCGCGGCTACCTCACCGTGGTCCCGGAGGCGCGCTGGGTGAAACACCCGGTCCTCGGTCCCTACTTCGAGCAGGAGCTGCTCGATCACTATGCCGACCACGAGGCGGACCTCCAGGCGATCCTGGAGGCGGTCGGGTGAGGGAGGGTGAGCTGGCTGGCGCCGTCATGGCCCACGCCGCGACGCTGGCGGACGCCTCCGTTCGGTCGGCGGACGGGACGCACCAGGTAATGGTCGCGGGGTCAGTGGTGGCCGTCCTCGCGCCGGACGCACTCGAGCTCAGGCTCCGGCCAGCGGTCGCGGCGGCCGCACTCCGAACCCCTGACGTCGAGCCGTCGTCGCGCGGGCCTGGCTGGGTCCGCTTCCAGCCCGCGGCCATCGACGGCTTCGCGCAGGACCGGGCGCGGGCCTGGCTCGAGAGCGCGGTCCGGCTCGCCGCGGAGGGCGGGCACCGGGCCTGACTCCCCGCGGAAGGCCGGGGCGGGAAGGCGTGGAGGGGGGTGGCGCCGGCCGTTCTGGACGGCCTGCCTGCGCCGCCGGGGGCTGCCCGGACGCGGGACGCGCGATCGCCCGCCCGGGCGAACCCGAGCGGGCGATCGACGGGACGCGCAGTGACGGTGGAGGAGAACCGCCCCCTTTGGCGCCCCTAGTTGACCGGCTTTGCGTACTCGGCGAGTCCGAACTTCGTCTCCAACTGGTCAGCCGGCTGGAAGCCCATGACCCCCATCGGCTGCTTTCCCTCACCGGGAAAGAAGGCGATGGTCGGGATGCTCATGATGTTGAAGGCCTTCGACAGGCCGGGATTGGCGTCGACGTCGACCTTCACCACGTCGACCTTTCCATCGTACTTCTCGGCGAGCTTCTCGAGCTCCGGTGCGACCAGGCGGCAGGGCCCACACCACGCGGCCCAGAAGTCGACGATCACGGGGCGCTCCGCGTGGAGCACGAGCTCCTCGAACGTCGCGTCGGTTGCGTGCTTGATCTCGGCCATCGGTTGGGCAGATTCCTTTCTCCCGGCTGCGCGGGCGCGGGTCGGGCCTAGCGGGCCAGGACCTGGATGAGTCGGTACGCCTCGAGGACCTTCGGGTCCGCGAGGCGGTAGTAGACGGTGCTGCCCTCGCGCCGGGTCATCACGAGCCCGGCCGAACGGAGCACCGCCAGGTGCTGGGACATGTTGGGAACCTGGCAGCCCACGCACACGGAGAGCTCCGACACGGATGCCTCGCCCTCGGCGAGCGTCTCAAGCACACACAGGCGCTTCGGGTCGGCGAGAGCCCGCCCGATCAGGGCGGCTCGCTGCCGGTCCACGCTGCCAGGTGCTGCCACGATTGCCACGTCCCGAGTATCTCATCACTTGCGCAACAACGCAAGTGGCGTTGTGGCGAGGTGGGGCCGCGGGCGAAGCGGTGTGGACGCCGGCGGACGGGCACCGGCCACGGCGGGCGCAGGCCTACGAGGCGCGAACGCGGAGCGCGGTCGCGCGGCGGCCGTGGCATCGCCTATCCGGCGATGGTTCCGCAGGTGGTGCAGAACCGGGCTCCGGAGTCGAGGGTCGCCCCGCAGCCGCCACATGCGCCGACTTGTGCTGGCGGCCGCGGGGCTGCGGCCGGAGGTGAAGACGACGGTGAGGCCGAAGGCGGGGACGTGGCCCCGGCCGGAGGCGGCGTCGGCAGGATGGCCTCAACCGGAGCCGGTGCGGGCTCGGGTGGACGGCCTGCGGGTCCCGACGCCGCTCCCGCCGTCTGGACGGCACCCGGCATCTGGGCAACGCCGGCCTTGAGCGGGGTCCCGCACTTCGGGCAGGCAACCCAGGCCAGGTCATCGATCGGAGCGCGGCAGGTCGGGCAGCGAGCCGGCACAAAGGGATCGACGGCGGCGCAGAACGGGCAGCGGGCGACGTCCCGGGCGATGTATCCGCCGCACGCAGGACAAGGATGCTTGAACGTCGGCATCGTGACTCCTCAGGTCCGGGCGGCGGGGTCGGTACGCGGGTCGATCACGCGGGGAGGCCTCCGCCGTGGTCGGCGGCCAACTCCGCCACCTGGCCCTCCTGGGCTGACCGGCCGGGCCATGTGGCCGCGTCGTCACGGCAATCGGTGTGCCAGGCGATGAGGTCGGCAAGCGCTGCCGTCCAGCCCTCGCGGCTGCGGTGGACCAGGCGGGCGACGAAGTCGGCGCGGGCGGCAGCCAGCGAGGGGATCGCGCGGAGGGCGAGCCGGTAGCGGGCGCCCTCAGCAGCCGCCAGCTGCGGCCCGGGGAGCGCGATCGGCTCGCGCAGGAACCGCGCGTCAACGAGCGCCGACGAGATCCGGTTCACCATGCGCTCCGCGGCGGCCGCGTCGATCCCGGCCGGACCGGCCCGGCCGGAGAAGCTCGCCCGCGGTGCGGCGCGGAAGCAGTAGGTGGCGTGGGCCCCCTCGCTCACCAGCTCGAGCGCAACGAGGTTCCCGGGCAGCGCCACAAGGAACCAGGCCCGGTAGCTCCCCGGGTCGCCCGGCCGGTCGGGGGCAAAGGCGAGCCAGCGCAGGGAGTCGGGACCGCCGGCGATCTCCCGAAGGGCACCGTACGACTCGGCAAAGGCAGGCTCTGCGAGGACGTTGCGCTCAAGGACCTCCCAGGACGGACCCAGATCCGCAGGCGAGGCCGGCCGACCGTCGACCAGCGAGCCGATCGCGCGACCGCCGTCCGTTGGAGGCAGGTCGGGAACCAGGCGACCGAGGATCCCGGCCGCGTCGAGATAGGCGGCCCGCGGCAGGCCGGACAGGCGGTCGTGGTGGCGGGCAGACGCGGCGCCCAGCCGGAGGAGCGTGAACCCCGTGTCGGCCGCCGTCACGCGCAGGCCGCCGACCTGGGGCACGAGGTCCACGGCCCCGATGTCGGCACGCCGGATGCGGCGAACGGGCAGTCGTTCGTCGAGCGGGGCCAGCGTCGCGCCCCAGCCGTCGATCGCAAGCTGAGCGACTCCGCGCTCCGCGGCCGGGCCCCCTGACGGCGCCCCAGGGCTCGACGCCGCCGCGCCAATCCCCGCCATCGAGTACTCCACGAGCTCCACCGGCTCGCGGTCCGGCAGGACGACGAGGGAATCTGCCAGCCTCTGGCGGAAGCGCCCCTCGCGAAGGGCTCCGATCAGCGGGCCGATGGATGCCCCGAACCGCTCCAGGAGCCAGCGCTCGGCGCGGTCTCCTTCGCCCGTGACCACGAGGCCGACGAGGTCCGTGATCGCAAGGACATCCAGGTCGCGGTAGGCGATCGCCCGTGGCGGACCGCCGTGAGGCGCGATGATCACGCCCTCCTCGCCGAGGGTCACCGTCCCGGACGCCGCCGGACCTCCCGGCGCCCGGATCTCGCCGGAGTAGCTCGGCGCGCCTCCGTCACGAGGTGGCATCGAGGGCGGCCGCTCAGCCGACCTTCATTCCGCAGTTGCCACAGAACCGGGCGCCCGTGGCCAGCTCACCTCCGCACTGGACACAGTGCGACGTGGCGAGGGGCGTGCCGCAGTTGGCGCAGAACTTCTCAGATCCGACGGGCTTGTCGCAGCTGGGACAGGCTGTCCGGCGGGCGGAAGTGTCGCCCGAGAAGACCGTCTCGGCGCGCAGGGCCTCACGCATCTGGTTCATCTCGACCGATGAGCGCTCCCGCTCCAGCTCGGCGGCCAGGTTCGGCGCACAGCCGGTGCACAGCTCCCGGTCCCGGTTGAAGCAGGTCTCGTCGACCCACGTGCTGCACGCGGCGCAGCGCTTGAAGAGCGGCAGGATCTCGTTGGCGGCCTTCTCGAGGGCATCGTCACGCGCGTCCCGATCGAGGAAGTCCCTGGCGCTGTTGACGGCGCCGGAGGCGCCCCACAGGCCGCCGATGAAGTTGCTGGCTCCGGACAGGACACTGCTGGCGGTCCCGAGGTTGGAGCGGATGAACGCACTCCGATAGCCGGAGCCGCAATGGTCACAGCGGAACTCGAACTGATAGCCGTTCTCGTCGGACAGGTCCGTGTAGTTCCGTGTGAAGGGCGTGAAACCGGGCATCACGTGGCTCCGTGTGGGCGGTCGATCGAATGGAATGCAGCGCCGAGGATACCCTGCCCGGGGTCGTCCGGTACGGCCGGATCCCGGCGGCGTCCCGCGTTCCGGACGGCACCCCGGTGCCGTCGGCTGGAAGGTTGGGCCGGGTCTCCTTCTGGCGGGTCGAGGATCCATACTTGCCGCGTGATGCACCCTCGCCCTCTGATCCCGGGCATCTCCCTCCAGGGCATCCGCGAGGCCGCCGTCTTCCTGGAGGGCAAGGTCGGCCGGACCCCGATGCTCTCGTCGACGACGGCCGCGGACGTGGTCCGGGCTTCCGCCGGGGTTCGGCTCGCCGGTGGGCGCCTCCACGCCAAGGCGGAGCACCTCCAGCGCACCGGCTCATACAAGGTGCGCGGTTCGACGCTCCGAATCGCGCGCCTGCCGCCCCCGGAGCGCGCGACTGGCGTCATCGCCATTTCGGCGGGCAACCACGGAGCCGCCGTTGCAGTGGCCGCCGGGCTGCTGGGCGTGCATGCCGTGGTGGTGATGCCGGTGAGCGCCGTTCGATCCAAGATCGAGGCCTGCCGGGCCTACGGAGCTGAGGTGATCCTGGAGGGCGAGGACACCGCCGAGGCGTGGGCGGCGATGGAACGCGTCCGGGACCAGCGCGGGCTCACCTTCATCCACCCGTTCGACCACGTGGACACGATCACCGGCCAGGGGACGGTCGGGCTGGAGATCGTGGAGGACCTCCCGGACATCGACGTCGTGGTGGCCGGCGTTGGTGGAGGCGGCATGGCGTGCGGGGTCGCGGCGGCCGTCACGGAGCTGCGGCCGAGCGCCCGAGTCGTCGGGGTCGAGCCTGCGACCTCCAAGGCGCTCACTCTCGGCATCGCGGCCGGGACGCCGGTGCCGATCCGCCCGGTCAGCGTGGCCGACGGCCTGAACGCCCCGTTCGCGAGCGAGGTGACGATTGCCCTGGGGCGGCGATTGCTTGACGACATCGTGCTGCTCGAGGACGGGGAGATCCTCGCCGGGCTGCGCTTCGCCGCCGAACGGATGAAGCAGGTGCTCGAGCCCGCAGGCGCCGCCGCCCTTGCCGCAGTCCTCCTCGGGCGGGTCCCCGTCCGCGAGGGTGAGCGAGTCTGCGTCGTCCTGTCCGGGGGGAACGTCGACCTCCCCCGGTTCGGCGAGCTGGTGGCGGCCGCGACCCCGCTCCCGGAGGCCTGATCGGGGTCAGTCCACGCCCAGCTCCTCCAGGCGGTCGTCGTCGATGCCGAGGTGGTGCGCCAGCTCGTGGATGACGGTGATCCGCACCTCTTCCTCCAGGTCGAGTGGGTTTGGAAAATCCTCCTCGAGCGGCAGCCGGAAGACCGTGATCGTGTTCGGGAAGGGAGCAGCATCGGCGCCCCATTCCGTCCGTGGCGTTCCGTCGTAGAGGCCATACAGGGTGTCGCCAGGCTCCAGGTCGTTCTCGCGGCGCTGATGGGGCGAAGGCTCGTCGGCGATGACGATGGCGACCTCGTGGAGCGCGGCCGCGAACGGCATCGGGATCCCCGCGAGGGCGCGATCGACGAGATCCTCGAAGCGCGAATGGCGGGCCACCCTGCGACGCCGGAGGGTGGCGAGTTGAGCGGCTGGGATGCCGCGGCGGCGCTTGGACACGGCGGTATGGTACGGCGCGACGGGTCGCGTCGGACCGCGGCGCCGGGCGCCGCACGAGGATCGGCCAGGCCACGGCCGTCGAGGCTGGTTGATCGGGGACGGCCTTCGTCAGGTCGCCCGGGCATGCGGGAGCCCGTCGTGCGTCCACGGCGGTCGGAGCAGTCGCTCGGGCCGGTCGGGTCGACGCGGAATGCCGGCTGACCCACCGGGGCGCTACGATGCGAACATGACGCGCCGCCCGCTGCCCGACCACGTGCGAACGATCGTCGACGAGATCGAGACCGAGATCGACGAGGAGTCGCGCCCCGGACCCGACCCGCGCGAGTCCGCGGTCACCATCGAGGGTGGCCTCCGTCCGAGGGAAGGGGAGGCCGGCGAGCGGGTGGAGGCTGCTGTTCGCGAGATCCTGCGCGAGATCGGCGAGGATCCGGACCGCCAGGGGCTGGTGGGGACGCCCGGACGCGTCCACCGGATGTACGCAGAGCTCACGGCCGGCTACCACGTCGATCCCCGCCGCCTGATCAACGGGGCGGTGTTCGACGGTCCCTATTCGGAGATGGTGGTCGTCAAGGAGATCCCTTTCTACAGCCTCTGTGAGCACCACCTCCTGCCGTTCTTCGGGACGGCCGCGGTCGCCTACATCCCGGCGGGCCGCGTCGTCGGCCTCTCGAAGATCCCGCGGATCGTCGAGATGTACGCCCGGCGGCTACAGGTTCAGGAGCGCCTCACCTCGCAGGTCGCCGACTTCCTGATGGAGCACCTAGGGCCGGAGGGCGTGGGCGTGGTGATGGAGGCGACCCACCTGTGCGCCGCCATGCGCGGGGTGCGCAAGCCCGGCATGGTGATGACGACGAGCCACGTCCTGGGGACCTTCCGGGCCAGCGACAAGACACGCGCCGAGTTCCTGGCGCACCTGCAGCGGCCGGCGCCGGGCGCCTGATTGCCCGGGCGCGAGGCGGCCCGCTGTTGAACGGAGGCTATGATCCGGGGATGAGCGAACGACCGATCAAGGTCCTGATCGCGAAGCCCGGGCTCGACGGCCACGATCGCGGGGCCAAGGTCCTCGCGCGGGGGCTGCGCGACGAGGGCCTCGAGGTCGTGTACACGGGGCTTCGCCAGACGCCCGAGATGGTGGTCACGGCAGCGCTCCAGGAGGACGCCGACGTGGTCGGCCTCTCAATCCTGTCGGGCGCCCACATGACCCTGCTGCCGCGGATCTGCACGCTCCTCCGGGAGAAGGGACTCGACGACGTGCTGGTGACGGCCGGCGGCATCATCCCCGACGCCGACATCCCCGACCTCACCCAGGCCGGCATCGCCGCGGTCTTCGGTCCGGGCACCACGATCAGTGAGGTTGCCGCGTTCATCCGGGCTCACGTCCGGCCCCTCACCTGACCGGGGCCGTGGACGAGGCGGCTGCCTCGCGCGGCATCGCGCTCGCCGAAGCGGCGCTCGCCGGCGACCGTCGCTCCCTGGCCCGGCTCCTGACCGAGGTCGAGAGCCGGACCGCGGTCGCGGAGGCCGCCCTTCGGCGGCTCCACCCGGCAGCCGGCCGGGCCCACCTCGTCGGCGTCACGGGGGCGCCCGGAGCCGGCAAGAGCACGCTCGTGGCCGCCCTCATCGGGGAGATCCGGTCCGGCGGCCGGACCGTTGCGGTGATCGCCGTCGACCCGTCCTCCCCGATCACCGGCGGCGCGCTCCTCGGCGACCGGGTGCGGATGCAGTCCCACGCGTCCGACGATGGCGTCTTCATCCGGAGCATGGCCTCGCGGGGGCATGCGGGTGGGCTGGCCGCATCGTCGGTCGCCGCCGCGACGGTGCTCGACGCCGCCGGCTTCGACATCGTGCTCCTCGAGACGGTCGGGACCGGACAGAGCGAGGTCGAGGTGGCCGCAGCGGCCGACACCACGGTCGTCCTCGAGGCCCCCGAGATGGGCGACGAGGTCCAGGCGATCAAGGCCGGGCTTCTCGAGGTGGCCGACATCGTCGTCGTCAACAAGGGCGACCGTCCCGGTGCGCAGCGCACGGCTGCCGAGCTGCGGGCGATGCTCACGATCAGGACGAGCCCACCGCCCGGCGGCGTGGTCCCGGCCGGGGCCATTCGCGCGAGCGACGCGGACAGCGTGCGCCCGCGCCCGAAGCGACCCGCGGTCCTCGTCACCACGGCAACGTCCGGGGATGGCATCCCGGAGCTTCTCCAGGCCATCACACGTCATCGCCAGGATCACGGCGGGGCCGCGGCGAGCATCCCCGTGCGGCGCGTCCGCGCGGCCGCGCTCGTCTGGGCGCTTCTCGGTGACCGGGTCCGGAAAGCGCTGGAGCACCCAGATCACGCGGCCTCCACCTCAGCGACAATCGACGCCGTCGTGCGTCGCGAGCTCGACCCGTACGCGGCGGCCGACCGGCTCCTGTCGGAATTCCGGGCGGGACGCTGACCGGGCTCCGGATGGGCTGCCCGCGAAGCACCCCGTGAGCAAGTGGCGCCGTGTCCCCCGCGCCTCGGCTGGCCGTCGATCGTCGAGCGTCGAACGCGACGGGTGCGGACACGGGCAGGTGCGGCCATGCACCGGCGGCCGAGCCCCGGTCCAGCTCCGCTGCAGGCGCGGCGTCGCGCAGCGAGGCGTCAAGGGCAGATAGGCGGACGATCACAGGCCGAACGGGCTTGACCCGACCGCGCGGACTCCGTTCACTGGCGAAGGAACTGCCCCAACTCCGAAGCCCCTGCTGCGTCGGTGCGTCCCGGCATGTCCGTGGAGGTCGCATGTCCAGCTGGACTCGCACGCTTGCCTGGCTCGCGTTGCTCGCATTGGCCGTCGCCGCCTGCGGCGGCGGGGCAACATCGGCACCGACGAGTGACGGTAGCGCGCCTCCGGTCGCCTCCGCCGCACCCTCGGCCTCGGGCAGCCCGTCAACCGCTCCGACGTCCGGCGACCAGGGGCCAGATCTCGCCGGTGCCGCGGCCGCTCTCGGGGGGCTCGACTCCTATCGCCTGCGGACCGTCATGACGATGGAGGGGCTCGAGGAGAGCGCCTTTTCGCTCTTCGGCGACGGGATGGAGATGGAAGGGACGATCATCTTCCGACCAACCCGGGCCGCAGACATCTCCTTCGCAATGGGCCCCGAGGGGCAGAAGACCGAGATGGGCTACCGTCTGGTCGGGGACGCGGCATGGATCCGGATCGGTGAAAGCTGGATGGTGTCGACGGCACAGGAAGCGCAGTCGATGATCGATAGCTTCGCCCCGGACAAGCTGCTCGGCTCCTTCGGTGGTGTGTCCGGGCTGGTCTCGGTCGGCGACGAGTCGAAGAACGGGATCGCAACGACCCACTACACGGCGCCTGGCGACGCGGTCGGGCAGGCAATGGGAAGCGCCATCGGCCTCGCTGGCGCGACGTGGACGATGGACCTCTGGGTCGCAAATGAGGCCGGATACGTGGTCAGCTACTCGGTCGCCGGGAGAGGTGCGAGCGGGTCGTTCGAGATGACGTTCGACATCAGCGCCATCAACGACCCGGCCAACACCGTCCAGAAGCCGGACGACGTCGACGGCTGATCGCCACTCGGGGCGTCGGGAGCGCGTGTCATCGCGGCACTGCTCCAGGAGCTGCGGCGCTGCGAAAGCCCACCGCGGCTGACGACGCCCGCCTGAGTCGGGGCGGGTCCGGCGGCCAGGGCGGTCCAACGCGACCGCGAGGGCGGCTCAGACCGAAGGGCCACCGCCCCCTGGGTCGGTCCCACCGAGACGCCGGGGTCAGAGCTCGATGATGACGGCGTACGGTCCAACCGCCACGAAGCGGTCGACGGGGATCGTCGCGTCGCCGACCACGAGGCCGGTGACCTGGCCCACGGCCTCGTCGAACTCGACGTCCCCGATCTTTCCGAGCAGCTCGCCACCGCTGGTGAGAAGTCGCTGCCCGATGAGGTCGTCGCCGTCGCCTGCCGCGAACTGCCGCTCGACCTCCGAAGCCGGGGGGCGGATGGTCTCTGCGGTCGGGATCACGACGGCGTCTGGCCCGAAGCCAACGATGGCCGACCAGTCGACGAGGATCGGCACCTCGCTCGGGATCGAGTTGGCGATCACCTCGGGCGAGATCCCTGCCTGCGGCGAGGGTGCAACAATCAAGGGCCGGGGAGCGTCGGCGACCGCCAGGACCGGGATGCGCCCGGTTGGTGGGTCGACCATCAGGCGGCGAATGGTCCCGATTCGTTCAGCAGAGGCGCGCGAGATCACCCCCCGACCGATCGTCTCGCGGAAGGTCGTCACCGCGGCACCTCACCGATCCTGGCCCGGAAGTCGGCCACGGCTGACCCAAAGCCCGTCAGGTCGTGGGTCATGAAGTCCTCGACGGCGGCGGGCACGACGATCCGCTCGCCGGATGCCGAGAAGGTCGCCGGGATCGGTACCAGTGACCGGGTCCCGTCGCCCGCCTCGATCTCGTAGCCGACCACGTCGGCAGCCGAGAGGTCGACGTCGATGATGAGGTTGACGACCCGACCGATCACGCGGCCGGCGTCCGTGAGCACCTCGTTCTTGAGGACGTTGTGGCCATCGGCCCTCGTCCGGTCCAGGTTCTCGTCGGCCGTGACGATCCTCTCGGCGGTGGCCACCATGACGGCGTCCGGCCCGATCGCGGCGACGTTTGCGATCGGCAGGAGGCCGGCGTCCGGCGAGCCGAGCATGCCCCGGCCGCGGAGGGTGAAGCCGCTGACGTCGGAGCGCGACTGGTCGAAGATGACGTCCTTGACCTCCGCAACGTCGACGGCCCTGTCCAGGGTGACGACCGGTCGCCCGATGAGGTCGGTGGCACGGGCGACGGTGCTCATGGTGTGCCTCCGTTGCCCGACTCCGGTGGCTTGCCCCCGACGAGGATGCGGCCCGACCGCGCCCGCCGCCGGTACCAGATCGCGCCGCCAGCGACGACTGCCGCCAGGATCGCGAGAATCACGAGTGCGACAACGTACTCCATCGAGGTCTCCTGGTGGCCGAGTCGGATTCGACCTCCACATTGTGGGCTGTCCAGGGGACAGGTTCAAGGGCCATTGCCGCGCCATCCCGCCTCCTGCCAGTCCTGGCCACCGGGCACGAGGGAGTCCCGCGAGACTCCTCCACGACGTGCGCGACCCGGCCGACGGCGCCGGCGAGCGACAGAGACATGCGTCTCGCGCTACACTCCCGCCGGGCCGGTAGCTCAACGGCAGAGCAAGTGACTCTTAATCACTAGGTTGGGAGTTCGAATCTCCCCCGGCTCACCACCTCTCACACCAGCGGCCGTCCCCTCGGGGGGCGGCCGTCACGCTGCCCGGACGAAGCGGACGCGCTCCGCGAGGTCCGTGGGAGCGAACGCCGGCTGGCCAGAGTGCCGCCGTCGGCCGCCGCGAGGACGCCGGAGGCCGACGGCGCAGACATCGCGTCGAGCACAGCAGGCCGAACGTCGGCGGCGGTCGGCGCGCGTGACGACCGGAGGATGCCAGGTGCCGGATCCCGAGCGCATCAACGTCTCGTGGGAGGATCTCGATCGCCTGGTGGGCGTGCTCGCGGGGCGCGTTGGGCGTGACTTCGACCTCGTGCTTGCCATCACCCGGGGTGGGCTGGTGCCGGCGGGCATCCTCGCCTACCGGCTCGATCTCCGCGAGATCCTCGTTGCTGGTGTCGAGTTCTACACGACGGGCGGCGCCACCCACGAGGCGCCCCGGTTCGGGCACTTCCCCGACGCGGACCTCCTGCGTGGCCAGCGGATTCTCGTCGTCGACGAGGTGTGGGAGACGGGCGAGACGATGGCGGCCGTGCTCGAGAGGACCAGGGCCGCGGGCGGCCTGCCCACGAGCGCCGTCATCCACTACAAGCCGGGGCGTTCCCGGGTCGCCGGCGCGCCGGACCATCATGCTGCGCTGGCCCACGGGTGGGTCACCTACCCATACAAGGCCGGCGACTGACCACCCCGCGCCCCGGAGTCGACGTTCGGGCAGAATGACACTCGATGTCGCCCCGCCAGCCCTCCCGCCGGCCCCCGATGGCACGCCCCTCATCCGGCTCGCCGAGCACGCGCCGGCTGGGCGGGGCCGGAACCGCCGGGGGGGGCACCCGTCCGCCACTTCCCGGCGGGTCGCGCCGGACGCCCGCCCCCGGTGGCCGCGGGTCGCTTCCCGGCACGAACGTCCTCGTCGCCTTCCTGGCCTTCGCCGGAGTCGGTCTCCTCGTCGGGGCCGCCCTGTTCGTAGGCGCTGGGCCTGGTCCCACGCCCGGGCCCAGCGGATCCGTCCTGCCGACCTCGGCGGCCGGAGGTTCTCCCAACGCCTCGCCCGCCGCCCCCGCCGGATCGGCCGCCCCGTCGACAGGGCCCGAGCCGGACGGGCCGCCCGACGTGGACGTTGCCCTCGTCGCGGACGTGCGGGAGACCCGCCCTGGGCTGAGCTCGGCCGCCCTCGCGAAGGCGGTGAAGGCGGGGCGCGTGGCCGTGGCGTGCGGGATCGAGACACTCGGGCTCGACGGAGACAGCCTCCCGTTCGACCCGTCGGCGTGTCTCGAGCCCTCGGAGGTCGCCGCCGCGGTGCGGGCCGGCACGCCGCGCTACGGCCTCCTGCCGGCGAGCCTCGTCACGCCGCTCGTGAAGGTGCTGCGCATCGACGATGCCGACCTCTTCGGCGCCCCGACTGTCCGCGAGCGGCCGTACCCGCTGGCGGCCACGGCAGCCGCAGACGTCGAATGGCCCGCGTTCGACCCGGCTGAGGTGCGCACGCTCGTCTCGACGGGCGACACGTGTCCCGACCGGGGCGTGAGCCACCAGGCCAACACGCTCGGGAGGGGCTGGGACTGGGTCCTCGATGGTGGGACGGCAGAGTACACGGGGATCGGGGTGGATCGGCGCTTCGACGGCCCCGACGGGAACGGCTGGCCGGTCGTCGAGGCGAAGCGCTCGGACGATGCCGGCGCCGTCAGAGCCCTCGTGTCCGACGCCGAGATCACGCTGAACGACTTCGAGTGCCCCATGACGAGCAGCTTCACGCAGCACGACACGGGCACGGTCTTCTCGATCGATCCGGCGGTGGCGCCGCTCCTCGCGGGTGCGGGCGTCGACGTCGTGACCCTCGCGTCAAACCACATGACGGACCAGGGCGTCGACGCCCTGAAGGAGACGCGGGCGCTCTTCAAGGCGAACGGGGTGCAGACGTTCGGGGCCGGGATGAACCTCAAGCAGGCGCTCAAGGCGGCCGTCGTCGACGTCCGCGGCATCCGTTTCGCGTTCGTCGGCTTCAACGAGATCCCGGGGTCCGCCCGGGCCGACGCTTCGACTCCGGGCGTGGCGTACCTCGACGAGGAGAACGTCCGGGCTGGGGTCTCGGCCGCGCGCGAGGTCGCCGACGTGGTCGTCGTCGTCCCCCAGTGGGGCTGGCCCGAGTACCACGCGAATTTCACGGCTCGGCAGCGGGAGCAGATGCGGCTGTTCTGGGACGCCGGCGCGGACCATGTCGTGGGCCACGGGACCCATTGGGCGGCGGCCGTCTCGATCACGAAGGGCGAGACGGACCCCCGCTTCGTGATCTCCAGTCACGGCAACTTCCTGTTCGGGCAGGACTGGAGCCGCCAGACCCAGGAGGCGGTCGTCGTCGAGCTGACGTTCGTGGGCGCGCAGCTCGCCCAGGCGCGGCTCCACCCGTACATCGTGCTCAAGCAGGCGCAGCCGAACCTGACCAACCCGACGACCGACGGCGCCTACGTCCTGGACCAGGTCTGGAGCGTGAGCACGCTGAAGTAGCCGGGGTCGGCGGCGCCGCACCCCCGTCGCCCGGGGCCCGTGTCGCTACGATGGCGGCCATGGACGGCCCCGTCATCCTGGCCCCGGTCCGCGACCAGCTCGAGGAGCGGACGCGCGCCTTCGTCCGCGAGCACCGGCTCCCCGGGGCGGCCGTCGGCGTCGTGGCCGGTGACGGGTTGGCGTGGTCGCTCGGCGTCGGATTCGCCGACCAGGAGACGGCGCGGCCCCAGTCCAGTTCAGTCCTGCACCGGATCGCCTCGATCACGAAGACGTTCACGGCGACGGCAGTTCTCCAGCTCCGCGACGCGGGGGCGCTGCGGCTCGACGACCCGCTCGTTGCGCACCTCCCGGAGTTCCGGCGGGCGAGCAACCCGTTCGGGCCCCTGGAGGATGTCACGCTGCGAGGCCTGCTGACCCACATGTCCGGCCTGCAGGGCGAGCTGCCGGGGGACGACCCGAGGGCATGGCCGATTCTGCTGCCGGACGAGCTCCTGGCAGCCCTCCACCGGGTCGCGGTCGCCATTCCCCCGTGGTCGGCGTACAAGTACTCCAACCTCGCCTTCGAGCTGCTTGCGGCCGTGGTGCGGCGCACGACGGGGCGGCCGCTCCCGGACCACGTTGCGAGCCAGATCCTGGAGCCCCTCGGGATGACCTCGACGGCCTACGACCCGGATCCGGGGATCGGCACCCGCGGCGCCGTGGGCTACGACGCCCGGTCCTTCGCCGACCGCCCGCCCGCCGCGCGCCTGCTGCCGTCTGCGGCGATGGAGGGCGACGGCGGCCTGTGGTCGACGGTGGAGGACCTTGCCCGCTGGATCGTCGCCCAGCTCGCCGCCGACCCGCGGCTCCGCGAGCGTGGACCCGGCGCCGTCCTCGCCCCGGCGACGCTCGCCGAGATGCAGCGCCCGACGTTCCTCACGGACTCGGAGCAGGTGGCGTGGACCGACGCGCAGGGCCTCGGCTGGTACGCAACGCGCCGGGCGTCGGGCCTGGTGACGACCGGTCACTCCGGCTCCCTGCACGGGTTCACCTCCAACGTCTCCTTCCGGGTCGAGGACCGGGCGGGCGCGATCGTCCTCCTCAACGGGATCGGGCCCGCCTCGCAGCTGGCCGGGCAGCTCCTCGAGGCCGCGCTCGTCCCCGTTCGGGCTGCCCGGGCCCGGGCAGCTGCCGAGATGCCGCCCCGGCCGTGCCCGCCCGATCTGGGCGAGCTCGTCGGGGAGTACCTGGACATCGAGTTCGACGACCGCGTCCGCGTCGAGTGGCGGGACGGCGCCCTTTGGCTGGTCTCGGCCGAGCCGGACGAGCCTGACCATCCCCTCGAGGCAACGGAGGACCCGCTCGCCTTCACGACGCGAAACGGCCGCCTGGCCGGGGAGCGCCTGGCCTTCCTGCGCGGAAAGGCCGGCGCCGTCGACGGGGCGAACGCAGGCGGGAATCCCTATGTGCGCCTGGGTCCGACGCGCGACGCGGCGTCGCGCGGTTGACCCGCCAACTCCCTCGCGGCACCGCAAACCGCTTCGGCCTGGGGCCCGAACAAGAGGCATGACCATGCCGCAGATCTCCTACGACGCAGGCACCGATGGCTATCGCCCGGGCGTCTGCAATATCGGACCAGCGGAGATTGCCCGCCGCCGTCGGGCCGGGTACCTCGGGCTGGCCGTGGCGGCCGCGCTCGCGGTCGCCCTTCTCGCCTCGGGCGCGCCGCCGCTCCTGCGGCTCCTGGTCGGATTGCCCCTCGCGGGAGGAGCGGTCGGGCTCCTCCAGGCGCGCCTCGGCTTCTGCGCCGCCTTTGGCATGGCCGGAGTCCGGAACTTCGGGGCCCTTGGCCGCGTGGAAAGCGTCGAGGTCTCCGGAGCACGGCGCGCGGACCGCACCAAGGCGCTGGCGATCTTCCTCGCCGCATCGGCCATTGGGTTCGCCGGGGCGGCCCTGCTCGTGCTGCTCCCCGGCTGAGCCGGGGACTCCCGGCACCGCCCGCCGGGGCGCCGGCCGGGCTCCCGCCCTACAATTGCCCGACCCGCGCGGCAGATGCCCCAGCACCCAGCAGCCGAGGCCCGCATGCCTGTCCCCGTCGTGCCGTTCACCGACGAGCGCCTCTCGAATGGCCTCCGCCTGATCATCAGCGAGGACCACCTCGTCCCGGTCGTGGCCGTGAACGTGTGGTACGACGTCGGGAGCAAGCACGAGCAGCCGGGCCGGACCGGGTTTGCCCATCTCTTCGAGCACGTCATGTTCCAGGGCAGTCGCCACGTCGCGAAGGCCGAGCACATCGCGCTTGTCCAGGCGGCCGGCGGAACGATGAACGGGACGACCTGGCTCGACCGCACGAACTACTTCGAGACGGTGCCCTCCCACCAGCTCGAGCTCGCGCTCTGGCTCGAGGCCGACCGCCTCGCGACGCTCCTCGACGCCTTGAGCCAGGAGAACCTGGACAACCAGAGGGCGGTGGTCAAGAACGAGAAGCGCCTCAGCTACGACAATCAGCCGTACGGATCGTGGCAGGAGAAGATCCTGGCCCACCTCTACCCGCCGGGGCATCCGTACCACCACCCGACCATCGGGTCCATGGAGGATCTTGACGCGGCTTCGCTCGAGGACGTGACTGAGTTCTTCCGGGCGCACTATGCGCCGAACAACGCCGTCCTCTCGATCGTCGGCGACGTCGACCCGTCCCAGGCTCGCACCTGGGTGGAGCAGTACTTCGGCGCGATCCCGGCCAACCCTGAGATCCCTCCGTTCGCCGTGGAGCCGCTGCCCATGACGCTCGGCGGGGAGCGCCGCGAGACCGTCGTGGACCGGGTTCCCCTGCCGCGGATCTTCGCGGCATACCGAGCGCCGGCTCTCGGCGACGAGCGCCTCTATGCGCTGGAGATCGCGTGCCAGGTGCTCGCCGGCGGGAAGGGCAGCAGGCTGCACCGGCGTCTCGTGCGGGAGGGCAGGATCGCCCAGGACGTGACCCTATTCGTGCTCCCGTTCGCCTCCGGCCCCTCGGTCTTCATGGGCTGGGCGACCGTTCGTCCGGACGCCACGAAGGAGGCGGTCGAGGCCGCGTTCCTCGCGGAGATCGCGCGGCTTGCCGACGAGGATGTGACCGAGGACGAGCTCCTGCGCGCGAAGGCGCTCATCGAGTCCGACGAGCTCGGATCCCTCCAGCACGTGGCGGAGCGGGCGGACCGACTCAGCATGTTCGCAACGCTCCTCGACGAGCCCGACGAGATCAACCGGCAGCTGGACCGATACCTCGCGGTCACGGCGGCCGATGTCCGGGCGGCCTGCACCGACCTGCTAGGGGAGCACAACCGCGTGATCCTGACCTACGTCCCCGCGGCGACCGCCGGGAGCCATGACGGAGACGGCACCGGCGTGGTCCCGACCGATGCCCCGGAGGGCGACGCATGAGCACGACGGATCGGCTCGAGGCGGCCCTTGGACGGCGCCCGGTCCCAGGTACGCCGCGATCGTTCACCTTCCCTGCCGTCGACCGCGGGCGCCTCTCGGGCGGGCTGCCGGTCCTGACGGTGCACCTCCCGGGCAGGCCGCTCGTGACGGCGAGCCTCGTGCTGCCCATGGGGGCAGTCGACGAACCGGCGGCGAGCGGGGGCGTCACCGTCATCGCCGCCCGCGCCCTGACGGAAGGCACCCGCCGGCGCGATGCCCTCGCCCTCGTCGAAGCCGCGGAGCGGCTCGGGGCGTCCCTCAGGGCCGAGGCCGGATGGGACGCCACGCTGATCGGCGTCGAGGTGCCTGCCGAGCGCCTGGCTCCGGCGCTGGAGCTGCTGGCGGAGATCGTCCGTGAACCCGCCTTCCCGCCCCACGAGGTGGAGCGACTCCGGGATCAGCGCCTCAACGACCTGCTCCAGGCGAAGGCGGACCCGGCGCGGCGCGCCGAGGAGGCATATCTCGCCCTGATCTACGACCCGGCGAGCCCGTACGCGCGGCCGTCAGGCGGGCTGCGTGACACGGTGGTCGGCATCGACGCCGGACTCGCTGCGTCAGCGTACGGGAGCTGGACGGGCTTCGAGCGGGCGGCCCTCGTGATCGGCGGCGACCTCGGCGCGGTCGACCTGCCAGCCATCCTCGAGCCTGTGCTGGGCGACCTGGCGCCGGTGCCCCATACGGCGCGGCCTCCCGAGCCGCGCATCCGCGGGAGGCTGGACAGTCCGACGGTCCGGATCGTCCACCGCCCGGGGTCCGTTCAGTCAGAGCTCCGGGTGGGGCACCCGGGCCTGCCGCGGCGGACGCCGGACTTCCATGCCGTCGCGGTCATGAGTTCGATCCTCGGCGGCCTCTTCAACAGCCGCCTCAACATGAGGCTGCGCGAGGAGAAGGGCTACACCTACGGGGCCGGGGCGGGCTTCGACCTGCGGCGCTTCGGCGGCCCCTTCACCGCGCGGGCGGCCGTCAACACCGAGGCGACGGCCCCTGCGCTGGCCGACCTGCTGGCCGAGCTGCGCCGGATGCGCGAGACAGAGCCCAGCGAAGGGGAGCTGCGGGCGGCGCGTGACTACCTCGTGGGTGTCTTCCCGCTGCGCTTCGAGACGCCTGGCCCCGTGGTGTCGGCCGTGAGCGGGCTCGTTACGTACGAGCTGCCTGACGACGAGCTCGAGCGGTACCGCCCGGCAATCGAGGCGGTCACGGCGGCCGACGTGCGCGAGGTGGCCATGGCGCACCTGCACCTGGAGCGCCTCGGCGTCGTCGTCGTCGGGGACGCTGATGCCGTGGCGGCGGACGTGGAGGCGCTGGGGGTCGGCGACGTCGAGATCGAGCGAGAGGACGCGCCGGCGGCGTGAGGGCTCCCCACTCGAAACCTTCCGCCGTTGGGCCGCCTCAGGTGGGATAGAGGACCGGTCGTGCTGACCGGCATCGCGGGATCCCGGATCCACCGACCCGCGCCCACCGGAGGAGCCTGTTCGCATGGATCGCATCCGACCCAGCATCGTCCGCGGCGCGGCGGCGGCCGCAGTGTCCGTCTTTCTGGTCGCCGGAGCAGCGTTCGCCGCGAACGCTGTCTTCGCCCCGGCGTCGCCGGACGTGGCACCCGCCGCGACGTTCTCCAGCGATGATCCCAGCGGGGGCGTGACGGCTTCGCCGGACGCCACCGCGACGTCGTCCGGCGACCCGACGGGCGAGCCGGAGGAGACCGCCGAGCCCAGCGAGTCGGCGGAGCCGGCCGAGACCGCGGAGCCCGACGGGACCGCCGGGCCGGCCGCGACGTCGAACCCCGACGGCACCGCCAAGCCGGGCGCGACGAACGAGCCGCGTCACAGTGACCCCATGGACTCCGACGAGGAATCCGACGACGACGCTGACGAGGACCACGGCAGCGACGATCACGACGGCAGCGGGACGATCACGACGGCGGGGACGATCACGACGGCGGGGACGACGACTCGGACTCCGGCCACGACGACGGCGGGCCAGATTCGGCCAGCGACGACTAGTCCCTGGCCGCCCCATACACCGGCGGCCCGCCGGGCGAGGAGCACGCAGATGACGACGATTCGGATCGGTGATACCCGGATCGCGTATCGTCCCAACCGGCTCCCCGCCCGGCGGGTCTCGATGCACCAGGAGCTCGAACGATCCAGACCGCAGGTGATCCGTTGCGCCTCGACGGTGCGCCCTCGGACGATCCCGAAGCGCGCAGTGTCGCGGCCGCAGTCCTTGCCGGGGACGCGGACCGTTTCCGCGTCCTCGTCGAGCGCGAGTCGCGCGCGACCGTCCGGACGTGCTACCGGATCCTCGGCGACCTCCACGAGGCCGAGGATGCTGCTCAGGAGGCGTTCGTGACCGCCTATCGCGCGCTGGGGACGTGGCGCGGAGACGGGCCGTTCGGGGCCTGGCTCTCGCGAATTGCGACGCGCATCGCGGTACGCCGCGCCTCCCGACGCCGGCCGGTCGCCTGGATCGACCCCCGGCCGGGCGGCGGTGAGGACGGCACGGGACGGCGCGACGGCGTGGGGGAAGCCGCCCTCGCGGCGGCATTCGGCGGCCCTCCGGACCCGGCGCACCTTGCCGTCCGTTCGGAGCGTGCCGCCGCGATCCGAACGGCCGTCGCCAGGCTCGACGAGCCCTACCGGGAGGTTCTCATCCTGCGCTTCTTCTCCGAGCTCTCGCTCGCGGAGATCGCCGCCCAGAGCGATCGCCCGCTGGGGACGGTGAAGACGCACCTCCACCGGGGCCTGCAGCGCCTGCGCCGCGCCCTCGAGGCGGAAGGGGTGTCGTGATGGGCGACCGCCGGGATCGGCATGACCGCTTCCGTCCGGATGAGCTGTCCGCGACCGAAGGCGCCGGCCAGCAGGCAGAGATGCTGCGCGCGGCACGCGAGCTCGAGTGGCTCGCCTCCACCGACGACGTCGCCCCGACCACCGGGTTCGAGGATCGGGTCATGGCCGCTGTGGCCGCCGAGCCGACTCCGCGCCCGGTCCTGGCTGCCGTTTCGGCCGCGCGTCGCGGCGCCATCTCCGGCGTGCTCGCGGCCGTGGCCGACATCTGGCGGGTTGCGTGGACGGGCGGCCGGCCGCTCGGGGCGCGCCTCCCGGCCATGGCCATCGTCCTGGTCATGCTGGCCGGCACGGTGGGGGCCGGAGCGCTCGGCGTCGGCACCCTCGCGCACCTCGTGGATGGCCCGCCGGAGACTCCCTCCCTGGCGCCGGTCGCGAGCCCATCGCCCTCGCCGACCGCCTCACCGTCGCCGACCCTCAGTCCATCGCCCTCGCCGAGCGCCTCGCCAGCGGCAGGCGAATCGCCCGACGAAAGCGAGACGCACGGAGCGGAGCGGACGGAGGAGCCGACCCGGCCGGCCACGGAGTCACCTCGGCCGACACGGACGCCGCGGCCCACCGAGACCCCGGACGAGGACGAGACGCCCCACGGGGAGGAGTCGCCGGAGCCGATGGAGACGCCGCACGACGACTGACCGCACTCCCGCCGCGGGTCCGGCACCGACGCCCCTCGTGCCGCGGGAACCGTCGTCGCGCACCCCGCCCTCGCGCCGGCGTCCGCGTTGGCGCCCGCCTGCTGGTAGGCTGACGTGGTGATCGTCGTCGTGGGCAGTGCCGCCTTCCAGCCGGATCCAGCGGGCGGGGGCCGGGCAACCGGGCTTGCGCCCGAGATCGCCGCGGCCGCCGTGGCAGACGGGTCGGCCGTGGAGCTCGTGACCAAGGCCGGCGAGGATGGCGCGGGCGAGGAGCTCCTGCTCGCGCTCGCCCGTGCGGGCGTGGGGCACCTGGCCGTCCTCCGGGACGCAGCCCATGCCACCGCCCTCGCGCTGGATCCCGGTGTGACCGACGAGACGGGCGGCGAAGATGAGGACGACCTCGTGCCGGCCCTGCTGGCAGACGGGGACGCCGCCGCGGTGGCCAACGTCCGCTCGGGCGCCCCCACCGTCCCGGCCGGCCCGATCCTCGAGCCCGCCGACCTCTCGCTCGGCATGCGCTACCTGCGGGACTACGCTGTCGTCGTCGTGGTGGAGCCTCTCGCCCACGGCACGGCCGCGGTCATTGCGGACGCGGCGGCGTATGCCGACGCCGCGCTCTTCGTCGTCGCGGCTCCGGGAAGCCGACCCGACGTGGCGTACGCCGGCGCCACGGTCGTGGAGGCTCCGCCGGAGGACCCGGACGGGGCGTTCGCGGCGCTCGTGGGGCGGTACGCGGCGGCGCTCGACAGGGGGGTTGCGCCAGCCGAGGCGTTCGCGTCCGCGACCGCGCTCGGCGGCTGGGAGCCTGCGACGGGCTGACCTTCCGGGTTCGGCTCAGCCGGCGGTCGGCGCCACGGCGTGCGTGTTTCCCGGGCCGAGGGGGACGATGAGGTCGGGACCCTCGTTGCGAGCGTTGTTCACCCGGCGGCTGACCGCGAAGCGCTCGAGGAGGTCGTCCGGTGCCGACGTGAGGAGGGCGAGCAGCTCGCCCGGTGCTGGCGGCGCCGGGTCGAGCCAGGTCGACCACGCCGCGGCCGGCAGGATCGCAGGCATCCGGTCGTGGATCGGCGCAAGCGTGGCGTTCGCCGGCGTCGTGATGATGGAGAAGGTCCGCACCGGCTCCCCGTCGGGCTCGGCCGGGTCGCGCCAGATCGACCAGAGACCGGCAAAGGCCATCGGCTCGCCGTCGACACGCCGGATCAGGTTCGGCTGGCGGATCGAGGCAGTCGCTCGCTCCCACTCGTAGAAGCCGTCGGCCGGGACGATGCAGCGCCTCTTCGCGAACGAGGCCCGGAAGGCTGGCGTGCTGCCGACGGTCTCGGCGCGGGCGTTGATGAGCCGGTTGCCGATCCTGGCGTCCTTGGCCCACGAGGGGATGAGGCCCCACCGGTACGGGACGACCGCGCGACGCAGGTCATCGCGCTCGACGACGACGAGCCCGGCCTGCTGCGGCGCGAGGTTGTACCGTCCGCCCGGGCTCTCGGCAAGGTCCACTGCGGCGAAGAGGGAGGCGAGCTCGGAGCTCGGGCGCTGCTGGGTGAACCGTCCGCACATGCCGGGCAGTCTAGCGCCGCGTCCGCGCGCGCCTTCTGCTACGGTCGCCCGATGACCGGCCGCACGACGACCGACCCCCTGACCCCGGGGCCCCTGGATCGCGCCACTGCGGCGGCGCTGCTCGCCCGTGCCGACGAGCTCCTCGCCTCGGGGGAGTACGCAGCCGCGAGGGCGGCCTACGCGCGCCTCGTCGGGATGCCCGATCCAGGACTCACGGCGGCCGCCCTCGTCGGCGCGGGCGAGGCCCTTTACCGCCTCGACGACGACGAGGGTGCCCGGCAGTGCTGGGAGCAGGCGGCGCGGCTCCCGGAGAACCCGATCACGTACCGTGCCTTCCGCCAGGTCGCGGCGGCCCGCGTGCGCGAGGGGGACCTCCGCGCGGCGCGCGACGCCTACCGCGAGGCCGAGCGTCGCGCGCCGGCCCAGGATCGCGCCGAGATCGCGTCACGCCTCGGCTGGCTCAGCAAGGAGCTGGGTGATCAGCGCGCTGCGGGACGCTGGTTCTCGCGCAGCCGCGCGGACGACGCCTCCCCGAGGGTGAGCTACGCGATCATCGGCCTGACCGTCGTCATCTCCTTCCTGGCGTTCCAGCCCGGCGGCCGGGACCTCCTCCTGGGCCTCTGGCTGGACAAGCAGGGCCTCGCGGCCGGCGAGTGGTGGCGCCTCGTGACACCCGTCCTGGTCCACGGGAGCCTGCTCCACCTCCTCTTCAATATGTACTTCCTGTACCTCGTCGGCCCCCTCGTCGAGCGCCTGTACGGCTCGGTCCGCTTCCTCCTGCTCTACGTTCTGACGGCGGCGGCCGGCTCCACGGCCAGCCTGGTCTTCGGGGGCGACGGCCCGAGCGTGGGGGCCTCCGGGGCGATCTTCGGGCTGTGCGGGGCGCTCGTCGCCGTGAGCGCCGTCCACCGGCCCGTCCTCGACCGGCGGGGACGCGCGATCATGAGCCAGATCGGGTTCCTCGTCGTCCTGAACCTCGTCATCGGCTTCGGGTTCAACGCGCTCGGCGCGCCCATCGACAACGCGGCGCACGTGGGCGGCCTCGCCGCGGGGCTCTGGCTGGGCTTCGTGATGCCGCCCATCCGGGCGACTCTGGCGTCGTACTGGCAGCAACCCGCCGGTGCCTCGCGGACCGGCGCGGGCGTCGTCCGCGGGCTGGCGTCGGTGGCCGACCCACGCCTCGTGGCCCTCGCCCGGGTGCTCGCCATCGCGGCGGTCGGCGTGGCGATCGCCGGGGGCGTGGCCGTCGGGTCCGCCCTGCGCTAGGCGGCCCGGGCGCCCTCGTCCGACCGCTCCGGTCCGTGCGGTGGCCAGCCCACTGCACGAGATGGCCGAAAACCGCTGGCGTGGCGACCCGATGGGTGCCATCCTCCGGCCATGACCGATGACCTCGACTTCGCCGGGCGGTACCGCGCGGTGCAGAGCCGCGACCCGCGGTTCGACGGCTGGTTCTTCACCGGCGTGACGTCTACCGGGATCTACTGCCGGCCCAGCTGCCCGGCCACCACGCCGCGCCCCGAGCACGTGCGCTTCTTCCCGACCTCCGCCGCGGCACAGGGGTCCGGCTTCCGAGCGTGCAAGCGGTGCATTCCGGGGGCGGTCCCCGGCTCGCCGGCGTGGGACCTTCGCGGGGACCTCGCCGGCAGGGCCATGCGACTCATCGGCGATGGCGTGGTGGAGCGCGAGGGCGTGCCGGGTCTCGCCCGCCACCTCGGCTACAGCGAGCGCCAGCTCAGGCGCCACCTGCTGGCCGACCTCGGAGCCGGTCCACTCGCACTTGCCCGTGCGCAGCGGGCGCACGTGGCGCGGCTCCTGCTCGAGACCAGTGATCTGCCCGTCACCGATGTCGCGTTCGCCGCGGGCTTCGGCTCGCTTCGCCAGTTCAACGCCACGATCCGGGAGGTGTTCGCCACGACGCCCACGGCGCTTCGTGAGCGGCGCAGGTCGGGCGCCGCCACGCCCGCCGGCCGCATCATGCTGCGCCTGGCACGCCGCGAGCCGTTCGCCTGGCACGAGCTCCACGCGTTCCTCGCGGCGCGCGCCGTGCCGGGCGTGGAGGCGGTCGAAGCCGGCACCTACCGGCGCACGCTGCGCCTCCCCCACGGCCCGGCGATCGCGGAGCTCGCCGACGACGGCGAGGCAGTCTGCTGCACGCTCACGCTCGCGGACCCCCGCGACCTCGGACCGGCCGTCGCGCGCTGCCGGCGCCTCCTCGATCTCGATGCGGACCCCGTGGCCGTCGTGGCCACGCTCGCGGAGGAGCCGCTTCTCCGGGACCTCGTGCGAGCTGCGCCGGGCCGGCGTTCACCCGGAGCTTCCGACCCGTTCGAGCTGGCGGTCCGTGCCGTGCTCGGCCAGGGGATCACGGTCGCGGCTGCCCGGACCCTCGCCGGCAGGCTTGTCGCCGCCCATGGGGCGCGGCTGCCTGTGCCGAGGGACGGCCTGACCCGTCTCTTCCCCTCCGCCCTCGACCTGGCCGCCCTCGATCCGGCAGAGCTGCCCGGGCCGGCGATGCGCCGGGCCGCGCTCCACCGGCTGGCCGTCGACGTGGCGGCGGGGGATCTCGTGCTCGACGCCGGTGCCGACCGGGACGCCGCGGCGGCGCGACTCCGGTCCATCCAGGGCATCGGCCCGTGGACGGCAGGCTACGTGGCGATGAGGGCGCTCGGCGACCCCGACATCCTCCTCGCCGGCGACGTCGCGCTCCGTCGGGCGCTCCTCGCGCGCGGTGGCCCGCCCGGCGGCCGGGACCTGGCGGCC
Organism: uncultured Chloroflexia bacterium; assembly: GCA_963698595.1. Lineage (GTDB taxonomy): Bacteria > Chloroflexota > Limnocylindria > Limnocylindrales > CSP1-4 > CTSoil-043. The sequence continues at coordinate 470,064 of CAVORL010000006.1, forward strand.
CGCGCAGAGCGCTGGCGCCCGTGGCGCTCGTACGCCGTCCACCATCTCTGGGCGTCGCTTGCCGCGCGCCCTGCTGATCGAGGTTCCGGCCGGGCCATCCGAGGAGGTGCTCCGTGAGCGCGACCCTGTACACCCGCCATGTCGGACCGCTCGGCGAGCTGCTGCTCGTCGGCGAGCGCGACACCGCGGAGCGGACGGTCCTGACCGGCTGCTATCTCCCCGGGCATCGCCACGGTCCGAAGATCGACCCCTCGTGGAAGGAGGACCCGGACGCGTTCGGCGGGATAACGGACGCGCTCGACGCGGCGTGCGGCGGCGATCCACCGCCCCGCTGTTCCGGCACGGCATCCGGGGAGCCCCGCGACATCCCGCTCGCCTTCCGGCACGGGACGCCGTTCCAGCGGCGCGTCTGGCAGGAGCTTCGGGCCATCCCGCGCGGGAGCACGCTGACCTACGCCGAGCTGGCTTCGCGGATCGGGAGGCCCGGCGCAGCTCGTGCGATCGGGTCGGCCGTCGCCCGCAACCCGCTCTCGATCGTCGTACCGTGCCACCGGGTGGTCGGCGCCGGCGGCTCGCTGACGGGCTATGCCGGCGGGCTCGCCGCGAAGCGGCGCCTGCTCAGGCACGAGGGCGCGCTGCCCGCGGGACCGGACGAAGGCTGAGGACGCTCAGCCCGCGAGCTCACCGAAAGCGACCTGCGGGCCTGGCGTGCCCTGCGCGCCGCCGGTCGGCTCGAGCGTGACCATCGTGGCGCTGGCGTTCACCAGGTCAACGCCGAATGGCGCGAGGCACGCGTGGATGCCGTCGCAGGTGAAGGTCGCGAGACCATGGACGCCATCTGCGTCGGCAGACCAGAGCTGGTAGACGGTTCCGGGGGGTGTCGCGGGGAGGCCGTCGGCCATCAGCCAGGCCTCCGGCGTTCCCGGGCGGTAGACCACGTAGATGGTCGCCTGGCCTGCCATCGGAGCCGGCGCGAGGGCAACCGTCGCGTGGTCCGGGGCCAGCACGACGGCCATCGCGCCGTCGGTTGCGGCCAGCCGGGCGACTGCCGCGTCGCGCTCGGCCGCCGTTTGCGCGAGACGGTCGTTGAGCCCGGCGGCCGTGAAGCCAAGAGCGCCGACCGCGACGACCAGGGTCGCGGCGACTGCCAGCCCGGCGAGGGCGATGCGACGATCGCGAGTCAGCCCGCGGGGGAATGCGGCGAGACCGCCGGGCTCCCCGGCGTGCGTCGCGGGCCGGACGGATGGCGAAGCCGGGCGGGCCGCGGACCATCCGGCAGGGGAGGGGATCGCCGTCCCGCCCGCGGTCGCCAGCGCGGCGGCTGGGATCCCGACTGGGCGGCGTTCGGCGGCGGCCACGGCGGCGAGCACGGCGTCTCGCAGCGACGGAGGCGGGGCCCGGTGGGGGACGGCAAGCGCCAGGAGGCCCGTGACGTCGACGAGCTCCCGCGCGCTGGCCCGACAGTCGGCGCAGCCGCCGAGGTGGTCGTCGAATCTCGCGCGCTCCGCGGGATCCAGGTCGTCGAGGGCCGCCCCGCCGGCTAGTTCGCGGTAGGTTCCGTGGTCCATGGAGTCTCTCGAGGGTCGATCTCGGACACGCTGGGGCCCAGGATGTCGCGGAGCTTGAGGAGCGCCGTGCGGATCCGGGTCTTGGCCGTCCCGAGGGGGATGTCGAGCTTCTCGGAGACCTCGACGTGGGTCAGTCCGGCAAAGAACGCCAGCTCGAGGGCCGTGCGCTGCGCCTCGGGGAGCTGGAGGATCGCCGCGCGGACCGTGTCCCGGCGCAGGCGGAGCCACGCCTCCTGGTCGACGTCGTCGTCCGCCTCGCGGAACTCCAGGTCCACGTTCGCCGTGTGCTTGCGGACATTGGCCTCCTTGCGCACGAGGTCGATCGCCTTGTGGCGGGCGAGCGCGAAGAGCCATGAAGAGAGGGCGCCGCGGCTGGGATCGAAACGCCCGGCATCCTTCCAGACGGCCACGAAGACCTCCTGGACGACCTCTTGGGCGAAACGGTCGGCCCCGGTCACCTGGTAGGCGAGCGAGTAGAGGGGACCCGAGTACCGGGCATAGAGGGTCTCGATCGCCCGCTCGTCCTTCTCGCGGATCTGCGCGAGAAGGACGGCCTCCTCCGCGCGACGCGCATCGAGGGGGGGTGTGAGGACGTGGTCCGGCAAACGTACCTCCGTCGTGTCCGACACGAGAACCCGGAGGACGCCGAGGTCCCCATCAGGGTCGGCGCTGGTCGGGCCTTGCGGGCGAGTATACCAACCGGCAAGATGGCCACCGCGTGCTTGCCCGGGGGCGCCGAGGAGTGCCGGCATCGCGACGAGAGCTTCCACGCCCCCCTGTTCGCGGTGGGCGGGCCGGCGGATGGTCGCCGTTCAGGTGGGGCCCGAGCGGAGGTCAGGTCGATCGCGGAAGCGATCCAGCACCCGGTAGAAGTTGCGGCGCGAGAGCCGGTCGCGATCGGCGTCCGGCAGGTCGGCCCAGCTGCGACGGGCATGGCGTGCGAGGGGCAGGTCGACGCGCACCGCGCGCCGGGCGGCCTGTCCTTCTTCGCCGGCGCGCAACAGCAGGCTCCACCACGTGTCGAGGTGGCGGTAGTAGACGAACTTCTCGTCCAGGGGGCCGAGGGCGGTGAAGTCGGTACGACGGAATCCCAGCCAGTCGAGCTCGATGATGTCGACGTCGGGCCCATCGGCAGGCTCGAGGCGGCGCAGGTCGGCGGAAACGAGCCCGAACCCGCCCGCGACGGCCACGCCGGGATCGGCGAGCGCGGCCTCGAGCTGGCTCAGGGCATCGCCCCGCAGCTCGACCGAGATGTCGGCGAGGATCACGACCGCGCCGCGCGCGCGCCGGAGGCCGATGTTGCGCGCCGCCGCATGGCCCAGCCGCGTGCTGGTCCAGCAGACCTCGGGCTGCATGCCGGCGATGGGGGCAAGGTCGGGGCTCGCCGGAGCGAGCCGGGCAGCCTGTTCCGGGGAAGGGGAGTTGGCCACGATCACGACCTGTGTCCCGTCCGGTGCATGCGCGCGAAGGCCCGCCAGCGCCCGGGCGAGCTCGTGCGGCCAGTCATCGGCGACGAGCTCGACGGAGAACCGGGCCGACGGAGCCTCCTCGAGGACGGACGGGACGTCGCGCGCGGTGCCGTAGCGGACGTTGCCGTCCTCCTCGACCGTGGGCGGCGATGTCGCCTCGAGGTCGAAGCCCGCCCCGCGATCGATCACCTTCCACCCGGCCGCCTCGATCTCCACGCGGTGCGCGTCCGCGCGCGTCCAATCCCGAGCGGCTCGGGCGGCGGCGCGCGCGCGCGCGGCCGCTACGACGAACTCCGGCGGGTCGCGACGCGGGTGGGTCACCCCGGGAGTGTAGCCTCTCCTCGCCCTGCTCCGGTGGACGCCGGGAGGTGTGGCAGGTGCTGTGCGATGATGCGGCCAGCAGCGTGCTCTCTCGCCGGGCCGAAGACGTGCGGGCAACGGCCGCGGGCGCCCACCGCGCTTCACCTTGGACCAGCAGGTGCCTCGCCTCCATGATCCCAGAGCCGGGAACTCCACCTCGGCCCCGCGTCCGCGGCCGGATCGTCATGCTCGTCGACAATGCCGTGAGCGGCGATTCCCGGGCCCAGAAGGTGGCCCGATCCGCGGCGGCCGCGGGTTGGGACGTCGTCCTCGTTGGACGCTCCCCGGACGACGACTCTCACGCATGGACGCTCGGCTTAGCGGACGTCCGACTCCTGCCCCTGCCGGTCGCGTCGCCCGGCGTCGTCGCCGCGCCGCCTCCGGGCCCGCAGACGCCCGGCGTCGACCCTGAGGCGCGATCCCCCTGGCGGGCCGCGGCCTCGCCTCGCACCGCCCGACGCAAAGGTCTGGGCCGCCTCCTGGCCGTCGCGCGCCGACGTGGCGCCGGCTTCATCTCGCGTGCGCGCGGACGCGCGGAGACGGTGGCCGCGGACCTATACGTCGCCTTCTGGAAGCGGGCGCTTGGCGCGCGAGCGTGGAGGCGTCTCGACCCGCAGCTGCTGGCCCTCGAGCGGGTCTACGGTCCCGTCGTCGACGGACTCGCGCCCGATCTGATCCACGCGCACGACTTCCGAATGCTCGGCGTCGGAGCCCGGGCGACATTGCGGGCGCGGGCCGCGGGCCGCTCCGTGGGGCTCATCTGGGATGCCCACGAATACCTGCCGGGGATCCGGCCGTGGAGCAGGACCCCGGGATGGCACGCCGCCCAGTGTCTGCACGAGGCCGAGCACGCGAAGCACGCGGACGCGGTGGTGACCGTGTCGGAGGCTCTCGCCGAACTCCTCGTGGAGCGCCACGGCCTGGCGGAGCGCCCCACCGTGGTGCTGAATGCGCCGGAGGACTCGGCCGGCCTCGACGCCTCCGCCGGGCAGGTGCCCGACCTGCGGGCCCACTGCGGCGTCGGTGCGGCGGACCCGCTCCTCGTGTACAGCGGGGCCGCGGCGACCCAGCGCGGACTCGCCACGATGATCAGTGCGCTCCCGGATCTTCCCGGTGTCCACGCTGCGCTCGTGGTCCCCAACACGACCTCGCCATACCTTCTCCGGCTGCTCGCGCGTGCAGCACGCCTCGGAGTCTCTGAGCGGGTCCACGCACTCCCCTACGTCCCCTTTGACCAGGTCACGCGCTACCTGTCGGCTGCCGACGCCGGCGTGATCCCGATCCACCACTGGCCGAACCACGAGATCGCCCTCATCACGAAGTTCTTCGAGTACTCCCACGCACGCCTCCCGCTCGTCGTGAGCGACGTTCGGACGATGGCCGAGACGACACGCCGGACCGGGCAGGGCGAGGTCTTCAGGGCCCAGGACGTGGCTGACTACGTGCGGGCAGTGCGCGCCGTGCTCGCCGACCCGTCTCGCTACCGCGCGGCGTATGACGGGGACCTCCTGCAGCAGTGGACGTGGGAGCGCCAGGCGGCCATCCTCGACGATCTCTACGGCCGCATCCTGCGCGGCCGTCACGCATGAGCGCGCCCGACGTCAGCGTCATCGTGGCTGTCTACAACACGATGCCGTACCTCACTCGCTGCCTGACGTCCGTCGTGACCCAGAGCATCGGCCTCGACCGACTGGAGATCATCGCGGTCGACGACGGCTCCACGGACGACAGCGGACGGGAGCTCGACCGCTTCGCCCGGCGGCACCCGGGGTCGGTCACGGTGCTGCACCAGGCGAACTCGGGAGGTCCGGCCGCCCCGAGCAACCGCGCGCTGGAGACTGCCACCGGACGCTACGTCTTCTTCCTCGGCTCCGACGACTACCTCGGCCGTGAGGCACTCGAGCGGATGGTGGCGATGGCAGATCGCCACGGATCGGACGTTGTCCTCGGGAAGATGGTCGCCGTCGGCGATCGCTCCGTGCCGGGCGCCGTGTTTCGACATGCCGCGCCCCAGATCGACCTCGTCGGGTCGGGCGCGATGTATGCGCTCTCGAACACGAAGCTGTTCCGGCGGACGCTCATCACGGAGCACGGCCTTCGTTTCCCCGAGGACCTTCCCATCGGGAGCGACCTGCCGTTCACCCTGGAGGCGTACGTCCGGGCCGGAGTGGTGTCCGTCCTCGGCGACTACGACTGCTACCACGCCGTGCGGCGTCCGAACAACGCCAACATCACGTTCAGGGCCACCTTCGGCGACCGCATCCGGGTCTGCGCGCGGGCGCTCGATCTCCTGGTCCGCATCTCGGACCGGAGCGATCTCAAGGAGGAGCTCCAGCTGCGTCTCCTGAAGGTCGACCTGCTGCGAGTCGTCGGGGCGAGCTTCCTGGCCCTCGACGAGGCGGGTCGCGGGGCCTGCACGCAGGCCGTGGCGTCGTTCGTCGAGACCTACTACGGGGAAGACTACGGACGCCTCGAGCCCCGCTTGACGGTGCCGCAGCGCCTGCGATTCCGCTGGGCCCTGCGGCGCGACGCGGCCGCCCTTGCCGAGCTGATCGCCATGGACGAGCAGGGCGCGTCTCCGCCGACTCTCCTCGAGGGCGAGCGCGCCTACGCGACGTTTCCGGGCTTCCGCGACGGCCGGTCGAGTGTGCCGGACGAGGTGTTCCGGCTCCTCGGGCCGATCGTCGGCCGGATCGCTGCGGGCACGCGGCTGCTCTCCGTCGAGTTGGACGCGGACGACGACGCCGTGCGCCTCCGCCTCCGCGTCCGCGTCCCGGTGATTGGTGACACGGCGTCCCTGGTGGCGCGGCTGGTGCCGGATGTCCTGCCGTCGACCATGGCGTGGAAGCATGCCCGGATCGTGCCGGAGGATGTGCGCCTTTCCCCGGCTCGCGGGGTGTTCAGCTGCGGCATGGCGGACGACGGAAATGCGACCGTCCTGGATGCCCGCATCACGATCGACCCCCCGCCTGCAGGCCGGACGCGACAGCTGCTGGAAGCGCGCGTCGCGGTGGACGTCGCGGGGTCGACCTACGAGGTTGCGATCCGGGGCAAGGGCATTCCGCTCCCGCGGGAGCGCAGCGTGCCGGGCCGGGCCCCCTACCGCGCGGCGGTCGTGGTCAGCGGCGAGGGACGTCTCGGCGTCGTGGTCGCGCCGAGGTCGGTATCGCTCGCCGAGCGCGTCCAGTCCAGGCTGCGGAGCCGGGGAGGCGGCTGAGAATCTGCGAGGCCGGCCGATCACCATCCGGGCGCCAAGCGTGGGCGTGGCGCGCCGGCCCGGCGGTGTACGATCCCGGCCACCCGCCGCCACACCGAGGGACGATGGAAGAGACGCGTGCGCTCCCCGCCGAGCTGGCCACGATCGACGGGCTGCAGGCCGCCTTCCGCGCCCGAGACTACGTTGCTGACCGGAGCCTCGCGACGTCGCTCTACCTGTCCCTGGCGCTGGAGCGCCCCCTGCTCCTGGAGGGGGAGGCCGGCGTCGGCAAGACACAGCTTGCGAAGACCCTCGCCGAGGCGCTCGATACGCGCCTCATCCGGCTCCAGTGCTACGAGGGCCTGGACGTCACGACCGCGGTGTACGAGTGGAACTACGCTCGCCAGATGCTCGAGATCCGGCTCCTCGAGGCGCGCGGCGAGATCGACCGCGCGACCGCCCACGACATCTTCGGCCCCGCGTTCCTCCTCAAGCGCCCGCTCCTCCAGGCTCTCGAGGCGTCGGAGGCCGGTCACGCGCCGGTGCTCCTGATCGACGAGATCGATCGCGCCGACGAGGAGTTCGAGGCGTATCTCCTCGAGATCCTCTCGGACTTCCAGGTGACCATCCCCGAGATCGGGACGGTGCGGGCGGCGGTCCCGCCGCGGGTGATCCTCACATCGAACCGGACGCGCGAGGTCCACGACGCCCTCAAGCGGCGCTGCCTCTACCACTGGATCGACTACCCGAGCGTCGCCAAGGAAATCGAGATCGTTCTCGCCCGGGTGCCGGCCACGCCCGCGCGGCTCGCCGGCCAGGTCGTCGGCTTCGTCGGGCGCCTCCGGACGACCGACCTGACCAAGGTCCCCGGGGTCGCCGAGACGCTCGATTGGGCAGCTGCACTCCTGGCTCTCGGCGCCCGCGAGCTCGCCCCGGACCTCGTCGACGAGACGCTGGGGGTCCTCCTCAAATACGAGGAGGACGTCCGCCGGGTTCGTGGTGCGACCGCCGCCGCCTACGTCGACGAGCTCGCCGCGGCGGGGCTCTGAGCGGGCAGGGCCCGATGACCGGTACGCGCCTCCCCGCGCCCGACCCGCTCGCCGCGTTCGACGGCACGGTCTTCCTCAGGAACGCCGTCCTCTTCACGCGCGCCGTGCGATCCGCCGGCGTCCCGACGGACGTGGGTGGCGCCCTCGACTTCGCGCGAGCGCTGACCCTCGTCGACCTCGGCGACCGGACGCAGGTTCACGCCGCCGGCTCCACGATCCTCTGCCGGCGTCGGGCCGACCTGCCCGTCTACGATGCCGTCTTCGACCAGTTCTGGCGTCGCCACGTCGCCCGGATCGCGCCAACCGCGCTCAGCGCGGAGGCGCAACGGCCGCGAGAAGAGGAACACGAGAAGGGCGCCGTCGCCCCCGAGTCGTCGAACGAGCGCCAGGGTCGCCGGGCCGGCCGGCCCGAGCGGGCCGAACCGTCGGACGAGGACGAGGGCGACCAGGCAGTCGGGGAGGGGAGGGTAGCCGGCGCGCGTGCCTTCTCCCACGCCGAGGCGTTCAGCCACCGCGAGTTCGACCGGATGAGCTCCTCGGAGCTTCGCGACGCCGAGAAGCTCATCGACCTCCTGCGCCCGCGCCTGGAGACGCGCCTCACCCGCCGCTACGAACACCACGCGCACGGGCGCCGCCTGGCACCGCGGGCCATGTTCAGGCGCAACCTGGCCACCGGCGGCGACCCGCTGGCCTGGGTCTGGCGGCGGCGCGTCCGGAGGCCACGCACGATCGTCGTCCTGTGCGACGTCTCGGGCTCGATGGAGCGCCACGCCCGGCTCCTGCTCCGTTTCGTGCAGGCCCTGACCCGGGCCTCGGGCGTGCGGACGGAGTCCTTCGTGTTCGGGACACGGCTCACCCGGATCACCCATGAGCTGCGCGGGCGCGATCCCGACCTCGCGATCCACCGGGTCAGCGAGACGGTCACCGACTGGTCGGGCGGGACCCGGATCGGGGAGTCGCTGCGGACCTTCAACCTGCGCTGGGCACGGCGCGTTCTGCGCAGCTCGGGCGTCGTGATCGTGGTCTCGGACGGCTGGGACCGCGGCGACCCGGCACTCGTGGGGGCCGAGACCGCGCGGCTCCAGCGCAGCTGCCACCGCCTGATCTGGCTCAACCCGCTCGCCGGTGCGGACGGATATCAGCCGCTGGCTGCCGGGATGGCCTCGGCATACCCCTCGGTCGACGACTTCCTCCCGATCCACAACCTGGCCTCGCTCGAGCGTCTGGGCGAGGTGCTGGGTGGGCTGGGCCTGGGCGCGACCGGCCGGCCTCCCCGAACTGGCGTGCCGAACGTGTACCGGATCGACGCGACGGGACGCGGGCGTCGCGCGATCATCTCGGTGGCCCCGCACGTCTTCGGGCTGCCCTCGCGGGCGGGCGGGCCGGTGGTCCAGCCTGCGGCCGCACGGCCGCTGGGCCGGCCGGAGGGTGGGGATCGGCGATGAAGGAGCTGCTCGACCAGGTGCGGGCGTGGCAGGCGGAGGGCGCCGATCTCGGGCGGGCGGTCGTGGTCCGGACCTTCGGCTCGGCGCCGCGGCCCGAGGGCGCGAACCTCGTCGTGACGGCCGACGGGCGGCTGGCGGGGTCGGTGTCCGGCGGCTGCGTGGAGGGCGCTGCGTTCGAGGAGATCCAGCGCGCCCGGACCGACGGTGTCGCGCGGGTGATCCGCTACGGCATCAGCGACGAGCAGGCGTGGGATGTCGGGCTCGCGTGCGGCGGGACCATCGACGTCCTCGTGGAGCCGCTCCTGCGGCCCGAGGTCGTCGCGGCCGCCGCGGGTCGCCGCGGCGTGGCGGTTGTCATCCCCCTGCCGGCCGACGCGCCACCGCCCGCCTCCGGGCCCCATGCTCCTGGGGCCGGCGCGCCCCCCGCCCCTGCGCTGACGGTCGTGGAGGGCGGGACGCTGTCCGGCTCCACCGGCTCTCCGGAGGCCGACGCTGCGATCGCCGCCACGGCGCGCGAGCTCCTGGCGCGTGGCGGGTCGACGACGCTGGACGTCGGCGGCCGACAGTGGTTCCTCGAGGGCTTCGCTGCCACCCCGCGCCTCGTCATCGTCGGCGCAGTCCAGGTGGCGATACCGCTCACGCGGATCGCCCGCGAGCTGGGGTACGCGACGATCGTCGTGGATGGGCGGGCGGCCTTCGCCACTCGGGAGCGGTTCCCTGATGTCGACACGCTCGTGGTCGGCTGGCCCGACGAGGTCGCCGAGGAGATCGACCTGGGCCCGCTGGACGCGGTCGCCGTCCTTACCCACGACGTCAAGTTCGACGAGCCGGCGATCGTCGAGGCGCTGCGCCGCGGCTGCCGCTACGTGGGAGCCGTTGGCTCCCGGAAGACCCAGGCCGACCGCCGCTCCCGGCTCCTCGCAGCGGGCGTGGACGCGGCCCAGCTGGACCGCCTCCGCGGCCCCATCGGGCTCGACATCGGCGGGCGGGCGCCGGCGGAGACCGCGCTAGCGATCATGGCCGAGATCGTGGCGGACCGGTACGGCGGCAGTGGTGCGCCGATGCGCACGCTCGCCAGGCGATGAGCGAACGCGCCTCGCCGGGGCGCCCGGGCGCACCGGGGGCCGTTGGCAGCGGCTCGTTTGCCGCCGTCGTCCTCGCGGCCGGCGTCGGCACCCGCTTCGGAGGGGGTAAGGTCCGGGCAACCCTGGACGGCCACCCGCTCGTCGCCCACGTGCTCACGGCGGCTCGCGGGGCCGGGCTCGCGCGTATCGTCCTCGTGCTCGGCCACGACGCCGGCGCCGTCCGGGCGGTCCTTCTCGCCGACAACTCCCGGGCTCTCGACGGCGTGCTCATGGCCGTCAACCCGGCTCCAGAGCGCGGGATGGCCACGTCTCTGCGGCTCGGGCTGGCAGCCGCGCGGGCCGAGCCTGCCCCGATCGGGATCCTGGTCCTGCTCGGCGACCAGCCACGCGTGCGGCCGGAGGTGCTCGCGGCGCTCGTCGAGGCGGCGCGCATGGCGGCACCGGGGTCGCTCGCGGTCGCGCCCCACTACGCCGACGACGCGGCGCCGAACCCCGTCCTCCTCCTCCCTTCGTCCTGGCCTCTCGCAGCTTCCCTGGACGGCGACCGGGGCGTCGGCCCGCTCCTCGCGTTGGAGCCGGGCCGCGTGGTCCGCGTGCCGGTCTCCGGCCGCAATCCCGATGTCGATACCCCCGATGACCTCGCCACGCTGGAGGTGTTGCACCGGTGACTCCCACAGATCGCGCCGCTGCCGAGGCCGCCTGGGCGGCCCGGGTCCTCGCTCACCACGAGCAGACGGCTCGCGTCCGGGAGACTCCGGAGGGCGGCGACTTCTACGCGCCCGTCAGCCGTCTCTTCATCGCCGATCCCCGGCGGACCGACGACGAGGTGCTCGACCACCTCCTGCCGCTCGCCCGGCCCGACGACAGGTGGCTGGACATCGGCGCCGGCGCCGGGCGCTACGCCCTTCCCCTCGCCCTTCGGGTCCGCGAGGCGATCGCCCTCGACCCCTCGCCGGGGATGCTCGACGCGCTCCGCGAGCAGGCAGTCGCGCACGGGATCGGCAACGTGCGGACGCTCGAGGCACGCTGGCCCCTCGACCCCGAGTACGGTGAGCCCCCGGCCGCGGACTCCGCACTCATCGCGAACCTCGGCTACGACGTCGCGGCGATCGGGCCGTTCCTCGACGCCATGGAGGCCGCCGTGGGGCGGCTCTGCGTCGCCATCCTCGCCGACCGCCAGCCGTCCTGGCCAGCGCACGCCTTCTGGCCGCCCGTCCACGGCGAGTCGCGGCTCGAGCTTCCGGCGCTTGGCGAATTCCTCGACCTCCTGCGTGCGCGCGGCCGCACACCGCGCGACGTGCGCGTGTCGCGCCCGGTCCGCGGCTTCCCGGATCGCGCCGAGCTGACCCGCTGGCTCCGCAACCAGCTCTTCCTGGAGCCGGGCAGTGCGCGTGACGGCCTGCTGGCGCGGGAGGTCGAGAGTCGCGCCATCGAACACGCGGACGGGAGCGTGGGGCTCTCATCCCAGGTCGCCATGGCGACCGGGATCGTGTCGTGGGAGCCGCGCTGAGGCCGGCCGTACGCCCTCGCCGACGCACGGATCCCCCGGCCCGCCGGGTGGAGCGCGTTCCGTGCGTGGGCGTGCGACACTCGCGGCATGGAGCTCGTCACCGGCGTCATCGGGCCGCTGCAGACCAACGTCCATCTCGTCGCCGACCCGCGAACGCGAGAGGCGATCGTCATCGACACGGCGATCCCCGGCCTGCCCTGGATCACCGGGGAGCTGGCGACGCGCGGCTGGCGCCTGCTCCTCATCGTGTCGACGCACGGCCACTGGGACCACACCGGGGAGAACGCTGCGCTCCAGGCATGGTCCCGGGAAGCGGAGGCGCATGGCGACCAGGCCGGCCCCGCGGCGGCCGAGCCCCCGACGGCCCACGCCGCCGAATCCCTGGCGGCCCACGCCGCCGAACACGGGCTCGTGGTCGTCGCCCCCGACGGGCGCGAGCGTCGCGGGGATCGCGCTCTGGGCGCCGAGATTGCCGCCCATCCCGCGGACTGGTATCGCCTCCTCGACCCGCAGCCGCTCTTCGCCCCGTTCCCGATCCCGGCATGCGTGCCCGCCGCCGAGCTCGCCGAGGGTGGCGTCCTCCGCTTCGGGGATGTCCGCCTCGACGTCCTCCACACGCCCGGCCACACCGAGGGGTCGGTGTGCCTCGTCTCGCGCGATGCCGGTGTCGTCTTCTCCGGCGACACGCTCTTCCCGGGCGGCTGGGGGAGGGTGGACCTCCCCGGCGGCGACGCCGATGCGATGGTGGAGTCGCTGCGCCGGCTGGCCACGCTGCCGGATGGGCTGCGCGTCCTTCCCGGCCACGGCCGGGCCACGACGATCGGGGCCGAGCGCCCCTGGCTGGAACTCGTCGCCAGGGAGCGTCGTCTGCCTCTCTAGGGGGTGGCCCTACCGGCCCCACTCCCCGCGCTTCGCCTTCGAGCGGGCCGCGCCCGCCTTGCCCATTGCAGCCCAGCGCTTCTGCTCGGCGCGGCGGGCAACGGCGTCCATCTCCAGCGCGCGGTGGCGCTCCTCCCGCTCGAGCTTCCGCCAGCCCTCGAAGCGATCTGTGAGCAGGGTCCCGTCCGCCACGGCCGCCCGGACGGAGCAGCCGGGCTCCGACTCGTGCCGGCAATCGGAGAAGCGGCACGACTCCGCCGCTGCGGCGACGTCGGCGAAGGCGAGGTCGAGCCCGGTGCCGTCGTCCCATAGCCCCATCTCGCGGAGCCCCGGCGTGTCGAGGAGGAGCCCCTCGCCATCGGGCAGGGCGACGAGGTCCCGCCCCACGGTCGTGTGGCGGCCGCGGGCATCGTCCTCGCGGATTTCCCGGACCAGCAGGCGCTCCTCGCCGAGCAGGGCGTTGGCCAGGGTGCTCTTGCCGACGCCGGACGACCCGACGAGCACGACCGTCCGCCCGGGCCGCAGGAACGCGCGGATGGCGTCGAGCCCCACTCCGCTGACCGCGCTCGTGGCGACGACGGGCACGCCGCCCGCCACTTCCTCGAGCTGGGCCTCGGCGACCGCTACCTCGACCGGGTCGCGGGCGAGGTCGACCTTGGTGAGGACGACGACGGGTTGGGCGCCGGACTCCCAGGCGGCGATGAGGAAGCGCTCCACGCGGCGCGCGTTCAGGTCGCGGTTCAGGGAGGTCGCGACGAAGACGAGGTCGACGTTCGCCGCCAGTACCTGGACCGGGGCCCCGCTGTCCGCCGTGGCCTTGCGCCGGAGCTGGGTGCGGCGGGGGAGCACGACGTGGATCGACGCCGCGCCCTCCTCCGGCCGGGCGGCGGTGGCGACCCAGTCGCCGACGACCGGGAGCTCCGCTGGGCTCGCCTCGTGACGCAGGCGCCCCGTGACCCGGCCTTCGAGGGGTGCCTCGGCCCCCCCGAGGGCCACGTTCCAGATGCCCCGGTGGGCGCCGACGACGCGGGCCGGGACGAGCCCCTCGCCGGGATGCACGGAAGCCCACGTGACCAGCCACGCGGCGTCCCAGCCGAGGGCGGCCAGGGCGGGCTCCGTGGCGCTCATCGACCGCCCTCGGCGCGCTCATCGACCGCCCTCGGCGCGCTCATCGGCCAGCCTCCGTGGTCGGATCCGGGAACGGGCGGCGGAAGTCCGTCTCCCGGGTCCGCTCCTCGAAGCCCATTGCCCGGTAGACACCCAGGGCGCCGGTCTCGTTCTCGGCGTCGACGCCGAGGGCGGCCTCCGTGACTCCCCGCTCTCGCAGGGCCACGAGAGCCCGGGCGATGAGCGCCTTCGCGATCCCGCGCCCTCGCCAGCCGGCGCGGGTCGAGATGTTCTCGCACCAGCCGCGGCGCACGCCGAAGGCCTCGTAGTCGCGCGGGTTGATGTACGGCCGGACCATCCCCACGATCGAGTCACCGGCCCAGGCAACCTGCCACAGCGACGGGTCGTTGTCCGGCTCGTCGCGGAAACGGAGCCAGCGCTCCTCGCCGCCGTCCACGGTGCTCGCGCCCCAGTGGTCGCGAAACGCGGCGACCTCGGCCTCGAAGATCGCACGGACGTGCCCGGCCTCCACGGGCCGAACCTCGACGCCGGGCGGCAGGGACAGATCCGGTATGTCGTCCAGCGTCGGCCGGACCATGCTGAAGAACCACCGAACCGCTCGATAGCCACGGGACTCGAGGATCGCCCGGTAGGCCGGCGTCTCCTCGTTGAGGTAGGCACCAAGGACGGCCGATCGGTCGGCCGGGAGCGTCGTCGCGACAGCCTGGCTCCGCTCTTCGGCCCAGTCGAGGAGCGCCTCCAGAGTCCCGGAGGGCGCGTCGGGACGCGTGAACAACCCCTGCGCATGGAGGCGGTCGCCGCGGTTCTCGTCCTGCCACTCGACCCGGACGTAGGCAACCGGCCCCCCCGCCCCCTCGGCCAGTCGCAGGTCGCTTGCGAGGTCGCAGTTCACGAGGTGGGAGTAGTCGTTGATGAAGCCCCCCACAGCGACGAGCTCGAGGGCGCCCGTCGCGACGCAGCCGGCATTGTAGATCTCGGTGAGAAGCGCGGCCTCCTCCGGCCAGCGGACCGGCCGAAGGATGAGCCCTGGAACCGTCGTCGGGGTCGTCCCGGCGGCGGAGGTAGCCGGCGTCGTCCCGCCCGGGACCGAGCTTGTGCTTGCCATCACCCCACCCGCTTGAGCTTGCCGGTGCGCTTGGCGTACCGCTCGGCGCGCCCGAAGAGCCACAGTCCGGCCGGGATCAGCGCAATGCCCATGGCCACGAGGGGCCAGATGTCGTGCGCGACTTCCGTCAAGGAGGCCCCGTCGAGGAGCCCGGCCCGGACGCCGTCGAGGATGTACGTCGCCGGCGAGAACGCCGAGGCGAACTGCATCCAGCCCGGCAGCACGTCGACCGAGTAGTAGACGCCGCTCACGACGAGCAGCACCGACTGGATGACGAACGTCATCTGGGCCCCGCGCTCGACGTACAGCAACGGCAGGATCGCCGCCATGACGCCGATCCCGATCACGGAGAACGAGCCGATGGCCATGATCCCTGCCGCAGTTATGAAGTCTGCCCGCGAGAGGTCGAGCTCGAAGAAGAGGGTCAGCACGACCAGGATCACCGCGGTATGGATCAGCCCGTAGATGAGCGCGTAGGCGGTGGAGCCCAGGAGCTGCGACGCGCGCCGGACGGGCGCCATCATCGTGTACTCGAGGGTTCCCTCCCAGCGCTCCCAGCTGATCGTCTCGGCGATGAAGGAGAAGACGGTCGAGAGGTAGTTCCAGAAGATGGCCCCGATGACGAGGCTGAAGATGAGCCGCTTGTCGGCCTGCTCGGCCCCGATGAACGAGATCGCGAGGGCGCCCGCGATCGCGTACACCAGGAACGCGAGCTCCCAGCCCCAGTAGCGGCGGCTGAGGTTGTAGTTGCGCTCGATGAACGCCAGCGACGCGCCGAGTTCGTGCGCCGCGACGCCCATGGGACGCCTGAGCGTGGTCATGGGTAGGTCACTCCGGGTCGGGTGGGGGACGTCGGCCGGGCCCGCATCAGCGGGAGCCGGCCGGCTGGAGTCGCTCGGTCGCCGGGTCGGCGGCGATGCGCGCGCCGATGCGGACGAGGGAGCGGCCGATGGCCCGGCGGATGCGACGCCCGTCGGCATGCTGCGTTCGGGCGCACCATGCGGGCGGCCTCCGCCTCGGCCTGGTACCTGGCGGCGCGGTCCGCGTGGACCGCGGCGATGATGCGGATGGGGTTCACGGCGCTCACCTCCCTTCGGTGGGCGGGGGGATGGATCGGATGGCGCCGGGCGCGGCCGGCCGGGTAGAGCAGGTCTCGCCTGGTCATTCGTCGTCCTCCGGGGCCGGCCCCTCGACGTCCTCGTCGAGCGAGCGACCGGTGTAGGTCATGAACACGTTGTCGAGTGTCGGCGGGAGGCCCGTCTCGCGGGCCACCCGGGCCTTGAGGCCGTCCGGGGTGTCCTCCGCGACGAGGCGCCCCTGGTCCAGGATCGCGATCCGGTCGCACAGCCGGTCCGCCTCTGCCATGTCGTGCGTCGTGAGGAGGATCGTCGCGTTGTGCGCCGAGCGAACCTCCTCGATGAAGGACTGGACCTCGAGCTTCGACCGGGGGTCGAGCCCCGTGGTGGGCTCGTCGAGCAGGAGGAGCGTGGGCGACGTCAGCAGCGCCCGCGCGATGGCGACCTTCTGCTGCATGCCCCGGCTCATCTGCTCGATCGGGCTCCCCATCCGTTTCTCGGAGATGCCCAGCCGGGCCAGGATCCGGATCGCCTCCTGCCGGGCGTCGCCGGCACGGAGGCCGTAGAGGCGGGCGGCGAAGGCGAGGTTCTCGAAGGGCGAGAGCTTCTTGAAGAAGGCGGCGTCGACGCTCACCCGGTTGATGAGGCGCTTGACCGCCATCTCGTCCCGCTCCACGTCGTGGCCGAAGACCTCGGCGCGTCCCCCGTCGAGGGTCAGGAGGGTCGAGACGAGGCGGACCAGCGTGCTCTTGCCGCTCCCGTTGGCGCCAAGGACACCGTAGATCTCGCCGCGGTCGACGCGCAGCGAGACGTCGTCGATGGCGACGACGGCCTTCTTCTTCCGGCCCACGACGAACGTCTTGGAGACATGCTCCAGGCGGAGGGCAGGTGGGCCGGCCGGCCGCGGGGCGGCGGGCCCGGCCATTGCCGCCGGGACCGGGGCGACCATCTCGTCGTGCGCCGCGACAGGCGGCCGGAGCGCGATCTTCGGTTCGCTGAGGGTGCTGCTCACGGGTGTCTCCGTTGTCTCGCTGGCCGGGTATCCCGGCGGCGATGGGCCCCGTTCGCGGCCTTCGATCGTCCTGGGACGAGAAGAGCCGCCGGCCCGACGTCAGTCCTGCGTCGTGGGCCCGCGGCTCCCGTTCGTCGCCCCGCCGTGAGCGGGGCAAAGAAAAAGCCGCTGGGCCCTGATCTGGCCCGCGGCTTCGGTCCTGGCTGGCGGCGCTGCCGCCGCGTGACTAGGCCGAGCTGGGCACAGATCGCCCGCAGAGCGCGCCGACAGGGGCGGCGCAGGACCGCTCCCGGGCGCTCATGAGGAAGATCCGGTTGCTCATTCGGTGACTCACGCTCCGTCTGCCGTGGACGCGGGACTGCCGCGCCGGGCGGGACACTACTCCGGTCGCGAGGGTGGTGTCAAGTCACGATCTCAGGATGTCCACGTGTCCGGGCGTATTGCAGCAGCAGGCGCCTGGCGGGCTCGTTGTCAACCGAGATCGCGACGCATGACGACGCGCGGCGCCCCGCCGCTCACAGAGGTCGTGGCCGCCGCCAGCCGGAAGCCGGCCCGCTCGAACATCGAGCGCGTGCCCACGTAGGCGCCGGTGTCGCGCACGCGCCCGGCCTCGATGGCGGCCGTGTCGATCGGGTACCCCTCGACGGCATCGGCCCCGGCTGTTCGGGCGTGCTCGACAGCCGCCGCCAGGAGCGCGCTCGCCACGCCGCGCCCGCGGGCGTCATGAGAGACGACGAAGCAGACGATGGCCCAGGGCTTCAACCCCTCCGACCGCGGGATGACGCGGGAGCGCTCGAGACGCTCGAGACTCGGACGGGGCCCGAGGCCCACCCAGCCGATCGCCCGGTTGTCGGCGACGGCGACGAGCCCCGGCGGCGGGCCCGTCTCCACGAGTTCGCGGAGGTGCGCCCGGTTCGCGGACGGCGGGGCCGCGGAGAAGGCCGTCGAACAGACGCGCCAGTAGATGCACCAGCAGAAGCGCGCGTCGGCGCCTGCACGGCGGGCGAACAGGTCCTCGAGCCGGGGCCAGAGATCGGCGGTCGCGGGCAGGACTTCCATTGCGGCGATGATCCCACTCCTCCGGTGTCTCGAGGCACCGGGCCGCGGCCACATCGAACCTCCGGAGGGTATCCTCTCGTCGATGGGGAAGCCACGATGAGTCCTGAGCTGGGAATGCTCCTGTTCGTCGCGCTCCTGTGGGGGCCGACGGCGCTCTGGATGGTCTACCGTGGGCTACGCGGCGCCCAGAGGCGGGTGGAGGGGTACGACGACGTCGCGGTTGAGCTGGCGGACCGCACGCACTCGGCACCGAACCCGGTCGAAGAGCTCGTCGGCCCGGACGGGTTCTGGATCTGCGGGACGTGCCGATCCCTCAACCGGCGCGGGGCGCCCCGCTGCTACGGCTGCCGATCAGCGCGAGACGCCGCGGGTCCCGAGGAGGCGCCAGGAGCCCCCGCCCCAGGGTTGGTACCTGTCATGGCCACGGACGTCGGTCGGATCGCGGCAATCTTGGAGGCCGGGAAACGGCCCTCCGGCGCACCCGCGAGCACTGTCGCGGTTCCCGGAGGGGCTCGCTCAGCCGTCAGCCTGTCGTCCGGGGCGGCCGTCGCGACAATGGTGGCCGCGACCCCCCCGAAGAGCGCGCCGTCCCGGGCTCGACGCAAGCCCGCCAGCGCCCCGGGGACGGAGCCGATGGTGGCCGCGACCCCCCCGAAGAGCGCGCCGTCCCGGGCTCGACGCAAGCCCGCCAGCGCCCCGGGGACGGAGCCGATGGTGGCCGCGACCCCCCCGAAGAGCGCGCCGTCCCGGGCTCGACGCAAGCCCGCCAGCGCCCCGGGGCCGGAGCCGATGGTGGCCGCGACCCCCCCGAAGAGCGCGCCGTCCCGGGCTCGACGCAAGCCCGCCAGCGCCCCGGGGCCGGAGCCGATGGTGGCCGCGACCCCAGCGCCCGCGGACATGGGCGTCTGCCCGTTCCTCGGGTGGAAGGACGATCCGTCGACACGTTTCGACTTCCCCGACGCGGCCAACCGCTGCCACGCCACCCCGCAGCGGGTTGCCCAGTCCCTGAATGCTCCTCGACTGATCGCCGGCTCAGCGGCCGGCGGCGGCCGGTCCCGGACGATCGACACCGAGCACCAGCGGACCCACTGCCTGGCGGCAAGCCACCGGCTGTGCGCCCGATACCCGGCCGTCGAGGGAGGCCCGGGGAGCCGCTAGCAGACGGACCGCGCCCAATCACCCGACGTGCGGTGCCACCGCGCCGCCACGGACCCTGGAGACCCGGCGAACGGAGCGTGCACCGGCCTGCACTCCCGCGCCGGGACCCTAGTCGTGCCGTGCCTTCGCCGCGACCTGCTGATCGATCTGCCGCTGGAGTTGCTGGTCGCGCCGTGCCCTGCCGCGGCGACCGAGCCAGAAGCCGATGACGACTGGCCAGGAGAAGCTCGTGATTGCGCCGACGACCACGGCCACCAGGTACCACGGCAGCCGATCCCCCGGGTTCACCGCGTTGATGATCCACAGGATCAGGAACGTGAGCAGGGCGCTGACCACGACACCGATGAGTCGCTGCAACATAGCCATCCTCCGGGTCGATTCGTCCCTGATGTCCAGCAGTATCGCCCACAACGATCGCAACCGGAAGGGCCGAGCATCGTCACGCAGGGAACGGGCACCGGGGGATGAGGCTGCGGTTGACGCCGGCGCGACCGCCGCCTACGCTCGGCGCCCCGTCCCCGTCGAACACCGGCCGCCACGCAGGAGGTGCTGATGCAGCCGCTCGACGGGACCGCCGCCCCCTCGCCCGTCCAGGCGCTTCCGACCCACGCCCCGATTCTCCGCCCGCTCGACCAGGACGGCCTCGCCCGTCTGCACGAAGCCAGCCTGGGCATCCTCGACACGACCGGAGTGGCCGTGACGTCGGAGGTCATCCGCGGGCGGATGGCCCGAGCCGGCGCCCGCGTGGATGGCGACCGGGTGCGCCTGCCGGCCGCGCTCGTGCAGACCGCCCTGGCCGCGGCGCCGGCCGAATACACGCTCGCCGCGCGCGACCCGGCCTGGGACCTGCCTCTCGATGGCGCACATGGCTACCTCTCCGTCGACGGGAGCGCGGCCGAGATCCTCGACCTCGAGACCGGGGAGCGGCGTCCCTCCACGGAGGCCGACCTTGCCCGGGTCACCCGGCTGGCCGACGCGCTCCCTGAGGTGGCGTTCCTCTGGCAGGGCGTCGAGGCCGGGGACCGGCCGGCTCCCGTGCGTGCGCTCTACGAGCTCCGGACGCAGCTTGTCCAGTCCGGCAAGCACATCCAGCTCATGACCGCCACGACGCCGCTGGCGGCCCGCGGTGCGGTGGAGATGGCTCGCGCCGTCGTCGGCGGGTCCGAGGAGCTGCGGGCGCGGCCCATCCTGTCGTCGTTCCAGACCGCCCTGAGCCCGCTCACGTTCGACGGCGGGGCGCTCGAGGCCGCGCTCGTCTATGCGGAGGCCGGCGTCCCTGCCGGCTTCGTCGTCATGGCGATCGGGTGTGCGACGGCGCCGGCCACGCCAGCAGGCGTCCTCGCCCAGAGCAATGCCGAGGTTCTCGCTGGCATCACCATCCTCGAGACGCTGCTTCCCGGAGCCCGCACGTTCTACGGGGCCTGTTCGACGACGATGGACCTTCGGTCCGGCCTGGCGACCTGCGGGGGGCCCGAGGACCTCCTCTACCAGGCGGCAGCCGCTCAGCTCGCCCGCCACTACGGCCTGCCGTCCAGCGTGGGCACGTTCGCTCCGGGCGCCAAGGGCTCGGACTGGCAGGCCGGGCTGGAGAACGGCCTGTCGTGCTTCGCCAGCTTCCTCGCCGGCGCCGACCTGCTGTCGGGTGCGGGGCTGCTGCACTCCGCCCGGGTCTTCGCCCTCGAGGAGATGGTCCTCGATGCCGAGATCTTCGGGCTTGTCCGGCACTTCGCCCGCGGGCTCGTCGTCGACGAGGAGACCCTCGCCGTCGAGGTCGTCGGGCGGGTGGGCCCAGGCGGCCACTTCCTTGCCGAGGAGCACACGGTCGCGCACATGCGTGCGCTCTGGCAGCCGCGCATCTTCGACCGGACCGCGTGGGAGGAGTGGGAGACGGTTGGCCGGCCATCGCCGCGCGATCGCGCCCGCGAGCGCGCCCGCAGCCTGCTCGCGAGTCACGCCCCTCTGCCGCTGGAAGAAGGCCTGGCCGCAGGGCTCGGCGGGATCGTTGCCGCCTGCTCGCGCGAGGCCGGGCTGGCGTGACCAGGATCACGGCGCGCCCGGGAGTCGCCCGGGCCCTCGAGGTGAGGTAGTCCCGGGACGCCCTCGGAGCCGCAGGCGTGTTCCGGGCCGCTGGCGATCGGCGGCCGCCGCTCGTCGTACCATGAGCGAGCCGCCGGTCACCGTGCCGCAGCGCGAGGGCCGGTCCATCGGCAGCGCCGACCGCCTCGAACGCAGACCCGCCGGCGTGGCCTCGGCACCGCCCGCATCTAGGAGACCTGAGCTCATGGCCACCGTTGCTACCTCCATCGCCGGGCTGCTCGCCCTCCTCGATGGGACCGCCCGGATCGAGGGCGACCGCGTCGTAGTCACCGATGAGCCGGGGTTCCGAGATCGCACGATCGAGGACCTGGCCTGGACCCAGACCTTCTCCGAGGACCAGGGGACGGTCGAGGCAGCGCGCTGGATCATCTGGGAGGCCAGCCAGGTCCTCGGGGCGCGCTCGGCGAGCATCCAGGACCTCTATGCCGCCCGAGCACGCGGCGAGGTGGCGGGGTTCACCGTGCCCGCGGTGAACATCCGGATGGACACCTTCGACATGGCGCGCACGATCTTCGCGACGGCCAGGGCGAAGGGCGTCGGCCCGGTCATCCTGGAGCTGGCCCGCTCCGAGCAGACGTACACCTGGCAGCGCGTCTTCGAGTACGCCCCGAACTGCCTCGCCGGCGCGATCGCCGCGGGCTGGGTCGGGCCCGTGTTCATCCAGGGTGACCACTACCAGTTCAACGCCAAGCGATACGCGGCCGACCCCGAGAAGGTGACCGAGGAGATCCGCAAGGCCTGTCGCGACGCGGTCGCCGCGGGCTACCTCAACATCGATGTCGACAGCTCCACCCTCGTCGACCTCTCGAAGGAGACCGTCGACGAGCAGCAGCGGGTCAACTACACCCTGGCCGCGGAGATCACGGCACTCATCCGGGGGCTCGAGCCGGCCGGCGTCACGATCTCGGTCGGGGGCGAGATCGGCGAAGTGGGCAAACAGAACTCCAACGAGGCCGAGCTGCGGGCCTATCTCGACGGGTTCCGCCGGGAGCTCGACGCGCGCGCGCCCGGCGCGACCGGCGTCAGCAAGGTCAGCGTCCAGACCGGCACGAGCCACGGCGGCGTGCCCCTCCCGGACGGCAGCGTGGCCGAGGTGAAGCTCGACTTCGACGTCCTCCGGGTCCTCGGCGAGGTCGGCCGGACGTACGGGGCGGCCGGTGCCGTGCAGCATGGTGCAAGCACCCTTCCCGACGAGCTGTTCCACCGGTTTCCGACCGTCGAGACCGCCGAGATCCACCTCGCCACGGGCTTCCAGAATGCCGTCTACGAGCACCCCGCGTTCCCGGCCGCCCTTCACGCGGAGGTCGAGGCCTGGTGCTTCGCGAATGCCGCCGACGAGCGCAAGGATGGCCAGACGGACGCCCAGTTCATCTACACCACCCGCAAGAAGGCGATCGGTCCGTTCAAGCGCCAGGTCTGGAGCCTGCCGACGAAGGCAGAGATCCTGGCCAGCCAGGCGGACAAGATCGGCTACCTCTTCGACCAGCTCAAGGTGAGCGGGACGGCGGACCTCCTCCAGCGCTACGTCCCGAACGGGCCGGAGTGGCACCGAGCCGCGCCTGCAGCCCTCGTCGCGGCGCTCGCGCCGGCCCCATGAGCGGGGCCGGGTCGGCCTTCGGCACTGCGTGGAGCGCCGGGCTGCGGCGCGCCGGTGAGGCCGACCTCACGGCGTGGCTCTCGCTCGCGCTCGAGCTGTGCAACGAGGCCGACCGCCTTTCCCTGCGCGGGTACCGGCGCGAGATCCCCGCCACCCGGAAGCCCGACCGCACGTTCGTCACCGAGGCAGACCGCGCGATCGAACGCCTCGTCCGGGGCCGGGTGCGCAACCTGTACCCGGACCACGGCTTCGTGGGCGAGGAGTACGGCGCGGAGGACGGGGCGGCCGGCGTCCGCTGGTACATCGACCCGATCGACGGGACCCATAACTTCATTCGCGGTGTCCCCATCTTCGCGACGCTCCTCGCGGTCGAGGTGGATGGCGAGGTGCAGATCGGCGTGATCTCGGCGCCTGCGATGGGTGAACGCTGGTACGCGGCCCGCGGCTCCGGCGCCTGGCATGTCGATCCCGAGGGCAACCGGCGACGCCTCCGCGTGAGCGCGGTCGACGCCCTCGAAGACGCCCAGGTCCTCTATTCGAGCTTCCGGGAGAACGTGCGCTCGGGCCTCATGCCCGGCTTCGAGGGCCTCGTGGACGCCGCCTGGCGCGAGCGCGGGTTCGGGGACTTCCTGGGCTACGCCTTCGTGGCCGAGGGCGCCGCGGAGATGATGCTCGAGACCGGGATGCACAGCTGGGACGTGGCCGCGCCGCTCGTGATCATCGAGGAGGCGGGGGGTTGCGTCACCGACGTCACCGGAGCGCGGGACATTTCGGCGCCGAGCCTCGTCGGCAGCAACGGCCTCCTCCACGAGGAGATCCTGGCTCGCCTTCGCGGCTGAGCAGTTCGGCCGCGCGCCCGGGAACGGGGTGGCGCTCGCTCAGCCGGCGGGGCGCCTCCTCGCATGTCGCCGCCGGCCCAGCCGAGCTGCGCCAGCGGCGGGATCGCAGGGGCGCGGGCAGCCGTGCCAACCGGGTCGTCGCGGGCCGATCTCGTGGTCCGGGGTTCTTCGGCCGGATGCGACATCCGCACGACGGGCCGCTTTGCTGCCGTTTCTCCCCGGGATCCCGACGGGCGCCGGCAGCCGGCAAGCCGGCGGGAGCATGCGTCCCGCGCTACGATGCGCTCACGGGGTGCGATGCCCCGGCCTCCAAGCGTCCCGCACCGGAAGGACCCGATCGCCAGATGAGCACGCTCACCGAGGGCGACGTCTTCGACGCCCTGCGCACCGTCCAGGAACCCGAGCTGGGCCGTGACATCGTGACCCTGAACATGGTCAAGGGCATCACGATCGACGGGCCCCGCATCGCGTTCACGATCGAGCTCACGACGCCGGCGTGCCCCCTCAAGGATGAGATCGAGCGCAACGCCCGGGCCGCCCTGCTGGCCGCCGGCGCCGGCGACGTCGAGATCACGTGGGGTGCGATGGTGCGCCGGGCCGCCCCGTCGGCCGGCCCCCAGGTGCTCGAGGGCGTGAAGAACATCATCGCCGTCGCGTCGGGCAAGGGAGGCGTCGGCAAGAGCACGGTGAGCGTCAACCTGGCCGTCGCGCTCGCCCAGGCCGGGGCGTCGGTCGGCCTCCTCGATGCCGACATCACCGGCCCGAACATCCCCCTCATGATGGGCATCGAGGGCGCTCCGAAGGCCGGCCCGGACGACAAGATCCTCCCGCTCGAGCGCTACGGAGTGAAGGTCATCTCGATCGCGTTCTTCGTGCCCGACGGACAGCCCATCGTGTGGCGTGGCCCGCTCGTGGGCGGGGCGATCCAGCAGTTCCTGCGCGACGTCGCGTGGGGCGCCCTCGACTACCTCGTGGTGGACCTCCCACCGGGTACCTCGGACGCCCAGCTGACCCTCGCCCAGGCCGTCCCGATCTCGGGCTCCGTCCTGGTGACGACACCCCAACAGGTCGCGATCTCGGACGTCGAGAAGGCCCTGGGCATGTTCAAGCGGATGAGCGTCCCCGTGATCGGGGTCGTCGAGAACATGAGCGCCTTTGTCTGCCCGCACTGTGGCGAGGCCACCGAGATCTTCGGCCGGGGCGGCGCGGCGCGGTTCGCGCAGGAGGCTGACATCGAGTTCCTCGGCGGGATCCCCCTCGACGTGACGGTCCGCCAGGGCGGAGATGCGGGGATCCCGGCGGTGGCCCAGCGGGAGCCCGGTCCGGCCGCCGTGGCGTTGCGCGCCCTCGCCGGGACCGTCGCCGCCAGGATGAGCGTTCGCGCGGCGCGCCAGCAGCCCGTCCTGACGATCAGCTGAGACCTCGGGGGCCTGCCGGGGTGGAGGACGGCGGTATGATGGGCGCGCAAGCACCCAGCGAAGGAGCCCGACCCTGAGCGAGCAACCGCCCTCCGACGCGTCCCGCCCTTTCGAGCCGATGCCGCCCGAGGCGCCCCTCGACGCCGCGCGCGCTGCCGCCGCCGAGGCCGAAGCCGCGGCTGCGGCAGCAGCAGAGGCCGCGGTCCCCGAGACGCCCGCCCCGCAGGCATCCGCGGCCGGGTCGCAGGAGCAGCCCGCCGGGCCGGAGGGGCCGCCCACCCCGCCGAAGCCGCCCGGCCTCCGCGAGCAGGTCGGGCGCACGATCGCGGCCGGGCGACGGCTGGCCACGTCCCATGTCGACCTGGCCAAGGCCGAGCTTGCCGTCATCGTCGCGGACGTCAAGCAGGTCGCCGTCCAGGTCGCCATCGCCCTGGCGCTGCTCGTCTACGTCGCGCTCCTTCTGCCGATCGGGATGGCCCTCTTCCTCGGGGAGTGGCTGTTCGGCTCGATCGGCTGGGGGATCCTCCACGGGGTCCTCTTCGCCATTGCCACGGCCGTCGTCCTGGTGCTCGGCGCCCTGCGCATCCGGCGTGGCTTCCTGGGCTCCATGCTGCTCCTCGGCGTGCTGCTCGGGATCGTCGTTGGAACGGTCCTCGGACTGGCCTGGCCGAATGCGGCCTACGCGGCGATCGGCGAATCGATCGTGTCGGGGATCGAGGCCGGGGTCCGGCCGCTCGTCGTCGGCGTGGCGCTCTGGGCGATCGCCTTTGCGCTCCTCGGCCTGCTGGGCGGTGCCCGCACCGGGGGTGCCGGCGGCGCGGTCGGAGGGATCGCCGCGGGCGTCATCCTCGGGGCGCTGCTGGGTGCCTTCACGGCGATCAGCTTCAGCTTGCAGGTGGGCGTGGCGCTGGGTGTGACGGTCACGCTCATCTCGTGGCCGGCGCTCTCGGCGCTCGGGCTGCGGGGCTTCGATTCCGGGGAGCTGAAGCGGCGCTTCATCCCGCGGGCGTCCATCGACGCCGCGCTCGAGACCAAGGCATTCGTCGAGGCTCGTCTGCGGCGCGGGAAAGAGGAGGAGGCATGACCGACGTCGTCCGGTCCCGGGCGCCCGGCGACCTTCCCGCGACCCCGCCGTCCGCCAGGGTCGCTCCACCGGCGATGCTCTCCGACCCCGCGGTCGGCGATGCGGCAGCCGAGGTCGCCGCGGCTCGAGGCGCCCTCCAGGGCGAGCTCGCCGCCCTGAAGGCCTCCGCAAAGGCAAGCGTCGACGTCCGGGCCAAGGTGCGCCGGAGCCCCGGCAAGGCTGCCGCGGCTGTCGGCGGCGCAGCCTTCCTCGCCGTCGGCGGGCCACGCCGCGCCTTCCGAGCGCTGAAGCGACGAGTCGTCGGCGAGCCGGAGCCGCTGCCGACGAGCCTCCTTCCGGAGGAGGTCGAGCGGTCCGTGCGCGCCCTCGGCGACGACGGCGCGAAGGTCCGGGGAGCCCTGGAGCGGGGGTTCGCGGGTTGGCTCGACGCCACGGCGAAGGATCGCAAGGCGGAGGCCCGTCAGCGCTCGCTCGTCAATCTCGCCATGAAGCTCGGCAGGCCGGTCGCCTCGAAGGTTGCCCAGCAGGCGGTTGCCCGCGCCGTCCGCGAGGGCGTGGGCCGGGAGGGGCCGCGAGGCCGCTCGTGACGCGTGAGACGCCGGCGGGCCGGCCGAAGTGCGCGGGCGCCGTGGCCCGCGACCCCGCAGCCGCTAGACTCGCGCCACGGGCGAGTGGCGGAATGGCAGACGCGCCGGCCTTAGGAGCCGGTGCCGCGTGAGCGGCGTGTCGGTTCGACCCCGACCTCGCCCACCACTGCGCTTCGTTGGCAGGGTTCCCGGCTCGGGGGTGACTCGGGCACGGGCCCGACAGCGCGGCCGCGGCGTCGACGGGGCAAGACTCCCCGGCCGGATCTCCATGACCGAGCTCTCGTTTCGCGGCCCGCGGCGCACCCACCGTATGACCGTGTCGACCGTCGTCTTCCGATCGCGTCCGCCGAGATCCGGGCGTGGCTGACCGCCTCGTCGTCGTCTCCAACCGCCTCCCGCTGACGGCTCGCCGGCCCGAGGGGCGCTGGCGCTCCGAGCGCAGCAGCGGCGGCCTCGTGGCCGCTTTGAGCCCGGTCATGGAGCGGACGAACGGGCTGTGGATCGGCTGGCCCGGCGACGCGCCGACCGGGGACGCCACCGGTCGGGCGGATCTCCTGCGATCGTGGGAGGAGGAGCACGGGTTCATCGCGGTCGATCTTCCGCCGCGGATCACCCGGGCCTTCTACGAGGGCTACAGCAACAACACGCTCTGGCCGCTGCTTCACGGGATGCCGTCGCGGACCAGCTTCGACCCGGAGACCTGGCACGCGTACCGCGACGCCAACGAGCGTTTCACGGCGGCGATCCTCGAGCGCCTCCGGCCGGACGACCTCGTGTGGGTCCACGACTACCAACTGATGCTCGTCCCGCGGATGCTGCGCGAGGCGGTCCCGGGAGTGCGAGTCGGGTTCTTCCTTCACATCCCGTTCCCGGCCGCCGACGTCTTCCGGATCCTGCCCCAGCGCGACGCGATTCTCGAGGGCCTCCTCGGAGCAGATCTGATCGCCTTCCAGACCCACGAGCATCTGGGGGCATTTCGCGGGTCGGTCCTCCAGGCGCTGGGCATCGAGACCCGCATGGATCGCGTGGAGGTGGAGGGCCGACCGGTGCGCCTCGAGGCCCACCCGATCGGGATCGTCCCCGACGAGTGGGAGCGGCTCGTCACCGCGGACGAGGGCGTGGAGGCGAGGATCCGCGAGCTCAGGGCACGCCACCACGATCGACGCCTCGTGCTCGCCGTCGATCGGATGGACTACACGAAGGGGATCCCCGAGCGGCTGCGCGCGTTCCGGCGCTTCCTCCTGACCCGGCCCGGGTGGCGGGGCAGGATCTCCCTGATCCAGGTGGCCGTCCCGTCCCGCGAGCGCGTGCCGCTCTACGCAGAGCTCCGGCGCGAGGTGAGCGAGCTTGTCGGCGAGATCAACGGCGAGCTCGGCACGCCCGACTGGAGCCCGGTCATCTACCTCCGCCGCTCGATCTCCCGGACCGAGCTGGCGGCCCTCTACGCGGCGGCCGACGTCGGCTGGGTTGCCCCGCTCCGGGACGGGATGAACCTCGTCGCGAAGGAGTTCGTCGCGTGCCAGGGTGATCGCGCGGGTGTCCTGCTCCTCAGCGAGTTCGCGGGCGCGGCGCGCGAGATGGGAGAGGCGATCCGCGTCAACCCGTACGACGAGCCCGGCTCCGCGGACGCGCTCGAGCGCGCGCTGGGCATGCCGGAGGACGAGCGCCTGGAGCGCCAGGGCGCGCTCCTCGACCGGGTGCGGCGCAACAATGCCCTGACCTGGGCCGAGCGGTTCGTCGCCGACCTGGGCACTGCCGTCGCCGAGCGGGGCACTGGCGCCGCCGACATCCCCGAGCCGCCCCTCATCGAGATCCGGCGCGCGTTCCGCGCGGCGGCGACCCGGGCCCTGTACCTCGACTACGACGGGACGCTCGTGCCACTGGCTGCGCGGCCCGCGGACGCCACGCCGGGGCCGGCGGTCGTGGAGATCGTGGCCGCGCTCGCACGGCGGCGGCGAACGACCGTCGTCATCGTGTCCGGCCGGCCGGCCGCCGACCTGGATCGCTGGTTCGGTCACCTGCCGGGCGTCTGGTTGGCCGCCGAGCACGGGGCGCTCCTGCGCGGCCCTGACGACGACGCCTGGCAACCCCTTCGTCCCGGCGCCGACATGGATTGGAAAGAGCGGATTCGGCCAGTCCTGGAGCACTTCACGGACCGCGCCCCCGGAAGTCACGTCGAGGAGAAGGAGTACGCGCTCGCCTGGCACTTCCGCCAGGTGGAGCCCGAGTTCGGCGACTGGCTGGCGAACGACGTGGCCGCGACTCTGGACCAGCGGCTCGCCGGAACCGAGCTTGCCGTCCTGCGCGGCAACAAGGTGATCGAGATCCGTTTCGCCTGGGCCACGAAGGGCGAGGTCGCGTCCCGGCTGCGGGCGCTCGGCGAGACGCCCGCGTTCGAGCTCGCCGTGGGCGACGACCGAACCGACGAGGACCTCTTCGAGCGGCTGCCGGCCGACGCGTGGACGATCCGTGTGGGCCCGGGGCCGACGCGCGCCAGGTTCCGGGCTGCCCGGCCTGCGGCGGCCCTCGCGCTGCTCGCGGCCCTTGCGCCTGCGGCGCGCCGACGGCGAAGCTGATCCCGGGCCGCACGGACAGGACCGCCGCCCCGGTTCCGCGCCGGAACGGCCCGGCGGCGACCCGGAGCTCCGGACGGGCGGGGCCGCGGGACCGCCCCTATACTTCACCGGCCATGCATGTCACGACCGCCCCTTCCGAGAAGAGCACCCTCCGCGTCGAGGTGGAGCTCCCCGTCGATCGCGTCGCCCGCGCCGTCACCGACGCCACGCGCCGTCTCAGCCAGCGCACGAAGGTCGCCGGATTCCGTCCCGGCAAGGCACCCCGAGGGATGCTGGAACGCGTCCTCGGCGAGGGCGCCGTCTGGGAGGAGGCCGTCGAGACGCTGGTCGACCAGGGCTACCGCGACTGGCTGGTGTCGACCACGGAGGACGCGGCGATCGTCATCATCGGCCGGCCATCGATCGAGCTCGTGGAGGCTGAGGAGGGGAAGCCCCTCCGCTTCGCCGCCACCGTGCCGCTGCGGCCCGAGGTCAAGCTCGGTGACTACGCAGGGTTCCCGTTCAAGCCCGAGATCGATGCCGTCGACGACGCCAAGGTGGACCAGGTCGTGGACGAGCTCCGCGACCAGCAGGCCACCCACGGCCCCGTCGAGGATCGCCCGGCGCGAAAGGGCGACTGGGCCATCATCGGCTTCGTCGGCACCCGCGACGGGGTCGCCTTCGACGGCGGCACGAGCGAGCGGATGCCGATCGTCCTCGGCGAGGAGCGCCTGGTCCCGGGCTTCGAGGAGCACCTCGTCGGCCTGCGCTCGGGGGAGTCGGCCGAGTTCGACATCACCTTCCCGGACGACTACCAGGAGGAGTCCCTGCGAGGCGCGCAGGCGCACTTCAGCGTCGAGCTGAAGGAGCTGCGCGAGAAGATCCTGCCGGCGGCCGATGACGACTTCGCCCGGTCGATGGGGAACTACGCGGACCTCGGCACCCTCCGCGCGGAGATCCGCACGCGCCTCGAGCGCAGCGCGCTCGACCGGGCCCGGCATGGTTTCGCCGACCGGATCATCGACTACGCGGTGAAGAACGCGACCGTCGAGATCCCCGACATCCTGGTCGACGAGGAGGTCGACGTGATGCACGACGAGCTTCGCGGGGCGCTGGCTCGCCAGGGGATCACGGAGGAGGCGTACCTGTCGGCAACGGGCAAGGCTGCCGACGAGCTGCACGCGGAGTTCCGGCCGGGCGCCGAGGAGCGCGCCAAGACGCTGCTCGTCCTCGGGGCGATCGCGTCGGCCGAGGGCGTCGACGTGCCGGACCGCGACATCATCGACGAGATCATTCGGGCCAGGGCCCGCTATGCCGACCAGCCGAAGCTGGCGGCCTACTTCGACACGCCCCGGGCCCAGGCGGCGATCCGCAGCTCGCTGCGTCGCTCGCGCGTCGTCGAGCTCCTGATCGATCGCTGGCTGGCGGCCCACCCGGAGCATCCTGCCATCCCCCACGCCGAGGACCATGGGCCGGCCCCGGTGACCGAGGCCGCGCCGGAGGCCGGCGACGCGGAGGACGTCGACGCCGAGGCCGCGCCCGCGTGACAGCTCGCTTTCCCGATCGCAGCCGCCGCGCGCCGGCCCACGGCCGTGCGGAGGGCACCGCACCAGGAGGTCCCCGGATGCTCGTCCCGATGGTCATCGAGTCGTCGAGCCGCGGGGAGCGCGCCTACGACATCTACTCCCGGTTGCTCAAGGAGCGGATCATCTTCCTCGGCGACGCGATCGAGGACACCCTCGCCAACCTCGTCATCGCGCAGCTCCTCTTCCTCGACTCGGAGGACCCGGAGAAGGACATCAACCTCTACGTCAACTCGCCCGGGGGGGTGATCACGTCGGGCCTCGCGATCTACGACACGATGCAGCTGGTCCGCGCGCCGGTGAGCACGATCTGCGTCGGGATGGCGGCGAGCATGGCCGCCGTGCTCCTCGCGGCGGGCCACCCCGGCAAGCGCTACGCGCTGCCCCACAGCCGGATCATGGTTCACCAGGGCTCCGGCGGCTTCCGTGGGAACACGCCTGACGTCTTCATCCAGGTCAAGGAGATGGAGACACTTGTCAACGCGAATCACGAGCTGCTTGCGCGCCACACGGGGCAGCCGATCGAGAAGATCGTCAAGGACACCGAGCGGGACTACTTCATGAGCCCCGAAGCGGCACAGGCGTATGGCATCATCGACTCGGTCTACACGCCGCCCGCGAAGGCCGGGGCCGCGTCGCCGGGTCTCCCGGCGGCGAGCAACCCGGGCAAGGGCGGCAAGGGCCGGGCCGATGTGGCAGCGAATGGCCCGGCGCCGGCCGGCGGGTAGGCCCGCCACGCCGCCGCAGCAACCGCAGAGGGGGTAAGGACACCGTGACCACCGGCAAGACGCCCAAGGTCCCGTATCGCTGCTCGTTCTGTGGCAAGAGCCAGGAGCAGGTCCGCAAGCTGATCGCGGGGCAGGGCGTCTACATCTGCGACGAGTGCATCAACCTCTGCCAGGAGATCATCGAGGAGGAGATGCTGGAGCAGCCCCGCCAGAAGCAGGCGGCGGCGACGCTCCCCGCGCCCCGGCAGATCAAGGACTCCCTCGACGACTATGTGATCAGCCAGGAGAAGCCCAAGAAGGTCCTCTCCGTC
The DNA here is from genome assembly GCA_963698595.1 of uncultured Chloroflexia bacterium. GTDB lineage: Bacteria > Chloroflexota > Limnocylindria > Limnocylindrales > CSP1-4 > CTSoil-043. The sequence continues at coordinate 501,962 of CAVORL010000006.1, forward strand.
GCCGTCTACAACCACTACAAGCGGGTCAACGCGGGGGCGGGCGCACCCGACGACGTGGAGCTCCAGAAGTCGAACGTTCTGCTCGTGGGACCGACGGGCTCGGGTAAGACACTCCTGGCCCAGACGCTCGCCCGGGTTCTCGACGTCCCGTTCTGCATCGCCGACGCGACGTCGCTGACCGAGGCCGGCTACGTCGGCGAGGACGTGGAGAACATTCTCCTGCGGCTCATCCAGGCGGCCGACTTCGACGTCGCTCGGGCGCAACGCGGGATCATCTACATCGACGAGATCGACAAGATCGCGCGGAAGGCGGACAACCCCTCGATCACCCGGGACGTCTCGGGTGAGGGGGTCCAGCAGGCTCTCCTCAAGATCCTCGAGGGGACCGTGGCCAACGTCCCGCCCCAGGGGGGCCGCAAGCACCCCCACCAGGACTTCATCCAGATCGACACCACGAACATCCTGTTCATCTGCGGCGGCGCGTTCGACGGTCTCGAGAAGATCATCGAGGAGCGGGTCGGCAAGCGATCGCTCGGCTTCGGCCACGACGAGACGGAGCCGCGGGTCCAGCGCCAGCGGATCTTCGAGCGCCTCATGCCGGAGGACCTTCTCAAGTTCGGCCTCATCCCGGAGTTCGTGGGCCGTCTGCCCGTCGTCGTGACGCTCGCCGCCCTCACCGCGGAGGACCTCGTGCGCGTCCTCACGGAGCCGAAGAACGCGATCGCGAAGCAGTTCCAGCGGTTCCTCGGCCTCGACAAGGTGGACCTCGTCTTCACCGAGGGTGCCCTGCGCGCAACCGCGGAGCAGGCGCTGGCGCGCAAGACCGGCGCCCGGGCCCTCCGCACGATCGTCGAGGAGGCCCTCCTCGAGGTGATGTACGACATCCCCGAGCGGACGGAGGTCCGCAAGTGCATCATCACCGAGGAGACGATCCGCGAGGGCCGCCCGCCGCTGCTTCTCACCGAGGCCGAGGTGGAGGAAGGCGTGGACGAGACAAACCACGGGGAGCTTCTCGCGGCCCGCGGCGCGAGCGCCTAGGCTGCAGCAGCCGGCGCCGGCCCCGCTCCACTGCCGGACGCGGGCGTGGTTGGAAGCGGGACCGGGCCGATTCCCCACCCAGCGCGTCGGGACGTCCGGAGCCGAGTCCTCGCCGTGATCTAGTCCGCCGCGAGCGACCTCCCCTGGCGCGGGCCGGCGAGGTCGAGGATCCCCGCGAGGGTCGGCGCGTCGGGCGTCTCGCCGACCCGGATCCGGGCCAGGAGATTCGCCAGCGAGAGCTCCGCCATCAGGACGTCGAGGAGGAGCGCCCGGTCGTCGTCCGAGCTCGGCAGCAGGGCGGGTCGCGAGAGGCCGGCCAGGTGTCCCTCGACGACGGCGGCCCCCACCCGGGCCCACCATGTCCGTGCCCACGCGTCGGATCGCCGTGCGTCACCCGGCCGGAGCCAGCGGCGCTCGGCCCCGCTTCCGTGGAAAGGATCCAGCGCGATCCCCCGGAGCGAGACGAGGATCGCCGCGACGTCGAGCAGGGGCGAACCAATTCGCCTGCGGTCCTCAGCCGGCCGGTAGTCTCGGTCGGGGACGCGGACCACGAGGTGCCCGTCCTGCCGCACGACCCGGTCGGCGCTGATCGGGCCGCCGTAGCGCGGGATGCGGAGCCCATCGAGCTGGCGGGCGATCACGGTCCTCAGCCGTGTGTCGAGGGCGGGCCGGGCGGCGACCACCTCCTCGCGGAGCGCGTCGCTCGCTGCGCCGCCGGACCCCGTCGCGGGACTTCGCAGGGCGGTCGCGACCTCGCCCAGCAGCGTCCGAACCACCTGGTAGAGGGCCCGTCGATCCATGGAGAGGTAGGGCAGTGGCTGGGGACCGCCGGGGCGGGCGAGCACGTCGTGGATGGAGGCCAGGCTCTCGCCGACCTGCCGGGCGGTCTCGACGATCCCCGCCAGCTCCCGCGCGATGACGTCGTCGAGGGGGGCTGTGCCGTGGACCCCGACCACGGTCGCCGCCACGAAGGGCAGCTCATCCGGGGTGTCCGCCTGGGCGAGCGCGGCATCAAGAAGGCGGTCGAGCGAGCTCGCGGCCTCGTCGGCGAACGTCGGCAACCCCAGGTCGCGGGCCGCGATGACGAGCCCTACCGAGAGCGTCGCCCCGGCCGCGCCGATCTCGAGGGCGCCCATGACCGGCTCGACCGGCGCGCCGGCGGCCATGAGCTCGTGGGCGGTGACCATCTCCGGCACGGGCGGCGGCCCGACCCGGCCGACGAGGCGCACTGCGGGGCCGCGCGCAACCGATCCGACGGTGCTCCACGGCCGTGGCCGGGCCGGGCGACCCGAGCGGCGCACATCGCCACGCGACGCCGGCGACGCTCCTGCGAGCGTCCCCAGCCCCGAGGAGACCTCCCCATCCGAGGAGACGTCGAGCAGCAGCGCAGTGCGGTCCCCCGCCCCGCGTCGTCGCAGCCGGGCGACGACGCGGCTCGCTGCGCCGCCGGCCGGGGAGCCGCCCGCCGACGCGCCGGCAGCAGCCCGTTCGGGGCCGGCGACGAGCTCCACCACCAGCGGAACGGTCAGGCCCTCGCCGGCGCGGGTGTCGGCGCGCACGAGAATGAGCGCCGCGTCGCGTGCAGGCAGGTCGACCGGGAGCACGTGCACCACGCGCGTCGATGAGCCGATGACGTCCTGCGCGGCGTAGCCGCGGTCGAGGCCGAGCCAGCGGGCGAAGGCCCCGGCGAGGGGAGCGCCGCGGTGAGTGGCGCGGTCGAGCAGCGTGGCGAGCGTCTCCTCGTCGGACGCCAGGACGGGTGGCCCGTCGGCCTCCTCGTGCACCGGCTCCAGCCGGAACCAGAGGAACGAGTGAGGCCCGATGCTGAGGGCATACGGCGCTTCGGAGATCCTCGGGAACTCGGTCCCGCCGAAGAGCTCGATCATCCGGTGGCCGACCCGGCCGACCAGGTCGAGCTCGCACCACTGGGCATACCGTGACAGGTTGGTGACGACGAGGATCGTCTCGTCCTCGTATTGCCGGAGATAGGCGAGCACGTGGCGGTTCGGCGTCGGGACCGCCTCGAACGTGCCGCGGGCGAGGGCGGGGTGGCGGCGCCTGAGGCCCAGGACGCGCTTCATCCACCACAGGAGGGAGGAGGGGTTCGCCTGCTGGGCCGCGACGTTCACCGCCTCGAAGTGGTACTCCGGGTCCACGATGAGGGGCAGGTACAGGCGCTGCCGGTTGGCCTCGGAGAACCCGGCATTGCGATCGGGGCTCCATTGCATCGGGGTGCGGACGGCGTCCCGATCGCCCAGGAAGTAGTTGTCGCCCATCCCGATCTCGTCGCCGTAGTAGAGGACGGGCGTTCCTGGCAGCGACAGCAGCATTCCGTAGAGCAGCTCCAGGCGCCGACGCGTCCCAGCCAGCGGGGCAAGCCGGCGCCGGATGCCCAGGTTGATCCGGGCGGATGGATCGCTCGCGTAGGCGCGGTACAGGTAGTCGCGCTCAGCGTCGGTGACCATCTCGAGCGTCAGCTCGTCGTGGTTGCGCAGGAAGATGGCCCACTGGGCCGTCTCCGGGATCGCCGGCGTCTGCTCGAGGATGTCGATGACCGGGAAGCGATCCTCCGTCCGGAGGGCCATGAAGATGCGCGGCATGAGCGGGAAGTGGAAGGCCATGTGGCATTCGTCGCCCGTGCCCGTCCCGAAGTAGGAGACGGCGTCCTCCGGCCACTGGTTCGCCTCGGCCAGCAGCATCCGGTCGGCGTGCCGCTCGTCCATGTGGCGACGGACCTCCCGCAGGAAGTCGTGCGTCGCCGGCAGGTTCTCGCAGTTCGTCCCCTCCGCCTCGTGGAGGTAGGGCACGGCGTCGAGCCGGAGCCCGTCGAGGCCGAGGTCGAGCCAGAAGTCGACGATCTTGAGCATCTCCTGGCGAACGCGCGGATTCTCGTAGTTCAGGTCGGGCTGGTGACTGAAGAAGCGATGCCAGTAGTAGGCCCCCGCCACCGGATCCCAGGCCCAGTTCGATGTCTCGGTGTCGGTGAAGATGATCCGCGCGTCCGCGTACCGGTTGGGCGTGTCGCTCCACACGTAGTACTCGCGCCAGGGGCTCCCGGGAGGCGCGCGACGCGCGCGCTGGAACCAGAGGTGCTGGTCCGACGTGTGGTTCAGCACGACCTCGCCGATCACCCGCAGCCCCCGGCGGTGCGCCTCCGCCAGGAAGTTGCGCACGTCTGCCAGCGTCCCGTAGTCGGGGTGCACGGCGGTGTAGTCGGCCGTGTCGTAGCCGTCGTCGCGCCCCGGGGAGGGGAAGAAGGGGAGGAGCCAGAGGGCAGTCACCCCCAGGTCGACGAGGTAGTCGAGCTTCTCCGTCAGGCCCCGGAAGTCGCCGATCCCGTCTCCGCCGCTGTCCCGGAAGGCCCGCACGTGGACCTCGTAGATGACGGCGTCCTTGTACCAGTCGGGGGGCGCCGGCGGACGAGTGCCGCGGTCGCGCGGGGAGCGTCGCATCAGCGTAGGGTAGCCTGAGTCGGGCCGGCGGGGCCACGCTCCTCGCCCGGCCTCCGGAGGCGGTCGCGCCCCGGGGCTCGTGCTACACTCCCGCCCTCACGGCGACGACCGGGATGAGTAGCGTCGGCAGGGGCCGAAGCGAGCGCGGGACGGTGCGAGCCGCGCGGCGACCCCGGCGCGAACGTCACCCGCGAGCCGTGCGGCCGGCGCCCGATACCGCGCCGCGAGGGGCCTCGGATCACGTGCCCACGATGAGTGGCCCGCGCCGGCGCCCGAACCAGCAGGTGGCACCACGACCCCGTTCGTCCGCTGGACGAGCGGGGCATCTTGCTTTCAGGAGGACGTGGCGACGATGACGGACCAGGGGATCGGCGCGGACGGCTCCGCCCCCGGGGGGCTGGCGAAGGCGTACCGGCCGAGCGAGTTCGAGGACCCCATCTACGAGCGCTGGCTCGCCGCCGACGTCTTCGCGCCGGATGGCGCCGGCTCCCGCGCGGACGCCGCGAAGCCTCCCTTCGTCATCATCCAGCCGCCCCCCAACGTGACCGGCAGCCTCCACCTGGGTCACGCCCAACGGAGCGCGGTCGAGGACCTCATGGTCCGGCATGCGAGGATGCAGGGACGCCCGGCGCTCTTCCTGCCCGGCCTCGACCACGCCAGCATCGCTGCCCAGGTCGTCCTGGATCGGATCATCGCGGCCGACGGCGAGACGCGTGCCAGTCTCGGCCGCGAGCGGTACCTCGAGCGGATGTGGCGCTTCATCGACGAGACGAAGGAGGTCATCCTCGGCCAGCAGCGCCGCCTGGGGGCCTCCATCGACTGGGGTCGCCTGCGCTTCACGATGGACGACGTCTCGAGCCGGGCCGTCCGCGAGGCATTCCGCCGTCTCTACAGCGAGGGCCTCGCCTACCGCCACGAGACCCTCATCAACTGGTGCCCGGGCTGCCGGACCAGCCTCTCCGACCTCGAGGTGATCGCCACGCCGGAGACCGGCACGCTGTGGAGCGTCCGCTACCATCTCGACGGAGCGGCGGAAGCCGGTGACGAGGGCGCCTCCATCACCGTCGCCACGACACGCCCCGAGACGATCCTCGGCGACACGGGCGTCGCCGTGCATCCCGAGGACCCGCGCTACCGGCACCTCGTCGGACGCCGCGCCCGGATCCCGTTCGTGGACCGGCTCGTCCCGATCATCGAGGACCCGGTGGTTGACCCGGCCTTCGGGACGGGGGCCGTGAAGATCACCCCTGCGCACGACCACGACGACTACGCGACCGGGCAGCGCCACGGTCTCCCCTTCGTCGACATCATGCTCGACGACGGGCACATCGCGGAGGCGGGCGCTCCGTACGCCGGGCTGGAGCGCTACGCCGCCCGCCAACGCATCCTCGCTGACCTGGAGGCGGCCGGAGACCTTGTCGGGAGCTCCCCGCACGAGATGGTCATCGGGCGCTGTCAGCGCAGCCATGACGTCGTCGAGCCGCGTCTCAAGACCCAGTGGTTCATCAGGACCGGGCCGCTCGCAGAGGCTGCGCTCCACGCCACGCGCACGAAGCGGACGGTCATCCTGCCGGAGCGTTTCGAGAAAGTATGGGAGCACTGGCTGACCGAGATCCGCGACTGGAACGTGAGCCGCCAGCTGTGGTGGGGCCACCGGATCCCGGCCTGGTACTGCCCCGACGGCCACGTGACGGTGAGCGCGGCGAAGGGCGGCCCCGAGGCGTGCGAGGTCTGCGGCAGGCCCGCGGCCGAGCTCGTCCAGGACGACGACATCTTCGACACCTGGTTCAGCTCCGGCCTCTGGCCGTTCTCCACGCTGGGTTGGCCCGAGGAGACACCCGACCTGGCCCGCTTCTATCCGGGCACGGTCATGGAGACGGCCTACGACATCATCTTCTTCTGGGTGGCCCGGATGATGATGCTGGGGATCCACCTCGCCGGGGACGCCCCCTTCGAGGCCGTGTACCTCTCCGGCCTCGTCCGCGACCCGTACGGGCAGAAGATGTCGAAGACGAAGGGCAACGTCGTCGATCCCCTCGAGGCGATCGACGAGGCGGGTGCCGACGCCATCCGGTTCGCCCTGATCCACGGTGCGGCACCCGGCAACGACCAGAAGTTCAGCGCAGAGAAGCTCGAGAACGCGCGCAACTTCGCGAATAAGCTGTGGAACGCGGCGCGGTTCGTGCTCGGCGCTCGCCCCTCCTCGATCCCGCGCGACGCGGCCCGGATCGCACCCCACCCGGCGCACCTGGGGCCCGCCGAGCGCTGGCTGCGCAGTCGGGTCGCGGCTGCCGTGACGGCCGCCGACCGCGCCCTCGCCGAGTTTGCGTTCGGCCAGCTGACCGCGACCCTCTACGACGCGATCTGGGGCGAGTATTGCGACTGGGCGCTCGAGCTGGCAAAGGTCCGCCTCGCCGACGAGGCGCTCCCCGCCGCGGAGCGCGAGGCGACGTGGTGGACGCTGGTCGAGGCGCTCGACACCTACCTGCGCGTGCTCCACCCGGTGATGCCGTTCGTGACGGAGGCGATCTGGGGACAGCTCCCGCGCGGAGCCGGTGACCCGGACCTGCTCGTCGTCGCGGACTGGCCGGCCCCGGGCTCGATCGATCCAGCCGGCGAGGCCGACATCGCACCACTCCTCGATCTCGTCCGGGCGATACGGAATGCCCGCAGCGAGGCTCGCCTGGAGCCGACCGCCTGGCTCGCCGTGGACGTGCTGGTACCGGAGGCCCTCGCCTCGGCCTTCGATGCCCTGCGGCCGGCACTCGAGCGGCTCGCGCGGGCCCGGCCTCTCGGGCGGGTCCCGGACGTCGCTGCGCTCCGCGCCGGATCAGCCGCCGGCGGGCTGGCCGTCGTCACGGGGGAACTCGAGGCAGTGATCCACCCGGCCGCCGCTGCCGACTCCGGGACGGCGGCCCGCGACCGGGCGCGCCTCGAGAAGGAGCTCTCCGACACGGAGGCGCTGCTGGCCTCGGCCCGGGCCCGCCTCGCGGACGAGCGATTCATGTCGAAGGCTCCGCCGGCGATCGTCGACGGCGCCCGGTCGCGCGAGGCGGAGCTCGCGGACCGGGAGCAGAAGCTGCGGGCGCGCCTCGACGCCTGAGGCCCCGGTCGGTTCCTCGGCTGGGCCGTGAATCTCGTCGTGCGCGGCGCTTGCCCCCGAGCGGGCCGGCGCGGCGCGGTCCGGGGTTCGAGCGCCGGCGGCCTGGGTCAGACCGGTGGCGTGGCAGTCGTGGCACGCACCACGAGGTTCACGTCCAGCACCTCGCGGAGCTCCGGATGGGGCCGACCCGCGATGATCGCCAGGAGGCGCTCCACAGCGCGTACCCCCGTCTCCTCGAGCGGCTGGTGGATCGTCGTGAGCCCCACGTAGTCGGCGGCCTCGATGTCGTCGTACCCGATGACCGAGAGGTCGGCCGGAACGTGGAGCCCGGCGCGGGAGGCGGCCTCGAGCACGCCAAGGGCCTGCGTGTCGCTCGCGGCGATGATGGCTGTGGGCGGGGCCTGCAGCCGGAGGAGCCGCTCGGCCAGCCCTCGCGCCGGCAGGCGGCCATGCCGGCCGAGCGCGACGAGCTGGTCCGGGATCGCGAGCCCGTCCGCCCGCATCGCGCGCTCCACGCCCCGGAAGCGCAGGCGGCTCGATGAGAAGCCGATCGGGGGTCGAAGCGGGTCGCCGACGAACCCGATGCGCACATGGCCCAGGTCGAGGAGGTAGCGCGCAGCCATCCGGCCGCCCCCCACGTCGTCGACGACCACCCGCGCAACGCTCCGATGGTGGGCGTCGACCAGCACCAACGGGAGGCCGGAGCGGCGGATCCTCTTCAGCTCGTCCTCGTGGGGGGCGATCGAGACGAGGATGAGGCCGTCGATCCGTTCGGGGCGCGGGAGCTCGTGCAGGATCGCGTCGCGGCGTTCGGCAGTCTCCACGTTGAAGACGATCATGTCGAGGCCTGCCTCGACGAGCGCCTGCTCGATTCCCCGGAGACGCTCGACCACCGCGGGCCGGGTGAGATAGGGGACGACGACCGCGATCGTGTGGGTGCGCCGCAGCGAGAGGCGCCGCGCGGTGGAACTGGGGACGTAGTCGAGCTCCCGAATGGCCGCGGCGACCCGCTCACGCGTCGAAGGACTGACGTTGGGTCGATCGTTCAGGACGCGACTGACCGTGCCGCGCCCGACGCCCGCGAGGCGGGCCACGTCGGCGATGTTGGCTGGCATCAGGACTCCGTGCGGGTGCGGCCAATGATAGCGAACCTACCCGAGCGGGAGCGGTTCCAGAGCGACTGACCGGTGCGACATGCGCCGGGGGATCCGCGGGTCTTGTCACGCAGCGCGTAGGTGGCTATGCTCTCGCAAGAGCGCGTGGGACCGGTTCCACGCTGCGGCCCTCTCGGTCGCGCAACAGGAGGCTAGAGATGCACAGGAAGTTCGCGACGGCGCTGGGCGCGGTCGCGCTCATCGCCGCGGCGTGCGGCGGCGGTGCCACCCCGACCCCTGGCGGCGGCGCTGCCAGCCCGACGCCTGGTGGGGACGGTTCCGGCGACCTCGCGGGCACGACCGTCACCGTGAGTGGCGCCTTCGTGGATGTCGAGGCCGAGCGCTTCGCCGCGGCGGTGAAGCCGTTCGAAGACGCCACGGGCGTCACGGTGAAGTACAGCGGCGACAAGTCGTTCGAGCAGCAGCTGAACGTCCAGGTCCAGGCCGGGAACGCGCCGGACGTCGCGCTCCTGCCGCAGCCGGGCGGCATGAAGAAGTACGCCGCCGACGGGAAGCTCTTCCCGTTGCCCGACGATATCGTGGCGTCGATCGACGCCAACTACGGCCCGGGCTGGAAGGAAGTCGGCACCGCCGATGACGGCATGGTCTACGGCGTCTTCCACCGGGTCAACCTCAAGGGCCTGGTCTTCTACCCGAAGGCCGTGTGGGACGCCAAGGGCTACACCGCGCCCGCGACGTGGGACGAGATGACCACCCTCATGGACAAGATGGTTGCCGACGGCACGCCGCCCTGGTGCATCGGCATCGAGAGCGGCGCCGGCACCGGCTGGCCCTTCACAGACTGGGTCGAGGAGGTCATGCTCCGGACGGTCGGCGCCGAGGGCTACGACGCCTGGGTGGCCGGCACGACGCCCTTCACGGACCCGAGCGTGAAGAACGCCTTCCAGATCGTCATGGACATCTGGAGCAACCCGCAGTACGTCTACGGCGGAGCCTCCTACGTCGTCCAGACCAACTTCGGCGAGGCCCCGAAGGCAGCCTTTGACGATCCGCCCAAGTGCCTCCTGACCAACCAGGGCAACTTCATCACGACCTTCTTCCCGGACGCCGTGCAGGCGGACCTCGACAACCAGGTCGGCGTCTTCACCCTCCCGGCGATCGATCCCGCGATCGGCACGCCGGCCGAGGTCGGCGGCGACCAGGCCGTCGCCTTCGCGGATCGCCCCGAGATCTGGGCCTTCCTGAAGTACCTCTCGACACCGGAGTCCGGCGTCTCCTGGCAGCAGGCCGGGGGCGCCCTGTTCCCGTACAAGACCCAGGACGTCTCGCTCTACTCGTCGGAACTCGACAAGGCGTTCGCGCAGTCGATCGTCGACGCGGCGTTCGTCCGCTTCGACGGCGGTGATGCGATGCCCGCGGCCGTTGGGCAGGGCACGTTCTGGACCGAGCCCATCAAGCTCCTCACGGGCAGCCAGGACCTGGACACCACGCTCAGCAACATCGCGGCCAGCTGGCCCCGGTAGGCGCGCGTGAACTCGGTCACGGGGCCGCTTCGGCGGCCCCGTGACCGTTGACCCAGCAGACCACACCGGCAGGGAGGACTCGAGGGATGCAACGGGCTGATTCCGCCCCCTCGCCGAGGGGGATCGGCCAGGTCCTCGCGACGGGCGTCGGCCGTGTTCTCGTCTCGATCTTCGTCCCGATCGCGGCGTTCGTCGTGCTGTGGGCGGGCTTCCTGTTCCTGCGCGACAGCGGGGCGCCGAAGCTCGTCATCGTCGTCGTCGCGATCTTCTGGGGCATCGGCGGCGTCGCCATGCTGTACGTCGTGGCGAACTGGCTCACGGAGAAGCTGCCGGCCCAGTGGCGCGGCCGGATCCTGCCCTTCGTGTTCGTCGGCCCTGCGCTCGCGATCCTCGCCTTCTACCTGCTCATTCCCGCCGTGCTCACGCTGTGGAGCAGCCTGTTCGACGCCAACGGCAGGGAGTTCGTCGGCCTCGACAACTACGTCTACTCGTTCACCAATCCGGAGATGGTGACCGCGATCCGCAACAACGTCCTGTGGCTCGTCGTCGGGACGGCCGTCAGCACGGGTCTCGGTCTCGCGATCGCCGTGCTCGTGGAACGGTCGCGCCTCGACCGGCTGGCGAAGACCCTGATCTTCCTGCCGATGGCGATCTCATTCGTGGGCGCCAGTGTCATCTGGCGCTTCGTGTTCTCCTTCCAGCCCGAGGGCCAGCCGCAGATCGGGCTGCTCAACGCGATCCTCGGGAGCTTTGGCATCGCGCCGGTCTCATGGATCACCGGCGAGCCTCTCAACACGATCCTGCTGATCGTGATCCTCATCTGGGGCCAGACCGGCTTCGCGATGGTCATCATCGGGGCCGCCCTGAAGGGAGTCCCCGACGAGATGCTCGAGGCGGGGCGGATGGACGGGGCCAACGAGTGGCAGGTCTTCCGCAAGCTCATCGTCCCCACGATCTGGCCGACGATCGTCACCGTGGCGACCACGATCGCGATCCTGACCCTGAAGATCTACGACATCGTCACCGCGATGACCGGCGGCAACTTCAGCACCCAGGTCATCGCGACGCTCATGTGGAAGCAGGCCTTCACGTTCTTCGATGCCGGCCGGGGGTCTGCGCTGGCCGTGATCCTCCTCGTCGCGGTGACCCCGGTCATCTGGTACAACCTGCGGCAGTTCCGCGGTCGGGCGATCTGAGGGCGATGCGATGAGACGTATCACGTGGTCCCGCGTGGCCATCAACCTCACGGTCCTTGCCCTCATCATCATCTGGACGTTGCCGACGATCGGCCTGTTCGTGACCTCCTTCCGCGACAAGCAGGCGATCTCCAACTCCGGCTGGTGGAATGCCTTCACGAGCCCGGGCGGCCTGAGCCTCGAGAACTACGACAAGGTGCTGTTCGGGGGTGACGGGCTGGCGACGGCCTTCCTCAACACCCTTGCCGTGACCATCCCGGCGGTGGTCATCCCGATCCTCATCGCGGCCTTTGCCGCGTACGGCTTCGCCTGGATGCAGTTCCCGGGCAGGCGCGTCCTCTTCATCACGGTCGTCGCCTTGCTCGTGGTGCCCCTGCAGATCGCGCTGATCCCTGTCCTCAAGGCCTACCTCGCGATCGACCTCAACGGGACGTTCCTCGCAGTCTGGTTGGCGCATGCCGGCTTTGGCCTCGCCCTGGCGACATACCTCCTCTACAACTACATCAGCCAGCTCCCGAAGGACATCATCGAATCGGCGGCGCTCGACGGGGCGTCGCACTTCACGACCTTCGTCAGGCTCATCCTGCCGCTCTCGATGCCTGCGCTGGCGGCGTTCGCCATCTTCCAGTTCCTGTGGGTCTGGAACGACCTTCTCGTGGCGTCGACGTTCCTCGGCCTCGACAAGGATGTGCAGGTCATGACCCAGGCACTGGTGTCCATCACGGGATCGCGCGGCCAGGACTGGCAGCTGCTGACGGCCGGCGCCTTCGTCTCGATGATCGTCCCGGTCCTCGTCTTCCTGAGCCTGCAGCGGTTCTTCGTCAAGGGCCTCCTCGCCGGCTCGGTCAAGGGATGACCGACCGCCACCCCGGGACGGCGTCCCTTCCGGGGGCGGTCCTCGCCCTCGACCTCGGCGGGAGCCAGATCCGGGCGGCCACCGTGGACGCGCTCGGGAGGGTCTTGGGAGCCCGCCGGTCGCGGACCCCGGTCGAATCGGGCGGGGTGGGGATCGTGGCGGCCTGCATCGCCGCCCTCGAGCAGGCCCGGGCGGACCATGCTGTCCGCCCGGATGCCGCATCGCTCGTCGGGATCGGGATCTCCGCCCCCGGGCCCGTGGACCCTGCCGCGGGCCAGGTCCTGGACCCGCCGAACCTGGGGGCGTCGTTCCGCGACATCCCGCTCGCCGAGCTCGTCGGGTCGGCCCTCGGGCTGCCGGCCTACCTCGACCGCGACACGCAGGTCGCGGCGCTGGCCGAGGGCCGCTTCGGGGCTGCCGCCGGGTGCGACGACTTCCTGTACCTCACCGTGTCGACGGGGATCGGAGGCGCCATCGTCACCGGCGGCCGCCTCCTTCGCGGACCCGACGGCACTGCCGGCGAGCTCGGCCACATCCTCGTGGATCGCCGCGGGCCGCGGTGCGGATGTGGGATGGCCGGTCACCTGGAGGGGATCGCCTCGGGGAGCGGGATCGCCAGGACGGCCCGGGCGGCCGCCGAGCGGGGCGACAGCGAGTTCCTCGGCGAGCTCGTCCTCACGCGCGGCATGCACTTCGGGGCCCGCGACGTCGCGGAGGCGGAGCTGGCCGGGGATCCGGTCGCGATCCGGATCATGGCCGATGCCCGCGACGCGTTCGCCGTTTCCTGCGTCAGCCTGACGGACGTGTTCAACCCGTCGCTCATCGTTGTCGGCGGGAGCCTCGCCGTCGGTCAGGGCGATCGCCTGCTCGAACCCGCGCGGCGGGCCGTGGCGGCCGGGGCGTTCCGGCGGCCGGCGGGCCGTGTTCGCATCGTCCCTGCTGCTCTGGGGGACGACGTCGGCCTCGTGGGCTGCATGGTCCTCGTCGCGGGACGCCTCGACGGGGCCGCGGAGGCAGCCCTGCCGATCGGGCGATGACCGCGCCACGCCGCCCCGGTTCGACACCCCGCAGGGCGACAGACACGGCGCCTCCAGCTGGGACGAGCGAGGCCTGGCTGGACCGTGCGTCCGGGATCGCGCGGGCGTCGCTCGCAGGTGCCCCGCCGAGCGATGTCGAGGCCTTCGTGCTGCGGCTGCGCCGCTGGTGGACCGACCTGTGGGAGGGGCTCGTCGACCCGTACGCCGACGACCCGCGTTTCGAGGCGAGCCTCGAGGCCCTGGTGCGGGTGCTTGCCGGCCGCTGGACCAGGCGGCCCCCGGACCTCCGCCACCTCGACCGGCAGCGGGCCTTCCAGCCCGACTGGTTCCAGGCCCCCGGGATGGTGGGCTACGTCTTCTACGTCGACCGCTTCGCCGACACCCTGAGGGGTGTCGAAGATCATCTTGACTATCTGGACGAGCTGGGCATCCGGTACGTCCACCTGATGCCGCTCCTGCGGACACGGCCCGGCGACAACGACGGGGGCTATGCCGTAGCGGACTACCGCGAGATCGAGCCCGACCTCGGGACGATCGAGGACCTCGAGCGCCTCACCGGCCTCCTGCATGCCCGCGGCATCAGCACGTGCATCGACCTCGTCCTGAACCACTGCGCGGCTGAGCACGAGTGGGCCGTCCGGGCCCTCGCCGGCGAGCGCGCATGCGAGGAGATGTTCTGGATCTTCCCGGATCGACGGATGCCGAACCGGTACGAGGCCACGTTGCCCGAGGTCTTCCCGGAGTTCGCGCCTGGCAACTTCAGCCGGCTCCCGGACGGCCGGTGGGCCTGGACGACGTTCAACTCATTCCAGTGGGACCTCAACTGGTCGAACCCGCGGGTCTTCGTGGAGATTGTCGACATCCTGCTGGACCTCGCGAACCGCGGCATCGACGTGTTCCGCTTGGACGCCGTGGCGTTCATGTGGAAGCGCCTGGGGACGAACTGCCAGAACCAGCCCGAGGTCCACAGCCTGCTGAGGGCGCTGCGTGCCTGCGCGAGGGTCTCCGCCCCGGCCGTCGTCTTCAAGGCGGAGGCGATCGTCGGGCCGGATGACTTGGCCCCGTACCTCGGCGTCGGGCGCAACCACGGGCGGGAGTGCGACCTGGCGTACCACAACAGCCTGATGGTGCAGTTCTGGTCGGCCCTCGCGACCCGCGACACGCGGCTGATGAACCATGTCCTGGCCGACTTCCCCACGAAGCCGGCGACCACCTCCTGGGCGACCTATATCCGTTGCCACGACGATATCGGCTGGGCCATCACCGAGGCGGACGCGGAGGCCGTCGGATGGACCGGCCCCGGACATCGGGCCTTCCTGTCGTCGTTCTACACGGGCGAGTTCCCGGGCTCGTTCGCCGCGGGGGAGGTCTTCCAATACAACCCGGCCACCGACGACAAGCGGATCAGCGGGTCGTTCGCGAGCCTGGCCGGCCTCGAGAAGGCGCTACGGAGCGGAGACAAGGTCGAGACGGACCTTGCCGTCGCACGGATTCTCCTCGGCCACGCCCTCATCCTCGGCTGGGATGGGCTTCCCATCCTGTACATGGGGGACGAGATTGCCATCCTCAACGATCCGAGCTACCGGGGCGAGCCGCGGCTCGCGGCGGACAGTCGCTGGCTGCATCGGCCGCGCATGGACTGGGCGCGGGCAGCCGAGCGCGGCGGCGACGGCCCGGTCGGGCGGGTCTTCGGCGGCACCCGCCACCTCGTCGCCGTGCGACGGTCGCTGGAGGCGCTGCATGCGGCGACGCCGCTCGACGTCGTCGATCTCGGCGACCCGGCCCTCTTCGCATTCGTGAGGGTCCACCCCTCCGGCCCACTCCTGGCCGTCCACAACCTGACGGAGACGCCGGTGGCGCTCGACGGCCGGTCCCTCGAGATCCTCGGCCTGGACATCGCGCGGGACGCGATCTCCGGCGAGAGGCCGTACACCTGCGGGAGCGTTATCCCCCTGTCGCCCTACGGCGCGCGATGGCTCGTGGCGGATCCGGCCCCGTGATCCTGGGGTGTCGGGATGCGCCGTGCGAGCCGCCGGCACCGGCACCGGCGTCGCGCCCGCCGCTGCTAGGATTACCGGAGTCCGATCCGAGGAGGTTCCGTGCCGCTCGAGTTCCTGAAGCGAAAAGGTCGCGACGAGGTGCCGCCCGCCCCTCCGCCGATCGTCCCCGAGGATGTGTCGGCCCAGGACTACGTTCTCAAGCTCTACTACGCGGGCAAGAGCAGCGAGGGCGTTCGGCTGCAGGCCGGCCCCCGGGCGCTCGCGGAGCTCCCGTCGATGCTGGTCGGCCTTGCCCGGAGCGAGATCGAGGTTGTCGAGCCGCTTCCGATCGAGTTCAGCGAGGCGTCGCCGACGATCATCCGCTCGTCTGAGGCGATGCAGTGGGTGAACGCGCACCACGGGCACGGCCCGATCACGCGGCACGCGCTGTACGTGCTCGAGGTGATCGACGCGATCGACCTCGCCTTCGACACCCTGGCGGTTTCGCTCCTGGACGGCGAGTTCGATACCTCCGGCTACCCGGAGTACAGCGCCGTCATCGGGGGCGTCGCGTCCCACTGGGACGAGGGCACCGGCGACATGCTCGTGCGGGCCGTCGTCGGCTGGGGCGGCCGTGGTGTCCGTGGCGACACCGACCGGATCGGCGCGCGCATCCTCGCCGGTCTCTTCCAGAACATCCTGTCGAACCAATACGCGCTGGGCGTGGCGCCTCCCGACCGGCCGGTCCCGGCCGCCGGGCGCGGCGGCCTCGTCTGCACCCACTGCGGGTTCGCCTCTGCGCACGAGCGGGCGTTCTACTGCCCGAAGTGCGGCATGCGCCTGCTGCGCGGCTGAGCCGAGAAGGTCGAACGACCGACGTGCCGATCTACGACTACGTCTGTGCCGGCTGCGGGCATCGCTGGGAGGTGTTCCACGGGCTCAATGAGGTCGGGCCCCACCAGTGCCCGCTGTGTGGCGGCCCGGTGAGTCGCGCCTTCGTCCCTCCCACGATCCATTTCAAGGGGAGCGGATGGGCGCGCATGGATCGCCGGACGGCGGGAGGGCGGCCGAAACGCTCGTCCGAAGGAGATGCTCCCAGCGCACCGGCCAGGGTCACCAGCGGCGAGCCCGGGTCCGCTGCCAGCCACGGGTCGTCGAAGGCCGACGGGTCGTCGAAGGCCGACGGGTCGTCGAAGGCCGACGGGTCGTCGAAGGCCGACGGGTCGTCGAAGGCCGAGGGGACCGGCAAGGAATGAGGCCCTGATGAGTCGCCCCGCGTCCGACTGGATCAACCTCGCGGAGGCAGTCGCGATCCTCGGGGAAGCCAATATCCACCTTCGGCCGGAGACGCTGGGTCGCTGGGCGCGCGAGGGACGTCTCCAGACGCTCAAGCTCGGGGGTCGGCGCTACGTGCGCCGAGCCGAGGTCAGGGCGCTGCTGCGGCCGCGGCGACGGGTGGGGGTCGAGGCGCTCCAGCCGGGCCTCTTCGAGGAGCTCTGACCTGGCCGACCCGGGCCGGCCCGAGGCGGCCTCCCACCACGCCGCCCTCGCGGAGGAGCCCGGGCTCGCCGAGAGGATCGCCACGCGTGTGATTGCGCGCGTCGAGCCGGTCGTGGCGCGCACCCTCGGCGTGCCCCGGATCGGCATGGCGCATGCGGTCTACAGGCGGTTCGCGGGGGCAAGCGGGCCCGTCCTCGCGCGAGGCCTGGCGTTCGTTGCGCTGTTCGCGCTCGTGCCGGCCCTGCTCGTCGTCATCTCGATCGCAGGCCTCTTTGCGCGGGACGCGACGCTGCGCGACAAGATCGTGGCGATCGTGGGCGATCAGATCCCGCCGCTCGCACCGCTCATCGATGAGCCTCTCAGGAACGCGGGGGACCTGGCAGGGGCAACGGGCATCCTGGGTCTCGTCCTCGTGGTCTGGTCCGCCAGCGGTCTCGTGCGATCGCTGGACGGGGCCTTCCGGGTCGTGTTCGAGGACAACGGGGAGGGGCGCTCACCGATCCGGGCCGTCGTGTCGGTCGTGGCGTTCGCCGGCGGCATTCTCGGAGCCGCGGTCCTGCTTGTGATCCTCACGCTCCCCAGCCCGCTGGGCGACCTGGTCGGCATCCCGGGAACCGGGATGAAGGAAATCGCCTCCATGGCCGGCGTGACCGCGGTCGTGGCGCTGGCCTACCGCTTCGTGCCCCGCCCCCGGCCGCCATGGCGGATTCTGGGTCTGCCGGCGCTCCTGGTGGGCCTGGCGATCTCGATCCTGACCTCGCTCTTCGCCGTGCTCAGCCCGCTGCTCTTCGGTTCCGCTCAACTGTACGGTGCCTTCGGAGCGCTGTTCCTGGGCCTCATCTGGCTGGGAAACGTGACGCAGCTCCTGCTCCTCGGGGCGGCCTGGGTGGCGGAGCGGGACCAGCGGGCGCGCGGCCGTGCGGCCCGGGGGCAGCCCGGGGAGGCGCCTGGGATCTGACGGGTGCCACCCGCCAGGTCAGGCCTGGCGCGTCCCGCAGCGGCGGCAGAACCGGGCATTCGCGGAGAGAGAGAGCCCGCAGCTCACGCAGGCCTGCACCGCGGGGGCGGCGCCGGCAGCGCGCGCCGGGGCCGCCAGAAGCTCCTCGCTCGAGGCCTGCCACACGCCCGTCGGATCCGGGCGCGAGATCGCGAGCCGCGATGCCCATGGAGACGCCGGCACCGCCGCGTCCGCCGCACCCTGAACGGTCGTCGCCGGCCAGACGGGGGCGGCCGGCCAGCTCGGCGGTGGCGACGCCGTGGCGTCGGGGGCGACCGTCTGCCACGTCGGCTGGTCGATCGTGTCCGTTGGTGCAGGGGCCGGGACAGGAGCCTCGGAAGCTGCAACCGGGACGGCTGCCGGTTCGGGCTGCGCCGCAGGGGCCGGGACAGGAGCCTCGGAAGCTGCAACCGGGACGGCTGCCGGTTCGGGCTGCGCCGCAGGGGCCGGGACAGGAGCCTCGGAAGCTGCAACCGGGACGGCTGCCGGTTCGGGCTGCGCCGCAGGGGCCGGGACAGGAGCCTCGGAAGCTGCAACCGGGACGGCTGCCGGTTCGGGCTGCGCCGCAGGGGCCGGGACAGGAGCCTCGGAAGCTGCAACCGGGACGGCTGCCGGTTCGGGCTGCGCCGCAGGGGCCGGGACAGGAGCCTCGGAAGCTGCAACCGGGACGGCTGCCGGTTCGGGCTGCGCCGCAGGGGCCGGGACAGGAGCCTCGGAAGCTGCAACCGGGACGGCTGCCGGTTCGGGCTGCGCCGCAGGGGCCGGGACAGGAGCCTCGGAAGCTGCAACCGGGACGGCTGCCGGTTCGGGCTGCGCCGCAGGGGCCGGGACAGGAGCCTCGGAAGCTGCAACCGGGACGGCTGCCGGTTCGGGCTGCGCCGCAGGGGCCGGGACAGGAGCCTCGGAAGCTGCAACCGGGACGGCTGCCGGTTCGGGCTGCGCCGCAGGGGCCGGGACAGGAGCCTCGGAAGCTGCAACCGGGACGACGTCGGCCCGCGGTGAGCCGGGTTGCGACGGCGTTGTGGCCGGCAACGGCGGGGTGTCGCCCCGGGAAGGACGGAAGCGACCCAGGAGGCGCCGCGTCTGGGTGCGGCCCGTGGTGGCGGCCTGGGCAGCTGTCGCCGCCGCCGGACCATCGCCGGAAGTCTCGACCGCTTGCCCGGAGATCTCGGTCTCGGCGCTCTCAGGCACGGAGGCGCCGGCGACGGCGGCCTCGGCCTGCCAGGCCGGCTCGACCGCCGGCGTGGCGGTATCGGAAGCGACGGCAGGCTCCGGGACGGCAGCAAGCGCGCCCTGGACCTCGGCCAGCTCGTCGGCGGTCAGATCGTCCGCGACGGCTCCCGGCGGCGCCGCAGGCGGCGCGGCCACGGAGGCGTCGATCCGGGCGAGGACGTCCGGTGCCGCGGGCTCGGCCTTGGCGTCGAGCGGGAGGAGCGTGGTGTCGCCACTCGGTTCCTCTCGCTCGAGATCGGCCTCGGGCCAGGCGGTCGCCCCGAGGGCGCCGTGCTCGGCGTGGCCGTTGCCGCGGCCCGTCGGCCCCGCGACCGGCAGGTTCGAGAAGGCGGCGGGCAGAACCTCGCGAGAGAGGTCGGGCGCGCAGGTGAGGCATTCACCGGCCTTCGCGTTCCAGCAGTTGGGGCACGTGTACTGCCGGCACCCCATGCAGAAGCTGAACGTGCTGTGGAACGCGTCGAACTGGCGCGCCGTGCCCGCCCGCTCCACCTCGTCGCGCGCGGCGGCCATCGCCTCGGACATCGGCATGCCATCGTTGGAGACGAAATTCTTCAGGCCGCGCGAAACCACGCGCGCGCGCGACAGGCCACCCCGCGGCTTCGTAAGCGTGTCGAAGGAGTACTTCGCGCCGCAGCGCTCGCAGAACGATTCGGTGATCGTGTCGGTCATCTGGCCCCCGGGAGCTCGCGATCGCGACCGGGCCGCGGGGGCCCGTTCGCGGACTCGAGAGTATACCGTAGGGGTAGGATCGCCCCGGGGACCGAGGTACCCCCGGGCGGCCCCGATCGTCCTCGCTCGCCCCGCGCGGCGCCGCCACAGGAGAGCCCACCCGGCCGATGCGCCCGCTTGCCGCCCTGGAGCGCTTCCTCGAGCGCCTCTTCGAACGCCCGACCGCCCGCCTCCTCCGAGCCCGCCTGGAGCCGGTGACCCTCGCTCGGCGCCTGGAGCGTGCGATCGACGAGGAGCGCCGGATCGGCGCCGGCGGAATGCTGGCCCCGACGCGCTTCACGATCGAGGTCAGCGTCGCGGACGCAGCCGCGTTGGCGCACATCGTGACGCTCGAGGAGGACTTGGCCGGCGCGGCGCTCGCCCACGCCCGGCATCGGGGCTACCGGATTCCCGAGAGCCCGAGGGTGGCGCTCGTGGGGGCTGCACGAATTCGGCCGGGCGAGATCCGTGTCGCTGCCGCCTTCGCAGCAGGGCGCCGGCCGGCCGCCGAGCCCCGGCCCGTGGCCGAGCGCACGCTGGTGCACGCCCTTCCTTCCACCGTGCCACCGGGGATGATCGTGCGTGTGCTCGGCACGTCGGGCCCACCCCGCGACATCCCCCTCGACGGCAGCCCGTTGATGATCGGCCGGGGCGCGGACGCCGACGTCATGCTCCCCGACCCGCTCGTCTCGCGCCACCACGCGCGCCTGGCACCGCGGGGAGGGCGCCTCGTTGTGAGCGACCTCGGGAGCACGAACGGCACGCGCGTCAACGGCGACGTCGTGCGGGAGGCAGTCGTCGGACCGGGCGACCAGATCGACGTCGGGTCGTCACGCCTCGAGATCATGGGCCCGGGACAGGCCGGGGAGGCCCCGTGGACGCCGGGCTGAACGTCCTTCTCTGGGTCCTCCGGATCTCCTTCCTGCTGCTCCTGTGGATTGCCCTGTTCCTCATGACCCGCGCCCTGTTGCGCGACGTCCGCGCCGCGTCCCGCGACCCCGCCGGCGCGATCGGCCGCCTGGTGGTGGTCGCCTCGAACGGCGAACCGGCGCCGGGGACGGTCTTCGCGCTCGACGCGGTGACCACCCTCGGGCGGGACCTCGGCAGCAGCGTGGTCCTCGACGACCCGTACGCGTCGACGAACCACGCCGCCCTGACCTACCGTGGCCGGGGCTGGTACGTGGAGGACCTCGGGAGCACGAACGGCACGTACGTCAACCGGACGCGGGTGGATGGCGTGGCGGCGATTAGCTACGGCGACGAGATCCAGGTCGGTGACGTCCGGCTCCGCCTTGAGCGGGGTCGCGGGTGACGGGGGTCGCCCTGGAAGCGCGCGCCGCCGAGCTGCCCGGGTTCCCGCGCCCGCGGCCGCGACTTCGAGAGCTCGTCCTCCTCACGGGGGTCCTGGCGGCCCTGCTGACCGGCAGCGTCTCGCTGGGCCTGCTCCGAACCGGCCGCCTCGAGGCGGCCGACCCGCTGGCCTTCCTTCTCTTCGCTGGCGGGCTGCTCGCGGCCCACGGCGTGCTCGTGGTCGCCGGGCGGCGCGTCGACGAGATCCTCCTGCCGGCCGCGGCGCTTCTCGGCGGACTGGGCCTCCTGCTGATGGAGCGGTTTCCGCAGGATCTCGTCGTCCAGAACATCGGCCCGTGGACGCTCGGCCTCGCACGGCTGCAGCTCCTCTGGCTTGGCATCGCCCTGGTCGTCGCGGTCGGCCTGGCGATCGGGCTCCGCTCGGATCGCTGGCTGCGCCTCTACAAGTACACCTGGGCCGCGGCGGGGCTGTCTCTCCTGGCCCTCACGTTCGTCTTTGGGACGGAGGTCAACGGCTCGCGCTTGACGCTGGAGATCGGCCCCCTGAGCGGGCAGCCGTCCGAGCTCCTCAAGGTCATCCTCGTGGTCTTCTTCGCCGCCTACATGGCAGAGAACCGGGTGCTCCTGGCGGACGCCCGCGTCCGCGTGCTCGGGCCGATCTCGGTTCCTCCGCTGCCGTATCTGGCTCCTATCGGGGCGATGCTCGCCGTTGCCCTGGGCATCGTCGTCGTCCAGCGCGACCTCGGCGCCGCCCTCCTCTACTACGCCGTCTTCCTGGCCCTGCTTTTCCTGGCCACCGGCCGGCTCACCGACGTCGCCCTCGGCCTCCTGCTGTTCGCGGTCGGCTTCGCGGCGCTTGCCGCCCTCTTCCCGCACGTCCAGGAGCGGATCGCGATCTGGCTGGATCCGTGGGCCGACCCGCTGGGCGACGGCTTCCAGCTCATCCAGGCGCTCCACGCCTTCGCGCGTGGTGGGCTGCTGGGTACCGGGCTGGGCGCCGGCCTCCCGGAGATCGCGGGACGGCTGCCCATTCCCGCCATCCACACCGACTTCCCGCTGGCCGCGATCGGCGAGGAGCTGGGCATGGTCGGCGTTGTCGCAGTCCTCGGTGCGTACCTCGTGGTCGTCGAACGGGGGATCCGGATCGCCGCGTCCGCGCGGGACGACTTCCGCGCGCTGCTCGCCGCCGGCCTCGCGCTCGTGATCGGGGTCCAGGCGGCGATCATCGCCGGCGGGACCCTGAAGCTGATCCCGCTGACGGGAATCACGCTCCCGTTCATCAGCTACGGGGGCTCCTCGCTGCTCGCCAACGCCATCATCGTCGGGATCCTGCTCGCGCTCTCTGATCGCGGGCCGGCACCGCTATCGCCGCCCCGCCCGCCGCGGCTCCGGCGGCTGCGTGGCCGGGGGAGGGACCGCGCATGAGCACCGAGGCGCAATCTCCGGTCCTGCGGGAGCGGCCGCTGGCTGGCCGGTTGGTCGGCATCGCGATCGTCCTTGGTCTCGTCTTCGGCACCCTTGCCGCCGGCGCGGGCTACTGGCAGGTCATCCGCGCGGACGAGCTTGCGTGGTCTCCGACGGATGCCGCGGTCCTGGCCGCGGCGCAGACGGTCGCCCGCGGGCAGATCCTCGACCGCGACGGGCGCGTCCTGGCCTCGAGCCGGCGTACCGGTGACGGGACGGCGTACCGCGTCTACGCGGACGAGGCGGTGAGTCACCCGGTCGGGTACGCGTCGCCCGTCTTCGGGGCGGCGGGCCTGGAGCGCGCCTATGCCGCGCAGCTGACCGGCAGCGTGGGGGCGGACTCGCTGGCGAGGGCCCTCGACAAGTTCCTCCCGCCCGCAGACCGCCGGATGGACCTCCAGACGTCGCTCTCGCTGCCGCTCCAGCGCCTCGCGGTCCGCCTGCTGGGGAGCGACCGCGGCGCGGTCGTCATGCTCGATCCCAGGAGCGGCGAGGTCCTCGTCCTGGCGGCCACGCCCGTCTTTGACGCGTCGGCCGTCGCCGATCTGGGCACCGGCCGGGAGGCGTTCGCCGCCCTCCAGGAGGACGCGGCGTCGCCGCTCTTGAACCGGGCCACGCTGGGCCGCTACGTCCCGGGCTCCGTCTTCAAGATCGTGACCGCCATCGCGGGCCTCGGGAGCGGATCGATCTCCCCGCGCACGACGTACCCGGAGCAGCCCGCGGCCGAGGAGGACGGCCTCCTCGTGTCCGGCTTCCGGGTCCGGGATGGTCACCACCCGTTCACCGGCAACCTCGCGCTGGACTTCGGGGAGGCGACCGAGGTCTCCTGCAACATCTGGTACGCGCTGGCCGGGCTGGCCACCGGCGGGGCGAACCTCGATGCCTTCGCCCGACGCCTCGGCTTCGGCGGGCCGCTCCCCTTCGACCTCCCGACGGCCACCTCCCAGCTGACCAACGGCGGCGGCCCGCTTTCCGGGGGCTTCCTCGACGACGTGGAGCTGGCGAACGCGGCGTACGGCCAGGCGGAGGTCCTGGTCACGCCGCTCCAGATGGCACTCGTTGCCGCCGCGGTGGCGAACGGGGGGAGCTCATGCGACCGCGGCTCGCCACGGGGTTCATCGACCGCGAAGGCCGCGAGACGACGCTCGGCGCATCGTCGCTGGGGCGGGTGCTCGACGAGCGCTCGAACGCGGCGCTTGTGGAGGCCATGACGCTGGCGGTGGAGGGGCAGTACGGCCGGCTCTTCACCGAGGGCGCCCAGGTGCCGGGGGTCCCCGTCGCCGGCAAGTCGGGCACGGCCCAGCTCGGCGGGACGGGCGAGCCGCACTCGTGGTTCATCGGCTTCGCCCCCGCCGACGCCCCGACGATCGCAATCGCCGTCATCATCGAGAAGGGCGGCCGCGGTGGCGAGCGAGCGGCCCCCCTGGCTGGCCGCATGCTGCAGGCGTACGTCGACGCACGACGCTGACGGACGCGCCGCAGGATCGCGAGCCCCCGGCCTGCAGGTCCCCGCCGGGAACCGATCCCGGGGAAGCGGCGTACTATCTGCGAACCCCGAGTCCGTCCGCCGCGCAGGTCGAGCCGGCGTGACGACGGTGAGCGACCGGCTCGCCGGCGCCGTCGCACCGCGAGGAGCCCGATGACGAAGATCCAGGAATCCGGCGACCGGGTCGTCGCGAACGTTGAGCGTGTGATCGTCGGCAAGCACCACGAGGTCCAGCTGGCTCTCGTGGCGCTCCTGTGCCGGGGCCACCTGCTCATCGAGGACGTCCCCGGAACGGGGAAGACCGTCCTGGCCAAGGCTGTCGCGCGGAGCCTCGGGTGCACCTTCCGGCGCATCCAGTTCACCCCGGACCTCCTGCCGTCCGACGTCACCGGCCTCTCGATCTACAACCAGAAGAACCAGGAGTTCGAGTTCCGGCCGGGCCCGATCATGAGCCAGGTGGTCCTCGCGGACGAGATCAACCGGGCGACGCCGAAGACGCAGTCGGCCCTTCTCGAGTGCATGGAGGAGCGCCAGGCGACGATCGATGGGATCAGCCACCAGATGCCGGACCCGTTCCTCGTCATCGCCACCCAGAACCCCATCGAGTACGAGGGAACGTTCGCGCTTCCCGAGGCCCAGCTCGACCGGTTCATGCTCCGCCTCCGGATGGGGTACCCGACCGCGACGGAGGAGATCGTCATCCTCGACGAGCAGAAACGGATCCATCCACTCGACGCCCTGTCGGTGGTTCTCGCCGTGACCGAGCTGCGGGAGATGCAGGTGGCGGTCCGGGAAATCTACGTCGACACGAGCGTCTCCGAGTACATCGTCCGGCTCGTCAACGCGACGCGGACCCATCCCGACGTCTACCTGGGCGCCTCGCCGCGCGGCAGCATCGCCCTGTACCGGACGGGGCAGGCCCGCGCCGCCCTCCTGGGCCGGGATTACGTGATCCCCGACGACGTGAAGATGCTTGCCGTCCCGGCCCTTGCGCACCGCCTCATCATCAAGACGAGCTCGTCGATCCGCGAGATCGACGCCGAGACGGTCGTGCGCGAGATCCTCGAGACCGTTCCGGTCGATGTTCCGGTCCGCCCGGCCGGCCCGCGGACCATTGAGCCCGAGGGATCCCGGGCCCGCTAGGCCCGGCCCGGAGAGCGCCGAGGCCGTGGAGTTCCTGCGCCGGCTGCCGTTCCTGGTACTTGCGACGATCCTCGTCGTCGCGGCCCTCAGCACGGGCTACGCGTTCTACTTCTTCCTCGTCTACCTGGGCCTCGTCGTGCTGGGCGGCAGCTACCTCGTCACGAGGTTCGGGCTGTCCGACCTCGAGGCGGGGTACTCGGTGAACCAGCGACAGGCGCACGTCGGCGAGATCCTGCGTGCCACTTACACCCTGCGCAGCACCAGCCGCCTACCGAAGCTCTGGCTGGAAGTCCACAACCCGACCAGCCTCCCCGTGCCGATTCCCGGACGGGCCATCTCCCTGGGTCCCGGAGGCGAGCGATCCTGGATCGCCAAGGTGCCCCTCAACCGGCGCGGCCACTTCCGCGTCGATCCGCTCCAGGTCCGCACGGGTGACCCGTTCGGCTTCTTCGAGGCGAGCGCGACAGTCGGTCACGGGATCACCATCGTGGTCTACCCGCGGATCGAGCCGATCCCGCGCTGGCAGCTCCAGGCCGTCAGCCTGGAGGGGAGCCGCTCGACGCCGGTGCGGACCCAGCAGACCACGCCGCTGGCGACGTCGGTGCGCCCCTACGCCCCGGGAGACGGGTTCAACCGGATCCACTGGCCGTCGACCGCGCGCACGGGTGAGATCCAGGTCAAGGAGTTCGACCTTGAGCAGACGGCCGACGTGTGGATCGTGCTCGACTTGCACCGCAGCATCCAGGTGGGGAGCGGCGACGACAGCACGGTCGAGGTCGGGGTCCGCGTGGCCGCGGCGATCGCCGAGCGCGCCATCGAGGAGAACCGCGCGGTCGCCCTGACGACGACCGGGAGCCGGGTCACGGTGCTCCCGCCCGACAGGGGTCCGCGGCAGCGCCAGAAGATCCTGCAGCTCCTCGCCGCCGTGGACGGCGACGGCGCGACGCCCCTCGCGGAGGCCCTCGTGGCCGGTCTGCCGCTCCTGCGGCGCGGCATGTCCGCGATCGTCGTCACGTCCTCGACGGAGCAGGGCTGGGTGCGCCCGCTCGCAACGCTCCGTGCGCGGGGAATCGGCTGCCAGGTCATCTGGCTCGACCCGGTGACGTTCGCACGTCACGAGGCTGGCCGGGCGGAGCGCCTCGACGACCCGGCGACCCAGGCCGCGCTCGAGGTGCTCGAGCAAGGGTCGCGGAACACCCGTCACCAGGTCGCCGAGTTCGACATCCGGTTCCACCCTGTGCCGCCCGCCGTGGCGCTGAGCGAGGCACTCGTCGGATGAGCGCCGCCCGGACGCCGTTCGACCTTGGCGCGAGCTGGACCGCGTCACGGGCCGGCGAGGAGCGGCGGGCGCTGGGCCCGGCAGAGGGCTGGTCGAGCCTCCTGCTCCTGGTCCTGATGTGTGCGCTCGTCGGCTGGGCCATCGACGACTCGCGGTGGGTCCTGGGACCCCAGGCGCAGACGGACTTCCTGCCCTGGGCGGGCGTGCTCGCGGTGCTCTGGGGCTTCGTCGCCGCCAAGCTCGGGCGCGGCCGGCTCGTTACCCACGGCCTGGGGGCGGCGCTGGCCACGCTCTTCCTCGTCTTGGCGGTCGGCAGCCAGCTCGCTCCGGGCCAGGATCTCGCTGGCTCACTCCGGGTCACCGGGGAGCACGTCTGGGGTGCGTGGGAGGACCTCGTCATCCGGCGACGGGCGACGACCTCGGAGGTGGCCCACTTCCTCCTCGTCCTCGGCATCCTCTGCTGGGCGACCGGGCAGTTCGCGGCGTACGCGGCGTACGCGCACCGCCGGCCGCTCTCGGCCGCGGTGCTGCCCGGCACGATCCTCTTCTTCAACGTCGCGATCACGTCCCGGGAGCAGATCGCGATCCTCGTTCTCTTCACCCTCGCCGCGCTCTTGTTCCTCGTCCGCCTCCACGTCGCCGACGAGGAGCGGACCTGGGCTCGCCACCGGATCGCAGACGTCGGTAACGCCGTGGGGCTCTCGCTCCGCGCCGGGCTCACCTTCGTCGGCCTGGCACTCCTCGCCAGCCTGACGCTCACGGGCGTCGCGTCGCCGGCACCCCTCGCCGGCTGGTGGCAGGGGACCCCCCAGCGCCTCGTCGAGCTTGGCATGGACCTCCGCCGGCTCTTCCCCGTAGGTGGCCCGGGGACGCGTTTCGGCGGGGCCGTGTTCGGCAGCTCCGTCACCATCTCGGGGGAGTGGGTCTCCGACGACACGCCGATCCTCGTCATCTCCACCGATCCCGGGGCCCCGCGCCTCAAGTGGCGCGCCGCGGCCTACGACCAGCTCGTGGGATCCCAGTGGAGCCGCAGCGACAGCTCGGAGGCGCCGGTGGCGGCAGGCCAGCCCCTCCTCGCCGGGACGAGCGACGCCGGGGCGGAGGCCGTAGCCCAGGTCGATGTCGCCTACACCGTGCGCGGCACGTCCGCGGCCCCCCGGCAGCTGATCGCCCCCGGCATCCCCGCGAACGTGGACCGCGACGCTCGTGTCACGCTCGTCCAGCGCGGGACGGACGCCTGGTACGGGGGCATCCAGCTCGACGGCGCCCAGTCGTACACCGCGACCGCCCGGGTCCCGGTGACCGATGCGAGTGTGGACGGGGCGCTCACCGAGAGCCGCCTGCGGGCCGCCGGCGCGGACTACCCGGCCGATCTCCTCGCGGTCTACACGGATCTCGAGCCGGGGACGGCGGGCGACGACGTCCGAGCCCTCCTCGCCTCGATCCTCGCCGCGGCACGGCCGGGCAACCCGTACGACACTG
Organism: uncultured Chloroflexia bacterium; assembly: GCA_963698595.1. Classification (GTDB taxonomy): domain Bacteria; phylum Chloroflexota; class Limnocylindria; order Limnocylindrales; family CSP1-4; genus CTSoil-043. The sequence goes on from CAVORL010000006.1 coordinate 529,864, forward strand.
CCAGGGCCGTCGAGTCGTACCTCCGGAGCCCGGGTAACTTCACCTACCAGACGAACGTGCTCGACGTGGAGTGCGACGGGCGTGGGATCGCGGACTGCTTCGCCGTGAGCCGGCGCGGCTACTGCGAGCACTACGCGACCGCGATGGTGGTCATGCTCCGCCTGCAGGGGATCCCAGCGCGGCTCGCCGAGGGCTTTCTCCCGGGCGAGCGGGGCGGGACGCCGGCTGAGCAGGTGATCCGCAGGTCGGCGGCCCATGCGTGGGTGGAGGCCTGGTTCCCGGGCCTCGGATGGGTTGACTTCGACCCGACCGGCGGGGGCGTTGGGCAGCCCGTGGCGCTCCCCGCGGGGAATCCAGTCCCCGCTGCGACGCCGGCCCCGAGCGGCGCCGGCGGCACGGCTCGCCCGACGGGGTTCGACGGGATCGACGAGCCCGCGGGGCCGGCGACCGGCGGTGGCCTCCCGCCGCGGACGCCCGGCATCGGGCCCGTCATCGTCCTCGTCATCCCGGCGCTCGGTCTGCTGCTGGCGCTCGCGGCGATCTGGGTCCGCCGGCGCCTCGGACGGCCCGTGCAGCCGGACGTCGTCTACCGCACGGTGGTCGGCATGGCGGGGCGCCTCGGCCACCCGCGCCGCCCGACGCAGACCGTCTACGAGTATCTCGGGACCCTGTCGGATGCCGTCCCGGCGGCCCGCCCGGAGCTCCAGCTCGTGGGCCGCTCCACAGTGGAAACGACCTACGGCCGCCGCCGCCTCCCGCCGGATCGACTGGCGGCCCTCGGCGAGGCCCAGCGCCGGCTGCGGCTGGCGCTTCTGCGCCTCGTCTTCCGGAGAGGCCCCCGCCGTTGAAGCCGGGCCCTACAGGGCCCCGGTGCGCGCGCGGTTCGCGGCGGCCTCCTCCTCGGCCCGGGTGGCGTCCGACGCCTCAAGCTCGAGGGGCGCCAGGTGCTCCGTCCGGTTCCAGGCCCGGAGGATCGTCCGTCCGTTGCGGATGTCGAGGACGGCGATTCCGGTCGTCGTCTGGGTGAAGGTCCAGAAGCGGTCGAGCGGCAGCCCGAGGAGCGCCATGAGGGCGACCTTGAAGGCACCGTCGTGCCCGACCAGCACCGACCACGGGCCGGCGTGTGCGTCGTAGTAGGAGGGCGTTCCGTCCGATCCGCGCCCGGCGGCTGCGAGCTCGGCGATCACGCGGGAGAGCGCCGTCCGAACGCGCAGGTCGACCTCGGAGAGTGCCTCGCCGCCCGGGGCGTGGACGCCGACCGGGTCGCGGCGCCAGCCGGCGATCTCCGCCGCGTAGCGCTTCTCGACCTCTCGCTGGAGGAGCCCTTCCCAGGCACCCTGGGCGATCTCGACGAGTCCCGGCTCCGGGCGGACGCGAGGCGCCGGCCGGCCGGCCGCCACGAACGCGGCAGCGACCGCCTCGGCGGTCTCGCGGGTGCGGGCCAGCGGCGAGTAGACGAGCGAGACGGGCTCGCCGGCCGGAATAGGCAGGCGGGGTGGGGAATTGGGGGCGGCGAGCCGCCCCCCGGCCAGCTCCGCCTGGCGCCGGCCCAGCGGGGAGAGCGGCGTGTCGGAGCGTCCCTGGAAGCGGCCTTCGGCGAGCCACTCGGATTGGCCATGACGCAGGAGGACCAGCGTGGCCGCCAGGTCGCCCGGGACCGCCAGGGGGGGCGGCGCCAGCGCCGGGGACGGCGCAGTGGTCGCGCCCGCCAGGGACGGCGCGGGGGTCGCGCCCGCCAGGGACGGCGCGGGGGTCGCGCCCGCCAGGGACGGCGCGGGGATGCTCGTGCGGCCCGTCATTCGGCGGGCTCCAGGTCGATGACCCACTGGTCCATCACGCCGTCGATCGCGCGGATCGCCGCCTCCGTCTCCGGCGGAACGCGGTCGTCGAGGGCCAGGAACATGACCGCATCGCTGCGGGGCGCGGTGCGGCCGAGGTGCATCGCACTGATGTTGACGTCGACCGCACCGAGCAGGCTCCCGACACGTCCGATCATCCCGGGCCGGTCCTGATGAGTCATGACGAGCATCCACGGCGCCGGTGCCACGTCGAGCCAGTAGTGGTCGAGCCGCGTGAAGCGCGGCTCACCGTTTGCCAGCGTCCCGGCCACCGAGCGAGCGGTCCCGTCGGCGACCGTCGCGGAGACCGTGACGAGCGTCGCGAACGCGCCCGCATCTGGCGTCCTCCGCTCGACGATCGTGATCCCGCGGCCGCGGGCGAGGATCGCGGCGTTGACCAGGTTCACCCTTTCGTTCGTCGCGTCCTGGAGGAAGCCCCGCAGGACGGCCGCCTGGAGCGGCGTGACGTCGTGGGCCGCAAGCTCACCCGCTACCTCGAGCGTGAGCGTCTGGACACCGCCGCGCGAGAACTGGGCGAAGAAGCGCCCGAGCAGCTCGGCGAGCGGGAGATACGGGGCGATCGCCCGTGCGGTCTCCGGAGTGAGCAAGGGGGCGTTGACGGCGTAGCGGGCGGGCCGCCCGTCGAGGACGTCGAGGACCTGCTGGGCTGCCTCCTCGGCGACCGCGACCTGTGCCTCCGCGGTGGACGCGCCGAGGTGCGGCGTGAGGACGGTGTTGGGGGCGGTCAGGAGCGGGTTGTCGGCCGCCGGCGGCTCGGTCGAGTAGACGTCGACGGCAGCGCCGGCGATCGTCCCGGTCGCGAGCGCCTCCGCGAGCGCAGCCTCGTCGACGACACCTCCCCGGGCGACGTTGAGGAGGAATGCGGTCGGCTTCATCCGTGCCAGCTGCTCCGGCCCGATCATGCCGGCCGTCGTCTTGGTCCTGGGGACGTGAAGGGTGACGACGTCGCTGCGCTGGAGAAGCTCGTCGAATGCCACGAGCTCGATGCCGTGGTTCGCGGCCGCCTCGGCCGTCACGAACGGATCGCTGCCCAGGACCGTCATCTCCATGGCGCGGGCCCGGTCGGCGATCGCTCCGCCGATCTTGCCGAGCCCCACGATCCCGAGGACGCGGCCGCGCAGCTCGACGCCGGTGAAGGCGCTGCGCCTCCACTCGCCGCGGCGCATCGAAGCGTCGGCGGAGGCGACGCGGCGGGCGAGGGCGTACATGAGGGCGATCGTGTGTTCGGCGGCGGCCACGGTGTTTCCGGTGGGGGCGTTGACGACGGTGATCCCAGCATGCGTCGCGGCGTCCAGGTCGACGTTGTCCACGCCGACGCCCGCCCGCCCGATGACCGACAGGCGCGTTCCGGCCGCGATCATGGCGGCGTCGACCTTGACCTGGCTGCGCACGAGCAGGGCGTCGTACTCCGGGAGGATCGCGCGGTACTCCTCGGGGGTGAGGCCGACCCGCTCGTCCACCTCGTGGTGCCGACGCAGGATCTCGAGGCCCGACGGCGCGAGGGGCTCGGCGACGAGGATCCTCATGCCCGGGCCTCCGCCGGCGCGCTCCGCGCACCTGCGGCGGGGGTCCCCAGGGCCTCGAGCGCGGCGCGCTGGGCGGCGGCAACCGCGGCACCCGGCTCGACCGCGCGGCCGAGCCGCAGGGCAGCGTCCTCCATCACGGCGATCGCGCCGAGGATGTCCTCGACCTCCACCGAGCCGAGGTGGCCGACGCGGAAGATCCGCCCCTTCAGCTTGCCCTGGCCACCCGCCACGACGAGCCCGCGCCGCTTGACCTGGGCATTGAACGCCTTCCAGTCGAGGTCGTCGGGAACCCACGCCGCGGTGACGGTCTGCGAGGCGTGGGCCGGATCCGCCAGGAGCTCGAATCCCAGGGCGACCAGGCCGGCCCGGGTGGCGGCGGCGCAGGCGGCGTGGCGAGTGAAGACGCCTTCGAGCGTCTCCTCCTCCATGAGGCGGAGTCCCTCGTCCACCTGGTACATCACGGCCACCGCAGGCGTCCACGGGGTCTGGCCGGTCGATGCGCTGTCGCGGTGGCGCCGCAGGTCGAAGTAGAAACGGGGCATGCGAGCGGTCTCCATGGCCGCCCAGGCACGTTCCGCGACGGCCGCGAAGGCCATGCCGGGAGCGGACATCCAGGCCTTCTGGGACCCGGTCACGACGAGGTCGAGGCCCCACGCGTCCATCTCGAAGGGGACCGCCCCGAGAGCGCTGATGGCGTCCACGAGGATGAGCGCGTCGGGCGTCACCGCGCGGATCGCGGCAGCCAGCTCCGGGATCGGGTTCGCGACGCCGGTCGAGGTCTCGTTGTGGGTCAGGAGAACTGCCCGGACGTTCGGCTCCTCGAGGAGGGCCGCCCGGACCGCCGCGGGGTCGGCGGCGCGGCCCCATTCCACCTCGAGGCGCCGAACGTCCGCGCCGTACACCTCGGCGACCTTCGCGAAGCGGTCCCCGAAGGCGCCGGTCGGGACCGCGAGGACGCGGTCTCCCGGGGAGAGGACGTTGACCACGGCCGTCTCGAGGGCACCCGTGCCGGCCGCCGTCAGCAGGACGATGTCGGCCTCGGTCCCGAAGAACGGCCGCATCCGGCGCAGGATCCGCTCCATGAGGGCCGCAAACTCGGGGCCGCGATGGTTGATCATCTGCCGCCCGCCCGCCTCCATCACGGAGGGTGGGAGGGCCGTCGGGCCGGGGATTTGGAAGATTCTGCTCGAAGCGGGGCACGTTCGGCCTCCTGCGTGGTCAGCTGGGGCGGGATGGTGATCGACGAGCCGGCCTCACTGCCGCCCCGGGCGGCGGAAGGTCGGGACAGCAGGGTAGGGGAGGTGCTGCTCTGCGTCCACCGTGGTATATATGACGGCATATGACAACGCTGAAGCGGACGACCATCCTGGCCGAGTCGGATCTCCTCGAGCGGCTCGACCGTCATGCGCGCCGGGCGCGCACCACGAAGACGGCGGTCATCGCCGCCGCGCTCGAGGCATACCTCGCGATGGATGCCGGGCCGCCGGAGCTGCCCTTCGTGGGCATCGGCCGCAGCGGGCATGGCCGCCTCTCGCTCGATGCCCGGCGAATTGCAGCCCGGGAGCTCGGCTCCCGGCGCCGCGCGGATGGCGGGTAGGGTGGGGCTGCGCATGGCGGGCCCAGCACGCGCGCGGCTGACCGCGGCGGGAGGTTGACCCTGTGGCCGTCCTCCTCGACGCGTCGGCGATCCTCGCGGCCGCCGACCGCGCCGACCTCAACCACGCGGCCGCCGCCGCCTGGTTCGCCCGGGTCGGCGAGCCGCTGCTCATCGGCGCCCTCACCCTCGCCGAGGCCGATCACCTCCTCCAGCGCGAGCTCGGGCTGCCGGCCAGCCTCGCCCTCGTTGCCTCGTTGACGTCGGGGGCCGTGCGCGTCGTGGGGCCGACGGAGGCAGACCTCGAGCGGGCTGCGGCGCTCCTGGAGCCGGCGGCGGAGCACCGGCCCCGCCTCTCCGACGCGCTGCTCGTCGCGGCGGCCGAGCGTCTCGGCGTGCGCCGGGTCGCCACGTTCGACCGCCGCCCGCTCGCCGTCCTCGCCCCGCGGGGCCCCCGCGGGGAGCGACTCCTCGACTTCGAGCCGTAGGCGGGCGGCAGGGTAGCAGGGCGACCGCGTCCCGGCGTGCCTGGGTCCATCGCCGGCGTGCCTGGGTCCATCGGATGACCCTGGCCGCGGCTGCCCCCGCGCGTCGGGGCCGCCCCCGCGTACCATGGGCTCGTGCCCGCGCGACGCCCGGCCGGCCGGGCCCCCGACCCTCTGTTCGCCCCACCGCCGGAGCTGACCCCGCTGGCAGCGCGGATGCGACCACGGACGCTCGACGAGGTCGTCGGCCAGGCCCACCTGCTGGGCCCCGACGCACCGTTGCGTCGCCTCGTCGAGGGGGGCCGGCTTCCGTCGATGCTGCTGTGGGGACCTCCTGGCTCCGGCAAGACGACGATCGGGCGTCTCCTCGCCGAGGCGGTCGGGGCGCGCTTCGAGTCCCTCAACACGACGATGGACGGCGTCGCAGCCCTGCGCGACGTCGTCGCCGAGGCGCGAAGCGAGGCCGCCTTCCGCGGGTCGACGACTGTCGTCCTGCTCGACGAGATCCACCGCTACTCGAAGGCTCAGCAGGACGCGCTGCTGCCGCACGTCGAGGCGGGAACGATCGTGCTCGTCGGCGCGACGACGGAGGCTCCCTTCGGCGGAGGGCTCACCCGTCCGCTCCTGTCGCGGCTGCGGGTCTTCCGGCTCGAGCAGCTGGGGGAGACTGAGCTGCGCACGATCGCCCAGCGCGCTCTCGCAGACCCGGAGCACGGTCTTGCGGAGCGCGTGACGCTCGACGAGGTGGCGCTGCGCCAGCTGATCGGATACGCGTCGGGCGACGCGCGACGCCTGCTGGGCATCCTCGAGACGGCGGTCTCCCTCGCGGCGGCCGACGGGCGCACCGCTCTCGACCCGCCCGACGTTGCCCGGGCGGCGCAATCGGCGACGCTCGACTACGACCGCTCCGGCGTGGTCAGTGCGTTCATCAAGAGCATCCGCGGCTCCGACGCGGACGCCGCCCTGTACTGGCTGGCGACCGCTCTCGAAGCCGGCGAGGACCCCCGCTACATGGCTCGTCGGCTCGTGGTGAGCGCGTCGGAGGACGTCGGCACGGCCGAGCCGCGCGGGCTGCCGCTCGCGATCGCGGCCCTCGAGGCCGTGGAGAGGATTGGGGCCGAGACCAACGACGAAGGGCTCTACTCGCTGGCCCAGGCGACCGTCTTCCTGGCCCAGGCGCCGAAGGACGCCTCTGCTGGGCGGGCCTTCTTCGCAGCCCGGGAGGCGGTCCGCACGGACGGGACGCGCACGGTGCCCGCGCACCTGCGGCCGGTTGCCCGGACGTATCGCAACCCGCACGACGACCCGGTGGGCGCCGCGGAGCAGCGCTACCTCCCCCGGGCGCTCGAGGGACGGCGGTTCCTGCGGAGGGGCGGCCCGGGGGGCGGGTGAGGCCGGGACGCTCGGGTCAGAAGTTGCCGATGCCCCCGACGACGATGACGAGCCAGCTCAGGAGGAGGACCGCGAAGATCCCCGCGAAGACCACGGCGATCTTGCGGAGGTCCGAGACCACGTAGCGGTACTCGTCGTCCGTGATGGCCGTGAGCGTGCCGGTGGGGCGACCGCGGCTCGGCGCGACGCCACTCGAGGAGGAGTGGAGTCGGTTGCGCCCGCGCGCGACCGACGACACCGCGCTCCGCTCCTCGGCCACGATCTGCGCCTCCAGCTCTGCAGCGCGGGCGAGCTCGTTCTCGCTGAGACCGCTCGACGGGCGGGCGGGCGCGGTCGGCTGCGGGATCTGCTTCGCGGGGGGTTGGCTGACACGCTGAGGGGAGGGTCGCTGGCCCGGTCGAGCTCCGCCACGTTGCCGCTTTGCCATCGGTCTGCCCGACTCCTTTGTGATCCGCGGAGCCCTTGGGTTGGCGGCGGTGCGCCTCGCCCCGGTCCGCTCCGTGGCGACCGGGCTCCGCCGGACCGCCGCTCGGGAGGATACGCCATCGCGGGCCCCCGGACCGGAACCCGCCCCGAAGCGTGCCGGGCAGGCGGCTTGCTGCGCCGCCATGCGATCCCCGGGTGAGCGGCCCCTGCTAGACTCGGCTGACCCCAGCGGAGGACCCGTGAGCGACCTCAACGCGCTCATCATCGAGAACGCCGCCCTGCTCGTTGCAGTGCTCCTGCTCCTCGTCGCGCTTGTCTCGATCGCGCTGGGCCTCGTGGCTCGCAGGGCATCCCGCCTCGAGGCACGGCTCGAGGGGCTCACGCGGGGGGAGGATGGCCGCAGCCTGGCCGGCGTGCTGGACGCCCACCTGGAGAACGTCCGTGCCGTGTCCCGCCGCCAGGATGACCTGGACGCCCACGCGGGTGCCTTGGACGCACAGGCGGGGCGGGCCGTCCAGGGCGTCGCCCTGATTCGCTTCAACACCTTCGAGGACACGGGCGGAAACCAGAGCTTCGCCCTTGCCCTTGTCGATCCGGGCGGCACCGGCGTCGTGGTCAACAGCCTGCACGCCCGCAACCAGACGCGCCTGTACGCCAAGGCAGTGCGGGCCGGCGTCGCGGACGGCGCCCTCTCCGCCGAGGAGACTGAGGCGCTCCGGGTCGCCTCCGACCGCGCCCGCGGGCGCTGACCGAGGCCGGCCGCGATGGCGCGGTCCGGGACGGGCCGCTCGAGGGCTCGTCGAGGACGCAGCGGCGAACCGGCCGCGCTCGAGCAGATCCCGGTCTGGCGCGGGCACGTTGCGGCCGAGCCCGCCGCGGCCAAACCCACCTCCGACGGGGCCGAGGCCCACGACGCCGCGATCCAGGGCGGCGTCGAGGCGCTCCTTGCAGGCCTGAACCGGGAGCAGGAACGCGCCGTGACGCACGGTCACGGGCCGCTTCTCGTCGTGGCGGGCGCGGGCACCGGGAAGACCCAGGTGGTCACGCGGCGGATCGCCTGGCTCATCGCGACGAAGCGGGCCAGACCGAGCGAGATCCTGGCCCTGACGTTCACGGACAGGGCCGCCGAGGAGATGCAGCTCCGCGTCGATCAGCTCGTCCCGTACGGCTACACGGACACGGTCATCTCGACGTTCCACGCCTTTGGCGACCGGGTCATCCGGGAGCACGCCCTCGAGCTCGGCCTGCCGTCCGACCCACGCGTGCTCTCTCGCCCCGAGAGCGTGATCTTCCTCGCCGAGCGGCTCTTCCGTCTCGACCTCGACGAGTACCGGCCGCTCGGCAACCCGACCCGATTCCTCGACGCGCTCGCCTCGCTCTTCTCGCGCCTCAAGGACGAGGACATCTCACCGGCTGCCTACGTCGCGCACGCCGCGCGCCTGGCGGTGGAGGAGGCCCGGGGCACGGCGCCCGACGACGGCCGAGCGGTGCCCGACGAGCTTGCCCGCGAGGCGCGCCGCGAGACGGCCCGGAAGCAGGCCGAGCTGGCGGCCGCGTACGTCCGCTACCAGGAGCTTCTCGCCGAGGCCGGAGCGATCGACTTCGGCGACCAGGTCGCACTGGCGCTCCGCCTCCTGCGCGATCACCCGGCCGCCCGGGCCGAGCTCCAGGCCCGTTTCCGCTACGTCCTCGTCGACGAGTTCCAGGACGTGAACCGGGCCCAGGTGGAGCTCGTGGCGCTCCTCGCGGGGGGGCGCCGCAACGTCATGGTCGTGGGTGATGACGACCAGTCCATCTACCGCTTCCGCGGGGCGGCCACGGGAGCGATCCTCGAGTTCCTGGACCGCTTCCGCGACGCGCGGCGCATCACCCTGCGGCGCAACTACCGGTCCCGCCGCCCGATCCTCGACACGTCGTACCGGCTCATCCGCTTCAACGACCCGGATCGCCTGGAGGTCCAGCAGGGGATCGCGAAGCGCCTCATCGCCGAGCGCAGAGCGGGAGCCGCTGCGGGGGGCGTGAGCCGCCCACCGGTGCCGGTTCGGCACCTGGGATTCCCGACAGGTTCGGAGGAAGCCGACTGGATCGCAGCCGACATCGCCGCCCGGGTCACAGCGGGCGCATCGCCGCGCGGCCACGCGATCCTGGTCCGGGCGAACGCGGACGCGGACCCCGTCCTGCGCAGCCTCAACCTGGCTGGGGTCCCGTGGCGCTTCTCCGGGGCCTCCGGTCTCTACGGGCGACCCGAGATCCGCGAGCTGCTGGCGTTCCTCCGGGTCGTGGGCGACCCGTCGAGCTCTGTCGACGTGTACGCCCTGGCCGCCTCCGGCGTCTACGGCCTCGGCGGAGACGACCTGGCCGCGCTCGCGAGCCGGGCGCGTCGGATGCATCGCTCCCTGTGGGAGGCGCTCGTCGAGGTGGATGGCCAGCCGGGCCTCCTCCGCCTTCGCCCCGAATCCCGGGCGTCGCTGGCGCGGCTCGTCGCCGACCTGCATCGCTACATCGAGCTGGGCCACCGGCGCCCGGCTGGTGAACTCCTATACGACTACCTGCGGTCTTCCGGTTCACTTGGTCGCCACATGAACGCGGCGTCGACGGCCGCCGAAGAGGCCCTGTCCAACATCGCCCGCTTCTTCGAGATCGTCCGGGCCCAGTCGGACGTGCTCAGTGACGACCGCGCGGTCTTCCTGGGGCCGCATCTGCAGACGCTCATCGAGGCCGGCGACGACCCCGCGACCGCGGACCTCGACCCCGATGCCGACGCCGTCGCCGTCGTGACCGTCCATAAGGCCAAGGGCCTCGAGTGGCCGGTGGTGTACCTCGTCGGCCTCGTCGACGGACGCTTCCCGGCCCGTGGCCGGCGCGAGCAGCTGGCGGTGCCCGACGAGCTGCTCCGCGGGGTCTTCCCCACGGGCGACGCGCAGGTCCAGGAGGAACGGCGGCTCTTCTACGTGGGGATGACGCGTGCCCGCGACGAGCTGCTGCTCACGCATGCGCTCGACTACGGGGGGAGGCGGACCCGGCGCGTGTCGCCATTCGTGCTCGAGGCCCTGGACCTTCCCGCGGGGACGCCGACTGCCACCCGCGCCACGAGCCCCGCCGAGCGGATCGCCGCGGCCGGCGCCACCCGCGCCGACGCGCCGGCGGCGCGGCCGGAGGTGCCGGCAACCAGGCCGGGTGATGGCGCGGCCCAGGAGCCGCTTCTCCTGTCGTTCTACCAGGTGGACGCCTACCTCAGCTGCCCGCTGAAGTACAAGTACGTCCACGTCCTGCGCGTCCCCACCGCGCCGCACCATGCGCTCGTCTACGGGTCCGCCCTCCACCAGGCGGTGCAGGAGTTCCACAGGCGCCACGCCCATGGCAACGTGATGGGCGAGGAAGCGCTCATCGCAGCCTTCGAGGCCGCGTGGTCGAACGAGGGGTTCGTCAGCCGCGAGCACGAGGAGGCGCGGCTCGAGGCTGGCCGGCAGGCGCTCCGGCGGTTCCGCGCCGAGCAGCTGGCGCCCGGGGCGGTGATCCCCGCGTATGTCGAACGCGAGTTCGCGTTCACGCTCGACGGGGACCGTGTTCGTGGGCGGATGGACCGCGTCGACGTGATCCCGCTGGGGCAGGCGGCGTCCGGGGACCCCACGCCGGGCGGTGCCGCAGGGGCGCCGGAGCCGGGTTCGCCTTCCGGGCCGGCGGGCGTGCCGGCCGCGGGACGTGGAACGTCGTCTGCGCCGTCGTTCGCGGGAGCCGACGTCGTCGAGCCGTCGCTGCCGCTCCTGCGCGAGCGGGTCGTGATCACCGACTACAAGAGCTCGGATGTGCGCGACCCGGCGCGCGCCCGCGAGCGCGCCCGAGACTCGCTGCAGCTCACGATCTACGCGATGGCCTGGCAGGCCCAGACGGGACGGCTGCCGGACGCCGTGGCGCTTCACTTCCTCGAGTCGGGGCTGGTCGGGACCGCCGACGTCGACGGGGCCCGCGTCGAACGGGGCGTGGCCAGCATCCGGGCCGCCGCGGCCGGGATCCGTGGCCGCCAGTTCGAGCCCACGCCCTCGTACCTCGGGTGCTCGTGGTGTGCGCTCCGCGACGTCTGCCCGGCGAGCGCGGTCCGGTGAGTCGCGACTCCAGCCCCGTGCCCGGCGCCCCAGCCACGGCCCGTCCGCGGGCGCGCCGACGCCGGCTCGCGGCGATCACCTTCGACTTCGGGAACACCCTGGTGCCGGTCGACCACTCGGCGCTCGAGGCCGTGGTCGGCGCCCTTGCCGACGCCGCCGCCCCGCGCTTCGGCGTCGAGCGCGGGGCGTTCCTCTCCGCCTGGGGCGAGGAACGAGCCCGCCAGTTCCGCGACGAGGTGCCCCGGTACCGCGAGGCCGACCTCGGGGTGCGCCTGCGGCGGGTCCTCGCACGCCTACGGGGGATGGCGCCGCCCGAACCCGGCACGGCCTGGAACGACGAGGCGGCCGCCGCCCGCTCGACGGCCGACGAGGTCGATGCCGGGATCCGTGTCTACAGCGGTGCGTTCATCAAGGGGATGCCGCCCGACCCCGCGGTCGGCGCGCTGCTGGCGCGCCTCGCAGCCAGGTATCGACTCGCAATCCTCTCGAACTGGCCGCTCGCCATGACGATCGACGACTATGCCGAGGCCGCGGGGTGGACGCCGCACCTTGCCGCGATCGTCGTCTCGGCGCGTGTCGGCACGATCAAGCCGCACCCGGCGATCTTCCGCGCCGCGGCGGCCGCGCTGGTGGGGGGGAACGGCAGGCCACTGGACCCCGGTTCCATCCTCCACGTCGGCGACGACTGGGCGGCCGATGTTGTCGGGGCGGCAGGCGCCGGATGGCGCGCCGCCTATCTCCGCGGGCGGCCCGCCGACTCGCCGCTCCCCGGGAGCGAGCCCGACGCGGACGCGGAGCCGGACCTCGTCCTCGACCGGCTCGCCGACCTGGAGGACGCGCTCGCGGTGTTCGAGGCGTGACGCTGAGGGGAGCGCGCCGACGGACGGTTGGTCTCGCCGGCGTGCCGGATCGGCCCGCCACGCCGGGTAGCTGTTCCGGGGCCGTCTCACCGCCACCCGGCGCCCCGGCTATCCTCGGGGCGTGGAGACAAGGGATCGGCTCACGAACCTCGGGATCCTCGCCGCGGCCCTCGCCGCGTGGGCCGTCGTGGTGCTGCTGGTCCTCAACCGCGATCCGCGGGAGGACCCGATCGCGGGGCTCCTCGGCGCCGTCTCGATGGGAGCCGCCGTGGGGCTCACGGCGACGCCGCTCTTCTGGCTCGCCGTGTTCGCCCGCCACCGGCGGATCGCCTACCGGGGCGACTGGGTCCGAGCCGGCCGGCGCGGCCTGTGGGTCGGGCTCGTGACCGGGCTCTTCGTCGAGCTGCGCGTGCTCGCTGTCTTCTCGGTTCCGATCGCCCTCTTCGTTGTCGTCCTCGTCGTCTTCGCCGAGCTCACGCTCACGATCGAGCGCTGAGCCGGCTCCAGCCGGAGGTCTCCCGTGTCCGATGCTCCCGAGCTCAAGGCCCGCGCCGCCGCCGCCGTCGAGGCCGCCCGGCCGGAGATCCTCGAGCTCTCCGCCCGGATCCATGCCAACCCGGAGCCAGCCTTCGAGGAGTTCCAGGCCGCCACGTGGTGTGCCGAGGCGATCGCGCGGGCCGGCTACGCAGTGGAGCACCCCGCCGGCCGGCTGGCGACGGCGGTCCGGGGGCGCCTGACCGGCGGGCGCGGTGCCGATGGCCCCCGCATCGGCATCCTCGCCGAGTACGACGCCCTCCCCGGGCTCGGCCACGGCTGCGGGCACAACACGATGGCCGCCAGCGGCGTTGGGGCGGCGCTAGCCCTCGCCGCGATGCGGGATGAGTTCGCCGGGGAGATCGTCTTCCTCGGGACTCCCGCAGAGGAGCGCGGGAGTGGCAAGCAGTTCATGCTCGACGACGGGCTCTTCGAGGGCCTCGACGCGGCCCTCCTGTTCCACCCCGCAGACCGCGACATGGTCGGCTGCATGCTCCTGGCCAGCGAGGACATCGACGTGACCTTCACGGGCAAGGCCGCGCACGCTGCCGGCGAGCCCTGGGAAGGGAGGAACGCCCTCGACGCGGTGGTCCTCCTCTTCCAGGCCATTGGGCTGTGGCGGCAGCAGATGCCCCATCACGCCCGAGTCCACGGGATCGTCCGCGAAGGAGGGACGGCGGCCAACACGATCCCGGACCGGGCCACGGCCCGGTTCATGATCCGGAGCACCGACCAGGCGTACTTCGAGACGATGCGCCCGCGCTTCCAGGCCCTCGTGGACGGCGCCGCGATGATGGCCGACGTCGCCGGCGACGTGCTCTTCTCGGGCGGCTCGACGACGATGAAGGACTCCCACGTCCTGGGCCGGCTCTGGGGGGCGAACCTCGAGGCGGCCGGGCGGATCGACGAGGGGATCGACCCGGAGCACATCGGCAGCTCGGACATGGGCAACGTCTCGCTGGTCCTGCCGACGATCCATCCCTCGCTCGCGATCTGCGACCACGGCGTGCCCTGGCACTCCATCGCGTCGCGCGACGCGGCGGCCACGCCCCGCGCCGGCGAGACCACGCTGCTGGCCGCCACGCTCGTGGCCCAGACAGCGCTCGACCTGCTCGCGGACCCGTCCCTCGTCGAGGCCGCCTGGCGGGAGTTCCGCGGCGAGGGGTAGGGGTTGGGCGTTGTCACACGCTCGACGCCGCGCGGCTCTGGCCGCAACAAGGGAGGTGGGTCGCCAGCTGCAGCTCGCCCGGGTCTGGCCGATCAATGCTACGCCGGCGCCCCCGCGACGGCGTAGCATCGTCCCATGACCGAGACGGAGCGCAGCCCGCTCGTTGAGACGCCCGCCGAGGCGCTGGCGCGCCTCTACGACCTCGACGTCCAGGACGACCCGGGCGACGTGGATCTGTGGACCGCCCTCGCGGCGGAGGCGGACGGGCCTGTCCTGGAGCTGATGGCCGGCAGCGGGCGTGTGGCCGTCCCGCTCGCCGCGGAGGGGCACGCCGTCACCGCGGTCGACATCGACGCGGCCATGCTTGGGCGGGCGCGCCGCCGGGCGGCGGCGGCTGGACCGGACGTCGCTGCGCGGGTAGAGCTCGTCCTGGGCGACGCGACGGCGCCGGACGCCGGCCTGGGGCGTCGCTTCCGCCTGGCGTTCATCTCGCTCAACTCGATCCTCCTCCTGCCGAGCCGGGCCGCCCAGCGGTCGGCCTGGGGAGTGCTGGCGGCCCATCTCCTGCCGGGTGGCGTCGCCGCGGTCGACACGTGGCTCCCCGATGCCCACGACCTCGCCCGCTACGACGGACGCCTCCACCTCGAGTACCACCGGCCCGACCCCGAGAGCGGGCGCTGGGTGACGAAGACGGCCGCCGCCCAGCACGACTCCGCCACCCAGACGGTCGCCCTGACGACGATCTACGAAGAGGCCGATCCGGGCCAGCCGGCCGCGCGCTGGGTCCGCCGCGACGTCGTGCACCTGCTCACGGCCGACGAGCTCCGCGCGATGGCCGAGGGCGCCGGCCTGGCGATCGAGCTGGTGGCCGGCGGCTATGACCTCGAGCCGCTGGGGCCCCATGACGATCGGGCGGTCGTGATCGCCCGAATGCCCGGCTCCGGAATGCCCGATTGAGCGTGGTATCGTCGGCCTGATGTCCGCTTCCGCCACCGGCCAGATTCGGCTGCTCCTCGTCGAGGACGTGCCGCAGGTCGCCCAGTACGTTCGGGGCCTGCTCAACGCGCAGACGCAGATCAAGCTGATCGACGTCGTCGCCGACGGCGGCCGCGCGGCGGCCCAGGTGCGCCAGCTCCGCCCTGACGTCGTCATCGTGGACTGGCTCCTGCAGGGCCGGACGAAGGGTGACAAGGTCGTGGCCCAGCTGCGCGAGGCCGGGCTCGGGACACCAGTCGTCGTGCTGACGGTTCCCCAGAACCCAGTCGCACGTGATCCCGCGGCCGGGATCGACGGGGTCCTCGGGATGCCGTTCTCGGGGTTCGAGCTGGTGAGCGTCGTCGCGTCGGCCCACGTGGCCGCGATGGCGGCGAGCGACGCCATCCGGTCCAAGCTGATCGTCGTCTACGCGCCGAAGGGCGGCGTGGGCAAGACGACCGTCGCCTTCAACCTGGCCGTGGCCCTCGGCCAGGCAGGCACGCGGACCGCGCTCGTGGACGGCAACCTCCAGTTCGGCGACCTCCGCTCATTGCTCCGCGTGCCCGCCGACGCGCCCTCGATCCTCGACCTGCCGACCGATCGGATCGGCGAGAGCGACCTCCAGGACGTCCTGTGGCGCGATCCCTCGGGGATCGACATCCTCCTTGCTCCACCGCGCGTCGAGATGGCGGAGATGGTCAGCGTACGCGACGTCGAGAAGGCGATCTCGCTCCTGCGCCGCGTCTACGCCGCGGTCGTCGTCGACATGCCTTCGGCGCTGGGTGACATCCCCCTGGCGCTCCTCGACGCGGCGGACACGATCCTCGAGATCGTGACGTACGACTCGACGACGATCCGCAACACCCTGGCGATCGCGGAGGCGTTCCGGGCCATCGGGTACCCCGCCTCGAAGGTGAGCTACGTTGTGAACCGGGCCGACTCGACCGGCGGCATCGCTGCCGAGGACCTGGCGCGCGCCCTGGGCCGTGTGCCGGAGCACACGATCGTGTCGGACGGCAAGCTCGTCGTGCAGGCCAACAACGAGGGACTTCCGTTCGTGCTCGGCGACCCCGACGCGCCCATCAGTCGCGACATCGCGAAGCTCGCGGCGGACCTGGTCACTCAGGTGCCCACCGCGCTCGCGGGGCGGCGCTGAGGCGGTGGCGGATCCGCGTCCGATCGGCGTCTTCGACTCGGGCGTCGGCGGCCTGACGGTCCTGCGCGAAGTGCTGCGGCGGCTGCCGGGCGAATCCACGGTCTACCTGGGAGACAACGCGCGCGCCCCATACGGAACTCGCTCGGACGACGAAGTGCGGAGGTTCAGCACGCGGGCCCTCGACCGGCTCGTCGGGGAGGACGTCAAGGCGCTCGTCGTGGCCTGCAACACGTCGACCGCGGTCGCCCTCGGAGAGTACCGCCGGCGCTACGCGACGCCCGTGCTCGGCGTCATCCGTCCCGGCGCCCAGGCGGCCGCGCTCGCGACCCGCACACGGCGGGTCGGCGTCATCGCCACGCCGGCGACGATCCGCTCGCACGCGTACTTCGACGCCATCAAGGAGGAGAACCCGGCAGTCGAGGTCTACGAGCACGCGACGCCGTCCCTCGTGCCCCTCGTTGAGGCGGGGTCGCTGGCCGGCGCCGCCGTCGACGGGGCGGTTGCCGACGCCCTGGCGCCGCTCCTGGGCCGGCGCGGCGAGGACGGCGAGTTCATCCACCCGCTGCCGCCGTCGGCGCGGATCGACACGCTCCTGCTCGGCTGCACCCACTATCCGCTTCTCCGGGCGATCCTCCAGGCCACGGTCGGGGAGAGCGTTGCCATCGTGGACTCCGCCACCGCAACCGCGGGCGCCCTGGCCGAGCTCCTCTCGGTGAACGGCCTCGAGGCGCCCGGGTCGACACGCGGTACCGCGGCCGACGCGGGCGCGGCCGGCCACGAGCGGCCCGCGACGCGATCCGCGCCGCCCGAGCAGCGCATCCTCACGACGGGCGACGTCGCAGCCTTCGAGCGCGTCGCGGCGCTCATGTTCGGGGACGCGCTCCCCGCCGTCGAGTCGATCGAGCTCGACGGCGACGCGCGATGAGTCCCCGCCGTGCCCGCCGCTCGACCGCAGCCACCTGGCAGGCCGGGTTCCTCCTGGGGGCCGCCCTCGGGGCCGGCGTCACGGTCCTGGGCCGCCGTGCCGAGGCGGAGGCGCGTACCGGCCTCGTTGACTGGGAGGCAGTCGAGCGGATCGCCGACGGTCGCCTGCGGAACGCAGCCGGGCGCCTGGACTCGGCAGAGATCGCCGCGGCGGCTCCAGCCTACGACGCGGCGATGCGCCGCGTCGTCCCGGCGCTCGAGGCGGCTCTGGAGACGTCGCTGCCCGGGATCGTGGAGCGCGTCGCCGTCGTCGACCGAGGAGCGTGGGTGCAGGCCAACCTCGTCACGTTCGCGGACCTCTTCGGCCGTCTCGAGAGCCAGCTGCTGGACCAGCTCGTGCCCCCCGGTGCGGGGCTCGGGAAGGCGTCGATGGCGCTGGCGAACCGCTGGATCGCGACCCGCCAGTTCGGGCTGCTCCTCGGATTCATGGGCCAGCGCGTGCTGGGCCAGTACGATCTCGCCCTCCTCTCGGCCGAGGCACAGCCCGGCCAGCTCCTGTTCGTCGAGGAGAACATCCGCCACACGTCACGTGCCCTGGGCGTCCCGCTCGAGCCCTTCCGCACGTGGATCGCGCTCCACGAGACGACCCACGCCTACGAGTTCGAGGCGCACCCCTGGCTTCGTCCGTACCTTGCCGAGCGCCTGGAGCGGCAGCTGGCCGGCCTGTCGCGAAACACCGCCGACCTCGGACGGGACGCCTGGCGGGCTCTCGGGCGGGCCCTCCGCGGGGGGGACGGCCACTGGCTGGAGCGCCTCATGTCGGACGAGCAGCGCCGTCTCTTCCGGGAGACCCAGACTGCCATGAGCATCCTGGAGGGCTTCTCCGACCACGTCATGGACGAGGTCGGCCGCGACCTGGTGCCGGGCGTCGAGACGATCAGCGCGCGCTTCCACGCTCGCCGGGCCAACCGGACGCCGATGGAGCGGGCGATCCTGCGGATCACGGGCCTCGACCTCAAGCTGGAGCAGTACGCCCGGGGCGAGCGGTTCGTCGCGGCGGTCGAGCGCCAGGCCGGGCCGGCGGGGCTGCGCCGCCTCTGGGACGCTCCCGAGACGCTGCCCCGCGACGGGGAGCTGGAGCGGCCGGAGCGCTGGGTGCGCCGCGTGATCGGCCGTGACGTTCGCCCGCGGGCCAGCGGGTCACCCGCATGACGGGACCGGGCCGCGGGCCGGGCGGCGTCCCGCGCGCGATCGCGCTCTCCCCGATTCTCTCCGCGCACTACCGGCCGGAGGACCTCGAGGTGATTCGCGCGGCCGCGCCGGGGGCTCGGCTCGTCACGCTGTCCCGCGAGGGCCTTGCCGACGGTCCACTCGACGAGGTCGAGGTGCTTCTCCATGGTTGGCTCGCCAGCGAGGCGTACGAGCGGCTGCTCACACGGTCTCCCGCGCTGTGCTGGGTCCACTCCGCCGCTGCGGGCGTCGAGCGACTTCTCACGCCGGCCGGGCGCGCCCGCGACCTGACCATCACGAACGCCCGGGGCGTGTTCAGCCGGCCGATCGCTGAGTACGTGGTCATGATGGCGCTGGCCGTGAACCGGCGCCTGCCGCAGCTCCTGGAGCTGGCCGCGGAGCGAACCTGGCAGCCCCTCGAGGGCCGGGAGCTGCGGGACACGACTCTCGGGATCATCGGCTTCGGGAGCATCGGTCGCGCCATCGCCGACCTCGTGGCCCCGTTCGGCCCCCGGATCCTCGCCACGCGACGCACTGCCGGTTCCCCACCGGGAGGGCCGCTCCCGCCCGAGGTGACGGTGGGCGGCCCCGACTCGTTCGGCGATGTCATTGCGGCGTCGGACTTCGTGGTCCTTGCGCTCCCGCTGACCCCGGAGACCGAGGACCTCGTCGACGACAGGGTGCTCGCGCTCATGAAGCCGACCGCCTGGCTCATCAACGTCTCGCGCGGTCGCCTCATCGTGGAGCGAGCGCTCCTGCGGGCGCTGCGAGAGGGGACGATCGGCGGGGCCGTGCTGGATGCGTTCCGGGAGGAGCCGCTGCAGCCCGACTCCGCGTTCTACGGACTGCCGAACGTGATCGTGACGCCCCACACCGCGTGGTCGAGCAGCCGGGTCCTGGACCGGACGGTGGAGCTCTTCGCCGAGAACCTGCGCCGCTATGCGGCCGGTGAGCCCCTCCTGAACGCGGTCGACGCGTCCGCCGGATACTGAGGGCATGCAGATCGCCATTGTTGGGCTTGCCGGGTCCGGTAAGACGACCGTCTTCAACACGCTGACGCGCGGCGACGCGCAGACCGGCGGCTTCGGCGGGATGGAGCTCCACGTCGGCGTCGTGAAGGTCCCTGACGACCGCCTCGACCGCCTCGCCGAGATCTTCCGTCCGAAGAAGATCGTCCACGCCGACGTCACGTACGTCGACCTCCCGGCTCCGCCAGCGTCCTCCGAGGGGCGCGTGGGGGCCGAGGAGCTGCCGGCCGAGCACCTGGCCCGGCTCCGCGAGTCCGATGCGCTCCTCCACGTGGTCAGGGCCTGGGACGATCCGCACCGCCCGCACCCGGCGGGCTCCGTCGACCCCTGGCGCGACCTCGAGCAGCTCGACCTGGAGTTCGTCATCGCCGACCTGGCGATGGTCGATCGCCGCCTCGAGCGCCTCCGCGGGCAGGGCCGCCACGGGACGCCGGCTGAGCGCGAGGCGAACGAGCGCGAGGCGGTTGTCCTGGATCGGATCCGGGGCGGGCTTGCGGATGGCCACCCGATCCGCGATTCCGGCCTCGACGCCGACGAGGAGAAGGCGCTGCGAGGTTACCGGTTCCTGTCCCAGAAGCCGGTCCTCGTCCTCCTCAACGTGGGCGAGGGTGACCTGGGCCGTGCGGGCGATCTCGTGAGGGCCATCGCCGATCGCTATGACCATCGCCATGCGCTCGTCGACGCGCTCTCGGCGCGCATCGAGATGGAGCTCGGCGAGCTGGATCCCGAGGAGGCGGCCGTCTTCGCGGAGGAGCTTGGGATCACCGAGAGCAGCCTGGGCCGGGTGATCGCCCTCTCCTACCGGCTCCTCGGCCTCGTCAGCTTCCTCACCGCCGGCCCGGACGAGGTGCGGGCCTGGCCGATCCCGGACGGGGCGACGGCGGTCGATGCGGCGGCGGCGATCCACACCGACCTCGCGAAGGGCTTCATCCGGGCCGAGACGGTGACATACGAGGATCTCCTCGCCCTGGGCTCCACGGCCGAGGCGCGCAAGCTTGGCAAGCTGCGCTCCGAGGGCAAGACCTACCGGGTCCGCGACGGGGACGTGATCGAGGTGCTGTTCTCGAAGTAGGGGAGCCCCGCCAGCTCGCCCACCACGGGTAGCCGTGCGTCGCGGCGGGCCATCGCGCGGACGTCTTGCCGACGTCGATCGCGGAGCGTCAGTCGTTGGCGGCCTCGCCCCCGTTGCCCGCGTCTTCGTCGCCGGTGTACTCCACGAAGGCGCCCCGGTAGTCGACGCCGCCCCGCAGGACCTCCATCTCGTCGTCGGTCGTGGCGATGAGGAAGTTGGCGTCTTCGTCGGTGGAGACGTTGACGGCAGCGGCAAGGCGCTCGTCGGAGACGTAGGTGAACCCGTGGCTGCGTTCCAGCTCAACGGCGATCGCCTCGAGCAGCGTATCTTCCTCGAACTCGCCCTGGACCTGAAGGCGCACCGCCTGGACCAGGTCGAAGAACTCCTCCGGCGCCAGCTCGTCCTCGGATGCGAGGATGACGTCGGAGTACAGCTCGCCGTCGCCCTCGTGGAGCTCGTAGTAGTACACGTGCCCTCCTCACCTTCGCAGCCGATCCACGGAGTATACGGACGCCCGGGAGGCCGCTCCGGCGTGGCGACACGGGCCGCTGGGCCCGTCGCGACGTGCTGCGAGGTCACGGCCGCCGGCGGGACCGCATCCGACGCGACCGCGGTGGCCGATCCGCGCGCCGCCGAGCCGCGCAGCGCCGCCGGCGACGACCGCGCCCCGACGGTGGTCGTGGTGGGCGCGGCATCGCGCGACCTCGACGATGAGGACCCGCGAGGCTGGCGGCTGGGAGGCGCGGCATCCTACGGCGCCCTCGTCCTGGCCCGGCTCGGAGTCCGCGTCGGGGTTGTGCTGGGCCTCGACGCCCCGGCCGCCGGCGCCCACGAGCTGGATCTTCTCAGCGAGGCGGGCGTCGAGATCCGCGCCGCCCGTCTCCCGCAGGGCCCGGTCTTTCGCCTCGAGCAGAGTGCCACGGGGCGCGTGGTGCATTGCGAGGACCCCGGTGAGCCGATGCCCGTCGCCGCGTTGCCCCCGCCCTGGCGTGCGGCGCCGGCCTGGTATCTCGCCCCGGTGGCCGACGAGCTTCCCGACGGTTGGGCGGCGATCCCGCCGGGAGCGGTCGTGGCGCTCGGCTGGCAGGGCCTGCTCCGCGAGCTTGTTCCTGGAGCCGTGGTGCGTCCGCGGTCGGCTCGTCCCTGCGCGCTCCTCCGGCGGGCCGACCTCGTCTCCGTGAGCCTGGAGGACCTGGGGCCCGAGGACGACCTGCGGGGCCTCCTGCGACTCCTTCGTACCGGCGCGCTGTGCACGCTGACCCACGGCGCCCGAGGCGGCCTCGCGCTCGCCGTCCGGCCGGGCTCACCACGGATGCGCAGGTATCGGGCCCTGCCCATCGAGGCCGCGATCGACTCGACGGGCGCGGGTGACGTGTTCCTGGCAGCGTTGCTCGCGGCGCGGATCGCGCCGGCGCTGGCCGGGCATCAGCCACATCTCTCCGGCGCGTTGCGGTTCGCGGCGGCCGTCGCCGCCGCCCGCGTTGCCGGGCGGGGCCTTGCGGGTGTCCCGTCGCTGGACGCGGTGCGAGAGCTGCTCAGGCGACCCCCGCCGGCCTGACAAGGGCCGTCGTCCGCCCGCGCAGGCGGCGCAGGCGTGCCGCGAGCGCCACGTCGAACGCCGGGTCCCCGCGCCGGCCCAGCATCCAGCGCTCGGCGGCACGAGCCGCTGACTCAGCCGCGACGAGCGCGCCGGATGGGTCCCGCAGCCCGTGCTCGCGGACTTTGGCCACCTCGATCCACGCCCGGGCCGCCATCGCGCCGCCGTCGACGGCGAGCGCCTCCCATGCGGCCAGCGCCTCGGCCGTGTGGCCAAGGCGGCGCAGCGTGCGCGCCCGCTCGGCACGAATGCGTCCCCGCGAAACCGTCGCCGGGGGAGGGGCGGGGTTTGGCGCGCCGAAGGGCCAGGCGTCCGAGCCGAGCCGGGGAGGCCGCCACGCGGCGTCGGCCTCCTCCAGGCAGGCGAGGGCCTCGGCGTGGCGGCGTCCGCGGGTGTACGCCCGCGCCAGTGCGACCAGGTCGCCGGCCGGCGCATGGGGCCGCTCGGCGGGGTCCGCGTACCGCGCGTCGAGGTGGGCGAGGAGCCGCCCCAGCGAGACGACGTCCTCCGCGTTGTGGGCCAGGACGCGGGCGAGCGGCTCGGCCGGGCCGCCGCGGACGAATGCGAGGAAGTGGTTCGGGATCTCCCAGCTCGCCACGTCCTCGAGGCGATGGACCCCCAGCATCTCCCGCTCCACGGTCTGCAGGCGTGCGTCGCCGAGGCGATGGCGGAACAGGCGGCGGACGTGCGGCAGGAGGTCGAGGTGGCCCGCGTGGACGGGCGCCTCTCGGCGCGCCATCCGGTAGCGAGTCGTGAGCAGCGGCCAATCGAATGAGCGCCCGTTGTACGTGACGAGCCACGCGTTTCGCGGGATCGCTGCCTCCAGTGCTGCCAGGAGCGCCGGCTCGTCGCCGTAGTCAGGGCAGACCAGCTGGAGCCGGCGGAAGCGGTCGCCCTCCCACCAGCCGAGGCCGACGAGGAACGCGAGGGTGCCGGCGCCGCTGCCGAGGCCGGTCGTCTCCGTGTCGAGGCAGACGAGGGGGACGTCGGCCGGGGGCTGGCCCGGCAGCGTCGCGAGGCGGGTCCGTTCGACGGCGATGGCGAGCGCGCACGGCTCGACGCGCACGACATGCCCGTCGCCCGACCGCACCACGTCGCCGCCCATGGCCGCGGCGAGCCGCTCGGCGAGCTCCCGCGCGCGGGGACGAGGGAGGGGAGCGGCCGGCATGGCGAGCCCGGGCTCGGCCGCCGCCGAGCGGCCCGCGCGCAGGAGTGCCAGCCGCCGTGTGATCGTCGCGGCGTCGCTCATGGCAGCGCCGGCTCGATGGCCCGGGTTGCGACCCGCGCACCGAGCTCGGCGAGCAGGCGCAGCGCGAGGGCCCGTGCGTCGAGGTTCGCCTCTCCGCCCGACGGCCGCGGTCCCGTGCACGACGGGCAGCCGGTCTCGCACCCGCATCCGGCGACGAGGGCCGCGGCGCCGTCCACCAGCTCCGCGTGGCGCTGCCAGAGCCGCTCAGCCATGCCGACCCCTCCCGGGACTGCCTCGTAGAGGTAGATGGTTGGCGCCTCCGAGTGCGGCGAGCGGACCTGGGTCACGAGGCCGAGGTCACGCGGGTCGACCATGAGGAGCACGCTCGCGACCGTCTGCATCGCCCGTCCCGCGCCGAGCAGCGCGACGTCGAGCTCTTCGCGCCGCCACGGCCCGCGGAGGCCGTCGGCGGCGACCCAGTACGCCGTTGTCTGGAGCTCGATCTCGGGCAGGTCGATGGGGCCCCAGCCCACATTCTCGTCGGTGCCGAACTTCAGCTTCTTGTAGAACGTGACGAGGCTGGCGACCATGACTTCGCCGTGCAGGCGCCGGCCGCCCGAGACAGGGCCCTCGGCGAACACGTCAAGCGGCTTGAGGGTCACCGCCCGGTTGGCGTACGTGTAGTGGTCGGCGTCGATGCGGTGGACGTACGCCTTGCGCTCGCCCCACTCCAGCCGGTCCACGTGGTACTGGATCGACTCGTGCATGTAGATCGCGTGCTGGTGCACGAGCACCTGAGCGGAGAACAGGTCGACCTCCCCGAGCACCCGCGGGCGATCCGGCGACGTGTCGATGATCACGACGTTCTCGGGGGCGGCGGTGCGCAGCGAGATCTCCGAGGCGGGGAAGTTCTCCGAGCTCCAGTACCAGCGGCCGTCGTCGCCCTGGTGCACCTGCCCGCTCTCGCCGAGGAAGGCGAGCAGGTCGTCCGCGGGTGCAGGCCCGAACACCTCGCCCGGCTCGAACGGCATCTCGAACGTCGCCGCCCGCAGGTGCGCCAGGAGGACGTGGAGGTTGTCGGGGTCGACCCGTGCCTCCTCGGGTGTCTTGGCAAGAATGAACGCCGGGTGATGCACCACGTACTGGTCCACCGGAGCGGCCGATGCCACGAGGATCGCCACGGAGACGTCGCGGCGTCGCCCGGCGCGCCCGATCTGCTGCCAGGTGGCCGCGATGGACCCGGGATAGCCCGCCAGGACGGAGACGTCGAGGCGGCCGATGTCGACTCCGAGCTCGAGGGCGTTCGTGCTCACGACGCCGAGGACCTCGCCGCTGCGGAGGCCCTCCTCGATGGCGCGACGCTCGGTCGGCAGGTAGCCCCCGCGGTAGCCTCGCACCCGCGTCCGCGGCCCCAGATGCTGGCGCAGCGCCTCGCGCAGGCCTGTCAGCACGACCTCGACCGCGGTGCGGGAGCGCGCGAAGACGATCGTCTGCCGGTTGGCGCGGATGAACGGGAGCGCCCAGCGCTGGGCGAGCGTCAGAGCCGAGCCGCGCGCCCCCGACGCGGCGTCGATGAGCGGCGGGTCCACCAGCAGGACGTGGCGCTCGCCGGCGGGCGCCCCGTTGCGGTCGACGACGTGCGGCACACGGCCGGTCAGGGCCGTGGCGAGCTCGCCCGGGTTCGCGATCGTGGCCGAGCAGGTGACGATGACCGGGTTGGAGCCGTAGTGGCGGCAGATCCGGAGGAGGCGGCGCAGGACGTTCCCGACATGGCTCCCGAACAGGCCGCGGTACATGTGCAGCTCGTCGATGACGATCACCCGGACCTGCTCGAAGAGCTGGAACCACTTCGTGTGGTGCGGGAGGATCGCCGCGTGGAGCATGTCGGGGTTGGTCACGACGACTTGGCCGGCCGTGCGGATCGCCGAGCGGATCGGCGTGGGCGTGTCTCCGTCGTACGTCGCTGTTGCGATCGAGAGCCCCGCCGCGCCCGCGAGTTCGCGGAAGGCGGTCACCTGGTCCTCTCCGAGCGCCTTCGTCGGGAAGAGCCACAGCGCCCGGGCGGAAGGATCTTCGGCGAGCGCCTGGAGGACCGGGATCTCGTAGCACAGGCTCTTGCCTGAGGCGGTGGGCGTGACCACGCAGACGTCGCGCCCGTCCCGGACCGCGGCCAGGGCCTCCGCCTGGTGCGTGTAGAGGGCCTCGATGCCGCGACGCGCCAGGCCGTCGCGGATCCGCGGGTCGAGCCAGGCCGGGAAGGGCGCGCTGATCGCATCGCGGGCGGGCTCGACGGCGTGGTGCAGGATGCCGCGCGAGAGCGAAGGCTCCCCGAGGATCTGCTCGAGCACGGACTCGACCGCAGCCGGGGCGTAGGTCCGCATCGTGGCACCTCCATCATCAGAACAGATGTTCGAAAGAAGAGCGAGTCTAGCACCGGGGACAAGCTGGACGTAGGGCACGATCGCGAGCGTGCGTGCCACCTTGCATGGCACGCTGGGCCGGTTTGACAGTCGGTCAGAGCGCAGCTACCCTGCGGCCATGCCTCGGCGGGCCCCAGCGCGCGAAGGATCCGATGACCGGGACGCCCCGGTCGAGCAACCGGTGTCTCCGGCTGCCGCGCCGCCAGCCGGCCGTGTGCCCGGAACGCCCTCGCTTGCCGGCCTTGGTATCGCGGGCATCTCCCGGCGGCGCATTGCGTGGGCCGGCCTGACCCTCGTGGCCGCCTGGATCGTGGTCGGGTTGGCCGGCCAGGCGGGGGAGGGTGTGCGGGCTGCGGACCAGCTCTCCGAGCAGCAGGCGCTCTACGACGAGACCGCGGCGCACACGGCAGCGCTCCGGCAGGAGCTCGCTCTCGTCACCCAGGAGCGCTGGATCCTGCAGCAGGCGCGGGCCTACCAGCTCGGGACGCGCAAGGAGCGTCCGTTCGTCCTGGCGCCCGACGCCCCGCCGCTTCCCGCCGACGCGCCCGGTTCGGCTGCGACGCGCCTGGGAGCGGCGCCGGAGCCGCCGTCGCCGCTTGAGGCCTGGCTCGAGGTGCTCTTCGGCGCCCGACGTTGACGCTGCCGTCCACCCCCGGCTTCCCGGCCCCTCTCGCCGCCCGCCGCGGAGACGCTGCGCTACAATCTGGCCCGTGGCAGGGTAGCTCAGCGGCAGAGCAAGCGGCTCATAATCGCTAGGTCACAGGTTCGAATCCTGTCCCTGCTACCACCAGAACGAAGGACGGGGCACGGACTTCCGGGCCCACCAGGCCCCTCGTCGCTGGTCTGAATCCGCCACCCTCTGTCACCGAGCGCACCCAGGACCGGCGACCGCGTCCCGGCGCCGGTCTTCCCGTCTCTGGGCAATCCGAGGCGCAGGTCCGCCCGTACGGAAGGTGATCGGCACGGCTCGCGGCCGCCGGCCGCCGTTCCGAGGCAAGGGACGGACCCGCTCTATACTCGTCGCGAAGCCGGCCCTCGGGCGCCGGCTCCGCTGACCCGGAGGCCAGGTTGAACGGCAAGTTCATGCGCAACGGCATCGTGATGCTCGTCCTCGTGGTGGGCACGGTGGCGCTTCTCTACACGTTCCTCATGTCGTCACCGAGCGACCAGTCGGTGCCGTACTCGCAGTTCCTGGGCAACGTCCAGAAGGGCCAGGTCCGGGAGGTGACGCAGCAGGACCTGCGCCTCACGGTCCGGCCGACGTCGGGCGCCCCCGACTACGCCGTCGTCGTCCCAGGCATCGGGTTCACCGACGTCCTGGCCGACGTCGAGAAAGCCGCCCAGGCCGGGGGCGTCAATCCCTCGACCATCACCTTCTCCGGCAAGGAAGCGTCGCAGTCAGGGCAGTGGCTCAGCCTCCTCATCGGGGCCCTCCTGCCGGTGCTCCTGATCGGCGGCTTCCTCTTCTTCATGATGCGGCAGGCCCAGGGGACCAACAACCAGGCGATGAGCTTCGGGAAGAGTCGCGCCCGGATGTTCCTCGGAAACAAGACCGTCGTCACGTTCTCCGACGTGGCCGGGGTCGACGAGGCGAAGACCGAGCTCCAGGAGGTCGTGGAGTTCCTGAAGTACCCGGAGAAGTTCAACTCGCTCGGGGCGCGCATCCCGCGCGGCGTGCTCCTGGTGGGCCCGCCCGGGACCGGCAAGACCCTCATGGCACGTGCCGTCGCCGGCGAGGCCGGCGTGCCCTTCTTCAGCATCTCCGGCTCGGAGTTCGTCGAGATGTTCGTCGGTGTCGGCGCCAGCCGCGTCCGCGACCTGTTCGACCAGGCCAAGCGCAACTCGCCCTGCATCGTCTTCGTGGACGAGATCGACGCCGTCGGACGCCAGCGTGGCGCCGGCCTCGGCGGCAGCCACGACGAGCGCGAGCAGACGCTCAACCAGATCCTCGTCGAGATGGACGGCTTCGACACGAACACGAACGTGATCGTCATCGCGGCCACCAACCGGCCGGACGTCCTGGACCCGGCGCTCCTGCGCCCCGGCCGCTTTGACCGCCAGGTGATCCTCGACCGCCCCGACATGAAGGGTCGCGTCGAGATCCTGAAGGTGCACACGAAGGGCATGCCCCTCGACAAGACGATCGTCGTCGAGGAGATCGCCAAGCAGTCGCCCGGCTTCTCGGGCGCCGACCTCGCGAACCTCGTCAACGAGTCGGCGATCCTGGCTGCTCGCCGCAACAAGAAGCTCATCGGCATGCCTGACTTCCAGGAGGCGCTCGAGCGCATCGTCGCAGGCCCGGAGCGCAAGTCGCGGGTCATCTCCGACGCGGAGAAGCTCATCATCGCGTTCCACGAGGGCGGCCACGCAGTCGTCCAGCGGATCCTCCCCAAGTGCGACTCGGTCAGCAAGGTCACGATCATCAGCCGCGGCATGGCCCTCGGCTACACGATGGCCCTCCCGTCCGAGGATCGCTACCTCCAGAGCAAGACCGAGTTCGAGGACAAGATCGCAGGCATGCTCGGCGGCAACGCCGCCGAGCGGATCGTCTTCGGCGACACCACGACCGGCTCCTCGAACGACATCGAGAAGGCGACCGACCTCGCGCGGCGCATGGTCACGGAGTTCGGCATGAGTGACCGCCTCGGCCCGCTGGCCTTCGGCAAGAGGGACGAGCTCGTCTTCCTCGGCCGCGAGATCGGCGAGCAGCGCAACTACTCGGACGACGTCGCCAAGACGATCGACGAGGAGGTTCGTCGGATCATCGAGACCGCCTACAACCGAGCGCGGGACGTGCTGACGCAGTACCGCCACAAGCTCGACCTGCTGGCCGAGACGCTCGTCGAAAAGGAGACGCTGGACGCTGAGGCATTCGAGGCCCTCTTCAGCGACATCCCGCCCAAGCAGCCGCTCCACGGGGTGGTCCCCAAGCTCGCCGAGGCGCCTGCCGAGCCGTCCGCCCAGCCCGCCTGACGTGCCGGGTCCCAACCTGCGCCTCCCCGGGTGGGCGGGCTCCGGTCCGCCCGCCCGTCCGTCCCAGGGGGGAACATGAGCTCGGCCCGCACGGCCGGGCCCGGAGATCCGACCACCCTGCAAGCTGACCACCGGAGGCGCCGCGTGCCCACTTCCCCTGCCGACCTCGAGGCCCACTTCGACGCCACCGCGGATCGCCGGCTGGCCCGCTTCCTGGACTACATCCGCATTCCGAGCGTCGGGGGCATGCCGGAGCACGACGCCGACACCCGGCGGGCCGCCGAGGTCCTGGCGGCCGAGCTGGAGGAGGCCGGCCTCGACCACGTCGAGCTGTCCGAGACCGGGGGCCACCCGGTGGTGTACGCGGACTGGCTCCACGCGACCGACGCCCCGACCGTCCTCGTCTACGCTCACTACGACGTGCAGCCGGGCGACCCGCTCGAGCTGTGGGAGACGGCCCCCTTCGAGCCGGTCGTCCGCGACGGGCGCGTCCTGGGGCGGGGGTCGTCCGACGACAAGGCCCACGTCCAGATGCTTGCGCGGGTCGCGGAGGCGCTCGTGGAGGTCCGCGGCGGCTTCCCGGTCAACGTGCGGTTCATCTTCGAGGGCGAGGAGGAGAGCTCGTCCGTTCACCTCGACGGCTGGCTGGCGGCGAACCGGCAGCGGCTTGCAGCCGACCTCGCGATGATCTGTGACACCGGCTTCTTCGAGGGCAACATCCCCTCGATCTGCGTGGGCCTGCGCGGGATCGTGTACGTGGAGGTGGACGTCGAGGGGCCGACGGTCGACCTCCACTCCGGCCAGTTCGGCGGCGCGGTGGTCAACCCCGCGACGGCGCTCGTGGAGATGCTCGCGGCCCTCAAGGGCCCCGACGGGCGCGTCCGCGTGCCCGGCTTCTACGACGACGTCGTGCCGCTCACGGAGCAGGACCGGACCGCCTTCGCGGCGCTCCCCTTCGACGAGGCGACGTGGATGGCAGAGATCGGCGTCGAGGCGCTTGCCGGTGAGTCCGGCTATACCACGCTGGAGCGCCTGGGTGGGCGGCCGACGCTGGAGGTCAACGGCATCTGGGGCGGCTTCACCGGCGACGGCCCGAAGACGATCATCCCGGCCCACGCTCACGCAAAGGTGAGCTGCCGGCTCGTGGCCGACCAGGATCCCGCCCGGATCTTCGCAGCATTGAGAGACCACATCGTGGCGATCGCCCCGCCGGGCGTCCGCGTCTCCGTGCGCGACCTGGGGATGGGCCGGGGGACGCTCACCCCGATCGACCACCCGGCCACGCAGGCCGCCGCGCGTGCCATCGAGGCCACGTTCGGGACGGCGCCACTCTACTTCCGCGAGGGCGGCTCGATCCCCGTGGCCGCCAGCTTCGAGCGGATCCTCGACCTCCCGGTCGTCCTGCTCGGCTTCATGAACCCGGACAGCCGGGCCCACGCGCCGAACGAGAACATGGTCCTCGCCAACTTCGAGACGGGGCTGCGCACGCTCGTCCGCATGTTCGACGAGCTGGCGTCCTACCCGCGCGGCTGAACCGGTCGGGCATGGTACTCCGGTAGGGTGTCCATGCCCGGAACGGATGCTACGATGCGGCCACGGGGGTCTGCCCCGCCGTCCGCAGCGCCAGGGGAGCGAGTGTACGCGTGAGCACCGAGATCGAACAGCCCGTCGCCCGCGGCCCGAAGGCCCAGTGGCGCCTCGACGCCGACACCGGGAGCCTCGTGCCCCGTTCGGCCCTCGATGTCCTCGTCGACCTCAACGAGAAGATCACGTCAGGCGACCTGTCCGAGTACCAGCCCATCCCGCTCGGGTTCACGCCGCTCGACAAGACGATCGGGATGGGTCTCCGCCCGGGCGAGCTCTTCCTGATCGGCGGGGCCCAGGGCACCGGCAAGACGACGATGGCCCTCCAGATGGCGCGCAATGTTGCCTCCGGCGGGCAGGCCAACGTGCTGTACATCTGCTTCGAGCACGACGAGCAGTACCTTCTCAACCGGCTCGTTGCCATGGAGTCGGCCCTCGCCCACCTGCCCCACAAGACCGGCGCGATCAAGATCCAGGACGTGCGTCGCGAGATCCTGGGCTCCTGGGTGGCGGACGGCGACGGTGGCCCGGCACAGCTCGCGGCGAACCCGCGCCTGCGGCCCAGCCTCGACCGGATCGGCCGCTACGGCCAGAACCTGTTCCTGATGCGCGGCACACAGACGGCGAGCACCGTCGACAACATGCGCAAGCTCGTGCAGAGCCACAAGGAGCTCTCCGGCGGACGCCAGCTGCTGGTTTTCGTGGACTACATGCAGAAGGTCCCGATGGTCCCGGAGCCGAACACAGAGGCGGAGAAGGTCACCGTCGTCATCAACGGGCTCAAGGACATCGCCCTTGCCGAGCAGGTTGGGGTGGTCGCGATCGTGGCCGCTGACAAGGAGGGCCTCAAGGCCTCGCGCCTCCGCAACCACCACCTGCGCGGCTCGTCGGCGATCAACTACGAGGCCGACATCATCGCCATCCTCAACGAGAAGTACCACATCGTGGCCAAGGTCAACATCGAGTTCAACCCGTACCAGGCGCAGCGCTTCCGCGACTGGATCGTGCTCTCGGTTGAGAAGAACCGCGGCGGCCAGGACAACGTGGACCTCGAGTACGAGAAGCACTTCGAGTTCTCCTGCTTCGACCCGAATGGACGGACGGTGCAGGAGAAGCTCATCGAGGAACGTCTCTACAACGATTGACCCGCGCCGCGGATGCGGTGCCCGCGGGCGTTGTCGCGTCCGCTCCTCGCTCACGCACCCCGGGTGCGCTCGCTCCGGTGCTCCCCTCCGCCTTCGCGTGCACTCGCCTGAGCGGCGCGGCCGGACGCGGATGCGGTGCCCGCGGGCGTTGTCGCGTCCGCTCCTCGCTCACGCACCCCGGGTGCGCTCGCTCCGGTGCTCCCCTCCGCCTTCGCGTGCGCTCGCCTGAGCGGCGCGGCCGGACGCGGATGCGGTGCCCGCGGGCGTTGTCGCGTCCGCTCCTCGCTCACGCACCCCGGGTGCGCTCGCTCCGGTGCTCCCCTCCGCCTTCGCGTGCACTCGCCTGAGCGGCGCGGCCGGTCGCGGATGCGGCGCCCGCGGGTCCTCCATGACAGACCCGCGGATGCTGCGCCCGTGGGTGCCGTATCGTTGGGGCATGGTCTGGTCCGGCCGCCCCTCGGGCGCCGAGCGGGCGGCGCGCTGGCATCCCCCGGGGGACCCGGGTGACCTGCGCGTCTTTGTCGCCGTCCCCGTCGCCGACGCGGCGCGCGAGGCTATCCGCGCGCTCCTGGAGCGGGTCGCCGCCGCTCCCGCGACTGCTTCGGCGGGGCGCCTCCGCTGGGCCGTCTCCGACCACCTCCACCTGACGCTGCGGTTCCTCGGCGCGACGTCGCCGGCCCGCGTGAGCGACGTGGCCGCGGCGGTGAGTGCGGCCGCCGCCGCCTGCCCGCCATTCGAGGTCCGGCTCGCCGGCGCGGGGGCCTTCCCGTCGCCGGCGCGTCCGCGGGTCGTCTGGCTCGGCATCGCCGTCGGCGCGCCGGAGCTGACCCGCCTGGCGTCGATCCTGACCGACGAGCTCGCCGCACGGGGCTGGCCGCCTGAGGAGCGCCCCTTCCGGGCCCACCTGACCCTGGGCCGCGCGGACGGCGTGCCGGGCGCGGGACGCGTGGTCGACGCCCTGGCGACCGCCGCCGCGACGCTGGACGCCGCGTGGACCGTCGACCGTCTCCTCGTCTACGAGAGCGTCCTGGGGCGCGGCCCGGCCCAGTACCGGCCCCTCGCCGTTGGCCCGCTTGGTGCTGGAGCCTTGCCGGATGGGTCGTCACTGGGGTAGCCTCCGGGACCCGGGGCGAGCACCGCGAGCGTCTCGGCGCGGGCCGCAGCCTGACCCCTTCACGTGTACCCAGCAGACCACCATTCCACCGAGGAGGCGAGCGTGACCAGCGACCGCACGAAGTTCGTGCTCGACGAGGACCGGATCCCGCGGTCCTGGTACAACATCGTGGCGGACCTGCCGGTTCCGCCGGCGCCCGTGCTGCACCCGGGGACGGGCCAGCCCATCGGGCCGGACGACCTCGCTCCGCTCTTTCCGATGTCCCTCATCGCCCAGGAGGTCAGCGCAGAGCGGGATATCGAGATCCCCGACCCGGTCCGTGACGCCTACCGTCTCTACCGGCCGAGCCCTCTCTACCGGGCCCGCCGCCTCGAGAAGGCGCTCGATACTCCCGCCCACATCTACTACAAGTACGAGGGCGTGAGCCCGGGCGGGAGCCACAAGCCCAACACCGCGATCGCGCAGGCCTTCTTCAACAAGGAGGCCGGGGTCCGCCGGCTCGCGACCGAGACCGGCGCCGGCCAGTGGGGGACCGCCCTGGCCATCGCCGGTGCGATCTTCGGCCTCGAGGTCAAGGTCTACATGGTGCGGGCCAGCTACGACCAGAAGCCGTACCGGCGCATGCTCATGGAGACGTACGGGGCGTCGGTCGTGGCCAGCCCGTCGCCCACGACGGCCTACGGCCGGGCGGTCCTGGAGGCGACGCCCGACAACCCCGGCTCGCTCGGGCTCGCGATCAGCGAGGCCGTCGAGGACGCGGCGACTCGCGACGACACGAAGTACGCGCTCGGCTCGGTCCTCAACCACGTCCTGCTCCACCAGACGGTGATCGGCCAGGAGGCGATCCTCCAGATGGAGATGGCCGGCGAGAAGCCAGACATCCTCATCGCGTGCACCGGCGGCGGGTCGAACTTCGCCGGCCTGGCGTTCCCCTTCGTTGGGCAGCAGCTCCGGGGTGAGGCCAGCTACCGGGTGATCGCAGCGGAGCCCGAGGCGGCGCCCTCGCTGACGCGGGGCCGGTACGCCTACGACTTCGGGGACACGGCACGCCTGACGCCGCTCGTCAAGATGCACACCCTGGGTCACGACTTCATCCCGGAGTCGATCCACGCCGGTGGGCTGCGCTACCACGGGATGGCGCCGCTGGTGAGCCTCCTCAAGGACCAGGGGATCATCGAGGCGCGGGCCGTCCACCAGAACCCGAGCTTCGCTGCGGGCGTCCAGTTCGCCCGGACCGAGGGGATCCTTCCGGCCCCCGAATCGAGTCACGCGATCGCGGTGGCGATCGACGAGGCGCTCGTGGCGAAGGCGGAGGGTACGTCCCGGGTCATCCTGTTCAATCTCAGCGGCCATGGTCACTTCGACCTGTCGTCCTACGAGCGCTACCTGTCCGGGTCGCTCGTCGACTACGAGTACCCGTCCGCGGCGGTCGCAAAGGCGCTGGAGGGACTCCCGTCCGTCGGGTGATGGGCGTCCACGAGCGCCCAGGGACCCGCCGCTGCGGGTCCCTGGCGGGTACGATGAGGCCATGCCCCGCCTCGCCTGCTGGAGTTGCGGCACCCAGATCTACGCGACCTCGCCGCTCGAGTCACTCTTCGGCGACGAGCGTCGCTGCCCGCGTTGCGGAGCGCTCATGAACCGGGACCGACGCGTCGTCGACCGCCGCGAGCGCGTCCGCCGTCGGAATCCGGCCGACGACCCGGGTCCGCCCGCGGGGACGGGCGAGCAGCGGGCTGGGGACCGGCGCGCCGGGCCGCGGCGTCGGTCGGGCTGACCCCGCGTGCATCTCGCCCTCATCGGCCTGGGGCTCATTGGCGGGTCCGTCGCGCGCGCCGTGAGACCCGCTGGCTGGGACGTCGTGGCGTGGACACCGTCCGGCGCGGGGCCGGCGCGGGCCGCGGCCGAGGGCCAGATCTCCCGTGCAGCGGCGCATCTCGCCGAAGCCGTTGCCGGGGCGGACCTCATCGTCCTTGCCGCGCCCCCGACTGAATGCCTCGCACTCCTCGACCAACTGGCGGGGCCTCCCGGCGTGGCGCTGGGCCCGGACGCAGTCGTGACCGACGTGGCAAGCACGAAGGCAGTCCTCGTCGCGCACGCTGCGGCGCGCGGGATCCGCTTTGTCGGCGGCCACCCGATGGCCGGCCGGGAGACCAGCGGCTACGCCGCCGCCGATCCCGGGATCTTCGGGGGCCGTCCGTGGGTAGTCGTCCCGGCGGCGGGCGACGAGCCCGCCAACGCCCGGGTCGAGCAATTGGCACGGGCCTGCGGCGCGCGCCCGGTCCGGATGTCCGCGGACGCCCACGATGCGGCGGTGGCGGCGATCAGTCACGCCCCGTTGGTGCTTGCGGCCGCCCTCGTGGAGGCCATGGCCGGCGGCCCCGGCGACGGTCGTCCGCGGGGCTGGCCGGAGGCGGCGGCGCTGGCTGCAGGCGGGTGGCAGAGCGCGACGCGGCTGGCCCGGGGCGATCCGGCGATGGGAGCCGGCATCGCGGCGACGAACGCAGCACCCCTGGCGGCCCGCCTGCGCGATGTACGTGCGCGACTCGACGAATGGATCACGCTCCTCGAGGCGCCGGCGTTGGGCGGCCTCCCAGATGAGGCGGCGCTCCGTGCCCGCCTGCTCGCGGCCCGCGACCGCCTCGAGGCCGCGGGCGAGTGAGCGGCGAGGAGCAGGTCCTCGTCGTGCCGCGTGACCTGGTGATGGGCCCCGCCGGGTGGCGGGGGATCCTCAGCCCGGGAGCCGAGCCGTTCCTGCGGATCATCGGGGAGGCGGGCCGCTTCGCGGCGCGGTCCGCCATGGAGCACGATCCGCGCTTCAAGCAGGTGATCCCGTACCTCGTCCTGCGAGACCGGGGTCGTTACTTCCTCATGCGCCGCACCCGTGCCGGCGGCGACGCGCGGCTCCACGACCGCTTCTCGATCGGGGTCGGGGGGCACCTCAACCCGGGCGACGTGGACCTCGCCGGCGGCCTGGCCCGGGAATGGGCAGAGGAGCTGGAGGCGGACTTCGTCCCCGAGTTCCGCCTGCTGGGGCTCCTCAACGACGACGAGACCGACGTCGGGCGGGTCCACCTCGGCGTGGTCTACCTGGCCGAAGCCGATGGCCAGCCTGTCGCCGTGCGCGAGACCCACAAGCTCGAGGGCCAGTTCGCCGCCGAGGGCACGCTGCTGGCCGCCTACGACCGGATGGAAACCTGGAGCCAGCTCGTCTTCGACTTCATGAGCGGCCGCAGCGCCGGTGTCCGGATGGACCCGCCCGGCGCGGGCCAGGACTCCCAGCACCGGAGCTGACCCTCGGCACCTCCGGCACGTCGCGGCAGGGATGCGATACTTGCGGGGAGCCACCATGAAGCGTCGCCTTGTGAGCATCGCCCGCCTCCTGTCGCTCGTGCCCCTCGGGCTCGGGGCGATCGGGCTCGTGCTGGGCGCCGCCGCGCCGGCACGCGCGGAGGACGGTGCCCGCGAGGCCTACGTGCTGCCGACGACGGGCGTGGTCGACCCGGTGCTGGCCGGCTACCTCGCCGAGGGCGTGGCGAAGGGCGCGCGCGACGGAGCCGAGGTGGTGGTCGTCAAGCTCAACACGCCGGGCGGGAGCCTCGACGCGACCCAGCAGATCACCTCCAGCTTTCTCGAGGCGGACGTGCCCGTCATCGTGTGGGTGGCCCCGGCCGGAGGCCGGGCGGCGAGCGCAGGCACCTTCATCACGCTCTCCGCCAACCTGTCGTGGATGGCACCCGGTACGAACATCGGGGCCGCCAGCCCCATCTCCAGCACCGGCGAGGACATCGGCGGGACGCTCGGCGAGAAGGTCATGAACGACGCGATCGCGAACATCACGGCGATCGCCGAGGCGCGCGGACGGCCGGTCGACTGGGCTGTCTCGACGGTTGAAGAGGCGAAGAGCTACCCGGCAACGGAGGCGGTGGCGGCTGGCGCCGTCGACGGGATCGCCTCGACGATCGAGGAGGTCCTCGCGGACGCGGACGGGCGCCGGGTGACCGTCGCCGGGGGTCGGGAGGTCACGCTCGCGACGGCCGCAGCGCTGCCGGTCGAGATCCCGATGAACCCGTTCCAGGCGTTCCTTCACCTCCTCTCGGACCCGAACATCGCCTTCGTGCTCTTCACGATCGGCTTCTATGGCCTCATCTTCGAGCTCCAGAGCCCGAACTTCGTGACGGGGATCCTTGGCGCGATCTCCCTGCTCCTCGCGTTCATCGGCTTCGGGAGCCTCCCGCTCAACGTGGCGGGGCTCCTGCTCATCGGGCTGGGGGTCGTCCTGATCCTCCTCGAAGCCCAGGTCGCCAGCCACGGCCTGCTTGCCGTCGGGGCCGTCGTCTGCGTTGCCCTCGGCGCGGCTGCCCTCTACACGGAACCCGGCACACCCACCGCACCCGACGTCACGGTTGCGATCCCGGTCATCCTCGCGGTCGCTGGGATGACGGGTGCCTTCGCCGCCATCGTCGCCGTGGTGGCGTACCGTACACGTCACACGCCGCAGAGCCCGGTTCTCGTCGGGTCCCTGCGCATCGTCGGGGAAGGTGGGACCGTGGCGCAGCCCCTCGAGCCGGTCGGGTCGGTCCTCGCCGTGGGCGAGGAGTGGACCGCCCGGAGCGTCGACGGGCGATCCATTCCTCGCGGGGCCTCCGTCCGGATCGTCCGCCAGGACGGCCTTGTCCTCTATGTCGAGCCGGCCGAGACGGTGCCGGCCACCTGATCAGCGCCATCCGGCCCAGGAGTCGAAAGGAGATTGCCCGTGGATGCGGGTCTCGGCATCACGATCGCCACCGTGGTGGTGATCCTCGCCCTCGTCCTGATCTTCCTGTACCTGTCGGTGCGGGTCGTCCAGCAGTACGAGCGGATGGTCGTCTTCCGGCTGGGCCAGACGAACGAGCGGCTCGTCCGCGAGCCGGGCCTGCGGTTCCTGATCCCGATCATCGACCGGCCCATGAAGGTGGACATCCGCGAGCAGTACATCGAGGTCCCAAGTCAGACGACGATCACAAGGGACAATGCCCCGATCAACGTCGACTTCCTGATCTACTGGCGGATCAACGACCCCCTCAAGAGCATCGTCAACGTGGCCTACTTCGCGGGCGCCCTCCAGGGTGTCGCCACGACGACCCTGCGCGCCGTCATCGGCGACATCCTCCTCGACGAGGTCCTGTCGCGCCGCGAGCAGATCAACGAGGTCCTGCGGACCAAGCTCGACGAGGTGACCGAGCGCTGGGGCGGCAAGGTGACGACCGTCGAGATTCGCGAGATCACCCCGCCCCGTGACGTCCAGGACGCGATGAACCGGCAGCTCTCTGCCGAGCGGACGAGGCGCGCGGTCATTACCGAGTCCGAGGGTCGGCGCCAGTCGGAGATCAACATCGCCGAAGGTGCGAAGCAGGCCGCGATCCTCAACGCCGAGGGCGAGCGCCAGTCGCAGATCCTGCGCGCCGAGGGTACGCGCCAGTCGCAGATCCTCAACGCGGAGGGCTTCGGCCAGGCCCTGACCCGGATCTACGAGTCGGCCTCCGCGATCGACCAGAAGACGATGCTGCTGCAGTACCTGGAGGCGCTCAAGTCGATCGGCGAAAGCCCCTCCACGACGTACGTCATCCCGGCCGAGTTCACCAAGATCCTGGGACCCCTCGCGGCCGGGCTGGGCGCCGCGATCGGGGCTGGTAGCGACAGAACCGATCAGGGCTGAGGCAACCAGCGCTCTGGTGCGTACTGGTACGGACGGGCGGGGGTCTGCGTGGCCCCCGTCCGCTACTATTCGTGCGTCCGGGGCGCGGTGCACCGTTCCCGGTTGAACGAGAGGGATCCGG
Source organism: uncultured Chloroflexia bacterium (assembly GCA_963698595.1). GTDB lineage: Bacteria > Chloroflexota > Limnocylindria > Limnocylindrales > CSP1-4 > CTSoil-043. The sequence continues at coordinate 568,034 of CAVORL010000006.1, forward strand.
ATGGCCTCGAAGATCCTCGTCGTCGATGGCGACCCCAACGTGCAGCGCCTGCTCGGCTACACGCTGAAGCAGGAGGGCTACGAGGTCGTCATCGCGGTCGATGGTGCAGAGGGGTTCAAGAGCTGGGCTGAGGAACAGCCCGCCCTGGTGCTCCTCGACGTCATGCTGCCCAAGCTCGACGGGTACCAGGTGGCCGGCAAGATCCGCGCCGAGGAGGGGGGCTCCTCTCACGTGCCGATCATCATGCTGACCGCGGAGTCCGAGGTCGAGCAGAAGATCCGCGGTCTGCGGGCCGGCGCCGACGACTACCTCGTGAAGCCCTTCCATCCCGCCGAGCTGCTGGCCCGCATCAAGAGCCTCCTGGCGCGCTTCGGTCCGGCGGATCAGATGGTCGGCCGGCCGCCCCTCGGCCGCGTCCTCGCCTTCTACGGCTCCAAGGGCGGCGTGGGGACCACGACGATCGCGATCAACGTTGCGATCGCCCTCCAGCGGGAGCTGGGACGGCGGGTATGCCTGGTCGACGCCAACCTCCAGTTCGGCGACCACCGCGTCTTCCTCGATCTCGGCCTGGATCGCAAGAGCATTGTCGACGCCGTCAATGCGCCCTCGATCGATGCTGACCTGCTGCGCGGGGTGATGGTCGAACACGACTCGCAGGTCGACCTGCTCCTCGCGCCGCCGTCGCCGGAGATGGCCGAGCTCGTGACCAAGGAGCATATGTCGCAGGTCATCGATGCCCTGCGCGGCATGTACGACTATGTCGTCGTCGACGTGGACAAGCGCCTCGACGACATCAACCTCGGCGTCTTCGACACCGCCGACCACCTCTACCTCGTCATGACGGCCGACCTTTCGTGCCTCAAGAACGTGCGCTTGGTGCTGGAGACGCTCGGGCACATCGGCTATGAGAACGATCGGCTGAAGCTCGTCCTCAACCGCTCGAACGCGTTCACCGGCATCAACGCGAAGACCGCCGAGGGCGCCCTCAAGCGCCCGATCGACCTGCAGGTGGTCAACGAGTACCGCGGCGCGATCAGCGCGCTCAACTCGGGGGCGCCGGTCATGCTCACCAAGTCCGACTCGCCGCTCGGCCGCTCGCTGCACGACGTAGCTCGGGCGATCGATCGGGCGATCGGCTCCCCCCACGGCACGGCGCCCGTACCCGTCTCCTGAGGTCGCCCGTACCCGTCCGCTGGGCTCGCGACCCGACCGAGCCGGCCCGCTAAGCCAGGGGTGAGCGGCCGCCGATACCGTGCGGTGCATGCTTGCGAGTGTCCTCGCCGCCACGCTCCACGGCCTCGAGGGCCGCACCGTCCGCGTGGAGGTCGATGTCGCACCGGGCCTGCCGGGGTTCACCATCGTCGGGCTCGCCGACGTGGCCCTGCGCGAGGCGCGCGAGCGGGTCCGCGGGGCGTTGCGCAACAGCGGTTTCGTCCATCCGCCCCGCCGGATCACGGTCAACCTTGCCCCCGCCGACGTCCCGAAGGCAGGGTCGGCTCTCGACCTCGGGATCGCGATCGCCATCCTCGTCGGCTCCGAGCAGGTTCGGCCGCGCGGCCGCTGGGCACTCCTCGGCGAGCTAGGCCTCGGCGGCGACGTCCGCCCGGTCCCGGGGCTGCTTCCGATGGTCGCGGCACTCGCCCGCCGCGGAGCGGGACACGTGGTGGTGCCGCTGGAGGCGGTTGACGAGGCTCGCCTCGTGGGTGGGATCCAGGTCGTCGGCGTGGCCACCCTCGGCCAGGCGGCCGACGTCCTGCGCGGTCGGCGGGTCGCCGGCCACGCACCGGGCCTGCGCGCGGAGCTCGTGCCCGCCGAGACCACGCCGGCGCCCCCCGAGGATGATCCTGAGCACCCGAACCTGGCGGAGGTGCGCGGCCTGGTCGAGGCGCGGCGGGCCCTGGAGATCGCGCTCACAGGTGGGCATGGGCTCGTCCTCATCGGCCCGCCCGGCTCGGGCAAGACCCTGCTGGCCACGACCATTCCCGGGCTCCTGCCGCCGCTGGACGAAGCCGAAGCCCGCGAGGCGACCATCGTGGCGTCGGTCACGGGCCGCGGGCCGCTTCGTGAGCTCGTGCGGCGTCGCCCGTTCCGGGCGCCGCACCATACGGCCTCGTACGCTGCCCTCGTCGGCGGAGGGCCGCGGATGGCCCCGGGAGAGGTGACCCTCGCCGACCACGGCGTGCTCTTCCTCGACGAGCTGCCGGAGTTCGACCGGGCCTCGCTCGAGGCGCTCCGCCAGCCGCTGGAGGACGGGCGGGTCGTCGTGGCGCGGGTCGGGAAGAGCGTCGTCTTCCCGGCGCGGTTCCAGCTGGTGGCGGCGATGAATCCGTGCCCGTGCGGCTGGGACGGGGACCCGGCCGACCGCTGCTCGTGCCCAAGCCGGGTTCCCCAGCGCTATCGGGCCCGGATCTCCGGGCCGCTGCGCGATCGGATCGACGTGTGGGTCGGCGTTCCGCGCCTCGCGCCCGGCGATCTGCTCCGGGCGGCGGACCCGGAGCCCTCGACGGTCGTCGCGGCCCGGGTCGCCGCTGGCCGGTCGCTCCAGCTGGCCGCACGTGGCCGCCTCAACGGCCGGCTGCGCGGGCGCGCCCTGCGCGCCGCCGCCGACCTCGACGCGCGTGCCGAGCGGCGAGCCGTGGCCCTCGCCGAGACAGCGGGGATGACCGCCCGCGCGACCGAGCGTCTTGTCCGTGTCGCGCGCACCATCGCGGACCTCGGCGGTGCCGACCGGGTCGCGGCAGAGCACCTCGAGGAGGCCGCGAGGTATCGCCCGCCGACGACGGAGCGGTCGATCCCGGACCGCGGGGCAGCCTGAGCGTGCTCGGCGTGGGAAGCGGCGGCCCCCTGGGAACCGGCCAGGAGCGCGAGGCCGGCGTCCCAAGGCGGGCGGCGGCGCTGGATCCGGCGCTGGACCAGGCCTTGGCCGGAGCTGCGGAGGTGGGCCCTCCCGCGGGGGCGGGCTTGAGGCCGGGTCCCGCCCGCCCGACGGAGCGCGAGGCGTGGGCGGTGCTCGCGTCGATCGACGGCCTGGGTCCCGTCACCTTCGGCGTCATCCTGGGGGCGTTCGGCAGCGTGCGCCGCGCGTTGGAGGCAGCGGCGCGCCCGCGCGGGGCGCGTCGCCTCGCGGCGGCGGCCGCGGCGCACGGGCTCCACCTCGCGCCGGAGGTCGCCGCGGCCATCGGGACGGCAGGCACGGCGTGGCGCCCGCTCCTCGACCGGCTCGCTCGCCTCGGCGTGCAGGTGATCACGGCGGAGGACGCGGCGTACCCTGCCCGGCTGAAGGGCATCGAGCTTCCGCCACCGGTCCTCTTCACGTCCGGCGACCCGGAGGCTCTCGTGAGGTCCCGCTCGGTCGCGATCGTCGGGACCCGGCGTCCCACCACCGACGGGCGCCGGGCTGCGACGCGGCTTGCCGGAACCCTGGCGGACGTCGGGGCGACCGTGGTGTCCGGACTGGCCGTGGGGATCGACGGCGCGGCTCACGCCGGCGCCCTGGCGGCGGGGGGATGCACCGTGGCGGTCCTGGGGAGCGGTCACGGACGGATCTACCCGGCGGTGCACGCGGGACTGGCGGGTGAGATCGTTCGTGCCGAGGGCGCCGTGGTGGCCGAGCTGCCGCCGGACACGGAACCGCGTCCGGCGGGCTTTCCCAGGCGCAACCGGATCATCGCAGCGCTTGCGGACGCCACGATCGTGGTCGAGGCCGGCGCCCGAAGCGGCGCCCTCATCACGACCAGCTGGGCACTGGAGCAGGGACGCCAGGTATTCGCGGTGCCGGGCCCGTACGACCGGGCCCAGAGCGTCGGGTGCAACCGGCTGCTGCGGGCGCACCCCGGCGAGGTCCGAATTGTCGCCGGGATGGATGAGCTGATCGAGGACCTCGGCTACGACGTCGCCGTGGCGTTTCGCCGCCGCTCCCCGGAACGAAGCGAAGCGCCGCGGGCGGACCCCGGGGCTACCATCGCGCGGCTCGGCCCAGCGGAGGGTGCGATTGCGCGCAGGTTGCTCGCCGGTCCCGTCACCGCGGACACCCTGGCCGCTGCCGAGGACCTGGCGCCCGCGACCGTGCTGGCGATCCTGACAAGGCTCGAGGAGGAGGGCCTCGTGGCGGGTGTGTTCGGTCGCTACCACGCGACCGGGCCGCTGGCCGGCGTCACCTCCCGGAGCGCAGGGAGGGGGTGACCCGTGACCATCGTCCAGTGGCCGTTCGGGGGAGGCGGTGCTAGCGTCACCGACCGTGATCCGCGACGCTGTCATCCACCTCATCGGCGAGCAACCGCTCATGGCGGACCTGCCCCAGGCCCCGCTGCCCGGCGACATCGCCCTGGTCTGCACGAACCTGCGGATGATGAACCAGAGGCGCCCGTTCTTCGTCGACGATGGCGCCTCCACGTTCGTCTTCCCGTACTCGCAGGTCCGGTTCGTGGAGATCCGCAACGATGTCGCCACGTCGGCCATGGCGCGGGAGATCCCCGCGGTGGGCGAGGTCGACCCGGGGGACCTCCCGCTCGACGAGGAGCTCCTGCGGCGCGTCCGGGAGCTCTGACCGGGCACCGCAGGAAGCCCGCCGTTCGCGGCCCCCACGCGCTCTGGGCCGCTCGCGCGCCCGCGGGCGCATGCGGCGGCGAAGCCGCACGCTGCCGGAACGCGAGATGCCGGTGCTAGACTCGGCCGCCATGAGCCGCAATCTCGTGATCGTCGAGTCGCCCGCCAAGGCCAAGACGATCGAACGCTACCTCGGGCCGGGCTACGCCGTGCTCGCCTCGTACGGCCACGTCCGCGACCTTCCGGAGAACCCCGGAAAGGGTAAGTTCGGGGTCGACGTGGACCACGACTTCGCGCCGGAGTACGTCGTGTCCGACGAGCGCGCGCGGCGCCATGTCGGGGCGATCGAGCGGGCCGCGCGGAGCGCCGACCGAATCTTCCTCGCCACCGACCTCGATCGCGAGGGCGAGGCGATCGCCTGGCACGTCGCCGAGGCCGCGTCCCTTCCGGCGGCGAAGCTCGCGCGGGTCACCTTCGGCGAGATCACCGAGGCGGCGATCCGGGCCGCCTTCGAGCACCCTCGCCAGATCGACATGGCCCTCGTCGACGCCCAGCAGGCCCGGCGCATCGTGGATCGGCTCGTCGGGTACACGCTGAGTCCGCTCATCTCGCGCAAGGTGCGCTCGGGGCTCTCGGCCGGCCGCGTGCAGTCCGTCGCCGTTCGACTCGTCGTCGAGCGGGAGCGCGAGATCCGGGCCTTTGTCGCCCACGAGTATTGGACGATCGCGGCAACGCTCGTGGCCCCCGACGGCACGCCGTTCGAGGCTGAGCTCGTGCGCATCGACGGGGCGAAGCCGGAGATCGGGGATGCCGCGACGGCGGAGTCCCATGCCGCCGGGCTCAGGGAGAGCCGCCCAGTCGTCGACGAGGTCAGGACGAGGCGGAGCAAGCGCAGCCCTGCCCCGCCGTTCACGACATCGACGCTCCAGCAGGAGGCAAGCCGCAAGCTCGGGTTCAGCCCAAAGCGCACGATGGCCGTGGCGCAGCGCCTGTACGAGGGCGTGGAGACGCCCGAGGGCCAGGTGGGGCTCATCACGTACATGCGGACCGACTCGGTGGCCATGGCCGGCCAGGCGCTCGGCGACGCCCGGGCAGCCATCGCCCTCCGCTTCGGCGACGCTTACACGATGCCCAAGGGCCGCGTCTACAAGACCAAGGCCCGCAACGCCCAGGAAGCCCACGAGGCGATTCGTCCCACGTCGTTCGCGCGCGATCCCGAGAGCCTCGAGGCGCACCTGGGACGCGACGAGGCGCGGCTGTATCGACTCATCTGGCAGCGCGCCCTGGCGAGCCAGATGAAGGAGAAGGAGCTCGAGACGGCAACCGTGGACCTCGTCGCCGAGCGCTACCAGCTGCGCGCCGCGGCTACCCGGACGCTGTTCGACGGGTTCTCCGCCGTGTACACGGAGGGTCGCGACGACGGCGAGGACGAGGCCGAGCGAACGCTGCCGGCGGTCAAGGCCGGCGACGCAACGAGTGTGGCTGCCGTGCTCCCGACGCAGCACTTCACGGAGCCTCCGCCGCGCTACACGGAGGCGAGCCTGGTCAAGGCCCTCGAGGAGAACGGCGTCGGGCGGCCCTCGACCTACGCGGCCACGATCTCGACGATCGTGGAACGTGGCTACGTCGTTGTCCGGGAACGCCGTCTCCACCCGGAACCTGTTGCCGAGATCGTCACGGACCTGCTCGTGGACCACTTCGGTGAGTACGTCGACTTGGAGTTCACCGCCCGCATGGAGGACGCGCTCGACGACGTGGCCCGCGGCGAGCGGGCGTGGGTTCCGCTTCTGCGCGCCTTCTACGATCCGCTCCGCACCCTCGTGGAGACGAAGCGCAAGGAGCTTCGGAGGGCCGACTTCACCACCGAGGCGAGCGACGAGGTCTGCTCGCTGGGTCACCCGATGGTGGTACGGCTGGGTCGCAACGGACGGTTCCTGGCCTGCTCGCTCTTCCCGGAGCACAAGGAATCGCGGCCCCTCCCAGGCGAGGAGCCGGACCTGCCCGCCCTTCCCGGCGTGGGCGAGCCCTGCCCTGTCTGCGGGCAGGAGGAGGGCGGCGAGCTCACCGCCCGGCGCGGGCGTTTCGGGCCCTTCGTCGGCTGCAACCGGTACCCGGCCTGCACGTACATCAAGAAGGACGGCCCGCCACCGCCCGACCAGCTCCCCTTCACTGTCGCTTGCCCGACCTGCAAGGAGGGCCACCTCGTCGCGCGGCGGGCGCGGCGCACGGGCTCGGTCTTCTGGGGCTGCTCGCGGTACCCGGCGTGCCGCTTCACGACCTCGCGCGAACCGCTCGGACCGGTCCACGAGCCCGACGGCGGGCCGCTTGTGAGGACGGACGCAGAGGCGGCCCTCTGCCTTGCCTGCGGCGCGTCGGTCCCCCTCGCGGGGGAGGCGCTGGACCCCGGGCGGGCGATCGCCGGCGGCGAGGCGAACCCTGCGGCCCTCGAGCGCCCCGCCCGCGGGCGGGGCGGCCGCGCCCGCACGACGGGCGGTTCGCGGAGCCGCAGCACGCCGGCCACGCGGCCGCGGGCGGCGCGCCCGGTGTGAACGGCGAGGACGCGCTCGAGCGCTACCTTGCGAGCCTTGCCGCCCGCGACACGTCCCCGCATACCCGGCGTGCGTACGCGACGGTCCTCGCGGCGTACCTCGGCTGGCTCGACGAGGCCGGCGTGGACTGGCGAAACCCGGGGCGCGCGTCCCTGCGCTCGTACCTCGCCGAGCTGACGGAGGGCCGCGCCCGGACGACAGTGGCCCAGCGCCTGGCCGCGATCCGCTCGTTGTATCGCTGGGCGCGGCGGACGGGCATCGTCGCCGCCGACCCGTGGGCGGTCCTCAGGACGCCCCGTCGTGCGCGCCGGCTCCCGGCCGTGCTCGCGCCCGGCGAGGTGGAGCGCCTCCTTGCCGCCGCCGCCGAGGAGCCGGCCAGCGCCCGCCGCGCCACGCGGAACGCAGGTACCGCAGCGGGAACGGGCGATTCCGCCACGCCCCGCGGCGACTCGGCCGGCACCGAGATCGACCGTTGGGGCGCGCCACTGCGCCACGCCCTCGCGCTCCGCGATGTCGCTCTCGTGGAGACCACCTACGCTGCGGGCCTCCGCATCTCGGAGCTCGCCGGAGCCCGCCTCGGCACGCTGGACCTCGCCCGTGCCGAGATCCGGGTCGCCGGCAAGGGCCGCAAGGAGCGGGTTGGCCTCCTGGGACGTCCGGCTTGCGCGGCCCTGGCCGCGTACCTTGCCGACGGTCGCCCGACGCTGCTGGAGCGCGCGGGTCCCGGGGGGACGTGGGATGCGCTGTTCCTCAACCATCGCGGCGCGCCGCTCGGGGCTCGTGGGATCCGCTATCGGCTGCGCCGCGCCGCGGACCGCGCCGGGCTGCCCCGTGACACGACGCCGCACACGCTCCGGCATTCCTTTGCGACGCACCTCCTGGACGGCGGGGCCGATCTGCGGGTCGTCCAGGAGCTGCTGGGTCACGCCGACCTCGCCACGACGCAGGTCTACACGCACGTCGCGCCCGCCCGCCTCCGGAGCGTCTACCAGCGGGCCCATCCGCGGGCCGGCAACGCGGAGCCGCGGTGACCAGCGAGGCGAGGAATCTCGCCCGCGCCGGGCTCGTCGTCACGGGTGCGCTGCTCGTCTCACGGGTCCTCGGCTGGGTTCGCGTCGCGGTCATCGCGGCCAGCCTCGGCATCGGGCGCGAGCTCGACATCTACACGGCGGCCTTCCGGATCCCCGACTTCCTGTTCCAGCTCGTTGCCGCCGGAGCCCTCGCCTCGGCCGTCATCCCGACGATCGCCGCGCTCATGGCGACCGGCCAGGCCGACCGCGCGTGGCGCGTCGTCTCGACGATCGCCAACCTGCTCCTCGTCATCCTCGGGGTGCTCGCCGCGGTCACCTTCGTTGCCGCCCCCGCCCTGGCTCCGCTCATCGCGCCGGGGTTCGACGCGCCGGAAACGGAGCGCCTCGTCGAGCTGACGCGGATCCTCCTTCTCAGCCCGATCTTCCTGGCCCTCTCCGCCGTCGCCACGAGCGTCCTCAACGCGTCCGGCCGTTTCGCAGCGTCGGTCATGGCGCCGATCGTCTACAACCTCGTGATCATCGCCGCGGCCCTCTTCCTTGTCCCGTCGATGGGTCTCGCCGGCCTTGCATGGGGCACGGTGGCGGGCGCCGCCGCGACGATCCTCGTGCAGCTGGCCCCACTCCGCCGGCAAGCCCGGTTCCGCTACACGCCGCGGGTCGACCTCCGCGATTCGGAGGCACGGCGGACCCTCGTGCTCCTGGGGCCGCGCGCGATCGGCATGGCCGGGAGCCAGCTCACACTCCTGCTGCTCACGATCCTCGGCTCGACGCTCGCGCCCGGCGCGATCGGCGCGTTTGCCCTGGCCTTCGTCGTCTTCCAGATCCCGCTCGGCACGATCGCGTACCCTCTGGGGATCGTCGCGCTCCCGGCGCTCTCGCAGCGCGTCGCCGCCGGGGAGATCGACGAGTACGTCGCCCTCGTGACCCGCGCCCTCCGCCTCCTCGGGTTCGCGATGCTTCCCATCGCGTGCATCGCGGCCGGCGTGGCGCTCCAGGTCATCGACCTCGTGATCGACTTCGGGAAGGTCGAGGATGCCGGCGTGGCCCTTACCGGGGCCGCCTTCGTCGGGTTCCTCGCGGCGCTTCCGACGGAGGCAATGATCATCGTCCTCTCGCGAGCCTTCTTCGCCGCCCGTAACACCTGGATCCCTGTCGCCGCCGCGCTCGTCTCGGTCGGCGTCGCCGTCACGGTCGCGACCCTCCTCATCGACTCGCTGGGGATCTTCGGTCTCGCGCTTGGCGTGGCCGCGGCGTCGTGGGTCGAGGCGATCCTCCTGCTCGGGGCGTTCCGCGCGCGCCACGCCCGGTTCGGGCTGCTTCGGCTCGGGCGCGCGCATGCCTGGTATGCCGCCGCTGCGGTGGCAGGCGGCGTGGTCACCGACCGTGTGTACGACCTGCTGGCTGCCCCGCTCCCGCCCAACCCGGCCGTCGTTCCTGCGGCCCTGGCCCTCGCGGGCGCCGGCGCGATCGGGTTCGCCGTCTATGTCGCGCTCGCCGCGCTCCTGCGGGTACCCGAGCTCGGCGAGGTCGTGCGCCTGGCGCGAGCGAGCGTCCGTCGGGGTGAGGCGTGACGAGAGCGGGCCGCGAGGCCGTGGATCTCGCTGGTGCCGGCGGCCCCCCCGCCCTGCCCGGCAAAATCCCGCCCGGCGGCCCCTCGGGCCCCGGGGGTCCCGACCAGGCGCCCCGTGACCTTCGCCGCGACGCGGCCGCGTGGGATGCTTTCGTCGAGTCCACCGAGCACGGCTCGTACCTCCAGCTCGACGGCTGGGCCCGCGTCAAGGTCCCGAACGGTTGGACCGCGCGGCGCATCGTGACCGGCGGGGAGCGCGCCCGGATCGGCATCCAGCTCCTCCTCCGCCGTCCGCGGCCGCTCCCGTGGGCATTCGCATATGCGCCGCGCGGCCCGGTCGCCGAGGCGTGGACGACGGAGACCATCGCGCGACTGACGGACTCGATCAGGGAGGCGCGATCGGAACTCGGGCGGGTCTCTCACGTCCGGATCGACCCGGAGGTGGAGATCGACGGCCCCCAGGACCCGAGCGGGGCGCTGCGCGCCGCGCTCGAGGCCGCCGGGTGGCGCCCGGGGCCGTCGATCCAGCCGCCGTCGAGCCGGGTGATCGATCTGGCCGCGGACGAGGACGCGCTGTGGGGCGACCTTCGCAAGAAGTGGCGCCAGTACGTCAACAAGGCGCGGGCGAACGGCGTGACGGTGCTCGAGCTGCCGGGCGACCCCATCCCTCCGTTCTACGAGATCTACCGCGAGACGGCCGCGCGGGCGGGCTTCCTGATCCGGATCGAGCAGGCGTACCGCGACGTCCACGCTGCCTTCTCACCGTCCCGGAGAGCCCGGATTCTCTTTGCCGTCGGCCCCGACGGGACCCCGCTGGCGAGCCTCTTCCTCGTGCGTTGCGGGCGGCGCATCGTGGAGCCCTACGGAGGCATGACCGTCGCGGGGGCCGACCTGCGCGCCAACTACCTCCTGAAGTGGGAGGCCATCCGACGCGCCCGCGAGGAGGGCGCCGCCGCATACGACCTGTGGGGCCTGGCCCACCCGGGGATCGCCCACTTCAAGGCCGGCTTCGGCGGGCGCGAGGTGCGCTACGTGGGGGGCTGGGACCTGGTCCTCGACCCGCTGGGTCGCAGCGTGTACGAGATGGCACAGCGGGCGCGGGTGCGCTGGGCTCGGTCGCGTGCCGGCCTGGGGGCGGGGAGCGCCGGGGCCGACCAGCCCTCCGGGGCCGGGACCGACGCAGGATGATGGCTGGGCGCGCGTCTGCCGGCGCCTCGGCCCCGGTGCCCCGGGTCGTCCGGGAGGCGGGCCCAGGGGAGCTCGCTGACTGGGACGCGCTCACCGTCGACGTCCCGGGCGGCGACGTCCAGCAGTCGAGGGCATGGGCCCTCCACCGGGCCGGCACCGGGTGGGAGCCGCGCCACCTCATCCTGGACGACGGCTGCCGGACGCTCCTGCTCGGCCGCCGCTGGGGGATCCTGCCCGGCGGTCGGGCCTACATCCCGAAGGGTCCGCCCGGCGCCGGCGCCGGGCCGGAGGTGGTGGCGGGGCGGCTCCGCGCGATCTCCCGCTGGGCCCGGGAGGCCGGCTACGACGCACTCGTCGCGGACCCGGAGGTCCCGGCTGCCACCGGCTTTTCCGCGATGATCCGCGATCTCGGCTTCCGCCAGGTGGAGGAGATCGGGCCTTCCCGGCACCGAGTGGGCGTCCCGATCCCCGACGGAGCAGACGAGGCGGACCTGCTCGCCGGGATTGCCCGGAAGACGAGCCAGCAGTTCCTCGCCGCCGAGCGGCGCGGCACGCGCATCGTTCGCCTCGATGTGCGTGCTGCGGATGACCCTGGGCCGGGGTTCGAGGCGCCCCTGCAGAGCGCTCGCGAGGCCGCGGGGGAGGAGGCGCTGGCGCGCTTCCATGCCCTCCTCGTCAGCACCGGGGAGCGGCGCGGCTTCCGGGTCGGGGGCCGGGCGGTTGCGCTCGCGTGGTGGCGGGCCGCCCTTGCCGCTGGTCACCTGCTCCTCCTCGACGTGGTCGGGCCGGGCGGCGAGCCGATCGGGGGCGCCATCTTCTACCGCCATGGCCGGCGGCTCACCTACAGCCACTCGGCCGATGACGTCGCGCTGCGCCCGGCACACCCTGGCGCGATGGCGCTCATGCTCTGGCGGGCGCTCCAGCTGGCGGCTCGCGAGGGGCGCGAGGAGCTGGATCTCGGCGGCGTCGATGTGCGCGGGGCACGGCGCGAGCCGCTGCCCGGCGAGCCCACGTACGGGTTGCTGCGCTTCAAGCAGTCGTTCGGGGGCCAGTGGATCGAGCTGGCGGGGGCCCACGAAGAGGTCCTCCGGGGCCCGCGGCACGCCCTCGGGCGGGGGGCCGAGCGGGCCGCCCGGGCGATCCGGGCGTTGCCCGGCCCCATCCGACGAGCGGGGAGGGGTCGCCCGTGAGCCGGGACGAGCTGCGGGGCGTTCCCGGCGAGGGTTCGGCGCCCACGCCGGGAGAAGTGGAGGCGGCCCTGGCAATGGCGCTCGCGGCCGGCGATCCGCAGGAGCCACGATCGCTCGAGGGGCTCGTCGATCGCCTGCGTGTGGGGGGCCGCCTGCGTGGCGTGGAGGACCCCGACGCGGCTGTCGGCCGCGTTCGCGTCCGCTCCGTGACCTATGACTCGCGCCGGTCCTCGCCGGGCGCCCTCTTCGTCGCGGTGCCCGGAGCGCATGCGGACGGTCACGACCATGCGGCGGACGCCGTCGCCGCCGGCGCGGTCGCCCTCGTCGTGGAGCGGCCCATCCCCGGCGTGGGGAGCGTCGTCCAGCTCGTCGTCGGCCGGAGCCAGCACGCGCTGGCCAGCGCCGCTGCGTGGTGGTACGGCGACCCGGCACACAGCCTCGGGGTCGTCGGCGTGACCGGGACCGACGGAAAGACGACGACGGCCGGCATGGCGGCGACGGTCCTCGAGGCCGCTGGGATCCCGACCGGCCTCGTGAGCACCGCTGAGCAGAAGATCGGGCACCTCCGCGGGGAGCCGCTCGCGCACGTCACGACGCCGGAGGCGCCAGAGCTGCAGCGCGTCCTGCGGGCCATGGTCACGGCCGGGGACAGGGCGGCCGTCCTGGAGACCTCGTCGCACGGCCTCGCGCTGGAGCGGGTGGGGGAGATCCCCTACGACGTCGCGATCCTCACGAACCTGAGCCATGAGCACCTCGAGTATCACGGCTCCTTCGAAGCCTACCGGGCCGCGAAGCGCTCCCTCTTCGAGCGCCTGGGCCCGGGTGGCGGCGGCACCGACCGCTTCCGCCCGACGAAGCCGGCGTCGCTGCCGGGCGAGCGCCCCTGGCCCCGCGGGGGGATCGTCAACCTCGACGACCCGAACGCGGGCGCCTTTGCCGAAGCGACGCACGAGGCCGGGGCGATGCTGCTGACCTACGGCGTGGCGCCGGGTGCCACCGTTCGGGCGACGTCGGTGAAGGAGACGCCGACCGGGATCGCCATCCGGGTCGCGACGCCGCGCGGCGAGATGGGGATGGTGCTGCCGCTCGTCGGGCACTTCAACGTCGCGAACGCCCTGGCGGCAGTCGCGCTCGGCGAGCTCCTGGAGCTGGACCCGGACGCGGTCGTCGCCGGCCTGTCCGCCTTCCGGGGCGTCCGGGGACGGATGGAGCGCGTCGACCGCGGCCAGCCGTTCGTGGTGGTGGTGGACTATGCCCATACCCCGGCCTCGCTCCGCGCAGCCCTCGACGTCCTCTCGCCCCTCGTCCGGGGCTCCGGCGGGCTCGTCGCCGTGTTCGGGTCCGCCGGCGAGCGCGACGTCGCCAAGCGAGCGCTCCAGGGACGCATCGCCGGCGAGCGCTGCCGGCTCGTCGTGGCCACCGACGAGGATCCGCGCGGCGAGGACCCGCTGGCCATCCTCGAGCAGATCGCCGGGGGCAGCGAGCTCGCGGGGCTCCGGCGCGGCGAGCAGCTCCTGCTGATCCCCGATCGCGAGGAGGCGATCCGGACGGCCCTGCGCGCAGCGCGCCCAGGCGACGTCGTCCTCCTGGCGGGGAAGGGCCACGAGCGCGGGATCCTCTACGCCGACCACGAGCGTCCGTGGGACGAGCACGCTGTGGCGGCGCGTGCTCTGGGCGAGCTCGGGTACCACGAGCAGCCCGGGGGCGAGCGGGGCGCCTGACGCCGGGTTGGGCGAGGACGGAACGGGCCCGCATGGCGCGGGGAGCGGCGGGGCCTTTTCGGTCGCCCTGCTATTCTCGCCGGACGATGCCGTTCGATGAGGCTCCCGTCGCCACCGCCCCCGCGCCGGTCGCTTCACCGGCCGGGCGATCGCGCCGCGCGCCTTCGGAACGCAGGGCGGGCGGCGAAGCCCGGTCCCTCCCGACGCTTCGGCGCGAGCTCTTTGCGGCCGTCGCCGCCAACGCCCCTGGCGCGGATCTCGACGGCATCAAGAAGACGCTGGAGTTCGCGGTCCTTGCCCACGAGGGTCAGGTCCGGGCCACCGGGGAGCCGTACGTCACGCACCCGATCGCGGCCGCCCTTACGCTTGCCGAGCTCGGGCTCGACGCCACGGCGATCGAGGCTGCGCTCCTGCACGACGTGCCGGAGGACACCGAGTACAGCCTTGCCGACGTCGAGGAGCGCTTCGGCCCGGAGGTCGCGCAGCTCGTCGACGGGGTGACGAAGCTCTCCAAGTTCTCCACCCACTCCCACGAGGAGCAGCAGGCGGAGAACATCCGGAAGATGCTCCTGGCGATGGCCCAGGACATCCGGGTCGTCCTCATCAAGCTCGCGGACCGGCTCCACAACATGCGCACGCTGGGCGGGCTCCCACCCGAGAAGCAGCAGCGGATCGCGCGCCAGACGATGGAGATCTACGCTCCTCTCGCGGAGCGCCTCGGGATCTGGCAGGTCAAGTGGGAGCTGGAGGACCTCTCGTTCAAGGCGCTCGATCCCGAGCGCTACCGTGAGCTCGCCGCGAACCTGGACGGGCGGCGCCAGCATCGCGAGACGTACATCGACCGGGCGATGGCCATCCTCACGCCGGAGCTTGAGAAGGCGGGGATCACGCCGGACCTCAACGGCCGCCCGAAGCACCTCTTCAGCATCTGGAAGAAGATGCAGCGCAAGGCGGCGGCCTTCGGCGAGATCTACGACGTCTATGCGATCCGCCTCCTCGTGGACGAGGTCCGCGACTGCTACGCGGCCCTCGGCGTCGTCCACTCGCTCTGGAGGCCGATCCCGGGCCAGTTCGACGACTACATCGCGGTCCCCAAGCAGAACGGCTACCAGAGCCTCCACACCGCGGTGATCGCCCTCGACGGGAAGCCTCTCGAGATCCAGATCCGGACGCACGCGATGCACGCTGTCAGCGAGGTCGGGATTGCCGCCCACTGGCGCTACAAGGAGGGCTCGCGCGCCGAGCGCGACTACGACGCGAAGCTCGCCTGGCTGCGCCAGCTCATGGACTGGCAGCGCGAGGTCTCCGACGCCCAGGAGTTCGTCGAGGGGATCAAGCTCGACATCTTCCAGGACCAGGTCTTCGTGTTCACACCCAAGGGCGACATCAAGGATCTCCCCGCCGGCGCCACCCCGCTCGACTTCGCCTACCGGATCCACACGGACGTCGGCCACCGGACGATCGGGTCCAAGGTCAACAACCGGCTCGTCCCGCTCGACTATCGCCTCCGCAACGGCGACATCGTGGAGATCGTGACGACGAAGGCTGAGCACGGCCCGTCGCGCGACTGGCTCTCCATCGTCCGGACGTCGCACGCCCGCGAGAAGATTCGCCAGTGGTTCAAGAGGAAGGACCGCGACGAGAACATCGTCCACGGGAAGGAGTCGCTGGAACGCGAGCTGAAACGCCTGGCCCGGACATCGAGCGCAACCGTTGGCCACGAGCGCCTCCTCGAGGTTGCCAGGCCGTACGGTCACGAGACGCTCGACGATCTGTACGCGGCGATCGGCTACGGCGCCGTCTCCGCCCAGTCGGTCGTCACCAAGCTGGGAGTCGTGGACGACGGCCAGCTCACCCTGCCGGCCACCGCGCCGGCCGCGCCCCGGACGGGCGGGGTGCGCGTGAAGGGGGTCGGCGACCTCCTCGTCCGGTTCGGGAAGTGCTGCCACCCGATCCCGGGCGACCGGATCGTGGGCTTCATCACCCGGGGCAAGGGCGTGACCGTTCACCTGACGCGCTGCCCGACGGTCGTCAACGAGCGGGAGACGGCCCGCCTCGTCGACGTCGAGTGGGAAGCGGCGCCGACCCAGACGTACCCGATTGCGATCCGCGTCGAGGCCCACGACCGGACCGGCCTCCTCAACGACGTGGCCGGCGCGGTCGCGGAGAGCCGGGTCAACATCGTGGCAGCGAACGTGAGCGTGAGTGCCGACAATGCGGCCGTGGTCGTGGCGACCCTCCAGGTGGGGTCCGTCTCGCAGTTGGCGCGCGTGATGGGACGCATCGAGCAGGTCAAGGACGTGATCTCGGTGCAGCGGGACCTCGGGTAGCCGGCACCGATCGGGCGTGGCGTCGGGCGACGAGGTCCACGGCGCAGACGCAGGCAGCCACGGCTGCCCGGGGACGTCACGTCCCGGGCAGGCCGCCCGCTAGACTTGCGGGTGATGCCCTCTTCATTCCGCGCCCCGCGGGGCACCCGCGACCTCCTCCCCGCCGAGCGTGCCGCCTTCTCCCACCTCGAGCGGCTCGCCCGCGACCTCGCCGCGCGCTATGGCTACCGCGAGATCGAGACGCCCCTCTTCGAGCAGGGGGCGGTCTTCGAGCGCGGCATCGGCGAGGTCACCGACGTCGTCGAAAAGGAGCTCTTCCGGGTCGTGCCGAGCCGTGGCGAGGAGCGCGAGAGGTGGGCGCTCAGGCCCGAGGCGACGGCGGGGATCTGCCGCGCCTACGTCGAGCACGGCATGCAGACCTGGCCGCAGCCGGTGAAGGTCGCGCTGACCGGGCCGATGTTCCGCTACGACCGTCCCCAGGCGGGCCGCTACCGCCAGTTCTGGCAGTGGGACGTGGAAGCGATCGGCGACCCGGGGCCGGCCGTGGACGCGGAGCTCGTGGAGCTCGGCGCCCGCTTCTACCGGGAAGCCGGCCTGGCCGACGTGGAGGTGCTCCTCAACTCGATCGGTGATCCCGCCTGCCGGCCGGGATACGTGGCCGAGCTCGCCGCGTACTTCCGGCGCCACTCCGACGCCCTCCCGGCGCCTGAGCGGGAGCGCCTCGAGGCGAACCCGCTGCGCCTGCTCGACTCCAAGGACCCGGCGATGGCGGCGCTCGTCGCCGCGGCACCCACGATCACGGAGCATCTGTGCGGCCCGTGCGCGGCGCACTTCGACGCCGTGCGCGACCACCTCGACGAGCTCGGGGTCGCCTACCGGGTGCAGCCGGCGCTGGTCCGCGGGCTCGACTACTACACGCGGACGACATTCGAGTTCTACGTCCGGGGCCGGGAGGGGCAGCAGCAGGCTCTCGGCGGCGGCGGTCGCTACGACGGCCTCGTGGAGCTCCTGGGCGGGAAGCCGACGCCCGGGATCGGGTTTGCCCTCGGCCTCGACCGCGTCGTCCTCGCCCTCGAGGCGGCAGGTGTCGTGCTGGTCGAGCACGGGGCTCCGATCGCGGTCGTGGTCGGCGCCGCCCCGGGCGATACGGTGGGACGTCTCGCAGTGGCCACGACGTTGCGCGATGCCGGCCTGGCCGTGCGGGCAGACCTCTCGCCCCGCAAGCTCGGCCGCCAGCTCGAGGCGGCCGTGCGCGAAGGGGCCCACTTCGCGGTCATTCTCGGCGACGAGCTGGCCGACGGCGCCGTCCAGCTGCGCGACCTTGACGCCGCCTCGCAGAAGCTCGTCCCGCTCGAGGACCTCCCCGCGCTGCTCCGGCGCAAGCAGCTCGGGGCGTAGCCGCGGCGACGGCGCCCGCCGTGCCCGGCTGTGCGCCCCGACCCTGGCGCCTCGCGGCCTTGACAGGCGGGAGGAGAATCTCGGGACCGGTCGCGTCCCCGGCCGGCGCCGGTCCAGCGAGGTGCCCGATGCAGATCCCGAGCCCGTTCCCAGCCAGCGTCATCCGAGATCCGTCGCCCGAGGCGACCTGCACCTGCGAGCACTGGGTCCACTGTGACCACGCGTGCCACGGCCGCTATTGCGACCCGACCGAGACCAACTGCGACATTGCCTTCATCCCGGACGAGGGTGGACTGACCCTGTGGGGCTGTGAGGCGTGCACGCCCGGCGCGGGCGCACCGCACTTCCTCGGCTGCGAGCTGATTGGCTGGCACGTTCCCATGCGGAGGATCTCCCTCGGCTGACGGGGCCCGGCCGCCGGGCAGGGGGGCCGTGCTCCTCGCCGGTCTCGCACGCTGGGCTGCGGCACGTCCTGCCGCCGGGCCAGCTCCGGTCGCGGACGCCGATGCGCCTCCTCGGTCCCGTGAACCCTGCCCTTCGCGCACCCGCGGTCGCCCCGGCAAGCCGCTACCATGACGCGGCCATGACCACGCTCGAACCCAGCCTCGCCACCCCGTATCGCACTCACACCTGTGGCGCGCTGCGCGCGGCCGACGAGGGCGCTGCGGCGCGCCTGGCCGGCTGGGTGCACCGTCGCCGCGACCACGGCCAGCTGGTCTTCCTCGACCTCCGTGACCGCCACGGGGTCACCCAGGTCGTCATCGACGCCGCCGATGCACCGGAGGCGCACGCCGCCGCCGTTCGCTGCCGCAATGAATTCGTGGTGACCATCGCGGGCAGGGTGGCACGGCGCCTCCCCGGCACGGAGAACCCGCGCCTGGCTACCGGCGAGATCGAGGTCCAGGCGCGCGAGCTCGCGATCCTGGCGGAGGCCAAGACGCCGCCCTTCTACATCAACGAGCCCGACGCCCCGGTCGATGAGTCGGTGCGCCTTGCGTACCGCTACCTCGATCTCAGGCGCGAGCCGATGCTGCGCCGCCTGCTCCTCCGCTCGCGGCTCGTCGAGGAGATCCGTCGGGTCCATGAAGCCCACGGCTTCGTCGACGTCGAGACCCCCATCCTCATCAAGAGCACCCCGGAGGGCGCCCGCGACTTCATCGTCCCGTCACGCCTCCAGCCCGGCACGGTCTACGCGCTTCCCCAGAGCCCGCAGGTGCTCAAGCAGCTCCTGATGGTGGCGGGACTCGACCGCTACTACCAGATCGCGCGCTGCTTCCGTGACGAGGACCTCCGCGGCGACCGCCAGCCGGAGTTCACGCAGCTCGACCTCGAGATGAGCTTCGTGGACGAGGACACCGTCATGGGCTTCGTCGAGACGATGGCGATCGAGGTCTCGAGGGCCGTCACCCCGGAGCGCGCGATCCAGCAGGTGCCCTTCCCGCGGTACACCCACGCGGAGGCCCTGGAGCGCTTCGGCACCGACAAGCCCGACCTGCGCTTCGGGATGGAGCTCGTGGACCTCGCGCCGGCCCTCCGCGACGCCCAGGGCGCTCCTGCCTCCGGCTTCCGGGTCTTCGACGAGACGCTCGCTTCGGGCGGCCGCGTGAAGGGGATCGCCGTCCCCGGGATGGGCGCCGCCAGCCGCAGCCGCATCGACGAGCTGACCGAGATGGCAAAGCGACTCGGGGCCCGCGGCCTCGTGCATCTCGCCGTTGCCGCGGACGGGATCCACGGGCCCACCATCAAATTCCTGGGCGAGGAGCGGGCCCGTGCGATGGCAACCCTCGCCGGGGCTGGCGAGGGGGACCTGCTTCTCGTGGTGGCCGATGCGCCGCCCGTCGTGGCGGACGTGCTCGGGCGACTGCGCGCGGAGCTGGGCGCGGTGCTCGGTCTGGCCGACCCCGATGTTCTCGCGTATTGCTGGGTCCATCGCTTCCCGATGTACGAGTGGGACGACGAGCGCCGGGGCTGGCACGCAACCCACAATCCCTTCTCCGGCGTGGTGGCCGAGGACGAGCAGCTCCTCGTGACGGCATCGGGCGACCCGTACGCGCCGTCGCCGCAGGACCCGGCCGGCAGGGCGCGGGCAATGCAGTACGACATCGCGCTCAACGGCTGGGAGCTGGGCGGCGGCTCCGTCCGGATCCACCGTCGCGAGCTCCTGGAGCGGAGCTTCGCGTTGCAGGGTCACAGCTACGCTGCAATGCACCAGAAGTTCGGGGGCATGCTCGAGGCCTTCGACCACGGGGCTCCACCCCACGGCGGCATCGCTCTCGGGATCGACCGCTGGGCGATGATCCTCTCCCAGCAGACGAACATCCGCGAGGTCATGGCCTTCCCGAAGACGTCGTCGGGCACGGACCTCATGCTCGAGTCACCGTCGGCTCCCGACCCCGAGCAGTACGCGGAGCTCGGCCTCCGCTTCGTGGGCCTGCCCGAGAAGGCCTGAGCCGGGCGGCCCGGCGGGGGACGACGGCGACCCGATCCGGCACTGCGACGGGCAAGCGTGCCCACGTGGCGGCCCGGGGCTCGTGAGCGATGCAGGGTGGGGGCGGGCACAATGGCGCCGTGCCGAGGGTGCCGGCCGGCGCCCCGCAGCGGAGGCCAGCCCGATGGGAAGCCAGTTCGTCGTCCAGCTGGATAACCGGCCCGGCACCTTCGCCGGCCTCACCCGCGCGCTGGCCGAGCGCGGGATCGACGTCTTCGGCATCTCCGGTGGCGGGACCGGTGACGCAGCGTACGTTGTCCTGACCACCTCCGACTCGGAGGCCACGCGCACGGTCCTCCGCAGCGGCGGCTACCCGTTCATGGAGGGCGAGGCGCTGATCGTGGAGGTCGAGGACAGGCCGGGCACCCTCGCCGCCGTCGCCGAGAAGCTGGCCGCGGCCGGGATCGACATCCGGAGCGTCCTGTTCGTGGGCTCCCGGGACGGCAAGGTCGAGACGGCGATCGCAGTCAACGACGCTGGGAAGGCGCGACGGGTGCTCGGCCTGGACTGAGTCCGTCGCCGGGCCCGCGCAGGGGTCAGCCGATCGTGCGGGTCGGTTCGGGGGGCTCGTCAGGGCCGATGGCCGCCGGGGAGCCCCACTCGTGGTGGTGCTCGGATGCCGGCCCGGACGGTCCCTCGAAGGGCGGCAGGGCGTCGCGTGGCGTCTCGAGGTCGTGCGTGGTGCCCGGGTCGCCCAGCTCCACGACACGCCCCCCGACGGCGTCGGCAAGAGCATCCACCAGCGCCCCAGGCATGAGCTCACGATCGAGCGCCCGGAGCGCACCCAGGTGGGCGGTGGGAACGAGTGCCGGCCACCCCGGCGTGCCGCGAAACGCCGGCCGGATCACGGAGCCTCGGTCCGCGCCGTGAGCCTCGATGAGCGAGGTGACGGTCTCCGCGTCCACCCATCCCATGGAGGCCGGCCAGACGAGGGCCGCGTCGGTGCCGTCGACTTCAGCGCGGGCGACGTCGATCCCTCGGCAGACCTGGCCGAGCGGGCCCGCCTCGACCGACGCGGCTGCCGCGAGGACCGCCGGCGAGCCCGCCAGGGCCGCCGCGACGGCGCCGTGTGGGTCGGAGGAGACGACGACGATCGGCAGCGCCCCGCCGGCCCACGCCGCGTCGGTCAGGCGCCGGGCATTGGGCGTGCCATCGACCTCACGGAGGGCGCTCTCCGGCTCGGCGAGGATGACGGCCGCGACGGTCATCCCTCCGGGCTCCGTCGATGCGCCTCGAGAAGCGCGCAGGCCCGATGGCGCGCGGCGGCGTCCAGCGGCGCGTCTCCCGATGAGGGCAGGGTGCGCGACGCTCCGGCCGGCCAGCCGCGGACCGCCGGTCGCAGCCCGCGGCAGGCGACGCATGCCTCCCGCAGGGCGTGCTTCGGGGCGCCGCATCCGGCGCATGTCCAGCGTGTCATGCCCGGAGTGTAGAAGGGCGCGGCCCGGCACGGCGGCTCCATCCGGCGGTTCGTGCGAGAATGCGATGCCCCCCCTGTCCGGAGATCCCGCCGCCGCATGCCCGTCCCCACCACCATCCGGTCCGCCGCGCCTGCCCTCCGTGCCGACCTGCGCAATGTCGCCATCGTCGCGCACGTCGACCACGGGAAGACCACGCTCGTCGACGGGATCCTCCGCCAGACTGGGGCCTTCCGGGCCAACCAGGCCGTCGTCGACCGGGTCATGGACTCCGGCGACCTGGAGCGCGAGAAGGGGATCACGATCCTCGCGAAGCAGACCACGGTCGACTACGCCGGGATCCGCATCAACATCGTGGACACGCCGGGGCATGCCGACTTCGGCGGCGAGGTGGAGCGCAGCCTCAACCTCGTCGACGCCGTCCTGCTGCTCGTCGACGCAGCGGAGGGCCCCCTCCCGCAGACCCGCTACGTTCTCCAGAAGGCGATGGCCCGCCGGCTGCCGGTCGTCGTGGCCCTCAACAAGATCGACCGGGGCGATGCGCGCCCCGGGGAGGTCCTCGACGACGTCTACGAGCTCTTCATGGACCTGGGCGCCGACGCACACCAGATCGAGTTCCCCGTCGTCTACACGAACGCGAAGGCGGCCACCGCGACGCGCGACCTTTCGGTGCCCGGGACCGACCTGGGCCCGCTTCTCGACCTCCTCGTCGAGGTGACGCCGCCCCCGGCGTTCACCCCGGGCCACCCGCTCCAGCTGCTGGTGACGAACCTCTCCGCCAACGACTACGTGGGGCGGATGGCGGTCGGTCGCGTCGTCAACGGCGGGATCCGCGTCGGCCAGCGGATCGTCGTCGTCCGGGAGGAGCCCGACGACACCGCTGGAGCGATCGAGCCCGGGCGCACGGTCACCCTGTCCGGCACCGTCACCAGCCTCCAGACGGCCCACGGCATCGAGCGGGTCGACATCGAGGAGGCCGGTCCGGGCGACATCGTGTCGGTCGCCGGCCTGCCCGAGGTCACCATCGGCGACACCCTGACGGATGCGGCCGACCCGCGCCCGCTGCCCCGGATCGAGGTCGACGAGCCGACTCTCCGGATGACGTTCGGGGTCAACACCTCGCCGCTCGCGGGCCGCGACGGAAAGTACCTCACCAGCCGCCAGCTGCGCGCCCGCCTGGAGCGGGAGATCCTCGGCAACGTAGCCATCCAGTTCTTCCCGACCGAGACGGGCGACACGTACGAGGTCCGGGGGAGGGGAGAGCTCCAGCTCGCGGTCCTCGTCGAGCAGATGCGCCGCGAGGGATACGAGCTCCAGGTGAGCCGCCCAGAGGTGATCCTCCATACCGTTGACGGTCGGGTCCAGGAGCCGTACGAGCGGATCACGATCGACATCCCGCCCGACTACATCGGCGAGATCCAGCAGGCGATGGCCGGTCGCAAGGGCCGCCTCGAGCAGATGACCACCGACCTCGACGGGCGGGTCCGGATGGAGTTCGTGCTCCCGGTGCGCGGGCTCATCGGCTACCGCGGCCAGCTGCTCACCGATACGCGCGGGACGGCGCTGCTGCACCAGCTCGGCGA
Organism: uncultured Chloroflexia bacterium; assembly: GCA_963698595.1. Taxonomy (GTDB): domain Bacteria; phylum Chloroflexota; class Limnocylindria; order Limnocylindrales; family CSP1-4; genus CTSoil-043. The sequence goes on from CAVORL010000006.1 coordinate 591,042, forward strand.
GGGCTACGGCCCATGGGCTGGTGAGGTCACGCACCGCACCGACGGAGTTCTCGTCGCCGATCGCGCAGGTACGTCGAACGCGTACGCCATCTTCGGCCTCCAGGACCGCTCGGAGCTCTTCATCGGCGCCGGGGTCGAGGTCTACGAGGGGATGGTCGTCGGGGAGAATGCGCGAGCCGGCGACATGGACGTCAACGTGACGAAGGAGAAGAAGCTCACCAACATCCGGACGCACGCCCACGACGAGGCGCTGCGCCTGACGCCGCCCCGGCCGATGACCCTCGAGGCGGCGATCGAGTTCATCGGCGAGGACGAGCTCGTGGAGGTGACGCCCGGGTCGATCCGTCTCCGTAAGCGACTGCTTTCGGTGCACGACCGCCGACGCCAGGCCGGGAAGCGCGAGGACACCCGGCGGTCGGAGGCGCAGTAGGCCCCCCCGGGCCGGCTGGCGCTCCGCCTCGGGTGAAGCCCGTGACGCGGGCCCCGAGGTCGTCCACGGCCGTGGCTGTGCAGGCGTGGAGAAGGGGCGGGCTCATCGGGTGGTCGATCGGGTATCCCCGCAGCCGGCTCATCCGCGGGCCCTGCCGGTCCGCGGCCGTACAATCGGCTCCTGATGCCAGCCTCGCCCATCTACCTTGATCATGCCGCCACGACGCCGCTGAGGCCGGAGGCCCTCGAGGCGATGCTGCCGTTTCTCGGCGGCGCCTTCGGCAATCCGTCGTCGGCGCACGCCCTGGGCCGGGCCGCGCGCAACGCCCTCGACGACGCGCGCGAGCGCCTTGCCGCAGACCTGGGCGCCGCAGCCCGCGAGATCGTGCTCACGGCGGGCGGGACGGAGGCCAACAACCTGGCGGTCAAGGGAGCGGCCTGGGCGGACAAGGCGCACGGCAACCGGCTTGTCGTGAGCGCCGTCGAGCACCACGCCGTGGGCCACACGGCCGATCACCTGGCCAGGTGGGGGTTCGAGGTCGTGGTTGCGCCGGTGGACGCCACGGGGCGCGTGGACCCGGACGTGGTCGAGGCGCTTCTCGACGACCGCACCGTCTTCGTCGCGGTGATGCTGGCCAACAACGAGGTCGGCACGATCCAGCCCGTTCGCGAGATCGCCGACCGGATCCGGGCTCGCCGCGGGATCCACCTCCACGTCGACGCCGTGCAGGCTGCTCCGTACCTCGATCTCGACGTCGCCGCGCTCGGCGCCGACACCGTGGCCATCTCGGCCCACAAGTTCGAGGGGCCGAAGGGCGTCGGTGCGCTCTGGATTCGGCGGGGGACGCCGCTGCTCGCCCAGATCCACGGCGGGAGCCAGGAGCGCCATCGCCGGGCGGGGACCGAGAACGTGGCGGGAGCCGTCGGCATGGCAACGGCCTACGCGCTCGCCTGCGCCGGGAAGCCGGGCACCCGGGCGCGCCTGGCCGACCTCCGGGACCGCCTGCAGGCTGCGTGCCTTGGCATTGATGGCGTGGAGCGGACCGGGCACCCGACCGACCGCCTCCCGGGCCTGCTCTCGCTCCTGGTCCGCGGCGCCGACGGCACGGCCACGGCGGTAGCCCTCGATCTCGAGGGGATTGCCTGCTCGACCGGATCTGCCTGCGCCACGGGATCGCCCGAACCGTCCCACGTCCTCACGGCGATGGGCATCGGTGAGCGGGAGGCGATGGGAGCCCTGCGCCTCTCGCTCGGCCGGGCGACCACCCAGGCCGAGGTCGACGCCGCGATCGCGGCCGTCCCGCCGGTGCTTGCCGAGATCCGCGACGGGTCCGCCGCCCTGGCCGCCGACCCGCTCGGCAGCCGGTTCGCCTGAGGCCGTCGCCGTGCGCGTGCTTGTCGCGATGTCGGGAGGCGTCGACTCGTCCGTCGCAGCCGCCCTCCTCGCCGACGCCGGACACGACGTCGTCGGGGTCTGGATGCGCGTCCACGACGGTGCGGATGCCTACTCAGAGGTCAAGAAGAGCTGCTGCTCCGCCGACGCGGCGGAGGATGCCCGGCGCGTGGCCGCCCAGCTGGGGATCCCGTTCTACGTCCTCAACCTCGAGCGCGAGTTCGACGCCGGGGTCATCCGCCCCTTCCTCGCGGCCTACCTCGGCGGCGAGACGCCCAGCCCGTGCGTCGACTGCAACAGCTACGTGAAGTTCGGAGCGCTGCTGGGGCGCGCCCGCCACCTCTACGACTGCGACGCCGTGGCGACCGGCCACTACGCCCGCACGGACGTCGTGGAGGGTGCCGGGAGGCCCGGCTCATCGACTCCTGCGCGGCGTCGACCGCGCGAAGGACCAGGCCTACTTCCTCTACGGGCTGCGCCAGGACCAGCTGGCCCGGGCGCTCTTCCCGCTCGGCGCGCTGGTGAAGGACGAGGTGCGCGCCATCGCCCGGAGCAGGAATCTCGCGACCGCCGACAAGCCCGAGAGCATGGAGATCTGCTTCGTCCCGGAGGGCAACGTCGCCGGCGCCCTCACGACCCGGGCGGGATGGGCTCCGGCGCCGGGGCCCGCGGTCGACGCCGCCGACGGGAGCGTCATCGGGGAGCACGCGGGCGCCGCGGCCCTGACCGTCGGCCAGCGGCGCGGTGTCGGCGTCGCGGTGGGGGAGCCGCGCTACGTCAGCCGGGTCGACCCGGCCTCCAACACGATCACGCTGGCCCGGCGCGCGGACCTCGAGGTGCGCTCGTTCGCGATGCAGGACGCCACGTTCGTCGCGGGATCTCCGCCCGCGACCTCGTTCCGTGCGCTCGCCCAGGTTCGCCACCGCGCGACGCCCGTGCCGGCGCTCGTGCGGTCGGGGGCGCGGGCAGCGACGACCGCCGATGCGCCGGAGGCACAGGGGCGCTGGACGGTGGAGACCGACGACCCGGTCTGGGCGGCCGCGCCCGGCCAGGCGTGCGTCCTGTACGACGCCGACTCGCCCGATGTCGTCCTCGGCGGCGGTCGAATCAGCCGTTCCGACCGGGGGGCGTGAAGATGCCGCTCGTGGGCCCCGCGATCGTGCTCGCCATTCTCGTGGGGCTCTTCTGGGCGTGCTTCGCAGTCCTCGTGACGGGCGTGGCCGGGGCTCGCTTGCCGTTCGTGCTCGTCCTGGCGGTCCTCGGGGCAGCGGCCGGCGACGCGCTCGGCGGGCGGCTGGGGATCGAGGTCCTGCGGATCGGCGACTTCCGCCTCGTCGCGGCCTCGGTCGGGGCGTGGGCGGGGATCGGCCTGGTCGTCCTGGTGTCCATCCTCGGGCCGGCGCGGAGCGCAGGACCCGGCGGCCCCGGTGTGAGCGGCCGGTGAGGGCCGGGCGGCGCAGGCTACCTCTCGAGGGGGACGAGACTCTGGCTGCCTTCCTGCGCGGCCTCGTGATCGGGGCCTTCGTGGGGGCGATCGTCGCGGGCTCGACCGTGCTGCGGCGGCGGCTCGGACGGTGACGAGAGGCACGGTTCCGGGGCCTCATCGTGAGGCACGCCCCGTTCGCTACCATTAGACGGATGTCGACCCCTCCGGGCCCCACCCCCCCGAACCTTCTGTCGGCCGCCGAGGTCCGCCGCCGCTTCCTCGCGTTCTTCGCCGAGCGCGGGCACACGGTGGTGCCCAGCGCCAGCCTCATCCCGGCCGGAGACCAGACGCTCCTGTTCACGAACTCCGGGATGGTCCAGTTCAAGGAGGTCTTCACCGGGGCGGAGACGCGCAGCTACACCCGCGCCGTCGACGTCCAGCGGTGCCTGCGCGTGGCCGGCAAGCACAACGACTTCGAGGAGGTGGGGCGCACGCCGCGCCACCACACGCTCTTCGAGATGATGGGGAACTGGAGCTTCGGCGACTACTTCAAGCGCGAGGCGATCCACTGGGCCTGGGAGTTCCTCACGCAGGAGTTGGGGATCCCGGGTGACCGCCTGGCGGCGACGACCTACTCCGAGGACGAGGTGGCCTGGGCGATCTGGCGCGACGAGATCGGCCTGCCTCCGGAGCGGATGGCCCGCTGGGGCGACGTCGACGCCGGCGACGACAAGAACTTCTGGAGGATGGCGGACACGGGTCCCTGCGGTCCCTGCTCCGAGATCCACTACGACCGCGGGGCTCACCTCTCCGAGGGGCCGCACTGCGTGCCGGATCACTCCGAGCAGTGCCCGCGCTGGCTGGAGATCTGGAATCTCGTCTTCATGGAGTTCAACCAGCTCCCGGACGGCCCGCGTGTCCCGCTGCCGTTCCCGAGCGTGGACACCGGGCTTGGCCTGGAGCGCCTGGCGAGCGTCCTCCAGGGGGTCCTCTCCAACTACGACACCGACCTCTTCACGCCGATCCACGAGACGTTGCGCGGGCTGCTGGGTCACCGCCCAGAGGCCTTCGAGGCCGAGCGCTTCAGCTACCAGGTCATCGCCGACCACAGTCGGGCGATCACGTTTCTGGTGGCTGACGGCGTCCTCCCCTCGAACGAGGGGCGCGGCTATGTCCTGCGACGGATCCTGCGGCGGGCCGTCCGCCATGGCCGGCTCCTGGGCCGTCGCGAGCCGTTCCTGGCCGAGACGGTGGCCACGGTCATCGACGTCATGGGCGAGGCGTACCCGTTCCTCCGCGACGAGCGGGAGCGCATCCTCGCCACGGTCTCCCGCGAGGAGGCTCAGTTCGCGCGCACGCTCGACGCGGGGACCACGCAGCTCGAGGAAGCCCTGATCCCCCTGACCGACGCGGAGCGGAGCGTGGGCCGGCGCCCGGAAGAGGTCCCGGAGGGCGCGCCGGTCCTGCCCGGCGCCTTCGCCTTCAGGCTCCACGACACGTACGGCTTCCCGATCGACCTGACGGTCGAGCTGGCGGCCGAGTACGGCGTCCGGGTGGATCGCCCCGGTTTCGAGGCCGGGCTGGCCGAGCAGCGCGAGCGCAGCCGCGGCGGCCGCAAGGCGGAGCTGGCCCGGCACGCCGAACTCCTGGCCCTCTACGAGTCGATCGGGCGCCGCACCGGCGACACGGCGTTCCTCGGCTATGACACGACCGAGGCCGAGGGGACGGTCGTGGCGATCATCCGCGACGGGGTCGCCTACGACGAGCTGGTGGGGCACGGCGAGGCGGAGGTGGTCCTCAACCGGACGCCCTTCTACGCGGAGGGCGGTGGCCAGGTCGGAGACCAAGGCGAGCTGCGGGAGCCGGGCGGCGGCTCGGCGCTCTTCACGGTGACGGACACCCAGAAGCCGTCGGGCGGCCTCGTCGTGCATCGTGGGACGCTTCACGGGCGGCTGCGGGTTGGGACGGCGGTGGCCGCGGCGGTGGACGCCGAGCGGCGCGCCCGAACGATGCGCAACCACACCGCGACGCACCTCCTGCACCGTGCGTTGCGCAACGTGGCCGGGCCCTCGGCCAGGCAGGCCGGGTCCCTTGTCGCGCCAGACTATTTGCGCTTCGACTACCCGTTCGACCGGGCTCTCACCGACGAGGAGCAGCGGGCCATCGAGGACGAGGTGCGGCGCGTCGTCCGCGACGATCGCCCGGTGAGCATTGCCTTCATGCCCATGGCCGAGGCGATCCAGCACGGGGCTGACGCCTTCTTCGATGAGAAGTACGGCGAGACGGTGCGCACGATCCGGGTCGAGGACTACAGCTTCGAGCTGTGCGGGGGGACCCACTGCCGTGCGTCCGGGCAGATCGGGAGCTTCGTCGTCACGGGGGAGCGGAGCATCGGATCCGGAATGCGCCGGATCGAGGCCCTCACCGGTGACGCCGCGGACGCCCACCTGCGCGAGCGATCGCTCCTGCTCCGCGCCGTCGCCCATCGGCTGGGCGCGCAGTCGCCGGACGCTGTCCTCGAGCGGGTCGCTGCGCTGGATGCGGAGCTGCGCGAGGCGAAGCGCCGTCTTCGTGAGGGGGGCGGCGGCGTGCCCAAGCCGGCGGACCTCGTCGCTCGCGCCGAGGAGGTGGCACCCGGGATCCGCCTGGTCGCTCACGCCGGCCCCTGGGGCTCGATCGACGCTGCGAAGAGCGCCGCCAAGGAGGTCAGGGCCGGCCTGCCGTCCGGCGTGATCGCCCTCGGCCTCGACGCCGACGAGCCACAGCTCTTCGTGACGGTTTCTGACGACCTGGTCGCCCGGGGGATCGGTGCCGGGGACCTCGTGCGTGCCGCGATGGCGGTCCTCGAGGGAAAGGGCGGCGGACGCCCGGAGATGGCGCAGGGGAAGGGGACCCGACGCGAGGGGCTCCCCGACGCACTGGCGGCCGTCCGCGCCGCCGTTGCCGCGGCGCTCGGCGCCGGGTAGGGGCGGCCGAACGGCATGGCCTTCCTGCGGCGCTTCTGGCAGCGAGACCGTGGTGACCACCTCGCCGCATGCACGGCCCTCGACGTCGGGACGGAGTTCGCCAAGGCGCTCGTCTTCGACATCGACGAGGAGGGCCACGGCACGGTCAGGGGCGTGGGGCGCAAGCGCCAGGGTCTCGCCCACATGCAGTCGGGGACCGTCGCCGACATCGGTGCCGTCGTCGACAACTGTGCGGTCGCCCTCCAGGAGGCCGAGGAGATGGCCGGCTTCCGCCCGACACAGGTCGTGATCGGGATCGCCGGCGAGCTCGTGAAGGGCTTCACGACCTCTCATACCCAGGAGCGCAGGAAGCCGGACCTGCCGATCACCGACGCCGAGCTCCAGCGGCTGATCGACGGCGTCCAGCGGGAGGCGCTCGAGGAGGCCGAGCGGTCGATCACCTGGGAGACGGGACTTCCCAACGTCGACGTCCGCCTCGTCCACGCGGCGGTGACGTCGGCGAGCATCGACGGCTACGCCGTGACGAACCCGGTCGGCTTCCAGGGGCGCCACGTGCGGATCGGGATCTTCAACGCGTTCGCCCCGCTCGTCCACCTCGGCGCGCTCGAGAGCGTCGCCGCGGAGCTGGACCTCGAGCTGCTGGAGATCGTGGCCGAGCCGTACGCGGTTGCCCGGGTCGTCGGCAGCGAGCAGGTGCGCCAGGCCGGCGCCCTCTTCGTGGACATCGGCGGTGGCACCACCGACGTCGCCCTGGTCCGCTCGGGCGGGATCGAGGGGACCCGCATGTTCGCGCTGGCGGGGCGGGCCTTCACCAAATCGCTGGCTGACCGGCTCGACCTGCCCTTCCCGCGCGCCGAGGCGCTCAAGGTGGACTACGCTCGGGGCATGGACGTGGAGCGCCGCGAGGAGATCGCGACGATCGTCGGCGACGACGTCGCAGTCTGGGCCGCGGGCATGGAGCTCGTCCTGGACGAGCTGGGAGGCGGCGACATGCTGCCCTCCCGGATCTACCTGTGTGGCGGCGGCTCCCGCCTGCCCGAGACGGCGGCGGCCCTCCGCGGCGAGGCTTTCTGGAAGCGCCTCCCCTTCAGCCGGCCGCCCGAGGTCACGGTGATGAGCCCGGAGATGGTCGAGACGATCGAGGACGCCACGCAGCTCCTCGTCGATCAGCAGGACGTGACCCCGCTGGGGCTCGCCCACCAGGCGATCGAGCTCCAGGCCGAGCAGGATCCGCTCGATGCCGCCCTGCGGCGCGTCTTGCGGTCCATGAAGCTGTAGGCCCGGGCGATGGCGGTCTTCTACCTCGACGTCGACGACGAGATCACGTCGGCGGCAGCCCGGATCCGGACGGCCACCGAGCTCGACGTCGCCCTCGTGCTTCCCGCGGGATCCCGCATCACCACGAGTCGCATCAACTTCCGGCTGCTCGCTCACGAGGCGATCAGCCACAACCGGCGCCTGTCGGTCGTGGCGCCCGAGGCGTCGGTGCGTGCCCTCGCGGCCTCCGCGGGGCTCCCCGTCTTTGCCTCGGTCATGGAGTACGAGGAGGCGCGGGGCCCGGGCGAGGCGGAGGACGAGGCGGCCGGAGCACCTGGGACCTCCGAAGCGGATGCTGCACCGAAGCCCGACGTCGGCGGGGAGCCGAACGTCGGCGGGGAGCCGGACGCCTGGGGTCCCGCGGGGGCTGCTGCGGCATTGGGGTCTGCCGGACCCGCGGCCGCTGAACGGTCGACCGTGGGAGCCACGTCCAGTGCGCGAGGCGGGGCGGCTCGTTCGAGCCGTCGTCCTCACGCGGCCCCCATCGGCCTGCCCGGAACTCCGCCCCGCGACGTGCCCGACACCGCCGCGCCTCCCGTCGTCCCGCCCTCGGCGCCCGCCGCCGGGCCGCCGGTGGAGCGTCCGGGCCCGGTGGGAACCGCGCGTACGCGCGGGCCAGTCGGCCCCTCAACCGGGCTCGCGGCGGCCCCGCCGGGCGCGCGGCCGGCCCGCAGGCGCTGGCCCCTCGCTCTCGGGGTCATCCTCGGTGTCGGGCTGCTGGGCGGCGCCGGTGCCGCCGTGGGATATGTCCTCCTGCCGGCGGCGACCGTGACGCTTCAGCTCGTGACGGAGCCAGTGGGACCCGTCGCCTTCACGGGAACCGCCGACCCTGGGGCGGTTGGTGTGGACTCGGCCGACGCGACGATCCCCGCAACCCGCGTTCCCGTGGCCCTCTCGGCCACCGGGACGTTCCCCGCCACGGGCAAACGCGTGGAGGCCGCCCCGGCGACCGGCCGGGTCCGCTGGACGAACTGCGATCCCACGCGCTCATACACGCTCCCCAAGGGCACCCTGGCCCGGACTCCGGGCGGGATCGCCTTCATCACGCAGGAGGCGATCTTCCTGCCGGTCGCCGTGCTAGATCCGCCGCGCATCACGTGCCAGAATCGAGCGGTCGACGTCACCGCGGAGCGCGACGGGCCGGCCGGGAACGTGGCCCTCGGCTCGATCACGGTCGTCCCCGGCAACCTCAACGACGTGGTGATCAAGGTGAACAACCCGGACGCCACGACCGGCGGCACCCGCGAAGTGTTCCCCAGGATCACGGTTGAGGACGTCTCCGCCGCGGTGACGGTCCTGACGGCCCAGATCGACGCGCAGCTGGCCGAAGTCGCAGCCGACCCGCCGGGCCTTCCCGTCGGGTCGATCGCCTACCCGGAGACGGCCCGCCGGTTGGAGGCCGTTCCGTCCGAGATCCCGGACGACCTCGTGGACCGCGAGGTCGGGGAATTCGACCTCACCCTGACGGCGGACGGCACGGTCGTCACCGCCGACCCGGCGCCCCTCCAGGCGATCGCCCTGGAGCGGGTGGCCGCCGCGGTCCCGGACGGGATGACCCTTCTGGTAGGTTCGCCGCGCGTGGAGGTCGGGGAGGGGATCGTGTCGGGCGACCGCATCGCGTACCCCGTTCACGCCGAAGCGGAGGCCGTCCGCGACATCAGCGAGGCCGAGGTGCGCGATCTCGTCGTCGGGACGTCGGCGGCCGAGGCCGAGGAGGCTCTCGTGCCGTATGGCCGGGCCGCGGTCATCCTGTGGCCGGACTGGGCCACGACCGTCACCGGCGTGGATGCCCGCCTCACGATCACGGTCGAAGGCATCGCGCCGGCGGACCCCACGCCGGCGCCCGGACCGACGGAGGGGCTGTCCAGCCCGGCCGGTCCGGCTGGTTCACCGATCCCTGTCACTTCGTCGACCCCGCCGGAGGCGGCGCCGTCCGAGAGCGTGGCCCCGTGACGCGGCTCCTGGGGATCGACCTCGGCACGCGCCGCGTCGGACTGGCGATCGCCGACGTGGGAGACACGATGGCCCGCCCTCTCGCGACGGTCACGCGGCGCCGGACGATATCGGCAGACGTCGAGGCGCTGGCCCGGATCGTCGCGGCCAACGGCATCGACGAGCTCGTCGTCGGCCTTCCGCTCGACATGAGCGGCACGGCAGGCGCAAAGGCAGTCGAGGCGCGGGCCTGGGCGCTCGCGGTGGCGCTGCAGACTGGACTCCCGGTCCGTCTCCGCGATGAGCGCCTTTCCAGCCACGTCGCGGAATCCCGCGTCGGCCCTCCCGGGCGCGGTCGCGCCGGGGGCCCACCGGGACCGGTGCGGCGAGCGGCCCACCGCGCCCGCATCGATCGCGTCGCCGCGGCCGTCATTCTCGAGGACGAGCTGGACGCACGGCGCGAGGGAACAGCCGGCGAGACCGTCGGCGAGCCTGTTGCTGAGCGCCTGGACATGGGCCACCCTGGGGCCACGAGCGAGGACGGCCGGTGACGGTCCGCGGAGGCGCCGGTCCCCGGGACGACGACGACCGCGCCCGCTCCCGCCCCCCGATGGCCCGCCCGATTCCCGGGCCGTCGCGAGAAGCCGGCGTGCCGCCAGCGCCGCCGCCGTCCCGCCAGCGCGGAGGCACGCCTCGGCGGCCAGGAGTGCGGGCGGGGACCGTCTCCGCCGCCGACGTGGCGCGCCAGAGAAGGAGCGCCGGGACCGGCGGCGCCCTCCGCTTCCTCGTCTTCCTCATCGTGGCGGCTGCGATCGTGCTGGTCGCGCTCGGGACCGTCCTGCGTCCCGTCGTCCGGGGGTTCGTCGTGGGCCTCGCCGACAGCAACCCGGGGGCCCTCGGGATCCCGCTCGTCGCCGAGTTCGTCCGCGAGGACCTTGGCGACGACCTCACCGCCCCGGCCAGCGAGGACGCGACCGAGGTCGACTTCACGGTCAGCGAGGGTGAGACCGCGGCCGGGATCGCTGCCCGCCTCGTGGAGGGCGGGCTGCTGCGCGACGACCGGGCCTTCCTGCTGGTTGCGCTCGACCACGGAGTCGCGGGCCAGCTGGCTGCCGGGACCTTCCTCTTGCGCCGCAACCTGACCCCGGACCAGCTCGTCGCGACGCTCCTGGAGGCGAGGGACCCGTCGATCACGCTCCAGTTCCGGACGGGGCTCCGGCTTGAGCAGCTCACGGCGTATCTCGAGGCCCGGCCCCCCGAGATCGCGACCCTCCAGACAGACGCCGCCGCCTTCCTCGCGCTCGTCCGGAAGCCGCCGAGGGAGCTCCTTGCCGACTACCCGTGGCTCGAGCTGCCGAAGAACGCCACCCTGGAGGGCTACCTGGCCGCCGGGGCGTACCGGATCCTGCCCGACTCGACTCCCGAGGAGCTCGTGCGGAAGATGCTCGATCGGTTCGGCGAGAGCCTCGGCCCGGAGCGGGTTACGGCAGCGAAGAACGCCGGCTCGCTACAGGCGGTCGTGACGATGGCGTCGCTCGTGGAGCGGGAGACGCCGCTCGACGAGGAGCGCGCCCTCGTGGCCGGGGTCTACCAGAACCGTCTCGACCGGGGCATGCTCCTCAACGCGGATCCCACGGTGATCTGGGGCGTCGACCTGCTGGCCCTCGAGGAGCTCGGCCTGGCCGACTGGCCCGAGTTCTCCTTCTGGAACGTCCCGTCGGACCCGCTCGCGTCGATCGAGTTCCCCGCCGCCATCGCCGGCTACCAGACCTACGTCAACCCGGGGATGCTCCCGGGCCCGATCTGCACGCCGACGGTCGCGTCGATCGACGCGGCGATCGCGCCGTCGACGAAGAAGGGATACCTGTACTTCGTGGCGATCCCGGGCGGCGGCGGGAAGCACGACTTCTCGAAGACCTACGCCGAGCATCTCGCGAAGCTCCGCGAGTACGGCTACATCCAGTGACGGGGGCCCGCCGATGAGCGCGCAGGTGCCCGGCCTGCCCGTCCCGGGCGACTTCGCGGCACCGCCACGCCCCGGGCAGCTGCGCGCGTGGGACGAGGCCGATCGGGCTGCGCGCCCGGCGCGCCTGGCGCGACTGCGCGCCCGCCTGGCGGAGGCCGGTGTGGACGCCTACTTCGGTGTTCGGCGGGAGGAGATCCGCTACCTGGCTGGCGTCTCGCTCGGCGAGAGCGAGGACAAGGTTGCCGGCCACTCGGGCCGCTTCCTCGTCACGGGCGACGAGCTCGTCGTCCTCGCCGACTCGCGCTACACGATCCAGGCGCGCCGCGAGACCTCGGGGGCACGGATCGAGGAAGTCACGTACGACCTCGGGGCGACCTGGCCGGCACTGCTGGCCACGCTCGGCGCCCGGCGCATTGCCGTCCCGGCCGGCGACATCCCGCACGCCCTGTGGCAGATCCTGGCGGCCGCGGCGCCCGACGTGGAGCTCGTCCCGGCCGAGCCGTGGGTCGATCGGGACCGAGCGGTCAAGGAGCCGGCAGAGGTCGAGCGGATTGCGGCGGCCGCCGCAGTGGCCGACCGGGCCCTCGCGGCGCTGCTCCCCGAGATCCGACCGGGGGTCACGGAGGCCGCCCTCGCCTGGCGCCTGGAGACGCTGATGCGGGAGGGTGGGGCGGAGGCCCTCGCGTTCGACGTGGCTGCGCTGGCCGGCCCCCAGGCAGCGCTGCCGCATGGATCGCCCGGCGCCCGGCGTGTCCGGGCGGGCCAGGTGCTCCTCTTCGACTTCGGGGCCCAGGTCGCGGGATACCGGAGCGACATGACGCGGACCCTGTTCGTCGGCACGCCACGGGCACGCAACCTCGCGGTGTACGACCTGGTGGCGCGGGCCCAGGATGCGGCGATTGCGCTCATCGAGGCGCGGGTCGCGGCCGGCCAGGCGCCGCCGTCAGGGCGGGCCGTCGACGCCGCTGCGCGCGGGGTCATCGAGGCGGCCGGCCACGGAGCGAACTTCGGCCACGGGACCGGCCACGGGATCGGGCTTGCCACGCACGAGGCGCCGAGTCTCTCGCGGTCTGCCCCCGAGGTCCCCCTTCCAAGCCCGACCGTCTTCTCGGTCGAGCCCGGCGTCTACCTCGCCGGACGGACCGGCGTGAGGATCGAAGACCTCGTTCACCTCGACGCGCAGGCAGGCCGCGTCGCGCGCCTGACTCGTTTCCCGCGGGGGGTTCTGGAGCTGCCCGCCTGACGCGTGCGAGGGCGGGTGCGGGCCGACTCGTCCTGCAGGTTTGCCCGCGCACGCCGGGCGGTGGTACGGTGTGGTTGATCATGCCCCAGCTGATCCGCTCACACCCACCCGAGCGTCCGGGATCCGCCCTGGAGCCCCATTGCCCGTTCGCCGCGCGCTAGCCGCACTCGCCGCACTTCCCGTCTTCGCCGCCATCTACCTGTCGGTCCTGCTTCGCCGCGGGGCCGCGACACGAGTGGCACTGGCCGTCGGAGTGGGTGGCCTCGTCGTCGCGGCCGCCGTTGGCGTCCCTGCCGGCACGGTCGGAGCCCCGCAGACAACTGCGACGCCCCTGGCGGGGACGGCGCTGGGGCCCGTCGTGGCGACTGGCCGCGCGCTCACCTCGGCCATGATCGTGGAGTTCGACGCCCCCATGGACCCGGCCTCGGTCGCAGCGTCGGTGCGCGTGGATCCCCCCGCCCCGTTCCGGCTCTCCTGGTCGGACGACGGCGTGCAACTCTCGGTGAAGCCTGTCGGCACCTGGAGCCCGGGCACGTTCTACACGGTCACAGTGGCCCCGACGGCGCAGGATCGCGAGGGTCGGTCACTCGCCTCGCCGCTGCGAGCCGGGTTCCTGACCCGCCCGGCCACGACGGCGCGCCTAACCGTGGCTGACCGCTTGACGTCCGGCGTCGCTCTCGACTCGTCGATCGTCCTCTCCTTCGACCGCCCCGTCCCGGTTACGAGCGTCGCCCGGGCCTTCCGGATCTCGCCCGCGGTGCCCGGTCAGCTGTTCGTGGCGACCGACGGCCCGGACGGCCGCGACCCCAGCGTCGCCGACAGCTTCCTGTGGGAGCCGGCGGGCCTCCTTGAGCCGCGGACGCGCTACAGCGTGGCACTTGCGGACGGGCTGCTCGACGAGGAAGGCTCGGCGGTACCGGTGGACGCGCCGCTGACCTTCCGCACGACGAAGTCACCCACGGTCGTCCGCTTCCGCCCGCTGGCGGGCACGCAGAAGGTCGAGCGGACGGCGCTGGCCTCCGTTCGCTTCACGATGCCGATGGAGCGCCGTACCACGAAGGGGGCGTTCAGCGTCGAGGTGAACGGCACGGGGGTCGAGGGCTCGATGTCCTTCGCCGAGGACGACACCGTTCTCGTCTTCGATCCCGCGAAGGACTTCCCCTACGGCGCCACCGTCGTTCTCCGCGTGGGGCCCGGTGCCATGTCGGCAGAGGGAACGCAGCTGGACCGGCAGCGCAGCGCGACGTTCACCGTTGCAGAAGAGGCCAGAACCCGCACCGGCCGCGGCGACCGCCGGCTCGTCGGCGACGAAGACCACGCCGAAGCCGGGGCCGAGGACGGCCCCGATCGCGCGCCCGGCATCGAGTTCGTGGCTCGCCGCCGAGAAATACCTCCTCACGCTCCTCAACTGCACACGGGGCGGCGGCTGGGTGCTTGCCGACGGCTCCTGCTCCAGCCCGGGCGGGAGCGGGATCCCGGCGCTCGCGTACCACGCCGGCGTGAGCGACAAGGTGGCCAGGCCCTACGCGAAGAAGCTGGCGACGAATGGTGTCTGCTCGCACTTCTACGGTGGGACCGACCCCGGCGACCGGCTGCGGGCAGCCGGTTACACGGGCTACCAGTGGGCCGAGAACATCGGCTGCCGGTACTTCAACGACCCGCGCGACGCGGCGGTCAGCCTGGTCCGGTTCTTCCAGAGCGAGAAGTACTGGAGCCCGGTCGGCGGCCACTACGTCAACATGATGAGCCGGAAGTACACGCACGCCGGGATCGGCCTGTGGGTCTCCGGCGGCAACCTCAACTTCGTCGTCAACTTCTACTCCCCGTGAGCCCGGCCGGTCCGAAGCCCAGGACGGTCGTCGTCGACGGCCGGACGTTTGAGCGCATCCCGGTGCGAACGCGCGTCCTCCTGCCGGGCGACGGCATCGCCGCGGCGATCCGCGAGCATGCGGCCGACGAGCTGCGCGACGGCGATACCGTCCTCCTCTCGGAGTCGGCGGTGGCGATCATGCAGGGCCGTGCCCGTGACTGGCGGACGATCCACCCGGGGCGGCTGGCCCGCTGGATGTCGGCCCGGGTCGTGAAGACGGCCTGGGGGACCGGCTTGCGCAGTCCGTATGCGATGCAGTACGCGATGGAGCTGTCGGGCACGTGGCGGATCCTGCTGGCGGCCGGCGCCCACGTCGCCGGGAGGGCGCTCGGGAAGAAGGGCTGGTTCTACCTCGTCGCGGGGCTGAACGCCCGGATGATGGACGCGGAGCACACGATGGGCGTGGCCGAGTACTACGAGTGCTGCATCCCGGCGCCGGCGGACCCACCGGGGACGGTCCGCGCGGTCAAGGAGGCCCTCGGCGGCGAGATCGACGTGGCCATCGCCGACATCAACGACATCGCCCCGGCTTGGGTGGTCGCCTCCACGCTGCCGAAGGATCGAGAGCGGCTTCTGGCACGCAGCTTCGACGACAACCCGCTGGGCCAGACCGACGAGAAGACACCGCTCGGCATATGGCGCGAGGTCGGGGCGGCCGGGTAGGGGTTCCGGCGCACCTTGCGTCGTAGGCAAACTCAGCTCCAGATGCGCCAGGAGCCCGGGGCAACCCCGGGTGCGAGCATCCCCGCGGCCTGCCCGCGGCCCCAGGCGGCCGTCCTCCTAGCGCCACCTTCCCGGGGGGGGGCGGTTCGTCTGGTACGATCGATCGGGCATCCCCGCCCTCGTGCCGACCGTCCCGTCGAGCTGCAGGCCCCCAGGAGCACCCCGCATGATCTCCACCGGTGAGCTGCGCAAGGGCGTCGTCATCGAGCTCGACGGCGACCTCTGGCAGATCCTCGACTTCCACCACATCAAGATGGGCCGCGGATCGGCCCAGGTGCGGATCAAGCTCCGCAACGTGAAGAAGGGGAGCACCGTCGAAAAGAGCTTCCAGGCCGGGGACAAGTGGCCGCGTGCCCAGCTCGACCGGCGTGCCATCCAGTACCTCTACCGCGACGGCGACGACTTCCACTTCATGGAGATGGAGTCGTACGAGCAGTTCCACCTGAACGCGGCGCAGATCGACGACATCATCCCGTACCTCAAGGACGGGATGACCCTCGACCGGATCACGTACGAGGGCGAGACGCTCGGTGTGGAGCTCCCGATCACGGTCGACCTGGTCGTGGCCGAGACGGAGCCGGGCTTCGCCGGCGACACCGCGACCGGAGCCCACAAGGCGGCCACACTCGAGACCGGCCTCGTCGTCCAGGTGCCGCTCTTCGTGACCGAAGGGGACACGCTGCGCATCGACACCCGGACCGGGGAGTATCAGACGCGGCTCTGACCGTGCTCACGATCCATCCCCGGCCACCCGCGCGAGGCCTCGCCTGATGGGCGATCGCGAGCCGCCGGACTGGGCGCTGCCGGCGTGGGACGCAGTCGACCCGCTCGGGGGGCGTTCGCAAACGGAGCCGGGCCGCGCCGAGATCCCGGCGGAACGGCCGGGACCCGCGGTCCCCGGGGGCCTTCGCCCCCTGGGCGTTTCGGAGGTCACGCGCGCGGTCCGCGACGCCCTGCGCGGCGACCCGCGGCTCGCCGACGTGTGGGTTGAAGGCGAAGTCGGGAGGGTGACGATCAGCTCGGCCGGCCACGCCTACTTCACCCTGAAGGACGACCGGAGCCAGCTCGCCTGCGTCTGGTTCCGCGACGACCGGCTGAGGAGCGCTTTCGAGGTCCGAACCGGGCTCCGCGTGGTCGTCCGCGGGCGCATCGACGTCTTCGACGCCCAGGGCGTCTACCAGTGCTACGTCAGTGCCGTCCAGCCGGCCGGCCTCGGAGACCTCATGCTCCGCTTCGAGGAGACCAAGGCACGCCTCGCCGCGGAGGGGCTCTTCGACCCGTCGCGACGACGGCCGCTCCCGACCCGTCCCGACGTCGTGGGGGCGGTCACGAGCCTCTCCGGGGCCGTGCTCCACGACATGCGCCGCGTGCTGGCCCGGCGCTGGCCGCTCGCCCGGCTCCTCGTGAGCGCGTGCCGGGTCCAGGGCGACGGCGCCGCCGAGACCATCGCGGCGGCCCTGGAGCGCCTCGCCAGGTACGACGCCGCGTGCCGCGCCGCTGGCCGCCCGAACGACGCCCCGGCTGTCGTCATCCTCGCCCGCGGCGGCGGCTCGCTGGAGGATCTCTGGGCTTTCAACGACGAGCGAGTCGTCCGCGCGATCGTCTCTCATCCCGTCCCGGTGGTGACGGGGATTGGGCACGAGACCGATGTCACGCTGGCCGACTTTGCGGCCGACGTCCGCGCCCCGTCCCCGTCGGCGGCCGCCGAGCTCGTGGTGCCCGACCGGGCGGACGTGCTTGCGGGCGTCGCCGCTCGGCGCCGGCGCTTGGATGTCGCCGTCGCGAGCGAGCTCGGCAGCCTCGCTCGGCGCGTGAACGCGGAGCGCCGAGCCCTCGAGGGACAGCGACCGGAGGCCCGTCTCGCCGCTTCCCGCGAGAGGGTCGGGTACCTCCTCGATCGTGCGACCGGGGCGCTGACGGGGCGCCTGGCGGTCGAGCGACGAGCGCTTGAGCGGACCGGGGAGCGCCTGGAGCCGGTCGCGGGGCGTCGGGTGGCGCTGGCTCGGGGGCGTCTCGATGCCACTCGCGGCGCGCTGGCGGCGCTGGCGCCGACTGCCACCCTGGCGCGGGGGTACGCGATCGTGCGTCGCTCCGCGGACGGCGCCATCGTGCGCGCCCCCGCCGAGGCGCCGGCCGGGACCGCGCTCCGCCTGCGCCTCGCTCGCGGCGAGATCGCGGCCCGGGCGGAGGAGTAGGGTGGAGTTCGTGGCGTTCGGGCTCATCGCTGCCGTAGCCGGAGGCGCCGGCGTGGCGATCGGCCTCGTGCTCGCCCGGCGGGTCACGGCACGGGACGCGCGGCGGGCCAATGAGGGGTCCGACGACGCGGGCTACGATGGCCGCTCCGGGAACGCGGACCCACCGGCCCCGGCCACGGCCGACGACGAAGGAGACGAGGGTGACTGAGGCGGCCCCCATCGGGGAGCTGACGTTCGACACGGCGCTCGCCGAGCTGGAGCGGGCCGTCGCGGAGCTCGAGGCCGGCGGCCAGCCGCTCGAGCGCACGCTCGAGATGTACGAGCGGGGGGTCGCCCTGCAGCAGCGCTGCGAGCAGCTCCTCGGCGATGCCGAGCTGCGCGTCCGCAGGCTCGTCGAGGGGGCGCGCGGGGCGCTGGCCGAGGCCTCCCTGCGGGACGACGAGCCCGGCTGATGGGGACCGAAGCGGTGGAGGCCCCCATGGCGACCGCCGAAGGGTAGACTCGGCAGGTCCGAGTGCACGAAGCCGCCGGTCCGGACATCCGGGCTCGGGGCTCGCGCGAACATCATCACGACCCGCCACGCCGAGCCGTCTCACGCACGACGCGGCCGCGCGAGCGGTCCCCGAGCAGCCAATCGAGGAGCCAGCGTGGCCATCCTGCCGAGCATCCAGGGACCGGGCGACATCCGAGCCCTCCCCGAGCGCGACGTCTTCGCCCTCGCCGAGGAGATCCGCAAGGCGATCATCGAAACCGTCGCGAAGACCGGCGGCCACCTCGGGTCGTCGCTCGGTGTCGTGGAGATCACCCTCGCCCTCCACCGGCTCCTCGAGTCGCCGCGCGAGCCGATCGTGTGGGACACCGGGCACCAGGCCTACCCCCACAAGCTGGTGACGGGTCGCTACGAGCGCTTCGGCACGCTCCGCCAGCTCGGCGGCGTCGGCGGCTTCCCACGACGTTCGGAGAGCAAGCACGACGTCTTCGACGGCGGGCACGCCGGGACCGGCCTCTCGATCGCCGCCGGCCTCGCCACCGCCCGCGACATCCGCCACGGGATGGAGCGCATCGCGGTCGTGGTCGGCGACGCGGCCCTGATGAGCGGCCTCTCGCTCGAGGCGCTCAACGACATCGGTCACCGCAAGACGCAGCTGCTCATCGTCCTCAACGACAACGAGATGTCGATCAGCCAGTCGGTCGGCGCGCTCTCGAAGTACCTCTCGGAGATCAAGCTCTCGAACGCCTGGAAGCAGTCGCGGAGCGCCTACGACCGGGCCGTCGAGCGCATCCCGATCGTGGGCCCGACGGCGCTCGAGCTGTCGCGGCGCGCCCGCAAGTCCGTCGTGAGCTTCGCCCAGCCGGGCCAGCTGTTCGAGGACCTTGGGATCACCTACATCGGGGTGGTGCCGGGCCACGACGTGCGTGCCCTCGAGCACACCTTCGGCAGCGCGCTCGACCACGGGGGACCGGTGCTGGTCCACGTGCGGACGCAGAAGGGCCGGGGCTACCACCCCGCGGAGAGGGACCAGGTCGGCTTCCACGGGGCGGCGCTGCCGCCGATGGCCGACACGTACGAGGCGCGCCGCACCCGGGCCGCCAGCCCACTCGGGGCCGGCGAGATCTCCGCCGTGGCGACCGGTCCGGGGCCAGGTCGGCCGAACGGCGACGCCGTCGCGCCGGCCGCCAGCCCGGCCCCGAAGGTCCCCAACTACACCCACTTCTTCGCGCAGGAAGTGCTCGCGGCGGCGCGCGAGGATCCGCCGGATCGTGGCGATCACGGCCGGCATGCCGACCGGCACCGGACTCAACAGGTTCCAGGCCGAGTTCCCGGACCGGTTCGTCGACGTCGGGATCGCGGAGCAGCACGCGGTCGCGCTGGCGACCGGGATCGCGATGGGGGGCGGCCGGCCGATCGTCGCCATCTACGCCACGTTCCTCCAGCGGGCGTTCGACCAGATCGTCCACGACGCCTGCCAGAACGACCAGCCGGTGCTCCTCGGCGTCGACCGAGCGGGGCTCGTCGGGGAGGACGGGACGAGCCACCAGGGGATGTTCTCGCTTCGCGGCCCACCGCCAGATCCCGAACCTGGTCATCGCGGCGCCGAAGGACGAGCAGGAGCTGCGCTCGATGGTGCGGACGGCGCTCGCCCAGGACCACCCGTTCGCCCTGA
Source organism: uncultured Chloroflexia bacterium (assembly GCA_963698595.1). GTDB lineage: Bacteria > Chloroflexota > Limnocylindria > Limnocylindrales > CSP1-4 > CTSoil-043. Next base: position 610,667 of record CAVORL010000006.1, read on the forward strand.
ACTACCCTCGCGACGCCGGGTTCGGCGTCCCGGAGCGCGATCCCGCGGTCCTGCCGGTGGGCCGCGGCGAGGTCCTGCGCGAGGGGACCGACATCCTGCTCGTCGGCTTCGGGCCGATCGTGCAGCGCGCCGAGGACGCAGCCGAGATCCTGGCCGGCGACGGCTGGTCGGTCGGCGTCATCAACGCCCGCTTCGCCAAGCCCCTCGATCGCCAGCTGATCCTCGACCAGGCACGCGGCCGGCGCCTCGTGGTCACGCTCGAGGAGAGCACGACGAGCGGCGGCTTCGGCTCGGCTGTGCTCGAGGCGCTCGAGGAGGCGCGCGTCGCCGACCCGGCCTTCCGCGACGTGACGCTGCGGATCGTCGGCATCCCGGCCGACCGGTTCGTCGACCACGGGTCGGTGGCCGACCTCCGCGCGCTCGATCCGCCTCGACACGCCCGGCATCGTCGAGCAGATCCGCGAGACGCTCGGCACCCTGCAGGCAGCCCCCGGACGGGCGCAGCGGCGGTCGGAGGCGGCGAGGGCCTGAGCCGGCCGGAGCCTCGACGGCCCGCGGTCGGTGAGCCGCGGTGCAGCGGCGCGTGGCATGATCGCGGAGTGACCCGCACGAGCACGCCGCCCCGCGCGCCCCGCGTCCGGCTGGACCAGCTCCTCGTCGAGCGCGGCCTCGTGGAGACGCGCGCCCGGGCCCAGGCGCTGCTCATGGCCGGCCGCGTGCGCGTCGGCCCGGGCGACGCGGCGCGCGCGGACCGCAAGCCCGGCGACCTGGTCGACGCGGCGATCCCGCTGAGCGTCGTGGCGCCGCATGCCGTACGTCTCGCGCGGCGGGGAGAAGCTCGCCGGTGCTCTCGAGGCGTTCGGCGTCGATCCCGCGGGCCGCGTCTGCCTCGACGTCGGTGCGTCGACGGGCGGCTTCACGGACGCGCTCCTCCAGCGCGGCGCGCTGCGGGTCCACGCGATCGACGTCGGGCGGGGCCAGCTCGCCGAGTCGCTGCGACGGGATCCGCGCGTCCGCTCGCGGGAGCGGACGAACGCCCGCGACCTCGACGCTGGCACTGCTCGGCGAGTCCGTCTCCGTGGCCGTGATCGACGTCAGCTTCATCTCGCTGCGCCTCGTCCTCCCGCCCGTCGCGGCATGCCTGGCGCCCGGCGGCGACGTCGTCGCTCTCGTCAAGCCCCAGTTCGAGGCCGGCCGCGGCCGCGCGCCGGGCGGCGTCGTCCGGGACGGCGGCCGTCCACCGGGAGGTCCTCGCGACCGCCCTGGACCACGCCCGGGCGGCGGGCCTCGTGCCCGTCGGGCTCGCGGTCTCGCCGCTCACCGGACCGGCCGGCAACCGCGAGTTCTTCGTCCACGCCGTCGCGCGATGCGGCGCCGCGCCGAGCCCGACACGCTGGGAGCGGCAGATCGCCGACCTGGTGCCGTCATGACCGGGCTGCGCCGGATCGGGTTCGCCTACAACCCGACCAAGGACGACGCGGTCGCGCTTGCGGCTCGCGCCACCGCCTGGTGCGAGCAGCGCTGGCTCGCGATCCTGGTCGATCCCGGCGGGCGACACGGCGGCCCTCGTGGCGGCGTTGGCACGCGTGGACGTCGTCGTCGTCCTCGGGGGCGACGGGACGTTCCTTCGGGCCGCCCGGGCGGTCGCGCAGGCGAGCGTCCCGATCGTCGGGGTGAACCTCGGGAAGATCGGATTCCTCTCCAAGGCGGAGGCACACGAGATCGAGAGCCTGCTCGAGCGGGTCGTGGAGGGCCGCTATCGCCTGGACGACCGGATGGCCCTCCGCGGCGAGATCTGGGGTGAGGGCGTGCGACGCGCCGCGCCACGCATTCGTCGCCCTCAACGATGTCGTCGTGGCGCGCGGCTCCCTGGCCCGGGTGATCCACCTCGACGTCGAGGTCGGACCGTCCCACCTGGCCACCCTCATCGCGGACGGGCTCATCGTCGCCAGTCCAACCGGCTCGACCGGCTACAGCTTCTCCGCCGGCGGCCCGATCCTCGACCCGCTCAGCCGCAACCTCATCCTCACGCCGATCGCAGCCTATCTCGCGGCGCTCGGCCCCGTCGTCGTGAGCGCGGAGCAGGTCGTGCGCTGCCGGTGCTGCCTGCCCATCAGGCGCTCGTCTCGATCGACGGCCGCGAGGACTACGCGCTCGAGGTCGGGGACGCGGTGACCGTCGTCGGCGTTCGAGCGGCCCATCCGGTTCCTCGAGCCCGAGGGGTCGGTGCCGTTCTGGGATCTCCTGCGCCAGAAGGCCCAGCTGCTGCCGTCGTGATGCGGCGATGACCGACGACGTCGAACCCGCGCCTGCCGCCGGACGCCTCCTCGAGCTCGCCGTCGCGGACCTCGCGCTCATCGAGCGGGTGCGAATCGCATTCTCCGACGGGCTGAACGTGGTCACGGGGGAGACCGGCGCGGGCAAGAGCCTCCTCATCGATGCCCTGGGCCTTGCCCTTGGGCTGCGAGCCGACCCGGGCCTCGTCCGGCACGGGGCCGACGCCGCGCGCGTGGAGGCGCTCTTCGACCGCCTCCCGGAGCCCCTCGTGTGCGTGCGAGAGATTGCAGTCGACGGGACGCTCCGTCGCGCGGATCGACGACGAGACGGTCACCGCCGGCCGGCTGGCGGCGACGGCCGGGCCGCTCGTCGCGATCCACGGCCAGCACGAGCAGGCGCGCCTCCTCGACGAGCGCTGGCAGCGCGAGCTCCTCGACGCGTACGGCGGGCACGCCGCCGAGCGGGCGGCGATGGCTGCGGCAGTCGCGACCTGGCGCGAGAACGAGGCGGCGATCGCCGGCCTCGCCGACGGACCCGGCAGAGCTGGAGCGACGACTCGCGCTCGCCGAGCACGAGGCCGCCGAGATCGCGGCCGCCCGGCTCCGGCCGGGCGAGATCGGCGAGATCCAGGCCCGCCTGGCCGCCGCACGGCACGGCGAGGCAATCGCGCGCGGTTCGGCGGAGATCCACGCTCTCATCGCCGGGGACGAGGCGGACGCCGGCGGGCCCGGGAGCCCGCGAGCAGGCGGCGCGCGCCGCAGCGGAGGCGGCGGCGCTCGTCCGCTTCGACCCGCGATTCGAGCCTCTGGCTGCCCGCCTTGAGGGCCTCGCCGCCGAGCTCGAGGACGCGGCCTCGGAGGCGCGTTCGCGCGCGGAGGGCGTGGACCACGACCCGGCGGCGCTCGCGGCGCTGGGGGAGCGGCTCTCCGACCTCTACGCTCTCGAACGCAAGTACGGGGTCGATGCGGAGGGGCTCATCGCCCGTGCGGATCGAGCGGTTGCGGAGGTGGACCGCTTGCGCGGCGTCGACGCAGAGCGGGCCCGGCGGACCGCCGAAGGGACCCGCCTGCTCCAGGCCGTCGCGGATGTCGCCTGTGCGCTCGGAGCCCGGCGCCGGGCGGCCGCCGCTGCGCTCGCCGTGGACGTGGAGGCCGCGGCCGGGGAGATGGGCCTGGGCGGGACTCGGGTGGAGATCGCGGTCGGGCGACGGCCGGCGGGCCGCGACGAGCCGGCGGTGGAGCTCGACGGTGACGCCGTGGCGTTCGACGTGACCGGCGCGGACGTCGTCGTCTTCCGGATCGCGCCGAACCCCGGCGAGCCGGCCCGCCCGCTCGCGAAGATCGCCTCGGGCGGCGAGCTCTCGCGGCTCTCCCTGGCGATCGAGGAGGTCCTCGCCGACGCGGACGCCACGCCCACGCTCGTGTTCGACGAGGTCGACGCCGGGATCGGAGGCCGGAACGCCGATCCCGTGGCCCGCAGCCTGTGGCGCCTCGGCCGCCGCCACCAGGTCCTGTGCGTGACCCACCTGCCGCAGATCGCGGCCTACGCCGATGCCCACTTCGCGATCCACAAGTCCCAGCGCGACGGCCGGACCGTCACCGAGGTGCGGCGCCTCGACGCCGAGGGTCGCGTCCGGGAGCTCGCCGCGATGATCGGTGGCCCGGCCGGGGGATCCGCCGCCGAGGCGTCTGCGCGCGAGCTCCTCGCACGGGCCGCTCGATTCCGCGCGTGCGGGCCGCCACCGCGGCCGAGGTGTGAGCCCGGGCGCGCCGTCCGGGCCGCGTCACCCGCGACGACGACCGCGATCGGCGATCGAGATGCCAGCGGATCTCGAGGCGGCCGTCGGCATGTTCCTCCAACACCTCCGGGTGGAGCGCGCGTTCGCGTCGGCCACGATCGGGAGCTACGGCGCCGACCTCGCCGACTTCGGCCGCTCGCCCCTGGCGGCAGCCTGGTCGGCCGGTCCCGACGCCGCGCTGGCGTACCTCGCGCGGCTCGCGGGCGGCGTCGGGTCGGCGGGCCGCATCCTCCGGGCCACGAGCCTCCGGCGGCGAACCGCCACGCTGCGCGCGTTCTATCGCTTTGCGCTCGCCGAGGAGCTCGTCGCGACGGACGTCGCCGCGCACCTCGACCTGCCGCGGGAGCCGCGAATCCTGCCGGACGCTCTGACCGTCGCGGAGGTGGAGCGGCTGCTCGAGGCGATCGACCCCGGCACGGCGGTCGGGACAACGGGAAGTGCGGAGGGATCGGACGACGTCATGGTGCCGGGTGCCGGCGCGCGCAGCGGGTCGCGGGGGCGGCCGGCCGCCGTGCCCGCGGCGGTCCGCGATCGGGCCCTCCTCGAGCTCCTGTACGCGGCCGGCCTTCGCGTCAGCGAGGCGCTCGGCCTGGACCGCGACGACCTGGACCTTGCCGAGGGAGGGGCCCGCGTCGTCGGGAAGGGTGATCGCGAGCGGGTCGTCCCGGTCGGAGACGTGGCGCTCGCGTGGCTCGTGCGCTATCTCGAGGAAGGACGGCCCGCCCTCCTCGCGTCGGGGCGCGCAACGACGAGGCGGGGGGGACCGGTCTTCCTGTCGGACCGCGGGCGCCGGATGGGACGGGGCCAGGCGTGGACGGTCGTGAAGCGGGCCGCGCGTCGTGCGGGTCTCGGGGAGCGCGTCTCTCCGCACACCCTGCGCCACTCGTTCGCGACGCACCTCCTCGAGGGCGGGGCCGACCTGCGGGTGGTACAGGAGCTGCTCGGGCATGCCAGTATCTCGACGACGCAGATCTACACTCACCTGACGGGCCAACGGATCCGCGACGTCTACGCGAGGGCGCACCCGCGCGCGTGAAGGATGGAGTACGGGAACGACGAGATGGGCTACACCGAATCGCTCCTCGCCACGAACGAGAGGATCCTCTACCGCACGAAGCAGCACTGGATGGCCCCGATCTTCGGGACCGTCGCCGGAACGCTCGTGCTCGTCGGCGGCGTCGCCCTGTTCGTCGTCCACCTCGCGATGAGCGCCGACGACCTCGTGGGCACCCTCCGCGCGTTGGCGTTCTGGGCCTCGATCATCCTCGTGATCGTCGGTGTCGTGATGGTCGGCTACTCGTACATCGGGTGGTGGGTCGAGGACTACGTCGTCACGAACCAGAAGGTCGTCAAGGTCGAGGGCCTGCTCCACAAGCGGACCAGCGGCGCCGCGCTCGAGAAGATCAACGACGTCGTCCTCCAGCAGGGCCCCGTTGGCCGGGTGCTGGGGTACGGGACGCTCGAGGTCAGCACGGCCTCGGACTCCACGGACCTGCGCTACGAGACCATGCGCGCCCCGGCCGAGTTCCGGCGAGCGATGCTCGACCAGAAGATGGAGTTCGAGCAGGCCGACGCCCGGCACATCGCGGCGGCGGTGCGAGGATCCAGCCAGTCCGCCCAGCCGCCGGGCCGCGACGTCACGACGTTCGCACGAGCTCAGCCGGCCGCGGCTCCCGCCGCGCCGCCCGCCCCCGCCGCGCCGCCCGCTCCCGCCGCGGCAGAGCCGACACCCGAAGAGAAGCTGCGCAGCCTCGCCAGGCTCCGCGACGACGGGGTCATCACGCCGGAGGACTTCGAGGCGAAGAAGGCCGAGCTGCTCGCCCAGATCTAGGCCTCTGAGCAGGCCGGACCGGCGCAGGGCCCGGGCACGCCGCCGGCACCGGGAGCGGGACCCGGTGACGCGATGGCCCGACCGCGTGGCGGGGTACGATACGCGGGTTCCTCCCCACGTCCGGAGCTCAGCCGCAGCATGCTCGACGCACAGACCCTGTCCGCCCTCGTGGCGGTGGCGATCTTCCTGGTCGTCGGCTTCCCGGTCCACGAGTTCGCCCATGCGTACGCCGCCGCCCGGCTCGGGGATGGCACCGCTCGCCTGTTCGGGCGCCTCACCCTCAACCCGCTTGTTCACCTCGACCCGCTCGGCTCGGCCGTCCTCGCCCTCTCCGCGCTCGTCGGCGGCTTCTTCATCGGCTGGGCCAAGCCGACCCCGGTGAACCCGTCGATGCTGCGGCACGGCCGCTGGGGTGAGGCCCTCGTGGCCGCGGCCGGGCCCGCCTCAAACCTCGGGTTGGCGGTGGTGGCGGCGATCATCTTCCGGACCTTCGTGGCCCTCGACTTCGCGGCGTCGCCGACCCTTGACTTCGTCGGCCTCGTCATCGGCTGGTTCCTCGTCATCAACGTCTCGCTCTTCATCTTCAACCTGTTTCCGTTGCCTCCCCTTGACGGGTCGAAGGTCCTCTACGCCTTCCTCCCGTCGAGGACCGTGTGGAAGGTGCGCCCGATCCTCGAGCAGTGGGGCTTCGTCATCCTCCTCGCCGTCCTGTTCCTGCCACCTGGCAGCCAGTCCATCGGGGCACGGATCTTCCGGCCCCTGTTCGAGGGGATCGTTGGCGTCCTGGTGGGCTCGTAAGGCGCGCCAGCTCGTCCGCCACGTCGCGGCCCGGGTCGAGCCCGTGGAGCGCGCGGCGCTGGGCGAGTGGCTGACGCCTGCCCAGGCCGCCCTCTTCGATGGGATGCCGGTCGCCGACCAGCGCCACGGCCTCGACGTCGTGGCTGCGCTCCGGGCCGCTGGCGTGGATGATCGCGACGTGCACCTGGCGGGGCTCCTCCACGATTCCGGAAAGGGACGCTCGATCCGCCTGTGGCATCGCGTCGCATGGTCCCTGGGTGAGCTGCTGGGGCCGTGTGTCCATCGCTTCGCCGCCCGGCTGCCGGGCGGCGCCGAGGCGATGGCACGCCTGCGTGACCACGAGGAGCGCTCCGCCGAGCTCGCCCGAGCGGCCGGCGCGCCAGCCCGCACCTCAGCCCTGATCCTCGGCGATGCCCCCGGAGACGGCGCGGCCCTGGCGGCCCTCCACGCCGCCGACGAGGCCAGCTGATGGCGCTCGACGCCACAACGGCGAGCTGCGGACGCCACCCGGCGGCCGGGGACGCCACCCGGCGGCCTGCGGACGCCGTCCCGCGCCCGGGCGGCGGCGTGCCGGAGATCGCCTTCACGGACCGCCGCCGACACGAAGACGCCACGCGCGTCGCGCTGCACGACTGGGAGGGTCCGCTGGGGCTCCTGCTTGCCCTCGTCGAGGCTCGCCAGCTGGACGTCATGACCGTGCCGCTGGGAGCCCTGGCGGAGGCCTACCTCGATGCCCTCGCGACCGTCGAGGGTGACCGCATCGGGAGCATCTCTGCGTTCGTCGCGGTGGCCAGCCAGCTCATCCTCATCAAGAGCCGGGGACTCCTCCCGCGCCCGGCGGCACCCGCGATCCCGCTCGACACCGAGCCGGATCCCGAGGAAGCGCTGCGGGCGCGCCTCCTCGCCTACAAGGCATTCCGCGACGCGGCCACGGCACTCCAGGAGGAGGCCATCGCGGGCCGGCTCGTGGCGCGCCGCGAGCCGTCGATCGCGCTTGCCGCCGCGCGCGCCGGCGCGGTGGAGCCGCTTCCGCCGCGCCTCGACCCGTCGCTGCTCGTCGGGGCCCTCGACCGGCTGGCCGCCGTGACACCGCCCGTGGGGGCGCCCCCGGAGGCGCTCCCACGCACGATCACGCTGGAGGAGCGGGCTGCCGTCATCCGCGCCGCGGTCGAAGGCGCCGGACCGCTCGTCCTGCAGGAGCTCCTGGCCGGGGTGCGCGATCGCGTCGTCGTGGCCGTCACGTTCCTGGCAATGCTGGAGCTGGTGAAGCGGCGCGAGGTGACGATCGAGCAGGCAGCTCCGTGGGGCCCCATCATCGTGCGTGCGGTGCCGCGGGCCGACGCGCCTGGAGAAGCCGAGGGGCAACCGGCCACAGGTGGTCCCGACGAGGCCCGGCGTCGCGAGCGAGGAGGACGCGTGACGGAGGACGTGCTGCGCGAAGCCGAGCCGGCAGCTGCGGCCGACGGAGGTCATGCCGGGCGGCGAGCCCGGCCCTTCCCTGGCGCTCCCCGGTGACGACCTCTCCGAGGCGCAGCTGGAGGCGCTGCTCTTCGTCGCCGAGCGGCCCCTTGGACGCCGCGAGCTGGCGACCCTGACCGGCGCGTCGGCAGAGACGATCAACGCCCGCCTGGGCGACCTCGAGGTGTCGCTCGCGGAGCGCGGAATCCGGGTGCTCGTCGACCGTGATCGCGTGGCGCTCGTGACGTCCCCGGACGCCGGCCTTCTCATCGGGCGCTACGTGGGTCGCGAGCCGGCCCGCCTCTCGCCGGCGACGTTGGAGACTCTCGCCATCGTCGCCTACCGCCAGCCGGTGACGAAGGCCGGGATCGAGAGGGTCCGGGGTGTCGATGCGGAGTACGCCATCCGGAGCCTCCTCCATCGCCGCCTCGTCGTCGAGCTGGGACGGGCCGACGCGCCCGGGCGCCCGATCCTCTACGGCACCTCGGTCGACTTCCTGGAGCGCTTCGGGCTCCTGAGCCTCGACGACCTGCCGGTCCTGGACGCCGCGGTCGCCGGGCAGCTGGCCGCGGTGGGTCCGACGTCCACTCCGCCGGACGGCGAGATGGGCGCTGGCTTGCAGCCGGCGCCACCCGACGACGGTTCCGCCTGATGCCGGCCGAGCGGCTCGGGAAGGTGCTGGCCGCGGCCGGCGTGGCGAGCCGCCGGGCGGCCGACGCGCTCGTCGCCGATGGCCGGGTCACCGTGGACGGGCGCGTCGCGACCCTGGGGGAGAAGGCCGACCCCGCCCGCCAGGTCGTGGCCGTTGATGGCCGCTCGATCGGCGCGGACCGCGCGGCCGCTGTCCACCTGGCGGTCCACAAGCCCGCCGGCATCACCTCGACGGCGGCCGACCGGCACGCGGAGCGAACGGTCATGGAGCTCGTCCCGCCGCGCCTTGTCCCGCCGGGCACCCGGCTGTACCCGGTGGGCCGCCTCGACCGGGATTCCGAGGGCCTCCTCCTTCTCACCAACGACGGGCCGTGGGCGCAGCGCGTTCTCCACCCCCGCCACGGCGTGGAGCGCGAATACGCGGTCGCAGTGGCCCGGCCGCTCGACGGGGATCAGCGCGCCGCGCTCGCGGCGGGCATTCAGCTGGAGGAGGGAACCGCTCGCCTCGTCTCCCTGCGCCCGGCCACCCGCACCGAGACGGCCTCGCTTGCGGCGCTCGTCCAGCCGCCGCCGGCCCGAGACCTGGCCTGGTACCGCGTGGTGCTTGCTCACGGCTGGAAGCGCCAGGTCCGGCGCATGCTGGTAGGCGTCGGCGCGCCCGTCGCGCGGCTCGTCCGGGTGCGGGTGGGGACGCTGCGCCTCGACGTGCCGTCAGGGGGCGCACGCCTCCTCAGCGCGGCCGAGGCTCGCAGGCTGGGAGCGAGCTCACTCCGGGAACGCCCTCCCCGATCACTCAGTGACGCCACTCAGCGGAGAGGAGACGCACGATGACGGTCCCCCCGGACCGGCCCGTCACGAACGGCGCCGCCCGGAACTGCGACCTGCTCGCCCTCGCCGGCGCGGCGGACGGAGTGGCGGGCGAACCCCGGCTGGGATGCTGATGCCGAGCGAGCGTGTCGGCGCGGGCGGTCGCGCCCCGGCCGGCGGCCGTCTGGGCGCGGGCGGTCGCGCCCCGGCCGGCGGCCGTCTGGGCGCGGGCGGTCGTCGGGCCATCGTCGCGCTCGACGGCCTCGGCTCGTCGGGGAAGAGCAGCGTCGGGGCGGCCGTCGCCGCCGCGTTGGGCTTTCGGTTCCTGGACACGGGCCTGCTCTACCGAGCCCTCACCTGGCTAGCGCTCGAGCGCGGGCTCGACCCCGCTGACGGACCCTCCATCGCGCCACTCGCGGCAGAGATCGACCTCGGCGCCGACGTGGATGGCCATCTGGCCCGCGTCGTCGTCGGGGGTCGCGACGTCGCTGACGAGATCCGCACGCCGCGGGTCGACCGGGCGGTCTCGGCGGTCGCCGGCCGGACCGAGGTGCGGACTGCCCTGCTGGATCGCCAGCGGGCGATCGCCGGTGAGGCCGGGATCGTCGTGGCTGGGCGCGACATCGGGCGCGTGGTCCTGCCCGATGCCGACGTCAAGATCTGGCTCGACGCCTCCGCCGACGAGCGCGCGAGCAGGCGGGCGCGAGAGCGCGGCGTGGAACCGGCGTCGCCAACCGGCCAGGCGATCCTCGCGGACCTCCGCCGCCGCGACGAGGCCGACGGCTCCCGGGCGGCATCGCCTGCGCGCGCGGCCGATGACGCGATCCACGTCCGGACCGACGGCATGACGTTCGAGCAGGCCGTCGCCGCGGTCCTGGCGGTCGTGGAGACGCAGGTCCGCCGCGAGCCGGAGGCACGGCCATGAAGGGCGAGCTGGCTGGCCCCCGCGCCGGCCGGGGGGCGGCGGCGCCTCTGCCCGAGCGCCAGCGGAGCGTCTAGGGCAAGACCTTTCGGAGCGAGCCATCCACGGACGCGCCGGAGCCGAAGGGAGGATGAGCACGCTGCCGCACCCGAGCCGGTGGCCGTCACCCGCGGGGTTTCGCAGGGAGGCGTGTGATAATCGGGTCATGGGCATGGTTCAGGACGTCCAAATCGCGAGGCGCACCGGCTTCTGCTATGGCGTGCGCGAGGCCGTGGACAAGGCCAAGGAGGCAGCCGATGCTGGCCGCCTGACACACACGCTTGGGCAGGTCGTCCACAACGAGGGAGTTGTGGCAGCCCTCCAGGCGCGCGGAGTCGTCACGATCGGCGGGCTCGACGATGCCGAGGACGGCTCCACCGTGGTCATCCGCGCGCACGGGGTCACGCCGACCGTCCGCGAGTCGGCCGAGGTGCGCGGCCTCGACGTCATCGACGGGACCTGCTCCTGGGTGGTCGCCGAGCAGAAGGAGCTCCTGAAGCTCGTCGACGACGGGTACACGATCGTCCTCCTGGGCACCCCGAACCACCCGGAGGTGGTGGGGCTACTCGGTTTCGCGCCCGACGCGATCGTCGTGGACGAGGAGGACGACTGGGACCGGATCCCGCGCAAGAAGCGGATGGCCCTGATCACCCAGTCGACGCAGCCCCCCTGGAAGTTCGAACGGCTGGCCGCACGCATGGTCCACCTCGCCCACGAGCTGAAGGTCGTGAACACCGTCTGCCCGGTGACGATCCGGCGCCAGGAGGACACCGTGGAGACTGCCCGCCAAGTGGACTTCATGGTCGTCGTGGGGGGCCGCAGCAGCGCCAACACCAGGGAGCTGACGCGCCTGTGCGAGATCGTTGGCACACCCGTGATGCAGGTCGAGCACGCCCGCGACCTCGTCGACGCATCCGCATTCGGCACGGCCCAGGTCGTCGGCGTGACGGGGGGGACGTCCACCCCGATCGAGGACCTCGAGCTGGTGGCGGCGCGGGTCCTCGAGATGGCCGGAACGCCCAACGCGAGCTCCCGCGCGCACGAGCTTGCCCTGCGGGCCGTCACCGCGGCCGCGACGCCCGCCGGCCGAACAACCTCTCTCTCGATCAGCCGCGTCCGCGTGGCCGAGGTGGCAGACGCGGGTCGCCCTGCCGGCGGCAACGGCTCGAGGCCCAGGGCCCCGCGGGCTCCGGGGCAGGCCGCCGGGACGCCGGCCACCGCGACGGCGCCGGTCACCCGGTGAGGGAAGCCGGTCTCCCGCTCGTCGCGATCGTCGGTCGGCCGAATGTCGGCAAGAGCACCCTCTTCAACCGGGTCGTCGGCGACGGCCGGGCCGCGATCGTGGAGGACCGCGCACGCACGACCCGCGACCGCATCTACGGCGAGGGCGAGTGGAACGGGCGACGGTTCCTCGTCGTGGACACCGGCGGCCTGGAGACCGCGCCTGGCGATGCGATCGAAGAGAAGGTCCAGGAGCAGGCGCGGCTCGCGATCGGTGAGGCCGATGTGATCGTCTTCGTCGTCGAGGCAACCGCCGGGTTGACGCCGGCGGATGAGGAGGCGTCCGAGATCCTGCGCCGCGCGTCGGCCCCTGTCCTCGTCGCGGTCAACAAGGCCGACAACGCGAAGCGCGAGCTCGACGCCGCCGAGTTCTGGGCGCTCGGCTGGGAGCAGACCTGGCCGATCAGCGCCGCCCACGGGCGGGGAGTCGCGGATCTCCTCGACGAGGTCGTCCTGGCTCTTCCGGCCGAGAGCGAGGCGGAGCTGGCCCGGCAGGCACGCGAGGCCGAGACCGAGCGCGAGGTGGAGATCATCGGCGACGAGCTCGCCGAGGGCCTCGTGCCCGACGAGCTGGCCTTCGACGAGCACGAGCTGCCCGGGCCGGTCACGGTCGCCTTCGTGGGCCGGCCGAACGTCGGCAAGTCGAGCCTCCTCAACGCGCTCCTCGGCGAAGAGCGGGCGATCGTGTCCGACATCCCCGGGACCACGCGGGATGCCTTCGACACGCGGCTCGCGTACGGCCAGGGCGAGGTGGTTCTCGTCGACACGGCCGGTATCCGGCGTCGCGGCAAGGTCGCCGCCGGTCCGGCGGCCGAGCGCTATTCGACACTCCGCGCCCTGCGGGCGATCGACCGCGCCGACGTCACGGTGCTCGTCATCGACGCGGTGGAGGGCCTGACCGCCCAGGACGCTCACGTCGCCGGCTACACGATCGACGCGGGCAAGGGCCTCGTGATCGCAGTCAACAAGTGGGACCTGGTCGAGGACAAGACGGACCGCACCTTCGACCAGTACACGGCCTGGATCCGCCGCGACGCGCCGTTCCTCGACTTCGCGCCCATTCTCTCGATCAGCGCCAAGACCGGCCAGCGAGTGGGCCGCGTGTTGGAGATGGCGGTCGACGTCTGGGGCGAGCGCCGCAAGCGGATCGGCACCGGGGAGCTCAACCGCCTCCTTGCGGAGGCCACGGCTCGGCAGGTGCCGCCCACCGTGAAGAACCGCCGTCCCAGGCTTCTCTACGCCACCCAGGCCGCGATCGAGCCCCCTACCTTCATCTTCTTCGCCAACGATGCCGAGCTGATCCACTTCAGCTATCGGCGCTACCTCGAGAACCGGATTCGCGACGTCCTCGGCTTCGACGGCGCGCCGATCAAGCTCGTCTTCCGCAACCGGGGGAGCGACCGGCCGCGCGGCAGGCGCGTCGCGTCCCAGGGTGGGGGAGCGCGCGCGGGAGATGCGCGGCGCCGCTGAGGCGCGAGTCCCGGGCCGCCGTGTCCGGAGCCGGCGCGCGTCGACGCCTCTGCTATCCTTCGACCCGTCGGGGTGTGGCGCAGCTTGGTAGCGCACCTGAATGGGGTTCAGGAGGTCCCGCGTTCGAATCGCGGCACCCCGACCACCGACCTGAGCACGCAGGAGGCCCTTGGGGTGATCCCGAGGGCTGCGTGTCGGTCGCCCAGCGGTGACCTCGGGCGCACCGCCATCAGGTTCATCGACGGCGAGCGGGTGGCCGTCGGCGTGCGTGCTCCTGGTCGACGCGCACGCGTCAGATAGGCCGCAGTCCGAAGACTCGACCCGACACGGTCACCGGCTCCGCGCCGACGACGGTTCCGGCCCGAGGGCGGACAGCCCGAGCGGCGGTATCCGGGGGACGTTCTGCGCCGGCGGCTCCCCGGGAGAACCGCCAGGCGAACGGACCTCGTCTAGGATGGCGGCATGGGCTTCTCCCGCGCCCCTCAGGGTCCCGACCAACACCTGGTGGCGCCTGTCTCGATGGGCCGCGTCACGTTCTACCTGAGCGGCCGCGCCGAGACGGGCGACGGCCTCGGCTGGGACCAGTTCGCGCAATCGCCCGGGGGCCGGTTCTTCCTGCTTACGGGCGACTCCCTGTCCATCGACGACGAAGGGAGACCCGGACGATATCGGCTGATCGAGCGGGACGCCGGAGTCCGCTGCGACGGAGTGTTGGTGCGCCCAATTCACTGCCAGGTCGCAGACGATGGAACCTTCGCCGTGGCCGAGTGGCTGTTCGGCGCCGACCTCCGCTGTCGATTCCTTGTCATGACTGCGGACGGGCGACCGATGATCGACGAGACCTTCAGGGCGACTGCCCTTCTGGTGGCCATCTCCGACGACGGGCGCTTCGCCGCGATCCACCTCGGGAGCAACCGGGAGTCGCCGGGTCGTGACGGCTTCCTCACGGCGTACGACGTGATGCAGGGTACGAGGCTGTGGACGAAGCCACTCGAGCGCGGGAGGGCCGAGAGAGTCGAGTTCGACGAAGCGGGTGGAGGTCTCATCCGTGTCACGACGAAGGCCAACGGGACACTCGACTTCGGTTTGACTGACGGCGCCTCAAGGGCGAGCCAGGTCAGCAGCGACCCGTAGCCCGCCCTCTTCCGGCGGACGGGACGCGCACCCGGGCATCCGGGGCCCGGTCAGGGCCGACAGGACCGCGATCGTTGACCAGGCGCGTAGACCGCCAGCGGTCATGCGGGCTCTCATCGCGCGCGCTTTTCGCCCGGGATGGACGTCCAGGGGGCTTCCAGGGGCCGCCGGGCGGGCCTAGAATGGCGCGGGCCGGGTGGCGCGTGACTGTGTCCTGGGGGAACCCCTCACCGCGGCCGCCCGGCCTCTTCGCACGTCGAGAGGGACGGCACGCCCCCGAGGTCAATCCCCGATCGAGTACAGCATCCGCAGGTCCCACGTCGCAGGGTCGAGGAGGGGGCGCGATTCGAGCACCCAGTCGTCTGGCCTGCGGGCGGCGGGAGAAGCGATGAGCGCGCACGGCCCACCACGCGCGGCCAGCTCCGGGGCGGCGGGCACGAAGGCCCGCTCGCCCAGCAGCGGGCGATCGGTGGGGTCCAGGGCAACCGACCAGGTGAAGAGATCCGCGAAGTGCCCTTCGAGCGCCGCATCCAGGAGCGCCCGGCGGATTGGAGCATCCCGGCCCTCGAGGTCCACGATGCTCACGCGAGGCGTGGGGACGGCGCCGGCGACGCGCGAGCCGAGGACCAGGTAGCCGTCGAGTCGATCGCCACCGGCGAAGATGAACCGATACTCGCGCAGCGGGTTGGCGTAGCGCCAGGCCAGGTACTCGGGGCTCCGCACGTGGCGCAGGCGTCCGTCGTGGCCGAGCGCGGAGATCAGCTCGGCCATCGCTGCCGGTCTCGGCTCGCGAGCCAGGGCCATGCCATGTCCTTCGAGCCGCGCGGAGTCGAGGCGGCGGAAGGGCTGGCGCTCGGCGGAGGAGAAGAGCAGCGGGGATCGCTCGAGTAGCTGGGATCTCGACACCAGGGACGACCTCGCCCAGCCGCGGACCAGGGTGCTTCGGGCCAGGTGCTCGCGAAGCCGAGTGCGCCGAGGGGCGCTTGGCTCGCGCCGTACGACCGGTTCGTACCGCCCCGCGCTCCTGAACCCCAGGCTGAGGGAGCCCAGCAGGGTGAGCAGGCTGGCGCTGAGGCTGAACACGTAGTCCGATCCCGCATCCGCGAGGTCCGCCAGTGCCGCTGCCATGATCTGGGTCACCAAGCCGCTGTTGCGCTCGTCCGCGCGGATCACGAGATCGTCGGCGAGGGGGATCGCGAAAACGCGTGCCGGAGAGCCGACCTCCCAGCGGGACTCGCAGAAGCCGCGCATCCCGAGGACGACCCCGTCGCGGATCGCGAGGTAGATTCGCGGCTCGTCGGCCCAGGGGCTCTGGAGGTACTTCCAGTCCAGGTAGCGCAGGTTCAGGTCCGGGTCGGGGCTCCACAGGAGGGTCTGGAGCTCGGCGACGGCCTCACGGTGCTCGGGCCGGAAGCGCACGATCTCGCATCGAGTCGCTCATCGGCGTCCTCGCTCGCGGGCGCCGATGAAGCGGACGATGTCGCTCACGGTTGCCCAGTCGCGCGCGAGGTCCAGCGCCGTCGGATCGATCGGCGTGCCGATCCGCTCCTCGGCCCACAGCACGAGGTTGAAGAGCGCCTGCGAGTCCAGGAGGCCGCTCTCGAAGAGCGGCTCGGCGTCGGCCGAGGCACCCGACATCTCGAGGCCCTGTTCCACCAGGAAGTCCAGCAGCTCATCCCGCAGCGACAACGGGCTCGTCAACGCGCCGGATCCTCATTTCGGGGTCGCGGTACCCGGGATTCCCGAAGCTCCGCGCAGTGGAGCGCGATGGCTTCGCGGTTGACCTTGCCGCGCGATGAACGCGGGATCTCGTCGAGCACGTACCAGCGTTGCGGCAGCTGGTGGCGGGCAAGATACGTGGAGCACCAGTCCTGGAGGCGGCGCAGCGAGTCGTCTCCGGGTGGGTCGAGCACCACGGCGATGCCGACGTTCTCGCCGTGGAGCTCATCGGCGAACGCGAAGCTGCAGACGTCGCGCGTTCCCTCGAAGCGCTCCGCCACCGAATCGATGTCCGCCGGGTAGATCTTCATCCCGCCCTTGTTGATCTCCTCGCGCTCGCGACCGCGAAGGTAGAGCCACCCGCGCTCATCGAGCAGGCCGATGTCGCCGGTCATGAACCAGCCCTGGCTCACGACCTGCTCGGTCAGGTCTTCGCGATCCAGGTAGCCCCGCATGAGCGCGGGGGTGTTGACCCAGACAAAGCCGGACTCCCCCGGGCCGCACGGCTCCTGCAGACCGGGCGAAGTACTCGTCTCCCGGCTCGGCAGGATCCGCACCACGCCTCCCCAGGCCTCGCCAACGAGCCCATCCTCCGGCTCGAAGCCCGCCACGGACGTGCCCGCGAGCCAGCTCCCAGTCTCCGTGATCCCGTACGCGTTGAAGACGTCGCGCGCCCCCGTCCACTCCTGGACGGAGCGCCAGATGCTCGCCGAGAGGGGAGCGGATCCACAGAAGACGCGCTCGAGCGAGTGCTTCTCGGGAGGGCGCGCGGTCTTCAGGGCCAGCCTCCACACCGGCGGCACGGAGGACAGGAAGGTGATCTCGTGGCGATCGACGATGCTGCCGAGCTGCGCGAGGAGATCCGGGCGAAATGGCGGCAGCACGTAGAGATCCTGGCCGAAGAGCCACGGGTACAGGCTGTTGCAGATCAGCCCGTGTCCGAAGTGGGTGGGGAGCAGGCACAGGCTGCGGCGGAAGCTCTCGATGCCCAGGCTCTGGCGCAGGCCCATCCAGCGCGCGCGCAGCGAGCGATGGGTGTGGACGACGCCCTTCGGCTGGCCGGTCGTGCCCGACGTGAAGAGGATCAGGGCGTCGTCGTCGAGCGAGAGCTGGGAGGGAGGCACGGGGGCTGTGCTCGGCTCATCCCCGAGCAGCGCGATCCCGACGCCCAACCCGGAGAGGGACGCGGCCAGGAGCGCATCGGGTTCGTGCTCCCAGAGGCTGATCCGCGGTTTGGCGGAGCGGGCCAGGGTCTCGATCTCGAAGGCGGTGAGCCGGCCGTCGACGGGGACTGCGCAGGCACCGAGGCTCCAGATGGCAAGCAGGTCGACGAAGAACTCGGGCCGATTCCCGTAGAGCAGGAATGCGCGGTCGCCGGGCCGAAGGCCAAGCTGGCTGAAGAGCGCCATCCTCCGTCCACACCGCGCCAGCACCTCGGCGGGCTGCCAGACGCGGCCACCCAGTGGATCGATGAGACAGCCCACCCGCAGATCGGCGAACAACCTGGCTCCTTCAGCGATGCAACGGTTCCCGGTCGGCTTCTGAAGGTAGCAGACGAGCGCCGCGCTCTCCAGGCTCGACCGCTGCGTGCAGGACCGGCGCGCACCGATCGTGCCCAGCTCGGGCGGTCTGCTGCGGCGGCAGGGACCTCCGGTCGGGTGTGCGTGCCGGCCCGCAGGTCGCAGGTGTCGCCCGCTCGCTGATGCCTCGCCAGGCAGCTGATCCGCGTCGGCGAGCGCAGGGGCCGACCGGCACGGCGCGGTCAGCCCGTCCCTTGTCACCTAGGCGAGCGGCGGACTCCAGGACACCCGCCACTCGCGGGCCGTCCACCCCAGCCGGCCGACGACCGACTGGTAGTAGCGGCCCGGTGTGTACGGAGCGAGAATGCCCGCCGCGCCCGGCGTCCGGCGCGAGCTGAAGCGGGAGTCGAAGCGGAAGGACGTCCAGGGGGAGTCCCAGAAGATGGCGCGCATCTTCCGGCTCGCGCGGAACAGGCCGCGGACGAGCGGGGCGACGGCGCGGTCGCTCGCAAAGACGATGGCCGCCCCGGCATCCAGGAACCCGGCCGCGAAGTTGTCGGCGCGGCGAGTTGCCGTGCGGCGAGTCGGGGAGCCGCGCCCGGGCTCGGAGCCCCCCGCCGCGTAGCAGACATGGTTGAGGATGACGACGGCGCCGGGGGCAAGGTGCAGGCTCCGGCGCACGTAGCGCTCGCCGTAGTAGCGGACGTTCCGGTTCCCGCGCCCGGCCCGTGCGTTGAGGCCCAGGCCGTTCATCGTGTCGGGATCGAAGCCGCCGTGAGGGCTCGGAAAGCCGTTGCCGTGGCCCAGGTAGATAAAGAGGTTGGCGTCGCGCGACGCGTCCCGAACGCGCGACCACGTGGCCCGCGGGCTGACGATCTTGCGGACCCGCGCCCCGTGCGCGCGAAGCTGCCGGGCGATGCGCCGCGCGTCGCGCTTGTAGTAGCCCGTCATGCCCTCGACCGGCCCGACCACGATGACGGCCAGAGGGCGGGTGGCCGCCGCGGCGGTGGCGCCGTCGTGCTCGACAGCCGGGGCGGCCATGACGGCCACGAGGGCCAGGAGCACGGCCGTCAGGCCGATGGAGGTGCGACGCCGCGCGCGCGCGCCGACAGATGCGGTGGTCAAGGCGTTCTCCCCCGCTGGCGCGCGCGAACCTCGGGGAAAGGCACGGCCAGAAGGAGAGGGGGCCGCGGAGCACACGCCGGCGGTTTCGTCGACGCGGCCGCGGAGCAGCGGCGCCGGTGCGGTCGACCCCACGAACGGGACGACGGGGGCTGGCGGGTCGGCGACCCGGTGAATGCAACGGGCCGAACCGTACTATGGATCGGCGATCCGCGCCGCCCGCCGGCCGCAGGCCCAACCCATGGCGGACCAAGCCGCCTGCGCTCGCTCCCGGGCCCTCGCCTGCTTCGCGACAACGGCTGCCGCTCGGGGGATCTCGGCCAGAGGTCGACGGCGGTGCCGGGTCAGAACCCGACGTCGTGGCGCACATCGCCGATGCGGGCTGAGCTCGAGCAGGCAGCGTGGGCCGGTGCGCGCGTCAGCGGGGGACGGCGATGGGCGGGAAGGCCGCTCCGTACACGAATGAGTACCGCGTCACGCCCGTCGGGTCCACCCGGCGCGCGGCCGTGATTCGCCGCTTTGCCCCGTCCAGCGTCACGGTCACCTGGACATCGCCCCCGTAGAACGGCGACGTCGCCCGGTAGCGCCAGGTCCAGGTCGAGCCGTCGAGCGTGATCGACTCGCGGCGGCGCGCATCCGTCGGGATCGAGGAGTTCCACGCGTCGATCGGCTGCCCGATGCCGCGGAACCCGGCTACGAGCGCCGGTGCTCCGCAGGTCCACTGACCGGGGATCCGCGTGAACCCAGACTGGCCGTCGTAGGCCCGCCCGCCGAGGCAGACGAACCCGACCACGCCCTCGATCGCAGTGGCGGATGCGTCCGGTTCGAAGCGCAGCGTCCCCGCGTTGGGACCCGAGATCTCGACTTCGACGCGACCGGCGGCCCGGAGACCGCGTTCGACGAGGCTCCAGAACGAGTCCGGCGTCGGGGTGTCGGCGCCGGGGCTCGGCACAGTCGTCGGCGCGGGCGTGGGCGTGGGCGTGGCGGTTGAGGTGGCCGCCGCGCCCGGGTTGGTGGCGAGCGGGGCAGGCGAGGCGGGGGCCTCCCTGGGGGACGCGGCCGCGTTCCCGGAGGCGGGAACCGAGCCGCCCGGCATCGTGCCCGACGCGGGACCGGCGGGGTCGCCGCAGCCGGCGCCGAGCAGCGCGACGGCGGCGAGAATGATCGCGGCGGATCGGGGAGTTGTCACCCGGCGATCGTACCCCGGCGTCCGGAGGTCAATCGGGCGACGCGGCCATCCGGGCGCGGCGCGGCGCGGGTACCGCTGAAATGGGGCGGCGCGGCTACCGGGCGCCGGGACGCGCTTCCGGCGGTCCCCGACACCGTGCTAGGCTCGACGGGAGTCGATCCGCCCAGCTGTCGCACCACGCCGGGCGCCAAGAGGAGGGCCACGATGGTCGCCGAGGCCGTCCGCAGTTTCCCGATGTTCATCGACGGCGAACGCGGCCGAGGCGTCGTCGGGCGCCTGGCTCGAGGTCCGCAGCCCCGCCACGCGCGCCGTCGTGGGGCGCGTCCCGGCCGGCACCGAGGCCGACGTCGAACTCGCGGTCGCCGCCGCTCGCGCCGCCTTCGAGGACGGCCGCTGGAGCCGTCGCTACCTGCCCGAGCGGGTAGGGATCCTCGACCGCCTTGCTGATCTCATGGAGGAGCACGCCGACGAGCTGGCGGCCCTCGAGACGGCCCAGACCGGCTCCGCCTACAAGCTCCGGCGTACGTCGGATCTCCCGTTCACCATCGACAACCTGCGCTTCTTCGCGGGCGCGGTGCGGCACCTGGAGGGGAAGGCGGCCGGCGAGTACTCCGGCAGCCACACGAGCTTCGTGCGACGTGAGCCCCTCGGCGTCGTGGGCCAGGTGAGCCCCTGGAACTATCCGCTGTGGATGGCGATCTGGAAGATCGGCCCCGCCCTCGCCGCCGGCAACTCGGTCGTCCTCAAGCCGGCCTCGGCGACCCCGCTCACGACGATCCGCCTCGCGGAGCTGGCCGCGGAGGCCGGCGTGCCGGCGGGCGTGCTCAACGTCGTCACCGGGCGCGGGGATGTCGTCGGCGCCGCGCTCGCGGCTCACCGCGACATCGACCTCATCTCCCTCACGGGCGACTCGGACACCGGCCGCAAGATCATGGCCCTCGCGTCGGGCAACCTGAAGCGCGTCCACCTCGAGCTTGGTGGCAAGGCGCCGTTCATCGTCCATGCCGACGCCGACCTCGAGGCCGCCGCCCGAGGAGCCACCGCCGGCGCGCTGATCAACGGTGGCCAGGACTGCACCGCGGCGACCCGCGTGTACGTCCATCGCTCGGTGGCCACGGCGTTCATCACCCGCCTCGTGGACCTGTTCGCCGGCGTTCGTGTCGGCGACCCCACGGCGGCGGACACGGACATGGGAACACTCATCAGCGAGGCCCAGGTCGCGCGGGTCGACGGCTTCGTCCGCCGCGCCGTCGCGGCGGGCGCGCGCGTGCTCGTTGGCGGGCGTCGCCCGGAGGTGCTCGGCCTCCCCGATGGCGCCTTCTACCTCCCCACCGTGGTCGTCGATGCCGCGCAGGACAGCGAGATCGTGCAGCAGGAGATCTTCGGGCCGGTCCTCGTCGTCCTCCCGTTCGACACCGAGGAGGAGGCCCTCGCGAAGGCGAACGACACGCCCTACGGCCTGGCCAGCTCGGTCTGGACGAGCGACCTGCGGGTCGCGATGCGGGCGACGCAGGCTCTCAACTTCGGCCACGTCCTCGTGAACGACCATCTCATGGTCACGAGCGAGATGCCGCACGGCGGCTTCAAGCAGTCGGGCTTCGGCAAGGACATGTCGATGTACTCGTTCGAGGAGTACACGCGCGTGAAGCACGTGATGATCGAGCTCACCGGCGAGGCACAGAAGCCCTGGCACCACACGATCTTCGGGGACCCCAGGCCCGAGTAGGGCGAAATCCCCGGTACCCGGGGTCATCGGCTCCGGCGCGGCCGCCCGGGCCGCCCTCGGCGCGCTGGCGATCGGGCGCGGGAGAGCGTGAACGCACAGGCGTGGATGGGCCCAGGCCGACTCCGCGACCGCGAGCCGCATGCCGGCAGCCGCGAGGTGGGTCGCCGGGTCCTCATCGTCGGGCCGCGTGGACGTGGTCCTGGAGGACATCCAGGGGTACCTTGATCCTCGTGCGCTGCGGTTCATCGAAGCCAGACGTGGAGGAGGAGGTCATGTTGACCTGTCAGATCGTCGCGCTGACCGCGCAACCGGCGGTCGTCGTGCGTGGCAAGGTCCCGATGGGCGAGCTGACCGACTTCTTCGGTCGGGCCTTCGGGACCACGATGGAGTTCCTGCAGAAGCAGGGCGTCGGGCCCTCGGGGCCCCCGTTCGGCTTCTACCCGTCCGCACCCGGCGACACTGTCGAGGTCTGCGCCGGGTTCCCCGTCGCCATGCCGCTGGAGCCGTCGGGTGAGGTCGAGATGATGGAGCTGCCCGGGGGACGGGCAGCAACCGCCACCCACGTCGGCCCGTACGACACCCTCGAGCAGACCTATCACGCGCTGACCGCCTGGATGGCCGACGAGGGCGTCGCCCCGGCAACGGCGATGTGGGAGAGCTACGTGTCGGACCCTGCCCTCGAACCACCTGAGCACTGGCGGACAGAGATCGTCTGGCCGATCGCGGAGTAGGGCGGAGTCGGCGGGCAGGGGTCCTGTCGGCAGCGCGTCTTCTGTCGCACGCCCGCGTCGTTCACGGGATAGCGGGCCCTTGCTACGCGTCCACCGCTGCGCTCACGCGGCACCCTGCGACGATCTCGCGCCCGCGGGCCTGCAGGGCCAGGGCCCCCGGATCGCCTCGCGAGATGCCGGCCTCCAGCGTGTCCAGCGCGTCGTAGAAGAGGTCCCAGCCGCGCCGTTCGCGCGCGATCGCGACCCGCATCCCGTCCCGGTCTGCCGCTCGCCGGATCGCGTCGTCGATCCGGCGCGAGCCGAGGAACGCGAAGTCGCGACCGGCCGCCGTCTCGCCGGCCGCGAAGAAGCGGGCCAGGCGCAGGGCGAAGCGGAGGAGGGTCACCGTCACCGGAAGGTGTGACACGAAGCAGCCGGTGAACGGATCCAGCAGCCCCTTGACCTCCGCGAGCGTGAGCGACCCGGGCCCGCCGTCGGCGGCGAGCGCGCCTGCGTACGAGCTGAACTCGAGGATCCGCACGTAATCGCCGGTCAGCTTGCCCACCTGCGCGGCGGCGATCGCCTCACTGGCGAAGGCATCCTTGTCGTGCCGCATCACCAGGCCCGCGGCGTGGACGTACGCGAGGCGTCGGCCGGGGCGGCCCAGCGCAGACAGGACATAGGCCTGGTCCTCGGCACGCCCGATGAAGCTCGGGGTGAACGGACGGTGCCGCCGGAGCGCCTCGACCAGCACCCCGTTCGTCCCGCCGGTGACATGGACCCGCTCGAGGCACGCTGACACGCCGTCGCGATCCATCGAGTCGTGGCGCTCCAGCATCTCGGCCGCCGTCGACAGGGCCTGTGGCAGGGGACTGAAGAAGACGTGCTCATCCGCGGTCGGCGGGCGGGCGGGATACCGCACGTCCGGCGTGAACAGGCCGGCGCTGATGTCGCGCTCGTTGACGAGGGAACCCGCCAGCATCCCGAGCTCGACGGGTCTGCCCGCCGAATCCACCCCCAGGGCGCCCCACGTGGGGAGCGCAAGGTGCTCGAAGACCGACCGGCCGGTCTGGGCGACCAGCTCGGCCTGCGGGAAGACCTGGTCGAGGTCGATCTTGAACGTGCCGCGGACGGCGGGATCGACGACGACGTGCCAGAACGCGGCGATTGCCTTGAGGAAGCTGTAGTGACGGCCGTAGGCGCCGTCGACGCCGAAGACGGTGCGCAGGAGCGCGGCCTGGGCTTCGTTGTCGGTGCCGCCAGCGGAAACGCCGGCCGCCGGGGCGAGCACCTCGTCGACGAGGTGCTCCGTGTCGGACTCCGTGAAGGCGTGGACGTCGAGATGGCGCAGACCACCCGACCGCGCGAGCTCCGCCTCTACGTAGGGCCTCGCGACGCGGCGGAGCCCGTCATGGGTGACGGTCACCGAGAGCACGCAGGGAACCCGGTCGATGCCGTCCGCGTCGCGCCGACGAGCGTGCTCGAAGGCGATCGCGTCGTCGAGCCCCCGCAGGCCGTGCAGGAGCTCGTTGCCGGCGGGCTCGACCCCGACCTGGATCGGGTGGTCGAACCAGTGCTGCTGGGGCTCCCCGGCCGCGGCGGCGATGTCGCGGGTCAGCTCGGCCGGGTAGGGGAGTGCGTCGACGTCGCCGGTCGCTGCGGGGATCGTGAGGAGGACATTCGAGGTGAACAGGACCTCGCGCGCGGGGTCGGCGATCGGGTCGGGGTTGAGCCGCTGCACGACGACGGTCCTCAGCTCCCGCAGGGCCGCCTCGCGGCTCGCCTCGTGCCCGAGGATCCCCGTGCCTTCCGGGAAGAAGAGGGGCCACAGCGCCTCCGCCATCGCGGCAGGCCCCGGCTGCAGGTCGGCGAGGCGGTCGGCCGTCGCGGAGAGCCGGGACGCCACGACGGGATCGGAGGCGGTGACGCCCGCCACTTCGTCTCGGACGAGGCCAACCGCTGCCCGGAGGAACCCTGCCACGACGTTCTCATCACCGCCGGCGGGCCGCTCCAGAAGGGCGACGGCCCGCTCGTGGGACGGATGGCTCGGTCCGGCGACGGCGACCAGAAAGGCCGCGCTGAGCGCCGCGATGCGGTCACCGGATTCCAGCAGCGGACCGGGATCCAGGATGGCGGCGCTGCCGGGCGAGGCCGGCGGGGCAGGCCCGAGCATGTGCCCCACGATGCGTCGGAAGGCCTCGCTCATGAGCGCACGATACCGCGGGCGTGGGCTCGAGATCGGGCGGGTCGGCTGCCGGCGGCGGTCCGGTGAATCAGTGCCGGCGACCAGGCCATTCGGGTCGTCGGCGACCGGGCGACGCAGCTCGGCGCGCGTTGCCCGGGAAGACGATGCCCGGGATCGAGGCCTCCGCCACGAGTGTCAGGAAGTCCGTCGGGATCATCGGCGATGTGGACGGCGAGCGGCCCTGCCGGAACGGTCGATGTTCCGTGGATGAGCGCCCTGGGGTCAGGGTCATTTCGCCCTCTCCGATGACCCAGATGGCGATCACATCGGGCCGGATGGCATGCCTGCTTGCGGTTGGTGGTGGTAGACTCCGCGGTAAGTTCGGACGACGCCGGGCGTCGTTCCGTTTGTCTTTGTTCCTGAGTGACGTGAGCAGCTGTCCTGCCGAGAGGGCCTCAGTGGCCGCCAGGACACGTGGGGGCGCCTGCACAGGTCGACCCGCGCGCCAGATGGTCTGGACTGCCGCGGTCTAGGCCCCGAAGGGGCCGGAAAGGAGCGGGCCACGTGGCCAAAATTGTCAACTGCTGGAACGAGTGGGATCCGCTGAAGCGGGTCATCATCGGACGGCCGGAGGGGACCAACGTCCCGGCCCCGGAGCCGGCCTGGTGGTACGACCTTCCGAAGGGCGGGTTCCCGCTTGGTTCGTGGGGCCCCTTCCCTGAGGAGCAGGTGGCCGCCGCCAACGAGCAGATGGACTACTTCGTCGCGCAGATCGAGAAGCGCGGCGTGCTCGTCGAGCGGATCGACATCCAGCCGTTCATGTTCAACAAGCCGCTCTCGTCGCCGCTCGGCTGGACCCAGCTGAACGCCCACGGCGTGAACAACGTCCGCGACGTCACCACGATCCACGGCAACTACATCGTCGAGGCGACGACCGTTCGCCGGTCGCGCGTCTTCGAGCGCTTCAACCTTCGGCCGATCTTCGAGCGGTACCAGAAGGAAGACCCGGAGGCGGTCCACTTCGGCGCCCCGTTCCCGATGCTGACGGACGAGTCGTACGTCAACATCTCCGGCACCGGCGCCCCGGACTACTACTACTACATGGAGAATGTCTGGACCGACGACGAGAAGCGGGAGCGCCTCTACAACGGCGAGTTCCAGCTCTCCGAGAAGGAAGCCCTCTGGGATTCCGCCGACTCGATGCGGTTCGGCAAGGACATCTTCCACCAGCTGTCGTGCGTCTCGAACAAGAGCGGCGTCGACTGGCTGAAGCGCATGTTCGGAGCGCTCGGGATCCGCGTGCACGAGGTCCAGTTCGACACGCCGCGGGACAAGGGCAAGCCGGACAACTTCCATCCGTGGCACATCGACGTGAACTTCGTCCCGCTGCGGGAAGGTCTCGTCATGACCAACCCGGACTGGGCGCCGCGGAACCCGGAGCTCTTCGAGCTCTTCAAGCTCAACGGCTGGGAGATGATCGAGGCTGCGCGGCCGACGCGCGTGCACAAGAACGACGTGTACCTCACGGGGCTCTACGAAGGCAAGTCGTGGATCTCCATGAACACGTTCTCGATCGACCCCAAGACCGTCTGTGTTGAGGCCGGCGAGACTGCTTACTGCGAGCAGCTCGACAAGCTCGGCTTCGACGTCGTGCCGATCCCGTACGAGAAGGTCATCCCGTTCGGCGGCGCGCTGCACTGCACCACCCTCGACGTCTACCGCGAGGGCGAGATGAAGGACTACTTCCCGAAGCAGGTCAAGGGGTACTAGCCCCAGGATCACCACGGGTCGACCTGCCCGGCCCCACAGGGGCGTCGGGCAGGTCGGTCCACGCAACCCAGGGTTCGGGTCGGTGGGTCACGCGTGGCCAGCCGACCCGATCTCCTATGTCACCCGCCTCGATGTCGTTCTGCTCCACGGTCGCCTGGCCGTGTTGACCGCGACCGGGCTGGCGAGCTTCCAGGGAGAACTATTCGAGAATGGCCGTCAATCTGCGCAACAGGAGTTTCCTCAAGGAACTCGATTTCACCCCACAGGAGCTTCGCTTCCTGCTCGACCTCTCGCTCCAGCTCAAGAAGGCGCGCTACGCGGGGACGGAGCAGCAGCGACTCAAGGGCAAGAACATCGCCCTGATCTTCGAGAAGGACTCGACACGGACTCGCTGCGCCTTCGAGGTCGCGGCGTTCGATCAGGGAGCCCACGTGACCTATCTCGGCCCCAGCGGGAGCCAGATGGGCAAGAAGGAGACGATCCAGGACACTGCCCGAGTGCTTGGTCGCTACTACGAGGGGATCGAGTACCGCGGCTTCGGGCAGGAGATCGTCGAGGAACTCGCCAAGTACGCCGGCGTGCCGGTGTGGAATGGCCTGACCAACGAGTTCCACCCGACCCAGCTGCTGGCTGACTTCCTCACCATGATGGAGCACAGCGACAAGCCGCTCCACGCGCTCAAGTTCGCCTACATGGGCGACGCGCGCTTCAACATGGGCAACTCCTACCTCATCGGCTCGGCCAAGCTGGGGCTCGACTTCCGGGTCGTCGCACCGAGCAGCCTCTTCCCCAACGCCGACCTGGTGAAGCAGGCGCGCGAGATTGCGGCGAGCACCGGGGCCAAGATCACCCTCACCGAGAGTGTCGACGAGGGCGTGAAGGGCTGCGATTTCATCGCAACCGACGTGTGGGTCTCGATGGGCGAGGCCGCCGAGGTCTGGGAGGAGCGGATCAAGCTGCTCAAGCCCTACCAGGTCAATGCCGAAGCCATGCGCAAGACCGGCAACCCCCAGACGAAGTTCCTCCACTGCCTCCCGTCGTTCCACAACACCGGGACGACGATCGGCAAGGAGATCGGCAAGAAGTTCGGCCTCGAGGCGATGGAAGTCACCGACGACGTCTTCGAGTCCGATGCGTCCCTGGTGTGGGACGAGGCCGAGAACCGGGCTCACACCATCAAGGCCGTGATGGTGGCCACCCTGGGGAGCTAGCCCCAGGAAGGAGAGTCAACCCCGGGAGACCCCGGGACGCAAACCGTTCGTCGTGTTCACGTCCGGGCGAAGCGCCTGTGACATCATGACGAGATCGAGGCCGTGCTCGCCGGCGTAGCTGGCACCGAGATCGGTGGGGGATCCACCCGCTTGGCTCGAGCGACAGACGCTGGCTCGTATCGAACTCAAGGAGGAAGAGATCAATGGCACAGAAGGCGCGGAAGAACGTCCTGATCATCGGATCCGGTGGACGTGACTTCCACAACTTCAACACGTACTACCGCGACAACGAGGACTACAACGTCGTCGGGTTCACCGCGGGCACGCAGATCCCCGGGATCATCGGCCGGACGTACCCGCCGGAGCTTGCCGGGTCCCTCTACCCGAAGGGCATCCCGGTCTACTCCGAGGCTGATCTCTCGACGATCATCCCGGAGCTCAAGATCGACGACGCGGTGTTCTCGTACAGCGACGTCCCGTTCCAGCACGTCCTCACGCTCGGCGCGATCGTGCAGGCGGCCGGCGCGAACTACGTGCTGCTCGGCCCCGACGACACCCAGATCAAGAGCAACAAGCCCGTCATCGCGGTCGGCGCGGTCCGGACCGGCGCCGGCAAGAGCCAGACCTCGCGGGCGATCATCGAGTTCCTGATGGCCCGCGGCCTCAAGGTCGTGGCTGTCCGGCACCCGATGCCGTACGGCGACCTCAACTCGCAGGTGTCGATGCGGTTCGCCGAGATCTCCGATCTCACGAAGCACAACTGCACCGTCGAGGAGATGGAGGAGTTCGAGCCTCACGTCGCCCGGGGCAACGTCATCTACTGCGGCGTCGACTACGGGAAGATCCTCAACGACGCCGAGAACGATCCGAACGGCTGTGACGTCATCCTCTGGGACGGCGGCAACAACGACTTCGCGTTCTTCAAGCCGGACCTCATGGTGACCGTGGTCGACCCGCTCCGGGCGGGCCACGAGCTCACCTACTGGCCGGGCGCCGTGACGCTCCGCGTTGCCGACGCTGTCGTCATCAACAAGATCGACAGCGCCACGCCGGAGGAGATCGCCACCGTTCGCAAGAACATCGAAGCGGTCGCCCCGAAGGCAACCGTCATCGACGCGGCCTCGCCGCTCACCGTTGACGACCCCTCGCTGATCAAGGGCAAGCGCGTCCTGGTGATCGAGGACGGCCCCACGGTCACGCACGGCGACATGACGACCGGCGCAGCAAAGGTTGCTGCGATCAAGTACGGCGCGGCCGAGATCGTCGACCCGCGGCCGTTCCTCAAGGGCAGCCTCGTCGACATGTTCGCCCTGTACCCGCACGTGACGGACATGCTCCCGGCCGAGGGCTACGGCGGCAAGATGCTGCAGGACATGGAAGACACGGTCAACGCGGTTGACTGCGACGCCGTCATCGTCGGCACGCCGATCGACCTGGCCCGCATCATCAACATCAAGAAGCCCAACACCCGCGTCTACTACGATCTCCAGACGATCGGCACCCCGAACCTCGACGAGGTCCTGGGCGATTTCGTCAAGAAGCACGGGCTGTAGTTCCAGCAACTCCGGCTCAACAGGCGAACAGCGCGGCGATCCGTCGAGTGCCGACGATCGCCGGCCGCACGAGACCGTGATTTCGGGGTCCGCACGGCGGGCCGCGGCCATGGAGCGCACCAGGAACTGATCACGGAACGCGCAGAGAGGCCCCCGGGGTGACCCGGGGGCCTCTCTGCGTCTGCGTTGCACGTCGGGCGTCAGGACCGCCCGCGCCCGGGCAGCCGCACGTCAGGCCACGGGGTGCCGGGCCGCGCGGCGATCTGGGTGCCCGGTGCCCCAGGAACGCCTCGTGGGGCCTGCCTCGGGGTTGGGCCCGGCATCGGCGGAAGAGCACGGTCCCCGACCGCTGTTGTCCCGCGGGGCAGGTGCGGGCCCTTGCGTATCCGCTGCCACGCCGCGCCATCGCATGTCACGAAGCTGCGGCCGCGAGCGGATGACGCCTGCAGGCCAGCGGGGCATCATGCGCGCAATGACGCGCCCCACCCTCGACACGACGGCGACACCCCAGGTACCAGCGACGCATCGGGACGCAGGCCCCTTCGCCGGCGCCGCCGCGGCCGTGCCGCCTCCGGCGCTGCTGCTGATGTCGGTCGTCTCGATCCAGCTCGGCGCTGCGGTGGCGGTGCACCTGTTCGAGGCACTCGGGCCGATCGGCACGACATTCCTGCGCATCTCCTTGTCGGCGGTCATGTTGCTCGTGGCCACGAGGCGCCAGATCGGCGCGAGCGCGCGCCGCCATCTCGGGCTGCTGCTGCTGTTCGGCTGCGTCATCGGCGCGACGAACATGTGCTTCTACGGCGCCATCGCGCGCATTCCGCTGGGGGTCGCGGTGGCCATCGAGTTCATCGGACCGCTCGGCGTCGCCGCGCTCACCTCGCGGCGGCTCAGGGACTTCTTCTGGATCGGCCTCGCCGTCTCGGGGCTGGTGCTGCTGACGCCGGACATCGGCGGCGACCTCGACCCGCTCGGCGCCGGCCTGGCCCTGGCGGCCGGCGCCGGCTGGGCGAGCTTCGTCCTGATCAGCCCGCGCGTGGCCCGCGGCGTCGGTGGCGCCGGCCTCGCCCTGGCCATGGGAGTGGCCACCCTGTTCACGCTGCCCTTCGAGCTGGCAGCCGGCGGCCTGGAGCGGCTGGATCTCGGACTGCTCGCGGGCGCGCTGGCGGTCGCGGTCCTCTCCACCGCGCTGCCGCTGTCGCTGGAGTTCGAGGCGCTGAGGCGGATGACTGCACGTGCCTACGGCATCATGGTGACGCTGGAGCCGGTCGTCGCCGCCCTGGTCGGCGCCGTCGTCCTCGGCCAGGCTCTGCCGCCGACGGCCCTGGCGGCCATCGCCTGCGTCACCGGCGCCGCCATCGGCGTGACCCTCAGCGATCGGCGCGGCTCGGTGATCGCGTCGCCCCCTCCCGGGTAGCCGTCGGGCGTGGAGTCGGTGGCGCGGTCCTCCGTCGCCTCGTGCGGACGACGACCTGGCGGGAAAGTCGCGCTGCCTTCAGTCCGGTGGCCCGGCCCAGGGGGCGCACACCGCCACCAGGCAGCGCGGTGACGGGTGTGCGCGGTGGTCGTCGGCGGGATCACCGTCGTGATCCCCAGCCGCGTCGCGAAGCCGACCAGACGGCCCGATCGGCGACGCGGATGGTCGGCGGTCGAGGCGAGACCATGGCGCTCCGCGGTGCGGGCAGCGAAAAAGGGCCCGGCACAGGTGCCGGGCCCTTTGGGTATCTCCGGACCGGTCGGATCGCCCGTCCGGTTCCAGGTAGTGCGACCGGCGACGAGCCGGTCGCACCAGGTTGGCGAGGCCTATGCGGTGCCGCGAGCGACCGCCTCGTCGGAGGGGACTTCGTTGATCACGTGATGCTTCGGCACGTCCGTCTTGTACGTGGCGAGCGAGACCGACACCATCACGACGAGCGAGACAACCGGCGGGATCAGCGTGTCCAGGCCGGGCTCCACCGCCGGGATGCCCAGGAAGAGCAGCAGACGGAGGCCGGAGCCGATGACGATGGACGCCAGCGCCCCGCTGGTGTTGGCCTTGCTCCAGAAGACGCCGAGCACGAGGGGGACAAGGCACCCCGCGAAGACCACGTCGAAGGCAAGGACCAGCATGACTCCCGGCTCGGGCCTCACGACGGCAAGCCACATCGCCACCGCGAACACCGGGATGAGCATGAACCGGGCGTAGTAGAGGAGCCGGGCGTCGAGCTTGTGCCAGTCGACGTTCAGCTCTTCGAGGGTCTTCCCCATTGCAGCGGCCTTCCTGCGCTCGTACGGCAGGACGATGTTGCGGTGCAGCAGGTTGCGCCCGAAGACGGCCGACACGGCGAGCGCCCCACCGTTCGCAGTGGAAAGCCCCGCGCCGAGGACGCCGCCCACGACGAACAGGCCGACCAGGAACGGGAGGTGGTCCGTTGCGATGAATGCCAGGGCGTCGCGAGGGTCCGCGAGGTCCGGGAAGAGCGCGAAGGACATGAGGCCGAGGGTCGTGGCCCCGAGCCCGGCGATGATCGTGAAGAAGGCGCCGTAGAAGCACGCCTGCTGGGCCGTCTTCTCGTCCTTGGCGGCGAACACACGCTCCATGAAGTCGAGCGCGACGATGTCACCGAAGGCAAGCGCCAGGATGCCGGCCCAGTTGATCAGGGCCCCACTTTCGATGTTCGTCAATCCGCTGAGGTCGGCGTAGCCGGCCGGGATCGCGGCGGCGAAGTAGTCGATGCCGAACGTCCCCACCAGGATGAGGGGCGCGGCGATGAAGGCGATCAGGGCCGGATACAGCTGGACGATGTCCGTGGCAGCCGAGGAGAACAGCCCGCCGCTGAAGGTGTAGGTCAGGACGATCGCCGTGACAATCAGGAGCCCCGGGACGTACTCGATCCCGAAGACCGTCTTCACGATCCAGGCGCAGCCGGCCAGGTTGCCGGCGACCAGGATGATGAAGCTGATGGCCATGATGAACGTGACCGGGACCTCAACCCTGTTGCTGTAGCGCCGATAGTAGAAGTCGGCCAGGGTGAGCATGTTCATGCGGTTCAGCGGCTTGGCGAAGAATGCCCCCGTGATGAGGAGGCACAGGGCCAGGCCGAGCGGGAAGGTGAATCCCGTCCAGAACCCACCTGCCTGCACGGCGCCCGCTGATCCAACCGTGGAGTTCGCATCGAGCGCCTGCGCGAAGAGCATCGTGCCGACGATGAGCAGCGGCAGCCGCTTGCCGGCGATGATGAAGCGCTTGCCGCTCTTCTGGACAAGGAACGCCATCGACACACCGATAACGGTGTAGATGGCAAGGAGAACGGCTACGCCGATCCCTAGATCATTCACGTATGAGCCTCCCTAGAGCCCTCAATCCCCCTCCTGACTCTCGTCTCGACGGTAGCGAGAGCATGGTGCCGGGCCACCACGGCTGTTGGCCTGGGTCCCCGACCTGTGCACGAGGGCAGTCCTCGCAACTGCCACGGCGGTAGGTGCCGAGAGTCGTGCAACGCTGCGCACGACCGATCGTCATGGCCTTCTTGCAGGAGATCGGCGTCACGTAGGAGCAGGCCTTGGGACGGCCGGGCCGACTTGAACGGCGGGCTCACGACCCAATGCGCAACGGCCTCCTGCGCCGACCGCCGGGCGCCACCCCCCACCACCGATGCGGTGGGCGCAGCCCGGCAACGTGAAGGGATCGACAACTACCGTCGGTTCTTCGGTTTCCGGCGGATCTGCGCCGGACTGTGCCTCCTTTCCTCCACCCAGCGACCCACGTCGGAATTCCCGTCTCGGTCTTGCCCTCCAACGCAGCCTATGCGGGCATTGTCTTCGGTCTCGACGGGCAAGTTGGGCTGGAGGTTAGTCGCTCCGCGAGCGTCGCGTCAATGGCCGATGCTCATCTCTTTCGACGAGAACGATGCTGCCGCCGACCCGCCGCCAAGGGGCCGTTTGACTCTATCGCCCCGCGAGGCGCGGGGAGCCCTGGCACCGATCTCGCACCCGATCCGTGAGGGCGGGCGTGGGGTCGCGGGTGCCGGTCGGTGGCGGAACGTACAATGCGCCAGCCAGCAGCCCCCGAGGAGGAGCTCCCGACCGTGCCGCCCATCACCGAGCTGAGGAGCGAGCCGACCCACCCCGGGCCCCTGGAGCACCCGGGGTGGGTCGCGACCCGCCCCCTCGGGGGGGTCGGCGGGAACGCACCCCGGCGCCAGGCGTCTCGGACGCGGGCGCGGGCGCGCGCGTCCGAGTGAGCGCCCCGGTGCTGGACCAGGCGGGGCTTGGGCCACGGCTCGCCGGGCTTGCCGTGGGCGTCTCGACGGCCCTCGTCGTGGTCGGCGTCGCGATCGCCCTCTTCTTCAACCCGGCGTGGGTCTCGTTCGCGCAGGGGCGCGCCGACGCGGCGGCCTGGACCGGCTGGACCGCCGGGGAGGTTGACGCGGTGACCCGCGAGGTCGTCCTCGAGGTGTGGCTCGGCCCCGGCACCTTCGGGCAGCGGGTCGCCGGTGAGTCGGTGTTCGACGAGCGCGAGCGCTCGCACATGGCCGACGTCCGACGAGTCCTTCTGTCGTTCTACGTTCTCGTCCTGCTGGGGGCGGCGAGCCTGCTCGTGACGAGCTTCGCTTCGCGCGGCTCCGCCTGGTTCTGGCGCGGGGTCGCCACCGGCGCGGCCGGCCTGGCCATCGGTGCGGTTGTCCTGGGCGGCGCCTTCGCCCTCCTCTTCGACACCGCCTTCGCCCTGTTCCACCAGCTCTTCTTCGCCGAGGGGACCTGGACGTTCGACCCGGCGACGGACCGGCTGGTGCAGCTCTTCCCGTACCAGTTCTGGACGGAGACGACGCTCGCGATCGCCCTGGTCGGCCTCGGGCTGACGGTCACCGTGTGGGTGGTGGCGCGAAGGCTCGCGGGGCCGCGCGGCGGGCCTACGGTGGCGGCCGGGGCCCTCGCGGCCGGGGGCGACGCCTCCTGATGGATCCCGGACCGGGGGCCCGCACGGACCGCGTGCCGCGGCTCCTGGGGGCGCTGGCGGCCCCAGGCGCTCTGCCTCGGGGGCCTCGCCCTCATCGTCGCGGGGAACGCGATCGGCGGGCTCGCCATGGTCACGGCCGGCTGGTTCGCGCGCATCGCGGTGAGGTCGGGGCCTGCGGCCCGTTGCCAATGAGCGAGACGAACAGGCCTGAGCCGTGGGGCCCGTGGTGGGCCCGGGTGCAGGCTGGCTCGTTGTCGTGACAGAATCGATGAGGCCGCTCCGGCCCGGAGCGGCAATCGAGCCGGGGGTGGCTCGACAGACCCGGATTCGTCCCTCCGGCCCGCCGGGACGACGCGGAGGAGCCATGGACGACCGCTCGCAGCCCCGCGCGGAACGGCGCCGCCTCACCCACGTCGACCGCGGCGGTCGGCCCCGCATGGTGGACGTGTCCGACAAGGCGCCGAGCGCGAGGCGGGCCGTGGCGGAGGGCGAGGTCGCCTGTTCGCAGGAGACGCTGACCCTCGTGATCGACGGGGGCGGCCCCAAGGGCGACGTGCTCATGGTGGCGGAGCTGGCCGGGGTGATGGCGGCCAAGCGGACCGCGGAGCTGATCCCCCTCTGCCACCCACTCCCGCTCACCGACGTCGTGGTCCGGATCACGCCCGATCGCACCGCATCGGCCTTCCGGATTCGCGGCGAGGCGGCCACCACGGGACCGACGGGCGTCGAGATGGAGGCGCTCACGGCGGTGAGCGTGGCCGCGCTGACCATCTACGACATGGTCAAGGGCGTCGAGAAGGGCGTCGAGATTTGTTCGGTCCGCCTCGTCGCGAAGAGCGGTGGCGCGTCCGGCGACTGGCATCGCGAGCGCGAGCCGGCCGCGACCGTGGCGCCGCGCGGCGCGCGCTCGAGACCCTCGCGCGGCCCGGGCCGCGCCGGTGGCGCCAGGCGTGCCCCGAAGCGCGCCGAGGGCTGACGACGTGCCCGACGCCCCCTCGGCCCTCGTCCTCACCGTCTCCACCCGCGGCTTTGCCGGCGAGCGGCCCGATGAGTCGGGTGGGGCAGTCGCGGATCGCCTGGCCCACCTCGGTCTCGAGGTGGAGCGGGGGATCGTGCCGGACGAGCAGGCGTTGATCCAGGCCACGCTCATCGAGGGCGCAGGACGCCACGCCCTCGTGGTCACGACCGGTGGGACCGGTCTCACCTTCCACGACGTGACGCCGCAGGCGACGCACGCCGTGATCGACTACGAAGTCCCCGGGTTCGCCGAGGCGATGCGGGCCGACGGTCGGGCCAGGACGCCGATGGCCATCCTGTCGCGGGCTGTCGTCGGCGTGCGGGGGCGGACCCTGATCGTGAACCTGCCGGGAAGCCCGCGGGGCGCGACCGAGTCGCTCGCCGCGATCGAGCCGGTGCTGGTGCACGCGCTGGAGACCCTCGCCGGCCCCTTCGACCACGCGGGATGGCGGGAGGGGACTCCGTGATTCTCGCCAAGCCGTGATGCCGCGGCGGCGGACCCGGAAGATGGCTACCAGCCCTGCGTCTGGGCGTCGGGCAGGGGCTTGCCGCAGCCGACGCAGCGTGCGTCCGTCCAGAGGTTCTCCATCGCGCACGACGGACAGAGCTTCACGCCCTCGGACGACATCGCGATCGGGCTCTCGCGCTCGGTGCCCCCGCGCTCTCCGCGCTCGCGCCGGATTTGCACGAGCAGGGCGAGGATCGCGACCGTGGTGGCTCCCAGGAGAGCCAGGAGCAGGAACGGCATGTCCATCGCCTCGCCCCCGATGCGTCGCCGGCACGCCGGCCCGGACGGGTTCGCGCGGCCCGTCGTGCCCGAGGGTACACCCGCCTCGAACGGCCGCAACCATCTCGGCCGTCGCGGGAGCCCACTCGGTGTGTACACTCGGCACCGCCGAGCGGGGGGACTGACCCTGCCGGGCTGAGAAGGAGGCGCGACCCCCCGTGCGGATCGTCGTGCTCGTCACGCTGGTGCCCGGTGCCACCGGCCAGGAGCGGCTGAGGCCGGATTCCCGGCCCGACGGGGCCGCCGCGCTCCCGGTGCTCGGCGGCAACGATCGACGCACGCTCGCAGCTGATCTCCGCGCCCGGGCGGCCTGAGGAGGAGCGCCGTGGAGCAGGTCCTCGTCGCCATTTCGCTCGGGCTCTTCGTCCTCCTCCTCGTGGCGTTCCTTGCCGTCCTGCGGCGCGCCTCGCGTGTCGTGGCGAAGACCCGGCAGGAGGACGCGTTCCGGCGCGACGGGGCAGGGCTCGCCGATCGCGCATCGCTTGCCATCACCGATGCTGCCCAGGCGATCGATCGTGTCCGCCGGCGCCAGGATGCCCCGGCGTCTCTCGACGAGCTCCTGCCGGCGACGCTTGACGCGCTCGGGGCGCGACGGTCGGAGGTGGATGCGCTCTCGGCGCCGGTCACGCTCGTCCAGCTGCGTGAGCAGCTCGCCGGCGAGATCGACCGGGCTGGCCGGGCGCTCGAGATGGTGGAGCACGGATGTGCGCTCCTGGGCGCGACCGCGGGCCGCCCCCGCGAGCTGGAGGGCGAAACCTCGGTCAAGCGCGGCTACCTCAACCTGCTCCACGCCCGGGAGTCCCTGCTGTCGCTCGGCGCCGACCTGCGCTCGGGGCGGGTCGATGCGAGCCGCTGGTTCAGCGAACGGGATCACGCGGACTGACCGGAGGTGCCGTCCGGACCCGTCGGACACCGTATGTCGTGGTATCGTGATGTGAGGCCACAACATGTAGTGGTCTGGGTCGGCAGGAGGTGACGCATGCGTTGCCCGACATGCGAGGAGCGAGACACGCGGGTCATCGACTCTCGTGACCTCGACGACGCTGCCACCATCCGGCGCCGGCGAGAGTGCGTGACCTGCAGCGCACGGTTCACGACGTACGAGCGGATCGAGGCGGCCCGGCTCACCGTCGTGAAGCGCGACGGGACACGCCAGGAGTTCGACCGCGAGAAGCTCGCCGCGGGGATCCGCAAGTCGCTGACCCGGCGCCCAGTCCCGGACGGGGCGGCCGACCGGGCCGCCGACGAGATCGAGTCCACCCTCCGCGCGGCGGGGGCAGGCGAAGTGGAGTCCTCTCGGATCGGCGAGCTCGCCATGGAGCAGCTCCGGGCGCTCGACCAGATCGCCTACATCCGCTTTGCCAGCGTCTACCAGTCGTTCGAAGACCTCGAGACGTTGAAGCGCGAGGTGGACTCGCTCTACGCCGAGCGCGAGACAACGGTCGCAGGGCCGCTGGCGTGAGCGTCCTCGCCGATCGCGACATCCGGGCGGAGCTGGAGGCGGGGCGAATCCGCATCGATCCGTACGATGCCGGTGACCTGCAGCCCTCGTCGGTCGACCTGCACCTCGACCGGAGCTTCCGGGTCTTCCGCAACAACCGCTACGCGTTCATCGACCCGCGGGAGGCGCAGCCGGACCTGACAGAGCTGCTCGAGCTCCGCGACGAGGAGCCGTTCATCCTCCACCCCGGCGAGTTCGTGCTGGGCCAGACGCTCGAGTGGGTCGAGCTGCCCGACGACCTCGTCGCGCGGCTGGAGGGTAAGAGCAGCCTGGGGCGCCTGGGCCTGCTGATCCACTCGACCGCCGGCTACGTGGACCCCGGCTGGCGGGGGACGCTCACCCTCGAGCTCAGCAACGTCGCCAACCTGCCGATCGCTCTCTATGCCGGGATGCGGATCGGCCAGATCAGCTTCTTCCAGATGTCGAGCCCGGTGGAGCGTCCCTACGGCAGCGACGAGCTCGGGTCCAAGTACCAGGGCCAACGTCAGCCGACCGCGTCGGCCTTCCACCTTGACTTCGCCGCCCGCCGGAAGCCGGCGGGTCCGCGCTGACAGACGGTGGCGCTCAACGACGCGTTCACGTGGTCGGCGGACCTCGGCGCGGGCACGCACGTGGCGCTCGTGCAGGCGGGGACGTTCCGCTCGGACGCGGGGGCCATCTTCGGCCCGGCCCCGCGGGTCCTGTGGGGGAAGCTGGTCGCCGACGAGCTCGACGAGCACCACCGGCTCCTGCAGGCGCTGAACTGCCTGCTCGTGGAGACGCCTGCGGGCCGCGTCCTCGTGGAGACCGGGATCGGGGAGCGTCTCGACGAGAGGGGGCGCGCCTGGCGGGGCCTCGCCGGCGAGCCGATCGTGCCCGCGCTGGAGCGGGCGGGCTTCGACCCGGCGACAGTGGACATCGTCGCGCTGAGCCACCTCCACTACGACCATGCCGGGGGTCTGCTGCGTGCCGACGGGTCGCGCGCCTTCCCACGGGCACGCGTCGTGGCGCAACGGTCGGAGTGGGAGATCGCGCTCTCGGACAACCCGCGGGTCATCGCCTCCTACGACCAGCCAGAGCTGCGGCTCGTGCGCGCCTGGGGTGACGAGGGCGCCGCCGACGGCGAGGTGGAGCTGCTCCCCGGCGTCACCGTCGTCCCGACGGGCGGTCACACGGCCGGCCACCAGGCGATCCTCGTGCGGGCACCGGGACGGACGCTCGCGTTCTTCGGCGACATCGCCATGCGGCCGTGGTCGGCGAACCCGCGCTGGATCCCCGCCTTCGACGACTTCCCGCTGGACTCGGTGGCGCTCAAGGCATCGCTCTTCGCCCGCGCCGCCGAGGAGCACTGGACCGTCGTGCTTTCGCACGAGCTCCGTCACCCGGTGGGACGCCTGGTGCCCGACCGCGACCGCTTCGCCTGGGAGCCGCTCGTCTAGCGACCGGATCGTGAAGCCTGCGCCGCCGTGGCGGCCACGCAGGCCGGCGCACGGCGGCGAGGAAGGTGCCGCGAGGGTGCCGCCGTCCGACCTGCCGCCCGGCACGGGAAGCGTCGTCCGAGGGCGCGAATTGACCCGCCATGCGGCGCAGGTGTACGTTGCCTGCATCTCCGCGTTCGAACCGCTGCCGATGCTCCTTGATCGGTCCGTCCGGTCACGCCCGTCCCCGATGTGCCGACTGGTTCGACGCCCCGAGTCGTGGGAGGGATCGAATGGTTCGGAGGCTCGCCGGCCTGTTCGCAGTCGGCGCACTCGTGGTTGCGCTCCTACCCGGCAGCGCAGCGGCAGTCGACCCTGTGAGGCGGCCCTCGGTGCCGCTCCCCAGGAGCGTCGAACAGCTGAAGCTACCGACGCCGGCCAGCCTTACCGGGAAGGCTGCCGCTGCGCTGAAGATCGACCAGCGTCTCCGCGCCGAGACCGGCAGGCAGCGCGTGATCGTCCGCCTCTCGGCGCCCCCCGCGGTTGAGCGCATCAACCTCGGCCGGGCCGCGCAGGGCGCCGTGCTCAAGGCCGCCCGCGCCCAGCAGAGCCTGATCATCGCGAAAGCCCGCGAGCTCGACGCCGGCGCGGCCGTGCTCGGGCAGACCGGCAAGGCCTCGAACGTCGTGATGCTCAAGGTCAAGGCCTCGAGCCTGCCTGCGCTCGCGAAGGACCGGTCGGTGGTCGCGATCGTGCCGGTGAAGGACTACACGCTCGACCTGTCGGAGACGGTCCCCTACGTCGGAGGTGCCAAGGCCCAGCGCCTGGGCTACACGGGCAAAGGCGTCGACGTGGCGATCCTCGACAGCGGGATCGACTACACCCACGCCGCCCTTGGCGGACCGGGCACGCTCGACGCGTTCACGGCCGCGTACGGCGAGTCCACGGACGACCCGAAGAACACGACGCTCGACGGCCTCTTCCCGACGGCCCGCGTCAAGGGAGGCTATGACTTCGTCGGGGAGGCGTGGCCGGACGGGGACGAGGCCCCCGATCCTGACCCGATCGATTCGCCGGATTCCGGCACGGCCCTCGGCGTCGCGATGGGCACCGACGGTGGGCACGGCACGCACGTCGCCGACATCATCGGCGGGACGATGGGCATGGCCCCCAAGGCCAGGCTCTACATCGTCAAGGTGTGCTCGTCCGTCTCGACGGCCTGCAGCGGCGTCGCCCTCATGGAGGGCATGGACTGGGCGATGGACCCGAACGCCGACGGGTATCTCGACGACCACGTCGACGTCATCAACATGTCGCTCGGCAGCGACTACGGCACCGAGCATGACGATGACCTCTCGCTCGCCGTCGAGCGCGCGGCGCATTACGCCGGCATCCTCACGGTCGCTTCCGCCGGAAACGGAGCCAACAAGCCGTACATCGTCGGGACGCCCTCGGCGGCTGCGAGCGCCCTCTCGGTCGCCCAGACCCAGGTCCCGAGTGCGAAGACCTATCCCCTGGTCATCTCGGCACCCGCCGCGATCGCCGGCACATACCCCAACACGGAGACCGTGGAGTGGGCGCCGGTCGGCGACGGCTTCAGTGGCGACGTGGTCCACCTCGGTCAGGGTTGCCCGGCCGGATCGAAGGACGACGATCCCGATGCGGATCCCTACCTGGGTGACCCCGATGGGAAGGTCGCCCTCATCGACCGCGGCGCCTGCGCGATCAGCCTGAAGGTCGACCGCGCCGCCAGGGCCGGCGCGACGGCCGTTCTCCTCGGGCTCGTCGCCCCCGGCGACGCGGTCAGCTTCTCGTACGGCGGCGGCGACACGTTCGTCCCAACCGTCGTCATTCAACAGTCGCTCGCGAACGCCATCAAGGCGCAGCTGGCGATCCCGGCCACGGTGTCTGCGAGCGTCTCCAGCGCGACGTACATCAGCCTGCTCCACAGCCTCGCCGGCACGTCGTCGCGCGGGCCGTCGTCGACCAACGCGATCAAGCCGGAGATCGGCGCGCCCGGCGCGTCCGTCTCGGCCGTCAGCGGCAGCGGCGACGAGACCCAGGCGTTCGGCGGCACGTCCGGCGCGGCCCCGATGGTGACCGGTGCGGCGGCGCTCTTGAAGGACGCCTTCCCGAAGCGCAGCCCGCTCGAGATCAAGGCCGTGCTCATGAACACGGCCGAGACGACGGTCTACACCAACCCGTCGCTCCAGCCCGGCGTGGTGGCCCCGATTACCCAGATCGGCGGCGGCGAGTTGCGCGTGAACCGCGCCCTCAAGTCGAAGATCGCGGTCTGGGACGCATCTGCCCAGAGCGCGGCCCTGTCCTTCGGGTTCGTCGACGGCTCGCAGACCGTGACGATCACGAAGAAGCTCACGATCAAGAGCTACGTGAACAAGACCTGGACCATCAGGATCAAGCCGAAGTTCCGCTACGGGAACGACAAGTCCAACGGGGCCGTCACCTTCACCGCGCCGGACACGGTCCGGCTCAAGGGGAAGGCGACGAAGACCGTCACGATCAAGGCGACCATCAATGCCAGCAAGCTCCGCGACTGGTCGCTCGACGGCGGTCTGAACGGCATCAACCCAGCCCCGCTCGACCTCCTCGAGTACGACGGGTACGTCGAGTTCAACCGCCTCGGCACGAAGGCCGACAACAAGAACCCCGTCCACGTCCCATGGCAGGTCCTGCCCCGCAAGTCCGGCGACGTCCGCGTCCCCGGCGGCACGGACGTCGCGGTCGGTGACGACGTCGCGCTCCAGAACGTCGGCGTCAACACCGCGGCCGTGGACGTCTACTCGCTCGTCGGCACCAGCCCGGACAAGCCGGCGTCGCGCCGCGGGTCCAACGCTCCGGTGATCGACCTCAAGGCCGTCGGGGTGCAGACGTACCCCGTCGACGCCGGCGACTGCGGACCTGCGGATTCGTTCATCTACCGCATCGCGGTCTCAACCTGGGAGCGCCAGGCGACGGCGATCGTGCCCGGCGAGATCGACGTCTACCTCGACGTCAACGAGGACGGCGAGCCTGACTTCAACATCTTCTCGGCGCCGCTCTCCGCGCCCGGCCTGGGGGACGGTCGCGCCCTGACCTGGGTGTACGACTATGCGGCGGAGACGCTCGATGCGTGGTTCTTCACGGACCACGGGACGAACGACTCGAACACGATCCTGACGTTCTGTGGCGAT
Organism: uncultured Chloroflexia bacterium; assembly: GCA_963698595.1. Classification (GTDB taxonomy): domain Bacteria; phylum Chloroflexota; class Limnocylindria; order Limnocylindrales; family CSP1-4; genus CTSoil-043. Next base: position 652,667 of record CAVORL010000006.1, read on the forward strand.
CAGCTCGGACTGGATGCCACCGCGTTCGGGGAGCCGTGGGCGATGGACGTGGTGGCCTTCGACTGGTTCTATCGTGACTACGCTGTCACGGACTCGATCGAGGGCATCGAGATCGCGCCCTATGCCGAGCACTACGGTGGCTTCATCGACACTTCGGACGGAGACATCCCCGGGTCGACCACGGCAACCCTGCCCGTCGAGGACTGGAGCGGCTACGGATACCCGGCGAACCCATCGGAGACCGGCCTGCTGCTGGTGACCAACGCCGATCGCGGTCCGTACCGCGGCGGCGCTCCGAACGGGCGCGAGTCGATCATGCTGGCTGTCACCGAACCCTGATCTCAGGTCCGATCGCCTGCACGAAGGCCGGGGGCGGGGCCCCGGCCTTCGTGGCTGCGCGCGCCTGCGGATCAGGCGAGTTGGGGCCGATGGGCCCCAAGGCGACGAGGTGGAGCGGGTCCCGGGGTGGGGGAGGGCCGCGAACCCCTAGATGCCGGGAGCGAGGCGGGCGATCCAGGCAAGCCAGTCCAGCAGCATGAAGACGCCGAGGACCGCCACGAGGATCCCGCCGACGACGCTCGCGACCCGGCCGTGCCGGACGAGGGGACGCACGAGCGCCGGTGTGCGGTCGTAGACGGCGCCCATGACGATGAAGGGGACGCCGAGGCCCAGCGAGTAGGCAGCCAGGAGCAGGCCGCCCTGGAGCGTCGTGCCCGCCGAGGCCGCCACGGTCAGGATTCCCCCGAGGATGATCCCGATGCAGGGCGTCCAGCCGACAGCAAAGACGATCCCGAGGCCGAACGAGGCAACGATCCCGCCCCGCCCGCCGACAAGCCGTCCACCGAGACGCGAGCCGACCCGCGGCCTTGTCTCGGCACCGGGCGCCGCCAACGCGATCGTCCCCGACCTTCGGGCGAGCACCTGGGCCGCCCCCGCCTGGAGCGGGCGCCACGTTCGCTCCAGGACGGGCACCCGGAGGACGCCGGCGAGGTTGAGCCCCAGGACGACGAGGAGGATCCCGCCGATGCGGCGCAGGGTCGGAAGGTGCTCGCCAAGCGGGCCCCCGACGAAGGCGGCCGTCACGCCGAGGACCGTGAAGACCGCCCCGAAACCCGCGACGTAGGCCACCGCGTGGCGAACCGCGAGCCAGCGAGACGGCGTTGCGTTGGAACGGCCGACGACCGTGACAACCGTCAGCTGACCAACGTAGGCCGGCACCAGCGGCAGGACGCACGGCGAGAGGAAGCTCAGGAGGCCGGCCCCGAAGGCGACAACGAGCGTAAGGTCGGACGGCTCCATCAGGCGAATGCCTCGTCAGCGACGGCGCGCCGCACCAGCAGCAGCTCGACGAGCGACTCCGCGTCCTCACACAGGTGGCAGCCGTTGGATCGCCGGAGGACGAGGTCGGGGAGGGGACTGGCGGCTGGCTCCATCGACCCCGATTCTACGAGGAGTCCGACGAACCTCGGCCCCGGCCGAGGCGACATCCGCTGATCGGGCACCCCCCGCTCGCCGCGCCGGGTACGATGGTGGCCGCGCCCCCGTAGCTCAGTGGATAGAGCGCAGCCGTCCTAAGGCTGGCGTCGGCGGTTCGAATCCGTCCGGGGGCGCCAGCAGCAGCTCGCTTGCGGCAGCGGAGAGCGGCCGGGTGGCCGGGTTGGGTCCGAGCTCGCACTCGCCCGCCTCGTTCAACCCGACTCGCTCCACCACCATCCCGAACGACTCCCGCAGGCGCTCCGGACCTGGCCCGTCGATCGCCGCGGCAGCCCGGTTGCACCTTGCGCCTCCACGCCGGATCCGTAATATGTGACGTGGCACCGGTGAGGCCCTGCTCTCCCGCCAGACGCTGAACACCACCCGAGGACAACCCATGCCCGCTGGAACTCGTATCGCGATCGACGTCGGTGGCACGTTCACCGATGTGGTGACCCTCGAGGGCGCCTCCCAGCAACTCAGGTTCGACAAGGTGCCGACCACGCCGAGCGACCCGCAGCAGGGCGTCATGAGCGGGTTTGATGCCAGCGGAACCCCGTTGTCAGCGGTGGAGACGTTCATCCATGGGACGACGCTGGGCCTCAATGCGCTCCTGACCCGGCGCGGGGCGCGGACGGGGATCATCACCACGAAGGGCTTTCGGGATGTCTACCTGCTCGGACGGACGGACCGGACGCCGATGTACGACTTCAAGTACCGCAAGCCGGCCAGCCTCGTGGAGCGTCAGCACATCCTCGAGGTGACGGAACGCCTCGACTTCGAAGGCAATGTGCTTCTCGAGTTCGACGAGCAGTCTGCTCGTGCAGCCGCACACCGCGTCCTCGAGCTGGGCCTGCAGTCGGTCGCGGTCTCCTTCCTGCACTCCTACGTCAATCCTGCCCACGAGCAGCGGATGGCGGCAATCCTCGGGGAGGTTGCGCCCGACGTCGAGGTGACGGTTTGCTCCACCCTGTCTCGCGAGCTCCGGGAATACGAGCGCACGAGCACCGGGGTGCTCGATGCCTATATCAAGCCGATCGTTCGCCGGTACCTCTCGAAGCTTGAGGCCACCATCACGCAGCGCGGCTTCGCGGGCCAGTTCCTCACGACCCGCTCCGGCGGCGGCGCGATGACCGTCGCGACCGCGAAGGACGCGCCAGTCAACCTGATCCTGTCGGGTCCCGCGGGCGGGGTCCTCGGAGCCTCGTGGTTCGCCCACGCGGCTGGGCACCCGAACCTCATCACGGTGGACATGGGTGGAACGAGCCTGGACGCGTCTCTCATTGTCAATGGCGAGCCAATCACCTACCACGACGCGGCGTTCGAGGGGTTGCCGATCAATCTCGCGTCGCTGTACATCCACACGATCGGAGCCGGTGGCGGCTCGCTTGTCTGGATCGACGAGGGGAACCACCTCCAGGTCGGTCCTGCCAGCGCGGGCGCCGAGCCCGGGCCGGCCGCCTACGGCCGCGGAGGCACGCAGGCGACCTTCACGGATGCCGCCCTCTACGTGGGCTACCTCGGCACGGACATGGCGCTCGCGGGAAGCCTGACCCTTGATCGGGATCGTGCGGCGGAGGCGCTGGAAACCGCCGCAAGCGCACTCGGGATGTCAGTCGACTCCGTGGCGCGCGGCGTGTTGCGGATCTCGACGACGAAGATCGTCGGAGCGGTCAGGGCGATCACGGTGTGCTGGAGGCAGGCAAGGCCGCGATCGACCACGCGATGCGGTCGGGCGTCCTCGTTGGCTTCGGCACCGACCTGATGGGCGGTCTCGAGAGCGAGCAGCTACGGGGGCTGGAGTTGCAGCACGAAGTGCAGGGGACCCTCGAGCTGCTGAGGAGCGTGACCTCCCGCAACGCCGCCATCCTCGGAGACGACCGCTACGGCAGGATCGGTATCGGGGCCGCCGGCGATGTCCTGGTGCTTGGAGGGAATCCGTTCTCCACCCCGGAGGTCCTGTGGCATCCGGTCACGGGGCGTCGTGTCGTCAAGGCCGGCCTGGTCGTTGCCTGATGGCGGACGGGTCGGCTGTCGTGCGTCGAGAACCAAGGGAACCTATGCCCGACCGTGACCGCGTGAGTGGCGACCGCCCTCGGGGCGGTCCGGCCATCAAGGGCGATAGCCTGCACGAGCAGATCGTGAGTTCGCTCCGTTGGTCGATCTTCATCGGCGAGCTCCCGCCGGGCGACAGATTCTCCGTTCCGGCGCTGGCAGAGCAGTTTGGCGTGTCACCAACGCCGGTGCGTGAGGCAGTGCTCGACCTCGTCCAGCGGGGGCTGGTCGTGGCGATGCCCAACCGAGGATTCCGGGTCGTCTCCCCGTCTCTGGAGTACCTCCAGAAGGCGATGCACGTGCGTCGCCTCCTGGAGGTCCCGACGATGCGCGACATCGCGCGCACGGCAACGCCCGATGCGCTCCGGCCCCTGCGTCAGCTCGCCGACGCGATCATGCAGTCGGCGAGGGAGGGTGATCTCAAAGGCTTCGTCGTGGCGGATTACGAGTACCACGGGCAGCTGACCGGCCTATGCGGCAATCGCATCCTCACCGAGCTGATCGAGGAGTTGCGCTCGAGGGCTCGCGTCATCGCGGTCCCCGCTATCGCGCGGCAAGGGGTGCTCACCGAGACCGCCCAGGAGCACATTGACCTGCTCGATGCGATGCTGGAGCACGATCTGGACGAGGTCGAACGCGTTACGATCGCGCACATGGAGCGCACGTTCGAGGGCCTGAGGGCGGCAACCGGCGACCTACCCGCGGGCGCGGCGTCGAAGGGCGGTGGATCGTCCGGCGATCGCATGCAGGGCTGACGCCGGCGGGCGGGCGCGAGGCCGTCGCCGGTCGGCCCCTCCTTGCCATCGAGATGGGGACGCCCCACCTCCGTCGACTGGGGGGACAGGAGCCTGAGGAGTGGCGATGATTCGAATAGCGCTCGATTGGTGCCCGATGACCAAGGAGTGCCCAGGCTACGACCAGGAGTGGCGAGTGTGCCTGGTTCGTCCGGCCGACTGCGATGTCGCCCGTGAGCTCGGTGACGTCGGGAGGACCGCCGAGGCGCCGATACGAGAGGGGCCGGACCGCGCCTCGGCCGTCCTGCCCTGCCCGCGTGAGTCAGCATCGTCGATGGGCCTGCCCCGCATTCGCGCGTGATCCCCGGGACCCAGCCCGGGAACGCCAACGCGGCTGACGGCACCGATCGACATCTCGACGGGGCAGCGCGCGGACGCCGGCCCGGCGGCCCCGCGTTCGACCTCGTCTCCGGCGCGAACGGACTTGACCCAGGTTCCTGGAGCGGTCACCATCGGCGGCTCGCCCATCCCGCTAGGGACGATCGGCGGGGCGGTCACCCTCGGTCCCAAGACGCCCACGGACGTGAAGAGCCTCGCGGCACACATGGAGGCGTCGGAGACCCGTAGGATACCGACGGCACGAACAGCAAGCCACGCGCTCGGCCCTGCGCCGACGTGGCACCCACACCAGACCAGGCGGCGGCGCCAGAAAGCGTGGAGATCTCGTGAAGGTTGGCATCCCCCGCGAAGTGAAGGTCCACGAGTACCGTGTGGCGATCACGCCGGTCGGGGTCCACGAGCTGGCCACGCGTGGTCACGACGTGTTCATCGAAACGGGCGCAGGCCTCGGTTCGTCGATCAGCGACGCGGAGTTCGCCAGCCAGGGGGCGACGATCCTGGCCTCCGCCGACGACGTCTGGGCCACGGCCGACATGATCCTCAAGGTGAAGGAACCGATCGAGCAGGAGTACCACCGGCTCCGCGAGAACCTCCTCCTCTTCACCTACCTCCACCTGGCGGCCGACAAGCCGCTCACCGAGGAGCTCATGCGGCGGAAGGTGACCGCCATCGCATACGAGACGGTCCAGCTGCCCTCGGGGATGCTGCCCCTGCTATACCCGATGTCCGAGGTTGCCGGTTGCCTTGCCCCGCAGGTCGGCGCCCATGCCCTGATGAGGGCGCAGGGAGGCCGGGGCGTGTTGATGGGTGGCATCGGCGGGGTCGCGAGCGCCAAGGTCGTCGTCCTCGGCGGCGGCGTCGCCGGCCAGAACGCCGCGAACATCGCTCTCGGCATGAACGCCGACGTGACGATCCTGGACACGGATCTCGACAAGCTTCGGATGATCTTCTGGCGGCGGGAGAACAGGATCAAGCAGCTGTTCTCCTCGAGCCTCACCGTCCGCCAGCAGGTCCTCGAGGCCGACATGGTCATCGGGTCGGTCCTGATCCCCGGCGCGAGGGCGCCCAAGCTCGTCACGAACGAGATGGTCGCCTCGATGAAGCCCGGCTCGGTGCTCATCGACATCGCCATCGACCAGGGCGGCTGTTTCGAGGACTCGCGCCCGACAACCCACGCCGACCCCACCTTCAAGGTGCACGACTCGACGTTCTACTGCGTGGCAAACATGCCGGGGGCGGTGCCCCACACGTCCACGTACGCCCTGACGAACGCGACGCTGGCGTATGCGGCCCGGTTGGCCGACAGCGGGTGGAGGGACGCCCTGCGCGCCGACTCCGCGTTGGCGTTCGGGCTGAACACGCACGCCGGGTATGTCACGTACAGGGCCGTGGCCGACGACCTGGACCTGCCGTACCGGGCGACCGCCGAGGCGCTCGGCTGAGCTGATCCGACCCGCCCCTGCGGCCCGGAGGGCCGTCGCACCGGCGGTCGCCGCGTGCACAGGCGGTATCGCGCCCGCTACCCTTGACCGAGCATGCCGGCCGAGTTCATCTACACCATCGTACAAGCTGGCCCGACACTACCCGCCCGATCGGACGGTGCTCGAGGACATCTCGATCTCGTTCTACCCGGGCGCCAAGATCGGCGTCATCGGCCCGAACGGGGCGGGCAAGTCGAGCCTCCTGCGGATCATGGCCGGGCTCGACGACGGGTTCACCGGCGAGGCGCGCCTCACGCCGGGCTTCACCGTCGGCTACCTCGAGCCAGGAGCCGCAGCTCGACCCGACCAAGGACGTCAAGGGCAACGTCCTCGACGGAGTGCGCGAGGTCCAGGGCCTCATCGACCAGTACAACGCCGTCATGGCCACGTGGTCGGAGCCGGACGCCGACTACGAGGCGATCGGCACGCAGCAGAGCGGCCCTGGAGGACCGGATCGACGCCGCCGACGCGTGGAGCCTCGAGCGCAACGTCGAGATCGCCATGGACGCCCTGCGCTGCCCGCCGACGATGCGGCGGACGTGAGAACCCTCTCCGGCGGGGAGAGGCGGCGCGTGGCGCTCTGCCGGCTGCTCCTCCAGCACCCGGACCTGCTCCTCCTGGACGAGCCGACGAACCACCTCGACGCCGAGTCGGTCGAGTGGCTGGAGCGGTTCCTGGACGAGTACGCCGGGACCGTCGTCGCCGTCACGCACGACCGCTACTTCCTCGACAACGTCGCGCAAGTGGATCCTGGAGCTCGACCGCGGGCGAGGGGATCCCGTTCTCCGGCAACTACTCCGGCTGGCTCGAGCAGAAGCTGGAGCGGATGGCGCGCGAATCGAAGTTGGCCGATGCGCGGCAGCGCACGCTCGCGCGCGAGCTCGAGTGGGTGCGCATGGGCGCCCGGGCGCGCCAGGCCAAGGGCAAGGCCCGGCTGCGCGCCTACGAGCAGCTGCTCGCCGAGGCGAAGGACGCGAAGGACGCGATCCGCGAGCTCGAGATCGCGATCCCGCCGGGGCCGCGTCTGGGCGACACGGTGATCGAGGTGCACGGACCTGCGCAAGGGATACGGCGACCGCCTGCTGATCGAGGACCTGACGTTCTCGCTGCCGCGGCCGGGATCGTCGGGATCATCGGGCCGAACGGTGCGGGCAAGACGACGCTGTTCCGCATGATCGTCGGCCAGGAGCCGCCCGACGGTGGCACGATCGAGATCGGCGAGACCGTGCAGCTCGCTACGTCGACCAGGAGCCGCGACGACGCTCCGCTGCCGAGCGACCGTGTTCGAGGAGATCACCGACGGCGTCGAGGTCGTCAAGGTCGGCGTCGCGCGAGGTTCCGGCCCGTGCATACGTGTCGAGCTTCAACTTCCGCGGCGCCGACCAGCAGAAGCTCGTCGGCGACGCTGTCCGGCGGCGAGCGGAACCGCGTGCACCTGGCCAAGCTGCTCCAGGCCGGGCGGCAACGTCCTGCTCCTCGACGAGCCGACCAACGACCTCGACGTCGACACGCTGCGCGCGCTCGAGGCGGGCCTCGAGTCGTTTCCCGGCTGCGTCGTCGTCATCAGCCACGACCGCTGGTTCCTGGACCGGATCGCGACCCACATCCTGGCCTTCGAGGGCGACAGCCAGGTCCGCTGGTTCGAGGGCAACGTCAGCGACTACGAGGCGCTACCGCCACAAGGAGCTCGGCACGGCGGCCGACCAGCCGCATCGGATCCGCTACAAGCGACTGGCTGGCTGAGTCGGCCGAGTGAAGCGGCGTGCGGCCGACGGCTCGGCCGGTGAGACGCGACGACAGGAGCGGCATGACGATGGCGGCAAACGTGGCACTCGTGGTGAACGGGATCCCGCGCGAGCTCGACGCCCCTCCGCGCTGGCGCCTCCTCGACCTCCTTCGCGACGGGCTCGGCCTCGTCGGGACCAAGGAAGGCTGCGACGACGGCACGTGTGGGACCTGCGTCGTGGTGGTCGACGGGAAGGCTGTGCGCGCCTGCCGCACCTCGGCGGGCGAAGCCGCCGGCCGGGACGTCATGACGATCGAAGGGCTCGGGAGCCCCGAGCGTCCGCACGCGCTGCAGCGGGCCTTCGCGGCGGCCGACGCCGTGCAGTGCGGCTTCTGCACGCCCGGGATGATCATGGCGGCCGCCGCGCTCCTGAAGCGCAATCCCCGGCCCAACCGGAGCGAGATCGTGCGCGGGCTCGGCAGCAACCTCTGCCGGTGCACCGGCTACGCGAGCATCGTCGACGCGGTGGAATGGGTGGCCAACGGGCAGCCGGGCTCACCGCGCCGGTGGCCCATGCGACCCGGCCACGGCGGCGAGCAGGTTCCGGGTGAGGCGAAGGGGCACATCCGTGCCGATGCCCTGGACAAGGCGACGGGCCGCGCCCGCTACGCGGCCGACCTGGCGGTCGACGGGATGCTGCACGCCCGGGCGCTGCGGAGCCCGCACGAGCATGCGGAGATCCTGCGGATCGACACGGAGCGTGCCGGCAGGCTGCCGGGCGTCGAGGCGATCTTCACGGCGCGCGATGTCCCGGGAGAGAACAGCTATGGGCGCAAGCTGAAGGACCAGCCCGTCCTGGCAGCGGCGCGGGTTCGCCAGGTCGGCGATCCGGTCGCTCTCGTCGTAGCGAGCTCGCCGGAGGCGGCCGCCGCGGCGCTCGGGCTCATCGACGTGGAGTACCGCCTGCTCCCAGTCGTGCTCACGCCCGACGAGGCGCTCGCGGACGGCGCGCCCCTGCTCCACCCCGACGGCAACCTGCTGGCGGAGAACTGGCTGCGCCTCGGCGACATCGCGGAGGGCTTCGCCCGTGCGGACGTCGTCGCGGAGGAGACCTACACGACGCCGTGGAACGAGCACGCCTACCTCGAACCGGAAGCGGCGCTCGCGTTCCTCGAAGGGGACGAGCTCGTCCTGCGGACCGCGACGCAGTATGCGCACTACCACCGGGCCGAGATCGCGAGAACGCTGGGTCTGCCGGTCGAGCGCGTCCGTGTCGCCCCAACGGTCGTCGGCGGCGCCTTCGGCGGGAAGACGGACATCTCCTGCCAGTGCCTGGCGGCGCTCGCCACGCACCTCACGGGCCGGCCCGTCAGGATCGTCTACAGCAGGGCCGAGTCGTTCGCGACCACGACGAAGCGGCACCCGTACCGCATCCGCGTGCGAAGCGGGGCCACGCGTGACGGTGACTTCGTCGCGCTCCAGGTCGACCTGCTCGCCGACACGGGTGCGTACGCCTCGTTCGGCCCCGGGCTCATGGTCAAGACGTTCGCCTCGGCGGCAGGTCCGTACCGCTGGCCGCACGTCGAGCTCCACGGCCGCGTCGTCTTCACGAACAACCCGACCGCCGGCTGCATGCGCGGCCCGGGGACGACGCAGGTCGCGTTCGCGATCGAGTCGCAGGTGGACGTGCTCGCGGAGCGGCTCAGCATCGACCCGCTCGAGCTCCGCCGGCGGAACCGCCTCCGGCAAGGGGATCGGCTCCTCTCCGGGCAGGTCCTTGAGCGCGACCCCGCGTACGGGGCGACCCTGGATGCCGTCCGCCCGCACTGGGTCGCAGCGCTGGAGCGCTGCGCCGCGTCCGGTGCCGGGCCGGACGCGGAGAGCCGTGGCACGCGCCGCCGCGGAGTGGGCATCGCGTCCATCTGGTACGGCATCGGCGGCGGGGGTGGTGGCCCGACTCCGGGCCAGGACCCCGCGCTGACGGTTGGGCGCGGGCCGGGACGGGCCGCGCTGGATCTCCTGCCGGACGGCTTGATCGTGCTGCGGACCGGCGCGGCCGACCTCGGCCAGGGGTCTTCCGCCGCGATGGCCCTCATCGCCGCCGGTGAGCTGGGGGTGGCGCCCGAGCGCGTGACGGTCATCAGCGGCGATACCGCGACCTGCCCGGATGCCGGCCCGGCCGTGGGCAGCCGAGTCACCTTCTTCGTGGGCAATGCGGTCAGGAACGCCGCCGCCGACCTCCGGGAGGCGATCCTGGGGACCGCGGGCGGCCTGCTGGCGCGACCGATCAGCGAGCTCGACCTCCGCGACGGCGAGGTACGAGCCGCAGCAGGACCGGATGTGCGCCTCTCACTGGCGGAGATCGCCCGGGCACGGGACGGCGCGAAGCTCGCGAACACGTTCGAGGGTTACTTCGATGCCGGCGTTCCCGCGTACGACATCCGCTCGGGGTTGGGGGAGCCCTACGCGATGTATGTAAGCGGCACGCAGATGGCGGAGGTCGAGGTCGACACGGCGACCGGGGCGGTCCGAGTCATGCGCATGGTGGCCGCCCACGACGTGGGCCGGCCGGAGTTCCTGGAGGGCGTCACGGGCCAGATCGAGGGGGGGATGGCGATGGGGATCGGCTTCGCCCTGAAGGAGGAGTTCATCCCCGGCGAGACTCGTGGCTTCAAGCAGTACCGGATCCCGAGGGCGCTGGACATGCCGGAGATGGTCACGCTCCTTGTCGGGGGCGACGGCGAGCCGCCCGAGCTCGAGGCGAAGGGCGTGGCGGAATGCTCGAACATGGTGGCGGCTCCCGCCATCGCGAACGCGATCGCCAACGCAACGGGGGAACGGGTTCGGCAGCTTCCGGTGAGGCTCCGCGACCGCGCCTGATCCGCCCTGCGTTACCCCTGGGTGAGCCGCTCGCGGCGCCCTGGCGTCGCGCCCGCACGCGCGAGCGCGCGGCGTCGCGGGCTACATGTAGTAGTCGAAGTCGTGCTCGGTCCGGACGCGGCGGCGGAGCAGGAAGACGTTGGCCTGGCGGACGACGGGATCGAGCTCGACGTAGTTGCGCGGCCCGTGCCAGAGGTACCGCGCATCGGTCAGCAGGTCGTGGACCTGGTAGGGCTGGCGGGCGTCGAGCTTGAGCTCGTCGAGCGGCAGCTCCACGAACCCGGACTGCACGTGGTGGGGGTCCAGGTTGACGATCACCAGGACCTGGCTGGCCAGGTCGGGAGAGCTCTTGGAGTAGGCAATGAGCTGCTCGTTGTCAACGTGGTGGAAGCGCAGGTTCGTGTTCGCATGAAACGCGGCGTGCTCGCGCCGGATCCGGTTCACGAGGCCGATCAGGTGGGCCAGCGTGTCCCCCCGGTCCGGGTTCCAGGGCCGGATCTGGAACTTCTCTGAGTCGAGGTACTCCTCCTTGCCGGGCGCCAGGGGCGTCCCGACGGCCTGTTCGAAGACCGGCCCGTACAGACCGTAGCTGGGCCCGAGCGTCGCAGCGAGGATGAACCGTGCCTCGAAGCCGGCGCGTCCCCCGTACTGGAGGTACTCCGGCAGGATGTCTGGGGTGTTCGGCCAGAGATTGGGCCTGAAGAACTCGCGCACCCGCGTCTGGGTGACCTCGCGGAAGAAGTCGGTCAGCTCGTGCTTCGTATTGCGCCAGGGGAAGTAGTTGTAGGACTGGGTAAAACCGATCTTCGCCAGGCGATACAGGACGCTCGGGCGGGTGAAGGCCTCCGCCAGGAAGATCGCCTCCGGATGGCGGGCGGTCACGTCGGCGATGAGCCACTCCCAGAACGCGAAGGGCTTCGTGTGGGGATTGTCGATGCGGAAGATCCGGATCCCCTCGGCGAGCCAGAAGTCGACGACGCCCTTGAGCGCGTCCCACAGCTCGCGCCACCGGTCGGTCTCGAAGTCGAAGGGGTAGATGTCCTGGTACTTCTTCGGCGGGTTCTCCGCGTACTGGATCGTCCCGTCGGGACGGCGCCGGAACCACTCCGGGTGCTGCGTCGTCCACGGATGGTCCGGCGAGCACTGGAAGGCGATGTCGAGCGCGATCTCGATGCCGTGCTCGCCCGCCCGCTGCACGAGGCGCCGGAAATCCTCCAGGGTGCCCAGTTCCGGATGGATCGCGGTGTGCCCACCCTCTGCGGCGCCGATGGCCCAGGGGCTGCCGGGGTCGTCGGGGCCGGCGACCGTGCTGTTGTTGGGACCCTTGCGGAAGGTGCGCCCGATCGGGTGGATGGGGGGCAGGTACAGGACGTCGAAGCCCATCTCCGCGACGTCTGCGAGCCGCTCCTCGACGTCGCGGAAGGTGCCGTGGCGGCCCGGCTCGGTGGTCGCGGATCGCGGGAAGAGCTCGTACCACGCCCCGAAGCGGGCCAGCTGGCGATCCACGACGACCGTGAGCTCCGGCGCGGTGACGGCGAACGGACGCTCCCCGTGGCGCGCCATGAGCTCGCCCAGCTCGGCGGAGACGGCGGTGCGTCCGGCCCGGGGTCCGCCTGCGCTCAGCTCCACGGCGATTGCCGAGAGGCGCCCTGCGTCGCCCGGAGCCGCACCGGCGCCTGTCGCCCGGGCGGCGGCGGCCTCCACGAGGCGTGCGCCGATCTGCAGGTCGACCGTCACATCGGTGGATGCCCGGAGCCGCTTCTCCATGTCGTGGGCCCAGGTCCCGAAGCGATCGATCCAGGCCACTGCCGTGTAGCGGTAACGGCCGATCTCGTCGACCGTGAACGAGGCCTCCCAACGATCGTTCACGTGGTGCCGCATGGGCGTCTCGTGCCAGGTGTCCTGGCCCTCCCGGCGGTGCAGGAGCACGCAGCCCAGGACGTCGTGGCCGTCGGCGTAGGCGACGGCGTCGACAACGACGGTGTCGCCTTTGACCCGTTTGACCGGCCACTCGCCAGAGTCGACGCGGGGGCCCATGGTCTCGATGACGACGCGACTGCGACCGTCGGTGGCGCTCACGGTGCTCCCTCCTGCGGCTGGCTCGCCGCCCGTGGTGCTCGCCCCCGGGCGAGCTGCTCCGCTAGGCACCGGCGGCAACCGACTGGTACAGGTCCACCGTCCGTCCGGCGATTGCCTCCCAGCTGAAGTGGTCCTCCACGCGACGGCGGCCCGCCAGGCCCATCCGCTCGCGCAGCGGGGCGTCGAGCGCGACGGCGTTGATCGCCGCCGCCAGGTCGGCCGAGAAGCGGGCCGGATCGACGGGGTCGAAGGTCCCCGGCCGGATCTCGAGGCCCACGAGGAGCCCTGTCTCCCCCGGGATCACGACCTCCGGGATGCCGCCGACGGCCGACGCGACAACGGCCGTCTCGCACGCCATCGCCTCCAGGTTGATGATCCCGAAGGGCTCGTAGACCGACGGACAGCAGAAAACGGCGGCGTGGGAGTAGAGCTGGATCGCATCGGCGCGTGGCACCATCGCGCGGATCCAGATGACATCCTCGCGCGCGGCCGCGACGTCGGCGACCCGCTCCGCCATCTCGTCCCCGATCTCCCGCGTGTCGGGGGCCCCGGCGCAGAGCACCACCTGGAGGGAGGGATCGATCTGTGGGATCGCATTCACGAGGTGGATGATCCCCTTCTGGCGTGTGATCCGGCCAACGAACAGGACGTATGGCCGGTCGGGGTCGACCCCGTGGGCGCGCAGGGCCTCGACACCGGGGTCGGGCCGGTACTGCTGGAGGTCGATGCCGTTGTGGATCACGTGAACCCGCTCGGGGTCGACGGAAAAGTGCCGCATGACGTCGTTGCGGGTCTCCTGCGACACCGCGATGACGGCGTCTGCAGCCTCGAGGGCGGTGCGCTCCATCCAGGCTGACAGGCCGTATGCGTTGCCAAGCTGCTCGACCTTCCACGGTCGCAGCGGCTCCAGCGAGTGGGTCGTGATGACGAGCGGGACGTCCCACAGCTGCTTGGCGAGGAAGCCCCCCATCTGCGTGTACCACGTGTGGCAGTGCACGACGTCGGCGCGCAGGGTGTCCTTCGCCATCGCCAGGCTCCGCTGGAACGCATCCAGGGCGCTCCCGAAGCGGGGATCGGTGTCCTCCCGCGCGGCAGCCCACGGGCCGTAGCCGCGGACGCGCAGGCCGGGCTCGTCCACGTCCTGGTCCCCGAAGCAGCGGACCTCGACCGGGACGAGGCGGGCCAGCTCGCGGCTCAGGTACTCGACGTGGACGCCGGCGCCACCGTACACGTGCGGCGGGTACTCGTTCGTGAACAGGGCCACCCTCTCCAGGGACGACACCGGGGACCCTCCTCCCTGCAGCGCGCCCGGGCCGGGTGGGCGGCCCGCGAGCGACTCGTCAAGGCTAGCCGGTTCCGCGACGTGGCGGGGCGCAGCGCGCGCGGGCTGGCGGGTTGGCGCACGCACCGACAGGCTTCGGTACGATCCGGCCATCGTGCGGACCACGTGCACGGACCCACGCAGGAGGATCGTTGACCCTGCCGCCACCCCGCCCCCGCCGCACCGCGACGCCTGGTGTCCTGCCGAATGTCGAACGCATCTCCGACCTCGTGGCGGGCCCGAATCGGGACGGCTTCCTCGCCATCCTGGGCGCCTGGGTCTCCGAGCGGCGCTGGTTCCGCAGCAAGGCACGGCGCATCCGTGGCGTCGACGTCATCGACGTTGCCACCCTCGGCGGCAGCGGCATGGACACCGCCCTGTTCGTCCTCGAATTCCGGTACGTGGAGGGCCCTCGCGAGCTGTATGCGGTGCCGGTCGCGCGCGTTGGAGCGGAGGACGCCGCGTTGCCGGGTGATGCCGTTGGCGCGATCATCGTCCGCCTCGGGTCCAGCGGCGACGTCCTCGTCGACGCGATGCGCATGCCGGCGACGGCGGAGCAGCTCGTCGCGGCGATCGGCGGGCGCCGCTGCTGGCAGGGCGCGTCCGGCACGCTTGTGGCTCGACCCACGCCGGCGTTCGGGACACTGCTGGGGGACTCCTCGCGGCGTCTTATCGCCGCCCCGGGCCACGTCGAGCAGAGCAACACCTCGGTCGTGCTCGGTGACCGACTGATCCTGAAGGTCTATCGGCGCCTGGAGGAGGGCCTGAATCCCGAGCTCGAGGTCGGCGGCTTCCTGACGGATCGGGGTTTCCCCCACGTTCCGGCCGTCGCGGGATGGCTGGATTACGAGCGCGCTGGCGCTGAGACCGCGACGCTCGCGATGCTGCAGGAGTATCGCGCGAGCCAGGGCGATGCGTGGACGTACACCCTCGGCGTTCTCGGTGACTACCTCGATGCGTCCGCGACGCGCGCAGATCCGCCGGCCGCCGTGGCGATGTCGGCGAAGGGCCTCCTGGCCCTCGCAGCCGCTCAGCCGCCCCACCGTGTCCGCGACGCCATGGGCGCCTACCTCGACCAGGCGCGACTCCTCGGGGAGCGCACCGCCGCGCTTCACCTCGCGCTGGGCTCTGACCGGGTCGATCCGGCGTTCGCCCCCGAGGCGGGGGATGCCCCCCACGAGCGGACGGTCCTTCAATCGGTCCTCTCTGCGGCGGGGCTCGGCTTTGACCTCCTGGCGCGTCGGATGGCGACGCTGCCCGACGAAGTCCGAGCCGACGCCGAGGCGGCCCTGGCGCTCCGCGAGCGCGCCGACGGGATGCTGGCGCGGCTCCTCGGGCGCGGCACGGGCGGTCGCCGCATCCGGATCCACGGCGACTACCACCTGGGCCAGGTGCTCTTCACGGGTCGCGACTTCGTGATCATCGACTTCGAGGGGGAGCCGGGGCGACCGTTGCGCGAGCGCAGGATCAAGCGTTCACCCCTCGTCGATGTCGCCGGCATGCTCCGCTCGTTCTCCTACGCGGCGAGCGGCTCGCTGATCCAACGCGACCGCGAGGGATCGTTTCGGGAAGGGGACACGGCAGACCTCGACTCGTGGGCAGGGGCCTGGACTGCCTGGGCGTCGGGGGCCTTCCTTGCAGGCTACCGCGCGGTGGTCGGCCGGGCTGACATCCTCCCGGCCGACGACGCGGGCTGGGCGGTGCTCCTCGACGCCTTCCTCCTCGAGAAAGCCTTCTACGAGCTCGAATACGAGCTCAACAACCGGCCCGCGTGGGTCGGGATCCCGCTCCGCGGGATCGTCGGGCTGCTGGAGGGGTGGGACGAGGTCGGGCCATGAGTGGACCCGCGACGGTCATCATCACGCTCGCTCTTGCCTTCTACTCCGTCGGCGTGTGGAGTGAGCGGCTCGCAGGACGGCTGAAACCGTGGCATCTCGCCTTCTTCTGGGGCGGGCTCGTGTGCGACACGGCGGGCACCGGGATGATGCTCGACATGGCCGGCGGCCTCACGTCCGACGTGCACGGGCTGACCGGCCTGCTCGCGATCCTTCTGATGCTCGTCCACGCAGCCTGGGCGACAGTGGTCGTGGTGCGTCGCGACGAGCGGTGGATCACGAGCTTCCACCGGTTCAGCGTCGTGGTCTGGGCGATCTGGCTCGTGCCCTACTTGAGCCCGATGCTCCTGGCCATCGGACGCTAGCGGGAACGGTCCGGGCCTCGGCGGTTGGCGTACAGTCCGCTCACCGGCGACGGGACGCCCGCGAACCCGGTCGTCGACCGGCGTCCCCCGCGCATGGAGGTCGTGGCCATGGTCGATCGACGAACGGCGCTTCGCGAGCGACTCGGTCGCGTGGGCGTCTGGAGCTTCGCCCTGCAGGCGCACGGGGCAACCGCGGAGCGCCAGGCCGTCCGCGAGTATGAGGCCCTCGGGTACACGTCGACGTGGTTTCCCGAGAGCATCGGGAGCAAGGAGGCCTTCGCCCACGCAGCGGTGCTCCTCGCCGGCAGCTCCCGGATGATCGTTGCCACCGGCATCGCCAGCATCTACGCGCGGGACGCGATGGCGATGGTGAACGGCGCACGGACGCTGGCCGAGGCGTATCCGGGCCGCTTCATCCTGGGGATCGGCGTCAGCCACGCTCCGGCCGTCGCGACCCGGGGCGCCGTCTACGAGCGGCCGATCGAGCGGATGACCGCCTACCTCGACGCGATGGACGCGGCCGTCTACTCGGCACCGCCGCCCTCCGAGCCGGTTCCCGTCGTCCTTGCCGCGCTGGGGCCCCGCATGCTCGAGCTCGCCGCGGCGCGGACGGACGGCGCGCACCCGTATTTCGTGCCGGTGGAGCACACGGCCAGGGCCCGCCGACGCATCGGCCCGGCACCGCTCCTCGTGGTCGAGCAGGCCGCAGTCCTCGACGGCGAGCCGGTGCGCGCGCGAGCGACGGCGAGAGCATTCGCGGCGCGCTATCTCGCCGCGGAGAACTACACCAACAATCTGCGCCGGATGGGCTGGAAGGACGAGGATCTCGCCCACGGCGGGAGCGACCGCCTGCTCGACGCCGTCGTCGTGCAGGGCGACGCGGGGGCTATTGTCGCCCGGGTCCGCGAGCATCTCGACGCCGGTGCCGACCACGTGTGCGTCCAGCTCCGTGCGCCGGACCCGGCCGACCTCTGTGTCGCGGCCTTCGCGGAGCTCCGGCAGGCGCTCGGGGACCTCTGACAGGCGCGGCGTCCGCGCGGACGGCACCGCGGCCTGCGAGCTACCGCTCGTACGGGCTCAGGAGATCCTTCGAAGGAGCCTGGACGTCCCCGTCGTCGATCGTCCAGCTGACGTCGGCTTCCACCGCTACGACGCCGGGGACCGTGGCGATGAACCGCGTCAGCATCGCCGCGGTCGAGCGCCGGTCAACCCGTCCGCGCACCGCGACGATGCCGTCGTGGGCCGCGATCTCGAAGGTGCCGGGATCGACCCAGAGGGTGCGGAGGAGGATGTCCCGACGGATAGCCTCCGTGAGGTCCTCGTCGGACTGCAGGAAGGCGCGCACGAGGTCGGCGCGGGTCACGATGCCGACCAGCGCCCCGTCCTGGGTGACCGGGAGCCGCGTCACACGCTTGCTCACCATGAGCGCCGCGGCCGCCTGCAGCGGCGCGGCGGCGTCGATCGTGATCGCCGGGGAGCTCATGGCATCGCCCGCGGTCCGTGCCGCCACCCGGGAGAGGGCCTGCTGCGTCGCGCGCGACTCGCCGAAGAGGCGGGCGAGCGGGCGGTGCGGGACGGCGCCCGGCCCGCTTTCCTTGATGAGGAGGTCGCCCTCGGAGATGACGCCGAGCACCGCCCCCTCGGCGTTCACGACCGGGAGCCCGCTGATCCTGTGCTCGACGAGCAGGAGCGCGACGTCCCGGATCGGCGTGGTGGGGTCGATGGAGATGACCGGTCGGGTCATCACGTCGCTGACGATCTGCATGCCGTTCACCTCTGCTTCGTGGGCGGCCCGCCATGGTACGACGGCGCGTCCAGAGGGATCCCCGGCCTCAGCCGTTCGCGTGCTCCGCGAGGCGGCTCCACAGATCGTCCGCTCGAAGCTCTTCTGCGGCGCGGGCGAGGAAGCCGAGCTGGAGTGCCCGCCGCGCCCTCGCCTCCTCTGCAGTGACCAGCTCGAAGCGGACCACGTCGCCGCCTCGGCGCTGGCCGAGACGGGGCATGTCTGCGGCGGCGACGACGCCGATGACCGGGTAGCCCCCGATAGTCGGCCCGTCGACGAGGAGCACGATGGGCAGTCCGTCGGGCGGGAGCTGGATCGACCCCGGCACGAGGGGATGGGACACGATCTCGTCGCCACGCCCGAGCGGCTCTCCGTCGAGCCGGATCCCAGCGCGGTCCGCGGCCCCCGACACGCGCCATGCGGTCGTGACGAGCCGTTCCAGGGCCCGTGGCGGCGCGGCGGCCAAGTCCGGCCCTGCCACGACGCCCACCCGGCCGTTCGGCGAGCCTGGGTTCGGGGCGAGGCTGGCCGGCCACGCGCGACCCACCGCCGTGAGGTCGCCCCGCCGGCGCGGGACCAGCCGATCCCCGGGGCGAAGCGGGCGCCCGGCGGCGAAGCCGAGGCGGCCCGGGCGATACGACGAGGCTGACCCCAGGACCTTCCTGGCGGCGATGCCGCCGGCGAGCGCGACATAGGCGCGCATCCCGCCCCGGCCGCCGGCGAAGCGGAGCCGGGCACCGGCCGGGAGCCGGTGAACGGCATCGCAGGCGAGAAGCCTCCCGTCGTCGCGCTCCGCGCCGAGATCCGCGCCGGCAAGTGCGACAGCGCAGGTCTCAAGTGCCTCCAGCACGCAGCCGCCGAGGGTGACCTCGACGGTCGCGGCGCCGGGTGGGGCGCCCGCGAGGAGGTTTGCCACCTCGAGGCCCCACGCGTCACACGCGCCAGATGGAGGGACGCCGATGCCGGCGAGGCCGGGTCGTCCGGCGTCCTGGATCGTGAGCAGCGGACCGGGGTCGACAACGGCGAGCACGGGCTCAGGCCGGCACGAAACGGACCCGGGCGCCGGGCCGCAGGAGCGCGGGCGGGCTGCGTCGCGGGTCCCAGATCGAGGCGTCGGTTCGCCCGATGACGTGCCAGCCGCCCGGCGTCACGGCGGGATAGATGCCCGTCTGGCGACCCGCGATGGCGACGCTTCCGGCCGGGACGCGGAGGCGCGGGGTCGCACGGCGCGGCAGCGCCAGCTCCTCGGGAAGCAGCCCGAGATATGGGAATCCCGGAACGAAGCCCAGACAGAAGACCCGGTACTCCGGGCCCACGTGCAGCCGGACGACGTCCTGCTCGGCGCACCGGGTTGCCGCGGCGACGGCCGGGAGGTCGGGCCCGTCGCGCCCCCCGTAGCGTACGGGGATCGTGACCACCTCGCGATCGTCGCGGTCCGCGGAGTCGCCCTCCGGGCGGGCCCGGTCGACGCCCCGGAGGGCCTCCGTGATCGCGGCCCTGACCTCTGGCTCCGTGAGGACGTCGGGGTCGAAGGGCAGGGCCACGCTCGCGTAGGCAGGAACCGGTACCCCGAGACCCGGCAGCAGCGCGCCCCGGCGCTCGAGCGCGGACGCCAGGTCACGGGCCTGTCGGTTCAGCGCCGGGTCGACGCGTTCCCCGAGCACGACGAGGAGAGCAGCCTCGCCCAGCTGCTCGACCCGGACGGCGTCGGATGGGCCTGTCTCAGCCACCAGGCGGGCGGACCTCGATCCCGGCGCTCGTGAGCGCCGCCCGGACCGCAGCGGCGATGGCGCCCGCGCCCGGCGTGTCGCCGTGGATGCAGATCGTTTCGGCGGCGACCGCGATGGCCTCGCCCGTGGCGGCTGTGACCTGTCCGTCGCGGGCGATCGTCACGGCCTGGGCCGCCGCGGCAGCGGGGTCGTCGAGAAGGGCACCAGGAAGGCGCCGGGACCGAAGGGATCCATCGCGCTCGTAGGCACGGTCCGCGAACCCCTCCGCGAGGGCAGAGAGGCCGGCGGCAACCGCCGCGGCGAGGAGCTCCGAGCCGGGAGGCCCGATCAGGGTCAGCGTCGGGTCGAAGGCGGCCACCGCGCGGGCGATCGCGCCGGCGACGGCCGAATCAGTCGTCGCGCGGTGGTAGAGGGCCCCGTGCGGCTTCATGTGGGCGAGGTGGCCGCCCTCGGCGCGGGCGATCCCGGCCACGGCGGCGATCTGGTACAGGACGGCGGCCTCCAGCTCGTCGGCAGTCAGGTCCATGTCGCGGCGCCCAAAGCCGACGAGGTCCGGGTATCCCGGGTGGGCTCCCACGGCGAGGCCGGCAGCGATGGCACGGCGCAGCGTGCCCCGGATGACGAGGGGATCGCCGGCGTGGAAGCCGCAGGCGACGTTGACCGAGGTCACGGACCGGAAGATCGCCTCGTCGGCGCCCATGGGCCACGGCCCCAGGGCCTCGCCGACGTCCGCATTCAGGTCGATGGAGGTCGCCACCTGGCCATCGTACGCTGAAGATGGAGCCATGCGGGGGTCTGCCGACCCGAGCGTCCGGCCCGACGTACGATCTGCCCGTGAACGCTGCGACGACCGAATACGCCCTGCTGGATGCAGGCGCTGGGCGCCGGCTGGAGCGATTCGGCTCGCTCATCGTTGACCGCCCGGCCCCCGGCGTGGACGCGGCGCCCCGTGCGCCGGCCGCCCGGTGGGCGGCCGCGACCGCGCGCTACGAGCGAACCGGCGGCGGGTCGGGCGCATGGCATCCACCTGGCGCGCTCCCGGCCACGTGGCATGCCACGTTCGACGATCTCACGCTCGAGCTGCGACCGACGTCCGCCGGCCAAGTCGGAGTGTTTCCGGAGCACCTGTCGGTCGCCTCGTGGGCAGCCGAACGGGCCCGGGCGCTGGCGACGGTCCTCGGGCGCCCTGCCGTCGTCCTCAATCTGTTTGCGTACACCGGTCTGACCACGCTGGCACTTGCGCGGGCTGGGGCGGAGGTGGTCCACGTCGACGCCTCTCGCCCGGCCGTCGCCTGGGCCCGCCGGAACGCGGGCCACTCGGGCCTGGCGGAGCGGCCGGTCCGATGGGTCGTCGAGGACGCCTCGCGGTTCGTGGCCAGGGAGGCGCGACGTGGCCGCCGGTACGACGGGGTCGTGCTCGATCCGCCCACCTACGGCCACGGCACGCGCGGCGCGGCCTGGCGGCTCGGGGTCGATCTCGCGCCCCTCCTCGGGGCGTTGCAGTCGCTGCTCACCTCGGGTCCGTGGTTTCTGGGGTGCACCGCCCACGCGACAGGCCTCGCACCCTCCGACCTCCATGCCATCGTCCGCGCCGCTGTGTGGCCGGGGGAGGCGACCGCGGAGGCGGGCGCGCTCGAGCTCCGCTCCGAGGGTGGCGCGCTCCTCCCCGCCGGCTGCGTGGTACTCATGCATCACGCCGGGGGGGGTGCCTGGTGATGGGCGCCGGGAGCTCGCGCGACCCGATCACGAGCGCAGCGAACCCGCGTGTCCGGGCCGCCCTCGAGCTGCGCTCGCGCCGGGGGCGCGAGCAGGCGGGGCAGCTGCTCGTTGACGGCCCCCGCGAGGTCGGCCATGCGCTCGACGGCGGCGTGCGGGTGATCGAAGCCTACGTGGACGCGGCCGGGCCCCGCGACGACGAGGGGTCGACGGCGCGCACTCGCCTGGCCGACCTAGGGGTGGAGATCGTGCCGCTCGCCGGGGCCGCCCTGGCCCGGCTCGCCTACGGCGACCGGGCCAGCGACGTGGTCGCCGTGGTCGCGACGCCGCCCACGGACCTTGCGAACGTCGTCGCGGCACTGGACCGGGAACCCGATCCCCTCGTCATCGTCGTCGAGGATGCGGAGAAGCCGGGCAACCTCGGCGCGATCGCGCGGAGCGCCGACGGAGCCGGAGCGGTCGCTCTCGTGGCCGCGACGGCGCACGGTCCGGCCGCGGACCCCTGGAACCCGAACGCGGTGCGTGCCAGCCTGGGGACCGTCTTCACGCTGCCTGTCGCCGTGGCGCCGACCGACGAGGTCCTCGCGTGGCTGCGGACGAGAGGCCTCCGGATGGTCGCCGCCCGCGTCCAGGCTGCGCATGACTACGATGGGGCGGACCTCCGCGGCCCGCTCGCGATCGTCGTCGGCAACGAAGCGCGCGGGCTCGGCCCGGCGTGGCGGGCGCCCGACGTGGTCGGGGTGCGCCTCCCGATGCTGGGCCGAGCAGACTCCCTCAACGTTGCGACGGCGGCCGCGATTCTGCTCTACGAGTCCCGGCGCCAGCGCGATGGCGGCCGGCCCGCGCGACGGCCCTGACGAACGCGCGACCTGTCTCGCTGTCACGCCGGAGGCTCCCCGTGCACGACCGGGACTCGCCGGGACCTCGACCTATACTCCGGGACATGGTTCCCCTCGCGCCCAAACGTCCGGCCCTGTGGCGTCGCCGCCGCCGGGCTGTCGTGGCGGCCGGCCTTGCGGCGGTCCTCCTGGCCGGTGCGGCGTTCGCGCTGACCCCGGCGGCGTCGGCGGATCGGGCGGCGAACATCTTCATGGGCGAGCCAGCGACGCTCGACCCGGCGGAGGCAGGCGACGCCGGCAGCTCCGCCGTCATCGCCCAGCTGTTCGAGGGCCTCACGGCCATCGACCGGACGCGGACGCCGCGTCCCGCGCTGGCGGAGGGCTGGGAGCTCCGGGACGGCGGGAGGAGCGTTGTCTTCACGCTGCGTGACGGGCTGGTCTTCTCGGATGGGACGCCGCTGACGGCCACGGACGTGCGCCGGAGCTGGCTTCGCATCATCGATCCGGTCGCACCGTCGCCGCTGGCGTCGCTTCTCTACGACGTCGAAGGGGCGCTCGAGTACGTCACCGGCCGAGGATCCTCGGACGGGGTCGGGATCCGGGCCGACGGGCGCACCCTGGAAGTCCACCTCACGCGGCCCGCCGGCGACTTCCCCGCGATCGCCGCCAGTCCCACCCTCGCGGTCATTCCCCCGGGGGTGGGGCGCGACCCGGCCGCGCTGCAGGCGGGCTCCGCGTTCGTCGCATCGGGTGGCTACGTTCTCGCGGGGAGTTCAGCCACGTCGCTCACCCTCCGGGCAAACCCCAACTACTGGGCCGGGCCGCCGGCGATCGCCAACGTCACGCTCGTGTCCGACATCGGCGGGCGGAGCACGGTCGACGTCTTCACGGCGGGTGAGCTGGACTGGGCGCCCGTCGGCGAGTTCGACGTGTCGTGGCTCGGCTACGACCCCGACCTGGGGCCGAGCCTTCGCCAGTGGGCCGACCTCTCCGTCACGTACTACGGCTTCGAGACCCGGCGGCCGCCCTTCGACGACCCGCGCGTGCGGCGGGCCTTCGGCGAGGCCGTCGACTGGACGCGCATCGCCGGCCTCGCCGATGGCACTGCGGCCCTGCCTGCAACTTCCATGGTGCCGCCCGGGATTCCGGGTCGGAGCGACGAGCGCTTCCTGCCGCCGTTCGACCCGGTGAACGCGCGGCGCCTGCTCACCGAGGCGGGGTTCGCGGACCCGAGCACCTTCCCGACCGTCACCCTGGTCACCGGCGGAACCGGGTACGACGAGGCGATCCTCGCGCAGCTCCGCGAGAACCTGGGTGTCGACGTGCAGTACGAGGCGCTCGACTTCGCCACCCTGTTCGGGCGCCTCGGGAGCGAGGACTCGCCGGATCTCTGGGCGCTCTCGTGGATCGCCGACTACCCGTCTCCGAACGACTTCCTGGGGATCCTGCTCGGCAGCGGCCAGCCGAACAACTACGGGGGGTGGTCGAGTGACGCGTTCGATGCCGCGATCGCCAGGGCCGTCGGGACCGGCGACCCGGGCGTGGCCCGGCAGGGCTACGACGAGGCCGAGGCGATCCTTCGCGAGGAGGTCCCCGTCGTGCCCGTGAGCTACGGGACGTCGGCCGCCCTGGCTCGCCCGGGACTGCTGGGCGCGACGTCCAATGGCCTGGGGATTCTCCGGCTCGCGGGCCTCGCCTGGGACGACCAATGAGTCTCCGTGCCGTCGCCCCGCTCCTCGCCCTGCTCGGCGTGCTGCTCGCGCCCGCTTCGGCCCGTGCCGCGCCCCCGACCTTCGGCCCCTCGACCGCGGAGGCGACGTTCGGCACGGGCGTCGCCTACACGCAGGAAATCACGAGCCCCGTGCCGCTGGCGCGTGTCGAGCTTCTGCTGGACTATCCCGACAGCCTCGGGCCGGTTGTCATCGAGGTCGCCGCCGCCACCGCGCCCGGCCTGAGCCAGTTCGTGCACCGCACGTCGATCTCGGAGCACGGGCACATCGCGCCGAACACGCCGATCACCGCCCGCTGGCGTGTCGTGCCGGTGGATCGCGGGATCGCCCCATCGATAGGTCCGCTCGTGCGCGTGCTGTACGCCGACACGCGGTTCGCCTGGCGCACACTCGAGGGCGACCTCGTGCGGCTTCACTGGTACGAGGGGTCGGACGCGTTCGGGCGGCGCGCCCTCGAGATCGGCGAGGGGGCCGTGCGCGAGGCTGGCGACTTCCTCGGCGTGACCGAGACCGACCCGGTCGACTTCTTCGTGTACGCCGACCAGGGCGCGTTCTACGACGCGCTCGGGCCGGGCACCCGCGAGAACGTGGGCGGGCAGGCCCGCTCGGACACCCGGACGATGTTCGCCCTGATCCGACCCGGAGACGTCACGGACCCCTGGGTGGGGATCGTCATCCCACATGAGTTGACGCACCTCGTCTTCGACACCGCCGTTCGCAACCCGTATCACTTCCCTCCGCGGTGGCTCAACGAGGGCGTGGCGACATACCTGTCGGAGGGATACACGTCGTCCGATCGCGCCGCCGTCAAGGCGGCGGCCGGTCACGACCGGCTGATGCCCCTGCAGGCGCTGGGTGGCGAGTTCCCGACGACGGCCGGGCGTTTCCTGCTGGCCTATGCGGAAAGCGTCTCGGCGGTCGACTTCCTCGTTCGGGAGAAGGGCTCCGATGCCCTCGTGCGCCTGATCCGAAGCTACGCCGATGGCGTCACCGACGACGAGGCGTTCACGGCCGCGGTCGGCCTGGACGTTCCCGGCTTCGAGCGGGCCTGGCTCGACGACCTCGGCGCGGCCGTGCCGACGCGGTATGGTCCGCAGCCCGCCCCGGCGGGACCAGTGCCACCGGGATGGACGGACGGCGGCGCCGCGCCAGCCGCGCCGGGGGTCGCCAGCCCCGCGCCGGGCGGCGCCCGCGGATCCCCGACGCCGGACCAGGACGCCGGACCAGGATCGCCCCTCGGCGACGGTACGCTCCTCGTCCTGCTGGCGGCGGTGGGGCTCCTCATCGGCGGCTTCATCGGGTATGCCCGGCGCCACCGGAGTGGCGGTACGCACCCGAGACCGCCGGCGTGAGCTCCCGCGGCTCCCGGATCCGCTCTCTCCCCATGTGGCAGATCGCCCTGTTCGTCGCCCTCGTCGCGCTCGGGTTCCTCGTTGCCGCGCAGGTTCGTGGAGAGGCGCCCCGCGTCCGCTACACGACCCAGGAACGCCAGCCCCTCGTCGAGGCAGTCCTCACGCTCCAGGAGCAACAGGAGGCCCTCAAGGCGCAGATCCTCGCGCTGCGGGGGCAGATCACGGCGGCCGAGGAGGCTGCGACCGGCAGCGACCTCCTCGTCCGCCGGTTGAACGACGCGCTTCTCGCGGCCCGCGTGGCGGCCGGCATCGTCGCGCTCGAAGGACCCGGGATCGTCCTTCAGCTCGAGGACTCGCAGGTCCCGGTGGCCCCGGGCGATCCCAGCGCGGAGTACCGGGTGACCGCCCAGGACCTGCAGACGGTCGTCGAGCAGCTCTGGCTTGCCGGAGCAGAGGCGGTGGCCGTCAACGGCGAACGCATGGCTCCGTCGACCGCGATCCTCGACATCGGCGGCAGCGTGCTCGTCAACTCGGCATACCTCGCCCCGCCGTACCAGGTGTCGGCGATCGGCCCACCCGACCTCTACGACGTCGTCGCCTCGTCGCCCGGGTTCGTGGAGCTCATCGAGACACGCGCCGATCGCTACGGGATCCGCTTCTCCTTCGCCGAGCCCGACAACGTGATCGTGCCGGCGTATGCCGGCTCAGCCACGCTGCGCTACGCTCGGCCGCCCGCGCCTCTCCCAACCCCGGAGCCGTGAGGATGCGCAGCTCGCGGAGCCAGGTCGCGGTCGGCGCAGTCGCCCTCCTGCTCGGGTTCCTCCTGGTCGTCCAGTTCAGGGCACAGACGGCCGGCACGGGCCTGGAACAGCAGTCGTCCCAGGGCCTGACCCTTCTCATCACCAACCTCACCACACGCAACGACCAGCTGCGCGCCGATGTGTCGAACCTGCGACGACAGATCGAATCCCTCGCCGCCGCGGGCTCTCGCGGGGAGACATCGGTCGGACAGCTGCGAGGAGACCTCGAGCGGATCCGCATCTGGGCCGGGCTCGATCCCGCGAGCGGCCCGGGGATCCGGGTCGTCATCTCCGGAAGGCTGCCGGCCGCTGGGGCCTCGGACCTGCTCAACGAGCTACGCAACGCCGGGGCTGAGGCCCTGGCCATGGGCGGCGTCCGCGTGGTTCCGGCGAGCGTCGTGGCGGGCTTCCCAGGGAGCCTGTCGATCGAGAACGTCCCCCTCAACGCCAGCATCGAGGTCCAGGCCATCGGGAATCCCGCCTCGCTCACTGGTGCCCTCACCCGGGCGGGGGGGATCGTGGCGCAGCTGAAGGCCAGGTACCCGGACGTGGCGGTCGAGGTGACCCC
The DNA here is from genome assembly GCA_963698595.1 of uncultured Chloroflexia bacterium. GTDB lineage: Bacteria > Chloroflexota > Limnocylindria > Limnocylindrales > CSP1-4 > CTSoil-043. Next base: position 679,533 of record CAVORL010000006.1, read on the forward strand.
GCTCGACGCGATGGTGCTGCCGGCCAGCGAGCGGACGCTTGTCCCCGTGATCGGGAAGCCGCGGCCGTAGCGGGAGCCTGCCGAATGGCGGGTCGCCGGGGTGCTACTCTCGGCGGCGATGCCATGCCGTCCGCCAGCATGAGCGGCCCCATCCCCTTCCGGGAGGGCGACCGCGTCGAGCTCCGCCGGCCGCACCCGTGCGGCGGCCGCACCTGGGATGTCGATCGCCTCGGCGCCGACATCGGGCTGCGCTGTGTCACGTGCGGGCGCCACGTGCTCGTGGAACGACGCACGGTGGAGCGGCGGCTCGCCGGGTTCGTCGTGCGCGGTCCCGAGGAGCCGGTGGCGTGAGCGCACCCCAGCACGCCCGCACGGTCGCGGGGCCCGAGACGCGAGCCGCCGCCGTCTTCGCCAACCGGCCGTTCCTGCTTCTCTGGCTCTCGCAGCTCGCGACGCAGGTCGGCGGGAACATGGTCCTGTACGGCCTGACGATCCTCGTCTACGGTTCCACGTCCTCCAGCGGCGCTGTCTCGCTCCTCATCCTCACGTTCCTTACACCGGCCGTGCTCTTCAGCGCCTTCGCCGGCGTCTATGTCGACCGCTTCGACCGTCGCCTGGTCCTCGTCGTCACCAACGTGCTCCGGGCCGGCCTGTTCTTTGCCCTCGCAGTGCTCGACGCGAACATCGGGGTCGTCTTCCTTCTCAATGCCCTGATCTCGATCGTCACGACCTTCTTCGCCCCGGCCGAGCTGTCGATGATCCCGATCGTCGTGCCGCGGTCCCAGCTGACGGCAGCGAACGGGGTGTTCATGCTCACCATGAACGCCGCGTTTGCCATGGGGTTCACGGTCCTGGGGCCGCTCGTTGTGAAGCTTGCGAACCCCACGATCCTTATCGTGATCGTCGCTGGGCTCTACCTCGTGGCAGCGGCCTTCTGCTGGACTCTTCCGGCGGCGCCGCCGGGAACGGCGTCGCATGGCGACACGATGCACGAGGCCGAGGAAGCCGTCGGCTCCTTCGTCGAGCAGTTCCGGGAGGGAATCGCCTACGTGCGGGCGCACCCGATCGTCCGCTGGGGCCTGACGTACCTGGGGATCGCAGCGTCCATCGTCGGCGTCCTCGGCGTCCTCGGCCCGGGCTTCGCGGAGACCGTGCTGGGCCTTCGCCCGGAGGACTTCGTGGTCGTCGTCCTGCCGCTCGGCGTGGGCGTGGTCGCCGGGGCGGTGCTGGTGAACTTCCTGCACGGCCGGGTCCCGCGGCGGCGGCTCATCGAGGCCGGCCTGATCGTGCTCGGAGTGAGCCTTGCGCTCATCACCGTCGCGGGCCCCATCGCCCAGGTCATCCTCGACGTCAACGACGCGGTTCCTGCCCCCGACATGTCCGGCTTCGTGAGCGTTCTCACGATCGTCGTGGTGATCGCATTCGTCGCCGGTGTGGGCTATGCGGCCGTCGCCATCCCGGCTCAGACCGAGCTCCAGGCCGAGATCCCGCAGGCGGTCCGGGGACGGGTCTTCGGCATCCTCAACATGTTGGTCTCGATCGGCAGCTTCCTGCCGATCATCGTCGTCGGCTACATCTCCGACGTGATCGGGACGATGCCGGTGGTCATGGTTGCGGCAACCTCCGTCTTCCTGGTCGGCCTCGTCTCCATCGGCGTCCGCCGCGAGACTCCGCGCGGGGTGCCCATCGCGACGCCCCCGACCGATGCCGCCGACCAGGTGGACGCCGTCGCTCCCCGAGACCCGCCCGGCCCATCACCGGACGAGCCGTGAGCCGGCTGCCGCGGGTCGCGGTGATCTTCACCGGCGGGACGATCAGCATGACGGTCGATCCGGCCGCCGGCGGTGCCGTACCTACCCTCGGCGGAGCCGAGCTGCTGGAGTCCGTTCCTGGCCTTGCGACGCGCGCCGAGATCGTGCCGATCGACCTCGGGCGGAAGCCGGCCAGCCACTTTTCCTTCGGCGACGTCCTGCGAATCCGCCGCGTCGCCGATGAAGCCTTCCTCGATCCGCGGCTCGACGGCGTCGTCGTGGTGCAGGGGACCGACACCCTGGAGGAGACCTCGTTCGCGTGGGACCTCTGCCACGCTGACGTACGGCCGCTCGTGGTGACCGGGGCGATGCGCAACGCGACCGAGGAGGGCTGGGATGGGCCCGCCAACCTGCTCGGCGCGGTGCGTGTCGCTGCGGCCCGGGGGGCCCGTGGCGGCGGCGTTCTCGTGACCCTCGGGGGCCGTGTCCACGCCGCGGACGGTGTTGCGAAGCGTCACGCCTCCGCCGTCGATGCCTTTGAGACGCGCGAAGGCCGGCCCATTGGACGGGTAGGGGAGGGGGGCGTGCGGCTGCGCGAACGGGGATCGCGACGGCGCCTGCCGGTCACGCCGGCGGCCGCGGCGCTGCCCGTCACGATCGTCGTCGCGGCCCTCGACACGGACGGGGCCCTGGTCGACGCGGCCGTGCGTGCCGGTGCCCGCGGGATCGTGGTCGCGGCACCGGGGGCGGGCAACACCCACCCGGATCTTCTCCGCGCCGCGGCGGAGGCACGGGAGCGGGGCGTCGCGGTCGCGCTTGCCTCGCGGACAGGCGCCGGGGCCGTCGGGCCGCTCTATGCGTTCCCCGGCGGTGGGACGACATGGCTTCGCGCTGGGATCGCGCTCGCCGGCGACCTGACCCCGGTGCAGGCGCGCGTCGCCCTCGCTCTGGGGCTGGGCTGCGGCATCACGGGTGCGGCGCTCGCCGAGCTCCTTGCGGGACCGCCGACGGGCTGAGCCACCGCGGCGAGATGTTCCGTGGCGCGGGCAAGAGGCAGTCGGCGGGCGCTGGTTGCCGGCTGGCCTCGAGTGGGTATCCTTGGCGCTGCCGTCACGCACTCCACGGAGGCTCTCCCGGATGTCGATGCCCGACGCGGCACGCAAGCAGGACCTGAACAAGCGGCTCGAGACGATCGGCTGGGGGCTGTTTCTGATCATGCTTGGCGGGTTCGCCCTCGTGAAGGGCGTCCCCGAGGGTACCTGGCTGATCGGGGCCGGGGTCATCATGCTCGGGCTGAATGCCGCTCGCATGCTCCTGGGGATCCGCGTCAGCTGGTTCTCGCTGATCCTCGGGACGATCGCGCTCCTGTCCGGCCTGAGCAGCGTCCTCGGCGTGAGTATCCCGGTCGGGCCCCTGCTCATCATCCTGATCGGCCTCGCCATCATCGTCCGGGCCCTCCAACCGCGCTGGTAGGCCCGGGGCCACAGGGCCCGGGTCGACGTCGAGTCCCGCACCGTGAACACCTGCGCGTCCGCCCGACGACGATCATCTTCTCGGCGGGGGCGATGCTCGTCGTGGGCCTGCTCTTGCAGTACCCGGCCCTGCGCGCCGTCGGGCGCCTGGACCTGGGGCGGATCGTGCGCGACCGCTCCTTCGGACGGAGCTGGGCCCGATGACTCGCGGCCCGCTCCGCGCGGCCTAACAGGCGGTCGCGGTCGGGGTTCTGGCGCGCATGCGGAGTCCTGCTCGCAGGTGTGCGAAGATCCCGCCGTCGGTAACTTCCTGTACAAGGTGAGGCATGTGCGGTGGAATAGGGGAGAAGCTCGTCACTGACGTTGAGGTGGCGCGCCGGCTGGGCACGTCCCTCGAGCACGTCGGCCAGCTGATGGCTCGCGGCGACTTTCCGGCACCGCTCGGACACATGGACAGCGGCTCGGTTCGGTCGAGGAACGTGCCCTTCTGGCGCTGGACGGACGTCAACGCCTGGGCCTGCGAGACCGGCCACGCGGTGCCCTCGAGGCCATAGGTCCGGGGCCTCCCCGAGGACGAGCGCAGCCAACGTTCGGCCGGTCCGGCCCTCGCCGCCTGGCACGGCGGAGTCGCCCGCGCATCTCGGGCAAGGCGCGGCTCCCGGTCGCCGGGTGCGCCTCCCCTCGCCAGTTCGACGGTCGCGCTAAGATGCAGGTCCACGGTGGTCGACTTGACCGGCATCGCTGGAGCCCTCGACAGATGTTCTGACAGGCACCAGCCGGCGGTGCTCGAGAGATGCGGGTCAAGTCGGCATCGTGAGCACGAACACAGGGGCGGTTAGCTCAGTTGGTTAGAGCGCATGCTTGACATGCATGAGGTCAGAGGTTCAAGTCCTCTACCGCCCACCAGACTGCGAACGCGTCGAACGGGACACGTCGCGCCGGATCCGGAGCACCAGAGAGCGGCGGGCATCGGCTGAGACCCGCGGTGGCGACGCACGGCACGGCACCACCCGCGAGCGGTCGGCGAACCGGCCCGGGATCCGCCCGTTAGCGCGGCCAAGAGTGCGCCCCCGGTGCTACCGGTCCGGGCGAATGCGGGTGGAACCGCGGGAGGCATCGGCCCCTCGTCCTGCGCGGACGAGGGGTTGTTGTGTGTTCCGGGACAGGAGGCGCTGAGAATGGCCGATGAGCAGGCGATCGAGTTCCAGGAGGCGCTCGAGGCGCCCGAGCGTGGATCCGCGGAGGAGCTCCTCGACGCGGGGGCCCACGACCCGATCGACGCGATGCGTCACTCGGCGGCGCACGTGATGGCCGAGGCCGTCCTCGACCTCTTCCCGGGGGCCGGGCTGGGGATCGGACCCGCGATCGAGGACGGCTTCTACTACGACTTCGACCTGCCCCGCCCGCTGACGCCGGACGACCTGGTCTCCGTCGAGGAGCGGATGCGGCAGAGCGTCGCGGCCGGTCATGCATTCGTCCGGCGCGAGCTACCGTTCGCAGAGGCGCGCGCACTCGTGGCGTCCCGCGGCGAGGGGTACAAGGTCGAGATCCTCGACGACCTCGCGGCGAAGGCGGCGGCCGCCGGGGAGCCGGTCCCGGTGGTGAGCTTCTACGAGCACGGGGCCTTCTCGGACCTGTGCAAGGGCCCGCACGTCGCGACGACCGCGGAGATCGGTCCGTTCAAGCTCCTGTCCGTGGCGGGCGCCTACTGGCGGGGCGACGAGAAGCGCCCGATGCTCCAGCGGATCTACGGCACGGTCTGGGAGGACCGGGCGCAGCTCGACCAGTTCCTGTGGCGGCGCGAGGAGGCGAAGAAGCGCGACCACCGGCGCCTGGGCGTGCAGCTCGACCTCTTCAGCTTCCATGACGTCAGCCCGGGCGCCGCCTTCTGGCACCCCAAGGGCTGGCGCCTCTACCAGACCCTGCTGGGCGCGATGCGCGAGCTGCAGGAGCGCCGCGGCTACGAGGAGATCAGCACCCCGCCGCTCGTCCACCAGAAGCTCTGGGAGCAGTCGGGCCACTGGGATCACTACCGCGACAACATGTTCCTGGTCCAGGCGGAGGAACAGACCTTCAGCCTCAAGCCGATGAACTGCCCGGAGTCGTCGTTCATCTATCGCAGCCGGCTCCGCTCGTACCGCGACCTGCCCCTGCGCGTGGCCGAGTACGGTGTCCTCCACCGCTACGAGCTCTCGGGAGTCCTCTCGGGCCTGACGCGGGCGCGGAACTTCGTGACCGACGACGCGCACCTCTTCGTCCGGCCGGACCAGATCGGGGCCGAGATCGAGGGTCTGATGGGCGAGATCCGGGAGGCCTATTCGTGGTTCGGCCTCGCCCCCCGGCTGACCTTTGGCACGCGGCCGGACAAGGCCCTGGGCGACATCGCGACCTGGGAGGAGACCGAGGCGGTCATGCTCGCAGAGCTCGAGCGCTCGGGCCTCGAGTTCCGCGTCAAGCCCAAGGACGGGGCCTTCTATGCGCCGAAGATCGACATCCAGATCACGGACGCGTTGGGTCGCGAGTGGCAGACCGCCACGATCCAGGTCGACCGGGTCATGCTCCCCGAGCGGTTCGACCTCTGGTACATCGACGACGCGGGGCACCAGCAACGCCCGGTGGCGATCCACCGGGCAATCTATGGGTCCCTGGAGCGATTCATCGGCGTTCTCACGGAGCACTTCGCCGGAGCATTCCCGCTGTGGTGTGCTCCCGTGCAGGCGGTGGTGATCCCGATTGCCGACCGCCACGTCGAGCCTGCCCGGGAGCTGGCCGCCGTGCTCCGAGCATCTGGAGTGCGCGTCGAGGTCGATGCCTCCGACGGCCGGATGCAGAACAAGATCCGCCTCGCCCAGGAGCAGAAGGTGCCGTACATGGTCGTCCTCGGCGACCGCGAGGTGGAGGCGCGCGCGGCAACCCTCCGGCGGCGCGGCGCGACGAAGGACGAGCCGCAGGAGACGGTCGGCTGGGAGGAGCTCGCGACCCGCCTGGCCGAGGAGGCCGCCGCTCGACGCCCGGAGTGACCTCCCGGGCGGTTCGCCGCCGCGACCCGGGATTGGCCTGGGGCAGCGCGATTGTGCTATCCTCGGCCAGCGAACCGCGCCCGGTTCGTGCATGTCTTCGCACGCATGTTTTCGGGCGCGGATAGACCCATCAGCGCGAAGGGGCCGACCATAAGCCGAGAGCTGCGTGTCAACCAGATGATCCGGATCGCACAGGTCCGGGTGATCGACGAGGATGGGAACCAGATGGGCGTGATGCCCACACCGGATGCCCTCCGGATGGCACAGGAGCGCGGCTACGACCTCGTCGAGGTGGCGCCGACGGCCTCGCCGCCCGTGACCCGACTGCTCGACTTCGGCCAGTACAAGTACGAGCTGGCGAAGCGCGAGAAGGAGGCGAAGCGGAAGTCCCGGTCCGTCGAGTTCAAGGAGATCCGCCTGAAGCCGAAGATCGGCCAGGGCGATTTCGATACGAAGGTGCGCCGGGCGATCGAGTTCCTCGAGGAGGGCGACCGAATCAAGGTCGCCGTCCAGTTCCGCGGCCGGGAGCTCACGCACCCGCACCTCGGGCGAGAGTTGCTCGGCAGGTTCGCGGACCTGATCAAGGACCACGGGGTTCTCGAGCGAGCACCGCTCCTCGAGGGCAAATCGATGCACATCACGATCGCGTCGACCCACAAGCCGAAGCCGCGGGAGGCCGGAGCAGGGGAAGGATCCCCGGCCGAGGAGTCCGAGCCGGATGAGGTCGAGGGAGCCGCTCCGGCGGTCGCGGTCGACGCAGCGGGCCCAGCGCCCGCGACGACGGGAGAGTGAGTCCGGCGTGCCGAAGATGAAATCCCACAAGGGCAGCCAGAAGCGAATCGGGGTCACCGGCAGCGGGAAGCCGATCCGCGTGAAGTCCTGGCGGGGCCACCACCTTGAGCTCAAGTCGTCGCGGCGTCGGCGACGCTATGCCGGCAAGGCGATCATCGGCGGGGTTCACGCCGAACAGGTCGCGCGTCTCCTGCCGTACCTGAAGAAGGGCTGACCCGATGGCACGCGTCAAGCGGGGCGTCACGTCCCATCGCCGCCACAAGCGGCTCCTCAACGCGGCCGAGGGCCGCAAGGGCACGCGAAGCCGCCTGGTCAAGCCGGCGCGCGAGGCGCTTCTTCACGCGCTCGCCTACGCCACCCGCGACCGCAAGGTCCGCAAGCGCGACATGCGCGAGCTGTGGATCGTCCGGATCAACGCGGCAGCAAGGCTCCACGGGGTGCCCTACCGCGCCTTCGTCAGCGGGCTGAAGCGAGCCGAGATCAAGCTCGACCGCAAGATCCTCGCCGACATCGCCGTGCGCGACGAGGCGACGTTCGGCCGCATCGTCGAGGTCGCCCGGGGCGCCTGATCGCCCGTCCGGGTCCCGGCCTGCTCCCGGCCGGCGCAGCAGGACCGTCGCGGGAAGCACCCAGCGGGAGTCCGCGAGTCCCGGACCAGGAGAAGGAGGCTTCGCTCCCGCCGTGGACCTCGCGACGCTGACCACCCAACTCCGCGACCTTCGCGACGAGGCGCTGCCGCGGATCGCGGTCGCCCCGGACCTCGCAGCGCTCGAAGAGCTGGACGTCCAGTACCTCGGCCGCAAGGGCGGAGCGCTGTCACGCCTGATGCGGGGGATCGGGGAGCTGCCGCCCGAGGACCGTCCGCGCGTCGGCGCCGTCGTCAACGAGGTTCGCGGCGCGGTGGACGCTGCCCTCGCAGAGTCCCGCCAGCGGGTCGGCTCCGCCGCGCTCGACGCCCGCCTTGCCGCGGAGACCGTCGACGTGACCGCCCCGGCGCGGGATCTACCCCGCGGTGCCCTCCATCCGATCGTGGAGACGATCGGGAGGATCTCCGAGATCTTCGGGCAGTTCGGTTTCGTGACCTACGAGGGACCCGAGGTCGAGACCGACGCCACCAACTTCCGGATGCTGAACATCCCACCCGACCATCCCGCCCGGGACCTGTGGGACACGTTCTACGTCGACCTCGAAGGCGGCCTTCTGCGGACCCACACGTCGCCCGGCCAGATCCGCGTCATGCAGGCCGAGCATCCCCCGATCCGGGCTCTCCTGCCCGGGAGATGCTTCCGCTACGAGGCCACCGACGCCTCCCACGCCTCCGAGTTCTTCCAGGTCGAGGGGCTCATGGTCGACGAGGGAACGAGCCTCGCGGACCTCAAAGGCCAGCTCGTGGAGTTCGCCCACGCGATGTTCGGGACCGGGACCGCCACCCGCTTCCGGCCCGGCTACTACCCGTTCACGGAGCCCTCGGTCGCCTTCGACATCGGCTGCCTCGTGTGCGGAGGCCCAGGGTGCCCGGCCTGCGGCCGGACCGGCTGGATGACGATCCTCGGCGCAGGGATGGTCCACCCGGTGGTCCTCCAGTTCGGTGGGATCGATCCCGAGCGCTACCAGGGGTTTGCCTTCGGTCTCGGCGTCGACCGGATCGCCATGCTGCGCCACGGGATCCCGGACGTGCGCTGGTTCCTCGAGAACGACCTGCGCTTCCTGGAGCAGTTCCGATGAGGGTCCCGCTCTCCTGGCTCGCCGACTACGTCGACGTCCCGCTCACGCCCGAGCAGCTCGCCGAGCGGCTGACGCTCCTGGGCATGGAGGTGCAGGGGATCGAGCGCTGGGGAGCCGACTGGCGCAACGTCCTCACGGGTGAGCTTCTCGAGGTGGCGAAGCACCCGCTCGCGGACCGGCTCTCGCTGACGAAGGTCCGCGTTGGCACGGAGGTCCTGGAGATCGTGTGCGGGGCGACGAACATCGCCCCTGGTCAGCGCGTGCCGGTGGCCCTTCCGGGTGCTGTCCTCCCGGGCAACCGTGCCATCGAGCGCACCGAGAAGATGGGGGTCGTCAGCAATGGGATGCTCTGCTCCGGCGACGAGCTCCGGCTGACCGCCGACGGCGACGGCATCCTGATCCTGCCGGACGACACGCCGCTGGGCGTGCCGATGGTCGACCTCTACGGCGACATCGTGCTCGACATCGACGTCAAGCCGAACCGCGGGGATGCCCTGTCGCTCGTGGGCCTTGCCCGCGAGGTCTCGGCCATCACGGGTTCGCCGATCCGGTTCCCGGCCACGAGTCCGGAGGACCGCCCGGGGCCCTCGGCGACGGAGCGTCTCGGCGTCGAGGTGAGGGAACCCGGCCTGTGCCCCCGTTTCGTGGGGCGCTGGGTGGGCGACATCGCCGTGGGGTCGTCTCCGGACCGCGTGCAGATGCGCCTCCTCGCTGCCGGGATGCGGCCGGTGAACAACGTGGTCGACGCGACGAACTACGTGATGCTGGAGTTGGGCAAGCCGATCCACGCCTTCGACGCGGCGACTGTCGCACCCGATGCCGCCGGGCGTGCCGGCCTCGTCGTACGGCTAGCCTCGCCCGGCGAGCGGCTCGAGACGCTGGACCACGTCGAGCGCGAGCTGGACGAGGACACGCTTCTCATTGCGGATGCCCGCGGGCCGCTGGCGATCGCGGGCGTGATGGGCGGGTCCGCGTCGGAGGTGTCGGCAGCGACGCATGGCGTGATCCTCGAATCGGCGATCTTCGATCCCGTGAGCATCCGGCGGACGGCGTTTCGCCACGCTCTCCGCTCCGAGGCGAGCCTCCGTTTCGAACGGGGCCAGGAGCCGCGCCTCGCGCGTATCGGCGCCGACCGCGCGGCCGACCTCGTCGTGGCCTGGGGCGGTGGCCGCGCCGCGTTGGGCCGGGTCGACACTGCACCTGACGAGGCGGGCTCCGCCCACGTAGCCTTCCGGCCGGCGCGGGTCAACCGGCTCCTGGGGACGGGCTTCAGCGCGGCCGAGCAGGCTGCGCTGCTCGCGCGAGTTGGCATCACTGTCGATGACGCGCCACCCGGCACGCAGGTCTCGATCGCGGTGGGGGAGCGGTCTCTTGCCGTCGCCTCGGGACGTGGTGCGTTGCTGGCCAGCGTGCCGTCCTGGCGCCGCGACCTGCAGGTCGAAGCGGACGTCGCGGAGGAGATCGCCCGCGTGTGCGGCTACGACGCGGTCCCGACGAAGACGCCGGATACGCCGATGCCGCATTTCCGGCCCGACCCGCTGGAGCGCCGCGACGCCGTCCGCCGGGCGCTCGCCGCCGCCGGCCTCACCGAGGTGCTGACGCCGGCCCTCGTGGCCGAGAGCGCCGCCGCGCACATCGAATGGCCCATCGGTGCGGCCGACGGCGTCCCCGGGGAAGAGGCCGTCGAGGGTCGGCCGGTCCGACTTCGCAACCCGCTCTCGGAACGCCACGCGGTGCTCCGTTCCGGCGTCGTGGGCAGCCTCCTCGACGTCCTCTCTGTCAATGAACGTCACGGCCGCGGGGACGTCGCCGTCTTCGAGATCGGCAAAGGCTATGCCGTGGCCCGGGACGGCCAGCCCGCCGAGTGGTGGCGCCTCGCGTTCCTGCTGGCGGGATCCGCGTGCCGTCCCGCGTGGGACCTCCCGGGGCGTGCCTGGAGCCTCGAAGACGGGAAGGCCGTCGTCGGCCTCGTGGCGCGGGCGCTCGGGGCGCCCGAGGCCGTCTTCACGGCCCACCGGGACGGCGCTCCCCTCCATCCGGGACGCGCGGCGCGGGTCGCAGCGGGCGACGTCGTCGGGGGCCTCGTCGGAGAGGTGCATCCGGCGGTGCTCGCGGCGTGGGACCTGCGTACCGAGCGGGTTGTCGTCGGCGAGTTCGCCGTGGCGGGCCTGGCCGCAGGTCAGCTGCCGGTCGTGCGCCTCTCGACGACGGGTCGGCGCCTGGAGGTGGAGCGCGATCTCGCGGTCGTGGTGACGGAGGAGACTGCGGCGGGTGACGTCGCAGCAACGCTCCGGGACGCCGGTGGGCCATGGATGCAGGCCCCCGTCCTGTTCGACGTCTACAGGGGCGCGCCGCTCGTGGCGGGGGAGAAGAGCCTCGCCTGGCGGATCGGCCTGCGCGCCGGCGAGGGCGCGCTCGAGGAGGGCGAGGCCGACGCGGTCATCGGACGCCTCGTCGAGGCCGTCGCGGCGCGGCACGGCGGGCGCCTACGCGCCTGACGGCTCACGGGTTCCGGTGCACCGCGGCGACGCAGGGTTGCGGTTGCCAGCACCCGGGACGTACAGTTCGGGCGGTCGCCGGGGATGTGGCGAAACGTAGGGAGTGAGCGCGGTTCGCCGCGCCCGGGCATGGAGGCTGCGTGGACGTCGTCGAGTTCATCCAGGGACTCAACCTGTTCGACATCCTGGCCGCGTTCTTCGTGGCGGGCTTCTTCGTCATCGGGTACATCCAGGGGACGTTGCGCCGACTCCTCGGACTTGCCATCCTCCTCGTCTCGCTGCTCCTCGCGCTGAACCTGCGCGATCCGCTCGGCGCCTGGCTGGCGCAGTACTGGACGCACCTGCCCGTTCAGTACGTGTACATGCTGGCGTTCGGGGGAGCTTCGTGACGATCTACGTCGCCGGCTCCATCATCGTCCAGACGTTCTACCGCAGGACCCAGCTGTTTACCAAGGCGACGGCGATCGACGAGCTCGTGGGAGGGATCCTGGGAGCGGTTCAGGCACTTCTCCTCGTGGGAACGATGATCCTGGTCCTTGATTCGTACTACGCGCTGCAGGGCATCCCCGCGGCTCGCGGCGAGATCGGCTTCCTGCGGGACATCTACGGCTTCTACAACGCGTCGCAGGTGGCGGAGCTCTACCGGGCTGCGTTGATCCCGCTCTTCTTCCTGCTGTTCGGGTGGATCACGCCTGCCGACATCGCCGACCGCTACCGCTGAGCGCCGTCGCTGCGCTAGCGCTCCTCCTGCTCGGGCCCGTCGACGCCGCCGCCCGGGGACTTCTCGGGCACCATCTCGTGCGCGTCGACGGCGAAGGCGTGCGGGTCGGCAGGATCGTGGAGGTGGAGGCCTACGCTGGGCCCGAGGACCTTGCCTCGCACGCGCGCTTCGGGTCGGTCTCGCGGGCCGCCTCCATGTTCGGCCCATCGGGCCGCGCGTACGTGTACGGTGTCTACGGCATGCATACCTGTCTCAACGTCGTCGTCGGCCCCGTGGGGAGGCCCGCGGCGATCCTCCTCCGTGCCGTGCAGCCGGTCGCGGGCATCGAGCTGATGCGCGCGGCGCGCGCGCGGCGCGCGATCGCCACGCGACGAGCGGATCGCGCGGATCCGGCCGCGACCCGCGTGCGCTACGGGCGCCTCGCGACCGGCCGCCTCGGCGCGGGTCCGGGGAACGTCGGCGCGGCCTTCTCCGTCGAACGCGGCGACGATGGCGCGGACCTCCTCGACCCGCGGGCAAGCCTGCGGCTCGAGCCGGCGCATGCGGGAGCCCGGCGGGTGTCGATCGAGGCGACGCCCCGCGTCGGCGTCGCGTACGCGGGTCCCGGCTGGGCGGACCGCGCCTGGCGGTTCGTGGACGTCTCTGCCCGCGACGAGGGCGCCGCCCGCTGATGGACGCGAAGTCGATCACGCTCCTCGAGTTCCCGCTCGTCCGCGAACGCCTTGCGGTGGCGACGGGCTTCGGTCCCGGACGTCGCCTCGCGGAGGCGCTCACGCCAACGAGCGACCCCGTCCTGGTGGCGATCGGGCTCGACGAGACGACGCAGGCGCGGGCGCTTCTGGCCGAGCGGCCCAGCGCGGGAATTGGCGGGGCCCACGACATCGGCCCGGCCGTCGACCGTGCGGCCCGCGGGGGGAGGCTCGATGCCGGGCAGTTCGCGGCGATCGCCGCGACACTCGAGGCCGGCAGCCGGCTGCGGGACATGCTGGCCGACGACCGCCGGCCACTGCTCCACGAGCTGGCGCGGAGCCTCCACCCGCTCCCGGCGGTGCGTTCCACGCTCGAGCGCAGCTTCGATCCCACGGGCGAGCTGCTGGACACGGCTTCGCCCCGGCTGGGTGGTCTCCGCCGTGCGACGCGGATCGCGTACGAGCGACTCCGATCCCGGCTGGAGCAGCTCGTCCACTCCAGCGAGGTGGGCAGCGCGCTGCAGGACCCCATCGTGACCCAGCGCAACGGGCGCTACGTGATCCCGGTGCGTGCCGAGGCGCGGAGCCGAGTGAAGGGCATCGTGCACGACGCATCGGGCAGCGGCCAGACGCTGTTCGTGGAGCCGCTTGTGGCAGTTGAGCTCGGGAACGCCTGGCGCGAGATGCAGGTTGCCGAGGCAGCCGAGGTCGAGCGGATCCTCGACGAGCTCTCGGTGCTCGTTGGGAGCCAGGCCGGCGCGCTCAGCGAGACCCTGGACGCCCTTGCCCGCTTCGACCTGTGGAGCGCGAAGGCGCGCCTCGCTGAGGAGATGGACGCGGTCCGGGCGGAGACCTCGGACCGCCCCGAGATCGTCCTCAAGGGCGCCCGACACCCCGGCCTTGCGGGCCGCGTCATCCCGATCGATGTCGAGCTGGGCACGGATTTCCGGGCGCTCGTCGTGACGGGACCGAACACCGGGGGCAAGACGGTCACGCTCCGTACGATCGGGCTGCTCGCCCTGATGCACCAGGCCGGCCTCCACGTGCCGGCCGACCCCGGCAGCCGGCTTCCGATCTTTGGCGACATCTTTGCCGACATCGGGGATGAGCAGTCCGTGGCCCAGTCGCTCTCGACGTTCTCGGGACACCTTCGCTCGATCGTGCGCATCACGGCCGTCGCCGGACCCGGCGCCCTGGTCCTCCTCGACGAGCTGGGGGCCGGGACCGACCCGACCGAGGGCTCCGCGCTCGCCCAGGCCCTGCTCGACCACTTCCTGTGCTCCGGTGCGCTCGTGGCCGCCACCACCCACTACGCAGAGCTGAAGGTGTACGCGCACACGACGCCCGACGTGCGCAACGCGTCCGTCGAGTTCGACCTGGAGACACTCTCGCCGACGTATCGCCTCCGGATCGGGCTTCCCGGTGGCAGCCAGGCGTTCGCCATCGCCGAGCGGCTGGGCTTGCCGGGCGAGATCGTTGCGGCGGCCCGCACGCGCCTGTCCGAGGGCCAGCAGGCATTCGAGGAAACGCTGGCCTCCATCCGTGCGACCGACGCAGCGGTGCGCGAGGCCCTCGAGCAGGCGCGAGCCGCAGACGCGAAAGCCGGAGACGCGAGACGAGCCGCGGACGAGGAGCGGCGACGGGCGCGTCGCGAACGCGAGGAGACCCTGGCGACCGCCCGCGCGGATGCCGAGCGACTCGTCGAGGACCTGCGTGCAGACATCCGCGGCGCACGGCGCCGGCTCGAACGCGAGACGGTCACAGCCCCTGCCCTCGACGAGATCGTGGAGCGGGCGGAAGAGCGCCTCGGGCGGCTTCCTGCCCCTGCGCCGGAGCCCGCCCGTGCGGAGGCCGCGCCGATCGCGTGGCGCGTGGGGGCTCGGGCACGCAGCCGGGGCGCCGGCTGGGATGGCCGAATCGTGGCGCTCGAGCGCGGGGGGCGTCGGGCGACGCTGGAGGTCGGCAGCATGCGGGTCACCGTCCCGACCGCCGAGCTCGAGCTGCCAGCCGCCACGGGAGACGGCCCGGGACGACCCGGGCCCGGGCGGGGATCCGAGGAGGTTGCCTCGGGGATCGCCCGGCTGCGTCTGGATCGCGCTCGGACGATCGCTTCCACGCTCGACGTGCGCGGTGCGCGGGTCGAGGAGGCGCTGGAGGTCGTGGACCGCTACCTCGGGGACGCGGGGCTGGCGGGGCTCGACCGGGCCACGATCGTGCACGGGCTCGGGACGGGGGCCCTGCGCGACGCTGTGCGGGCGGCCGCCACGGCACATCCTCTCGTCAGCCAGGTTCGGCCAGGCGGGCGCGGGGAAGGTGGCGACGGGGCGACCGTCGTCAGCTTCTGACGGTGCTCCCGGCGCGATCCCGGAATGATCAGCCGCTGCCGCCCGGCGGTGGTGTCGGGGTGGGGGTGGAGTCGGGCGGGATCGAGTCGCTCGGCAGCGGCTCTCCCGACGGAAGCGGTGTCGGTGTTGCCACCGGGACCTCGCAGTCCTTGCGGGGCGCGAACGGTGCCCCCCACGTGCTCCCGAAGGGGTTCCAGACGCCTGACTCATAGAAGTACGTCGTCCGGGTGCGCTCCGGGCCGCCGGCGACTCCCGACCCCCGGGCCGCGCGAGTGATCCAGCCCTGGTTGTACTTCGCCCACGAGCTGAACTCCGATTCGACGCCCGACAGGTCGAGGAAGCCCTTGACCTTCTGGGGGCCGACGCACCCTTCCTGCCAGCGGTTGCCCGTGGCCACGTCGATCTCCATCCCGACCTTCGTGTTGTCGGCCTGGCGGGGAACCGTGTCCTCGATGAACCACTCCTTGACCGTCTTCGTGGTGAAGGGCCCCGGCTTCATGCCGCTGAAGGCATCGACCGTCGCCTGGACGACGCCGGGCGGCCGTCGGAAGTCGGCGATCGGCGTGCCCTTGCTTGCCTGGGTCAGGAAGGACTGCCAGAGGGAGGCCGCCGACTCGAGGGCGACGACGGCGTTCTTGGGGACGGAGTTGTCGCTGTTGCCCATCCACGCGCCCACGACAAGCGCCGGGGCGTTGGGATCCTTCGGCGGCGCGAGATAGCCCACCGCCGTGAGGTCCTGTGTGAAGTCCGTGGTTCCGGTCTTGAGCGCGGCGGGCCGGCGGGTGCTGCCGTCCGTGATCTTGCGCAGGCTCCAGAAGGGGTTTTGCGCCGGGTCGGTGTTCGAGGCCAGGATGTCGGTCATGACGAAGGCCGCCTGGGCGCTGATGACGCGCCGGGACTCGATTGTCGCGCCCTCGAGCGGCCAGATCTTCTCACCGGCGGCGTTGTGGACCTCGAGGACCATCGTTCGCGGGACGAGGACGCCGTTGTTGGCGATCGTTCCGAAGGCGCTGATGAGATCGATGACGTGGACCTCGACGGTGCCGATGGCGATCGAGGCACCGCCCGGGTTCGAGGCCGTCCGGTAGCGGATCCCGAAGTCCTGCGCGCGCTCGAACACCCGGTCCGGGCCGATCCGGATGGCCGCCTTGATCGCCGGGATGTTGAGAGACACCTGGAGCGCCTGGCGAAGGCGGAGGGGGCCGCGCTCGAGCCGGTCGGCGTCGACCGGGGTCCAGCCCCCGCCGAAGTCGGTGACTACGTCCATGAACAGCGTCGCCGCGGTCAAGGTGCGGTCCTCGATGCCGATCGCGTAGTTGATCGGCTTGAACGCGGAGCCCGGCTGGCGCCAGCCGTCCTCGAGGACGTCGAACTGCGGCTGGAACTTGCGGTTCCCCTTCAGGTAGAAGCCTGCGCTGCCGGCGTAGGCGTAGACCTCGCCGTTCCGGTAGTCCACCGCCGCGAGGGCGGCGTTCTGGATTCCCCGGCCCTCCATGTTGCGGATCCACTGCTGATTCGGGACCCCGAGGCCCTCGAGGTAGGCGGCCGTGTCGCTGGCCTGGGGAGCCCGGGCGCCGGCCTCGACCCACTTCTCGGCCATCTTCTGCATCCGCCAGTCGAGCGTGGTCACGACCCGGTAGCCACCCGTGTCGACCTGTGGGCAGTTGTCTGCGGCGTCGGCGCCGCACAGGATCTGACCAAGCTGGCTGCGGGCCTGGAGGACGAAGTGCGGCGCGAGCATCCGCTTGCTGGTGGGCGGATCGAGGACGACCGGCTCCTCCATGGCCCGGTCGTAGTCTTCCGCCGTGTACTCGCCGGCAGTGAGGACGGAGCGGGTCTTCATGAGCTCGAGGATCCTGTTGCGGCGCACGACGATGGGCGCATCGTCCGGGACGACGAGGCGCGTGTCCCCGTCGGCGAGCTCTTCGTCGACGGCGTTGCGTACCAGGTCGTAGTCGCTCGGGGCCTGGGGGATGCCGGCGAGGAGCGCTGCCTGGGCCAGGGTCAGATCGCTGAGCTCGATGCCCCAGTAGCCCCGGGCCGCCGCGGCGATGCCGTAGCTGTTGTTGCCGTAGAAGTTGTCGTTGAGGTAGGCCGTGATGATCTTCTGCTTGCCATCCTCGCCCGGGTAGGCCTGGGTGAGGCGGATGGACTGGATGATCTCGCGGATCTTGCGCTCGTAGGTCGTGGTGAACGCGGATTCGGGGAGGAGCCGGTTGCGGACCAGCTGCTGAGTGATCGTCGAGGCGCCTCTGGCGTTGCCTGAAATCGTGTCGAGGGCGGCCGAGACGATGCCCGCGGGATCGAAGCCCGCGTTCTCCCAGAAGGTGCGGTCCTCCACGGCGGTCGTTGCGTCGATGACGAGCGGCGGGATCTGGTCGAAGGTCACGACGTCGCGACGCTCCCGGGCGAAGGTCGCCAGCTCGACCGCGCCGGCCCGGTCGTAGAGCTTCGTCTCCTGATCGAACTTGATCTTGTCGACGTCCTCCGGGGGCGGCAGGCCCTGGCTGTAGTACGTGAAGGCGCTCACGACGCCGGCGAACCCGACCATCCCGACCACGAGAAAGGTGGCGAGAAGGAACAGCGGGATGGCGACCGCGATGCCGGTGACGGTGCGCCTGCCGCCCGAGGGCCGTTGGCCGGAGCCATTCCGGCGGCGGCGCTGCCGCCGCGCGAGGCTGGTCTGCATGGCGTCGGTCACGATAGCATAGCGGTCATGGATCCCCGTTCTGTGCCCCCGAGGTGCTGCGACGCGTGTGCGCAGACGAATGTGACGCCGTGAACGCGACCGGCCTCGCCACCCTGCTCCCGGACCTGCGCTGGCGCGGGCTGGTCCACGACGTCACCGAGGGCCTGGAGGCACGCCTCGCGACGAACGAGCCCATCCGCGCCTACAACGGGTTCGATCCGACCTTTCGGTCGCTCCACGTCGGGAACCTCGTGCCCGTCTTCGGGCTCATGCGCCTCCAGCGCGCAGGCGGCCAGCCGGTTGCACTCGTGGGTGGCGCCACCGGGCTCATCGGCGACCCCTCTGGCCGGTCCGCGGAACGGCCGCTGCTCGACCGCTCAGCCGTACAGGCCAACGTCCACGCGATCCGCGACCAGCTGGCCCGCTACCTCGACTTCGCGCCCGGCCCGACCCAGGCCCTGGTCGTCAACAACCTCGACTGGCTCGGGGAGGTGCGGCTGCTGGACTTCCTGCGCGATGTCGGCAAGCATTTCACGGTCCCGTACATGCTCGAGAAGGACTCCGTGCAGGCGCGCCTGGCGAAGGGCCTCTCGTTCACGGAGTTCGGCTACATGCTCCTCCAGGCGGCAGACTTCGCCCACCTGCGGCGCTCCTACGGCGTGGAGCTGCAGTGCGGGGGTGCCGACCAGTGGGGCAACATCACGGCGGGCCTGGAGCTCATCCGGCGCACGGCGCGGGCGGGCGAGACCGATCGCGAGGCGGCGCACGGCTTGGCCTACCCGCTCCTTCTCTCGCCGTCGGGCGCGAAGTTCGGCAAGAGCGAGTCCGGGGAGTCGATCTGGCTCGATGCGTCCCTGACCTCGCCGTACCGCTTCTACCAGTACTGGGTCGACAGCGACGACCGGGATGTCGGTGTCTACCTGCGCTGGTTCACGATGCTCGACCGCGGGCGGATCGACGAGCTGGAGGCCGAGCACGCGGCCGCGCCCGAGCGTCGGGTGGCCCAGCGGGCCCTCGCGCGCGACGTCACGGAACGCACGCACGGCCGGGGTGCCGCGGAGCGCGTCGTACGCGTGAGCGAGATCCTCTTCGGGGGTGACCCGGCGCAGGCGGATGCGCAGACCCTCGGCGACCTCGCGGCGGAGATCCCTGCGGCGGCATGGCCCGAGGCCGGCGAGCCTCTCGACGTCGTCTCGATCCTCGTGGCCACCGGGGCTGCCGCGTCGCGGGGCGACGGTCGCCGCCTCGTCGAGCAGGGCGGCGTCCACGTGAACGGCCTCCCGGTGCGGGATGCGGCGGCGACGTTCGGCAGCGACGACCTGCTTGCCGGCCGCTACCTCCTGGTTCGGCGAGGGAAGCGCGACCAGCGGGTCCTGGTCCGGGGCCCGGAGCGTTCATGACGGTGGCGACCCGCGGGCACGTCCAGGTCATCTCCGGGTGCATGTTCAGCGGCAAGACCGACGAGCTGCTGCGGCTGCTCCGGCGCGCCGAGATCGCGCGTCGCCGGATCCTCCTGGTGCGCCCCGCGATCGACGATCGGACGGAGCTGCAGGTGGTGCGCAGCCGGTCGGGGGCGGCGTTCCAGTCGACCTCGGTCGCGGAGCCGGGAGAGATCGAGACGCTCGCCAAGGACGCCTGGGCCGACGTCATCGCGATCGAGGAGGCGCAGTTCTTCGCGGATGGGCTCGTCGAGGTCGTCGAGCGGCTCGCCGGCGCGGGGCGCACCGTCGTCTGCTGTGGCCTCAACACGGACTTCCGCGGCCGCCCGTTCGGGCCGATGCCCGAGCTCCTCGCGATTGCCGACGACATTCGCTCGCTCTCGGCAATCTGCACGGTCTGCGGGGAGGAGGCCACGCGAACCCAGCGCCTCATCGACGGACGGCCGGCGGGCGCGAACGAGCCCGTGGTGGTCGTCGGCGGCCTGGCCGTGGAGACGACGACACCGCAGCGGGAGACCTACGAGGCGCGCTGTCGCGCCCATCACGAGCTGCCCTGAGCCCCGTTCACCGGTGGGGCGTGCGCGGCCCGGTCCGTGCGGGTCAGCTTCCGTGCCGGCTCTGCAGGCGCTCGATCAAAGCGGTCGGCAGGATGCCGCGCTCGGCGAGGAGCACGAGCAGGTGGTACACGAGGTCGGCGACCTCGCCGACAAGGGCATCCTGCGTCGCGGCGTGGTCACCAGATCCCTCGGCGGCCACTGCGTCGTCCTTGGCGGCCATCAGGACCTCGGTCGCTTCCTCAGCCACCTTGCGGGCGGGTCCGTCGACTCCCGCGGCAAGCAGCCGAGCCGTGTACGACCCTTCGGGTTGGGTGGTTGCCCGGTCGACGATCGTCGCCCAGAGGTTCTCGAGCCAAGCGAACCCCTGGTCGCCGGAGATTGGCGACGGAGCCAGGCGTTGCCCCGGGCCGGCAGTCCCGTCCCGGTCGAAGCAGCTCCGTTCGAGGCGGTGGCAGGTGGGCCCGCTCGCCTCGACGCGCGCCAGCAGCGCGTCGCCGTCGCAGTCGAGGGCAAGGTCCACGAGGCGCAACGTGTTGCCGCTGGTCTCGCCTTTCCGCCAGAGAGCTGACCGCGATCGCGAGTAGAAGTACAGGTCGCCGGTGGCCAGGGTGGCAGCCACTGCCGCCGCGCTGGCCCAGGCGAGCATGAGGACCCGCCCGTCGCCGGCGTCCTGGACCACCACCGGGACCAAGCCCGCCGCGTCATAGCGCACGTGGGACTGCTGTGCGAGGGGTCCGGCCGGCGACGAGGGGAGGGGAGTGCTCATGCCGCCGATTCCGGGACCGCTCTGACCGCGATCCCGGCTGCCTGCATGGCAGCCTTCACCGCCGCGATCGAGTGCTGTCGCCGGTGGAAGATCGAGGCTGCCAGGACTGCCGAGGCTCCGCCGTCGCGCACCGCGGACACGAAGTCGGCTGGCCCGGCGGCCCCACCCGAGGCGACCACCGGGACGGGGACCCGATCCGAGATCGCCCGCAGAAGCGTCGTGTCGAAGCCCGAGTGCGTGCCATCCCGGTCGATCGAGGTGACGAGAAGCTCCCCGGCGCCGAGCCCGACGACACGCACGGCCCAGTCGACCGCGTCGAGGCCCGTCGCCTCGCGGCCGCCCTTGACGACGACCTCCCAGCCTGCTGCCGCCTCACCGCCGGCACCGGGTCCGCCGGGCTGGGTGCGGCGCCGCGCGTCGATGGCGACAACAACGGCCTGCGCCCCGAAGCGACGGGCGCAGCGGCGGACGAGATCCGGGGTGGCGACTGCTGCCGTGTTGAGGGAGACCTTGTCGGCGCCGGCCCGCAGGACGTCCCGCATCTCCGCGACCGTCCGCACCCCGCCACCCACCGTCAGGGGGACGAAGGCACGCCGGGCGGTCCGCTCCACGAGGTCGAGCAGCGTGCCGCGGCCCTGGGGAGCAGCCGAGATGTCGAGGAAGACGATCTCGTCAGCCCCCTCGCGAGCGTATCGTTCGGCGAGATCCGGTGGGTCTCCCTCGTCAACGAGATCCACGAAGCGGGTGCCCTTGACGACGCGGCCCTCCGCCACGTCGAGACAGGGCACGACCCGGACGGCGAGCATCAGGCAATCCTCCCGGCGGTCGCGGCGCCGGCACCCGCGCCGCCGGGGCGGCCGCCCGCCCGGGCCGCAGCGGCGAGCTCGACGAAGTTCGCGATGAGGCGCAGCCCATCGACGCCGCTCCGCTCGGGATGGAACTGGACCCCGGCGAGCCGACCGCGAGCCACCGCGCTCACGAAGTCGGGGCCATGGTCGGTGACGGCCAGGGTGATCGAGGCACCCTCGCGCCCAGCCGGGCTCGGCGCGAGCGAGTGGACGAAGTAGAACGGCGCGTCGAGGGCCACGCCGTCGAACAGCGGGTGATGCCTGAGGCGGCGCACGGTGTTCCACCCGATGTGAGGCAGGTGCGGCGCACCGGCGAGGCGCACGGTCCGCCCGGGGAGCACGCCGAGGGTGGTCGCGCCGTCCTCGTCGCTGCCCTCGAAGAGGAGCTGCATCCCGAGGCAGATGCCGAGGACCGGTCGATCCTGCGCGATCCAGGCCAGGATCGGCTCCACCAGGTTGCGCCGCGCGAGGCGCGCCATCGCCGGCGCAGCAGCGCCGACACCCGGCACGATCAGGCCGTCCGCCGAACCGAGATCGGCGGCATGGCGCGCGATCACGACGTCCGCGCCCGCGACGCGGAGCGCTTGCTCGATGCTCACCAGGTTGCCGGCGCCATAGTCGACGACGGCGACGCGGGTCACCCGAGACTCCCCTTCGTCGAGGCCACCCCGGCCCTCCGGGGATCCGGGGCCACCGCCGCGCGGAGCGCCCTGGCCAGGGCCTTGAACGCCGCCTCGGCCACGTGATGGTCGTTGCGCCCCCGCGCCCGGAGATGGAGCGTCGCACCGGCGGTCCGGGCAAAGGCCTCCAGCGCATGGTCGACCAGCTGGGTCGGCAACGTCCCGATGCGCTCGCCCCTGAAGGGGACGTCCAGGACTGCGTAGGGTCGGCCGCCAACGTCGACGACCGCGCTCGCGAGTGCCTCGTCCATCGGGACGGCCGCGTCGCCGAAGCGGACGATTCCGGCCCGATCGCCCAGGGCCTCCGCGAATGCCGCCCCGAGGACCAGGGCCACGTCCTCGACGGTGTGGTGCTCGTCCACCTCGAGATCGCCTTTCGCCGTCACCTGGAGATCGAAGAGCCCGTGGTGAGCGAAGGAGCTGAGGAGGTGGTCGTAGAGCCCGACCCCGGTCGCCACGTCGGCGCGACCGCTGCCATCGAGGTCGAGTCCGATCGTGATGTCGGTCTCCCGCGTGCGGCGGGCGACGACGACGCGCCGACCCTCGCGGGTGGTGACGGAGAGGCTGCCGAGGGGTGCGGTCATGGCGGGGACTCCATCGTCATCGGGGGGTGAGGGTGGGGTGGGGGTGGCGTAGGGGCTCAATGCTCGTCGGGGTCCTGCGCGGCGCCGGCGCGTCCCGCGGCCGGCACGGCCAGCAGGCTCGGGGCAAGCGCGCGGATCGCAGCGATGAGCCGGTCGTCCTGAACCACGTCGCGGACGGTGAATTGGAGGTGCCCGGCCAGTGGATGGTCGCGTCCGAAGGTGCGCGGCACCAGCCCTCGCCGGAGCAGGCCGCTGGCGAGAACCTGCGCTGCCTCCCGCGTTCCAAGATCGACGAGCAGGAAGTTCGTGACGCTGGGGCCGGCCGGGAGACCCGCCTCGGCGAGCGCGGCAGCGAGGCGCACTCGCTCGCGCTCGATGCGGGCAACGTTGGTGCGGGGAAGATCCGGATCGCCGAGCGCCGCCGTCGCCACGGCAACGGACGGGATGGAGACGGACCCCGGCGGACGGTACGGCTCGACCTCGGCCAGCAAGTCCCGGCCGGCGACCGCGAAGCCGACGCGCATCCCGGCCAGCGCATACGCCTTGGAGGCTGTCCGGACGACGACCAGCCGCGGATAGCGAGCGCGGAGGGGCAGCAGCGACGTGCCCGCGAACTCGGCATACGCTTCGTCGACGACGACGACCGGGGCCAGGCGGGCGGATGCAGACGCGTCGTCCCGGAGTCCCTCGAGGAGCGCGGCCACGGCGCCCTCCGGCTCGCTGAGGCCGGTGGGGTTGTTGGGGCTGCACAGCCAGACCACGTCCGCGGCGCGGGCCGCGGCGCGGACCGCATCGACGTCGACGGCGAAGCCGTCCGAGGCCGGCCGTCGCGGGACGATCAGCGGGCGCGCCGGGCGCTGCTCGGTCAGGACAGCGTAGAGCGAGTAGGTGGGGACCGGGACCACGGCCGCGGAGCCGGGCCGCAGGAAGGCCTTGGCGAGAACGTCGAGGACCTCGTCGGCGCCGGCTCCCACGAGGATCTCGTCGGGGGCCACGCCGTAGCGGGCCGCAGCCGTGGCGGCGAGCACGCGATAGTCGGATGGCGCGTACTCCGAGATCGGCCGGCCGTATGCGCCGCTGCGCAGCAGCCGCAGGGCCAGGTCGGGAGGGGCGGGAGAGGTGTTGAGGTCGAAGCGCGCAATCTGCTCGAGCGGCACCTGGTATCGCTCCGCGATCTGCTCGTCGGTCGCCTCCCAGACGTACGCGGCGGGATTGCCGGGAGTTGCCTTGCCGGCGGGGGTCCGGCTCATGCGATGAGCTTTTCGATGGGCAGGACAAGAATCCCCGAGGCTCCCGTCGCCTTGAGCCGCGGCAGGAGGCCCCACACGTCGTCCGCGCCGACGACGGCATGGATCGCGATCATCCCGGCGTGGGCGAGCGGGATCACGGAGGGGCTTTCCAGGCCCGGGAGGAGCGCCTCGAGCTCTTCCAGCCTCTCGACGGGCGCATTCATCATCACGTACTTGCGGCGACGACCCTCGAGGACGGCTCCCAGCATCGTCACGAGGCGGTCGACGTCGGCTGCCCGCGCCCGCAGCGCGGCCTCGTTTCCGACGAGGATGGCTTCCGAAGCGAGAAGGTCGCCGATCGCGCGCAGTCCGTTGGTCGCCAGCGTCGTCCCGGTGGAGACCAGGTCGACGATCGCCTCGGCGAGTCCGAGTCGGGGCGCCACCTCGACTGCCCCCGACAGCGGGATCACCTCGACAGCGATCGAGTGGTCGGCAAACCAGCGGCGCGTGGCGCCTGGGTGGGACGTGGCCAGGCGGAGGCCGGCAAGGTCCTCGATGCGACGCTGGGGGGCGTCTGCCGGGACGGCGGCCGCCAGGCGGCAGCGCCCGTAGCCCAGCCTCCGGACGACGGGCAATTCCACCCCCGACTCGGCGAGAAGGTCGCCGCCCGTGATGCCGAGATCCGCCACGGCGTCGCGCACGAACTCCACGACGTCGCTTGCGCGAACGAAGAGGATGTCGACGTCGACGTTCTCGACCTGGCTGACGAGGCTCCGGTCGCGCTCCTCGAAGACGAGCCCTGCGTCGTGGAGCAGGTGGAGCGTCGGCTCGACGAGCCGACCTTTGTTGGGGACGGCGAGCGTCATGCGCGGCCTGGTCACCGGCCGCTCGACGCCTGGTGAGTCGGTGCCTCGGGGTAGGTCGTCCCGCGGGCGCGAGCTCTCCCCAGCGCCGCCGCATAGCCCCCTTCCCCGTGATGCAGCCACGAGGCGATGCGGGTGATCGTCGCGGTGCTGGCCCCGGTGCGCCGGGAGATCTCGGAGTAGTGGAGGCCATCGTCCAGGAGCCGGACGACGGCCCAACGCTGGGTCATGTCGCGCAGCTCGCCGAGCGTGCAGAGATCACGCAGGAAGTCCGCTGCCTCCTCGCGATCCCCCAGATCAAGGAGTGCGTCGAGGAGTGCGTCGGCGGCTGCGGTGCGCCAGGGGTCCTGGTGGGGCTGCATCGGTCGAGGCCTCGCGAAGCGGTGAGGTGTGAGCGTAGTAACCTGCTACCATGCTATCATAGTGACATGACGAAAGGCAAGCCCGCATCTCAGGCATTCGAGGTCCTCCCCGCGATCGATGTCCGCGGAGGGCGGGTCGTACGCCTCATGCGGGGCGACTTTCGGCGCGAGACGGTCTACGCCCTGGACCCGGCGGAGGTGGCCGAACGGTTCGTCGAGGTCGGAGCCCGGTTGCTCCACGTCGTCGACCTCGACGGCGCCCGTGATCCCGGCGCCCGGCAAGTCCGGGCTGTGGCGCGGGTGGTCGAGCGTGTGGGGGAGCGGGCTCGCGTCGAGGTGGCAGGCGGGCTCAGGTACGAGAGCTCTGTGGCGGAGATCCTTGGCGCCGGAGCGGCCCGGGTCGTCCTCGGAACGGCTGCCCTCGGCGACCCTGCGTTCGTCGGCCGGCTCGTCGCGTCGCATGGGCCGAGCCGCGTGTTGGTAGCGCTGGATGTGCGGAACGGCCTCGCCGTGGGGCATGGCTGGCGAGCGGGTGGCGACGGCGTGCCCGTGGGGACGGCGCTCGAGTCCCTCGCCGATGCCGGGGTGGAGGTCTTCGAAGTGACCGCGATCGACCGCGATGGGACTCTCGAGGGGCCGGACCTCGACCTGCTGGCGCGGCTCGTCGGCAGCGGCCGGGGCGCGATCGTGGCCTCGGCCGGGATCGCGTCGGTCGCGGATCTGCGCGCCGTGCGCGAGATTGGCTGCGCCGGCGCGATCGTCGGCCGGGCGCTCTACGACGGCCGCCTCGACCTGGCGGCTGCTCTTGAAGCCTGAGCTTCAGGGACGGCGGCTCCCCGCGGTCGGCAGGGCGCTGGAGATCGCGCCGCGGGAGTGGGGGCTGCGCCACGCCCGAGCGTGACCCCGGCCTCAGTGGCCGGCTGCCTCCTGCTCCTTCTTGTGGGCCTCGATGACCTTCTCGGCGAGATGCGAGGGGACGTCCTCGTAGTGGTCGAGAGTGGCGCTGAAGGTGCCCCGCCCGCCGGTGAGCGATCGCAGCTCCGTCGCGTAGCTGAACAGCTCGGCCTGAGGAACCTGCGCCGTGATGACCTGCATCCTGTCGCCCGTGATGTCCATGCCGAGGACCCGGCCGCGTCGCCCGTTCAGGTCGCGGTTGACGTCACCCATGAACCGCTCGGGGACGCGGATCTCCACGTTCATGATCGGCTCTTGGAGGACCGGCCGGCATTCCACGACCCCCTTCCGCATCGCCATCGAAGCGGCCAGCTGGAACGAGAGGTCGTTCGAGTCGACGGTGTGGAATGAGCCGTCATAGAGGGTCGCCTTGAAGTCGACGAGCGGGTATCCGGCGAGGATCCCATCGGCGGCGGCTGCGCGGACTCCCTTCTCGACGCCCGGGAAGAAGTTCTTGGGTACCGTCCCGCCGACGACGCGCTCGGCGAACTCGACCCCCCCGTCCGGGTTCGGCTCGATCTCCAGCCAGACGTGGCCGAACATCCCGTGGCCGCCGGTCTGCTTCTTGTACCGTCCCTCGACCTGAGTCTTGCCGCGGATCGTCTCGCGGTAGGGGATCTTCGGCGTGTGCGTGGCGATCGCCGATCCGAACTTCCGCTTCAGTCGCTCGGTGATGACCGCGATCTGCGTCTCGCCCATCGTGACGAGCAGCTGCTCGCCGGTGGCGCTGCGCTCGACACGCACCGTGGGCTCCTCCTCGAGCATGCGCTGGAGCGCAGGGCCCATCTTGTCGAGGTCGGCCTTCGTGAGCGGCTCGATCGCCACGACCAGCGTGGGGTCCGGGTAGATCGGGCGGTCGAGGACGAGGGGCCCGTCCTTCGTCGAGAGCGTGTCGCCGGTGCCGGTCGCGCTCAGCTTGGCGACGGCCCCGATCTCGCCGGCCTTGAGCTCACCGACCTGCTCCTGCTCCTTGCCGTGGAGGCGGAGGAGCTGCCCGATTCGCTCGTCCTCCCCCTTCTCGGCGTTCCAGACGTGCGTCTGGCTGTGCAACGTCCCGGAGAGAACTCGCAGGTAGGTGAGGCGTCCGACGAAGGGGTCGGCGGTGGTCTTGAAGACGCGAACCAGGAGCGGCCCGTCTGCGTCACGGCCGACCTCGACCGGGTCGCCCGACTTCGGCTCGCGGGCGACGGTCGGAGGCTCCTCCACCGGGGTTGGCAGGTAGCGGACCATCGCGTCGAGGAGCCCGCGCAGACCGATTCCCTTCGTCGCGCTGGCCACCAGGACGGGAGCCAGGACCGAGTCCCGGACGCCGCGATGGAGGCACGCGTCGAGCTCGGCGTCGCTGATCTCCTCGCCCTCGAGGTACTTGGTCAGGACGTCGTCGTCGGCTTCGGCGGCTGCCTCGAGCAACTGCTCACGGCGAGCGCTGACCTCCTCCTCGAGCTCGGCCGGGATCGGGACCTCGACTTCCTGCCGGCCATCCCAGGCATAGGCCCTGCGGTGGACGAGGTCGACATAGCCGGTGAAGCTGTCGGCCTTCCCAATGGCGATCTGGAGTGGGGCGATCTTCGTCCCGAACGTCTCACGGAGGGCGTCGAGCACGGCCCCCGGATCGGCATTCTCGCGGTCGCACTTGTTGATCAGGAGGAGCGCCGCCGTCCGGTTCGCCCGACCGAGGGCGATCGCGTTCTCGGTCCCGGGCTCGACGCCGCCGGTAGCATCGAGGCACACGATCGCTGCGTCGACCGCCTGGAAGCCCGCCACCACCTCGGCCACGAAGTCGGGGTAGCCGGGCGTGTCGACGAGTGTGACGAGGTTCCCCTCGTCGTCGAGCGAGGCCACGGCGAGCGAGAGGCTCATGTTCCGCTTCTGCTCCTCGGGCTCGAAATCGAGGCTGGCGGTGCCGTCCTCGACGCGGCCTTGGCGATTGATCGCGCCGGCGCGGAACAGAAGCGCCTCGGCGAGCGTCGTCTTCCCGGCACCGGCGTGGCCGGCGAGGACGACGCTGCGAAGGTGGGGGGAGTCGACGCTCTTCGTGGTCATCAGTGCCCTCGAACCTCGTGGGGCGGGCGGGATGCCCGCTGCCCGGACGTCGTCGGGTGGCCCCGCGGGTGCTGCGGACGGACCGGGCCCGGCGTTCGGAACATGATAGTCGGCTATACTCGCGCCCGATGTCCGGTCACTCCAAATGGTCGCAGATCAAGCGCCAGAAAGGCGCCAACGACGTCAAGCGCGGCGCCATCTTCACGAAGATGGGGCGCGAGATCGCCGTTGCTGCGCGCGCCGGCGGTGGCGACCCGGAGGGCAACTTCCGGCTCCGGCTCGCCATCGAGAAGGCTCGAGCGGTCAACATGCCGGCCGACACGATCAAGCGGGCCGTCGAGAAGGCGACTGGCGGCGGCGAGGCCGAGCAGTTCGAGGAGATCGTCTACGAGGGGTACGGACCCGGCGGTGTCGGCGTCCTCGTCGAGGTCGCGACTGACAACCGGAACCGGACGGCTGCCGAGGTGCGCTCCATCTTCAGCAAGGCCGGCGGCCAGCTCGCCGGGTCCGGCGCCGTCGCGTGGCAGTTCGAGCCGCGAGGCGTGATCTCGGTCCCGCGCGAGGGTGTGGACCCGGACGAGGTCGCGCTCATGGCCATCGACGCTGGGGCGAGCGACGTCGAGACGACGACCGATCCCCTCGAGATCTACACCGAGCCGGGAGACCTCGAGGCGGTTCGCGGCACCCTGGAGAAGGCCGGCGTTGCGATCGAGTCGGGCGATGTTGCGATGATCGCAAAGCAGACGATCACGGTCGACACCGGCAAGGCCCGCCAGAACCTGCGCCTCGTCGAGCACCTCGAGGACGTCGACGATGTCCAGCGCGTCACGAGCAACCTGGAGCTGACCGACGAGATCCTCGCGGAGGTCGCCGGGTGATCGTCCTCGGGATCGACCCGGGGACAGCCTCGCTGGGATACGGCCTCGTGGACCGGACCGGGACCCGGCTGCGCCTCGTGGACTGTGGAGCCTTCCACACCGATGCCGACACGCCCCTCCCGCAGCGCCTCCTGGCGATCCATGGCTTCCTGCTCGACCTCATCGAGCTGCACAGCCCCACGTTCCTGGCGATCGAGCGCATCTTCCACTCGCGTAACGTCCAGACGGCGCTGGCCGTCGGGCATGCCCGCGGGGTCGTCCTTCTCGCCGCCGCGGCGCACGGCCTCGAGGTTCGGGAGGCGACGCCGTCCGAGGTGAAGCTCGCGGTGACCGGATCCGGGACGGCAGACAAGCAGCAGGTGGGTCGCATGGTGCAGGCGATTCTCGGGCTCCCCGAGGCGCCCCAGCCGGACGATGCGGCGGACGCGCTGGCGATCGCGATCTGGACCGCGAACCGCGAACGCGCCGGCGAGCGGATCAACGCAGGGATCCTGGACCGCGCGGCCGTCGCTCCGCGGCGTGCGGGAGAGACGCCCTACGAGCGCGCGGTGCGCGACGCGCATCGCCCGCGAGGAGCGGGTCCCGGAGGAGGGAGACGGCACCGCCCGGAGCACGGGCGCCCGGCGCACTACCCGGCCCGTCACGCGGCGCGAGCGCCGGCGGGCCCCAGCCGACCGCGCCGGATGATCGCCTCGGTCGACGGGTCGATCGCCGCGGTCGGTGCGGACAGCCTGGTGCTGGAGGTTGGGGGGATCGGCTACCGCATCTTCGTGACACCCGCCGTGCTGGTCGCCGCCGAGCCCGGGCGGCGCCTCAAGCTTCATACGCACCACGTGGTCCGCGAGGATCTGCAGGCGCTGTACGGCCTCCGAACGGTCGACGAGCTGGGCTTCTTCGGGCTCCTGCTGACCGTCACCGGTGTCGGCCCACGCGTCGCGCTCGCGATCATCGGCAGCCGGCCCGTGGCCGAGCTCCAGCTCGCGATCCTCGCGGGCGACGAGGCGATCCTCACCTCCATCTCGGGGGTCGGGAAGCGTCTCGCGGGCCGGGTCATCCTCGAGCTCAAGGAGAAGGTGGCCGCGTCCGGGACCGCCGCCGGCGTGGCCGGAGCCGCGGGCAGTGCGGGGGGCACCGCCGGCCCGACAGAAGGCGACGTCGTGGCCGCGCTGCAGGCCCTCGGGTACTCGCTCGCGGAGGCTCGCGAAGCGTCCAGGGCGGCAGGCGAGCCGGCCCCGGGCGGGACGCTCGAGGATCGCGTGAAGGCCGCGCTGCGGGGCATCTCGGCCGGCGTGGGGTGAGCCCGCAAGCCGCACGGAGAGGGCTGACGTGCATTCGAACAGGTGTGCGGTTCGCGCTCGGATCGTGTTAGACTCCGGCCGATGACCGACGCGTCCGGGTTCCTCGCAGCAGACCTCGTCGACGAGACCGAGGTCGTCATCGAGCGCTCGCTCCGCCCGCGCTCGCTCGACGAGTACCTGGGTCAGCGCGAGGTGAAGGCCGGCCTGGGCGTGCTGCTCACGGCCGCCCGCCGGCGCAAGGAGGCCGCGGACCACGTCCTGCTCCACGGGCCTCCCGGCCTGGGGAAGACGACACTCGCCACGATCATCGCCCGCGAGCTCGGCGTGAACATCCGCTACACGTCCGGGCCGGCGATCGAGCGGGCGGGGGACCTCGCTGCGATCCTGACCTCGCTCGACGAGCGCGACGTCCTCTTCATCGACGAGATCCACCGCCTCAACCGCGCCGTCGAGGAGATCCTCTACCCGGCGATGGAGGACTACGCCCTCGACGTGATGATCGGGAAGGGCCCCTCGGCGCGCTCCCTGCGCCTGACCCTGCGGCCCTTCACCATCGTCGGGGCCACGACGCGGGCCGGGCGAATCAGCGGCCCGCTGCGCGACCGCTTCGGGGCGGTCTACCGCCTCGACTTCTACGCGGAGGAGGACCTGCGGGCCATCGTCCGCCGGTCGGCGGGGATCCTCGGAATCGAGGCGACCGAGGAGGCGGCCGCGGCGATCGCCGCACGGGGCCGGGCCACGCCCCGCATCGTGAACAGGCTTCTGCGGCGCGTCCGCGACCATGCCGAGGTCCACGGCAACGGCCGGGTGGACGGTGGGGCGGTGACTGAGGCGATGGGGGTCCTCGAGATCGACTCCGAGGGGCTCGACGCCACCGACCGTCGGCTGCTCGCGTCGATTGTCCAGAAGTTCGGTGGCGGGCCGGTTGGTGTGGCGGCGCTCGCGGCCGTTCTCGCCGAGGAGGTCGAGACGGTCGAGGACGTCTACGAGCCGTATCTGCTCCGGATCGGCTTCCTCGACCGGACGCCACAGGGGCGGGTTGCCACCGAGACGGGCGCGGGACCACCTTGCCGCGCTCGGCTACGAGATTCCGCCGAGGCGCTCAGAACGCGATCCGTCCCTCTGGGAATCTCCTCCCACCGCACCCGACGCGTCCGCCCCGCTGGACGGCCCGGCCGTGGCGCCCGAGGCCTGAGCGCGTACGTGCCGGGCGCCGCCCGCTTCGAGGTGCTCGTCCCGCCGCCGGCCGATGGGTCCACCCGCGCGCGCCTCGGCCGGCTGGAGCTGGCGCATGGCTCCGTCGAGACGCCGATATTCATGCCGGTCGGCACCAACGCGACGGTGAAATCCCTCCACCCCGACGAGATCGAAGAGGCCGGTGCCCAGATCATCCTGGCGAACACCTACCACCTCTACCTGCGCCCGGGCCACGAGCGAATCGCGCGCCTCGGCGGGCTCCACCGGTTCATGGGCTGGGACCGGCCGATCCTCACCGACTCCGGCGGCTTCCAGGTTGTCTCTCTTGGTGACCTCAACGTCATCGACGACGACGGAGTCACGTTCCGCAGCCACCATGACGGGTCGCCGCACCGGTTCACCCCGGAGTCGTCCATCGCGATCCAGGAGGCGCTCGGCGCCGACGTGGCCGTCGCCTTCGACCAGCCGGTGCCGCCGTCGTCCACGCACCCGCGCGACGTCGCGATCGCCACCGAGCGGACGCACCGCTGGGCGGAGCGGTCTCTCGCCGCCCATCGCCGGCCCGACCAGGCCCTCTTCGGCGTGATCCAGGGTGGGCTGGACCCGGAGCTCCGGCGCCGCTCCACGGCGTTCATCGCCGGGCTGCCCTTCGACGGGCTCAACATCGGCGGCCTCGCGGGCGATGAGACGCCGGCCCAGCGGGAGGAGGTCCTCGAGCTCGTGGTGGCGGCGCTCGAGAGTGACCGACGGGTGCGCTATCTGATGGGCCTGGGCTCGCCTGCGGACCTCCTGGAGGCTGTCCATCGCGGCGTCGACCTCTTCGACTCCGTGCTGCCGGCCCGGGTGGCGCGGAACGCCCAGGTCTGGGTCCCCGGCGGACGCCTCAACCTCCGCAACGAACGCTTCCGGGATGATCCCGCCCCGATCCAGGAAGGCTGCCGGTGCCTCGCCTGCAGGCGCTTCTCGCGGGCGTACCTCGCCCACCTGTTCCGGGCCGGCGAGCTCCTGGCGTACCGGCTGGCGACTTGTCACAACCTCACCTTCACCCTAGACTTCATGGCCGAGATCCGGGCCGCGCTGCGCGCCGGGACGTTTCCTCAACACCTTCCGGACCTGCGCTCGCTCGCCAGCCAGCGACGAAGCGAACAAGCGGCGGTGCAGTCCGCGTGAAGGCTGTGGCGCTACGCTCGTATTCCGCGGAGGCGTTCGACGATGGGATCCCGAGACCGACCTCACCGCGAAGGGAAGAAGAAGCCCAAGGCGGTCGACCAGAAACCGAAGCTGCAATCGCTGCTCGAGCCTCCGCAGAGTGTCGAGGTCATCAAGCCGAAGCGGAAGCCGCGAACAATCGAGGAGCCGGACGAGGGCTGAGATCCGGGGCGGACGCGACGTCGTCCGTTCCATCGGTGCCACGGGCACGGACAGGAGCGTGACGAGATGGCCGTGACCGGCGATCGGCGGGTCGAGCAGGCGAGTGAGCGGGCGGCGGGCGAGCGGGGTAAGGCCGTCGAGGCCGCGATCCTCGCCATCGAGAAGCAGTTCGGGCGAGGCTCGATCATGCGCCTCGGCTCAGCCGAGAGGCAGCAGGTCGATTCGATCCCCACGGGCTCGATCGCCCTCGACCTTGCCCTCGGAGTCGGCGGCATCCCGCGCGGGCGGGTCACCGAGATCTACGGCCCCGAGTCGTCCGGCAAGACGACCGTCTGCCAGCACGTCATCGCCGAGGCCCAGCGGCGCGGCGGCGTGGCGGCCTTCATCGACGTGGAGCACGCCCTCGATCCCGGCTACGCTCGGGCATGTGGGGTCAACGTTGACGAGCTCCTCGTCTCGCAGCCGGACACGGGGGAGCAGGCCCTGGAGATCACCGAGACCCTCATCCGCTCGGGCGGCATCGACGTCGTCGTCGTCGACTCCGTTGCGGCGCTCGTGCCGCGCGCCGAGATCGAGGGCGAGATGGGTGACTCGTTCGTGGGCATCCAAGCGCGCCTCATGAGCCAGGCTCTGCGAAAGCTGACCGGCGCGGTGAGCCGCTCCAACACCTCGCTCGTCTTCACGAACCAGCTGCGCGAAAAGATCGGGGTGATGTTCGGCAACCCCGAGGTGACGCCCGGCGGTCGCGCCCTGAAGTTCTACGCCTCCGTGCGCCTCGAGATCCGGCGCGTCGAGACGATCAAGACCGGCACGGACTCCGTGGGCAACCGGGTGCGGGTCAAGGTGGTCAAGAACAAGGTCGCGCCGCCCTTCCGGGTCGCCGAGTTCGACGTCATGTACGGTGAGGGCATCAGCCGCGAAGGCGGGCTGCTCGACGTCGGCGTGGCCATGGACGTGGTAACGAAGACGGGCGCGTGGTTCACCTACGGCGAGACCCGCCTCGGCCAGGGCCGCGAGGCGGCCAAGGTCTTCCTCCGGGAGAACCCTGCCGTCGCGACCGAGATCGAGGGCCGGATCCGGACAGGCATGTCGACCGCCGAGATCCCGGTCGAGGGGATCGAAGAGGCCGAGTAGGCCGCACCAGAGGCGCCGGACGTGACCCGCCGACGCACCGAGACGCCCTCCGAAGCGCGCGCCCGACGGGGCGCCGTCGACGACCCCGCCGCCGTCCTCGATGCCGCCGCGCGCTTCCTGGAGGTTCGGCCGCGGTCCATCGCCGAAGTGCGCCGCCGCCTCCGCGACAACGGCTACCGGGACGACCTGGTGGAGGGCGCCGTCGCGCGCCTCGTCGACCTCGGGATGCTCGATGACGCTGCATTCGCGATGGCGTGGATCGAGTCGCGCGACCGGGCTCGTCCCCGCGGGGAATGGGCTCTCCGGTCCGAGCTGTATCGCAAGGGCGTCTCTGCGGAGGTGATCACGGCCGCCCTCGATGAACGCGGTGTGCCCGCGCCTCATGGAGGCGGGCCGGCCGAGGGCGTCGCAGCCGAAGGCGCCGATGATGCCGCTGCTCTGCGACTCCTGGAGCGAAGGGGATCCTCGCTCCTGCTCGAGCCGGATCCCCGCCGGCGGCGCGCGAAGGCGTACGCGCTCCTGGCCCGCAATGGGTTCGCCCCCGACGTGTGCGCCACCGCGGTCGCGGGATGGCTGGCCGCCCGGGGGGTGGGCCGGTAGCGTAGGACGACGGGCGGCAGACGACGCGCGCACCATGTCCGTCAGGCCTCCCGTTTGACCCTCCCGCCCCCCCGGCCGTACCCTGTGAGCAGCCCGGTCGCCTGCGCGGCCACAAGGAGTCACTTCCATCCCGGCGAGCCCACGCCGGGGTCAGGTCCTACGGTGGAGACGCCGTGGGGCCGGCCCGGCCTTCGCCGATTCCGCGACAGACCTGCGGCCCACGGCGGCCGCACGGGAGGCGAGAGCACACCATGGACAATCCCGTCGTCGTGGCGGTGGCCGTTCTCGCGGCCGTCGTCGGCGGCCTTCTGGTCGGATTCCTAGCGCGCGGCTTCTGGGTCAGCCAGTCGATGCGGACGGCCCAGGAGAAGGCTGCCCGGATCGTCGCCGAGGCCCGCGCACAACAGAAAGACCTGATCCTCGAAGCGAAGGACGAGAAGCTGCGTCTTCAGCGCGAGGCCGAGGACGAGGCTCGCTCGAAGCGCGCGGAGCTGTCGTCGCTCGAGAGGCGGCTGCTCACCCGCGACGAGCAGCTCGACCAGCGGACCGACCACCTCGAGCAGCGGGACCGCACGCTCCTCGAGAAGGAACGCGAGATGGAGCTCGGGCGCGACGCGCTCGTCCGGGCCCGATCGGAGCAAGTCGCTGCTCTCGAGCAGATCTCCGGGATGAGCGCCGCCGATGCCAAGGCGCAGCTGCTCGACGCGGTCCGGGCCGAGGCCGAGAACGACGCGGTCCGCCTTGCCCGCCAGATCGAGCGGAATGCCCGCGACGAGGCGCAGGACAAGGCTCGCGAGGTCGTCGTGACGGCCATCCAGCGGGTTGCCGCCGACCACACCGCCGAGCACACCGTGTCCGTCGTGCACCTTCCGTCTGACGAGATGAAGGGCCGCATCATCGGCCGCGAGGGGCGCAACATCCGAGCCCTCGAGCAGGCCACCGGTGTCGACCTCATCATCGACGACACGCCAGGGACGGTCGTCCTGTCCGGTTTCGACCCCGTCCGCCGCGAGATCGCCCGGATGGCCCTGACCAAGCTCATGGCCGACGGCCGGATCCACCCCGGGCGGATCGAGGAAGTCGTGGCCAAGGCGCAAGCCGAGGTGGACCTCGTGATCCGCCAGGCCGGCGAGGCGGCGGCCTATGACGCCGGAGTGCCCGGCCTGCCGGTGGAGATCCTTCGCCTCCTGGGCCGGCTCAAGTACCGCACGAGCTACGGCCAGAGCGTCCTCAACCACGTCGTCGAGACGAGCCGCCTCGCGGCCGTGATGGCTGCGGAGCTGGGGGCTGACGTCCAGGCCTGCAAGACCGGCGGGCTGCTCCACGACATCGGCAAAGCGGTGGACCACGAAGTCGAGGGTCCTCACGCGGCAATCGGCGCCCAGATCGCCCAGCGCCACAGCCTGTCGTTCAAGGTCATCAACTCCATCGCGGCGCACCACCAGGAGGTCGAGTACGCCTGCGTCGAGGCGCCGATCGTGCAGGCTGCCGACGCCATCAGCGCGTCGCGCCCGGGGGCCCGCGGCGAGTCGGTCGAGATGTACGTGAAGCGCCTGGAGGACCTCCAGGCGATCGCCGGAAGCTTCCCGGGCGTCGATCGTACCTTCGCGGTCCAGGCCGGCCGCGAGGTCCGGATCCTGGTCCGCCCGGAGGAGATCGACGACCTCACGGCGACGCGGCTGGCGCGCGACATCGTGCGCAAGATCGAGGAGTCCCTGACGTACCCCGGCCAGATCAAGGTGACCGTCATCCGCGAGACGCGTGCCGTCGAGTTCGCGAAATGAGCGGTGGGGCGAAGGCTGTCGCAGCGGGGCCGATGTCGCGTCATCCTGGCGCCATGCGGATCCGCCTCGCCGAAGCGCCCGACCGAGAGGCCGTCATCGCGGCCTGGGAGGCGGCTGGCCTCACCCGGCCGTGGAACGACCCCGTGGCAGACTTCGAGCGCGCCCTGGGGGGCGCGACCTCGGCGATGCTGGTCGGCCTCGAGGGCGACTCCCTGGTCGCGACGGTGATGCTCGGCGACGACGGGCACCGCGGTTGGGTCTACTACCTTGCCGTTCGCGAGGACGCCCGCGGACGCGGCCTGGGGCGCGAGATGATGGGGGCGGCAGAGGCCTGGCTGCGTGCCCGTCAGGTGGTAAAGGTGCAGCTCATGGTGCGCGACACGAACGACGATGTTCGCGGGTTCTACGAGGCCCTCGGCTACGAGGTGACGCCGGCGACGGTCCTGGGTCGCTGGCTCTGACCAGGGCAGCGGATCCGGACCGCTCCCCGCGCAGTGCGGTAGGATCGGCCGGCGGCGCGGCAACCTCGTGGCGGCCGGCATGCCGGCCGGGCTCGGGAGGACCGGATCGCCGCAGCCTCATGGGATCGGTGACACCTTGATGCGCCATCGCTGCAACGCAACCGCCGTGAGCGCGCCCACGGCCAGCGCGCGGTAGGGCCGGGTGAGCTCGCCGCCGCGCGCCCTGCGCGCTTCCCGGCCGTGCCGGATCCTGCTGGTCGGCGACGTGATCGGGAAGCCCGGTCGCGAGGCGCTCGAACAGATCCTCCCCGAGCTCCGTTCAGCCGACGGGATTGACTTCGTCGTTGCCAATGGCGAGAACCTCGCCGGGGGCATGGGGCTCACAACTGGCACCGCCGCGAGCCTGTTCGCCGCCGGTGTGGATGTCATCACCTCCGGGAACCACATTTGGGACAAGCGCGAGATCTATCCTGCGCTCGAGTCGGACGAGCGGATCCTGCGCCCCCACAACTACGGCAGCGACGGGGTGCCCGGGCGCGGCTGGGGCGTCTTCGAGGCCGCCGACGGAACCGACGTCGCCGTCCTGAACTTCCAGGGCCGGACCTTCATGATCCCGATCGAGAACCCGTTCACCGACGCCGACCGCCTCCTGGACGAGGGGGCCGACACTTTGCCGCCGGTCCGGGTCGTCGACTTCCACTGCGAGGTCACGAGCGAGAAGAACGCCTTCGGGCTCCATCTCGACGGGCGGGTCAGCGCGGTCGTTGGCACCCACACCCATGTCGCTACGGCCGACGAGCGGATCCTCCCCAAGGGGACCGCCTACCAGAGCGATCTCGGCATGACCGGGCCGCTGCACTCGGTCATCGGCTTCGACCCGACGACCGTCCTACCGCGCTTCATGAACGGGCTGCCGACGCGCTTCGAGGTGGGGGGATGGCCCGTGGTCGTTGGCGCTCTCCGCGTCGACGTCGATCCAGCCACTGGGCGCGCCCTGGCCATCGAGCGACTGCGCAGGATCGTGGAGCACGCCTGATGCCAGGTGTCCGCCGGCGATCGGCGGCGGGCCGGCTCGGGCCGCCGCATCCGAGCGCGGATCGACTGCGGAAGGCCCTCACCACGAGGCGCCCGCGCGCGGGAGCCCCCGCGTGACGGCGCGCGAGCTGCCTGTCCTGGAGATCCCACCCCAGCCCGGGAGCGGGGCACCGCGACCTCCTGCTGCCGCAGCGGACGAGAGAGTCGGCGAGTTCCGGCCCGAGGACCGGACACTGCCGCGGTTCTGGGTCTGGACCCTGGGCTGCCAGATGAACAGGAGCGACTCCGAGGAGATGGCGGGGCGCCTGCTCGCAGCCGGTTGCGCCGAGGCCTCGTCGATGGAGGCGGCCGACCTCGTCGTCATCAACACGTGTGCCATTCGCGAGGCAGCCGAGGCGAGGGTCATCGGCCGCCAGGGTGTGCTGCGCGCCCTGAAGTCCGCGCACCCCGGGCTGCGGGTCGTCCTGACAGGATGTGCCGTGCGGGAGCGCGACCGCGCCGGCCTCGCGCGACGCTTCCCAGCGGTCGACCTCTTCCTGCGCCCCGACGAGGAGCCCGAGCTCGTGGAGCGGCTCGGGCTCGCCTCCGCGCAGGGCCCGGTCGGCCTCGCCCCGGTGACCGCGGCAACGACGCTCGTGAAGGGCGTCGCCGTCTCGGCGGCCGACCACCTCGCCCGGTCGCGGGCGGCTGCGGTGAACGGCGGGGCGGTGCGCCGTGACTCCGACGTTACGGCCTGGCTGCCGATCATCTACGGCTGCGACAAGACCTGCACGTACTGCATCGTGCCATTCAGCCGGGGACCGGAGCGCAGTCGCCCATTCGACGACGTGCTCGCCGAGGCTCGTGCCCTCGCGGCCGCCGGCTACCGGGAGGTGACCCTCCTCGGGCAGAACGTCAACAGCTACGGCCACGACCTCGCCGTCGAACCGCGCTTCGGCCACGCCACGGAGGATCGCTGGGCCGGGCGCCGTCTCGACCGGCACGGCCGGCCGGACCTTGCCGAGCTCATCGGTGCGATCGACGCTCTCGTCGACGCGGACGGGCAGCCCGCGATCCCGCGGCTGCGCTTCGTCACGTCGCACCCCTGGGACCTCTCAGACCGCCTGATCGACGCGATGGCGACCTGCTCATCGGTCTGCGAGGCCCTCCACCTCCCGGTCCAGTCCGGCGATGATGCCGTCCTGCGTCGGATGGGCCGCCAATACTCGATCGAGCATTACGGGGAGCGGCTGTCCCGGATCAGGGAGGCTGTCCCGGGGATCGCGCTCAGCACCGACGTGATCGTCGGGTTCTGCGGCGAGACAGAGGCCCAGTTCGAGGCGACCCTCCACCTCCTCCGCGCGGTCCGCTTCGACCAGGTCTTCGCCGCCGCCTACTCCCCGCGGCCGGGCACGCCCGCCATGCACCTCGCCGACGATGTGCCGGCCGCCGTCAAGCGCGTGCGCCTCAACGCGCTCCTGGCCCTCCAGGAGCAGATCGGCTTCGAGCGCAACCGG
Organism: uncultured Chloroflexia bacterium; assembly: GCA_963698595.1. GTDB lineage: Bacteria > Chloroflexota > Limnocylindria > Limnocylindrales > CSP1-4 > CTSoil-043. The sequence continues at coordinate 718,814 of CAVORL010000006.1, forward strand.
GAGCGGCTGGGGAGCACCGCGTCGGTCCTCGTCGACGCCGTCGCCCGGCCTCGCACCCACGACCACGAGGCGGAGACGCAGGGGATTCGCCTGGCACCTCCGGCCGGCCTGGCAGGCGAGGATCCCTTTTCGACTGACCTCCCCGCGGGATGGGTCCGCCTCGTCGGGCGCTCGCGCGAGAACAAGCTCGTCCACCTCCCGGGACCTCCCGAGGTCGCGGGCACGATCGTCGACGCACGCATCGTCGGCGCCGGGATGTACAGCCTGCGCGGGGTCCTGGCGTAGGGTGGAGGAGGGGAGCGCCACGGACGCGACCACTGGCACAGCGGCCCTCCCGCCGCTCGTCGTCGTCGGCGGTCCCACCGCGACCGGCAAGACCGCGCTCGGGATAGAGCTTGCGCTCGCCGTCGCGGGTGCGGGTCGTCCGGCGGAGGTGATCTCCGCCGACTCGCGCCAGGTCTACCGGGGCATGGACGTGGGGACGGCGAAGCCGACGCTCGCGGAGCGGCGAGGGATCCTCCACCACGGCCTCGACCTCGTAGACCCGGATGCCCCGTTCTCCGTCGCCGACTTCGCCGCTCACGCGGCGGGCGTGCTTCACAACCTCGGTCGCGACGGGGGCGTCGCGTTCCTCGTCGGCGGCACCGGCTTCTGGCTCGACGCCGTCGCACGCGGACTGGCGCTCGACGAGCTGCCCTGGGACCCGGCCGTGCGCGACGGGCTGGAGACGCTTCTGGCGGCCGAGGGCCTGTCCGCGCTCGTGACCCGTCTGCGCGCGACGGCCCCCGGGCTCGCCGCCCACATGGACCTGCGCAACTCGCGGCGCGTCGTGCGCGCCCTCGAGATCGCGACGCTGCGCGGCGACGGCCCGCTCCCGCAGGCCCGCGGCTACAGCGGCCGGGTGCTGCGGATCGGGCTCGACCTCGCGGACCACCAGGCGCACCGGGCGTGGATCGCCCACCGGGCCGCGGCACAGCTCGACGGCGGCCTCCTTCCCGAGGCGGCCAGCCTTCGGGAGCGGTTCGATCCCGGCCTGCCCGCCTTCTCCGCGATCGGGTACGGCGAGGCATGGGACCTCCTCGACGGGCGCGTGGAGCGGGCCGGGTTCCTCGAGGTCAACGTCCGCCGCAACGTCGCCTTCGCCCGCCGCCAGCGGACCTGGTTCCGCCGCGAGCCAGTCGACCTCGCACTCGACGCGGCGGATCCGGCGACGACGGGCCGTGCCCTCGACGCCGCGCGCGCCTTCACGGCTGCTTGAGCGTGCCGGCTGCGCGCCGCCCAACCCGCCTGGCCGTCGTGCGAGGAGGGAAGCCGTCGGGACCCAGGCCACGCGGTATCCTTCGGCATGCCTAGAGCCACCTCCATCGACCTCGTGCCGCACCTCGAGAAGGTGTTCCTGGTTGCCGTCGACACTGGGGACGATCCCGGCTGGAGCGCCGAGGACAGCCTCGCCGAGCTTGCCTCGCTCGCCGAGACGGCCGGCGCCGACGTCGTGGGCGCCGAGTGGCAGAACCGCCGCCACGTTGATCCCAACTGGTACATCGGCAAGGGCAAGGCCGAGGAGATGCTGGCGGCGAAGGCCGAGACCGGCTACGACGTGCTGGTCGCGGACGACGAGCTATCGCCGGGCCAGCAGCGGGCGCTGGAGGAGCTCCTCAAGGTCAAGGTGATCGATCGCAGCCGTCTCATCCTCGACATCTTCGCTCAGCACGCACGGACGCACGAAGGGCGCCTCCAGGTCGAGCTGGCCCAGCTGGAGTACCAGCTGCCTCGCCTGACGCGGATGTGGACGCATCTCTCGCGGACGGGGGGCGGGATTGGCACGCGTGGTCCAGGCGAGACCCAGCTCGAAACCGACCGGCGGATCATCCGCGAGCGGATCAAGAAGATGAAGTCGCGCGTGGAGGAGGTCCGCCAGCACCGGGCCACGGCGGCCCGCGGCCGGGACCGGCGCCTCGTGCCCACCGTCTCCATCGTCGGCTATACGAACGCCGGGAAGTCGACCCTCCTCAACGCGCTCGTCGGCAGCGAGGTGGCCCTCGCCGAGGACCGCCTCTTCGCGACACTCGACCCCACCAGCCGCCAGGTGAAGCTGGGCGAGGGTCAATCCGCGATCCTGACCGACACCGTGGGCTTCATCCACAAGCTGCCACACCAGCTCGTAGACGCCTTCCGGGCGACCCTCGAGGAGGTGACCCGCGCGGATGTCCTCATCGAGATCGTCGACGCCTCGGACAGCCATTTCGCCGAGCACCGAGCCACCGTTCAGGGCGTTCTCGAGGAACTGGGGGCAGGGGACAAGCCCCGCCTCGTGGCCTTCAACAAGGCGGACCTCCTCGGCGCCGCCGGCGGCGAGGAGGCGCAGGCGCCGATCGTGTCCGCGAGCGTCCTCATCTCGGCGCGGACGGGATTCGGGCTCGATGCCCTGCGCGTCGAGCTGGCCGCTCTCCTCGCCTCGCTCTGGGAAGACGTCGACGTGGCCGTCCCGTACACAGCCGGCGAGCTGCTGGCTCGCGTCCGCGAGCGCGGAGCCGTCGACCTCGACTACCGGGAGCGAGACGTGCACGTCCGCGGCAGGGTCACCCCTGCTCTCGCGGGCGAGCTGCGAGCGGCCGGCGAGCGGTGGGCTGAGACGCTCGGCGACGCGGCGACCACATGACCTGCCGGCCGGACTGCCTGAATTCCGACCTGCCGGGCCCGTTCCGCCCACTGGCGATGCCGAGGCGAGTCGTCGTCGTGAAGCGCAAGCACGGCGAGCGCCTGGCGCGCTGGCACTGGGATGGCGACCTCGTCGGGACGGCGGGGCGGAGCTGGCGCGTCGTCCGCCACGTGCGGGGCCAGGACGAGCGGCGTCTGTTCGTCGCCGGGGACGCCGAGCCGGAGTCGACCGTGACGTTCCGCTGGCTGGGCACCCACGCTCCAGCAACCATCCTGGTGAAGCTCGACGAGGCCGGCGCGATCCTGGAGGTCAAGGTCGACGCGGCCCTCCCGGTGCGCTTCAGACGGGGGCGGTTCGTGTTCGTCGACCTCGACGTGGACGTCGTCCGCGATGCGGCCGGCACGGTGGGCGTCCGCGATTGGGACTCGTTCGAGGCTCGCCGCGAGGCGCTCGGCTATACCGAGGCGTCGCGCGCGGTCGCGGCGGCAGGGGAGGCCTTCGGCCTCACCCTGCTCGCGACCTGGGAACCGACCCTCGCGGCGATGGCCAACGCGATCCTCACGGAGACGAGAACGCCGGTCGCCGTCGCGAAGCCGTGACCGTGCGGGAGGCTGGCTGGCTGCGGCGGACCGGGCGAAGGAACCTCGGGGGAGGGGTTTCGGTCCTGTTGGCGGACCACCGGCTGGTCGTCGAGGGCGAGCCGGTTGCCGGCGGGTCCTAGGTGCGGGCCTGCTCGTCACCCCCAGCCTCACGGTGAACGCGCGCGCGGACCTCGTCGCACCAGGCGCCCGAGGTCGGGCCTTCGCCACGCGCGCCTGCTGCGATCGGAGCCGCTCTCGGCGCTGCATGATCGTGGCGCGGTCTCGGTTCGCCACGTGTGGCGGAGGTGATCCGTCGGCGCTCCACCTCCACCGCGCTCGACTCCACGACGCCGAGTACGTTCTGCTACTCACCGTCCAAGGACGTCCGGCCGCGGAGCGGGGCGGGTCATCTGGCACTGCCGATAATACTAGTTATGTTTGTTTGACCGTAGATGAGCGCTCTCGGGCGGTGGCAGGCGGATTGAGCGTGCCCGCCGGCGTCATCCCGTTTGCTGTGGCACGCCCTCGAGGGGCGCGTCCACGGCGTCGCGAAGGCTCGCCCAGTCGGACACGAACGCCCTTGCTTCAAGCCGCGCGTTGCGCGCTTGCGCAAACACGCAACGAGTCGCTATGCTTGGTACGCAGATCGGCGCAGGCAATGATGCCCGCGACGTCGGTCCCGATGATGGGACGAGCGAGGCGCCGCCCGGGCTGCCGGGGCGCCCACAGGATGAAGGTGCGTGCCGTGGAGATGATCATTGACTTCCCGGGTGGGGCGCGCGTCGACGCCCACTTCGGCGACTTCACGGTGCCGACGGATCAGCCGCCGTCCGGCGGCGGCGACAGCTCGGCGCCGACGCCACTCGCGACGTTCCTCTCGACGATCGGGACGTGTGCGGGCATCTACGTCCTGGGCTTCTGTCGACAGCGCGGAATCGCGACCGATGGCATTCGCCTCATTCAGAGGATGCAGGTAGACCCGATGACACGACTCGTGAACGACGTCCACGTCACGATCGAGCTTCCGGAGACCTTCCCCGCCAAGTACGCTGATGCGGTCGTTCGGTCGGCCGAGCAGTGCGCGGTGAAGAAGCACTTTGAGCACCCGCCGGTGATCAGCGTGGTCAGCGCCGTCGCGAGCTGAGCAGGCATGCCGCGGCGTGGATTCGTTACGAGCCCGCGGGTTCGTTCGCCCGGGGTCCTGCCATCGGCTGCGTACCGACGTGGGGTGACCTGATGGGTACGCGGGGATCGAAGCGGTCCGTGGCCGCCTCCGTGGCAGCCGAGGCGCTTGTTGCCGACCTCTCCCCTCTCGGCGAGGTCACCGCACGGAGGATGTTCGGCGGCTACGGGATCTTCCACGAGTCGTTGATGTTCGGCATTGTCGACCCCGCGGGCAGGTGCCTTCTCCGCGCCGACGACGCAACCCGTGAGGCCTTCGAGAGCGCGGGTTCCGAGCGGCACGCCCGGATGCCCTACTGGGTCATCCCCACCGAGGTCCGCGCGAGCGATGGAGAGCTTGTCCCCTGGGCCCGGCGGGCACTCGACGCAGCTCGGGCAGCCAGGCGCTGACGGGCCGGTCCGAGCCGTCGGGCAGGCATTCGGGGATGACGCTGTCAGGTCGGCGGTCCCGGCCTCGTCCTACGGCGCGGCGCGCAGGAGCAGGCCGGTGCCACCCGCGTCCAGGGCGAGGACGTCGGCTTCAATCGCGTAGGCGACGGTGCCGGTCAGCGCGGCCGTCACGGCCAGCTCGATGGCCATGGTCTTGGGCTGGCAGGCCCGCTTCGTAAGGACGAGCGGCCTGAACGCCAGGGTCGTCTCCGTGATCTCGACCGAGGCAGCCCCGCTGTTGCAGCCGGCAGAGACGATGACCCGATCCTCGGCAATGAGAATAGAAGCCACGACGCCTTCGGGGACGCTCGAGACGGTGTCGCCTGCGACGAGCCCATCGACCATCCAGCGTGTCCCGATGAGCGGCCGGTCCGGGTCGGCGACCTCGCGGTCGAGGAGCTCCATGGTGACGCGATCCTTGGCCAGGGTGAGCACGTCATCCGCGAGCGAGATCGAGGCGCGGTCGAGGAACCTGGCGAGCCATGCGTCCTGGGCCATCAACAGTGGGTCGCAGCCCATCTCGGTCATCGAGACCATCCCGATCTCGAGGGTCCCACCGTCCACGACGTAGGGGGCTCCCATGGAGTTGCAGCCCGCACTCGCCCCGAGGTGCCCGCCGGCGAACGCCAGGCGAACCCGACTCCGCGGCACGAGGACCCTGCCGTCGATCGCGATGGAGAGGAACGTTCGCCCATCGAGTGTGAATGGGGGGCTGCCATCCCCGCGCGGCTCGGTTGGCGGCGGCTGGTTGGTGGGTGTCGGCGCCGTGCCGGCCGCGCTGCAGCCTGCAAGCAGCAGCGCGGTGGCGGCGATGGTGCGACGCCAGGTCATCACTCGCATTCCCTGCAGACGGCGGGCACCAGGTTCCGGTTCCCTCTGCGGCCCCGGGCGCGACCGGTGCGACCGGTGCGACCGGGGCCGACCCTTGCGTGCTCGTCGCAATCGATGGCGTGTTGGGACCAATGCCTACGGAATACAGGTCAAGATACCCCTTGCACCATACGAACAGCGTACAGATGCTAGACTGGCCAAACCAAACCGAACCAACGCCCATCGGCGGCCCGACCTCGTTACCCGTAGGAACTACCGATGCACATCATTCCGCTCGCTCTGGCGTTTATCGCCCTGTTCATCGTCGTGGGGCTGCGCTTCGCGTCCGACTCGGTGCTCGATCGCCTCGATCCCCGGATCTGGCCCTTCATCCACCACTGATCCTCTGCGGCCTGGCCGGGTCCGCCGACGTGGCGGCGCTCGCCGACCGGTTCGGCTCGCGGCGATATCTGGCGCGCGGCGCTCGCATCGGCGCGTCGAGGGCGACGTGCCTCGACGGGGTGGCTGCATCGGGAAGCACGAACGGCGCGCCCCTGTAACGCCCGTAGACCACGCAGATGCGGCCGCGACCACGCCTGCGCCGCGCGTCCTGGTTGATCGCCTCCCTTGCGCTGGGCGCGGTGGCACCGGTCGAGTCCGTCATCCCCGCGCGATCGCCCTCTCGCAGGCGCCCGACTCTTTCACGCCCCGCGTTCCAGCTCCTCGAAGAGCGTCAGCTGGAGGCCGGCCGGCCCGCTGAGCCGGGCGTTGAGCGAGTGCCATGGCGTCTCGACCGGTCGGGCGATGATCTCCGCGCCTGCCGCGACGAGGCGGTCCGTTGTCTTCCTCGCGTCTGCGACCTGGAACGCCACACGCACGTGTCCCGCGACGCGCCTGCCCGACTTCGACCTCGTCCACGTACGCGGCGTGGGGTGGGTCGGCAAGCTCCAGCGTCGCCCGGCCCGCGTCAAGGATCGTCACTCGCGCTTCCGGAGACGTGAACGCCGCGAGCTCTCGCATCCCGAGCGCGTCCCGGTAGAAGGCGAGCGCCTCGTCGTAGTCCGGTGCGGTCACCACCAGCCGCATCTCTAGCACGCCCCCGTCCATCGGGCTCCATCCTGCCTGCAACGATGGGTCCTCCCCGACCCCGGTCGGCTTACGCCGCTGTCGAGCGCCGCGACACCCTGGGGAGGGTCTCCAATGGCCGCTGCGCCCCTCCCCCGACCGGGGTCCTGGGCTCGCCTCTCACGGCCGCAAGTATGCCGTCACCCGTCGCCCGCACGCTTCAGTCGCCTGTCGCGGCGGGCGTATGCCGCAGCCAGGTGGGCGTGTCCCTGCCTCCGGCGCAGCTGCGCGCCGTCCATCAGCCGCCGGCCGGCTTCGGGCGAGCCCTTCCACGACCTCGATGCCGGGGAGCGTGAGCAGGATCGAAGGAGGGCGCGATGACCTTCCAGCTGCGGCTCCCGCCGCCGAGGACGATCTGCGCCCGGTCCATGACGGCCGCGTCCACGTAGATCGGGAGCGCGTCCGGCAGCCCGAAGACGGTCACGCCACCGATCTGCTGGCCCGTGAGGTCCCGTGTCTCGTCGGGCGAGGCGAACGATGCCTTTCGCGTCCCGAGCCGGCCTCGGACTGCGCGGTTGACGTCGAGACGGTGCGTTGCCAGCAGGACGCAGGCGGCATAGACGGGCGGGCTGGACTTGCCGACCACGATGATGGTGTTCGCGGATGCCTCCGGCTCGAATCCGTAGGTCACGCAAAACGCGGTCGTGTCGGCGAGCGCCGGGTCGCAGGCGAAGAGCTCATGCTCTCCCCGCCCGACAAGAGCGCGTTCGAGTATCTCGCGGTCAAGGTCGCGGTCCGGTTGGGGAGTCACAGGAGGCTACGGTACCCGATGGCGAGCGCTGCGGCGCTGCGGTGGCCAGGTCGACAGAGGCGCCGGTGCTTGCGTTCGGCGGCGCGGAGTGGCTCGCCTGCCGTCCTTCCCCGGAGGATCGCCCTGCGCGTTCCGCGCCGCAGGTGGACACGATCGAGCGAGACCGTAGTACGATGGGCCCGCTCGCCCCGACGTTGACGGCGAGGGACCACGTTCGGCCCAGGCTCGCACCTTCTCTCCGTCGGCGCCCATTCGCGACTCGGAAGACCGGTTCCCGTTCCGCGCCGACAAGAGCTCGAAGGAGCGCGCAACACATGGCCGACCAGGTCATCACCTGTTCCGATTGCGGACAGGATTTCGTCTTCACGGAGAGCGAGCAGGCGTTCTACGCCGATCGCGGCTTCACCACGCCCCGACGCTGCGCGGCATGCCGGGCTGCCAAGAAGGCCGCCCGCGGCGACAGCGGCGGCTCGTACGGCGGCAGCTCGTACGGCGAAGCGGCGGCTCGTACGGCGCCTCCCGCGGCCCCCGCGAGATGTTCACCGCGACGTGCAGCTCGTGTGGCAACACGGCGAGCGTCCCGTTCCGCCCCTCCGGCGCCAAGCCGGTCTACTGCTCCGACTGCTTCAGCCGGCGCTAATCGCACACCGTTCGCACGACGGCCGCCCGGACTTCCGGGCGGCCGTCGTGATTCCCACCTCGCGGTTGCGGTGATCCGTCTTCCGGGCAGTCCGTCGCGTCAGCTCGGCGGCTCGCTCCGCAGCGTGCTCGACGAGGCGCTCCGCGATCACGTAGCTCCGCCCTCCACCCATGACGACGACTACGTCGCCCGGCTCGACCCGGCCGACAAGCCAGGCGGCAGTCTCCTCGACCGTCCCCGGCGCGGATGCAGGCGTGCTGCCCGCGACGCCGCACCGCGTCGGCGAGCGCCGCCGCGGAGGTGATCGTTCGTGTCCGGATCGCGACCCGCGTGGATCTGGGCTACGACGACCCGGTCTGCCCGCTCCAGCGCATCCGCGAGGGGTTCGAGCATGGCCGCCGTTCGGTGGTAGGTGAGCGGTTCGCAGACGGCCCAGAGCCGGCGACCCGGGTAGCGCAGACGCAGTGCGGCCAGCGTCGCCGCGATGGCGGTCGGATGGTGGCCGTAGTCGTCGAACACGGCGATGCCGGCGACGTCGCCCTTGAGCTCGAGTCGACGGTCGACGCCCCCGAACGACGCGAGGCCCGCGGCAAGTGCCGCGCCGACGACACCCGGCGGCGAGGCCGACCCCGGCTGCGACGAGCGCGTTCTCGGCGTTGTGCCGTCCGGCCGGGCCCAGGGTCACGCTGATCGGCGTCTCGCTCGGCCCGCTGAGCCCGTGGATCTCGAGCACGCCCGCGCGTTGATCTCGCGGGTGCCAACGACCTACGAGCCGCGGCCGCCCGCTTCCGGACGCCCGAATCCGATGGCGCACCGGCCTCGCAGCGACCTGGCGAGGCCTGCGCCGTCCTCGACCAGCTCGACGGCAAGGACAGGCCCGGGCCACCCGCGCAGCGCGGCCAGCACGTCGCGCACGCCGGCGTCCCCGACGTTGGCGACGAGGATCGGGGCATCCCCTCCCCCGTCGAAGCGACGGATCCAGGCCGCGAAGGTCGCCACCACGTCGTCGCGGTCGGCGAAGACGTCGGGGTGATCCCAGTCGGCGTTCGTCAGTGCCCCGATGCGTGGCCGGTACGGGTCGAAGTTCCCGGCGTACTCGTCCGCCTCGACGACGAAGTGCGGGCCGATCCCCGGGCGCACGGTCGAGGCGAGGGCGCTGCCGACGAGCGACGCCGGAAGGAGCGCTCCGACGAAGGCGGACGGGTCGAGACCCGCCGACGCGAGCACCTGGACGACCCAGCCGGTCGTCGTGGACTTGCCGTGCGTTCCGGCGATCGCGATGAGCTCCTGGCCCGACGTGGCTCGCGGCGTCGGCGATGAGCTGCTGCAGGCTCGTGACCGGGATCCCGGCGATCCTGGCGGCATCGAGCTCCGGATGGTCGGGCTGGACGCCGTCAGCGCCTTCGTGACCGCGAGGCGCGCCGTGCGCGGCCCGACCGGGCCGACGACGTGGTCGGCAGCGTGCTCCCAGGCAAGGGGGATCCCCACGACCTCCAGCGGCGGCGTGTAGGGCGACGGGCCGCCGCAGTCGCACCCGGTCACGATCGCGCCGGCCAGGTGCGCGTGAAGCGCCGCCGCAGCGCCGGCGGCGCCCGCGGCTCCGACCACGTGGATCCGCTCGCCGGCGGGGATCGGCCGTGCCGTCCGGGCAGACTCGAGGCCGGCCCCGATCTCCGCAGCTGCGCGGTGGATCACGCGTTCGACGAGACCTCCGCGCTGTCATCGGCCGCTGCGTCGGCCTCTCGGATCATTGCCGTCCGCCTGGCGCGTCCGCACCTGCCGCGCCCCGAGGCGGTCCCGACCAGCGGGCATCGTCTCCGGGATCGCCGCCTCGCCGGCGGTCCGACGGTCGCCTCGTCCGCGGCGCTCGGCCGCGAGGACACGACCGGTGCCGGACTCTCGAAGGCCACGTCCGGCGCGTCCGCTTCGGCCGGCTCGGCCGCCTGACCAGCGTCGACGGACTCGGCCGCGGGAACGTCGAGCCGCGGCGTCGTCGAGACGGTCGACGCTGACCCAGCGCCGGTCGACGATCAGGTGGATGACACGCTGGGTCGCCGCATCGCGAGGGCAGCCCGCAGCGTCGGCTCGAACTCCTCGTCGGTTTCGACCCGCACCGCGTCGGCGCCGAGGCCCTTCGCCACCGCCGTCCAGTCGATCGCTCCCGAGGTCCGTCGCCGCCGGTGCCATGCCTCGCCGGTCCTGATGGTCCCGGATGGTCCCGTAGCGCGCGTTGTCGAAGACGAGCACGGTCGGCCGGGCGCCTTCGCGGACGGCCGTCTCCAGCTCGGCGACGCGACATCGCGAGGCCACCGTCGCCGACGAGGGCGACGACCGCTCGCCCGGGCGCCGCGAGCGACGCGGCGATCGCGGCCGGCAGGCCGTAGCCCATCGCGCCGGCAGCTCGTCCCAGGTAGGTGCCCGGGTCGGCGGAGCCAGAGGCCCCGCGCGGCCCAGCCACCGAAGTGACCAGCGTCGGTCGTCACGATCGTGTCCGGGGCCAGGACGTTGCCCGAGCGTCGCGATCACCCTTCCCGGGTGGACTCCCGGCCCGTCCCATGGCGCGGAGTCGACGATCCGCGCCTCCTCGTACGCGGCCCGATCGGCCGCGTTCGCAGCCCGTCGCCGCTCCAGCGAGGCCATCTCCAGCACCGTCCCGGCGAGCAGGCGGCGAGCCTCGCGCACGAAGGTCCGCGCGTCCGCAGCCAGGGCGATCGTCGGGGCCTCCAGGCCGGGTCGCGCCCCGAGCGGCTCGAGGTCCACGTGGGCCCAGCGGGCTCCCGCGGCCGGCACCGACCATCCGTGCGATGCCATCTCGTTGAGCCGGCAGCCGAGGACGAGGATCGCGTCGGCCGCGAGGAGCCGGTCCGGCACCGTCGGGGCGGCGAAGTACCCGCTCATCCCGAGGTACAGGGCATGGTCGTTGGGGAAGACGTCGGGTCGCCGCCAGGCGCTGATCACCGGGATGTCCACGAGCTCGGCGAACCGAACGAGGTCGGCGGTCGCCCGCGACCGAAGGACGCCCGCGCCGGCCAGGACGACCGGGCGCTCCGCGTCGAGCAGCAGGCGCAGGATCCGCTTGACCGTGATCGGGTCGGGCTCGGGCGCCCGCGGCGGACCGAGCACGGTGGCGGTCGCGATACGGCCCGGATCCGTCGGCGCCGCCTCGTCGAGGAGGTCCTCCGGCAGGCTCAGGAGCACGGGCCCAGGGCGCCCGGTGGTCGCCCGCCGGAGGGCCTCGTCGAGGGCGCTCGGCAGGGCGCTGACATCCCGCACCTCGCGGGCCCAGCGACACAGCGCGCCGACGCTGGCGACCACGTCGATCTCCTGGAAGGCCTCGCGGCCACGCGCGAGGACGGTTCGACCTGGCCGACGAGGGCGATGAGCGGCACGGAGTCCGCGTGCGCCGCGTGCAGGGCGATCGCGAGGTTCGCCGCCCCGACCGCGCGCGTGACGAGGACTGACGGCCGGCCGGCCGGTGAGCGCCCCGTGAGCGGCCGCCATGAAACCCGCGCCCGCCTCGTGGCGGGCCGCCACGACGCGGATGCCGGCCGCCTCCAGCCCGTCGAGGAGGGGCAGGAAGCTCTCCCCCGGGACCGTGAACGCCACGCGCACGCCGGCTGCGGCGAGCGCGTCGGCGACGAAGCGCCCGGCGGTGCCCTCCGATCCGGACACGTCAGCGATCCAGCGGCGGCGGGAGCGACGTCGCGAGCAGGCCCACGACGACGAAGATGACGACGAGCACGAGGATCAGCCGCACGAGCGGCGAGCGCGTGGACACGCGGTCTCCCCTCCCCTACCGGTAGTTCTGGAACTGGAGCGGGACGACCTCGTCGAGGTCGCGCAGTCGGGCGATCACCTTCTGGAGGTCGTCCTTGTTCTTCGCCGACACCCGCACGGCATCACCCTGGATCTGGCTCTTCACCTTGGGGTATTCGTCACGGATCATCTTCGTGATCTTCCGCGCGAGATCGTCGGTCAGCCCCTGGCGGAGGGCGACCCGCTGCCGGACGGTCATCCCACCGGCCTCCTCGATCGGCCCCCAGTCGAAGATCTTGAGCGACAGGTTGCGGCGAATCGCCTTCGACTCGATGACGTCGCGGATCGCCTTGGCCCGGAGCTCGCTGTCGGCGTGGAGAACCAGGGCATCCTTCTCCTGCGTGATCTCGGCGACCGAACCCTTGAAGTCGAACCGGGTGCCGATCTCGCGGCGGGCCTGGTCAAGGGCATTCCGCAGCTCCTGCGCGTCGAATTCGGAGACCACGTCGAAGGAGAAGTCACCAGCCATCGGGTCCTCCGTGCGGGCCGCGCGCCACCACTCGCGCTCGGACCAAGTATGGCGCCCGTGACGGGACCGCGTCGCGCGGCCCTCTCAACCGCCGCCCTGAACCCGAGCCAGCGCCTCCGCCCGCTCCACGAGGAGGTCGAGAACGGCGCTCGCGCTGGCCTCTTTGCTGGCATCCCGGTCGCCGTCCCAGGCGAAGCGCCGCACGACGCTTCCGGTGTCGTCGCTCGCGGCGACGTAGGTGAGGCCGACCGGCTTGTCGGCCGTCGCACCGCCCGGCCCGGCGATCCCCGTGACTGCCGCGGCAAGGTCCGTTCCACAGTTGCCTCCGGACACCGTCGGCCATGGCGAGGGCCACCTGGGCACTGACCGCTCCGTGGGCCTCCAGGACGGGACGGGGCACCCCGAGGAGGATCTCCTTGGCAGCGTCGTCGTAGGCCACGATGCCGCCCGCGACGTACCCGGACGATCCGGCCACGTCCGTCAGCGCGTCGCCGACGCGGCCACCGGTACACGATTCGGCGAAGGCCACGCGCAGGCCGGCAGCGAGACAGATCGCCTGGAGGCGCTCTGCCCGACTCCGCAGTTCCGACGTCGCCATCGTCGCGTCAGTTCGAGCTGGCGGGGCGGCTTGCCGGGCTCGAGGCTGAAGGTGCCAGGGTTCGGCGTCGTCCCGAGGAGGCCGTACTCCGTCCCGTTGACGGTCACGTACGTCGAGTTCATCTTGCCGGTCCGGACCTCGATGACGCCCTCGCCGCGGATCGTCAGGGTCTTGCCACCCGCGTAGACCTTGCCCCCGACACCGGTCTCCGGCGAGACGACGCCATCGACCCACACCTTGAGCCACGTCCGCTGGTCCCTGATCTCGATGACGACGCTGAGGCCCTCGTAGGCGACGGCGACGTTCCGCGTCAGCGTCGTCGACTTGCCCTCTTCGCCGGAGGCCGTGACGGTGACCGCCCAGCGCCCCTCGGTCAGGTCGATCGCCGTGGCGAACGCGCCGTCGTCGGCCAAGTCGACGGAGACCGGGCGGGATCGGATCCGGGGTCGGGCAGGTCCGATGGCTGGACGGGCTGACCGGGCGCAGGTCCGACGTACGTCGCCGCAACGCTCATCGATGTGGCGTCTGTCGCGGTCCCGCGCACCGGGATGGCCCCATTCTCGACGCTGAGGCCCTCCTCCGGCGACGCGAGCTCAAGCGTCGGGGCCGCGACCTGGGCGAACGGAACCGAGATCACGATCTCGAGCGGCACCTCGGCCTCTTTGCCGGTCTGGGGGTCGACCGCGGTGATGACGAACCGGTTCTCGCCGCGTCGCAGGTCGACGACCGTCCGCCAGTCGCCGTCACCTCCTGCGAATACCTGCACATCCTGGCGGCCCGGCGCCCGGATGGTCACCTCTCCGTTGGCGACCGTGGTGCCCCGGAACGTGTAGGACGTGGCGTCCTCGCCGACCTCCGTGACGGCTGCGGCCGGGTCCGTGACGGCGATGGGCGGCGGCTCCGAGAAACGGAGCAGCTGGAATCCGATGTACGCGACGATGGCGAGCGCACCCACGGCCACCAGGGCCGCCACGATGATCCCGGGGCCCAGGACGAGGCCGCGGCGCGGGGCCTCGATGGTGCGCGGCACGACGATCGCGGGCGCCTCGGTGACGTGTCCCCGCTCGCGGTTCCAGGCCTCGATGACATCGTCCGCGTCGAGGCCGAGGTAGATCGCGTAGTTTCTGAGAAACCCTCGCGCGTACACGCCGGGCGGAAGCTCGTCCCAGGCACCGCGTTCCATGGCGCCCAGGTACTGCCGGCGGATCTTCGTCTCGCGCTCGGCCCGCAGGATGTCGACACCCTTCGCCTCGCGCGCCGCGGCGAGCCGGTCGCCGAGGCGCTCGCCCGGCGGGGGTCCCCCGGGCTGCCTGTCCCCGTCGACATTGCCTCCGCGTCCCGGCAGGCGCAGTGGCCGGGCATGTTCGCGTGTGCTCACTGGCGGTCCTCGCCGTCGACCTCGACAGCCGCGCCACGGCCGTCCCCGCCGTCCCGGCGGAGAACCTGCCGCGCGTTTGAGCCGTCGAAGGCCCCGATGTAGCCCCGTGCCTCCAGCTGGTCGATGATCCGGGCGGCGCGGGCATAGCCGATCCTGAGGCGCCGCTGCAGGAGCGATGCCGAGGCTCGATCGTACTCCTGGATGACCGCGACGGCATCCGGCAGGAGCCGGTCGGCGTCGTCGTCGGCGAGGTCGTCGACCGTCCCGCTCGACGCCTCGTCGTCCTCGATGATGCCGAGGTCGTAGTGCGGGACGGCCTCAGCGCGCCAGTGCGCGGTGATCGCCCGGACTTCGAGATCGGAGACGAAGACACCCTGCAGGCGGATCGGGCGCGGCAGGTCCGATGGCTGGAAGAGCATGTCGCCGCGCCCGATCAGGTCCTCTGCACCCGGCGAGTCGAGGATCGTCCGCGAGTCGATCTGGGACGCCATCGCGAACGCGATGCGGCTGGGGAAGTTGGCCTTGATGAGGCCGGTGACCACGTTCACCGAGGGGCGCTGCGTGGCGAGGACCAGGTGGATCCCGGTCGCTCGTGCCTTCTGGGCGAGGCGCACGATCGGGTCCTCCACGGACCGTCCGTCGCGCATCATGAGATCGGCGAGCTCGTCGACGATGATGACGAGGTACGGGAGCCGGTCGGCCGGGTCGACCCGCGTCTCGTTGTAGGCGACGATGTTGCGGGAGGTGGCGCCGGCGAACTTCCGGTAGCGGGTCTCCATCTCGGCCACGGCCCACTTGAGGGCCGCCTTAGCCCGGTCCGCCTCAGTGATCACGGGGACCATGAGGTGCGGGATCCCGTTGTAGTCGGCCAGCTCGACCCGCTTCGGGTCGACGAGGATCAGGCGCACCTCGGCCGGTGTGGCCCGCATGAGCAGGCTGGCGATCAGCGCATTGACCATGACGCTCTTGCCGGAGCCGGTCGCCCCGGCGATGAGAAGGTGCGGCATGCGTGCGAGATCGGCCGCGCGTGCGTGCCCGGCGACGTCGCGCCCGAGGGCGAACGCGATCCGCGACGGGATTGCCGCGACCTCCGGGTCCTCCAGGATTCTCCGGATGGCGACGACGTTGAAGTCCATGTTCGGGATCTCGAGCCCGACGACGGATTTGCCCGGGATCGGCGCCTCGATCCGGATCGTGCGCGCGGCGAGGGCCATGGCGAGGTCGTCGGCCAGCCCCTCGATGCGGCTCACCTTCACGGACGGGTCGGGCTCCACCTCGTACTGGGTGACGACGGGGCCTGCGTTCCACCGGATGACGCGGCTCGGCATGTTGAAGCTGAGGAGCTTGCCAACGATGATCGCGGCGTTCCGCTCATGATCCATGCCGCGGTCTGTCGTGCGGGCCGCGACATCCTCGAGGAGGGTCACGGGCGGAAGGCGATACTCGCGAGGCTCCCGCTGCAATGGCTCCTCGGAGGCTTCGCCGATGTCGTCCGGGTCACGCGGCGCCATGACCCGGACCGGGTCGGGCGGCGGCACAACCGACGGGCCGGCCACAGCCGGCCCCACGACGCCACCGGTGAAGACCGACGAGACCTGGGCCGGGCCCTGCAGAGCTGCCGGGATCTCCGGTCGCGCGACCGCCTCACGCGGCGCGCGGCCGTTGCGGACGGTGCCGGAGCCCTCCGGCGGCGGCGCCTTGTCGCGCCGGATCCCGGCCGCGTTGGCGCGGGCCGCCGCCTCTGCAGCCGGCGTCGCCAGCGCGGCTCCCACCTCCCGGGCGCCGCGCCCGACTGGGGCCATCAGCTCGTGGACCGGCCGGTTCACCGCGACGACGACGCCGGCAGCGAGGATTCCGAGCAGCACCACCAACGCCCCGGGCTCGCTGACGAGACCAGCCAGCGAGCCGGCAAGGAAGTCGCCGATCCGGCCACCGTTGCGGCCCTCGAGCACCCCCGTCCGCTGGAGCAGGCTGAAGACTCCCAGGAAGGCGACGTATGCGATCGTCGTGCCGAGAACGCTGCGCCCCCAGCCGGCCCGCGGGCCCTTCGCCCACTCGAGGTAGCCCCCGAGCCCGATGAGAAGGAACGGCAGGAGCCAGCGGCCCGAGCCGAACCACGGCGCGATCACGTTGAGGATCCAGTCGGTGAGGGCACCCTTCCCCGGCAGAAGCAGGCCGACGAGGATGACGATGCCGAGCACGAGAAAGGTGATCGCGACGATCGATCTCGTGACGGTGGCGCTGAGGCGCGGCATCGACGGGCCTGCGGTGCGCCTCGGGGCAGGGCGGCGGGGCCGGGCCGCGGGGGCCCGGCGGCGAGTTGCCACCTAGACCTCCACGACGACCGGGAAGACCATCGGACGCCGTTTCGTCTGCTCGTACAGGAAGCGCGAGACGCCGTCCTTGATCTGCGTCTTCATGAGGCCGATCTCGCTGATGTGGTCGCCGGGCATGTCGATCGCGGCGACGACGCGCCGAACCGCCTCCGCCATGATCGGGTCATTCTCGTTGAGGTGGACGAAGCCGCGGGTCACGATCTCGGGCTGCCCGATGATCGTCCCGGATTGCTTGTCGACGGTGACCACGACCATGAGGATCCCGTCGTTGGCGAGAGCCCGTCGGTCGCGCAGGACGATGTCACCGACGCCCCCCACCGAGAGCCCGTCGACGTAGACGTAACCGGCAGTGACCGGGGTGCCGCGGCGCGCGGTCCCGTCGGCGAGGATCTCGATCGGCATGCCGTTCTCGATGATGAACACGTTCTCCGGGGCGACCCCCATCTCGATCGCCAGGCGCCCGTGCTGGACCTGCATCCGGAACTCGCCATGCATCGGGATGAAGCAACGCGGCTTCGTGAGTGCCAGCATGAGCTTGAGCTCTTCCTGGCTGGCATGCCCGGAGACGTGGGCGCGCCTGATCTCGTGGTAGAGGACGTTGGCGCCGGCCTTGAAGAGGTTATCGATCGTCCGCGCGACGGATTCCTCGTTGCCGGGGATCGGGCTGGCCGAGACGATGACCGTGTCGCCCGGCTGGATCTCGACGAACCGATGGTCCCGGTTGGCCATCCGGGCAAGGCCGGCCATCGGCTCTCCCTGGGAGCCGGTGGTGCAGATCACGAGCTTCTCGTCCGAGATGTCTCCGAGCCGTTCCTTCGCGACGATCCGGTTGGCATCGTAGGTGAGATAACCGAGGTCGCTCGCGATGCGGAAGTTCTGCTCCATGGAGCGGCCGATGACAGCCACCTTCCGGTCGAAGGTGGCCGCCGCGTCGAGAACCTGCTGGACCCGGGCGATGTTGCTGGCGAACGTTGCCACGATCACCCGTCCATCGAGGGGCTCCATGATCTCGCGGAACGCCTCGCCAACCGTCCGCTCGGACGGCGTGTAGCCCGGGTTCTCCGCGCGCGTCGAGTCCGACAGGAGGCAGATCACGCCTTCCTCGCCGAGCCGTGCGAGGGTGTGGAAGTCCGACAGCCGGCCATCGACCGGGGTGTGATCGAACTTGAAATCGCCCGTGTGGACGACGGTGCCAACGGGAGTCCGGAGGGCAAGGCCCATCGCGTCCGGGATGGAGTGCCCGATCCGGAAGGGGACGACCGTGAACGGCCCAACGGCGAGCTCGTCACCGGGCTCCATCCCGATGAGCGGGTTGTTGTGGAGCTTGTGCTCCTTGATCTTGTTGCCGAGGAGTCCGCGAGCCAGGATCGACGCGTACACCGGCACGCCCGGGAACTCGGGGAGCACGTACGGCAGGGCGCCGACGTGGTCCTCGTGGGCGTGGGTGATGAGGAATGCCCGGACCTTGCTCCGGTTCTCCTTGAGGTACGTGATGTCGGGGATGACGATGTCGATCCCGAACATCTCCTCGTCGGGGAACATCAGACCGCAGTCGATGACCACGATGTCGTCGCCGTACTCGAAGACGTACATGTTCTTGCCGATCTCCCCCACCCCGCCGAGCGGGATGATGCGGAGGGGCGTGTCGTTGGTGGCGGGTCGCGGAGCACTCATGGGATCACCGGAAGAGGGTCAGCTGGTCGGACGCCGGCGACTCCGGCTCCGAGTGGTCGGGCGTGGCGGAGGGGGCGGGTGCGCCGGCAGGCGCTGCGGGCCGCTGTGGGAGCGACTCCCCGGCGCCGCCGGCGGCCCGTCGGGCGCGGGCGTCCTCGAGGACGCCCGGCACCAGGGCCATGTCCGCGTAGCTCGCTTCCTCGACGGCAGGCGTGCGGAGCGCTGCGGCCGGGTGGTACATCGCGAGGACGAGCGCGTCGCGGGCGCCCGCCATCGGGTCGGCCGGGCGAACCGTCCCGTGGGCTCGGCTGATGGTCGTGCCGGGCATGAAGCGGGCCATCGAGTGACGGCCGAGGGTGACGACGAGCGACGGATCGAGCACCTCGAGCTGCCGCTGCAGGTACGGCGGCGCAGGCGGCGATCTCGTCGGGCTCTGGATCGCGGTTCGCAGGCGGGCGGCACTTGACGATGTTGGTGATGAAGACGTCATCCCGGCGCCACCCGATGGACGCCAGGAGCCGGACGAGCAGCTCCCCGGCGCGCCCCACAAAGGGACGGCCTTCGCGGTCCTCGTTCACGCCCGGGCCCTCTCCCACGAACACGACCTCGGTGCTGGGGTGACCTTCCCCGGGGACCGCCCGCGTTCGGCCCTCGTGGAGCCGGCAGCGCGTGCAGGCCCGGACCTCCGCAGCGATCGTCTCGAGCGCCGCGCGGCGTTCGGCCTCGGTCACGCCGGCGAGGCCTCCATGGCGCGGCGCGAGGCAGCCTGGACCCATCCCCGCTCGAGGAGCACTTCGGCGATCTCGACGGCGTTGGAGGCAGCGCCCTTGCGAATGTTGTCGGACACGACCCAGAACGCGAGGCCGCGGCGATCGGGCACCGAGGCGTCAGTGCGGACGCGGCCCACGTAGATCGCGTCGCTGCCCGGCGGCCTCGGTGGCGAGAGGGTAGACATGCTCGGCCGGGTCGTCCTGGACGACGACACCCGGGATCGCGCGCGAAGAGCTCCCGGGCTGCCTCCGGCGTGATGGTCTCGCGGGTCTCGACGTGGACGGCCTCGGAGTGGCTCATGAAGACCGGCACGCGCACGGCCGTGCACGAGACCCGCAGATCCGGGAGGTGGAGGATCTTGCGCGACTCGGTGACGACCTTCCACTCCTCCTTCGTGTAGCCGTTCTCGAGGAACACGTCGATCTCGGGGAGCGCGTTGAAGGCGATGGGGTGCGGATAGACGCGCGGCTCCTTCGGCTCGCCGGCGACGTGGGCGCGGATCTGCGTGCTCGAGCTCGGCGATCGCCTTGCTGCCCGGTTCCCGAGACGGCCTGGTACGTGTCGACGACGACGCGCTCGAGGCCGACGGCGTCGCGCAGCGCCATGAGCGGCGGGACGAGCTGCATCGTGCTGCAGTTCGGGTTGGCGATGATGCCCTCGTGGGCCTCGAGGTCGGCCGGGTTGACCTGGCTGACGACGAGCGGGATGCCCGTGCTCCATCCGCCAGGCGCTCGAGTTGTCGATGACGGTGCAGCCGCTTCTCGCGGCGTGCGGCGCCAGGTCTCGCGAGGCTCGGCCGCCGGCGGAGAAGAGGGCGAGGTCGACGCCGTCGAACGCTTCCGGGGTCGCCTCCTGGACCTCGACCTGCCGCCCGTCGAACGGGAGGGTCGACCCAGCCGAGCGCGCCGAGGCCAGGAGGCGGATCTGCCCGATCGGGAAGCCCCGCTCCAGGAGGACCGTGGCCATCATGCGGCCGACGACGCCGGTGGCGCCGACGACGGCGACACTGAGGTGATTGGGGAAGTGTCCGGACATGGCTCCGCTTTCAGGGCGCGACGCGACAGGCGGGCACCTCTCGAGTATAGCAGCGCCCCCGGGCTGGCCCGGGGGCGCTGCTCGTTCTCATCGATCCGGCCAAGGGCGGCCGGCGTTCGGGCTACCCCTTGGCCAGGTGGCGCTGCATCGCGGCCTTGCGGGAGAGGTTGACCCGGCCCTGGCGGTCGACCTCGGTGACCACGACCATCACCTCGTCGCCGACCGAGACAACGTCCTCGACGGTGGGGACGTGGTAGTCGGCCAGCTCGCCGATGCGAACGAGGCCCTCCTTGCCGGGGAGGATCTCCACGAAGGCGCCGAAGGTCATGATGCGGGTCACCGTGCCGAGGTAGAGGGCGCCGATCTCGACGTCACGGGTGAGGCTCTCGATCCAATGGATCGCCTTGCGGGCGTTCTCGCCCTGGACTGCCGCCACCTCGACGGTCCCGTCGTCCTCGACGTTGATCTCGGTGCCGGTCTCCTCCTGGATCTTGCGGATCATGGAGCCGCCCTTGCCGATGATGTCGCGGATCTTCTCCGGGTTGATCTTGATCTTCGTGATGCGCGGCGCGAAGTCGCTCATCGTCTCGCGGGCGGTCGGCAGGACCTCGGTCATCGCGTCGAGGATCGCCATGCGGGCGGCATGGGCCTTGGCAAGGCCCTCCCGGATGATCGCCTCGCTGATGCCCTTGACCTTGATGTCCATCTGGAGGGCGGTGATGCCGTCGCGGGTGCCGGTCACCTTGAAGTCCATGTCACCGAAGGCGTCCTCCTTGCCGAGGATGTCGGTGAGGACCGCGAAGGTGCCATCGGGCTCGGACATGAGGCCCATCGCGGCACCGGCGACCGGGGCCGAGATCGGCACGCCAGCGTCCATGAGCGCCAGGGTGGAGCCGCAGGTCGACGCCATCGAGGTCGACCCGTTCGAGGTGACGCACTCGGAGACGAGCCGGATCACGTACGGGAAGTCGTCCTTGGACGGGAGCACCGGCATCAGGGCCCGCTCGGCGAGGTGGCCGTGGCCGATCTCGCGCCGGCCGGGACCGCGCATGAACTTGTTCTCGCCGGTCGAATACGGCGGCATGTTGTAGTGGTGCAGGTAGCGCTTCTCGAGCTCGGGGCTGATCGTGTCGATCCGCTGGACGTCCGAGGACGGCCCGAGCGTGGCCACGGTCAGGGCCTGCGTCTCGCCGCGCGTGAAGAGGCCGGAGCCATGGGCGCGCGGCACGAGGCCGACCTCCACGGTGATGGGCCGGATCTCGTCGACCGCCCGGCCGTCCATCCGGATCCCCTCGGTGAGGGTGAGCGTGCGGGCGGTCTTCTTGTGGACCAGGCCGAAGAGGCCCTTGCTGACGCGAGCCGTCCGCCGGGCCGCGTCGAGCTTCGCCTTCGCCTCGTCCTTCGAGGAACGGGCGGCGCGCATCGAGTCCGCGACCCCGGAGGCGAGTGCCTCCATCCGGCCCGGGAGATCACCGGCGATGGCAAGGAGCAGCTCGGCCGTCGCCTCGGCATCCGGGAGGGCCCGATGCGCCTGCTGCAGCTCGAATCCCGAAGAAACGCGAGAGTTCGGCGAGCGTGTAGCTCGGGAGGTCGGGGTAGCCGTCGCGGGCCAGCGTGAGCGTGTCGAGATAGCGTCCCGGCTCGATCCTGGTCCCGTCGCCGAGGGCCGCCTCGAGGAACGCGATGTCGAAGCCGACGGAGTGGCCGACGAGCGTAGCGTCACCGACGAAGTCGAGTGCCTTCTTCGCGGCCTCGGCCGGGCTCGGGGCGCCCTTGACGTCCTTGTCGGTGATCCCGTGCATCTGGTTGCCGAAGATCGGGCGTCCCGGGTTGACGAAGGTAGACCAGCGGTCCTTGACCTTGCCACCCTTCACTCGCACGGCGGCGACCTCGACGAGGTCGGCCATCTCCGGGTTGGTGCCCGTCGTCTCTACGTCGACGATCACGAACTCGGCGCCCGCCTTCGCCTTCGCCGCGAAGTCGAGGATCGATTCGGTGCCCGGGTCGAGGTACGGGAGGCGCTTGGGCTTCCCGACGAGCGACTGGAGCTCGAGCTGGAGATCGATGAGCGGCTCCAGGGAGCGATGGGCGAACAGGATTGCCTCGGCCATCACGTCCTCGGGGAGGATCTTCGCCCCGGCCTCGACCATCATGATCGCGTCGCGGGTGCCCGAGACGACGAGGTCGAGCTCGCTGTCCTCGAGCTGCGGCATGGTCGGATTGATGACGAACTCACCATCGATCCGCCCGATGCGCACCGCCGCGATGGGCCCCTGGAAGGGGATCTCGCTGATCGTGAGGGCGGCCGACGCGGCGATCGTGCCCAGGACGTCGGGGTTGTTCTCCTGGTCGGTCGAGAGGACGGTGATGACGCACTGGACGTCGTCCTTGTAGCCGGTGGGGAAGAGCGGCCGGATGGGGCGGTCGGTCAGCCGGCAGGCGAGGATCGCCGCCTCGGACGGGCGCGACTCGCGCTTGATGAAGCCGCCCGGGATCTTGCCGGCGGCGTACATTCGCTCCTCGAAGTCGATCGTGAGCGGGAAGAAGTCCAGGCCGGGCCGTGGCTCGGCGCGGTTTGCCGTGCCGAGCACGACGGTGTCGCCGTAGCGCAGGGTGACGGCGCCGCCGGCGAGGCGGGCCATGCGGCCGGTCTCGATGGTCAGCGTGCGGCCACCGAACTCGACCGAGAGGGAATGAGACACGAGCTACTCCTTGCCCGTGTCGGGGCGGGACCGAGGGCCGGGGGCGGTCGCCTGGGCCGAAAAGCACTCGACCCCGGGCGTTGGGCCCCGGGTCGTCGCGGTGCGGGTGCTAGCGGCGCAGGCCCAGCCGGGCGATGGCGGCGCGGTACCGAGCCGCGTCCTTCTTCACGAGGTACGCGAGAAGGCGCCGTCGATGCCCGACGAGCTTGAGGAGACCGCGGCGCGAGTGGTTGTCCTTCGGGAACGCCTTGAGGTGCCCCGTCAGGTCCTTGATCCGCTCCGTGAGGAGCGCGACCTGTACCTCCGGGGAGCCGGTGTCACCGGGCTTGACGGCGTATTCGGCGACGATCCGGTCCTTGGTTTCCCGCACGAGCGGCACTCGGTCCTCCGACACGATTGACTTGCTACTTCCTTTACTTCAACCCGCGGAGAGTAGCAGGGACGCTCCAGGCATGCAAACGCCCGTTCACCGCAAGCGATGCGGGTGCGACGCCTGCGGCCCAGGCGGCCTCTCGCTGACCACGCCCGCTCGTGGCAGCTCGTGTCGACAACCCGGCGCCCCACCGGAGCCGGGCACAGCGCCCGGGACTCCGCGAGTCGCTAGCATGCGTCGCATGCCGACCGACGAGCCGTCCGGCCCACCGCGCGTCCTCGTCGCTCGTGCCCGCCCACGACGAGGCGCCGCGGATCGCGGCGGTGGTGCGCGGGGCGGCGGCCCGGCTTCCGGTCCTCGTGGTGGACGACGGGTCGACCGATGCGACGGCGGCGATCGCCCGGGATGCCGGGGCGGAGGTCCTGGTGCTGCACCCCAACGCCGGCAAGGGGGCCGCGCTGCGGGCGGGGTTCCGCCACGCGCTCGACGGGGGGTACGTCGCCGTCGTCACGCTCGACGGTGATGGGCAGCACGACCCCTCGCAGATCCCGGCCTTCCTCGCCGCGTTCGCCTTGGGCCCCGGCAGCGGCCGCCCGGACCTGGTGGTCGGGAGGCGCGACTTCGCCCGCATGCCGGCGGCGCGGCGTATCGCCAACACGATCGGCGGGCAGGCCTTCTCCTGGGCGGTCGGCGCTCACGTCCCGGACAACCAGTCCGGGTACCGGCTGGTCGGGCGGCGCCTCATGGAGGCGTCCCTGACCAGCACCGAGCCGGGCTTCGAGTTCGAGGTGGAGATGCTGGCGACCTGCATCGCCCGCGGCTGGCCCGTCGCCTGGGTTCCCGTCCGGACGATCTACACCGGCAGCCCGAGCCACATCCGGCCCCTCTCGCACGTACGCCACTTCTTCCGGGCGGTGGCGGCCGCACGGCGGACCGTGCGCGCGGCGCGCCGGGCCGGCCGCTGAGCCGTCCCTAACCGACGAAGGCAAGCCTCAGCCGATCGTGGCGCAGCGCGCCAGGCCGGGCGCGGAGAACAACCCTGCCGTCACCATCCACCTGCGCCGACGCCCTGTGGGCCGGCCCGGGCCGCATGCCCGGCCCCCAGGCCGCCGCAACGGTGGCGGCATACACCCCGACCGGCGGGAGCGCGACGGGCACCCCGAATCGGAGCTCGACCTCGCCTCCTGCGGCCGACCGCGTCACCGCCTCGCCCGTCACGGCCACCCTCCGCCCGAGCAGGTCATGGGCTGCCGCGAGGTCACCCACGGCGATGGCGGCTCGGATCTCGGTGCTTCGCACGGGATGCTCACCCAGGTCGAAGGGAGGAACGACGACCACCTCGAAGCCCTCGAGCGCGCCAAGCCGCGCCAGAGAGCCCGGTGTGCCACGCCGCTCGTGGCCGAAGGCCGCATCCGGGGTCATGAGGAAGCCGGCGAGGCGTGTCTGAGCGCGGATCCGCCCGACGAATGCCTCGTACGTGGTCTGGCGGAGCGCCTCGTCGAAGTGCTCCACGACCGTGACCTCTACACCGCACCGCTCGAGCCGAGCCAGCCGCTCCTCGGGGTCGCACAGCAGCGGGGGTGCAGCCCCGGCGAGGATCTCGTCGGGATGATGGTCGAACGTCAGGACCGCGGGCCGTGCGAGCAGGCGGCGAGCCGCGCGGCGGAGCTCCCGCAGCAGGTACAGGTGTCCGCGGTGAAGGCCGTCGAAGACGCCCACCGCCACGAGGATGGGCCCGTCCGCCGGGCGCAGCGCGTCGATGCCCGGCAGCGCCTCATGCATCGCGAGGTTCACGCTCCAGCAGCACTTTGTCCGTCACGAGGCGGACCGCCGAGGTCACCCGGGCGATCGCGACGAGGGTGCCGTCGGGTGCCAGCAGCCGGACCGCGGTCCCCTCCCCCGGCTCGCCGCCGCTCGACTCCAGGCGGTCCGTCGCGCCGGTCCAGCCGCCATGGGCGACCGCGCGCAGCTCGGTTGTGGCCAGCGTGACGCACGGCAGCTCGTCGAGGCCCGACCCGACGGGCAGGAGGAGATCCGCCAGGCGTTCCGCGGCGGCCGCCGCGCGGACCTCCTCGAGCGGGTGTGCGTCGGCCAGCCCGAAGGGTCCCGAGGCCGTGCGCCGCAGCGCCCCGAGGTAGCCGCCACTCCCCACGGCGGCCCCGACATCCCGGGCGAGCGCACGGACGTACGTCCCCGCCGAGCAGGTCACGTCGACGATGGCGCTCGGGTGTTGCGGGTCGGCGCCGTCCCAGCTCACCAGGTCGAGGGCATGGAACGTCACCGAGCGGGGCTTGAGTGCCGGCGTCTCGCCGCGCCGCGCGAGCGCGTACGCGCGCCTCCCGCCGACCTTCCGGGCGGAGAACGCCGGCGGCTGCTGGTCGTGCGTGCCGCGCAGCCGGGCGAGGGCCGCCTCGATCGCCTCCCGGTGGGGCGGCGGTCCCTCCACGGGCGTCAGCTCGCCCTCGAGATCATCGGTCGTCGAGGTGGATCCGAAGACGACGGTGGCGCGGTATGCCTTCCGCGCGGCGAGGTGGAACTCCACCACCCGCGTCCCCAGACCCAGGTAGAGCGGGAGGACGCCCGACGCGAACGGGTCGAGGGTGCCCCCGT
Source organism: uncultured Chloroflexia bacterium (assembly GCA_963698595.1). Taxonomy (GTDB): domain Bacteria; phylum Chloroflexota; class Limnocylindria; order Limnocylindrales; family CSP1-4; genus CTSoil-043. The sequence goes on from CAVORL010000006.1 coordinate 744,753, forward strand.
GACCGATCTTGCGGGTCCCGGCGAGGCGCCGCACGAGAGCCACCACGTCGTGCGAGGTCGGGCCGACCGGCTTGTCGACGACGAGGATCCCGTCGACCCGGGCGTCGACTCCCCTCACCGGCGCACGGCCCGGGCGAGCCGCTCCGCGACCGGCAGCACGGCGGTTCGCGCCTCCGCGAGCGGCAACGGGAGCGAGGCCCCCGCCGCGCGGGCATGGCCGCCCCCGCCCCACGTCGCGCACAGGGCCGTCGCGTCCACGCCGCCCGGCTTCGTCCGCACCGACAGGCGGGTCTCCCGGCCCTTCTCCTTGAGGAGCAGCGCGACCTCCGCGGTCTCCGACTGGGCGAGGAGGTCGATGATCCCTTCCGAGTGCTCGGACAGCGCTCCAGTCGCCGGGAGGTCGGCGAGCTCGATGGCCGAGGCGATGACGAGGCCGTCCGCGTGGCGCTCGAGGCGGGCCAGAACGCGCCCGAAGAGCGCGAGCTGGGTGTCGGGCTTCGTCCGGTACAGGCGACGGCTGATGTCGGAGAGCGGCGCCCCGGCTTCCACGAGAGCCGCCGCCACGCGCAGCGTCCGGGGTGTCGTGTTCGGATGCGCGAAGGTAGCTGTGTCCATGACGATCCCGGCCATCAGGGCGGTGGCGAGCGCCCCGTCGCGGTACGTCAGCGGCACCCCGAGCCGGACCGCAAGGAGCGCCACCATCTCGCAGGTTGCGGCCGCACCCGGGTCGATCCAGGCGAGGTCGCCAGCCGCGTCGTTGCTCGCGTGGTGGTCGATCGCCAGGAGGGGCGTCGCGTCGAAGAGGGCAGCATTCCGGTCGCGGATCGCCCCGGCGCGCGCAGCGTCGCCGCAGTCGCACAGGACAACGAGGTCATACGAAATGCCCGGATCGGGGTCCGAGCGGACCGCGTCGATCCCGGGCAGGAACGCATACAGGGCCGGAACGCCGTCGCCGGCCGCGACCGTCGCCCGCCCGCCGCGTGCCTCCACGAGCATCCCGACCGCGAGCGCGGCCCCCAGCGCATCCGCGTCGGGGCTCTCGTGGCCCAGCGCGAGGACGGAGCGCGCCCCCGCGAGGCGATCCACGATCGCGTCCGGCACACCCGCCGCCACGCCGCCACGGCCGTCCGAGTCCATCACGTGTCGCTCCGTCCGCGACCCGTAGGTCGCCCCCGGGGCCGCCCGGGACCGCGGGTCGTGCCTCGTTGCCGGCCACCGGCGCGACGACCCGGCCCAGTCGCCGTGCGTCGGCCGGATGGAACCTCGGCCGCCGAGCTGTCGCGGTCCGTTGCCGCCTGGTGATCCTCGTCGGTGGTGGGTTCTGGTTCCGCGTCGCCGTCGCGCCGCACGCGTGCCACGGGTGTCGGCAGCGACTCCTCCAGGGGCGCGTCGGCGAGCGCCTCGCCCTCGGCGTCGTGCCCCTGCTCGAGCTCGTCGAGGATCTGCATGACGCGCGTTCCGCGCTCAGCCGATTCGTCCAGGACGACATGGAGCGCGGGAATCCGCCGCAGGCGAAGACGCGCGCCGAGCTCACGCCGGATGAAACCCATGGCGTGCTCGAGGGCAAGGACCGTGTCGGCGCGCTGGGGCGCGCCCCCGATGACGCTGACGCGCACCTTGGCGTGCCCGAGATCCGGCGTCGTCTCGACGGCCGTCACCGTGGCGAAGCCGATGCGCGGGTCCTGGACATCCCTGGCGAGGATCTGTCCGATCTCCTGCCGCAGGAGCTCGTCGACCCGCGCCATACGCTGGCTCATCGGTCCGTCAGCGCGGCGCGGCGCGGCTCACCGCCTGCTGGGTGAAGGCCTCGATCACGTCGCCTTCGACGAGGTCGTGGTACCCCGCCAGGCCGATGCCGCACTCGTAACCCTGGGCTACCTCGCGGACGTCGTCGCGGAAGCGCCGCAGCGAGTCGATCCGGTCGGTGACGAGGACCTTGCCGCCACGATAGACCCGGGCGCCCGCGCTGCGCACGATCCGACCGTCGGTGACGAACGAGCCGGCGATGACGGTGCTCTTGCCGACGCGGAAGATCTGGCGAACCTCCGCACGGCCCTCGACGACCTCGACGATCTCGGGCTCGAGCATCCCGTTGAGGGCAGCCTCGATGTCGTCGGTGAGCTTGTAGATGATGTCGTAGATGCGGACGTCGACCTTCTCGGCCTCCGCCGTCCGGCGCGCCTGCGGGTCGAGCTTCGTGCTGAAGCCCACGACGATCGCGTTCGAAGCGGACGCCAACAGGATGTCGTTGTCGGTGATGTCCCCCGTTCCCTCGTGGATGACGCTGAGCCGGACCTCGTCGGACTGGATCTGCCCGAGCGCGTGGGAGATGGCCCCCAGCGAGCCCGAGACATCCGCCTTGAGGATGATCCGGAGCTCCTTCGCCTGGCCCTCCTTGAACTGCTCGAAGAGGTCCTCGAGCGTCGCCTTCTGGCTGGTCCCGGCGGCGGATGCAGCTGTCGCGCGAACGCCCTCGACGAGCGCCCGGGCGGTTCGCTCGTCGGCGACGACGCGCAGCGTGTCGCCCGCCTCCGGCACCTCGCCGAGGCCAAGGACCACGGCGGCCGACGAGGGGCCGGCCTTCTGCGTGCGCTTGCCGGAAGCGTTCTCGAGCGCCCGCACCTTGCCATGGGTCTTCCCCACCACGACGACGTCGCCGATGCGGAGCGTGCCGGTCTGGACGACGACCGTCGCGATCGGTCCGCGGGCCCGGTCCATCTCGGCCTCGATGATGGTTCCGATCGCGGGCCGCTTCGGGTTCGCCGAGTGCTCCTGCAGGTCGGCGACCAGAAGGATCATGTCGAGGAGGTCGTCGAGGCCGATCCGCGCCTTCGCCGAGACCGCGACGAGCGGCACGTCGCCGCCGTAGTCCTCGACCACGACGTTCGCCTCGGCGAGCTCCGTCTTGACCCGGTCAAGGTTCGCGTCGGGCTTGTCGATCTTGTTGAGGGCGATGATGATCGGCACCTTCGCCGCTCGCGCGTGGCTGATCGCCTCGAGCGTCTGGGGCATGACGCCGTCGTCGGCGGCGACGACGATCACCGCGATGTCGGTGACCTTCGCCCCGCGGGCGCGCATGGCGGTGAAGGCCTCGTGGCCGGGCGTGTCGAGGAAGACGACCTTCTTGCCGTCCTTGGTGATCTCGGATGCGCCGATGTGCTGCGTGATGCCGCCGCGCTCCCCGGCTGCGACCGCGGTGCTCCGCATGGCATCGAGGAGGCTCGTCTTCCCGTGGTCGACATGGCCCATGACGGTCACGATCGGTGGCCGCGGCTGGAGCAGCGCAGGGTCGTCCTCCCCGAGCAGCGCAGGGTCCTTCGTGGCCGGCGCGACGGCCACGACGGCCTCCTCGTCCGACCCGGCGACGGGCGCCTCCGGCTCGGCCACCTCGTAGCCCAGCTCCGTCGCGACGAGCGACGCCGTGTCGCGGTCGATGAGCTGGTTGATCGTGGCAAAGATGCCGCTCTTGATGAGCTCACGAATGACGTCTGCCGGGTTGACCGCGAGAAGCTCCGCGAGCTCCTTGACGGTGATCGTCGGCGGCAGCGTGACGGCGCCGCGCTCCCGGGGATCGGCGACGGAGACCGGCGTGAAGCCGCCCTCGCGTCGCGGTGGCTTGCGGGGGCCGCGACGTCCGCGGGTCCCGCTCCTGCTCCTGGCCATCAGGACCCTCCTTCGTGGTCGGCGATGATCGTTTCCGGGTTGATCCCCGGCGCTGGCGGCGACCCAAAGAGCCCGGCCGGCACGGAAACCTCGAGCGCCCTGCGAAGGGCACCCCTCGTGATCGCGTTGAGCTGGCAGGCTCGGTCATCGCAGACGTACGCGCCCCTGCCGGGAGCCCGGCCGGTCCGGTCGATGACCACCTCGCCCGTGGAGGTCCGGACGACGCGGACCAGCTCCCTCTTCGGACGGGAGACCCTGCAGGCGACGCAGGTGCGGGTCGGGTGCTGTCGCAGCGCCGGCACTGTCGTCGCGACGCGGGCTACGACGCCACCTCCCTCGGGGCAGCGCCGGGGTCCGCGGCGCCGGGGTCCGCAGCGACGGCATCCGCGGCGACGGGGTCCGCGGCGACGGGGTCCGTCGGCACGGGCTCGGCCGTCGTCTCGCTCGTGTCGGGGGTGACGTCGGCACCGCTGGCCGGGCCCCCTTCGGTCTGGGCCCCCTCGCCAGCGACGGGCATGGTGTCCGTATCGGCGACCTGCTGCGCATCGCTCCGGATGTTGATCCGCCAGCCGGTGAGCTTCGCGGCGAGGCTGGCGTTCTGCCCTCCTCGGCCGATCGCAAGCGACAGCATCCTCTCGGGCACCGTCACGTTCGCGACTCGGTTCTCCTCGTCGATGACGACCCCCTCGACCTGCGCCGGCGAGAGCGCCTTGGCGACGAAGACCGCCGGGTCCTCGTGCCAGTCGATGACGTCGATCTTCTCCCCGGCGAGCTCCGCCACGACGGCCTGGACACGGGCCCCGCGCTGGCCGACGGTCGCCCCAACGGGGTCGAGGCCCTCCTGGCGAGACGCGACGGCGACCTTGCTGCGACTGCCCGGGTCGCGCGAGATCGCCTTGATCTCCACCGTCCCGGCATGGATCTCGGGAACCTCGAGCTCGAAGAGCCGGCGAAGAAAGCCCTTGTGGGTGCGGCTGACGAGCACCTGGGGCCCTCGCGGCGTGCGCCTGACCTCCAGCACGAACGCCTTCACGTTCTGGCCGATCCGGTAGTGCTCGACCGGCGACTGCTCGGCCGTGCCCAGGACGGCCTCGGCCTTCCCGAGATCCAGGATGATCGCCCGCGGCTCGACCCGGTTGACGGTTCCCGTGATGAGGTCACCCTCGCGGCTGGCGAACTGGTCGTACACGACGTCGCGCTCGGCCTCACGGAGGCGCTGCAGGACGACCTGCTTTGCGGTCTGCGCCCCGATGCGCCCGAAGGCGTCCTGCCCGAGCTGCTCCGTGACGACGACGTCGCCGGGGCTCGCGTCCTCGCGGAAGGCGCGCGCGGCCTCGACCGTGAGCTGGGTGAGCTCGTCCTCGATCTCCTCCACGACGAGGCGCTCGCGCGTCACCATCATCTCGCCCCGTTCGGGGTCGATGCGGACGCGCACGTCCTCGCTGCCGGGGATTCGGCGATATGCCGACTCGATGGCGTCCTCGATCGTCCGGAGGAGATGCTCCCTGGGGACCCCCTTCTCCGCGTTCAGCTGGAGGAGGGCGCCGACGAAGTCACGGCTCATGCGCTCACCTCCCTGTTCGCTCTCGTCATCCGACCGTCGCCGCGCCCGCCGTACCGAAAGAAAAACGTGGCGGTCAGCCACGTCAGGGGCGGCGCGGTCGTGTTGCCCGGAGTATAGCGTGCCTTGCCAGGCTGCCGCCCGCACGTCCCCCGGCCCGGGCGGCTCGGGGCACGGGGCCATCCCGGGCGGCTCGTTAGGCGACGTACCGCCGGGCGACGTATTCCTCCATCAGGGCGATGAAGCGCTCGACGATGTCGTCGCCGCGGAACGTGTCGTGAAGCACCCCATCGACGTAGACCGGTGCCACCGGCTCCTCGAAGGTGCCGGGCAGGCTGATCCCGATGTCCGCGTGCATGCTCTCGCCGGGACCGTTCACCACGCAACCCATCACGGCGACCTTGAGGTCCTCGACGCCGGGGTGCTCCTCGCGCCACTCCGGCATGCGGGCCTTGAGATGGTGCTGGATGTCGCGGGCCATCTCCTGGAAGAAGACCGAAGTCGTGCGCCCGCATCCCGGGCACGCGCTGACCTGCGGCATGAAGCTCCGCAGGCCGAGCGACTGTAGGATCTGCTGGGCGACCTCCACCTCGAGCTCGCGTCCCGCTCCGGGCTCTGGCGTGAGCGAGACTCGGATCGTGTCCCCGATCCCCTCGCCGAGCAGGATCGCCAGGCCGGCCGTTGACCCGACGATCCCCTTCATCCCCATCCCGGCCTCCGTGAGGCCGACGTGGAGCGGGTAGTCGCAGCGCTCCGCCAGTAGCCGGTAGACGTCAACCAGGTCCCGCACCCCCGAGACCTTGGCGCTCACGATGATCCGGTCATGGCCGAGGCCCGTCTCCTCGGCGAGCTCCGCGGACCGGAGGGCCGACTCCAGCATCGCCTCGATCATCACGTCACGCGTCTCGCGCGGCTGAGCCAGGCGACCGTTCGCCTCCATGAGCCCGGTCAGGAGCTGCTGATCGAGGGATCCCCAGTTGACTCCGATCCGAACGGGCTTGTCGTGCTCGATGGCGGCCCGCACGATGGTCTGGAAGTTCTCGTCGCGCCGCTTGGCTCCGACGTTGCCCGGGTTGATGCGGAGCTTCGCGAGCGCCGCGGCGGCGGCCGGGTAGTCCACGAGCAGCTTGTGGCCGTTGTAGTGGAAGTCGCCGACGATGGGTGTCTCGAAGCCGAGCTCGCGGACCTTGCGCACCATCTCGGGAACGGCTGCAGCGGCCGCCTCGTTGTTGACGGTGACTCGCACGATCTGCGAGCCGGCCCGGGCGAGGCGCGCGACCTGGAGGGCCGTCGCGTCGGGGTCCGCAGTGTCGGTGTTGGTCATGGACTGCACGACCACGGGATGGGCGCTCCCCACCAGGACGCCCCCGACATCCACGGATGGTGTCGGCCGACGGCGCGGTCGCAGCGTGTCGGGCGTGCTCAGCGGGCTACCCTCCCCCGCCGAGCCGGGCAATGTCGAAGTACGTGATCCAGATGAGGAAGCCGAACAGGAAGACGAACCCCAGCAGGTAGGTCAGGCGCTCGGCCGAGATCACCGTCTCCGACGACGGCCCGTCGACACGCACGCCGACGGCGCGCAGGGCCCGCCGGCCGCCCGACAGAAGGGCCTTCAGGACGAGCACGAGCGAGCGTCCGCCGTCGAGGGGCGGGAAGGGCAGGAAGTTCACCAGGGCCAGGTTTGCGGACAGGAGCCCAGCCAGATAGAGCGTGAAGATCGGTCCGAGCTGCCAGAAGACGTCGCCGACCTGCGTCGCGATCCCGACGGGACCGGCCACCGGAGGCGCCTGGCCCGGGTTCGCCACGATCGACGCCACCAGCTGGGCCAGGCCGTCCAGGATGAGCGTGAATGCCGACACGGTCCAGGCGGCGCCCGCGCCAACGGCCGCGACGACATCCCGACCCCGGTAGGCACCCGTGGTGGCGAAGCCGACCCCGCGGATCCCGAGGGCTCCCTTCTCCACCGCGACTTCCGGCGAGCGGAGGGTGACGACGACCTCGTCGACGTTTCCGCCCGCGCGCTTGATCGTGAGGGTGACCGTGTCGCCTGCCCGGTCGCGGAGCTGCTGGATGGCCGCGGGCAGGGCATCAGGGCTCGGGAACAGGTCGAACGTGACGCCGTCGACCGCGAGGATCTGGTCGTCGACGGCGAGCCCCGCCGCAGCGGCAGGAGATCCGGGTGTCACCTCTCCGACGACCAGCCCGCCCTGGGGCGTGGCAATCCACGCGATCCCGAAGAAGATGACGAACGCCAGGAGCAGGTTCATCACGACGCCGGCCACGAGCACGACGAGCTTCTTCCACAGCCGCTGGACGGCAAAGGAGCGTGGATCCGCCGAGTCGCCGTCCTCGCCTTCGAAGCGCACGAAGCCGCCGATCGGAAGCCAGTTCAGGGTGTAGAGCGTCTCGCCTTTGGCCCGCAGCACTCGGGCGCGCGGCGGGAAGCCGATCCCGAACTCGAGGATGCGGATGCGGAAGGCACGCCCCACCGCGAAGTGACCGATCTCGTGGATCAACACGAGAACGCCGAGGATCAGGATGAAGAGAGCGACCGTGATCGCGCCCTGGACGATGGCCATGGTCTCCCCTACGCAGCCGGGCCGGGTGCGGTTCCCGGAGCCGCAAAGGCGCTCCGGACCTCGCGGTCGAGCGCAACGAGCTCGTCGACGCCGGGCGCCTGGTCGGCCCCGTGCCCATAGCGTGACACGGCTTGCTCCAGGAGGCGTGGGATGCCCGGGAAGTCCAGCGTGCCGGCGAGGAAGCGAGCGACGGCGACGTCGTCGGCCGTGATGAGCGCAGCCGTCGCCCGCGACCCGATCATCCCCGCCTCGCGGGCGATCCGGAGCGCCGGGAAGCGGGCCTCGTCGGGCCCCCGGAAGTCGAGCCGGCCGGCGGCGACGAGATCAGGCGGGCTCGCCGGGGACGGCCGGCGCCGCGGATGGGTGATGGCGTACTGGATCGGCAGCCGCATGTCCGGCGTTCCCAGCTGCGCCTTCAGCGAACCGTCCCGGAAAAGGACCGCGGAGTGGACCACCGACTGCGGATGGACCACCACGTCGATGCGGTCGTAGGGCATCCCGTAGAGCCAGTGCGCCTCGACGATCTCGAGGCCCTTGTTGGCCAGCGTCGCGGAGTCGATCGTGATCTTGGCCCCCATGGTCCACGTCGGGTGCCGCAGCGCCCGGGCGGGCGTGATCGCGGCGAGGTCCTCCGGCGGGGTGTCCAGGAACGGGCCCCCGGAGGCCGTCAGCACGAGGCGACTGACGTCACCGATCTCTTCGCCGACCAGGCATTGCCAGATCGCGGAGTGCTCGGAATCGATCGGGCGAAGCCAGCCCAGCGGCGTGGCGAGCGGATCACGGGGATCGATGGCAGCCCGTTCCGCGGCGCGGGCCCGCGCGTGCGCCATCACCAGGTGGCCGCCCGCCACGAGTGTCTCCTTGTTGGCCGTGGCGACGACCTTGCCGGCGCAGAGGGCCGCGAGGACGGGACGCAGGCTCACCACGCCGCCGGTCGCGACGACGACGAGGTCAACGTCCTCGCGCGTGACGAGCGCCTCGAGGACGCCCGCGCCCCGGACCTGGACGCACCCGGGAGGCAGGTCGAGCGAGGCGTCCGTGCCGACCGCGGCGACGGCCGGGCCAAGCCGCCGGACCTGTTCCTCGAGGAGGGCCGCCTGCGTGCCGGTGGCGATGGCGACGACGCGCCAGCCCGGGGCCAGCGCTGCGAGCACCTCTACTGCCTGCGTGCCGATGGAGCCCCCCGAGCCGAGGAGGGCGACGCGCACGGGCCCGGTCGAGTGGACGGGCTCAGGCATGGACGAGGGTGACCCAGGCGGCGAGGACGGGCGCTGCGAAGAGGATCGAGTCGACGCGATCGAGGATCCCGCCGTGGCCCGGGATGAGCGCCCCCGAGTCCTTGGCGCCGGCCGCTCGCTTGAGCAGCGACTCCGCAAGGTCGCCGGCCTGGGCTGCCGCTCCGAGGAGGGGCCCGAGGACCAACGCTGCGAGCATGCTCTCCGACGAGGCCCCCAGCACGACGGCCACGCCGACGGTCGCCGCGACGATCCCACCAACGACGCCCTCGAGGGTCTTCTGCGGCGAGATCCAGGCCAGGAACCGACGCCGCCCGAAGGCCCGCCCGACGAGGTAGGCCCCGGTGTCGAAGCTCCAGACGCCGGCCAGGAGAACGAGGATCCACCGACGCTCGGGCCAGAAGACCCTCTCGAAGGATGACGGGTCGGTCCACTGGGTGGCGAGGACTGCAGCGGCACCGATGAGCCCGACATAGATCGCCCCGAAGACGGTCGACGACCAGGCGTCGAACCCGGCCGAAGGGTCACGCCGGGCGAAGGCGATCAGCGCCAGCCCTGCCGCGACGACACCGACGAGGGCGAGGCCGTCGATCGCCGCCACGCGCCTCGCCAGCTCGAGCGTGGCCGGCTCTTCGCCGAGCAACCGGCTGCCGAGAATCGCCGGGATTGCCGCGGCGGCCACGAGCACGAGTGCGCCACCCACGACCCCGCTGCGGATGACCGGGCGCCCGGCCAACGCCAGCAGCCGCTCGGCCTCCCGCGCTCCGAGTGCGGCCAGCACGAGGACGAGAATGCCGATCCCGAGACCCCCCGCGGCGACTGCGAGGACGACGACGGGAACGATGACGACGGCGCCGAGGGTCCGCTCGCGCACGCCGGCTGCCCTACGTCCCGAAGCGACGGGAGCGCAGCGCGAACGCCTCGAGGGCCGCGTCGTACGCGATGGCGTCGAAGTCCGGCCACAGGACGTCGCAGGTCCAGAACTCCGCGTAGGCGCTCTGCCAGATGAGGAAGTTCGACAGGCGCTGCTCGCCCCCGGTCCGGACGACGAGGTCGGGATCGGGCATCCCGGCGGTGTACAGGCGGGCCTCGATGGCTGCCTCGTCGACCTCGCCGAGTGGTATGCCCTGGGCGATGATGGCCCGGACGGCGTCGACCAGCTCCGTTCGGCCAGCGTAGTTGAATGCCACCGCGAGGGTCAGGCGCTCGCCTCCCTCCGTGGCGCGGAGCGCCTCGGCGATCGAGGCGCGCAGATCGCCGGGAAGCTCGTCGAGGCGCCCCAGCAAGCGGACGCGGACGCCCTGGCGGATGAGCTCGGGCGTCTCGGCCCGGATCGCCTGCTCGAGGAGGCGGAACAGGCCGACGACCTCCGCGTCCGAGCGTCCCCAGTTCTCGCGGCTGAAGGCGTACACCGACAGGTAGCGTACTCCGCGGCGCAGGGTGTGCTCGACCAGCCACCGGATCTTCTCCACGCCGGCCGCGTGGCCGTCGAGCTCCCCGAGGCCCCGGGCCCGCGCCCAGCGACGGTTGCCGTCCATGATGATGGCGAGATGGGCGGGCAGCGACCTGCCGGGCGCACCCTGATCCAGCTCGGTCGCGGCGGTGACTGCCTCCCCGCCCTCCGGCGCCGCGCGGGCGACGGGAGACGCGTCGGCGGGTCGCGCCACGTGGGCGGCGGCCACTAGACCTCCAGGATCTCCCGTTCCTTCGCCGCGCCCGCCTCGTCGACACTGGCGACGTGGCGATCCGTGACCTTCTGGAGCAAGTCCAGCTCGCGGTGCGCGTCGTCGGCACCGATCTCCCCGTCGCGTTCCTCGTGCTTGATCGCCTCAGCGGCCTCTCGACGGAGATTGCGGATCTCGACCCTCGCCTCCTCCATCCGTCGGTGGACCACCTTCACGAGGTCGCGCCGACGCTCCTCGGTAAGGGGCGGGATGTTGAGCCGGACGACCGTGCCGTCCACATTCGGTACGAGGCCGATGTCGCTCTTGAGGATGGCCTTCTCGATCGCGCCGAGCACGCCGCGGTCCCACGGCTGGATCAGGATCTGGTGAGGCTCGGGCACGCTGATCCCGGCCAGCTGGTTGAGCGCCGTCTGCGTCCCGTAGTACTCGACGTGGATCCTCTCGACGAGGGCGATGGACGCGCGACCGGTCCGCACGCCCTGAAAGTCGCGTTCCATTACCTCGACGGCGCGCACCATCTTCGGCTCGATGGTCGCGATGACCTGGCTGCTCATGCAGGGGCACCTCCGGCGATGCGTGTCCCGATCGGCTCGCCCATCGCCGCCCGGCGAATGTTATCCGCGCGGTTGAGGTCGAAGACGATGATCGGGAGGTCATTCTCCATGCACAGCGACACGGCTGTCGCGTCGAGGACGGCGAGGCGCCCGGACAGGACGTCGGCGTAGGTGAGCTCGGTGTAGCGTCGCGCATTCGGATGGGTGACCGGGTCCGCCTCGTAGACGCCGTCGACCTTGGTGGCCTTGAGCAGCACGGATGCGCCGATCTCGACGGCCCGCAGAGCCGCCGCCGTGTCGGTCGTGAAGTAGGGGTTGCCCGTGCCGGCCGCGAAGATCGTAACCCGCCCCTTCTCAAGGTGACGGATTGCCCGGCGGCGGATGTAGGGCTCGGCGACCTCGTTCATCGCGATCGCGGTCATGACGCGCGTCGCGATCCCGACGCGTTCCAGCGCGTCCTGGAGCGCAAGCCCGTTCATGACCGTGGCGAGCATGCCCATGTAGTCGCCCGTGGCACGATCCATGCCGCGAGCCGCCGCCGCCAGCCCGCGGAAGATGTTGCCCCCTCCGACCACGAGCCCGACCTGGACACCGGCCGCGTGGGCCGCCCCGACCTGCGTGGCGATGAAGGTGCAGAAGGCCGGATCGACGCCGTAGGGGCGATCCCCGAGCAGCGCCTCGCCTGAGATCTTCAGGAGGATCCGCCCGTAGCGCAGCCCCGCCACGCCGGCGGACTTCGTCGCCGGGTCGCCGGGCTGACTCACAGCTCCTCGCCGAGCGCGTAGCGCATGAAGCGGCGGACCCGGATGTTCTCGCCGATTGTCGCGATCGCCTGGGTCACGAGGTCCCGCACGGTCAGGTCCGTATCGCGGAACGGCTGCTCGAGCAGGCAGACCTCCGCGTACCACTTCCTGAGCTGGCCCTCGACGATCTGAGGCCGGATGTGATCCGGCTTCTTCTGGGTCGTCTCATCGGCGAGGAGGGCTGCTCGCTTCGCCTCGACCTCGCCTTCCGGGATCCGGTCGATGTCGACGTACAGCGGTGTGAGGCCGGCAACCTGCATCGCCAGGTCCCTGACGAGGCGCTGGAACTCCTCGGTCCGCGCCACGAAGTCCGTCTCGCAGTTGACCTCGATGAGGACGCCGACCCGACCACCCGGGTGAATGTAGCTGGCGACGGTCCCCTCGCGCGCGTCGCGGCCGGCACGCTTCGCGGCGGCGGCGAGCCCCCGCTCGCGCAGGAGGGCAACCGCCTTCTCGACGTCGCCATCCGACTCTTCGAGGGCGCGCTTGCAGTCCATCATGCCGGCGCCCGTGCGCTCCCGGAGCTCCTTGACGTTGCCGGCGCTGAAGTTGGCCATGGGTGCGTGTGTCTCCTGTCGTCGTTCCCGACGTTTGCCGGGCGGTATCGGGTGGCGGCGTCTGCCGACGTCCTGCCCGCTCGAACTACGCGGTCTCGGGCGCTCCAGCGGTCTCGGGCGCTCCAGCGGGCTCCGGCGCCGCAGGCGGCTCCTGGGGTGGCGCCGCGGGGGCGTCGGGGGAAACGGTGGCATTCGATGTTGCCTGGGGTGGCACGGCCTCGGCCTGCACCGGCGCCGCGTCGGCTCCCGGCGCGGGCGCGACGGGCACGGCTTCCTGCTCGACCTTTGCCTCCGCCTCGGCGAGCGCCGACGCATCCGGAAGCAGATCCTCGTCGGCGTCGGGCTCGAACGTGAGGGCTCCCCCGGCAGCGAGCTGGGCGACGAGGTCGTCGGCGGACGCGATCTCCTCCTCCTCGAACGCCATCCTGGCCTCCGGTTCGGGCTCGCGCTCGACGCGCGAGGCGCGCTCGCGCGACCCTTCGATCGCCGCGTCGGCGACGAGCCGGCAGAGCAGGCGGATGGCGCGGATCGCATCGTCGTTGGAGGGAATGATGTAGTCGAGCTCGTCGGGATCGACGTTCGTGTCGCCGGTGCCGACGATCGGGAGCTCCAGCTTGCGCGCCTCCGTCACGGCGATCCGCTCCCGCGCGGGATCGACGATGAAGACGATGCCCGGAAGGCGCTTCATCTTGCGGATGCCACCCAGGGTGAGGCGCAGCTTGCGCAGCTGCTCCAGGTGCCGGGCGGCTTCCTTCTTCGGCATCCGCTCGAAGTCGCCGTTGGCGAGGCGCGCCTCGAGCTGCTCGAGCAGGCCGAGGCGCTTCTTGATCGTCAGGAAGTTCGTGAGCATCCCGCCAAGCCAGCGCTGGTTCACGTAGGGCTGGCCGGCGCGGTCTGCCTCCTCCGCGATCGGCTCCTGGGCCTGCTTCTTGGTGCCGACGAAGAGGATCGCCTCCCCTCGCCCGGCGGCCTCGCGGACCGCCGTGAGCGCGAGATCCAGGCGCTGGACCGTCTGGGCCAGGTCGATGATGTGGATCCCGTTGCGCTCGGCGAAGATGAACGGGCGCATCTTGGGGTTCCAGCGACGCGTCTGGTGCCCGAAGTGGACGCCGGCCTCGAGCAGCTGCCGCATGGAGACAGTGGGCACGCGTGGTCCTCCTGTTCGGTTCGATCCTCCGCGGGCCCCGACCCGGACCGGGAACGGGCGTCGAGCCCGGGTCCCGGCACCGCCCGGGATTCGGTGGCGGCACCGCGTGTGGTCTCGTCACCGCGACGCGGCGACGGCGGCTCCCGGGACTGGCCCGTTAGCGTGGCGGAGTCTACCACAGGGGTCCTCGGCTCCCGGCCGCGTCGATCCCGCGGTGGTGTCGGGCACGAATGCGGCCCTCGGTGCCCGGCTCGACGCCGATCACGTCCAAGCGAAGGGGCAGCGACGGCAGGGCCGTGCCGTCCGAGAGCGTTCCTCGCACAGCGAGCGCCACCGCAGCACGGTGCAGACGGGCGATCTTGCGAGAGTCGACGGTCTCTTCCGGGAGACCGAACGCCCGCGACCGACGCCAGCGGACCTCGGCGATCACGAGGGCCGCCGGCGGCCCCGGGTCGACGGCGACCAGGTCGAGCTCGAGACGGCCGACACGGACCCGGCGAGCCAGGACGGTCCAGCCGCGGGCGGCCAGTGCCGCCGCAACGGCGTCCTCGATCGCCGCGCCCGCTGCCCGGTGGCTCGGGTCGGGCTCCGTCGGCGCGGATGGGCTCGCCATCGGTCGAGCGTAGCGAAGGGCGATCATCGGCCGCGTATTGCGGCGGTGCGCTGGTGCCACGCCACGTCACCGTCGCCGCCGGGGTCCTAACGGTGACCGGAACGCCCCCCGAACGCCGGGTGCTCCCCGATGGTCTCGGGCGTCGGCTCCGAACCCTCGACCAGCTGATCGCTTCCCTCTCTGGCGTTGCTGGCCGGTGCGGTGTGCTGCCGCGCCCACGAGTCACCGGCCGGCCCGTTCGTCGTGTCGCCGCCCGGCGCTCAGCCCTCGGTGAGAGCGGCGCCATTCCCCCAGCCATCGAGGAGGTCCCGGCCCTCCTCGCGGCGCACCCCTCGGCCGTCGAGCCCGTCGGGTCCACCCGGACCGACCGCGACCAGGGCGAGGCCCAGCTGCTCCACGCCCTCGATCGCCCGCCGAGTCGTGATGAACGAGCGCCGATGGAACGGGGTGATGCCGAGCTCGGCCATGGCAGCCCGGTGCTCGGCCGTGGCGTAGCCGGCGTTCCGCTCCCACCCGTAGCCGGGATACCGGGCCGCGAGCCGGGCCATCAGCCGATCGCGGACGACCTTGGCAACGATCGATGCGCAGGCGATCGAGTAGACCTGCGCGTCTCCGGCAACGATCGCCTCGTACGGTCCCACCTCCGCCTCGAAGCCCGCGATTCGGAGCCCGTCGAGCAGGACGTGATCGTGGCCGCCCAGCCTGGCCAGGGCTCGGCGCATGGCGAGGTGCGTGGCGTGGTAGATGTTCAGGCGATCGATCTCGGCGACCGACGCGGCGCCGATCCCCACGGCAAGGGCTCGCCGCCGGACCTGCGGCTCCAGCGCCTCGCGCTGGGCCGCAGAGAGCGTCTTGGAGTCGCGCACGCCCTGGATCCGATGGCCGCCCGGCCGGAGGATCACCGCCGCGGCCACGACCGGACCGCAGGCTGGGGCCACGCCCACCTCGTCCACCCCTGCGACGCGCGCCACGCCGCCCTTCCACAGGGCGCGTTCGCGGCGGAGGCTGGGGACGGTCGGGGCCATGCCGGCAAGGGTACCGAGAATCACCATGGCCCCGTCACCGGACGGGGCCATTCGAGATTGCGGCTGTGCCCGCGGAGCCGGGCGCCGGGGGCTAGGTCGTCCGGCGCTCGCGCAGCGTCGCAGCCTTGCCGATCCGCCGGCGGAGGAAGTACAGCTTGGCGCGGCGAGCGACGCCGTGACGCACGACCTCGATCCGTTCGATCCGCGGGCTGTTGACCTTGAAGGTTCGCTCGACGCCGACGCCCGAGGCGATCCGGCGCACCGTCAGCGAGCGGGTGATGCCCGCCGCCCGTCAGGCGGATGATCGTGCCCTCGAAGACCTGGACTCGTTCGCGGTTGCCCTCGACCACCTTGGCGGCGACCTTCACCGTGTCACCGGGCGCAAGCTCCGGAATGTCGGTGCGAAGCTGGTCCTTGACGATCTCGTCGAGCACGTTCACGGGAAACCCCTGCGATCTCTGGGAGCGGCCGGGTTAGTCCCGCGTACCGCGTCGTGGGCATGGAGCATGGCGCGAGAAGGCGGCCGCGGGGCGCGACCGACGGCGGAGTATAGCACGCGACCGCGACCCGCGGACCGCCCGGCCGGGCCGCGCGAGGGCGCGCGGGAGACGTGCATCGTCACCCGGCTCCCTCGCCTCCCGGATCTCGTCGAGGAGGACTGCTTCTTCCGGCGTCCACTCCCTCCCTGCCAGCAGGTCCGGGCGGCGCGCGAGCGTCCGCCGGATCGACTCGCGAAGGCGCCACGCCCGGACCACGCCGTGGTTGCCGGAGACCAGGACGTCGGGCACGCTGCGGCCCTCGAAGTCCGCCGGTCGCGTGTACTGCGGATACTCCAGGAGGCCTCGCGCGTGCGACTCGTCCTCCAGCGACGCGGCCTCGATGGCGCCAGGCAGGAGCCGCAGGACCGCATCGATGACGACGAGTGCGGGTAGCTCGCCGCCCGTGAGAACGTAGTCGCCGATCGAGAGCTCGAGGTCGACCATGCCGCGCACGCGGTCGTCGACTCCCTCGTAGCGGGGGCAGAGCAGGACGAGGTGCGGCCGCGACGCGAGATCCTGGGCGCGGGCCTGGCGAAACACCTCGCCGGCGGGATCGAGAAGGATGACCGTCGAGTCGGGCCGCCGAAGCGCCGCGAGCGCCCCGGCCACCGGCTCGGGTCGGAGAACCATGCCCGCACCCGCCGCCGTACGGTGCGTCGTCGACGCTCCGGTGGCGACCCAGGCCCCATGTCCGGAGATCGTGGACCCGGACGGTCGCGAGGCCGCGGTCCTGGATCCTCCCGGGGATGCTGGTGGCGAGGGGACCGGCGACCATCTCCGGGAAGAGGGTGACGAGCTCGATCTCGAGGGTCATTCCTCAGGCGCCGGCGTCCAGCGCCGGGTCATCCGTGCCCGGAGCCGACGCCTCCCCCGGATCCTCTCTCGGGGAAGGGTCGATCGCCGCGTCGGTGCTCCCAGCCCGCGGTGCCGGCGACGCCGGCCGACGCCGCGTCGCCCGGCGCGGCCTGGGCGGTCGCTCTGGAGCCGGGACGCGCGGCGCCCCGGGCGACGGAAGGTCGAGCGCGTCGGCGTCGGCGACGATCTCGCCCCGGCGCGGCGCAAGGATGCGCACGAAGGGGCGGGCCAGCGGCAGATCGAAGGCACCCCGGGCGACCGCCGACGACCTCGAGCACGTCCGTCCCGCCCGCCCGGTAGACCTCCCGGACGGTGCCGAGCTCGGCGCCGTCGAGATCTCGCACCGTGACCCCGACAGCTCGTGCCAGTAGTACGAACCTCGGGGCAGGCTGTCACCGAGCCCCCGCTCCACCTCGAGGTACGAGCGGCGGAATGCCTCGGCCGCCTCGCGAGTCGGCACCTCGGCGAAACGCAGGACCCAGCCGGGGCGGACGGGCGCGCCTCCACGATCGTCAGCGCGTACGGCGCGCCCTCGGGGAAGAGCCGCGCACCGGCGACGAAGCGTTCCGCGGGACGGTCGGTGAGGACCTCGACCCGCATCGCGCCGGCGACGCCGTGGAGCCCCCGGACCAGGCCCACCACGAGTCGCTCGCCGGCGGTGACCTCCGTTCGATCAGACGATCTCCAGCTGGAACTGCTCGCCGTCGCGTGCCGAGACGACCTTGAGGAGGGTCCGCAGTGCCTTGGCAACGCTGCCGTTGCGGCCGATGACCTTGCCCATGTCGTCCTCGGCGACGCGGAGCTCGATGACGGTCGCGCCGTCTTCCTGGCTGACGCTGACCTGCACCTGGTCCGGATGATCGACGAGCGAGCGGGCCACGTACTCGACGAGCTGGGGAGCAGCCATGACCCGCTCCCTACTTCACGGCCGGCAGGACGCCGGCGTTGCGGAGGAGCCGCGCGACCGTGTCCGACGGCAGCGCGCCCTTGGCGAGCCAGGACTTCGTCTTCTCGACGTCGACGGAGAACTCCACGGGCTCCGTCCGCGGGTTGTAGTGCCCGAGGATCTCGATGGCGCGGCCGTCGCGCGACGTGCGGCTGTCGGCGACGACGACGCGGTAGGACGGCTGCTTCGTCGCCCCGACGCGGGTGAGGCGGATGCGGGTTGCCATGGTAGCGGGATTTCCTCCTACTTCGTGAACAGGATGACGGCGCGCGACACGCTCGTCGCGCCCGGTGCCTCGGCAACCGAGGCGAACGCCTCGAACGGCTCGAGGAACGGCTTCACCTCGGTCTCGTAGCCGGCCCTCTCGCCGGCCGGGATCATCGTCTCCGCTGCTGCTCGCAGGCCGGCGATGTCGACGAAGACATCGCTCACGCCTTCACCGCCGGCAGCGCTGATGGCACGCTGGTACGTGTCCGACGCGGCGAGAGACGTGCCGGTCGGACGTGTCGACCGTCTGCTTGACGAAGTCGAGCGTACCGAGGACGAACACGCCGTCCTGCAGGGTCACGGCGAGCTCCGGGATCTCGCCGCCGGCGGTCTCCGCTCGGAGATCTCCACGACGAGCAGGGTTCCGGAGCCGTAGGTCTCCTCGCGCGTCGCGAGGCCGCTGCCGGCGCCGCCGAGGGCGAGGAGCGCCTGCAGCTGGTCGAGCGCACGCCCGGCGGCATCCTCGTCGTCGACGGTCGCGGCCAGCGCCACCCCCCGCGCTGCCGCCCTCGAACGTCCAGCGCGATCGCCGTGTCGCCGGCCCAGCCGACGAGCACCTCCGCACCGCCGACGGCGGCCAGGACCTGGTCGATCTCCTCGCGACGGCGTCGGCCGTCGAGGGATCGCAGGCGAGCTGCTTCTTGAGCATGTCGAGCCCTGCGAGAGGCCGGATCCGAAGTCGCGGATCTCGACGCCGCCACGGTCGACGCCGGCAGGTGCGACGCGATCGTGCTCGCGCTCCCGGACTCGGTCGCCGCCCCGTCGTCGGCCACCGGGCTCGTGGCCTCGAAGACGATGGCGTCGTCGATCGCGCGCGCGGACCCGGCGGCCCACGCCGGGACCATCGCGATCGCCGCGTCGAGACAGGCCGCGGGCACGTCCGCCTGGTCCCCGGCCGCACCGATGGCCGCGTCCACGAACGCCTGCACGTCCATGTAGCCGTAGACCGAGGTAGGCGGCCGGCGCGGTCTTGCGTGCGGCGGCGAACGACTCGCTCGCCCCGATCGGGCTCGCGCCCATTCGTGTCGAGCGCAGCCTTGGCGCCGTCCTCCGGCCCAAGGATGCAGCACGCTGTCGCGCACGGCGAAGGCGAGGCTGCGGCTGGAGGTATCCGTGACGAGCGTGATCTCCCCGCCGGCATATGTCTCGGTCACCTGGCTGCCGCCGATCTGCTGCGCGACCCATGACTTGGCCGCGTTCGCGTCCTTGACCGCGATGAGGACCACGGCCCCGTCGGCGGGTGCCTTCTCGAGAGCGAGGCCGTCCAGTCCGTCGGCTCCCAGCCCGCTCATCGAGGCAACGTCGAACGCCGCAGAGGTGACGGCGACGCCGATCTCCCCACTGAGCCACGGCTTCACGTCGTTCGTCCAGCTCACCCCGGCGCCCTCGAGAACGCGCTCAAGCGCCTCGTCGATCTTCGAGTCGAGCGAGGCCTGGTCGGCGAACCCGGGGAACTTGGCGAGGATCGCCGCCGACCTTCGCCCGCTGGTCGCCGGGCAGGTCAGCGCGCACCTCCAGGTACGCGACCGTGTCGCCGGGAAGCCACTTCTCCAGCGAGGACGCGCCGCCGCCGGCGGCGAGGAGGACCACTCCGATCGACACGACGCCGACGGTGACGGCGAGCGTCACGATGGCGATCCCCCAGCGGACGAGTCCCGCTCGGCGCGGCGGCCGGCCCGCCGGCGGAACGGTGGGTCCCTGGCCCGGCGCCGCGCCGGTCGGTGTGGTCGACACCGGCTCAGTCTGGACGGGCGTGCCGAACGGCGCACCTGTCGGCTCGTTGTCTGTCATCTCGCTCTCCCTGGCCTCAGCGGCCGAACATCCCGGGAATGCGTCGACCCCCGCGGAGCTGCTTCATGACCTTCTGCATTTCACCGAACTGCTTGACAAGGCGGTTGACCTCCGCGATGGAGGTTCCGGACCCGACGGCGATTCGCC
The DNA here is from genome assembly GCA_963698595.1 of uncultured Chloroflexia bacterium. Lineage (GTDB taxonomy): Bacteria > Chloroflexota > Limnocylindria > Limnocylindrales > CSP1-4 > CTSoil-043. The sequence goes on from CAVORL010000006.1 coordinate 764,720, forward strand.
GGCGTCGGCTGGCGTTGAGGACGTCTGGATCGCGCCGCTCCCCCGCGGTCATCGATCTGATGATCGCCTCGGTGCGTCTCAGGTCGCCGCGGTCGACCGATGCCTGGGCCTCCTTGGCCATCCCGCCCAGCCCCGGGATCATCTCGACCACCTGGCCGAGCGGGCCCATCTTCTTGACCTGCTGGAGCTGCTCGAGCATGTCCCCGAGGGTGAAGCTTCCCGGACTGGAGCTTCACGGCAGCCTTCTCGGCGTCCTTCTGGTCGAACGCCTCCTGCGCCCGCTCCACGAGCGTCAGCACGTCACCCATTCCGAGGATGCGCCCGGCGAGGCGGTCGGGATGGAAGGGCTCGAGAGCGTCGGTCTTCTCGCCCGTTCCGAGGAACTTCACCGGGAGGCCGGTCACGGCGCTGATCGAGAGCGCCGCGCCGCCGCGGGCGTCGCCGTCGATCTTCGTGAGGACGAGACCGGTGAGGGGTACCGCGGCCGCAAACGCCTGCGCGACGCCGACGGCCTCCTGGCCCACCATGGCGTCGACCACGAGAAGCGTCTCGACGGGCCGGACGACTCGGCTCAGCTCCGTGATCTCCGCCATGAGCACCTCGTCGACCGAGAGGCGCCCAGCGGTGTCGAGGATGAGCGTGTCCCGGATCTCGCGCCGGGCTGCCTCCAGGGCGCGGCGCCCGATCTCGGGGACCGCGGTTCCGGCGGGTGCCGTGAACACGGGGATGTCGAGGCTCGCTCCGAGCGTCTGGAGCTGCTCGGCCGCAGCCGGCCGGTACGGGTCTGCCGCCACGAGCATCGGGCGGCGGCCCATCTTCACGACGTGACGGGCGAGCTTCGCGGTCGACGTCGTCTTGCCCGAGCCCTGCAGCCCGACGAGGAGCACGACGGCCGGATTGCCCGACAGGTGGAAGGTCCGGTCGCCCGCGGAGAGGAGCGCAGTCAGCTCGTCGTTGACGATCTTGACGACCTGCTGGCCCGCGTTCAGCGACTCCAGGACCTCGGCACCGATGGCTCGCTCGCGCACGCGCGCCGTGAACTCCTTCACCACCTTGAAGTTGACGTCGGCCTCAAGGAGCGCGAGGCGAACCTCGCGCATCGCGGCGTCGACGTCGGACTTCGCTGACGCGGCCGCGGCCGGTCAGGCTGGCGAGCGTCCTGCGGAGGCGGTCGGAGAGGGCGTCGAACATGCCGGGGTGAGGGCTCCTATGGACCGGGTCCGGCGGGAGGCGGCTGCGCTCCCGGGGTGGTGCGCGGGTTCTGGCGACACCGAGGTGCCCGAGTCTACCCGAAACGTCGGCGCGGCTCGATCGGGCCGGTCCGGCCGCCGGGCGGCCGACGCGACGATCGCGCCGGCCTCCGCGTCAGGCGAAGAGCGCGTCCACGAAGGCCGCGGGATCGAAGGGCAGCAGGTCTCCTACCTTCTCGCCCACTCCGACGTACCGGACCGGGACGCCGAGCGAGTGCTCGATCGCGAAGACGATGCCGCCCTTCGCCGTCGAGTCCAGCTTGGTCAGGACGATCCCGGTCAGGCCCGTCGGCGTCGTGGAAGGCGCGTGCCTGCGCGAGACCGTTCTGGCCCGTGGTGGCGTCGAGGACGAAGAGGACCTCGGGCCGTGCGCCCGGCAGACGGCGCTCGATGACGCGACGCATCTTCGCGAGCTCGTCCATCAGGTTCGACTTGGTGTGCAGGCGCCCGGCGGTGTCGGCGATGAGGAGGTCGACCCGCGCGCGCGACCGCCGCGTCCAGCGCGTCGTAGACGACGGCCGCGGGGTCCGCGCCGGGCGCGTGGGCGACGACCTGGACTCCGGCGCGATCGCCCCAGTGGCGGAGCTGGTCGATCGCGGCGGCGCGGAACGTGTCCCCCGCCGCGAGGAGCACCGTCCGGCCCCGCGGCGCGCTCGCGCGCGGCGAGCTTCCCGATCGTCGTCGTCTTGCCGGTCCCGTTGACGCCCGACGACGAGCACGATCGCCGGCAGGCCGGGGCCGGCCGGTGCGAGCTCCCACCCGACCTCGCGGGGAGCGAGGAGCGCCGCGAGCTCCGGCGCGCACGGCGGCCACCGGACCGTCCGGATCGCGGCGCGCCCGCGCGCGCTCGACGACCTCGATTGCGAGCGCCGCGCCGACGTCGCCGGCGATCAGCGACTCCTCGACGCAGCTCCCACGTCGCGCCGTCCGGCTCGCGCGACGCCGAGGATCCCGCGCAGCCGGGAGACGAACCCGCCGCGGCTCCTCGCGACGCCCGCCTCGAGGTCGCCGTCGACGATCGGGTCCGGGGCCTCCGGGGGCCCGCCATCCGCGCCCGGAGCGCCGGGGTCCGGGGAGGGTCGACGCGTCCGGCTTCGTCGTCGATTGGTCGGCGAGCTGCCGTCGCTTCGTCACTTCGACCTCGCTCCACGAGCTCGGCCTCGGCCGCAGGCTCCAACCCGGCGTCGGAGATGGTCGGGCGCCCTCCTCCCGGGGTTTCCGTCGCCAGAACATGGACCCTCCGCCTGTGATGAATCCGCTCAGCCAGCGCCGGTCGGGCCGTCCCCGAGCAGCTCGCCTTCCCGACGCACCTCGTCGGCGAGCGCCCGCGCCTCTTCGATGCGCAGGCTGACGACGCGGCTCACGGCATCCTCGCCGACGGTCACGCCGTAGAGCGCGTCGGCGGCCTCGATCGTCCCGCGATTGTGGGTGATGACGACGAACTGCGTCGTCGCCGCCAGGCCCGCGGAGCGCCTCCACGAACCGGCCGACGTTCGCTTCGTCGAGCGCCGCGTCGACCTCGTCGAGAACGCAGAAAGGAACGGGGCGGACCTCGAGCATCGCGAAGAGCAGAGCGACCGCGGTGAGGGCTCGTTCGCCGCCCGACAGCATGGCAAGCGCCTGGGCCTTCTTGCCCGGGTGGGCGTGCCACGATCTCGACGCCGGTTTGGGCCAGGTCCGTCGGATCGGTCAGGCTCGAGCCGCGCGAAGCCGCCCGCCGAAGAGCTGCTGGAACCTGCGGTCGAACGCCGATCTCGAGCGCCGCGAACGTGGCCCGGAACTGGCGAGCGATCAGCCCGTCGAGCTCGGCGATGAGCACCCGTGTCTTCTCGATCGCCCCCACGAGGTCGGCGTGCTGCGCCTCGAGGCCGTCGACGCGAGCGCGCAGCTCGGCGTGCTCCTCGGCGGCAAACGGGTTCGCAGCACCCAGCTCGTGGAGCCGGCGCCGGAGCTGGGTCAGGCGGGACGCTGGGGGAACCTCCAGCGGGGGCGACGACGACGCCCAGCGGACGCCGGCCGCCGCGACCGCCGCGGCAAGCACCGCGCCTTCGTCCGCGTCGGCATCGGTGTCGTCGCCGCCCGGGGCGCCGCCGCCCGGGGCGCCGCCGCTCGGGTCGAGGGCCGCGATCCCGACGGAACCGAGACCAGCAAACTCCACGAGCGCGTGCTCGCGGACCGCATCGAGCGCGAGGCGAGCCTCGAGCTCCCGGACTTCGGCCGCCCGGTGGCCCTCCTCCGCACGCCGGAGGGCGTCGCGAGCGATGCTCACGGCCGCCTCCGCGGCGCGGAGGCGTTCGCGACCCGCGATGTCGGCAGCGCGGATCGCCTCGAGCGCGACGCGACCGGCCGCCTCCCGGGACGCCGCCTCTGCGCGCTCGGTGTCGCGCTGGGCGCGGGCAGCCTCGAGCTCGGCGCGGCGCCGCTCGAGGATCGCCGACTCGGCCTCGGCGCGACGCGCCCGCTCCCCGGCGAGCTGCGCCGCGACCTCGGCACGAGCATGAGCGGCCTCGGCGCTGCGGCGCTCGCTGTCACGCTGGGCCCGGGCGGCGGAAAGGGTCTCGCGGCGGCCAGCGAGCTCCCGGATCCGTGAGTCCCAGGTCGCGAGCGCGGCGGTGCGCTCGCCATCCCCCGGCTCGCCTCCAACCGCGGGCGCCGGCACGGGATCGGCCGGGGCGCGTGTGGCGGCTTCCATCACGGCGAGGCGTTCGGAAAGCGGACCCTGATCCGCAGCCGCGCTGCCGGCCCGTGCCTCCGCCCAGGCGGCCTCGCGCGCTGCGTGCTCCAGGGCACGTTCGGCGTGACGCTCGGCCTCCTCGTCGGCACGGCGGCCCGCAGCAGCCTCCGTCTCCCCCCGGCGCGCGTCGTCGAGCGCAGCACGCGCCGCATCCGCCGCGGTCTGCGCCGCGGCAAACCGCGCCTCGTGCTCTGCAGCGTCGGCCGCCGTCGCGGCGAGGTCCCTCTCGAGTGCCTCGAGCTCCGCCCGCCGCTGGAGCGGGGCGTCCTGCGCCCCCAGGCCGACGACACCGTCGGCACCCGCCGTGCCTCCGTCGCGGGCGACGACCCGCCAGCCCGGCGGGAGCTCTGCCGCAAGGTCGATGGCATCCCCGAGCGACGGCGACCAGGCCCAGCGGGCCAGGACACGACGCGCCGCGCCCGTGGGGTCGGCGCGGATGGCGTCCGTGACGAGACCGCCGCCATGGCGTGCCGCGCGGGCGCGCGCCTCCTCTGTCTCTCCCGCTGCCGGGGGACGGGTTCCCGCTCCGTTCGCGTCGCCGAGCACGACGAGCCCCCGCTCGCTCGCCAGGTCCTCGACGGTCGCCCGTTGCACGACGAAGCTCTGCCCCAGCTCCCCCAGGGCGACGGCGACGACGACCTTGAGAGCGGGGTCGAGCTCAAGGTCGAGCGCGAGCGCCCGCCCGCCCGCGCGTCGGGCCGCCAACGCGATCCCGCGACCTTCGTCGGCTGCGAGCCGGGACCGGAGGGCGTCGCCGCGACCGCGCAGGGTGGCGAACCGCGCCCGTGCGGCGGCCGCCGTATCGGCCATCGCACTCCGCGCGGCCTCGGCTTCCGCCAGGGTCAACCGCGCGGCCTCGCGCCGAGCCCGGGCGTCGTCCTCCGCGCTTCTCGATCTGCGCGCCCGTGCGACGGCCGCGTCGTGGGCGCTGGCGGCCTCGGCCGCAACGAGCCCGGCCGAGGCCGCGCGAGCGCGAGCCTCCTCGACAGCGCGTGTCGCGGCCGCCGCGCGTCGCCGCAGCTCGTCGAGCTCCTCGGCCCGGGACGCGCTTGCGCGCCGCAAGGCCGCCTCCGCCTCCGAGCGCCGTGTCGACGCCTCCCGGAGAACGGAGGCCTCCGCGCGCGCCTCCGCGAGGGCTCGCTCCACGCCCGCGACTTCGCCCTCCAGCGCCTCGTCGAGCGGCGGCACCGGGAGGGCAAGCGCCCGCCGTTGGCCGGCCAGCTCCGCGTCCGCGGCGGCGCGCTCGGCTGCCAGGCGGTCCCGGTCGCGCGCGATCGCGGCTTCCTCCGCCATCGCGGCCGCTCGTTGGAGATCGAGCGCGGTGAGGGCCGCACGAGCCGTCTCGTGCGTCGTCCGCCGCGCGGCCTCCTCCGCGTGCATGGTCGGCCAGCTCCCGGCCGACGGTCGCGGCCACGCGCTCCGCCGGCCTGGAGCGCTTCCAGCGCCCGCCCTCCGGCGCCGCGCGCCCCGCGGAGCACGACCTCGGCCCGCGACGCGGTGCCCGCCGCCGCGTGCCAGCGCGCAGCGAAGTCGATCGCCAGCGCTGCCGCGAGGTCGTCGCCGGCGCGGGCGCGCGAGGCCTGCTGCTCCGCCTGCGCCGCCAGACGCCGCACCTGCGGTCGCAGCTCGGCCAGGATGTCGTCGACGCGGGCCAGGTTGGCGGCGGACTCTGCCAGCTGATCCTCCGCCCGGCGTCGTCGGCGTTCGTGGCGACGGACCCCCGCAACCTCCTCGAAGAGCGGTCGGCGCTCCTCGGGGCGAAGTGCCAGCGCCTGGTCGACCATCCCCTGCCCGATGAACAGGAACGCGTTGTCGGCCAGGTGCGCCGCTGTCGAGGAGGTCGACCAGGTCCTTGAAGCGCACCCGCTGGCGATTGACGAGGTACTCGTTCTCCCCGGAGCGGAAGAGCCGGCGCCCGACCTCCAGGACTGCGTAGTCAACGGGAACGAGGCCGTCGCTGTTGTCGATGACGAGCGCCACGTCGGCCATGCCGAGGGCGGTCCGGCGCTCGCTGCCGGCGAACACGACGTCCTCGGCCCGCCGCGAGCGGAGCGCACGTCCCTGCTCGCCGAGGGCCCAGCGCAGCGCATCGGCGAGGTTGCTCTTTCCCGATCCGTTCGGGCCGATCACGGCGTTGATCCCGGGCACGAACTCGACGACCGTCCGTTCCGCGAACGACTTGAAGCCCTGCAGGCGGAGCGCCTGGAGGCGCGCCGGCGCGCTCATGGCGACTCGGGAGGGACGCCGCCGCCGGGCATCCCAGGCCCGGGCCCCGAGGGTGCGGGCGCGCCGGCATCGCCAGGGCCGGAGTGCCGCTCGCGGCGCAGCACCTCGAGGGCGGCATCTGCCGCCACTGTCTCGGCGGTCCGCCGGGAGCCCCCGGAACCCGCGCCGACGATCCGCCCGCCGACGGCCACTTCGACGACGAAGCGCCGGTGGTGATCCGGCCCCGACACCTCCACGAGACGGTACTCGGGGCGCTCGCCGCGGCCGCCCTGCGTGAGCTCCTGGAGCCGGCTCTTCGGGCTCTTCAGGGACCCGGGCGGGGCGTCGGTGACAAGCTCGGGCTCGGCAAGCCCCGCGAGCCAGGTGCGGGCGACGTGCCAGCCCTGGTCAAGGAAGACGGCCGCCGTGACGGCCTCGAGGGTCGATGCGAGCAGGATCGGGCGAGAGCGGCCGCCGCGCTGGGCCTCGCCCTCGCCGAGCTGCAGGTACTCGCCGAGCTCGATGCGGCGGGCCAGACGCGCCAGCCCGCCGGTGCTCACGATGGCCGCCCGACGGGCAGACAGGGCCCCCTCGTCGTCGTCGGGGTGGCGGGCGTGCAGCGCCTCCGACATGACGAGGCCCACGATGGCGTCGCCTAGGAACTCGAGGCGTTCATTGCTGCCCGAGCGCCGCGTCCGGATGCTCGTGGAGCCACGAGCCGTGCACGAGGGCACGCTCGAGGATCGACGGATCGCGGAACCTGAGCCCGAGTCGCTCGGCGAGCTCGGACGCTGGGCGCGGCGAGCGCGCTGCCTCCCCCGGCATCGACCGGGGGACAGTCAGCTCGCGTGCTCGTCGATGTACTCGACGGCGTCCTGCACGGATTGGATCCTCTCGGCGTCTTCGTCCGAGATCTCGATCCCGAACTCCTCCTCGAGGCTCATGATGAGCTCCACGAGGTCGAGTGAGTCGGCATTCAGATCGTCGACGAACGAGGCTTCCGGGTTGACCTCGGCCTCATCGACACCGAGCTGTTCGACGACGATCTTCTTCAGCCGCTCGTAGGTGGTCGCCACTGGCTCCTCCCTGGGTGTCATTTCCTGCGCGTCGAGAACTGCACTGCTGCGTGGTCTTGGCGGGGGCTCCAGCGTCCCGCTCGCGACGTCCCTGGCCACGCGACCGAGGACCCCATTCACGAGGCGTCGAGCTGGATCTCCTCCATAGACCCGCGCGAGCTCGACCCACTCGGCAATCGCCACCCGGGCCGGCGTCGCGGGCGAGTGTAGCACCTCGCAGATGCCCGCACGGAGGAGAACGCGGTCCATCCGGGCCAGCGTTGACGACGGGGTACTGGGGTGCCGCGATCCTCGATCGTGGCATCGATCCGGTCACGCCACGCGGCTGCCTCGTCGACGAGAAGCCGCGCGTAGCGGCCGGTCTCCGGGTCGCCCTCCGTCTCGGCGAGATGCCGCTCCAGGACCGTCTCCCGCGCGTGCGCTGGCCGAACTCGGCCTCGAAGAGCGACGCGAGGGCGAGTCGGCGAGCGGCACGGTGTGAACGGGCGAGGTCGCCACCGGTTCGACGCGCCCGTCCGCCCACCAATCAGCCGCCGACGCCGTCAACGCGGATGGTGACCTCGCCGAGCCGCATGGCGAGAAGACGCTCGACCGCACCTGCCACCGCGGCCCGGACATCGGCCACGAGCTGCGCCAGAGGCTGCCCCGGGCGCGCGACGATCACGACCCGCGCGGTGACAACTCCGCTCCGCACGCGCACGGACACGGGTCGGCCGACGACGAGCCGACGCAGAGGGCTGCCGGCCCACCCGACGCGATGGACACCCGGCACCTCCATCGTGGCGAGGCGCACGACATCCCGGATCACCGCGTGACTGACGGCGAGCTCCGCCTCGGTCACGCCGGCACCTCGGGGACGCCCGGCATGCCGGAGGCCGCGGGCTCGGCATCCGCCTCGAGGCTCGGGCGAAGCGCGTCGCCGATCAGCTCGGGAACGCGGGCCCTCGCCGCGGCCGCACCGACTCCGATCGCATGCTTGATCATCCGCCGCCGGGCCCGGCCGTGCGTGATGATCACCGTGCCACGGACTCCGAGCAGCGGTGAGCCACCGAGCACCTCGTAGTCGAAGGTTCGCCGGATCCGGCCGATGCCGGGGCGCATCAGCAGGTAGGCAATCCGACCGCGGATGCCGGCCCGAAACTCCTTCGCCCAGAGCGTCGAAGATGAAGGTCGCGAGGCCCTCGAAGAACTTGATCGTGACGTTGCCCACCACCGCGTCGCAGACGACGACGTCGGCCGCGTGGTGCACGAGGTCCTTGCCCTCGACGTTGCCGGTGTAGTTCAGCCCCGACGCGTCGAGCAGCTCCGACGCGCGCTGGATCCGCGCGTCGCCTTTGCCCTTCTCCTCACCGATCGAGAGGAGGGCGACGCGGGGGTTCGGCACGCCGAGGGCCCGCTCGGCGAAGAGCGATCCCATGTGGGCGTACTGGGCGAGGTTCTCGGCGGTCGAGTCGGGGTTGGCGCCGATGTCGAGGAGGACGAAGGGCCCGGTCTCGGTGACCATCTGGATCGCGAGCGCCGGGCGGTCCACGCCACGAGTGCGGCCCAGCCGGAGCACGGCGGCCGCCATGCCGGCTCCGGTGTGCCCCGCGGTCACCACCGCGTCGGCGCTCCCGCGCTTCACGAGGTCGCACGCGACGAGGATGGATGAGTCCTTCTTCTCGCGGAGCGCCAGCGCCGGATGCTCGTGCATCTCGATGACCTGGCTGGCCGGCTCGATCGCCACGTTCGGCCGGCAGGACCGTCCCGGCGTGGGAGCGGATCCGCTCCGGGTCACCGACGAGGACGAGCTCGTCTCGGGATGCTCAGCGGCGTAGAGGAGCGCTCCGGCCACCACCTCGACGGGTCCATGGTCGCCGCCCATCGCGTCGACCGCGAGGCGCACGTTGCGGCCGTGCTCGATGCCGTGGACGGTCGCGAGGTCCATCGTTCGGCGCGTGCGGCTCAGGGGCGCGCGGCGGTCAGGAGGCCGCCTCGCCGCCCTTCTTCTTGAGCTCGACGGCCTGCCGACCGGCGTAGTAGCCGCAGCTGGGGCACACGTGATGCGAGCGCTTCATGGCGTGGCAGTGGCTGCACTCGACGAGGCTCGGCAGGCTCAGACGCCAGGTGCGAGCGCCGGTCGCCTTGTCGGGCGTGCGAGACCTTCCGTTTCGGGAGAGCCATCGGGATTGCCGCTCCTGTCCTTGCTGTGCGGCGCCGGCGCGGGCGCGCGGAGCCGCCGGATCGTCGTGCGTGGGGCGTAGGGCATGGCGGCGCGGCAGCACCGTCGGACCGAAGGCGGAGTGTAGCCGGTTTCACGGCTCCTCGTCGACCAGGAGGTCTCGCAGCCCTTCGAGGCGCGGATCGACCGGCGCCTCGCCGTGGTCGTGGCTGCCGGCGTTGAGGTCCGCCCCGCACTCCGGGCAGAGGCCCCGGCAAGCGGCCCGGCAGACGGGGGCGATCGGGGTGGCAAGCTGGATCGCCTCTCGCACGAGGGGCTCGAGGTCGAGCTCGTGATGGTCCGACAGCCGCAATGCCTCGGGCTCCGCCGTCGTGTCGACCGCGATCCCCGACTGGAGATCGGCACTCGGCAGGACTTCCTCCTCGATCTCGACCTCCACCGAGATCTCGAGGGGCGCGAGGCAGCGAGCGCACACATCGGCGAGCGTCGTCGCCGCCCCGCCGTCGACGGTCACGCCGCGGTTCGTCCGCGCGATCCGGGCACCCACCGGATGGGCGACGCCTGCGCCAGGCCGTCCCCGAGGTCGAGAGTCACGCCCTCGACGGCGAGATCGCGGTGGGCACCCGGCGGCTCCCCCAGGAGCCCGGCCACGTTGATGACGAGGGCGTTCGCGGGGTCGCCCGTCATCCGCCGACCGACTCCGGCGCCTCCAACTCCCGGCCTGCTCGGCGGCCGGAGCCTCCTGCTCGGTACGGATCCCCAGGGCATCGATGCCGCGCTCGATCTGGCCCAGCAGGCGGGCGACCTCGTTCCTCCAGGCCGGAGGAGCACGTCGCCGGCGTACTCGTCGGCACCGCGGCGCGTCGCCCCGGCGTCGGCCTCCGCGTCGTCGAGGATTCGCTGGCTCTCCGCCCGCGCGGCCTCGGCCAGACCCTGCTCCTCGATGAGGTACGCCGCCTGGTCCTGACCCCGGGCGATGATGCGCTCGGCCTCCTGGTTGGCCCGCTCGAGGATCCGTTCGCCCTCGGCGTTGATGCGGCGGGCCGACTGGACCTCCTCCGGGATGGCGTGGCGGAGCTCGTCGATGATCTCGAGCGCTGCCGCCTGGTCGACGACGACGCTGGACGTCAGTGGCAGCTTCCTGCCGTTCGCGAGCATCCCCTCGAGGCGCTCGACGAAGAACATGATGTCGATGAGACGGCCCTCCTCGGCGCCCTGCGCGATGGTCTGGCGATTATAGCCGCGACTCCTCCGCTTCCGAAGCCCGGAGACGGTCGGCAACTCCCCGCGGCACCATCGCCGTGACGTCGCCTCCGAAGCGAGCGATCTCCTTCACGAGGCTCGACGAGAGGTAGCCGTACTCCAGGGCGGTCATGAAGAAGACCGTGTCGATCTCCGGCGCGAGGCGATGGTTCATGTGCGCCATCTGCAGCTCGGCCTCGAAGTCGGAGACGGCCCGCAGGCCGCGCACGATGTGGCGGGCCCCGACGGCGCGGCACGCCTCCACCGTGAGACCGTCGAAGGCGAGGACCTCGATCCGCGCCGCCTGGTCGGCCAACGTCTCGGTGATCGCCTCGCGGATCGCCGCAGCGCGCACCTCGACTTCGCCGGCCGGCGCCTTTCGGGGATTCACGAGGACTGCCACCACGACCCGATCGAAGACTCCGGTGGCGCGCTGCAAGACGTCGACGTGACCGAGCGTGATCGGGTCGAAGGATCCCGGGTAGACCGCGCTGCGCATCGATCCTCCGATCAGCCTTCCTTCGGCGCCGCGTCACCCGCATGGCTCGGGCTTCGGCGATAGAAGGTCACGATGGTCTCGCCGAAGCGGCGGACCCGCCACGATCGTAGCAGGCCGACCTCCGCGGCCGGCGGCTCCCGCCAGTGTCCCGTCACCACGACCGTCCCGCCGTCGCGGATCGCGGCGTCGCGGCGGCCGAGAACCTCGACCAGCGCCTGGCGGAGCCCGGTGTCCGCGTACGGCGGGTCAACGATCACGAGGTCGAAGCACTCTCCCGCGGCGGCCAGGTCATGGAGGGCCGCCGGGGCGTCGCGGCGTCGGACCTCCGCGGCGGCCGCCAGTCCAGTCCGCCGGAGGTTGCCGGCGATGGTGCGTGCCGCGGCCGCATCGCGGTCGACGAAGACCGCCCGGGCGGCCCCTCGCGAGAGCGCCTCGATTCCGGCGGCACCGGACCCAGCGCACAGGTCGAGCACGCTCGCGCCCTCCAGGATCGGTTCCAGCGCGGCAAAGACCGCCTGCTTGGTCCGGTCGGCGAGCGGCCGCGTCCCCGACCCGGGCGCAGCCAGCGGGATCCCGCGTGCGCTTCCCGCGACGACGCGACCCGCGCCCGCCACTCGCTAGGCCCCGGTGGCCGGATCGCCGGCGAAGACCCGCGCCAGCCAGCCCTCGACCAGCTCCGCGGCGAACGGCGTGCCGGCCTGCTGGAACGCGCCCGTCGCGTCCAGGAGCGCCTCCGCGTGGCGCCGCGCCGCCGTGGCGAGCGCCGCGATGGTCGGGCCGGGCCAGCGTCGCCACGCGAAGGCCGGGCAGGCCGCTCTGGGCGAGGCCGAGGACGTCGCCTTCGCGCCGCAGCTCGAAGTCGCGCTCGGCCAGCGCGAACCCGTCAGCTGGTACCCGCGGACTGCCTCGAGGCGCAGTCGGGCAACCGAGTCACTGGGGGCGTCGCTCACGAGGACGCAGAACGACTCGACTGTCCCACGACCCACCCGCCCTCGCAGCTGGTGGAGCTGGGCGAGCCCGAAGCGGTCGGCGCCCTCGACGATCATCATCGTGGCCTCCGGCACGTCGACACCGACCTCCACGACGGTGGTGCCGACGAGGACGTCGAGCGCCCCGTCACGGAAGCGGCTCATGGTCACGTCGCGGTCGACTGCCTTCTGCCGTCCGTGGACCAGCCCCACGCGCAGCGGGGCCAGCGCGACCTCGAGCCGCCGGTACTCGGCTTCCGCTGCGGCGACCTCCTCGCTGCCGTCAGCCTGCGTCTCGTCGATGCGGGGCACGACGACCATGGTTCGACGGCCCTCGCCCGCCTCGGCGCGCACCCGGTCCCAGGTGCCGGCCAGGTCGTCCGGGTGCTTGATCCCCGTCCGGATGGGGACCCGGCCGGCGGGAGCAGTGCGCAGGTCGGTCACGTCCAGGTCGGCGTAGAGGACCTGGCCGAGCGTGCGTGGGATGGGCGTGGCGGTCATGAGGAGGACGTGCGCTGCACCTCCCGTCGTCTTCGACTCGAGCGCGCCGCGCTGCTCGACGCCGAAGCGGTGCTGTTCGTCGACCACGACGAGCCCCAGGCGCGCGTAGCGGACACGGTCCGAGAAGAGCGCATGGGTCCCCACGATCACCTGTGCCCGTCCATCCGCCATCGCCTCGAGGGCGGTCGTGGTCCCGGCTCCCGACAGCGACCCGGTGAGGAGCGTGACGGGGATGCCCAGAGGCGCCAGGAGATCGCCGATCGTCGCAGCGTGCTGGCGGGCGAGGAGATCGGTGGGCGCCAGGAGCGCTCCCTGCACGCCCGCACCCGCCGCAAGGGCGAGCGCATAGGCCGCCACCGCCGTCTTGCCCGAGCCCACGTCGCCCTGCAGCAGCCGCAGCATCGGATGCGCGCCGGCCATGTCCTCGCGCACGGCGCTCATCGCGACCCCCTGGTCCGGCGTGAGGGCCACGGGCCTGCCGAGACGCTCGGCGAGGACGCCGGCGAGCGCTCCGCGGATCGCGGCGTCCCGCGTCGCCGGCGTTCTCACGCGGATGGCGGCGGCGACCGCCCGCTGGCGACGCCGCGAGACCATGCCGACCTGGAGGGCGAGCAGCTCGTCGAAGGCGAGGCGTCGAAGGGCCGCGTCGCGCCGCCCGAAGTCGTCCGGGAAGTGAGCCTGCTCGAGCGCCTCCACGATGCCGACGAGATGCTCGACGCGGAGGAGCTCCCCGGGGAGGTACTCGCGGTATGCAGGGAAGCGGTCGAGCGCGGCCCGGATCGCGGCACGCAGGGACCGCAGGGCAAGGCCCGCCGTAAGCGGGTACACCGGGACGATCCTCCCGACGTGCAGCAGGTCGCCGTCGGGCGCCTGGAAGGCCGGGTTGTCGATGAGGAGGGCAGGCCCACGCTGCTTCAGCTTGCCTGAAAAGATGTACTCCGCCCCGGGCGCCAGGCGCCGGTCCACAAACTGGCGGCCGTACCACTGTGCCTCGGCAGTCCCCGTCCCGTCGGCCAGGCGCGCCGTGACGACGTCCACGCCCCGTCGTGAGGTGCGCCCGGCATGCACGGACACCACGCGCGCCCGGGTGCTGACGACCGTGCCGGGCTCCACGGAGCGCAGGGACCCGAGGTCGTGGACCGTGCGCAGGTCCTCGTAGCGGCGTGGGAGCCAGAGGAGGAGGTCACGCACCGTGCGCAGGCCGATGCGGCTGCCGACCCGGCCCAGCGCGGCCGCTGCGGGGAGCCGGCTCGTCCGCAGCGGCGTTGCGAACGGATCCGCCGGAGGGGCGGGGCTGGGCCGGGCGCGACTGCTGCGGGACGGCACCGCCACCCCCTACTCCGCGCTGATCAGGTAGCGGTAGTGGGGCTGCCCTCCGTGGCGAACCTCGACCTCCTCGATCGCCGGCCAGCGCTCCTGGACGAGGCGCGCCAGGTGCTCTGCCTCGCGCAGGTCGGCCCCGTTGCCGTACCACAGCGTAACGAGGCTGAATCCCGGTTCGAGGGCACTGATCCCGGTGAGGATCGCCCGCTCGCGGTTGTCGTCGACCGCCAGGAGCCCGTCGTCCGGATCGAGCGCCATCGTCTGGCCGCGGCGCACCTTGCGCCCCGACACCACCGCGTCGCGCACGGCCTCCGTCACGAGCAGCGTCTGGATCGACCTGCCGGCCTCCAGCATGGTCTCGGCGTTCCCGCTGGCCCCGGCCCCGGGATCGACCTCGAGGAGCGCCGCGATCCCTTCGGCCGCGTTCCGGGTCGGGACGACGCGCACCGGCCGATCGGCCATCTCGGCGGCCTGGCCCGCCGCGAGCTTCACGTTGGGATTGTTCGGAAGGATCACGACCTCTTCGCCCGGGGACGCGACGACCGCGGCAAGTATCTCGCCCGCGCTCGGGTTCTCGGACTGCCCGCCGCGCACGATGGTGACGTGGAGCCGCTCGTCGCCCAGCCCGAACGCGGCCAGCGCCTCGGCCAGCCCGTCGCCCGGGGCGATTGCCACGACGCCGAGGGGCACCCGAGGCTCCCCCGCGGCAGTCTCCGCCTCGTCGCTCGCAGGTCCCCCGCCCGCGGCCGTGGTGAGGGTGGGCCGGGGTGCGGCCACCGCTCGCGCTGCATCAGCGCCCGACCCTGACCCACGGACCTCGGCAGTCTGGTGGTCGAGGTCAATGACCGAGGCGTTGACGACCCTTCCCTGTCGCAGGGCCTGGCGCAGCACCAGGTCCGGGCGCCCGTTGTGGACGTGGATCTTGGCCGCCTTCGGGTCTCCCGCGACGTTGACTGACTCCCCCGTCCGGACGAGGTACCCGCGGATCCGGTCGAGGTCGAGGAGCTGACCCGGGAAGGGATGGATCAGGTAGACGGTCTCGTAGCCATGGCCAGTCTCCACGTGGACGAACTCCGCGGGAATCGGGCTCGGAATCGCCGGCGCTCGCGCGGGCGATTCCGACACCGCCGTCTCGCCGCGCAGGTAGGCGAGCGCGCCTTCGAACAGGCGGAGGAGCCCGGCACCACCCGAGTCGACGACACCGGCTTCGCGGAGGACCGGCAGGAGGCTCGGCGACTTGTCCAGGGCCCGGGCTGCCGCGTGCGTCGCCGCGGCGAGCACCACCTCGATGTCGTTGGATCGCTCGGCCGTCTCCACGGCTACCGCCGAGGCCTCGCGGATCACCGTCAGCATCGTTCCCTCGACCGGCCGCGGCACGGCGTCGTACGCGGCAGCCGACCCGAGTGCCAGCGCATTCGCGAGGTCGAGGCCGTTGAAGCGGCGCTTGCCGGCGAACCCCTCGGCGAGTCCTCGCACGATCTGGCTCAGGATCACCCCGGAGTTGCCCCGCGCCCCGAAGAGGGCGCCCTCGCGGAGGCGGTCGGCGACCTCCCCTACGCTCGTCGCACCGCGGACGTAGCCCAGCATCTCGCGGCAGGTGGCGACCATGTTCGACCCGGTGTCCCCGTCGGGAACAGGGAAGACATTGAGCGCGTTGATCTCCTCGGCGTGGGCTTCGAGATTGGCGACGCCGGCACGAACCGCCTCGTCGAGCCCGGAGCCGTCACAGGCGAGCCGCACCACCTACGACGCGTCCCCGTGCGGCTCGCCGGCAGGCCGGTCATTGGACGCTGCCGAGGATCCGGAGGTCCGCAACGGCCCGGCATCGAGACCCTCGACGTGAAGCGTGACGGCGCCCACCTCGCAGCCGAGGGCGCGCCGGAGCGCGTAGCGGATCGCCGAGTCGACCTGGCGCGCCACCTCCGCGACGGGGAGCCCATGAGCGATCATGAGGCGGACGTCCACGCTGACCTCCGGGCGGAGCTTCGCGCGGATGGCGGGCCGGCCCAGCCCCAGTCGGCGCCGTGCGGGCTCCGCGAGGCCGGTGACACCGTAGCTCCCGAGGACAGCCGCACGCACGATCTCGACGACGGCGCGCCGTGACACCACGGCGCGCCCGGGCACGGGACGAGGCGACGACGCAGCGGGCATGCGGGTCGAACCTCCGGCTTGGGGCGCGCAACGATGTGCTAGCATACAGCCTCCCCGGCTCCGGTCGGCACCCCGCCGTGCGGTTCTCCGGAGGACGGCATGACCGCCGGTCCCCTCCACTCGCAACCCTGAGGAACCCGATGGCCCGAAGCTGCGCGATCTGCGGCAAAGTCGCAATGGGCGGCTTCAACCCGCAGTCGAGCGGGATGAACCGCGTACGTGCCCACCGGCGCTACCAGCCGAACCTCCAGCCGCTCGCGGTCGTCGAGGGTGGCACGGTCACGCGCAAGCTCGTCTGCACCCGCTGCCGCCGAACCCAGACGAAGAAGTCCCGCTGAGCGGACGCCGGGCCCGGCCCCAGCCAGCCCGCCAGCACCTCCGGCCCAGTCCTCAGTGACGACTGGGCCGTCGCGCTATCCGCTCCGGTGGGCGCGGTGCCGCGTGGGCACGGGCGAGGGAGCTTCGGTCGCTGCCGCGGTCAACGGTCTGCGCTGTCGAGCCAGAGCGTGAACGGGCCGTCGTTCACGAGCTCCACCTCCATCTCCGCCCCGAAGCGGCCGCGGGCCGTCTCCAGGCCAAGGGCCTCCATCGCGCCGCAGAACCTCTCGTAGACCGCCCTCGCCTGCTCCGGCGCGGCTGCCCGGGTGAAACCGGGCCGGCGCCCCCGTGACGTGTCCGCGAGGAGCGTGAACTGGCTGACTGCCAGGACCGCCCCGCCGATGTCGAGCAGCGACAGGTTCGTCCGCCCCGCCGGGTCCCGGTGGATGCGCAGCTCGGCGATCCGGCGCGCCAGCGTGTCGGCCGTCGTCTCGTCGTCCCCGGGCGCCACCCCCACGAGCACGACCGCTCCCCGGCCGATGGCTCCCACGACCGTCCCCTCGACGCGGACTTCGGCGCGCGAGACGCGCTGCACGAGGACCCGCACCTAGCCCTCGCTTGGCGGTCGAGCCCCGTGTCCGGGCCGTCGCGTGGCCGCCGCCTCCGCCTCGAGCGCGATCCGACGACTGCCGAAGTGCTCCTCCGCCCAAGCGGCCGCCGAGAGCGGGATCAGCAGGTCCACATCGCGCTCCCCGTCGGGGCCGATCTCGCCGCCGCCGCGCAGCATCACGACGGGCACCCCCTCGACCTCGATCGCGTCGCGCAGAGGCGCCGCGATCGCGCGCGGCAGGCAGGTGAAGCGCGACATCCGGTCACGCGGCTCGGGTGGGACCCCGTCGTTGAGCTCGGCGGCATATCCCTCGTCGGCCAGGGCCCGCATGAGCCGCACCTCGCGCGCAGGATCCCTCCCCTTGGCGAAGATGGCCGATCCCGCGATGAGCACGTCCGCGCCGAGGCCTCCGGCCGTCTCCGCCGTCTCCCGGTTCACACCGCCGTCCACGTGGACCTCCCCGCCCCACGGCTTCGAGGCGAGGAGGCGCCGTGCGGCGGGGACCTTCTCGTCGGCGACGTCGCGCATGAACGACTGGCCGCCGAAGCCCGGCTCCACCGTCATGACCATCACGATGTCGAGAAGGGCACGGTACGGCTCGAGGACGGACATCGGGGTGCCCGGCCGCAGTGCGAGTCCCGCGGCGCGGCCCGCCGCGCGGATCTGCCGCAGGATCGGCTCGAGCGGCTCTTCGACCTCGACGTGCACGGTGATCGAATCGCACCCCGCGGCGATGAAGTCGTCAACCCAGCGACCCGGCTCGGCGATCATGAGGTGGGCGTCGAAGGGCGCGCGCGTGACCGGGCGGAGTGCCGCGACGGTCGTCCATCCGAACGTGAGGTTCGGCACGAAGTGCGCGTCCATCACGTCCAGGTGGATCCGGTCCGCCCCCGCCTTGACGGCGCGTCGAACCTCGCGCGCGAGGTTCGCGAGATCGGCGTTCAGGATGCTGGCGGCGATGAGCGCCCGGCCCTCCCCCATCAGCCACGCCTCCGAGCCCGTGGCTCGTTCGGCGCGCCCCGGCTCCCGCGCGGGCGAGGCCTCGGGACAGGCCCCGGCGACGCTCCTCGCGAGCGCCCGCCGGCCAGCGGCGCGGGCTCCAGGCTCCGCTCGCCCCGAAGGGCGGCAGCGGACGCGGCGACGAGAACCTCCCGCCTGCGGGCGACGGTAGCGGCGGGCGGCTCGCCCGCCTGCTCGGCGGCGAGCTGGCCGCACGCAGCGCCGACCTCCTGCCCCCGATTCCGGCGAATCGTCACGCCGATCCCGGCCGCTCGCAGTCGCGCGGCGAATGCCGCGATCCGCTCCGGGGCGCTGGCGCGCCAGGGAGTGTGCGTCACCTGGTTCATGGGGATGCAGTTTACGTGGGCACCGGATCCCCGCAGCAGCGCGGCTGCCGCGTCCGCGTCGGCCGGCGCGTCGTTGATGCCCTCGATCATCACGTACTCGTAGCTCACCCGCCGGCCGGTGGCATCCGCGTAGGCTCGCGCGGCGGCGACGACATCCGCAACGGGCCAGCGGCGATTCAGCGGGACGAGGAGGTCACGCAAGGGGTCCCGCGCCGCATGGAGGCTGACCGCGAGGGTCCACTGGGGGCGCAGCTTCACCAGGCGCTCGATGCCCGGCACGACACCCGACGTGGAGACCGTGATGTGTCGCGCCCCCAGGCCGAAACGCTGAGGGTCGGTGAGGATCGCCGCGGCTCCCAGGACAGCGTCCAGGTTGAGGAGCGGCTCGCCCATCCCCATGAAGACGACGTTGGTGAGGCGGCGGCCGGCCGCCGACAGCCGTCGCCTCCCATGCCGTGCCTGGTCGACAATCTCGGCGACCTCGAGGTCGCGCCCGAAGCCGAGCTCTCCGGTGGCGCAGAACGGGCAGCCCACCGCGCAGCCGACCTGGCTGCTGATGCACAGCGTGTTCCGCTCGCGGCGCCCCTCCCCTGGCGGGTAGTGCATGAGGACGGACTCGACGAGCAGGCCGTCGGCTAGTCGATGGAGGGCCTTCTCGGTGGCTCCGCCGTCAGCGACCAGGACCGTGGTATCGCCGACCGTGTCGAATCGCAGCCGCTCCTCGAGCGCGGCGCGCAGCGGGCGTGCCAGCGTCGTGACGTCGTCCCATGCCCCTGCATCGGAGCGCCACGCCGCGTCGGCCACCTGGCGGGCTCTGAAGGCAGGCTCACCCAGCTCGGAGAGGAGCGCCGCGAGCTCGTCGGAGTCCAGGCCGCCGATGCCGGGTCGTGCGTCGCGCCCGTCGCGGAACGAGGCCGCGCCGTCTGATGCAGGGCGGCGCGGGAAGGTCGGGTTGCTCATCGGGTCTGGCATGGGGAGTGCGTCATCCTACCCGCGACCCCACGATCCCGGGACGGCCACGCCGATAGGCGGCGCCGTCCATCGGACGGCCGTTGGCCGGACGCACCTCGATGAGCCGCAGGCGCCCGTCGCCGGTCGCCAGCGCGAGGCCGCCGTCGTCGGCGACGAGACCGCCCGGCGTGTCGCCGTCGCGTGCCTCGGCTACAGCCGCGCGCAGCACGGCCAGCCGACCGTCGGCAGTCTCGACGAACGTACCTGGCCAGGGCCGGAGGGCGCGCACGCGCAGCTCGAGCTCGGCGGCTGGCAGGATCGGGTCGAGACGCCCGTCGTCACGCCGGAGCGGCCGCGTCACGCTCATGCCGGCCGTCGCCTGTGGCACCGGCGGGAGGTCGCCACTCAGATACGGCCCGATCGACGCGCCGAGAAGGCTCGTCGCCAGGGAGGCCAGCCGCTCCTCGAGGGCCGGGGCGTCGTCGCCCGGCAGAACCGGGGTCCGCGCCGACGCCAGGAGGGGCCCCGTGTCCATCCCAGCATCCATCCTGAAGAGGGAGACGCCGGTCTCGCGGTCCCCCGCGAGAATCGCAGCGGGAATCGGCGTGGCCCCTCGGTGGCGCGGCAGGAGGGACGGGTGGAGGTTGAGGATGCCGTGGGCCGGCAGGTCGAGCACTGCCGGCGGAAGGATCTTGCCGTAGTCGGCGAGGATTCCGACGGCAGGGCGGGTCGCGGCCAGGGCCGCCAGAAAGTCGGGGTCGCGCAATCGCTCGGGCACGAGGACCGGAACTGCCAGATTCGCCGGCCCGTACGCCGACCGGCGTGGGAGTCAGCCCCCCGGTTCGCCCCGCCGGGCGCGGCGGCGCGGTCACGATGGCCACGAGATCGAGCTCGGCCAGGGCCAACGCGGCGTCGAGGACCGCGACCGCGAAGGCGCCCGATCCCAGGAACACCGCCCGGGCTCGGGCCACGTCAGCCGAGGGAGGCCGCCTTCGCCTTGGCGGGGTCGATGCCGCGCCGTTCGAGCTCCGCGTCGACCTCCCCGTCCTCGTCGTCGCCGTCGCGGCCAACCGGGATCAGGTCGTCCGGCGATGCCAGGTAGTCGATGTAGAGCTTGCCCTGCAGATGGTCGAGCTCGTGCTGCAGGGCCCGCCCGAGGAGGCCGGAGCCCGAGGCCTTGACCTTCCGGCCCGCGCGGTTCTGGGCGACAACCCAGACGTGCTCGCGACGGGTGACGTACGCCACGAAGCCGGGAATCGAGAGGCAGCCCTCGAGGTCGTAGTCGTCGCCCTCTGCGCGGACGATCCGCGGGTTCACGAGCTCGAGCAGACGATCGCCGACCTCGACGACCGCGACGTTGAGCGCCTCGCCCAGCTGGGGCGCGGCCAGGCCGACGCCGGGGGCATTGCGCATCGTGTCGGTGAGGTCGTCGAGCAGGTGATGCAGCAGCTTGCCGAAGCTCTCGACCGGCTCACCCTTGAGGCGCAGTCGGGGGTCTCCGAGCGTGAGGATCGGGAGGACACTCATGCCCCGGAGTATAGGGGAGCGCCCCGGGCGCGCCCTCAGCCGGCAGGTTTGTCGTCGGTGGGCTCTTCCGTGGACCGTCCCTCCTCGGGCGCGTCCGCCGCCGGCTCGCCACCCTCCGCACCTCGGTGGCGCAGGTCCTCGGCCAGCCGACGCGAACGGTCGGCGACCCGCGAGCCGACGTCGCCGGTCACCGCGGCCGCCCGCTTCGCGATCGGTCCAGCCTTCTCGCCGGCCACGGCTGCGAGATCGGCGGCCTTCGTGGCCACGTCGCGAGCGACGGGCCCGGCCTTCTGGCCGGCCACGGCTGCGAGCTCGGCGGCCTTCGCGGCCACGTCGCGGGCGGCCGGCCCGGCCTCGGATGTGATGCGGTCGATCATGTGCTGGAGCTGGGCAATCCATTCGCGCCCATCGCCGCTTGGCGACCCTTCGACGGCGGGCGGGGTGCCGGGCGCTGCCGGATCCGGATCAGCCTCGTGCTGGTGGACGGACTCGTCGGACATCGTGACCTCCTCGTGCAGGGCCCCATTCTCGGGCATCCGGCCCCGGATCGCCAATCCGTGTCGGGTCGCGGTGCGCGTCAGAGGAGGCTCTCGGGGTCAACGTCCACGGACCACGGCGGACCTGGGTCGCCGTCGAGCAGCGCGCGGGGATCCGCGCCCCGCAGGACGACGTTGAACCGCCAGCGCCCGCCCCGGCGCGGCACGTAGGCGGGCGCGGGTCCCGCGACGAGCGTGCTGGCCGCCCAGCTCGCGCGACCGCACCCGGAGCCGCTCGCCCATCTCGGCGGCCGCAGCCTGGGCCGCGTCCCGGTCCTCCAGGCCCACGGTCAGCTTGATCGTGGCGCCGAAGGGCGGCGCACCGAACCGCTCCCGCGCGGCCAGCTCGGCGTCGTAGAAGGCCGCCGCGTCGGCGTCGGCGACGGCCCTGATGACGGGGTGCTCCGGCTGGTAGGTCTGGATCGACGGCGCGCCCCGGGTGCTCGCCTCGCCCGGCACGACCGATGGCCTGGACGAGCAGCTGATAGGTCCGCTCGGCCGCCCGCTCGTCGGGGAGGGTCAGGGCAACGTCGGCGGAGACGACTCCCACCAGGGTGACCTCGGGGATGTCGAGGCCTTTCGTGACGAGGCTCGTGCCGACGAGGACGTCGAGGCGTCCCTCGTCGAAGGCGTCGACCACGCGGGCAGCCGCGCCGCGCCGCTCCACGACGTCGCGGTCGAGGCGGCCCACGCGGAGGCCGGGGAATCGGCTGCGCACCTCCGCCTCGAGACGTTCCGTGCCGCCTCCCAGGAATCGGATCCGGGGGGACGCGCACGCCGGGCAGCGGGCGGCCATCGGCTCGGCGGCGCCGCAGTGGTGACAGCGGAGCGTCATGCCCGCCTGGTGGAAGACGAGCGGCCGGGTGCACTCGGGACAGGCCTGCACGTGCCCGCAGTCCCGGCAGAGGACGGCGGACGCGGCACCCCGCCGGTTGATGACGAGGATCGCGCGATCGCCCGGCCGCCGACGTCGAGCTCGGCCAGGAGATCGGCCAGGCGACGCGAGACGAGGCCCCGGTTGCCGGCGGCCAGCTCGGCCCGCAGGTCGACGAGCTCCACCGTCGGGAGGAGTCCCGGCCGCGCGCTCCGGCAGCGTCACGCGGCGGTAGCGACCCAGGCGGGCCAGTCCGATCGTCTCGACCGACGGGGTGGCGCTACCGAGGATCACGGCTGCCCCCGCCAGGCCGGCCAGGCGGACGGCCGTGTCGCGCGCCTGGTAGCGCGGCGTCCGGTCGCTCTTGTAGGTTGCCTCGTGCTCCTCGTCGACGATGACGACGCCGACGTCCGCGAGGGGTGCCAGGACCGCCGTTCGGGTCCCGACGACGACGTCGACCGCACCGGCCCGGATCCGACGCCAGGCGTCTGCGCGCTCGCCCTCGCCGAGGGCCGAGTGCAGGATCGCCACGTCGGCACCGAGGTCCGCCCGAATCCGGTCGACGAGCGGGAGTGCGAGCGCGATCTCCGGCACGAGGACGAGGGCCGGCCTGCCTGCAGCCAGGGAGACCGCGATCGACCTCCGCGTAGACCGCCGACTTCCCGGCGCCGGTCGACCCGTCGAGGAGGAGCGGCGTCGGGTCGCCGGCGGCGAGCGCCGCCGAGACGGCGGCACGGGCCTCCGCCTGGGCCGGTCCCAGCCGCGTCACCGGCCGGTCGCGTTCCGCGGCGTCCGGCGGGCCGCTCCTCGAGCGGGTCGCGCACGCGCTCGCGCGTCCCGAGCACGACGAGGCCGCGCCGGGCCAGCCCCGGCAGGGCGCTCGACCCGTGGCGCGCCGCGAGTCCCGCGTGCGGCCGGAGCCGGCGAAGTCGCGCCGGCACGCGTGCCAGCTCCGCCAGCAGCGCCCGCTGGCGCGGTCCCAGCGGCCGTCCGTCCGGGGGGCGGCCACCCGCCGCGACCGCCCGGCCCGCGTCGGTCGCGGCTGCCCACCGCTCGTAGCGCGGCCGCGCACCGGATGCCCCGAGGGTCCACTCGAGGTGGACCCGTCCCGTCGCGCTCGAGGGCGCGCAGGCGCCGCAGGACCGCCGGCCGACCCTCGCGCCGCCGGCAGAGTCCGGAGCGGCCGAGGCCCGGTCCCGCAGCGCGTCGAGCAGCGCGCCCGTCGCCTTGTCGTCGCCGGGCGCGCGACCGTCGAGCGCCGTCGCCACCAGGTCGAGGCGCTCCAGGAGGCCCGGCGGAAGCATCGCCCGGATGACGAGCGCCGACGGGGCGAGGTAGTGGCCGGCGACGACGCGGGCGAGGGCGAGGGCGAGCGGCGGGAGGAGCGGACCGTCCGACCGGACGCGCGCCGCGAGCGGCTTGGCCGTCGAGCCCGTCGGGCGGGGTCGCATCGCCCGAGGACGATCCCGAGCGCCCGACGCCGACCCCACTCGACGAGGACCGCCTCGCCCGGGACGACGTCCGCGAGGGCGTCGGGACGACATACGTCCAGGCGCGGTCACCCGCGGGACCGGCGCGTCGATGGCCACCTCGACGTGGCGCAGGCCGGGTCGCCGGACGGCGCCTCGGGCGAGGCGGCCGCCGGGCCCTGATCCTGCCCCGCGCCCGGCTGCATCGACCTCAGACGACGACCCGGCGACCGGGGTGCCGGGCGCGCGCGGCGCGGATGATCTCGTCGATCCGCCCGGCCGTCCGCTCGACCTGGCCGTCCTCGTTCACGACAACGTGGTCGTAATCCCCGGCGCGCGCCAGCTCGATCGCGGCGTTGCGCTGCCGGATCTCCAGCTCCCTGACCGTCTCGGTCGCCCGCGCCCGCAGCCGCCGGAACAGGGACTCGAGCGACGGGGGAACCACGAAGACGAGCAGCGCATCGGGCACGCCGGCCTTGACCGCAGCCGCTCCCTGCACGTCGATCTTGAGGATCACGTCGTGGCCGCCCGCGAGGGCCCGCCGGACCTCTGCCCGAGGTGTCGCGTACCAGTTGCCGTGCACCTCGGCCCATTCGAGGAACGCTCCCGCGTCGCGCAGGGCCGCGAACCGCTCGTCGGTCAGGAAGTGGTAGCTGATGCCGTCGACCTCGCCGGGCCGCGGCGGGCGCGTGGTGCAGGTGACGACATAGTGATAATCGGGGTCGCGCGGCAGCGCCCGGAGTGCCTCGATGATCGTGTCCTTGCCCACGCCCGACGGCCCGGAGACGACGACGAGGAGCGCTCCCGGAGCCCCTTCGCTCGGCACACCCGCGAGCGGGTCGTCGGCCTCGGGAGCAGCTCCCAGCGGCCGCTCGGTCATGGTGCTCGCTCCGCCGGCGGGGACTCCCCGGGCGGCGGAACCCCGGCCTTGTCGACGCGCAGCCCCTCGAGGACCGCCTCGAGCTCGGCCGGGAGCGGGGCCTCGAGGCGCACGAGATCCCCGCTCGACGGCGTCGCGAACGCGACCCGCCACGCGTGGAGGAAGAGGCGCCCCAGGCCCTCGGGCCCCCGACGCGCCGTCCCGGTCCCGTACACCACGTCGCCGGCGACCGAGTGGCCCAGTGCGGCCAGATGAACCCGGATCTGGTGGGTGCGGCCGGTCACGAGGTCCACCTCGAGGAGAGTCCAGCTCGCGAACCGCTCGCGCACCCGGTAGCCGGTCACGGATGCGCGCCCGTCGGCCACGACCGCCATCCGCATCCGGTTCTTCGGATCGCGCCCGATCGGCGCCTCGATCCGGCCGGCCCCTGCCTGCACGCTGCCCAGCACGAGGGCCAGGTACGTCTTCTTCACCCGGCGGGCCTTCAGCTGCGCCATGAGGCTGGTCTGTGCCGCGTCCGTCTTGGCCACGAGCAGCAGGCCCGAGGTGTCACGGTCGAGCCGGTGAACGATACCCGGGCGTTCGACGCCGGCGATCCCGCCGTACGCGGTGTCTCGCGCGAGGAGGGCGTGGACGAGGGTTCCCGACCAGTGCCCCGGGCTGGGGTGGACGACGAGCCCTGCCGGCTTGACGACCACGAGGACGTCGGCGTCCTCGTAGACGACGTCGAGAGGGATCGCCTCCGGCTCGAGCGCCGCCGGCTTCGGCGGCGGCACGTCGATGACGAGAACAGATCCCGGCGGCACGACCGTGTTGGCCTTCACGGCGGTGCCGTCGGCGGTGACCCGGCCCTCGGAGATGAGGCGCTGCACACGGCTCCGCGAGAGGCCCGACAGGTCGGCGGCGAAGCGATCCACGCGCCCCCCCCTGCCAGCCGGGACGACGAGCCTCAGCACGCTCACGCCTCGCCCGCTCCCCGGCGGACCAGCGGCAGGACCGCGGTCGCCAGCAGCAGCGCGAGAGAGACCGAGATCGCGGCGTCGGCGACGTTCCACGTGTAGAAGCGCCAGCCACCGGGGAAGCCCATGTCGACGAAGTCGACGACGTGGCCGAGCCGCACCCGGTCCACGAAGTTGCCGACCGCCCCGCCGAGCAGGAGCCCGAGGGCCACCGTCGCAAACCACCCGCTGGTGGAGACCGCGCGACCGTGGAACCAGATGATGGCCGCGATGACCGCGCCACTGAGGACGGCGAACAGCAGCGCCTGGTCGCGGAAGAGCCCGAACAGCGCTCCGGTGTTGGCCACGTACCAGATCCGGAGCCAGTCGCCGAGGACGTCGACCGGCTCGCCGAACGGGAACGAAGCGACGACCCAGGCCTTGCTGAGCTGGTCTGCGACGACGATCCCCGCTGCAAGGCCGATGAAGAGCACCCAGTGGCGGGCGGTCGTCGGCGTGGCCCGGTCGGGCATCGCAAGCGGTCCCGCGGCCGGCCCCAGCCCCGGCTCGCTCATTTCCCCGATCCGCCGTGCCGTCGCAGAGCGATCGTCACCTCGGAGCCCCCGAGCACAACCCGGGCGCTCGCCCAGCCGTCCGGGACCGGCCCCTCGGTGAGGCGGTCGGCAAGCGTCTCCCGTGCGACGGCGGGAAGGTATGGACTCAGCGTCGTGGCCTGGGCGACCGCCAGTGAGACGACGAGCTCGATCCGGTCGTCGAGCTGGAGGCCGGCGTCGCGACGCAGATCCTGAACGGCCCGCTGCAGCTCGCGCGCGTCGCCCTCTGCCCGCAGGCCGTCCGTGAGCTCGGTGTCGATCACGACCACGAGGCCCTGGTCGTGCGCGACCGCGGTGCCGGGGCGGGGTGCCGCCTGGATCTCCACTTCGTCTGCCGCGAGCACGACGCCCCCCAGCTCGACCGAGCCGTCCGGGCGGATCTCGAATTGGCCGCCGCGGGCCGCCGCCATCACCGCCGGAATCGCCGGCCCCAGCCGCTTCCCGATCCTCGGCAGGAGCGGCTTCACGCGCCGCTCGACCAGCTCGGACTCGTCGTCGATGCGGACGACCGCCTTCACGTTCACCTCGTCGGCCACGAGGTCGAGAAGCGCGTCGAGGTCGGGGTGGTCGTCCCCGGGTAGCGCGACCCACAACCGCGCGAGCGGCTGGCGGGTCCGGATCCCCGCCTGCGAGCGCAGCGTGCGTGCCAGCTCGACCGCCCGCTGGGCCGTCTCCATGGCTGCCTCCAGCGCAGCGTCTCGCAGAGAGGCCAGCTCGGCCGTCGGCCAGGCCGTGAGGTGGACGCTGTCGGGAGCATCCGTGCCCGCGCGCACGACGAGGTTCTGGTGGATCGCCTCGGCCATGAAGGGAAGCACCGGGGCCACGACGCGGGCCAGCCCGACGAGCACGCCGTGGAGCGTCGCGAACGCCGCCGCGCGGTCGGCACCGTCGGCAGCCCGCGAGAAGCGCCGGCGAGTCCGCCGGAGATACCACGTCGACAGGTCGTCGACGAAGCGTCCGATCGCCGCGGCGGCCGCATCCGTGTCGTAGTCGGCGAAGCGCTCCTCCACCCGGGCGGCGAGGCCGGCGAGGCGGGAGAGGATCCAGCGGTCGAGGACCGGGCGATCCGCGACCGCTGCTGCCGGCTCCCCCGGCGACCAGGCGCCGAGGCGGGCATACGTGACGAAGAACGCGTAGACGTTCCACAGGACCAGGAGCTCGCGCCGGGCCTCGTCGGCGGCGTGCCACCCGAAGAGGATGTTGTCGTCGGGCCGGGCCGAGGCGTACATCCAGCGCATCACGTCGACGCCCATGCGCTCCGCGGCCTCGTCGAACTCGATCGCGTTGCCCCAGCTCTTGTGCATCGGCCGCCCGTCCTCGCCGAACAGGGTCGCGTAGCCGAAGATCGCCCGGAAGGGCTCCTCGCGACGCAGAACCGTGCTCATGGCCAGCAATGCGTAGAACCAGTTGCGGAACTGGCCGGGGAAGCTCTCGGTGATGAAGTCGGCCGGGAAACCACTCTTCCCAGTGGGCCGGGTCCTCGCGGTAGTGCAGCGTCGAGAACGGGACGATCCCGGCGTCGAGCCACGGGTTCCCCACGTCCGGGACCCGCGCGACCGCGGCCCCGCAGCCGCGGCACGCGATCTTGACGGCGTCGACGAACGGCCGGTGCGGGGTGTGCCCCTCGAACGCGTCCCAGCCCTCGATCGCCCGCTCCCGCAGCTCCTCGCGACCGCCCACGACGTCGAACGTGCCGCACGCCTGGCAGTCGAAGATCGGGAGCGCCAGCCCGTAGTAGCGCTTCTTCGAGATCATCCAGTCGCGCATGTTCAGGAGCCAGTCGAGCTCGCGCTCGTAGCCGAAGGCCGGGATCCACCGGATCCGGTCGACGACCTCCATGATCTGGTAGCGGAGGCTGCCGTCCACCTGCTCCGGGGTCAGGGTCTCACGCGGCTGGTCGTAGACCTGGCCCATGCTGATGAACCACTCGTCGACGAGCCGGAACAGGAGCGGCGTCTCGCAGCGCCAGCAGTGCGGGTAGCGGTGGGTGTACGGCTCGAGGTGGTAGAAGAAGTGCCGGCGCTCGAGATCGTCGACGATCGCCTCGGCAACGGCGGGCGCCTCGCGCCGGGCGAGCCAGCCGAACCCCTCGAGATAGCGGCCGTCCTCGTCGATCGGGCCGACGACCGGGAGCCCGAGCGCCTTCCCGAGCTCGTAGTCCTCGGCGCCGCAGCCGGGGGCGATGTGGACGATCCCGGTCCCCTCCTCCTCGCCGACCGCGGTCCCAGATCACGACCCGGTGCTCGTACGCCGCGTCTGCGAACGCCTTCGCGACGTCGGGCAGCTCGTCGAACGGGGCCCGGTAGCGCCAGCCGACCAGATCGCTGCCGGCTCCTCCTCGAGCGATCCTCGAAGGGCCGACGAGCAGCCTCCTTGAGGCGCCCCTTCGCCAGCCAGTGCTCGCCGTCGCCCTGGCGGATCCGGACGTAGGGCAAGCTTCGGCCCCGACTGCCGCGGCGACGTTCGCCGCGAGCGTCCACGGCGTGGTCGTCCAGACGAGGAGCGACTCGCCCGGGCCGATCCACGAGCGGGAGCCGGACGGTCAGGCCCGGGTCCTCGCGGTCGTCGTAGCCCTCGTTCATCTCCATCTGGGAGAGCCCGGTCCCGCAGCGGGGACACCAGGGCATCGAGTCGTGGCCCTTGTAGATCCAGCCTCGGCGGTGACACTCGGCGAGGAAGCCCCAGATCAGGTCGTTGTTCTCGTTGCTGAACGTGAAGTAGCTGCCGCCGACGTCCGGCATCCCGAGCCGCCCGACGATCATCTCCACGCTGTCGGTCACCGGCCCCCCGGGGCCGTCGATGGTCACGCTCCCGGCAGGATCCGCGGCGAGCAGGTCGCGCAGGCGGAGGAGCTCGGCGGGGTCGTTCCAGTCCATCCAGTAGCCCAGCCGGATGCGACTGCTCCGTCTGGCGCGCGGCGTACGTGAGCACCCGCTGCTTGCAGAGGCTGACGAATTCGGCGATCCCGAACCCTCGATGTCCCGCTTCGAGGTGAACCCGAGGTCCCGCTCGACGTTGACCTCGACCCACAGGCCCTGGCAGTCGAAGCCGTTCTGCCAGCGCTGGTCCTCACCCAGCATGGCGTGGAACCGCTGGAAGACGTCCTTGTACGTGCGGCCCCAGGCGTGGTGGACGCCCATCGGGTTGTTCGCCGTGATGGGGCCGTCGAGGAAGCTCCAGCGCGGGCCGCCGGCGTTCTGGGCGCGCAGCCGCTCGAACGTCCGGCGCTCGCGCCAGAGGCCGAGGATCTCGTGCTCCTGGGCGACGAGGTCGGGCTTGCTGCTGACGGGATCGAACATCGGGCCTCGGCTGGGAGACGAGAGGACGGACCGCGAGCGTGCCCCGGCGTCACGCGGCTGCACGACCGGCCGTCACAGCACCCCGGACACGCTTCACGGAGGTTCCCTCTATCCTACCCGCGATGAACCGCCCGCAGGAGCCGCGACATCGGGCCCGCTCGGCCTTCACCGCCGCATTCCTGTCGCTGCTCTTCCCGGGTCTCGGCCACGCCTACGCGGGCGCCTGGTACCGGGCCATCGCCTTCGCTGCCCCGCCGTTCCTGCTGGTCGCCCTCGTGCTCGGCCTCGTCGCGGCGTTCCAGGTCGAGCTGCTGGGCGTCGTTCTCCAGCCGCCGGTGCTCGTCGGGCTCCTCGTGGGAAACGTGGTCGCTCTCCTCTACCGGATCGTCGCCGCTCTCGACGCCTACCGGGTCGCGGTCTTCCTCAATCGCTGGGACGGGAGCGCGCCGGCGGCTCGGCCCGTCGCGCGCGATCCTCGCCCCGATCTCGGTCGCGGGTCTCCTGGGCGTCCTGCTCGTGATGAGCGGGGCACATGCGGCCGTCGCCTACTACGACCTCCAGGCCCTCGACCTCGTGAGCGGCGTCTTCAGCCCCGAGGGCGAGGAGCCCGAACCGGCACCCGGTACCACAGCTACCCCCGACGCCGGTGCGTCGGCGGACCCCGGAGGAGCGCCGCTCGCGACGGTCCCGCCGGGCGCCACGGCGGCGCCCGGCGAGCCGACCCTGCCGCCCTGGGACGGCAAGCGGCCGCCTCAACGTCCTCCTCATCGGCTCCGACCGTCGCCCGGGCGAAACCTCGTACAACACGGACACCCTCATCGTCGCCAGCATCGACCCGGCCAGCGGGCAGGTCGCGATGTTCTCCCTGCCGCGCGACACGATCGGCATCCCGCTCCCCGACATTCCCGCCCGGTCGGTCTTCGGCCCAACCTGGAACCAGAAGATCAACGCCCTGTACCGGCAGGCGAAGGCGCGGCCCGACCTCTTCCCGGGCGGCAAGCAGAGCGGCTACCAGGCACTCAAGGACACGCTCGGCGGGCTGTACGGGCTCGACATCCAGTACTTCGTCGAGGTCGACTTCCCGGGCTTCCGCGAGGTCGTGGATGCCCTCGGCGGCGTGACGATCAACGTCCAGCTGCCCGTCGTCGACGACGACTACCCGGTCCGGCGGGGAGCGTACCCGGGTCTACATCCCGACCGGGCGTCCAGCACATGACCGGCGCGCAGGCCCTCGTCTACTCCCGCTCGCGACACGGCTCGAACGACTTCGACCGGGCGGCGCGTCAGCAGCGCGTGATCCTCTCGCTGCGCCAGCAGGCGGACTTCGCGACGCTCGCCCGGCCCGACGTCCTGTCGGCGCTCGTGCAGGCCACGAAGGGAGCCGTCAAGACCGACTTCCCGATCGACCGCCTGCCCCAGCTCATCGCGCTGGCGCAGCGCATCGACATCGGCAACGTCCGTTCCTTCGTCTTCTCGCCCCCCTACTTCGGGACCGAGGGCTACGTGAACGGCCTGTACGTCCTCCAGGCGAACGTCTCCCGGATCCGCAGGGCGGCCGCCAACGCCTTCGACTTCAGCCCGCGCGAGCAGGCCCAGCGCCAGGAGATCGCCGAGGAGGGCGCCATCGTGCTGGGTCGTCACCGGCACCGGGCGAGACGGCCCGAGCGACGACGCTGGCGGAGTACCTCGACTACGAGGGGTTCGCCGCGTCGGCCCCGCGCGGGCAGGCCCCGGACACGGTCGCCGCGACGACGATCGTGACGGCCTACAACGGGGCGGAGGAGAGGTTCCCGACCTCGATCGCGCGGCTGGAGGACCTGTTCAAGACGACCGTCGTGACCGCCGTCGACCCCTCGAAGAAGGTCGACATCGTCGTGGTCCAGGGCACGAGGACGCCGGCGCTCGCGGCACCCGTCAGCCCCTGACCGGACCGAGGTCGTCCGCCGGCCCGGACATGCCTCCGCGGCTCGTGCGCCCGTCGCGCCGCGGTCCCGGGACATCGAGCGCGGTCTAGCGGACGTAGACGGGGGTCACCCAGTGCGCGTACGCGGGGACGTCGCCGCGGACGATCGAGAAGTAGCGGTCCTTCAGGCGGCCGCGTGATCGGCCCGGCCGCGCCGCTCGCCGACGCGGACGCCGGTCGACCTCGATGATGGGGCTGATCTGGGCCCCGGTCCCGCAGAAGAACGCCTCGTCGGCCACGTAGATCTCGGAGCGGTCGAGCGAGCGCTCCACGACCCGGAGACCGAGCTCGTCGGCAGATCTCGATGATCCCGGCGCGCGTGATGCCCTCGAGGATGTCGTCGGTCACCGGCGGGGTGATCAGGACGCCGTCGCGGATCGACGAAGATGTTCTCGGCGGAGCCCTCGGAGATGTGGCCGTCATCGGTGAGGACGAGCGCCTCGTCGTAGCCGTTGAGCATCGCCTCG
This sequence comes from uncultured Chloroflexia bacterium, assembly GCA_963698595.1. Lineage (GTDB taxonomy): Bacteria > Chloroflexota > Limnocylindria > Limnocylindrales > CSP1-4 > CTSoil-043. The sequence goes on from CAVORL010000006.1 coordinate 796,622, forward strand.
GACTTGCTGAACGCGGGGTTCACGTAGCTGCCCACGATCTTCGCCCGCGAGGGGATCGCCGCGTCGGCCGTCCGGCGCCAGGAGACCGTCGCCACCCGGACCCCGACGGTCGTGTCGACGTAGTCGCCGAACGGGAGAGCGAGGATGTAGTAGCGGTGCTCCAGGCCGTGAAGCTTGACGCCGATCGCCTGCGTGCTCTTGTAGAAGGAGGGCCGGACGTAGGCATCCTCGCGGAACTCGTTCCGGCGCAGGACCTCGAGCGCCTCGGTGGTGAGCTCGTCGACGGACGGCAGGTCGTCCATCAGGAGCACCCCGGCCGACTTCCGGATCCGCTCCATGTGCTCGCGGACCTTGAGCGCGTAGAGCTGCCCGTGCTCGGCGTTCCAGTAGGCCCGGATGCCCTCGAAGACGGCCGTCCCGTACATGAAGGCGTGGGTCATGATGCTGACGTTGGCCTCGCGGAGGGGAACGTACCGACCCTCGAAGAGGCAGATCAGCGAGCCGAGGTCGACGGGCGCGCCGGAGGCACGCGGGGCTCCGTCGTCGGCGGGCTTCTGGGTCAGCATCGAGCGGGCTCCTTCGCGTGGTCCCGACGCTTCCGAGCGCCGGGGCGGGCGCCCGGAGTATAGTCCGCGCACCCGCGACCCGAGGCCGCCGACCGATCGGCCGGCGCGGGAGCCGGACGGCGGTGACGCCGGCTACGCGAGCCTGCGATCCGGCCAGCACGGCCAGCCCGACGATCACGAGGACGCCGGCACCCGAGCGCCGCGAGACGGCGCTCGCCCGCGCGCGCGAAGCCCACCGTCGCGACGGCGACCCGCAGCAGCGGGGTCGCGATCGTCGCGATCAAGCCCGAGCCAGAGGAAACTCGACGGGACGCAGGGCGACGAGGTCCCTCGGCAGCGCCGCGAGGTCGAGGGGGGCCAGCCGCCGTCGAGCGGCGATCCGCCGCCCGCGACGAGGAGCACGCTGCCGATGGCGAGCAGGCCGACCGCGACGCGCGTGCCCAGGGTGAGAAGGCGGGCGATGCGCGCCTCCACCCCGGACCCAGCGGCGGCCGCGGCGGCCGCTCGATCTATGCGCGTCCCGCCGCTCACCCGAGGGCCCGCAGCGCCATCTGCACGGCCGTCAGGCTGAGCACACCGACGAAGAGCAGGCGCAGCACCCCGACGTGGATCCGCGCGCCAGCCGCGATCCGATCATCGCCCCGGCGAACACGCCGACCACGGTGGGCCCGGCGACGTACGGGTCGATCCCGCCGCGGAACAGGTACACGATCGCGGACGCGGCGGCGGTGACGCCGATCATGAGGTTGCTCGTGGCGGTCGCCACCTTGAGCGGGCACGCCCATCACGAGGTGCATGAGCGGCACCTTGACGATGCCGCCTCCGACACCGAGGAACGCCGATATGACGCCCGCCGCCAGGCTTCCCGCCGCGCCCGCACGGCGAGGCGGCGCGGGCGATAGTCGGGACCGCCAGCTCGTCGACGAAGGTGACCGGCGAGGGTCCGCTCCTTCGTCGGCCGCGCCGAACGTGTCGACGGCGCCGGGAGTACCTGCCGCGCCCGCGGCCTTCGCGGCGGCCATCTCCGTCCGCCCGCGCCGCAGCATCGAGATCGCCGTGTAGGCAAGGAGGATGGCGAACAGCCCGGCGAGGACCCGCTCCTCGAGCATGAACGCAATCAGGCCGCCCACGAGCGCCCCGCTCGCGGTGAACAGCTCGAGGAGCATGCCGAGGCGAAGGTTCGCGAGGTGGCGCTCGCAGGTAGACGCCGGCGGCCGAGCTGCTCGTGGCGATCACGCACACCAGGCTCACCCCGACCGCGTCGCGGAACGAGACGCCGAAACCGACCGTCAGCAGCGGGACGATGAGGAGCCCGCCGCCCAGCCCAAGGAGCGACCCGAAGACACCGGCGGCCACGCCGCCGGCAGCCAGGACGAGCCCGACGATCACCCGACGCTCGGCGGATCGAGGCTGCGAGCCGTGGCGTCAGGGCCGCAGGTGCTGCGGGGCGTACGGCAGGAGCGCCACGTGGCGGGCGCGCTTGAGCGCGACGGCCAGCTCACGCTGGTGGGCTGCGCAGGTGCCCGTCTTGCGCCGCGGCTCGATCTTGGCGCGCTCGGAGAGGTACCGCCGCAGGCGGCTCACCTCCTTGTAGTCGATCTGCGCCGTCTTGTCGGCGCAGAACGCGCAGACCTTGCGACGTCGGCGGTCACGATAGAAGTCGTCGCGCTTGCGGGATCGGGAAGGGGGCATCGGTGTGAGGCTCCTTGGGACTGGCGTCAGAACGGGAGGTCGTCGAGGTCCGAGGGGCCGTCGTCCGCCTGCGCCTCGCGGCGGACGGGCGACGAACCGGCGGCGGGTCGCGCATCGGCTGCGAAGGGCGGCGCAGAGCCTCCCTCGCCGTCCTCGCGCGGTCGACGATCGAGGTTGGTGACCTGGTTGGCGACGAGCTCGGTGGTGTAGCGCTTCTGGCCCTGCTGGTCTTCCCACTGCCGGGTCTGCAGGCGACCTTCCACGTACACCTTCATGCCCTTGCGAAGGTTCTCCGCGGCTCGCTCACCGAGCTGCGCCCAGGCAACGATGCGGAACCACTCGGTCTCTTCCTGCCAGGCGCCGTCCTGGCCCTTGTAGTTGCGATTGACCGCCACGGTGAACTGGGTCACCGCCTGGCCACTGGGCGTGTACCGCATCTCAGGGTCACGCCCGAGGTTCCCGATGATCATCACCTTGTTCAGGGACACGGGCCGGGCCTCCTGCTGGCAGATGCGGCGATCAGTCGATCGCGCGGGGAGCGGCTTCGCTCTCCGACTCGTCGATCCGTTCGCCGTTCTCCTCGTCCTCTCGACGACGGCGCAGCATCCGCGTCGTCGTCGGACGGCCCGCCCTGCGCCCGGGTCGGGCGGTCGACCCGCACGACGAGGTGGCGGAGCACCTCCTCGGTGATGAGGAGCGTGCGCTCGAGGTCGACGATGGCGTCGGGAGGCGCGTCGAAGTGGAGGATGTGGTACGAGCCTTCGCGGTACCGGTCGATCGGGTAGGCCAGGCGGCGGCGGCCCCACGGGGCAGCCTTGATGATCTGGCCGCCTGCGTCGGTGACGTGGCGAGTCGACTTCTCCAGGACCGCCTGGATCCGGTCCTCGGGCGCATCGGGCCGGAGGACGAGCATGAGTTCGTAGCGGCGCACGGCCGGACGTTCTCCTTCCTGTGGGGTATGCCCCGCTCGGCGCGGCCGGAGCCCGGCCCGTCCCTCGGCGGAGCAGAAAGGACCGACGGAGTGTAGCACGCGAAGGCGGCCACCCGGCCTGGAACGCCGGGCACGGCCACCGCGGCGCTAAGCGTGCGCGCGTGTATCCTTCCCTGGTCGAACGATCTCACCGCGGGGGCCTCGTTCCAGGTGCCGACCACCCAGATCCTCCTGCTCTCGTCCGACGAGGACGCGGCGCGCTCCGTCGCCGAGGCGCTCCGCGGAGCACGACCACGATGTCGTCATCGTGGCCGAAGCCGACGATGCGATCCGCCGGGCCGGCGAGCACACGCTCGTCGTGATCGACCGGGTCGCGCCACCGCGCACGGGCGTCGACGTCTGCGCCGAGATCCGCCGCGCGCCGGCGCTGGCCGCGATCCCCGTCCTGTGCTGCAGCGAGCGCGATGACGTCGAGGAGCGGATCCGCTTCCTCGAGGCGGGCGCCGACGATGTGATCGCCCGTCCCTTCGATCACCGCGAGCTCGAGGCTCGCGTCGAGGGACTCCTGATCCGCTTCCGGCGGTCCCGCGACCTCGCGCCCGCTCACCGGCGGCGCGCCTCTCCCGGCCGGCCGGCGTCCCCTTATCGCCTGCTTCAGCCCCAAGGGTGGCGTCGGCACGACGACGATCGCCGTGAACCTGGCCGTCGCCCTCGCCGAGCGAGCCCCCGGCCAGGTCGCGATCCTCGACCTGGATTTCGACTTCGGGCAGGTTGCCACGCACCTCAACGTCAAGCCAAAGCTGACGGTCTCGGACCTCGCGTCCGACGAGATGGCGATGGGCGAGGCCGAGCTGCTCCGCACCTACGCCGAGATGTCCGAGCCCGGCCTCCACGTGATCGCGGCGCCGTTGACCCCGGAGATGGGTCGCCTGGTCGGGTCGGACCACGTCGAGCAGGTCCTGACGACGGCGGCGGCTGCCTACCAGACACTCGTCATCGACGCGGGGTCCACCTTCGACGAGCGGTCGTTGGCCGTGCTCGAGCCGCGCCGACGCGGTCGTCGTGGCGATCACCCCCGAGATCGGCACCCTCAAGGCCTTCCACGGCTTCCTCGAGGTTCTCACCGACGACGGCGCCGTCCCGGCGAAGTCGACGTTCGTGCTGAACCACATCTTCGCGCGCGACATGCTCTCGATGAAGCAGATCGAGAGCGCGATCGCGGCGCGCGTCGACGCCGAGCTGCCGTACGACGCGGCGATCTACCTCAAGGCGGTCAACGAGGGGGTCCCGGCCGTGCGCGGCGCCCGCTCGTCGGCGGCAGCGAAGGCCCTGCTGCAGCTCGCCATGGACGTCGCGGGCCTCGACGACCGGGCATCTGATCTCACGCGACTCTCGGCGCGGCGGGCTCGCCGGCCTCCTGCGCCGCGCCTGACCGCCGGAAGCGATCTTCAGTCGGACGGCTTCCGGCTGGGTTGGGTGACCAGGATCGGGCCGCCCAGTGCCGCTGCCGGCCGGGGTCTCCGCGAGTGCCCGCACGCCGAGGACCATGAGGGTCGATGGGGCTATCGGAAAAGGGGCGCGGGAGCTGGGCTCCGTTCGCGACATGCTCAGCATCCGCAGCCTCCCCTGCCCCGCCGCCAACCGGTCGACGAACGCGTCCGGTGTCGAACGCGCGACGGTCCCGGGCGAGCACTGGGGGGATGACCGAGCGGGCCGGCTCCGGCGTCCGACGTCCGCATCGTGCCCCTCCGCCGCGACGAGGCGCTGGTGCCGAGGATGAGATTCGAACTCATACGGGCCGAAGCCCAGCGGAGTTTAAGTCCGCCGCGTCTGCCGGTTTCGCCACCTCGGCCCGGTCCTCGGAATCCTAGCGCCCGCCTCGCGGTTGCACGTCGAACCTCGGGTGGAGGAGCATCCGTGCCGCAGGCGGGCGACGCCGCCTGGTCACGCACATCAGCTCGCTCCCGCCGCCCTCTCGCAAGCACAGCGAGGCCGGAGGAGGTCCCCGCTGGTGTCCCGAAGCACCGGAGTCTGCCGCTCACCGACCCGGGCAGTTGACTGAGGTGTGGCCGGGATGTGATGGTGTCGCTGCCTGAGCCTTTCGGATCCGCGCGATCGGGCCCTGGGCGACTGCCGGACGCAGGTGTCGGCACGCTTCGGGCATACCGCTTGAAGGAGACTGCTCGTGAACGAGGCCTCGTGGTCCGATCCTGGTGTCAGGCATGAGGCTCGCAGACCGAGGGCCGGAGTCACGACGCATCTCGCGATGAGCCTGGTCGCGCTCCTCGCGGCCGGTGGCCTGCTGGGCGGGACGCTGGTCTCCCCGGCGACGGTGCCTGCCGTTCGTGCTGCCGGCCCCGGCGCTCTCACGAGCGACGCGGGCTACGCCCATACCTGCGTGGTCCTCGCGAACGGAACCGTTGCCTGCTGGGGAAACAACTCGCACGTCGCGCTCGGCGTCGGCACTGACTCGTTCCGCCTCACGCCGGTGAACGTGCCCGGCATCAGCACGGCGTCCGCGATCAGCGCGGGGTACTTCACCACCTGTGCCCTGCTTGCGAACCGCACCATCCGTTGTTGGGGGCTCAATGATCGTGGCCAGCTCGGCGACGGCACCAATCTGAAGCGACTGGCACCGGTGGCCGTGTCCGGAATCACCACGGCGACGGCGGTGAGCACCGAGTCCACCCATGCCTGCGCCGTCCTCTCGAACGGGACCGTCCGCTGCTGGGGAGCCAACGACTCGGGTCAGCTCGGCAACGGCAACACCACGGATCGCCTGGCACCGGTGACCGTGTCCGGCATCACCACGGCGACGGCGATTGACGCGGGCTACGATCACACCTGCGCCCTCCTCTCGAACGGGACCGTCGCCTGCTGGGGAGCCAACGACGCGGGCCAGCTCGGCAACGGCACGACGGACTCGAGCTCCACGCCGGTCGCGGTGACCGGCATCACCACGGCGACGGCGATTGACGCGGGCCTGAACCACACCTGCGCCGTCCTCGCGAACCGAACCGTCGCCTGCTGGGGAGCCAACCCGGCCGGCGAGCTCGGCAACGGCACGACGGACTCGAGCTCCACCCCGGTTGCGGTGACCGGCATCTCGACCGCAACGGCCGTCAGCGCGGACCGCCACGGCACGTGCGCCCTCCTCGCCGACCAGAGCCTGGCTTGCTGGGGCGATAACTGCGATGGGCAGCTCGGCAACGGCACGACGGACTCGAGCTCCACCCCGGTTGCCGTGATCGGGATCTCGTCCGCGACGACGGTCAGTCGCGGGGGTTGCCACACCTGCGCGGTCCTCGCCGACCAAACAGTCCGCGCCTGGGGCGACAACCGGTGGGGCCAAGTCGGGGACGGCACCACGACCGACCGCCACGTACCGGTGGCGGTCGCCTGGCTGCCGACAGCCAGCATGAGCAGCTTGCCCCGCCGGGCGACGTCCGCCACGGTTCCCGTCCGTTGGAGCGCGGCCGCCGGCACGAACCCGGTCGCCTCGTACGACGTCCGGTACCGGCGGGCCAAGTGGAACGGGGGGTTCGGCTCGCGCGTGCTCTGGCTGTCCGCCACCACGGCCACCAGCAAGTCGCACGGTGCGTCGCCCGGCTCCACCTACTGCTACTCGGCTCGTGCCCGGGACGACCAGGGCCTGCTGTCCGCGTGGACCGCCGAGACGTGTACGGCGATCCCGCTCGACGATCGCTCCCTTGCACGCTCGGCCAGCTGGACAGCCAAGAAGGGCTCGAGCTATTACCTTGCGACGTTCCTCCGCTCGTCCACCCGCGGGGCGACCCTGACGCGAACCGGGGTCGTGGCCACGCGCATCTCCCTCCTCGCCACAACCTGTCGGAAGTGCGGCACGGTGAAGGTCTACTGGAACTCGGCCCTGCTCAAGAAGATCAACCTCCGCTCCGGGACCACCGTCAAGGGCAAGCTCATCAAGGTGAAGACCTTTGCCTCGGGGCGTTCCGGGACCCTCAGGATCAAGGTCAGCTCCTCCGGCAAGAAGGTGCTCGTCGACGGCGTTTCGATCAGCCGAAACTGAGAGGCAGCGCCGAGTCCGGCGGGTCGATCGCGCTTGTCGGAGCGCCGGACAGGCCCAGGCCATTCTGCGGACGTATCCGCGGCCCGGCAGGAGGGGCGACGCATCACCCAGCTTCCGCCCGCGGAACGCTCGCCGGAAGATCGCGTGCCCGAGTCAGTCGCGCGCGACGGCGTCCCGCTTCGCGACGGTCAGGGCCTGAGCCGGCGTCCGACGTCGACGCCTCGTCCGGCTCGGGATGCGTTCCGGCGACGAGCTTCGCGCGCTGGCCCTCGCCGGGCCACTCCGGCGGATCACGGACGCGGCGGGCAAAGCGCCGGAGCTGCGCACATCCGGGTGCTGCTGCGTCCACTGGTCGACAACCGACAGCGGGAGCTCGGGTACCGCAGCGGGCGCGACTCGGACGCCTGCTCGTGCGCCCGTCTCGGCGACACCGTCGCCCGGGGAACGGGGAGCCACACTCCCGACCAACACAGAAGCCCGCTGATCGCTCAACGGGCTCGTGCATGCTTGGTAGGTGGAGGCGACGATCGGATTCGAACCGATGAATAGAGGTTTTGCAGACCTCCGCCTTGGACCACTTGGCTACGTCGCCCCTGAAGCGGTGGCTGGCCCTCGAGGGTTCGAACCTCGGTTAACGGATCCAAAGTCCGCTGTCCTACCACTAGACGAAGGGCCAGCGGCGCGGGACCAGCTCCCGTGTCCGGACAAGAGAATGGAGCGGAAGACGGGACTCGAACCCGCGACCCTCACCTTGGCAAGGTGATGCTCTACCAACTGAGCCACTTCCGCCCTGATTGCCTCCCGGGGCTGGTGGTGCCGAGAGGCAGATTCGAACTGCCGACACCGCGATTTTCAGTCGCGTGCTCTACCAACTGAGCTATCTCGGCCCGTAGGCCCCGCCGGACTCCAGCGCCCGTCGGCGCCGGACACCGTACCACGAACCGTGCTGGAGCGGCAAGGCGGCCAGCCGCCTCCGCGGAGTCCCCGCGGCATGGCGCGGCGCAACGCGTTCCAACTGGGCTGGGCGCCGAAACGGCCCCCGCAGGATGTCGCGCAGGGGCGCCGGCGTTTGACGTCGGCGGTGACCCTGCGCAGGGTCTTGAGCAACGTCGTGCGGTCGTCGCCAGCGCGGTGGTCCGGCGTGTCGCCGGCTCTCGCCAACCACGCGCGGATGACGCGGGTGGCCGTCACCGCGTGCCCGACCGACGGATTGAGCACCTCCCGGGCGTCACCAGGTTCGCTGAGGGCGGCCGCCATGACGGGCCGGGGTAGTACGCGCCTGCGCCTCGGTCAGGACGGTCCTCCGTCCCTCGCGGCTGCCTCCCGACGGCCCGCCCGCCGAGGAACGGCCGCGGACAGACTCGCGGCGGCTGCAGGCCGATCACCTCCGCGTCGAGCATCTGGCGGCGTGGCCCCTGAAGCTGCGCGGCCACCAGGCGGACCGTCACTCGGCGGACTGCACCCCGGGGATGCCTGCGGCGTCGATGGGCGCCTCCCCCGCGAGCGCCCGCAGGCGGTTGATGCGGTCGATGATCGGCGGGTGCGTCGAGAAGAGGCCCTTCGAGCGATCCTCGAACTTGCGGATCGGATTCCGGAAGTAGAGATGCTGGGTCGCCCGGTTCGCGACCTCCAGCACCTCGCGGTCCTCGGCGAGGGTCGCGAGCGCGCGCTGCAGCCCGTGGGGATTGCGGGTCAGCTCGACCGCGCTGGCGTCGGCGAGGTACTCCCGCTGACGGTTCACCGCCATCTGGACGAGACGGCCAGCGATCGGCGCCAGGATCGCGAGCGCGATGGCGAGGACGAACACCAGTGCCTGCAGGCCACCCCCCCCGCGGTCGCTCGACGAGCGACGACCACCTATCCCGCCCCAGAACGTCATCCGCAGGAAGACGTCCGCCATGAGCGCGATGGTGCCGACAAGCACGCCCACGAGCATCGTGTACCGAATGTCGTAGTTGCGGACGTGCGACAGCTCATGGCCGACGACCCCCTGGAGCTCCTCCCGGTCGAGGGCGGAGAGGAGGCCGGTCGTGACGGCGATCGAGGCATGCCGCGGGTCCCGTCCTGTTGCGAACGCATTGAGCGCCGTGTCGTCGACCAGGTACACCGCGGGCATCGGGATGCCGGCCGAGAGCGTGAGCTCGCGGACCACGTTGAGGAGCTGCGGCGCCTCGGCCTCCGTGGCAACCCGGGCGCGGGACGCCGCGAGGACCATGCGATCCCCGAGGAAGTACCCACCGAGGGACGTCAGGATCGCGATGATCCCGAAGATGCCGAGCCACCCGATGCCGGCTTCCGGGGCCCCCGTGGTCCCATAGCCGATCGCTGCGCCGAGCAGCGCAGCGAGGACGACGATGACGAGAACCAGCAGGAACGCGTTCCGCCGGTTCGCCGAAGCCTGGCTGTAGAACGTGGTGGCCATCGTGGCGGCCGCGGCCGGCGTGAGCCGGCCGCGCTCCGATCAGCGCAGGGCGACGACGGGGACCTGGTCGGCCTCCGGCTCGGCGTCGAAGAAGGCGCGCTTCGTGAAGCCAAGCGGCCCCGCGACCAGGACGGACGGGATCGTCTGGATCGTCGTGTTGTACTCGTTGACCGTCGCGTTGTAGTGCTGACGCGAGAAGCTGATCTGGTTCTCCGTCGTGGTCAGCTGCTCCTGGAGAGCGAGGACGTTCTCGTTCGCCTTCAGCTGCGGGTAGTTCTCCACAACGGCGAAGAGGGACCGGAGGGCGCCGCTCAGGGCGTTCTCGGCCTGGACCTGGGCCTCGGTGACGGTCCCCTGCGCCCCGGCCGCAACCGCGTTGGCGCGGGCTTCCGTGACCCGGGTGAGGACGTCCTGCTCGAAGTCCATATAGCCCTTGACGGCGCTCACGAGGTTCGGCACGAGATCGTGGCGCCGCTTCAGCTGGACCTCGATCTGGCCGACCGCCTCGTCGACCCGGTTGCGCTTCGTCACGAGTCCGTTGTAGATGAGCACGCCGATGGCGATCACGGCGACGACGATGACGATGAGGATGATCCCGAGCTCCATGGTCACTCCCGGTCCGTTCCGGCGGCTCCAACGGCCGCTCTGGCTGAGTGTACCGCGCCGCCCGGCGGCCGCGATCCACTGGGGGCGCCTGTGGCGAGGGTCGTGGGCGGTGGAGGGCTCGAACCCCCGACCTCCTCGGTGTAAGCGAGGCGCTCTGACCGACTGAGCTAACCGCCCGCGGGTCCGGGCCCCCGGCCCGGGTGCACGAAGGGCGGCCCCATGCGGAGCCGCCCGGTGCGGAAGCGACGAGTTGGTGCCCAGGCCGGGACTTGAACCCGGATGAGTTGCCTCATACGCCCCTCAAACGTACGCGTATACCAATTCCGCCACCTGGGCAGGTGGTGCGCCGATCAGCCTTCCGATGCGGTGGTACCGAGGACGGGAGTTGAACCCATACGCCCTTGCGGGCACTAGCTCCTGAGGCTAGCGCGTCTACCAGTTCCGCCACCTCGGCAGGGACATCGGAACCGGCCGGAGAGGGTCACCGACCGGACGAATTCCATCGTATCACGTCCCAGAATCGGTCACCCGGGTCCGCGACCGGGCGCGGCTCTGGCCCGCTGAGCCCGGGACCCACGACGAACACGCTGTCGCGGAAGAAGAGTGCGGGCATCGGCTGCAGCGTGCCGAGGAGCCGCTGGAGGCTAGCGTAGGCCGCGGCTCGGTCCTCCTCTGACCCCGGTGCCCGGGCCGCGAGCAGGGCCTGTGTCGAGGGCCAGATCCTGGATCCCGGAGACGTTCGCGCCGCCTTCGCGGGCCTGCGACGACGCCAGGATCGGGTAGAGGTCGGGATCCAGCCCGATGTTGACGTCGACGACCGCCGCGGCAAAGTCGCCGCTGCGCAGGCGGTCCACGAACTCCCCCGGCGCTAGCTCGACCAGGTCCGTCGCGAGGCCGAACGAGGACCACGTGGCAGCGATCCGGGCGGCGGTGGTATTGACGACCCGGCTCGCCGACGCCGCCGGCGCCAGAAGCTCAAGGGCAAACGGCTTGCTCCCTCCCGGCGCGATCCACGTGCCGTTCTCGCGACGCCAGCCCGCGTCCCGCAGGCCCTCGGCGGCCACCTTGCGGTCGAACGCGACAAGCGGTGCCGCCTCCGGGTCGAACGCCCACGAGGACGGCGGAATCGGCGTGTCCGCGCGAACGCCGGCACCCCCGAGCACGTCCACGACCAGTGACTCGCGATCGACCGCCGCCAGAAGCGCGCGACGGGTCCGCGCATCGGAGAACGGACCACGGGGTGTGCGCAGGTTGAACGTGATCGCCGTCAGCGTGGTCGCCGGGTAGCGGATTGCCTGCGCCCCGGGCGACGAGGCCGCCAGCGCCATCGCGGCTACCTCCGGGAGGTCGGCAGCGGCGTCGAGCGTACCGACGGCGAATGCCGCGGACAGCTGTTCCGGCGAGTCGAAGAAGCGCAGCTCCAGGCGCTCGAGCTGGGGCGTCCGCGGGTCCGGGGCGCCGGGGACGGGATCGTTCAACGGGCGCCCCGCGTCGGCCACCTCCGGCAGGACCGGCTCCAGGACGGCTGAGTCCTGGCCGAGCTCAACGAGCGTGAACGGGCCGTTGCCGATGGGCTGCTTCGCGAACGCGTCCTCGGCCAGCGCGTCGACGGGAAGTCCGTCGAGAATGTGAGCGGGAAGGAGCGGCAGCGCCGCGGCCTGCAGGAAGCCGCCCGCCGGGTCGCCCAGGTTGAAGACTACCGTGTGGGCGTCCGGGGCCGCGACCTGGACTTGCGCCCACGTGGCGGCCAGGGGCCCGCTGTAGCCCGGGTCCTGCAGGAGCCGGACGGTGAAGACGACGTCGGCGCTCGTCACGGGAACGCCATCGTGCCACGCGGCGTCCGTCCGCATCCGGAAGGTCCAGCGTGCGCCCTTCCTGTCGACCGCCCAGGTGTCGGCGAGGTCAGGGACGATGCTGCTCGCGGGACCCAGGCGCACCAGGCCACGGAAGAGCAGTGCAACGAGGTCTCGGTCGACCTGGGTGCGGGCCGTCAGGGGCGTGATCGACGAAGGCCGCCCGAGGACACCCTCGACGTAGCCGCGGGACGCCGTCGGGACCAGGCTCGCGGCCGGGGTCACGGCGGGCGAGAAGGCGGGTGCGGCGACCACGCCCGCCAGGCCGGCGAGGAGACCGACGAGGATGAGGACGACGACCGCGTCGAGCCCCTTCACGGGACGAGCCCCAGGGTTGCGATGGGGCGGCTCAGAGCGCCGAGGGTGCGAAGACGTAGCTCGCCAGGGAGAATACGGCGAAGAGGACGGCCAGGACGATCGTGAACTGCCACAGGCGGCGTTCGATGCCGCGCCGGCTGCGGTAGACGGCGGAATCCCCGCCGAACGCCCCCGACAGCCCGGTGCCGCGGGCCTGCATGAGGATCGCGACCATCAGGGCCACGCTGACGATGAGCTGGCCGATGGCCAGGAACGGGTTCACTCTCGGGGGATCCTCCATCTGGGGCGCCGCGCGGGATCGTAGCACAGGCGGCCCCATCCACCGCTCTCCACGGCCCGCTCACGCCCGGTGAACGGTCCCCTGGGCGGCGACCGCGGCGGCCGCTGCGGCGAGCTGCTCCGGGTCGCCGAGGTAGCGGCTCCCGCGAGGCCGGAGGTCATCGTCGAGGTCGTAGACCAGGGGCGCGCCCGTCGGGATGTTGAGCGCCGCGATCTCCGTGTCGGAGATCTCGTCGAGGTACTTCACCAGGGCCCGCAGGCTGTTGCCGTGCGCCGCGACGAGGACACGGCGCCCTTCGCGCAGGGCAGGCCCGATGTCGGAGTCCCAGAACGGGAGGAAGCGGGCCACCGTGTCCTTGAGCGACTCCCCGCGCGGGACCTCGGCGTCGCTCAGCTTGGCGTAGCGCGGGTCGCGACCGGGGAAGCGCTCATCATCGTCGGCGAGGGCCGGCGGCGGGACATCGTAGCTGCGGCGCCACGACTTGACCTGGTCCTCGCCGTACTGCTCCGCCATCTCGGCCTTGTTGAGGCCCTGCAGGGCGCCGTAGTGGCGCTCGTTGAGGCGCCACGAATTGACGACCGGCAGCCACATCTGGTCCAGCTCGTCGAGCGTGATCCAGAGCGTCCGGATGGCACGCTTCAGCACGGACGTGTAGGCGACGTCGAACGCGAAACCCTCGCTGCGGAGGAGGCGGCCGGCCGCCTGTGCCTCCGCGACGCCGGTCTCGGAGAGGTCGACGTCGATCCAGCCGGTGAACCGGTTCTCGAGGTTCCAGGTGCTCTGGCCGTGGCGGAGGAGGACGAGGGTGGGCATGTGGCGGCTCCTGCAGCGACAACGGGACCGGCGGGACGGCCGTCTCAGGCGCCGGCGGCCCGCCGGGCCGCGGCGGTGACGGCGGCGCGGGCGACCATGCCGGCCATCTCGTCCGGCTTCAGCGAAGCGCCGCCGACGAGCGCACCATCCACCGACGGCTCGGCGAGGAACTCGGCGATGTTGGCGCTCGTGCAGCTGCCGCCGTAGAGCACGGGGACCGCGGCCGCCGTGGCGTCGAACCCGCACTCGTCGAGGCTTGCCCGGATCGCGTCGGCCATCGCCCCTGCGTCTGCGCCCGACGCGTTGCGGCCGGTCCCGATGGCCCAGACCGGCTCGTAGGCGATCACCAGCCCGGCCGCGGCAAGCGCCCCCGGGTCGTGGCCCTCCAGGGCGCCGACGAGCTGGCCGCGCACGACCTCGACCTGCCGGCCCGCCTCCCGGTCCGCGAGCTGCTCGCCGACGCACAGGATCGGCCGCAGCCCTGCCTCGACCGCCCGTCCGAGCTTCTTCCCGATGAGCGCGTCCGTCTCGCCGGCGTCTCGCCGCCGTTCCGAGTGGCCGAGGATGACCCAGGTCGCAAGACCGTCGAGCATCGCCGCGCTGATCTCACCGGTGTAGGCGCCGGCGAGCTCGGGGTGGATGGTCTGGGCCCCGACCTCGACCCCCTGCCCTGCCACGGCCTCACCCACGGCGGCGAGGCAGACAAATGGCGGGCAGATGACCCGCACGACGTCCGCCTCGCGGGTCCGGCCGGCGATCGTTCGGGCGAGGAGGCCCGCGTCGGCAGGCGTGGTGTTCATCTTCCAGTTGGCGGCAATGATCACGGGTCTCATGCGGCAATCATGCCACCGACGGCGCGCCGGCCAACGGGGCGGCGGTCACGTCGTCCCGGGGCCGTTCGGACCGGCATTGTCACCCCGAATCGTCGCCCCCCGGGGCGGCACCCGGTCGAGGGCCATCGACTCGATCCTGGCGAGAGCCCGCTGCACCCGGCCGCGGGGCATGTCGAGCTCCGCGGCCAGCTCGGTCAGCGAGGCCTCCGGCGTCGTCCGCCGCAGGGCCGCGACGGCACGGACGCCCTCCGGCAACGTGTCGATGCGGCCGTCCGCCTGCAGCGCGGCGATGGCGTCCAGCTGGCGCGCCGCGGCAGCCGCGATTCGCTCCAGGTTGGCCGACTCCGCGTTGAGGAGCCGATTCAGGTCCCCCCGGACCGCCCTCGCGACCTGGCGCGATTCGAGCTCCAGGAGCGACCCTCCGACGCCGATCCAGCGCAGGAACGTCCCGATCTCGTCGGCGCTCTTCCAGGTGACGACACCGCGACCCCGTCGCGTCCGCACTCCCGCCGGCAGCCCGATCGCCGCGAGTCGCGCCGCCAGCCGCGGCGCATCGGCCGGCGGAACTACGAACTCCAGGTGGAGCCGGCCGTGGGCGACCGAGAGAGACCCCCGGGCCAGGAAGATCCCGCGCAGCCACGCGGCCCGGCAGTGATCAGCAGCACGATCCCAGCTGAACTCTGCTGCCGGGGTAGCGGCGCCGCGCAGGAGGCGCACCATGAGCCGTCCCAGCGCCGGTCGATCGCCCCGGACGGCCGTCGTGCCGAGTCCCGCCACCTCGGCTGCCCGATCGCAGGCCCGGGATGGCTCGATCGCTGCAAGATCGGCCCGCAGGGCCGCGACCAGCGCCCGGTCGCCGTCAGCCACGGGCTACGCGGACCGCGCGATCCTGCCGCGCCGGTGTTCCGCCTCGCGACCGAACAGCCGGACGAGTGCCGACGCCAGGAGTCGTGGCTCGTGGTAGTGCGGGCGCCCGGGATCGACGACGTCGTCGAGGGCCAAACGGGGATGTGGCGAGGCCCCCGTCGGGGGCCAGCGCAGCCGGACCGGCACCCCCATCTCGGCGTCGGGCTCCGTGGCCCCGGGGTGGTTGTTGGCCAGGACGACGTCGATCGCCTCGCCGAGCCCGTGCGCGGTGAGTGCGTCGACGTGGTCTGCCAGGTCGTAGCCCTCGGTCTCGCCGGCCTGTGTCGCCACGTTTGCCACGTAGACTCGCAGGGCCGACGTGGAGACAAGCCCGGCGCGGATCTCGGGGACCAGCACGGTTGTCAGGAGGCTCGTGAAGAGACTGCCCGGACCGAGGACGACGAGGTCCGCCTCCGCGATCGCCAGGAGCGCGTCCCGGCACGCCCTCACGTCGCCCGGCTCCAGCCAGACCCGCTCGATGTCGTTGAGTCGCATGATCCGGGACTGGCCAGCCACCTCGTGACCGTTTCGCCGCCGAGCGTGGAGGGTCAGCGGGGTCCCGGAAGCCGGCACCACGTTGCCCCGCACCGCGAGGACCCGGTTCATCTCCCGCACGGCGGCCTCGAAGTCGCCCTCGTCGATGGCATTCATCGCCGCGAGGAGGAGATTGCCGACGGCATGCCCGGCCAGGCTCCCGTCGTCGGAGCCGAAGCGGTACTGCAGGAGCTCCGCCATCGCCGTCTCGGTCTCGGCAAGCGCGACCAGGCAGTTGCGGATGTCCCCGACCGCCGGGATCCCCAGCTGCTCCCGGAGGCGGCCCGATGAGCCGCCGTCGTCGGCCACGGAGACAATGGCCGTCAGGTTCCGGGTGTGCTCCTTCAGGCCCCGCAGGAGCGTCGAGAGCCCGGTGCCGCCGCCGATCGCGACGATCCGGGGGCCTCGCGCCAGGAGGCGCCGCCGGTAGACGAGATCGACGAGGGACTCCTCGGTGCTCTCCGTGAAGGGGCCCAGGAGGGCCACGACGACGCGGTACGCCCCCGCGGCGAACAAGCCGACACCGGCGACGAGGAGGACTGCTGCGCGGGCCCCGGGCGGCAGGAACTGGAGCGTGACCACGGAGAGGATCGCCTGGATCGGACTGTCGGCCGAAACGTCCCGATAGAGCTGGCGGAGGGCGAGCGCGCCGGCCAGCGCGAGCGCCGTCAGGCCCAGGAGCGCGACCGCGAGCCAGCGCTTGACGCCGATCCCCGGCCGCAGCCACGGCCGCAGATTCACCGCTTCACCGTCGCTCGAGCTCGCGGTGGAAGACGCTCACGGGCCCGTATGACCCCTCACGCAGCCACGCGGCCAGCTCCTCGGAGAGGGCGATGGAGCGGTGGTAGCCGCCCGTGCAGCCGATGGCAATCGTCAGGCGGGTCTTGCCCTCGTTGACGTACGCGGGAATCGTGAGCTCGAGAAGCTCCTGGATGTTGACCAGGAAGCGCCGGGCGAGGGGCTGCTCCAGGACGTAGAGACGGACGCTGTCGGTGAGCCCGGAGAGTCGTCGCAGCTCGGGCACGTAGTACGGGTTCTCGAGGAAACGGACGTCGAACACGAGGTCGGCCTCGAGCGGGATCCCGAACTTGTAGCCGAAGCTGACGAGCTGGATCGAGAGCTGGTCGGCCTCGACGACATCCCACAGCTGGCCGAAGATCCGCTCGCGCAGCTCCCGCAGCGACAGGTCGGACGTGTCGAGGATGACGTTCGCCTCTGCGCGCACGTCCTCCAGGAGCTGACGCTCCTCCGCGATCCCCGCCGCGACGCCGCCCGGCTCACCCAGCGGGTGCCGGTGCCGTGTCTCCGAATAGCGCCGGACGAGGACCTCGTCGCGTGCCTCGAGGAAGAAGACCTGCGGCCGGATGCCGCGTCCCTCCAGCGCCCCGCGCATCGCCGCGAACGCGACGGGCACGTTGCCGGCCCGCACGTCGACGACGATCGCCACGCGCTCGAAACGACGCGGGTCGAGGGCGATCAGATCGGCAAGGCCGGGCAGGAGCTCCCCGGGAAGGTTGTCGACGCAGACGTAGCCGAGGTCCTCGAAGAGCTTCGTGGCCGCCGTCTTGCCGGCGCCCGAGAGCCCGGACAGGATCACGACGTGCTGGACCTCCTCGGCGCCCGGCGCCGGCTCGTCGGTCCCGCTGTCGTCGCTCGGCAGCCTGTTCGTCGCCATGTGGCCAGTCTACCCCCCGTTCAGCGGCCGCCCGCGCGCACGAGGACGATCGACAGCTCATAGAGGGCGTACATCGTGACCCCGAGCACGAAGGGGCTGATGATGTCGCCGCCGGGCGTCGCGACCGCGGCAACGATGGCGAAGATGATGACCATATAGCGCCGCGTCGATCGCAAGCGCGCGGTCGTCACGATCCCGGCCTTCGAGAGGAGCACGAGGACGATCGGGTACTCCATCACCAGGCCGAAGCCGATGAACATCGTGGCGACGAAGCCGAAGTACCCGTCCGCGGTCCACGCGTTCTGGAGCTCGCCCGTCCCGAAGCTCGACAGGAAGGCGATCGCGAACGGAAGAACCACGTACGCGATGGCGACACCGCCCAGGAAGAAGCCCATCGCCAGCGGAACCCAGGGTCGCGCGAGGCGTCGCTCATCGCTCGTGAGTCCGGGCGACACGAAGCGCCACAGCTCGAACAGGACGACCGGCATCCCGAGCACGACGCCCGTTGCCAGCGCGATCTTGAGGGTGATGAAGAAGCCCTCGCCGGGCGCCAGCAGAAGGAGCGGCGCGTCGCCGTAGGGTGCCTTGAGAACCTGGATGATCCGCGGTCCAAGGATGAACCCCACGACCGAGCCCAGGGCGACCGCAAGGACGCCGAGTGCGATCCGCCGCCGCAGCTCGGCGAGGTGATCGAGGGGCGGCATCGCCCCGTGGCCGACCGCCGGCGAGGGGGTCGGCGACGGCGGTCGGGTGGGATGCGGAACGGGAGGGAGGTCGGCCTCGGCGTCGTGGGTGAGATCCGCGTCGGCCATGAGCATCGAGCCCGGCGGGCGCGCTACGCCTTCGGCTCGGTGCTCGCGGCGACGGGCTCGGGCGTTTCGGTCTCCGCCGGCGGGGCGTCGGCCGCCGGTTCGGCGGCAGCCTCGGCTGCGGTGGCGGGTGCACCACGCGGCGTCGCTACCTCGCCGCCCGGGGCCGGGGCGTCAGCTGCCGTCGCGTCGGCGGGCGATCCCGCGGCTTCGGCGGACGGTGTCGGTGCCGAGGACACGGGCATGGCCGGGGACGCCGGCGTCTCGGCGCCCTGCGCCGCGGAGGGCGCCGCTGGGGGCGCCGCAGGTGGCGCAGCGTCGAGCTTGACCGAATCCTCCACGTCGGTGGCAGCCTTGCGGAACTCGCGGATGCTCTTGCCGAGCGCGGACCCGACGTCCGGGAGCCGACCGGGGCCCAGGATCAGGAGGGCGATCACCAGGACGATGATCAGCTCAAGCGGGCCGACGTTGAACGGCATCTGGCGACGACCTCTCGGGTGGCGGCGCTGTGTCCGCCGCCGATCCCGGCGGGGCCGCGACTGTCACGATAGCACGGGAAGCCTGGCCGCCCAGTCGCGTGCAGCCTCGGCGACACGCTCGCCGGGGTCACCGCGGCGCTTCTCGGGCACCGGCCGCATGGCCCCCCGCGGCCTCGGTGGCGCGCGCGGCAGACGAAATCCCCCGCGAGACGTTCACGAGCAGCCCGCCACCGGGGCTACCGCCGGCCGGCGCAACGGTGGCCGGACCGGCTGCGAGCACCGCGGCGGCGTCGCCGCCCTGGGCACCGACGCCGGGCACGAGGAACGCGACGCCAGGCACGAGATCCCGGATGGCAGCGAGCTCGCCCGGCGCAGTCGCTCCGACGACCAGCCCGGCGCGGTCCGCCAGGCCCGCGGCGGCGATCCTGCGCGCCACCCGCCGGTGGAGCGCCTCCGCGGGGGCGTCGAGAGCCGGATCCGCCTCCACGACGAGGTCCTGCAGCTCGCCCGCCCCCGGATTCGACGTCCGGCACAGGACATAGGCGAACCGGTCGGCCCGGGACAGGAACGCGTCGAGCGCGGCAAGGCCGAGGTATGGGCTCACGGTCACCGCGTCCGCCCCGAGGATGTCGTACAACGCGACCGCCTGCCGTTCGACGGTCGTCTCGACGTCGCCGCGCTTCGCGTCTGCCACCACGAGGACGTCCGGCGGGAGGGCCCCGAGGACGCGCTCGAGGGCGGCGATGCCGGGGCTGCCGAAGGCCTCGAAGAAGGCGAGGTTCGGCTTCACGGCGGCCGCGTGCGGCGCCGCGGCCTCCACGAGCAGGCGAGCGAAGCGCTCGACCCCCGGCAGGCCGGCGGGCCACCCGGCAGGCAGCGCCTCCGGCGTCGGGTCGATGCCGACGCAGAGCACGGTCCCGGTGGCTGCCGTCCGTCGCGCCAAACGCGCCAGGTACGCCGCAGTCACGGGGCCGGCGTCGCAGTCGCGGCGGGCGTCGGCCGAGGACCCCACCACGCCGGGCGGCTCTCGGCATCGAGCCCGCTGAACACCGTAACCGGCTCTAGCTCGGCGACCGCGAGGCCGTCGCCGGCCTTCGTCTCGAGCGTCGCCAGCTGCAGGTCCGACGCGGAGCCGTCGAGGCGCAGGAAGACGATCTGCGAGCCGTCGGGCGACCACGCCCCGCCCCAGGATCGCCCGTCGGTGGTGACGCGGAGGAGCTCGTTCGCGTTGCGTCCATCGAGGACCACGATGTCCGTGCCCAGGCTGTTGGTCTTCGTCGCCACGAGGTACCGCCCATCCGGCGAGTAGCTCGGCTCCGTGTAGCCGGGCTGGCTCATGCGGCTGTTCTTCTCCGTCGCCGGGTCGTAGCGCCAGATCGTGGGTGCGGCTGCCTTGCCGGCCCGCGCGTTCCGCACGTAGAGGAGGAGCCCGCCGTCCGGTCGCCACGCCGGGTCCTGGTGACCGTATGGGGCGTTCTCCGGGAGTCCCAGGGGCCCCAGGCGATTGCGGGCGAGGTTGACCAGTCCAAGGACGACATTCGACTGCGTGGGGTCCGGGCCGTCCGAGACGACCGCAACGGTCTTTCCGTCTGGCGCGACGGCGGGATCGCGTAGGAAGAACGCCCAGCGATACCGGTCACTCGGCCCGGTCTGGTAGAGGCCCGAGAGGATCACCGCGCGGCCCGACCCGTCGGGCCGGATCCGTGTGAGGATCGGGTAGCGGAGGTCGTAGTCCCGCACCACCCCCTCGCGCTCGAGGCTGCCCTTGGTGCGGCGCGTCTCGATGAAGTAGATCCACGCTCCGTCCTCGGACCAGGCCGGCTGGGAGTCCCGGCCGGAGGTCGTCAGCTGCCGCGTCGACGTGCCCTCCTGGATCCACAGGTTGCCGGCCTTCGCGAAGACCAGCTGGCCGACGATCCCGACGTCGGGGTTCACCACCGGCGGGGCGCTCGGCGACGGCGTCTGGCCGGGGACGACCACCCCGTTCCCCTGGCCGTCCGGGTTGCCGCCTGGACCGTTTCCCGCCGTCAGGAATGGAATGCCGCCGAACAGGAGCGAGGATGTCAGCAGTCCGACGATGGCGAGACCCGCGAGCGACGCAAGCGGAGCCACGAATGGGCGCGCAGCCGCCAGGCCATACGGGTCTCCGGTCGTCCGGCGCGACCCCCCAGGCGCCGACCGCCCCGACCTGCGGCTGCGCGTCATGGACGGGCGCCCGGAGCGGCGACGGGAGCCCCGTGCCACGCGCCTCCGGCACCAGCCGCAGCCGGCGCCCGATCGCGGGCGGGTGCCACGTCGACCACGACGAGCTGCAGGGTGTCGAGGCCGCCAAAGCGGCGCGAGGCGAGGGTCCCGGCGATGTCGACCCGGTCGCCCTCGTGGGTGGTCGCCAGGAGGTCCTCGCGCCCGAAGGCGATCGCGTCGACGACGTCGACGTCGCGGCGGAGGGTGAGCTGAGCATGGCCACCCGCGGCGGCCCGGATGCGGGTCACGGTGAGCCCATGGACGGCGAGGAGTGGCTCGGGGTTCCCGGGCCCGGCCGGGGAGAGGCCGTCCAGGAGCGCGAGCAGCCGATAGTCCACGGCGCGCGCCGGAAGGGATAGGTCGAGGACGATCTCGGGCCGGGGGTCGGGCGGCGTCGAGGCTGCCAGCAGGTCGAGGAATCGAGCGCGGAACGCCTCCCAGCGGTCCTCCCGAACCTCCAGGCCCGCGGCACCGCGATGGCCACCGTGGCGGACGAGCAGGTCGTCGCAGGCGACGAGGGCGGATGCCAGGTCGTAGCCAGCGGGTGCCCGACACGACGCGCGCAGGGTGTCCCCCAGGTTGGACGCGACGACGGCCGGCCGGCCAGCCTCCTCGGCCAGGCGGGCCGCCACCAGGCCCACCACGCCGACCGGCCAGGGCCCGCGGATGACGAGTGCGGGCAGGTCCGGCGGCCAGCCCGCAACGAGCGTGCGTGCCTCGTCGACCGCCCGGCGCGTCGTGTCGCGGCGCTCGAGGTTTGCCGCCTCCAGCAGTGCCGCGGCCGAGACAGCTTCGTCAGCCTCCTCGGCCAGGAGGAGGGTCGCGGCAACGCCGGCGTCTCCCACGCGGCCCGCGGCGTTGAGGCGCGGCGCGATGGCGAAGGCGATCGTCTCCAGCGTCACGCGCCCGGGCTCGATCCCGGCGGACGCGAGGAGCGCCGCGATCCCGGGCCGGGTGGCCGAGCGAATCCGCTCGAGGCCCAGGCGCGCGATCGAGCGATTCTCGCCGAGCACCGGCGCCACGTCGGCGACCGTCCCGATGGTCGCGAGGTCGGCGAGGTCGGCCGTCGTCGCCAGCGCCGGAACGCCCGCCAGCCGCTCCAGGAGCAGGGACGCAACCTTGAGGGCCACCCCGCTGCCGGTGAGCCGTCGGTCCGGGTACGCGGCTCCGGGCAGCTGCGGGTTGACGATGGCGACCGCAGCCGGGAGCTGCTCGGGGGCCCGATGATGGTCCGTGATGACGACGTCGATCCCGAGCGTTGCCGCGGCGGCAACCTCGGCCACGCTGGACGTGCCGGTGTCGACCGTGATCAGGAGCGTCCGCCCCTCGGCGCGGGCGAGCTCCAGGGCCCGCCGGGGGAGGCCGTGGCCGTCCTCGACCCGGCTCGGCACGTGGCCTGACGCGTCGAGGCCCAGGCGGCGCAGCGCCGTGACGAGGATGGCGAGCCCCGTCAGGCCGTCCGCGTCGAAGTCCCCGACTACGAGGACGCGCTCCCCGGCGTCACGAGCGCGGGCAATGCGCGCGACGACCGTCTCGGCGTCGGGCAGCAAGGTGGGGTCGTGGAGCCCGTCGGTCGGCGGGCCAAAGAATGCATCCAGCTCCGCGGCCGGGACCCCTCGTCGGGCCAGCACCCGCGCGATAAGCGACGAGCCCCCGTGGCGCGCCACCACGGCCGCGTACCCCTCGTCGAGGGGAGTGGGGTCGGGATACCGCCAGCGGTATCGGGGAACCGTCATGGCGGGAGCATCGCACGAGCCGCTCATCGCGTCCTGCACCGGCCTCGACCAGGACGCCGGGCCCGCGCGGCGGTCACGCGGGGGCGCGCCTGCCGGGGCGCGTCCGAGGCGCCCGTTCCTTGCGCCGGTCCGCCCACTCCTCCCACACGGTGAGCAGCGGCGCGGCGTTGAAGATCGACGAGTAGGTGCCCGAGACGATCCCGATCAGAAGGGCCAGGATGAACGGCCGGATGGAGTCTCCGCCGAACAGGAGGAGGGCCGTGAGGGTGAACACCACGACGAGGCTCGTGTTGATCGACCGGGCCAGCGTCTGGAGGATCGAGTGGTTCACGATGCTGGAGAAGCGCTCGCCGGCGTGGCGCGCCCGGTTCTCCCGGATCCGATCGTAGACGACGATCGTGTCGTGGACCGAGAAGCCGATGATCGTGAGCATTGCCGTCACGAAGAGGCCGTCGACCTCGAGGCCGAAGAACGTGCCGAGGATCGCAAAGGATCCGATGACGACGATGACGTCGTGGACGAGCGCTGCAAGCGCCGTCATGCCGAAGCGGAAGTCCCGGAAGCGGAATGTCATCCAGAGGAGGATCCCGAGCGACCCGATGATGATGAGCAGGAACGCCTGCTGAGTCAGCTCCGACGAGATCACGGGACCGATGGTGGTCAGCTGGCGCTGCGACTCGATCGGCCCGAGCTCGTCCTCGAGGGCAGTGACGAGCACACCGATCTCGCCGGTCCGCGCGACCTGGCCGGGCGGGGCCGGCGTGGCCGGAGCGACCGATGCCGCAGGCGCCGCGCTGGAGCTCGGGCTGGGGATGGCGCTCGCGCCGGGCGTCGCACTCGCGCCGGGCGTTGCGGACGGGCCGGGCGTCGCACTCGCACCGGGCGTAGCGGACGGGCCGGGGGACGCGGACGGGCCGGGAGATCCCGAGGGCGCCGGCGACAGGGACGGGGCCGGCGTGGCGGTCTGCGTCTCGACGAACCCGATGGGCTTCGTGCGCACGAGAAGGTAGCCGTCGGAGGTCGTCTGGACGGTCGAGTCCCCGAAGCCGTTCGCCGTGAGCACGGCCTTGACCTGGTTCGGCGTCACGCCGCGGTCCTCGAAGCGGATCTCCCACTTCGTCCCGCCGGTGTAGTCGATCGAGAGCTGGAGGCCGGCCTCGCCACCCGTCAGGGGGCCGAGGAGGATGAAGAAGAGGCCGGGGACCGTGAGGAACGCCGAGATGACGAAGAACCAGCGGCGCTTGCCGATGATGTCACGCACGCGAGCGCACCTCGCCGCGGGCGCCGGGGCGCACCCCGCGGGCTCCCGTGAACTCCGTCTCGTTGAGCCCGTAGAGGCCGGGCTTCCGAGCCCACTCGTCGTGGACGACGCGGCGCAGCATCGTGCGGGTGACGAGGATGGCGGTGAACATCGAGAGGAGCACGCCGATGATGAGGACGAGGGCAAAGCCGCGGATCACGGAGGATCCGAAGAGGAACAGGATCGTCGCCGTGATCAGGCTGGACACGTTGGAGTCGAGGATCGAGTTCCAGGCCCGGTTGAACCCGGCCTCCATCGCGCCGGGCAGCGACTTGCCGTAGCGCAGCTCCTCCTTCATCCGCTCAAAGATCAGGACGTTGGCGTCGACCGCCATGCCCACCGAGAGGACGAACCCGGCGATCCCGGCCAGGGTGAGCGTCACCGGGATCAGCCGGAACACCGCGAGGACCACGATGGCGTAGTAGATGAGGGCCAGGCACGCCACGAGACCGGGCAGGCGGTAGTAGACGAGCATGAACGCGAAGACAAGCAGGACAGCGATCAGGCCGGCAACGAAAATGCGGTCCAGGGAGAAGCCGGCCAGCGTCGCGCCGATGTCCTGGAAGCCGACTTCCTGGAGCGGGAACGGAAGCGAGCCGTACTGGAGCACCGTGACGAGGCTGTTCATCTCGGTCACGCTGAAGCCGGTCGACCCGCCGGTGATGATCCCGCTGCCGCCCGTGATCGCGCTCTGGATCACCGGCGCAGAGACGACGCTGCCGTCGAGGACGATCGCGAAGAAGTTGTCGACATTCTGGGTCGTGTAGTCGCCGAACAGCCCTGCGCCCTCGGTCTTGAGGCGGAACCCGACGGCCCGGAGGCCGTTGGAATCGGCGTCCGCGAACGCCTGCTCGACCTGGTCTCCGGAGAAGAGGGCGGCCTCGACGGAGGGTAGCGGCTGGCCCTGCACGGCCTGGAGGGCGCCGGGGGCGCTGCCGGTGCCGTACTTGTCGGGCGGCAGTGGCACGAAGTCGAGGCGCCCGGTCTGTCCGAGCAGGCGGCGGATCGGATCCGGGTCGCTCACGCCGGGCAGCTCCACGACGATCCGGTCCGTGCCCTGGGTCTGCACGACCGGCTCCGCGACGCCGGTGCTGTTGACCCGGTTCTCGACGATCTGCTTGATCGTAGCCATCGAGCCGGCATCGGGCGTCTTGCCGCCCGCGGGCAGCGCCTGGTACTCGACCTGCAGGCCACCGACGAGATCGAGCCCGAGCTTCGTCTCGACGACGCGGCTTTCGCCGTCCGGCCCGAAGCCCGGGACCTTCAGGTTTGGGAAGAAGTCGATGAAGAGGGCCGCCGCCAGGACGACGAGGATGAGGATCGGGGTGAATCGACGCATCGGCCCGGGATGCTATCACCCTTGCGGTGCCGCCGTTGGGGCGTCAGCCGCACAGCCGTACCGCGCGGCCCGCGCCGGTCGGTAGCCGGTGCCACGGCCACCGGCTACCCGGCCTCGAGGTGGGCCTTGATCCGCGCCGCGAGGACCGGCCCGATGCCCGGCACCGCCGCCACCTGCTCGACCGGCGCGTCGCGGACCCGCTTCGCGGAGCCGAAGGTACGGAGCAGGGCGCGGCGACGCGCCGGCCCGACGCCCGGCAGGTCGTCGAAGGCGCTCCGGACGGCAGCCCGGCGTCGCAGCTCCCGGTGGTAGGTGACCGCAAAGCGATGAGCCTCGTCGCGGATCCGCTGCACAAGGTAGAGCGCGGACGACGTCGGCGACAGGATCACCGGGTCCGGCCGGCCGGGCAGGAAGAGCTCCTCCCGCTCCTTGGCCAGGCCGGCGATGGGGATGTCTGTGAGCCCCAGCTCCTCGAGCACGGCCACGTCCGCGGCCAGCTGGCCCTTGCCGCCGTCGACGATGATCAGGTCCGGCAGGGCCCAGCGGAGCTCCTCGGCGCTCCCCTCGTCGCCCGCCGTCGTACGGTGCAGGCGACGCCGCAGCATCTCGGCGTGACTCGCAAAGTCGTCCTGGCCTGCGACGTCCCTGATCCGGAAGCGGCGGTAGGCGCCGCTCCGGGGCTTGCCGTCCTCGAACACGACCATGCTCCCGACCGTCTCGCGGCCCTGGCTCGTGGAGATGTCGTAGCACTCGATTCGCAGGGGAGGGCCCGCCATCCCCAGTGCGGCGGCCAGCTCCTCGAGCGCGACGAGCGTCTTCCCCTCGTCCGCGAGCCAGCGGGCCTGTTCGCGCCCCAGGAAGTCCGCTGCGTTGCGGGAGGCGAGCTCGACAAGGCGCCGCTTCTCGCCGCGCGCGGGGACCGGGAGCCGGACCCGATGGCCGCGCGTCTCGGTCAGGAATGCCTCGAGGTCGCCCGTCTCGGCCGCCGGGGACGGCAGGAGAACGGCCGGGGGCACAGACGTCGAGCGGCTGTAGTACTGCAGGATGAACCCGGCCAGCACCTCGTCGTCCCCCACCCCGCCGGGTGCCTCGAGCGCGTACACGTCGCGACCGACGAGCTTGCCGGCACGAACCGCGAACACCTGCACCGCGGCCTGGGCCCCGGATCGGGCGAGACCGAGGGCGTCGAGCTCGGTCCGCGCGAACGCGGCCATCTTCTGGTCCTCCATCGTCCGCTCGATGGCCCGGATCTTGTCGCGGAGCGCCGCCGCGCGCTCGTACTCCAGGGCCCGGGAAGCGGTCGTCATCTGGAGGCGAAGATCGCGGACGAGCGCCTCCTGGCGGCCCTCGAGGAACAGCTCGACCTGGGCAATGTCGGCCCGGTAGGCGTCTCTCTCGACGGCCTCGATGCAGGGACCCTGGCAGCGCTTGATGTGGTACAGCAGGCAGGGCCGGCGCAGCGCACGCTCTCCTTCGCGGATGTCGAGGGTGCAGGTCCGGAACGGGAAGAGCCGCCGGATGAGGTTCATCGCCTCGTCGACGCTGCTCGCCGAGGCATACGGCCCGAAGTAGCGGCTCCCGTCGCTCACCAGCTTCCGCGTCCGCTCCACCCGCGGGAAGTCCTCGCCCAGCGTGATCCGGATGTAGGGATAGCTCTTGTCGTCCTTGAGGCGGACGTTGAAGCGGGGCTGGTGGCGCTTGACGAGGTTGGCCTCGAGGAGGAGTGCCTCGGAGACCGAATCCGTGAGCGTGTACTCGACGTCGGAGACCCGCCCGATCGCCTCGCGGATCCGCTGCACCTCGCCGGGGCCCGTCGCGGGCGCCTGGCGCTGCCAGTAGCTCCGGACGCGCGAGCGAAGGTTCTGGGCCTTGCCGACGTAGAGGACGCTGCCCCTCGCGTCGCGCATGAGGTACACGCCGGGGAGGGACGGGAGGCCGGCGAGCATCGCGGCGAGCTGCGGGGTCACCCCGCGATGCTACACGGAGCGCGACCCGCAGCCCCCGCACGGCGCAGCCGGGCCCGACCGGACGCAGCGAGGCCGGGCCTCGCGGCCCGGCCTCGCCGATGGGCAGCTGGTGGAGCCGCCCGGCTCCCGGAGGAGCCTGGCTACGGAAGGATGACGATGCGGCCCTCGCCGCCCACAGGGTAGTCCGCCTCGGTGATCTCGCCGGCGAGGCCGCCGTCGACCAGCGGAGCGACGATGTAGTCGGCCAGCGCCTGCTGGTAGACGACGCCGACGGTGGTGAAGCCGCCGGGGCCGAAGTCGTAGCAGTCACCACCCCGGAACGTGAAGTCGTTCGTGGCGATGTCGACGGTCCAGCCGGCCGGGCCGACGAAGGTGCCGTCGTCGAAGATCAGCACGCCGTCGACCGTGACGTCCTGCACCCGGCTCCCCGGGTTCGACACGGCGCAGGTCACCCCGTCGATGACCCGGTTCTGGGCCGCCGGGTCGTACGAGAACTCGACCCCGGCCCACTGGCCGAAGCGGCCGTTGCCGATGTCGGAGACCGACGTCTCCAGGACCGCCTTGAACTGGTCGGGGGTGAGGTCCTCCTTCACCGACACGAAGTTCGTGAAGGCCAGGATGTCGTAGGTGTCGAGCTCCGTGATCGGGCCTGCCGGGATGACGTCGTTGTTGCGGATCCCGCCGCCGTTCTGCATGCCCACCTGGGGCACATCGACGCCGTAGGTGGGAGCCTGCTGCTGGGCGGCCCAGAGCATCGAGTCCGCGGTCAGGTTGCCGAGGTTCGTCTCGCTGTTGCGGATGCCGGGGTCCGTGATGACCCCCGAAGCGACCGTGCCGCGCTTCCCGTTGAGGGCCACCTCCGACTGCGCCAGCACGTTCGCCGCCAGGCCCGCGACGTAGTCCTCCACGGGGTCCGCGACGTACCAGTCCATGAACCGGTTGGGCTTCACCCCGTCGTCGCCGAAGCCCACGACCCGGACCGGTCCGGATCGCGCCTCGTCGATGACCTGGACCCGGCCCTTCCGGTCGAAGCCGACCACGAGGCGACCCACGTACTTGAAGTCGCCGTTCGTGGTGATGACCGGGACCGTCTTGCCCACGCGGTCGGTCGCCTTCAGCGGGTACTCGCCGTAAGGGGTCGTGTCGCCCGGGGCCAGCGGCCAGCCGGGATCCGCGAGGAGCTCGTCGCCGCCGCCCGCGATGATCACGTCGACCTTGCGGAGCTGGCTCGCGAGGGCGAGGTCCTCGGCGATGTTCTGGAGGTGGCTGATGAGGATGATCTTGTCGATCCCCTTCCGGGACAGCCGCCGGACCTCGGCCTGGATGGCCGCCCTGACGGCCGGGTCGACGGTCACGTCGCGGGGGCTCGAGATGTTGGGCAGCTGCGGCGTCGTGATGCCGACGACCCCGATCTTCTCGCCGCGCTCGCGGATGACGGTGCTGGCGGCGATGCGGCCGTTCTTCTCGAGGCGTGCCAGGGCGGGCTCGGCGCCCACGTCCAGGTTGGCGCTGACGAACGGCAACCCGCGCGTGCCGCGGATGAAGTCGGCGAGGACGTCCGGCCCGAAGTCGAACTCGTGGTTGCCGATCCCCATCGCGTCGTAGCCGATCAGGTTGATGGCCGTCGAGTCGTAGAAGGGGACGCCGCGATCGATGCTGGCGGCCCACTGGGCGCCGGCGAGGAAGTTGTCGCCGGACGACAGCATGACGACGCCGCGGTTGGCCTTGGGGCGGACCGGCGGGCGAGTGGTCAGCGCCAGCCGCTTCTGCTTGTTGACCACGGTCTTGAAGAGGGCGGCGCCCGCGTACGGCCCGGTCATCGTGGCCGGGTCCACGTACGAGGGGAGCAGCTTCGACTCGGCGTCGTTGTTGTGGAGAACCGTGAGCCAGAAGTCGACCCTCGTGTTCTTGTGGTGCTTCGAGCCGCCGGCCGCGGCCGGCGCCGCTACCGCGAGCGCGAGGAGCGCGGCGAGGCCGATCGTCGCCACGCGGCGCAGGGACCGCCGCGGGGCGGGGCGGGAGCTGGGTGTCATTGGCGCACCTCCGCGTCGGCCTGGCTGGGTGAGTGGCCGACCTCTCCCCAGCCTACCGCTCCGCACAACCCCGGGGGCCCCGGCGGCTCCCGCTCGCGCCGCCGGCGCCACGCTGCCGGCGGTTGGACGGCCCGGCCGGACGCGCGCGGCGTTGACCCGGCGCACCGCGGTCTCGGCGGCGCGCGGCGAACGAGCCGCCGGCCCGGAGGCCGGGGACGAACGAGCCGCCGGCCCGGAGGCCGACGGCTCGCATTCGTGCGTCCTCGGTCACCGCCCGCGGATGCGGGCGGCGCCCTCGATCACAGCTTCACGTTTCGGATCTTGGCCATCACGTAGATCGAGTCGTCGATGAGAATGCGGCTCGCCGACCGGGTGACGCGACCCGGGGTCTCCAGGGCGACCGTCACGCTGAACGACGCGAGGTTCAGGACGGCCAGCCGGCTCATGCCGGCCTTCTCGAACGTCCGGGCGGCATAGAGCCACGTGAGCAGCCGGTTGCGGGCGGCCGGGCTCGCGATCTCGCCCTGGTCGTACAGCTCCCGCACGGATTTGATGAGGCTCGTGGTGGTTGCCTTCACCGTGAAGGTGGCCGACTTGACGGACTTGTTGCCCGCCTTGTCCATCGCCGTCACGGTCAGGGTGTGCGAGCCCAGCTTGAGGGTCAGGAAGTCGATCCTCTGGCCATTCTTGACGGCCTTCCCGTCCAGCTTGGCGCTGATCGACGCGACACCCGCCGGGGTGTCCGTCGCCCCGAAGGCGAGCGTCTTCTGCTTGTGGTGGTTGTAGGGCTTCTGCTTCGGCACCGTGACCTTGATCACGGGCCCGTCGGCGTCGGTGATGAAGGCCAGCCGGCCTTCGATCGCCGGAGCGATCGGAGCGGTCTGCGCACTGACGTAGTCGATGACCGCGTCACGCACGTAGTACTGCGTGTCGTTGACGATCTGGTTCAGCGGCCAGAGGCTCACGCCGCCGTTGTTGAAGTTGCAGGACCCGGCGGCCAGGTAGTTGACCGTCGAGACCTTGTAGTACTTCGACGCGTTGCCGAAGTCGACCTGGCGGCCGTCGGGCAGCTTCAGCGAGACGACGTAGCTCTTGGCCGAGTCGTACGCCGCGGGATGGAGGTCGTTGTAGGTGATCTGGCCGCCGAAGTTCGTGTCGAGCATGCAGGTGGTGTAGTACGAGTACCCGCCGTAGCCCGGCCACGTACTTGTAGTAGTAGTAGTTGCGGTAGGCCGCGCTCCAGGACCGCCTTGAGCTGCGGCCCGTTCATGCTTCAGCACCACGAGCGAGTTCTCGTAGGGCATGAGCGTGAACATGTCGGACACCTTGAGGGTCACCGGGCTGCCGGCAGTCGCGCCGTCGGCGACCTCCCGGTTGGTCATCGCGCCCGAGAGGTGGATGTCGGGCGTGATGCCGTTGCAGGCCGAGCTCGTAGACGGAGGCGTCGGCCTGCAGGTTCGCGCCGTTGGTCTCCTGGGTGTACGCCTGGAGGGCGTCGATCGGGACCGTCGTCTCGCCGAGGACCGTGTTGTTGTAGGCGGCCAGCATGGTCGTGTAGGGCGTCGACGATCGCGTCGATCGCCGGGTCCTCGGGGTCGGCGAGGGCCGGCTGTGATGTACCGGCCGGTCTGGCTGACGACGTCGTAGTCGCCGCCGCCGAGGTCGCGCAGGCCGATGACTGACCTCGCCGAGGGTGTTGTTGTAGCGGTAGGCATGGGCGATGAGCGACCGGGCTGTCGTCCGGATCGGCCGACGATGGCGGGCAGGTACTTGTAGGCGCCGAAGCCGATCGCCGGGTCGGTGTGGCTGTGGCCGCCGATGACGGCGTCCAGCCCGGACCGTCTGGCCGCCAGGTTGGTGTCCACGTTGGCGTCCACCTCGACGCTGGCCGGGTTCTCGGTGAACCCGATGTGCGTCAGGGCGATGACCACGTCGTTGGTGGCGCGCAGCAGCGTCGGAGAGCTCCTGCGTCTTGGCGATCGGGTCGGTGAACGTCAGGCCGGGAATGTTGCTGGGCAGCTCGTAGTTCGGGACACGGTGGTTGCCGATGCCCAGGATCGCGACGTCGATGTCGCCCAGGCCGCCTTCTCGACGTAGGGCTCGATGTTCGCCGCCGCCGAGCCCGTACGAGCCGTCGTCCGCGATGTTGGCCTGGAGGAGCGGGAAGGTCGCCTGCTCCAGCACGCTGGTGAAGACATCGCTTGCCGAAGTTGAACTCGTGGTTGCCCAGGGTCATCGCGTCGTAGCCCATGGCGTTGAACGCCTTGATCAGGGGTTGATCTGCATGGTCGGGATCGGCAGATGGCGTCCCGTCGGCGGCGAACCCAGTGGGCGCCGTCTTGAAGTAGTACATCATCGCGTCGCCCTGGATGTTGTCGCCGGAGCTCAGCAGGAGCGTGCGGTCCGGGTTGTGCAGGCGCTCCTGCTTGATCAGCGCGGCGAGCTGGGTGTAGCCCACGTAGCTGCCCTTGTCCAGGTTGCCGTGCGAGTCGTTGTGGTGGAGGATGGTGAGCGGGACGATCTCGCCGGCCTCGTAGGTGTGTCCGTCGCCGTCGCGGGTGATCCGCCCGTCGAGGGTGCCGTCGCCGTCGGGGCCGAGGTACGGGTCGGCGAACGTGTAGGTCGCCGCCACGTAGTCATTGACGGCGTTGAGCATGTCGCCCCAGTACGAGATGTTCGTCAGGTACTTGAAGGGCGTGAAGCCGTCCTGGCCGGCGGGGGCCAGGAACTCGTTCGTGCCGACTCGGTAGGTCTTCGCCAGGTCGAGCGGCTCCCAGGTGCTGGTGGCCTTGTCGTAGACCTCGACGTCGTAGGCGCCCCAGCCGTAGGGCTGTGGACCGGGATTGCGCATCCGAGTAGCGGAAGAAGCTAGTAGCGGATGCCCGAGGGCTGGAGGGCGCCCTCGAACAGGGTGGCGCGACTGGTGGAGCAGCTCCAGGATCTGCGCGCCGGTCATGTTGCCGACGACCGTCGCGTTGCCGAACGGCAGGATCGTGAACATGTGCCCGTAGTTGAGCAGCATCGGGTCATGGACCAGATCCCTTCCCCGTGGTGCCCGTGCAGTCGGCGGCGGTGTTGGACCAGATGTACGTGCCGGGGTTGGCCGGGTCCTCCTTGTCGCACCAGTCGGTGCGGATGCCGCCCGGGTTGTTGAAGACCATGTCGACGTCGTTGGCGGCCTCGGCGTCGCTGTTGAGGTCATTGTAGATCGCGTCATCGACGAAGTCGCCCATCAGCTGTCGCCGTCGTAGTTTCGCAGCAGGTCGACCTGGGAATAGCCGATCGGCGTGTTGACGAGTGCCAGGTAGTCCGGGTCGGACGCGTAGGTCGCGATGAGCGCCTTGACCGCGGCGTCTTCCGTGCCGGTCGTGCTGACGGCCACGCTCGACCAGCTGACGGCCACGCTGCCGTCGGTGCTCGACCGTGATGTCGGCCGGCCGACCCTGGCGCCCGTTGTAGTGAGCCTGCACGACCTTGGTCGCGCCGACCGTCTGGGCGGCGGCGCAGGTCGGTGTGGCTGTGGCCGCCGATGATCAGGTTGGCCGGCTTGCCGGCGGTGTTCAGCTTCTGGCGCCAGGGTCTGGTCCCCGTACACCGGGATGCCGTAGCCGTAGCCGCCGTCGGTGTAGCCGAGGTGGCTCAGGACCACGATGACGTCGGCGCCGGCGGCCTTCATCGCGTCGTAGTAGCGGATGATCGATTCGGCCGGGTCCTTGAAGCACAGGCCGGCCGTGGCCGCCGGCGATCGTGATGGTCGGCGTCTCGGCGGTCGTCACGCCGATGAAGCCGACCTTGACCTGTCCGGGCGTCGCCGACGTCGACCACCTGGTAGGGGGCGGCCGACGAAGGTCGGGCGTGTCCACCCGGCGGTGGCGCAGTTGCCGGTGTCGTTCTGACGACGATGTTGGCGGTGACGTACGGGTAGCTCGCTTCGGCTGTGCGGTCGGCCAGCACGGCCTGGCCCCAGTCGAACTCGTGGTTGCCGAAGGTGGCCACGTCGTAGCCCATCGCGTTGAACGTCGCGATGGTCGGCGCGCCCTGCTGCAGGTTGGAGAGCAGGCTGCCCTGCATCTCGTCGCCGGCGTCCACCAGGAGCACATTCGCCGCGCCCTTGGCGGTGCGGACGCCCTCGACGACGGCGGCCGTGCGGGCCATGCCCGGATTGCTCCCCGCGGCCTCCAGCTGGCCGTGGAAGTCGTTCGTATGGAGGACCGTGAACGTGACAGCACTCGGGGGGCTGCACGGGCCACGGGTGGCGCCCCGGCGAGCGAGGCAAGCAGCGCGACGACGGCCAGGAGAAGGACGGGACGGGAACGTCTCACCAGGGGCACCTCCGACGCAAGGGCTGACGCGGGACGCCGGGGCCCGATCCCTCTCTGGCGGGCCGCATGGGCGGAACCTAGCTCCCGGCTGGCGCACCGAATACGGCCAATGGTCCCGATCCTTCGTGCTTCCCCGTTCTTCGGTCGCCAGCCAGGACGAGCGGACGCAGGTCGCCCCCGGACGCCACCTGCCCGCAGCCAGCCAGAGGGGCGAACTCGCCGCGCAGGCGGCCCGTGAGCCCGCCGCGTAAGTGGGGGTGCAGCCGCGGCCGGCAGGATCCGAGGGTGCATTCCGGGACCCACGGATCCCCCACCCTCCCGCCGCTCGTCGCCGACCGGCTCTCCCGGCTTGCACCCGACCAGCGCGCCGCGGCCACCGCGAAGCCCGGTCCGGTCCTGTGCATCGCGCCGGCAGGCAGCGGCAAGACGACGACGCTGGTGGCGCGAGTCGCCTGGCTCGTCGCCATGGGCGCGCCGCCTGGCACCCTCGTCGCCATCACCTTCAACGCGCGTGCCGCGGAGGAGCTGCGCGAGCGGCTGGAACCCGCCCTGGAGTCGCTCGCCGTGCCGCCCGACGCCGTCCGTGTGCGCACCTTCCACGCCCTCGGCCTGGAGATCCTCCGCGATTCCGGGACGACCGCCGAACCTCGTGCCGCGCGCACGCGCGATCCTGCGTGCGATCGCCCCGGGCCTCGACGCCGCGGCCCGGCGGCGCCTCGACGACGTCTTCTCGCGGCTGAAGCTCGACCTCGGCGTCACGGCCGACGACGTGGCGAGCGACCCGCGAGCCCGGACCGATCGCCCGGGCCTTCCTCGCCTACGAGCGCGGCACTCGCGAGCGCGGGCGCGAGCGACTTCGACGATCTCGTCGCCGGCGCGCTCCGCGCGCTCGAGGGGGACTCGACGCTCCTCGCGCGCTGGCGCGCGCGCTGCGCGCACCTCCTCGTCGACGAGGTCCAGGACGTCGACCGCAGCCAGCTCCGCCTGGCGCTGCTCCTTGCCGCACCGGCCAACCGGGTCTTCCTCGTCGGCGACGACGACCAGAGCATCTACGGGTGGCGGCTGGCCGACGTACGGCGGGTGCTGGCGCTCGCCGACACGCTGCGCGGCCTCCGGCGCGTCGACCTGGCGGTCAACTACCGCTGCCCGGCGCCGGTGCTCGCGCGCGCCGTCCGGCTGGTCGAGCACAACGCCGAGCGATTCGCCAAGCGTGTCCGACCGGGCCCCGATGCCACCGGCCGGCTGATCCTCGCCCCGGCAAGGCCGGAGCCCGGCGGGCTCCTCGCGACGCTCCTCGGGCGTGGCCGGACGACGGCGCGCGCACGAGCGATCCTCGCGCGCACCCGGCGCGAGCTGCTCCCCGTGGCGGCGGAGGCCCTCGAGCTAGGCGTCCCGTTCCGCGCCGACGGAGTCACGCTCGCGTTCGAGGACCCGCGCGTCGACGGGATCCTGGCTCGGCGCGGCCGCGGACCGACGCCGCCTGCCGCTCGCCGCCCGCCTCGCGGCTCCGCACCGGCGGAGCGAGCGCCCACGACGGTCGGTCGAGCCGGGACGCCGGCGCCGCATCGGGGACAGGCCGCTCTGGAACCCGGACGACCCCGATCCGGAGCCGCCGTGGACCGAGACGAGCTCCGTGCGGCGCTCGTCGGGTGGGCGGTGCGCCTGCCGCCGGACGCCGACCTCGGCGGCGCGATCCCGAGCGCGCGAGACCGCCTGACCGCGCTCCGAACCGACGACGCACCGCTGACGCTGGCGACCGCCCACGCGACGAAGGGCCTCGAGTGGGACCACGTCGCCGTCCTCGGGATGACCGAGGGCCGCTTCCCCAGCGCCCGGAGCCTCCGCGAGGCGGCCGATCCGGCGCGAGCCGTCGAGGAGGAGCGCCGCCTCGCCTACGTCGCGTGGACCCGTGCCCGGCGAAGCCTGACCCTCGTCTTCGACCCGGCGGCCCCGTCGCCGGTTCATGCGCGAGGCGTTCGACCCGGACGAGCTCGCATCTCGCACGGCGACCACGCGCGACCGCGACGAATCCCGCGGGCTCGACCGTCGCGCGTCAACGCCCCGACGCGTCGCGGCGCGCCAGCACCTTGAGGAGGTGGTCGATCGCGTCCCGGAACGCCATTGCGTCAGCCCACGGCAGCGTGTCCGCGATCGAGTCCTTCACCCCGAACGCCGCACGTCCGCGCCGGGCGGCCGCGCGCAGCTCGGCCGGAGGCGCATCGCGAAGCCGGTCGGGCAGGGGCGCGAGGAAGGCCGCCCAGCGCTCGCTTCCGACCGCGCGTGCGCGCGCCAGCAGCCGGTCGGCGGCCCGCGCAGCGGCCAGGCCGGCCTCGTCGATCTCGGGCAGCTCGTGGCGCCCCGGGGCGTGCTCGGTCACCGGTCCGTCAGTTGACCGGCGGCCGGGGATCGTCGGCCCACCGGGGCGCGCCGCAGACCGCCCCCGCCCGCCTCGGCCGCCAGGCGATCCACGAGGAGCGGCAGGCGCTTGCGCTCGGATCCGTCGACGAGGATCCGGAACGAGTGGTCACCGGGGCGCTCGAAGCCCACGTTCCAGAGGTCGACGGAGAACGTGACGACCGTGTCGCGCGCATCGGGAGGCGGCCCAACCCGGACGACGCCGCCGGCACCTGCCGAGCTCGCGCCCATCGGGATCCAGGAGCACGAAGCGGACCTCGTGCTCGCGGCCTGTCTCCGGCGCGGTGACCGAGAGGGCGATCACCAGCGACAAGGTGCGGGTGGCGGAACGGGAAGCCCCGCGACGCGAGGCGCGTCACGCCTCCGCCCAGCACGTGGAACTTCTCGCCCGGCCGCGCCTGGGCGGAGTCGGCAAGGAAGGCGAATTCGATGTCGGGCATGCCCGCATGCTACCGCCTGCACCGGCCGGCTCGCGCCGAGCGCGCCGCCGGTGACCCGGTTGGATCCCTCATGCGCCCCGGCTGGCTGCGGCGGCTCGCTTGCGTGTCACGACAGGCCGGGGTGCCTCGCCAGTCTCGACGGCAGTCCGGGCGACCTCGCGGCCCAGCTCCTCGGCGAAGGTCACGTCGGACAGGGGCACGAGCGGCTCTCCGCGGAGTACCCGGGCGAGGTACTCCCCGGTGGCCGAGCCGGGCACGGCGGCGACCACCTCGGGCGTGCCCTCGGCCACGATGGCGCCTCCCCGGATCCCGCCCTCAGGCCCCAGGTCGATGATCCAGTCGGCCGTCTTGATGACGTCGAGGTTGTGCTCGATGACGACCACCGTGTTGCCGGCGTCGACGAGGCGGTGGAGGACCTGGAGCAGCTTCTCCACGTCGGCGAAGTGGAGGCCGGTGGTCGGCTCGTCGAGAACGTAGAGGGTCTTGCCGGTGGCGCGCCGGGAGAGCTCGGTCGAGAGCTTCACCCGCTGCGCCTCGCCGCCCGAGAGCGTCGTCGCCGGCTGACCGAGGTGGACGTAGCCGAGGCCCACGTCGACCATGGTGCGCAGCTTGTTGGCCACCTTCGGGACGGCGCCGAAGACCTCGAGCGCCTCGTCGATCGTCATGTCGAGGACGTCGGCGATCGAGTGGCCGCGGTAGTGGATCTCGAGGGCCTCGCGGTTGTAGCGCTTGCCCTTGCAGACCTCGCACGGGACGTAGACGTCGGGCAGGAACTGCATCTCGATCTTGAGGATCCCGTCGCCCTTGCAGTTCTCGCAGCGGCCACCCTTCACGTTGAAGCTGAAGCGGCCCGGCGCGTAGCCACGTACGCGCGCCTCGGGCACGCCTGCGAACAGCTCGCGGATGGTGCCGAAGAGGCCCGTGTAGGTCGCCGGGTTGGAGCGCGGCGTGCGGCCGATCGGGCTCTGGTCGATCTCGATGATCTTGTCGACGTGGTGAGCGCCCTCGAGGGCGTCGTGGGTCCCGGGCGTCTCCCGGGCGCCGCTCAGCTCGCGGGCCAGGGCGCGGTACAGGATCTCGGTCACGAGGGTGCTCTTGCCGGAGCCGGAGACGCCGGTGACCGCGACGAACCTGCCGAGGGGGAAGGCGACGTCGATCCCGCGCAGGTTGTGCTGGCGGGCGCCGCGCACGACGATCTCGGTCCCGTTCCCGGGCCGGCGCCGGGACGGGATGGGCACCTGGCGCTCGCCGCGCAGGAAGGCGCCAGTGATGGAGCGGGGAGCGGCGAGGACCTCCTCGAGCGGCCCCGAGGCGATGACCTCGCCGCCGTGCTCCCCCGCCCCGGGTCCGATGTCGACGACCCAGTCGGCGGTCCGGATCGTCTCCTCGTCGTGCTCCACCACGAGAAGGGTGTTGCCCAGGTCGCGCAGGCGGGTCAGCGTGGCGATGAGCTTCGCGTTGTCGCGCTGGTGGAGCCCGATCGAGGGCTCGTCGAGGATGTAGAGGACGCCCACGAGGGAGCTCCCGATCTGCGTCGCCAGGCGGATTCGCTGGGCCTCGCCGCCCGAGAGCGTCGAGCTGGTGCGGTCGATCGTCAGGTAGTCGAGGCCGACGTCGGCGAGGAACCCCAGGCGGGCGGCGATCTCCTTGAGGACCATCCGGGCGATCGCGCGCTCGCGGTCGGTGAGGAGCTCCGGGAGCCGCGTCGACCCAGGCGAGGGCATCGGTGATGCTCATCGTGGAGACGTCGTGGATGCTCTGCCCGTCGACGCTGACGGCCAGCGCCTCGGGGCGCAGCCGGCGGCCGCTGCAGGCCGGGCAGGGCCGCGCCACCATGTACTTCTCGATCTCGGTCTTGATGTACTCGGACTCGGTCTCCCGGAAGCGCCGCTCGAGGTTCGTGACGAGTCCCTCGAAGTTGGCCCAGTACGTGTTCTCCCCGCGCTCGTGGCGGTACCGGACGAGGACCTTCTCCTCCTTCTCCGAGTGCAGGAGGTGCCGGACCGCCTCCGGCGGCAGGTCGCGGACGGGCGCCCGGATGTCCCAGCCGTGCTCGGCGAAGATCGCCTCGAGGATCTTCATCCGCCACGACGCCTCGGTCGGCATGCGCGCCCAGGGGACGAGCGCGCCGTCGGCGACGCTCTTCGCGCGGTCCGGGATGACGAGATCCGGGTCGATGACCAGCTGCGGTCCGATGCCGGTGCAGGTCGGGCAGGCGCCGTGCGGCGAGTTGAAGGAGAAGCTCCGCGGCTCCAGCTCGTCGATCGTCGTCCCGTCGTAGGGGCAGCTGTAGCGCTCGCTGTAGCGGCGCTCCTCGAAGTCGGGCGCCTCCCCGGCGCGGGCGCCGGGGCCACGACGACGACGCCCTCGCCGAGCCGGAGGGCCGTCTCGATGGAGTCGGCGAGCCGCGCGGCGTCGGGCGGCGCCTCGCCGGCGCGCTCGGGCGCACGCACGACGAACCGGTCGACGACGACCTCGATCGTGTGCCGCTTGTACTTGTCGAGGCTCGTCGTCTCGGACAGGTCCATCTGCTCGCCGTCGACGCGGACCCGGACGAAGCCCTGCTTGCGGGCCGCCTCGAAGACCCGGTCGCCCTCCGTCTTGCGGTCCTTGACGAGCGGGCCGAGGACGAGGAGCCGGGTGCCCGTCGGGCAGCCGGAAGACCTGGTCCACGATCTGCTGGACGGTCTGGCGCTCGATCTCGCGGCCGCAGGCCGGGCAGTGCGGGATGGCCGATGCGGGCGAAGAGCAGCCGCAGGTGGTCGTAGATCTCGGTGACGGTCCCGACCGTGGACCGCGGGTTGCGGCCGGCGCCCTTCTGGTCGATGGAGATGGCGGGGCTGAGGCCGTCGATCTGGTCGACGTCCGGCTTCTCCATCTGGCCCAGGAACTGGCGGGCATACGCCGAGAGGCTCTCGACGTAGCGGCGCTGGCCCTCGGCGTAGATCGTGTCGAAGGCGAGGCTGCTCTTCCCGGAGCCGGACAGGCCGGTGATCACGACGAGCCGGTCGCGCGGGATCGCGACGGTCACGTTCTTGAGGTTGTGCTCGCGCGCGCCGCGCACGATCAACTGGTCGGAGGGCACGTGGTGAGTCTAGCGCACCCGGCACAAAGCGTACATGTGTTCTATCGCGCGAAGGGCCTCGCGTGGGGCCGCGGATCGACGGTCGCCACGCCTTGGACGCGCGGTGAGACATCGCTCCGACCGACAACGGTCGCCCGCAGCTCTCGCGCTCGAGCCGGGAACGCGGCTGCGATGGCATCGTCCGCGGCCTGGGCGAGCGTGGCCGACATCGGGTTCGGCGTCCGGCCGAGCCTCCACCGCCCGGGAGTCGGTCCCGAGCGGAACACCGCCGGCGCTGGCCATCCGCTCGCCCCAGAGGGCGCCCCACGCTCCTGCCCGTCGCAGGCTTGCCGCTCAGCGCCGCGTGCCGCGCCTCCCCGTGCGGCGGCGCACGTTCGGAGTGACCGTTCGGTCCCATGTCGGGCGGTCGAGCCAACGGGCCTGCCAGCCGGCGCCGTCCTCGTCGTCGTGCTCGTCGCGGAGGCCGGGCAGCCAGTCCGCTGCCGTCCCCTCCGCGACCCCCGGCTCCTCCGCCGGCAGCGACCACGGTCACCTCCGTGACCTCCAGGACAGGCGCAGGTGGAGCCTCGGGCGCGCCCGGGCGGCGGCCTCGCCGTGACGGGGCCGCGCCGCGCCCGGCGGCCTCGGCGGCCCGTCCGACCACCAGCGAGGCGTCCTCCTCGAGCACCCGCAGGCGGATCTGCTGGACCTCGTCGCGGAGCGCCGCCGCGCGCTCGAAGTCGAGCTCGCGGGCCGCCGCGCGCATCTCCGTCTCCAGGCGCGCCACGAGCTTCTCGACCTGGGCCTTCGTCGCCCCGTCCAGGTCGCGACTGCCTCCTCCCGGGCCGTACGGTGCCGCCGACTCGGCAACGACCCGCAGGCGGTCGTTGATGTCGCGGATCTCCTTGACGATCGTGAGCGGCGTGATCCCATTCTCCGCGTTGTATTGCTGCTGGATCCCGCGACGGCGGTTCGTCTCGTCGATCGCCACCCGCATCGACTCGGTGACCACGTCGGCGTACATGACGACCTCGCCGCCGATGTTGCGCGCCGCCCGCCCGGTCATCTGGATGAGCGACCACGCGCTGCGCAGGAAGCCCTCCTTGTCGGCGTCGAGGATGGCGACGAGGGTCACCTCCGGCAGGTCGATCCCCTCGCGGAGGAGGTTGATCCCGACGAGGACGTCGAAGATGCCGAGGCGGAGGTCGCGCAGGATCTGGACCCGCTCGAGCGTGTCGACCTCGCTGTGGAGGTACTGGACCTTCACGCCAAGCTCGCGGAGGTAGTCGGTCAGGTCCTCGGCCATCCGCTTGGTCAGCGTGGTGACGAGCACTCGCTCGCCCCGCTCGACTCGCTCGCGGATACGCTCCAGGAGGTCGTCGATCTGGCCCTCGGTGGGACGGACGGTGACCTGCGGGTCGACGATCCCGGTGGGACGGATCAGCTGCTCCGCCATCCGCTCGCTGCGCTCCAGCTCGTAGGGTCCCGGGGTGGCGCTCATGTAGACGACCTGGTTGACGGTCGCCTCGAACTCCTCGAACGTGAGCGGCCGGTTGTCGAGCGCCGACGGCAGGCGGAACCCGAAGTCGACCAGGATCTCCTTGCGGGTCCGGTCGTTCTTGTACATCCCGACGACCTGCGGGATCGTCATGTGCGACTCGTCGACGACCAGGAGCCAGTCCGGCGGGAAGTAGTCGAGGAGCGTCCAGGGACGCGAGCCAGGTTCTCGCCCGGACAGGTGGCGCGAGTAGTTCTCGATCCCGGAGCAGAAGCCGAGCTCGCGGATCATCTCCAGGTCGAAGGTCGTCCGCTGGCGCAGGCGCGCGGCCTCGAGCGCCCTCCCCTCCTCCTCCAGCTGCGCGACGCGCTCGTCGGCCTCGGCGCCGATCGTCTCGATCGCCGCCCGGAGCTTGTCGGCTGGCGTCACGAAGTGGCTTGCCGGGAACACGTTGACCTCGCTGCGCTCGGCCAGCAGCTCCCCGGTGAGCGGGTCGAGCTCCGTGATCCGCTCCACCTCGTCCCCGAAGAACTCGACGCGAACGAGCCGGTCCTCGGCGGACGGCACGAGCTCCAGCGTGTCGCCGCGAACCCGGAAGCGCGATCGCTGCAGGGCCTGGTCGTTGCGCTGGTACTGGAGGTCCACGAGGTGACGCAGCACGGTGTCCCGCCGGTAGGCACCGCCGCGCTTGAGGCGGAGCACCGTCGCGCCGTAGTCGACCGGTGCGCCGAGCCCGTAGATGCAGCTCACCGAGGCCACGATGATCACGTCGCGCCGCTCGAAGAGCGCCTTCGTCGCCGCGTGGCGCAGCTTGTCGATCTCCTCGTTGCGGCTCGAGTCCTTCTCGATGTACGTGTCCGACCGGGGCAGGTACGCCTCCGGCTGGTAGTAGTCGAAGTAGCTGACGAAGTACTCGACCGCGTTCTCCGGGAAGAAGTCCCGGAACTCAGCGTAGAGCTGGGCGGCCAGGGTCTTGTTGTGGGCCAGGACGAGCGTGGGGCGGTTCGCCTGCTCGATGACCCGGGCCAGGGTGAAGGTCTTGCCGGTTCCCGTGGCCCCCAGCAGGACCTGGTGGCGAAGGCCGCGGGCGAGGCCGTCCGCGAGGCGCTCGATCGCGACCGGCTGGTCTCCGGTCGGCTCGAAGGGCGCGACGAGCTTGAAGTCGGGCACGCCCCAATCCTAGCAGAGGCGATC
Source organism: uncultured Chloroflexia bacterium (assembly GCA_963698595.1). Lineage (GTDB taxonomy): Bacteria > Chloroflexota > Limnocylindria > Limnocylindrales > CSP1-4 > CTSoil-043. Next base: position 838,939 of record CAVORL010000006.1, read on the forward strand.
GTGAACAAGAACGGGTGTTCGCTTTCCCGACCGGCGTGACGCGGACCACGGACGTGACCACGGGGTACGGGTCGATGGGACGACCGGGGCATCGTCGCGCGGACCGATGGCGGTGGACAGTTGGCGCGAGACGGACGCGGGTCCGTCGTGCCCCGTCGTCCCCCGGGTCGGGCGAGACCCATCGGCTCCGATGCGACCACCGGCCCACGAGAGAGGCGAACATGGAGATCGAGTACCGCGACGACCGTCGTCGTGGCAAGTTCATGGTCATCGTGGGCATCGTCCTGGCCCTCATCGCCGGCGGCGCGGCCTTCTTCCTGCTCAGCCAGGCCCAGTTGCAGGCGCGCCAGACGAACCTCCCGCTGACCCGCGTCGTGGTTGCAGTCAAGGCGATCGAGGCCCGCACGCCGATCGCAGTCACGGACGTCACGTTCAAGGATCTCCCGCTGTCTCCCGCGAACGCGACGGGCGTCGTCAGCGACGTGAGCGCCGTGATCGGCCGCGTGCCTGCCGTGACGATCCTCCAGGACCAGATCATCACGACGAACATGCTGGCGTCCTCGACCCAGGGCGCCGTGTTCTCGATCCTCCAGCCCAACGAGACGATCGCCCCGGGCTCCGAGGCGTGGCGTGCCGTTTCGATCACGGTGCCCGACGATCTCGCGGTCGGAGGCCTCCTGAACGCCGGCGACACCGTCGACGTGTTCGTGACGACTGTCGTCAACGTCCCGCAGGAGCTGGTGTCGTCCGGGCGCTATGTAACCGAGCGGTCTACGAAGGTGACCTACCAGGACATCCTCATCCTGGCGCGGGAGGAGGCCTTCTACGTGGTCCGGGTGGCCCTGCCGATCGCCGAGGAGATCGCCCACCTGCAGGCAAGCGGAACCGCGACCTTCAGCCTCGCCCTTCGACCCGCCGAGGACCGTCGCGCCGTCGATACGACCGATCTCGGCGAGACGACGAACATGATCATCGACAAGTACGGCCTCCCAATCCCGGAGCCCGTCGGGCCGTCGACGGGCGCCTCGCGTGGCTCCGGCGTCCCGGCACCGGCCCCCATGTCGACGCCCACGCCATCGTCGTCGCCCCCGGCGTCGCCGACCCCTGCTCCCTGATTCGGGGCGCGACGGCACCATTCCAGACCAAGGCCGCATCCCACTGGTACGAAGAGGCCACGCCGACCCACTCGCCGGGCGGGTGATGCCGACCTACAGTCGGGGTGGCGGGATGCGGGCACGACGTGCCCGTCGACCGCGACCCGAGGTGGACCACCGTTGATGACGAGCACCTCGCCGCAACGCAACGCCTCGCGCGGGCGAGGAGCGGCCCCGGCGCCTCGCTCTCCGCCGGTCCGGCCAGCACGGCCAGGCCCTGGTGGAGCTGGCCGTCATCGTGCCGGTGGCCCTCCTGCTCCTGCTCCTGGCGGCAGATCTCGCACGGCTCTTCGGGACCCGCGTCACGATCGAGGGCGCGGCCCGCGCGGGCGCGCTGGAAGCCGCGAAGCATCCCACGTCATTCCAGGCCGGGCAGCCATGCGACGCCCAGGTCAACCGGGTCATGTGCGCCGTCCTGACCGAGGCCAGCTCGGGCTCCGTCGCCATCGCGCCGGCGGACGTCACGCTCGTCTGCGACCCGACGCCGTGCACCGAATCCCTAGGGAGCCAGGTGAGGGTGTCCGTCGTGGGCCACCTGGCCCTGCTCACCCCCATCCTCGCCCCGTTCACCGGCGGGCAGGCCTTCGACGTCTCGGCGAACGCGGCCGCCCAGATCACCGTCCACCCGGCGATCGCCGGCAACTCCCCGACGCCGAGCGCCTCGCCATCGCCCACACCGACGCCGAGCCCTGCGCCGACGCCGACGCCGGATCCCAGCGCGCCGCCGACGCCGACACCCACGCCGAGCCCAAGCCCCTCCCCCACCCCGGCCTGCTTCAACCCTGTCGCCGACTTCTCTCTCAGCCCCTCGAGCGGCAAGAAGAAGAAGACCGAGTTCGAGTTCACCGACCTCTCCAGCTCGACGCCGCTCTGCCCGCTCACCTGGTCCTGGAACTTCGGCGATGGCGCCGGCGACTCCACCTCGAGCCTCCAGAATCCCAAGCACGTCTACGAGGCGCAGGGCACCTACACCGTGACCCTCGTCGCCTCGAACAGCGGCGGCTCGGCGGCACGCTCGCGCTCCGTGACGGTCACGCCGTGAGGCGGCTGCTGGGCGGGGAGCGCGGCCAGGGCCTGGTCGAGGCGAGCCTGGGCATCACGCTCCTGCTCACCATGATCGTGGGGACCGTCGACCTGGGCCGGGTCGTCTACCAGCAGAACGGCGCAGCCCAGGCGGCCCGCGAGATCGCCCGGGCGACCAGCATCCATCCCGGGTCCGGCAGCCTCGGCGGCAGCTCCGAGACCGCGTCGTCCCTGGCCTCCCAGCAGGCGCTCATCCCGTCCCTCACGGTGACCTCCTACGAGTGCCTCGACATCGCCGGGTCGGCCGTGGCCGGGGCGTGCCATCCCGGGAACTGGGTGCGCGTCACGGTCAGGACATCGGCTCGACCCGGCGCTGCCGCTCCTGCTGCCATTCGCTCCCTTCAACCTGACGTCGGCGGCGAGCGCCGAGATCCAGTGAGTGCCACGAGGAACGTGATGGGCGCGATCGCAGCGAATCCAGTCCGGGAGGGCGGCCAGGTCCTGGTCATCTTCGCCCTGTCGGTCGTCGTGCTCCTCGGCTTCGGCGGCCTTGCCCTCGACGGCGGGTCGAGCTTCGCGCAGCGCCGGGACGAGCAGTCCGCGGCCGACCTGGCAGCGCTCGCCGGCGCCAACGACTACCTGATCAACGGCAACCACGACCAGGCGGTGGCGCGGGCCCAGGCCGCGACGGTCGGCAACGGGTACACCCACGGGTCCGGAGGCACGACCGTCGACGTGGCGATCGACACGTCGAACGGGATCCGCGTGACGGTCTCGATCACCGCGCTCCACCGGAACACGATCGTCGGCCTCTTCGGGATGCCGACCTGGCCGGTCACGGTGACCGCCACCGCGCTCGCCGGCTTCCCCGACACGGCGCTCGGCGCCGCCGCCTTCGTCTTCTCCGCGGCTGCCTTCCAGGCCGACGGGACGCCGCTCTACCAGACACCGACCGACTTCGGCGAGAGCAACGGCGACGTCCCGACGGGCCCGCTCGACATCGCGTGGACGAACTACGGCACGGGCAACGTCAACACGAACGAGGTCGAGTCGATCATCCGAGGCGAGACCGTGATCAACAAGACCCTGCAGTTCGGGGAGTACATCGGCCAGCACAACAACGGCAACCACACCGCGCTGTTCGGCGACGTCGACACGTACCTGAGCGGCAAGGACGTGCCGGCTCCCGTCGTCGACGCCAACGGCAACTTCGTGGGGTGGTCGACCTTCCACGTCATCAGCGCGTCGGGCGGCTCCAGCAAGCACATCCGGGGCTACTTCGTCGAGCGCGTTCCAGGGCGCCCAGGTCAGCATCACCGCCTGCGCGGCGAACAACTGCCCGCGCTACCTCGGCTCCTACGTCCTGAAGCTCTCCGACTGAGCCTCCGGGCCCCGGCCACAGGAGAGCCGGCGCGCGGGCGTCAGGCGCCGTCCACGCCCCCGGCGTGCGCTGCAAGGGCGGCTGCCAGGAGTGTCGCCGTGCGCGCCTCCGCCAGGGCCTCTGCGCCGTCCGTGACGAGGACGCGGTCCGCCCGCGGCCGGATCCGGCCGTCGAGGTCGCCCTGGGCGACGATGCGGCGGCCGACGTCCTCCGGCGCCAGGTCCCGCGTGGCCAGCCGGTCGCGCTGGGTGGCCGGCCCACAGGTCACCAGCCAGACCTCGTCGCAGGCGTCGGCGAGCCCACTCTCGACGAGCTTGATCGCCTCCACGACGACAGCCGGGGCCCCGGCCGCGTCCGCGACGTCGAGCGTCGCCAGGATGCGGGCCCGCACCGCGGGATGAACCAGCGCCTCGAGGTCGCGCAGCGCCGCGGCGTCCTCGAAGACGATCCGCGCCAGGGCGGCCCGGTCGAGCGATCCGTCGGACGCTCGCACCGCGACTCCGAACCACTCCAGGATCGCGTCGTGGGCCGGCTCGCCGGGCGCCGTCACGTCACGCGCCACCGCGTCCGCGTCGACGACGACTGCGCCGCGGGCCGCGAGCCAGCGCCCGACGGTCGACTTCCCGCAGCCGATCGGCCCCGTCAGCCCGATCCGCAGCGCGCGCGTCACGGCGCCCGCTCCTCGAGCAGGAGCCAGGCTTCCTCCGCTCCGCCGAGCGCCTGCTCCACGTCGGCCAGCTCGCTCGTCACCCGGCGCAGCTCCACGAAGTTCGCCGCGATCGAGGGATCGAGGAGGGCCAGCTCGAGGTGGCTCTTGCGGAGACCGAGCCGGTTGAGGTCGTCCTCGATGATCACCTTCTGGCGGCGGTACGTCTCCTTCGACAGCCTTGGATGCCGGGGCGGCGGCGCGCGGGGGGCTCGGGCGGCGCGGCTGCCACGCCACGTCCGACAGCCGCGCCGGCCGCCGGACGACGCTCCACGACCCCCAGGACGCGTCCCGGCGGCCGACCCGCGGCCGTGGAAGCGCTGCTCCTCGCGTGCAAGCGCGTCCGCGACCCGCCAGCCGCCGGCCACCGCCGCCCGCCAGGCGCGGTAGCCGCCCTCGAACGGCACGACGGCGCCCCCGTCGACGACCCACAGGCGGTCGCAGGTCGTCTCGAGGAGTCGCCGGTCGTGGCTCACCACGAGGAGCGTGGCGCCGGTCTCGCGCATGAACGACTCGAGCGCTTCGCGCGCCGGGATGTCGAGGTGGTTCGTCGGCTCGTCGAGGAGCATCAGGTTCGACGGCATGATCCCCAGGATGGCCAGCTCCAGCCGGGATCGCTCGCCACCCGAGAGGCTGCGGACCTCCTTGTGGACGTCATCGCCCCGGAACAGGAAGCGGGCCAGGTAGCCGCGCGCCTCGCCGGCAGTCATCGGGATCTCGCCGAGGAGCGCGTCAAGGACGGTCTCCCCGGCGAGCGGGTTCTCGCGGACCTGGGCCAGGTAGCCCAGCTGCACGTTCGACCCGAACGCGAGACGGCCGTCGCGCGGGGGCAGCTCTCCGGCGATCGCCCGCAGGAGGGTCGTCTTGCCCGCGCCGTTGGGCCCCACGACCCCGATCCGCTCGCCGCGCGACACTTCGAGGCGCACCACCCGGGCCACGTCCGGCCCCCCTGGGTACGCGACGACGAGATCCGCCATGCGAAGGACGACCTCGCCGGATCGCGGAGCCGGGTTCCCGAGGGCGCGGTCGAGACGGAGCGAGGGTCCGCTGCGGGGGACGTCCACCCGGGCGAGCCGCGCGAGGCGGGCCTCGTGCTCGTGCATCTTCCCGTGCTTGCGCTGGCTGCGGTACGTCTGGACGAGGGCCTGCTCCTTCGCGATCTCCGTGTCGCGCCCCGCGGCCTCGCGGCGCGTGCGAGCGTCGCGCTCCTCGCGTTGGCGCGCGTACGCGGAGTAGTCCCCGCGAAAGGCGACCAGCTTCCGGTCGCGCAGCTCCCAGATCCGGGTCACGGTGGCGTCGAGGAAGGCCCTGTCGTGTGACGCCACGAGCAGGCCGCCCCGGCGGCGCCGGACGGCGGCCTCCAGCCACTCGAGCGCCGCGAGGTCGAGGTGGTTCGTCGGCTCGTCGAGGAGGAGCAGGTCGGGGTCGGCGACGAGAAGGCGGGCGAGGGCGGCCCGGGTCTGCTGGCCACCCGAAAGCTCCTCGGGCGAGCGGGCGATCTCGTCGGCACCGAAGCCGAGCCCGGACAGGGCCTCGTCCACCCGCTGGTCCAGGGTCCAGCCGTCGAGGGCGGCGAAGCGGGTCGCGAGCTCGGCGTAGCGGGCCATGCCGGCCGCCCCGGCCTCTTCGAGCGTCCGCAGCTCCGTCTCCATTGCCTCGACGGCCGCGGCGCCCCGCCGGACGGCCGTCCGCAGGTCCGGCGCCGACGCGAAGGCCTCGTCGAAATGGGCTTCCTGGGCCAGCAGCCCCACGCTGAGGTGGCGCCGGCGCTGGACCTCGCCCTGGTCCGGCTCGTCGACCCCGGCGGCGATCCTCAGGAGGGTCGTCTTGCCGGCGCCGTTCGGGCCCACGAGCCCGATCCGCTCTCCGGCGGCGACGGCCGCGTTCACGGCGTCGAGGATCACCAACGTGCCGACCTCGCGGGTGACGTTGGAGAGGCGGACGAGCGACACGGTCAGGCGCCCCCGGTTCCAGCCCCGGCCCGCGCGCTCGCGCGCCGGACGGCAGCCGCCCGCCGCGTGCGGTCCGTCCGTGCCTGCGCGGCAGCGCGGGCCGCCTCGCCGGGCGTCAGGCCCAGGGTCCCCTCTCCCGGCAGCTCCACCCAGCGCCTCCCCCGCGCCCGCGGCGCCCTGCCTGCCAGCAGGATCGGCGCAGCGCCCGGCCGATCCGTCGCCGGCAGGCGCTGGCACCACGAGCAGAAGTGGGTCGCGCGCTGGCCAACGACGGTGCGCCGGATGGGCCGCCCGCAACGGCGGCAGGGCTCGCCGGTGCGCTGGTAGACCTCCAGCCGCTCCTGCATGCTCCCGTCGCCCCCCGGGGCGGTGTAGTCGTCGATCGAGGAACCGCGGCGCTCCACCGCCTCGGCCAGGACGGCCCGCAGATCGCGGTACAGGCGCGCCTCGTGCCGGGGCCGCAGGGTGGCGCTGGTCCGCAGCGGGTGCAGGCGGGCCCGCCAGAGGGCCTCGTCCGCGTAGATGTTGCCGACGCCGGCAATGAAGGCCTGGTCGAGGAGGAGCGGCTTGAGGCGCCTCCGCCGGCCCCGCAGCCGGGCCCGGAAGGCGCGCAGGGTGAAGGCCTCGGAGAGCGGCTCGGGCCCGGTCGTCGCGAACAGCCCGGCGCCGCCCGCACCGTCGAGCAGCTCGCCCGTGGCCGGGTCGCGGGGCCAGAGCCCGATCCGCCCGAACTTGCGGATGTCGCGGAAGCGCACCTCGCGGCCGTCGGCCAGCTCCAGGACGAGGTGGACGTGGCGGTCGGCCGGCAGGCCGGCCGGGACCACGAAGAGCTGCCCCGTCATCTTGAGGTGGATCGTCAGGGCCGCGCCCCCCGAGAGCTCGATGACGACGAGCTTGGCCCGCCGTCCCACCGCCTCCACGCGGCGCCCCGCGACGGCGACGGCGAAGGCCTGGATCGTGGGGTGCGAGGCGATCGTGCGCGGCCAGCTCCCATGGGCGCCGGTGATGGTGGCACCGACGATCAGCCCGCGCAGGTCGCGGGCAACGGTTTCGACCTCGGGCAGCTCAGGCATCGGCGGCCACCCGCGCGGCTTCGACCCAGGCGGCCAGGAGACTGGTCCCCGGGGCGCGCGGCACCTCTGACAGCCACGCGTCGGCGACCACCCACCCGGGCCCGAAACCGGGCTCGAGCCGACCTCCGTTCGCGAGCACGGCCTCGCGAGCCGGCCCGTCGGGCAGGCGTAGGGCGATCGAGCCCGTCCCCATCCCGATCGCGAAGACCGCCCCGGCCCGGCCGGCGCGTGCGCACAACCCGTAGACACCAACGACCCGTCCGCCCTGCGCGACCTGGTCGAGCCGCTCGCAGACGTCCGGGTGCGTGTGCAGCTCGAACGAGCCCAGCCGGTACTCGGAGCGCGCGGGCTCGGCCTGGCCCCGCAGTGCCGCGAGGACAGGGCGGTTCTCGGGCACGGCCTCGAGGGCATCGATGTCCGGATCGGACGTCGTCATCATTCAGGTCGCGGCCAGGCTGGCGCCGGGAAGCGGACGGGGCTTCATCGACTCCCAGTCGTCACCGATCTTGACGTCGACGGTGAGCGGGACGTCAAGCGCCAGCGCGCCCTCCATCGTCTCCCGCACGACAGACACGAGGGACTCCAGCTCTCCGCGGGGCACCTCGAGGAGCAGCTCGTCGTGCACCTGGAGGAGCAGCCGGGCCCTGAAGCCCTCGGCGCGGAGGCGGGCGGCGACCCGGATCATGGCGATCTTCATGATGTCGGCGGCGGTGCCCTGGATCGGCATGTTGATGGCCATCCGCTCGCCGGCCGCCACCAGGCTGCGGTTCGTCGAGCGCAGCTCCGGGATCTCGCGGCGGCGGCCCAGGAGCGTGGTCACGAAGCCCTGGGCCCGGGCGGTCTCCTTGACGTGGAGCATGTAGTAGCTGATCCCGGAGTAGGTCGCGAAGTAGCGGTCGATGAACTCGCGGGCCTGGTCGCGCGGGATGCCGGCCCGGGTGGCGAGCCCGAAGTCGCTCATCCCGTAGGCAATCCCGAAGTTGACCATCTTGGCCATGGAGCGCTCGTCGGGGGTCACCTCGGCGGGGTCCTTGCGCAGGACGAGCGCGGCGCTGTCGCGGTGGATGTCCCTCCCCTCCGCGAACGCCGCCTTGAGGTGCTCGTCGCCCGACACGTGGGCCAGGATGCGCAGCTCGATCTGGCTGTAGTCGGCCGACACGAGCACGACGTCGGGCCCGCCGGCCACGAAGGCCCGCCGGATCCGGCGACCGAGGGGGGTCCGGATCGGGATGTTCTGGAGGTTCGGGTCCGACGAGGAGAGACGGCCGGTCGCGGCGACTGCCTGGTGGAAGGTCGTGTGGAGGCGCCCGTCGTCGGCCAGGAGGCCCGGAAGCGCCTGGACGTAGGTGCTCCGCAGCTTTGCGTAGAGCCGCCAGTCGAGGAGCTTGCCGACCGCCGGATGCGCCGGGCGCAGCTCCTCGAGGACCGACGCGTCGGTGGAGTAGCCGGTCTTGGTCCGCTTCCCGGTGGGCAGGTTCAGCTCGTGGAAGAGGACCTGCTCCAGCTGCTTCGGGCTGCCCAGGTTGAACTGGTGGCCGACGTCGGCGTAGATCTCCGCCTCGAGGCGCCCCAGCTCGGCCCCGAACTCGCGGTCGAGGACGGCGAGCGCGTCGAGGTCGAGAGCGACGCCGGTCGCCTCCATCCGGGCCAGGATCGGGATCAGGGGCAGCTCCAGCTCGGCGAAGAGCCGGGCCAGGCCCTGGGCATCGAGGGCCGCGGCCAACGGCGCCCGGACCGCGAGCGCGCCGAGCGCCTCGAGGGCGGCCCGCTCGCCCGCGCCGAGCCCGGCCGCGGCCGGGGGCAGGTCCAGGTCGAGCCGCTCGTGGATCACGTCGGCGATCCCCTGGCTGCGCAGCGAGGCGTTGAGCAGGTAGGCGGCCACCTGGGTGTCGAACTGGACGGGAGTCGGGGGCGCGTCAAGGTCGGCGCTGAACCGGGCGACCAGGAACGGCTTCACCTCGTGCCCCACGAGCGGGGTGCCGGCGGCCTCGAGGGCTCGTCGCGCGGCGACCGCAGCCTCCGCGCCCTCGAACGTCACCACGCGTCCGTCCTCCCCCGCGAGGGCCAGCGCGAGCGGCGTCCCGGCCCGGGGGCGCGGGTCGTCGAGGACGAGAGCGACCCCGACACGGGGAAGCGTTGCCAACCAGGCGCCGAGCTCCCCGGCCGCCGGTCGCGTCGGCGCGCTCCACGCGGCCGGGGTCCGCCACGAGCCCGGCCAGGGCTGCGGGCAGGTCGCCCGCAGGGAGCGGCGCCACGGGGCCGGACACCGGGGCCGGGCCGACTGCGTCGAAGTCGAGCGACAGCTGAAGGCCTCCCGCGGAGGGAGCCGGGCGAAGCCGCGCCCCGCTGCCGGGAGCCCGGGCGGCGCCCACGTCGCCCGCCGCGTCGCGAGCCCGGGCGGTCGCCTCCGCCTGGGTCTCGCCCTGCAGCGGTGGCAGCCGGTCGATGAGCGTCCGGAACTCGTACTCGCGGAAGAGCGAGACGACCGCCTCGCGGTCGTAGACGCCGAGGCGCGCGGCCCCGACGTCCAGCTCGACCGGGACGTCGCGGACCAGGCGCTGGAGCTCGCGGCTTTCGAAGACGCGCTCCTTCGCCTCGAGGAGCAGCGGGCGCAGCCTCTCGGGCGTCACGTCGTCGAGCCGCTCGTAGAGCACGTCGAGGGTCCCGTACGTCGCCACCAGCTTCGAGGCGGTCTTCTCCCCCACCCCGGGCACGCCCGGGATGTTGTCGGTCGAATCGCCCTTGAGCGCCTTGTAGTCGAGCATCTGGTCGGGCCGCAGGCCCCAGCGCTCGTCGATCCGGGCGAGGTCGTAGACCACCGTGTTCGCCACCCCGCCCCGCAGCGAGACCACGAGCCGCGTCCGCTCGGTCACGAGCTGGAGCATGTCGAGATCGCCGGTCACGATCGTCGTCTCCAGGCCGGCCGCCTCGGCCTGGCCGACGAGCGTGGCGATCACGTCGTCGGCCTCGAAGCCCTCCCGCTCGTAGACCGGGATCCCGAGGGCCGCGACGACGTCGCGGACCTTGGGGAACTGATCGCGCAGCTCGTCGGGCATCCGCTGGCGGGTCGCCTTGTACTCCTCGAACCGCTCGTGACGAAAGGTCGGCTTGCCCAGGTCGAAGGCGATCGCGACGGCGTCCGGCTGCACGTCCTGGATCGCCCGCAGCACGATGTTGGTGAAGCCGAAGACGGCGTTGACCAGCTCGCCCTTCGACGTCGTCAACGGCGTCTCGAGGAGAGCGTAGTAGCCGCGATAGATGAGCCCGTTGCCGTCGAGCAGCATCAGGCGGGTCATGGCGGGCGGGGTCCTCCAGCGATCGCGGGCGTCGGAGAGCAGTGTACCGGCGAGAACTGGCGGGAGCCGCCGGGCGTCCCGGAGCGCGTGCTAGACTCGCGCCGCCTCGTCGCGCCGACGTTCCCAGGCGTCAGCGCCGGAAGGAGCCGAGCCCCGTTGGACGATCCCCGCTCGACGTCCCCGGGCGAACGCACCCCCGCTGCCCTGCGCACGGGCCGCCCCGGCGACGAGGCGGCTGCGCGCCGCGACGAGATCCTGGTCGCGGCCGCGCTCGAGGGCGACCTCGGGGCGTTCAATCAGCTCGTCGAGGCCTACCAGGACCTCTGTCACGCGCTGGTGGCGCGGCTCGTGCCGGACCCGGACCAGGCGTCCGACGCCGTGCAGGAGGCCTTCTTCTCGGCCTACCGCAACCTGCGCAGCTACCGCGGCCCCTCGTTCCGGGGCTGGCTCACCCGGATCGCCGTCAACGCCGCGATGGACCTCCAGCGGGCCCGCAAGCGTCGTCCCGTCAGCCCCTACCCGGAGCTCGAGGACGACTCCTGGCAGCCGCCGGCGGGCCCCGAGACCGACCCCGAGACAATCGCCACAGCGACCGAGCGTGGGCGTGCCCTGGCGGCCGCCCTCCGGACCATCGCGGCCGACCAGCGGACGGCCATCGTCCTCTTCGACGTCGAGGGCTACGACTACGCCGAGATTGCCACCCTCACGGGCGTCTCCCTCGGCACCGTGAAGTCCCGGATCCACCGCGGCCGGCTGGCGCTCCGCGCCATCCTTGCCGAGCGGATGGAACTGTTCCGCAGCTGAGGCCGTCAAGAGACCATGCCGTCCCTCCCTCACACCCCGTCCGCCGCAGGCCCCGGAGCACGCAGCGCTGCTCGTGGCGCTCGACTCGGGCGATCTCGAGGGCGCCGCCAGGCGGCAGGCCGAGGCGCTCGCCGTCTCGTGCGCCGGGTGCGCCGATCTTCTCGCGGATCTCGCGGCGATCCGGAGTGCGATGCCGGCCGTCCCCGTGGCGCCTCGTCGCCGCGACTATCGGCTGACGCCCGAGGACGCGGCCCGCCTCCGCCCGACCGGATGGCGCAGGGCGCTCGCGTGGCTCGCGGCACCGGGCTCCACCGTCCGGCCGCTCGCGTCCGGGCTGGCGGCCCTCGGCGTCGTCGGCATCCTCCTGACGACCGGCCTGCCGGGCTTCGGGGCGGGTGGCGCCGTCGTGCTCAGCGCCGCCGGCGCACCGGTCGACGGGCAGTCGACCACGAATGCCGAAACCGACACGGGATCCGAGCGCAACACGTACGCGCCCGGGGCCGTCCCGAGCGCCGCACCCCGCGCCGCTTCCACCGGGCAGCCATACGAGGTCCCAGTGCCGGGGCTCGCCGGCGAGGCGTCCCCGGCGGTCCCGGATGCGTCCGCCGAGCCGAACACGGCTGCAGCCACCCCCGACGAGGTTCTGGGCGTCGGCAAGGGAGCGCCGAGGACGCTCGCCGAGCAGGAGGGCCTCCCCCTGCCGCTGGTTCTATCAGTCGCGCTCCTGGCCGCCGGCCTCGGGCTCTTCGCCGCCCGCGCCTTCGCGTTGCGCCGGATTCCCTGATCCCGCGCCTGCCGCGGCGCAGGCTACGGGGCCGCTGAGCACACACCCGCGGCAACGAGCGGCGCCTCCGGCACGTTCACCAGGAGCGTCGCGTGGGGCGCTCCCGTCACATGATCGGGCCGTCGCCCGCCCGTCGATCCACGTCCCGGTGCCCGGCCCACGCCGATCGCTGGGCTTAGACTGCTCGCGGGACCCGGGATGGCGGAATGGCAGACGCACCCGACTCAAAATCGGGCGAGGGAGACCTCATGGGAGTTCGAATCTCCCTCCCGGGACCACCGATGGACGCTCGGTGTGTCTGCCGCGACCTGACTCTCGGCCCTGCGGCAACGCGTCCGGCCGTCGGCGACAGCCCCCTACCCCATGTGACCCCGACCTCCGTCGAGCGGATGACCGCCGGCATGATCCGCCGCGGACGGTCGCCGGCTCCGCACCGGGCGTCCGGTGGTCGTGACATTCGGCTCTCGACGGTGACTGGATCGCGCGCATGATCCGCCCGGCGGGAGCCTCTGACGCGGCCCACATTCTTGCCGCGCCCACCCCGCGCATCTCAGGGAGATCGCCCCATGAACAGCCGCCACGCCGCGGTGATGCTGCTCGCGGGAACCATGCTCGCGTCCGCCGCGTGCGGCGGAGTCGCCGGAACGACGTATCAGGCCAGTCGCGAACTGGCAGATGCCGTCGGCTGCACCGACTTCAACCAGCATGATGCGGGCGCCGGAGACTCGGGCTCGTGCACTACCTGGGGCGGCATCGTCCACCCAGCGGGGTCCCTCATCAGCATTGCCGTTGAGACTGAGGAACGAGATGACCTCGCACGATGGCGACAAGCCCAGGTGGACTTCGCACGAACGATGGTCATCGATCCGGGAGACTGCGAGGTCCTGCTCATCGGGGAGAACTGGCGCATCAGCGTCGGCCAGTGTGGACTGATATCTCACGGCTCGCTATTGGCAACCGCCGAGGCGCTGAAGAAGGTGGTCGGCGGTACCGTGTTCGACATCACCCCGTAGCACCCTGGATCGGGCGCCCGGCGTGATCCCGGGCACGCTCGCCAACAGGTGCGTCTCGGTCTGGGACACGTACCGGGTCGTCCAGCAGATCAACCTGGAGCTGATGGGCGACTACCGGCAGCACGCACGCTGCGCCGGGCAGATCGGTGGGCCCTGAGGGAAGGTGCCCGGCCCGCGAGGCGGGGGCGGCGCCGACCCATCGGCAGGGAGTTGGAGCGCGTCCCGCACCGCCAGCCGAGGGACGTGGGTGAACGGCGGGAGCCGTCGGCCGGCTCCGCACCGGCGATCCGCTCCGTTCACGGGATGGGACGCGCACCAGGCGTCCAGGCCCGGTTCGTGACGAACGCCTCTAGGCATCGGTCGGAGGCGCGGCCAGGCTCGATGTCCGGGACCGCGCCCGAGAGGGACCGATCCGCCGCACGTTCGGCTCGTTCGCAGCAGCCCGGAGGGCACCGCCATGGACCCCGCCTCCCGGTTCCGATACCGGCGTCTCCTGGTCGGCGCCGTCATCGCCGCCACGCTGGCAGGTTGCAGCGGGGCGCCCTCGCCGTCGTTGCCCACGCCGATGCCCGTCGCTACGCTCAGCGCGCTGCCCACGCCGACACCCGCGCCGACACCGTCAGCCGAGGATCAGCTTGCAGCGGCGTGTGACGGAACGCCCGTGCCGTGGGCCGCTCCCTATGCGGGAGACGTCCACCCCCTCGTCGTCATCGATACCGGGTGGCTCTACACCCTCGTCACAGTCCTGGACCGGCAGCCGCAAGCCGAGGATATCGTCCGGCACTGGTACCCGATCAACGAGAAGTGGCTCAACGGGGCTTGGACGGGCCCGATGATCCAGCTGATCGTCTGCGACCCCGGGAATACCGACGCGGTGAAGGTCGACTCGTGCGGTACCTACACGAGGAAGGGCGACGGGGTCACGGGCAGGCTCCTCCGATGGAAGTGGACGGCGAAGATCCGGGTGGTCGTCGCCAGGACCGGAGAGACCCTGCAGACCAAGGTCATCTCCGGTGCCGTCGACACGTGCCCCGGGACCTACTCCTCGGCGTACGGCGACCTCTCCGGCGACCCACCCTGGAAGCTCAGGCCGCACGAGGTCACCGTGGAGCAGGTCAACGCCTACGCCAGGACGGTCTCGAGGCAGCCGGTCAAGTAGCCCGTCGGGGGATTCTCCGTCAGCTGCTCCTGCGTGCCGCGATCGGTCCCGGGCGCAGTCTCGTCGTGCGACGGGGGCACCAGGTGCTGGCCGATGCGATCGGTCCGTGCGCGAGACTGTGACGCGCGACCTGCACCAGCTGCGCGACGGCATGATCGAGCTCAGCCGTGACGAGATCACCCCCGCGCTCCCATGGCGCTCGCCGTGCAGGCCCCAGGGGCATGGCGAGCGAGGCGGCCGACCGGACGAGCCCCCGCGCTTCGCCATCGTCCGGCAACCCGCCCCGCTGAGCGCGAGCCTGGGAGCTCCGAACCGCATCGGACGCCCAGGCCGCGAGTCAACTCGGGGCGCCCAGACCGTTCGGACCAGTCACGGAGGGTGCCGTCGGCACTGGCGGGCGAGCGCGGTCCGGCGGAGAGTTGATCCACCCGGAATGCAGGGTCCATGGCCAGCCGACATCGGAGACGCCTCATGATCATCGTCACCACCCCCTACCTGACCGGCCACCGAGTGGTCGAGGCGAAGGGTCAGGCCTTCGGCCTGGTCGTCCGCAGCCGCGGCCTGGCCGGGAACCTCGCCGCGTTCTTCCGCTCACTGGTCGGCGGTGAGATCCACGAGTACACCTCGCTGCTGGAGGACACCCGCCGGCAGGCGATCGACCGGATGGTCCAGAACGCGACCATGTCGGGCGCGAACGCGATCCTCTCGTTCCGCTTCGACAGCTCGGAGCTGGGCGGGTCGATGTCGGAGATCGTGGCCTACGGCACGGCCGTCGTGGTCGAGCCGGACCCCGCCGTGACCGCCCCGGTGCTCGACTGAGGTCGCGGTGATGCTCGGTCTCGCCCGTCTCTTCGTCGTCGCCTGCGGCGTGCTCCTCGTCGCGTTTGGCACCTGGCTCGCGACCTACGGAAACGAGGGTGAGGCCGGCCTCGTGATCACCGGGCTCACCACCGCGCTGATCGGCGTCGGCCTGATCGGGGTCCTCGCCTTCGAGCGAATGCGCTACCACTCGTCGGCCGCCGAGGTCCCGGCGTCGCCCCGGGCGCCCGGCGGCGACGCGCCCGATGTGCCGCTCGACCCGCGCTTCCGATCGACATCGGAGATCTTCGTCGACCCCTCGTCCGGGAGGACCATGCGGGTCTTCGCCGACCCGGCGACCGGCGAACGGCGCTACCGCGTCGAAGCCTGAGAGCCGTCGCGCCGGACGCACATTGCCGCGGAATCGCCCTGGGAGGCGAGGGACGAGCGCGTTACCGTGCTTGCGACGCTATGCTGCCCATGGCCCCCGTCGTTTCCCGATGGGGGCCTCGTCACGTCGCGAATGCCCAAGTCCCCCGACCTCACCGCAGCCCCCGCTCCGCACAGCCACGACGATCCCCCTGGCGGCCAGCTCGCGCGACATCACTCTCTGGTCGTCGTGTGACGAACGGCTCTCGCAGTGAGCGACCACGACGCCGAGACCGCCCCGGATGAACGCGCTCCTGATCCTCAACGACGGTCCCTGCGGCACGGAACGCTCCTACCCTTCTGGCCCTCCGGCTCGCCGAGGACTGAAGCTCCGGGCCCGAATGCCCCCCGCCTGACGCCCCGCGCCGGACGACCGGAGCCGCTACGCTCAACGCGTGACCGCCTGGCCGCGCCGCGCCAAGATCGCCTTCGTCGGGTCCCACGGGATCCGCAAGACGACGGCCGCCTATGCCTTTGCCCACACGATCCAACGCGCCGGCCGATCCGTCGAGTTCGCCCGCGAGGTCGTGCGCGACAACCCCCTCGGAATCAACGAAACGGCAACCGGCGAGGCCCAGCTCTGGGTGCTGGTCAGCCAGGTCCGCCAGGAGCTGGAGCTGGCGCCAAAGGCCGAGGTGCTCGTGACCGACCGCGGCGTCGTGGACAACTACGCCTACTATCTGCGCGCCTGTGGAATGACCGATGTGTTCGTCGTGGAGCCCCTCGTCCGTGCATGGGGCGCGACGTACGACCTCGTCGTTCGCCTGACGCCCGACATCGCCCTCCGCCCGGACGGGATCCGGAGCACCAGTGACGCGTTCCGCGACGAGATCGAAGCGATCCTCGACCGGGTCCTGCCGGCCTTCGTTCGCCCCGAACGCCTCCTGACCCTGCCGGCCTCGGCAATCACCGATTCGTTCGACTGGTGGCCCGTCGCGGACCGGCTCGCATCCACCGTCGGCGCTCCGCTGCTTGCCGAGGGGGTCACCGCAGCCCCGCGCCGGCGGGCCCCCCGCCGGAGCCCGGGAGGCGCCGGAGGGTCGGCCACCGTCCAGCTCGGGCTCGACCTGCCCCCCGCCCCGACGGCGGACTGACGCGCGTCCGCGGGCTCGCTCCGCGGCCCTGCGCTACGCTCCCACCACCATGAGTGAACCGACTTGGAGATCCGATGTCCTTTCTCAAGCGCCTCTTCGGCGCTGACGAGCCGACTCCGTCCGCGGCCGCGGCAGCGGGTATCCCGCCTACGCCGGCGGCCGAGACCGCGACCGTCCGCAAGATCGTGGCCCAGCTGGAGGCACTGCCCCCGGATCGCGCCCGGCTGCTCGCCGGCGCGGCCTACGTGGTGAGCCGCGCCGCGAACGCCGACATGGCGATCAGCGACGACGAAGTCGTCCTGATGGAGCAGGCGCTCGTCGAGCGGACCGGGGTCTCCGAGGCAGAAGCGGTCGTCGTCGTCGAGATCGCGCGCCAGCAGGCGCGGCTCTTCGGTTCGACGGAGGACTACCTCGTGACCCGCGAATTCAAGCGCGTATCGACGCCGGAGCAGCGCCTGGGTGTCATGCGCGCGTGCTTCGTCGTCGCGGCGGCCGATGACGAGATCTCGTCCCCGGAAAGCGCGGTCCTCAACGAGATCGCGTCGGAGCTGGACATCGACCCGGCCGACTTCGACGCGGTTCGCGCCAGGCACCGGGAGCAGCTCTCGGTGGTCCGCGCGATCCGCGGCGTCCAGGCCGACTGACGGCGGGCGCCCCTGCGCCCAGGGTCCACCGGCTCCGCCCGCCCAGGGATCCCCGCCCCCGGCGTGCCCCCGGGTGGCCCGTCAGTCGATCGCGACGGCGCTCCCCGTGTCCTCCTCGAGCGCCAGCTCGACGAAGCCGGGCCGGATTCTCCGGCCGACCTCAGCCACCAGCTCGGCGTCGTAGGCGACCGCGCCGCGGAGCTCCATCGGGAGCGCCGGACGCGCGGCCCCCTGGGGCAGGTGCACGGTCACGCGGGTGGCCCCGGGCCGCGCCCGCAGGACGTCGCGGACCGCCGCCATCGCCCGCTGCAGGTCGTCGCCGGGGATCCCGGCCGCGAACCGCACGTGGAGCCGGCCGCCTGGTCCCGCCTCCCGCGGCAGCGTGGGGGCGGCCGCCGCCCCGAGCGCGGCCGCACGGGCCTCGTCGGGGAGGGGCGGCTCCTCGCGATCGTTCGCGGCGTCCGCGAGGTCGTCCGGCTCGGGTACCCCGACACGGCGGGCTCGGGGCATCGGGGGCAGATGGTGCCGCGGCCGCGGACGGCACACCGCGGAGCGGCGAGGTCGAGGGCGTGGCGGCCGACGCCTGTGGTCCTGGCCGGCGCGGGGCGCCGTTCCCCTGCGGGGCGCCGTTGCCGTTCGCGCCGGGGCGCCCGCGCGGCCGGCCGCGGTCCGCGGCCGCGACCTCAGCCGCGAATGCCTCCTCTCCGCCGGCCGAGGCCGCGTCGAAGTCCCGGACGAGGTCGGCCAGGAGGGAGACCTCCTCGCCCCGATGATCGATCCGTCCGGCCACGAGGAGGATCGCGCCATCCTGCCAGGTCGGCCCGGTCTGCTCGTAGAGACGCGGGAAGACGACGACCTCGATCGAGCCCTGCAGGTCCTCGAGGGTGACGACGGCCATCGTGGCGCGCGCCTTCGTGACCACGGAGCGGGCCCCGGTCACGACCCCTCCCACGACGATCCGCTGTCCATCGAGCAGGTCGTCCTTCAGCTCCCCGGAGTACGCCGTGACGAAACGCCCGATCCGTTCGGCGACCTCGCCGAGCGGGTGGTCCGACAGGTAGAGGCCGAGGAGCTCCTTCTCCCAGCGAAGGCGCTCGCGGACGGGAACCTCGGTGGCCGCGGGCAGGGGCGTCTCGAGCGCTCCGGGCTCTGCGGCGAGGTCGAAGAAGCTGATCTGCCCGGACGCGCGCTCGCGCTGGTCGGCCTGGGCCGCTGCGAGCGTGTCGTCGAGGACCAGGAGGAGCTGCGCCGGGTGCCCGAGGGCGTTGAGCGCTCCGACCTTGACGAGCGATTCCAGGACCCGCTTGTTGACCAGCCGCAGGTCGATCCGGCTGCAGAAGTCGGCGAACGAGCGGAATGCGCCGCCCTCCCCGCGGGCGCCGATGATCGACTCGATGGCGCCCTGGCCGACGTTCTTGACGGCGAGCAGCCCGAAACGGATCGCCGCGCCCTCCACCGTGAACTCGAGGTGGCTGGCAAGGACGTCGGGCGGGAGGACGGCGATGCCGAGGCGGCGGCACTCGGCGACGGCGGCGGCGACCTTCTCGGCATTGTCGCGGAAGGCCGTCAGGACGCTCGTCATGTACTCGACGGTGTAGTTCGCCTTGAGGTAGGCCGTCTGGTACGCCACCAGTCCGTACGTCGTCGCGTGGGCCTTGTTGAACCCGTAGCGCTCGAACGGCTCGAAGGCCTTGAAGACCGCGTCGATCGTCTCCGGGCGGACGCCTCGCTCGGCGGCCTGGGTGACGAACTTGTCCTTCATCGAGCGCAGCACGCTCGACTTCTTCTTGCGGATCGCGTAGCCGAGCGTGTCCGCCTCCGGGCCGCTGAAGCCGCCGAGGGCGGTCGCGGCGGCCATGATGTCCTCCTGGTAGACGAAGATCCCGTGTGTTCGCTCGAGGAACGGCTCGAGCAGCGGATGCAGATAGGCGACCTTCTCCTGGCCGTGCTTCCGCCGGATGTAGGCCGGGATGTTGTCCATCGGGCCCGGCCGGTAGAGCGCGACCATGGCCGCCAGGTCGTAGACCGACGTCGGGCGCAGCTCGCGGATGTAGCGCCGCATCCCCGCCGACTCCAGCTGGAAGACACCCGTTGTCTCGCCCGAGGCAAGGAGCTCGAACGTCCGCGCGTCGTCGAGGGGGATCCGCTCCAGGTCGATCTCGACGCCCCGCTGCTCGCGGATGAGGTCGACCGCGGCACGCAGGATCGTCAGGTTGGAGAGCCCCAGGAAGTCGAACTTGAGAAGCCCCAGCGCCTCGATCCCGTGCATCTCGAACTGGGTCATCGTGGCGTCCGAGTTCGTCGCCCTCTGGAGCGGCATCAGCTCTGTGAGCGGCTCGCGGCTGATCACGACGCCGGCGGCGTGCGTCGACGCGTTGCGGGCGACGCCTTCGAGCTGCTTTGCGAAGTCGATGATCCGGGCGACGGACGGATCGCTCGCGACCATCTCCTTCAGCTGGGGGCTGATCACGAGCGCCTCGTCGAGCCGGATCCCCAGCTGGTTGGGGACCGCCTTTGCGATCCGGTCGACGTCGCCGTACGGCTGGCCGAGTACGCGCCCGACGTCGCGAATGGCGGCCCGGGCGAGCATCGTCCCGAAGGTGATGATCTGGGCCACGTGGTCGGCGCCGTACTTGCGGGTGACGTAGTTGATCACCTCGTCACGCCGGCCGTCCTCGAAGTCGACGTCGATGTCGGGCATCGTCACCCGGTCCGGGTTGAGGAAGCGCTCGAACGGGAGCTGGTAGTGGATCGGGTCCACGGGGGTGATGCCGAGGGTGTAGGTCACGATGGAGCCCGGGGCGCTGCCCCGGCAGGTGGTCTGGATCCGCTGCTCGCGGGCGAAGCGGACGAAGTCGGCGACGATGAGGAAGTAGCCGGCGTACCCCATCCGGTTGATGACGCCGAGCTCGTAGTCGAGTCGCTCCTGGAGCTCCGGTGTGGTGTCTCCGTAGCGGCGCGCGAGGCCGCGCTCGCACTCGGCCCGCAGCCAGCTCTCGGCCGTTTCTCCGTCGGGCACGGGGAAATGCGGGATCCGCAGCTGCCCGAGCGGCAGGGCGAGGTCAACCATCTCGGCGACCCGCCGGGTGTTCCGGTATGCCTCGGGCTGATCCGGGAAGAGGGTGGCCATCTCGGCGGCGGACTTCAGGTAGAACTCGGGCGTCTCGAACTTCAGGCGGCCCGGCGTGTCGAGATTGCTCCCGGTCCCGACGCAGAGCAGGACATCATGGGCCTCTGCCTGGGCCTTGCGAACGTAGTGCAGGTCGTTCGTGACGACGAGTGGGAGGCCCGTCTCGCCGGCCAGCCGCAGGAGCTTCGGGTTCAGGGAGGCCTGCTCCGGCATGCCGTGGTCCATGAGCTCGAGGTAGAAGCCGTCCTTGCCGAAGATGTCGCCATATTCGCCGGCGACGCGCCGGGCGAGCTCGGCATCGTCGACCTCGAGAGCCTTCGCCACCTCGCCACCCAGGCAGGCGGACATGCCGATGAGGCCCTCTGCGTGGCGGGCGAGGTGCTCGCGGTCGATCCGAGGCTTGTAGTAGTAGCCGTCGAGATGGGCGTCGGTCAGCAGGCGGCACAGGTTCCGGTAGCCGACCAGGTCCCTGGCCAGCAGGGTCAGGTGGTAGGGCTGCGAGTCGGCCTTGCCCTCCTTGTCGCGCATCGACCGCCGGGCGACGTACGTCTCCACGCCGATGATCGGCTTGATCCCCTTGGCCTTTGCCGCCTGGTAGAAGGCCACGGCGCCGTAGAGCGCCCCGTGGTCGGTCAGGGCCAGCGAGTCGAAGCCGAGCCGCTCAGCCTCGTCCACGAGGTCACCGATCCGGCCAAGCCCGTCGAGGAGGGAGAACTCCGAGTGGACGTGGAGATGGGTGAAGTCGTTGGGGGCGATCGTCGTCACGGGGGGTCAATGGTACCGGCCGGGGCCGGCCTGCGCCGCCGGGGCGACGCCTCACCGGGACCGTGGCCGACGATGCCGCGGCCACGTGAGCCGTGGCGCCGCCCGCGCCGTCAGGCTCCGCCGGCGGGGTCGCGGGCGGCTTCGGTCGTCGGGTCTGGCGCGGGCGGGACCAGATTGCAGTCTGGCGTGGTGCAGAGCTCGAGCCGCAGCTCGGCCAGGGCCTCGGCGAGGGGCGTGAACCCGAGGAACCCGCCGTAGCTGTGCAGCGTGACGCCCGCCGGCAACCCCCGGACGAGGACTGCGCCGCCCAAATCGCCGGTTTCCACGCGGATGCGCGCGGCGATCATGCACGGGACGACGGAGCCGTGGCCGGCGTCGAGGTTCTCTCCTCCTCGGCCACCGTTCCGCTCCGGTAGATGTTGCGGCCGTCGATCTCGACCGGGTCGCCGATCGCGATGTCGGCGCACGCGAGCGGGCGGGTGTCCGCCGGGATGGTCCGGTAGCCGCCCGTCCCGAGGTCCACCACGTTCAGGCGCCCCCACGGGATGCGGTCCGCGGCCACCACCAGGTAGTTCACGTCCGGCGCCCCGCAGGTGTACCCCTGGTCCGGGCAGATGGCCACCCGTGCGGTCGGGCCGAAGACGCCGCGCACTCCGGTGCCGTCAGGGTCCGTTGCAACGGTCCCCTCGCGGGCGCAGTGACCGGCGGAGGTCAGCACGATGGTGTCCTCGAGACGGGCGTAGAACCCGCCGGAGCAGGCGCCCCAGATGTGCTGACCGGCGAGGACCGGCGGGTCGTAGATCGGGGTTGTACGCCGCGGCTGCGTGATGGCGCCCAGCATCGCGAACGAGCCGATCCCCAGCACCAGGCCGACGAGGGCGACGATGAGCAGGCGGCGCACGCGAACCCGCGCCGACGCCCCGACCGGGATGATCTGTGGCATGCCGCGATCGTCCTCCTCGTCGGCGCCCGCCGCAAGCAGCCGATGGTCCAGCATCGCGGACCCAGCACCGGGGTGGGCTGTTCGACTCGCTGCCGAGGCGTGCCAGGCGCTGCCGGCCGACGACCTGGGTCCGGCGCGGGTCAAGCGTCCCGCGGCTTCGATGGCGGGCGCGGGATCGGCAGAGCGGTCGGGACGGATCCGGCCGTGGCAGGTAGGCTCGCAACGACATGGACCCGCAATCGCCGGCCGTCGCCCCGGACCCGTTCGAGGCCGCCCTCACCGCCGCCATCGAGCGCCTGCCGGACGACTACCGTGCGCAGCTGCTCACGGTCGCGGTCGTCATCGCCGACGAGCCGAGCGCCGAGGAGCTCGCCTCGACGGGCGCCCGGGGGCTGCTGGGCCTCTACCGCGGGGTGCCTCGGACGGCCTTCGGTGCCAGCCATGCCGCGGTACCCAGCGTGATCACGCTGTACCGCGGGCCCCTGGAGCGGCTGTACCGGGGTGCGGACGCCCTCACGGCCGGCGTCGAAGAGACGCTCCGCCACGAGCTGGCGCACCACCTGGGGATCTCCGACGCGCGGCTGGGAGAGCTCCGGCGCGGCGAGCGCTGACAGGCTTCAACCGCCCGAGACGGCCGGGATCAGGTGGACCGTCGAAGCCGGCCCGACCGGCGTGCGGAGGGAGGCCCGCTCGCCGTCGACGAAGACGTTGAGATGCTCGCGGATGGCCGGTCCGGGCTGGAGCAGCCGGTCGGCCATGCCGGGGATCAGGGCCTCGAGCGCCGCCACCACCTCCCCGACGGTCGATCCTCCCACCTCGACCCGCCGCTCGGTCCCCGGGAAGAGGGCCACGAGGGAGCGGGGCAGGACCACGGTCGCCATCGGGCCGCTCAGGCCTCGAGGACGACGGCTTCGACGGACCAGATCGGCGGCAGGTGCGCCGCGATCTCGCTCCACGTCGCCCCCTCGTCGGCGCTCGTCCACAGCGCGCCGGTGCTGGTGCCGAACGTGACACCGACCGGATCGAGGCGGTCGACCGCCATCGCCTCGCGGAGGACACCGACGTAGGCGTGCTCCTGGGGCAGCCCGGCGGCAAGGCGGTCCCACGTCGCGCCCCGGTCCCGCGTACGCCACACCGCGGCGGCCGCGTCAGGAACGAACCTGCCCTGGTCGGCCCCGTTGAGCGGGATGACCCAGGCTGTGGCCGGATCCCGCGGATGGGCCACCATCGCAAACCCGAACTCGGACGGCAGGCCCTCGGTGATCTCCGTCCAGCTGGCCCCCCCGTCCGCCGACCGGTAGACGCCGCAGTGGTTCTGCTGGTACAGCGTCTCCGGCTCCCCGGCGGCAGCCACGAGCTTGTGCACGCACTGCCCGAGCTCGGGCGCCGGGCCGGGTGCGAAGTCCGCACGGACGCCCCGGTTGCGCGGCTCCCAGGTGCTCCCATCGTCGCGGGTCTCGAACGTGCCGACGGACGAGATCCCGACCCACATCCGGGCCGGATCGGTCGCGTGGGGCACGATCGTGTGGAGGATGAGGCCGCCGGCCCCCGGTTGCCACTCGGGGCGCGACGGGTGAGCCGTGAGGCCGGCCACGTGGGCCCACGTCGCCCCGCCGTCGTCACTACGGAAGAGGCCCGCCGGCTCGGCCCCCGCGAACACGACGCCGTGGGCGGCTGTGACGTTCCAGAGCGCGGGGATCGCCGGGCCATCGTCGCCGTACGTCAGCCCGGCCGAGGAGTGCGTCCAGGTCTCGCCCAGGTCGTCTGACCGCCAGACCGCCGGGCCGTACCAGGGGCTTCCCGCCGCGGCGTAGATCGTGCCCGACGCGTGGTCGACGCTCACGTCGTGGACCGGCCAGCCCTCGCACAGGGGCCCGCGCATCGACCAGGCGCGGCGTCCCGCGTCGGACTCGAGGATGAACACGCCCTTCGGCGTCCCCACCAGCAGCAGCACCCGCGTGGCCATCGCTCCCCCTCCGGTCGGACCCGACACCCGAGTCGCAGCGCCATGGTGCCACGACCCGCGCCGGAACGACGTCAGCGGTAGGACGCGATCGCCTCGACCAGAAGGTCGACGAACCTCGTCCGAGCGATGTCGACCCCCACTTCCACGTTCGGCACCAGGCCGCGCAGGCCCTCGCGGTCGGCCACCGTCCGCCCGCGCGTCAGCTCGCCGGCCGTCTCGATGTCCACCCGCAGGAGCTCCGTCGTCACGAGCCCAGGCTGCGCGAGGTGCGCCACCGCCACGGCGTCGTGGATCGGCGAGCCGTCCCAGCCGTAGCGATGGCGATGGTAGACCGCGAAGAAGCGCAGGAGGTCCACCCAGACCTGGGCGACCCGCGTCCCGAGCGCCTCCAGGCGCGCCACGTCGGGCTCCAGGAAGAGCGCCCGGTGGGTGACGTCGAGGCCCATCATCGAGACCGGGATCCCGCTCCCGAAGACGATCGCCGCCGCCTCCGGGTCCTGCCACATGTTGAACTCCGCGGCGGCGGTCGTGTTCCCCTCCCCGAGCGAGCCGCCCATCAGGCAGATCCGCTCGATCCGCTCGCCGATGCGAGGGCGCGCCCGCAGCAGGAGCGCCAGGTTGGTCAGGGGGCCCGTGGCGACGAGCGTGACGAGGCGGTCCGAGCCAGCGGCCAGCGCCTCCATGAGCGCCAGCGCCCCTTCCGGACGGGGGGCAGCCTCCGGCTCCGGCAGGTCGGCGCCATCGAGGCCGCTCGCGCCGTGGAACTCGACCGGCGTCCAGCTGTCGCGGAGGAGCGGCCGTTCCGCACCGGGCGCCACGGGGACGTCGCTGCGCCCCAGCAGGGCCAGGACCCGCAGCGCGTTGCGCGTCGTGTTGGCCAGCGGGGAGTTCCCGCCGACCGTGGTGATCCCCAGCAGCCGGAGCTCGGGGCGCGCGAGGGCGAGCGTGATGGCCAGCGCGTCGTCGTGGCCCGGATCGCAGTCGAGCACGATCGGGCGCGGTCCGACGCGCGCGCCGGCGTCGGCGACCTGCGGTCCGACGGGGAGGGCACGACGATCGTCGGCCGTGCTCGTCACTCCTTCTTGTAGGGCTGGCCGTCCGCCGCCGGCATCCGGACGCGGCCGACGAGCCCCGCGACGACGACGATCGTCGTGATGTACGGGACCATGAGGAGGAACTCGGACGGCACCGGCGAGCCCAGGATCGAAAGCCGGCTCTGGAGGGCGTCAGCGAAGCCGAAGACGAGGCCGGCCAGGAAGGCCCCGATCGGGGTCCAGCCGCCGAAGATCATGGCCGCCAGGCCGATGAACCCGCGGCCGGCCGTCATCTCCCGCTCGAAGGCACCCGTCGATCCCACCGTGAAGTACGCCCCGCCGAGGCCGGCGACCATGCCTCCCAGGACCACGTTCCGGTACCGGGTGAAGGTGACGTTGATCCCCACCGTATCGGCCGCGCGCGGATGCTCGCCGACGGAGCGGACGCGGAGCCCGTAGCGTGTGTAGAACAGCGCAAAGTGGATGACGATGATCAGCGCGAAGAGCGCGTACGTGAAGAAATTGCCGCTGAAGAAGACCGGCCCGATGATCGGGATGTCGGAGAGGATCGGGATGCTGATCGGGTCGAAGCGTGGCGGGACGTTGAGCTGCTTGTTGGCCGCCAGGACGCGGGTTGACAGGAAGCTCGTCAAGCCGACCGCGAAGATGTTGATCACGGTCCCGGCGATGATCTGGTTCACCCGGTAGCGGATCGAGAGGACCGCCAGCACGAAGGCGAGCAGCCCGCCGGCGATCACCGCCCCGATCACGCCGATCCAGTTGTTGCCGGTGATGCTGGCGACGACGGCCGCCGTGAAGGCCCCCGACAGGAGCATCCCCTCGATCGCGATGTTGACAACGCCGGACCGCTCACAGAGGACGCCCGAGAGGGCGCCGAAGGTGATCGGGACGGCGCGGTAGAGGGTGGTCTGGAAGACGCCGACCAGGCTCATCGACTTGTCGGCCGCCGTCCAGGTGAGGAAGCCGAAGACGAACGCGATCATCGCGATCGAGAGGAGGACCGCCCACTTCGCGCCCACGGCGCGGGTCAGCTGGAGGGCGCCGCAGAACGCGGTCACCCCGGCCATGAGGTAGAGCGTCGGCGACGTGGGCACGACGAGGTCCGGGAGCGGGATCACCGGGGCCAGCCCGAGGTTGAGGCCGAAGCTCGTCTCGGTGCCCGGCTGGATCCCCGCCCCGAAGACCAGGAGGATGATCGCGGAGAGGGCGAAGTAGAAGATCGCCAGGCCGAGCGACCGGCGATTGACTCTCCTCGCGCCTGCCGTCACCGGACCTGCCCCGCTCACGTCCGCCACCCCTGGGCCATGATCTCGGTGCCCGTCGTGCGGGCAGCTTTGATCCGGTAGATCTCGCGGATCAGGGCCGGTGCGGCGACGAACATGATCACGAGCGCCTGGATGACCACGACGAGGTCGATCGGGATCCCGGTGGCCGCCTGCATCGGGGTCGCCCCCGCGCGCAGCACGCCGAAGAGAAGGGCCGCGAGCACCACCCCAACGGGCGACGACCCTCCGAGCAGGGCGATCGCGATGCCGTCGAAGCCGTAGCCGGGCGAGAAGCCCGGGTGTGAGGGCTTTGTTGACGCCCAGGATCTCGGTCGTGCCGGCGAGGCCGGCGAGGCCGCCACAGATGGCCATCGTGAGGACGAGGGCTCGCGAGATGCTGATGCCCGCGTACCGCGCGGCCGAGGGGTTGAGCCCCACCGCCCGAAACTCGAACCCGAGGGTCGAGCGGAACAGGAGCCACGAGACGAACGCGGCCGCGACGAGGGCAAGGGCGAACGCCCAGTTGACCCGCAACCCCTCGATGATCGGGGGGATCACCGAGCCCGGGTCGACGATCGGCGAGACCGGGTCGCTCCGCCCCGGCCGCTGGTAGAAGGACTGGCGGAGGACCCAGTTGAGGACCTGGTAGGACGACGTAGTTGAGCATGATGGTGACGATCACCTCGTGGGCCCCGGTCCGGGCCTTGAGGAGCCCGGGACGAACCCCCACAGGGCGCCCCCCGAGGAAGCCCGCCGCGAGGGCCAGCGGCAGGTGGATGAAGAGCGGCAGGCCGGTGATCGAGAAGCCGACGAAGGTCGCGACGATCGCGCCGATGTGGAGCTGGCCCTCGGCGCCGATGTTGAACAGGCCGCTGCGGAAGCCGAGGGCGACGGCAAGGCCGGTGAAGATCAGGGGAGTGGCCGCGAGGAGGGACTCGCTGATCGGGTTGAACGCCGCCTTGATCTGGCCGACGTCGCCGGAAGCGAACGCGGCGGCGTAGCGCTGAGGGCTGCCGAGCGCTCCGCTGAACAGGGCTCCGTACCCGTCACCGACGGCGCCGATCGATCTGCCCAGCGCCTTGAGCGGATCGGTGATCCAGAGCGCGACGAGCGCCTGGTCCGAGAAGACGATGACGAGGGCGCCGATCACCAGCGCGGTGAAGACAGCCAGGAACGGGACGAGGAGGCGACCGAGCCACCGTCGGGCGCGGCCGGCGACCTCGACCTCGGGCGTGGGCTCGGGAGCCTCAGGCTGGGGACCCGGATCCGCGGTGTCGCCGGGCGTGACGCCGGCCCCGGCGGGGGGCGTGACGCCGGCCCGGCGGGGGCGTGACGCCGGCCCCGGCGGGGGGCGTCACGGGGCGCTCGTCGCTCATGGCGCCGATCCTCCCATCTGCGGCTCCGCCTGCGGACCGGCAGCGCGGCGGCTTCGGGCCTTCGGGAGGCCGGACGGGCTCGTCGCCGACGGCCCGCGTCCGCGGCGCCACCCATGTAGAGGCCCAGCCGCTCCGGCGTCGCCTCCGACGGGTCGAGGATCGCCACGACCCGCCCCTGGTACATCACGGCGATGCGATCGCCGAGGGCAAGGACCTCGTCGAGCTCGGTGGAAACGATGAGTACCGCCGCCCCCTCGTCGCGCTTCTCGACGACCCTCCCGTGGATGTACTCGATGGAGCCCACGTCGAGTCCGCTCGTGGGCTGGGCGGCCACGAGCAGCCTGATCGGCCGCGAGAACTCGCGGGCCACGATGACCTTCTGCTGGTTGCCGCCGGAGAGGGTCGCCGCCTCGTTCATGACGCTCGGTGTGCGGACGTCGAACTGGGCGACGAGGTCGGTCGCCGTGGCGAGGATCGCGTCACGGTGAAGTCGCAGGCCGTCCGCGTAGGGCTTCAGGTAGTACGTGTTGAGGACGAGGTTCTCGGCGATCGTGAACGCCGGGACGAGGCCCTCCTCGAGACGGTCCTCCGGCACGTGGGCGACGCCCGGCCTCGAAGATGCGGCGCGGGCTCGGCCGGATCACCTCGCCGGCGATCCTGATCGTCCCGGCCGTCGGCCTGCGGAGTCCCGTGATCGCCTCGACGAGCTCGGTCTGGCCGTTGCCCTGGACGCCGGCGATGGCCACGATCTCGCCGGCACGGACGACGAGGTCGAGGTCGCGGACGGCCGCGTGGCCGCGATCGTCGATGGACCGAGAGGCCGGAGATCTCGAGGATCGGCTCGGCTGGCGTGGCAGCTGCACTTCTCGACCTCGAGCTCGACGGGACGCCCCACCATCATCTGGGCCAGCGACTGCTGGGTCGCCTCGGCCGGCAGGGCGGAGCCCACGACCTTCCCGCGCCGCAGCACGGTGATCCGGTCGGAGATCTCGAGGACCTCGTTGAGCTTGTGGGTGATGAAGATGATCGATGTCCCGCCGGCCTGCAGCGAGCGCATGATCTCGAAGAGCTCGTCCGTCTCCTGCGGCGTGAGCACCGCCGACGGCTCGTCGAGGATCAGGAGGTCGGACTTCCGGTAGAGCGTCTTGATGATCTCCACGCGCTGACGGACGCCGACCGGCAGGTCCTCGACCAGGGCGTCCGGGTCCACGTCGAGGTTGTGCTGGGCGGAGATCTCGAGGATCCGCGCACGCGCCGTCGGCTTGTCGAGGACCTTCAGGGGTCCGCGCGTCGACTCGACGCCGAGCATGACGTTCTCGGTCACCGTGAAGACGGGCACCAGCATGAAGTGCTGGTGGACCATGCCGATGCCGGCCTTGATCGCGTCGCCGGGATGGCGGAATGCGACCGGCGTGCCGTCGATCAGGACCTCGCCCTCGTCCTGTTTGTACAGGCCGTACAGGACGTTCATGAGCGTCGTCTTGCCGGCGCCGTTCTCGCCGAGCAGCGCGTGGATCTGCCCGGGCTCGACCGTCAGGTCGACGCCTTCGTTCGCGATGACGCCCGGGAAGAGCTTGGTGATGCCCCGCAGCTCGAGCTTCACGCCTGCCTCGTCGTGAGCGGGTTGCGGACAGGCGGCGCCTGCGGAGACGCCGCCTGTCCGGAATCAGGTCGCGGAAGCGACCGCTAGGGGGCGAAGTAGTCGGCGACCTTGACCTCGCCCGAGATGATCTTGGCCTTCAGGGCGGCGACGCCGTCCTTGAGCTCCTGCGGGAACCGCCGACTCGTACTCGTTGAACGGGCCCATGTCGACGCCGCCGTTGGCCAGCGTGCTGACGAAGACCGGCTGCGCGGCCTCGCCGTTGAGGCCGCGCTCGACCGCCGCAGCGACCGAGACGTCGATCTTCTTCAGGATGCTGGTGAGGAGGACGTCGCAGTACTGGGGAGCGGACTGACACCAGTCGACGTCGACGCCGATCCCGTAGTCCGCGGCCGCGGACTCCTGGAGCGCCGCGTAGGCGCCGCCGCCGATCGGGCCGCCGACCGGCAGGATGACGTCGGCGCCCTCCTGGATCATCGGGACCGCGATCGCCTTCGCATTGTCGAGCGAATCGAAGTCGCCGGTGAAGGAGCCTTCCTTCGTCGCGGCGATCCCAGCCCAGGACGCGGACGCTGGCGCCCGCTTCCTTGTTGTAGTAGTTGGCGCCGGCGACGAAGCCGTCCATGAAGTCGGTCACCGGGCCGCCGATGTTGATGCCGCCGAAGGTGCCCATGATGCCGGACGCGGACATGCCGGCGGACACGTAGCCGGCGAGCATCGCGGCCTCGTTCGTGGTGTAGACGAGGCCCTCGACGTTCGGAAGGGCCGGGTCGTAGGCGTAGTCGACGATCGCGAACCGGGTGTCCGGGTTCGCCGTGGCCGCGGCCGCCGTGGCGTCGCCGAGGAGGAACCCGACGGTCACGATCATGTCGCAGCCTTCGCTGACGAACTGGTTCAGGTTCTTCTCGTAGTCCGTCGCAGCACGGGACTCGAGGAACTTGACCTCGACGCCGAGCTTGGCGGCGGCGTCCTGCATGCCCTTCCAGGCGTTCTCGTTGAAGCTGTTGTCGTCGATGCCGCCGACGTCGGAGACCATGCAGGCCTTGTAGGCGACAGGGGCTGCCGTCGGCGCCTCGGTCGGGGGGGCAGCCGTCGGCGCGGCCGTCTCGGCTGGCGTCGGGGTGGCGCCGCCGCCACAGGCGGCGAACAGGATGGAGGCTGCTGCGATCGAGACGAGCAGCCCGCGAGACGTGCGCAAGGACTCTCCTCCTTTTGCGCGGGCCCGCGAATCGGGCCGGCGGACCGACCGGGAGCCGCGGGTGCGTGTCTTGAGATCGCCTCACGCCACAGGCCGGGGCGATCAGATGGCCGGTGATCCGGTCGAGTTGGAGTATGCACGCACGGAGAAGCCCCGTGCAATGCTCTCGACATGGATGATGCCGCCCCGCCCCGCCCTGCCGAGGTCCTCGACCTCCAGGAGGACCGAGGCCGCGTTCCGCAACTGGACGACGCGGCGATCGCGGCGCTGCTGCGGGCGCGCCCGCGGGTCGCCGTCGTCGGCGCCTCGGACCGCCCGGGGCGCCCTTCGCGCGGGGTCCTTCTGGCCCTGCTCGGGGCTGGGCTCGACGCCGTCCCGGTGACGCCCCGCTTCGCCACGGTCGGCGGCGTCGCGGCCTACCCGGACCTGGCTGCGGCGGTCGACGCCACCGGCCCGTTCGACGTCGTTGACGTGTTCCGGCGGCCCGAGGAGTGTCCCGCCCATGCCGCGGAGGCGGTGGCGTCCGGCGCGCGCGTGCTCTGGCTGCAGCTCGGGAATCGTGAGCTGGGAGGCGGCCCGGATCGCGCGGGCGGGCGGGCTCGACGTGGTGATGGACCGCTGCCTGTCCGTGGAGCTCTGGCGACTGGGCCGCTGACGTCCGGCAGCGCGGACCGGGCACCAGCCGGTCGCGGGAGGACCCGGCGGGACGCAGCGCTCGGGCGGGGCTTCAGCTCGCAGCGAGGACGAAGCCGGCGATCGGCAAGCACGGCGCCCACGGCCGCAACCGCGGCCCACGTGCGGGCCCGGCGACGCCACAGCTCCATCGCAACCGATGCGCCGGTCTTCTCGTCCGCCTCTGACGCGGGACCGCCGCGCCAGGCGCGGTAGCGTGCGGCGTTGTCGTCCCGGACCTGCAGGTCCCGGTAGCGGCGCCACGGCTCGCGGGCTCGCAGGCACCCGAGCACGAGCGAGCGCGACGCCCGCGACGACGAGCACGTAGCCCACCTGCATCATGCGTCGTCCACCTCGCCGAGCCGCGCGCGGAGCGCGGCCTGCACGAGGGCTGCGTTGGCCTGACCGCGCGAGGCCTTCATCGACCTGCCCCACGAGGAACCCGACTGCCTGCTCCTTGCCGGCCCGGAGGTCGGCCACCGCGGCAGGGTTGGCCGCGATCACGTCGTCGACGAGCCGCGCCACGGCGTCGGCGTCGGAGATCTGGGTGATGCCACGCGCGGCGACGATGGCGGCGGCGGGCTCGCCGCTTGCCAGGTGGGCGTCGACCACCTCGCGCGCGTTCGGCCGGCTCAGGCGGCCCGCGAGGATCTCCCGGAGCACGTGGGCCAGTGAGACGGCGTCGGCGCGGCCGGCGAGGCCCGCGGTCGTCCGCTCCGTGCGCTCCTTGAGGGCGCGGCCGTAGTCCCCGGTGACGAAGTTCGCGACCTCCTTGGCGGGCAGGTCCGGGCCGGCGGCGCGGAGCGCCTCGAAGGCGATCGGACATCTCCTCGTCGTTCACGAGCACGGCGGCGTCGTACGGCGAGAGCCCGGGCTCGTCCGCGTAGCGGGCGCGGCGCGCGGCCGGCAGCTCCGGGAGGGCGGCCCGAAGCTCAGCGAGCCAGGCCGGGTCCAGGTGGAGCGGCGGCAGGTCCGGCTCCGGGAAGTAGCGGTAGTCGTCCGAGGACTCCTTGACCCGCATGACGTACGTGGCGCCCCTGGCGTCGTCCCAGCCGCGGGTCTCCTGGCGGAGCGGCTCGCCGGCGTCGAGGGCGGCTGCCTGGCGCTCGATCTCGTAGGCGATGGCCCGCTCGACCGACCGCAGCGAGTTCATGTTCTTGACCTCGATCCGGGTCCCGAACGGCTCGGAGCCGCGCGGCCGCAGGGAGACGTTCGCCTCGACCCGCATCTGGCCGTTCTCCATCTCGGCGTCGGAGACATCGATCGCCCGCAGGAGGAGCCGCAGCTCCTCGGCGTAGCGGCGGGCCTGCTCGGCGGTCCGCACGTCCGGGTCGGTCACGATCTCCATGAGGGGCACGCCCGCCCGGTTGAAGTCGACGAGGCTGACGCGCTCGCCGCTCCGGGCCCCGCGGCATGCACGAGCTTCGCCGTGTCCTCCTCGAGATGCGCCCGGGTGATGCCGATCCGCACGGGCCCCTCGGACGTGTCGAACGTCAGCGACCCGTTCGAGGCGAGGGGCAGGTCGTACTGGCTGATCTGGTAGCCCTTCGGGAGGTCCGGATAGAAGTAGTTCTTGCGGTCCCAGCGGGTCGCCGCAGGGACGCTCGCGCCGATGGCGAGCCCGGTCGTGAGGACGTGCTCCACGGCCGCCCGGTTGATCGTCGGAAGGACCCCGGGGAGGGCCAGGCAGACCGGGCAGGTGTGGGTGTTCGGCGCCGCGTCGGGGTCGGGCACGGCGCAGGCGCAGAACATCTTGCTGGCGGTCCGGACCTGGCAGTGGACCTCGATCCCGATGACCGCCTCGTAGCGCTCCGTGGCGGAGCCCCGTGCCGCGGCTCCCGTCACGCGTGCCCCTCGGGGGCGGCGCCGGTCCAGACCGGGAAGGGGGCCCGTGCCAGCGGCGGACCCATCTACGCGGGCTCCGTTCCGCGGGTCCGCCCGACAAAGCGCCCGATCCGCGCCAGGGCCTCCTCGAGCTTGTCGTAGCCCGTCGCGTAGCACATCCGGACGTGGCCCTGTCCCGAGGGCCCGAAGGCACTGCCGGGCACGGCCGCCACGTGCTCCTCCTCGAGCAGCCGCTCGACGAACGTCTCGTCGTCGAGGCCGGTGGAGGTGATGCGCGGGAAGGCGTAGAAGGCGCCGCGCGGCTCGAACGTCTCGAGGCCGAGAGCGTTGAGGCCGTCCACGAGGAGACGGCGGCGGCGGTCGTACTCGGCGGCGCATCCGCTCGACGTCCGGCTCGCCCGTGGCGAGGGCCGCGAGCGCGGCGTCCTGGGCGGTCGTGGGGGCCGACATGATCCCGTACTGGTGGACCTTGACCATGCCCTCGAGGATGCGCCTGCGGGGCGCACACGTAGCCGACGCGCCAGCCGGTCATCGCGTACGACTTCGAGAAGCCGCCCATGAGGATCGTGCGCTCACGCATCCCGGGCAGCGCGCTCATCGCCCGGTGGCGGTAGTCGCCGTACGCGAGCCGGTCGTAGATCTCGTCGGAGTACACGAGGAGGTCGTGGCGGACCGCGATCGCCGCCAGCTCGTCCTGGACGGCGGGCGGGAGGACCGCTCCGGTCGGGTTGCACGGGTAGCCGAGGAAGAGCCCCTTCGTGCGCGGCGTGATCGCCGCCTCCACCGCGGCCGGGTCGAGGGCGAAGTCGTTCTCGAAACGGGTCGCGACAGCGTCGCGGCACGCCGCCGGAGAAGATGATCGCGGGCGGGTACGCCACGTACGACGGCTCGTGGAGGATCACCTCGTCGCCCGGGTCGAGCGTCGCCCGCATCGCGAGGTCGAGCGCCTCCGAGGCGCCGACGGTCACGAGGATCTCCGTTGCCGGGTCGTAGCCGACGCCGTAGCGCCGCTCGAGGTGCTCCGGACAGGGCGCGGCGCAGCTCGATCGTCCCGTAGTTGCTGGTGTAGTGCGTGCGGTCGGCGTGCAGGCTGGCCACGCCGGCCTCGATGATCTGCGCGGGCGTGGCGAAGTCGGGCTCGCCGATCCCGAGGCTGATGACGTCGGGCATCGTCGCGGCGATGTCGAAGAAGCGGCGGATACCCGATGGCGGCACGGCCATGACGCGCTCGGAGAGGACGCGGGCCTCCAGCGGCGGACGCGGGGCGGATTCGGGCATCTCAGCTCCCTCCCGCGAGCACGGCGGCTCGCTGGGCCGGCGTTGGGCCGACCGGGTCGTGCGGTCGCGGCGAAGCCCGGCGGCTCCAGGCCGACGCCAGGCGGCCCCCGCGGTGATCCCCTCGTACCCTCGGGCGAGGGCCAGGAGCCGGCCCTCGCTCCACGCGGGCCCGATGAGCTGGAGCCCGACCGGAAGGCCATCGGAGAGGCCGCACGGGACGGAGATCCCGGGCAGCCCGGCGACGTTCACCGGGAGCGTGCAGGCGTCGGACAGGTACATGGCGACAGGATCGACCATCTTCGCCCCGAACGGCCAGGCCACCGACGGGCTCGTCGGGGCCACGAGGGCGTCAATCCCGCTCCCAAAGACGGTGTCGAAGTCGCCCTTGATGAGCGTTCGGACCTTCTGCGCCTTCACGTAGTACGCGTCGTAGTAGCCCGCCGAGAGGGCATAGGTGCCGAGCATGATCCGGCGCTTGACCTCCTCGCCGAAGCCGCTGCCGCGGGTCGCGAGGTAGTTGGCGAGAACGTCGCCGCCGCGGACGGCCCTCCCGAAGCGGATCCCGTCGTAGCGGGCCAGGTTCGCCGAGGCCTCGGCGGGAGCCACGATGTAGTACGTCGCCAGCCCGTAGTCGGTGTGGGGCAGGCTGACCTCGACGATCTCGGCGCCGGCGGCCTCGAGGTCCGCGACCGCCTCGCGCACCCGGGCCTCGACGCCCGGCTCCATGCCGGCCACGAAGTACTCGCGGGGGAGGCCCAGGCGGACACCCCGCAGGGCGCTCGCCGCCTCGTCGTCGGACGCGGGGAGATCGAGGAGCTCCGCGGGGATCGCGATCGGGGAGGACGTAGAGTCGCGCTCGTCGCGCCCGGCGACGGCGTGGAGAAGCAGCGCCGCGTCGCGCGTGTCGCGAGCCAACGGCCCGATCTGGTCGAGCGAGCTGGCGAACGCCACGATGCCGTAGCGGCTCACCCGGCCGTAGGTGGGCTTCATGCCGACGATCCCGCAGAGCGCTGCCGGCTGGCGAATGGAGCCGCCCGTGTCCGTGCCGATCGCCAGCGGCACGTGGAACGCGGCAACCGCCGCGGCCGACCCGCCCGAGCTTCCGCCCGGCACGCGGTCGAGATCCCACGGGTTGGCCGTCGGACCGTACGCGGAATGCTCCGTCGACGAGCCCATCGCGAACTCGTCCATGTTCGTCTTGCCGACGATCACGGCGCCGACGTCGCGCAGGCGCTCCGTGACGTGGGCGTCGAACGGGGCGACGTAGCCCTCGAGGATCCGCGAGCCGGCCGTGCACTGCGCGCCGCGCTGCGTCACGAGGTCCTTCAGGCCGACGGGGACGCCGCACAAGGGGTGGAGCGCGGCCATCGCGGCCTCGCCGTCGGCTCGCGCAGCAGCGAGGCGGGCGTCGGCGGCGCGCGCGTCCACGAGCGCACCCTCGCGATCGAGGGCAAGCCACGCGTTGAGGGCATGGTTGCCGCGCTCGGCCTCCGCGAGGTGGGCCTCCGCCAGGTGGCGCGACGTGAGCTCACCCGACGCGCAGGAGCGACGCCATCTCGTGCGCGGCCAGCCGGGTCAGCGCGCGGTCGGTCACGGTCGGCTGACTCCCGGCTCACCGCCGAGGATCGCGGGCACGACGACGACATCACCGTCGCGCTCGGGAACGTTCGCGAGCGCCTCGTCGACGTCGAGCGAAGGCCGGGCCACGTCGTCGCGGAGGATGTTCTCCAGCTCGATCACCTGCGCCGTCGGCGGGATGCCGTCCGTGTCGAGCCGGGCGAGGACCGCGTACTGGTCGAGGATGTGGTTGAGCTGGCCCTCGAGGCGCGTCAGCTCCTCGTCGCGGAGGCCGAGGCGGGCGAGGTGCGCGACGTGCTCGACGTCGGCGCGGGAGAGGGTCCCCATGAACGCGGATCATAGCGGAGCGCGGAGGCGGTCAGGCGAGAGCGTCCTCGTGCCGACCCTTCCGGCAGGAGCGCCCGGAAGCCATCGGCGTCGAGGATCGGGATCCCGAGCTCCTGCGCCTTCGGAGCTTGGCTTCCGGCACCGGGGCCGGCGACGAGATAGTCCGTCTTCCTCGAGACGGATCCGGCGGCCTTCCCACCGGCGGCGCGCATCGCCTCCTCGGCCTCCTCGCGGCTGAAGCCGTCGATCGATCCGCTGACCACGACGGTCTTGCCGGAGAGGGTCCCGGCTCACGGCCTCCGCCCGGCCCCGCGCCACGGGCGGGACCGGGCGCTCGGGGACGACGCCCGCGTCGACGAGCTCGCGGAGACCGTCGCGCGTGGCCGGGTCAGTGAACCAGCCGGCGATCGCGGTGGCAACCGTCGGCCCGATGCCCATCACCTCGGTGAAGGAGTCGGGCTCCTCCGCGGCGACCCGGCGCAGCTCGGCCTCCGCGGCGGCGAACCACCGGTCCGGTACGGCGTCCGGGGCCGCGGGACGGGAAGGCGGTCCGGGGACACCCGCCCGGCAAGCCAGCGGCCGAGATCGATCGCCGTGGCCTCGCCGACCTGCGGGATCCCGAGGCTGTTGAGGACCCGGGCGAAGGGCCGCCCGACCCGCGCCCGCTCGATGGCAGCCGCCAGGTTCTCGGCGCTCTTCCGGGCGAACCGCTCCAGGGTCTCGAGGTCCTCGACGCGCAAGCGGAAGACGTCGCCGCGCGAGTGGATCATGCCGCGCTCGAGGAGCTGCTCCAGGACGGCCCACCCGGCGCCCTCCACGTCCATCCCTCCGCGACCGAGGAAGTGCGCGAGCTCCTGGGCCCGCCGCGCCGGGCACGCGGGGTTCGGGCAGTAGTGGCGCACGGCGCCCTCGTCGCGGACGACCGACGTGGCACAGACCGGGCACGTGGCGGGCATCTCGAAGACCCGCTCGTCGCCCGTGCGCCGCTCGGGGACCGGCGCGCACGACCTCCGGGATCACGTCGCCGGCCTTCTGGAGCACGACGTGGTCGCCGACCCGGACGTCCTTGCGGCGGACCTCGTCGAGGTTGTGGAGGGTCGCCCGGGCAACGGTGCTGCCGGCAACCTTCGCCGGCCGCAGGTGCGCCACCGGGGTCAGCGTGCCCGTCCGCCCGACGTACGCGACGATGTCCTCGACGACGGTCTCGACCTGCTCCGGCGGGAACTTGAAGGCGATCGCCCAGCGCGGGGCCCGCGCCACCATCCCCAGGCGCACCTGCTGCTCGACGTCGTCGACCTTCACGACGACGCCGTCCGTCTCGTACTCCAGGTCGTGGCGCGGCTCGCGCCAGCGATCGACGAAGGCGACGACGCCCTCGATGTCGAGGCCGGCCTCGCGGTGCGGGTTGACGGGAAAGCCAAGGGCCTCGAGGCGCGCCAGCGCCTGCGACTGGCTCCCGACGGCCGGGGGGCCCGCCACCTCGGCGGCCGCCGAAGAGGGTCGCCTGGGCCGGCGCCGTCTCCTCGAGGAGCTGATAGGCCCAGAACGCCAGGCGCCGAGCTGGCCGTCACGGCCGGGTCGAGCTGGCGCAGGGACCCGGCCCCGCTGTTGCGCGGGTTGGCGTAGAGCGGCAACCCGCGCTCCTCGCGCTCGGCGTTGATCCGGGCGAACTCCGCCTTCGGCATGTAGACCTCGCCGCGCACCTCGAGCGTCGCGGGCTCCCGGAGGCGGGCCGGGATCGCCAGGATCGTGCGCAGGTTTGCCGTCACGTCCTCGCCGGTCGTGCCGTCGCCACGCGTGGCGCCGCGGAGGAAGCGCCCGGCGCGGTAGCGCAGGGCTGACGGCAAGGCCGTCGATCTTCAGCTCCGCAACGTACTGGAGGCGGGGTGCCGGGTCCGGGGCCGGGGGCGCGCCGAGGCCGCGGCGGAGGCGGGCATCGAAGGCCCGCAACTCCTCCTCCCCGAGGGCGTTGCCCAGACTGAGCATCGGGCGATCATGGCGGACCTCGGCGAATGGGCTCGCCTCGTCGGTGCCGGCCGCTCCGACGCGCTGAGTCGGCGACTCCGGCGTGCGGAGCTCCGGGAAACGCGGCCTCCAGCGCGACGAGCTCCCGGAGCTTCGCGTCGTACTCGGCGTCGCTGATCGTCGGCGCATCCTCGACGTAGTAGGCGCGGTTGGCCTCGGCCACCTCGTCGGCGAGGGCGGCGTGGCGCCCCGCGGCGGCCTCCAGCCCCAGGGCGGCCGCGGCCGCGACGAGGCCGGGATCGACGGGCAGGTCTGGTGCGCTCATCGGGGCGAGTGTAGTCATCGGCAACGATGGCGGGTGCGACGAGCGGCCCCGTGGGTGGCCGTCGCGGCGGGCCACG
Source organism: uncultured Chloroflexia bacterium (assembly GCA_963698595.1). Lineage (GTDB taxonomy): Bacteria > Chloroflexota > Limnocylindria > Limnocylindrales > CSP1-4 > CTSoil-043. The sequence continues at coordinate 877,613 of CAVORL010000006.1, forward strand.
CCGCCGGTCCGCGCCATCGGCCCTAGCCGCTGGCCTCCAGGTGCGCCATGCTGGCCAGGAGCGTCTTCACGCCGCCGCCGCGGAACGCCACGGTGACCTCCTCGTCGTCGCGGGTCAGCTTGCTCGTCACGACCACGCCGTCCCCGAAGCGAGCGTGGACCACGCGGTCGCCGTCCCGGAACATCCGCTCCCCGGGGACGCGGACGCGCGGCACGGACGCGGGACGCGCAGGCGCGGCGCCCACCGCGGGCGGCGGAGCGGTCCGTAGCACCGGGAGCTCGTCCGCGAAGGCGGCATCGGGGTGGTCATCGCTGCCGCCGCTGCGATCGCCGAAGCGGCGGTGCCCGACCGGCACCTCGAGCGACCCCGACGCAGCCCCGGCCTCGAACGCGGCCCGTCGCGCAGCGAGGTCGCGGCTCGGACGGAAGCTGGAGCCGTCCGCGGGCGCGCCGGGGCGGCCGCTCCCGGCCCGGAACGCCCCGCCGCGGGGCCGGATCGGGGCCCCGAAGCGGCTGCTGCGCCGGGCGCCGAAGGCGAGATCCAGGTCGTACGCAGCGTCGCTCCCCTCCCCCGGCGCCAGGCGGGGACCCTCCATGAGGTCGGCCGGGATCTCGAAGAGAAACCGTGACGGGACGGACGGCCCACCGCCGCCCGGGCCCCACGTCGCGCGCTGCCAGGCGTGCGAGAGGAAGAGCCGCTCCTTGGCCCGCGTGATCCCGACGTAGGCGAGTCGGCGCTCCTCCTCGAGCTGGGTCTCGTCGTCGAGCGCCCGGCTGTGCGGGAAGACGCCTTCCTCCAGGCCCGAGATGAAGACCGCCCCGAACTCGAGGCCTTTCGCGGCATGGAGCGTGATGAGCGTCACGGCGTCGGCATCTGACTCGTAGGCGTCCTGGTCGGCGACGAGGGCCGTTTCCTCGAGGAGCCGGTCGAGCGCATCCTCCGGAGCGAGATCGTCGTAGCGGGTTGTCACGGAGCGGAGCTCCAGCAGGTTCCGCCAGCGTTCTTCGTTCTCCTCGGTGCCGTCCGCGAGCATGGCCCGGTAACCGGAGACCTCCAGCACGTCGTCGAGCAGCTCGGGCAGCCCGAGGACGCCGATCCTGCTGCGCAGGCGGCGCACGAGGGCGACGAAGTCCGCCACCGCGCCGCGGGCGCGGGCGGCGAGGACGATGAGGTCGCCGGCCGCCGCCCGCTCGAGGGCGCTCCAGTACGTCTGCTCCGGCTCGGCGGCAGCCATCCGAAGCACCTCGAGGGACTTCTCGCCGATCCCGCGGGCGGGCAGGTTGACGATCCGCTCGTAGCTCACCTCGTCGGTGTCGCTCCGGAGCACGCGCAGGTAGGCCAGGGCGTCCTTCACCTCGCGGCGCTGGTAGAACCGCGTCCCTCCGATGAGCTGGTAGCGGATCCCGTAGCGCAGGAACGCCTCCTCGATGGCCCGCGACTGGGCGTTCGTCCGGTAGAGGACCGCGATGTCCCGCGGGCGGAGGCCGTTGGGCTCGTCGGCCCGGCGGGTGAGCGCTGCCCGGCCGCCGAGAAGCGCCTCGACCTGGCGCGCGATCCACTCGGCCTCCTCTTCCTCGTTGTAGGCCTCGAAGCGCTGGATGGGGCGGCCCCCGGCCCGCTCGGTCCAGAGCTGCTTGTCCTTGCGCCCGGCGTTGCGGGTGACGACGGCATGGGCGGCGTCGAGGATGAGCTGCGTGCTCCGGTAGTTCTGCTCCAGCTTCACGACGGTCGCCCCGGGCTCGTCGCGCTCGAAGTCGAGGATGTTGCGCAGGTCTGCGCCGCGCCAGGCGTAGATCGACTGGTCGTCGTCCCCGACCACGCACAGGTTGTGGTGGGCGCCGGCGAGGGCCCGGACGATCCGGTACTGGGCCGCGTTCGTGTCCTGGTACTCGTCGACGTGGAGGTAGCGCCAGCGAGCCTGGTAGCGGGCGAGGACTTCCGGCTGCGTCTCGAGGAGCCGGACGGTCTCGACCAGCAGGTCGTCGAAGTCGAGAGCCCCTGCCGCGCGCAGGCGCTCGGAGTAGCGCGTTGCGATGCGGCCGATCTCGCGCTCGAGATGGGTCATCGCCCCTTCGACGAGGTCGGCCACCGATTCGAGGTTGTTCTTGGCCCTGCTGATCGCCTCGAGCACCGTGCGCGGCCGCAGGACTCCACCCTGGACCGGCAGGTCGAGCTCCCGGAACACCTGCTTCATGAGGCTCAGCTGGTCGTCGGTGTCGTAGATGACGAAGCGTGGCGACAGGCCGATGGTCTCCCCATCGCGGCGCAGGATGCGGGCGCACAGCGCGTGGAACGTGCCCATCTCGACCTTGCGGCCGTCGTCGGTCCCGACGAGGGCGATGATCCGCTCGCGCATCTCGCCGGCGGCCTTGTTCGTGAACGTGACAGCCAGGATCCGCCAGGGGGCGATGTTCTGCACGCCCACGAGGTACGCGACCCGATGGGCGACGACGCGCGTCTTGCCCGAGCCGGCGCCGGCCAGGATGAGGAGGGGGCCGTCGGTCGACGTCACGGCACGGGCCTGTTCCGGGTTCAGGCGAGCGAGGATCCGGGCCTCCAGCTCCTCGCGGTCGGCAGCCCCGGTTGCGAGCCCACGGTCACGCGCCGGGGCGCGCGGATCGGCGCCCGGCGAGCCCCACGGCTCGGCGTCGTCCGGGGCCGGTGCGTCGGGCGCGGGCGGCTCGGCCTCGTCGAGCCAGGGAGGGGTGGGATCCACGCCCCGATTGTACCGGCCGCGGCTTCGCCGCCTCTTCGCGGGAAGTCACCGCGCCGGTCGCGGCGGGGTCAGCCGCCCGGAGCCCCCTGCGTCTCGTCGGCCGGCGGCGGCGCGATCGTGACAGGCTCGTTGACCCGGCTCAGCTCGAGGAGGATCCGGAGGGGCTCGGTCCCCCCGGCCGGGACGTCCAGGCCGAGTGTCGCGAGCTGGCGGGTGTCCTTGCGTACGCCGGCGGTGACGGTCACTGCGCCGACCGCGTCACCGGACAGCCCGGGGATCGCGTCGCCGAGCCACCCGAGCGCCACGCGGATGTCGCCCGCAGGGACGACGACACGGACGCCGTAGCAGTCGGTTCCCACGCACCGGACGTCGGGGAGCTTTTCCGGGACGAGCTCGGGCCGGGCGAGGAACACCTGCAGCCCGTCGAGCGCCGCGGCGGGATCGCCGGCGAAGCCACCGTCGAGCGGGGCCCGGACCCAGCCATCACCGACCAGGATGGGGGCCCGGAGGAAGGCGGACCCGTCCGCAACGACCAGGTTGAGGCGAAGGTTGAGAAGGGCCGGCGCGAAGAGCTCCACGGCAAGCTCGCCGGCGGCCACGTCGACATCACCGTCGAGCGTCGTGCCGTTCAATGGGAGCGGCGCCCCGCCGCTGATGCCTCCGAAGTCGAGCGCAACGTCGCCGTCGACAACGCCACGCAGATGGAAGCTGTCCATCGCGCCGAGTGACGCCGCGCCCGCCCGGAGGATCTCGACGGGGTCGGTGAGGGCCGGCGTGCTCGGCGCGCAGGCGGCGAGCGCCATCGCGGTCGCGGCCAGCACGGCCAGGAGCGACCGGAGCGGGCGACGGGCGAGGTGGCGGGACATGGGAAGCCTCGGGTTCGCGCCCGGGGCCGGGCGCACGGCACCCAGCGTGCCGCACGTCCGGGCGGCGGTCAATCGGCCGCGCGGCCAATCCGCTGCCACTCGGGCCCGCGAAGCCGCCAAGTGCAGCTGACTGCGGGCGTCGGCCGGGCGGGAGATGTTCCTTCCGCGCCTCCAGGAATCAGAACGGGGCCCCGGCCGTTTCCGGTCGGGGCCCCGTTCGCTCGTCGAGACGAGACTAGAAGTCCATCTCGCCGCCGCCGTGGCCGTGGCCGCCGGCGCCGCCGTTCTCCTTCTTCTCGGGGAGATCGGTGATGAGGGTCTCGGTCGTCAGCACCATGGCTGCGATCGAGGCCGCGTTCTGGAGAGCGGAGCGGGTCACCTTGGCGGCGTCCACGATCCCGCGCTCGAACATGTCGCCGAACTCGCCCTTGAGGGCATCGAAGCCCTCGCCCTTCTTCATGGTGCGGACCTGGTCGATGATGACCTCGCCGCGGGCGCCGGCGTTGTCCGCGATCTGGCGGGCCGGGGCCTCGAGGGCGCGCCGGACGATGTCGACGCCGACGGCCTCGTCACCCTCGAGCTTGAGGGAATCCAGCGCCGGGATCGCCTGCAGGAGTGTCGCGCCGCCGCCGGCGACGATCCCCTCCTCGACCGCCGCGCGGGTGGTCGAAAGGGCATCCTCGATGCGGTGCTTCTTCTCCTTGAGCTCGACCTCGGTCGCCGCGCCCACCTTGATGACGGCGACGCCGCCGGCGAGCTTGGCGAGGCGCTCCTGGAGCTTCTCGCGGTCGTAGTCCGAGGTCGTCTCCTCGATCTGCGCCTTGATCTGGTTCATGCGGGCCTTGATGTCCGCCTCGAGGCCGGACCCGTCGATGATCGTCGTGTCGTCCTTCGTGGTGACGATACGGCGAGCCTCGCCAAGGTCATCGGCTGTGACGGAGTCGAGCTTGCGCCCAACCTCCTCGGAGATGACGGTCCCGCCCGTGAGGATCGCGATGTCGCGGAGCATCTCCTTGCGGCGGTCTCCGAAGCCCGGGGCCTTGACGGCCAGGACCTGGATCGTGCCGCGGAGCTTGTTCACGACGAGCGTGGCGAGCGCCTCCCCGTCGATGTCCTCGGCGACGATCAGCATCGGCCGCCCGACCTGGACGGCCTTCTCGAGGGCCGGCAGGATGTCGGCGACGGCCGAGATCTTCTTGTCGGTGACGAGGATCTTGGCGTTCTCGAGGACCGCCTCCATCCGATCGGGGTTGGTCACGAAGTACGCCGAGATGTAGCCCCGGTCGAACTGCATGCCCTCGGTGTATTCCGTCTCGAGGCCGAGGGACTGACCCTCCTCGACGGTGATGACGCCGTCCTTGCCGACCTTGTCCATCACCTCGGCGATGATCTCGCCGACCTCGGGATCGGCCGCGGAGATCGCGGCCACGGCGGCGATCTGGGCGCGCGAGTCGACGGGCCGCGAGGAGGCCTTGATCTCCTCCACGATGACCGCGACGGCACGCTCGATGCCGCGCTTGAGGACCATCGGGTTGGCCCCGGCGGTGACGTTGCGGAGACCCTCGGCGACGATCGCCTGGCCGAGGACGACCGCTGTGGTCGTGCCGTCGCCGGCGACGTCGTCGGTCTTGGTGGCGACCTCCTTGAGGAGCTGCGCGCCCATGTTCTCGAAGGGGTCGTCGAGCTCGATGTCGCGGGCGATCGTCACGCCGTCGTTCGTGATCGTCGGGGAGCCGAACTTCTTGTCGAGGACGACGTTCCGGCCCTTCGGCCCGATCGTCACCTTGACGGCGTCGGCGAGGCGGTCGATGCCGCGCTTGAGGGAACGCCGTGCGGCGTCCTCGAAGATGACCTGCTTAGCCACGGATGTGGTTTCCTCCTGGAAGTGGTGGGGCGAGGCGAGGGCGTGGACGGCGACCGGGGACCGGACGCCGCCGGATCAGCCCTCGACGATCGCGAGGATGTCCTTCTGGCTGACGATGAGCAGATCGTCGCCGTCGACCTTGAACTCGGTCCCGGCGTACTTCGCGTAGAGGACCTTGTTGCCGACCTTGACGTCCATCGCTTCGCGCTTGCCGTCATCGAGCATGCGGCCGGGACCGGCAGCCAGGATCTCGCCCTCCATGGGCTTCTCCTTCGCCGTGTCCGGCAGGACGATGCCGCTCTTCGTCGTCTCCTCCCGCGGCGTCGGCTTGACGACGACGCGGTCGCCCAGCGGCCGGAGCTTGGTAGTAGTTGCCAAGGCGCGATCCTCCTTCGAGGTCTGCTTCGGGGCGGTCGCGGCTGGCGTCCCGCCCGATCAACTGGCTGCTCGGGCACGTGCCCGGCGATGGTCCCCCCGGTGCCTCGCAAACGGATCCGCCGCACGACCGGTGGGTTGATCCGGGCTTGCGGCCCGTTTGCTAGCACTCAGGATGTGAGAGTGCTAAGAATGCTAGCGGAGATGGCCCGGCGTGTCAACGCGCCCCCGGCACGCCGGGGGCGGCGGGCCATCACGAGGCCTCTACCTGCGATCGCGTCGGGCGAGGGGGATGCTCGCGGAGCCGTGGCGGCCGCCGGTCGCGACGACGCCGATCACCCGGCAGCACCGGGGCTGACGAGCACAGGCGCGGCCAGCGACGCCCGGCTAGCCCGCCGGCCCGAAGATGCGGTCGAAGTTGGCCACGAGCTGCGCCCCCAGCTCATCGGGGTTTGCGTCGCGCCGCTCCGCCACCCACGCGCCGATGATCCGGGTCCAGGCCGGCTCGTTGCGGCGCCGGGGGGCCCCGGGCGGCGAGAGGTAGGGGGCGTCGGTCTCGACCAGGAGCCGGTCCACCGGGACGAGCCGAACACTCCTGGCCGTCGCCTCCTCGCCCTTGCGGAAGCACAGCCCCGAGACCGAGACGGCACAGCCGAGCTCGAGCGCCGCAGCGACATAGTCCACCGGGCCGGAGACCGAATGGAGGATTGCGGGCGGCCGATCCCCGAACGCCGCGCGGGACGCGACGCCGCCGAACCCGGCTGACCGCATCTCGGCGAGGAGCGCGTCCTGGGCGTCCCGTTGGCCGGCCGCGCTGCGGCAGTGGAGGATCGCCGGCTTGCCGGTTTCGAGCGCGAGCGCCAGGTTGCGCCGGAGGTTGACGAGCTGATCCGCGATCGGCGAGAAGCGCCGGTCGTAGTCGAGGCCCGTCTCACCGATGGCGACGACCCGTGTATCGGCCGCCAGGGCAGCGGTGCGCTCCCACGCGGCGCCGTCCGTCTCGGCTGCGGCATGGGGATGCACGCCCGCGGCGGCCTGGAGGTGCGGGAAGCGCGCCACCAGCTCGAGGGCTCGCCCGCTCGAGGCCTCGTCCCAGCCCGGCACCAGGATCCGCTCGACGCCGACAGCCTCCGCCGCGGCGAGAACCTCAGGAAGGTCGTCAGAGAACTGGGGCGACTGCAGGTGGGCATGCGAATCGATCAGGCGCATCACCGCACATTGTGCCGAACGCGTAGGGATCCTGCGCGCGCCCGGTCGCGCGGGCCCGCGTCAGGCCTCCGGAACCTCGACCTCGAGCCGGGGGAAGAGGGGCACCGGGGCCTCCAGCGTCCCCGCCTCGGCGGCGCGGGCTCCCCACGTCAGCTCGTCGAGCAGGGGCGGGCCGCCCGTCCCGTCGGCCCTCCACGCGTACGCGTACCCGAGCTGGGCGAGGACGCGCGGGGCTGCGCCCGGCATGACCGGGGCTGCCGCGAGAGCGACGAGCCGGCAGGCCTCGAGGAGATCGCCGAGGACGCCGCGGAGCCGGGTCGCGGCCGCGTCGTCGCCGGCCTTGGCCGCCTTGGCGAGCGCCCACGGCGCCTCCGCGTCGACCGTCTTGTTCGCCCGGCCGACGAACTCCCAGAGCTCGGCCAGCGCCTCGTTCACGAGGCTCCCGTCCAGCCGGTCGACGACGCGCGCGAGGGTCGCCGCCCAGGCCGTCGCGAGGGGAGCGTCCGGAACGGCACGCGGCGCGGGCCGTTCGCCCGCGAGGTAGCGACCGGCCATGGACACCGTCCGGTTGACGAGGTTCCCGAAGTCATTGGCCAGGTCGGCGTTGTAGCGACGCAGGAAGCCATCCCACGAGACGTCGCTGTCGCGGTCGAAGGCGACCTCGCGGAGCGCGACGTAGCGGGCGCCGTCCGGGCCGAACGCGGCGACGAAGTCGAGCGGGTCGAGGAAGTTGCCGCGGCTCTTGCTCATCCGCTCACCCTGGGCCAGAAGCCACCCGTGCACCCACACGCGGCGTGGCGCCTCCAGGCCGGCCGACCAGAGCATCGCCGGCCAGAAGATGGTGTGGAAGCGGGCGATGTCCTTGCCGATCACGTGGAGGTCGGCCGGCCACCAGCGCGCGAACAGCGCCGGGTCGTCCGGGAAGCCCGCACCCGTGATGTAGTTGATGAGGGCGTCGTACCAGACGTAGATCGTGCCGGCCTCCGGATCCCAGCTCCCGTCGTCGCGCTGGGCCGAGGACCCGTCCGGCAGAATCGGGAACGGGATCCCCCACCCCGCCCCCGCTCGACTGATCGAGAAGTCCTCCAGGCCTCCACGGATGAAGCCCAGCATCTCGTTGCGCCGGTACTCCGGCTGCACGAACTCGGGGTGCTCCTCGTACCAGCGCTCGAGGCGCTCCTGGTAGGCTGAGAGCCGGAAGAACCAGTTCCGCTCCGTCAGCCACTGGAGCGGTACCTCTGGGTGGTTCGGGCAGATGGTTCCCCCGGCGGACTCCACGACGTCCGTGGGGTTGCGGAATCCCTCGTTGGGGCAATACCAACCCTCGTATGTCCCGACGTAGATGTCGCCGTTCGCGTGCGCCCGGCGGACCATCTCCTGGGCCGAGCGGACGTGGTCCGGGTCGGTGGTCCGGATGAACCGGTCCGGACTGATGAGGAGCGCGTCCTCGGCCGCCCGGAAGAGGCCCACGTTGGCGTCGACGAACTCGCGGGGCGTCCGGCCCTCCTCGGCGGCCCGCATCGCGATGTTCACGCTGTGCTCGTCGGTCCCGGTGAGGAACCTCGTCGGGACGCCCCGCATCCGGTGCCAGCGGGCGAGGGCATCGGCCGCGATCACCTCGTGGAGCGTGTGAAGGCCGGGTTTGTTGTTCGCGTACGCGATGGCGGTCGTGATGTAGAAGCGCTGGGGGGCGGTCGGGGCGGGTTCGGGCATGGCCGCGCGATCGTAGCAGGGGTGCGGCAGGCCGGACGGACCCCCGGCGTGGCCCGCCGCCGACCCATTCGCCGCGCGGAGCGAGCGCGTCGGGCTCCGCAGCGGCGAACCGATCAGTGCCGGAAGTGCCGGACTCCCGTGAGCAGCATCGTCGCACCCGCGGCGTCGGCCGCCGCGATCGCGTCCGCGTCGCGGAGCGAACCGCCCGGCTGGACGACGGCCGTGACCCCGGCAGCCAGGCAGACCTCCACCGCGTCCGGGAACGGGTAGAACGCGTCCGAGGCGCAGGCGGCACCGACGAGCCGCTCGGCTCCCAGCAGCGCCGTCGCCTTGGCCACGGCCTGGCGGGCAGCGTCGACGCGGCTGGTCTGCCCCGAGCCGATCCCGATGAGCATCCCGTCCCGGACGAGCACGATCGCGTTCGAGGTGACCCCGCGGACCAGGCGCCAGGCGAGGTCGAGATCGCGCCGCTCCCCGTCGGTCGGGGCGCGCCTCGTCGCCACCGTCCAGGCCGCAGGATCGTCGGCCGCGATGTCGGGCGCCGTCACCAGGACGGCCCCACCGGCGCTGCGCAGGGAGCCGGCAGGATCGGGAACCGATCGCGCGGCTCCGGTGCCGAGCGCGGAGTCGACCACGAGCCGCAGGTTCGACTTTGCCGCCAGCACCTCCAGCGCGCCCGGCTCGAATGCAGGGGCGACGACAACCTCGAGGAAGATGCTCGCGAGGCGCTCCGCAACGGCCCGGTCGACCGGGCGAGTGACGGCAACGACGCCGCCGAAGGCCGACACCGGGTCTGCGGCGAGGGCGTCGTCCCAGGCGGCTGCGAGCGTCGCGCGCTCCGCCGCGCCGCACGGGTTGGTGTGCTTGACAATGACGCAGGCCGGCCCGCTCAGGAGCCGCGCGATCCCGGCCGCGGCCGAGCCGTCGAGGACGTTGTTGTAGCTGAGCGCCTTGCCCTGGAGGGGCGGCTCCCCCGTCGCGAACGGGCCGTCGGCCGGCCCGGACCCGGGGCGCCGGTAGCATGCCGCCGGCTGGTGAGGGTTCTCGCCATAGCGCAGCGTGGCCACCTTCTCCAGCGTCACCGTCAGGCGCACCGGGTAGGGGTCGTCCGAGCCCGGCATCCCGGGCTCGTCGGGCAGCGCCACGCCCCCCGCCACCATCCGCTCCGGGAGCACCTCCGCGATCCGCGCGTCGTACGCGGCGGTGTGACGGAACGCCTCCACGGCAAGGGCGGCCCGCAGGCCGGCGGGAACGGAGCCCTCGGTGTCGAGGGAGGCAAGCACGTCCGCATAGCGGGCGGGGTCGGTGACGATCGCCACGCTCGCGTGGTTCTTCGCCGCCGCGCGCACCATGGAGGGGCCGCCGATGTCGATCTCCTCGACCAGGCCGTCGAGGTCGAGCTCGCCGCGCAGGGCGCGCTCGGCCGCGGCCGCGAACGGGTAGAGGTTGACGACGACCAGCTCGAAGGGCTCGATCCCGGCAACTGCCAGCTGCTCGCGGTGCGCGGGAAGGCGGCGGTCGGCGAGGATTCCGCCGTGAACCCGCGGGTGGAGCGTCTTCACGCGTCCGTCGAGCATCTCCGGGAACCCGGTGACAGCCGCGACGTCGGTGACGGGGAGGCCCCGTGTCGCGCAGGGCGCGGGCGGTGCCGCCGGTGCTGACGAGCTCGAAGCCGCGCGCGACGAGTGCCGCGGCGAACGGGACGAGGCCCGCCTTGTCGGAGACCGAGAGGAGGGCCCTGCGCGCGACGGCGGAGCGCCTCGGCCGCGAGCGATGCGTCGATCTCGACACGTCTGCCGTCGACCCGGAGGGCTCCCGCGAGAAGGAGCCCTACGGCCCGCGGCAGAAGCCGATGCTCCACGGCGTGGAGGCGCTCGAGGAGCGAGGCCTGGGTGTCGGCGGCCAGGATCGGCACGCTCTCGGCGAGGACGATCGGACCGCCGTCGAGAGTCGAGTCGACGAGGTGCACGGTGGCGCCGGTAACGGTCGCGCCCGCGGCCAGCGCGTCACGCACGGCGTGCGCACCCGGGAAGGCCGGAAGAAGCGACGGGTGCACGTTGAGGACCCGACTCCGAGAATGCATCGAGCAGCGCCGGCCCGACGAGGCGCATGAAGCCGGCCAGGACGACAGCCTCCGCCCCGACGGCGATGATCGTCGCGGCCAGCACGCGGTCGGCCTCCGCCCGAGCCCCGGCCTCGGCGGCGCCGACGCCCGGGATGATCGCGGTCTCGAACCCCGCCTGCTCCGCCCATTCGATGGCCGGGCATGCCCGGTCGGCGAAGACGAGGACGATCCGCGCCGCCAACGCGCCGCGCCGGATCCGTGCGGCGAGCGCCTGCAGGTTGCTACCGTTCCCCGAGACACCCGACCGCGATCCGTCCGCCCATCAGCTCTCCTCCTCGTAGCGTCGCCCACCCGTCGTCGCGGCTGGCACGACCTCGCCCACGACGACGCAGCCTGGCATGCCCGGCCTCCGCTGCCGCGGCAAGCGCCGCGTCCACCGCGTCGCTCGGGAGCGCCAGCACCATCCCGAGGCCGCCGTTGAAGGTTGCCCGCAGCTCCGCGCCGTCGAGGCCGCCAAGCACCCCGATGAGGCGCATGACAGAGGGCATCGTCCAGCGCGCCGGGTCGAGGCGTGCGGCCAGCCCGTCGGGCAGGATCCGCGGCACGTTGCCCGGCAGCCCGCCGCCCGTCACGTGGGCGATCCCGTGGACGTCGTACCCGGCCCCGACGGCCCGGACGGCGGCCCGGATACCCAGGATCGCGGGTGCGTAGACACGCGTCGGCGCGAGGAGGACGTCCGCCAGCGACGCCTCCGCGAGGTCGTCCTCGACGGCGACGCCCGGCGCTCGGTTCTCGACGACGGCCCCATACGGCTGGTCGAGGTCGAGCCCGGCTTCGTCCACGAGACGCCGGACCAGCGAGAAGCCGTTGCTGTGGAGCCCCGAGGACGGCAGGCCGAGAAGGATGTCCCCGGCCGAGACGGTTCGCCCGTCGACCAGGTCGTCGCGCTCAACGACGCCGACGCACGTTGCCGCGAGGTCGAGGTCGTCCGGGCGCATGACACCCGGGTGCTCGGCCGTCTCGCCACCCAGGAGGGCGCACCCAGCGAGCCGGCAGCCGGCGGCGACCCCGGCCACGACCGCCGCCACCTCCTCGGGGATCAGCCTTCCCGACGGCCAGGTAGTCGAGCACGAAGAGCGGCTCGGCGCCGGCGCAGGCGACGTCGTCGGCACACATCGCGACGAGGTCGATCCCGAGGCCGTCGAGGCGGCCCGCCCGCCGGCCGAGCGCCACCTTGGTCCCCACGCCATCGGTCGAGGCCACGAGGAGCGGCCGGCGGTACCCGGCGGGGATCTCCATGAACCCGGCGAAGCCGCCCAGCCCACCGACGACCTCTGGACGGCGGGTCGAGGCGACCGCCGCGCGGATGAGGCCGACGGCCCGCTCGCCGGCCTCGACGTCGACCCCGGCGGCCAGGTACGCAGCTCGCGGGGCGGCCCCCTTCATGCCCCTCGTCTCAGCCACGGGAACCACCCGCCCCCTCGAGAACGAACTTGCGCTGGGCCGCGTCATACGGGACGGGCTCCGGGTAGTTGCCGTCGAAGCAGGCAAAGCAGAACCCGTCGTACGGGAGGTCGAGGGCTCGCAGCAAACCTGGGATCGACAGGTAGCCAAGGCTGTCGGCGCCGATGAAGGCGCGAATCTCGTCGACCGAGTTGCTGGCTGCGATGAGCTCGGTGTCGACCTGCGTGTCGATCCCGATAGAAGCAGGGGTGGTAGATCGGCGGGGCGCTGATCCGCACGTGGACCTCGGCCGCGCCAGCCCTGCGCAGCAACCCGACGATCGAGCGCGTCGTCGTCCCCCGCACGATGGAGTCGTCGACCACGACGAGGCGCCGCCCGCGGACCACGTCGCGCAGCGGGTTGAGCTTGACGGTGACGCCCCGGTGCCGCAGCGCCTGGGAGGGCTGGATGAAGGTCCGGCCGACGTACCGGTTGCGGTACATCCCCTCGCGGTACGGAACTCCCGGAGGCCTCCGCGTAGCCCGCCGCGGCGGGCCCCCCGGTGTCCGGTACCGGCATCACGAGGTCGGCCTCGACGGCGTGCTCACGCGGCCAGCTCCATGCCCATCCGCCGCCGGACCTCGTACAGGTTGCGCCCCTCCATGACGGAGTCGGGTCGGGCGAAGTAGATGAGCTCGAACACGCACAGGGACTGGGCTGGCGGGCGCGAAGCGGAGCGAGCGCGGTGCGGCTCCCGGCTCCAGGATCACCAGCTCGCCGGGCTCGATGTCTCGGACGTAGTCGGCGCCGACGACGTCGAGGCCGGCGGTCTCAGAGGAAAGGACCCATCCGACGCCCTCGTCGGGGTCGTCCCGCAGCGCCGGGCTCACCGGGCGACGGGCGCCATCCGCCCGAGGACGAGCGGCCGGAAGCCGTGCGGGTCACGGACGCCGATGACGCGCCGCTCGTCGAGAACGACGAGGCTGTAGGCGCCGCGGACACGGGGCAGGACGCGCATGAGCGCGTCCACCGTGTCGGCCGCCGGCTCGTCGGCGAGAAGGGCCGTGAGAAGCTCCGTGTCCGTGCTCGCGGGCAGCCGGCTGCGCCCGCCGGCGAGGTAGCCCAGGAGCTCGCGCGTGTTCACGAGGTTGCCGTTGTGACCGATCGCGAGCGCCCGCCGCGGACCCAGGCGGAGCGTCGGCTGGGCGTTCTCCCACACCGTCGAGCCGGTCGTGGAGTATCGGCAGTGCGCAACGGCAAGCTGCCCGGGGAGGCTCGGGAGGCGGCGTTCGTCGAGGACCTGGGCGATGAGCCCGAGGTCCTTGCAGAGCATGAGCTGCTCGCCGTCCGACGCAGCGATGCCGGCCGACTCCTGGCCGCGGTGCTGGAGCGCGAAGAGGCCCATCGCCGCCACGCGCGCCGCGTCGCCGCCCGGCATGACCGCGCCGAAGACCCCGCACACGGCGCTAGCCCTCCACGCCGAGGGCGCGGGGCAGGCCGTGCTCCCAGGCGTGGGTCAGGTCGGCCAGCGCCAGGTCCACCGCGTCGGCGACGCCGGCTCCGCGTTCCTCGGCGGCGCCGGTCGCGCCCTCGCCAGCGAGCTCGACGAGGAGCCGGGCGCCGCCGATCACGCCCAGCTGGGCGAGGGGCACGCCGTGCTCCGCAGCGAGGGCGACCAGGGCGTCGACCTCCTCGGCGCGGGCAGCGAGAAGGGCCCGCGAGGGACTCTCACCGAACAGGGCGACTGCAGGTGACCCCGCCACCGCCACCCGGAACTGCCCGCCACGGCCGCCCCACATGGCCATCTCGGTGAGCGCGACGGCGAGGCCACCCCGCGAGATGTCGTGGGCCGCGCGCACGAGGCGGGAGCCGATCGCCGAGCGAAGGAACGCCTGCAGGGCGACCTCGCGGGCCAGGTCGAGGGTCGGCAGCTCGTCGTCGCCGCCGCCCGCGAGCGCCGCGTAGGCGGACCCGGCGAGCCCCGGGCCCGTCGTCCCGGCGAGGAGGACCACGTCGCCGTCCGCCTCGAGCGCGGGACCGACGAGGAGGTCCACGTCGTCGGCGAGCCCGACGACACCGATCTCGGGGGTCGGGGCGATGGCGCTCCCCGGTGCCTCGTTGTAGAGCGAGACGTTGCCGCCCGTGACCGGGATCCCCAGGGCCCGGCAGGCGTCACCGAGGCCACGCACGGCCTCGCGCAGCTGCCAGAACGCCTCCGGCCGGGTGGGATCCCCGAAGTTGAGGCAGTTCGTGACACCGAGCGGCCGGGCGCCGGTCACGCTCACGTTGCGGGTCGCCTCCGCGACCGACATCGCCGCCCCGAGGTACGGATCGAGGGCCGCGACCGCCTGGTCGGCGTCCGTCGTCGCGACGAGCGCGCGCCGCGTGCCCTTGACGCGGAGGACCGCCGCACCGCGGCCGGGGCCGGCCACGGTGTTCGTCTGGACGTGCTGGTCGTACTGCTCGTAGACCCAGCGCCGCGACGCGAGGTTGGGGCTCCCGAGGAGGCCGAGCAGCACTGCTCCGGGGTCCATCCCCCGCTCGGGCAGGAGCTCACCGGGCGCGAGGCTGGACCCCGGGCGCAGGGAGCCGCGCCGCCGCCGCGGCGGCGGCGTGGCCAGCCGCTCGAACACGATGGCCTCGGAGGCCAGCGCTCGGGCCGGGACGCGGGCCAGCTCCCGGGCGCCCGGGCCGGGACGGCCGGCCGCGTCGAGGCCACCCTCGACGACCACGATGTCGCCGTCGTCGGTCACCCGGCCGATCACGGCGCACGGGAGGCCCCAGCGGGCGCAGATCTGCGCGCACCTCGGGGAGGCGCTCGGGACGGACGATCGCGATCATCCGCTCCTGCGACTCGCTGATCATGACCTCGAACGGTGCCATCCACGGCTCGCGGCGCGGGACGGCGTCGAGATCGACGACGGATCCCCGTCCCGGCCCGGTCCGCGGTCTCCGCGACGCCGCACGTGATCCCGGCCGCCCCGAGGTCCTGGACCCCCTCGGCGAGACCCCGCTCGATGATCTCGAGGGTCGCCTCGATGAGCAGCTTCTCCGCGAACGGGTCACCGACCTGGACGGCCGGCCGCTTCGAGGGGTCCTGGTCCCCGAATGTCGCGCTGGCAAGGACCGACGCGCCGCCGATGCCGTCGCGGCCGGTCGTGCTGCCGTAGAGGACGACGAGGTTGCCGGGCCCCGGCGCCGCGGCGCGCATGATCCGGTCCTCGCGGACGATCCCGATCGCCATGACGTTGACGAGCGGGTTCCCCTGGTAGGAGGGGTCGAAGACGAGCTCTCCGCCGACCGTCGGCACGCCCACGCAGTTGCCGTAGCCGCCGACGCCGGCCACGACGCCGTTGACGAGGTGCCGGGTCCTCGGGTCCGCCGGGTCCCCGAAGCGAAGCGCGTCGAGGACGGCGATCGGACGCGCACCCATCGCGAAGATGTCGCGCAGGATCCCCCCGACGCCGGTGGCCGCGCCCTGGTACGGCTCGACCGCGCTGGGGTGGTTGTGGGACTCGATCTTGAAGGCGACGGCGAGGCCGTCGCCGATCCGCTGCACCCCCGCGTTCTCGCCCGGTCCGGCGACGACGTCGGCGCCGCGCCGTCGGGAGCGTCGCCAGGAGAGGCCGGCTGCTCTTGTACGAGCAGTGCTCGCTCCACATGACGCTGAACATCGCCAGCTCGAGGTCGTTCGGGGCGCGCCGCAGCTTCGCCTCGACGGCGGCGAGCTCCTCGTCGGTCAGCCCGAGGGCCCGGTGGAGCGGCACGACCGGAGCGCTCACGCGACGCCGCCCGTGGTGGCCTGTCGCCCGCAGCGGCCGCCGGCTCCGGGACGACGACGGCGCCCGTCGCCGACCGCGCCCCGGCGGCCTCGACGAGCGAGCGCAGGATCAGCAGGCCGTCGGACGACCCGAGGATCGCCTCGGCGGCGCGCTCCGGGTGGGGCATCAGCCCGGCCACGTTGCCGGCCGCGTTGAGCACGCCCGCGATCCCGCGCAGCGAGCCGTTCGGGTTCGCCGGGTCACCGGGATCGATGAGCGGGCCGGCCGTCGGGGCCGGCGTAGCGGAACAGGACCTGCCCGTCGCGCTCGAGGGCGTCGAGCGTCGCTGCGTCGGCGTAGTAGCAGCCCTCGCCGTGCGCGACCGGCATCCGCAGCGGCCGGTGCCCGTCGAGCGAGCCGGGTGAACGGCGTGTCGAGGCGCTCGGCGCACGAGGGCGACCTCCCGGCAGACGAAGCGCAGGCTCCGGTTGCGGAGGAGCGCTCCGGGCACGAGCCCCGCCTCGGCGAGGACCTGGAAGCCGTTGCAGATCCCGAGCACCAGGCCGCCGGCAGCCGCGAAGCCGGCGACCGCTCGCATCACGGGGCTGAAGCGCGCGATCGCGCCGGCGCGGAGGTAGTCACCGTAGGCGAACCCGCCCGGCAGGACGACCGCCGCGACGCCGTCGAGGTCGGCCGACTCGTGCCACAGCTCGACGGGCTCGGCGCCGGCCAGCCGCAGGGCCCAGGTGGTGTCCTGATCGCAGTTCGAGCCCGGGAAGACGACGACGCCGACGCGGACGCTCACGGGGCGCCCGCGTCCAGGCCGGTCGAGGACGCCCCGGCGAGCGGCTCGACCTCGTACTGCTCGATGAGCGGGTTGGAGAGGAGCTCGGCCGCCAGCCGCTCGACGATCGCACGGGCCGACGCCTCGTCCGCGGCCTCCACGGTCATCTCGACGCGACGTCCGACGCGCACGTGCCCGACGCCCGCCACGCCGAGGTGCGGGAGGCTCTGCTCCACGGCCCGTGCCCTGCGGGTCGAGGATCCCCTCCTTGGGCGTGACGTTCACGGCGAACCGGAAGGTGGCGGCGGGTGTCGCGTCGGGCGTGCTCATGGCGCGATGACATCCTCCTCGAGATAGCGGGCGAACGACGCCCCGGTGATCCGCTCGAATGCGGCGACGTACCGGGAGCGGGTCCCGGAGACGACATCGGGCGGCAGCGCCGGGCCGGGCGTCGTCTTGTCCCACGGCTGCGCCTCCAGCCAGTCGCGGACGAACTGCTTGTCGAAGCTCGCCTGCGGACCGCCCGGCTTCCACGCGGCTGCCTCCCAGAAGCGCGACGAATCCGGGGTCAGGACCTCGTCGGCGAGGACCACGTCGCCGGTCGCCGGGTCCACGCCGAACTCGAGCTTCGAGTCGGCGAGGAGGATCCCGGCCTGCGCACAGATGTCGGCCCCGCGGGCGATACAGGCGCAGGGCACGATCGCGTACCGCCTCGGCACGCGGTCCGCCCACGAGATCGACGACGGCGTCGAAGTCGATCGGCTCGTCGTGGCCGGTCGCGGCCTTGGTGGACGGCGTGAAGATGGGCTCCGGAAGGACGGTCGCCCTCGCGAAGGCCGGGTGGCAGGGCGATCCCGGAGACCCGGCCCGACGCGCGGTAGTCGCGCCAGCCGGATCCCGCGAGGTAGCCCCGGACGACGCACTCCACGGGCAGGATCTCCAGGCGTCGGCAGATCATCGAGCGGCCCCGGAGCTCGGCCTCCGGCGTCGCGAAACGGCGCCGGCAGCGCCGCCGGATCGGTGCCCAGGAGGTGGTTCGGGACGAGGTCGGCGGTCGCCGCGAACCAGAAGCGGGAGAGCCCGGTCAGCACCCGGCCCTTGTCGGGGATCGGGGTCGGGAGGACGACGTCGAAGGCCGACAGCCGGTCGGACGCGACGAGCAGCAGGCGCCCGTCGCCGAGGTCGTACAGGTCCCGGACCTTGCCGGAGCGGACGAACGCCTGCTCGAGCATCATCGACCGGTTTGGCCGTCGCACGGGCGGGCGGCCGCGTCGCGCGGGATCGATCGACGTCGAGGCGCGCGATCGCCACGGGGACGTGGCGCAGGAACGCCTCGTCGTCGAAGCACGCGTCGAGCCGCTCCAGCGAGAGCCGTCCCGCGACCGCCGGGTCGGTCGCGAGGAGGTCCCTGAGCTGGACCCGGTCATCGGCGGCGCGGAGGGCGTTCCGCTGGACGATCGCGTACGCCTCCTCGCGCGAGAGCCCCCCGTCCTCGACGAGCGCGACGAGCACCCGGCTGCTGGCGTGGAGGCCCAGGCCGCGCGCGATGTTCTCGCGCATCCGCTCCGGCCGCACGACGAGCCCCTCCACGAGGCCGGTCATCTTCGCCAGCATGTAGTCGAGGAGGATCGTGGCGTCGGGCAGGAGGACTCGCTCGGCGGAGGAGTGGCTGATGTCGCGCTCGTGCCAGAGGGGCTGGTTCTCGAAGCGCGGCGCCCGCGTAGCCGCGCAGCAGGCGGGCCAGGCCGGCGATGCGCTCGGCCACGATCGGGTTGCGCTTGTGGGGCATCGCGGAGCTGCCCTTCTGGCCGGGGCGGAACGGCTCCATCAGCTCACCGATCTCGGTGTGCTGGAGATTGCGGACCTCGGTGGCGAAGCGCTCCAGCGAGCCGCCCGTGATCGCGATGGCGGCGAGGACCGCGGCGTGCCGATCGCGCTGGACGATCTGGGTGCTCACCGGGTCGACGTCGAGGCCGAGGTCGGCGAGCACCTCCTCCTCGAGATCGGGAGGGAGCTGGCTGTAGGTGCCGACCGGCCCGGAGATCTTCCCGGCCGCGACGTCGGCGAAGGCACGGGCGAGGCGGAGCCGATCGCGGTCGAGCTCGAAGGCCCAGCCGGCCAGCTTGTGGCCGAGCGTCGTCGGCTCCGCGTGGACGGAGTGCGTCCGCCCCATCATCACCGTGCCGGCCTCGCCCCGCGCGCGGGCGATGACCGCAGCCGAGGAGACGGTCGACTCTCCCGCAGCAGGAGATCGCCGGCCGCCCGCAGCTGGAGGGCGAGGCCCGTGTCGACGACGTCGCTGCTCGTGAGCCCCAGGTGGAGGTAGCGGCCTTCGGGCCCGACCGACTCCGCCACCTGGCTCACGAACGCGATCACGTCGTGGTCGGTCGTCTGCTCGATCTCGGCGATCCGGGCGACGTCGACCTGCGCCCGCTCGACCATGGCCTCGTACGCGGAGGCCGGCACCATCCCGCGGGCGGCCTGGGCCCCCGCGACGGCCAGCTCGACCCGGAGCATCGCGCCGAAGCGCGCCTCGTCGGACCACGCCGCGCCCATCTCGGGGCGCGTGTAGCGTGGGATCATGCGCGGGCCTCGGCCGGGACCGCGGCCGCGATGTCGTGGCGGCGGCGAGCACCCGCGAACGCGATCGCGTTCGCCCCCGCCTCCGCCGCGGACCGGGCGGCGTGGAGGTCGGCCCCGCCGCCGACCACGGCGAGCACCCGCCCGCCGTCCGTCTCCCAGGTCCCCGCGTTTCCCCTCCGGGTCCCAGCGTGGAAGACGAGCGCCCCGCCTGCCGTGGCTGCGGCCAGGCCGTCGATGCGGTCCCCGGTCGCCGGCGCTTCCGGGTAGTGGCGACTCGCGAGGACGATCGCGACTGCCGCCCCGGGGGAGGCCGGCACGAGGCGGCCCACGACGCCGAGCTCGCCTCGCAGCGGTGCCGAGGCGACCCTCGGCAGCCGCCAGGAGGAGCGGCGCGAGCGGAACCGCCACGCGGGGAAGGATCGCCTGGGCTTCCGGGTCGCCGAAGCGGGCGTTGAACTCGAGCAGGACGGGGCCCCGGTCCCGGGTCAGGATGAGGCCCGCGTACAGCGCGCCGCGGAACGGCGTCCGGCGCCGAGCCAGCTCGACGAGAGCCGGCAGGTGGAAGCGCTCCACCGCCTGCGCGACGAGGCCATCCGGGAGGTCGGGCACGGGCGAGTAGGCGCCCATCCCCCCGGTGTTCGGCCCCGTGTCGCCGTCCCCGAGACGCTTGTGGTCGCGCGCCGCCGGAAGCGCGAGGGCGTCGCGCCCGTCGCACAGGGCGATGACACTGGCCTCGGGGCCCCGGAGGCGTTCCTCGACGACGACCAGGGGCACCCCGTCGGTCCCGGGAGCGGGGGCGTCCGCGGCGCTCACGAGGCGGGCAGCTCCGACCGGCCCGTCGGCTTCCGCGAAGATCGCCGCCAGTGCCCCGTCCGCCTCCTCGACGGTGTCGCAGACGGTCACGCCCTTGCCGGCCGCGAGGCCGTCGGCCTTGACGACGACGCCGCCTCCCGACGCCGCAAGCTCGCGGGCGAAGGAGCGGGCAGGCGCGAGTGCGGCGAAGGCGGCCGCCCGGGCCATGGGGATCCCGGCCGCGGCCGCGACCTCGTGGCAGAAGGCCTTGCTGCTCTCAATCCGGGCGGCGGCGGCGGGCGGCCCGAAGACGGCGAACCCGGCGGCGAGCAGGGCGTCGGCGACGCCCGCAGCGAGAGGGGCCTCGGGTCCGACGACGACGAGGTCGGCGGCAGCCCTGCGGGCGGCCGTCACAACCTCGGTCGGATCCGTCGGCCGGACCGCGGGGTCGACCCGCACACGCGGCAGCGCGGCGATCCCATCACTTCCGGGAACGGCGATGACCGTCTCCACCCCCTCCTCGTTCGCCAGCCGCCAGGCGAGAGCGTGCTCCCTGCCCCCGCCCCCGACCAGGAGGATCCGCATGGGGGGCCGGAAGGCGCTCATCAGGCGCGTCCCGCCCCGAGTGGCAGGTCGTGCATGACCACGGTCTCGGTCCGCTCCGGGCCCACCGACACGAGACGGATCGGAACCCCAGCCATCTCCTCCAGGGCCTTGACGTAGCCCCGCGCGTTCACCGGCAGGTCCTCGGGCGCGCGCGCGTCGTGGATCGGCTCGCGCCAGCCCGGGAAGCGCTCGTAGACCGGGGTCGCGCGGGCCACCTCCCCGGCCGAGGCGGGCCAGCCCTCGACGCGGCGGCCGCCGATCTCATAGGCGGTGCAGACGAGGAGCTCGTCGATCCCGGACAGGATGTCGAGCTTGTTGAGGACGATGCTGCTGACGCTGTTCACGTCCACGGCGTAGCGCAGGGGCACCGCGTCGAACCAGCCGACCCGTCGGCGCCGCCCGGTCGTGGTCCCGAACTCGTGGCCCCGGGTAGCGATCCCCTCCCCGATCTCGTCGTGGAGCTCGGTGGGATAGGGGCCTGCCCCGACCCGGGTCGTGTAGGCCTTCATGATCCCGATCACGTCCGAGACCTGGAGGGGACCGACCCCGCCTCCGGTGCAGGCGCCCCCGGCCACCGGGTTCGAGGACGTGACGAACGGGTACGAACCGTGGTCCAGGTCGAGGAGGGTCCCCTGGGCACCCTCCAGCAGGACGTGCTCGCCGGCCCGCAGGGCGTCCTGGACGAGCGTCGTGGTGTCGGCAACGTGCGGACGCAGCCGCTCCCCCCAGCTCCGTGCCGCCTCGAGGATCGCGTCGACGAGGAACGGCTCGCCAGGGTCGCCGAGGTGCGCCAGGCGGGCGTTGGCGTCCGGGACGACCTGCTCCAGCTTGCGGCGCAGCGCCGCGGGGTCCAGGAGGTCCTCGATCCGAGCCCCGACGCGCGCAGCGCGGTCAGCGTAGGCCGGCCCGATCCCGCGCTTCGTGGTCCCGATCCCGTCACTCCCGAGGCGCACCTCCGAGGCGCGGTCCAGCGCCACGTGGTACGGCAGGATCAGGTGCGCTGCGTGCGACACGCGAACGCGCGAGACGTCGACGCCTCGGGCGATGAGCGCGTCCAGCTCGCGGATGAGCGTCGCCGGGTTCACCACGACCCCCGGCCCGATGACCGGGGCGATGTGCGGGTAGAGCACGCCCGACGGCACCAGGTGGAGCTTGAAGACCTCCCGGCCCAGGACGATCGTGTGGCCGGCGTTGTCGCCACCCTGGTAGCGGACCACGCAATGGACCTGCTCGGCGAGGAAGTCGGTCGCCTTACCCTTGCCCTCGTCGCCCCACTGGAGCCCGACGATCACGGTCGCCGGCATCGCTGCGCTCCTCTCGCCCCGCCGGGGGATCCATCCTGTGAGAAACAGAAAAGGCCCTCGGCACCCGGGCCGGGGACCTGCGGGCTACGGCGCCCCCGCGATCGAGCGCCGCGGCGGCGCCCCGGGGCGATGATCGTGGCTGCCGGTGTCAAGGGGGCACCGGCACGCCGACCTGAGGCAATGGCTTGACTCCTGCTGGGCGGGACGCGGGGCGCCCGCGGCGGCGAGGAAAGGCGGAGTATAGCAGGGGCCCCTGGCCCCGAAGTGCCACCCGCGCCGGGTCCGTCGGAGGCCTGCCGCCCGCAAGATGACCATCCGCGCCGGACGGCGGTACCTTCTGGCGACCCTGCCGGCGGCGGCCCGGACGTACGCTCCGCCTCGTGCACCGACTGCTCGGCATGCTCGGCCTCCTGGCCCCCATCGTCGCCGTCCTCGTCGCGCAGGTCCTCGTTCCCGGGGGCGGCCTCGACGCGGACCCTGTCGTGGTCGGCGCGGCCGCGGGCGGCGTGCTGTGTGGCGTCCTCGGCACGGCCGCGGTCGTGAGCCTCTGGCTGCGGGCACGGGTCGTGCCCGTGGTGGAGTCGATTGAGCACATCGCCGCGGGCGAGGTCGGGACGACGATCCCGAAGCTGCACGGCGGGCTCGGCGGTCGCATGGCGCACGCCGTCCGGTCCGTGGCACGGACGCTTGATGAGACCCGCGACGCAGCCACGACGGACCGGCTCACCGGGATCCCCAATCGCCCCGCAATCCTGGCAGCGGTCTTCGACGAGGTCGAACGGGCCGAGCGCTACGACCGGCCGCTCGCGGTCGCGTTCGTCGACATCGACCTCTTCAAGGGCGTGAACGACACATACGGCCATGAGGCGGGCGACGTCGTCCTGCTCGGCGTGGCCGCAACCCTGCGGGCCAACCTCCGGGCCTCGGATTCCGTCGGGCGTTACGGGGGTGAGGAGTTCATGGTGGTCCTGCCGGAAACGGGGCCCGAGGCAGCCGCCGTCCTTGCCGAGAAGCTCCGCCAGGTCGTGCAGGCGGCGCATTTCGCGATCCCCGAACACGGCGTGGTGAACGTCACCGTCTCCATCGGGGTCGCTAGCGGCGTGGGCCGCACGCTCCGCGTCGAGGCCCTCGTGCGGGATGCGGATGCTGCCATGTACTCCGCGAAGGCGCTCGGCCGAAACCAGGTGTACGTCTTCGAGGAGCCGGACGAGGACGCCCGGATCCCCAGGGCCCCGATCTCCGCGGCGGGACGGGCGCGGGCGACCGAGGTCGGTCGCATGGCCCAGCGCGCCGCGGAGCAGGCGCTCATCCGGACCCTCGCTCCGTTCCCGAACCACCGCGGGCAGCCCTCGGCCCGGATCGCCACGCTTGCCGTGCTGCTGGGGCGCCAGGTTGGCCTGCCCGACGCCGAGCTGGACCGCCTGCGCGTCGCCGCCCTCCTCCACGACGTCGGGAAGCTCGCCCTGCCAGACGAGATCCTCGAGAAGCCGGCGGCGCTTACATCCCAGGAATGGCAGGCCGTCGTCCAGCACCCGCGAATCGGCCAGGTGATCCTGGAGCAGGCGTCGGCGATCAAGGACGCCGTGCCGATCGTGCTTCACCATCACGAGCGCTACGGCGGCAATGGCTATCCCTTCGGCCTGCGCGGCGAGGAGATCCCCCTCGGCGCCCGGATCGTGGCTATCGCCGACGCCTACGACGCCATGATCGAGGATCGGCCGTACAAGCGGAAGATGAGCCACGTGCAAGCGATCCGCGAGATCGCCCGCCACGCCGGCAGCCAGTTCGACCCAGACCTCGTCGAGGCCTTCATCGACCTCTTCGGCAGCGGTATTCCCGACGTGGATCCGACGCTCGCAGCGCTTCTCTCGGAACCGCCGATGTCGCTCCGGGCCCGGGCGGGCGGCCGCGACTCTGCGGCCCGTCATCGCGCCGCCTCCGGCTAGCAGCCCGGGCCGCGTTACCGCCCACGCTCCTCCACCACCGGCGTGGGCGCCCGTAAGCGAACGGTAATCGCGCCCCGCTACGGTTCGCGTCTGGCGGGCCCGCACGGTCGTCCTCGCAGGCTCGCCGCGATCCCGCCGAGCATCGACCCGCCGTCCATGCAGAGGCCGCCCGGCGCCGCCGGGATGGGCCAGGAGGGAACGGACCATGAACAGGGTCCTCTTGACCGGGCGCCTGACCCGGGACCCCGAGATGCGCGCGCTCGCCTCGGGAAAGCACGTCACGACGTTCTCGGTGGCGACGAACGAGTACGTCGGCAACGGCCGGGAGAAGGCCGAGTATCACGCCGTGATCGCCTGGGAGCGGCTTGCCGACATCTGCGCCCAGTATCTCGGCAAGGGGGCGATGGTCGCGGTGGAGGGCCGGCTCCAGACTCGCCAGTGGGACGATGACGCCGGTCGGCGCCACTGGAAGACGGAGGTCGTCGCGGCCTCGGTCGAGATGCTCTCAGGGCGCCGCAAGAAGGACTACGCGGCCGACGCCCTGGCGGCGCAGGCCACGTCACCGGGCGCCGACGGGGAGGCCCTGGAGGCCGCCGAGCCCCGGGTGCCGGCCGACGACCCGGAGGCCGACGAGCTCGAGGTGGCTGCGGTCGCCTGATCGTCCGCCACTCGTCCCGGGCGGGTGCCGTCGTCCCGCGGCGCCCGCCAGTCTCCGGCCTCGCGTCGCAGGTCAGTCGTCGACGACCTGCGACCGCTCGGGTGGTTTCGGTGCTGGGGCGCCGGCAGAACCGACGCTCGCCCCGGCCGGGTGCGGCGCGCCGCGCCCCGTCGCCTGCAGCTGCTCCATCGACCCATCCACCCGATCGGCGAAGTGACACGCGACTTCGTGCATCGGCCCGAGGACCTGGAACTCGGGGTCGACCTCCTCGCACTCGGCCGGGTTGTCGAGCCTCTGGCGCAGCCAGCAGCGCGTATGGAACCTGCACCCGGACGGCGGATTGACCGGCGAGGGCACGTCGCCCGTCAGGATGATCCGCCGTCGCCGCCCCTCGACCACCGGGTCCGGGATCGGGACGGCCGACAGCAGGGCCACGGTGTAGGGATGGAGAGGCGTCCTGTTGAGGTCCTGCGAGCTGGCCTGCTCGACGATCCGCCCCAGGTACATCACGGCGATCCGGTCGCTGATGTGGCGGACGACGGACAGGTCATGGGCGATGAAGAGATACGTCAACCCGAGGCTGTCCTGCAGGCGCTCCAGGAGGTTGATGATCTGGGCCTGGATCGAGACGTCGAGCGCGCTGATCGGCTCGTCGGCCACGATCACGTCCGGCTCGAGGGCCAGCGCGCGGGCGACCCCGATCCGCTGCCGCTGGCCGCCCGAGAACTCGTGCGGATAGCGGTCCGCGTAGTCGGGATTCAGGCCGACGGTCGAGAGGAGCTCGCGAACGCGCAGCCGCCGGTCCGGCTTCGTGCCCACGTCGTGGATGTCGAGCGGCTCTGAGATGATCCCGCCCGCGGTCATCCGCGGGTCGAGGCTGGCGTACGGATCCTGGAAGATCATCTGCAGCCGGCGGCGCATGCTGCGCATGCCGCGCTTGTCGAGCGACGTGATGTCGACCCCGTCGAAGAGGATCCGGCCTCCGGTCGGCTCGTGGAGTCGCAGGATCGCGCGTCCCGTCGTGCTCTTGCCGCAGCCCGACTCGCCGACCAGGCCGAGCGTTTCGCCGCGTCGCACGGCGAACGAGATGCCATCGACGGCCCGGACCTGGCCGACGCTGCGCTCGATGAGGAGACCCTCCCGGATCGGGAAGTGGACCTGCAGGTCCTCCGCCCGGAGCAGCGCCGCGCCGCCGGCGCCGCCGGCGTCCCCATTGTCCCGGGCGAGGCGCGTCTCGGGCGTCGTCATCGTGACGCTCCGGCATCGGCCGGCGGGAGGCCCAGCTCGTCGGACATGTCCTCGGGCGGCGGCGCCGCGGTGAACCCGGCGCGCAGCGGACGTCCGCCGTCGACCTCGTCCGGGGTCGGCGGATGATGGCACGCGATCCGGTGCGTCGCCTGCAAGCCCGTCATGATCACCGGCTCTCCGGGGGTGAGCGGAAGGAGCGCAGGGTTCTCGTTCCAGCACACCTCGATCCGCCAGGCGCAGCGAGGAGCGAACGGACACCCCGTCGGCGCCCGACGCATGTCGGGAGGCCGCCCCTCGATCGGGATGAGCTCCTCGCCACCCTCCTCGTCGAGGCGAGGGATCGAGTGAAGCAGTCCCACGGTGTACGGGTGCGAGGGGCGCGCGAACAGGTCGGCCGTCGGGGCGGCCTCGACGATGTACCCCGCATACATGACGTTGATCCGCTGGGTCATGCCGGCCACGACGCCCAGGTCGTGGGTGATGAGGATGAGCGCCGTCGAGCTTTCGGTCGTCAGCTTCGCCAGGAGCTCGAGCACCTGCGCCTGGATCGTCACGTCCAGGGCGGTGGTCGGCTCGTCGGCGATGAGCAGCTTCGGCTCGAGGGCGAGTGCCATCGCGATCATCACGCGCTGGCGCATCCCGCCCGAGAACTGGTGCGGGAAGCTCTTCAGGCGCGCAGCCGGGTTGGGGATCCCGACCATCTCGAGCAGCGCGATCGCCCGTGCCCTGGCGTCATCCTTCGAGACCGTGCGATGGGCCTGGATCGTCTCGACCATCTGCTCCTGGATCGTCAGGACCGGGTTCAGGCTCGTCATCGGGTCCTGGAAGATCATGGCGATGTCCGAGCCGCGGATGTCCCTGATCTCCTCCTCGCGGAGGGAAACGAGATCCTGGCCCTCGAAGACGACCCGTCCGCCCTCGATCCTGCCTGCCGGCCTGGGGAGCAGACGGATGATCGCGAGGTTGGTCACGCTCTTGCCGCAGCCCGACTCGCCGACAAGGCCGAGGCGCTCACCCTCCTCGAGCTCGAACGTCACGCCGTTCACGGCGTGGATGGTGCCTTCATGCGTCCGGAACCGGACGACGAGGTCCTCGACCGAGAGGAGGGCCATCGGTCGGCTACCGCTTCATCCGCGGGTCGAGAGACTCGCGGAGTCCGTCGCCGAGCAGGTTGAAGCCGACCGCGCTGATGACGATGGCCAGCCCCGGGAAGAAGATCAGCCACGGCGCCTGGCGCAGGAACTTCGTCGAGTCGGTGAGCATCGTCCCCCATTCGGGCGTCCGCGGATCCGGCGGGCCCAGGCCCAGGAACCCGAGGCCCGCGACATCGATGATCGCCGTCGCGAGGGCCAGGGTGGCGGCCACGATGAGCGGGGTCAGCGAATTCGGGAGCATGTGGCGGACCAGCAGCCGGACTCCGCCGGCCCCGATGCTGCGGGACGCCACGACGTAGTCCGCCTCGCGCAGCGCCAGCAGGCTGCCGCGCAGGATACGCGCGAAGATCGGCACGTTCACCATCGCGACGGCGAACATGATCTGGGGCAGGCCCCGGTCCAGCCAGGCCACGATGCCGATGGCTAGCAGAATCCCGGGGATCGCCAGCATGACGTCGACGACTCTCATGAGGACGGCATCCACCTTGCCCCCGAGGCCGCCGGCAAGTGCGCCGATGGAGCCGCCGATCAGGACCCCCATGACGACCGACATGATCCCCGCGACCAGGCTTACCTGGGAGCCGTAGATCACCCGGCTGAACTCATCGCGCCCCTGGAGGTCGGTGCCCATCCAGTGCGCAGAGCTGGGAGGCTTGAGACGGTCGGCGAGCGCGCCATCGAGCGGGCCGTGCGGCGCGATGAAGGGCGCCAGGACCGCGGTCAGGACGAACAGGACGATGAGGGCCACGCCGACCACGGCCGGCTTGTTGCGGACGAGGCGGCGGAGCGCGTCGCTCCACAGGCCGCGGCTGGCGCGTGCCTCGGCGGGCCGCACGACGGGGATCGCTGGGCTTGCCATCAGGCGTACCGGATCCGCGGGTTGAGGAACGCGTACAGGATGTCCACGATCAGGTTCACCGACAGGAAGACGAGGGCGAAGAAGAGGATCGTGTTCTGGACGACGAGGTAGTCCCGATTGTTGATCGCCTCGACGACGTACCGCCCGACGCCCCCCCAGCCGAACACGGTCTCCGTGATGACCGCGCCCGCGAGAAGGCTACCCACCTGGATGCCGATGACGGTGACGACGGGGAGCCAGGCGTTCCGCATGATGTGGCGGCTGTTGACGCGCCGCTCCGTCAGCCCCTTCGCCCGCGCCGTGCGGACGTGGTCCTCGTTGGTCACGTCGAGAACGGAGGCGCGGGTGATGCGGGTGATGATCGCGAGCGGGATCGACCCGAGGGCGATCGCCGGAAGGATGAGGTGGCGGATCCCGTCGACGAAGAGGTCGAGCCTCCCCATGAGGAGCGAATCGAGGAGCACGAAGTTCGTCTGGATCTCCAGGTCCGTGCGCGGGTCGATCCGCCCGCCCGCCGGGAGCACGCCCAGCACGACGGCGAAGACGTACTGGAGGGTGAGGCCGAGAACGAAGACCGGGATGCTGACCCCCAGGAGCGACACGAGCGTCACCGCGCCGTCGGACCAGCCCTGGGCATGCCTGGCAGCAAAGCGACCGAGGGGGATCCCGATCCCGGCGGCAAAGACCATCGCGGCCACCGTCAGCTCGATGGTGGCTGGAAACCGAGTGAGAAGCTCCTTGAGCAGCGGCTGGTTGTTGATGACGCTCGACCCGAAGTCACCCCGGAACAGGTTTCCGACGTAGCCCAGGTATTGCTGCCAGAGGGGCTGGTCGAGGCCCAGGTACTCCCGCATGGCGGCCACGCGTTCTGGGGTCGCGTGCTGGCCCAGGATCGCCGTGGCCGGGTCGCCCGGCAGCAGGTGGACGAACGCGAAGAGGATGATCGACAGCCCGAACAGGACGGGGATCGCGCCGAGCAGCCGGCGAACGATGTACTTGGACATCCGGTCTGGCAGTTCCTGTGCTGGGCGGTGGAGCCGTGAGTTTCACCGGGTGAGAAACGGCCCCCGGGGCCGGTTGCCGCCAGGGGGCCGTTTCACGCCTGACGGCCGCGCGTCGCGGCCGTCACTCCGCTACTTGTCGAGCCAGACGCCCTGGAACACCTCCAGGAGCGTCGGGGCGGGGACGAACCCCTTGACGTAGGTCGCCATCGCGCCCGGCGTCTTGCCGGACGCGAGCGGGACCGCGGGCATGTCGGCGAGGAGCAGGTCCTGCGCCTTGTCCCAACCGGCCTGCGCACCGGCCTCGTCGGCCGCCTTGAGGGCGTCCAGCATCGCCTGGTTCATCTCGTCGTTCTTGTAGGCGAACTCCGGGTTCGGCCCGTACGGGTCGCCCCGGTAGCCGAAGAACGCCGTGTACAGGAAGTTGTCGATGCCGAACCAGTCGCAGTTCCAGCCGATGAGCCAGGCCGGGTACTCGCCGGTCGACTCCGCGGCAAGGTAGTCGGGCGACCACGGCGCGGTCTTCGGGTTCGGCTGGAAGCCGACGGCCTCGAGATCGCGGAGGATCGCCTCGAACTCGCCCTTCGGGTCCGGCATGTACGCCCGGCTGACGTTGGACGGGTACCAGAAGTCGAAGCTCAGGTCGGTCACGCCGGACTCGGCGATCAGCTGCTTCGCCATGTCGGGGTCGTACTCGGGAATCGCCAGGTCCTTCTCGAACTGCGTGCCCTTCGGGACCCAGTTGCTGGGGACGACGCCCGCTTCCCCGAAGAACGCCTCGACGAGGGCCGGGCGATCGATCGCGTACGCGACGGCCTGGCGGATCTTCAGGTTGTCGAACGGCGCGTGCGTCTGGTTCATGCCGAGGATGCCGACGTTGCAGGCGCTGCCCCGGTCGACCGGGACGAGGTTGGCGTCGCCCTCGACGGTCGGGATGTCGATGGGCGAGATCGCCTGGGCAAAGTCGACGCCGCCGGACTGAAGCGCGTTCAGGGTCGCCGTGGTCTCCGTGATCGGCCGGAAGATGACCTCATCGAGGTACGGTCCGCCCGCGGCCGCGTTCCAGTAGTCGGGGTTCTTCACGACCGTGACGTGGTCGCCGGGAACCCATTCCTTGAACGTGAAGGGGCCGGTCCCGGTCATCGCCGTCGGCCCGCCGGTTGCGTAGCTGTTGTTGGCGAAGTCGGGCGCGCTGGCGTTGCCTGCTTCGAGCGCCGTCGGGCTCGCGATGCCGAACACGGTCAGCGTCAGCTGGAGCAGGAAGGCCGAGTTCGGCGCGGTGAGCGTCACGACCACCGTGCTCGCGTCGGGCGCCTCGACCGAGGCGATCGCCGAGGTGATGACCGTGTCGATGTAGTAGGTGTACCCGAGGTCCACGTAGGACTGCGGGATGCTCAGCCAGCGGTCGAAGTTGTACTTCACGGCCGCGGCGTCGAGCGGGGTCCCGTCGTGGAACTTCACGCCCTCGCGGATCGTGAACGTGTAGCTCAGCCCGTCGGGGCTTGTGCTCCACTCCGTCGCGAGGGCCGCGACGATCTCGTCGCCTGTGCCGGGGGCCAGGGTGACCAGGGTCTCCATCACCTGCGAGCCGACGTAGAACGAGTTCGCGTCGTCGATGAGCGCGAGGTCGGTCCGGTTGATGTCGCCCGGCATGGCAACGACGAACGTGCCGCCCTCCTTCGGGGTGCCGGCTGCCGGCGTCTCTGCCCCCGGCGACGGGGCCACCGTCGCGGGCGCCGGCGTCGCCGACCCGCCGCACGCGGCGACCGCGAGCGCGGCGGCGGCGGCGAGCGCCGTGAATTTCATGCGCGCCATTGGCTCTCCTCCTCATTCACGCGGCCGGAGCATATATCAATGCGTGCGAACCGCAACAACGCCAGGTCACCGGGGCATGGTGGAACGCATGCTAGCCCCTCCCGCAACTGGCGTCACGGTTCCTGCACAGGTTGCGCCCGGCGCGCTCAGCGCAGCTCGACGAAGGAAACGCCCAGGATGGCGTGACACGAGGGAGAGGAGCGTCAGCCTTGCCCCCACGATCCCGGCCGGGACGATCGTCGCGAGCGAGATGGCCGGCAGCAGGAAACGGGCCAGGGGCGGGAGGATGCGCCTGGCCGGCAGCCGGCCGTGGCGCTCATCGGTCCAGGATCCTAGCGCTCCGTGGCCCCGCCGTAGAGCCGGCGCCGCGTGATCCCGGTCGCCGCCGCGACGCGCCGGGCGGCCGCTCCGCGCGCGGTCCCATTCTCGACGAGCCGCTCGACGTCGGCGAGCGCCGCGGCCAGGCGGCTCGGGTCGTCGTCTGGTCTGGCCCGCACTCCCGCGCCGAGCGTCCCCGCAGCTCCCGCCGCGCGGGCGGCCTCGGCCGCGGCCGGATCGTCGCCGACCACGATCGCGATCTCGCCGCGCGCAGCAAGGTCGCCGGCCGGCACGGCCTCCGCCAGCTCTGCGAGGGTCCCCCGACGGATCTCCTCGTGGATCTTCGTCAGCTCGCGGCAGACGGCCGCCGGGCGCGCCGGCCCGCACGCCCTCGCCAGGTCGGCGAGAGTCGCCGCCAGCCGGCCGGGTGCCTCGAAGAGGATGGCGGTCCTCGAATCCCCGGCGAGATCGGCCAGCCGCGCGCGGCGCTCGCGTCCGCTGCGCGGCAGGAAGCCCTCGAAGACCCAGCGGGGCCCCGCGATCCCCGACGAGACGAGCGCAGCGAGGACGGCCGAGGGGCCGGGAATCGGGACGACCGTCCCGCCCTCGGCGGCCCAGGCCGCGACGAGCGCCGCGCCCGGGTCGGAGACGAGGGGCGTGCCGGCGTCGGTCACGAGCGCGAGATCGCCGCCGGCTCGCAGGGTCGCGAGCAGCTCAGGGCCGCGTGCGGCGGCATTGCGCGCGTGATAGCTGACCAGGCGGCCGGCGATCCCATGGCGGGCGAAGAGGCGCCGCGTCATCCGGGTGTCCTCGGCCGCCACCAGGGCCGCCGAGCGCAGCACGTCGAGCGCCCGCAGGGTCACGTCGCCGAGGTTGCCGATCGGCGTCGCGACCACGTAGAGCCGGCCACCATCCGTAGCGTCGCCAGGGCCCGCGGCCGGAACGACGGCCCCGCCGCTCGGACCGGGATCCTTGCTCTCGGCGCGGCTCACGGCCGCGCGGTGGCGGGGCGGCGCCTCGGGTAGCTGCGGTCGACGTCGGCCGTTCGCGGGCCCAGCTTCGCGATCGGCGGGACCTGCCGCTTGAACTCGGAGCCGGCCACCATCCGGTCGACTCGTGCCACGGCCTCGGCGTCGAAGCCGAGCGCCCCGAGCTCTGCCTCGCTGCGCCGGCGATCGGTCCTCCAGAAGAGCAGCCGGTCGAGCTCGTGGTACGCGAACCCGGCCTCGAACTCGTCGGTCTGGCCGGGCCACAGGTCCGCCGAGGGCGCCTTGCGGATGATCCTGTCGGGGACCCCCATCGCGAGCGCCAGCTGTCGCACCTGCGTCTTGTACAGGTCCCCGATCGGGTTGAAGGCGCAGGCACTGTCGCCGAAGAGCGTCGTATAGCCGATGAGCGACTCGGTCTTGTTGCCGGTCCCGACGACGAGGCCGCCCCAGAGCACGGACGCGTCGTACAGGACCATCATCCGGGCGCGTGCCATCAGGTTGCCGCGTCGGAGCGGCGAGGCCTCCAGCGCCTCCGGGCCACCGGCCCCGGGCTGGGCAGGGCCGCCGTCCGGCGACGGCCGCCCGAAGTAGCCGTCCACCATCGGGCTGATGTCGACGAGGCGACTCGCGCATCCCAGGCGCGCCACGACCGTCTCCGCGTCGGACCGCGACGACGGCGAGGAGGTCCGATACGGCATGAGCACGCAGAGGAGCCGCTCGGGGCCGATCGCCTCCGCCACCAGGTACGCCACGAGCGCCGAGTCGATCCCGCCGGAGAGGCCGAGGACGGTCCGCTGGAAGCCTGCCTGCTGGAGCTGGCCGCGGATGAAGTCGACGATGACGCGGCGCGCCACGTCGGCGTCGATGCGCAGCTCCTCCGGCAGCTCGAACGGCGGCGCCACGGGCTCTCCCTCCTCCGCCGTCGAGGGAGCGCCCACGTCCGGCGGATTCCCCGCGCCGGGAGGCAGGTCCGAGCTCATGCCCCGGCCCCGAGCTCGCGGACGAGGAGCTCCGGGCGCTTGTCGCGCAGCAGCGGCAGGGCACTCCGCTCCCGGCGCACGTCGTCCGGGGGACGTCGGCGAGGACGAGCGCCTCGTCGTGCTGCGGCGCGCGGGCCTCGCGGGTGAGCTCCCCATGGCGCGCAGGGTTCGCCCCGAGGCCTCCGAGGCGCGGCGCGAGCTGGGCACGGGCGATGCGGACGATCTCCACTCAGCGGAGTCTAGCGCTGGCCGTGCCCGGGACGCACCCTGGGGTCCGACGCGCCTTCGGGGCTGGCACGCCTTCGGGGTCCCGCCCTGCCCGGGTCACCCTGCGCCCGGGCCGATGAACCGCTCGACGAACCGCGCGCTCGCCCGCCCGTCGCAGGCGGCGAGGTGCCGCGAGATGAACGCCTCATAGCCCGCCAGGTCGAACCGGCCTGCCAGGATCGCCTCGGCGACCCCGCCGGTGTCGACGACCTGCGTCCCGATCATCTCCGTTCGGAGGTCGAGGTAGAGGCCCGGGTCCCGCTCGTACTCCTCCAGGTCGGCCACGAGGAGCACGAGCGGCCGGCGCAGGAGCGCGTACTCGAAGATCGACGAGGAGTAGTCCGTGACGAGAACGTCGGTGACCACGAGCAGATCGTTGATCCCCGTCGCGGGGTCGACAATCACGTCATGGCCGCTGAGGTCGACGTCGCCGGGCGCCAGGTTCGGATGTCCTTTGAAGACGAGGACGTAGTCGGCGGGCAGGGCGGCGCGCAGCAGGACCGCGTCGAGCGCCGGGGCCGGGCGTTTGCTCCTGCCGCGCCCCCGAAACGTCGGCGCATAGAGCACGACGCGTCGCCCTTCGAGGCTCGGGTGCGCTGCGAGCACGCGCTCGCGGGCGGCCTCCATCGCCGGCGGGTCGAAGAACAGATCGGTGCGCGGCGTGCCGAGCGCCACGACCCGTTCCAGCGGCGTACGAAACGCCGCGGCCCAGGGAGCTCGCGAGGCCTCGCCCGCCGTCACGACCCAGTCGTAGTGGCGGTGCAGAAACGTGCGCTCGGGCTCCACGAGCGGCCGCGCCGCGTCCACCCCGAATCGCTTCAGGGCGCCCGCAGCGTGCCAGACCTGGACGACCACGGTCCGGGAACGGTGCGGCGCCAGGTGGATGGGGAGGTACGCGTTGTCGACGACGACGAGGCCCGAGGTCCGGACGAGGTACGTGCCTCGCACGAGCCGGCTGAAGTACGCGACCTTCGCTCGCAGGCCGTAGCCGTACGGCTCGAGCAGCAGCACCACGTCGGCGTCGGGACGCAGGGCGGCGATCGCACGCCGCAGGTGGAGCAGGTTGCCCTCGAGGGCGGAGACCCGGGCGGTGGCCAGCACCACCCGGTTGCGCCGGAGCGGGAACCGGTCGAAGACGACGCCGAGCAGGCGCAGGATGGCTCCCGCGACCAGGTACTCGAAACGGCTCATCCGGCCGGCCGGACCGACGAGTCGCCACGCCCCGGCGCGCGGCCCCGGCCAGGCACCGGGCCCGACTGGGGTGCCATCACTCCTGCGGCATGCGGGCCGGCCCGGCGTCGAGCGACTCGGGCGCGGCGGGGGCCTCCTGGCCGAACGCGTCGTGCCGGCGCACGTCCACCACCTGCCCGGTCAGGTCGGACCGGACCAGGCGCAGCGTGACTCGCGCGACGTCCTCCATCTCCAGCAGGCCCTCCATCGACTCGTCGGGGAAGGCGCGGCGGCGCATGGGGGTGGCGGTCCGCTCCGGGTTCACGGCGTTCACTCGGATCCCGTCATCGGCCCATTCCTCGGCCAGGCCCTGGGCCATGTTGACGATCGCCGGCCTTGCTCGCGGAGTAGGCAACGTAGTCGGGCCGCCCGCGGGTGAACGAGCTGGACGTGAACATCGTGAACGAGCCCCGGGTCGGAGGCAAGGTACGGGTGGGCGGCCCGCGCGACGTTGAGCGATCCGGTCAGGTTGACGTCGATGACCTCGGCCAGGTCGGCCGGGCTGGTGTCGGTCACCCGTCCGATCCTCAGTACGCCGGCGGTGCAGATGACGTGGTCCAGGCCGCCAAGGCGCTCGCGCGCCGCCTCCATCCGTGCCTCGACCGCCGCGTAGTCCCGCACGTCGAGACCCAGCGAGCTCCCGTCGACCGCTGTCCGTGCCCCCTCCCGCTCCGCGGCCTCGACGATTGCCCGGCCGATGCCGTTCGTGCCCCCGACAACGTAGAGTCGGGCGCCCTCCAGGGTGTGCGCCGGACGCGGGATCCTCGGCCGCGGAGAGAGTCCGCATCTGGATCATCCGGTCGGCCAGCACGAGGTCGATGCGGGTCGTGATCTTCAGGTTCACTTCGTCGCCGGCAACGGCGAGGACCCGCACACCGGGAACGTGGCGGAGCACGAGGCTGCAGTCGTCGGTCGCACCCAGATCGCCGGCCCGGGCAGCGGCCTCGTACGCCTCGGTCAGGACGCTCGGCCCGGAAGACCTGGGGCGTCTGGCCGCGCCGGTAGCGTCCGCGGTCGGGGATCTCGACGACCTCGTCGCCGTCGACGATCACGAGCGTGTCGGCGCTGGGGATGACCGTGTCCGTCGCGTCGGCCCGCCCGGACATGACCGGCTCGATCGAGCGGAGAACGACCGCGCGCGGGACCAGCGGGCGAACGGCGTCGTGGACCAGCACCACGTCGTCCGGGTCGGCGTCGCAGGCTCCGCAGCCCGTTCCACGTGCTCTCGTTGCGCGTCGCTCCCCCGGCGACGATGGATACCGGAGACCGGCAGGCTGATCGTCGCCAGGAGGCGCTCGGTCTCCGCGACCCAGCTCGCGTGTGCCACGATGACGACCCGGTCGATCGCCGCCTCGGCGAGCGCACGCAGGGTGCGGAGCAGGATCGGGTCCCCGGCGAGCCGAATGAACTGCTTCGGCATCTCGCCGCCGAAGCGGTTGCCGTCGCCGCCGGCCAGGACGATCGCGTGGACTCGCATCAGCTTGTTCGGCTCCTGGTGTCCGGGGGCGTGATCACAGCCCAGAGAGTACCGCGCGGGGGCGACCCGGGGACGCCGGTGCGGCCGCGCGGGCATGTTGACGCCGACGACGGGGGCAGCCGGGAGCGTGCCGGCGAGCGTTCCGGTCGCAAGCGTTTCGGCGAGCGCGCGATCCCGAGCATGCCGGCCGGCTCGCCTGCGACGCCAGGCCGGCCCGGCCGGGCGGATATCATGAGGACGGTAGGAGGGCCGCCTTGTCCGATACCCACAGCGTGCGCTCACACCCGACTGCCCCCCTCGTCGACATCGTCGCGGTCGAGTGGTGCCGCATCCAGGTGACCCTCCGCGTGCGTCTGCCGGCAGGATCCAGTCTCGACCCGGCATCGCTGCGCCTCGAGCGACGGCAGGGCCGCGGCCCAGCCATGCCCCCGACCCATTCCGTCGTCGAGGGCGGCGTGGTCGCGCTCCGCTTCAACGTGATGCAGGGGCCGGGGCAGATGCCGCTCGAGCCCGGCTCCTGGGTCCTCGCAGCGGGCATCCCCGGACAGACCCATGGCCTGCCTGTCGTGGTCGGCGACGCCGGGCCCCTCGATCGCGGGGGCCTTGACCCAAGGGTGCTCGCTGCCGCCTTCACGATCAACGAGGACCTCTATCGGGTCACCCCGGCCCTCGACCCGGCGACCAGATCGCTGGCCCTCGAGGTCGGCGTCGACCCGGGCGCGGGGGACCCGCTCGACGCCCGCGAACGCCCGGCCCGCCCGCGCAGGATCGCGAACCGAGTGGCCCGCAGAGCGCGGGCCAGGGCGATGCTGGCCGCGGTCCGGCTCGTCCGGCTCGTCGCCCGGCGCAACGGCCGCCGGATCCTCTTCACATCGGACTCCCGGTCCGAGCTCGGCGGGAACCTGAAGCTGGTCTACGACCGCATGGTCGAGCGCGGTGTCGACCGCGACCACGAGCTGCTCACCCTGTTCAAGCCGGGCATCGTGGCCCGCCGGTCGCTGGTCGACCGGCTGCGCCTGCCCTGGCTCCTGGCCCGCGTCGACACGATCGTCATCGACGACTACCAGCCGGTCATCTACCGGGTCGACGCGCCCGAGGTCCGCGTCGTCCAGCTGTGGCACGCCGTGGGAGCCTTCAAGACCGTTGGCTACAGCCGCGTGGGGAAGGCCGGCGGGCCGAGCCCATACGGACGTGCCCACAAGAACTACACGCACGTGACGGTCAGCTCGAGCGAGGATGTTCCGACCTACGCCGAGGCGTTCGGGATCCCCGAGACGCACGTCTTCCCGACGGGCGTGCCGCGGACGGACCGCTTCTTCGACGCTGCGTACGCCGAGAAGGCGCGCGAGGAGGCTTTCGCCGAGTTCCCGGAGGCGCGCGGCCGGAAGACCATCCTCTTCGCGCCGACCTTCCGCGGCGACGGCGCCCGCAGCGCAACGTACGACGTCGAGCGGCTCGACTACGTCGCCCTCCACGCGCTGTGCGTGGAGCGCGACGCCGTGTGCATCATCCGCATGCACCCGTTCGTGCGGGAGCCGCTGGGCATCCCCCTCGAGCTCGAAGACCGGATCCTCGACGGCCAGCGCTCCCCGCTCGACGTGAACGACCTGCTCTTCGCGGTCGACCTCCTCGTCACCGACTACTCGTCGATCGTTTACGAGTTCTCGACTCTCGGGCGGCCGATGCTCTTCTACGCCTACGATCTCGACGAGTACGTCGCTGGGCGCGACTTCTACGAGCCATACGAGGAATTCGTCCCCGGCCGGATCGTGCGGACGTTCGCGGATCTCCTCGACGCGATCCGCCGCGACGACTGCCAGATCGAGAAAGTCGCCGCCTTCGCCGAGCGCCATTTCGAGCATCGCGACGGCCGGTCCACCGACCGCGTCGTCGACCTCATACTCGCCGGGTGAGCGACCCGGTCCTGGCGCTGCGGATCGGCCTCGTCCGGGCCGCCTTCGGCCTGGCCAGGCGCCTCCCGCTCCGCCCCCGCGTCGTCCTGGCCACGTCCCACGCGTCGCGCCTCGAGGGCAACCTCGCCTGTCTGCGCGACGAGCTGGCGCGACGGGAGCCGCCCGTCCGTGTCACCAGCCTGGCCCACCGCGCAGCGCCGGGGATCCGGGCCAAGATCGGTGCCACGTGGCACGCCCTGCGCGCCGGCTACCACCTGGCCACGGCGCAAGTCTTCGTGGTGGACGACTACTTCTTCCCGATGTACGTGATCCGGCCCCGGGCCGGAACCACGTTCATCCAGGTCTGGCACGCCTGCGGAGCCTTCAAGAAGTTCGGCTACAGCGTCCTCGACCGGTCTTTCGGGGCCGACGAGGAACGGGTCCGGCGGGTGCCGATCCACGCGAACTACAGCGTCTGCCTCGTGTCCTCGATGTCGGTCGCGCCCCACTACGCGGAGGCCTTTCGTCAGCCCCTCGAGCGCTTCGTCTCCCACCCGGGCATCCCCCGCACTGACCTCTTCTTCGACGAGCCCCGCCGGGCCCGGGTCGAGGCCGAGCTGCGCACCCGGTACGCGGTGCCGGCGAATCGGCGGGCCGTCCTCTACGCCCCGACGTTCCGCGGTACGAGCGTCACCGCTGCCCGCGATCCCGGGCACCTCGACCTTCGAGTGATGCACGAGATCCTCGGCAACGACCACGTCGTGCTCCTGCGGCTCCACCCGTTCGTGCGCGACCGCCTCCAGCTCGAACCCGGCCTGCGCGGGTTCGCGGTGGACGTTTCCGGCCACCCGGACGTGAACGAGCTGATGCTCATCAGCGACGTCCTGGTGACCGACTACTCCAGCGTCATCTACGAGTTCTCGCTCCTGGGCCGCCCAGTGCTGTTCCTGGCGCCCGACCTG
Organism: uncultured Chloroflexia bacterium; assembly: GCA_963698595.1. Classification (GTDB taxonomy): domain Bacteria; phylum Chloroflexota; class Limnocylindria; order Limnocylindrales; family CSP1-4; genus CTSoil-043. The sequence goes on from CAVORL010000006.1 coordinate 916,490, forward strand.
GCCGACTATGAGCGGGAGCGGGGCTTCTACTTCCCGTTCGGCGAGGGCGTTCCAGGGCCCGTCTTCGGGAGCACGGCAGACCTGGCGACCCATCTCCGCGCCGGCCAGTTCGACCTGGCACGCGTGGAAGCCTTCCGGAGGGCCTCGTTCGACGTTGCCGACGGTCGGTCGACGGCGCGGGTCGTGGACGAGCTGATCCTGCCGGGGCTGGGCTCCCGGAAGCCGGCGGGCAGCGGGCCCGCGGACTAGGGAACGCCCGGATCCGGCCGGCCGCGCCGGGCACGCCGGCCGCGCCGTGCGCGCGACGCGGCCTCAGACGGACGCGGCCACGGTGCGAGCCGCAGAGCCGATCGTCTCCTCCGTCACGTCCTCGGAGAAGTGGCACGCGGCCTGGTGGCCGGGCCGGACCTCGCGGAACACCGGCTCCTCGGTCGAGCAGCGCTCCGGATTCCCCAGGTGCTCGCGCAGCCAGCACCGCGTGTGGAAGCGACACCCAGACGGCGGGTTGGCCGGCGACGGGATGTCGCCCTTGAGGATGATCCGGCGCTTGCGGTGGCGCGGGTTGGGGTCCGGCACGGCGGACAGGAGCGCCACGGTGTACGGGTGGGCAGGGGCTGCGTAGATCTCGTCGACGTCGGCGAGCTCGACGAGCTTGCCCAGGTACATCACGCCGACCCGGTCGCTGATGTGCTCCACGACGGCCAGGTTGTGGGCGATGAAGAGGTAGGTCAGGCCCAGCTCCTGCTGCAGGTCGTCGAGGAGGTTCAGGACCTGGCTCTGGATCGAGACGTCCAGCGCCGAGACGGGCTCGTCGCAGACGATGAAGTCCGGGTTGAGGGCAAGGGCGCGCGCGATCCCGATCCGCTGGCGCTGGCCGCCGGAGAACTCGTGGGGATAGCGGTGGATGTGGCTCTGGTTCAGGCCGACCCGGGCGAGCAGCTCCCGGACGAGGTCCTCGCGCTGTCGCCTTGTCGGTGAGGCCGTGCACGAGCGGTCCCTCGCCGACGATCTCCCCGACCGACATGCGCGGGTTCAGGCTGGCGTACGGGTCCTGGAAGACGATCTGCAGGTCGCGGCGCGCCCGCTTCATCTCCTCGCCGGACAGGACGACCTGCTTTCGCCCCGACCTTGCGCTCCGCCGCGGTTGGGACGTCGAAGAGGGTCCGTTCCTTGACGGTCACCCGCCCGGACGTGGCCGGGATGAGCCGCAGGATCACCTTGCCCAGGGTCGTCTTGCCGCAGCCGGACTCGCCGACCAGGCCGAGGGTCTCGCCCTTGCGGACGCTGAAGGAGACGCCGTCCACGGCGCGCACGGCGCCGATCCGCGTGATTCCCAGCAGCCCACCCCGGATCTCGAAGTGCTTGACGAGGTCCTGCACCTCGAGCAGCGCCTCTCCGTCGGCCGGGCCCGGCTGCTGGTCCGGCACCGCAGCCGGGCTCGTGCTGTCCATCTCGACTCCGCTCATGGGGCGATGCTCAGGGCCGCGGCGGCCTCCTCGGCGACGGCGGGCTCCGGATCGACGCCGACCGCTGGAGGCTCGCCGGCGGGCGTCAGCCAGCACCGGGAGACGTGGCCGGCATCGATCTGCTGGAGTGGGGGCGGCGTGTCGCAGATCGGCATCGCGTACGGGCAGCGTCGCTTGAAGAGGCAGCCGGTCGGGAGGTTGAGCGGGTTCGGGACGACGCCCTGGATCACCTCGAGGCGGAGGCGCCGCTCGCCGAGACGGGGGATCGAGGCCAGGAGCCCCCTGGAGTACGGGTGATGGGGCTGCTCGAAGACCGTCGTGACGCGGCCGCCTCGACGACCTTCCCGGCGTACATCACCACGACGTCGTCGGCCATCTCCGCGATGACGCCCAGGTCGTGGGTGATGAGCATGATCGCCATCCGGTTCCGCTCGCGCAGGTCCTTCATCAGCTCGAGGATCTGGGCCTGGATCGTCACGTCGAGCGCCGTCGTCGGCTCGTCGGCGATGAGCAGCTCCGGGTTCGTGGAGAGCGCCATGGCGATCATCACCCGCTGGCGCATGCCGCCCGAGAGCTGGTGCGGATACTCGCGCGCCCGCCGCTTCGCGTCGGGGATGCCGACCTGGTCCAGCATCTCGATCGCCCGCTCGGACGCCTCCCGCCGTGGGATCCCCTCGTGGAGCGAGATCGCCTCGGAGATCTGGTCCCCGCAGTTGTAGACCGGGTTGAGCGACGTCATCGGCTCCTGGAAGATCATCGAGATCGCATTCCCGCGGACGTCGCGCATCTCGTCGTCGGACATCGCCAGGAGGTCGCGTCCGCCCAGGCGGATCGAGCCCTTCGACGATCCGGCCCGGGACGCTCGATGAGGCGCATGACCGAGAGCGCCGTGATGCTCTTGCCGCACCCGGATTCGCCGACCACGCCGAGCGTCTCGCCGTGGCGGATCCGGAAGCTGACGCCGTCGACTGCCTTCACCACCCCGTCCTGGGTGAAGAAGTGAGTCCGCAGCCCGTCGACCTCGAGGAGCTCGGCTCCGCTCGACCCGCGACCGGCCATCAGTTCGACTCCACGCGCTGACGCGGATCGAGCGCGTCGCGCAGGCCGTCGCCGAGGAAGCTCGCGGCGAGCACCACGAGGACGAGCGTGATGCCGGGGTACCAGGCCAGGAACGGATCCCGGTAGAAGTAGTCCTGAGCCTTCGTCAGCATGTTCCCCAGGCTCGCCTCGGGGGGCGTGATCCCGAAGCCGAGGAATGAGAGCGCCGCCTCGACGACGACCGAGTCGGCGATGCCGAGCGTCGCCGCCACGACGACGGGCGCCAGGGCGCTGGGGATCATGTGGCGCACGACGATGCGTCGGTCGCCGGCGCCGAGGGCGCGCGCCGCCTGCACGAAGTCGGCCTCGCGGAGCGAGAGGAACTCGGCCCGGACCAGCCGTGCCGCCGTGGTCCAACCGGTGAGGCCGATCGCGATGATGATCACCCAGACGTTGCCGGTGCCCCAGAAGGCGACGAGCATGATGATGAGGAAGAACGTGGGGATCGAGAGCACGATGTCGACGACACGCATGAGCACGTTGTCGACCCACCCGCCCAGGTAGCCCGCGATCGAGCCCACGCTGACGCCGATGCCGACGATGACCAGGACCGCTGCGAGCCCGATGAAGAGGGAAGTCTGGAGGCCCTTCATGAGGCGAGCGAACGTGTTGATCCCAAGGTTGTCGTAGCCGAGCGGGGCGATCAGCGACGGGGGCTGCCTGATCCGCTCGAGGGACGTCTCGGCCCACGCGTTCCCCGACAGGACGGGGATGAAGACGGCGGCGCTGACGAGGATCGCCATCAGGAAGAACGCCATGACCGCGAGGCGGTGGCGCGTGAACCGCTGGCGGACGAGCTGCCAGTAGGTCCGGACCGGCGTGAGGTCGACCTCGTCGACCGACCGGCGCGCCGCCGCCGGGGAGCCGGCTGTTCTGCGTGCTCTCCATCGTGGCGCCCCTAGTACTTGATCCGCGGATCGACGACCGCGTACAGGACGTCGGCGAAGCAGGTTCCCGACGATGACCATGGCTCCGCCGATCATGGTGAACGCAAGGACGACCGGGTAGTCGCGCTCGATCACCGACGAGACGCCCAGGAACCCGAGGCCGGGCCAGGAGAACACCGTCTCGGTGATCGCGGCACCCGTCAGAAGCGCCGGGATCGTGAGCCCGAGCAACGTCACGACGGGGATCAGGGCATTCCGCAGGGCGTGCTTGAAGATCACCCTCGACGAGGCGAGGCCCTTGGCCCTCGCCGTGCGGATGTAGTCGGCCCGCAGGACTTCCAGCATCGAGGCGCGCATGTAGCGGCTCCAGCCGGCGACGCCCACGATCGTCAGCGTGAGCGCGGGCAGGAAGAGATGCCACAGCAGGTCGAGTACGTCCCCCTCCTTCCCGAACGACGTGCTTCCCGAAGAGCGGGAAGAGGTCGAAGCGACTGGGCAAGGATCTGGCGGAGGATGATACCCAGCCAGAACGTCGGTAGCGCGTAGCCGATCGTGGCGGCGACGGCGATCACCTTGTCGGCGATGCTGTACTGCTTGACGGCGCCGAGGATCCCGACGGGGATCGCGATGATGACGGTCGCGAGGAGCGAGACGCCCATCAACTGGAGCGTGGCCGGGGATCCGCTCGAAGATCTTGTCGCGGACCGGGAGCCCGTCGGTGATCGAGTAGCCCCACGCCGTGGCGTCCCACGGGAACTGCCAGAACGCGGTGAACCACTTCACGAACTGGATGGGCAGTGGCTGGTCGAGGCCGTAGACCCGACGCAGGTTGTCGATGACCTCCGGCGAGACCTTGTTCGAGCGGAAGCGGTCGAAGGGGTCGCCGGGAGCGGAGTAGACGATGATGAAGGCGATGATGCTGATCCCGACGATGATCGGGATCGCCTGGATCAGCCGGCGCAGGACATAGCGGGCCATCGGCTCAGCCTCGGACGATCGGCGGGACGAACCGGCCGGAACTCCGGACGGCGAGTAGACGACGAGACACCCTGCTCCTTGCGCGGGACGAAGCGGCCGGCGGCGGTCCTGAGACCGCCGCCGGCCGATACTCAGCTTGGTCTGGCGACGTCAGCCTCACTGGGCCGTGACGACCCAGCTGTCGTTGTTCCAGTAGTAGAGCGGGCTGGCCAGATCGGGGCCGCTCGCGTGGACGAGACGGACTTGGTCAGGCCGGCGTTCGCGAGGTCGGACCACGCGAAGTAGTACGGCAGGTCGTCATGGGCGATCTGCTGGAACTGGAAGTAGATGGCCTGCGCGGGCCGCCTGGTCGAGGGTCGTGCGGCCGTCTTCGAGGAGCTTGTCGGCCTCCGCGTTCTGCCAGCAGACGAAGTTGTTGTCGTCCGGGTTCTCCTTCGTCACGCACTTGGACGAATGGAAGATCGAGAAGTCGTCGGGATCGATCGACGTCGACCAGCCACCAAGGTACGTGTCGAAGTTGTTGGGGTAGCTCAGGAGCGGCAGGAGCACCGTCGCGAAGTCGCCTTCCTTGGGCATGAGCTCGATACCGCACTCCTTGAGCTGGTCGGCGGAGAGCTGGCCGAAGGCGACGCGCTGCGGCCGGCCGGCACGGACGTACATCTCGGAGGAGAGGCGGACGCCGTCCTTCGCGTAGATGCCGTCGCTGCCGAGCGTCCACCCGGAGCTCTCGATGAGCGCCTTCGCGCCGTCCACGTCGAGCGTGTAGGGAGTGACGTCGGCGTTGAACGCCCACGAGGCCGGCGGGGTGTTGGCCTGGATCGGCTGGCCGCGGCCGTCGGTGGCCGCCGCCACGGTTGCGTCGTGGTCGATGCACATCGAGAACGCCTTCCGCAGGTTGATGTCGCCGTAGAGGCGATCCTCGCGGAGGTTGAAGGCGATGTAGTAGTAGCCGAAGTCGGCGTACTCGGCAATCTGGAGGTTCGGGTCAGCCTTCAGCGTCGTGAGGGCGTCCGAGGTGATCTCCGTCTGCCAGTTGATGTCGCCCTTCTGGAGGGCGGCCGACGCCGCGGCGGCGTCCTTGATGATCGGGATGAAGACTCGCGCCGGGCCCACCTCGAAGCCCTCGGGTCCGCCGTAGAAGTCGTCGTTGCGCGCGAGCTCGATGCTCTGCGCGGTCTTGTACTCGACGAACTTGTAGGGGCCCGTGCCGATCGGTGCGCGCTGGAAGTCGAGGATCCGGAACGCCGCGGCAATCTGGTCGATGTCCGTGGCGCCGAGCGTGGTGTTGAGGTCGGTCAGCTGGGAGAAGAGGGCTGCGCCGTAGGCGCTGTTGTCCGGGCTGCCGTCCTCGGCCACGAACTTCGCCTTGTCCTCGAGCTGGATGCCGGCCGATGTCAGCAGCGTCTCGATCTCGGTGACGTAGGTCGCGTAGTCGCACTCGGCGGGCGGCGCCTCCGTGGCGCACGCCTCGGCAATGGTCGCCGCGTCGATCCGGTCGTAGAGCTCCTTGACCCCGGCGGGGTCCACCGCGCCGGTGGAGGCCTGGAGCCGGCCGAAGCTGTCGCGCACGGCCTTCTCCGGGACGACGACGACCGAGAGGCCCACCGTCGCGAAGGGCGCGTACTTCTGCTTCAGGACGAACTCGATCGTCGAATCATCGAGTGCGGTGACCGACGCGATGTTGTCCTGGATGCTCGAGCAGCCGTCCGGAATGTAGGTGCAGTTCGGCGACAGGCCGAGGCTGTAGCTGAAGACGACGTCGGAAGCCTTGAGGTCGGTGCCGTCATGGAACTTGACGCCCGGCTTGAGCTTCAGCGTCCAGGTGAGGCCGTCCTCGCTTGTCTCCGCGTAGTCCGCGGCGAGGTCGGGCAGCGCCTCGAGCTGGTCGTTGACCGTGTAGAGACCGTTGTACAGGAGGCCGACGATCCAGCTGGTCGGCAGGTCCGTGTACGCATACGAGAAGTAGGTCGGCTCGCCGTCGAGGGCGAACGCGAAGTCCGCCGACCCGGCGGGGGTGGTGGCTGCCGGCGTCTCGCCGGGGGCCGGGGTGCCCGGCGTGGGCGACGCGGACCCGCCGCAGGCCGCTACGCCGATGGCGAGCGCCCCGAGCAGGCCGAGACTGCGCCGTCTCAAGCTCATCGAGTTCCTCCTGTTACCGGGGCCGGCAGCTCCTCCGCGCCGTGATCCCCGCTTTGCTGTGTCGGTCCGGCCGCGCAGCGTGACCTGCGCCGCAGACTGCCGCGCATTATAGGTCGCGGCCGTCGGCGTGCGTCAAACTCGCGACGGGCGTCCGCGGCGGGTCCTACCCGTCCCGAGCCCGGGCGTCGTCACGATCGGTTCCCGCTCACCTCCTGCCTGCCTGGCGCTCTGCGACCGGTGGCCTCGCGGACGCGGTCGCGATGGCGTCCGCGACGGAGCTGTCGACCTCCTCGATCCAGCTCGATCTGCCCGCCCATCCAGGGCGGCAGGTCTGCGCTGATCGGGGGTGGTGCGATCCGGATCCCGCGGTACGGGCGGGGGACGTACGGCTCGGGGAGAAGGCCCGCCTCGCTGGCGCGTTCCCGGCTCTCCTCGAACTGGAGGTATGGCGGCGGTGAGCCGCGTGACGCCTCGTTGTAGACGCCCTGGGGGCGCCCCCCGGCCATGGCTGCCGGGCCCACGAGCACCGCGCAGATCCCGACCGCCGTCATGATGCCCGGGATTCCCGATAGCAGGAGCGACGGCCGGCGCCGCCCCGCCGCCAGCCGCTCGCGCAGGCGGGCCCACCCCTCGGGCGCGGGGGCGACGCTTCCTGTCTCCGCGTGCAGGCGTCGCAGCGCGTACAGCACGAGCGTCGTGGCGGCCAGGTCCGCCTCGCACGCCCGGCAGCGATCGACGTGATCGAGGGCGCGCCGCACCTGGTCGCCGCCGGCTCGCCGGGCGGCGAACTCGAGGAGGGCGGCCTGGTGAGCGTCGCACCCGCGGCGGAAGTGGCGTCCGAGTCACGCCCCGGGCTCCACGGGCATCGCAGCCGGCGCCGCTCCGGATGGCTCGTACGCACCTCCGAAGCGACGATCGTCCTCGAGCCGGGCACGCAGCGAGCGCAGGCCGAAGTGCAGGCGCGACTTCACGGTCCCGGGCGCGATTCCGAGGATCTCGGCGGTCTCGGCGATGCTGCGCCCGTGGAGGTAGAAGAGGACGATCACCCCCCGATGCTTGGCCGGCAGGGCCGCGATCCCCTCGCGGACGATCGTCCGGAGTTCCTCGCGCTCGGCGTTCGCCGCCGGGCCCGCGTCCCGGTCGCGGACAAGGCGAGCCATGGCCTCCGTGATCGGCTCCCACGGACGACGCCGGCCCAGGCGCGTGTACGAGAAGTTGAGCGCAACGCGATGGAGCCAGGGCAGCGGCGACGTGTCGAGGCGCAGGCGCCGGCGCCACTCGTACGCCTTGGCGAAGGTGTCCTGGAGCACCTCCTCGGCTGCCTGGCGGTCGCCCAGCACCGCGTAGGCCGTGGCGTACACGGGCCCACGATAGCGCGCGAAGAACGCCTCGAACGCGTCGAGGTCGTCGTCGCGGATACGGGCGAGGAGGTCGGATTCCCCGGTATCGAACTCGCGAACCGGGCGGTCAGTCGTGATCGCTGCCTCCGCTGGCGGGCACGGCGGGTGCCCTGCACTGCCCCCTCCCTACGCGAGAATACGCCGTCTCACGCTCCGCGGTTCACTCGTCCTGCCGCAGGCCGCCAGCGCAGGTTGGGCTGGCGTGCCGCCGTCGCCTCGTCGAGGCGCCGCACCGGCGCGGTGTGGGGCGCGCTTCGCACCAGGTCCGGGTCGGCGCGCGCCTCCTCCGCGATCGCGAGCATCGCGTCGGCGAACGCGTCGAGCGTCTCCAGGCTCTCGGTCTCCGTCGGCTCGATGAGCATCGCCTCCTCGACAGTCAGGGGGAAGTAGATCGTCGGCGGGTGGAACCCCTTGTCGATGAGGCGCTTCGCCACGTCGAGCGTGCGCACGCCTGTCTCCGCCTTCAGGGTGGCCGCGCTCGCCACGAACTCGTGCATGCACGGCCGCCCGAACGGGACATCGTAGGTCCCGGCCAGGCGGTGCTTCAGGTAGTTCGCGGCGAGCACGGCGTCGTCGCTGACCTCGCGGAGCCCTTCGGGGCCGTGGGCCCGGATGTACGCGTAGGCCCGAACCAGGATCCCCACGTTGCCGACGAACGAGCGCATCCGGCCGATCGAGGTCGGGCGCTCCCCCATCCGCTCGAGGCGGAACGTGTCATCCGGCTCGCGCAGGACGAGGGGCTCGGGGAGGTAGGGCGCCAGGTGCGCCCGGACGCCGACCGGCCCGGCACCCGGGCCGCCTCCGCCGTGGGGCGTGGAGAGCGTCTTGTGGACGTTGAAGTGCATGACGTCGAATCCCGCGCTCCCGGGCCGGAAGTGGCCGAGCATCGCGTTGAGGTTCGCGCCGTCCATGTAGGCGAGGGCCCCTGCCGCGTGGACCATCGCCGAGGAGCTCGACGACCCGCGCCTCGAACAGGCCGAGCGTGGAGGGGTTCGTGATCATCACCGCCGCCGTCGCCGGGCCGAGGGCGCGCCGGAAGGCGTCGAGGTCGACGCCTCCATCGGGCGCCGACGCGACGTTCACGGTGGTGAAGCCGACCATCGAGGCGGTTGCCGGGTTCGTGCCGTGGGCCGAGTCGGGGACGAGGACCTCCGTCCGAGCCAGGTCGCCGCGGGCGCGATGATAGGCCCGAACCATGAGGATCCCGGTCAGCTCGCCCTGCGCTCCGGCGGCGGGCTGGAGCGTGACCGCATCCATGCCGCTGACCTCGGCGAGGTGCTGCCCGAGGCGCCATAGGAGCTCGAGCGTTCCCTGGGCGGTCTCGTCGGGCGCGAGCGGATGGAGGCTGGCGAACCCCGGCAGGCGGGCCGCCCACTCGTTGACCTTCGGGTTGTACTTCATCGTGCACGACCCGAGCGGGTAGAAGCCGGTGTCGACCGACCAATTGAGCTGCGACAGGTTCACGTAGTGGCGGACGAGGGTTGCCTCGTTGAGCTCAGGGAGCGCGGGGCCAACGGTCCGCAGCGCGTCGGCCGGAAGCCGGTCGAGGGCGCCGACGGGTGCGGCAGGGAGACGGGTCCCCGCGCCCCGGCCCGGCCGGGAGCGCTCGAACAGCGTCGGCTGGAGCGGGTCGCCGGTCACGCTCATCGGACCGTCTCCTCCGACGAGACCGGAGCGAGCTCGGCCGCCATCACCTTCGCGAACCGCTCGATGTCGGCCGAGGTGGTGACCTCCGTCGCGCAGACGAGCAGCCCCTCCTCGAGAGTCGGGTCGCCCGGCTCGAGCTCGGCGAGCGGGACGCCGGCCAGCAACCCGCCGGCAAGCAGACGCCGGTGCACGGCCACGGCGTCGGGGACCCGCACCACGAACTCGTTGAGGTACGCGCCCGCGTGGGCGCGAGGCGCGCCCGCCGCGGTGAGAGCTGCCTCGAGCTCGGCCGCACGGGCAGCGCCCGTGGCTGCGACATCGTGGAGGCCGTCGGGGCCCAGCGCCGCGAGCCAGATCGACGCGGCCAGGGCACACAGGGCCTGGTTGGTGCAGATGTTGCTGGCGGCACGCTCCCGCCGGATGTCCTGCTCGCGGGCGCGGAGAGTCATGACGAACGCCCGGCGTCCCTGCGCATCCGTCGTCAACCCGATGAGGCGGCCGGGGATCTGCCGGATCAGCGGCTCGCGGCAGGCGACGATCCCGAGGTATGGTCCGCCGTAGGCAAGGGGCATCCCGAGCGGCTGCCCCTCCCCTGCCGCGATGTCCGCTCCGTAGGCGCCCGGCGGGGCGAGGACGGCAAGGCTGACCGGCTCGACGACGGCCACGAAGAGCGCCCCTGCGGCGTGGGCCAGGCGCCCGATCTCCGCCATCGGCTCGAGCAGGCCGAGGACCGACGGCTGGGCCGCGACGACGCCGGCCACCGGCCGGGAGGGATCGGCCAGCATCCGCTCGAGGGCCGCCAGGTCGGTCGTCCCGGCCGCCGCGCCGTCGGCGACGAGGGGGACCTCGGCGAACGTGAGGTTGGCGCCCGCGAAGTAGGTCTCGAACGTCTCACGGTAGTGGGGGTGGACGCCCCGCGACACCAGGACGTGCTCGCGACGGGTCGCCCGGCAGGTCATGAGCGCGGCCTCGGCCGTGGCGGCGGCCCCGTCGTAGTGGGATGCCGACACGACGTCCAGGCCGGTCAGCTCGGCGAGGAGCGACTGGTACTCGTAGATCGTCTGGAGCGTGCCCTGGCTGATCTCGGGCTGGTACGGGGTGTACGCGGTGTAGAACTCGCCCCGAAGGAGGATCTGGTCGACGACGGGAGGGGCGTGGTGCCGATAGACCCCGGCCCCGAGGAAGCTCACGAGGTCGGTCCGGTTGCGGCCGGCCAGCTCCCCCAGGTGCCGCATGAGCTCCATCTCGGTGAGTGCGGGTGGCAGGTCGAGGCGCTCGGCGCGGACCGCCGCGGGAATGACCTCGAAGAGCGCGTCGACCGAGGAGATGCCGAGCGCGGCGAGCATCAGCCCGCGCTCGCCCGCGGTGTGCGGGCCGTATGCCATCGTCAGGCCTCCGCGACCAACGCCTCGTACGCCACCGGGTCAAGGAGGGCCTCGGCCTGGGCCGGCTCCGCCAGCCGGATGCGCACCATCCAGCCGGCGCCATAGGGGTCCGAGTTCACCACCTCGGGCGTCGATGCCAGGCCCGCGTTGACCTCCACCACCTCGCCCCCGACCGGGGCGAACAGGTCGCTGACGGCCTTCACCGATTCGACGACGCCGAACGTGGCGAACTGCTCTAGGGCACGCCCGGCCGCGGGAAGCTCCACGAAGACGATGTCGCCGAGCTGGTCCGCGGCGTGGGCGGTGATCCCGACGGTGGCGACGTCGCCCTCGACGCGGACCCACTCGTGCTCCTTGGTGTAGCGGAGGTCGGACGGGACCATGCGGCACTCCTCTCGTCCTCCCGGCGCGGCCGCGCCGGGCTTGGGGCCGCCGAAGGCGGCATGGCGATCAGCCGGGCCGGGTGTAGAACGGCAGCGGGACGACCTCGGCAGCGGCCCGCGCCCCACGGATCTCCACGTCGACAATCGTACCGGGCGCGGCGTCGCCCGGAGCGACGTATGCCATCGCGATGGGGATGCCGAGCGTGGGGGACATCGTGCCCGACGTGACGGTCCCGCTTGCGCGTTCACCGACCCGTACGGCGTGCCCGTGGCGAGCGATGCCGCGGCCGCGCACGACGAGGCCCACGAGGCGGAGGCGGGGCCCTGCCTCCGCCGCCTTCGCGAGCGCGTCGCGCCCGACGAAGCCGCCGGCCTTGGCGAGCTTCACGACTCGCCCCAGCCCCGCCTCGAAGGGCGTGCTGTCCAGGCCCAGCTCGTTGCCGTAGAGCGGCATCCCGGCCTCGAGCCGGAGCGTGTCGCGGGCCCCCAGGCCCACCGGGACGAGCCCAGCCGCGCGCCCTGCTGCGCCGAGCGCGTCCCAGATCTCCGGGCCCGCGTCGGCGTCGACGAACACCTCGAAGCCGTCCTCGCCCGTGTAGCCGGTTCGGGCGATGAGGGCCGGGATCCCGGCCACCGTTCCCTCGGCGATGCCGTAGTAGCCGATCTCGTGCACGGGAACGTCGGCGAGCGGGGCCAGGATGCCCACAGAGGCCGGGCCCTGGATCGCCACCAGGGCCGTCGCGAGCGACCGGTCGTCGAGCACCGCGCGCCGGCCCTCGAACCGCTCCGCGAGGGTGTCCGATACGACGACGGCGTTCGACGCGTTGGCGACCACCAGGAAGCGGTCGTCGGCGAGTCGATAGACGATCAGGTCGTCGAGGATCCCCCCGTCGGGCACGCAGATCATCGAGTATTGGGCCCGACCGACGGCCAGCGACCGTGGGTCGGTGGTCACCGCGTGCGCCAGCGCGTCGCCGGCCCCGGGACCCTCCACGAACAGCTCGCCCATGTGGGACAGGTCGAAGAGCCCGGCCCGCTCCCGCACCCCACGGTGCTCCTCGAGGATCCCGGCGTACTGGATCGGCATCCGCCAGCCGGCGAAGTCCACCATGCGGGCCCCGAGCGCCTCGTGACGCTCGACGAGCGGCGTGGCACGCGGTTCGTCCGTCATCGTCGGCCTCCTGGCTCAGGCGTGCTCCGTGTCGCGGGCGCGCCCGGCAATGCCGGCGGCCACCACCGCCTCGGCCTGGGCGACGAGCGCCCGTTCGGAGTCGAAGGTGAGGAGCGCCCGTGCGTCCCGGAGCGCAACCCAGCGCACTTCATCGAACTCGTGGTCGTGACGTCCCAGGTCCCCACCCACGGGCTCCATGAGCCAATAGTGGACCGTCTTGTGAACTCGCGTTCCGGACTGGACGAAGGAGTACTCGATCGCTGCGAGCGGAGCCAGGAGACGTACCGCGAGCCCCGTCTCCTCGGCCACCTCGCGGAGTGCCGTCTCCTCGAGGGTCTCATGCAGGTTCGGGGTCCCCTTCGGCAGCGTCCAGGAGACGCCGTCGCGCTGGCGCCGACGACGACCCGCCACCAGATGCGGGATGCCGTCGATGGACCGGATGACGATGCCGCCGGCAGAGGTGGCCGTGGAGCTTCTCAGGCGCGCCACGGCGCCGTGGCGGCGCGCGGCCGGCGGCCCGCAGTGCGGGCGCCGAACTTCGCCCAGTGGACAGCCCCGCGGGGGCCGGCGAGGCCGGACGTCGCACGGGCAGGGGAGGCCGGGGTCACCGCCCGCCAGTCCGGACGGCGCAGCGCGACGGGGCCTCGCTCGGGCCGCCGGAGAAGCGTCGGGCGGTCCCCCACGGTCCGGAACCGGACGTGGCGACCGAGACCCAGGCGGGGAGCGCTCGCCCGCGGCGCGACGGTGGCGAAGCTGGCCACCGGGCGTTCCGCGTAGCGCGCGACGATGCTGCGCTTCATGTGCAGATCGTACCGCGTCAGGCGCCCCTTGTGAACGCGTCGCGCAACCGCCTCGCGTCATCCGGTGCGAGGCCGCGCCGGGCCTCGGCGAGGCTGACTTGCCGCAGCCCGAGCGCCCGGTAGACGTCGACGGCCTCGGGACCCGCCGCGGCGGCTGCGACAAGGTGGGCCTCGATCGTGCCGACGTCGCCGCGGACCGCGGGACCCGTGAGAGCCGGCCCTGTTCCCAGCGCCCCGGCGTTCGCCAGCGCCTGCACGGCGAGGGGACCGTAGACGGCAAGGGCACCCGCCTCGTCGAGCCCCGTCGGCGCGGCCACGGCGGCCACGACGTCGAGGAGTGCCGTCAGACCGCCGGCGGCAAGGACGGCCGCTGCGTGGTACGCGGCCTTGGACCCCGGCGCGAGGCGCACCGGGACGGCGGCCAGCGAGGTCGCCATCTCGGCGAGCAGCTCCAGCAGCGCGTCGTCGCCCTCGATCGCCACGGTCGCGCCGGGCAGGGCCGCGAGGGCGCGGTCGAGGTCGGCGAAGGCCACGAGCGGGTGAAACGAGCCGGCGCTCGTCCCCGCGGCGAGGGCCGGGGCAAGGATGTCGGCCCCGTGGAGGCCGCTGGTGTGGACGATCGCCTGGCCCGAGTAGAGGTGGAGGCCGGCCACCACCCCGGTGATCGCGTCGTCGGGGACGGCCAGGATCGCGAGGTGGCATGCGTCGAGGATCGGGGACGGCTCGGGGAAGGCTCGCGCGCCCGGGAACGAGCGCCCGAAACCGCTCGCGGCGGCCGGGGTCGCGGCTGGCGACGGCCCCGACACGGACCAGCCGGCCCGGTGAGGGCGACGCCGAGGGCGGTCCCCACCGCGCCCGCGCCGACGATGCCGATGACGGGCCTCCCGCGTCGGCCGCCGCGACGTGCGGATGCGTGTGAGCCTCCCAGTGGACCTCGTCGCCGTGGCGGTGGGCGCCCGGCGGGAGCGGTCGTCGCCGGAGGCGATCCGCTCCCGAAGCTCCGCCATGGTCGCCGGGTCTCCCGGGGGAGGCGGCGCCGGTTCCCTGCGCCAGGATCGCATCGTCGCTCTCCACGCTACTCTTGGGCCGACAGCGTAGTCCGCCCACTGGGACGGCGGCCGTCGCGCCGGCCCAAGCCAGCGAGGATCACCGTGCCGACCCACGACCCGTACGGCGTCCGTGGCAGCCTCGGGCCGGGCCTGCCCGACATCTTCCGCCTTTCGGCACTCGAGGCGGCACCGGACCTCACCCGGATCCCGGCCACCGTGAAGATCCTCCTGGAGAACGTGCTCCGTCATGCGGGCTCCGGCGTGGCGAGCGAGGCCGACGTCCGCCTCCTTGCCGGCTGGCGGCCGGGATCCAACGTGGAGGCGGAGATCCCGTTCATGCCCGCTCGCGTCCTCCTCCAGGACTTCACCGGCGTTCCCGCCGTCGTCGACCTGGCGGCGATGCGGGATGCCATGGCGGAGCTCGGTGGCGATCCTGCCCGGGTGAACCCGCTCGTCCCCGCGGACCTCGTCATCGACCACTCCGTCCAGGTCGACCGCTTCGGCACGGCCGACGCGTTCGCCTTCAACGTCGCCCGCGAGTACGAGCGCAACGGGGAGCGCTACCAGCTCCTGCGATGGGCCCAGGGCGCCTTCCGCGAGCTTCGCGTCGTACCGCCGGGAACGGGCATCGTGCACCAGGTCAACCTCGAGTACCTCGCCACGGTGGTTGCCACGGGGGACCTGGACGGCGCGAAGGTCGCCTACCCCGACACGCTGGTCGGCACGGATTCCCACACGACGATGGTCAACGCGCTCGGGGTCCTCGGCTACGGCGTTGGCGGGATCGAGGCCGAGGCCGTCCTTCTCGGGCAACCGCTCCACCAGCCGATGCCGCGCGTCGTCGGGGTCCGCCTCGCGGGCGAGCTGCCCGGCGGCGCCACCGCAACCGACCTGGTCCTCGTCGTGACGGAGCAGCTCCGCCACCTGGGCGTCGTGGGGTCGTTCGTCGAGTTTTCCGGAGACGGCCTCGCCGGCCTCGCGCTTCCTGACCGGGCCACGATCAGCAACATGAGCCCCGAGTTCGGGGCGACCGCGACCCTCTTCCCGGTCGACGAAGAGACGCTCGCCTACCTGCGCCTGACCGGCCGCGGCGACGAGCTCGTGGCCCTGGTCGAGCGCTACGCCAAGGAGCAGGGCCTGTGGCGCGAAGTCGGAAGCAGCCCCGACTTCGACGAGGTCGTGGAGCTGGACCTCACGACCGTCGAGCCCAGCCTGGCCGGGCCCCGGCGACCCCAGGACCGCGTGCGGCTGCCGGCGGCCCGGTCCAGCTTCGAGGCCGCATACCCCGGGGCCCTTCGGCCGGCCGACTCCCCCGCCCCGGCGGGCGACGTTCGCAACGGCTCGGTTGTCATCGCCGCGATCACGTCCTGCACGAACACCTCGAACCCGACCGTCATGGTCGGCGCCGGCCTTCTCGCCCGGAAGGCAGTGGAGCGCGGGCTGCGCGTGGCGCCGACGGCCAAGACCTCGCTGGCACCGGGCTCAAAGGCCGTGACCACCTACCTGGAGCGCGCCGGCCTGCTGGAGCCCCTGGCGACGCTCGGGTTCTCGCTGGCCGGCTACGGCTGCACCACCTGCATCGGCAACTCGGGACCGCTCGACGGGGCTGTTGCCCGCCAGATCGAGGAGCAGGGCCTCGTCGCCGTCGCCGTGCTGTCGGGCAACCGCAACTTCGAGGGCCGGATCCACCCGCTTGTACGCGCGAGCTACCTGGCCTCCCCGCCCCTCGTCGTCGCCTTCGCGCTCGCCGGACGCATCGACATCGACCTGACGCGGGAGCCGCTGGGGATCGCCGGCGACGGCAGGCCCGTATTCCTCGCCGACGTGTGGCCGACGGGCGACGAGATTCGGGATGCGATCGCCGGGGCAATCGACGGGGATCTCTTCCGGGCAACCTACGCTTCGGTCTTCGAGGGCGACGAGCGGTGGCAGGCGCTGCCGGCGCCGGTTGGCGACCGCTACGCCTGGGATCCCGCCTCCACGTACGTCGCGAACCCGCCCTTCTTCACCGGGATGGGCCTCGATCCCGCCCCGATCGCGGACATCGAGGGAGCCCGCGTCCTGGCCTGGCTCGGCAATTCCGTGACCACCGACCACATCTCCCCGGCCGGGTCGATCCCGGCCTGGTCGCCGGCCGGCGCGTGGCTCCAGGCGCGCGGCGTCGCGCCCGTCGACTTCAACTCGTACGGCTCGCGGCGCGGCCACCACGAGGTCATGATGCGCGGCACGTTCGGGAGCATCCGGCTGCGCAACCGGCTCGTCGAAGGCAGGGAAGGGCCGTACACGCGGATCCTCCCCGCCCGCGACGAGGCCTTCCTGTACGACGCGGCGATGGCCTACCAGGCCGCCGGCCTGCCCGTGATCGTCATTGCCGGCCGCGAGTACGGCTCGGGGTCGTCGCGCGACTGGGCGGCCAAGGGCACACGGCTCCTGGGCATCCGCGCGGTGGTCGCCGAGAGCTACGAGCGGATCCACCGCTCCAACCTGGTCGGCATGGGCGTCCTGCCGCTTCAGTTCCTCCCCGGCGAGAGCGCGGCGTCGATCGGCCTCACCGGGCGCGAGACGTACGCAGTCGTGGGACTGGCGGACGCCCTGGCGCCCCGGGCCCACCTGCAGGTTGCGGCGACGGCCGACCCGGCCGACGGCGGCGGAGAGCGACGCTTCCGCGTTGTGGCCCGGCTCGACGGCCCCGTCGAGGTCGACTACTACCGGCAAGGAGGGATCCTGCCGGCGGTGCTGCGCCGGCTTGCCCGGGAGAGCGGAGCCGCGTAGCGCTCCCGGCCGGCGCGACAACCAGCGGCAGCCCGCGCGACGCTGGCGATCGTGCCGGCCACCCGATCTGGGAGCTCACGCACGCCAGGCCGACCAGCGTCCTCCCGCGTGGTCGACGCGCAGCGGGATGCCGTAGGCGGCCGTCAGCGACGCATCCGTCAGCGCCTCCTGGATCGGCCCCGCCGAGACGACGCGGCCGGCAGCGATGACGAGCGCGTGTCCGAAGCCCGGCGGCACCTCCTCGAGGTGGTGGGTCACGAGCGCGATCGCCACCGGCCGGGGCCGCGCCGCCATCGCCGCCAGGGCCTCCACCAGCTCCTCGCGTGCCCGCAGATCCAGGCCCGCGGCGGGCTCGTCGACGAGGACGAGGTCCGGGTTCGGCATCAGCGTCCGGGCCAGGAGCACGCGCTGGCGCTCGCCCGTGGAGAGCGTGGCGAACGTCCGGCCCACGAGGCCTCCGATCCCCAGGCCGGCGAGCAGCTCCCCCGCCCGCACCCGGTCACCCTTCCCGAAGCGATCCCACCACGGCGCGAGCGCTCCGGTCGCGCCGGTCAGGACCACGTCCAGGGCGGACTGGGTCGGCTCGAGCCGGCCAGCCAGCAGCGCGCTCGTCACGCCGATCCGAGGACGCAGCAGGCGCGCGTCGACCGACCCGAGCTCCCCGCCGAGGACGCGAGCCAGGCCGGCCGACGGGAAGACGGTCGTTGACGCCACGCCGAGGAGCGTCGACTTCCCAGCCCCGTTGGGGCCGACGACGACCCAGCGCTCCCCGGCGAGCACGGTCCAGTCGATCCCGGCGAGGATCGCGGCACCCGAGCGTCGCACGTCGACGCAGCGCAGCTCGATGATCTCGCCGGCCATGAGGCGATCCTAGCGCCACCTGCGGAACGCGGGTGGCGTGAGACGATGGACATGCGCCGTCACCCGGCGGGTCCGCGTCACGTCATGCACGAGCGATGACCATCCAGCCCCGACCGCCCAGCCGCTCCGCGCCGCCGCGCCGCCGCGCCACGGCCGGGGACACCCTGTTCGCCTTCGGGCTCGCCGCGTTGGGCCTCGCCCTCGCCGGTGCGATCCTGGCCGCCGGCGGCGGCGTGCCCGGGCTCGCGCGCCTGCTCCCCGGCCTTGCCGCAGCGCCGTCGCCGAGCACGCCCGCGCTGACGCCGTCGCCCGACCGTGCCACCCCCGTCCCGGCCTCGCCGGCTCCCGCCGCGACACCGGCTCCCGGGGATACACCATCGCCTGCCGCCTCCCCGGCGCCGACCGCGACTCCGGTCCCAACGCCCGCCGGCCCGTTCTCGATGAACCTCTACGCGAAAGGCGTCTTCGTCCACCAGGTGAACAAGAAGACGTGCGTCGCAGCAGCCGCGCAGAACATGCTGAACGTGATCCGCCTCGTCGAGCAGGGCCGCGCGCCCGACCTGAGCCCGACGACGCAGCTGGCGCTCAATGAGCGGATCGTCGAGCTGACGACGAAGAAGGATTCGCACAACGGCGGGACCGGGCCCGGCGGCTGGGCGGCGCTCCTCGCCGAGGAGGGATACCCATACGAGGTGCGGGTCTACGAGACGCGCAACTCGGCGATGCGGGCCGCAGCGACCGCCCTTCGGGAGACGGGCCGCCCCGTCGGGCTGCTCGCCTGGGCCGGCGTGCATTCGTGGGTCCTGACGGGCTTCAAGGCGAGCGCCGACCCGGCCACGACCTCGACGTTCACGGTCACAACCGCGCGCGTCCTCGATCCCTGGTACCCGTGGATCTCCGATCGCTGGCCACGCTCGGAGGCGCCCGAACGCTCCGCGCGACGCCGCCGACCTGAAGGCGAACATCCTCCCCTGGGAGCTTGCCTCGGGGCCCTATGCCGGCCGCGACGGCCGGTTCCTGCTCGTGGCGCCGCTCACCGACTGACCGGCGGCCCGCGGCGGCGCCACGCCCCCCATGAGAAACGAGGCGGAGTTCCCACCTCGTCCGACGCGACGAATGGTGGGCGATACTGGGCTCGAACCAGTGACCTCACGGATGTGAACCGTGCGCTCTGACCGACTGAGCTAATCGCCCGTGCCGGGGAGTATAGCGCGGCCTCGGCGGCACTCTCCCGCGATGGGCCGGACCCGCGGGGCGCACGCCATCGGACGCGGCTGTCCGCCGCGGCCCGACCGGGCTGAGCGTCGGGTCAGCCCCGGTCGTCCAGCCTGGAGACACGCCAGGCGCGCCACAGCGCCGTCGGGTCGCTCGGCGGGTCGCTCGGCGGGTCGCCGTGGACCAGGTCCGCAGGGCCGCCCTCCATGAGCCGGTCGGCATCGGGCTCGCCCAGGAGCTCGCCGCCGCGGACCGTCGCCGACGCCAGCGCGCTCACGTGCGGTCCTGCGCGCCGGTAGGGCGTCGCGCTCACGTGCGGTCCTGCGCGCCGGCAGGGCGTCGCGATCACGTGCGGTCCTGCGCGCCGGGGTCGAGCCGCGGGACGGCTGAGCCCCCGGTGTCGACGCCGGGCCAGGCGGCCGCGAGACGGGCCGGCTCGACGTCGACCTCGAGAAGCTTGCGACGGGCCGCCGTGCCCCGCACCACGCGCACCGCCTTCGACGCCACGCCCAGCTCCCGCGCCACGAGGCGGCACAGCGCCTCGTTCGCCGCACCGTTCACTGGCGGGGCCGCTACGTGCACCCGTAGCACCCCGTCCTCCCCCACCCCGTCGACGCGGTCGGCGCCCGCGCGCGGCGTGAGCCGAGCGACGAGCCGCACCGTCACAGCGAGACGAAACGCAGCAGGACGCTCAGGCCGAGCATGAGGACGAGGGGCGAGAAGTCGATCATCCCGGTCTGCGGAAGGACGCGCCGGATCGGCGCGAGCAGTGGCTCGGTGAGCGCAACGAGGTAGCGGGAGATCGTGTTGCGGGCCATCGGGTCGACCCAGCTCACCAGCACGCGCCCGAGCACGAGGAGCCAGAGGGCGAAGACGAGGATCTCGAGGAAGTTGCGGACATACAGCACGGGCTGATCCTACTCCGATGCCGGGCTGGATCCGCGATGGTCCGCCGCGGTGTCGTCGGCCCGGCGGCTGGTGCCACCAGCCGTGAGCCGCTCGCCGAAGAGCGCCCGGCCGACGCGGACGATCGTGGCGCCCTCCTCGACGGCGACCTCGTAGTCGTCGGTCATCCCCATCGACAGCTCCGACCCCAGCCCCGGATATGCGTCCCTCACGTCGGCCGCGATCTCCCGCAGCGCGACGAAGGTGGGCCGTGCCTCCTCCGCCGTTCTGGCGAGGCGCCCGATGGTCATGAGGCCCCGGACCTCGAGGTTGCGGAGCGCGAGCAGGTCGTCGAGTGCGGCCCTGATGGCCGGGACGGGGAACCCCGCCTTCGAGGGATCAGCATCGACGTTCACCTGGAGGAGGATCGGCAGCGGTCGCCCCACCCGGACCTCGCCGGCAATCGTGTCGAGCCGGCGGGCGAGGTCCACCGAGTCGACGGCCTCGAGCATGTCGAAGAGCCCGACTGCCCGCCGGGCCTTGTTGGCCTGCAGCGGGCCCACGAGATGCCAGCGCGGCCCGGGGACAAGCGGGATCTTGGCCGCAGCCTCCTGGACCCGGTTCTCCCCGAGCACGTCGTGGCCGGCGGCGACCGCCGCCCGCAAGTGCTCCGCGCCGACCGTCTTGCTGACGGCGACGAGCGTGACACTCGCCGTATCGCGCCCGGCGCGCGCACAGGCGCCGGCGATGCGGGCGAGGACGGCCGATCGGGCCGCCGCCAGCGCGGCCACGTCCGCGGCACGCGGGTGCACGAACGGCGCGGCGGGATCACCCGCCCCGGAGCTGCCGGCACTCACCGGCCGGGACTACCTGTTCCGGCGGAGAAAGCTCGGGATCTCGAGGTCTTCCGCGTCGTACTGGCGACGCACGCTCGGCGTGACCGGCTCGGGGGCCACAGTACGCTCGAAGCGCGCCGGCGGCTCGGGAGCGGGGCGCTCCGCCGGGCGGATCTCTGGCATCGGGTGCGGCTCCGCGTCGGCCGCGGCACGCCGGACCTCGAGCTCGCCGAGGAAGTCGCGCTCCGGGCGGGCCGCGCGCGAGACCTCGAACGGGGACGCCGTCGCCTCGCGGCGCGTGGCGTCACGCCGGCGGCTCGTGTCGAAGCCGGTGGCGATGACGGTGATGATCACGTCCTCGCCGAGGCGCTCGTCGAAGCTCGTTCCGAAGATGATGTTCGCCTCCGGGTCGGCCGCCGCACGGATCTCCTCGGCCGCCTCGGTCACCTCGTACAGGGTGAGGTTCGAGGAGCCGGCGATGTTGAACAGGATCCCCTGCGCGCCGGTGATGTTGACCTCGAGGAGCGGGCTGGCGATCGCCGCCTTCGCCGCCTCGAGCGCCCGGGTCTCGCCCGCGGCGCGACCGATCCCCATGAGCGCCGAACCAGCGTCATGCATGATCGCCTTCACGTCGGCGAAGTCCAGGTTGATCAGGCCGGGGACGGTGATGATGTCGCTGATCCCCTGGACTCCCTGGCGCAACACGTCGTCGACGACGCGGAAGGCATCGAGGATCGAGGTGTTCTTCTGGACGACGTCGCGGAGACGATCGTTGGGGATCGTGATGAGCGTGTCGACCTTGGCCTTGAGCTGCTCGGCCGCCTTCTCGGCGATGAGCTTGCGGCGGTTGCCCTCGAAGCTGAACGGCTTCGTGACGACGCCGATCGTGAGCGCCCCCAGATCCTTGGCAATCTCGGCGACGACGGGCGCCGCACCGGACCCGGTGCCGCCGCCGAGGCCGGCGGTGATGAAGACCATGTCCGAATCGCGGAGCGCCTCGGTGATCTTCTCGGCATCCTCCTCGGCCGCGCGCTGGCCGATGCCGGCGTCGCCGCCAGCGCCGAGGCCGCGCGTGATCTTGTCGCCGATCCGGATCTTGTGGGGCGCGTCCGACTGCAGGAGGGCCTGGGCATCGGTGTTCACGCCGATGAACTCGACGCCCATCATCTCGGCCCGGATCATCCGGTTGACGGCGTTGCTGCCGCCCCCGCCGATGCCGACGACGCGAATGAGCGCGAAGTTCTCCGAATCCGACCGCAGCGGCATCGCTCATCCTCCGGTGTGCGGCCGACGGGGCGGCCGTCCGGGCTCACGGGCCCGGATGGGATTGTGGTGCGAGAGTCGTTGATGGGCCGATCTGGCGAACGGGCACGGGCGCGCAGGAGCGGCAACTGGCGCGGAGTATACGCCTGCTGCGACCGATTGGAACCCGCGGCCCCGCATGACCCCGTGCGCGAGCGCGCCGGGTCATGCCCCGAACGTACTCCCCTGAGGCCGTCGCTCCTTGCCAACGGGGCCGCGCCCCGCGGTCGTCGTCCCCGGCACCTGCGGGGGCCTCCGGGGCCGCGCCCTACTGGCCGCGGAGGAACGACAACCGGACCGTCCGGACAGGGTTGTCGGCGTTCGGGTCCAGCAGGCAGATCGACTGCCACGTGCCCAGCGTCGGCCGGCCGCCGACGACGGGCACGACCAGCGAAGGCGGGGCAAGAAGCGGCACGACGTGGTCGGCGCCGTGGCCCGGCGTGCCGTGGCTGTGGCGCCAGCGTTCGTCCCGCGGGAGGAGCCGGTCCAGGGCGTCCAGGAGGTCGGCGTCGGAGCCCGCGCCGAGCTCCACCACGACGAGGCCGGCCGTCGCGTGGGGCACGAAGATCACGAGAAGCCCGTCGCCGCCGGCCTGCGCCGCGAACGAAGCGCAAGCCGCCGTCAGGTCGGTGAGGCCCCGGACCCGGCCGGTGGGGATGCGCAGATCCCGGGTCAGCATGCCGCCACGCAGATCGCCGCCCGCCGGGCGTTGCGAGCCTACGGGAAGATGCTGCGCAGGGCGCTCCGGAAGCGCGCCAGGGCTCCGCCTCCGGGAGCCGACTCGTAGGTGGTCAGCTCGGAGGCCGCGACGTGCCGTGCCCCCCACAGGAGAAGCCCGATCGCCGTCGACGAGCCGGGCTCCAGAAGGCCGTCCACGAGCCCCCCCACGTTGGACGGAGCGGCGACCCGGACGGGCATCTCCAGGACGTCGCGGCCGAGAACCGCGGCGCCAGCGAGCTGCGCCCCGCCGCCCGTGAGGACGAGCCCGGCCGGGAGCATGCCGGGCGCGGCTGCGAGGATCTCCGTGCGCAGCATCTCGAACGTCTCGCGCATCCGGGCCTCGATGATCCGGCACACCTCCAGGCGCTCCACCGTCCGCCCGGCCTCGTCGCCGAGCACCGTCACGCTGATGACCTCGTCGGGGTCGATCCCGTCGAGGTCGCACGTGCCGTGCTCCACCTTGAGCGCCTCGGCAACGTGGAGGCTCGTCTTCAGCCCGATCGCCACGTCGTTCGTCACGTTCGCGCCGCCCACCGGGAGGACGGCGGTGTGGAAGGGGGAGCCCTCCACGAAGAGGGTCAGGTCGATCGTCCCCGCGCCGATGTCGGCGACGGCCACCCCCAGGTCCCGCTCTGTCGGCGAGAGGACCGCCTCGGCGGAGGCGAGGCCCGCCGCCACCAGCTCGTCGATCTTCACGTCGGCGGCGGTGACGCACTTGCCGAGGTTCTGCACGGCGGTGGCGGAGGAGGTCACGATGTGGGTCTCGACCTCGAGGCGAACCGCGCTCATCCCGAGCGGGTTCATGACGCCCTCCTGGCCATCGACGATGTACCCGCGCGGGATGACGTGCAGGACCTCGCGCGTGGAGGGGATCGATACGGCCCGAGCGACCTCGATCGAGCGGTTGACATCCTCCTGGGTGACCTCGCGGCGGGGGCCGGACACCGCAACCTGGCCGGGCGAGTTCAGGCCGTCGACGTGCTGCCCGCCGACGCCCACGAACGCGCGCTCGATCTTGTAGCCGGCGTGCCGTTCCGCCTTCTCCACGGCGGCCGAGATCGAGTGCACCGTCTGGTCGATGTTGACCACGATCCCCTTGCGCAGGCCGGACGCGGGGACGATCCCCTTCCCGATGATCGTGAGGGCCCCGTCGCGGCCCACCTCGCCGATGAGCGCGACGACCTTCGTCGTCCCAACGTCGATGCCGACGAACGTCTCGCGTTCCACTCGTCTGGTTCCTCTCCCGTCGTGTCGTTCGTCGCGGCGCCGCCGCCTACAGGAAGTGCCGCCGGATGAGGGCCACGTTCTGGAAGATCCGCAGCCCGAAGGTGATCAGCGCCACCAGGTACAGGTCGAGGCCGAGCCGATCGCCGACGAAGGTCAGCAGGACCGCCACCACGGCGTTGACCACGAACCCGCTGACGAAGACCCGGTTGTCGTAGACGCCCTCGAGCTCAGCCCGGACAGCGCCCAGGACCGAGTCGAGCGCAGCGAGGATCGCCACCGCCGAGTAGCGCGAGAGCTCAAACCCGACGTTGACGTTCAGGACGAGCCCAAGCAGGACCCCGACGAGCAGGCCCGCCAGCGGCAGGAGCACAGGTCGGCTATCCCTCCTCGGCTGCGTTTCCCGAAGGCTACCCGACCCGGGCGCCGAACGCAGCGCCGTTCTGGTCACTCGCCGGACCCGGGTCGGCTCTCTACGGTGCCCTCGCGCGGGCCGGCGAGGATGGCGCGGAGAACCTTGTCCTCGCGCTCCTGGAGCAGGCTGCGCAGGAGCCGGACCTGGTCCGGGACCATCGTGGGTTCGCGGATCTCGGGACCGTAGAAGCCGAAGACGGCGGTCCAGGGGTCGTCGGTCACGGGCCTGAGCGTCCACCCGTCGTCGTCGTCGACGGCGACCACGACGGCGGGGGCGGCCGACCCGACGTCGGCCGGGACCAGGGACAGGAGCCGCGTGGCGACGTCGAGATCCAGCCCGTCGACGGCACCGCCTACCGCCGGGTCGGGCACGAGCATGCGCTGGTCTTCGACGCGGGGAAGTCCCCGCGCCGCGGCCTCGGCCGCCGCGGCGCCGGGCGCCGCGGCGTCGGCGAGGACGCGGCCGTCGCGGTCCACCAGGAGGAGCGTGTCGTCGTGGCGCCAGGCGAGGACCGCCTCGCGCTCCCGAACCCGGACGCGGAGCGTCCCCGGCAGGCCGACCACGACGTCGAGACCGGAGACTGCCGGGAGTCCACGCACCCGCTCCCGCAGGACGTCCGTCGGAACGGTGAACGCGTTGGGACCCGGCGTCGGCAGCGCGAGCGCCGCGCGCACCGCCGCTTCGCCGGTGAGCGCGGCCCCCTCGATCTCCACGATCTTGATCGCGAAGGCGGGCGACGTGACGGCACCCCACACGAGGCCCGCCGAGGCGAGCATGGCCAGCGCCGCGAGCGCCCGGCGAGGCGAGAAGCCCCGGGACGCCCGCCGCGGCCCGCCGCGGTGCCGCACGCGGCCCCCACGGACCGGGAGGTCGCTCATCGGGGCAGGTCCGCCGGCGTGAGACGACGCGCCGGGATGACCGCTCTCGTCTCGAGCGCGAGGTCGACGATCCGGGCGCAGAGCTCGGGGAAGGCGATCCCCGCCGCCTCGGCCAACTTCGGAAAGAGACTGATCGGCGTGCAGCCGGGGATCGTGTTGATCTCGTTGAGGACCAGCGCGTCGGAGGCCCTGTCGACCAGGAAGTCGACTCGCGCGAAACCGGCCGCCCCGATCAGCTCGAAGGCGGCGGCCCCGATTCTCCGCACCTCCGCCGCGACCCTGGCCGGGACCGCAGCATCGGGGACGGCGCGCGCCGCCGACCCGGCCGCGTACTTGTCCGCGTAATCGTAGAACTCGCGGCCCGGGAACACCTCGCCGGGACCGAAGGCCTGCAGTCCCGTCGCGGGGTTGCCCAGGATTGCCAGCTCCAGCTCGCGCGGCCGATCCAGGCAGGGCTCCACGATGGCCCGCGCATCGTGGGCGAGGGCGGCCTCGACGGCCGCGGGCCGCTCGCTCGCCGCGTGGGCGATCGACATCCCCACCGACGACCCGAGACGGGCCGGCTTCGCGATGAGGCGACCGCCGGGGGCCGCCGCGGCGAGACGGTCGAGGGCCTCGAGGACATCGCCGCGCGTGGCGTTCCAGGCTGCCCGGTCGACCTCCACCCAATCGAGGACCGGAAGGCCGGCGCCCCTGGCGATCCGCTTGAAGAGAGGCTTGTCCATCCCGATCGCGGAGGCCGCCACGCCCGAGCCGGTATAGGCCAGGCCGGCGTCCTCGAGGATCGCCTGGACCGTGCCGTCCTCGCCGAACGGCCCGTGAAGGGCGATGAACACCACCGGCTGCGGGACGGCACCGGCGATCCCCTTCGCAGCGTCGCCCGCCCCGAACGGCCCGGATGCCCCGAGCGATCCGGGGTCGTCATACGCCGCGGGCGGCAGGTCATCGCGCCGCTGATCCGCCGGAAGGCGCCACCAGCCGCCCGCGAGATCGACATAGAGCCGGCTGACGGGGTGACCCCGGCCTGCCAGGGCCGCCGCGATCGCCGAGCCGGAGACGACCGACACGTCGTGCTCGGCGGACGGGCCCCCGAGGACGACCGCGACCGCTGGCCGGGCCATGCCCCCCGCCGCACCGGCGCCGCGGGCCGCGTGCGGCCCGCTCACGTCCCGGCCTCCGGCCAGGCCGACCAGTCGCCCATGAACACGACCTCGAAGGCGAGGCGCACCCCGGCCTCTCGCTCCACCGTCGACCGTACCTCGTCCGCGAGGCGACGGACGTCGCCGGCCGTCGCGCCCTGGTCGTTCAGGATCCAGTTGGCGTGCTGGTCCGAGACGACCGCGCCGCCGATTCGATGCCCCTTGAGGCCGCAGCCGTCGATGAGGGCGCCCGCGGACGGGCCGTCCGTCGGGTTGCGGAAGACGCTCCCGGCGCTCGGGATCCCGAGCGGCTGGTGCTCGCGGCGCCAGCGCCGGATCTCATCGAGGCGGGCCTTGATGGCGGCCGGGTCGTCGGGCGCGAGGCGGAACGTGGCTGCGAGGACGACCTCGACCGGGTCGCCCGACGCTGGATGCTTGAGCCGGCTCTCGCGATAGGCGAGGCCGAGCCCTGCGCCGTCGAGCACGACCTCCGCCCCGGAGGCATCGAGCACACGCGCGGATTCCAGCACCGTCGCCACGTCGCTCGCGTGCGCCCCCGCGTTGGCCCAGACCGCCCCGCCGACGTTCCCCGGGATCGCCAGGCCGAACTCGAGACCGCCGAGGCCGGCCCCGGCAGTCACCGTCGCGGCCTTCGCCATCGCCAGCCCGGCGTCGGCGACGAGCCGCTCACCGGCGATCTCGTAGCCCTCGGCGCGGACATGGACGAGCAGCCCGCGCACGCCCGCGTCCGCGATGACGACGTCGCTGCCGCGGCCCAGGAGCGTGTACGGGAAGCCACGCGCACGTGCGAGCTTGACGAGGCCGCGCAGCTCGAAGGAGTTGTGCGCGGCGGCATACAGGTCGGCCGGCCCGCCGACGCGCATCGTGGTGAAGCGCGCGAGCGGCTCATCTCGGGACGTCTTCATGCCGAGCCGGCGCTGAATCACGGACCCGGCGGTGATCGCGTCGAAACCCACCGGGTCGGGCCCGCCGGGCGCGGGGGACGTGCCGGCCATCAGCGGCCCTCCGCGCCGCCCGCGAGGCGGGCGATCGCCTCCCGCGACGGCCAGGGGAGCCGCTCGGCGGCGGCGACGACGAGGGCTGCCACCGCGTCGGCCGCCCCCGGACGACCGGCCGCCCGCGCGGCCGCGCTCATGGCGAGGTGGGCCGACGGGTCGTCGAGCACGCGCGCGGCGGCGATGACGGCCGCCGCATTGAAGGCCTCGTCCTCGACGAGGCGCGCGGCGCCGGTGGCCGCGTACGCCTCGGCGTTGGCGCGCTGATGGCCCGCCGCATGCGGGTACGGGACACACACGAGTGGCAGACCGAAGGCCGCACACTCCGCCAGCGTTGATGCGCCGGCCCGGCCCACGACGAGGTCCGCTGCGGCGAGCGCCGCTGTCATCTCGCCGGCGAGGAACGGGACGGGTCGGTAGCGCGGCTGTCGCTCCGCGGGAAGCGCCTGGCGGGCGGCGAGCGCCTCCGCGTACCCGTCGCTGCCCGTCACGTGGAGCACCGTGCAGCGCTCGACGAGCGCCGGAAGCGCCTCCGCGACGGCGGCATTGAAGCGGCGCACGGCCTGGGAGCCGCCGAAGACGAGGAGGAGCCGCTCGGAGGCCGGGATCTCGAGGCCCTCCCGGGCGGCCTCCCGGTCGATCGCCCGTGGGTCACGGATCGGGGTGCCGGTCTCGTAGCAGCGTGAGGCCGCCAGGGCCGTGCAGGTTCGGGGGTCGCTGACCGCCACTGCCCCCGCCAGCCGAGCCGTGACCCGCACGCTCCGGCCCGGCACGACGTTCCCGTCCCACAGGACGATGGGGATCCGCAGGAGGCGAGCGGCCAGCATGACGGGGATCGCGACGTAGCCGCCCGTGGTGAAGACGGCGGCGGGCCGGTGCCGGAGGAGGAGCCAGAGCGCCTGGGGCAGCGACGCGGCGAGGCGCAGCGGGTCGAGCACGAGGTGCACGTCGCGACCCGCGCTGCGGAGCGACCGCACGAGGAGAAGCCGGAGCGGGATCCCGGACGGCGGGACCAGCTCGGCCTCCAGGCCGCGCCGCCCGCCGACCCAGACCAGCTCAGGCGGTCCCGGGCGTGCGCGCAGGGAGCGGGCGACGGCGAGAGCCGGGTAGATATGCCCGCCCGTTCCGCCGGCCGCGATCACCACTCGCATGCACCCATCCTCCGTTGACGGCCGTCTCGCGCGAGATCGATAGCAGGATCCCCGCCGCGACAAGGCTGACGATGAGCGAAGAACCGCCAGCCGAGACGAACGGGAGCGTGATCCCCGTGACGGGGAGGAGCGTCACCACGACGCCGATGTTGACGAAGGCCTGGAAGCACAGCCAGGTCGTGATCCCGGCGGCCAGCAGCCCGCCGAACGCGTCCGGTGCGGCGAGTGCCACCCGGAAGCCGCGGATCGCGAGGAGACAGAACAGGCCGATCACGGCGGCCGCCCCCAGGAAGCCGAACTCCTGGCCCACGACGGCGAAGATCCAGTCATTGTGCGCGTTCGGCAGGGCGATGCCGCCCTCGGCCCGTCCCCCGAGCCCGGCGCCGAGAACGCCACCCATGCCGAGCGCCAGGAGACCCTGGGAGGCCTGGTAGCCGGTCGTCGTGGCGTTGAGGAACGGGTCGAGGAAGGATTGGAGGCGCTCTGCCTGGTAGGTCCGCAGCACGAGCGCGGCACCGCCTGCGGCGCCGACCACGAGGCCGGTGACGTGGAGCGGGTTCGCCCCGGCAAGAAAGAACATCGCGACGGCGGTCACTCCGAGCACGCCTGCCGACCCCATGTCGGGCGACTTGACGATCACGAGAACAAAGGGTGCCAGGATCACGACGAACGGCAGGAGGCCGCTCCGCAGCCCGCCGACGGCCGACCCGCGCCGGGCCAGCCAATGGGCCAGGTAGACAACGAGGGCCAGCTTCGCCACTTCGCCCGGCTGGACGACCGGAAGCCCGGGCAGGGCGAGCCACTGCGCAGAGCCGCCGACCCTCTGCTGGAACTCGGGGACCTGCAGGAGCACCAGGAGGCCCGCCGCCACGAGGAGGAGCGGCAGCGACGCCA
Source organism: uncultured Chloroflexia bacterium (assembly GCA_963698595.1). GTDB lineage: Bacteria > Chloroflexota > Limnocylindria > Limnocylindrales > CSP1-4 > CTSoil-043. The sequence continues at coordinate 946,201 of CAVORL010000006.1, forward strand.
TCCGGAGCCAGCGGTAGTCGATCCGCATCACCGCGAGCATCCCCAGCAGCCCGATGGCGGCCCACTGGAGCTGCGGACCGATGGTGTCGAAGGAGTCCTCGAGAGACGACTCACGAAGGAAGCCCGACATCGCCGACGACGAGTAGACAACCAGCAGACCGAGCGCCGTCAGGGCGAGGACCGCGAGGACGATGACCGTATCCGGGCCGGTCCGCCGGATCGCGCCGGCGGGCGTGGCGACGGACGCCGCCTCCGGGGCGGCCGCCGGTGGGCGCGCGGGCCTGCCGCGCGACGAGCCGGCGGTCACTCGCGACCCTGGCACGCGCGCCCGCGCGAGACTGACGCGAGGCTGGCTCCGGCGGTCCATCGTCATCTCCTGGTCCGGGCGGCCCCGCGCTCGGCCGCGAGCGCCGCGACCGCGGCCTTGAACGCGCGGCCGCGGGCCGCGTAGTCGGGGAACTGGTCGAAGCTCGCGGCCGCGGGCGAGAGGAGCACCGTCGCGACTGGGCCCGGATCGGTCGTGCCCAGGAGCTCGCGGGCAATCGCGTCGGCCCTCGGCACCGCGGCGGCGAGCGAGCCGGCCTCCTCCACGCGGGCGACACCGGCGGCACGGAAGAGATCTGCAAGTGCCTGGCCACTCTCGCCGATCAGGACCGCGGCGGCGACCCGCTCAGCGGCAACCGGCCCCAGGGGGGCGAGGTCGACGCCCTTGTCGCGACCTCCGGCGATGAGCACGAGCGGCGGCTCGAAGCTCCGCAGCGCCGCGGCCACCGCGTCCGGCTGCGTGCCCTGGGAATCGTTCACGAAGCGGACGCCCTCCACCTCGTCGACGAGCTCCAGCCGGTGCTCGACGCCACGGAAGCTCGCAACCTGGCGGCGGATCGCGTCGGGCGCGACGCCGAACAGGAGCCCGACCGCGACGGCGGCCATCAGGTTCGCGACGTTGTGGCGCCCCGGGAGCGACAGCTCGTGGAGCGGCACGATCCGCCCGCCGGGCCCTGTCGCTGCAGGTCCGCCGCCGGCAATCGGCAGGCGCCCGACGCCTGCGCCGACGATCCACCCGCCGACGGTCCCGAGGCCCCCGGGGATCGGGCGACCGAGGCGGTAGCAGACTGCCGGGGCCACGCCGAGGCCGGCGTAGCCTCCGACGACGGGGTCGTCGAGGTTGAGCACGAGCGCCCCGTCCGGGTCTACGAGCTCGGCGAGCCGCCGCTTGACGGCCCGGTAGCGCGCGACCGTTCCGTGGCGGTCGAGGTGATCCGCCGTCACGTTGGTGAAGGCCGCGACGGTCGTTCCCCGGCTGAGGCTCGGCAGCTGCAGCTCGGACAGCTCCAACACGACCCGGTGGCCGGCCGTCATCTCGCCCAGGCGGTCCACGAGCGGGATCCCGATGTTGCCACCGAGGATCACCGGATGGCTCGGGTCACCAGCCAGAAGGTGGGCGGCCAGGGCAGATGTCGTTGTCTTGCCCTTCGTGCCCGTGACGCCGATCGTCGGCGCAGGGCACAGGCGCAGGACGAGGTCCGGCTCCGAGACGAGGGCCGGAGCCGTGGGATCGCCGGCTGCGACGCGAGCCGCGAGCTCGTCGAGCCGCGCACGGAGGCGCGGCTCGGTCGTGGGAAAGCCGGGCGTGATCGAGGGGCTGAACGCAACGAGCGCGGCTCCCTCGACTGCGGCCCCGGGCTCGACATCGGGACCACAGGCCAGGGCAATCGGCCGACCGGCCAGGGAGGCGACCGCCTCGGTGAGCTCCGCGACCGGCCGGATGTCGTAGACCGTCACCCGGGCGCCGCCATCGGCTAGGAAGCGAGCCAGGGCGGCGCCCGTCCGGGCCAGGCCGAGGACCGTGGCCGGGACGTCGCGGAGCGCCCCGCGGGCGATCGAGTCCCGGGAGAGAGCGTCGAGGTCGAAGCGGGGCATGGCGCCTACACCAGCCGCTGCAGCGTCGCCAGGAAGAGCGTCACCCCGAGGAGGCCCGCGAGGACGGCGACGATCCAGAAGCGCAGCGTGATCTTGGTCTCCGGCCAGCCGCCCAGCTCGAAGTGGTGGTGGAGGGGCGACATGCGGAGGATCCGCTTCCCGCCGCTCGCCTTGAAGTAGCCGACCTGCAGGACCACGGAGAGCGTCTCGATGACGAAGATGATCCCGATGAACGGGAGGATCACGATCTGGCCGGTGATGAGGGCGATCACCGCCAGCGCCGCCCCCAGCGAGAGCGACCCGGCGTCGCCCATGAAGATCTGGGCCGGGTGGGCGTTGAACCAGAGAAACCCCAGCAGCGCGCCGATGACGAGCGCGCAGAGGACCGCGAGGTTTGGCTGGGCGGGGCTGTTCAGGAGGGCGATGATGAGGAAGGCGACGTAGGAGAAGACGAGGACGCCGCCGGAGAGGCCGTCGAGGCCGTCTGTCAGGTTGACCCCGTTGCTCATCGCCACGATGGCGAACGCGGCGAAGGCGATGTAGACGTAGGGATCGATCGCGACGGCTCCCACGAAGGGGACGGCGACCGCCGCGATCTCGTAGGTGTCCTGGATCTGCCAAGCGGCGAAGACCGCAACGACGACCTGCCACAGGATCTTCTGGCGCGCCCTGATCCCGTCCCCGGTGCGGGCATTCAGCCAGTCGTCGGCGAGGCCGAGACCGCCGACGAGGGCGAGCGTCGCGAGCGGGGCAAAGGTCGATGCGTCGACAAGCCCGAAGAAGAGCGCCAGCGCGATCACGACGGCCAGGATCAACGCGCCGCCTGCCGTCGGGGTGCCGGCCTTGGCCTGGTGCCCCTCGGGCCCTTCGACCCGGATCTTCTTCGCGAACCCGGCCCACATGACCAGCCGGATGAAGGCCGGCATGACCACGACCACGATGGCAAAGGCGAGGAGCATGCCCTGGATCAGCTCGACGGTCACGGCGTCGAGCTCCCTGCGCCACGCCTCCGGGCGGGGCCGGCGGTCCCTCCCCGCAGCGCCGCCACGATCGACTCCAGTGCCGCGCCCCGCGAGGCCTTGACGAGCACCGCGTCGCCCGGCTGCAGGACCGCCCGAAGCACGGCCAGCGCCTCGTCGCGCCCAGCAACGGTGTGGATCCGCGCCTCGTCGAGCCCGGCCGCCGCCGCGCCGGCGGCGATCCCGCCCGCCGCCGCGCCAACCACGACGAGCTCGGCGACCACGCCGGCAGCCGCTGCACCCACCTCCCGGTGATTCCGCTCGGCGGCGCTGCCCAGCTCGAGCATCTCGCCGAGGACCGCCACCGGCCGGCCGGATAGCGACGCCAGCACGTCGAGCGCCGCAATGACGGCCGGCGGCGAGGCGTTGTACGTGTCGTCGAGGATCAGCAGGTCGGGCGTCTCGACGAGGACGCCGCGATGCTCCGAGGCGCGCGCCCATGGCAACGCGAGCCCGGCCGCGATCTGCTCGTCCGCGACTCCGGCGAGCAACCCCACCGCCGCTGCTGCCAGGCTGTTCTGGACGCTGTGCCGGCCGAGGGCGCTGATCCGGACGGGGAACCGCGCCCGCCGGGGAGCGCGGGCCACCACGTCGAAGGCCATCCCGGCCGCGCCGCGCGCATCGACGGTCGCCGCGGTCACGTCGGCGCCCGGTGACAACCCGTAGGTGACGACGGTCGCGACCGTGCGAGACCGGAACGCGCCGACCCGCACGTCGTCCGCGTTGAGGATGGCGGTCCCCTCGGGAGGAAGCGCCTCGACCAGCTCGGCCTTGGCGTTCTCGATCGCCTCGATCGACCCGGCCCGCTCAAGGTGCACGGGCGCGACGGCCGTGACGATTCCGACAGACGGGCGTCCCAGCGCCGCGAGCGTCGAGATCTCGCCCCCGACGTACATGCCCATCTCGAGGACGGCGGCCCGATGGTCCTCGTCGAGCCGGAGCAGGGTCAGGGGCACGCCGATCTCGTTGTTCTGGTTGCCCTCGCTCTTGAGGGTGCGCATGGCGGTGCCGAGGACGGCCGCCGTCGCCTCCTTGGTCGAGGTCTTGCCCACGCTGCCGGTGATGCCCACGACGAGTGGGGCGAAGCGCGCCCGCCATGCCGCGGCGACGGCATGCAGGCCCGCGAGCCCGTCCCGGACGCGGACCACGGTCACATCGCCAAGGTCCGCGAGGCGAGCAGGGTCGAGCGGGTCCGTCACGAGGAGAGCCGCGGCGCCGGCCGCCACGGCGGACTCGAGGTGACGATGGCCGTCCGTGCGCTCCCCGCGAAGCGCGACGAACAGATTGCCCGGCTCGACGCGGCGAGAGTCGACGGCGCCGCCGCGCACGACACGCGTTGAGCGCCGCAGCAGATCGCCCCCGGTGGCGGCCACCAGCTCGTCGGCAGTGAGGGGGGCGGAGCGCGGCGCGTCGGCGGCTCCCGGGGCGGCCGGCTCGGTGGTCACGGCCGGGAGTGTCCCACAGGCCGGGTTCATTGGCCCGTCGGGGCGGGCGATCCCCCATCGCGGGCCGGGAGGGGGGGCAGGTCGAGGGTGTTCATCGCGTCCGTCGCGATGCGCCGAAACAGCTCGAACGACTCCACCGGCAGCTCGATCTGCCCCACGCGAGCGACTGTCGGTCGCCCCTCCTCGAATTCGAACCGCGACGACGACCTCGGGACTCTCGCGTCCGACGAAGCCGATGAACGAGAAGTTGAAGACGTTGGGCTTCCAGCGACCCTTGTCGGCATCCCAGATCTGCGCAGTGCCGGTCTTGCCACCGACGACGTAACCCGGGATCAGGGTCCCCTCGCGATAGGCCGGGACCGTCTTCGGGACCCTCTTCAGGATCCTCACGAGGTCCGCGGACAGGGCCGACGACAGCGCTCGCCCCCGGTCGGCGACCGTCACGGGCTGGGTCCCGACCTCGCTCACGACGTGGGGCGTCGGCAGGACCCCCCCGTTGACCATCGCGCTGTACGCCGTTGCGAGCTGGAGCAGGGTCACCGCGACGCCCTGGCCGAACGACCCGTTGGCGAGGTCGATCTCGCGCCACGCCTCGGCGGCGGGGTCGCGGGCGATCCCGGCCACCTCGCCGGCCAGGTCCACGTCCGTGCGGGAGCCGAATCCCAGCGTCGTCCAGGTCTCGTAGAGGGACCGTGCCGCGGCGCCCGTCGTGCGGCCGAGGTCGAGAGCGACCTTGGCCATCACGACGTTGCGCGACCAGGCAATCGCGTCCTGGAACGAGAGGCTCTTCTTGGAGGCGCGGTCGGCGTTGGTGACGAACGCCCGCCCGCCGTCGAGGCGGAGGATCGACTGGTCCTGCACGCGCGATGTCCGCGTCACCACGCCCGCCTGCAGGACGGCCACCGCGGTGACCATCTTGAACACGGAACCGGGCTCGTAGACCGCGGACACGACGGGGTCGAGGAAGATGCCCGGGTCCTCATCGGCCGCGGCCTGGTAGGCGTTCCCGTCGTACGCGGGGTAGGTCGCCTGGGCGAGGATCTCCCCGGAGCTCGGGCTCATCACGACGGCGGAGACGCGCTTCGCGCGATCGGCCACCCAGGCTGCGTAGACCTCCCGCTCCAGCGCCAGCTGGAGGCTCGCGTCGATGGTGAGGGTCAGGTCGGCGCCCGGGCTGCCGGGCTCCACGGACTGGGCCGAGGCGAGGTTCGGCTCGCCCGAGGCGTCGCGCTCCGCCAGCAGGACCTGCGGTGCTCCCGCCAGCGCCTCCTGCCAGCGCTCTTCGACGCCGTACTGGCCCCCGCCGCCGCGGTTGACGAAGCCGAGGAGCTGCGCAGCGAGCGTCGTGTCGGGCGCGCCGCCCTCCAGCGGGTAGACCCGCACGGCCTCAGGCTCGAGCCGGACCTGGCTCACTTCGTCGCCGTCCATCGCGGCGCGCACCGCGGCCGACTCGGCGGCGGTCAGATCCCGGGCCAGGACCACGTAGGCGCGGCCGGAGTCGATGCGTTCTCGCAGCGCTCGTGCCCCGTCGGCGTCGAGGCCGAGGATCGTGGCGAGCCTGGTCGCGGTCGCGGAGCGAACGCTCGTCTCCTCGGCCGACGCGCCTGCGAGCTGCCGGGGAAAGGCTACGAGGCGATCCCGGCTGACGGACGTGGCGAGGGCCACGGTCCCGCTCCGGTCGTAGATGGTGCCGCGCTCCGACGGGATCTCCACGCGCATCGTGACCTGGTCGCGCGCGCGCGCCAGCAGCTCCGCGTGGCGGACGACCTGCCAGTATCCGAGCCGACCCAGGCAGACTGCCGCGAACACGAGAATGGCCGCGAGGAGGAGGACCGCGCGCGCGCGGCTGTCGGTCCGGGCGGGCATCGGGTCAATGTGCCGGAATGATGAGGGGATCGACGAGCTGCCCGAGCCCCGCGTCGAGAGCCTGCTTGCGGATCGCCGGCTCGCGCCCGAGACGGTTCAGGTCGGACGTGATCTGGCCCTGCTCCGCGAGCAGAATCCGGCGCTCGGCGGCGAGGCGGTCGAGCTCGATGTCGCCGGCCGACACACGGACCGTCTGGGCCAGGGAGACGAAGCCGAGCCCGAAGGTGACCACGATGCCCGCGACGAGGAGCCCGGTCCTCCCGGAGCGGCGCTGGGCGCGGGTGGCCGACTCGCCGCGAACACGCCGCCGCGGCATCACGCTCGTTGGAGCGTCCCGCGACGGCTCGCGGCGCGGCGCCGGCGCGCGCCGGCCGAGCAATCCCGAGCGCGGGCGCGCGCCCGCGTAGCCGGCCATCACTCGAGTCCGATCCAGGTCGAGCCGTACCGTCGCGCGCGATGCTCGACTGTCGCCTCTGCGAGGCCCAACGCCTCGTCCCGCCGGTCCTGCGCCAGCTCGAGCTCGCTCGAGCTGCGCTCGCGGCGCTCGTGAAGCTCGTGCTGGCGGCGGCCGTACGTGCGACGGCGGCTGGCCTGGTGGCGCTTGCTCATCGTCGGAACCCTCCTTCGCGGCGACGTGACACGGCTCAGGCTGCGAGCCGCTCGGCAGTCCGGAGTCGGGCGCTCCGGGCACGGGGATTGGCGACGACTTCCGCCTCGGACGGCATCGTCGGCTGGGGGCCGACGGCGCGGAGACGGGGGACCCGGCCACAAACGCAGACAGGGAAGCTGGGCGGGCAGGTGCAGCCGCGACGCTCGGCGGCCACGAAGCGCTTGACGAGGCGGTCCTCGAGCGAGTGATAGCTCAGCACCACGAGACGCCCGCCGGGGCGCAGGAGATCGAGGGCGGCGGGGAGCACCGCGGCGAGGGCCTCGATCTCGCCATTGACGGCGATCCGGAGGGCCTGGAAGACCCGCGTCGCCGGGTGGATCCGACCCCGCGGACCGGGGCGTCGCGGGACGGCCTCCTCGACCACTGCGGCGAGACGCTCGGCCGTGTCGATCGGGGCACGACGACGTGCATCGACGATCGCCCGGGCGATCCGTCGGGCATGGGGCTCCTCGCCGAACTCGCGCAGGAGCGCCACGAGTGCTTCCTCGTCCAGACGCGCGACGAGGGCGGAGGCGGGCTCGCCGCGACCCGGGTCGAAGCGCATGTCGAGCGGGCCGCCCGTCCGGATACCGAACCCGCGGACGTCGTCGCCCAGCTGGAACGAGCTGAGCCCGAGGTCGAGCAGGACGCCATCCACCGCGTGGAAGCCCGACGCCGGCGCAACGTCGACGAGCTCCCGGAAGTTCGCCTGCCGCAGGACCAGCCGGTCTCCGAACCGGGCGAGCCGCTTCCCCACGCGAGCGATCGCGGTGGGGTCGGCGTCGAGCCCGAGGAGCCGGCCGTCCGGGCTGGCGGCTTCCAGGATCCGCTCAGTGTGCCCACCGCCACCGACGGTGCAGTCGACCTGGAGGCTGCCGGGGCGCGGGGCGAGCATCTTCATGACCTCCTCCGCGAGCACCGGCCGGTGCCCTTCCTCCATGTCGTCTCCACCTTCGGCGTGCGGATCCCGAACGGACCCTGGAAGCGCATGTCGTGCGCTAGATGCCCAACCCTGCGAGGTGCCTCGCCAGCTCCTCCGGGTCGCCGAGCATCACTCCCTGGTACTCGTCCCAGCGGGAGGGCGCCCAGATCTCGGCGTGGTTGAGGGAGCCGACGATCACGGCCTCGCCCTCCAGCCCGGCAGCCTCGCGGAGATAGGCCGGCAGGACGAAGCGGCCCTGCGCGTCCCACACCACCTCGAGCGCGTTCGCGAACACGAACCGGCTGAAGGCACGGACTCCAGCGTTCTCCACGGTCGGGAGCGCCGCCACACGTGCGGCGAGGCGCTCCCACTCCGCGCGGGGCCAGATGGCCAGACAGGCGTCCATCCAGCGCGAGACGAACGCCCCGCTGTCGAGCTGCGCTCGGAACTTCGCGGGGACGGCAAGCCGCCCCTTCGCGTCCACCGAGTGCCGGTACTCGCCGGTGAACACCTGGCCGAGATCCCTCTGGTCCACCCGGGCCGGCGCCGCCCCCTGGACGTACCGCCCGGAATCACCACTTGGCACCACTTGATGCCACTGATATGGGATCATACACCGCCAAGGAGGGCAGTCAATGGGCTTTTCAGGGCCGCCAACCGCCGGGCGTCGGGGCACGGCACACCCACCCGGCGGAGTCCGCCAGGGGGCTTGCGCACTCGCGATCCAGCGGGCTCGACGCCCCGCCACCATGGCGTGGGCCACCCGTGGCAGTACCTTTTGCGCCTTGCGCCCGGCGGATCTCCGGTGCTAGGCTCCGCCGCCGAACTCGTCCCACGCCCCCACGAGGACGCAGCCGCCATGGCCCTCGCCGAGCCGACCGCATTGCCGATGCCCGAACCGCGGCTCGCTGCACCGCGAATCCGCCGCTGCACGTTCCGCCGCATGACCGCGGTCGACGGTCGCTATGACCGCTCGTACGACGTTGATTGCCTCTTCCCCGACCGTGCGCTCGCGAGGCCCGTGGGCGACATGCAGGGCGCGATGGCCACCTGCAACGCCTGCACGGCGGCGGGGGTCTTCCGGGCCGACGAGGACTGACGGGGGACGTCGCCACCCGCGGTCTCGAGCGCGCGCCTGCGGAACAGCGGCGGGCCCGCGCGGATGGCGGGCTGGCCCGGCCCGCAAGCCGGACCCTGGCTGGAAGGCGCCAGCGAGGCGACCTGTACGCCGGGTTCTGTACCGCCTTCCCCCGAAGGGGCACGGTGACGGTCATCCATCTCGGGCCGCCGGTCACCCGGCGGCTCTTGCGGCCGACCCGAGAGCTCCGGCGGCGCGCCGGTGCCCCGGCAAGCCGGGGCGCGCTCTCCTATTTGGCCTTGCTCCGGGTAGAGCTTGCCTCGTTTCACCCCGCGCCCGGTCACCCGGCCGCGGTCTCGTCTCTGTGGCGCTGGTCCTCGCCTCGCGGCGGACGGGCGTTACCCGCTACCCTGCGCCGGGGAGCCCGGACGTTCCTCACGCCGCCGGTTGCCCGGCTGCGCGCGACCGTCCAGTCGCCTCGCTGGCGGGATGATTCTACCGCGTCCAGGCAGGGTGCCGAAGGGCAGCGCGCGGGCTGCGGCGGCAGCCCGGCCGCGGGTCCCGTGGGACCGGGGCCCAGCCACGGTCCCGTGGGCCGTCCCCTCAGCGCGGAACGCGCAGCTCGAGCCCGTCGACGGCGACCTCTACTCCGGGCGGCATGCGCGCCACCAACGCGGCATGGCGGACGTCATGGTCCAGGTGGGTCAGGACGGCGCGCCGGGGCCGCAACGTCGCAATGACGTCGAGCGCCTCGTCGACCGTCTGGTGGGTGGGGTGGAGGCGCTCGCGGAGCGCGCTGATGACCAGCGTGTCGAGATCCTGCAGCAGCGCCAGCGATGACGGCTCGATTCGCTTCACGTCGGAGACGTAAGCCAGGCCACCGCTTCGGAACCCAATGACCGGCACGTCGCCGTGCACCACCGGCACGGGGATGAACCGGCGCCCTGCGATCTCGAACGGGCCGTCGATGACCACCGGGCGAAGCATGGGCAGGCCCCGGAAACGGCCCTGATCCTGCCGAAAGGCGTAGGCGAAGCGCCGCCCTACGGCATCGAGCGTCACTGCCAGGCCATGGATCGGGAGGTAGTCGCCGCTGAGCTCGTTGAAGCTGCGCAGATCGTCGAGTCCTCCTGACGAGTCCTGGTGCTCGTGGGTCAGAAGCACCGCGTCGAGCCGGTCGATGTCGGCCGCGAGCGCCTGGGCCCGGAAGTCGGGGCCGCAGTCGATGACGACCCGCCGGGCTCCCCAGGCCAGCAGCGCGGAGGCCCGCAGCCGTCGGTCGCGCGGGTCGTCGGATGTGCACGTCGCGCAGTCGCACGCGATCCGGGGCACCCCGGTGCTGGTCCCGGAGCCGAGGATCCGGAGGCGCAGCTCGCCGGCTTCCGGGCCGGGATCGCCCGGATCGAAGCCAGGTTCGAGGCCCAGGCTGATCTGGTCGCGCCCGGCAGCGCGTCGCGCAGGCGGCACCCGGGCCGTGGAAGGCATTCTGGCACCCGGCGGACCGTGTCCGGTGCCGTCGATCGCTCCCACGAGCGGGGCTGCCGCCTCGGCCCTGATCCCGTCACTCGGCCGCCGCACGACGACCGCCGGCCCGCCGGCTGCGACCCGATCGAGCGCCTCGTTCGCGAGGGCATCGGCGGCGCGGTTCTCGCTGCGCGGGACGTGGCGCGCGCTCCAACGGCGGAGCCGACCAAGGCGTGCCAACGCCTGGGCATGAAGCGGGATGAGCTTGGCATCCTTCACCCGCCAGCGGCCCCGCAGCTGCTCGACGATGAGGAGGGAGTCGAGCAGCAGGTCGACCTCCTCGGCTCCCAGCTCCTCGGCCAGCGCAAGCGCTCGCAGGAGCCCGGTGTACTCGGCGACGTTGCTGGTCTGGCGTCCCAGCGCCTCGGAGACGGTCGCGACCGGGGAAGCGTCCGGGAGCTCCGCTCCGGGCGCCTCTGCGTCGATCAGGACGGCACCAGCCGAGGCCGGCCCCGGGTTGCCCCGGGCTGCCCCGTCGGTCCGGACGATGAGCCGCCGCGGGCCCCGGCCGCTCAGACCCTTCGCCCCACGGCTGCCCTCGAGACCTCGAGGATCGCGCGCGTGATGTTGATGCCCCGCGGGCACGCGTCGACGCAGTTGAAGATGGTCCGGCAGCGCCAGACCCCGTCCCTGTCGGCGAGGATCTCCAGGCGTTCCTCGTGCGCCTCGTCGCGGCTGTCGAAGATGAACCGATGGGCGTTGACGATCGACGCCGGGCCCACGTAGGAGGGCTGGGCCCAGAACGAGGGACACGCAGTGGTGCAGGCCGCGCAGAGGATGCACTTCGTCGTGTCGTCGTAGAGGGCCCGGTCGGCGGCGCTCTGGGGTCGCTCGCGCGCAGGGGCCGGTGACTCGTTCACGAGGAACGGCATGACGCCGCGGTACGCGCCGAAGAACCCCTCCATGTCGACGACGAGGTCCTTGACGACGGGGAGCCCGGTCAGGGGCGCGACGGTGATCTTCTTCCCGAGCTGGTCGACCCGGATCTTGCAGGCGAGTCGGTTGCGGTTGTTGATGAGCATCGCGTCGGAGCCGCAGACGCCGTGACCGCACGAACGGCGGAAGGTCAGGCTGCCGTCCTGGTGGGCCTTCACGGCCTCGAGGAGGGTGAGGACGCGGTCCATGGGCCCGGCCTCGACCGCGTAGCGCTCCCAGTGGGGCGCGCCGTCGCGCTCGGGGTCGAAGCGGAGGATGCGAAGGTCGACCTGCATGTGCCGCGCTCCCGGATCAGTACGTGCGGGGCTTCGGCTCGAAGCGAGTGACGGTCACCGGCTTGTACCGAAGCGTCGGGCCGGACTCGCCCCGGTAGGCGAGCGTGTGGCGAAGCCAGTTCGCGTCGTCGCGCTCGGGGTAGTCCTCCCGCGAGTGGGCGCCGCGGCTCTCCGTGCGGGCGAGGGCCGACGCGGCCATTGCTTCCGCGTTGTCGATGAGGTAGCCCAGCTCGCGGGCCTCGAGGAGATCGGTGTTGAACGCCCGGCCGGTGTCCTGGACCCGCACGCGTCCGTAGCGCTCCCGGATCTCGGCCACATCCTTCACCGCTGTCGCGATCATGTCGCCGCCCCGAAAGACGCCCACGTTGTCCATCATCGTGGCCACCAGGCCGGCCTTGAGGTCGGCCTGACCCTCCCCCCCTCGCCGGCTGAGCAGGTCGTCGAGCTCGGCACGGACCGGCCCCTCGGGCTCGGCGGCGATGCCCGGCATCTCGGCGGCCCGGCAGTAGGCTGCCATCTCGACGCCCGCGCGCCGCCCGAAGACGAGGAGATCGACAAGCGAGTTGGTCCCCAGCCGGTTCGCCCCGTGAACCGAGACGCAGGCCGCCTCGCCGGCTGCGAAGAGGCCTTCGACCACCGTGTCGTGCTCGTCGCGGATGACCCGGGTGCGGAGGTCCGTGGGGATGCCGCCCATCGCGTAGTGGGCCGTGGGCACGATCGGCACCGGCTCCGCCAGCGGCTCCACGCCAAGGTAGACGCGCGCGAACTCGGTGATGTCGGGGAGCTTCTCCTCGATCAGCTTGCGCCCCAGGTGGTGGACGTCGAGGTAGACGTAGTCGCCCTTCGGGCCGGCACCGCGCCCGTCCCGGATCTCCAGGTAGATGGCGCGGCTGCACATGTCGCGCGGCGCGAGCTCCATGAGCTTGGGGGCATAGCGGTTCATGAACCGCTCCCCGTCCTTGTTCAGGAGGTAGCCGCCCTCCCCGCGGGCCGCCTCGGACAGGAGGATCCCCAGCCCGTACAGCCCCGTCGGGTGGAACTGGTAGAACTCCATGTCCTCCAGCGGGATCCCGTGCCGGTAGGCAAGGGCGATCCCGTCGCCGGTGAGCGAATACGCGTTCGAGGTGATCCTGAACATGCGGCCGTTGCCGCCAGTGGCGAGGAGCACAGCCTTGGCCCGGAACACGTCGAGCTCGCCGTCGGCGATCCGGTAGGCGACGACGCCGGACGCCCGCCCACCGTCGCCAGCGTCACCACCCTCGAAGAGCAGGTCGACGACGTGGTACTCGTCGTAGAAGCGGACCCCGGCCCTGATGCAGTTCTGGTAAAGGGTCTGGAGGATCATGTGGCCTGTGCGGTCGGCCGCGAAGCACGATCGCTTCACCGGCCCCTCGCCGAAGTTGCGGGTGTGACCGCCGAAGCGCCGCTGGTCGATCTTGCCGTCCGGCGTCCGGTTGAAGGGCAGGCCCATGTGCTCGAGATCGATGACGCACTCGACGGCCTCGCGGGCCAGGACCTCGGCGGCGTCCTGGTCTACGAGGTAGTCACCACCCTTCACCGTGTCGAACATGTGCCACTCCCAGTGGTCCTCCTCGAGGTTCCCCAGGGCGGCGCAGACGCCGCCCTGGGCGGCGCCGGTGTGGGAGCGGGTCGGGTACAGCTTCGTCAGGACGCCGGTCGAGACGCCCGCCTTGGCGAGCTCGAGGGCGGCGAACAACCCGGCCCCGCCGGCGCCGACGACCAGAGCCTCGTGGTCGATGCGCATCAACCGGCTCGCCTACTTCACCGGGAAGCCGAGTGTCGCGACGGCCAGCGTGCCCATCGCGAAGAGGACCAGCGCCACGAGGTAGAGCAGCATCGTCAGCGCCGCGCGAGTCCCGCCCGCGGTGTAGTCCTGGACGACGGTCCGGACACCGATGAAGGCGTGGAAGATGACCGCGGTCAGCATGAGCCAATCCACTGTGCGCCAGAGGAGGTCGCCCCACCGGGTGTCGACGATCCACTGCGCCGTCTGCTCCGCGGGATCGAAGACGAAGTGGGTGATGCTGAAGTGCGAGAGGGCCAGCACGAAGAGGGCCAGCCCGGTCAGGCGCATCAGGTACCAGAGCGCCAGCTCGAACCCGCTCCCCTGGGGCCGGGCGCTCCCGGAGCTGGTCGTGCGCGGGCGGCCGCTCATGCCGGCGCTCCGTTCCAGATGGGGCTCAGGATGATGTAGGCGCCGGGGATCCCGACGGCGAAGAGCAGCACCCAGACCGCGTACCACATCTGCCTGTGGTAGACGGTCGTCGCCGGCCAGAAGTCCATCACGATGATCCGCAGCCCGTTGAGGGCGTGGTACAGGAGCGCGGCACCGAGGAGGGTCTCGCCCAGGCGGCCGATCGGGCTCGCGTAGAGCTGCAGCAACTCGTCATAGAGCTCGGGGTTGGCGCCGGCGAGCCAGATGTCGAAGACGTGGAGCAGGATGAAGGCCCACAGGGCCACCCCGGAGATACGGTGGAACACCCATGCCAGCATGCCCTCGCCGCCGCGGTATTGCAGGTATCGCACCGGGAGACTCGCCTCCTGGCCGGCACGTCGTGCGCCGGCGGCTGTGCACTGCGCGACAGGTCCGCCTTCAGGCGACGGCTGCCGTTCCTCTGTCGCCGTCGGGCTCGACCAACGGTGCCTCCATTGTACGCGCGGCTCCCACCCACGGGCGCCGCGCCCCACCGGGGACCGCCGAGGGTCGGAGCCTCCCTCTCGGGCCCCCGGACCCCGCCCGTCGCGCGCCGCCGGTCGTGTCGATCCGATGTCCTGGTCGGGACGGGAGCGGGGTACCATCGAGAGACGTCCCCGCACGCCGGTCGCTGCCTTGCACTCGCCTCGGCGAGGTGGGACCTCCGGTCGCGCACGCCGCCACCCGACGCCGCAGGAGCCGCCCGTGAAGATCCAGGAAGCCGACGCCAAGTCGCTGCTCCTCCCGGCCGGCCTGCCAGTTCCCCCGTGGGCAATCGCTCGGACGCCCGCCGAGGCCGCGGCGGCGGCGGAGCTGTTCCTCGCCGATGGCGCCGGGCGGGTCGTCATCAAGGCCCAGGTCCTTGCGGGCGGGCGGGGCAAGGCTGGCGGCGTCAAGCTCGCGGCCTCCCCCCTGGAAGCCGAGGACGTCGCCCGCCAAATCCTGGGGATGAAGATCAAGGGGATCACCGTCCGCAAGGTTCTCGTGGGGCCGGCCGCGGCGGTCGTCAAGGAGTTCTATCTCGCGGCGATCCTCGACCGGGACAGCCAGCGCATCGTCGTCATGGCCTCGGCCGAGGGCGGCGTCGAGATCGAGGAGGTCGCGAAGGCGACACCCGAGGCGATCCACCGGGTTGCTGCGCACCCGCTCCTGGGGCTTCTCGACTACCAGGCACGCGAGCTGGCCTTCGCGGTCGGCCTCGCCGGGCCGCACCTGCGAGACTTCGTGAGGATCGCGCGTGGCCTGGTGACCGTGATGAAGGTCAACGACGCCGACCTCGTCGAGATCAACCCCCTCGCGATCATCCGCGAGAGCGGCCCGGAAGGGTACGTGGAGTCGCTCTCGTGCCTCGACGCCAAGGTGACCCTCGACGACTCGGCCCTCCCGCGCCACCCCGAACTGGAGAAGCTCCGAGACCTCGACGAGGAGGACCCCGCGGACAGCGACGCGCGCCACTACGACATCAGCTTCATTCACCTCGACGGGTCGATCGGCTGCATGGTCAACGGGGCAGGGCTCGCGATGACGACGATGGACCTCGTCAAGCGAGCCGGCGGTGAGCCGGCGAACTTCCTCGACATCGGCGGAGGCGCCAAGGCGGACCGCGTGGCCGCCGCGATGCGCCTCATCCTGGCCGACCCGAAGGTCGAGGCGATCCTCGTCAACATCTTCGGCGGCATCACCCGCGGCGACGAGGTCGCCCGCGGTCTCATCGAGGCCCGCAGCCGCCAGGAGCGGGACGTGCCGATGGTCGTCAGGATCGTCGGGACGAATGCGGAGGAGGCCGGGCGTCTCCTCGAGGAGGCCCACTTCGAGACGGCCGCCACGCTCGATGAGGCGGCCACGAAGGCGGTCGCGGCTGCCAGGACCGTCGGAGGTTCCGCGTGAGCATCCTCATCGGCCGCGAGACGCGGCTCGTCGTCCACGGCATCACCGGCCGCGAGGGCGAGTTCCACTCCCGCCAGATGCTGGAATATGGGACCCACATCGTGGCCGGGATGACGCCCGGCAAGGGCGGCCTCCACGCCCTCGACAACCGGGTTCCCGTCTTCAACACGATCGCCGAGGCGACGGCGGAGACGGGCGCCAACACGTCGTGCATCTTCGTGCCCGCCGCGGGAGCCCCGGACTCCATCCTCGAGGCAGTCGGCGCCGGGATCTCCACGATCTTCTGCATCACCGAAGGGATCCCCGCCCTCGACATGCTTCCCGTCGTGGAGGTCGTCCGCGCGGCCGGGGCGCGCCTCATCGGGCCCAACTGCCCGGGCGCGACGTCGCCGGGGCAGGCCAAGGTGGGGATCATCCCGGGGTCCGTCCATCGCGAAGGCTCGGTCGGGGTCGTCTCGCGCTCGGGCACCCTCACCTACGAAGCGGTCCAGGCGATGACCGACGCCGGGATCGGCCAGAGCACGTGCGTCGGCATCGGCGGCGACCCCATCATCGGGACCACGTTCCTCGACGTCCTCCAGCTCTTCGCGGCCGACCCCGGGACCGAGGCCATCGTCCTCATCGGCGAGATCGGCGGGAGCGCCGAGGAGGAGGCCGCGGCGTGGGCCGCCGAGCACCTGCGCGGCGTCCCGATGGCGGCCTTCATCGCCGGCCGGACGGCGCCGGAGGGGAAGCGCATGGGCCACGCCGGGGCCATCATCTCGGGCGGCCGGGGAACCGCCGCCGAGAAGGTCACCGCGCTCGAGGCAGCCGGGATCCGGGTCGCCCTCTCGCCGACGGAGATCCCGGGGCTCCTCCGGGAAGCCGGCTACCGCGAATAGCGGCCCCGGGTCAGCGGCGGCGCCTCGCTACTCGCCAGGCAACCGGAAGCCGTCCGGGTAGTGCGAGGCCCATGCCGGACCGCCGGGCGCCTCGATGAGCTCGACGAGCACGCCGTGACAGCTCTTCGGGTGGAGGAACGCCACCGGCCCCTCGGCCCCGGGTCGCGGCGCCGTGTCGATGAGCTCCACCCCGTCGAGGCCCAGGCGCGTCAGTGCGGCGGAGATGTCGGGAACCTCGAAGCAGACATGGTGGAAGCCCTCGCCACGGCTGGCGAGGAAACGCGCAACGCCGGTCGTGTCGTCCGTGGGCTCGACGAGCTCGAGCTTCACCTCGCCGACCGGCAGGAACGCGATGTTGACGCGGTCCGACGGGATCGGGACCACGGGACCGGGGGCAAGGCCGAGCGTGTCGCGGTAGAAGGCGAGGGCCGCCTCGAGCGAGCGCACGACGACGGCCATGTGATGGACACGCCCGACGCTGCGGATGTGGGATGGCAGGGCGGCGGCGCTCATCGGATGATCCTCCCGGCGATGCTCACACGGTCACCAGCTCCCGGTGCTCGCCCCACACGGCGCGCAGGACGTTCGAGATCTCGCCCACGGTCGCATAGGCCTGCACCGCCTCGATGAGGGCCGGCATGACGTTCTCCTCGCCCCGGGCTGCGTCCTCCACGCCGCGGAGGGCGGCCGCCCAGGCGCCAGGGTCGCGCTCCGCCCGGACCCGACGAACGCGTTCCACCTGGTGGCGCTCGCCCGAGGGATCGATGCGCAGGGTCGGCGGGGTGCGGGCAGCTTCGTCGCGGAAGGCGTTGATGCCAACGACAACCTGGTCGCCGGTCTCGATCGCCCGTTGCACTCGGTAGGCCGCTTCCTGGATCTGGCGCTGCTGGAAGCCCGCCTCGATGGCAGCGAGCGGACCCCCGAGGGCGTCGATCTCCTCGAGCAGGCCCCGAGCCCGCGCCTCGAGCTCGTTCGTCAGCGTCTCCACGTAGTAGCTGCCCGCCAGCGGGTCGGGCGTCTCCGTGACCCCGGATTCGTGGGCCAGGATCTGCTGGGTGCGCAGGGCAAGGCGGGCCGCCTCCTCGGTGGGGAGCGCCAGCGCCTCGTCGCGGCTGTTCGTGTGGAGGCTCTGCGCCCCGCCGAGCACCGCCGCCAGCGCCTGAACCGTCGTCCGCACCACGTTGTTGTCGATCGACTGGGCTGTCAGCGAGCTGCCCGCCGTCTGGACATGGAAGCGGCAGGTCATCGAGCGCGGGTCGGTCGCCCCGAAGCGCTCCCGCATGACCCGGGCCCACAGGCGGCGCGCGGCGCGGAACTTCGCCACCTCCTCGAAGAGCTCGCTCCATGCGGCGAAGAAGAAGGAGAGCCGGCCGGCGAACGCATCGACGTCCAGCCCGCGGGCGACCGCCGCGTCGACGTACGCGATCGCGTCGGCGATCGTGAAGGCCAGCTCCTGCGCCGCGGTCGCACCGGCCTCGCGCATGTGGTAGCCGCTGATGCTGATCGTGTTCCAGCGCGGCAGCTCCCGCGAGCAGAACTCGAAGATGTCGGTGACGAGTCGCATCGACGGTCGCGGCGGATAGATGTACGTGCCCCGGGCGATGTACTCCTTGAGGATGTCGTTCTGCGTGGTCCCCGACACCTGCGCCCGAGGCACACCCTGCTTCTCGGCGGCCGCCACGTACAGGGCGAGGAGGGTCGCGGCCGTGGCGTTGATCGTCATGGACGTGCTCACCCGTCCGAGCGGGATCCGGTCGAAGAGCGCCTCCATGTCGGCCAGGGAGCAGACCGGCACCCCGACCCGCCCGACCTCGCCCTCCGCCTCCGGCGCATCGCTGTCGTAGCCCATCTGGGTCGGCAGGTCGAACGCCACGG
This sequence comes from uncultured Chloroflexia bacterium, assembly GCA_963698595.1. Lineage (GTDB taxonomy): Bacteria > Chloroflexota > Limnocylindria > Limnocylindrales > CSP1-4 > CTSoil-043. Next base: position 964,693 of record CAVORL010000006.1, read on the forward strand.
AGAGCCCCGTCTGGCCCTGCTCCAGGAGGAAGCGAAAGCGTTCGTTCGTCTCGGCGGCGGTCGCGAACCCCGCGTACTGGCGCATCGTCCAGAAGCGGCCGCGGTACATCGTGGGCTGGACACCGCGCGTGAACGGGTACTCCCCGGGACGGCCGAGGTCCCGTTCCTCGTCGAGGCCCGCCAGGTCGGCCGGCGTGTAGAGGTCGGCAATCTCGATGTCCGACGAGGTGCGGAACGCCTCTCGTCGCTCCGGGGTGGCCGCGAGGGCCTTCGCCCGGGCGCCGGCGCGCCAGCTCTTGCGGCCGGGATCCGGGACCGGCGTGGTCTGCGGCTGCGGATCGTTGGGCATGCGGCCCTCCCGGTGGGTCAATGGATCACGACGAGGAGATCGCCGACCTCGATCGTATCGCCCACGGCTACCCCGATGCGCTCGATGCTCCCCTCGCGGGGCGCCCGGAGCTCGTTCTGCATCTTCATCGCCTCCACGACGAGGATCTGCTGGCCGGCCTCCACGGCGTCCCCGGGGCGGATCGACACGGACACCACACGGCCCGGGATGATCGCCCGAACCTCGACGGGTCCCCCCATCGCCGCTGCCGCCGCGCCGCGCCGCGATCGCTCCCGCAGCCGGGCGCGCTGCTCCGGTTCGACCTCCACCTCGACGCGCCAGCCGCCGACGACGACCTCGCGCACCCCCGCCCCGCGACCCTCAGCCAGGCGAACCCCGCCAAATAGAACCTGTGTTCTCTTCTCGATCCCGCCCACGAGTTCCACGAGCACGCCGCGCGCTTCGTCGTGGCGACGCAGGGCCAGCTCCACCGGCCTCCCATCGACGCGGGGCCGGCCGAGGGCGCTCGAGCCCGGCGGATCCCCTGCCGGCGCGTCGACCGGCGGCGCGAGGCTGAACGAAGGATCGCCGTCGAGGCGCGTCACCAGGGCCACGTCGACTCGGACGGCGCGCGGGTCGTCGGTCGTGCCGGGCGCGTCCGGCGTTCCCGGTTCGCCGGGGTCCGTCGGGCCGGCGATCATCGTCGGCCGGTTTCGCGACTCAGCGCTCATGTCGGCCAGCGGTCCGTCGCGAGGGCGCGACCGCCGGCCCGCCAGGCCGCGGCACGATTGCCCGAGGCGGCTGCCGGCGTGGCGGCGCTCTGCCCTGGGTCCGTCCCGTTGCCGGTCGGCCGGTCCCCGGCCAGCGCGGCCAGGCCGGCGGCCAGGAGGGCCGCGCGTACGGCACCGGCTCTCGCAGCGGGGCCGTCCCAGTGGGAATCCACCCAGGTCGTCGACAGGTCGGTCGCCTCGACGAACCCGGGCTCCTCGAGCATCGCCCGGTGAAACGGGAGCGTCGTCTGGATCCCGGCGACCTCGGCCTCGGTGAGCGCGCGGCGGAGCCGGGCAATCGCCGCCGGTCGATCCGCGGCGTGGGCGATCACCTTCGCGATGAGCGGGTCGTATTCGGCCGGGATCCGGTCCCCCGCCTCGACGGCCGTGTCGACGCGGATCCCGGGCCCGGCGGGCATCGTCCAGCGGGTGAGCCTCCCGGGCGTCGGGGCAAAGGCCCGGGCCGGGTCCTCCGCGGACACCCTCAGCTCGATCGCATGGCTCGTCGGCCGGGCTGCCCGTTCCGCGGCGGCGACGGCCCCGGACGAGAGCGGACGACCGGCCGCCAGCCAGAACTGCTCCTGCACGATGTCGAGACCGGCCACGAGCTCCGTGACGGGGTGCTCCACCTGGAGCCGCGTGTTCACCTCGAGGAACCAGAAGCTCCCGTCCGCGTCGTAGAGGAACTCGCAGGTGGCGGCGTTACGGAGGCCGGCGGCCGTGCCCATCTGCACGGCCATCGCGTGCAGGCGGGTCCGGTCGCCCTCGTCCAAGCCGGGGGCAGGCGCCTCCTCGATCAGCTTCTGGTGGCGGCGCTGCATCGAGCAATCGCGCTCCCCGATCGCGACGACGTTCCCGGTGGTGTCACCGAGGAGCTGGACCTCGATGTGGCGAGCCGGGAGGACCTCGCGCTCGAGATAGACCGACCCGTCGCCGAAGGCGCTGGCGGCCTCCCGCGAACCGGCGAGGAGGGCGTCCGGCAGCTCCACCTCGGACATGACGCGGCGCATGCCCCGGCCACCACCCCCAGCCGCGGCCTTGACGAGGAGCGGGAAGCCGACCTCACGGGCAGCGACGAGCGTCCGCTCGACCTCATCCGGCCGATCGACCCGGGTCGGCTCCAGGGTCCCCGGGACGTGGGGCACGCCAACGGCGCGCGCCGTGCGCCGCGCGGCGAGCTTGTCGCCCAGCGCCGCAATCGCCGCCGGCGATGGCCCGACCCAGACGAGCCCGGCATCTTCGACGGCCCGGGCGAACGCCTCCCGTTCCGACAGGAAGCCGTACCCCGGGTGGACCGCCTCGGCCCCGCTGGCGACCGCGGCGGCGACCACGGCCTCGATACGGAGGTAGCTCTCCGAGGGCGGCGCCGGGCCCAGGCGCACGGCGTGGTCGGCCGCGCGGACGTGGGCTGCCGCGGCGTCGACGTCGGAGAAGACCGCGACGGCCTCCATGCCCAGCTCATGGCAGGCACGAATGATCCGCAGGGCGATCTCCCCCCGGTTCGCGACCAGAACTCGCCGGAAGGGTGGCGTCACGGGAATGCATCCCGGTCACGGGCTGCCGAGAGACGCTGTCTTTGCACAAAGACGCGCCCCGCCCCGGGTGCCCTCATCCGCTTCACAGCGGGATGTTCCCGTGCTTCTTCCGAGGGTTGACCTCGCGCTTGTCGGCCAGCATCTCCAGGGCGCTGATGAGCCGCGGCCGCGTCTCTGACGGCAGGATGACATCGTCGATCCAGCCGCGCGAGGCAGCGATGTACGGGTGGTTGAATGCCGCCTCGTAGTCCGCGACGAGTCTGGCGTGCTCCGCGGCGGGATCGTCGGCCTTCGCAATCTGCTCCCTGAAGATGATGTTGACGGCGCCCGCCGCGCCCATGACTGCGATCTCGGCGGTCGGCCAGGCGAAGTTGATGTCGCCGCGGACGTGCTTGCTGCTCATGACGTCATAGGCGCCCCCGTACGCCTTGCGAGTGATGACCGAGACCTTGGGGACCGTCGCCTCGCAGTACGCGTAAAGCAGCTTCGCGCCCTCTTTGATGATCCCGCCATGCTCCTGGTTCACGCCCGGGAGGAACCCCGGCACGTCGATGAGCGTGACGAGCGGCACGTTGTACGCGTCACAGGTGCGCACGAAGCGGGCGCCCTTCACCGACGACTTGATGTCGAGCGCGCCGGCGAGCACCGCGGGCTGCTGCGCGACGATCCCGACGCTGCGCCCACCGAGGCGCGCGAAGCCGACGATGATGTTGGGCGCCCAGCCGGGCTGGATCTCGAAGAAGTCCGCATCGTCGACGACGCGCCCGATGACGTCGTGCATGTCGTAGGGTCGCGATGGGTCGTCGGGGACGATCGCATCGAGCTCGAGATCCTGCCGATCGACGGGATCCTTCGTGGCGACGCGCGGCGGATCCTCGAGGTTGTTCTGGGGAAGGTAGGCCAGGATCCGGCGGACCTGGTCCAGGGCGGTCGCCTCGTCCGGCGCGGCGAGGTGGGCGACGCCGGACTTCGTCGTGTGGGTCGTGGCACCGCCGAGATACTCCGAGTCCACCTCTTCGTGCGTCACCGTCTTCACGACGTTCGGTCCCGTCACGAACATGTAGCTCGTGCCCTCGACCATGATCGTGAAGTCGGTGATCGCGGGCGAGTAGACCGCACCGCCCGCGCAGGGTCCCATGATGACCGAGATCTGCGGGATCACGCCCGACGCGAGCACGTTGCGCGTGAAGATCCAGGCATAGCCAGCCAGCGACGCCACGCCTTCCTGGATCCGCGCGCCACCCGAGTCGTTGAGTCCCACGACGGGGGCGCCGACCTTCATCGCGAGGTCCATGACCTTCACGATCTTCTCCGCGTACGCCTCGGACAGCGAGCCTCCGAACACGGTGAAGTCCTGACTGAAGACGAAGACGAGCCGCCCATCGATCGTGCCGTGGCCCGTCACAACCCCGTCCCCCAGGATGTGCTGCCGGTCCAGTCCGAACTCGGTGGCGCGATGGGTGACGAACGCGTCCAACTCCACGAAGGAGCCCGGATCCAGCAGGAGGTCGAGGCGCTCGCGGGCGGTGAGCTTCCCGAACGTATGCTGTCGCTCGATGCGGACGGGCCCGCCGCCGAGCCGGGCTTCGGCGCGCATTCGCCGCAGGCGCTCGATGCGCTCCTCGCTGGTCGGCACGTGGACCTCCTCGCGGTGGCCGGCGAACCCGGAAGGGCCGGCCGCGTGTCTTTGCGCACAGACGGGACGTCAGTTGCAGCTGGGTCGCCCCACATCATAGGCACGCCCGGGCGAACGCGAAACGCGGACGCTCGCCGGGGCGGCCGCACCACCTCCCCTCCCCCACGCTCCTGTCACGTCGGCCCGCCACGCCGGGGCGGACTCCGCTCGTATCGTGCCGCGAGCCCTGCGTTATCCACAAAATCGTGAACAACCCGGCTTTCGTGTGGAAAACCGGAGCTCGCAACCGTTGCCGGTGGAGTAGGATCATGGACCGCACCGAACCGCGGCTTGCATCCCACGTCACGACCAGCGAGGTGGAAACCGGGTGGCTACGGTCATCGCAATCGCGAACCAGAAGGGCGGAGTCGGAAAGACCACGACGGCGATCAATCTGGCAGGCGCGCTTGCCGAGCAGGGCCTTCGCGTCCTCGCGGTGGACATGGATCCGCAGGCCAACCTCACGGTGGGGCTCGGGATCAACCTCGGGCTCGTCGAGAGGTCCATTGCCAACGTGCTCGACGACTCGGGCGTGTCGCTCGCGTCGATCATCATCACCTCCGCCACGGAGGGAATCGACGTCGCGCCGTCGACGCTCGAGCTGGCCTCCACCGAGGTCGAGCTGTTCAGCGCGATCGGCCGGGAGTACACACTGCGTGAGGCGATCGCCGCCGATTCGGTCCGCGACGCATACGACTACATCCTGATCGACAGCCCGCCGACGCTGGGCCTCCTCACGATCAACAGCCTCGTCGCCGCCGACGGGGTCATCATCCCGGTGCAGACGCAGTACTACGCCCTCAAGGGCCTCACGGCGCTCGTCAAGGTGATCAACACGATCCGTGTCAAGCTGAACCGCGACCTGCGCGTGCTCGGCCTCCTGCCGACCTTCTACGACGGCCGCACCGTCCTGGCCCGCGAGATGCTCGAGGAGCTCCGCGAGCTGGGCGACCACCATGTCTTCGAGAGCATCATCCGCACGACCGTCAAGCTCGGGGAGGCTCCCCTCACCGGCCGGCCGATCACAGCCTACGCCCGGCACTCCGATGCCGCCCGGACGTTCCGAGAGCTCGCGAAGGAGGTCGTTGAACTTGGCCAGGCCTGACTTCCGCGCCGTCGCCGCGCGCCGTCTCTCGGAGGAGCGTGAGCTCTCCCCGTCCGTCATCAGCCTGCTCTCCGCCGAGGGAGCGAGGTCGCTCGGCATCCGCCACGTCCCCATCGATCGGATCGAGCCCAACCCGGAGAACCCTCGACTGCTCTTCGAGGAGTCCGCGCTCGATGAGCTGGCGGCCTCGATCCGCGAGCACGGCGTGCTTCAGCCGATCCTCGTGCGCCCGCGGGGCGGCGACCAGTACCAGCTCGTCGCCGGCGAGCGCCGCTGGCGAGCAGCCCGCCGGGCGGGGTTGCCCACGGTCCCAGCGCTCGTCGAGGAGCTCGACGACGAAGCTGCCCTCGAGATCGCGGTCATCGAGAACCTCCAGCGCGAGGATCTCTCGCCGCTTGAAGAGGCGGCGATGTACGAGAAGATGGTCGGCGAGCACGGCTACAGCATCCGCAAGCTGGCCCAGAAGCTCGGCAAGGACAAGGGCTACCTGGAGAACCGCCTGCGCCTGGCCGGGGCGCCCGAGGAGGTGCGGGCCCTGGTGTCCGTACGCAAAGACACTCTGTCACACGCGTACGAGCTCATGAAGGTGGACGACCCGAAGAAGCGCAAGCGACTGGCTGCCCAGGTCGCCAGCGGCCAACTCTCGCTCGTCAAGCTTCGTGAGCGGATCGAGGGACGACCCCGGCGGGCGGTTGCCGAAGCTGCCGAGCCTCCCGACCAGTGGTCCGCGGCCGAGGACGAGGTCGAGCGTCAGAGGCTGCCGGTGCCGGCCACGATCCCGACCGGTGACGACGCGCTGCTCGAGGCGAAGGCCCAGTTCCAGGAGGCACTCGCGGAGCTGATCGCCGTCCTGCGGAGCGACGAGTTCGTGCGCTCGGCGAACCCGGTTGATCGGCACAATCTCGCCAAGTACCTGACCATCTCCAAGCTGACGCTCGAGAACGTCATCACGGTCGTCCGCGGCAGCGGCGACTGAAGCGAGCGGTCCCGCGGCCCGGCGGTGTGGCCGGGACTCGGCGTGCCGGGTCCCCTACCCCGCCAGGAGGCCCGCCCCGGCGAGCCCGCCGGCCCAGCCGGCCGCAAGCAGGGCCAGCCCGACCGCCTGAACCTCCCAGGCGCGCTGGCGTGCCTTGCGCCCGCTCAGCCAGCCGAGCCCGACGCCCAGCACGGTGAGCGCGGCGCCGACGGCCCCGAGCGCGATGCCCGCCGGATCTGCGCCGAGCGCCACCGCCGACCCCAGCGTCGTCCCGACCACCACCCCCTGCAGCAGGGCGCCGACGCGGCGGGCGCGGGCGAGTCCCAGGCTCGTCGCCACGGTCGGCACGCCGGCCTGGCGGTCGCGCTCCAGGTCGGCGAGGGCGTTCGCGATCGCCAGCCCCGCCCCGGCGACCATGGCGACCGGGATCAACACACTGAACGCCGCCGGCACACGGCCTGTCGCGCCCACCCAGGCGAACACCGGCAGCAGCGGGATCCCGACGGCGTACGGGAGCCACGACCACGGGGTCCCTTTGAGGCGCAGGTTGTACGCCATCCCCGTGGCCAGGCCAACCACCGCGATCGCGAGCGGCATGGCGCCGACGAGCGCGGCGAGCACGAGGCCCGTCCCCGCGAGCGCGACGGCTGTCCATGCCGCGGCTGCGCGCGCCACGAGGCCCGCGGGCACCGGCTTGTCGGGTCGCGAGGCTGCGTCGAGGGGGGCGTCCGCCCAGTCGTTGGCGGCCCCGATACCGAGCTGGAGGGCGAGCATCGCCATCCCCAGGAGGGCGATCCGCAGCCCCTCGGCTCCCGCGACGGCTGCGAGGACGACGACGACGGCTGCGTCGAGGAGCGATGGGAACGGGTGGACGAGCCGGAGCAGGCCGACGAGGCGAGCGGTCAGCCGGTCGCGGGGCCCACCCTCAGACGTAGACGAGCTCCCCGAAGCTCTCCACGAGGTAGTCGACGAGCATCTCGCGGGATCCCGGGACGATCGCCCGGAGACCCTTCACGAAGCAGTGGAGCGTGCTCGCGGGCACGAGCATCTGCCCGTCCGCGTCGCGACCCACGACGGCCGGTGGCCCTCCGCCGGCGGCGAAGACCCTCTCGAGCTCGCGATCCTGAAGCCGGGTCGCCGTGCGCAGGTCGCGCAGGACCACGAGGACGCCCTGCCGTATGGAGATGTCGCGCACCGCCTCTGCCGCCCAGGCGTCGAGCTGGTCGTCCGGCTGCTCCAGCAGCCGGCGCCGGTATTCGGCGGGGTCCGTGGCGAGTCCGGTCGCGCCCATGCGATCGCCTGCCTCCCTCGTGCTGCGCTTCGTGCGCACGGACGAAGTATCGCAGAACAGGTGGCCGACTCACCTGCCCGCGTCGCGCCATCGCGGGAACGATGGGAACGTCTGTGCTATTTCTGCCCCCCGATCGGCGGCCGGGATCCTTCCGGCCAGTCCTGGAACGCCTCCGTCAGCCAGCGCCCGAAGCGACCGGGCGGCTCCCGGTCTCGGCCATCGGCCACGAGGTCAAGGAGCGCCCGGCGCGTCGCCTCCGTCATCTCGGCCACGGCCGACTTCGTGGGGCGGCCGGCGGCCGGGATTGGAGCCCCAACGCGGACTCGGACCGTGCCTCCGAAGCGGAGCCAGCCGACGCCGGTGATCCCGACCGGGACGATCGGCACGCCGCCGCGCAGGGCGAAGAATGCAACACCCTCGTCGAGGGGCAGAACGACCTGCTCCCCGGCATGGATCCGACCTTCCGGCGCGATCGCGAGGCGATCGCCACGCTCGAAGACCGCCTGGACGCGGCGAGCGACCTCCACGAGGCCACGTTTGTCGGGCCGGAACGGGACGTCGCGCTGAGACCAGCTGATCAGGCGGTTCTTGAAGCCGACGCGCATGTCGGCCTCGCGCGGGCCGAAGAAGAGGATGCCGGGACGCCCGGGCAGCGCCGCGATGATGAAGAAGGGATCGGCCCAGCTCTGGTGGTTGAAGCACAGCATCACCGGCCCCGCGGGCAGACGCTCGATGCCCTCCACGCGGAGACGCACGTAGAGCCGCACGCCGAGCCATAGGAACCCAAAGGTCAGCCAGTAGCGGACACGGCCCGGGCGCCCGGTGACCGGTGGGGCGCCGTGGACGCTCGTCGTCAGCCCCATCCCGCAAACCACGATCCGCTCGTCCGGAGATCGTCGAGGCGCTCGAGGACCAGGTCGGCCGCCTCCGCGGCGCCCCGCCCCGGGGGGACGCTTGCGTTCGGGACGAGGACGACGCGCATGCCGGCGGCCCGACCCGCGAGCACGCCGTTTCGGGAGTCCTCGACCACCAGGCAGCGGGCCGGCGGGACGCCGAGCCGCCGGGCTGCCTCGAGGTAGACGTCCGGCGCAGGCTTGCCGGCCGGGACGTCGTCCGAGGACACCACGGTGCCGAAGACGGCGGCGAGGCCCGCCGCGTCTAGCGCCGAGGCGATCACGGCAGGGTGCGCGGACGACGCGATGGCGACGGGGAATTGCGCCGCGATGCGCCTCGCGGCCTCTGGTGCCCCCGCCACGACCGGAACGGCTTCGCGAGCGTAGCGCCGCACCAGCCCGTCGACGATGTCGCGTTCGATCCTCGCCGGGGCGTCGTGGATCCGCAAGCGCTCTTGCATGATCGCCGACCACTCCCGCGAGTTGCGGCCCATGCAGGCGTGGCTGTCTTCCACGCTCCAGGTCAGCCCGCGGACGGCCGCCCACGCGACGCGGACCTCGTGCCACCAGGGCTCGGTGTCGACGAGGACACCGTCGAGATCGAAGATGACAGCGCCGATCGTGTCGGCATCATCCTCCCGGGCGCGCCCCTCCTCCCGGACCCCCGCGCTCATGGGGTGGCCTCGAGCCGCACCGTCCATTCCTCCCGGCTGTGATGTGCCGTCCGTCCATCGCCGAGGCTACCACGCGACCTGTCGCGGACCCACGCCGCGGGCGTATCCTCGGGTCACCGCACGTGGAGGGCACGCCTTGTCCATCGATCGACGCCTGCTCAGCTGGGGCGTCTTCCTGGTGCTCCTGGGAGCCGTGCCACTGGCCGTGACCCAGGGGTGGATACCGCGCGACACGGTGGCTCGCGCCTGGGAGCTCTGGCCGCTCGTTCTCATCGGCGCCGGGATCGGCCTCATCCTCAGCCGCACCGCCCTGAGCGCGATCGGCGGGATCGTCGTCGCCGCCACGTTCGGGGTCATGCTGGGGGCATTGATCTCCGTGGGGTTCGGCGGCCTCACGTTCGGGAACCTCGGCTGCGGTGGCGCGGTAGCGGGGGCGCCGCAGATCATCGACGAGCGCGGGAGCTTCGACGGGAGCACGGAAGGCGAGCCCGGCGATCGCCTGGTCACCGGGAGCGTCACGCTCACCGCGAACTGTGCGAACGTCGAGGTGTCCACGGTGCCCGGCGCGGGCTGGGGCGTCTCGGTCACCGGGGCCGAGAACGCCCGTCCCACCGTGGAGCAGTCCGGCGACCGGCTCGTCGTCCGCTCACCGCAGGCACCCATCGTCTTCCCGTTCACGACGCAGCGCTCGACCTGGCGGGTCGACCTCGGGACCGACCCGCGGCTCGACCTCGAGATCACCCTCAACGCCGGCGCCGCGACCGTGGACCTCGGGGCGGCGACCATCAGCCGCCTCGTCTTCCACGGCAACGCGGTCGGCGACACGCGCCTTGATCTCTCCCAGGCAACCGTCGAGCGTCTCGACGCCACGATCAACGCCGCCGATGTCGCCATTCGGCTCCCGGAGGCCGCCGACCTGGTGGGCGCCGTTCAGGCCAACGCGTCCTCGGTCGACCTGTGCGCCTCCGCCCGCGTGGGACTGCGCCTGCTCGTCGAGGACAACATCACCGCCAGCGACAACTTCGGCGACCGCGGCCTGGTCCGAAATGGCAGGGCGTGGGAGACGCCCGGCTACGCCGGCGCCGCGACACAGGTGGAGCTGCTCCTGGCCGGCAGCGCGGTGAGCTTCAGCCTCGAACTGGAGGGTGGCTGCCGATGAACGACCGCCTGTACCGCACGGTGGACGACCGGGTCGTGGCCGGCGTGTGCGGCGGGCTCGCGGCCCGCCTCGAGATCGACCCGAGCCTCATCCGCATCGCCTACGCGGTGGCTGCACTCCTGACGGGGTTGTTCCCGCTCATCGTGATCTACGTGATCATGGCGGCTGTCATCCCCGAGGAGCCAACCGGGTTCGCTGGCCGTGCTCCGGGCACGAGGCTCGCCCCGCCGGGTCCGAACGCCATCCCCGGCTGGACGCCGCCCGGCACAACGGACGCCATGCCGGACGTGATGCCGACGCCGGGAGCCTCGCCCTCGGGGAGCACCCCGGCAGGAGGTCCGCCGTGGACGACGCCGGCATGGACGACGGGCGAGCGGCGTACCCCGCGCCCCTCCAGTCCCGTGCCCGCCGTCATCGGCGGGATCGTCCTCGTCGCCCTCGGCGCCTCCTTCCTCATTCGCGATCAGATCAATGTCGACTGGGGCGTCGTCTGGGCGACCGGGCTCGTCGCGCTCGGCGTCGTCATCGTCGCAGCCGCGTTCCTGCCACGTCGCTGAGCCGAAGCCGCAGCGTCCGGGCCGGGTGGCGACGCTCGCCGTCCGCAACAATTTCCCGTCGTCGGAACGATCGAGGTTGACCCGCGTCTCGCCATGTCGGCCCACAACGAAACCGGGGCACTAGACTGGCGCGGGACCGGTCGGGGGATCGGGCCGCGAACGAGGAGGTGATGGCCGACTTGAGCGTCATCGAGGGACCGGCCGCCCCGTCCGTGCTCACCGGCCGCGCCGGCCTTGTCCGGCGCGCCAGCGACGTCGCCGGACCGGCGGTCGCACCCACGCTCGTGCTGCTCCACGGGACGCGCCGGACCCGGGACATGTGGCGCCACCAGGTCGCGGACCTCTCCGACACGCTGCGGGTGGTGGCCCCGGACCTGCCCGGCCACGGCACTCTCGCCGATACCGCCTTCACCCTCCGGGGCGCCTCGGACTTCGTCGTCGACGTGATCGAGGAGATAGCCGGCGGGCGGGCCATCATCGTCGGCCAGTCGCTCGGCGGGTACGTCGGGATGCATCTGGCGGCCCGGCTCCCCCGCCTGGTCGCGGGGCTCGTCATCGCGAACGCCTCCGCAGAGCCGCGCGCCGTCGCGCGGCGAGCGCCACGGACGGTCGGCTCGTATCTGCTGGTCGCCGCGACCGATCTGCTGCGCCGGCCGGCACTGCGGCCGAAGAGCGGGGACGGCGTCGATCCAGGCGGGCCGGGCGATGACGGCGACGGGTCCGAGCCACCGGCCACGAATGGCTGGCTGTTCAAGGGTGGGACCCGCGCCCTCGTCTCGGCGCTGCGCGAAGCGTTCGTCCCGCAGCTCGCCCGCTACCCGGGGCCAACGCTCCTGCTCAACGGCGCCGACGATGTCCTCTTCCGGCGCAGCGAGCAGGAGTTCCTCGCCGCCGCGGCCCACGGGCGGCTCGAGGTGATCGCCGGCTGCGGGCATCTCGTCAACGAGGAGCAGCCCGAGGCCTTCAACGCGGCTTTGCGACGGTTCGCGGCGGAGGTTGCGGCCCGCGACGCCCAGGCCGGCCTCGCCTAGGAGCCTGGTGCGGCACGGCCTCATGACCCACGGCGACCCGCGCGAGACCGCGAACCTGGCGGCCGCCGCGAGGGATTGGGAGGCGGCCACGGTGAGGAGCTTGCGTACGCGGATCGAGGCCCGCCCGCCGCGGACATGAGGACGCCCGGGCGCGGTGATCCACGCCCGGGCGTCGCGCCCGCCTGAACGGCTGCTGCTAGCCGCTGGTGCCGCTGCCGGCGGGCGCCGTGGACGGCGCCGGCGAGGCGCCCGGGACGCTCGGGCCCACACCGTCGCCCTTGCCCGGCATCCGGCCGAAGCCGTCGCCGCCCATGCGCGGACCGCCGCGACCCTGGCCGCCCATCCCGGGGCCGCCAAGCTCACCGGCCGCCCGGGACTGCACCACGGTCGCCGTCAGCGAGCCGTCGGCGTCGCGGGTGCCGCCGGCCGTGACGACGTCTCCAACCTTGACGTCGGCGAGCGTCGGCGAGGTGATCCCACCGACCCGATAGGTCGTCGAGGAGGTCACCTTGACGACGACAGTCGTCCCGTCGCGCTGCGTGAGCGTGATCGAGTCGGCGCCCTTCTCGGCGACGGTACCGGCCGCCGCAGCCGGCGCGATCTGCACCGACGTCGCCGTGAGCGTTCCGTCACTGTCGAGCGCCCCGCGCGCCACGATCCGGGCCCCGGCCACGACCGCGTCCTTGGTCGCGTCCTGGCCCGCGAGCTGATAGGTCGTCGAGCTCGTGACCTCCACCTTCTGGGTTGTCCCGTCGCGAAGCGTCAGGGTGATCGTCGTGCCGGAGACCGAGGCGACGGTGCCCGCTGCGCTGGGCTGGATCACGTCGATCGCCGTGATCGTGTACGTGCCGTCGTCGTTGCGGGTCTCACGGAAGACGATCCCGTCGCCGACCTTCAGCGTCGAGACCTCGACCGCTGCCCCGTCCTTCGTGACGGTGGCGCCGGCCGCCTCGATCGTGCGCGTCCAGCCGTTGTCGGTCGTGAGCGAGAGCTTCGTGCCATCGACGGCCGTGATCGAGATCGCGGAGCGGTCGAGACCGCCGCGGACTCCGCGCCCGTCGAGTTCGTCCGTCCGGATCCTCGTGGCGCCATCCGGCGATGTCCACGCGGCTTCGGCGCCGACGGCCGGAGCCGCGGCACGCGCGGCGGGGGCCAGGTCGGACGGAGCGGCGGCGGTTGCTGCGATCCCGATCGCCATCGCGCCGATGCCGATCGCTCCTGCGAGGGCCGCGAGGCCGAGGGTCCGGCGGCGCGGCGTGCTCGTGGTGGGTTCCTGCATCTGGTATCTCCTGGAGCCCTCCGTGTCTTCATGGTGCGACGCCCGGCGCGGGGAGGGCCACCCCGGGCGTTGTTGACCGGTATGGCCGATCGACCTGAAGGTGTCCTGAATGGGCCCCGCCGCGACACCTCACGGCACCTCGCGCGGGAAGGTGCTTCGTGCGCCCGCGGCGGGTTTCGGCGGGCGCCTGCCACGACGGGACGTCTTCAGGTTCGCTTCAGGCGGTCCGGCGACCATCCTTCCTCGTCGTGCCGCCCGGCCCGATGCACCACACAGGGTCACGTCATGCTCGACACGCTCCAACCCGTCGCCACCGGTCAGCGTGCGCTGGGGACCGTGGCATCTGGGCATCCGGCGCGGCCGCCCTTGCCGCGCCGCTGGGCGCTCCGTACCTCCGACCTCGCGGCGATCGGGGTGGGGATCGCGGTCCTCATCGTGCTCATGTGGGCGCGCCACGGTGGAACGGCGGAGCTCGCGTCGCCAGCCGGAGTCCTGACCGCCGGGGGCCAGCTCACGGCACTCCTGGGGACCTACATCGCGCTGGTCCAGCTGGTCCTCATGTCACGAAGCCCATTCCTCGACCAGGTCGTCGGGCCCGATCGGCTCGCCTGGCTACACCGCTGGCTCGGGTTCGCGTGCGTCTCGCTCGTCGTTGGTCACGTCCTCCTCACGACCGCCGGCTACGCTGCGAGCGCCGGGCGCGGCCTCGTCGAGCAGGCCCTGACCTTCGTGCTCACCTACCCCTTCGTGCTGGCAGCCGCCGCCGGCCTCGGCCTCTTCCTCCTGGTCGCCCTCAGCTCGGTGCGGGCCGCACGGCGCCGGATGGCATACGAGACCTGGTTCGGCCTCCACCTCTACGCCTACCTCGGGATCGCCCTGGCGTTCGCCCATCAGCTCGCCGTCGGCGCCGACTTCGTCGGCGACCCCGTCGCGGTTGCCTTCTGGATCGCGCTCTATGCCACGACGGCCGCGCTCGTGCTCGTCTTCCGCTTCGGCCAGCCGCTGGCGTTGTCGTTGCACCACCGCTTCGAGGTCTCCAACGTCGTCGCCGAGGGCCCAGGCGTGGTCTCGGTCTACGTCACCGGCCGCAGGCTCGACCGTCTCGCGGTGCGAGCCGGCCAGTACTTCAACATCCGCCTGCTGACCGCGGACGGCTGGTGGCGCGCGCATCCCTTTTCGCTGTCCGCGGCCCCCAACGGCCGGTTCCTTCGCTTCACCATCAAGAACCTGGGCGACTGGAGCGGCGGACGCCTGCAGCAGGTCCGCCTCGGGACGAAGCTCATCCTCGAAGGGCCGTACGGCACGTTGACCGGCGCTCGACGGCTTCGGCGACGCGTCCTTCTCGTCGCCGGCGGCGTGGGCATCACGCCGCTGCGGGCGCTTCTCGAGGCCCTGCCGGCGGAGCCGGGCGACCTGACCCTCGTCTACCGCGCACGCAGCGCGGATGACATCGTCTTCCGCGATGAGCTCCAGGCGATCGCCAAGGTGCGCGGAGCCACGCTCCACTTCGTGGTCGGGCGGCGCGGAAGCTCCGCGGTCGGCGACGACCCTCTTGGCCCGGATGCCCTCGTGGCCCTGGCCCCGGACTCCCTGCAGAGCGATGTCTACGTCTGCGGCCCGAGCTCGATGATGGAAGCGACCGTGGCGTCGCTCCGTGCCCTGGGGGTCCCGCGCGACCAGGTTCACCTCGAGCGCTTCAACCACTGACAGCGGAGTCATCGATGCCGAAACGCGGAGCCGTCGCGCTCCTTCTGACCACCTGCGCCCTCGCTCTCCTTCTCTCCTTCAAGACCCCGAGCGAGCTGCCCACCCAGGTCGACGCCATCGGTGGCGCCGGCGGCATCGCCCCGGCAGCACCCGCGTCGAGCCTGCCGGCTGCCGACGCCACGCCGGCAGCCGGCACCGGCGAAGCGGCAACACCCGACGGGATTCCCCAGCCGAGCACTGCTCCTGCGCCAGCCGCGACGCCGGCGTCACCCGGAGCGGCCGCCTACCGCAATGGAACGGTCGATGGCTTGGTCGTGGAGACCCGCTGGGGCGCTGTCCAGGTGCAGGTCACGATCGCGGGCGGCGTGATCACCGACGTCACGGCGCTCCAGCTGCCGTCCGGAGACCGCCACTCCCTGGACATCAGCCACCGCGTCGAGCCGGTGCTCCGCAGCGCCGCCCTCGCCTCCCAGAGCGCTCGGATCGACGTCCTCTCCGGTGCCACCTACACGAGCACCGCGTACGCCCGGTCGCTCCAGGCGGCGCTCGACGCGGCCCGGGCCTGACCGATGGGCGTTCGCGTCGACGCCGTGATGGGGACCGTGGTCTCGATCGACGTGCGGGACCCCGGCCTGAGCACCCCGGCAATCGCCGTGGGGGTGGACGCTGCCATCGCGTGGCTGCACGCTGTGGACGCGCGATTCAGCCCGTACCGCGAGACGAGCGAGATCTGCCGCCTGGACCGCGGCGAGCTGGCCTTCGACGACTGCCACCCGGACGTGCGGCACGTCCTGCGGGCGTGCGACGATCTCCGGCGCGCGACCGATGGAGCCTTCGATGCCCGTGGTCACCGTCCGGACGGCGGCTTCGACCCTTCGGGCTACGTCAAGGGATGGGCCGTCGACGAGGCCGCCGACGTCCTCGTCGCTGCGGGCGCCCGCAGCTTCGCCATCAACGCCGGCGGCGACGTCCTGGTCCGCGGCGAACCATCGATGGGCCGCCCCTGGCGGGTAGGCGTCCGATCCCCGGACGAGCCCGGCCGCGTGGCGGCCGTGTTGGCCGTGCGCGACGCGGCGATCGCAACAAGCGGGCTCTACGAACGAGGGCCTCACATCCGTGACCCACGCTCGGGCGCGACCCCGCGCTCCTTCGCCAGCATCACGGTCATGGGTCCCCGCCTGGCGATCGCCGACGCGGTCGCCACCGCGGCGTTCGCAATGGGGCAGTCCGGACCCGGGTGGGTCGCCGGCCAGGCGGGGTTGGGGGTGCTCGCGATCGACGCGGCCGGCGTCGGTCACTGGTCCGATCTCGTCGCCGCCGTCCTCGCGTGAACGGAGTGGCTGAGTCCTCCGTCGTCGTCCGGCACCTGCACCCTCGCTTCAGGCACGATTCAGGAATTCCGGGTACAACCACCTTCGAAGGGGGCGTCCCGTCGCCCCGCCGGAGACGCCGATGACCCTGGATCAGCACCCGTGGCCGGGAGAAGAGACCGTCGCGCCCGCCCCGGCGACCGCGCGTGGGCACGCGCCGGGCCCTGCTGGTCCGTCCGTGCCCGCTCCCAGGCCGACGGATCGCGGTCGCGGTGGTCGTTGGCCCGGGGTGCGGGTGGTGGTCGCTGCCTCCATCCTCTCCGCGGTTCTCGCGAGCGGCGGCACCACGGCAATCCTGCTCGGGGGCGTCCCGGCCGCCGCGTCGCCGGCTGCGTCCACGGCGATCCCGAGTCGAACGCCCGCCGCGGCAACGCTCACCGGGCTCGATGCCGAGTCAGGCGTGGCCGCGGTGGCGGCGGCCATCGAGCCGTCGGTCGTCACGATTTCGGCGACGGGTGGCGGTCGCTCCGCGAGCGCGGGTGGCTCGGGCATCGTCGTCTCGGTGGACGGGCTCATCCTCACGACAACGGTCGCCGTCCCGAGCGACGCGAGCTACACGGTCCTCTTCTCCAACGAGCGCGAGGGCACGGCCCGCGTCGTCGCGAGCGACCCGAGCCTGGGGCTCGTCCTCTTGCGAGCCGACGCCACCGGTCTCGTGCCGGCGAGCCTCACGAATGCCGACATGCTCACGGTCGGCCAGGTGGTGATCGCGGTCGGCAGCCCACTCGGCGAGTTCACCGACACCGTCACGGCCGGGATCGTCTCCGGGCTCGATCGGTCGGTCGACCTTCGCGACCCGTCGACCCGCCAACGGGTCACGCTCGACGGTCTGATCCAGACCGACGCAGCCGTAAACACGGGGAGCAGCGGGGGCCCGCTCCTCGACACGGGAGGCAGGGTCGTGGGCATCATCGCGACGTCCGCGGGCAACGGCCAGGGCATCGGCTTCGCGATCCCCGCCAGCTTCGCCCGGGATCTCCTCGCGGGCGCGCTTCCCTGATGCAGGCCGGGTAGGAGGATCGCGTGCATCTGCTCCTCGTCGAGGACGACCCTCGCCTCGTGCGACTGCTGACCCGCCTCCTCTCGCAGGACCGCCACGTGGTGGACTCCGCCACCACGGCAGCCGAGGGCCTCGAGCTCGCGTCGGTCGCCGAGCTCGACGCGGTCATCCTCGACGTCGGCCTCCCCGACGGCTCCGGCTTCGACATCGCCCGGACCCTGCGGAAACAAGGATCGGCCGTGCCGATCCTCATGCTCACCGCGCGGGACGCAGTCTCGGCGCGCGTGGAGGGGCTCGACGCCGGGGCAGACGATTACCTGGTGAAGCCGTTCGCCTACGAGGAGCTGCTGGCGCGCCTGCGGGCGCTCGGCAGGCGACCGCCGCCCCGCCGAGGGCTGACCCTCAAGGCGGGACCGATCCGTCTCGAGGAGACCGAGCGCAGGGTGACCGTTGCCGGGCGACCGGTCGATTTGAGCCAGCGGGAGTACGCGATCCTGGAGTGCCTGCTGCGCCGCCCCGGCCAGGTCCTCTCGCGGGATCAGCTGCTGGACCAGGCCTGGCCGTATGGCGCCGCCCTGACTCCGAACACGGTCGAGGCCTACATCCACCTTCTGCGCACGAAGCTCGGGCCGGACGGCGGCGCCTGGATCGAGACCGTTCGCGGCGTCGGCTACCGGATCCGTGGCTCCTGACGGCGGCCGCCCGGATCTCACGGGAACCGGCCGCGGTGACGCCGGCGGCGATGCCGCGCTCCTGCGGCGGACACGCCTGCGCCTCATCGCCTGGAGCGGCGGCCTGACCCTGATCATCCTCCTGGCGCTGGGGGCGCTGGTCAACACGGCCGTCTCCCGGGAGCTCGCGGATCGCGGCACGGCCATCCTCGAGGAACGCGCCCAGGAGGTCGCCCAGGTCATCGGCCGGCGCGGCCAGCTCCCGGACCGCCCACCCTTCGGGTTCACCTTCGGCGGCGAGCAGTCCGGGACGCTGACGCTGGCGATCCAGCCGGACGGCTCCGTGCTCGGCCGGCTGGACCAGGTGATCGGGCTCCCGATCGAGCCATCCGTCGAGGCCGCGCTGGCGGGTGGCAGCGACACCCGCACGATGATGCTGGACGACACCCCGATCCGGGTCTACTCGGTCACCGTGCCGCGGGCGGACGGCGACTGGGTCGTCCAGGTGATCGGCGAGCGCGTCTCCGAGCAGCGGCTCCTCGCGGCGCTCCTCTCGGTCCTCATCGCGGGAAGCATTGCGGCGGCGGCCCTGGCGATCGCGGGCGGGTGGGTCTATGCGGGCCGGGCCCTCGTGCCGATCCGGTCAGCCATCGACCGGCGCGAGGCCGCGCTGCGCCGCCAGCGCGAGTTCGCCGCCAACGCGAGCCACGAGCTGCGGACGCCGCTGACGGTGATCCGGGCCAGCGTGACCGACCTGCGCCGCAACCAGGACCAGCCCGTCGGCCAGGTGGGCGCCGCGCTGGAGGACATCGAGGCCGAGACCACCCACCTAGCCGCGCTCGTCGACGACCTGCTCCTGCTCGCCCGAACGGACGCAGGGACCGTCGAGATCGAGCGGGCGCCCCTTGACCTCGCCGACGTTGCGGTGGAGGCCGCAGCGCCGCTCACCGTGATCGCTTCGCAGCGGGGTGTGACGCTCGTCGTCGAGCCGCTGCCCTCCGAAGTGGAGGGCGACGCGTTGCGGCTGCGCCAGCTCGTCACGATCCTGGTCGACAACGCGATCGCCCACAGTCCCTCCGGCGGCGGGGTCGCGGTGCGGGTGCGCCCGGAGAACGCGATGGCGGTCCTGCGGGTGGACGACGACGGACCAGGCATCCGGGACGATGATCGGGAGCGCGTCTTCGAGCGCTTCTGGCGGGCCGACGGGGCGCCCGCCGGCGGGACGGGCCTGGGGCTCGCGATCGCGCGCTGGATCGTGGAGCGGCACGGCGGCCGGGTCGATGTGGCCAACCGCCCCGAGGGCGGCGCCCGCTTCGAGGCCCGGATCCCGCTGCGCCGGGCTTAGGCCGCGCCCGCGTCAGGGCGGTCGCCACGGACGCCCGGGCCCGGCGGCCACCGGGACTGGCCGTTGCGGCTACTCTCGGCCGCGACGAAGGCGGGCGCCCAGCACCTGCAGTCCGAGTCGGGCACAGGGGCCCATGTCATCCCGGGCCACGTAGACCGTCTCCTGCACGCCGCGCAGCGATGCGGCCCACTGTCGCGGCGTCAGTCTCCCGTCGCGCAGGTAGCGGAGGCTCGAGGCGAAGTCATGCTCGTCCAGCCACCTCCGGCCCTCCACCATCGTGTCGGCCGGCACTGGCTGGCCGGTCATGTCGAGGTACATCGCGCGTACGACGTCGAGGCCGTTGCGCCCGACGAAGAGCCGGAAGGTGCTGCCGATGCGCGGGTTCACGTCGAGGACCTTGTACTGCCCGTCGCGCGCGTCGTAGCGATAGCCCATGTCGAGCATCCCGCGATACCCGAGCGCCTTCATCCAGCGCCGTGTCATCCGGTCCACGGTCTCGTTGGGCCTGCAGACACCCAGGCTCGTGGTGCCGGCGTACGCGGGTGTCTGGCGCAGCTTCTGGCCCGTCAGGCCGAACAGGCACTCCGAGTCACGATCGAAGTAGCCGTTGAACATCCAGACGGTGTCGTCGCCGCCGGGGATGAACTCCTGGAGCATGAGGTTCGGGCTGCCCGGATCCTCGACCTCACCGTACAGCCGGACGAGGTCCTCCGGCCGCTCCGCGATGAAGAGCGTCCGACCGGCGCGCTCGTGGAGACGGTTCCCGAAGATGCCCTTGATCATCACCGGGAACGTGGCGCCGGCCGAGAACGCGTGGACATCGTCGACGCTGGCGGGGAATACAGCCTGCGGGGTCGGCACGCCGTGCTCGACGGCGAGCCGGTGCATCTCCCGCTTGCTGGCGAGGGAGCGGGCCAGGCCGTCCGGCTGGTCGGGCAGCAGGAAGTGCTCGTGCAGTGCCGGATAGGCGTCGGCGACCAGCATCGCGATGTCGTCCCAGGTTGGGATCAGGATCGCCCGGGTGCCGAGTCGTCGTCCCGCCAGGAGCAGGCGCTCCACGGCCTCCTCGGGTGAGGCGCCCACGATGTCGAACACGAACCGACGCCCGAGAAACCGCGAGGACGACGATGGGCCGCGCGGATTCGAGTCGAGCGTGTGGACCGGGATCCCCAGGCGCCCCAGGCTGCGCAGGATCCCCAGGGCGCTGTGGGGCGCCCGGCGGACCCGCGGGGAGGCCGTGAGGACGAGGGCCGGCGTGCTCGTGTCCATCCCCTCGAAGGCGGCCCCGCGGGCAGCGCTCGAGGGGTCGCCGCCGGCCTCGGACGCGATCAGGCGTGAGGCGGTCCGCGGCGTCACGGCTAGAACCACATCGGAGACTTCCACAGAGACAGCGGCGTGCCGAGGCCCATCGCCGTCGCGGTCTCGAAGACCATGGAGGCCACGGCGACGTCGTTGACCCCGAGGCCGATCGCCGCGAAGTGGATGAGCTCGTCGGGCGATTCCCGGCCCGCCTTCTTCCCGGTGACGATCTCCCCAAGGTCCGCGTAGATCTGGCTGTCCTCCAGCAAACCCTGCTGGTGCATCACCGCGGGCGTCGTGATCCCGCGGTGCTTGACCGTCTCCCACTCGTCGCAGACGAGCTTCTGCGCGCGACGAATCACCTCGAAGTCGCACTCGTGTCCCGAGAACTGGACGCTCAGCATGCCGGGGGAGAGCCACGCTCCTTCCATGAGCGGCTGGTGAGCGGTCGTCGCGACCAGGGCAAGATCAAGGCCTCGAACGGCGTCTGCGGGACTGTCCACGACCGTGATCCGTTTGCCCGTTCTCGATTCCATCTCCGTCGCGAACCGGATCGCCGTCTCCCGCGTCCGGTTATAGACCTTGACCTCGCTGATGTGCTCGAGAGCCGCGCACAGCGCCAGAAGCTGGGTTCGCGCCTGGACCCCGGTTCCAATGATGCCGACGGACGACGTGTCCTTCCTCGCGAGGTACTTCGCGGCGACACCTGTCATCGCCCCGGTCCGGGCCGCGCTGATGATGCTGCCCTCCATGAGCGCGACCGGGACTCCCGTGATCGGATCGTTCAGGATGATCAGCGCCGTGGCCCGCGGTATCCCCCGGTCGCGGTTTGCTGGAAAGCTGCCGACCCACTTCATCCCGACGGAGTCGATGTCACCGCCGAGGTAGGCCGACAGGAAGTTGATCCGACCTCGAACGCTCTCCATCTCGGGGTCCTCGCTCCACCGAAGGACCGACTTCGGCGGATCGACGACATCGCCGGTCTCCAGAAGCGACAGGGCGAGCTCGACCCGCTCGATGACCCTGGCCATGTCGAGCGCGCCCGCCCGAATCACCTCTTCCTGGTCGAGATAGATGAACGTACCAGGCTCGGATCCCATCCCTGTCTCCCCCACCCGCAGAGCCGCGACCGAAGGGTGCACCGTACCACCGCGAACCCCCGCCGGCCGAAGCTCGCCCGCCGGCTCGTCATCGACCGGCGGCACGCCGGACGTCCACTCCGATCAGCGCCACACGATCCTCTGCACGGCAACCCGGGCACAGGGTCCATCCTGACCAGGGACGTGTCAACTGCCTCAGGTGGTTCCGCAGGGTCTGTGTCGCAAGCCTTCGCCGTAGCGCCCGGATCCCTGCGCCAGGCATCGGGCCGCGCCTGCATCAGGCCGGTCGTGAGCGACGACGGGCTCCCGCCAGTCCTCCTCGCCCGCGCAGGCCGCGTGTCGCGGACCTTCGAATTCGCGGGCGAGACGAGCGCCACGGCCCGTCCCTCGGCCGCGAGAACGGGTCGGTGACCAGGTTCGCGGAGCTGCTCGGGATGCGCCTGGAGGGTTGGGCGGGAGCCAGGCGCTCGAGAACCTCGGCCCATCGCCAGGTCAACCAGCCGGGCAGCCCGTCGTCCCGTCTGCAAGACGAATGGCAGACGGTCCGGGCACCGGACCGCGAGACGTCGGGGGTCGACCGGTGCGGGACCACTGGGGGGGTGGGGCTCGAACGAAGTGGAGTGGCTCCGGCGGTAGGATTCGAACCTACGACCAAGTGATTAACAGTCACCCGCTCTACCACTGAGCTACGCCGGAGCGAGGGCGCCGCCGCCGTGGGCGGGGGGCGCTGGGCGGCCGGAGCCGCGCCGGTCGGAAGGATAGCACGGCCCCCATCGGACCCGCCGCGACGCCGGGCGCGCCGGGGCGCTCGCCACGCCGCTCCTCGATGCCATACTCCGGCAGGTGAGCCTCATCGCCGCGGCCGACCTTGCCGCGACTCTCCACGACCCCGACCTGCGGATCGCCGACGTGCGCTGGTCGCTCGCCGACCCGGCTGCCGGACGCGCGGCCTACGCAGACGTGCACCTGCCGGGTGCGATCTTCGTCGATCTCGACACGGTGCTGACCGCGGCAGCTGGGCCCGGGCGCCACCCGCTCCCCGACCCGGCAGCCTTCATCGCAGCGCTGGACGCGCTCGGCATCGGGCGCGTCCACCGGGTCGTGGCCTACGATGACGCGGGCGGGACGGTCGCCGCACGACTGTGGTGGATGCTCGACGTGCTGGGCCACCCCGCCGTCGCAGTGCTGGACGGAGGGATCGAGGCCTGGCGGGACGCCGGCCTCCCGCTGACTGCCGACGTGCCGGCCTTCCCGGCTGCCGCCGCATGGACCGACGCGCCGGCCGCCTGGCCCCGAACGGTGTCCCGCGAGGAGCTGGTATCGCACCTTGGGCCGCGGACGACGCTCCTGGACGCCCGGGCCCCCGAGCGCTACCGGGGCGAGATCGAGCCGATCGACCCGGTCGCCGGGCACATCCCGACGGCGATCAATGCCCCGACCGCGACCTTCCTGGGCGCCGACGGGCGCTTCCTCGACGCGCACGCGCTGCAGGAGCGGTTCGCGGAGCTCGGGGCGGGCCCCGGGCGCCCCGTGATCGTTGCCTGCGGGAGCGGGGTCAACGCCTGCCAGATCGCCCTGGCCCGCCGCGCGGCCGGCCTTCCCGATCCCCTCCTCTACCCGGGGTCGTACTCGGACTGGAGCCAATCCGGGATGCCGATCGCCACCGGCGTGGATCCGGGCGAGATGCCCCAGGACCTGGGCGCTCCCCGCCGCTGAAGCATCGGGGCCGAAGGAGGCAGGCGGGCATTCCGGGGTGAATGGACGCACGATCCGGCCGTGGTTCAGGGGAGGCCGCGGCTGGGGTCGCCCCCGTCTGGGGGGCCGGGTCAGCCGGCGTGCACACGCTCCAGCTCGGCGATGTCGAGCTTCTTCATCACGAGAAAGGCCTCCGTCACCCGGCGGGCCTTCTCCGGGTCGGGGTCGCCGAGCAGTCTCCCGAGCGCCGTGGGAACGACCTGCCACGAGAGACCGAACCGGTCCTTCAGCCAGCCACATTGCTGCGCGGCAGGGTCGCCGCCCGCCGAGAGCTTGTCCCAGTAGTGGTCGACCTCGGCCTGGGTCTCGCAGGAGATGACGAAGGAGACCGCCTCGGTGAAGCGGAACAGCGGCCCCCCGTTGAGCGCGGTGAAGCGCTGGCCGTCGAGCTCGAACGCCACGGTCATCACCGACCCGGGGGCGCCGCCCGTCACCTCCTGGCCGGCGTCGCCGTAGCGGCTGATGCTGACGATCCGTGAGCCCGGGAAGATCGAGGTGTAGAGCTTGGCCGCCTCCTCGGCTTGGTCGTCGAACCACAGGAAGGGCGTGATCGGGTGGGGTGCGCGGGGATGGGCGGCCATGAGAGCTCCTCGGTGCGTCGTGGTCCGGGAAGGATGCACGAGAGGCCTGCCTCGCGCCTCCGCGCGAGAAGCTGCATGGACGGCGCCGGGGGCGCCGGCTCGCTGCTCGCGCGATTGCCGTGCCGCCTCCTGCCACCGGGCACGGGCCTGCCGTGAGCCGACCCATGGCTCGCGCCGACGGGACGAACGGCCCCGGCAGCACGACCCGGCTACCCTGATGATGGGCCTGGTTGCGGATTCCGGTCCCCGTGGCCCGGTTCAGGTTGGGCACCGCGGCCCCGTGAAGTGTGAGGAGCCATGGACCTCGGGCTCGTCGGCTGGATCACCGTGTTCGCCGTGGCCGCGACCGTGATCGTCGCGGCCGGGTACGTGCTGGCACGCGCCGGCGACACGATCGCCGAGGAGACCGGCCTTGGGCGGATGACCGTCGGCCTGCTCCTCCTGGCCCTGGCGACGTCCCTCCCCGAGATCGCCACGGACGTCAGCGCCTCCCTTGCCGGCGCACCCGACCTGGCCGTCGGTGACCTGTTCGGGAGCAGCATGGCCAACATGGCAATCCTGGCGATCGTCGACCTCGTCGCCCGACGGCGGGTCTTCACGGTGACGGAGATGCGCCAGGCGCGCCTGGCCATCGGTGCCATCATGCTCACGGCGCTCGCGATCCTCGGGATCGTGGTGGCGAACCCCCTGCGCGTGGGGTGGATCGGTGCAGATACGATCCTGGTCGCCGGCGCCTACTTCGCCATGGTGGCATGGCTCCAGCGCGCCCCCGCCCACGTCCGGGGGACCGGCCCGACTCCCGGCATCCCCGCCCCGGGGGTGGCCCGCGCAGCCGAACCCCGCACCCGCGACATGCGGCGCCTGTGGCGGGCCGTTGCGGCATTCGGCGCCGGGGCCGCGGTCGTCACGGTCGCGGCGCCCGTCATCGCGATCGCGGGCAAGGAGCTCGCGGAGATTGCCGGGATCGGTCAGACTTTCGTCGGCGCCGCGCTTCTCGCCATCACGACGTCGCTGCCGGAGCTGGCGGCGTCGTTGGCGGCTGTCCGCATCGGCGCCGTCGACCTCGCCGTTGGCAACCTCTTCGGGAGCAATGCGTTCAACATGAGCATCCTGGTTCTCGCCGACGCGGCCTACACGCCGGGCCCGATCCTGGGAGCCGTGAGCACCGCAGCCCTGGTGCCGGGACTGGGGGCAATCCTGCTGACGGGGCTTGGGCTCGCGGCAGTCCTCCACGGGACGGAGGCCCGCGTATGGCGCCTCGAGCCGGACGCCGTCCTCATCCTCGTCGCGTACGGTCTCCTCCTGGCGGCCACGGCCGTGGCTGTCGGGTGACCAGCCAGGCCGCACCCACCAGGCCCTGGACGGTAGACGCCGCCGACGTCGCGGCCGCGCTTGGCACCGACCTCGAACGGGGCCTGGGTGCCGTCGAGGCCGCCGCCCGGCTCGAGCTCTACGGACGCAACGAGCTTGTCGAGCGCGGGAGGAAACCGACGTGGCGCCTCCTGGTCGAACAGTTCACCAACGCGATGATCGTGGTCCTCCTGGCAGCGGCGGTCATCACCGCCCTCCTCGGCGATCTCAAGGACACGATCGTGATCCTCGCCATCGTCATGCTCAACGGGATTGTCGGCTTCATCCAGGAGTACCGTGCCGAGCAGGCGCTCGACGCCCTCAAGCGGATGACGAGCCCGACGGCGCGGGTCGTCCGAGACGGACAGACGGTCCTCGTCCCGGCCCCCGACGTCGTACCGGGCGATCTCGTACGGCTTGACGCAGGCGATGTCGTGACCGCGGACCTGCGCCTCGTCGAGGCGCGGGCGCTGCGCATCAACGAGGCCGCGCTGACGGGCGAGTCGGAGCCGGCTGAGAAGACCGTCGAGCCGCTTCCCGACGTGCCCGAGGGGATCCTCGCCGACCAGCGCAACATCGCCTTCAACGGGACCGCCGTGGTGTACGGGCGCGGCCTCGGTGTCATCACCAGCACCGGGATGTCGACCGCCCTCGGGCACGTCGCCGAGCTGATCCAGGCCCACGCTGGCGGCCAGACTCCGCTCCAGCGCCGGCTCTCGTCCCTCGGCAAGGCGCTCGCGGTCCTGGCCTTGATCGTGTGCGCTCTCGTGTTCGCGGCGGGTGTCGCTCGCGGCGAATCCGTCGAGACGATGTTTCTCGTCGCCGTCAGCCTCGCGGTGGCCGCGATCCCGGAGGGCCTGCCCGCGGTCGTGACGGTGGCCCTTGCCCTCGGCGCCCGGCGGATGGCCCGCCGCAACTCCCTGGTGCGCAAGCTCCCGGCCGTCGAGACGCTCGGGTCGGTGACCGTCATCTGCTCCGACAAGACGGGGACGCTGACTGAGAACCGGATGCTCGTCGAGCGGGCCTGGACGCCTGCCGGCGCATTCGTCGTGGGCGGGAACGGCTACGAGCCGGAAGGCGCCATGACGCGCGACGCCGAGCCCGGGGCACTCGACGACGCGGCGGTGGCCGCGCTCGACCGCATGGCCCGGATCGCCGCGGCGTGCAACGACGCCACGCTTCGTGCCCCCGAACATGCGGGCGGAGCGTGGACCATCACGGGCGACCCGACGGAGGGGGCGCTCCTCGCCTTCGCCGGAAAGCGCGGCATCTTCGCCTCGGAGCTCCTTGCCCGGCACCCACGGACCGAGGAGCTGACGTTCGACTCCGCGCGGCGCCGGATGACCACCCTGCACGCGGGGGCCGAACGCACGTGGGTCGCCTGCAAAGGGGCGCTCGAGGCGCTCGCGCCGCTGCTCGTTCCCGAGGACCGACCGCTCCTCGCCACCGCCGAGGACGCCGCGCGGCGGTACGCCGCCGAGGGCTACCGCGTCCTGGCGCTGGCCGAGCGGGAGATCAGCGCGATCCCCGAGGACCTCGAGACCGTCGAATCGAACCTCCGGCTGACCGGGATCGTGGCGATGGCCGATCCACCGCGGGCCGCCTCGGCCGACGCGATCGCAGCCTGTCGCGCGGCCGGCGTGATCCCGATCATGATCACCGGGGACCATGCCCTCACCGCCGCGGCAATCGCCCGCCGGATCGGGATCCTCCTTCCGGATGGCGAGGCGATCACCGGTGCCGAGCTCGATACCCTCGACGACGAGGCGTTTGCAGCGCGCGTCGAACGGATCGCCGTGTACGCACGAATGAATCCCGAGCAGAAGCTGCGCATCGTCAAGGCGTGGCGGGACCGGAGCGCGGTCGTGGCGATGACCGGCGACGGCGTGAATGATGCACCGGCGCTGCGCCTGGCCGACATCGGCGTCGCGATGGGGATCACCGGGACCGAGGTGAGCAAGGAAGCCGCGGACATGGTCCTGGCCGACGACGACTTCGCGACCATCGTCCACGCAGTGGAGGAAGGCCGCCGGATCTACGACAACATCCGGCGCTTCGTCCGCTACCTCCTCACGACGAACTCGGCAGAGGTCTGGGTCATGTTCCTGGCCCCCTTCCTCGGCCTCCCGATCCCGCTCCTCGCCGTCCAGATCCTGTGGATCAACCTCGTGACCGACGGGCTGCCGGCGCTCGCCCTCGGGGTCGAGCCGGTCGAGCGAGACGCGATGCGACGGCCCCCGCGCTCGCCGAAGGAGTCGATCCTCGGGCGCGGCCTGTGGCAGCACGCGATGTGGGTCGGGATCCTCATGGCGGCGGTCGTGCTCGGGATCCAGGCTGTCGCGATCGAGGCAGGCTGGCACTGGCAGACGATGGTCTTCACGACGCTCTCGCTCCTCCAGCTGGGCCATGCCCTCGCGATCCGCTCCGAGCGGACGAGCACCTTCACCCTGGGCCTCCGGACGAACCTGCCGCTCGCCCTCGCGGTCGGCGGGACCCTCGTGATCCAGCTCGCCCTGGTGTACGTCCCGGCGCTGCAGCCGATCTTCGTGACCGAGGCCCTGGGCGTCACGGAACTCGTCATCGTGGCTATTGCCTCGACGACGGCGTTCGTTGCCGTGGAGCTTGAGAAGGCGTTCTTCCGCCGGCGCGGCGCCCGCTGAGAACCTGGCGGACCGCGGGGCGCACGCCCGCGCAGCGCCGTCAGAACATCGTCGCGCACCACGGGGTGCGGTCTGCCGCGAAGAGAACGTCTGCGCGCCGCAGGGCTCCGTGCGTCCGCTCCTCCAGCCGGCCGGCGACCGCCAGGTCCGACGGGCGATGGGCGCCGAGGTAGACAGCCGCCAGGTCCGAAGTGTCGAGGACGAGGTCCGGCGCCGCCTCGGTCAGCGTCACGGCGGCTTCCGCCGCCCCCTGGCCACCGCTCGTCGCCAGGCGCCAGCGCCCGACGTTCCAGGGGCAGAACGCGTCCGTCACCTCGAGAACGAGCTCGTCGGCCGTGCCGTAGCGCCGCGCCGCCATGGCCACCGGCAGGTCGACGAGCCGGACCCAAGCGCCGTCGCCGACGACGAGGCCGATGGCGCGCGGCTCGGCGAGCAGCTGCTGGAGTGGGTTCGGTACCGGGAGCCGGCCGGCGCGGACGGACCGCACGAGATCCACCTCGAACAGGAAGCGCCACACGTCGCGCAGGGCCCGGGGGGTCAGGGTGACCGTCTCGTCCACCTCGAGCCTGCTCTTGGACCCGCGATGGTCCCACTCGCTGCGCACGCGGTACATGGCGTACCCCTCGGCCGCGCCGTCGGCCTCATAGAGGTAGCGCAGCTTGGGCCCGGCGCCTCGCCGGGCATACTCCGGGTCGGCGATCGGGCCGCTGCGCCACCAGGCGTCCGTGCGCGAGAGGGCCCCGGGCGTGACCCGGCGCATCGCGTCGTAGACGGGCGGGAAGGCGACGAGCGCCTCCTTCTCGGCCAGCAGCCGCAGGCGACCCTCGGGCGGGGCCGGGCGGGCGTACGCGGTCCGCGCCGGGTCCACTTCGAGGGTGCCGCTCTGGGTAGCCATCCCATAGCCGAAGCGCTGGTAGATTGCGCCCTCGGATGCCCACAGCACGGCCAGTGGCTCGCCGCGAGCCCGGATGTCGTCGAGCTGGTGGCGCATGAGGGCCCGCAGGATCCCACGGCGATGGTGGTCCGGACGGACTCCGACGGCCGTCACCCCCGCGGTGGCGGCCTCGCCGCCGGGCACGCTCATGCGGAACGTGTAGGCGCCGGCCGTTCCGAGTGGTTCGCCTCCGTCGGGGCCATCGAACGCCGAGACGAGGCGATCGGGCTCGATCGTCTGCAGCCACGCCTCCAGCTCCGGCGGCGTCAGCTCCTCCGAGAAGGCGGCCGCGAGCGGACCGAGGAAGCTGGCGACGTCGCCGGTGGCGGCAGTCCGGATGTCCCAGGCCGTGTCCCGGCCGGGCTCCGCGTGGGGCCGGCCCCGATCCGTGTCCATGGCGCCATCGTGCCATGCCGCGCGGCGGCCGGCGAGGCGCACACGCCGGGGTACGACCCGAGCGGCTGCCGGCGGGTCGAAACCACCCGGCGCCGAACCGTCTGGGGCCTCATCGCCAGCTCCAGCTTGGCCCGCCTCGCTAGACTCGCAGGGTGACAGCCGCCTCGCAGCTCACGCCGCCCTGGTGACACAGCTTCGGGGTCGTCTCCCGGGCGACCGTCGCGTCAGGATCGAGCGCACGAAGCCGCAGCAGCTCAGCGTCGGCGCGCCCCGGCGCATGCGCCCCCCGCCACCACCCGGCCTCCTGCTCATCGCCGGGTTCGTCATCGCGATCGTTACCGGCACGGCGCTCCTGATGCTCCCGTTCGCCTCCTCCGACGGCACCTGGACCGATCCGCTGACCGCCCTGTTCACCGCGACGTCGGCCGTCTGCGTGACCGGTCTCGTCGTGGTCGACACCGCGACGCACTGGAGCGGGGCCGGCCAGGTCGTGATCCTGGCCCTCATCCAGGCGGGTGGGTTTGGCATCATGACCGGCTCCACGCTCCTCCTCTTCCTCGTCGTGCGGGGCCGGACCCGCCTGCGCGACCGGGTCCTCGTTCAGGAGTCGACCGGCACCCCGCAGCTCGGCGACGTCGTGGCCGTGGTGCGCCGGGTGGCCGTGTTCACGGTTGTCGCCGAGCTGGCCGGGGCGGCGATCCTCGCGCCGGCCTTCTATGTTGGCGCCGACGTGGGCAGCCCCCTCGATGCCGCCTGGTGGGGCCTGTTCCACGCGGTCTCGGCCTTCAACAACGCCGGGTTCGACCTCACCGGGGGGTTTCGGAGTCTCGCTCCATTCGCCGACGACTGGGTCGTCCTCGGCGTGATCGGGACGCTCATCGTCGTGGGCGGCCTGGGCTTCGCGATCGTCGGCGACGCGGTCGTCAAGCGGCGGTGGTCGACCATGGGGCTCGAGACCAAGGTCGTCCTGCTGACGAGCGCCCTTCTGCTCGCCGTCGGGGCAGCGGGTATCGCCGCCTTCGAGTGGAACAACCCGGCCACGCTGGGCGCCCTCCCGGAACCGCAGCGTCTCCTCAACGCGACGTTCGAGTCGATCTCTCTCCGGACCGCCGGCTTCAGCTCCATGAACGTCAATGCCTACGTCGACGGCACGCTCCTCCTCGTCATCGTCCTGATGTTCATCGGCGGGGCGTCCGGGTCCACGGCCGGTGGGATCAAGGTCAACACATTCAGCACGCTCTTCATCGTCATCGCCTCCCTGGCCCGCGGGAGGACCTCCGCGGAGGCATTCGGACGGCGGATCTCCCAGGCGGTCGTCTACCGAGCCATGGCCGTGGCGCTCCTCTCGGTCGCCTTCGTCTTCGTCGTGGCACTCAGCCTGACGATCCCTGGCGACCTGCGCTTCGTCGAGGTCCTCTTCGAGGCTGTGTCCGCCTTCGGCACGAACGGCACGACGACGGGGATCACCCGCGAGCTCGGCGCCACGAGCCAGCTCATCGTCATCGTCACGATGTTCATCGGCCGTCTCGGGCCGCTGACCCTCGTCCTCGTCCTGGCCGCCCGGGCGCGGCCGTCCAGGTATCGCCCGGCAGCTGAGTCGATGCGCATCGGCTGACCCCGGCGGCGCGCCGTCGAGCGCGAGGCCCCCGGGAGCCGCCACCCCATCCAGGAGGCACCATGAAGCACCAGGTCATCGTCGTCGGGCTCGGGAGGTTCGGATCCGCCGCCGCCCGCGAGCTTCACAAGGTCGGGCACGAGGTCCTTGCCGTCGACCGGGATGAGGCGACGGTCAACGACATCGCCCGGGATGTGACCCACGCCGTCCAGCTCGACGCGAGCGACGAGGCGGCCCTGGCTGCCGTCGGTGCGCGCGACTTCGGGGCCGCGATCATCGCCATCGGCTCCTCGGCGGAGGCCAGCATCTTCGCCACGATGGCCCTCAAGAAGCTGGGCGTGCCAATCGTCGTGGCCAAGGCTTCTTCCCCGCTCCACGGGGCAATCCTCGAACGGGTCGGGGCCGACCGCGTCGTCTACCCGGAACAGGAGACCGGGACCCGGGTGGCGCACTCGTTCGCGATCCCGAACATCGTCGACTACTTCGACATCGCCCCGCACTTCGGCATCGAGCGAATCCGTCCGCCGCGGAGCTTCACGGGCCGGTCGCTCCGCGAGATCGACCTCCAGGGCCGCCTCAAGCTCACCCCGATCGCCCTGCGGCGGGGTAACAACGTGATCGTCAACCCGCACCATGACGAGCGCATCCACGAGACGGACGAGCTCATCCTCATCGGCCGCGACGACAACCTGGAGAAGCTCGCGGATTAGGCGGGCGACGCACCGGACAAACGCGTGGACGCGCTCGGCACCGGCCGCCAGGGGCGGCAGCCGCCGGAACGTGGGCGGGTCCGTCAGGTCGACGGGAGGAGCGTCACCTCGTCGCCGACCGCGATCGTGCCCGGCTCCTCCACGTCGCCGTACACGCCGAAGTCGAGGGCCCCGTCTGCGCCGCGGCCACGATACCCGTCGATGACCTTCAGCACCTCGAGGTCGCGGGCGCCCGTGTCCGGGTGCTGCTGGGTGACCACGCAGCGCGGCACCGGGCCCTCGATCCGCGCGATCGCCGTCCCGACACGCACGAGTCGCCCGGTCCAGGTGTCCTCCTCGTGGGGCCCCGGGCCCTCGAGCTCCAGGAGCATCCGGAAGCGCCGGGGATCGACGGCGTCCCGCCCGGCATGCCGCGCCAGCTCGCGGACGGAGCCCGTCGAGATGAAGGTCAGCGCGTGGTCGTCCGTGCCACCGCTGTCCTCCCCCGCGCGAACGAGATGGACGGGCTCGCCCAGAAAGGCCGAGAGTGGCGACGTCCAGGGCCCGTCCAGGACTCGACCGCCGGTCGGGCGTCCCCAGAAGTCCACGCTGATGGGCTCCCCGACCGTGACGGCGCTCCCGGCGGCGACGGACCCGTCGGGGAAGCGCAGCGCAAGCTGCTCCCGTTCGGGCTTGTAGACCGCCCTGACCTGCACGAGCTCGGGATGCCGCGACCCGTTGATCAGCCTGCCGTGCGCGTCCACGAGGAAGAACCGACGGTTCTCCGCCACGCCGTGCGGGCCGACGTGGATCCGTCCGGGGTGATGGAGCGCCGTCGACTTCACCGGCGTGACGGAGAGACGGGCGACTCGGAACATGGCGCACTCCGCTCCGGCTCGGGCGACGTTGCCGACGCCGGCCAGGCGCGAAGACCCCTACTCCAGGTAGTCCTTCAGCTTGCGGCTGCGGGACGGGTGGCGGAGCTTCCGGAGCGCCTTCGCCTCGATCTGGCGAATCCGCTCGCGGGTCACGTTGAACTCGCGACCAACCTCCTCGAGCGTCCGAGCCCGGCCGTCCTCCAGGCCGAAGCGGAGCTGGAGGACCCGCCGCTCGCGACCCGTCAGGGAGTCGAGCACAGCTTCCACCTGCTCCTTGAGGAGCTGGTGCGAGGCCGCCTCGGCCGGCGCCAGCGCGCCCCGGTCCTCAATGAAGTCGCCGAGGTGGGAATCCTCCTCCTCGCCGATCGGCGTCTCGAGGCTCACCGGCTCCTGCGAGACCTTCATGATCTCGCGGACCTTCTCCGGCGTGACGACTACCTCCTGGCCCTTGGACATCGACTCGGCGATCTCCTCGACCGTCGGCTCGCGCCCTAGCTCCTGGAGGAGCTGGCGGCTCACCCGGATCAGACGGTTGATCGTCTCGACCATGTGGACCGGGATGCGGATCGTGCGAGCCTGGTCGGCGATGGCGCGCGTGATCGCCTGCCGGATCCACCACGTGGCGTAGGTGGAGAACTTGAAGCCCTTCTCGTAGTCGAACTTCTCCACCGCCCGGATCAGGCCGATGTTGCCTTCCTGGATCAAGTCCAGGAACGACATCCCCCGCCCGATGTACTTCTTGGCGATCGAGACCACCAGGCGCAGGTTCGCGGACGTCAGCTGCTCGCGCGCGTCGCGCCCGATGCGCACGATCTCACCCTTGCGGTGGGCGAGCTTCGTGGTGAGCGGGACCTCGGGGTCGAAGCCCATCCGCTTGAGCAGGTCGGCGTCCCGGCCTCCGTCGACCCAGCGCTCCAGGGCCGGGAACGCGACGCCGTCGCGGGTCCAGTCGTAGATCGCCCGCAGGCCCGGGTTGTCGCGGGAGTCGAGGTCCCCGTTGTGGACCGCGAGGTAGGCCCAGTCGAGCAGCGTGACGAACGCCTCCGGCGAGAGCGTCTCGTTGTAGGCGGCGAGGAGCTTGCGCGCCTCCCTGAGGAGCTCCTTCGTCCCCTCCGACTGGACGTCGCGGCCGGCCTTGATGAGGTGGAAGTCCGGGTGCGGAAGCAGGAGGTCCAGGGCGCCCTCGTCGGCGATCGCCACGCCGACCATCCGGTGGGCCTCGTCGCCGAAGGGCAGCCGGTGCTGCGGCTTGGCCGTCCTCGTCTTGCGCTCGGTGTCGTGGAGCGTCCACTCGTGGAGGCTGACCAGCGCCTTTGCCGGGGCCTCGACCATCCACTCGCCGAGCTCGATGGCCTTGGCCAGGACGACCTCCTCCTCGGCGGTCAGGAGAGCGACCTTCCCGATCTCCTTGAGGTACATCCGGACCGGGTCGTCGATCCCGATCATGTCCGCCGAGAGTGCTTCGAGCTCCTCGGCCGTCGGCTCCTCGAGCTTCTTCCCGTCGAGCTTGTCCGGGGCGTCGCCTCCGGTGACGGCATCCTTCTCGTCCGTGACAAGCCCGGGGACGATGATGGTCGCCGTCTCGGCCGGATCGTCGCCGGACTCCGCGTCGTCGTCGAGCCCGGCCTCGTCCGGCTGGCTCCCCTCCGGGTCGGCCCTGCCGCGCTGGGGCGACTTGACCGTGCTGGCCGTCGCGGCGCGCGAGGCGGCCTTGACTTCGCGCGCCTCGGCGGCAGCCGCCTTGCGACGGCCCGGCGTAGCCGTGAGCACGGCCTCGACTAGCGCTGCGTCGGCGGGATCGGTGGTCGTCACGGTCATCCTCCTGCTTGGCGCGCCAGCGGCTTCGCGAGCAGGCTGGCCTGCTCGAGGCGCCGGTGCAGCGCGCGGCGATTCTCGTTGTGATGGGAGATCTCGGTCATCAGTCGATCGACGGCGGCCCGGTCGCCGGCCCGCTCGGCCTCGGCGAGCTCGACGCGGGTGAACTGGTCGCGTTCGGCGAGGCGCCCAAGGTCCAGGCGAAGAAGGCATTGCTCAACGCCCTGCTCGGCCAGGGCGGCAGCCGGTCGCCCGGTGCCGCCGGCGATGGCCGAGACGCTCGTCCCGCCGAGGAGCGCGGCCATGAGCGCCTGTGTTTCGGGGTCCAAGCGGGCGTAGACCGCCTCGGACGTGTACGCCCCTGCCTCGCGGACGGCGAGGACGGCCGACCAGAGCTCGCGGGCCAGTGTCGAGGGCAGGTCGGCCGGGGCCAGCCGCTCGGCCGTCTCGACCTGCAGCTCGGGTGCCAGGAGGAGGAAGCGCAGCAGCTCGCGCTCGACCGGGCCGATCGAGCGGAGAACCGCGCGCGGGTCGAAGGCGTCCGGCGACGACATGACCGAGTCGGCCGAGATGCGGCCGCCGTCGGGCGCACCGCCGGGCCCGCCACGACCACCATCCGGCGCGCGATGGAGGGCCTCGAGGAGCACCCGCTCCTCCACCCCCGACACCTGGCGCAGGGTCTGCAGGTAGCCGTCGCGGAGGACCGGGTTGCGGACCGTCCGGAGGGTCGGGAGGATGGCGTCGACGAAGCGCGCCCGCCCGCCGGTCGTGCGCAGGTCGGCACCCCGGGCGTGGAAGTCGATCAGGTACTCGACGATCGGGAGGGCCGTCCGGATCGCCTCGCGCCAGGCGTCGGGGCTCTCGCGGATCACCTCGTCGGGGTCCTTGCCCTCGGGCAGGCGCGCAACGCGGACCTCGTCGAGCTCGACGTCCGTGTTGGACGCGGCAAGCTGCCGGGTCAGGCCCTCGAGGGCCGTGACGCCGAGCGTACCGGCCTTCTCGCCGGCCGGATCGACGTCGTACGCCAGGACGATCTTCTTCGCAGCGTATCGGATGAGCAGCGCGACCTGGCCAGGCGTCAGCGCCGTGCCCAGGCTGGCGACGACGTTCGTGAGCCCTGCCTGGTGGGCCATGAGCGCGTCCGTGTAGCCCTCGACGATGACGGCGGTTCCGGACTTGCGGATCTGTGCCTTCGCCCGGTCGAGCAGGTACAGGGTGCGGCTCTTGTCGAAGAGCGGGGTCGCCGGGGAGTTGAGGTACTTCGGCCCCTCCGGATCGGTCCCGTCCTCGCTCTTCAGGACGCGCCCGCCGAGCCCGGTGGCGTTCCCCGTCGCGTCCCGGATGGGGAAGATCACGCGGGCCCGGAAGCGGTCGTAGGCGCCGTTGCCGCCCCGCCGCGCCGTCGCGAGGCCGGCCTCGACGAGGTCCGCCGAGCCGATCTGGCGGCGCTTCGCCAGCGTCCGCCCGAGGGCGTCCCAGTCGGGCGGGGCCCAGCCCAGGTTCGCCCACTCGATCGTCTCGTCGCTGAAGCCCCGCGCGCGGAGGTACGCGAGGGCACGCTCGCCCGTCGGCGACTTCGTGAGGACCGCGTAGTAGAAGGCGATCGCCGATTCGACGACATCGTGGAGGTGCTTCCGTCGGGCGTCCTCGCGGGATGTTCGCTCGTCGATCTCGACGCCCGCGCGGGCCGCGAGGATCCGGAGCGCCTCCGGGAAGGCGAGGCCGTCCCGGCGCATGACGAAGCTGAAGATGTCCCCTCCCTCCCCGCAACCGAAGCAGTGCCAGCTCTCGCGCCCGGGCGTGACGATGAAGCTGGGCGTCTTCTCCCCGTGGAACGGGCAGAGGCCCTTGAAGGTGGTGCCCGCCTTCTTCAGGGCAACCGTCTCCCCGACGACGTCGAGGACGGTCAGCTTGCCCTTCACCTCGGCTGCGATACCGACCGCCAAACGCTGCTCCTGCGTGGCGGGAGCAGCGGCGCGCTGCGGGTGGCGCCGTCGAGCTCCCTGGGTTCTCCCGCCCGGCCGAAGCCCCGTCGCTCCCCACGCGCCGTCACGGCGCCGGACGTGCATACGGGCGTGTCAAGTCTTGACACGCCAGCAGAGGTGAATGATGCGCGCTTGTCAACCCTTCTGTCAATACTGGGTGGCAGTATGTGGAATGGCGCGCGCACACGCCCGCTGCCGGCGCACGGGGATCTGCCCGACCGGACCGGGCGGGCCATGACGGGACCGGCCGCTGCTGCTGCTGCACACCCGGAGACGAGGGGCGTCGTGGTCCTGGTCCCCTCGCCGGGTTCGCGCGTGCGGGTTCGCGCGTGCGGGTTCGCGCGTGCGGGTCACCCGCTCTATCCTTCGCAGCGGCGTCCCCACGAACCGTCGGATGCCGCACGCACCGGAGGGACAAGTGCTTTCGTTCCTGCGCCGCCTCATGGCGGGCACACCCTCGATCGATGTCGTGGAGCTCGACGCCCGGCTTGCCGACGGCTCGGTTCGCGTCCTCGACGTGCGGGAGGACCACGAGTTCAAGCGCGGCCACGTGGCAGGCTCGATCCACGTCCCTGGCAAGCGGCTCTCCGCCCGTGTCGACAGGCTCAAGCGGGATAGGCCGTACGCGGTGATCTGTGAGTCCGGGAACCGCAGCCGGGGAGCGACCCGCTACCTGCTCGACCATGGCTTCGAAGGGACGGTCTCGGTCCGCGGCGGGACCGGGGCATGGGCCCGGAGCGGGCGCCCGCTGGTGGACTGACCGCGCGCCGCCCCCCGGCCGGCGATGCGGCCGTCGCATGTGACCGTCGGTCCAGGATCCACCGGCCCACTGGCCCTCACCGCCACGCTCCGCCTCCCGCACGATCCTCGCACGGGAGGCGCAGGCCGCCGGTCGACGGGCCCCCCGCGCGCATCCCGCGAGACTCCGATCCCGGCACGAAGGAGCACTCCATGACCGACGCCAGCCGATCCAGTGGGCGCCGCGGCCTCCCGATCGCTGTCGTCGTCGCCGCGGCCGTCGGCCTGGGCTGGGCCTGGCTCATGCCGCGCGGCCCGATCACCACGGAGCAGGCACTCGCGTCGCTCGGACTCGGTCTTTCGGTCGGCGTCCTCGCCGGAATCGCCTCGGAGAGCCGCTGGAGCGCTCTCCTGGCGCCGCTCGCGTTCGCCACCGGATACGAGGTCATGCGCCTCGGCATCCTGGGCCTGGCTGGCCCGACCGTCGATGGCATTCACCTTGGATCGACGTACGGCGTCATCGCGTTCGTCGTCGGGCGCGGCTTCTCCGCCGTCCTGCTGCTGGCCCCGATCTGCGTCGGCGTCTTCCTCGGCGTCGCCGTTGCCGCGCGCCGCGGGCGCCCCGGGGCGAGACGGCTGGGGCGGCCGGGCTGGGCCTTCGCCGGTCTGGGGATGCTGGGGATCCTTGGGATGGGCGCCCTCGTGGCTGCTCCGGCCTCGACCGCGCCGATCGTCGGCTCCGACGGGCACCCCGTCGCGGGCAGCGTCGCCGAGATCGCCGACGTTCCGATCGGCGGGCACGACCAGAGCCTGATGATCCGGGGCCGGAGCGAGGACAGCCCGGTCCTGCTCTACCTCGCCGGGGGACCCGGCGGCACCGACCTGGGCGCAATGCGCGTCGACACGGGGCTGGAGCAGGACTTCGTCGTTGCCACATGGGAGCAGCGCGGCGCCGGCAAGTCGTACGCGGCGCTCGACCCGGCGGACACGCTCACGCTGGATCGGGCGGTGTCCGACACGCTCGAGGTCGCGGACTACCTGCGCGAGCGCTTCGGACAGGAGCGGATCTATCTCGCCGGCAATTCCTGGGGGACCATCGCCGGCGTGCTCGCGGTGCAGCGCCAGCCGGACCGCTTTCACGCCTTCATCGGGACGGGCCAGATGGTGAGCCCGCGCGAGACGGACCAGATGTTCTGGGAGGACACGCTCGCCTGGGCCGAGACCACCGGCGATGCAGCGCTGCTGGTGACGCTTCGCGAGAACGGCCCCCCGCCCTACGCCGACCTGCTCGACTATGAGCCGGCCATCTCCCACGAGCACGACTGGAATCCATACCCGGAGCTGAACCTGGATCGCGAAATGCCGGCGATCTTGTTCGTTCCGGAGAACAGCTTCATGGACCGGGTCAACGGGCTCCGCTCGTTCCTCGACACGTTCTCCGTGCTCTACCCGCAGATCCAGGAGGTCGACCTCCGGCGCGACGCTTCCGCGCTCGAGGTCCCGGTCTACATGGTGATCGGGGCCCACGAGGCGCGCGGGCGCGCGATCCTGGCGAACGAATGGTTCGAGGTGCTCCGGGCGCCGGCGAAGGAGCGGGTGGTCTTCGAGCACTCCGGGCACCGGCCCCTCTTCGAGGAGCCCGCCGAGTTCGCGAAGCTCATGCGCCGGGTGCTGGCCGAGACGAGCTGACTCCTGCGTTTCGTGACGCCGGAGCGGACCGTGGTCCGGGAGGCCGCATGGGTGCCGGGCGCGGCGCGGTGGCACCCGGCGCGGGCCGGCGTCCGCGCCCGGCTACGGCGCCCCGTCGCGGATGGCCCGGCAGATCGCCGCCTGCTCGCGGGCGTCGTCCAGGGCGCCGTGCGTGTGAAGCACCGCGATGTCATATCGCCGCTTCACGTGCTCCTTCGTCGTCGCGCCCCAGGCGTCGACGGCCCCGAGATGCCGCCCGAGGTAGAGCGCCTTGAGGTCGAGGGCGCTGATGCCGAACGGATTGCCCCCGAGATGGCGCCATGCGGCGTCGGCCACGAACATCCAGTCGAACGGCGCGTTGAAGCCGACGAAGACCGGGCGGGTCCCCGGCCGGACCGTACGCTCCAGCCACCCGACGAGCAGGCCCATCGCCTCGGCCACCGGCATGCCGTCGCGGGCAAGGCGCTCGCGGGATAGCCCGTGGATCGTCTCGGCGGCGTCGCTCCAGGGAAGCGCCGGGTCGGGCAGGACGAGCAGCTCGATCCCCTCCTCGGGCCGGTCGACGAGACAGGCGCCGATCGCGAGCAGGCTCCCGAGAACGGGCGTCGGGCCGGACGTCTCCACGTCGACGCTGACCCACGTCTCGGTCGGCTGCGGCGCCGCCGGAGTGGTGGCGCCGGTGGTGTCCGCGTCCATGGCCCTCTCTCTCGGTTCGATCGGCCGATACTAGACTGACGCAGCGTGAAAGGGGAATGCATGGGCAGGGACAGGATCGACGGGCCGGGCGAGGCTGTCGAGGGCGTGGGGGTCGCCCTCGACAGCGTGATCGACTCCGCCAGGCGCCTGGGCGTCGAGCTCGACGCGGCGGAGGCCGCCGAGTGGGTGGCCGCACTCGAATCGGAGGCGGAGGGCGGCGAGATCGTCGTGGACGTCGACTCCGGGATCTACGGGCACCGCGTCTCCATGCTCGACTTCACGACCCGCGACTTGGCCCGCTTCCGCGCGATCGGCGAGATCGTCGGATTCCCCGATCGGCCCCCGGTGGTGCTGACAGCGCTGGCGCTCTCCGGGTCGGCGGCCCAGGACAAGGTCCAGTCGTATCCGGGCGACTGCGACTACTTCGAGCGGGTCCACATCACGGCACCCACGCGCGAGGAGGCCTGTGCCATCCTCGCCGACGTCATCCGGGAGAAAGCCCTCGCGACCCTGGTGGGCCCGACGCACCGACTTTGGGAGGTGAAGTTCGGGAGCTATCCGGTCGATGCGGAGCGCGACGGGCGCCACGTGCGAGCCGGGACCCCGATCTCGTGGACGGCGGACGAGGTCGCGTCCGGGAGGATCGAGGTCGTCCGCGACGGGCGGCCGGAGGAGCTCACCTGGGAGCAGGCGGCGGTCGACCCGGGCTGGTGCAAGCTGGACTGGATCGTGGCCGACCCGGCCCGGCGGGCGCTGGCCAACGCCAGCAACATGCTCGACGTCACATGGGAGGCTCCCGACGGCTCCATCACCCCGCTCGATGGCTTCATCGACCCATACTTCCAGGAGGTCTACCTGGAAGCGGAGTCGCTCCCCCTCTTCAACCGACTCGTGGAGGAGCTGTCCGCCGATGCCGTCGACGAATACGTGGATCAGCTGGAGCACGAGGTCCTCAAGTACACGCTGAACGACCCGAACTACGGCAAGGCGGCGCGGCGGATGTACAACATCTTCCGTCTCACCGGCCGCTACGCGGAGGCCGCCTACCTGCGTGAGCTCTTCGACGAGCCGACGACGGTCCTCTACCAGGTCGCGGCGCAGATCCGCACGCTCGACGAGGCGGACCGGCCGGGCGCCGAGTTCGACCACGAGACCTTCCTCAAGCAGACCGACTCGCTCATCATGTCGGCCATCGCGGCCCTCGACGGCCGCTCCGAGGCGGAGATGGTGCGGCATCTCCTCGCGGTTCGGAACAACCTGCGGAGCCGCCGCGGCACCGTCGACCGGAGCACCGAGGTGGACGAGGTGAAGAACGAGGCGCTTCGCGCCGTCAACGTCTACTTCGAGGAGCGCCTCGTTGCGGTCCCCTCCATCAAGGCGTACCTGGACGACTTGGCAGCCCCGGGGCGAAGCGCCCTGGCGTAAGCTCCGCGGCCGACCGCGAAACAGGCGCACCGAGCCGAGCGACCGGCCCCGCCTCTGCTTCCCCGCCAACTCGGTGGCCGGGTCCGCCCTCCTTGCCCCTGCCTTCGGCGTCGACGACGGGCGACCCCTGTCGCCGTGACGCTGCTCGCCGCGCTCGCCGTGGGCGCCGTCGGGCTCTGCCGCCTGCCTGGCCCGCGCCGCCTGTTCTGAAGTCGCACGTCCTGCAGCGGCACGCGGCCTACCGGGGGCCCGCCGCTGCCGCTGCCATGTCGGCGAACGTCGCCATGTCGGGGGCGACCAGGTCCGGGGTGGCGGACGCGGGCGGGGTCGCGCCACTTCCGGGCTGGTCGTGGCGCCGGTCGATCCAGGCCGTCGTCAGACCCAGCTCCTTTGCCGGGACATGGTCGTGGAAGAGGCTCTGGGCGACATGAAGGATTCGGTCGCGGGGGACGCCGATCCGCTCGAACGCGAACTCGAAGTTGCGGCGGCTCGGCTTGTAGCTTCCGACCTGCTGGGCCGTGATCACCCAGTCGAACGTCACGCCCAGCCGACGGTTCGACGCGGCGAACAGGTCGTCGTCGCAGTTCGTGATGACTGCGAGCCTGTAGCGCTCCTGGAGTCGGGCGAGCGCGGGCGGAGAGTCCGGGAAGGCGGGCCATTCCCCGACGGAGCCGCCGAACGCCGCGGCCTCGTCATCGGACGGCACGATCCCGAACTCCGCGCAGACGCCCCGCAGGGCGCGTGCCAGGATTTCCCGGTACCGGAGGTAGCCGGCGGCCTCGATCGCCTCCTCGTGGCGGGCGTAGCGCTCGAGGAGGGCGTCGTCATCGGCCACCACCCCCCGCGGATCGAGGACGCGCCGGATTCCAGCGACGATCCCCGTTTCCCAGTCGATGAGGGTCCCGTAGCAGTCGAACGTGAGCACCTCGAGCCGATCGAAGTCGATGGACATGCGCCAGCCTCCTGAGGTAACGGGTCGGAGGAACCGCGACGGGCGCCGGCGAGCCCATCACCCGATCGCGAACGAGGTAGCCAGGGCGTGCCGGAGCTGCTGACCCCGCGTTCCAGGGCGTTGCCGTTGCGGCGGGGTCGCGCCACGCTCGGCTGGGCGACCTACCTCTTCCGTCTTGCGGGCTCAAGCCCCAGCCGCCGGGTCAGGAGCGGGCGGCGGCCGTCCGGCGGGCGCGGGGTGTTGGCACGCGCACACCCATGCGCCCAAGGGCCTCGGTGGCGTGGCGCTTCGTGTCGTCGTGCGAGCTGGCGACGAGGACCTTGAGAGCTGCCACGACCGACGGGCGGGCCTCCTCGTCCCTGTTCGCCAGGACCTCGAGCCAGGCCGTCACCGAAGGTCCCAGCTCGGGCTCTACCGCGACGAGGTCGGAGAGGGGGGCAACGGCGTCGGGCCCGTGGGCCAGGATCGGCTCCCGGAGATCGATCCGCTTGGACGGGGCGCACTTCGCAAGCTCCCCGAGCAGCGTCTTGAGCAATTTCGCCATGGCCACCTCCTGGGTCACGCCCCGGGCTTGTCTGATCCCGTGTCGGGTCCCCGCGGCGCGACGGTCCGAGGCTGTGACCGGATCCCGAAGCGGAACGCGTAACTCTCCCACTCCGGATCGGCGGCGGTCCAGGACCGCGCGACGGAGCCGTCTTGAGCGAGCAGGTCGATGGAGCCGTCCTGGTTCAGGACGAGGGCGGTCCCGTCAGCCTGGCCGAACTCCCGGCGCCGGCGACGGGATGCCCGGGCCTTTGAGCCCGCGCCGTGTGCCATGTCGTCCTCGTGCCCCGAAGGGCGGAGTCGAGGTCGCCCGCGACGCGGACGACCTCGCACTTGCATGCCTTCAGGCAGCGCGCACCCGGACGGCGCGCGGCCCCTTCGGGCTCTGCTCGACCTCGAACTCGACGCGCTCGCCTCCGACCAGACGGTCGAAGTCGAGGCTGGCGTCGAGGCCGCCTCGATGGAAGAAATACTCCTTCGTGTCCTCGGCGGTGATGAAGCCGAAGCCACGGTCGGAGATGACCTTCTTGACGGTGCCGGTGGCCACGTGGGACCTCCAATCCTTCCCGAACTGGGAAAGCCGAACGCACGGTCTGTTCGAGAAGGGAGTCGACCACGCGGAGCGCCGCGAACTGCGACACCGTCAACCCTAACACACGGCCGGGGTTACCTCAGGCAGGCTGACCTTCGGCCGGCCGGAGGGCAGCCCGCACGGCGGGGGCGACCTCGCCCCCGAACAGCTCGATCGAGCGCAGGACCTGCACGTGGGGCATCCCGCCCCCGATCACCTGGAGCAGGAAGCGCTCGTGACCGAAGATCTCGTGCTGGAAGAGGATCTTCTCGACCACCTCCTGCGGGCTCCCCACGAAGTTGGCGCCGCGGATCGTCCGGGAAGCGTCGAACGCCTCGCGGTCGAGGGGGGCGAAGCCGCGCTCGCGGGCGATCCGGTTCATGAGCACGGCCAGAGGGGGGAACGCCTCGTCGGCGGCCTGCTGCGATGTGGCGGCCACGTAGCCGTGCGAGGCGATCGCCAGGGGCAGCCCGGCGTGGCCGGCGTCCGCAGCCGCCTGGCGGAAGAGACCCGCGAACGGGCCGAACCGCTCGGGCATGCCCCCGATGATCGCGAGCGCCATCGGGAGGCCCAGCCTGCCGGCGCGGACCGCGGACTCGGGCGTGCCGCCCACGGCGATCCAGACCGGAAGCGGGTCCTGGGCCGGGCGCGGGTAGACGCCGCGGTCGGCAATGGCGGCCCGGTGGCCGCCCGGCCAGGTCACCTGCTCCGCCGCCCGGATCTGCAGGAGGAGCTCCAGCTTCTCCTCGAAGAGCGCGTCGTAGTCCCTCAGGTCGTAGCCGAACAGCGGGAACGACTCGGTGAACGAACCCCGGCCGGCCATGATCTCGGCTCGCCCGCCCGACAGGAGGTCGAGCGTCGCGAACTCCTGGAAGACGCGGACCGGGTCGGCAGAGCTGATCACGCTCACGGCGCTGGTGAGGCGGATCCGCGTCGTGCGCTCGGCACCGGCCGCGAGAACCACGGCGGGTGCGGAGACGGCGAAGTCGGGCCGGTGGTGCTCTCCCAACCCGAACACGTCGAGCCCGACCTGGTCGGCTAGCGAGATCTCCTCGAGGAGCTCCCGCAGGCGCTGGCCCGGGCTCGTCCGGCCGGTGGCAGGGTCCGGCGCCAGCTCCCCGAACGTGTAGAGGCCGATTTCCATACACCCGGAGTATGCCCCTGGAC
The DNA here is from genome assembly GCA_963698595.1 of uncultured Chloroflexia bacterium. Taxonomy (GTDB): domain Bacteria; phylum Chloroflexota; class Limnocylindria; order Limnocylindrales; family CSP1-4; genus CTSoil-043. The sequence continues at coordinate 1,008,897 of CAVORL010000006.1, forward strand.
CGCGAGAAACGGCTCCACCCACCTCCGGGCCGCAGCGCCCCCGGCGAAATGGCCCCCGAGCAGGGGCCGAACGGCCCTGCGGGGCGCGTACCGCATCGGGCATCCTATTGCTGCGCGTACCGGTCGATCCCCCCTCCCCGGTGCGCCATCATGCAGCGCCCTCGGCCTCTCCCCCCACCCTTGGCCGGGGGCGCTGCGATTCTCCGGCCCCGTGAGCGCCGGAACCCAGGGCTCGTGCGACCGGAAGCCGCTGGCACCGCGATCTGCCGGCCTCAGCGTCGCTCGCGGAGAACCTCGACCAGGTGCGCAGCGGCCGCCACCGCCGCGCGGAAGCGACCGTGCGGTCCGTGCTGGAAGAGGCGCAGGTCCAGAACGCGGAACCAACCCCCGTCGGCGGCCGCGGCCGCCGCCCGGAGCAGCGTCCGCGCACCGTCGGTCTCGGCCACGAGCGCGAGCCCGACCTCGGCCCCGGCCTCGCGCGCCACCGCCGCGGCCTCCTCTTCGACCGGCCACGCGGCGACACCGCGGTCCTCGAGCGGGCCCAGCGCGACGCTGCGCTGGAGGGCGGGCACGTCCGCGAGCAGCGCCCCGAGCGCGCCGCGCGTCCCCGCTTCGACGATCGCGAACCGGACACCCGCCCGCGCGGCCTCCTGGGTGACGAGGTCGGCCCAGCTCGTCTCGCCCTCGGCGAGGACGAACCCCTCGAGCAGATCGCGGACGGCCGCCGCGGTCGCCTCGAGCACCTCGGCCGCCTGCCGTGTCACCCGCCCCGCCGCGTCGTGCTCGTCCACCGCGGAGATGCGAACGTCGAGCCAGTCCGCCCGCGCGTAGGTCGCCACGACGGGATTCGCGGCGCGGAGCAGCGGCTCTCCCAGCAGCTCGGCCACGTGCGACTCGCCGATCCCGTACGTCCGCAGCGTCCGCACCAGCCGGCCGTCCCCGAGGCCCCGCTCGCACAGCCGCGGCAGCACCCAGTCGGCCCACATCGGCCGGAGCTCGCGAGGTGGCCCCGGCAGGAGAACCGCGACCTTCCCGTCCGGGCGATCGACCCACCAGCCGGGCGCCGTTCCGTTCGGGTTCGGTATCGCCGTCGCCGACGGGATCAGCCAGGCCTGCTTCAGGTTGACCTCCGGGAGCGCGATCCCCCGGCGGGCGAAGAGGTCCCGCAACCACGCCTCCTGCGCTGCATCCACCATCGGCACCTCCCCCACCGCCGCCGCCAGCGCCTCGCGCGTCAGGTCGTCGGGTGTGGGTCCCAGGCCGCCTGTCGCCACCACGAGGTCCACTGCGGCCAGGGCCTCCCCAATGGCGCTCGTGACGAGCGCCAGGTTGTCCGGGAGGGCGAGCACTCCGCGGACACCGACGCCGTGCAACGAGAGCGAGCGCGCAAGCTCCCCGCCGTTCGTCTCGCGGGTCTCGCCGTTCGTGAGCTCGCTCCCGACCGCCAGGAGCTCGGCGGTGCCGAGGACGCGGGACTGCAGAGGCTGAGGCTCGCTGGACATGGTCAGCGGAGCGTACGTCCTCCGCTGGTCGGCGGTGGGCGGCGCGCCCCGAGGCTTCCTCCACGGGCGTGGGAGCAGCCACTGCGGGCGCTGGGCACCTGCGAGAGCCCCGCCGTTGACCGAGCGCCGCGCGAGGCGTATTCTCGATAATCGATCATCCCCACTCACGGGCACGTCGGGGGAGCATATCCAGCAGGGCCACGACGGGATGCGGATCCCGGGAGGGAGCACGAATGAACCAGCCTGATCTCTTCCGCCTCGACGGCCGGGTGGCCCTCGTCCCCGGCGGCGGAGGGGCCATCGGCTCCGCAGTCGCGGCGGCCCTTGCCCAAGCGGGCGCCCGGGTCACCGTGGTCGACGTGACCGACGAGCGCGCCGAGGCCGCGGCAGCGACGATCCGGGATGCTGCTCCGGAGGTCCTGGCCCTCGGGGCGGATGCCACGAGCGAGGCCGATTGCGAGAGGATCGTCGCGGCCACCGTCGAGAGGTTCGGCCGGCTCGACATTGTCGTCAACTGCGTCGGCGGGGGCGCGGGCAAGGTCCTCTTCGACGCCGAGGAGTACCCGCGAGACGCCTGGGACTGGATCTACGAGCTCAATGTCCGGAGCACACTCCTCGCCACGCAGGCCGCGGTCAAGGCGATGAAGGCCGGTGGGCACGGTGGGCGCGTGGTCAACATCTCGTCCGTCCGCGCGGCGCTTGGCATCAACGCTGGCTACTCGGCGTACGTGGCTGCGAAGGGCGCGATCAGCTCCCTCACCCGCCAGTGGGCCACTGAGTGGGCGAAGCACGGCATCACGGTCAACGCGATCGCCCCGACCTTCGTGGACACCCCGCAGGTGGCGATGCTCCTCGGCGACCCCGCCTTCAAAGCCGGCCTCGTCAGCCGCATCCCGCTCGGCCGCGTCGGCGGGACATCGGACCTCACCGGGGCCGTCATCTTCTTCTGCTCCGACGCCTCGTCGTTCGTCACTGGCCAGATCCTCGGGATCGACGGCGGCCTGACGGCGACGCAGTAGAAAGGAACGTTCGCCTTGACCACCGAAGCCCTCTCCTCGCAGGCCGGGTCCATCGTGATGGAGCGCGTGACCGCCAACGTCTTCACGAACACCAAGCTCCGCGGCTGCAACCCGAGCTTCGTCACCACGTCGGACGGCGTCGTCGTCATCGACACCCCGCAGCTTCCGACGAAGGCGGTGGCGATGCGCCGCGAGGCCGAGTCCCACGGCCCGATCCGGTACCTCGTCAACACCGAGCACCACGTCGACCACATCTTCGGCAACTACTTCTTCAAGGGCGCGGGGACGGTCGTCAATCACCAGGGCGTGGACGAGCGCTTCATGGTGGTCTACCCGGAGCTCGACCCGTACGCCTATGCCTACGAATCGGTCCCGGGAGACAACCCGAAGGGAACCGACCTCGACGAACCCGAAGGGGTCGCGCTCTGGCCCGACCGCGACGTCTACTACGCCGATCCGAACAAGGCCACGATCGTGTTCACCGGTGACCTGACCCTCCGCGTCGGCGACCACACGTTCAACCTCCTGCACACGCCCGGCCACACGCCCGGCCAGCTCACCGTGCACGTCCCGGAGGAAGGTGTCGTCTTCACCGGCGACACGATCTTCTCCGGCTGCCAGACGTGGCTGATGACCTCGAACGTGGAGCAGTGGCTGGCCGCCATCGAGCGCATCCGTGGCCTCGAGTTCGACCGGATCGTCCCGGGCCACGGGCCGGTGGTCCCCAAGTCGTACCTCGACGTCCAGCGCTCGCACCTCATGGAGTGGAAGTCGGCAATCGCGGCGGCGGTCGCGAATGGCTGGACCCGAGACGAGACGGTCGCCCGGGTGAGCTTCAAGGACCGCTTCGGGCCGGTCGACGTCGGCCAGGGCTACATGCTGGAGTACATCCAGAACCTCAACGCCGCGACCCTGTACGACAAGCTCACCGGAGCCATCCCGGGAGCCTGAGTTACGAGGGGCGCCCTACGCGGCCGCCCTGCCGCAGCGGACGCCCCCCCGACCGCCGTTCCCCCGCCTGGGAGGCCACACGATGCCCGAGACCATGCAGGCGCTTGTCGTCCTGGAGCCCGGTCGTCTCGAGATCCGCGAGGTGCCGGTCCCCCACCCCGGCCCCAACGAGGTCCTGGCGCGGGTGCGCGCCGTGTCGATCTGCGGCACGGACGCGCACCTGATCCGTGGCGACTACCCGGGATTCTGGCCCCCCGCGTTCCCGTTCATCCCGGGCCACGAGTGGGCCGGCGAGATCGCGGCGTTGGGCCCCGGCGCCGAGCTGTACGGGTGGAGGTTGGGCGACCGCGTCGCCGGCACCTCCCACGACGCGTGCGGCGTCTGCCGGGAGTGCGTGGAGGGCCGCTACAACCTCTGCGAGAACTACGGGAGGGAAGGTCTCCACCGCCAGTACGGGCACAACGTCCAGGGTGCTGACGCCACGTTCGTGGTGCAGGGCGTCAAGACGATCTTCCCCCTGCCGGACGCTCTCTCCTTCGAGGATGGCGCCCTCATCGATCCCGCCTCAATCGCCCTCCACGTCGCGAATCGTGGCAACGTCACCCCGGGCGACACCGTGGCGATCACGGGCGCAGGGGCGATCGGGCTCCTGGCCGGCGACGCGGCGCGCATCCGCGGAGCGGGCCGGGTCATCGTCGTCGGCCGCGGCTCGCGCCTGGCGAAGGCCGCGGCGCTCGGCTTCGAGACCGTCAACACGGCGGCCGGCGACCCCGTGGGGTCCGTCCGGCGCATGACCGGAGGCCTCGGGGCCGACGTCGTCCTCGAGTGCGCCGGCGTGCCCGAGATGGTGGAGCGGGCGCTCGAGATGCTGCACCGGGGCGGCCGCTGCGCCGCCGTCGGCATTCCCACGGTCGGGGTGGAGATCGCGATGCAGCGTCTCGTCCTCGATGAGCTGGAGCTGGTGGGCTCGCGCGCATCGGCCGGCGAGATGCGGCGGGTCATGCCCCACGTCGAAGCGGGTCGGATGCGGGTCAGGGAGATGGTCACCCATCGCTTCGCGCTGGCCGACTATGCGGAGGCGCTGGCCACCTTCAGCGACCGGTCCAGCGGGGCGGTCAAGATCATCGTGGCGCCCTGAGTCGCGAGGATCAGCATGTCGCTCGAAGCCAGTTCCCGACCCGGGAGTCAGATCGTCTATCGATCGCGCGTTGATGTCGTGCCCGGCCTGGAGAAGTCCAAGCTCGTCTACCTGCCGGCCGAGCAGGACCCGGTCCTGATGGGGTTTCATGGCGACCTCGCGCCCCGCTTCGGGCTGGTCGAAGGCGCGTACACGCCCAGGGCCTCGACCCTCGACTACATCGTTGGCGCCACCGCCGGCTGCATGACGGGCGTCCTCGCGGCGGCGCTCACCGCCCGGAAGATCGCCGTCCGCGACGGTCGCCTGAAGGTCGAGGCCGTCGGCGACGTGGAGCTCGACGATGGCATCCTGGTCCTGCGGCGGATCCATCTCCTGGCCCATCTGCTCGCCGATGAGTCGCACCGCGCGGCCGCCGAGCGCGTCGCCGCGACGTTCGAGCGCCAATGTCCCGTCTACCGGTCGCTCCACGCGGCGATCGAGATCACGTCGGAGCTGGACTTCCAGCCGATCCGCCCGCCGACGGACTGACGGCGCCCCACGCGTCAGGAGGGGTCCGCCGCCCCCAGGACATAACCGCCATCCACGTCGATCACGGCGCCGGTCACGAAGCGCCCGCCGGGACCGCACAGCCAGGCGATCGCCTCGGCGACGTCGGCCGGCTCGCCGACCGTCGAGAGCGCCTGGCGACCGAAGGCGAGGCCCGTCGCGAACTTCGCGCGCTCCTCCGCCTCGGACAGGCCGCGCAGCTCCGACGGGATGATGCCCGGGCGAATGACGTTGACCCGGATCCCGTCGCGCCCGAGGTCCAGGGCGAGGGCCCGACTCATGGCCTCCACGGCGCCCTTGCTGGCCACGTAGCCGAAGCGGCCGCGCGGCGGCCGGGCAACCACGGTGGATCCCAGGTTGATCACGACCCCGCGGCTCCTCCGGAGCTCCACGAGCGCGGCCCGCGTGCAGCGAAAGACGCTCACGACGTTGGCCCGGAGCATCCCCTCGAAGTCCTCGTCCTCGAGGGTGTCGAGGGGGCCCTGGACCTCGCTTCCAGCGTTGTTCACGAGGGCGTCGAGACCCCCGAATGCCGACACGGCCGCGAGGATCATGGCCCGGGCGTCGGCCTCGAGGGTGACGTCGGCACGCTGGATGACGACCCGGCCGGGGGCACCGGCAAGGTCGTCCGCGAGGCGTTCCAGCCGGTCTTGCCGTCGCGCGACCGCCAGCACGCTGGCGCCACGCTCCACGAGGTGACGCACGGCGTGTGCCCCCAGGCCGCTCGACGCGCCGGTGATGATGATCCGGCAGCCCTCCAGCGAGGTCACCCGTCGCTCCCCCGCCCGTTGCCGGTCGTCATCAGGCCCGCCCGGCCGCCACCTCGTCGGCGCGGCTCCGACCGGCGAGCAGGATCAGGTCCTCGTGCAGCTCGAACCAGACGCCGTGGTAGCTGTCGACGCGCGGCGAGGCGACGTAGCGATGATCGCCCCCGGCTGCTGCCTCGGCCGCCCGGTCGAGGCGCCCCAGGTAGCCCGCGAGACGCGGCAGGCCGTCGATGAGCGGCTGCAGCCACGCGCACGCGTCTCCGTGGAGGGCGGCCAGGTCAGCGAGGACCCTCGCGTCGTAGTCCGGGTCGGTGTGGTCGTTGAAGGCCTGCGCTCCGTTGCTCTCGCGCATCTGCCAGGCCGTGACCGTCGTCTTCATCCGCTGGTCGAGGGCGATGAACCCGTCGAGGGCGGCTGCGGCACGCTCCGGGCCCCAGGCCAGACGGTCCTCGGCGATCCTCGCGGCGCCAGCCGCCTTGCCGTCAGCGGTCAGCCGGAACGCGCTCGCGGCGACTTCCGCCATGCCGTCCGCCACGAGGCGGTCCAGCAGCGCGCTCGCATCTTCGGCCGTCGTCAGGAGCGCCGCCGCCGCGGCTTCGGGCGTCGAGTAGCCCTTCACCGCGAGCGCCCGGAGCATGCTCTCGGTCGTGGCCGTCGTGGCGACTTCGGTTGCCGTGGCGACTTCGGTTGCCGTGGCGACCCCGGTTGCCGTGGCGACCCCGGTTGCCGTGGCGACCCCGGTTGCCGTGGCGACCCCGGTTGGTGTGGCGGCGGCCGATGTCGCTGCGGGCGTCGCAGGGGCGCCGATCTCGATCCCCAGCTCGCGCGCCCAGTCAAGGAGCGTGGCGGCTTCTGGAACGATGGTCGCCGCGCCGACGACCGCGCCGGCAAAGATCTCGCCGGTCGCCCCGTCGATCGTGATCGTGTCGCCAACGGCGAACGTCCGGCCGCCGATGACGACCACGCCGTCCGTGACGCGCACCGACGCCGCCCCGACGACTGCGGGGATCCCCCAGCCGCGCGCCACAACGGCCGCATGACTCGCCAGGCCGCCGGTGGAGGTCAGGATCCCGACTGCGCTCGCCATACCGTGGACGTCATCGGGCGACGTCTCGGCCCGAACGAGGATGACCGCACGCCCGGATGCCGTGGCGGAGACGGCTGCGTCGGGCGTCGTGACGATCTCACCCGACGCCACGCCGGGGGACGCGGGCAGCCCCGTGGCAACGGTCGGGCCGACGTCTCCACGGTTTACCACCGTCGTCGGCGGGTCTGCCAGCAGGCCGGCCACGCGTCGCACGGCCTCCTCGCGCGAGAGAGGGAACTCAGGGTCCTCAGCCATGTCGACGGCGATCCGCAGCGCCGCCTGCGGGCTTCGCTTCCCCACCCGGCACTGGAGCATCCAGAGCCGGCCATGCTCGATCGTGAACTCGATGTCGCAGAGATCGGCGTGGTGGCGCTCCAGGCGCGCGGCATACTCGCGGAGCTGGCGCCCCACGGCCGGAATCCTCTCGTCCAGAGCGCCGATCGGTTCGGTCTGGTGGGTGCCGGCGACGACATCCTCGCCCTGGGCGTTGAAGATCACATCGCCGTAGACGACCGGATCGCCGGTGGCCGGGTTCCGGGTGAACAGGACCCCGGACCCCGACTCAACGCTCCGGTTGCCGAAGACCATGGCCTGGACGGTGACCGCCGTCCCCAGGTCGCGTGGAATCCCTTCACGTTCGCGATATGCCCGTGCCCGGTCGCTGTTCCACGAGCGGAAGACCGCCTCGACTGCGGCGCGCAGCTGGTCCCATGGGTTCACGGGAATGCTGTCGCCGCCGACGATGTCGCGAAACGCCGCCTCGAAGCGCAGTTGACAGTTCGCGGCGAACTTCGGGCTGCCCGACGACGCTGCGAGACCGGCCGTCGTGGCGTCATTGATGCCGAGATTGAGGATCGTGTCCATCATCCCGGGCATCGACACCGGCGCTCCGGATCGGACGCTCACGAGAAGTGGGTTGTCCGCGTCCCCGAAGCCGTGGCCAACGAGCTCCTCGATGCGTGCCATGTGCTCGCGGAGCTCCCCGTCGAGCGCGGCCGGCCATCCTCGAGCGAGATACTCGCTGCAGGCTGCGGTCGAGATCGTGAAGGCGGGCGGCACCGGGAGGCCGAGGTCGAGCGCCATCACGGCGAGGTTCGCGGCCTTGCCCCCCAGCAGCCGCTTGACCTCCGGCTGGGGAAGGTCGAGGCGCTGGTCGCAGTCGTAGACGTAGGTCACGGAGCGGCTCCTTGAGTGCCCTCGGCCTGCCGCGCGCTGGGGGACGCGCGGCCGGCCACTCAGGGCGCGACGATGATCTTGATGGCCCCGCTCGCGGGGTCGTTGAAGGTGGCGAGAGCCTGCCCGAACTCGGACAGGCTGAAGTGGTGCGTCGTGACGTCACGAACCCGCATCCTGCCTTGCTCCACGAGCGGCATGACGCGCCGCATCTCGCCCGCGGAGGCCCGCGAGCCGACGAGCTCCAGCTCGTCGAGGACGAGGCGCTGCATCGCGATCTCGACACCGACCGTGGGAATCCCGACGGCGGCACACCGACCGCCGCGGCGGAGCATGCCCAGCGCCTGCTGGACGGTCTCCGGGACGCCGGCGCACTCGAGGACGACGTCGACCCCGAAGCCGCCGGTCATCTCGCGAACCGCCGCGACGGGGTCGCCCACCGTCGCGTCGACGGTCTCGAAACCCATCGCCGCCGCCTTGGCGAGGCGCTTCGCGTTGCGCTCGATGAGGATCACCCGGGCGGCTCCACGGATCAGCGCGGCGTCGCCGCCGAGGAGGCCGATGGCGCCGGCGCCCGTGATCGCGACGGCATCGCCGGGGGCGATGTTGCCGCGGTTGGCGACGTGGAGGGCGATGGAGGCCGGGTCGATGACCGCCCCGTCGTCGAACGACAGCGCGTCCGGGAGCGGGAAGATCGTCTTGACGCCCTGCACCACGTAGGTCGCGTCGGCGCCCTGGACGCTGTGGCCGTATTGCTTGTGGAGCCCCTCGCGGCCGTAGTTCTCGCACAGGTTGTAACGGCCCTCGACGCACTTCTGGCAGACGCCGCACGCGTCGTGCGACGTGCCGGCGACGCGGTCTCCGACCCGCCATCCGTAGCGCTCGGCACCCGGACCGAGCTCCACGATCTCGCCGGCCCACTCGTGGCCCGGGATGAACGGGAAGGCCGGGGGCCAGAAGCCCGGGTAGTCGCCCCGCACGATGTGGGCGTCCGTGCCGCAGATGGAGACCGCCCGCACGCGCGCCAGGACCTCACCCGGTCCGGGTACCGGCACCGGGACTTCCTGGATCTCGAAACGGCTCGGCTCGAGGACGACGAGCGCCTCCATGGTTGCGGGCACGGGAACCTCCTTCAGATGACGGCGACCGGGTCGACCATCGACCCGGTCGCGCCACGGATCTTGAGTGGCAGGGCAACGAACAGGAACTCGTAGATCCGCTCGCGAGCGAGCGCCTCGAGATCCAGGCTTTCCATGATGTAGATCCCGTTCTGGATCAGCAGGAGCGTGTGGACCGGCTGCGGGTTGCCGGTGGGTCCGGGGTCCGGGGCGGGCTGGACCTCGTACGTCTCCGTGTCCGTGCCGGTCGCGACCACGCCCCGCCCAAGGAGCCAGCGCGCGGCGGAGATGTCGGGTCCTGGCGTCTTGTGGGCGGCCATCGCCTCGGCGTCGGGCCACAGGCTCATGTATCCGGTTCGGATCGCGACGACGTCACCGGCGCGGACGTCGACACGCTGCGCCACGCAGATCGCCTCGAGCTCCGCGGCGTCGATCGGCGAGCCCTTCGGGAGGCAGGGGACCTGCCGGTGGCCCGCGGCGTCGAGGAGGACACCGCGGGTGAAGAACGGCGGCAGCATGGCCGCATCGAGGTGCGTCGGGCCGAAGTCCGTGAGGTGCTCGTCGGCGTTCCCGCCTCCGTACCAGTGCATGTCGTCGCCCACCGTCATGTGGGCCAGCGCGTCGATGTGGGCGCCGGAGTGCGACGTCGCCATGACGTACTCGGCCATGTAGCCGAGCCCAGCGTCGTTCACGGGTCCCCAGGGCTGGGCGCCGGTGACACGGATCCCTCGCGGGGTCCGGTAGTTGAGGACCTGAAACGGCGGGTGGCCGGGAAAGAGCGGCATCCCCGGGTAGCGGACGGCCGCCATGGGGATCATCCGCCCCTGGCGGACGAGCCCGGCCGCGCGAACCACCTCGTCGGGTGTCTGCTTGCCGATGGGTCCGATGTCAGATGGCGTGGTCATTTCCGGCCCTCCCTGGTCGAGGTGCTCATGGGCGATCCCGCAGGGCCCGCCAGACGCGTTCCGGCGTGAGGGGCAGATCGCGGATGATCGCGCCCGTGGCGTCGCGCACGGCCGCGGCGACGGCCGGCGCGACGCACAGCAGCGCCCCCTCGCTCATGCCCTTCGACCCGTAGGGACCCGGCCCATCCTCGTTCTCGACGATCTCGCTCACCATCTCGAGGGGCAGGTCCATGCTCGTCGGGATCCGGTAGTCGATCGCCCCCAGGTTCCGGATCCGACCGCCGTCGTCGAAGAGGTAGTGCTCCATGAGGGTGTGCCCGAGGCCCTGGATCGCCGCGCCCTCGTCCTGCATCCGCACCTGGAGCGGGTTGATCGCCTTGCCGACGTCCGACACCGTGACGTGGCGCACGAGGGTGATGTCCCCGGTCTCCTCGTCGACTTCCGCCTCGATCGCCGTGCAGTTGAACTCGAAGAACGCCGCCCGGCCCTGGAGCGGATGATCGGGCTCCGCCTCCTTGCGCATCTCACCGACCCCGATGATCTCCCCGCCCAGCCGGCCGAGGCCGACCTCGAGGACATCGCGGATCGTGACCTCGCCCTCCGGGAGCCGCACGACGCCGCGGTCGACGACCACGGACGCCTCGTCGACTTCGTGGACACGGGCAGCCAGCGCCCGAAGCTTGCCCTGGATCTCGCGGCAGGCTGCCAGCACCGAGTTGCCCATGAGGACGGTCGAGCGGCTGGCCGATGTCTGCTGGTCGTACGGGACGACCGCGGTGTCGCCCATGACGACCGTGACCCAGTCCAGCGGGGCGCCGAGCTCCTGGCCGGCAATCTGGGCGAAGACGGTGCGGGCTCCCTGGCCCATGTCGGACGTGCCCGCGTAGACCACGACGCTCCCGTCACCCAGCAGGCGCACCGTCGAATACGACAGGCCCGTGGTCGGCCCTGACTTGATGCCGATGGCGATCCCACGCCCGCGGCCGGCCGGCGTCGGAGTCCCCCACCCGATCAGCTCGGCAGCACGCCGAACCGTCTGCTCCCAGTCGCCGTCAGCCGGGGTGTCCCACGGGATGAAGGCCTCCCCCTTGCGGGCGAGGTTGCGCAGGCGGAGCTCGAGGCGGTCGATCCCGAGCGCCCGAGCGCCCTCGTCGAGGTTCGATTCGACGGCCCAGTTCACCTGCGGGTTGCCGAAGCCGCGGAAGGCGGTGGACGGCAGCGTGTGCGAGAGGACGGCACGAGCCAGGACGCGGACGTGGGGGATGCGGTACGGGCCCGCCCCCAGGTAGCTCCCCTTGGCGACGACCCGATCGGCGATGTCCGCGTACGCGCCGATCAGATAGTTCGCCTCGACGTCCTGGAACGCCAGCGTCCCATCTGTCCGGAAGCCGGTCCGGACGCGGACCTCCGAGGCAGCCCGGCGCGCCGCCTGGAACGTCTCCTCGAGGGTGAGCACGAGACGCACCGGCCGGTCGGCCCGCAGCGCCATGAGCGCGACGAGGGGTTCGTACTTCGCGTGCTGCTTGCCGCCGAAGCCGCCGCCGGGATCGGGCGCGTAGACTCGCACCTTCGACAGCGGCAGCCCGAGGAGCGTGGCGAGGATCTTCTGGAGCCAGTTCGGATGCTGGATGGAGCTCCAGCAGGCGATCCCGTCGCCGTCGGGCGCCGCCATGAACGCGTGGGGCTCGATCGCGAAGTGGGTCACGATCGGGAAGTCGTAGCGATGCTCCACGACGAGGTCGGCGGTCGCGGTGTCCACGTCGCCCCAGCCCACGCGGTGCTCGCGCAGGACGTTGCTGCTCGCGAGCGGATCGCCCGGCCGGAGCAGCGAGTCCTGGACGAGGGGTGCGCCCGGGTCGAGCGCCGCCGCGATGGTCACGACGGCCGGGAGCTCCTCGTACTCGACCCGCACGAGTCGAGCCCCCTCCTCGGCCGCATCCTTCGTGTCGGCGGCGACGGCGGCGACGGGGTCGCCGTGGTACTTCGTCTCGCCGACCGCGAGCACGGGCCGGTCCTGGAACTGGGGCCCGAAACGCGGGACGGGCTGCGGCAGGTCGGCGGCGGTCGTGACGAGGCGCACCCCCGGAACCTGCAGGGCGGCGCTCGTGTCGATGGCGAGGATCCGGCCGCGCGCGACGGGGATCGTGACGAGCTTCGCGTGGAGCTCGTCGGCCAGGTGGATGTCCGCAACGTAGCGCTGCAGGCCGGTCACGCGGTCGCGGCCCCCGACACGCTGGGGCGACTCGCCCACCCGGGCCGGACGGATCGCGGCACTCACCGCCCGCCGTCCTCGGCGATCGCGAGGACCGCCTCGCTGATCTGCCCGTAGCAGCCACAGCGGCACAGGTTGCCCGCCAGGCCCTCCTGGACCTCCTGGACCGTCGGGTGGGGGATCCGCGCGAGCAGGTCGTCCGCCGCCATCACCTGGCCGGGGATGCAGAAACCGCACTGAACGGCGCCCTTGTCGAGGAACGCCTCCTGGAGCGGGCTCAGGCGGCCCTCGGGTGCCAGGCCCTCCGCGGTTGTCACCTCGCCACCGTCGGCCTCGACCGCGAGGACGAGGCACGAGTCGACGATCCGGCCGTCGAGGCGCACGGTGCAGGCGCCGCACTCCCCCACGAGACAGCACTCCTTCGTGCCGGTGAGGTCGAGATCGTCGCGCAGGACTTCGAGCAGCGTGTGGTGCGCGGCGACCTCGAGCGCACGTCGGCGTCCGTTCACCGTCACCTGGATTGGGATCACCTGGGTCATCTCGTCACTCTCCCGTCGCCAGCCGCTGGATCGCCGTGCGCAGGGCGCGAACCCCGAGCACGCGGAGCATCGCCAGGCGGTATTCGGGGCTCGCGCGCATGGAGCGCGGCGACGGGCTGGCGGCTGCGAGCATCCGCTCGAGGATCGGCGCCTTCGCGGAGTCGGGCGCATCCGGGTCGGCCAGCACGCCGCTCTCGTCGACGGCGAGGACAGGCCGCGGCCCAACGCTGCCGTAGGCGAGCCGGGTGACACCTGCCGTGTCCACGCCGCAGCACAGCGTCACCGAGGCGAGGTCGTGGCCGCGCCGGCGGGTGCGTCGCACGTGGACGGCACCCATGGGACGCCCGGGCACCGGGAGCTCGATCGCTGTGACGAGCTCCCCTGCCGCCAGCGTGGTCTGACCCGAACGGACGAAGAAGTCCGCAACCGGGATCCGCCGGGTGCCCACCGGCCCGACGGCGACCACCTCCGCGCCATAGACGAGCAGCGAGGGCGCGGCGTCGGCGGCGGGGGACGCATTGCACACATTCCCGGCGAGGGTCGCCCGGTTGCGGATCTGCACGGACCCCACCACGGCGGCCGCCTCGGCCAGCGCCACGAAATGCCGGTGCACGACCGGGTCGGCCGCGATGTCGGTCATCACGGTCGTGGCGCTGATCACGAGCCGCCCGTCCTCCTCGCGGATCGCGGGCTGCAGCTCCGCGATCCGCTTGAGGTCGACGACAAGCTCCGGCTTCAGCGTCCCGTCGCGGAGGCGGATGACGAGGTCGGTGCCCCCCGCCAGGACGCGGGCCGCTGCGCCGTGCTCGTGGAGCATGGCGACCGCCTCCGCAAGGGAGGTCGGGCGGGCGTAGGCAAACGGGTGCATGCTGGCGGCCTCTTCCCCTACAGGATCCGCTCGACCTCGTCCAGGAGGACCTGGGGGGTCGCAGCCCGGATGAAGTAGAAGGGCCGCTCGCAGAAACGGGCCACGAAGTCCGCGCGCCGCCGCCGCAGCTCGTCGTTGTCGACCATTGGCATGACGTGCCCGGGGGCGAGCAGCTCGTTCGTCAGGAAGTAGTTCTGCAGCGAGTGCAGGAACTGGAACTGCCGCTCGAACGGGATCAGCTCGTTGGTCGCAGGATCGAAGTTGCCGTCGATGGCCGGGACGATGACGAGGTCGATGTTCGGCTCGCCGTCGAACATCCCCCAGCTGGGCATCTCACCCCAGAACTTCTCGACCCCCCGGTTCGGGGCGGCCTTGTCGGACCGCTCCGTGCCCTCGGTCCGCTTGCGGAGGAAGGTGTCCACCGAGCCCATGACGGCCCGGCCGCTCTCGTCGATGACTGTCGTCTCCGAGGCCACCTGAAGGGCGCCCCGGACCCCGGCTTCGATGAGGCCCATCGACTTGCCGTGGTTCGACTCGCCGCCGAGGAAGACCAGCGTCTTCCCCCGGTAGTTGACCGCCGCGCTGTGAGACGGGTGGAGCCCGACGGCTTCCATGCGCAGCGCGAGGATGGCGACGATGACCTTCTGGATGGGACCTGCCGGCCACGGGCCGGTGAAGGTGACGACGCGCCCGTCGTAAGTGACCTCCTTCGCTCCATCTCGGTGCCAGACGATGTCGGGCGTCTCCAGCGTGATCTCCGGGGAGATGCGCACGTCGGCGAGGCGGTAGTTGAGGAAGGTCAGATCGTCGAGAACGTGCTCGCGCGGCTCGCCGCCGTGCACGTCCACTCGGAGGCGGGCCGTCCCGGCCGACATCTCTTCCGAAAGCTGGAGCTGGTCGTTCATGGTGTCCTTTCGCGTGGTGACTGAGAAGGTGAGGCAGTCATGAGCGTCGATCGCCGAGGGAGGCGGCCGCCGCGCCCGCCAGCGATGCGACCGTCGGGGACGCATCCGGGTCGATCCCGGAGGCCATGCCGCCGGCGGCCTCCCAGTGGGTGCCCAGCGTGTCCGCGGCCTGTGCGAAGTGGGCGTGGAAGACCTCGCCGACAAGCGAAGGGTCGCGCCGCCGGAGGGCGTCGAGAACCGGGACGTGCTCGTCCGCGATCCGGCGCCGGTCGGCGCCGGGCGTGACGATTGTGATGTAGGTGCGCGAGAACGGCTCCAGCGTACGCCAGACCCGTTCCAGGGTTGTGTTGCCAGCCAGCGCGACGACACGGCCGTGGAAGGCCGCGTCGGCGGTCGCCTCTGCGTACGTGTCGCCGGCGTCGGCCGCTCGCTGCATCTCCGTGACGAACCCCGCGAGCTCGTCGAGGTCGTCGTCGGTGAGGCGCGGGAGGGCCAGGCGGGCGGCGAGCGTCTCGAGCTCGGCGCGGATCACGAATGCCTCGAGGAGCTCGTCCGCCGACGGGCGGCGGACGCGAGCTCCCCGGAAGGCGGTGGTCTCCACGACCCCGAGGGCCTCGAGGTCGCGCAGCGCCTCCCGCACGGGTGCCTGGCTCGTGCCGAGCTCCCGGGCCACCCGGGTCTCGACGATCCGGGCGCCGGGCGGGTAGCGACCGTCGAGGATCGCCTGCAGGAGACGATCCTTGACCTGGTCGCTGAGGACGCTGCGCGAGATCGCGGCTTCGCGAATCATGGTCCCGTCGCTAGCTTCCGATGATCGCGGGCGCGGGCGCGGTGCTCTCAAGGATCTCCACCACGCCGGCGTTGCCGTCGACGCGGATCCGATCCCCGGTCTTGATGGTCCACGTGCCGATCGAGGTGCCCACGACCGCCGGGATGCCGTACTCGCGCGCCAGGACGGCCGGGTGCGAGACGGTGCCGCCGGCGTCGGTCACCACGGCGATGATCTTGCCGTACAGGACCTGCCAGGCCGGGTTGGTCATCTGGCAGACGAGGATCTCGCCTTCCTGAAGGCTGTCGAACTCAGCCTCGGACGAGACGACGCGGGCGATGCCCTCGACGACGCCCGGCGAGCCGGCGATGCCCGGGACCTTGCCCTCCTCGTGATCGACCGAGCGGTAGAACTTGTCGGGGAATCCCCACAGGTTCAGGTACGGGAAGGCGAGCTGCGTCGCGGTACAGGTACCCACCCAGTCTTTGGGCTGGTACGCCTCCGCCTCGGCCCGCTTTGCCCGCGCCGCGGCTGCGATCGCACGCCCGTCCATGCCGGTCGGGTTGCCGACGAAGGCGCGCAGGTCGTTGTAGCGGAACATGATGACGTCGTCCGGGGCGTCGAGGACGCCCATCTCCACGAGCTTCTCGCCGAGGGCGATCAGCACGAGGCGGACGTGGGCGTTGGCGCCCTGGTCGATGTAGAAGTGGTGGTCCGGCGTCAGCGGGGCCATCTTGAGGTTGATCTCGTTGGCGGCGCGCATCTCCTCGAGCGCCTCGCCCTGCAACCCCTCGAGGATCTGCTTCGCGGCGGCATCGATGTCGGCCTTGAGCGCCGCAACCTTCGACTGGTAGTCGTAGTCCGACGCGTACTGGTCGCGGACGAGCTGGATGATCGGGTTCATGTCCTCCCGGAACGACGGGAAGATGAACTCGTGGCTCCAGACCGCGTGCCAGCCGAACTCCTTCTGGTAGGGCACGACCCGCTCGTCGATGAAGCGCCGGCCGCGCGCGGTCGCCTGGAGGGCGGGCAGGATCACCGCGGATGTGGTGCCGCCGAATGCCGTGGCCAGCTCGGCGTCGACCTTGATCTCCTCCTTCATCTCCCAGAGCGCACGGATCTTGTCCCAGTTCCGGTCGCTGGCCGAGTTCTGCAGCCGCCCGAGCAGGACCTCGTCGACCTTGCCATGGGTCTTCTCCATGACGGCCCGGAGGTTGAGCGTGGCGCTGAGCTGCGCGAAGTTCAGCATCCAGTGGATCTTCCAGTGGCGGTCGTGCATGTCGATGGCGTCTTCGAGGAGGACGGCCACCTCGGCAAGGCTCAGCTGGTCCTTCTGGTCGAGCATCCCCTCGATGTAGTCGAAGTTCCGCTGCATCTCGGGCACGAACCTGGTGCGCCACCACTCGACGAACTTATGGCCGTAGACCGGCAGGACGGCGCCGAGGTAGGCCCCGATCTTGCCGGCATACTCCGGGTCCTCGGGCACGATCGGGTTCGTGCGGTAGTTGTACTCCTGGGTCTCGACGGTCAGGCCGGCCTCGGCGGGGATCGCGGCCGTGTACAGCCAGCCGTTGATGTTCTTGTAGATCCAGTCCGTCGCGAAGGGAGTGCCGAAGCGGCGGAACATGTGGTCGCAGGAGAGCCACCAGCCGCCGATGTCCTCGTACATCGGGCTGAGCGGCTTGGGGCAGTGCAGGTCGTCGTAGACCCAGAAGAGCAGCTTCTCGGTTTCGGACGCCCACTCGATCGGGAACGTCTCGTCACCGTGGAACTCGCCGAGGACTTCTTCCTTGAGGGGCACCGGTGCTTCCTCCTGTACCTGCCTGGTGTCGCCCGTGGCGACCTGGTCTCAGATGGCAGAGGTCGTGCGCGTGATTGCCTTGAAGCGCCGCATGTTCTCCGTGATCGCCACCTCCGTCGGGAGCCGCTCCATGCTGGACGCGCCGAAGAAGCCGGCCACGCCTGTCGTGTGTTCGAGGATGTACTGGGCGTCCTCCGGCTCGGCGATGGGGCCGCCGTGGCAGAGGACGATGGCGTCGGGGTTGACCGCCGCGGCAGCGTCCCGGATCGCCTGGACGAGCTCGGCCGCCTGCACCATGGTGACCGCCGTCGTGGCGCCGATGACACCCTTCGTCGTCAGCCCGATGTGGGCCACCACGACGTCGGCCCCTGCCGCGGCCATGTCGCGCGCCTGGTCGGGGTCGAAGACGTACGGAGTTGTCACGAGACCCGCTTCATGGGCTGCCCGGATCATGTCCACCTCGAGGCTGAAGCCCATGCCGGTCTCCTCGAGGTTCTGCCGGAACCGGCCATCGATCAATCCCACGGTCGGGAAGTTCTGGACTCCGGAGAAGCCAACCCGTCGGACCTCCTCGAGGAAGACCGGCATGAGCCGGAACGGGTCGGTGCCGCAGACGCCCGCCATCACCGGTGTCACCTTCACGACGGGGAGGACCTCACCGGCCATCTCCATCACGATCGCGTTGGCGTCACCGTAGGGCATGCAGCCGGCCAACGAGCCACGGCCTGCCATGCGGTAGCGTCCCGAGTTGTAGATGATGATGAGGTCGGCGCCGCCCGCCTCCGCGCACTTGGCCGAGAGCCCAGTCCCGGCCCCGGAGCCCATGATCACGCCGCCCCCATCGAGCGTCCTGCGGAGGCGTGTCAGCACATCGTCCCTGTTCATGCGCGCCCTCCTGCGTTCGCCGTCTGCCCCGTGGCCCACGCACGGTAATGCGCGTCGAGCCGCTCGGCCATCGCCGTCGCGAAGTCCGGGTCGTTGATGTCGGTTGCCATCACGACGACCTCGACATCCGGCCGAAGCCCGGACCGCAGCTCCCGGATGAGGGCTGCATCGGCGGCCGGGTCGTGGAACGGGGCGCCGGGGACGTCAATCATCGAGACCCCGCCGAGCGGGATGAAGACGCTCAGGGGTCCCGTCGCCTGGTTCAGCTTGCGGGCCATGATCCGCCCCAGCTCGGCGCACTCCTCCTCCGTCGTCCGCATGAGCGTAACCGTCGCGTTGTGGACATAGAGGTTGCGGCCCCTGAACTCCGGGGGGACCGTCTCCTCGGGCCCGAAGTTGCACATGTCGAGGGCCCCGAGCGAGACGACCTGGGGGATGCCGAGGGAGCCCGCCATCTCGAGCCGTTCGGGTCCTGCGGAGAGGACCCCTCCGACCAGCTCGTCCACGAGCTCGGTGGTCGTGATGTCGAGCGACCCCGTGATGAAGCCGGCCTGCATGAGGGCTTCCATGGACCTCCCGCCGGAGCCCGTGGCGTGGAAGACGAGGACCTCGTAGCCGTGCGCTTCCAGCCACTCCCGGGCCACCGTGACGCTCGGGGTCGTCACCCCGAACATCGTGGCCCCGATGAGCGGTTTCGGCGGGATCTTCGAGACGAACGACGCCGACGCCCTCGCCATCCCGGCGATCCCGACGGCCGCGTTGGTGAGGATCCTTTCCGAGAGGACGTTGATGCCGGCGATATCGACGACGGAGTACATCATCGCGATATCGGAGGTACCGACGTAGGGGCGGGTGTCCCCGGAACCCATCGTCGAGACGATCATCTTGGGGACGCCGACCGGCAGGGCCTGCATCGCCGCGCAGACGATCGACGAGCCGCCCGACCCGCCCACGCCGAGGATCCCGTCGAGCTTGCCCTCCGCGTGGAGGCGCTTGACGATCTCGGTCGCGCCACGGCTCATGGCGAGGACGCCCGGCCCGCGGTCGCCGGCCGCGGCCAGGGCGGCGCGGCTCTCGCCGGCCGCCCCCGCGACCTCGTCGGCGGTGATGTCGCCCGGCGACGGGTCGCTCAGCACGCCCGCGTCGACGAGGATCACGTCACATCCGGTTTCGCGGACCCGATCGCGCAGGAACTCGTACTCGCTGCCCTTCGTGTCGAGGGTCCCGAGGAGCACGACGCTCGTCATGCGTGCGACCTCCTGCGACTCCGCCCGGGCGCCGGTGTGGGTGTGGGGGTTCCCTGGCGGCCGCAATGGGAGCCCGCATACACTCGATAATCGATTACCGATAACGATAGGAACCGGCACCCGGTCCCGTCAAGCCCCAAACGGTCCTCGGACGGCTCTCGGGCACTGACCTGGGCCCGGGCGGCATGACCGTGCGGCCGGCGCGCGGCACGACGCGGGACGATTGAGCCCGTCATGGACGGGCTCGACGACCCGGTGATCTGGGCGGCCCGGCTCGACGATCCCCCGCCCCTCGCCGCGTGGCAGCTTGATTGCCCCCTTGCAGAACAAGCATCGATCATCGATTATATCCTCGACCGCAGACCGTTGCACGGCCGAGGAAACGGATGCCGGCCCACACCGCCTTCGCCGAGGTGACTCCATGCTGACCGCTGCGCCCCATAGCCCACTCCTGCGGATGACGCAGGAAACCCCCACCCAGTACTGGAACGATTCCTGCGCGGTCGAGGAGCTCGCCTACGCGGTCGAGCGCGGCGCGACCGGCGCGACCTCGAATCCGAGCATCGTGCTCGAGGTCATGAAGAAGGAGCGGGCCCACTGGGTACCGCGCGTCCTCGAGATGGCCGCGGCCAACCCGACATGGTCGGAGGTCGAGCTGACCTGGGCGATCATCGAGGAGATGGCCACCCGGGGCGCTGGGATCCTGGAGCCGGTCTTCGATCGGCTCGACGGCCGGGCCGGGCGGCTCTCCGTCCAGACAAACCCCGCGAACCACAGGGATCCGACCCGCATGGTCGAGCAGGCGGTCCGCTTCGCCGGCCTTGCGCGGAACATGCAGGTCAAGTTCCCGGCCACCGCGGCCGGGATCACGGCGATCGAGGAGGCCACGTTTCGCGGCGTCAGCATCAACGCCACCGTGAGCTTCACCGTGCCGCAGGCGCTTGCCGCCGCTGAGGCCGTCGAGCGCGGTCTCGAGAGGCGTGTGGCCGCCGGCGGCGACGTCGCATCGATGACCCCGATAGTCACCATCATGATCGGCCGGCTCGACGACTGGATGAAGGTCCTCGTCGAGCGCGACGACCTGGCGGTCCACCCGGACGCACCGAACTGGGCCGGCATCGCCGCGTTCAAGCGAGCCTACGCCATCTTCCGGGAGCGCCGATACCGGTCGCGCTTGCTTGCCGCCGCCTACCGGCACCGGCTCCACTGGACGGAGCTCGTGGGTGGGGACGTGAGCATGACGCTCCCCTACCCCTGGCAGGTCCGCTTCAACAAGAGCGGAATCGAGCCCGTGGCTCGGATGGAGGCTCCCGTCGATCCGGCACTCATCGCGGACCTCTACGATCGCATCCCCGACTTCCGGCGAGCGTACGAACCCGACGGCCTCATGCCCGAGGAGTTCGAGGGCTTCGGGGCCAGCTCCCGGACCCTCCGCACGTTCGTGAAGTCCTACCACGACCTCCAGGCAGCCATCCGCGACCTGGTCCTGCCCGACCCGGACGTCCGCCTGGCCTGATCCGCCCACCAGCGAACCCGACGAGAACGCTCCCAGAGGAGGCATCCCCACGATGGTCATCGAGACCCCCGCGCAGCCCGCGACGCTGCCCATCCTGTCCCACTGGATCGCCGGCCGGCCGGTCGAGGTCCTGCCCGAGCAGACCGGCCCCATCTACAACCCGGCCACCGGGCAGGTCATCGCCCGCGTCCCGCGCGGCGGGGCCGCCGAGGTCGAGGTCGCCGTGGCGGCCGCGAAGGCTGCCTTCCCGGCCTGGCGCGACACGCCCCTCATCGCCCGCAGCGGGATCTTCTTCGCCTGGCGCGAGCTGCTCTTCCGCCACCGCGAGGAGCTGGCCGCCCTCATCACCCGCGACCACGGGAAGACGTTCCCCGACGCCTTCGCCGAGGTCATGCGGGGCCTCGAGACCGTGGAGTTCGCGGCGGGCCTGCCGGTCCACCTCGCCGGGATGATGACGCCGAACGTCGCCACCAACGTCGACGCCTTCACGCTGCGCGCCCCGCTCGGGGTCACCGCCGCGATCACGCCCTTCAACTTCCCGGTCATGGTCCCCATGTGGATCGTCCCGATCGCCCTCGCCTGCGGGAACACCGTCCTCCTCAAGCCCTCCAGCCACACCCCCGGCGCCACCCAGCTCCAGGCCGAGCTGTGGACGGAGGCCGGCGGGCCCGACGGCACGTTCAACGTGGTGTACGGCGGCCGGGAGGCCGTGACCGCCATCGTCGAGCATCCCGACATCCGGGCCATCCAGTTCGTCGGCTCCACCGCCGTCGGGCGCTACGTCTACGAGGAAGGCACCCGGCGCGGCAAGCGTGTCGGCGCCTACACCAGCGCCAAGAACGCGATGGTCGTCCTGCCCGACGCCGACATGGAGCTGACCGCCGACGCCGCCGTGGCATCCGGCTTCGGCTCCGCCGGCGAGCGCTGCATGGCCCAGACCCTCGTCATCGCCGTCGGCGACACCGCCGAGCGCCTGCGCCCGCTCATGCTCGAGCGGATCGCGAAGCTCAAGATCGGGCCCGGCATGGAGCAGGGCGTCGACATGGGCCCCATCTACACCCGCGAGCACCGCGAGTCGGTGATCCGCTGGATCGACATCGGCGAGGCCGAGGGGGCCGAGCTCGTCGTCGACGGGCGGCCCTTCGTCCACCCGGAGCAGCCCGAGGGCTACTTCCTCGGCGTGTCGCTCTTCGACCACGTCACGCCGGACATGAAGATCTACCAGGAGGAGATCTTCGGGCCGGTCCTCGGCATCGTCCACGCCACCACGTACGACGAGGCGCTCGGCCTCATCAACGGCCACCAGTACGCCAACGGGACCGCGATCTTCACGACCGACGGCGGCGCCGCCCGGCGCTTCAAGCTCGAAGTCGACGTCCCGATGATCGGGGTCAACGTGCCGATCCCGGTGCCGGCCGGGTACCTCTCCTTCGGCGGCTCGAAGGAGTCGGCCCTCGGCGACCTCGCCATGCGCGGCGAGGACGGGATCCGCTTCTTCACCCAGCAGAAGATGGTCACCGAGCGCTGGCCGGAGCCCGGCCGCCGCGGCGCCCTCTCCCTCGTCTTCCCCGGCAACAGCTGAGACCGCCTCCCGGCGGCGAGCCCGCCGGGCCACGACCACGCGAAGGGGCCCCTCCCGGAGGAGGGGCCCCTTCGATTCTGTTCCGGGTGGGGACGGCCCCGTCACGCGACCCACCGGCCCGCGGGGTTGACCGGGCATCGCACCGGGCGTAACATCGATAATCGATTATGCGCCGCACTCCCCCGGCGCATCATGACCCCAGGCGAGGTGCTCGGATGATCAAACGGGTCGCGAGGTCCGAGGCGGAGCTCTTCCCGCTCCCGGGTCGCAGCTGGTACACGTACGTCGGGCCCCAAAACACCCCGACAGAGCGGATCTCGATGGGGGTCTCGATCTTCCCCCCGGGCTCGAAGCCGGCCGGGCACGTCCACGACAGTCAGGAGGAGACGATCTACTGCGCGGCCGGGCGTGGACGAATCGTCACGCCGGAGGCCACCGCCGAGATCGAGCCGGGCGTGACCGTGTGGGTACCCGTCGGCACCTTCCACGCGACCGAGTCTGACGGGCCCGACCCCCTCGAGCTCGTCTGCTTCTTCTCGCCGCCGGTGGTCCCGGGCTCCTACGAGAAGAAGGCCGCTTCATGAGCGGTGTCAGCGTCACCCCGGCCGGCCTCGCCGATGCCGCCGAGATCGCCCGTCTCGAGGCAATGGCGCGGCGCATCCGCGTCGAGGTCATCAAGGCCGTCAACCACGCCCGGGCCGGGCACCTCGGCGGTCCCCTCTCGGCTGCCGACCTGCTCGCGGCCCTCTACTTCCGGGTCCTCCGGATCCGACCGGAGGAGCCATCCTGGCCGGACCGCGACAGGTTCGTTCTCTCGAAGGGTCATTCCTCGATCGGCCTCTACGCGGCGATGGCCCTGCGCGGCTACTTCCCGGTCGACGAGCTGGCCACCTTCGACGCCGCCCACTCCCGCCTGCAGGGCCACCCGGATATGACCCGCCTCCCGGGGCTCGACATGTCGACCGGGTCGCTCGGAATGGGCATCTCCGCCGCCATGGGGATGGCGCTGGGCGCCCGCCTCACCGGCCGCGACCTGCGCGCCTACGTGATGCTCGGCGACGGGGAGTGCCAGGAAGGTGAAGTCTGGGAGGCGGCCATGTCGGCCGCCCGCTACGGCCTCGACAACCTGGTCGCGATCGTCGACCACAACAAGCTGCAGCAGTACGGCTGGCCCGGCGACGGGCCCGACGGACGGATCCCTCCCCAGATCCCGGGAGAGCTCGTCGCCAAGTGGGGCGCCTTCGGGTGGCGTGTGATCGAGACGGATGGTCACGACATGGCCGCGATCGTGCGCGCTCTCGACGAGGCGGCGCAGGGCGACGGGCGCCCCGTCGTCGTCATCGCCCACACGGTGAAGGGAAAGGGCGTCTCCTTCATGGAGGGCCACTACTTCTGGCACACCCGGGCGATCAAGCCGGAGGAGTTCGCGACGGCGATGGCCGAGCTCGGCGAACCCCTCCCGGAGACGGACGGAGAACGACGATGACGCTGCCGATGGGCCAGGCGATGCGCGAGGTCTTCGGCGAGACCGTGGCGGCGATCGCCGATGACGACCCGCGGGTCGTCATGCTCGACGGCGATGTCGGCAGCTCCACGCGAGCCGACATCTTCGAGAAGGCGCATCCCGATCGTTACCTGCAGATGGGGATCGCGGAGCAGAACATGATGGGGGTGGCCGCCGGCCTCGCCACGATGGGCCTGATCCCCTTCATCAGTACCTTCGTGTCGTTCGCCGTCGTGCGACCGCTCGACCAGATCCGCGTGCTCATCGCGCAGACCGGGGCCAACGTGAAGATCACCCCCGGGTACGCGGGGCTCTTCACGGGGCAGACCGGGATGAGCCACATCATCGTGGAC
The DNA here is from genome assembly GCA_963698595.1 of uncultured Chloroflexia bacterium. Classification (GTDB taxonomy): domain Bacteria; phylum Chloroflexota; class Limnocylindria; order Limnocylindrales; family CSP1-4; genus CTSoil-043. The sequence continues at coordinate 1,033,284 of CAVORL010000006.1, forward strand.
GACCTCTCGATCATGCGGGCCATGCCGGGCATGGTCTCGGTGGCCCCGGCGGATGACATCGAGGCCGCTCAGGCGCTTCGATGGGCCGCGGCATACGAGGGTCCCTGCTATGTGCGCCTCGTCCGGGATCCCACCCAGCGCCTGTTCGACGACTCGCACCGCTTCACGTTCGGCAAGGCTGTCGTCGTCCGCGAGGGCGGGGACGTGACCCTCATCAGCACCGGCACGCAGACGCCGCGCACGGTCGAGGCTGCGGAGCTGCTGGCCGCGGACGGCATCGAAGCGCACGTCCTCCACGTCGCGACGCTCAAGCCGCTCGACGTCGAGACGATCGTGGCCGCCGCCGAGCGGACGGGCCGAGTGATCACGGTCGAAGAGCATACGATCATCGGCGGACTCGGCGGTGCCGTTGCGGAAACGCTCGGCGAGCACCGGCCGACCTCCGTCCACCGCGTCGGCCTGCGCGACCTCTACCCGGAGTCCGGGCCGAACGACGCCCTGCTCGACATCTACGGGCTGTCGGCGTCGCGCGTGGCCGAGCAGGTCAGGGCAATCCTTCGGCAGGACCGCTGACCAGCGGCGTCACGACGGCTCCCGGCCGACGGCGCCTCAGCCGGGGATCGGCTGCGTCGCGTCCGGGGTGATCGCCTGCCACTCCTCCGCGAGGCGGGAGCCGACCTCGTCGAAGTGGTCCCGCAGGGCGTCCACGACGCGCTCGGGGTTGCGTTCCCGCAGCGCGTCCAGGATCAGCCCGTGCAGGTCCGCGGTCCAGTGCGCGTCGGCGCCCGGGGCGACGAGCGTGAGGTACGTCCGGCTGAACGGCTCGAGCGAGCGCCAGACCCGCTCGAGCGTGGCGTTGCCGGCAAGGTGGAGGAGCCGGGCGTGGAACGCTGCGTCGGCGACGGCGACCGCGTGGCGGTCGCCTGCCGCCGCCGCGGCCTGCATGGCCTCTCCCAGGCCCTCGAGGTCGGCAAGGTCGGCGTCCGACATCCGGGGAACGCCGAGGCGGGCCCCGAGCGCCTCGAGCTCGAACCGTACGGTGTACGCCTCGAGGAGCTCGCTGATCGCCGGCCGGCGGACTCGAGCACCCCGGAAGGGCAGGATCTCGACGAGGCCCAGCGCCTCCAGGCCACGGAGTGCCTCGCGGACCGGCGCCTGGCTGATGCCGAGCTCGCGCGCCAGGCTCGTCTCGACGATCCGGGCCTCGGGAGGGTAGCGGCCGGCAAGGATGTCCTGGAGCAGGCGGTCCTTGACATGATCAGCAAGCACGCTGCGGGAGATCGCGTCACGCTCGCTCATCGATCCTCCACGGGGGCTCCGCCGACGTCAGCCCGTGCGCGCCCGGTTCGCCAAGCGACCACCGAGGAGCGCGCTCGACCCACGCGGCGGCGCGATCCCGGCTTCATGAAGTGGTGCCCGCCTCGATCGACACGACCGCACGTCCCCACGTCACCGGGTCGGCCAGCGGGTCGAGCCGTCGCACCACGAACTCGATCTGGCGAAGGCACGTGTCCCGCCAGACGTCACTGCCAAGGAACGCCTCGTGGCCTCCCGGGGCCCGCAGGTCGTAGCCGATGAGGGTCCGACAGTCGAGGGCCCCGTGCTCGGCGTGAAACGCGTCCACCAGCGCGGCGACGATCTCGCGGGCGATCCGCTTTGCCCGGCCGTGGTCGCCGATCCGATCCTCGGCGAGCATACCGACGGCGAGCGCGGCTCCGGTCAGCGCGCCGCAGGTGCCCCCGCCGTACGCGAGGCCGCCGTTGAGCGCGATTGCGGCTGCGGAGTCCCCCGGATCATCCAGTCGGTACGCCTCCTTCAGGACGACGAACACGGTCTCCGCACACCCGTAGTGGTGGCCCTCGTCCAGGAAGCACTCCCGGGCCCGCCTGACCGACGGGGTTGGCTCGGGCCGGGCCCGTGGGTTCACGTCCATGGCGCCGGCCCCCCGTCGGTCACGTCTCCGCCTCACCACCCACGGCCTGCCAGCCCTCGGCGAGATGCGCCCCCGCCTCGGCGAAGTGGTGCCGAAGCGCTGCCGCGACGGATGCCGGGTCGCGCGTCCGGAGAGCCGCCAGGATCCGCGGATGGAGGTCCGCGGTCCAGTGCGCGTCGGCGCCCGGGGCGACGAGCGTGAGGTACGTCCGGCTGAACGGCTCGAGCGAGCGCCAGACCCGCTCGAGCGTGGCGTTGCCGGCAAGGTGGAGGAGCCGGGCGTGGAACGCTGCGTCGGCGACGGCGACCGCGTGGCGGTCGCCTGCCGCCGCCGCGGCCTGCATGGCCTCTCCCAGGCCCTCGAGGTCGGCAAGGTCGGCGTCCGACATCCGGGGAACGCCGAGGCGGGCCCCGAGCGCCTCGAGCTCGAACCGTACGGTGTACGCCTCGAGGAGCTCGCTGATCGCCGGCCGGCGGACTCGAGCACCCCGGAAGGGCAGGATCTCGACGAGGCCCAGCGCCTCCAGGCCACGGAGTGCCTCGCGGACCGGCGCCTGGCTGATGCCGAGCTCGCGCGCCAGGCTCGTCTCGACGATCCGGGCCTCGGGAGGGTAGCGGCCGGCAAGGATGTCCTGGAGCAGGCGGTCCTTCACCTGGTCGGCGAGGACCGGACGCGAGACCTGCTCCCGCTGCGCTGTCACGATGCCTCCTCCGGGTCCGCAGGCGCGGGCTCCGGTGCTCGGGAGGATGCTCTCGATCGATTGGCGGCGGCCGATCCTGCTCCGCGTGGCGGGCACCGCCGGGTGTGAGAAGGGGGTCCTCCGGCCTTCGGCAGGAGGACCCCCTTGCTACCGGTCTACCAGGTGGCAGACGTGGTGCTGCCAGCTACCACTGACACGAGTTGGGGGGGTTCTCCGGGTCGCACGTCGCGACGGTCTTGATCGAGTCGATGAGCTCGAGCGACTTCTCGGCATCGAGGAGGATCGCCTCGCCCGGGGTTCCGTCCGCGTTGAACGGGGTGTACGACGGGTTGACGGCATTGACGCCGCCGAGGGTGTAAAGGCCGGGGCCGGTGATGCCCTCGTAGTCGATGTCCTTGCCCTCGCGGATGAGCTTCAGACAGTCGGCGTACGTGTAGCACATCTCGCCCGGCGCATCGCCGACCGTGAACATGGCGGGAGCCCAGGCACTCGCGTTGTACGAGCCGGCGGCCTCGACGGCGAGGGCCGTCTGGACCAGGAGGTCGTACGTCGAGAAGTGGTACTGGTCGGACGCGGGACCGAACTTGTCGCCGTTGCACCTGGTCCCAAAGCGGCTGGTAGAAGGCCCACGCAGGGGTCGACATGTCGGGCGAGAACGCCGCGAACCCGATCCCCTTCTGGGAGGCGATGGGCTCCGTGCCCAGCGTCTTGATGAACTCCTGCAGGATCCAGCCGGTCTCGCCGATCCAGTTGAGCGACAGGCCGGCCTCGGCCGCCTGCTTGATCAGGGTGGCCGACTCCACGGACCCCGCCTGGACGATGACGGCGTCCGGCTTCAGGTCGGCGATCCGCTGGGCCTCGGCCCGGTAGGACGGCTGCTCGGCCGGGACGTCGATGCGGGCCAGGACCTCGAGGCCAAGCGCCTCGGCGGCCTTCTCGGCCGCGTCGGCCGCGAGCTGGAAGCCCTCGACCTGGGTCGCGAAGACCACGACCTTCGTGGCCCCGATCGACTGCGCGTACAGGCTCCCGGACGTGCCGAGGGCCTCGTCGAGGCCCTGCGCCCGGAAGAGCGGCTCGGCTCCCTTGCCGCCCAGGTTGCCGGGGATGGCGCCGCCGTGGACCGTCGGCCCCAGCGGCGAGTCGTTCTCCTGCCACCACTCCATCATGAAGTCGCGGTAGGTGCGGTAGCCGTGGGCGATGCTGACCACGATCTCGGCGCCGTGCTGCTCGAGGCAGGTGCGCGCGGCCTGGGCCTCACCGACGGTCCCGAGGTCCTCGTGGATAGAGCTCCCACGGGCGACCCAACGGCGGGTCGAGGTTGATGACTTCCTTGATGGGGAAGACGACGTCGTTGGTGAGCGACTCACCGTACGCCGCGAACTCGCCGGTGTAGTAGGCGAGCTCGCAGACTGCCACCGGCTCGCCCGCGGCGGGCGGCTCGCTGGCCGCGGCCGGGGTCGGTGTGGCCTCGGTCGGCGTGCCGGGTGTCGCGGTTGCGCCGCCGCCACATGCGGCGGCGAGCAGCGCGAGCACCGCGATCACGACCACGATGCGGCCCGACTTGATGCCTCCTACCGTCATTGCACTCCTCCTGGTGTTACCTGGCTGACCGCGTGGATTGTCAGATCCGGTATCCCTCCTTGAGCTGCTGGGTCGTCAGGTCTGCGGCGTCCATCACGGCGAACGCCTCGCCGAGGCTCAGCACCATCACCCGGTCAGCCACCTCGAGCGCCTTGGTGGCGTTCTGCTCGGCGAGGATGATGGCGACGCCCCTGGTCTGGTGGATCTCGTTGATCTTGTCGAAGAAGATGTCGACGTAGAGCGGGGACAGGCCGGCCGTCGGCTCGTCGAGGAGCAGCACCCGCGGGTCCTGCATCAGGGCCCTCCCACACGCCACCATGCGCGACTCGCCGCCGCTGAGGGTTCCTGCCGGCTGGGCCTGCTGGTCCCGGAGGTCCGGGAACAGCTCGAAGATCTCCTCCATCCGCTCCGTCGCGCGAGCGCTCGCCGATCATCCCGCCCACGTTGAGGTTCTCCAGGACGGTGAGGGCGGGGAAGATTCCCTTCTCCTGGGGCACGTAGCCGATTCCCCGGCGAGCGGTCTCGTAGGGGGGCAGCGCAGACACGTCCTCGCCCAGGAACCGGATCCTCCCGCCCATGAGCGGGATGAGGCGCGCCAGGGTCGCGAGCAGCGTGGTCTTGCCCGCGCCGTTGGCGCCCAGCACGGCGAAGATCTCGTCGCCGACGGAGAAGCTGAGCCCGTTGAGGACGATCACGCCGTGGTAGCCGCTGCGCAGGTCCTCGACCTCGAGGATGGTGGCTTGTGCCGTCCCGGACGCGGCCGTCTCAGACATGGCCCTCTCCGAGGTACTTCTCCACGACGGTCCCGTGCTCGCGGATCGTCTGCGGGTCGCCGCGCAGGACGACGTTGCCCTCGGCCATGAAGTGGACCTCGTCGCACAGGTTCCAGATGACGTCGAGGTCGTGCTCCACGATCACCACCGAGGTGCCTGCGGCAGCCAGGTCCCTCACCACGGTCATGACCTTCTCCGTCAGGTCGTCGGGCAGGCCGGCGGTCGGCTCGTCGAGCAGGAGGAAGGTTGGCTTGAGGAGGAGGCAACGAACGATGTCGAGGAGCTTCTTCTCGCCGGCCGACATGGCGAAGGCAGTTGGGTCGCCGAACCCGAAGAAGTCGAGGTGGCGCCGGATCTCGTCCTGGTGCCGCGCGAAGACCGTCTTCTCGCTGAAGACTCGGTAGGGCTGCTCGTACGTGGCCTCCGCCACGGCGAGCAGGAGCGAGTCCCAGATCGTGAGCTTGTCGAAGTCCATGATGACCTGGTTGCTCTTCACCACGCCGTGGTGCGCCATCCGGTGGGCCGGCAGGGTCGAGAGCACCACCTCCGGGCCCTCGGGAGGGAGAAGGGAGATCGTACCGCGGTCCAGCGCGACCGAGTGCATGATCATCCGCATCAACGTGGTCTTGCCGGCGCCGTTGGGTCCGATGAGGCCCTCGATCGGGCGCGTTCCGAGGACGAGGTCGTCGACGTCCACGACGACATGCCCGGAGAAGCTCTTGACCGCGCTCTGGATCCGGATCCGGGGGCGGCTCACCGCGACCGATTCGGCAGCGTCAGCGACCATGGAGGTCCCTCATCAACTGATCGCGTCGCATGTCGCCGAGCACGCCCAGCGGCCGGAACAGCAGAACGACGATCAGCGTCGCGCCGAAGACCACTTCCCGCAGCACCGGGACCGCCTGCGTGTACCACTCCCGAGGGAGTGGCACGTACGACTGGATCACGATGTCGAAGAGCCCCACGGTGAGGATCACCCCGACGACCGCGCCCCAGACACGCGCCGTGCCCCCCAGCACCAGCCCCACCATCGCTGCGAGGGTCACCTCGATCCCGAGGTTGGAGATCTCGAGGAAGCGCACCATGACGCCGTACATCGCGCCGAGCAGGCCCATGCCCGCCGACGCGACGGCGAACAGCCCAAGCTTGGTGCGGAACGTCGGCTTGCCGAGGCTGCGGGCCAACGGCTCGTTGCTGCCCATGGCGATCAGGAGACGCCCGTACGGCGAGCGGTGAACACGCCAGACGAAGAACAGGATCGCGGCGACGACCGCTGCGGTGATGAGCAGCCACACGAACTCGTTGGTCTTGACGCTGCCGAGGTTGTAGGGGAAGCCGAGCCCGCCCATGCCACGCGCTCCCCCCGTGAGCTCGTCCTCGGTGGTCGCCAGGATGGCGACGACGGTGGCGAAGCCGAGCGTGCCCACGAGCACGCCGTCGGTGTCGAGGTCCGCGATGAGCCACCCGACGAGGAGACCACTGAGGCCGGCGACGAGGGTGGCGATGGCGGTGCAGGCGAGGAACTGCCACGGGTCGCCGAATGGCCAGTCGACCTGCACGTACAGCACGCCGAACACGTACATCCCGATGCCCCAGAACCCGACGATGCCGAAGTTGGCGATCCTGGCCAGTCCCAGCTCGAGGTGGAGCAGGAGCGCCAGGCCCATCACCACAACGACCTCGAACAGCCCCGAGATGAGGAATGCGTCGAGCCAATCGAGATTCACGGCATCACACCTTCGCCGCCTCGGTGAGCCGCCGGCCACGCATCTTCAGGATCGCGATGAAGACGACGATCAGCACGAGCTGGGCGTAGAGCACCTGGCCGAACTGCAGCGCCATGGCGGCCAGCGCCACCCCCGTGCCCACGCCGACCACGATGACCCCGCGCAGCCCCCAGGTTCCACCTACGAGCACGACGAGCAGGATGAAGAGGAACTGCCGCCAGCCCAGCAGCGGCGCCACGGAAGAACCAACGCCGAAGAACGCGCCGGCCAGCCCGCCGGCCATGCCGGCGATGAACCAGATCATGACGGTGACCGTGAGCGGCCGGATCCCGCTCACCTGGGCCAGGTCCTCGTCGCTGGCCAGCGCCCTGATCTGGAGGCCGAAGCGCGACCGCTGGATGAACCAGTAGAGCAGCAGGGCGAGCGCTGCGACGCTCGCGACCGCGACCAGGCGGAATGACGTCACCCCGACGCCGAGCACCATGACGGTGTCGGGCGGCGGGACGTCGAAGAACCGCACCGGGTAGCCGAAGATGAACTGCAGACCGTAGCGGAGGAGGATCGAGAGCCCGAAGGAGATGATGATCATCTCCAGCGCCCCGACGTTGCGCCGCTTCGCGGGCCGGAAGATGCCGAGGTACGTGGCAACGCTGAGAAGGCCCGCCAGCAGGCCGGTGGGGAGCAGGACCGCGTAGAAGTCGAGCTCGAACGAGGTGTTGAGCCACATCCCGAAGTAGGCGCCGAGGGTGATCGTCTCGGCGTACGCCACGTTGATCAGGCCGGTGAGGCGGTACAGCAGGGCGAAGCCGACCGCGGCGAGGACCAGGGGAGCGTATTCCGTGATGCCGATGACGAGGGCCTGGGTGATGAAGTCCATCAGGCCACGCCGTTGTGGCGCAGCGCGACCGCGCAGAAGCCGGTCGTCATCGTCGAGCGCGCTCCGTGCTGACCGTCAGGCTGCGGTCGGGCATCGAGTCGTGCACTCCTCCACCATTCCTCACGGTTCGCGCGAGTCCTCGATAATCGATTACCGAAGAGTACGGATGGCGAATCGCCCTGTCAACCCGCTGGAGTGAGGATTGCGCACCCGGTTCTCGCCATCCGGCAACCTGCGTCTCAGGGCTCGAGGCGGCAACCGGAGCCTTACATGATGTCGCGCGCACATGGTAGCGTTATGACGTGTCGTGGAAGATCCTGCAAGAGCCCCGTCCAGCCGCCTCCGCCGGGCCCGACCTCGCTGCGGCACGCCGGCAGCGCCTCAGCGCCCTCGTCGACGCGCGCCGGTCGGTGCGGCTCGAGGAGCTGAGCGCAGCACTGGGTGTCTCGCAGGCAACCGTGCGCCGGGACCTGAACGCCCTGTCTGCGTCGGGCCGGCTGCGGCGCGTCCACGGCGGGGCCGTTGCGTCGGACCAGCGGGTCGACGAGCCGCTTTTCGACGCCAAGGCCGGCGCGGCCGCCGAGGAAAAGGCGCGGATCGCCGCACGAGCAGTCGAGCTGCTCTCCCCCGCTGACACGGTCTACCTCGACAGCGGCAGCACGGTCCTCGGCGTGGCCCGCCTCCTGCACGGCTGGGGCCGCCTGACCGTCGTGACGAACAGCCTGCCCGTGGTGACCGAGCTGCTGGGGCGGGGTCCGCGGCTGATCGTCGTCGGCGGCGAGGTCCGGGCGACGAGCAGGGCGATCGTCGGCCCGCTGACGCGGATCCTGCTCGAGAGCCTCCACGTCGACCGTGCCCTCATGGGGACGTTCGCACTCTCGCTCGACGAGGGCATGTCCACCACCGATCCGGCCGAGGCCTACACGAAGGAGCTCGTCCTGGCCCGCGCGGGCGAGGTGATCCTCCTCGCCGACAGCACGAAGGTCGGCAGCCGCTCGTTCGTCCATTCCGGACGGCTCCGGGACGTGGACGTCCTGGTGACCGACGGCGGCCTCGACGGGCGCGTCGCTCGAACACTCTCCCGGCGCGGCATGCGGGTGGTGATCGCATGAGCGGCGCCACGCCCCTCCCCCACCCCGGCCCACCGCGGGCGAGTGCCGCCCCGGTCCCCCAGCGAGGCACGAGATGACCACCGAGAGCGCCTTCCGGAGCGACACCCGCCCGGATTTCTCCCCGTTCGAGGAGTCCTGCGGGACGATCACCGGCTTCGCGTTCGGCGGCGACCTGGCCTCGGAGATGACGGGCGGCGGGATCACGGGCGCCGAGGCGCTGGACCTGCTCGACGACATGCTCGCGATCCGCGCCGTCGAGGAGATGATCGTCCGTCTCCGCTCGGGCGGCTATGACCCGCTGCCCGGGTACGACTACCGCGGCCCGACCCATGTCTCGATCGGGCAGGAAGCGTCGCCGGTCGGAGCCTGCAGCGTGCTGCGCATCGACGACAACATCACGAGCTCGCACCGGGGCCACGGGGACGCGGTGGCCAAGGGCTTCGCGGCGATCCGCGCGATGTCCGACGAGCAGCTCCGCCGCCGCGTCCCGGGCGCGCCCACGGGAGCCTCCCGCGATGAGCTCCGGGAGACCGCGCTCGAGGAGCACGTCTACCGGGTCATCGCCGAGCTCTTCGGCAAGGAGGACGGATACTGTGCCGGGCGCGGTGGCGGCATGCACATCGGGGACTTCGCGACGGGCAATCTCGGGGCCAACGCGATCGTCGGGGGCAGTGTGCCCATCGCCACCGGCGCCGCGATGGCCCATCGCTACGCTCGTGCGGACCGGATCGTCTGCTGCTTCGCCGGCGACGGCGCGTACGCCAACGGGGTCGTCCTGGAGTCGCTGAACTGGGCGGCCCAGGCCCAGTGGACGAACCACCTTGCCGGCGAGCGGGCGTACGGGCTCCCCATCATCTACTTCATCCAGAACAACCATTACGGGATGACCCACCACACCGACGAGGAGGTGATGGGCGTCCGTCATCTGGCCCGCCGCGCGGCGGGCTTCGCCGAGAACAACATGCACGCCGAGGTCGTCAACGGGATGGACGTCCTCGCCGTTCGTGACGCGGTGCGCCGGGCCGCCACCATCTGCCGCGAGGGCCGCGGTCCAGTGCTCATCGAGGCGAGCACCTATCGCTACTACGGCCATTCCCTCTCGGATCCGCGCAACGAGTACCGGACCCGCGAGGAGGAGGCGGCCTGGCGGGCCGTCGACGCGATCGAACGCCTCAAGCACCAGGTCGTCGAAGCCGGTGTGGCCGACGAAGCCGCGGTCGCCTCGCTCGAGGCGAAGGTCAACGCGCGCAACGCCCGTGCGGCGATCCGGGCCTCGCGGGCCGCCGACCCGGATCCTGCCGACACGCTCAAGTACCTCTACACGGACACGGGTTCCGACACCATCCCGGCCGACCAAGCCCCGGTCGTCCTGCTGGCCCCGCTGCCGGAGTCGAAGGGCGGCGCGGACGGGTCCATCACGTACCGCGATGCGCTCCGCGATGCGCTTGCGGGCGAGATGGCCCGCGACCGGCGCGTCATCTTCTACGGCGAGGACGTCGCCGAATACGGCGGTGCCTTCAAGCTGACGAAGGGGCTCCTCGAGGCGTTCGGCCGCGACCGCGTCTTCAACACGCCCATCAGCGAGGCGGCGATCTGCGGGACCGCCGTGGGAGCGGCCATCGTGGGCCTGCGCCCGGTCGTGGAGCTCATGTACATGGACTTCGCCCTCATGGCGTCGGATCAGATCGCCAACCAGGCCGCCAAGTGGCATTACATGAGCGGCGGGCAGGTCGAGGTGCCACTCGTCATCCGGGCCTCCGTCGGAGCCGGGAAAGGCTACGGCGGCCAGCACAGCCAGTCGCTGGAGAGCATCTTCACCCACCTGCCGGGCATCTACGTCGTCTACCCATCAACCCCCGCTGATGCCAAGGGTCTCCTCGCATCAGCGATCCGGACCAACAACCCGGTCCTCTTCGTGGAGAGCCAGGGCCTCTACGCTGCCAAAGGGATCGTCCCGGAGGGCGAGCACCTCGTGCCCATCGGGGCTGCGAACGTCGTGCGCGAGGGCGCCGACGTCAGCCTCGTCGCATGGGGGCCGGCGGTGCCCGACGCGCTGGCCGCGGCAGACCGACTCGCGGCCGAGGACGGCGTGAGCGCCGAGGTGATCGATCTGCGCAGCCTTGTGCCGCTCGACCTCGAGACGGTTCTCACCTCCGTCCGCAAGACCGGCCGCTGCGTCGTGGCAAGCCAGGCCGTCATCGGTGGCAGCTTCGTCAACGAGGTCGTGGCGCGCGTCCAACTGGAGGCCTTCGACGACCTCGACGGGCCCGTCGCGCGGGTCGGCGCCGCGAACGGCATCTCTCCCCAGGCGGAGAGCCTGGAGCGGGCCTTCCTGCCTGATGCGGACGACATCTACGCGGCTGCCAGGGGCCTGCTGTGAGCGGCCGCCGAGCCGCCGCCGACGGCGCCTGAGCAGCACGAGGAACCTCCACATGGCACACGCGATCCGGATGCCGAAGCCGGGGCAGATGACCGAGGAGTGTACGGTCGTGACCTGGCACAAGGGCACGGGCGACCCGGTCGCCCGTGGTGACATCCTCTTCGAGATCGAGACCGACAAGTCGACGATGGAGGTCGAGTCGTTTGACGATGGCGTCCTCCTCCGGATCGTCGTCCCCGAGGGCGCAACCGTGCCGGTCAACACGGTCTGTGGCTACGTCGGCCAGGCCGGCGAAGAGGTTCCCGCCGAGGTGCCCACGGCGATCGGCGCGCCAACGGCCACGGAGATCCCCGCCTCGGCGGCGGATCCACTGCCCGCTTCCGCCGCTTCGCCGGGGCCTGCGAACGCGCCTCGCCCCGGAGATCGGCCATCCTCGGCCGAGGCCCCTTCCCCCGGCCACCGCCTGGCGATCAGCCCCAGGGCCAGCCGGCTCGCGGCGGAGGCCGGCATCGACCCGCGAAGGATCGCCGGCACCGGGCCCGCCGGGCGGATCGTCGAGCGCGACATTCGCGCCGCGGTTGCGTCTGCCGACTCACCCGGCGCCGCCGAGGTGCCGGCCCAGCCGGTCCCCGACCTCGTCTCGGACGAGGGGGAGCCACGCCCGCTCAGCAGGATGCGCCGGGTCATCGCGGAGCGCCTCACGCACAGCTGGTCAGCGATCCCCCACTTCACGGTGACAGTGGCGGTCGACGTCACGGCCCTCATGGCGCTGCGCGCCGAGCTGCGGGCCGCGGGGACGGCCCTGACCGTCACGGACTTCGTGCTGGCCGCCCTGGCGCAGACGCTGGCCGAGTTCCCCGACGTCAACTCGCGGACCGACGGCGTTTCCGTCTGGACTCGGCGCCGGGTCCACCTCGGGCTGGCCGTCGCGGTCCCGGGCGGGCTCGTCGTGCCGGTCATCCGCGACGCCGACCGCCTGGCGCTCGGCGAGCTCCACGATCGGGCTGGTGCCCTCGCGTCGGCGGCCCGGGAGGGAACGCTCGCGGTCGACGACATGACCGGGAGCACGTTCACCGTGTCGAACCTTGGCATGCACGGCGTCGAGGAGTTCAGCGCCATCATCAACCCGGGCGAGGGGGCGATCCTGGCCGTCGCCAGCGCCATCCCCACTGCGGTCGCCGTCGGCGACGGCCTGGCGGTCCGCTCGATCATGAGGCTCACCCTGTCGGCGGATCACCGCCTCGTGGACGGCGAGCTCGCGGCCCGGTTCCTCGGCGCGCTCCGCCGGCGGCTCGAGGACGCCGAGTCCTTCCGCACGGAGGCCGTCCACGGCTGATCCGCGCGCAGCCGGCGCTGCGCGCGGGCACGGCTCACCCGGAGCGGCATGAATCCGACCGCCGTCCTCCACCCCCCGTTCGCCCGGCCGGCCCGTCGAGCCGGCCAGGCCGGCCCGTGATCGATTCCCTGCCGAACCTGCGGGACCTGGGCGGCCACCCGACGGCGGATGGCGGGCGTGTCCGGCGCGGGCTGGTCTACCGCTCGACCGACCTCGGCCGACTCGACGGCGCCGATGCCGCCGCCCTCGCCCGACTCGGCATCCGGATGGTCGTCGACCTGCGCACCGCGGGCGAGCGCTGCGAGCTCCCGGATCGCCTCCTGCCCGGCGCCGAGTACGTGGTGGCCGACGTCCTCGAGGGCTCGGCGCGGATGACCCCAACTGACTTCACAAGGCTCTTCGAGGATCCGCGCGCCGCAGCCCACACACTCGGCGAGGGGCGCGCCGCGACGTTCTTCGTGGACGCCTACCGCGAGCTGGTGCGGCTCGAGAGCGCGCGGGCCGGCTACCGGCGCCTCTTCACGAGCCTCGCCGACAGTAGGCGGCAACCGGTGCTGTTCCACTGCACCACGGGCAAGGACCGGACCGGCTGGGCGGCGGCCGCGCTGCTGCTCTTCCTCGGCGTCCCCATGGCGGCCGTGATGGACGACTACCTCCTCAGCGGGCCGCGCCTCGCCCCCGTCCTGGAGCCGTTCGTCACCGCCTTCGCGGCGCGGGGCGGCGACCCGGCCCTGCTGCGGCCCCTCCTCGAGGTCCGACCCGCCTACCTGGAGGCGGCGCTCGACGAGGTGGCCCGCACGTACGGCACCATGGAGGCCTATGTCGCGGTCGGGCTTGGCCTCGATGCAGGGACCCGGGACGCGCTGCATGCCGGGCTCGTCGGCAGCCGCTGAGGACGCCTCAGTCGCTCGCGCCCGCCTCGGCCGGCCGGGACCCCGCGGAGTGCGCACGGGCATCGCCGGCCGCGGGTGGGACGATGCTCCCGTAGACCCGATATCCGATCGCGGCGCTGCCGAGCGCGGTGAGCGAGAACAGGACGATCGGCACGACCGCGAGGACGCCCGTGGCCAGCCATTCCACGACGAGCATGGCCGCGATCGCGGTGGCCATCGCGACCGCCTTGACGACCACGGTCGTCGCCAGGATGTAGCCCGCCGGAAGGCGGCGCCAGGCAGCTACGGCCGTGAAGATCCCCAGCGGGACGAGGAGGGCCAGGTCGAAGGCCGGGACGACGAGGGTCGCGCCGCCGTTGAGGTTGCCCTGGATCTCGCCCGCGAGGACCACCTTCGCCACCGTCGGCAGCCACAGGCCGCACAGCACGACGACCATGAAGACGCCCAGGCCGGCGACGGCCCGGCGTGGAAAGCGGGACCCGAATCGCTCGGCGACCCGGGCTGGCTCGAGGCCTCCCACCACGAGGCCGATCGCGCTCAGGCTGAGCCCGGCGAGGAGGACGTGCAGCGGATAGAGCGCGCCGACCGCCCAGAACATCGCGTACTCGGCGTACTGGTAGAGCGTGTACGCCAGGAGGCCGAGGGCGACGAGCGTCGCCGGCAGGGAGCGGCGGCGCAGCCCGGGAGCCGTCGCCAGCAGGACGGGAGCGGCGAGGAGCAGCGTCACGATGTCCCAGCCGACCCCCTCGGAGACCACGGGAAGGCTGTTCCAAGCGTAGATTCCGCCGGTCACGACGTCGACGTGCTCACCCCGGAGCGTCGTCCACGGCACGGTCGCGAGGTCGCCGCGCAGCAGGATCCCGGCCAGGCTCGCGATGCCGGCAAGGACCGCGACAAGGCCGACGAGGATGGGCAGGAGGCGCGGGGAGCTCGAGTGCATGTCTGGTGTTCCTTTCCATTGGAGTGGACCCATGTCCGCCTGGCCGCGACGCGGCCGGGGTCATCCAGCGTCCGCGGCAGCCCGGCCGGCCGTCGCCGACGGGATCGCCGCAGGGGCCGGCGCGACGGCCCCCAGCCAGAGCTGGAGGAGCGCCGTGAGTGTCGCGACGTCGGCGGGCGCGAGACCCGCGAACGCAAAGGTGAAGAAGGCGGCTTCGCGGGCCGCCCACGCGGGCTCCGCGAACACGTCGGTCTTCGCGGTCAGCCGCAGCCGGATCGCTCGTCGGTCTGTCGGGTCGACGACGAGGCGCAAGTAGCCGCGCTCCTCGAGGCCGCGTGCGATCGCCTTGACGTTCTGGCGCGACGAGCCGTAGATGGCAGCCGCCTCGGTGAGAGACGGCTCGCGGCCATGGAGGGCACGCGCGACGACGGCCAGCAGCAGCCACTGCTTCGTGGTCAGCCCGAGCGGCGCCAGGACGACGTCGCCCAGGCGGTCCAGCTGGTGGGCCAGGACGAAGACCGTCGCGAAGGCGAGCGGTCGGGCGTCGGCGGCCGTGATCGTCGTATCCGTCATGATGCGTAATGTATTACGTACCATGGCGGAGGTTGACGGGCCGGATGGCACGAACGGAGGCGCCGATCGGCACCCGGGAGCATCCCACGCGGCCGTGGCGGCTCCCGCCGCCGCGGCGTCAGCCGTTGGCCGTGATGAGCGCCTTGCAGATCGGGACGAGCTGCGCCGCGGCGGTCGGGATCACGATGAGCACCAGGTCGGCGGACTTGTAGAGCCCGAACGTCGCGTCCCCGGAGGTCACGGTGTGGACGTCGACGCCGGCCACGGGGACGATCTCCGGCTCCGCGCCCGACTGGGCTCTCACCCCCGCGAGCAGGGATGTCCAGAACGCCGGCGCCGACGTGATCTCAGGCGGGAAGTCGAGGACCACGATGAAGGCCCGCAACGCGCCGTCCTCGGTGACCTCGCGCGTCCCGAAGCCGACGAGGCCGCCGAAGGCGCCCGTCGCCTGGGTCCACTGCTCCTCGAAGAGAGCGTCGATGGCCGGATCCACGGCCACGATCTCGTAAGGCGGCGCGACCAGGAGGCCGGCCGCGGCATCGACGGGAGGGCCGGCCCACGGCGCCGGGGAGACGGCGGCGGCTGGCGTCGGGCTGGCGGTCGGGGATGCGGTCGGGGATGCGGTCGGGGTCGGGGTCGGTGTCGGCACGGGGGTCGGAGCCGGTGTCGGCGAGGCGCCGCCACCGCAGGCTGCCGCGACGAGTACGACGATCAGGAGGGCCGGTGCGTGGACGCGGCGCATGCAACGCCTCCCGGCCCAAGGGCCGTGCGGCCGCGCCGACGGGCAGCCGGTCGCGCTACGCGCATTGTCGCACCGGGTAACGCGTGCGGAAGGCTCAGCGTCCGCCGCCGCCGGCGCGCTCGAGCGCGAGGCGCCAGATCCCGAGGACCGCGAGGGCGTCCGCGATCTGGCCGTCGAGCGTCATGACGAGCGCCTCCTCGAACGGGACCCAGCGGACCTCGAGCTCCTCGGAGGGCTCCGGCGTCGCCGCACCATGTGCCAGGTCGGTCGCGAGGTAGACGATGGCGGCCTCGTCCGTCACCGAGTTGGAGAGGTGAAAGCGCCCGAGCTCCCGCCAGGCCGCGGCCACGACACCCGTCTCCTCGAGCAACTCGCGGCGGGCCCCGTCGAGCGGTTCCTCGCCCGGCCCGACGCCGCCCTCGGGGATCTCCCACGAGTAGGCATCCAGCGTGTAGCGATGCTGGCCGACGAGCAGAAGGCGGTCCTCCTCGTCGAGCACGACCACGCCAGCCGCGAGCGACGCGAAGTGGACGACGCCGTAGATCCCGGGGCTGCCGTCCGGCCGCAGCACCTCGTCGTGCCAGATGGTGATCCAGGGGTTCGCGTACGCCACCTGCCGCGCGGTGCGGCGCCATGGCCCGACGCGGGCGGGATCGGCCGGCTCGCTCATCGGCCCATGGTAGGCGGCCGGGGAGGCACGGCGTCCGGCCCCTGGCGCGGCGCCGGCAACCATGCTCGAGGGTGGGCGCGTCAGCGCGGCGCGAGGGCGTCCGCGATCTCCCGGGCCCAGGCGTGGATCTCCTCCCACGGCCGGTAGTCCCCCGCCGGGGCCCGCACCGCCTTGAGGATGACCTTCTCGCCGAGGCCCAGGCGGCCCGTGTCGAGGAGGCCCGCGAAGATGCGGTGCCCCCGGGGCCCAAGAGCCTCCACGATGTCGGCGACATCGACTGGATCATCCTCGGGCTTTGGCGGGTCGCCGATCGGGCCGCTCGAGAAGAGCCACACTGGACGTGCCGCGAGCTCGGTGCAGTGACGCTCCACGAGGTCCTTCGCCGCATCCAGCCAATGGCCAAGGTAGACGCCGCTACCGAGGACGACCGCATCGAAGTCGGCCACGGTTGTCACCGCGTCGGGCGGGATGACGGACACGGCAAAGCCGGCGCTCTCCAGCGTGTCGGCGATGGCGCGGGTGATCTCGGCGGTCGCGCCGTGCTTCGAGGCAGCGCTGACGAGAACCTTCATCTCCTGAACCTCGGGCGGTGGGGACGGCGAGACGCGGCGGAGCCGAACTGTCCCGACCGTAGCGACGAGCCCACCGCCCCGCGGAGAGCCGAAGCGCCCGTATCGGGCGCGACATCGGCCCCGAAGATGCCGCGTCGCGGACGTCGAATGTGACCTCCGTCTCTGTCGGCCCATGCTCGGGGCGGGGCATGCTCAGGGTGCTCGACGACGCCGCGGCACGGAGCCGGGCACCGCGCGAGCACGGAGGTGCGGGATGATCGGACGGACAGGAGACCGGATCGTCGTCGAGTCGGAGCGGGTCGGTCAGGCCGACCGGGAAGGCGAGATCCTCGAGGTGTTCGAGACGTCGTACGGCACCCGCTACCGCGTCCGGTGGGACGACGGGCACGAAAGCGTGATCCGGCCGGCTGCCGGGAGTGCCCGTTTCGTGAGTCGCTCGAAGGGCAAGGCCTGACAGTCGGATCACGCCGGTCCCGGTTACGCCCGGCGAACGGTGCCGTCGCGCCGGATCGCCGTGGATGCCCGACCCGGGTCGCGAGCGTCAGCCGCGCGATGCCGGGCGCACGACGCCGTCGCGCCGCGCGAACCGCTCACCGGGCAGGGCGGCGTGGCGCGCGGTCCCCTCGGGCCGTCCGTCGGGCCCGCGGTGCCACTCGGCGGGCCGGACCGCCTGGGGCCGTGCGGCCGGGTGGCGAGCCGCCTGCTCCGCCCGTCGGTGGGCGGGCCGCGCCGTGCCTTCCTGGCGACGGAACGGGGTCCCGCGGCCGATCGAGGCCGTTCCCGGCGTGGCCGGGTGCGAGGCCCGCCTGACCGGCTCGCCATGCCCGCCGCGCCCGGCGCGGCCCGCGTGCTCGGCAGACCGCAGTCGGATCGGCTGAGCCGGGATCGCCCGGTCGGGCTCGAAGCCCGCCACCACCTCGACCGCGATGGAGCGCCGGAGCAGCGTTTCGATGCTCCGCAGCAGCGGTGCCTCGTCGACGCACACCAGCGAGATTGCGTCACCCTCGACCCCGGCCCGCCCGGTGCGCCCGATCCGGTGGACGTAATCCTCGGCGACCATCGGCAGCTCGAAGTTCACGACGTGCGGCAACGCGTCGATGTCGAGGCCTCGCGCTGCGAGATCCGTGGCCACCAGCACCGCCACGCGGCCGGCCTTGAAGTCGGCCAGCGCGCGCACCCGCTGCGACTGCGCCTTGTTGCCGTGGATGGCCGCCGTCGCGATGCCGTCGCGGGCGAGCTGCTCTGCGAGGCGGTTCGCACCGTGCTTCGTGCGGGTGAAGACGAGCGCCTGGTCGACTCGGCCGCCCCGCACCAGGGCGCTCAGCAGCTCGCGCTTCCGCTCGCGGTCGACAGGGTGGACGAGCTGGCGGACCAGTGACGCGGCGGTGTTGCGCGGTGCGACGTCTACCTCTGCCGGCCGGTCCAGCAGGCCCGCTGCGAGCCGCCGGATGTCATCCGAGAAGGTGGCCGAGAACAGGAGGTTCTGGCGCCGGGGCGGCAGCATCGCGAGGATCTTCCGGATGTCGCGGATGAAGCCCATGTCGAGCATGCGGTCCGCCTCGTCGAGGACGAGGATCTCGATGCCCGAAAGGTCGATGGTGCGCTGGCCGGCGTGATCGAGCAGCCGCCCAGGGGTCGCCACCACGACCTCGGCCCCGGACCGGAGGGCGCTCGCCTGGGGCCCGAAGCCGACGCCGCCATAGATCGCGACCGAGCGGACGAGTTGGCGGGCGCCGTAGGTCCGAACGCTCTCCTCCACCTGCAGGGCGAGCTCGCGAGTGGGGGTGAGCACGAGGACGCGAGGGTGGCGCCGGCGCGCATCGGGCCGGACGCGTGCCCCGCGGTCCTGCCTGGCGGGGCTCCCGGCACTCAGAAGCTGGAGGATCGGCAGGACGAAGGCCGCGGTCTTGCCGGTGCCCGTCTGGGCGCCCGCGAGCAGGTCGCGCCGGGCGAGGACGAGTGGGATCGCCGCAGCCTGGACGGGCGTGGGCTCGGTGTAGCCCTGGTCGGCGACGGCACGGAGGAGCTCGGGCGTCAGCCCGAGTTGATCAAAGGACACGTGGGAACTCCTGGCGGGGCCCACCCGCAACGCGCGGGGCCCGGTCAGGGCTTGAAGAAGGGTCGGGATCGGCGGCGTGGACCGGGGCGCAGACCGGGGCGCCCATCGAACACGAGAGAGGTGAGTCTACCTGAGAGGGACGATGTTCGCGCGACGAGCCGAGGCCCGGGCCCGTGGTGGGGACGAGGACTTCGCGGCGGCGACCTCAGTCCTGGGCGCCGGCCGGCTCGAGGTCGATGGTGCGGACCTGGCGGCTCCGCCCGGCCTCGGTGCGGACCGTGGCGGCCGGGACGACCGAGCCGCCGAGCTTCTCGATGACCGCGATCTCGCCGGCGTACAGCCCCGTGCCGAGGATCCGCACCCGCTGGCCGACCGCGAGCCCGTCGCGGCCGCGGCGCGCGCTCAGGTCGATGGCGACGACACTGGTGCGGACCACCGGCGCCTCACCGGGCGGGAAGGCAGGTGCCTTGGGCGGGGTGCGCTTCTGCGGGTAGACGACCTTGCGTTTGCGGGCCACCTAGCGGCCCCTCCGGGGGCGAGCTGCCTCCTTGGGCGGCTTCGGCTCATGCCCCGGGCGCGGCGGGTTGGGAAGCGTTCCGGGAGCCATGTCGGGCGGCGGCGGCAGCGGTCCCCGCTCCCGCGCAGCCTTGACCGCCAGCTCGAACTCGCGGGCCACCGCCGCTGGGGTGCTGGCCGCCCATGCCTGCTCGACCTGGCGAACCCGGTCGGCCTCGACGACGCGCTTGGAGCGCTCGTGCCTGGATCGCTTCGTCATCCGTTCCTCACGCTGCCGCGCCGACGACGCGGGTACGCCCGAGTGTACCGAACATCGCGCGCGCGGGCTCGGAGGCGATCCGGCCGGGTCCCGACGCGTTCCCTGCAACCATCGGCCCGGGAGGCGGCGCAGATCGCGCCGGGCGGTGCTGCCGGGCGCCTTCCGGGCGGAAGCGGGAACGATCCCGTGGATAGACTTGGCCTGTCACCGACACGGCGCAGGGGCCATTCCCCCCCCCGGGGAAGAAGGTGCGACGCCCCCCCAGAGGAGTCGAACGACGATGAAGGCACATGCGATCACGATGCTCGGCACCGGGCTCATCGGCGACTTCTATACGATGACCCTGCACGGCCAACGCAGCCGCGACCGGGTGCGGGTGGCCTACTCGCGCAGCGAGGATCGCGGCACGGCGTTCTGCGAGCGCTGGGCGATCCCCGAGTCGACGACGGACATCGCGGCGGCGATCAACCACGTCGACACGGACGTCGTTGTCGTCGCCCTGCCCAACTACTTGCACGAGGAGGCGGTAACGGCCGTGGCCCGGGCCGGGAAGTCGGTGCTGTGCACGAAGCCCCTGGGGCGCAACGCCGTCGAGGCGCGCCGGATGCTCGAGGCGGTCGAGAAGGCCGGCGTGTTCGCGGGCTACCTCGAGGACCTGTGCTATACGCCGAAGACGCTCAAGGCCCTCGGGAGCGTCCGGGCCGGAGCGATCGGCGACGTGACCTGGGTACGCTCGCGCGAGACGCACCCCGGCCCGCACTCCGCCTGGTTCTGGGATGGGCGCCTGACCGGCGGCGGCGCGATCATCGACCTCGGCTGCCACTGCATCGAGATCATTCGCAGCTTCGTGGGCAAGGGGAACCGGCCCGTCGAGGTGCTGTGCCACACGGACACCCTGGTGCACCCGATCGATGACGAGGACAACGCCGTCGCGCTCATCCGCTTCGAGTCGGGGGCCATCGGCCAGCTCGAGGTGAGCTGGACATTCCGGGGCGGGATGGACCTCCGCGACGAGGTTGCCGGGACGCACGGCACGATCTGGATGAACCACTTCCTGCGGACCGGCTTCGAGATGTTCTCCGCCGGCAGCGGGGGCGGCTACGTCGCCGAGAAGGCCGAGACGAATGCGGGCTGGCTCTTCCCCGTCGGTGACGAGGTCTCCGAGCTCGGCTATGTCGACATGTTCACCGACATGTTCCGCGCTCTCGAGGAGGGGCGGGCCCCACAGGAGACGTTCTACGACGGCTACGTCGTGAACGCGATCATGGACGCCGCGTACCGCTCGGCGGCGGGCCATCGCTGGGAGCCGATCGAGCTCTTCGACTGGCGCGGCGGGACGACGGCGCGGATCGGGTCCACGCCCGAGATGCACGAGGGGCACGTCGTCATCAAGCGGGAGATCCTGCCCGACGGGCGCCACAAGCTGATCCTGAAGGATCCCGCGACCGGCGACTTCGTGGATCGCGTCGTCGCGGGAGCGTGACCCTCCACGCCGACGAGTCGGGGGCGCGCCTGTCGCGTCGTCGCGCCCATCGCGCCCCCGCCATATCCTTCCGGACGTGAGCCTCTACGACCTCAGGGATCCCGGCGACCTCGTCGCCCCGATCGTGGTCGCCGCGTTCGACGGCTGGGTGGATGCCGGCGCGGCCGCGACGACCGCGACGACACGGCTCGCAGAGGGCGCCGAGACGATCGCGACGTTTGACGCCGACCAGCTCTTTGACTATCGCGCCCGGCGCCCGTCGCTCGAGATCATCGACGGCCGACCCGTCCGGCTGACGTGGCCGGAGCTGGCCCTGCGACGGGTTCGCATCGCGGACCACGACGTACTGGTGCTCGCGGGGCCCGAGCCCGACTACCGGTGGCAGGAATTCGAGCGGGCGGCAGTCGAGCTCGCCCAGCGCCTGGCGGTGGCCGAATGGATCAGTCTCGGCGCGATCCCGGCAGCTGTCCCTCACACGCGGCCGGTGCCGGTCCTGGGCACCGAATCTCGGCCGGGCCTCCTCCGAGGCGGGGTCGCCCCGGGTCCCGTGGGCACGCTGCGCGTCCCGTCGGCCGCGATCTCGGTCCTCGACCTCGCGGTGGCTGCCGCCGGGGTCGCCGCCGTCGGGTACTACGCCCAGGTGCCCCACTACGTGACCGGCGGCTACCCGCCGGCTGCCGTGGAGCTGCTGCGGCTCGCCGGGCTGCACCTCGACCACGAGCTCGCGGTGGGCGAGCTGCGGGACGAGGCAGGTCGCATGCTCGCCCGCCTCGATGCTGCCGCTGCCGCGGACGAGGCGACCGCGACCTACGTCGAGCGCCTCGAGACGATGGTCGACGAGGCCCGCCGGCCAGCGGGCGACGACCTGATCACGGAGATCGAGCAGTACCTGCGCGAGCAGGGACACGACCCCGACCGACCCTGAGATGACACCCGGAGGGTGCGCCGTGGACCGAGCCGCGGTCGATCGGCCCTGCCGTCCGGGTGGACCAGCAACCCGCTACCATCGGCCGTCGTGAGGGAGATCGCCGCCGACCGCTCGTACCGAGCCCTCCTCCGGGTGCCGACCCTCCGGCGGGTGCTCCTGTCGATGCAGATCGCGCGGACGGCGCAATCGATGGTCGGGGTGGCCCTCGTGCTCTTCACCCTGGCCGAGTACGGGTCACCCGCGCTCGCCGGGCTGGTGACCTTCGCGAGCATCTTCCCAGGGCTCGTGGGAAGCCCGATCGCGGGAGCGCTGCTCGACCGGCACGGCCGGGTCCGCCTGGTGGTTCTCGACTACGTCGTGGCCCTCGGCGCGCTCGTCGCGATCGCGACCCTGGCCCTTGCAGGCGAGCTCCCGGCCGGGCTCCTCATCCTCATCGCGCTCGTCTCGTCGATCACCGGCATCTTCAGCCACACCGGCCTGCGGAGCCTCTTCCCCGTCCTCGTGCCGCGGCACCTCTGGGAGCGCGTGAACGCCGTCGACTCGAACGGCTACGTGGTCGCCACGATCATCGGCCCGCCCCTGGCGGCCGGGCTGGTGGCGGCCGTCGGCGGGCCGCTGACGATCCTGTCGATCGCCGTCGCCTTCGCGGTCGCCGCAGTCGTCATGCTCGGCGTCCCGGAGCCGCACGTCGAGACGGCCACGACCGGCCACCTGCTCACGGACGCCTGGCTCGGCCTTCGCTACTGGTGGCGCAACCGGACGCTGCGGGGCCTCGGGTTCTCCATCTCGGTGATCAACCTCGCCACGGGCATGACCACGATCGTCATCCCCATCACGGTGATCCAGGTGCTGGGGGCCGGCGAGGCCGTCGTCGGCCTCGTCTTCGCGCTCTCCGGGGTGACCGGGATGACCTCCGCGCTCATCTTCGGCCGGGTCGACACGCGCGGGCGTGAGTGGACCATGCTCGTGGTGCCGATGCTCCTGAGCGCGGGCGCCGTGGCGCTCATCCTTCCCGCGGTCGGCGCAGCGGGCTTCGAGGTCGGGATGGCCGCCGGGCTCGTGTTCCTCGCCGCCCATGCCATGGCGATCGGGTTGCTCCAGGGCCCCCTCGACGTGGCGCTCTTCACCGTCCGGCAGCGTCGTACCGACCCGGCCTGGATGGGTCGCGCGTTCGCGGTCTCGATGGGCATCAACTTCACGGGGTTCCCCGTGGGGGCTGCGGCGGCCGGGGCGATCGCGGCGGTCTCGCTCCCCATGGCGGTCTGGCTCGGCGTGGGTGCCTGCCTGCTCGGGACTCTCCTCGCCGCGGTGATGGTGCCGCGCCGCGACCCCGCAGCAGGCGACGCCACCGTCAGTCCGCCGGCGTGGTAGCAGGGGCGGTCCCGGCGGCAGCGCCGGGCCGCGTGTCGCCGACACCGCGAGACCTGAGGAACGGTACCCTGAGCTGAGCATGGCACTCGGCATCGATACGCTCCTCTGCCCGGCGTGCAGCAGCTATGCTCACCCGTTCCTGGACGCCTGCGCCATCTGCGGGGCGGAGCGGGATTCGCAGTTCGCCGCGGCCCTCGTCGCGCCCAACGTCGGCTACGGCCGGCTCCTCCGGTCACAGGGGCTGGCGGACCAGGTCCGGGAAGTGGTCCTGCGCTACTCCCTCAAGCGGAACGACGCCCCGCCGGAGGTGCAGGTCCGGGATGGGCTCGGCGCGGTGGGCGACGCAGTTGCCTATCGGGTGCAGGCTGCCGGCCCGCGCTCCGCATCGTCCGAGCGGGCCCACCTCGAGCTCGACGAGGACGCCCTCGTCTTGCGCGAGCGCAACCCGTCTGTCGAGATCGCGCGTCTCCCGCTCGACGCGATCGTCGCCGTGAGCCACGCCTCGTCGGGCGGCCACCGCGCCGGCGACTGGAAGGGGCTCGCCTTCGACCGCCGCGTCGACGCCGCGGCACCGCCGGCACTGGACGGTGACCTGGTCGTCACGCACGCGGCGAACGCGGGCCTGGGGCGCGTCGCCCTTGCCAATCGACGCGGCTTCCTGGCCGCACGAGCACGTCCCGACCACTACGTGATCGTGAGCCGCTGGCTCGGCGTCCTCGCCGCAGCGGCCGCCGAGGACCGCTGGACCGCGGTGGGCGTGCGACGTCACGCCGCGCAGCTGGGTCTCGGGACGATGCCGGGGGACGGCGTGGGAGCGGCCGGCCTGCCGGCCCCCGGCGCCGCGGATGCCGCCGATGCCGTGGCAGCCGCCGGCGCCCCGGACGCCAGGGCGTCCGTGCGGGACGCCCTGGAGGCGGTGCAGGAGCTGCACGGGGCGGGACTAATCACCGACGATGAGTTCGCGGCGAAGCGGCGCGAGATCCTCGCCCGAATCTGACGCCAGGGCCCAGTGATCGGCCCTGGGGCTCACACGGCACCCGCGGGCCATGGTGCGAGCCTCGGCGCGGGGGTCCATGCGCGCATTCGCGCCGCGCTGCCGGGGAGGTCGGGTGAGCTCAGGCGGCCGGCTCGCCGGTGGCGGTGGCCGCTGGCCCGCCGACGGCGGGCGCGCCGGTGGCTCCCGACTCATCGGTGGACCCGCGACGGCGGCCCCGGATCGCCGCGACGACGACGAGCAGGACCAGCATGCCGGCCGTGAATCCCGCGACCTCGGCCTGCGTCCCCTCCTGCCGGGCCCAGGCCGCATCGCGCGCAGGTCGCGCCTCGGCAGAGGCGGCCGGCGCGCCGGGCGAGGCCTCCGGCTTGGACCACGGGCCGGGCCCCGGCGCGGTGGCCACGGCGCCGGCCGACATGGACGCGGCCGGGGGATCGACCGCACGGTCCACCGCGCGGAGCGGCGGCGGAGTGTGCGGCGCAGTGGCGGGCGCGACGGGCCGAACGACGCGCGGGTCGGTCGGGAGCCTGAGCAGGTCCGGCACCGTCACGAACCCGAAGCCGCGGGCGCGGTAGCGGGCGATGATCCGGGGTAGCGCGCGGGGCGTGATCCGCGGGCCGGCATGCAGAAGGACGATCGCGCCGCGACCCCCGCGGGTCGCGTCCCGGACGACGCTTCGTACGCTCGCACCGCGGTCTGCGTCACCCCCAGTCGCATCCCACATGACGACGACCGGGAAGCCCGCGGCGGCCGCACGTCGATCTGTTGCCGGGTTCCGGCCGCCGTAGGGCGGGCGGAAGAGGGCCAGCATGGGACGGCCGGTCGCGCCTTCGATTGCCGCGCGCGTCAGGGCGAAGTCGCGGGCCGCCTCCAGAGCCGTGAGGCGACGCGTGTCGCCGTGGCGATACGAGTGCGCAGCCAGCGGGAAGCCGGCGGCGGCGATCTTGCGCCATAGCGCCGGCGCCCGGCGGACATAGATCCCGGTCACGAAGAAGGTTGCCGGGACGTCCTCGCGGACCAGGATCCGGTAGATCCGGTGCAGCCTCGCGGCACTCCAGCCGTCGTCGAAGGTCAGCGCGACGACCCGCCGGTCCCGTGGGCCGTGCCACACCAGCAGCGGCCGGGGCGTCGCATCGCGGACGACTGGAACGACCCCGGGTCCTCCCACGGAGGGCGCGCCGGACACTCCGTCGACGGGCCACGAAGCGGCGCCCTCGATGGGATCTGCCGCTCGCACGGGCGCAGCTCCGGTCGCGGGCGCCACGAGCGCCACGAGCAGCGCAGCTCCGATCGCCACCGAGAGCGCAAGCGGCCAGCGTCCGATCGTCGGGGTCATCGCCCCGCGACCACTTCCTCGTCGACGATCCGCCACCCTCGCGCGACGGCGATCCGGCGCAGATCGGCGTCGGGGGCCACGGCGATTGGCCGTGACGCCGCCTCGAGGAGCGGGGAGTCGGCGAGAGAATCCCCGTAGGCAGACTCGATCGGCGACCCTGCGGCGAAGTCGAGGACGCGCGCCAGCTTTCGCGGCCCCGTGCCGATTGGGCCGGCGAGGCGGCCAGTGGCACGCCCGTCGCGCACCTCGAGGGCCGTGCCGAGCCCGGTGACGGACCCTGCGGACCCACCGGCCAGGCGGGCGATGAAGGCACCCAGGACCGGCGCGTAGGTCCCGCTGGCGATCACGACGCGGGCTCCCCGCTCCGCTGCCGCCTCCAGCTCGGCGACGACCGCCAGCCGCCGCTTCGGCCACAGGTCCTCCTCGACGACGACCTCGGCGAGCGCGTCGAGCTCGGCCGTGGTGAGCCCGTCGAGGAGCCGGGCCAGATCGCGGATCCAGCGATCGCGGAACGCCTGGCGGTCGATGAGGCCAACCCGGACGAGCGGGAGCGCTGCCACGCGCGGCGCGACGAACCGCCGGTACCGCCCGCGGCGCTCCCCCGCCGCGAGCCAGCGCCCGACAGCCCGCCACGTCGCGCCGGCCGTGCAGGTGCCCTCGAGGTCGGCGGCCACGACCGGCGCGCCGGGGTCGATGGCCGCCGCCGTCCCGGAGCCGGGACCGGCAGCGGTGTCGGGAGGGGAGGCAGAGGGCGTCATCGGTGCAAGGATACGGCCGCTCGCGGCGAGGTGGCCGGGGCGGATCGCCCCCTGGGTCATCGCGACGCTCCGCGACCAGCTGGGGCGCCGGGAATCAGTGCGGGGCCCCACCGACGGGGCCCCGCACGTCGCTCTGGCGGCGGGTCGGCGCCGTCGAGGCGCCGGGGGCTACTTGTCGCGGAAGCCCGCGTCCGACATGGCCGCCTGCGCCGCAGCGAGGCGGGCCACCGGGACCCGGAACGGCGAGCAGGAGACGTAGTCGAGGCCGAGCGCCTCGCATTTGTGGATCGAGTCGGGGTCTCCGCCGTGCTCACCGCAGATGCCGAGCTCGATTTCGGGCCGGGCGGCTCGTCCCTTCTCGACGGCGATGCGCATGAGCCCGGCAACGGCGTCGTCCAGCGTCTGGAAGGGGTTGAACGGCAGGATCCCGTCCTCGACGTACTTGAGGAGGAAGCCCCCCTCGGCGTCGTCACGGCTGTAGCCGAACGTCATCTGGGTGAGGTCGTTGGTGCCGAAGCTGAAGAACGCCGCCTCGGTCGCGATCTCGTCGGCCGTGAGAGCGCCGCGCGGAATCTCGATCATCGTCCCGAACTTGTAGTCGAGCGGCACGCCGGCAGCGGCAGCGATCGCGTCAGCCTCGACTTCGAGGAGCTGGCGCGTCACCCGGAGCTCGTTTACGTGGCCCACGAGCGGGATCATGATCTTGGCGATCGGGTTGCCGCCCTCCTTGCGGACGGCGACCTGGGCGTTGAGGATCGCGCGGGTCTGGATCTTCACGAAGTCGGGGATCATGATCCCGAGGCGGCAGCCGCGGAGCCCGAGCATCGGGTTCTGCTCCCGCATCGACGTCGCAGCGGCGAGGAGTCGCCGCGCTTCGGCATATCCCGGGTCGCCCTCGGCCGTCCCGACCGCCTCGTGGCGGGTAACTTCCTCGATGAGGTCGTCGCGGTTGGGCAGAAACTCGTGGAGCGGCGGGTCGATGAGGCGGACGACGACCGGCAGCCCGTCCATCGCCCGGAAGATCCCCTCGAAGTCGCCCTGCTGGAGCGCCTCGAGCTCACCCATCCGGGCGTCGAACTCGGCGACGCTGCCCTTCTCGTCCGCGGTCAGCTCGCCGCCCGCCGCGGCCTTCGCCTTGGCCCGGGTGGCCTGGGTCGCCACGAGGATCGCCGCGCGGACGATCTCCAGGCGCTCGCCTTCCCGGAACATGTGCTCGGTCCGGCAGAGGCCGATCCCCTCGGCGCCGTAGGAGCGGGCCTGGGCGGCCTCCTCGGGCTTGTCGGCGTTGGTCCAGACCCCCATCCGGCGGATCTCGTCGGCCCAGCCGAGGATCGTCTGGAGCTCGGTCTGCTCCTCGTAGCGTGCCGAGACGGTCGGGAGGGCGCCGACGAAGACCTCGCCGGTGGAGCCGTCGAGGCTGATCCAGTCGCCTTCCTTGATCTCGAGGCCGGTCACGGAGCTCGTGGCGTGCTTCGCGTCGGCATCGACGTGGAGCTCCTCGCAGCCTGCGACGCACGGCTTGCCGATCTGGCGGGCGACGATGGCCGCGTGGGAGGTCGCCCCGCCCTTGGCGGTGAGGATCCCCTGCGAGACAGCCATGCCCGGGAAGTCGTCGGGGGAGGTCTCCTCGCGAACAAGGACGACCGTCTCCCCGTTGGCTGCCCACTCCACCGCGGTCCGGTAGTGGAAGACGGCTCGCCCGACGGCGGCGCCGGGCGAGGCGTTGAGGCCGCCGGCGATCCTCTTGGCTGCCTTGCGGGCGGCCGGCTCGAACTGGTCGCGCAGGAGCTGGTCCACCTGCGATGGCTCGATCCGGGACACCGCCTCACGCCTGTCGATGAGGCCCTCCTCGACCATGGCGACCGCGATCTTCACCGCTGCCGCGGCCGTACGCTTCGCCGAACGCGTCTGGAGCATGTAGAGCGTCCCGCGCTCGATCGTGAACTCGAGGTCCTGGACGTCCTTGTAGTGGCGCTCCAGCTGGTGGCCGATCTCGATGAACTCGTCGTAGACGGCCGGCATCCGTTCCTTGAGGTCGGCGATGTCGAACGGGGTCCGGATGCCGGCGACGACGTCCTCGCCCTGGGCGTTCGTGAGGTACTCGCCGTAGAGCTCCTTCGTCCCGTTGAAGGTGTTGCGGGTGAAGGCGACACCTGTCCCCGAGTCGTCGCCCATGTTCCCGTAGACCATCGTCACGACGTTGACGGCCGTGCCGAGGTCATGGGGGATCCTGTTGTACTTGCGGTACTCGTGGGCACGCTCGCCGAACCACGAGGCGAAGACGGCCTTGATCGCGAGGTCCAGCTGCTCGTACGGGTCGGCCGGGAAGTCGTGTCCTGTCTCGTCGCGGACGATCTGCTTGAACGTGGTCACGAGGTCGTGCAGGTCGTCGGTCAGCAGGTCCGTGTCGGCCTTCGTGCCGCGGGCAGCCTTTTTCGCCTCGAGTGGCTCGTCGAACCGTCGGCCGTCGATCCCGAGCACGATCCGC
Source organism: uncultured Chloroflexia bacterium (assembly GCA_963698595.1). Classification (GTDB taxonomy): domain Bacteria; phylum Chloroflexota; class Limnocylindria; order Limnocylindrales; family CSP1-4; genus CTSoil-043. The sequence continues at coordinate 1,062,285 of CAVORL010000006.1, forward strand.
CCGAACATCGCCACGAAGCGGCGGTAGGCGTCCCAGGCGAAGCGGTCGTTGCCGGTGAGGGCGACGAGACCGGCCAGGGTCTCCTCGTTCAGGCCGAGGTTGAGGACCGTGTCCATCATGCCCGGCATCGAGAACTTGGCGCCGGAACGGACCGAGACGAGGAGCGGGTTTGCCGGCTCTCCGAAGCCCTTGCCGGTGCGGACCTCGACCTCCTTCACCGCTCCGAGGACATCCTCCCAGAGGCCGGCCGGGAGCTCCTTGCCCGCGGCGAAGAAGTCGGTGCACGCCTCGGTGGTGATCGTGAAGCCTGGAGGGGTGGGGAGCCCTGCGTTGGTCATCTCGGCGAGCCCCGCACCCTTGCCCCCGAGGAGGTCCTTCATGGACCCGCTGCCTTCTGCTTGGCCGTCGCCCCAGGCGTACACGTAGCGCTTGGAGGCGGCGTGGGCTCGCGTGGTGGATTCGGCAGCGGGCATGGGGCGGTTCTCCGTCTGTCATGGGCAACGGGGCGTGGGATCGTCCCGCGGTCGGTCCAAGCGTGTCATCCGGATTGTACCGGTCGTCCCCGATCGTCGGTCGCCGCTCGGAGGTCGACTCGCCGCCATGCGCCGGGTCGAGGTGACGGGGCTACACTCGTGGCGTCCGCCGCGTTCCCGCGCGGCCGGCCGCAGCCAGGAGCGACCAGTTCATGAGCCAGGATCACGAGGACACGCGCGTCATCGCGAGCGACGCTGCCCAGTACAACGCGACGCTCGTGCGACGGGTCGACCACACTCCCGAACTCGCCTCGTTCTGGGTCAAGCTCGACGGCGATCCCGTTCCGTTCGAGCCGGGTCAGTACATGACGATCGGCGTGTTCGCGAACGAGAAGCTCTGGCAGCGCCCGTACTCGGTTGCCTCCGCGCCGGCGCTGGCCGGCCCGGACGGCTACGAGTTCTACGTGCGCCTCGTCCCCATCATCCGCTTCACGACACTCCTGTGGCGTCTTCAGCCCGGGACGCGGATGAGGATGATCGGCCCGAAGGGCAAATTCATGCTGGAACCCAACGACGATCGCCTCCACCTGTACGTGTCGACCGGCACGGGCCTTGCGCCCTTCGTCTCGATGATCCGCGAGACCCAGCTGCACGGGGCGCCGCGGAAGACCGTGGTCCTGCACGGCGTCTCGTACCTCTCGGACCTCGGCTATCGCGATGAGCTCGAGGGGCTGGAGCGGGAGGGTACCTACCCCGTCCGCTACGTGCCCACGGTCTCGCGCCCGGCCGACCCGCGGAACAAGGGCTGGGACGGTCGCTCCGGGCGGGTCGAGCAGGTCGTCGCCGACGTGTGCCGCGACCTCGGCCTGCGGGCCGACCGGACGGTCGTCTACATCTGCGGGAACCCCGAGATGATCCTCAACGTCGAACGGGTCCTCATGGACCGCGACTTCCCGGAGTTCCACGTCAAGAAGGAGCTCTACTGGCCGAAGGGGAAGAGCCCGGACGCGACCGCGCCGGCGTGATGCCGCAGACTGCGGCTGCCGAACGGGAGGAGCGCGGACACGACCGAACCGGCGTAATGCCGCACACTAGGGTTGCCGAACGGAAAGGTGCCATTCGGCCCGCGGAACATATGCACGCTGGCGCATGGGTCGCACCTGCGCGAGGGCGCACGCTACAGTGACCCGCACTGCCCCGGAGTTGTCATGCACACCGTCGTCGACAAGGCCCAGCTCTCGCCCAACGTGACGCGCCTCGTCATCGAGGCGCCGCGTATCGCCGAAATCCGCAGGCCCGGCCAGTTCGTGATCGTCCGCCGCGGCGCGGGCGCCGAGCGGATCCCCCTCACGATCGCCGACGCAGACGCTGAGAGGGGCACGATCACCCTCGTCATCCAGGCGGTCGGCAAGAGCACGGGGGACCTTGTGGCGCTCGAGGTCGGCGAGGCGATCCAGGACGTCGCCGGCCCGCTCGGCCGCGAGACGGAGCTGATCGAGTCCGGGCATGCCGTCTGCGTCGGCGGAGGGGTTGGCACCGCTGTCGTTCATCCGATCGCCCTCGGCCTGGCGCACGCCGGGGTGAGGGTCACGAGCATCATCGGCGGCCGCTCCAAGGAGTGGGTCATCTTCGAGGACGAGCTGCGCCGTGCCGGAGAGGTCATCACCTGCACCGACGACGGGAGCTACGGGCGCCACGGCTTCGTCACCGAGGCCCTGACGGACGTCCTCGACGGAGGTGGCATCGACGCCATCTATGCCGTCGGCCCCGTGCCGATGATGCGAGCGATCGCCGACCTCACTCGGCCGTACGGCGTGCCGACGTTCGCGTCTCTCAACGCGATCATGCTCGACGGGACCGGGATGTGCGGCGGCTGCCGCGTGCAGGTTGGCGGCAAGACCGTCTACGCCTGCGTCGACGGGCCGGAGTTCGATGCCCATGCCGTCGACTTCCGCGAGCTGGCCGACCGGCTGGGCACGTATCGCGACTTCGAGGCACACGCGCTCGAGGTGGCACAGCGGCGGGCCGCGGAGAAGGCGGCCAGCGGGGCCGGCGAGGCCCCGGTGGTCAGCGAGGCCGGGGCGGCCGGCGAGGCGCCCCTTCACGCCCCGACCGGACCCTGCCTGATCCCCGGCCTCGCGGAGGCGGAAGAGGAGCACGATGCGGCCAGGGCCGCGAAGCAGGAGGCTGTCGTCGCGGCCGGGGAGGCCGGCGCGTGACCGACCAGCCGAACCCGGCCCCCGGCGAGGGGGCCGAGACCGGCCCCTCCGCGGCGGGGAGGCCGGATGCGTCCCACGGCGACTCGGGCTTCAAGGCCGCTTTCGACCATCCGCTCACGCCGAAGGAGCGGATGACCATCGACCGGGTCGGCATGCCCGAGCAGGACGCGCTGCAGCGTGCGGCCAACTTCCGCGAGGTCAACCTCGGCTACACGGAGCAGCTGGCGGTGCTGGAGGCCGAACGGTGCCTCCAGTGCAAGAACCCGGTCTGCATCGACGGCTGCCCGGTCCGGGTCGACATCCCGCGCTTCATCGAGCTGCTCCGCGTCGGCGACATGGCCGGCGCCGCGGCGTCGCTGCTCGGCGACAACGCCCTCCCCTGCGTCACCGGCCGGGTCTGCCCCCAGGAGATCCAGTGCGAGGGTGTCTGCGTCCGGGCCAAGAAGGGGTCCTCGGTCGCGATCGGCGCACTGGAGCGATACGTCGCCGACTGGGCGATGGAGCACCCGGAGACCCAGCACGCGGCGGAGCCGGCGCCCAGCGGTCGGAGCGTCGCAGTCGTCGGGTCCGGACCGGCCGGCCTGACCGCCGCCAAGGAGCTCATCGGGAGCGGCCACGACGTCACGATCTTCGAGGCGTTCCACTCCCCCGGCGGTGTCCTCATCTACGGTATCCCCGAGTTCCGGCTCCCCAAGGACATCGTCCAGAGCGAGGTGGACCGCCTCGTCGCGGCGGGCGTGAAGATCGAGACGAATGCCATCATCGGCCGGACCTACACGCTGCGCGAGCTGCGCGACCGGTTCGACGCCGTCTACCTCGCCGTCGGCGCCGGGCTCCCCGTGTTCATGAACGTGCCCGGCGAGAACTTCAAGGGCGTCTACTCGGCCAACGAGTACCTCACCCGGGTCAACCTCATGGGGGCCTGGAACCCCGAGTCTGACACGCCGGTCCTGCGCGGCCACCGGGTCGTGGTCGTGGGCGGCGGCAACGTGGCGATGGACTCGGTGCGCACTGCGAAGCGCTTGGGCGCCGACGAGGCGGTGATCGTCTACCGCCGCGGCAAGGCCGAGCTCCCGGCCCGGATCGAGGAGGTCCACCACGCCGAGCAGGAGGGGATCCGCTTCGACTTCCAGGTCGCGCCGCTCGAGGTCCTCGCCGACGAAAACCGCTGGGTCACGGGCATCCGCTGCATCCGCATGGAGCTGGGCGAGCCCGACGCCTCCGGGCGGCGACGCCCTATCCCCATCGAGGGCTCCGAGTTCACGATCGACTGCGAGATGGTCGTCGTGGCCATCGGCACGAAGGCCAATCCGCTCCTCACGGCTTCCGAGCCGGACCTCGAGATCAACCCGTGGGGCTACATCGTCACCGACGACTTCGGGATGTCCTCGATCCCAGGTGTCTTCGCCGGCGGCGACATCGTGCGCGGAGCCGCGACGGTCATCCTGGCCATGGGCGACGGCAAGCGCTCCGCCCACGCCATCGACGCCTGGCTCCGCGGGGAGTACCCGCCGGGCAGCGAAGCTTCGGAGGCGGAGACGACCGAGGCCAGCGGGGCCGAGGCCGGCGGGAGGGGGGCGGTCGCCGGGGCCACCCGGGCCGCCACGGAGTAGCGCGGCGCGGGGAGTGGTGCTGGCTGCCGGGAGCACCACGGCCGCCGGGGAGTAACGCCCGCCGGGACGCGCCTCGGCGGGGCACCGCGTTGGACCGCGCCGCACCGTGCCGGCGGTGCCGGGATATCGTCGCCGGCGTTCGCATGGACGACCGAGCGGCCCTGCTGCCATGTTGCGGTCCCGGTCGATCACTTCACAACGCTCGTGCGGGCCCTTCGGCCGCCGGTTGGCCACCCGGAGACGCCGCTCTCCGCGCAGACGATCGGCGGGGGCGAACCCCGAACGAAGTGGAGCGCACCGGCGCTCCGACCGATGACGGACCGACGCCCGGAGTCACGCGGCGAGCGAGCGGCCGCGGAGCAGGAGCGCCGAGCAGGCGGGCGGGCGGCACGCCGCCGGGAGCAGGCCGCGCGAGCCTGGCCCCCTACCCCGGCATCAGGGCCGGGCCGCCTCCAGCTTGTCGAGCACGTAGCGCGTGACCTGGTCGGCGCTGATCCGGTCCTGGGTCATCGCGTCCCGGTCGCGGACGGTGACCTGGCCGTCGTCGAGGGAGTCGACATCCACGGTCACGCACCACGGCGTCCCGATCTCGTCCTGGCGCCGGTAGAGCTTCCCGATCGCGGCCGTGTCGTCGTAGACGGCCATGGTGTGGCGCTTCAGGTCGTCCTTGATGCGGTGGCACATCTCGACGATCTCGGGGCGCTTCTTGAGCAGCGGCAGCACCGCCACCTTGTAGGGGGCGAGGTCCGGGTGGAGCCCCAGCACGACCCGCTTCTCCCCGCGGACCTCCTCCTCCCGGTACGCGTCGATGAGGAAGGTGAACGCGGCCCGGTCGCCACCGGCCGAGGTCTCGATGATCCAGGGGATGAAGCGCTCCTCGGTCGCCGGGTCGAAGTACTCCAGGTTTTCGCCGGACTCCTTGGCGTGGCGCCCCAGATCCCAGTCGCCCCGGTTATGAATCCCCTCGAGCTCCTTCCAGCCGAAGGGGAAGCGGTACTCGACATCGACGGCCTTCTTGGCGTAGTGAGCCAGCTCGTCGGACCGGTGCTCGCGCAAGCGAAGCCGCTCGGGGGCCACGCCGTAGGCCTCGTACCAAGCCTTGCGGCGCGGCAGCCAATCCTCGAAGTGGTCGGTCGCGCGCTCCGGGCGCACGAAGTACTGCATCTCCATCTGCTCGAACTCGCGCATCCGGAAGACGAAGTTGCCTGGGCTGATCTCGTTGCGGAACGCCTTGCCGACCTGGGCGATGCCGAAGGGGATCTTCTTGCGCGCCGTGTCGCGCACGTTGCGGTAGTTGACGTAGATGCCCTGCGCCGTCTCGGGCCGCAGGTAGACGACCGCCGCCTCGTCTTCGACGGGGCCGAGGAACGTCTTGAGCATGAGGTTGAAGCGCCGCGGCGCGCCGAGCGGCCCACCGTCGTTCGGGCAGGTGAGGCCCAGCCTGGCGACGACCTCAGGGTCCAGGAGCTCCGTCGGGCCCAGTTCCTCGGCACCGGCGAACTCGTCGACGCGATAGCGCCGCTTGCAGGTCGCGCACTCGACCATCGGGTCGTTGAACTCGGCGACGTGGCCCGACGTCACCCAGATCTGGGGATGCATGAGGATCCCAGAGTCCAGGCCCACGATGTCGTCGCGCTCCTGGACCATCGACCGCCACCAGGCACGCTTGACATTGTTCTTCAGCTCGACGCCAAGGGGCCCGTAGTCCCAGACGGCGTTGATCCCGCCGTAGATCTCCGAGCTCGGGAAGATGAAGCCGCGGCGCTTGCTGAGGCTGACGATCGTGTCGAGATCGCGGACGGAGGGCGCGACGGCGTTCGGATCGGGGGCGGGATCGGTCACGGGAGACTCCACGGTGGGCCCGAGCGTGGCATGCCCGGGGGGTAGCCGATCGTAGCAGGATGCGGCGAGGACGCCGGTCCCGCCGGCCCGCGGGGCGCCGGCCCGCGCCCTGCAACGGGGTCTGTCGCGCCGTGCGGCAGGTTCAGGTCGCGCCGTGCTACCAGGCCCGGAGGCGCGTGATCCGGATCCGTGCCTCGACGGGGTAGTCGGCGAGCTTGCCCGCGTACTTGGCGACGTAGGTGTCGGGCACGTCGGCGGTTGACGGCGGCCACGAGATTGGGGACGTAGGCGGACAAGAAGCTGGAGGCGAGAATCGACAGCTGGCCCTTCCTGCCACCCTCGCTGGGGAACCACGAGCCGCTGCCCCTCCCGACCGAGCTGCTCTGCCACTTCAACCAGCCTCGCCCCGTTGCCCGGCGGGCCGGCCCCGCGGTCCTCGAGCGGGCGGCAGCCGAGGGCTGGGACCACGTCCGGGTCCTCACGACCCAGTTCGCCGAGGAAGGCGGCAGGCCGGGAGCGCTGACTACATGCCGTCGACGACGCCACATCTGGCAGCGTGCGGCCCCTCCCTTACGACGTCAGAGAGCGATGGTGCTGCTTTAGTCCCTTGAGACATCGAGGTACGATGCAACTCGACGCGAAGAGATCGGAGTCGCGGGGAACAGGGCGATCACGGGCCGCGCGGCAGAGCGGGCGCGCAGCACATCCGGCATGAGATCACGAACACGGGAGACTCGTGCGAGGTCGTCGGGGGATCGGCATTCTGGTCGCCACCGCCGCCATCGCGGCTGCGTTCGCCGCACCGATCCTCATCAAGGGACTCGTGGAGGCCCCGCTGCCATCGCCCGCGGACGCTGTTCGCGGTATCGAACGCGACTTCGACATCCTTGCTGAGCTGCGCGTAACTAGGCTCATGTCCTACGACGGGTGTGACTTCCTCCTCTACCAGCGCGGCGCGTTCGTGACGGACCCCGAGAGCGACGGCTGCCGGTTGTTTGACGTGATGAACCCGGTGCAGAGGCACCCGTTCGATGCGCAGGCTCGAGCGGACTTCGACATGCTGGTGCGGGAGACGGCCGTCAATGGGAGGCGGCTTGTCCACGTGTGGCTCGAGTTCGAACCCGACGGCGCCGTCGCCGCGGAGAGCGGCTTCGGCTTCGGGGAGGAGTGGTCGAAAACCTACGTCTATGCGCCGGGAAGGGCGCGCAGCGTCCCGGCCAAGGACGACTCATCCTGCGCCTCGCCGGTGAACGACGACTGGTACCGCTCCTGGGGATGCTAGCGCTTGCGCTGGCGCAGAAGGGGCAATGACCCGGGTGGTCGACGAAGAATCGATGGGCAGCCACGGATCGGCCCCGCGACGTGCAGATCCTCGCTCCCGCCGACCTGGCTGACGGTCACAGTCTGGCACCTTGCCGCCTTCCCGGACGGCCGTCAGGGAACTGGGGCTGTCCAGTTCCCGCAGTCGGAATGAAACCAGACGGGCGAGGCCGGGGCGGGCCAGTGGGCGTCACGGTCGTGAGCCAGACAACCAGCTCGCGCTGGAGGCGCTCCGCGGCGCGGGCGCCGGCCTTCGTCGACGGGTCGTTCACAGCGGGACTCCGTCCGAAGCCGGAGCGCCACCCGTGGTTGGGGCGCCGGGAGCGGCCGGGGGAGTGCCGGAATCCGGAGCGGGCGCACCGTAGCCGGCCCGGACTTCCTCGAGGAAGTGCCGCGACCGGGTGTCGCGCTCCATGACGTGGCGCACGAACTCCCCCATCGCGCGCTCCACCTCGGCCTCGACGCCGGGCGGCAGCCGGAGCGCGGCAAGGCCCTCCACGTCCATCCGCTGGTACGCCTTGAGCACCTTCAACGCGTCGGTCGAGAGCCCGGCCACCCCGTTCGACGGCCCCGGGTGGCGCTCGCACAGGACCCCGCCGACGAGCGGGATCCAGCGCACCGCGTCGCCCACGTCCAGCAAGCGGTCGCACTCGGTGCAGCGGTCGACCTCGGGACGCACACCCAGCTCGTCGCACAGGCGCATCTCGAACCAGCGCGCGGCGCGGCCCGGCGCCATGCCCGCGTCGAGAAGCTCGTAGGCGCGCCGCAGCAGGAGGTACAGCGCCTCGGCGGCGTGGCGCTCCTCCAACGAACGATCCACGAGCTCCGCGCAGTACCAGGCAGTCGCGGTCACCTCGAGGTCATCGCGGAGCCCCAGCCAGGCGTGCTGCATCGTGACCTGCGTGACGACGTCGAACGTGCGTCCCTTGGCGAGCTGGAGGCGGAGCTCCGCGAGCGGCTCCAGCGACCCGCCGATGCGACTCGTCGGGCGCCGGATCCCCTTGGCGATGGCCTTGATCTTGCCCAGCCCGGGCGTGAGGAGCGTGAGGATCCGGTCGGCCTCCCCGAAGTCGAAGCGGGAGAGGACGATCGCGTCGGTCACGTACAGGCGGCGATCGGGCACGGCCGCACCGTACCATCCGCCGGCGCGGGTCGGCACGAACTGAAGGCCGACGTCGCTGGCGGCCACCGTCCGCCCGTGTGGAGGCTCTATCATCGTGCCCGTGCCTGACCCATTGGACTTCGACCTCCCCACCCTGATCGCCGACATCGAGGACGAGATCCTGCGCCTCGTCGTCGATCGCGATCCATCGACCCTGGGCATGTACGAGATGATCCGCTACCACCTGGGCCTCGACGGGTCCGGGTCGTCGGGCAAGCGGATGCGTCCACTGCTGGGGCTCCTCGCGTACGCCTCGATCACCGGCGCGACCGCGCCGGCGCTGCCCGGCGCGGCGGCCGTCGAGCTGGGCCACAACTTCAGCCTCATCCACGACGACATCGAGGATGGCGACCGGGAGCGACGCCACCGCGCCACGCTCTGGACGGTCCACGGGATTCCCCAGGCGATCAACACCGGCGACGCGGTCTTCGTCCTGTCGCGGATCGCCCTCCACCGGCTCACGGAGCTCGGCTTCAGCGACACCAAGGTGCTCCGGCTCATGCGCCTGTATGACGAGACCTGCCTGGCGCTGTGCGAGGGCCAGTACATCGACATCTGGACCAGCGAGCATGACATCACCATGACCGTCGACCTCTACTTCGACATGATCGGGCGCAAGACCGCCGCGCTGATCTCGGCGAGCGTCGAGGCCGGGGCCCTCCTCGCCACCGACGACGAAGAGGTCATCGCGCGGTACAAGGCCTTCGGCTGGGCATTGGGCCTGGCCTTCCAGCTCAACGACGACGTGCTCGGCATCTGGGGCCAGGAGCAGGCCACCGGCAAGGAGCCGTCCGACCTCGCCCAGCACAAGAAGACGCTTCCGGTGATCTACGCCCTGGAGCGGGCGGAGACCGCCGACCGGGCCCACCTCGAGGCGATCTACGCCGATCCCGATCCCGGCCCGGCCGACATCGCCGAGGCGATGGCCATCCTGGAACGGACCGGGGCCCAGGACTACACCCGCGCCCGGGCCCGCCACTGGCGGGACGAGGCCATCGCCCAGCTCGATGCGGCCGGGGTCGTCAGCCCGGAGGCTCGTGAGAAGCTCGAGCAGATCATGCGGAGCGTCATCTCCGCATAGGGTCGCCGAGGGCCTGCGTCTCGCCCGGGCTCACGGTCAGCAGTCGGAGTCGCTGACCCTGCTGTTTGCTCAGGCGGGCTGCTTCCGCGCCACCAGCACCTTGCCCACGCGGCGGCCGTCGGTCGACTCCACCGTGATGGTCAGACCGTCGATCTTGACGACGTCGCCCGGCCTCGGGACACCGCCGAGCCGGTGGAAGATGAGGCCGCCGATCGTGTCGTACTCGTCGCGGTCGTCGAGGAGCGACTCGAGGTCGAGGTCCTCCCACGCCTCCTCGATCTCGTCCACGGAGACGCGGCCGTCGAACCGGATCCGCCCGTCGTCGAGGTGGACGACCATCTCCTCCTCCTCGTCGTACTCGTCCTGGATCTCGCCCACGATCTCCTCGAGCAGGTCCTCGATCGTCACGAGGCCCGCCGTGCCGCCGTACTCGTCGCCAACGATCGCGAGGTGGACCTTGCGGCGCTGGAACTCGTGGAGCAGGTCGTCGATCGTCATCGACTCGGGAACGAAGACGGGCGTCCGGAGGAGCGAGCGCACCGTCGGCCGCTCGGCGGAGCCCGCCAGCAGGATGGGCAGGAGGTCCTTCGCGTAGAGGATGCCCACGATCTCGTCGACGGATCCCTCCCAGACGGGGAGGCGGCTGTGGCCCTCCTCGATGATGCGGTCCACGGCCGCCTCGAGGCCCGCGTCGGCCTCCAGTCCGACGATGTCGATCCGCGGCACCATCACCTCGTGGACTCGACGCTCGCCGAGCTCGATGACCGCGTGGATCATCTGCTCCTCCTCGGCCTCGAGGACCCCCTCGTCCCCACCGCGCTCAACGATGAGCTTCAGCTCCTCCGCCGTGATCTGGGCCTCCCGCGTGACGTCGGCGCCGAAGGGGCGGACGAGGAGCCGCGTGAGGCTGGTGAGAAGCACCACGACCGGCGCCAGCAGGCGGCCGAGGAAGTCGACCGGCCCGCCGAGGAGCAGCGCCGTGCGGTCCGGAAACGCCAGGGCGAGGGACTTCGGCACGAGCTCGCCGACGACGATCGAGAAGAGCGAGAGGAGCACGGTCACGAGGATGATCGCGATGGCGTCGGCGCTGCCGGCCAGCCACTCGACCTGCGCCAGCAGATCGGCCAGGCGGTTCGCGATCGCCACGGCGGCGACGGCCGACGAGAGGAAGCCGACGAACGTGATCGCGACCTGAATGACGGCCAGGAAGCGGCCCGGATCGTTCGCGAGCCGGCGCAGGCGCTCGGCCCCCCGCCGGCGCTCGTCGACGAGCTGGTCGATCCGGCTCCGGCGGAGCGTGACGAGGGCGATCTCGGCTGCGACGAAGATCCCGGCGAGGACCGTCAGCCCAATGATGATGACGACGTCGGTGAGCGAGCCCATCAGCGGGCCGGCCCCCTGGGAGGTGACGGGTCGCCGGGCACGGGCTCAGCCGTCCGAACGTCGCCCGTCGCCGGATCGGTCGCTGGGGCCTCCACGGCGGGAGCGGCAGGGGGAGCGGCCGACAGAGCAGGCAGCCTCGGGTCGCGCAGGCGCGCCGGCATGCCGACAGCCAGCTTGCCGGGCGGGACGTCCTTCGTGACGACCGCCCCGGCGCCCGTCCGGGCTCCATCGCCGATGGTGATCGGGGCGCGCAGCATCGTGTCGACGCCCAGGAAGACTCGCTTTCCGATCTCGGTGTGGTGCTTGCGGACGCCGTCGTAGTTCGCGGTGATCGTGCCCGCACCGACGTTCGTCCCCTCCCCGACGTGTGCATCCCCGAGGTAGCTCATGTGGTGCTGCTTGACCCCCGCATCAAGGCGGCTGTTCTTGACCTCTGCGAAGTTGCCGAGCTCGACACCGGGTCCGATGGAGCTCCCCGGCCGCAGGTGGCTGAAGGGCCCGATCGTGGTCCCCTCCTCGACCTCGGAGCGCTCGAGGACGCTGGCCCAGACGCGGCAGCGTGGGCCGACGACGGTGTCGAGAAGCTGGCTGCCCGAGCCGATGACGGTCCCCTCGCCTACCCGGGTGGCTCCGCGCAGCACGACGTTCGGCTCGAGGACGACGTCCGGGGCGAGCTCGACCTCTGCGTCGACGTACGCCGTCGCCGGGTCCAGCATCGTGACCCCGGCGTGCAGCCACGCCCGGTTGATCCGCTCGCGGAGGATCGCCGTCGCCTCCGCCAGCTGGGCGCGATCGTTGATCCCGTCGAGGGTGCCGTCGTCGAGCGCCTCGTGGGCGGCGACCACGAGTCCGTCCGCGCTGGCGAGGGCAACGAGCTCGGTCAGGTAGAGCTCGCCGGTCGCGGGCGAGGGCGTGAGCTGGTCGATGGCGCCGCGCAGCCACGCGGCGTCGAAGGCGTAGAGGCCCGCGTTGACCTCGCCGACTTCCAGCTCCTCCGGCGTGGCGTCCTTCGCCTCGGCGATGCGCGCGACGCGGACGCCATCCGCCGTGCGGATGACGCGCCCGAGCCCGCCGGGCTCCCAGGCCGTGAAGCAGACGAGCGCGAGGGCCGCGCCGGCACGTCGCCGCTCCTCCAGCACGCCCGTGACGACGGCGACGTCGACGAGCGGGACGTCGCCGCTGAGGACGACGACCTCGTCCGCGTCGGGCGACACTGCCGCGAGGCCGGCACGCAGGGCGTCACCCGTGCCATCGGGACGCTCCTGCAGCGCAAAGACCGGGCCGTCGGGAAACGCGGCTCGGACCGCCTGCGTGGCCGGCGACACGACGACGACCGGGTCCGCGCCGGTGGCGGCGCGGGCGGCGTCGAGCGCATACGCCAGCATCGGGCGACCGCACAGCTCATGGAGAAGCTTGGGCGCCCCACTCTTCATGCGGGTTCCCAGGCCGCCCGCCAGTACGACCGCAACGGCGCGTGTCATCGGGGTGGGAAGCGGACGGGTCGACCCGGTTGCGCGGCCGGCTCCGGGTCCGGGCGACTTCCGTCGGGCGTTTCTGGATCGGGTTTCATCTGGTCCGCGGATCGTAGGGTCGTGCCCGCCGGTTCGTCAACCGACGGGCATTCGAGGTCGGCACGCCCGGCTACGAACGCAGCCGCGCCACGGCCTCGATCTCGACGCGGCCGCCCTTCGGGAGCGCGGCGACCTGGACCGTAGAGCGCGCCGGCGGCGGGTCGGTCACGAACCGGCCGTACACCGCGTTGACCGCCGCGAAGTCGCCCATGTCGGCGAGGAAGATCGTCGTCTTGACGACGTCGTCGAACGTGCAGCCGGCGGCGTCGAGCACGCTGCGCAGGTTCCTCATGGCGCGTTCCGCCTGCGTCTCGACGTCGGGCCCGGCGAAGTCGCCGGTCGCCGGGTCCAGGCCCAGCTGTCCCGAGCAGAAGAGCAAGCCGCCAGAAGCGATCCCCTGGCTGTACGGGCCGATGGCGGCTGGTGCCTGCGGAGTGGCGATGGCCGTGCGGGTCATGACGGGCCTCCTTCGTGGTGTGTTGACGAGGGTACGCGGGCCGGGGCTGCGGGCGGCGACGGTTCGCCGGGCATGCCATCGACGGCCGCTTCTCCCGCCCCGGAAACGATCGCCGCGGCGGTGACGAATGGTGCATGGACGCCCGGCAGGACGAGCCGGCCGTCCGCCAGCGCGGCCCTGACGAGGGCGGCGTCCTCCTCTGCGGCCACCCTGGACGGGGCCAGCACCCACAGCGTGGGCCCTGACCCGGACTGCCCGACGGGGCGGCCGAGCAGCCCGCCCAGCGCGCGCCGTGCGGGCACGAGCGCGGGCACGAGGTGGCTCGTCGCGGGCACGAGGTCGTTGGCGACGGCGAGAACCCCCGCCCGCTCGAGGAACCGCGTCGTCGTGAGCCCCGCCCGGAGCTCGGCGGCGAGGTGGTTCGATGAGGCGAGGGCAGCCCCCCCTGCCGGACGGGTACCGGACGCGTAGCAGGCGAAGGTCGCCTGCGTGGAGACCGGGAGCGTCGGCGTCACGACGACCACTCCGAGTGGCGTGCCGCGCGGGGCCGGCAGGGGCGTGACGCGCTCACCGCGCCCTTCCACGAGCGCCCATCCGCCTGCGTCGAAGAAGGCGCAATCCGACCCGAGCGCCGCGAGGGCGATCTGGCGGGCCCGGGACGGGACGGCGTCGGCGGCGCCCCAGGCCTCCAGGGCGCCGGAGAAGGCCGCGGCTCCGTCGGATGAGCCGCCGGCCAACCCTGCGGCGGTGGGAATGCGCTTCTCGAGGCGGATGGCGAGGGGAGGGAGCGGCCGCCCGTCCCCGGCCTCCCGCACCGCCCGGCGCGCGATCGCAAGGGCGCGGAGGGCAAGGTTCTCCTCGAGGGGTCCGAGGTCCGGCGCAGTCGCGCCGTCCGGCCCGACGACGTGGAGCTGGTCCTCGGGGCCGAAGGCCGGGCTCATGGCGAGCCGGTCGGCCAGGTCGAGCGGGACCATCACCGAGTGGAGGGCATGGAAACCGTCGGGGCGGCGGCCGACGACGGCAAGCGTCAGGTTGACCTTCGCGGGGGCGATGCGGACCACGGGCGTCACGCGGCGGAGGGGATCGCTCACCCGGCATCTCCCGCGCCCGCGGTGCCCTCTCCAGGCGGGAGCTCGACCTCGACGGGCGGGAGCTCGACCTGCCCGGGCCGGTCAGGCATCCCCCGGGGGCCCCCGTCCTCGTCCGATGCATGGCCGGCCTCCGCGGGCCGCTCGGGCGTGGCCTCACGGCGGCGCCCGCGGCGGTCGTCCGGAAGGGGCCCGAACGCACCGAGGAGCGCGATCCACTCCCCCACCCCCAGCGTCTGGGGCCGGCGGTCGCCGGCGATGCCGGCCTCCTCGAGCGCTGCCGCCACGGCGGCGGGCTCAACCGGGAGCTGTCGCGCGAGGACGTTGTGGAGCATCTTGCGGCGCTCTCGAAAGCCCGCCTGGACGAGGCGCCACAGGTCGTCCTCCATGGCAGGCGGCAGGCGCCAGGGCGCGTCGTCACCCCGAACGTCGAGGACGAGGACGGCGGACTCGACCGCCGGCGCCGGCTCGAATGCCTCGCGCGGCACGCGCCGCACGATCCGGGGGACGGCATGGTACTGGACGAAGACCGACAGGTAGCTCATCGACCCCGGCGGCGCCGAGATCCGCTCGGCGACCTCGCGTTGCAGCATCAGCACGCAGCGCTGCGGGCGCGGCGTGGCATCGTCGCCCAGCAGCCGGTGGAGGATGGGGCTCGTGACGTGATACGGCAGGTTCGCGACCACGTCAAACGGTACCGCGACAAGGTGGCGGAGGTCCAGGTCCAGCACGTCGCCCTGGACGAGCGTCAAGGCCCCCGCCGAGAGCTCGAGGGCGAACGCCTCGTGGAGGTGGGCGACCATGCCCCGGTCGATCTCGACGGCGGTGACGTGCGCACCGGCCGCCAGGAGGCCGCCGGTCAGGATCCCGAGTCCCGGCCCGATCTCCAGCACCGGGCGATCCCCGGAGGGACCGGCCGCGGCGAGGATCTCCTCGAGGACGTCCACGTCGACGAGGAAGTTTTGGCTGAAGCGGCGGTCGGCGCGCAGGCCCGCCGCACGGAGGGTACGACGCACGGCGGCCGCATCCAGCCGGATCGGGGGTCCGGCTCTCATCCCGTGACTCGCCCCGCCGCATCGGCTTCGGCGTCGCGGACCTCCCGATAGGCTCGCGCAGCAGCCCCCCGCCGCGGCGGCCGGCGCGTCTGGGGCGTCCCGTCCGGGCGTGCGAGGGGCCACGAGGCCCGAGCTCCGAGGTCGATGCCCGAGCGCTCGCCGGCCTCGAGCCGGCGAGCGCCGGCTGCTCCGATCATTGCCCCATTGTCCGTGCACAGCCCGGGGCGTGGGATCACGAGCTCGACGCCGAGTGCGGCGGCGCCCGCCGCCAGGCGCGCCCGGAGCGCCGTGTTCGAGGCGACACCGCCGCCCACCACGATCGTCCGCGCACCGGTCCGCTCCGCGGCCCGCAGGGTCTTCGTCGCGAGCACGTCGACGACGCTGGCCTGGAACGCCGCGGCGAGGCCTGCCACGCGATGGGACGGCAGCCGGCCGCCGTCCTCCGCAGCCGCGAGGCCGGCATCCGCAAGCTCCCGCTCGACGACCCGGCGCAGCGCGGTCTTGAGGCCCGAGAAGCTGAAGTCGAACGAGTCGCCGAGCCACGCGCGCGGGAGGCGCTCCGGGGCTCCTCCGGCGCCATCCTCATCCTGGGCGGCCAGGGCAATCGCAGGTCCACCCGGGTATCCCAGGCCAAGGAGCCGCCCCGCCTTGTCGAACGCCTCTCCGGCGGCATCGTCGACCGTCTCGCCGAGGAGCCGGTAGGCGAGGTGCTCGCGCATCTCCACGAGGAAGGTGTGGCCGCCTGATGCGACGAGGGCGACGAGGGGGAATGCCGGCTCCGGCCGTTGGGGCTCGCCGGGATCGAGGAGCCATGCGGCGTAGAGGTGACCCTCGAGGTGGTTCACGCCCACGAGCGGGACCCCAAGCGACCAGGCCAGCGCCTTGGCGTAGGAGAGGCCGACGAGGAGGGAGCCCACCAGGCCCGGGCCCGCGGTGACGGCGACCGAGCCGATGTCGTGGAGCGTCGCGCCGCCATCGCGGAGCGTCTCGTCGAGGGCCGGATCGAGCCAGCGCAGGTGGGCGCGGGCTGCGAGCTCGGGGACGATCCCCCCCGCCCCGGCATGGAGGGCGACCTGGCTCGCGATGGCCTGTGCCACGATGCGGCGCGGCCCGTCGAGCAGGGCCACACCGGTCTCGTCGCAGGAAGTCTCGACCGCGAGGAGGAGGCGTCCGCTCACCCGGGGGCCTCGGGCTCCGGGAGGGCAGCCAGCTCTGCGCGCCGGGCCGCGAGCCGGGCGGCTGTCTCGGGGATGGCGAACGGCTCCGTGGTCATGATGAGGGCGTCCTCGTGGTCGTCGCTGTAGTAGCGGGGGCGGATACCGACGGGCCGAAAGCCGTGCTTCTCGTAGAGACGGCGCGCGGCAAGGTTGGAGAGACGAACCTCGAGCGTCGCCTCCCGTGCGCCGCGCGCGATCGCGAGGTCGAGGAGCGCAACGAGGAGCCGCTCCCCGATCCGGCGCCGGCGCCAGGCCGGGGCGACCGCGAAGGTGGTCACGTGGGCCTCGTCGACCATGAGCCAGATGCCGCCGTAGCCGACAACCTCGCCTCCGACGCGCACGACGAGGTAGTGGGCCAGCCGGTTGGTCTCGATCTCGTTTCGGTACGCGTACGGCGGCCACGGCGTGGTAAAGCTGGCTCTCTCGATCGCCTGGACGGCGGCGAGGTCTGCGTGGGTCATCCGATCGATGGCGAGCCTCAGGGGCGGCCGGGCGACCATGCCACCTCCCCGTCCACGCGGGTCACGCCGCGCGGCATGGTCACGTAGACCGGACCCACCTCGACACCCTCGTCCGGCCCGGCCCGGAGACGCGCTGCGCCGAGCCCGACGAGCGAAAAGGCGAGGCCCGCGAGCGCTGCTGCGCCGCGCTCGGTCGCCTCGGCGGGCGCCCGGCCTTCGAGGTCGACGGCGATGACCGTCTCGCCGGGTTCGGCGTGCGTCCCGCGAGGTGTGGCCGCCGACTCGGGCCACCCAGTCGGGTCAAGGAGTGCCTCGCCCCCACGCACGACGTAGCGCCCACCGGAGCCGGCCGGGAGCAGGATCGCGAGCGGAGCCCCGGGCTCCACGACACCGGCCGCCCGAGCGGCCGCCTCGAGGGCCGACCCCGTCGAGACGCCGACGAGTGGCACGCCGACGGCCCTGGCGACGCCGCGCGCCGTCGCCAGGCCGACGCGCAGTCCCGTGAAGCCCCCGGGCCCGGTGCCGACGACGACGCCGGCGAGGCTCCCTCGCCGGGGATTGCCGATGCCGGCGTCGTCGAGCAGGCGGGCAACGCGTGCCAGCAGCTCCTCGCCGTGGCGGTGGCCGGCATCCCAGGTGGCGACGCCACGGACCGTGCCGTCGAGATCGCCGAGCGCGACCACCGCGATGGAGGTGGCGGTGTCGATGGCGAGGAACGGCCTGCCCGCGTTCGCGGGCGGCACAGCGCCGACGGACGGACCGCTCATGCCAGAACCTCCAAGAGGCGCGCGTGGCGGGCTTCCGTGGCGACGAGCGTGAGCGTGCGCCGGCCGCGGCCGGCGCCGTCGATCCTGATCTCGAGGCGCGCCGTCGGCAGCATTGGCCCGAGGCGGTCCGCCCACTCGATGACGGTGACTCCCTCCGGCGCCCGGTCGTCGAGAACCCCTGCCGCCAGCGCGTCCACCGGACCAGCCAGGCGAAAGCAGTCGACGTGGAACAGGAGGTGCCGGCCGGGATGCTCTGCGACGAGGATGAACGTCGGCGAGGTGACCGGCTCGTCGACGTCGAGACCGCGCGCGATGCCACGCGCGAGCTCGGTCTTCCCGGCCCCGAGAGGGCCCACGAGGGCGATGACATCCCCCGGCCCGGCGACGGCGCCCAGGCGCGCCCCGATCTCGCGCGTGGCCGCGGCAGAACGACTGGTCAGGCGGGTGGCGACATGGGGCGCGGTCACCCGCAGAGCCTACCCGAAGCGCCGTTCGCGGACGGGCCGGCCGCGGGGTCCACCGTGCAGCGGTCGGTCAGGCGAAGCGCTCCAGCTCACCAAGGGCGACGACCACGCTGCGCCCGTCGTCCAGGCGGACGCGGGCAGCCTCCGAGGTGACCCCGGCCCCGACACGGCACGGGCCGACCAGCTCGACGAAGGTGCCCTCGCAACCGGCCTCGCGCCCGCCGCGCAGGCGGACCCGCTCTGCGGTCGGTCGCGGCAGCTCGTCGGCCGCGACGTGGGTGACGAGCATCGGAGGATCTCCCACGAGCCCGACCTCGGTCCCCTGGAGGACCGCGAAGAGGTCCCGGAGCGCAGTCGGCAGCGGCCGCCGCAGAAAGCCGTCGAGGACGAGGACGGGAAACGGGGCGTGGCGGTGGAGGCCGGCCCGCTGGCGCGCCTCGGAGGCCACGACATCGCGGCGGTCTCGCGCGGAGAGAGCCGGGACCACCGCCCCGGCGACCCCCATCGCGCGCGCCCGGGTCAGCGTCTCGGCATCGACGCGACCGGGCATCACGACGATGGACCCGGCATGGGCGACGTCGAGCGCGACCCGACCCTCCCCGTCGCCCGGCAGGAGCGCAAGCCGGCCGCGCCCTGCGTCGCCGATCAGCTCCGTGCCGGGGATCCCGAGACCGTCCAGGTCGAGCACGATCTCGACTCCAGGGTTCACCTCGTGCACGCGTCCCGCGGCGGAGGCGCTCACGTGGTCCGGGTGGGGCCCGGTCGCGATCCATCGCCGCCCACCGTGCTCGAACAGAAGCTCGCCGGCGGGAGCCGTGCTACGCCGGCCGTGGTCTGCCGCGACCCACGTTCCCGCCCGCGCCGGCTCGCCGTGGGGACTGCCCTCGGCGGTCTCCACGAGGTACGGATCACGGACCCGCTCGGCGAGGAGATCGCCCGGCTCCACCGTCATGCCGGCCGTCGCGACGACACGGTCCCCGGGCAGGAGGGGCACCCTGACCCGCGGGCGCTCCACGATGAGCGTTCGCGCGGGGACGAGGTCAAGCGCGCTCATCAGTCGCGCTCGTGCCAGAGGACGCGTTCCCAGCGGGAGAGCAGCTCCCGGCGCTCATCGGGCCGGTCCGGCAGTCGAAGCGGGATGTCGCGCAGGTCGACCACAAGGCCCGCGAGCCCGCCCGTCGCACGGGTGGCGAAGCGCCGGCCCCGCACGCCCAGGTCGACGGCTGAGCGAAATGCGAGCTCGGCTGTCGCGCCCTGCCCCGGCGGCAGGTCGACGAGGGCGAGCCCCCCTGCCGCGAGCTCCACGGTGACGGGCGGCCCGTCGGAGGCGAGGCGCAGGTGTCCCGCGCCACGGCCCCCGCGCACACCGCGGGGCAGCACGAGCGTCCCGAGGGGAACGAGGAGGTCGGCGAGGAGGTCGGCGACGACGCGGCCACGCTCCTCCGGGTCGACGATCGTCCCGAGGGGGGCGAGAAGTCGTGCCGGGTCGACGGCGACCTGGACGATCCCGGGGCGTCGCAGGCCGTCGGCGAGGACGAGCATGGCCGCCGGCGCGGGGATGGACGACCAGGCCCCGCCGGCCAGCACGACGAGATCGGGAGCCGGCCGCCCGAGCTCGGCGTCGGTGGCCGCGACGAGGCGCTCCAGCGAGGCCCGGAGCGCCGACGCGCGGAACAGGGCGCCGTCTGCGTCGAGGTCGATCCACGGAGCGAGGCGAAGCTCGGCCAGGCGATCGCGGAGGCGCGCCCGGTCGAGACCCAGCGTTGCCCAGCCCTCGACGCGATCGAGCGCCGCGTCGTCGTCGGCGATCCCGAGCGCCGCGCAGGGCACCTCGACGGCCGCGATCGTCGCCGTCCCGCCCGGCATGGCGGCCGGCTCCGCCCGCACGCGCAGCGCCCCGCCCATCCCGACCTCGAGCAGCTCGATCCGCAGGCCGAGGAGGTCGCTCAACGTGCCGGCCACCGCGACCATGGACTGCCGAGCATCCCCGGGGACCGCACGCCGCCCAGCGAGGATCGCCCTCAGGTCGCCGGTCGGCTCGCCAGATGGACGCGGGACGGCCAGGACCTCGGTCTCCGGGGGGAACGCGGCCGCCCGGGCCGCGACTGCGCCGACGAGGATGACCGGCAGGCGGGGGCGTCGCCCGGCGATCGCCGCGGCGAGGGCGGCGAGCTCCCCGACGAGGCCCCGTTCGTCCGGCGTCGGCGGATCCTCGGTCCCGGCCACGAGAGCCGCCACTCCAGGCCGTGTCGCCAGCCGCATCGCGCCGAGCGGATCGTCACGCTCGGCGCTCGCTCCCGCGGTGCGCCATCCGGCCGCGGCCGCCTCGTGCTCCAGGCGGTCCCGCGTCGCCTCGGTGGCGGCCAGGACGACGGCGAGCGGGGCGGGCGCGCCGCGAGCCTCCAGGCGCGGCAGGTCGGGGTCGGATGTCGCCAGGCCAACCTGGGAGGCGAGCACGGGGTCCACGGACCGAACGCGGTCGAGCAGGAGACCGACCAGCACCCCGGGATCCGAGCCGGCGGGCACGGCCGTCCCGGTGAGGAGCCGCCACCGTCGGTGCACCCTGCCGACGACGGCGGCCGCGGTTGTGGCCGTGCCGCGGTCGACCGTGACGAAGGCGCCGGGGGGGCGCATCGCGGCACGCCCGGGCGCGGCCTCCACCGTGGCGGATGGTTGCGCCCCGTCGGTCACGCGTCCCAGCTCAGGTCCTCGTCAAGCTCCTCGAGCCGATCCATGAGCTGCTCGATCCCCATCTCGTCGGCCAGGATCGCCCGTGCGGGCGCGTCATCGTCACCGAAGAGCCGGCGCAGCACGGGGTCGAAGAAGACCATCCCGCTACCGGGGAGCATGCCGTCCGGCATGCTCGCGTGGAGGAAGAGCATCGCGGGGCCAGCCATGCCATGCATGAGGATCTCGCGCGCGACCTCCTCGACGAGCTCCGCGCGCTGCTCCGGCGTCGGTAGGCCCCCGGCCAGACCCGTCACGCGGGACGCCCCGTCGAGGCCGGCGTGGTCGGGGCGGAAGCCGCGAGGGCATCGACGAAGGCGTGGTAGGCCGCTGCGCCGCGGAGGGCGAACGTCACTGTCGCCAGCCGCGGCGCAGTCGCGATCTCCGCGCGGACGGTGTTGACGGTGATCCTGGCGGCCTCCTCGAGAGGGAAACCGCCGACGCCCGTCCCGAGGGCGGGAATGGCGAGGGTTTCCAGCTCGAGCTCGCGCGCGAGCGCGATCGCGCTGCGGACAGCGCCGGCGATCGCCTTGCTGCTCGTGCGGCGATGGCTGTCGAGAGAGACGGCGTGGATGACCCAGCGGGCCGCAAGCGTGCCGGCCCCGGTGAGGATCGCCCCACCGATGGGGACCGGCGCCTGCCGGACGGCCGCGAACTCGATCTCTTCGCCGCCGCGCCGCTTGATCGCGCCGCCGACGCCCGTCGACATCCACATGGTGACGTTCGCGGGGCTCACGATGGCATCGACCTCGAGATCGCAGATGTCGCCGTTCCAGAGCGCGAGCTGGGCCATGTCCCCCGTTCCTCCGTGAGCGTGCGGATCCCGACCGCCACGGCGCGCGCAGTGTACACCCGGGGCAGGCGCCGGGACATCGTCGCGACGACCTCCCAGGCGATCGTGGTGCGCTCCTGCGCCAGCTCGCCCGCGGTGACCTCCTCGTCACCCTGGCGGCCGAGCAGGACGAACTCGTCATCGGGGGTCACGGGCGCGCCCGGCACGTCGGTCACGTCGGCCATGACCGCGTCCATCGACACCGTCCCCACGAGCGGGACCCTGCTACCACGCACGAGCGCCGAGGCCTGGTTGGAGAGGGTCCGTGACCAGCCGTCGGCGTAGCCGACCGGGAGCGTGGCGATGCGGCTCGGTCGGCTCGTCACGAAGGAAGGGCCGTACCCGATCCCCGAGCCGGGCGGCAGATCAGCGACGCGGACGGGGCGCGCATGCAGGGAAAGGACCGGCCGCAGGCGCTCGCGGATCCCCCGCGCGGGGCGTCCGATCGGATGGCCCTCGGGGACGATCCCGTAGACGGCAAGCCCGACCCGGAGGCCGTCGAACAGGGGTCGGCGCCCGCTGACGAGCCGCTCGACGCCGAGCAGTCCGCCCGTGGCCAGGAGGTGCCGGTGGGGCACCTCGATCCCCGCCCGCCGCAGGCTCGCAAGAGTGGCCAGAAAGCGCTCCACCTGGGCCGCCGTGCGGGGTCGGTCTTCCGGCGCCTGGAGGTGCGACCAGGCACCGGTCAGCCGGGCGCCCACCGTCCCCGCGATCCGCCGGCCGGCATCGACCGCCTCAGCGGCAGAGAGCCCGTCTCGTCCCAGCCCGGTCTCGATCGCGAGCTGGACGTCGAGGCCCGCAAGCCGGTTCCGTGCCCCGCGACGCGCCGCGGCATAGGCAGCCAGCGCTCGCTCCAAGAGCCCGGCGTCACCGGCCGCGATCGCCACGCCGGCGCGCGCGGCTTCGGGGGCCCCGTCGGGCGGCACGGGGAGGAGGACCAGCAGCGACCCGTCAACGCCGGCCGCGCGGAGCTCGAGGGCTTCGTCGAGCGTCGCGACGCAGAGGCCCCGCGCGCCCGCCGCCAGGGCGGCTCGGGCGACCGGCACCGCCCCATGCCCGTAGGCATCGGCCTTCACGACCGCCTCCAGGGTGACGAGGCCGGGCACGGCATCGAGGATCGCCGCCACATTCCCGGCGAGGCGCTCGAGGTCGACCTCCAGCCAAGCGGTGCGAGGCAGGGGCGGCAAGCCCGCACCATGCAGACGCTCCTCGATCGGGGTCCCGACGCCCGCGCCCGTGGCGCTCACGGGCCCGGCGTGCCTCGCGGGCCCCTTGGACCGGGATCGAGCGCCCGCTCCTCGACGGCTTGCGCGGCGGCCGCGTGGAAGCCAAGGCGACCCCCGCCGGCGCGCCGGGCCACCTCCGTCGCGAGGCGACGGCGCGCCAGGGCGATCTCGACCGGGAGATCGCCCGCCAGGATGCCGGCGTCGCCCAGGCGGGCGCGCACCGCCTCACCGGCCATCCCGTGCAGGTACACGCCGAGACGCGCTGCGGGGTACGGCGCGAGCCCCTGGGCGAGGAGCGCCCCGATCGTCCCGGCCAGGACGTCCCCGGTCCCCCCGCTGGCGAGGCCGGGGTTCTGAAACGGTGCCGTGGAGACCGCGCCGTCGGGGCTCGCGATGACGGTGTGTGCACCTTTGAGCACGACGACGTGGCCCCAGGTGGCGGCGGCGTCGAGTGCCGCCTCGCGGCGAGCCTCGTCGTCGTCGTTCAGGTCGCCGTCCGCCCCCGGCGAGATCCCGGACGCGGCTCGCAACCGGGAGAACTCGCCCGCGTGGGGCGTCAGCACCGCCGGGCGACGCACACCCGCCCACCAGCCGTCCTCCGCCGCCAGGGACCGGAGCGCCTCGGCGTCCACCACTGCAGGGCACGCATCGTCGCCGACGGCCGGACCCAGCACACCCCGGACCAGCTCGCCGGTCGCCAGGGCCGGCCGCAGCCCGGGTCCGATCACGAGAGCGTCGTGGTCGTGGTCAAGGATGCGCGCGAGCGCCGGCTCAGGGTCGACCTCCTCGACGTCGTCCTCGACGAGGGGCATCGTCGTCGCCTCAACGACCTTCGCGGCGAAGAGGGGCTGTAGAGATTCGGGCACCGCGAGGGTGACGAGGCCAGCACCTGCCCGACCCGCCGCCCGGCAGACGAGGAGTGCCGCGCCCGCGTAGTCGAGGGAGCCGGCAAGGACGAGGAGCTTCCCGAACGTGCCCTTGTGCCCGCGGGGCTGGCGGAGGGGGAGCAGATCCGCCGCGCTCCGGTCGTCCAGGTGCTCGACCTCAGGCACCACCACCCTCCCCATGGTCGGGCGGCCGCGGGACCGCCTCCAGCGAGGCCCCCTCCCGTGCCAGGTCGCGGAGCCGCTCCACCCGGCGCAGGAGCGCCGCCTCCCGGGCGTCGAGCTGGGCCTCGATGTCGGGCGGGAAGACGTAGCGCCCGCCGGCCGTCCGGACCGCGAAGGCGATCGCCAGGGCGTACTCCCGCTCGTGGGTGATGCTGACGGCCACGCGCTCCACGCCGAGCTGGTCGGCCCGAAGCCCGGCGCGACCGTGCAGGCGCACCGCGGGCTGCCCCGTCGGCAGGCGCTCGATCTCGATGTCGCGCCATCCGATGCCACGGATCCCCAGGCCGAGCACCTTGCTGACCGCCTCCTTGGCGGCCCACCGGCCGGCGAACGTCTCGGGCCTCTTCCGGACGTACCGCGCCTCCGCCGGCGTCAGGACGCGACCGACGAAGCGGTCTCCGAAGCGGTCGAGCGCGTCCCGGATGCGCTCGACCCGGACGATATCGAGGCCGATCTCCGCCATCCCGGCGAGCGAGCCAGGGGTGTCGTCCATGGCGCCTACTCGACCGTCACGGACTTCGCGAGGTTCCGCGGCTGGTCGACGTCCGTCTTCCTGGCGACCGCCATGTGATAGGCGAAGAGCTGGAGCGGGATGATGGCGAGGATCGGGCTCAGGGCCTCGAGCGTCACCGGGACCCACAGCACGTCGTCGGCGAAGCGCTCGATCTGGGCGTCGCCCTCCGTCGCGACCGCGATGACCCGTGCGTCGCGGGCCCGGCCCTCCATCACGTTGCTGATGAGCTTGTCGTAGACGGCAGACTGCGTGGCGACGGCGACGAGAGGGCACTCGGCGTCGAGGAGGCTGATCGGGCCGTGCTTCAGCTCACCCGCGGCGTACCCTTCGGCGTGGATGTAGCTGACTTCCTTGAGCTTCAGGGCGCCCTCGAGGGCGACAGGGTGCGAGGTGCCGCGCCCGACGAACATGAAGCCGCGGCTGTTGACGTACCGGTGGGCGAGCGCCGCCACGCCGGAGCTCGCGTCGAGGGCGCGCTGGGCCGCATCCGGGAGGGCGCGCAGCGCCGCGACAAGCGCGCGCTCGTCCTTGACCGGCAGGCTGCCCCGCGCCCGCGCGATGGCGGCCGCGACCAGGACGAGGGTCGCGACCTGGGTCGTGAACGTCTTGGATGCCGCCACAGCGATCTCGGGACCTGCCTGCAGGAAGAGGACTGCGTCCGCCTCGCGGGTGATGGCCGAGCCGACCGTGTTCGTGACCGCCACGATGGGGCAGCCCTGCCCGCGCGCGTGGCGGGTGGGCGCCAGGGTGTCGGCAGTCTCCCCGGACTGGGTGACCGCGATGACGAGGGTCGTCGGATCAAGGGGCGGAGGGCTGTAGCGGAACTCCGACCCGACGGTCAGACGAGCCGGCAGGCCCGTCCAGCGCTCGACGAGTGCCGCCCCGACGAGGGCCGCGTGCGAGGCCGTCCCGCAGGCGACGAACTCGACCCGGGTGATCGTGCGGAGGACGTCGGCGAGCGGCGCGAGCTCCTCCACGCCGAGGGTGCCGCTTGCGGTCAGCCGACCGGCGAGGCACTGGCGCAGCGCCTGCGGCTGCTCGTGGATCTCCTTGAGCATGAAGTGCTCGAAGCCGCCCTTCTCGGCCGCCTCTTCCGTCCAGGTCACGGTGCTCACCTCGCGCCGGCGCGGCGCGCCGGCCACGTCGGTGATCGTGATCGTGTCGGGGCGCAGGTCGACGACGTCCCCCTCTTCCAGGAACACGACGCGGCGCGTGTGGGCGAGGATGGCGGCCACGTCCGAGGCGAGGAATGCCTCACCCTCGCCGAGGCCGACGACGAGCGGTACGTTGCGGCGCGCGCCGACGAGCCGGTGCGGCTCGGACCGGTGCATGGCGACGATCGCGTAGGCTCCCTCGGCCCGGCCGAGTGCGTCGCGCACCGCGGCGGCAAGGTCGCCCTCGTAGGCTTCCTCGACGAGGTGGGCGAGCGCCTCGGTGTCCGTCTCGGAGGTGAGCCGGTGGCCGCGCTCCTCGAGCCCGTCGCGCAGCTCGCGGAAGTTCTCGATGATCCCATTGTGGACGACGGTGATGTCGCCGCTGCAGTCGACGTGGGGGTGCGCGTTGAGGTCGTTCGGCCGGCCGTGCGTCGCCCAGCGCGTATGGGCGAGGCCGATCCCCGCGTGGGGCGTCCGGCCCGCCAGGACGGTGGCCAGGTTCGCCAGCTTGCCCGACTTCTTCTCGATGAACATGTCGCCCGCATCGGTCACCAGGGCGATCCCGGCCGAGTCGTAGCCTCGGTACTCCAGGCGGCGGAGGCCCTCCATGAGGATCGGGCCCGCCGCGCGGGGTCCCGTGTAGCCGACGATCCCGCACATGCTGTCCGAACCCACCTCCGTTGCGGGCGTCCGCGCCGGCGCCCACCGGACCGCTAGTGTAGGCGCTCGCCCGCCAAGGCAGCGAGCTGGTCCGCCAGCTCGGCAACCAGCGCGGGGTCCGGGCCCTCGACCATGACCCGCAGCGTGGGCTCGGTGCCCGACGGCCGCACGAGGACACGCCCGGCGTCGCCGAGGCGGCGCTGGGCCCCGGCGATCGCAGCGCCCAACATGGGGTCGGCCTCCCACTGCTCCTTCCGGCGCGCCGGCACCGCCCGTTGCTCCTGCGGGTAGAGCGGGATGGCCGTGGCCAGCTCGTCGATCGGCCGGTCGGCCCGGGCGAGGATCCCCAGCAGCTCGAGCCCGGTGAGGATCCCGTCGCCGGAGGTCGCATGTTCCAGGACAATGACGTGGCCGCTCTTCTCACCGCCGAGACCGGCGCCGGTGACCTGCATCCCCTCGAGGATGTACTTGTCACCCACTGGCGTGCGTACGACGCGCCCGCCGGCCGCCTCGAGGGCGGCGCCCAGGCCGCCGTTTGAAAGGACGGTCACAACGAGGATCCCGCCCGGCAGCGCACCGCGAGCAAGGCGATCCAGTGCACAGATGCCGAGGACTTGGTCCCCGTCGACGACCCGGCCGAGGCGATCGACGACGACGAGGCGGTCCGCGTCCCCGTCGAGGGCGAGGCCGAGATCGGCGCCCCGGGCCAGCACCTCGGCGGCAAGGGATGCGGGGGCGGTGGCTCCACAGCCCGCGTTGATGTTCACGCCGTCCGGCTCGTTGTGGATGACGTCGACGCGCGCTCCCGTGGTGGTGAGGATCTCCGGCGCTGTCACCCCGCCGGACCCGTTGGCGCAATCCAGGACGATGTGGAGGTCGCAGGCGATCGTCTGCGCCAGGCGATGCCGCGCCTCGCGGTAGCGAACCAGGAGCTCGGGGGCGTCCGCGACGCGGCCGACCGAGGCGTTCCGCGGACCACCAAGCTCCTCGGTGCGCCAGATGAGCCGCTCCAGCGCGTCCTCGGCCGTGTCGTCCAGCTTCAGCCCGCGACTGTCGAGCACCTTCAGCCCGTTGTCGTCGGCCGGGTTGTGGGAGGCCGACACCATGACGCCCGCCGCGAAGGACCCGCTCCCGGCAAGGAATGCCAGCGCCGGGGTCGGCATCACGCCGGCCACCAGGACGTCCGTCCCCAGGCTCGCGGCGCCGGCCGAGAGCGCCGCGACGAGCATCCCGCCCGAGCGCCGCGTGTCCTGGCCGACCACGAGTGACCCGCCGGCGCCGACGAGCTCGTAGGCCACCGCGCGCCCCAGTGCGTACGCGAGGGGAGGGCGGAGGTCGACGTTGGCGACGCCCCGGATCCCGTCGGTGCCGAAGAGCCGTCCCACCGTTACGGGGCCGGTGTCGGCGTAGGGAGGACGGCGGGCGACGGGGACGGGGTGGGCGTCGCTGTTGCGACCGGGCTCGCGGTGACGTTCACCCGAACCGGGGAGGCGGCGACGAGGGTCACCCCCGGGGGGAGGCGCACGTCCACCGTCACCGCGGTGGTGCCTGGCGCCAACCCGGAGACGTCGAGGCGCGCCGTCACGCCCGTGGGATCGATCGCGTCGAGCGCCTCGAGCGTTCCGCCAACGGTCAGGAGCACGCGGTCCACGGCGGTCTGGTACGCGAGGTCGGGGTTCGGGTTCAGGATCTCGACGCCGGCCTCGAGCGTCCGGGTCCCCTCCCGCGGCCGCAGCGTGATCGCCACCGTGACCCGCTGGACACCGAGCACGGCGATCCCGGCGGGGACGACGAGCCCGACCTCCGTGGCAACATCCGACGTCGCGCCGGAGATCGTGACCGGCCGGGTGCCGATCGATACGAGCCCTGCCAGGGCGTCCGTCTCGCCCTCCACGGTCACCAGGGCCGGCTGAACCTCCACCGCGGCGATCTCCAGCGCGGGGTCCGGCGTCCCCGTGACGACCGCGTTGACGGGCAGCGTACGGGTTGAGAGCTGGCTCCCGATCTGCACGGTCACGCGGACCGTCCGCGGCTGGACATCGACGCCGTCGACCACCTCGCCGGTAGCGTCGACGGGGAGGAGGCTCACGGTCTCGTTGACGTCGAGGCCGGACGGGTCGAGGCGCACCCGGGCCTCGGCCGCCGCCACGAGGCGCACCGCCGTTTCGGGTCCGGAGACGGTCACGGTGCCCTCGGAGACGACCGGCTCGCGGACGTCGAGCCCGGGCGGCACCGCACCAACGTCCACCCGGACCGGAGCGTCGCGCGTGATGAGCGGGTCGAGCCGGATCGCCACCCGCGAGGGCGACGTGTCGAGAACCTGGATCCGGGGATCGACGGCCCGGACCATGACCGGCACGCTCACGGGAGGCGCCCCGGGCAGCGCCACCAGGTCCGCGAGGTCGACGGTCGCCGTGAAGCTCGTCGAGGTGATCTGGGGCCTGTCGGCGCCGACGATCAGGTAGCGCACGAGCGTGACGTCGTCGAGCGTGCCGATGACGAACGAGTCGGGCGGCTGGCTGAGGACCGAGATGGGTATCCGGCCCTGGAACGTCTCGGCCGATGCGGACACGATGAGGCCAGCGTAGAGGAGCGTGGCGACGCCGAACGCGGCGAGCTTGAGCGGCCAGTTCCGAACGACGAATCCGACGATCGCGCGCATCGGCATCAGCGGCCGCCACCGGCGGCCGCGCCGGGGGCGTCGTCGCCCGGCTCTTCGGCACCGACCGCGGTCGGCCCCAGGTCCCCCAGCGCTGCTCGCCCCACCACCCGGGCCGGCGGCGCTGGCCGGGTGAGCCGATCCCGGATAGCTTCGCGACGCCGCTCGGGGCGCAGGAGCGCCGAGATCGAGCGTGCGAGCTGCCGCTCGTCGAGGTTCCGGCGGATTCGCGCCCGCTCGACGAGACTCGCCTGGCCGGTCTCCTCGGAGACGACGACGACGAGGGCGTCCGTCTGCTCGGTGATCCCGAGAGCGGCCCGGTGGCGAGTCCCGTAGCGCTCGGTCCCAAGCGTCGTCTCCGCAAGCGGCAGGACCGCCCCGGCAGCAAGGATGGACTCACCGCGGACGATCACGGCGCCGTCGTGGAGCGCGGCGCGCGGCGCGAAGATCGCGACGAGCAGATCGACCGTGAGATCACCGTGGATCATGACGCCGGTCTCGGCGATCTCCTCCAGCCCGGTCTCGCGCTCCAGCACGACGAGCGCTCCGTGGCGCTCCGTGGCGAGGCGTGTCGCAGCGCGCGCGATCGTGGCCGCCACGCGCTCGGCGGCCCGCTGATCGGCCGGCGACGAGATCCAGGCCAGGGAGCCAACCCGGCCGAGACGGTCCAGGCCCCGGCGGAGCTCTGGCTGGAAGATGACGACGAGCGCGAACAGCCCGACGACAGCGCCAGCCTGGAGCAACTGCGTGAAGAGCCGCAGCCCGGCCGCCTGGGCCAGCGCGTAGATGAGCAGAATCACGCTCACGCCGATGACGAGCCGAACCGCGCGAGTCCCCCGGATCAGGCTAAAGACCCAGTAGATGACGACGGCGGTCAGCCCGATGTCGACGAGGGTTGTGAGCCGGACCTGTCCGGCGATCGACTCGAGGAGGTCCGACATCGTCGCCTGAGTGTAGCACCGGGCTCCCCGACCTCCGGCGGTCCGGGCGACGCGCGGGAGTCACTGCCCGGCGGACTGGGGCCGGGGCGTCAGGCGGGCGCGAAGCGGGGATCGTCGGGCAGGTGGGCCGCAGCCAGGGCACGGATCTCGGTTGCCCGCGGGGCGTTTCCATCGAGCTCCGCTAGCCTGGCGAGGTTGCGATAGACGTCGCCGGCGTGCTCTCGCCAGCCGCCATCAACGGCAAGCTCCGCGATCAGGAGGTGGAGGTCGACGTCCGCGGGGCGGACTGCGATGCCGCGGAGGCACGCCTCGAAGGCTGCTGCGTCGTGGGACGCCGCGCGGTACGCCCGGGCTGCTGCGAGGGCCCCCGCAGCTGCCGCCTCGGTGTCACCCGCCGCGGCCGCCTTTTCGACAGCCTCCACGAGCTCCTCCGGGTCGGGGGCCGGCTCTGCCGGCTCGGACTCGGGCTCTGGCTTGGGCGACGGCTCAGTTTCGGGGGTGGCATCCGCGGGGAGCACCTCCGCGGCCTGGCCCCAGTCAGCGGCGGCTCCGTCCGCCGCAGCGTTGCCTGCGACTCGGCGGAGCACCACGACGAGCGACGCGTGGCGGCTCCTGCGGACGTCGGTCGGCTCGATGACAAGCGCGCGGCGGGCTGCGTCGGCGGCCCCGGCCGTGTGGTTGCCGGCTTCTCGGAGGTCGGCGAGCAGGTCGTAGGTCGCGGCGGCCTCCGGTGTCCGGCGGAGGACGACGAGCGCCTGGGCGCGCCCGAACAGGCAAGGGTCGTCCCCTGGGGCAAGAACGAGTGCGGCGTCGTACGCGCCGAGGGCCGCCTCCGGCTCGCCCATCCGCAGGTGCACCCCCCCCAGCGCAGTCCATGGGACGGCCCGGTCGCCGGCAATGGAGATGGCGTCGCGGTAGGCAGTCACGGCGTCTTCGAGGCGGCCGCGCAGCACTGCAACGTGGCCGGCTCGCAGAGCCTCCTTGTACCGCTCGAACAGCGTGTCGGTCATCGCGCCCGGCTCCGGCAACGGAGCAGGCGCCCCGGGCGGGGCGCCTGGCTTGTCAGCGCTTGGTGTACTGCGGTGCCTTCCGGGCCCGCTTCAGCCCGTACTTCTTCCGCTCCTTCATCCGCGGGTCGCGGGTCAGAAGCCCAGCCTGCCGCAACGGCAGGCGGTAGCCCTCCGGATCGACGGTCAGGAGTGCACGCGCAATCCCGTGACGGATGGCGCCGGCCTGGCCGGTGACGCCGCCGCCCTCGACCTTGACCATGGCGTTGTAGCGGCCCTCGGTCCCGGTCACCCGGAAGGGCATCCGCAGGTCGCCCTCGGCGATCGCATTGCCGAAGTGCTGCTCGAGCGACCGGCCGTTGACGACGATCTCGCCCTCACCGGGCATGAGGCGGACGCGGGCGACGGACGTCTTGCGGCGCCCGGTTCCCTGGAAGTAGGCAGGCATGGTCATCGGGGCGAGCTCCTCCTCAGGCCAGTGGCTCGGGCCGCTGGGCCTGGTGGGGATGGTCCGGTCCGGCGTAGATCTTGAGCTTGCGGAGCTGCTTGGCGCCGAGCCGGTTGTGCGGCAGCATCCCCTTCACCGCACGGCGCAGCACCTCGTCGGGACGCCGCTCGAGAAGGTGGCCGAGCGTCTCCTCTTTGTAGCCTCCCGGGAACCCGCTGTGGCGGGCGTAGACCTTGGAGGTCAGCTTGGAGCCCGACACGGCGACCCGGCCGGCGTTCAACACGATCACGTGGTCACCGGAATCGAGGTTCGGCGTATAGGTGGGCTTGTGCTTGCCTTCGAGGACGCGGGCGATCCGCGATGCGAGCCGGCCGAGCGTCTCGCCCGTCGCGTCGACGAAGTACCAGCCTCGCTCGATCTCCGCCTCTCGGAGCGTGTACGTCTTCGTGGTCATCTGTCTCCGTTCATCTCCCCGGCCGGCCGTCCGAGGACGACCCGCCGCAGGCAGAGCCCCTTCGCCGGGGCGACCGCCCCGTTGAAGGCTGGTGCCCCCGACGCGAGCGCCGCGGCCACCGCTGATTCCTCGACCTCGCCACGCCCCACCAGGAGGAGCGCCGCAGCGATCCGCCGGACCATGTGGCGGAGGAAGGCATCGCCCCTGACGTCGATCGTCACGAGCGGGCCGTCCCGCCGGACCCGGACCCGGTGGAGGGTCCGTACCGGCTGCCGGTCCGCCGCCCCGAAGGCGGAGAAGTCGCGGCGTCCCTCAAGGGCCGACGCGGCCCGCGCCATCGCGGCGGTGTCGAGCGGGACCCGCACCCCGAGCGCCGTGCGCTCGCGAAGCGGGCTGCGCGGCCCGTTCCAGACGGTGTAGCGGTATTCCCGGTACCGCGCCGCATAGCGTGGGTGGAACCCGGCCGGCACACGCCGGAGGTCGCGGATCGCGACGTCCTCCGGCAGGAGCGCATCGAGCGCCCGGCCGAGCTCCGCCGCCGTGAGCGTCCCGCGGTAGGTGAAGGCGATCACCTGGCCTGCCGCATGGACGCCCGCGTCCGTTCGTCCCGCCGCGTCGACCCGCACCCGGCGATGGCCGGCGAGCGGGGCGAGCGCGGCTTCGAGCTCTCCCTGGACCGTCCTGGCTCGCGGCTGCGCCTGGAACCCGGCAAAGTCCGTTCCGTCATATTCGACCCGCGCGCGGTAGCGCACGGGGGCGCCCTCTCGGGTGCCTTCCCGGTCAGACGAGCTCGATCTGGACGATCGGAGCCCTGTCACCGACACGCTGGCCGATGTGCACCAGCCGGGTGTACCCGGAGGTCCGGTCTGCATATTTGGGGGCGATCTCGTCGAAGAGCTTCTTGATCACGAGCGGCTCGTTGGGAAGCTCCGCGACGACCGTGCGGCGGGCGGCGAGGTCGCCGCGCTTGGCAAGCGTGATCATCCGCTCCACTTGGGGGCGGATCTCCTTCGCCTTCGCCTCGGTCGTCTTGACCTTTTCGTAGCGGAGGATGGCCACGATGAGGTTGCCGTAGAGGGCCATCCGCGGCCCGTGCGTACGGCTGAGCTTGCGTCCGTCGATGCGGTGGGCCATCGCTCAGGCGTCCTCGAACGGCACGTCGCCGTCCTGGGTCTCGACGAGCAGGTCACTCTCGCCGCCCTCGTCCAACCCGTCGAGGTCGGCCGGCTCGCTGTCGGGAAGCAGGAAGCCCCGCATCGTGAGGCGTTCCTTCATCTCGTCGAGCGACTTCTTGCCGAAGTTGCGCATGCGCAGCAGCTCGTCGTCGGAGAGCTGCAGCAGCTGCCCGACCTTCACGATGTTGTTGCGCTTCAGCGAGTTGTAGGCCCGCATCGGGAGATCGAGCTCCTCGATGGGCATCTCCAGCATGTTCGCCGGGATCCTGGGAGCGCTGCTGGCGGCCGCGACGGGTACCGCCGCGACGCCCACGTTGGCGAAGAGCGAGAACTGACGGACGAGGATGTCGGCCGCCTTGCTCAGCGCCTCCTCCGGGCTGACCGACCCGTCGGTGTCGATCTCGAGCGTCAGCTTGTCGTAGTTCGTCATCTGGCCGACGCGCGTGTTCTCGACCTGGTAGTTGACCTTCCGCACGGGGGTGAAGATGGCATCGACCGGGATCACCCCGATCGGCAGGCCCTCTGGCCGCTCGGCGGCAAGGTAGCCCACGCCGCGCTCCACCGTCAGGTCCATCTCGATCTGGACGTCGTCGGCGTCGAGGGTCATGAGGACCTGGCCCTGGTTCACGATCTCAACGTCGGCCGACTCGAGGATGTCGGCGGCCGTCACCGTGCCGGCCCCGGACTTGATCAGCTTGAGCTGGATCGGATGGGCGGCGTAGCTCCGGAGGCGGAGCTTCTTGACGTTCAGGACGATCTGGGTGACGTCTTCCTTGACGCCCGGGATCGTCGTGAACTCGTGGTACACGTCGCGGATCTGGATCGAGGTGACGGCAGCCCCCTCGAGCGACGACAGCAGGACACGGCGGAGCGCGTTCCCCAGGGTCGTCCCGTACCCTGCCGGCAGCGGGCCGGCCTCGTACTTGGCGTACGAGCCCTGCTCCGCGACGGGCTCGATCTGGGTCGTGGTCTCGAGTTCGATCATGGGGCGGGGCTACCTCGAGTAGTACTCGACCACGAGCTGCTCGTTGAGCTCGAGCGGCATCTGGTCGCGGCGCGGCGCAGCGGCGATCGTCCCGGTAAGGGTCGCCGCGTCGATGGTCAGCCACTCCGGCACCTGCACGGAGCGGAGGTTCTCCTTCGCGGCCTTGAACGGCTCACGGTCGCGCCGCGACTCGCGGACGGCGATGGTGTCACCGGGCTTCACGTGGAACGAGGGGATGTTCGTGGGGCGGCCGTTGACGGAGAAGTGGCCGTGGCCGACGAACTGGCGCGCCTGGTCCCGCGACGAGGCGATGCCGAGGCGGTACACCACGTTGTCGAGGCGCAGCTCGAGAAGCCGGAGGAGGTTCTCGCCGGTCACGCCGGGGCGCGCCTCGGCCGCGTCGAAGTAGTTGCGGAACTGCCGCTCGAGGATGCGGTAGATGCGGCGGACCTTCTGCTTCTCGCGCAGCTGGAGACCGTAGTCGCCAACCTTCCGGCGGCGGACGCCATGCTGGCCGGGCGGGGACGGCCGACGCTCAAAGGCGCACTTCTTGGTGTAGCACCGCGAGCCCTTCAGGAAGAGCTTGGCGCCCTCGCGCCGACAGAGCCGGCAGACAGGATCGGTGTAGCGAGCCATGGGGCGGAAGCTCCGGTCAGACTCGGCGCCGCTTGGGAGGGCGGCAGCCGTTATGCGGGATCGGGGTGACGTCGGTGATGGCGGTGACCTCGAGGCCGGCCGCCTGGAGCGACCGGATCGCCTGCTCGCGACCTGCGCCGGGGCCCTTCACGTAGACCTCGACCTGGCGCATGCCATGCTCCATCGCCTTCTTGGCGGCGGATTCGGCGGACAGCGCAGCGGCGTACGGCGTGCTCTTGCGGGAGCCTTTGAATCCGACGACCCCGGCCGACCCCCAGCTGACCACGTTCCCGGTCTGGTCCGTGATCGTGACGATCGTGTTGTTGAAGGTCGCCTGGAGATGGACGTGCCCCTGGGGCACGACCTTCCGCTCCCGGCGGCGCTGCTTCTGAGCACGCTTGCGATCGGCCATGCGTCCGACTCGTCCCCTTACTTCTTGCGACGGGCGCCGACGGCCCGCTTCGGGCCTCGCCGCTGGCGCGCGTTGGTCTTCGTCCGCTGGCCACGGACCGGGAGGTTCCGCCGGTGGCGGAGGCCGCGGTACGAGCCGATCTCGATCAGACGCTTGATGTTGAGCGCCACCTCGCGGCGGAGGTCACCCTCCACCTTGTGGCGCCGGTCGATCACCTCGCGCAGCCGGGCGACCTGGTCCTCGGTGAGGTCCCGTACCCGGGTGTCGGGGTTCACGTTTGTCTGCTGCAGGATCGACTGGCTCGTGGAGAGCCCGATCCCGTAGATGTAGGTGAGGGCGACCTCGACGCGCTTCTCGCGCGGGATGTCGACGCCGGAGATCCGTGCCATTCGTCTAGCCCTGCCGTTGCTTGTGCTTCGGGTTGGCGCAGATGACCATGACGGTCCCGTGGCGGCGAATCACTTTGCAGTTGTCGCAGCGGGCCTTCACGGAGGCTCGGACTTTCAACGGGACCCTCTTCGCTTCAGGGGTGGCTGCCGGCTACTTGAGCCGGTACGTGATTCGACCCCGCGTGAGGTCGTAAGGGGACAGCTCGACCCGAACCCGGTCGCCCGGCAGGATCCGGATGAAGTTCATCCGGAGCTTCCCGCTGATGTGTGCGAGGACACGGTGGCCGTTCTCGAGTTCCACGGCGAACATGGTGTTCGGTAGTGGCTCGATGACGGTCCCTTCGACCTCGATGGCGTCCTTCTTGGCCACGGGCTCCCTAGCGTTTCGTCACATGATCATGCGCCGGCCACGGCCGGGCGCACGAACGTGAAGCATAGCAACTTCGGGTCGATCCGACAAGCGCGGGCACGCGCGACCTCACGGTCGCGTGAGGACCTCCGGCCCCCGCTCGGTCACGGCGATGGTGTCCTCCCAGTGGGCCGCCAGCGACCCGTCGCGGGTCGCGACGGTCCAGCCGTCGGCCAGGGTCTCCACGTCGGCCGACCCGAGGGTGAACATCGGCTCGATTGCCAGGCAGATCCCCGGCGCGAGCTCGATCCCGCGGGTCTTCGTCCGGTAGTTCGGGACCTGCGGGTCCTCGTGCATCGACGTGCCGATGCCGTGCCCCACGTAGGGCCTGACGATGCCATAGCCCAGCGGCAGGGCGACGTCTTC
Organism: uncultured Chloroflexia bacterium; assembly: GCA_963698595.1. Taxonomy (GTDB): domain Bacteria; phylum Chloroflexota; class Limnocylindria; order Limnocylindrales; family CSP1-4; genus CTSoil-043. The sequence continues at coordinate 1,098,561 of CAVORL010000006.1, forward strand.
GACCGCGGCCGAGATGTCCCAGATGCGCTTGCCGGTCTGTGCCGCGGCAACGCCGGCCTCGAGGGCCCGGCGCGTCGCCGCGATGAGGTCATGCACCTCCGTCGGCGCATCGCCGACGACAAACGTCCGGGCGGCATCGCCATGCCAGCCGTCGACGATCGCGCCGGCATCGATCGATACGACCTGCCCCTCCTGGATCACGCGGTTCCCCGGGATCCCGTGGACCACCTCGTGGTCGATCGAGATGCAGATGCTCGCCGGGTAGCCGTGGTAGCCCTTGAAGGACGGTGTCGCGCCAACCTTGCGGATGTGCTCCTCGGCGAGCGCGTCGAGGACGGCCGTCGAGACGCCGGGGCGGCACCGCTCCTCCACCAGGGCCAGGACCTCGGCGACGACGCGCCCCGCACGACGCATCGTCGCGATCTCGGCGGCGGACTTGCGGGTGATCATGGCCGCTCGGGTCGGAGCGGCGTGGGTCCGATGCGGTCGAGAAGGGCCGCCGTGACCTCCTCCACCGGGCGCCGGCCGTCGACAGCCTGGAGCACGTCCCCCGAACGGTAGTGGTCGACGACGTCCTCCATCGAGCCGAGCTGCTGGTCGAGGCGTGCCTGCACGATCTCCGGCCGGTCGTCGTCGCGCTGGACCAGCCGCGAGCCACAGATGTCGCAGACGCCCGGTACCCGCGGCGGGTAGGCAGTCTCGTGGTAGGTGTGGCCTGCGGCCTCGCACACCCAGCGGCCCGACAGGCGCCGCAGCAGGTCGGCGGCCGGGACGTCCACGAGGAGGGCAATCTCGACCCGCGTGCCCCGGTCCGCGAGGGCGCGATCGAGCGCCTCGGCCTGGGACCGCGTGCGCGGGAAGCCGTCGAGGATGACGCCATGCTCCGCGTCCGGCGCGCCGATCCGCTCGAGAAGCATGCCCACGGTGACCTCGTCCGGGACGAGGGCGCCGCGCTCCATGTACTCCCCTGCGGCCACGCCGAGCGGCGTGCCCTCGCGAAGGGCGGCGCGGAAGAGGTCGCCCGTGGCGACGCGGGGCAGCCCGAGGTGCCGGGCCAGGAGTTCGGCCTGGGTCCCCTTTCCCGCCCCGGGGGCCCCGAGCAACACGAGGACTCTCATCGGCCGGCGTCCCGGCGGGCGGCCGTCACCGGATGAAGCCCTCGTAGCTGCGCATGAGGAGCTGCGCCTCCAGCTGCTTCATCGTCTCCACGACGACGCTCACCGCGATGAGCAGGCTCGTCCCGCCGAGCGACAGCGCGGAGCTGCCCGGGAAGAAGATCGAGATGACGAACGGCATCACCGCGATGATCCCGAGGAAGAGGGCACCCGCGACGGTGATCCGGTTGACGACTCGGGCCAGGTAGTCCTGGGTTGGCCTCCCGGGCCGGATGCCGGGGATGAACCCGCCGTTCTTGCGCAGCTGCTCGGCCGTCTCGTCGGGCTTGAACGTGAACGCCGTGTAGAAGTAGGTGAAGCCGACCGTGAGCAGGAAGTAGAGGCCGCCGTAGACGAGCGGGTTCTGGGGCCCGAACGTGTCGACGAAGAACTGGGCGACATCCCGCACCACCCCCACGTCGGAGCTCGTGAAGTAGCCGGCGATCTGGCTCGGGAAGAGCAGGATGCTGACGGCGAAGATGATCGGGATCACGCCCGCCTGGTTCACCCGCAGGGGCAGGAACGTCGTCCCGCCCTGGTACATGCGACGACCGCGGACACGGCTGGCGTACTGGATGGGGATGCGCCGTTGGCCCTCGGTGATGTACACGATCACCGCCACGGCGGCGATCGCGAAGGCCACGAAGATGACACCCTGGACGATGTTCGGGCTCTCGAGGAAGCGCAGGATCCCGCCGGGGATCTGGGCCACGATCCCCGCGAAGATGATGAAGCTGATCCCGTTGCCGATCCCCTTCTCCGTGATGAGCTCCCCGAGCCACATCAGGAGGACCGAGCCGGCCGTCAGGGTGACGATCTGGGTGAGCGTCGCGAACGAGGCCAGGTCGAAGTCGGTGGTGAGGACGCTGGAGGCATTGAGGAGCGCCAGGAAGCCGTAGCTCTGCAGGAGCGCGAGCGGCACCGCAAGGTAGCGCGTGTACTGCGTGATGCGGTTGCGCCCGTACTCGCCTTCGCGCTGCAGCGCCTGGAGGCGCGGAACGACCCCGGTCATCAACTGCATGATGATCGAGGCGTTGATGTAGGGGTTGACGCCGAGCCCGACCACCGAGAACCGCGAGAGCCCACCCCCGGAGAACAGGTCCAGCAGCCCGAAGAGGGTGTTGTTCGCGAAGAAGTCCGCGAGCGCCGCCGGATCCGCTCCCGGCACCGGCACGTGGGCCAGGGCACGGAAGACGATGAGGATCCCGAGGACGAAGAGGATCCGCCGGCGGATGTCCGGCGCGCGGAACGCGTTGAGGAGGGACTCGAACATCGGGGAGGCCTAGGCCTCCCCGTCCGCAGCCGGCTCGTCTGC